>NZ_JAUTAT010000001.1:0-2952848 GCF_030818715.1 Microbacterium sp. SORGH_AS_0505 | reverse complement strand
GAAGGCGGATGCCGTCCCGAATCCGGCGCTGTTGACGAGACCCGCGGGGCGGATGCCGCGCTCGGACAGTTCTCGCGCGATCGCCGCGGGCGCCGCGGGGTCGGCGAGGTCGGCGGCGAGCACGGCGGCCTCGACACGGTGCAGCCCCCGGACCTCTTCGGCGAGGGCCTCGAGCCGCTCGGCGCGTCGGGCGATGAGCACGACGTCGTGACCGCGTGCCGCGAAGCGGCGCGCGAACCCGGCGCCGATCCCCGAGCTCGCTCCCGTGATGACGATCGCGCCGGGCATGGGGCCTCCAGGGAAGTTGTACATATGAACAAGTGCGGGTGGTCCCTCAGTATGGCGAGGCTGCCGTGTCCCGTAAAGAATCAATCGTGGGAATATGCCCGTTGGTGGAGTATGAATGACGCATGGCATCGACACTCGGCCCGACGGGCTTCTGGATCCTCACGGCGCTTGCCGGCGGGCGACGGCACGGCTACGACATCCTGCGCGAGGTGGATGCCGCCTCGTCCGGGCGCGCGGCGATGAAGGTCACGACCCTCTACGCCGCGCTCGAGCGGCTCGAGCGCGAGGGGCTGATCCGTGCAGACGGCGAAGAGGTCGTCGGCGGTCGCGCCCGGCGGTACTTCGCGATCGAGGATGCCGGGAGCGCGGCCCTCGAGGCGGAGATCACCGCGCTCGAGCACCAGGCCCGCGTGGCGCGCGAGCGGCTGCGCGCCGCGGGCCGTCCCGCGATCCAGCCGGGGTTCGGCCGGACGGCGATCGCATGAGCGGGCTCGACGAGCGACGGTTCCGTCGCCTGCTGGCCTGGTACCCCCGTTCGTGGCGCCGTGCGCACGGCGACGTGCTGATCGCCATGATGCTCGACGAGGCCGAGCGCACCGGACGAGCGGGACCCACCGGCGCCGAGACGCGTTCCGCGATCGTCCACGGTTTGGGCGCTCATCTGGGTGCGACGGCCGCGATCGTGGCGGCATCCCTCGCGATCCTCGCGACCGCCGCGGGGCAGATCGGCATCCTGTTCATCACCGGCGGCGGGCAGGCGTTCCACGAGCCGATGCTGTTCGCGATGACGGGTGTGGCGCCTGCGGCGACCGGAATCGCCCTGGTCGCGCTGCTGCGTGCCGTCGCCCTTCTCCGCGACGGTGCGGCGCTGATCGCGATCGTGTCCCTCGCCCTCGCCGGGGTGTGCAGCGGGCTCGCCGGGATCGGGTGGAGTCAGGGATTCGATGCTGCGGACGCAGGGCTCCCCCAGACGGGGCTGGCCGGGATGACGGTGCCGCTCGCGGGCGCCGGCGTCCTGCTGACGACGATCGCGTTCGCCCTGCTCATCGCTCCCGCGCTTCGACGCGTGGGTCTCGGGCGTCCGGCCGGGCTCCTCGCGATCGTCGTGGCGATCATCGCCGCCCCGGTCACGGGGGCGTTCGTCTTCTTCTCGCCCGGGACCACCGCGGTCGTGGCGATCGTCGTGCTCGTCGTCGCGGCCTTGCCCCGCACGCGAGGCGTCCGACGTGACGTACCCGATGCCGTCGCACCGGCGGCGCCCGTGCCGGTGCCCGCCGCACCGCACTCCTCGGTGGGTGGGGCGGCCCTCAGCCGCGTCCTCGCCGGGATCGCGCTCTCCGGTGGTGCGGTGGGGATGGCCTGGGCGTTCGCCGGTGCTGCGTGGTCGTCCACGGCGCGGGGGGACGACACGGTGGCGATGCGGGAGGGCATCGTCATCCTCGCCGTCAGCATGATCCCCGCCCTGGTCGCGCTCGGTGTCGTGCTGCGCCGCTCGCGTCGGCGTCCTGGTCGCGATGTCTGGATACCGGTGGTCGCCGCCGCGACCGGCTTCCTCATCATCGCGACGGAGTATCTGGTCACGTACGGCAACGGCGACATCACGATCGGTTGGGTGGGCGCGGCAGCGGCGATCGGTGTCGCGCTCGCCTGGTGGATCGTCGCGCGGATGCCGCTGAGCACCGGATACGGCTCCGCCACCGGCATCCGCGTTGGTGTGGGTCTTGCCATCGCGCTCGCCTACACGCTCGTCCTGGGCCTGGCGCTCACGCCGATGCTCGCTTTCGCGACGCCTGTGCTGGCGCTGGTCGTCCTCGTGCTGCCGTGGCGTCGGAGCTCAGCGCCCTCGCTCGTCGTGGGTCAGGTGGCGTAAATGGCCCGCCGCGCCTGGGCGTGGTCGACGGTGGCGATCGTCGCGGCATCCCTCGCCCTCGTCGCGTCGATCACCGGTGGCATCGGATGGCTCTCCATCGAGGCGCCGGACGCGTTCCTGTTCGTCGCGGGTGGGGTCGCCCCCGCCGCCATCGGCGTCGCGCTCGCGGTCGTCGCCCACCTCGGCGGGCTGGTCGGCGCCCGCAGCACCGGGGCGCTCCTCGTCGCAGCCGTCGTCGCCGGAACGGCCGGAGGTCTCGCTGCCGCCGCGGTCCGGGCGTCCTCCCGGCGGAGCGACGACGGACTGCCCACGGCGACGGTCGACGCGCTCGCCGTCGGCCTGGCCGCGGTCGGTGTCGTCGCGCTCGCCGTCTTCCTCGCCGTCGCCGGGTCCGCGCTCCTGCGCCGCGCCGGCCTCCCGGTGTGGGCGTCGGCGACGCTCGGCGTCATCGGCGGGGCCATCGTCGCGCCCGTCCTCGGCGTCATCGCCGTCACGGTCCACCTGCTGACCGCGGTCGGCGCCGTCGCCCTGATCGGCTGCGCCGTCGAGATGCGGCGACGGATGCCGGTGGTCGCGGTCTGAGAGACCCGGGACCCGCCGCAGCGGGCCCCGGGCGGACAGTCAGACGCTCGCCGGAACGCGGGTACCGGTCGACAGGCGCTCGGCGGCGTAGGCCTCGGCCGCGTCGAGCGGCGAGACGCCGCGGGCGGCCGCATCGTCGAAGAGTCGCCGCATCGTGTCGCCGATGCCGTCGATGCGGGTCGCGATCTCCTCGCGGTGGCCGGGCGTGCGCGCCTCGACGTCGAGGTAGATGACACCGCCCGCGTTCGCGACGAAGTCGGGGGCGTACAGGATGCCCCGCTCCGCCAGGCGGGCTGCGCCGGAGCGGTCTGCGAGCGGGTTGTTCGCGGGGCCGCAGACCGCGGTCGCAGCGAGCACGTCGATGACCTCGTCGGTGAGCACGCCACCGATACCTGCCGGGACGAACACGTCGGCGGGCACCAGGTGCTCGGCACCGGGCTCGACCCACGTCGCACCGAGCTCTGCGGCGAGCGACATCTTCGCGGGGTTCACGTCGGTCACCGTGAGGATCGCACCCTCACCCGACAGCCGGACGGCGAGCCGGCTGCCCACCTGACCGAGTCCCGAGATCGTTATGCGGCGACCGGCGACCTCCGGTGAGCCCGCGATGCGCTCGAGCGTCGCCCGGAGCGCCGCGTAGACACCACGGCTCGTGGGGCCGGCGGGCTCGCCCGAGCCGCCCACCGAATCCGGCAGACCCACGACGTGCGCCGTCCGCTCGCTGACGACGAGCATGTCCTCCGTCGTCGACCCGACATCCTCCGCCGTCCGGTACTGGCCGCCGAAGGACTCGACCGCATCGCCGAGATCCAGGAACGCGGCCCGGCGCCGATCGGCGTCGAGGGTGTCCGCCTCGCTCAGGGCGATGACGGACTTGCCGCCGCCGGCATCCAATCCCGCGGTGGCGTTCTTCAGCGTCATCGCCGCCGACAGGCGCAGCGCGTCGCCCATCGCGTCGGACCAGTGCGGGTAGCGCCACAGGCGCGCGCCGCCGAGGGCGGGGCCGAGCGTCGACGAGTGCAGGGCGACGGTGACGACGAGGCCGCTCCGCCGACCCGTGATCACCTCCACGCGCTCGTGGGTGAAATCGGGCAGGGGCAGAGAATGCGTCATCGCGATCCTTGTCGACGGGCCTTGTGGGCACTGCGGTGCGGATGCCGCCGATCTGCGGCATCCGTCATCATTCTGCCTCGCATATCGCCCCCCGCCTAGGCTGTGGCCCATGCAGACCGAACGCTATTCCCACGGCCACCACGAGAGCGTCCTGCGGGCGCACACCTGGCGGACGGCGGAGAACTCGGTCGGGTATCTGCTGCCGCACCTTCGCCCCGGCGCGTCTCTCCTCGACGTCGGATCGGGCCCGGGCACCATCACGGTCGACCTGGCGCGCCGGCTGGATCCCGGTCGCGTCGTGGGCCTCGACGCCTCGGCCGACGTCGTCGCGCAGGCACAGGCCCACGCCGCCGCGGAAGGCGTCACGAACGTCGCCTTCCAGACCGCGGACGCCTACGCCGTCGACGCCCCGGACGGCTCCTTCGACATCGTCCACACGCACCAGCTGCTGCAGCACCTCGGCCGGCCCGTCGACGCCCTGCGCGAGTTCCGTCGACTCGCAGGACCAGACGGCCTCGTCGCGGCGCGCGACGTGGACTACGCGGGCATCATCATCCACCCGCACATCCCCGCGCTCGACGAGTGGCTCGACCTGCTGCTGCGCATCGGTCGTAACAATGGCGGCGAGCCGGCCGCCGGTCGGCGCCTCAAGGCGTGGGCCCGCCAGGCCGGCTTCACGGACGTCACCGTGAGCGCGTCGACGTGGCTGTTCGAGACCGACGAGCAGCGCGCGTGGTGGGGCGGGTCGTGGGCCGATCGCGCCCTTCACTCCTCGTACGCCGAGCACGCCGTCGAGCAGGGTCTCGCAGGCCGGGCCGACCTCGAGCGGATATCGGCCGGGTGGCGCGAGTGGGCGGCGGCTCCGGACGGGTGGCTGCTCATGCCGCACGGCGAGATCCTCGCGCGGGGCTGAGCGGTGACGGAGAACCTCGGCGCACGCAGCCGCCTCGTCCACGACGCGCTGCGCGCAGCCGGCATCTCGGGAGAGATCGTCGTGCTGCCCGACGCGGCGTCGACCGCGGTGCTCGCGGCCGAGGCCCTCGGCGTCGAGGTCGGCGCGATCGCGAACAGCCTCGTGTTCCAGTGCGACGGGCGACCGCTGCTCGTGATGACCAGCGGTGCCCACCGCGTCGACACCGCAGCCCTCGCCGCACGGATCGGGCGAGGGAAGATCAGCCGCGCAACCCCGGAGCAGGTGCGCGACGCGACGGGCCAGGCCATCGGCGGGGTCGCCCCCACCGGCCACCCGGCGCCTCTCGAGACCCTCGTCGACGAGGACCTCGCCGGTTACTCCGAGATCTGGGCGGCCGGCGGCACGCCGCACACCGTTTTCCCGATGACGTTCGACGAGCTCGTGCGGCTCACCGGCGGTCGGGTCGTCTCGGTCGTCTGACGCGCGCTCAGGTGTGGATGAGCTCGCGCCAGTTCAGGGGCACGCGGCCGCGCGGGCCGGGAGCGGGCTGATCGGCCGGATGGCTGGTGGGTTCGGCGAGTTCGGGGCCGGTGAACATGGTCTCGTCGACGTAGTCCCAGAACCAGTCCTCGCGGGGCTCGAAGCTCTGCACGAGGCGGTGCCCGGTCTCGCGGAAGTGCGCCGTCGCGTGCTGCCCGGGTGATGTGTCGCAGCATCCGACGTGTCCGCACGCCGCGCAGCGGCGCAGGTGCACCCAGAACCCGTCCTGTTGATCGCATTCGGCGCAGCCCGCGCCCGAGGGGGCCACGTTGGTGTCGATGTCGGAGCTCATCTCATCCTCTCGATGGGGTCAGTAGGCCAGGGCGCGGTGCACCGAGGCGACGGCGCTCGATCCTTCGCCGACGGCGGCGGCGACGCGCTTCATCGATCCGCGACGCACGTCGCCCGCGGCGAACACGCGCGGCGCGGACGTCTCGAACGGGAACGGCTCCCGCCCGAGGTCCCGCCACTGCGCGATGGACTGCACGGCCACGTCGGTGCCGGTGCGGATGAACCCGTCCGTGTCGCGGTCGATGGCCGGCAGCCACGAGGTCGCGGGGTCCGCCCCGATGAAGCAGAACAGCCCGCGCGCATCGACCGCGCCGGCCGAGTCGATCGTGACGGATTCGAGGGTCCCGTTCCCGTCGAGTGCGGTGACCTGGGATGCGGTGTGCACCTGCACCCGCGGATCCTCGGCGAGCCGGTCGGCCAGATAGCTGGACATCCGGGTGCGGAGGTCCGTGCCGCGGATGACGAGGTGCACGGGGGAGCCGTGGGCGGCGAGGTAGAGCGCCGCCTGCCCGGCGGAGTTCGCCCCGCCGACGACGACGACCGGCTTGTTCTGCACCTGGCGCAGCTCGAGCGGCGTCGCGGCGTAGTAGACCCCGGAGCGCTCGAAGTCCTCCCACCGGTCGAGGGCGAGTCGGCGGTAGGCCGCCCCCGAGGTGACGATGGCGCTGCGCGCGCGGATGACGCGGTCGTCGGAGAGGGTGACGTCGAGCAGGTCCGCGCCGACCTGGGCGAGTGCGACCGCCTCGCACGGCGCGTACACGCGGACCCCGAACTTCAGCGCCTGCAGGACGGCCTGACCGATGAGGTCACCGCCGCTCACGCCGAAGGGGAACCCGAGGAAGTTCTCGATGCGGGACGTGGATGCCGCCTGCCCGCCCGGCGCGACGGCGTCGAGCAGTACGGTGCTCAGTCCTTCCGAGGCGCCGTAGATGGCGGCGGCGAGTCCGGCGGGGCCGCCGCCGACCACGACGAGGTCGACGATCTCATCGGACTCCGACCGGTAGCTGAGGCCGAGGCGCTCCGCGACGAGTCCTGGGGTGGCACGGGGGATCGGCTCGCCCTGGACATAGGCGACGGGAAGGTCTTCGGCGGTGACTTCGTGCGCGTCGAGCGTGTCGAGGTCGCTCGGCGCGAGGGCGACGGCCTTGTGGACGAGGTCGAGCCGCTCGGCGAAGCGCCGGAGCGACAGGAAGTCGTTCGACGTCGTCGTGCCGACGAACTTGAGCGTCATGGCGGCGGGTCCCGTCCGCAGCGACTCGCGCCGCGCCCACAGCGCGTGCAGGATGAGGTCGCAGAGCTCGTCGTCCTCGCTCATGATCTCCCGGAGCGCGGCGCGGGACAGGCGGTGCACGCGGCCGGCCTTGGTCACCCGGGCCGACAGGAACGCGCTCTGGCCGTTCAGGATGCCGAGCTCCCCGGCGAACCGGCCGGGGCCGACCGTCGTGATGACCGCCTCGCCGATCCAGCGGAGCGCGTCGCGGACGATCTCGATCTCGCCCGACTCGACGACGATGAGGTCGTAGCCCGCTTCGCCGGTGCGGAAGACGTAGTCGCCGACCTCGACGTCCTGGGGCACGGCGGCGGCCACCAGCCGCTGCCAGTGCATGTCGGAGAGGTCGGGCGACATCATCGCGTCCATCGTCATGGGAGCGTTTTCTTGCGCCATGGCGCCCAACCTACCGACCCGCGGGCGAGACCGGTGCGTCGGATTCCGACTGCAACGCCCGGATGAGCGACTGCGCGTCGTACGGGCCGGTGTGACGGCGGCCGTTGACGAAGAACGTCGGCACGGAGTGGATGTTCATCGCTTCGGCGTCGAACATGTCGTCGCGGACGCGACTCGCCACGTCGGGCGCGGTGAGGTCGCGCTCGAACCTCGGCACGTCGAGCCCGAGACGTGCGGCGAGGCGCACGATGTCGGACGGGAGCTGGTTGTCCTGGTCGGCGAACAGCCCCCGCTCGAACTCGAAGAACTTGTCCTGCTTCGCCGCCGCCTCCGAGGCCTCCGCCCCGGCGAGGGCGTTGGGGTGCTGCACCGTGAGGGGAGCGTGGCGCCATACGTAGCGGAGGTTCGGTCCGAGTTCGTCCATGACCTCCTGGATCGACCCCGACGCCTTGAGGCAGAACCCGCACTGGAAGTCGCCGTACTCGACGATCTCGTACGGGGCGTCGGCGGACCCGAAGATGTGGTCGCGCCGCGGGTCGACAGGACGCACGAGCGTCTGGCCGACCTCCTCCTCGGGGCTCCGGGCGTCCGCGATGCGGAACAGGACGGTCCCGAGGGCGAGGGCGATGACGGATGCCGCGAGCACCCCCACGCGCGCCTGGTTCTGCGCGTCGGGGTCCTCGATCGCGAGGTCGATGATGAAGAGCGAGATCGTGAAGCCGATCCCGGCGAGGGCCGCACCGCCGCCGATCCGGTCGAGCGAGAGCCCCGGGCCGAAGTCGCCGATCTTCAGGGCTTTGAGGACGGCGGTCGACCCCCAGATCCCGACGAGCTTGCCGGCGACCAGGCCGACGACGACGCCCCAGGTGAGCGGGGAGGTCACGGCGGCCGCGAGGATGTCGGGGCTGAGCGAGACGCCGGCGTTCGCGAGCGCGAACAGCGGCAGGATGACGTAGGCGACATACGGCGCGTACGCGGTCTGCAGCCGCTCGTTGATCGAGATCGACTCGCGGAGGCTGTTCACCGCGGCGCGGGCGTACTCGGTGCTCGGGGACTGCCGGAAGGTGCGGGCGAGTTCGAGGGCGTGCTCGACGTCGCGGCGGTCGGGCCGGTAGACCGGCACGAGCAGGGCGATGGCGACGCCGGCGAGGGTGGGGTGGACGCCCGAGGCGAGGAACGCGAGCCAGACCACGACGGCGAGGGTCGCGTAGATGGGGCCGCGTCCGGCGCGCACGTAGCGGACGAGGTAGATGCCGACGAGGCCGACCGCCGCGATCACGAGCGGCATCGGCGTGAACGTCTCGGTGTAGACCAGCGCGATGATGCTGAGCGCTCCGATGTCGTCGACGACGGCGAGAGCGAGGAGGAACACCCGCAGGCGTCCCGAACCGCGCGGACCGATGAGCGCCAGGGCGCCTACGAGGAAAGCCGTGTCGGTGGAGATGACGACGCCCCAGGCATCCGCGTTCCCGCTCGGACCCGCGATGAGGACGAACAGCAGGGCGGGGAGGGCGAGTCCCGCGACGGCCGCCACGACGGGGACGACGGCGCGCGACCAGCTGGTGAGCTCGCCGATGGCGAACTCCCGCCTCACCTCGAGACCGACGGTGAAGAAGAAGATCGCCATCAGCGCGTCGTTGACGAGCGCATGAAGCGTGAAGTCGAGCTGGATGTCGCCGAGCCCGATCATCAGGTGGGTGTCCCAGAACCCGTTGTAGGTCTCGGAGGAGATGTTCGCCCACACGATGGCGGCGGCGGTGGCGATCAGCAGGAGCAGCGCCCCCATCCGGGTGCGGCCCATCCTGCCCACGTGGTCCGCGATCGAAGCGAATTTGCGCGGCATGCATCCTCCGGTTGGGGGTCGAGTCGGATGCCAGTCTCCACCCCCGCCGGGTCTCTGTCAGCGGGGAGCTGTGAGGATCTCGTGGCAGACGACCGCCGCGGCCGCCGACCAGGCCTGCGGTCGGCAGGCCGCGGGGTAGGGAGCGGGCACGGTGACGTCGCTCGCGGCGTCACCGGCATGGAGCTCCGGCATGCGATACGCGAACGCCTCGGCGGCCGCCAGCATTCCGTCGACGAGCTCGCGAGCCTGGTCCGCGAGGCCCGCGCGCGCCATGCCTCGCGCGACGATGGCCGTGTCGTGCGCCCAGACGCTGCCGCCGTGATAGCTGAGCGGCCAGTACCCCCCGGCATCCGTCGACATCGTGCGCAGGCCGAAGCCGGACGACATCGACGGACCGATGAGCAGATCGGCGACCGTGCGCTCCTCGTCGAGGTCGAGGATGCCCGTGCCCAGCAGGTGACCTGCGTTCGAGGTCAGGGTGTCCACCGCCCGGCCGTCGCGGTCGAGGGCGATCGCCGGGTAGCGACCCTCCGGGGTCTCGACCCAGAAGCGCTCGCGGAAGCGTGTCCGGAGCTCGGCTGCCCACGACCGCAGACGCTCAGCGCCGTCCTCTTCGAGCGAGTCCAGCAGATCGGCGGCACGGACCGCCGCCTCATAGGCGTAGCCCTGCACCTCCGAGAGCGCGATGGGGCCGTTCGCGAGCGACCCGTCGCGCCACTGGATCGAGTCGCCCGAGTCCTTCCAGCCCTGATTCGACAGGCCGTGGCCGGTCTCGTCGACGTAGTCGAGGAAGCCGTCGGCGTTCGCGGACGCGATCACCCAGTCGAGCGCATCGTGCATCGTGGGGAGGAGGTCGCGGACCTCGGCCTCCGGCATCCCGGCCTCGTGCGCTTCGGCGAGGAGGATGATCCACAGCGGGGTCGCGTCGACGGTGCCGTAGTACAGGGGCGGCAGCGAGATGCCCTCGCCGGGCATCGTGAGGGTGCCGGCGCGCAGCTCGTGGGCGATCTTGCCCGGCTGCTCGGCGGTCGCCGGGTCGGCGGTGGAGCCCTGCAGTCGCCCGAGGACCCGCAGAGCGGATGCCGCCATCCCCGGATCGACGGAGAGGAACAGTCTCGCCGCCCACAGCGAATCCCGCCCGAAGAGGGTGAAGAACCACGGCGCGCCGGCGGCGAAGAACTCGTCGGGATTGCCCGGCAACGTGAGCCGCAGGGCGTCGAGGTCGTCGAGCGCTTGACGGAGCCAGCGGAACAGCCGCGGGTCGATCCCCTCGACCGGTTCGAGCGCCCAGTCGACCTGCCGCGTCGTCCCCCGGACCACGAGCGACGGGTCGTCGAGGTCCACGCGCCACGACACCGTGACGGACGACCGCGGCGGGCAGGTCACGCGCCATGTCAGGGCGAGGTCGTCGCCGGCCTCGGTCACCTCGGCGCCGGACGCCTGCAGCCGCATCGACGATTCGCCCGCCGTCAGCTCGACGGCGTCGCCCGCGGAGGTCCGCTCGATCGGGGCACCGCCGCCCGTGCCGGATTTGACCAGCTGCATCGGCGTCGCGTCGGGGGTCACGGTGACCTCGATGGCGAGCTCGACCGGTTCCGCCAGATGCGAGAAGAGGGTGAACTCCTCGGTCATCCGTCCGTCGGCGACGACGCGGCGTCGGGTCAGCCGGATCTTCGGGTCCGGCGTGCGGTCGTCGAGTCGCCGCAGAAGCGCCTCGAACCGCGCATCGGATGCCGAGTCCGCCGAGCGTGAGATCCATTCCGGCGCGTGGGTCGCGGCATCCGTCCCGTAGCGGACGCGGGTCGCGCGGATGAAGCGCGTGTCGCCGTGGAAGACGCCGTCGATCGATCCGGTGTCGGGGGAGGGGGCGCCGATCTCGCCGTCCGCGCGGGACCACACCTGGGTGGGCGCGCGGAGGACGACGACGGCGTCGGACAGGAAGGGCTGGAGGCCTGCGGTCATCCCTTGACTGCTCCTTCGGAGGTGTTCATGATGCGCTTCTGGAAGATGAAGAAGACCACCGCGACGGGGATCGTCATGAGCGCGGCGGCGGCGAGCTTCAGCGGATACTGCGTGCCCTGACTCAGCTGCCCCGACGACAGGCTCGCCACCCCTCGGGTGAGCGGGAAGAGCTCGGGCGACTGTACCGACACGATGAAGTGGGTCAACTCGTTCCATGATCCCTGGAACGACAGGATCACGATCGTGATCAGCGCCGGCCGCGCCATCGGCAGAACGACGGACCAGTAGACCCGGAAGGTCCCGGCGCCGTCGATGCGCGCCTGCTCCTCGACCGACGGCGGGATCGACTCGAAGAAGTTCTTCATGATGAACACGCCTGCCGCGTCGACCAGGAGCGGCAGGACCATGCCGGCGTACGAGTCGTACATCCCGAGCTGGTTCAGCACGAGGAACCGCGGGATCAACAGAACGACAGAGGGCACGGCCATGACACCGACCACGAGCGCGAAGATCAGACCGCGCCCCCGGAAGCGCAGCCGGGCGAGCGCGTACCCGGCGAGGGAGACGAAGAACACGCGTCCGAGTGTGACGAGGATCGTGACCACTGCCGAGTTGGCGAACCAGAGCGGGAAGTCGCTGTTCAGGAACAGCCGCTCGTACGCGGCCGTCGTGAAGGTCTGCGGGACCAGCGAGATGGGGTTGGATGCCGCTTCCTGCTCGCTCTTGAACGAGGTCGCCACCTGCACGAGGAACGGGTAGATGTAGACGAGGGCGAGCAGGGCGAGGATGCCGTACAGCGCGATCTGTCCGACACGGGATGCCGGGGTGAGCCGGCTCCGACGCCGCGGCGCGCGGCCGATCGGCTCGTCGGTGAGCGTCTTCGTGCGAGCGAGGGTTCTGCTGTCGGTCACGACCGTGCCCCCTTCGGCGTGTATGCGCGGATGCGGCGCTTCGAGACGGGTCGCTCCCGCAGGAGCCACCGCTGGAAGAGCGTGAACGCGATGATGATGAGGAACAGGATGAAGGCGATCGCGGCGCCGATGCCCCAGTCCTGATTGCTGAACGCCGACGTGTACGAGAGGTAGGCGGGCGTGATGGTGGTCTTTCCCGGTTGGCCCTTGGTGCCGGTGTAGATCTGGTCGAACACCTGCCAGCAGCCAATGAGTCCGAGCGTGATGACGGTGAAGAGCGTCGGGCGCAACTGGGGGAGCGTGATCCGCCAGAAGCGCTGCCAGGCGCTCGCGCCGTCCATCATCCCCGCCTCCGTCAGCTCGTAGCCGACGTTCTGGAGGGCCGCGATGAACAGCAGCATGAACGTGCCGCTCGTCGTGAACACCGCCATGAGGATGAAGGCGCTCATCGCGACCGAGGGCCCGGCGATCCAGTCCCAGCCCGAGAGACCCAGGAAGCCCGGCTGCGAGATCGCGGCGGGCGCGGCATCCACTCCGAAGGCGCCGAACAGCAGGTGCACGATGCCGCGGGGGTCGTTGAACCAGTTCGGTCCCTTGCCGCCGGTGACGGCCGCGATCAGCGCGTTGACGGGTCCGGCGGCGCTGAAGAGGAAGATCCACAGCACCGTGATCGCGACCGAGCTCGTCACGGACGGGAAGTAGAAGGCGGTGCGGAAGAATCCGCGCGCCCTCATCATCCGGCGGCTGACGAGAACCGCGAGGAACAGCGACAGCGCTGTCTGGAGGGGGACGACGAGGAAGACGTACCAGGCGTTGTTGCGCAGCGCCGTGCCGAAGTCGCGACTGCGCAACCCTTGGCCCGAGGTCAGCTCGCCGTAATTGTCGAGCCCCACGAAGTCGACGTTCGGCGAGAGCGGGCTACCGCGGCCGCCCCAGTCCGAGACGCTCACCCAGAGCGCCATGAGGACGGGGAGGAACAGGAACACCCCGAGGATCACGACGACGGGGGAGACGAACAGCCACCCGGCGACACCCTCGCCGCGACGCAGACCGTGTGAGCGGTGGTCGCGGCGAGGGGTCTTCTCGGGTGCCCGTTCGGTGGTGACGGGCGAGGCCATGTCAGCCGACGATCGCCTCGAGGTTGGACTGGACGCTCTGCAGGATCGTGGCGGGGTCGCCGTCCTTCAGAGTCGCCAGCTGCGCGTTGAAGTCGGTGAAGACGTCGGACACGCCGTCGTTGGTCGGCACGCCCTGGGCGTAGTCCGCGCCGGCGAGGAACGCGGCGAGGTCGGGGTTGTCGGTGGTCCACTGATCGGCGGCGGACTGGACCGACGGCATCGGGCCGAACGCCTTCGAGAACGCGAGCTGCTGCTCGGCGGTCGTCAAGTACTCGACGAGGCTGAGAGCGGCCTCCTGGTTGGGACTGTCGGCGGCCATGCCCCAGCAGTTCGTGAACTGCAGGGTGCCCTTGCCGGCAGGGCCGGCGGGCAGCTCGACGACGAGCGGGTCGACGTCGGGGTAGTCGCCGAGCGCGCCGGTGATCCAGTTGCCCTCGATCGTCATGGCGCCCAGCTGCTTGCCGAACGCCTCACCGCCCCAACCCGCACCGACGTCGGCGGCGTAGGCGAACGTGCCGTCGGCGAGGTGCTCCTTGACGTAGGCGAGGGCGTCGGTGTTCTCCTGACTGTCGGCGACGGCGGTGGCGCCGTCCTCCGAGACCAGTCGGCCGCCGGCCTCTGCCATGAAGGCGCCCACTCGCTGGTACTCGCCGCTGAAGACGAGACCCGTGGTGTCGCCCGAGGTCAGCTTCTTCGCCGCTGCGGCCAGCGAGTCCCAGTCGGTCGGGATGTCGGCATCCGTGAGGCCCGCGTCATCCCACAGGTTTCTTGTTGATGATGAGCTGCAGCGTCGAGAAGTCCTTGGGCGCGCAGTAGAACTCGTCGTCGTAGGTGAAGTTGGTGACGAGCGACGGGTAGAAGTCGTCCTTGTTCTCGAGCTGGTCGCCGTAGGCGATCACCGACCCGTTGTCGGCATACCCGGCGAGAAGTTCGGTCGCGAGGTAGAACAGGTCCGGCGGGTTGCCGCCGGCGAAGCCCTGCGAGAGCTGCTGGGTGAGGTCCGTGGCGGCGATGACCTCGGCGTCGACGCCGGATTCCTTCGACCAGGCCGCGACGGCCTCCTTGACCGCGGCCGTCTCGGCGTCGCCGGACGAGCCGATCATGATCGTGAGGGCGTCGTCGGACGATGTGAGCCCGCCGCCGTCGGCGGAGCCGGATGCAGCTGGGCCGTCGTCGAAGCCCGAGCCTCCGCATCCCGCGAGGGCGAGTGTGGCGGCGAGGCCGATGCCGCCGAGCGCCATGAGTCGTCTGCTGTGTCGCATGTCCGTATCTCCTTCGATCCCGGTGCTGCGATCGTTCCGACCGTGCTGATCTCGGTCGACTTTGAACGATCAAATTGTGGAATGCTGACCAACGTAAGAGGGTGGTCCCATCACTGTCAAGGGGGCGGGATGCGTCGATGAGTGAAAAGTCGATAACGATCGAGGACGTCGCCACGGCGGCCGGTGTGTCGCGTCAGACCGTCAGCAACGTCCTCAACTCGCCCGCCATCGTGAAGACCGCGACACGCGAACGCGTGCAGGAGGCGATCTCGCGCCTCGGCTACTCACCGCACGCCTCCGCGCGGCGGCTCCGCACGCAGCGGAGCGCGACCATCGGCATCCACCTCGATCCGTACGCCGGTGGAATCTCCGGCGTTGTGCTCGACCGGTTCGTCCACGCGCTCACCGAGAGCGCCGGCGACCGAGGACTGCGCGTGCTCGTGTACGCGGCATCCGATCAGGACGAGGAGATCCGGCGGATGTCCGACCTCGTCCACGCCGGCGACGTCGAGGCCGTCGTCGTCACGGGCACCCGGTACGACGACCGGCGGATCGCCTGGCTCACCGAGCGCGGCGTGCCCTTCGTGTCGTTCGGCAGGCCGTGGGATGCCGCCTCACCCGACGAGTCCGCGCACCTGTGGGTCGACGTCGATGGCGCGTCTGGCACGCGGGCCGCCACCGAGCACGCGCTGACCGTCGGCCCGCGGGTCGCGTTCCTCGGCTGGCCCGCAGGATCGCCGACGGGAGACGACCGCGAGCGCGGGTGGCGCGACGCGATGACGGATGCCGGTGCCCGCCCGGATCTGCGCCTGTCGGCCGAGGAGCGGGTCGCCGATGCGCGGGAGCGGGTCGCGGAGTTGCTGGCGACGACGGCAGTCGACGCGATCGTGTGCGCGAGCGACACCCTCGCCGTCGGCGCGCACGTCGCCGCCGTCGCGGCGCAGCGGCCGGACGTGCTCATCATCGGGTTCGACAACACCCCCGCGGTCGAGGCCCTGGGCCTGTCGAGCGTCGAGCAGCTGCCCGAGCTGGTCGCCGCGGGCACCCTCGACCTGCTGATGGGCAGCGGTGGCCGCATCGAGCGCCGCGCCGCGGGGGACGGCGAGGGGCACGTGCTGGTCCAGCCGCGCCTCGTCGTCCGCTGAGGCGCGGGCCTCGCGGCTCGCCGGGGTTCGCGGCTCGCCGGCCGTACGGCGGAGATTACCGCGACACGCCGGGGATCCCGGTGGCGGCCCGCGCGTGTCGTCGGGATCTCCGCCGTTCGGTCGCGTGCTACCGCCGGCCGATGCGGCGGGAGAGCTCGGCGGCCGCCTCGGCGGCGAGGGTCGCGAGGTGCTCGGGGTCGGCGGCGGCGTCGTCGGGCCAGGTCACGGCGATCGCAGCGGCGGGCCACTCGGCGTGGTCCCGGACGGCGACGCCGACCGAGCGGAAGCCGAGCGTGACCTCGCCGTCCTCGCTCGCGTGCCCCGCGGCGCGGGTCTGCCGCAGCAGTTCGCGCAGTTCGCCCGGGCGGCCGGGTCCACGACCCGTGCGCTGTGGGGAGAGGGATGCCGCGTCGGGGAACAATGCGCGGACCTGCTCGCGGGGGAGTGTGGCGAGCATCGCGCGGCCGGTCGCCGTCAGGTGCGCCGGCAGCCGCACGCCGACGTCGGTGATGAGGGCGGGGCGTCGCGGGGCTCGTTCCTCGACGATGTACAGGACGTCGCGCCCGGTCATGACGGCGAGGTGCGCGCTTTCGCCGGCGCGGTCGGCGAGTTGCGCGACGATGGGGCGTCCCAGCCGTGCGAGCGGCTCCTGCCGCGCGTAGCCGCCGGCGAGCTCGAACGCGGCGGTACCGAGTCCCCAGCGGCGGTCGCCGTCGAGGTGCACGACGAACCCGTGCGCCGCCATCGCCGCGAGCAGGTGGTACACCGTCGATCGAGGCAGCTCGAGGTGCGTCGCGATCGTCTGCGCCGCGACGGGCCCGCGCTGGTGCGCAAGGAAGCTCAGGATGCGGAGCGTCTGATCCGCCGCGGGGACCTTGGGCCTGTCGGGGGCCGGCGCCTGCGGCTTGTCTGGGATCGACGCCCGCGGCTTGTCTGGGATCACAGACACAGGATGCCACGTCCGCCTCCCGCGGACCGTCGCCGCGCGCTGGAATCGACGCATGCCCGTCCTCACCGCCGTCGTCCTCGCGGACGCCCCGCTCACCCCCGCCGAGGTCGTCGCCGTCGCCCGCCACGACGCGCACGTCGTCGTCTCGGACGCGGCGCTCGCCCGCGCGGCCGAGACCCGCGCGCTCATCGAGCGGCTCGCCGACGATCCCCACCCGCACTACGGCATCTCGACCGGCTTCGGCGCGCTCGCGACGACGTTCATCGCGACCGACCGGCGCCGCCAGCTGCAGGCGAGCCTCATCCGCTCGCACGCCGCCGGGACCGGACCCGAGGCCGAGCGCGAGGTGGTCCGCGCCCTGCACCTGCTGCGCCTGCAGACCCTCGCGACCGGCCGCACCGGCGTCCGCCCCGTGGTCGTCGAGACGTACGCCGCGATGCTCAACGCCGGGATCACCCCGATCGTGCACGAGTACGGCTCGCTCGGCTGCTCCGGCGATCTCGCCCCGCTCTCGCACATTGCGCTCGCCGCGCTCGGCGAGGGGCCGGTCCGCACGGCGGACGGCACGAAGGTCGACGCCGCCGAGGCGCTCGCGGCCAGCGGCATCCGTCCCCTCGTCCTCGAGGAGAAGGAGGGGCTCGCCCTCATCAACGGCACCGACGGCATGCTCGGGATGCTGTCGCTCGCCCTCGCCGACCTCGACACTCTGCTCGCGACCGCCGACCTGGCCGCCGCCCTGTCGGTCGAGAGTCAGCTCGGCACCGACGCCGTCTTCGCCGCGGACCTCATGGCACTCCGCCCGCAGTCGGGGCAGGCCGTGTCGGCCGCGAACCTGCGCCACGCGCTCGCCGACTCGCCGATCGTCGCGAGCCACCGCGATCCGGCCGTCTGCACCCGCGTGCAGGACGCCTACTCGCTCCGCTGCTCGCCGCAGGTGCACGGCGCCGCGCGCGACACCCTCGACCACGCCCGCATGGTCGCGGAGCGCGAGCTGGCTTCGGCCGTCGACAACCCCGTCGTCACGCCCGACGGTCGCGTCGAGTCGAACGGCAACTTCCACGGAGCGCCGGTCGCGTACGTCCTCGACTTCCTCGCGATCGCCGTGGCCGACGTCGCCTCGATCTCCGAGCGCCGCACTGACCGGGCGCTCGACCGTACGCGCAGCAACGGGCTGCCGCCGTTCCTCGCCGACGAGGTCGGCGTCGACAGCGGCCTGATGATCGCGCAGTACGCCGCGGCGGGCATCGTCTCGGAGCTCAAGCGACTCGCGGTGCCGGCATCCGTCGACTCGATCCCGTCGTCGGCCATGCAGGAGGACCACGTCTCGATGGGGTGGGCCGCCGCCCGCAAGCTCCGCCGCGCGATCGACGGCCTCGCCCGCGTGCTCGCGATCGAGGTGGTGACGGGATGCCGCGCCCTCGACCTGCGCGCCCCGCTGCAGCCTGCGCCGGTCACCGGGGCCGTCCGTGACCTCGTCCGCACGGTCGTCGCGGGGCCCGGGCCCGACCGCTTCGTCGCCCCGGACATCGAGGCCGCGACGCAGCTCGTCGTCTCGGGCGAGGTCGCCCGCGCCGCGTTCGGACCCGCCGCGGAGCGGACATCCGTCGCCGCGAGGACGAATCCCCCCGAATCCGTCCGCCCGGGCGCAGATCCCCGCCCGAGCGCCGCACCGTTCGAAGGAGAACAGGCATGACCGACACGACCACGACCCGCAGCGTCCGAGCGGAGCGAGGCGCCGAGAGGACAGCGAAGAGCTGGGGCGCCGAGGCGGCGAAGCGGATGCTGATGAACAACCTCGACCCCGAGGTCGCCGAGCACCCCGAGGACCTCGTCGTCTACGGCGGCACGGGAAAGGCGGCCCGCTCGTGGGAGGCGTTCGACGCGATCGTCCGCACCCTCGACGAGCTCGAGCCCGACGAGACGCTGCTCGTGCAGTCCGGCAAGCCGGTCGGCGTCTTCCGCACGCACGAGTGGGCGCCGCGCGTGCTCATCGCGAACTCGAACCTCGTCGGCGACTGGGCGACGTGGCCCGAGTTCCGGCGGCTCGAACACCTCGGCCTGACGATGTACGGGCAGATGACCGCGGGCTCCTGGATCTACATCGGCACGCAGGGCATCCTGCAAGGCACGTACGAGACGTTCGCCGCCGTTGCGCGCTCGCTCGGCCGCGACTCGCTCGCCGGCACGCTCACGCTCACCGGTGGCGCGGGCGGCATGGGTGGCGCGCAGCCGCTCGCCGTCACGATGAACGGGGGAGCGGTGCTCGTCGTCGACGTCGACGAGTCCCGCCTGCGCCGCCGCGTCGAGCACGGCTACCTCGACGAGCACACCGCCGACCTCGACGCCGCGATCGAGCGCGCCGTGGCTGCGAAGGACGCCGGCGAGGCGCGGTCCATCGGCGTCGTGGGGAACGCGGCCGACGTCTTCCCGGAGCTTTTGGCCCGCGGCATCCCCATCGACATCGTGACCGACCAGACGAGCGCGCACGATCCGCTCGCCTACCTCCCCTCGGGCGTCGCGTTCGAGGACTGGAAGGGCGCGGCATCCGCCGATCCCGAGGGCTTCACGGAGCGGTCCCGCGCGTCGATGGCGCGGCACGTCGAGGCGATGGTCGGATTCCAGGATGCCGGGGCCGCGGTCTTCGACTACGGCAACTCGATCCGCCGGGAGGCCGAGCTCGGCGGCTACGAGCGCGCCTTCGCCTTCCCCGGGTTCGTGCCTGCGTACATCCGGCCGCTGTTCGCGGAGGGGAAGGGACCGTTCCGCTGGGTCGCGCTGTCGGGCGACCCAGAGGACATCGCGAAGACCGACCGCGCCGTCGCCGAGCTCTTCCCCGAGGACGCCGCGCTGCACCGATGGCTTGAGAAGGCCGCCGAGAAGGTGCACTTCGAGGGACTTCCCGCACGCATCTGCTGGCTCGGATACCAGGAGCGCCACCTCGCGGGGTTGAGGTTCAACGAGATGGTCGCGTCGGGAGAGCTGTCGGGCCCGATCGTCATCGGTCGCGACCATCTCGACGCCGGCTCCGTCGCGAGCCCCTACCGCGAGACCGAGGCGATGGCCGACGGTTCCGACGCGATCGCCGACTGGCCGCTGCTCAACGCGCTGCTGAACACGGCATCGGGCGCTGCGTGGGTGTCGATCCACCACGGCGGCGGCGTCGGCATCGGGCGTTCCATCCACGCCGGTCAGGTCACCGTCGCCGACGGCACGCCGCTCGCCGCCGAGAAGCTCGCGCGGGTCCTGGTCAACGACCCGGGCACGGGCGTCATGCGCCACGTCGACGCCGGCTACGACCGCGCAAAGGAGGTCGCCCGCGAACGCGGCCTCACCGTCCCCATGCTGGACGCGTGACGTGGCGACGCTGTTCACCGGCATCGCCGAACTGACGACGAACGCGGATGCCGCGGCCCCCACCGCGACGATCGCCGACGCCGCCCTCCTCGTCGACGGGGGCCGGGTCGCGTGGTCGGGTGCGGCCACTGACGCCGAGACTGCAATCGCGCGCCGAGACAGCGGTCTGCTGCCGACGTCTCGGCCTGCCGCTGCAGTCTCGCGGTCGGAGGCCGAGGTCGCGCGCGTCGACCTCGGCGGCCATGCCGTGATCCCGGGCTTCGTCGACAGTCACACGCACCTCGTGTTCGCCGGCGACCGGGCCGACGAGTTCGAGGCGCGGATGACCGGCGTGCCGTATGCCGCGGGCGGCATCCGTCGCACCGTCGCGGCGACACGTGCGGCGACGGACGACGAGCTGCGCGCTCGACTCGCCGCGCTCGTCGCCGAACTGCACGCGCAGGGGACGACGACGTTCGAGGTCAAGACGGGCTACGACCTCACCGTCGACGGCGAGGCGCGGCTCGCGCGACTCGCGGCCGAGGTCACCGACGAGGTGACCTACCTCGGCGCGCACGTTGTGCCCGAGGGGGCGGACCGTGCGGCGTATGTCGACCTCGTGTGCGACGGCATGCTCGCCGCCGCCAGGCCGTACGTGCGCTGGGTCGACGTGTTCTGCGAGCGCGGCGCCTTCACCGAGGCCGAGAGCGAGCGCATCCTCCGCGCGGGAGCGGATGCCGGGCTCGGCGTCCGGGTGCACGGCAATCAGTTGGGCACGGGTCCGGGCGTGCAGCTGGCGGTGCGGCTGGGTGCGGCATCCGTCGACCACTGCACCCACCTGACGGATGCCGACATCGCGGCGCTCGCGGGATCCGATACCGTCGCGACCCTCCTGCCGGGTGTCGAGTTCTCGACGCGGCAGCCGTACCCCGACGCGCGCCGACTCATCGACGCCGGTGTGACCGTGGCGCTCGCGAGCGACTGCAACCCGGGCTCGAGCTTCACGAGCTCGATGCCGCTCATGATCGCGCTCGCCGTGCGAGAGATGGGGATGACGGTCGGCGAGGCCGTGTGGGCGGCGACCGCCGGGGGAGCGAGGGCGCTGCGCCGCACCGACGTCGGCCACCTCGGCGCGGGGGCGCGTGCCGACCTGATGGTGCTCGATGCCCCGAGCAGACGCCACCTCGCCTATCGGCCGGGCGTGCCGCTCGTGCGCCGCGTCTACCGCGGCGGCGAGGAGCTCAGTCCGCGCTGACGTCCCGCGGGGTGTCGACGCTCCACCGAGCCGGCGGCACGGACGTCGCGACGTCCCAGTCGTCGGTGTCCCAGGTGAACGTGGCCACCGCGCACGTCGGCATCTCGCCGATGCCGCCGTCCGACAGCTGCTCGGCGAGCACCGTCATCCCTGGATCGTGGGCGACGACGAGGACATCGGTCACGCCGCTCGCCGCGGCCGTCGCGAGCAGACGCGACCCGGGAGCACCGTACAAGCCCTCATCGGTCTCGACCTCGAGTCCGAGCGCGCCGGCGAAGGCCTGCGCCGTCGTCCGGGCCCGCACGGCCGTCGACGACAGGATGCGCGCGGGGCGTACGCCGGTCGCGGCGAGGCGTCGCGCCATCACGGGCGCGTCCCGCCTGCCGCGGTCGTTCAGCGGGCGTTCGTGGTCGTCCTGGCCGGTGCCCCAGTCGCTCTTTGCGTGACGGACGAGGATGAGGGTGATCATGCGAGTGCCCTTCCGGCGAGGAGTTCGAGGACGCAGAGCGCGGCGAGTCTGACGGTGCGGCCGTCTGCGGCATCCGCTGTCGCGTCGACCTCGACGATGTCGGCGCTCACGATGCGACGGTCCCCGGTCGCCGCGCGAACGAGGGCGCGGAGCTCCCACGCCTCGAGGCCGCCGGGGACGGATGCCGGGCACCCCGGTGCGACGGAGCGGTCGCACACGTCCACGTCGATGTCGAGATGCACGTCGCCCGCGGCTCCGGCGACGGCCAGAGCCTGGATCATGACGTCCTCGGCGCCGCGGCGGCGGACCTCGTCGAGCGTGATGACGGTGATGCCGAGGTCCGCGGCGCGCTGCGCGTACGCGACGGAGTTGGCGAAGTCCGCGATGCCGATCTGCACAATTCGTCGGGGGTCGAGACCGTCCTCGACGAGGCGGCGGACAGGGGAGCCGTTGGAGACGCCGTCGCGCAGGTCGAAGTGCGCGTCGAGCGTGATGAGCCCCGACACGCCGGCACCCTGCGCGGTCGCATACGTCACCGAGTTGTCGCCGCCGAGCGCGATCACGAGGCCCGCGTCGGCACGCAGTGCGCGGACGCGCTCGCGCACCCGGGCTTCGCCGTCGGGGCCATCCGGATCGTCGACGTCGCCGGCATCCGCGATCCGGAGAGCCTCGTTCAGGTCGACCGGGGGAGGCCCGATCAGCGTCGGGCTGAATCGGCGGAGCGCGTCGCGGACGGCGGCCGGTGTCGCGTGCGCGCCGGTGGGGGACAGTGAGGTGCGGAAGGCCGGCAGGCCGAGGATCGCGGCATCCACTCGTCCCTTCGGTGCGGGCCAGTCGCCGGCGCGCGGCCAGAGCGGATCAACGGAGAGCGCCATGGTCAGGGCAGCAGCAGGTGGGCGACGGTGAAGATCGCGAGTCCCGCGAGGGCGCCGACGATCGTGCCGTTCAGGCGGATGTACTGCAGGTCGCGGCCGACCTGCAGCTCGATCTTCTGGCTCGTCTCATCGGCGTCCCACCGCTCCACCGTGTCGGTGATGATCGACGCGATGTCGTGGCGGTAGCGGTCGACGAGGAAGACGGCGGCGTCCGCGATGCGCTTGTCGACGCGCTCCTGCAGCGCGGTGTCGGTCGCGAGCCGGTCGCCCAGGTCGCCGAGGGCGGCGGTGACGCGGCGGCGGAGCGGGCTCTCCTCGTCGGCGAGCGAGCGCAGGAGGCCCGCCTTCGCGGTGTTCCAGGCGTCGGCGGCGAGCGCGCGCACGCGCGGGCTGTCGAAGACCGCGCTCTTCGCGCCCTCGAGGCGGCCGATGGTCTCGGGGTCGTGCTGCAGGTTGTCGGCGAGGCGCTCGAGATACTGGTCGAGCGCCTTCCGGGCCGGGTGCTCCGGGTCGCGCTGCACGGCCGCGACGAACTTCGTGGCCTCGTGATAGACGGTGTCGTCGACGAGGCGCATGGCGACCGACGGCACCCACGACGGCAGGCGTCGTGAGACGAGTCCGTCGAACGCCTCGCGGTTCGCGTCGAGCCAGCGGGCGATGCTGTCGACGCCCAGGTCGACCGCGCCGCGGTGGGCGTCGGCGTCCACCACCCGCGACAGCCAGGTGCCGAGCGAGGGACCCCACGAGGGCGAGAGCAGGTGTTCGTGCGCGAGGTCGCTGATGAGGTCCTGCACCTCGTCGTCGCTGAGGGCGGTGAGGATGCCGGAGGCCATCGTCGAGGCCTCGGCCGCGACCGTCTTCGCGTGAGCCGGATCCTGCAGCCACGTGCCGGCGGTGCGGGCGATGTTGGTGGACTCGAGCTTCTGGCGGACGACGCCGGCCTCGAGGAAGTTGGTCTCGACGAATTCGCCGAGCGTGCGTCCGATCTCGTCCTTGCGGCGCGGGATGATCGCGGTGTGGGGGATCGGGATGCCGAGGGGGTGCCGGAACAGCGCCGTCACCGCGAACCAGTCCGCGAGGGCGCCGACCATGCCGCCCTCGGCCGCCGCGCGCACGTAGCCCCAGCCCGAGAGGTCCTTCTCGAGGATGAACGCGACGACGAAGACGATCGCCATGAACAGCAGGGCGCCGAGGGCGACCGCCTTCATGGTGCGGAGCCCGCGGTACCGCTGCTGGTCAGCGGTGCTCAGCGAGTCGTACGGGATGCGGGCCATTCGGCCATCCTGCCACGGTGGCCCTCAGCGACCCGGGCGACTCACGGTTCGACCGGCCCCAGCCACGCGTTCGCGAGCGCACTGTGCACCGACTCCGGGTCGGAGGGGTGGAACACACCGGCGAGCACGTCGCGGTAGAGCCTGCTCAGCTCGTTGCGGGTGAAGAAAGACGACCCGCCCGCGACGAGCATCGCCTCGTCGACGACCTGCTTCGCCGTCGTCGCGGCGCGGTGCTTGATCGCGGAGAGCTTCGGGAACCACATCGCGCCGTGGTCCGCGAGACCGTCGACGTCGGCCGCGAGGGTCTCGACCTGCACCGGGAGGGCATCGTAGGCGAGCGCCATGTCGGCCACCCGCCAGCGGATGTCGGGATCCTGACTGTAGGTGCGGCCCGTCTTCTTCGAGGTGCGCGAGCGGGCGGTCTCCACGGCCAGGTCGAGCGCGCGGCGGGCGATACCTGTGTATACGGAGGCCAGCAGGACCTCGAAGGCGCTGAAGATCCCGAAGACGAGCGGGTCGGGGCTCGGCCCGACCGGCAGCCGGCGGACGATCCGGTCCGCCGGGGCGACGGCGCCGTGCAGCTCGGTCGTCCGGGACTGCGTTCCGCGCATGCCGAGGGTGTCCCAGTCGTCGCGGGTGACGACGGCGTCGCTCCGGGGGACGAACGCGAACACGAGTCGCGGGTCGTCGGGGTCGGACGTGTCGAGGCCGTGGAGCCCCAAGTGCGTCCACACCGGCGCGAGCGACGTGAAGATCTTGGTGCCCGTGAAGGCGTACGAGCCGTCGGGGCGGGGCGCGGCATCCGTGTCACTGCCGAACAACACGAGGTCGTTGCCCGCTTCGCTGATCCCGAACGCGAAAACCTCGCCGCGGACGGCGCCCTCCTGCACGAAGCGGAGCGCGTCGTCGCCGCGGTCCGACATCACCTTCGCGACGCCGGTCCAGACGAGGTGCATGTTGATCGCGAGGGCCGTCGCGGGAGCGGCGCCGGCGAGCCGCTGCTGCAGGACGGATGCCTCGCGGAGCCCGAGCCCCGCCCCGCCGAGCTCGGTCGGCACGAGGATCGCGAGGTAGCCGGCGTCGCGGAGCTCGGCGAGGTCCTCGTCCGGGAAGCGGTTCTCAGCGTCGACGGCGGCAGCACGGGAGCGGATCCGCGCGAGCAGGTCATCCGGCAGGTGCGCGGCGGGATCGAACGTCATGACGGCAACCCCCACGTCCGGATCGCGTCGAGGAGCGCCTGGGCCGCGGCATCCGGAGCGTCGCGGTGCGGCGAATGCCCCGTGCCCGGTACGACGGACATCGACACCCGGGGATTCTGCAGCACCTCGGCGGCGAGGTCGCCCGTGAAGATCGAGTAGACGGCCGGGTCGCCCGCGATGACGTGGGTGGGGACGGTGAGACGGGATGCCGCCTCCCGCACGTCCCACGGCGTGTTCTGCAGTCCCGTCTGCTCGACGGCGAAGCGGCTCGCCTGCTGCGCGGCGACCGCCTTCAACTCGATGTCGAGCTCGAGCCACTCGGGGTGCGCGGCCCGGACGGCGTCGACCGAGGTGTCGGCGAACGCCTGCTCCTGGCTCGCGCGGACGGCGTCGCGATCGGCGTCCGCGAGGTGGATCGCGGGATCGACGAGGACGAGGTGACGTGTCCAGGTGGGGGAGGATGCGACGGCCACGGTCGCGGCCGCGCCGCCGAGCGAGTGGCCGAGGACGAGGTCCCACGTCGCGCCGTCGCCGGGCTGCGTCTGGACGAGGTCGGTCGCGTACGCGGCGATCGTGTAATCAAGGCCGCGTGGGGCGGTGCCGTGGCCGCGCAGGTCGACCGCGTCGACACGCCAGCCGGCGTCGGCGAGGGCGACGGCGTAGCGCCACATGAGCGCTCCGGTCGAACCGACGCCGTGGACGAGGAGTGCCCGGCGGTCGCTGCGCGGATTGCCCCAGCTCAGCCGGGGGAGAGTGACGGGTGACGGCATGCTCTCAGCCTAGGACGGGCCCCACCGGTCAGCGCAGGGCCAGGATGGGGGGATGATCTCCACCGACCTGGCACGCGAGCTGCGCGCGAGCGGCCTGATCTGGCGTCCCCGTTCCGGCGACCGGTTCCAGCTCGACGAACCCGAGTTCGAGGCCGACGTCTACACCGTCAGCGACATGACCGTCGAGGCTCGCAGCTACCCCACCGGCGATCTGCTCGCCTTCAACGGGACGACCGAGTGGGCGCTCGATTCGGTCGCCCTCGAGGACGCGCTGTGGCTGCCCTCCGAGGCGCAGCTGCGCGAGATGCTCCGCGGCACGTTCCGTTCGCTCCGTCGTCTTCCCGACATCCACGAGGTCGAGATCGAAGTGGATGCCGCCCCGCACCTCTTCCGGCACCCGCAACCCGCCGACGCGTACGCGCAAGCCGTCCTGTTCCTGCTCCGTCGCGCGGCGTGATGCGCTCGCTCAAGTGATGAGCGGGACGGGCTCCGTGTCGGGGATGGGGCTCGCGTCGCGGCCGCGCAGGTCGGGGAACCCGCGGACGAAGACGGCGGCGACGAGCGCGCCGGCGACGGCGAATCCGGATGCCGCGATGAACGCACCGACCGAGCCGACGCCGTCGATGAGGAAGCCGGCGACCGCAGAACCGGCGGCGGCGCCGATGAGCTGGCCGGTGCCGATCCACCCGTAGGCCTCTGCCGTCTCACTGAAGCGCACGCTGGCGCTCGTGATCGCGAACATGACCGCGAGGGCCGGAGCGATGCCGAGGCCGGCGATGAAGAGCGAGGCGCCCATCCACCAGGCGTTGAGGCTGATCATGACGAGTGAGACGCCGACGGCGACGATCGTCAGGCGACGGGCCATCGCCCACCGGCCGATCGGGATGTGGCCGAAGCCGAGACCGCCGGCGAGGCTGCCGACCGCGAAGACGGCCAGGACGATCCCCGCCTCGAGCCCCTCGTGGCCGAACGACGCGACGACGCCGGCCTCGACGGCCGCGCACGCGCCGATCAGCAGGAAGCCGGTCACGGTGGACAGCAGCACGACCGGCTTGCCGAGGACCCGTCCGAATCCACGACGGCTGCGGGGGATGCGGACACGCCCCACCTCGGGCGAGGCGATGAACCAGGTGCACCCTCCGATGAGGATGACGACGATCAGGAACAGCGCCGGAACCGTGCCCACCTGCGTCGCGACCAGCGTGATGAGAACGGGCGCGAAGATCCAGATGATCTCCTGCAGGCTCGCGTCGAGCGAGAAGAGCGGCGTCAGTTGGCGCGACGTCACGATCTTGGGATAGATCGTCCGCACGGCGGGCTGCACCGGGGGATTGGCGATGCCGGCGACGAAGCCGAAGACGATGAACCCCGGCATCCCGAACGGATTCACTGCGAGGGCGAGGACCGCGGCCGCGCAGACAGCGGCGGTCAGGGTGAGGACGCGGCGCATGCCCCAGACGCCCATCCACCGGCTGGTGACGGGACCGGAGATGGCCTGGCCGATCGAGACGGCGGCGAGGACGATGCCTGCGTAGCCGTAGGACCCGGTCGACTGCTCGACGTGGAGGAGTACCGCCAGGCTGGTCATCCCACTCGGGAAGCGTGCCGTCAGCTGTGCCGCGATGATGCGCGCGACACCCGGTGCGCGCAGGAGCTCCGAGTATCCCGCCACCCCTCCAATCTACCGTCGCCGACCGACATCCCAGATGTGGGGGTGAGGCCTCGGGGCGACACGCCGACGACACGCCGGGGCGCCGGATTCGCTCTCGATCCGATGTCGGAGGTTCCTCGTATCGTCCGACCTGTGGACAACCAGCCGAGGGCCTCGCGGTTTCGGCCGGAATCCCGGCCTTTTCGAGCCCGTTCCGAACTTCGCGGATTGGGGATGAATCGGTGGACAACCTGTGTTGTATCTGTGGAGAGATGCGGAAAAACTACACGGATGTAACTACTACCCCTTGTGGTGCTTCCGGGTGTCCGTACCCATATGTAGTATTGAGCTCCCGGCGGCCTCACACCCCCGGGAACCAGGTCGACGGGCGGATCCGGCCCGCATCCTGCAGTCAGATTTCACGAACGAGAAGGACCCCGCACCGGCGGGGGCCAGAGGCAGAGAGAGGGTCGACAGATGGCGATCACCGTGTACACGAAGCCGTCCTGCGTGCAGTGCAACGCGACGTACCGCGCGCTGGACTCCAAGGGCATCGACTACGAGGTCCTCGACCTCTCCGAGGACCCGGCGGCCCTCGAGCACGTCAAGTCGCTCGGGTACCTCCAGGCTCCGGTCGTCGTCACCGACGAGGACCACTGGTCGGGCTTCCGTCCCGACAAGATCGACGAGCTCGCGTCTCGCCTGGTCTGACCGATGAGCGCGGCCGTCATGACGAACGTGCCGCTGCTCGTCTACTTCTCGAGCGTGTCGGGTAACACGGCGCGATTCATCGAGAAGCTCGGGATGCCGGCTCGCCGCATCCCGCTTCACTCCTCCGAACCCGCTCTCCGCATCGAAGAGCCGTACGTCCTGGTCACCCCCACCTACGGGGGAGGCCAGGGCAGGGGAGAAGAGAAGGGCGCGGTCCCCAAGCAGGTCATCCGCTTCCTCAACGACGAGGGCAATCGGAGCCTGCTGCGCGGAGTCATCTCCGCAGGTAACAGCAATTTCGGCGAGGCGTTCTGCCTGGCCGGAGACATCATCAGCCGCAAGTGTCGTGTGCCGCACTTGTACCGGCTCGAAGTATTCGGCACGCCTGAGGACGTCGACCGCGTGAGCGGCGGATTGGAAGACTGGTGGAAGCTGCAGTGACCGACATGGCCTTCAAGACGGAGGTTCGTTTCGAGGGGATGGATTACCACGCCCTCAACGCGATGCTGAACCTGTACGGCGAGGACGGGAAGATCCAGTTCGACGCCGACAAGCGGGCCGCGCGGGAGTACTTCCTGCAGCACGTCAACCAGAACACCGTGTTCTTCCACTCCCTCAAGGAGAAGCTCGACTACCTCGTCGAGAAGGAGTACTACGAGGGTGCCGTCATCGAGGCGTACCCGTTCGAGTTCGTCCAGCAGATCCACGACCGTGCGTACGCGGCGAAGTTCCGCTTCGACACGTTCCTCGGCGCGTTCAAGTACTACACGAGCTACACGCTGAAGACCTTCGACGGCAAGCGCTACCTCGAGCGCTTCGAGGACCGCGTCGTCATGACCGCCCTGGCCCTCGCCGCCGGTGATCAGGACCTCGCGAACAAGCTCGTCGACGAGATCCTCTCGGGCCGCTTCCAGCCCGCCACCCCCACCTTCCTCAACGCAGGCAAGGCGCAGCGCGGCGAGCTCGTCTCGTGCTTCCTCCTGCGCATCGAGGACAACATGGAGTCGATCGCCCGCGGCATCAACTCCGCCCTCCAGCTCTCCAAGCGCGGCGGCGGCGTCGCCCTCCTCCTCTCGAACATCCGCGAGGCGGGCGCCCCGATCAAGCAGATCGAGAACCAGTCGTCGGGCATCATCCCCGTCATGAAGCTCCTCGAAGACAGCTTCAGCTACGCGAACCAGCTCGGCGCGCGTCAGGGCGCCGGTGCCGTGTACCTCTCGGCCCACCACCCCGACATCATGAAGTTCCTCGACACCAAGCGCGAGAACGCGGACGAGAAGATCCGCATCAAGACGCTGTCGCTGGGTGTCGTCGTCCCGGACATCACGTTCGAGCTCGCCAAGAACGACGAGGACATGTACCTCTTCTCGCCGTACGACGTCGAGAAGGTCTACGGCGTGCCCTTCGGTGACATCTCCGTCACCGAGAAGTACCGCGAGATGGTCGACGACGCGCGCATCAAGAAGACGAAGATCAAGGCGCGCGAGTTCTTCCAGACTCTCGCCGAGATCCAGTTCGAGTCGGGCTACCCGTACATCATGTTCGAGGACACGGTGAACAAGGCCAATCCGATCAAGGGCCGGATCAACATGTCCAACCTGTGCTCGGAGATCCTCCAGGTCAACACGCCGACGACGTTCAACGAGGACCTCTCGTACGACCAGATCGGCAAGGACATCTCCTGCAACCTGGGCTCGATGAACATCGCCCTGGCGATGGACGGCCGCAACCTCGCCGGCACGGTCGAGACCAGCATCCGTGCGCTCAGCGCGGTCAGCGACCAGAGCCACATCCGCTCGGTCCGCTCCATCGAGGACGGCAACGACAAGTCGCACGCCATCGGCCTCGGCCAGATGAACCTGCACGGCTACCTCGCCCGCGAGCACGTCCATTACGGCTCGGAGGAGGGTGTCGACTTCACGAACATCTACTTCTACACGGTGCTGTTCCACGCGCTGCAGGCCTCGAACCGGATCGCCATCGAGCGCGGCCAGGTCTTCGACGGCTTCTGGGACTCGAAGTACGCCACCGGCGAGTTCTTCGACAAGTACACCGAGCAGGAGTGGACGCCGGCGACGGCCCGCGTCGAGGAGCTCTTCGAGGGCATCCACATCCCGACGCAGGAGGACTGGCTGGAGCTGAAGGCATCCATCCAGAAGCACGGCATCTACAACCAGAACCTGCAGGCCGTCCCGCCGACCGGCTCGATCTCGTACATCAACAACTCGACGAGCTCGATCCACCCGATCGCGTCGAAGATCGAGATCCGCAAGGAAGGCAAGATCGGCCGCGTCTACTACCCGGCGCCGTTCATGACGAACGACAACCTCGAGTACTACGAGGACGCGTACGAGATCGGCTACGAGAAGGTCATCGACACGTACGCCGCCGCCACGCAGCACGTCGATCAGGGCCTGTCGCTGACGCTGTTCTTCAAGGACACCGCCACCACGCGCGACATCAACAAGGCGCAGATCTACGCCTGGCGCAAGGGCATCAAGACGATCTACTACATCCGTCTCCGTCAGATGGCGCTCGAGGGCACCGACATGACCGAGTGCGTCTCCTGCATGCTCTGACCGGCTGAGATTCGAGAGAGAAAAGACATGACCCCCGAACCCCTCAAGCTCCTCGGCTCGGTCCAGGCGATCAACTGGAACCGCATCCAGGACGACAAGGACCTCGAGGTGTGGAACCGCCTCGTCAACAACTTCTGGCTTCCCGAGAAGGTGCCGCTGTCCAACGACATCCAGTCGTGGGCGACGCTCACCCCCGAGGAGCAGCAGACGACGATGCGCGTGTTCACCGGCCTGACGCTTCTGGACACCATCCAGGGCACCGTCGGCGCCGTCTCGCTCATCCCCGATGCGATCACCCCGCACGAGGAGGCCGTCTACACGAACATCGCGTTCATGGAGTCGGTGCACGCGAAGAGCTACTCGTCGATCTTCTCGACGCTCGCCTCGACGCCGGAGATCGACGACGCGTTCCGCTGGTCGGTCGAGAACGAGAACCTTCAGAAGAAGGCCCGCATCGTCATGGACTACTACCGTGGCGACGAGCCCCTCAAGCGCAAGGTCGCCTCGACCCTGCTCGAGTCGTTCCTCTTCTACTCGGGCTTCTACCTGCCGCTGTACTGGTCGTCGAAGGCCAAGCTGACGAACACGGCCGACATCATCCGCCTCATCATCCGCGACGAGGCCGTGCACGGTTACTACATCGGCTACAAGTTCCAGCGCGGACTCGAGACGCTCGGTCAGGCCGAGCGCGACGAGCTCAAGGACTACACGTTCTCGCTGCTCTACGAGCTCTACGACAACGAGGTGCAGTACACGCAGGACCTCTACGACGGCATCGGTCAGACCGAGGACGTCAAGAAGTTCCTGCACTACAACGCCAACAAGGCGCTCATGAACCTCGGGTACGAGGCCATGTTCCCCGCTAGCGTCACGAACGTGAACCCGGCGATCCTGTCGGCGCTCTCGCCCAACGCGGACGAGAACCACGACTTCTTCAGCGGGTCGGGTTCGTCGTACGTCATCGGCAAGGCCGTCGCCACCGAGGACGACGACTGGGACTTCTGAGGCGCGGAGCCTCTGAAGAGGGCCCCCGGCACTGCTCGAGAGAGCGGATGCCGGGGGCCTTCCTCGTCCTCGCGACTGCGGGCGGTGACGGATGCAATAGATCGGGCGTGACGCGCCGCCGCGCGGGCGCTGGGAACGGCGTGTCGCGTCGGATCCATTGCATCGGCGCACGTTCAGCGAGGGCGAGTGCCTCGCCTCAGGCGGACTCTGCGGCCCGCCGCCGCAGGAACCGGCGCTCGGCCTCCGTGGGGGCCAGGTCGGCCGCGCGCTCGTAGTGTGCGAGCGCCTCGTCGCTCCGACCCGCCCGACGCAGGAGGTCCGCGACGGTCGCGTGGAGCAGGTGGTACCCGTCGAGCGTCCCTTCCGGCAACGCGGCGAGAAGTGCGAGGCCCGCATGCGGCCCCTCGGCGAAGCTCACGGCGACGGCGCGGTTGAGTTCCACGATCGGTGACGGCGCCACCCGCGAGAGTCGACCGTAGAGCTCGGCGATGCGCACCACGTCCGTGTGGCCGAGCGACGGCGCGGTCGCATGCAGCGCCGCGATCTCCGCCTGCAGCAGGTAGGGCCCGTCGACGCCGTCGACGAGGCGCCGTGCAGACCGAGCCGCCGCGAGCGCCGCGACACCGTCGGCGATCATCCGCGCATCCCATCGCGCGCGGTCCTGGTCGGCGAGGAGAACCAGGTCGCCCTCGACGTCGAGTCTGGCCGCGGTGCGCGAGTGCTGGAAGAACATGAGGGCGAGCAGCCCTCGCACCTCGGGAAGGTGCGGGGAGTCCACCATGAGGAGATCGAGGAGCCGGACGAGGCGGATCGCCTCATCCGCCAGAGCAGGCCGCACGAGGTCTCCGCCGCCGGAGTACCCCTCCGTGAACAGCGTGTAGAGCACGGCGAGCACGGCATCGGTGCGTGCGGGCCACTGTTCTCGCGCCGGGACCCGGTACGGGATGCCCGCGTCCCGGATCTTCGCCCGCGCGCGGACGAGCCGCTTCTGCATGGTGGCGGGGGCGACGAGGAAGGCCCGGGCCACCTCCTCCACATCGAATCCGACGACAGTGCGGAGCGTGAGAGCCACTCGCGCTTCCATCGAGAGCGCCGGATGGCAGCAGGTGAAGATCAGACGGAGCCGATCATCGCCGACCTCGGTGTGCTCCTCGGGGTCTCGCCACGCGGCGGTGCGTGCCTGATCGAGGTCCACCGCGGCTTCGACGGCGGCTCGTCGTGCGGTGGCCTGCCGCGTCGACGCCCGGCGGAGACCGTCGATGGCGGCATTCTGCGCGGCCGTCGTGAGCCATGCCGCCGGGTTGCGGGGGATGCCGGTGCGCACCCAGGCGGTGAGGGCGCTGGCTGCGGCATCCTGCATCGCGTCCTCCGCGAGCTCCCAGTCGCCGGTACGACCGATCAGGCCGGCAACGATCCGCAGGCGCTCGGCGGCGACCGTCTCGGCAAGCGCCGTGCTCACTGCGACGGTCGCCGGATCGCCGGTCACGGGGTCATCCCAACGGCCACACGGGGCGCACCTCGACGCGTCCGAAACGGGCCATCGGATGCCGCGACGCGATCTCGATGGCCTCATCGAGGTCGGCGACGTCGATCAGATCGAAACCCGCGATCCATTCCTTCGTCTCGGTGAAGGGGCCGTCGGTGAGGATGGTGCGACCGTCGCGGACGGTGACGGTCGTCGCATCGGACGGTGGGCGTAGACGATTGCCGACGCGCGCCGCGCCGCGCCGGTCCAGATCGGCAGCCCAGTCCTCGATGTCGTCCTCCTCCGGCACGTAAGTCGGGGCGGCGGGATCGCTGACGATGAACAGCAGATACTCCATGGTTCTCTCCTTCGAAGGTCGGTGTCTCAGGGACGACGCAGGTGGGGCCCGGACGAGGACACCGTGTGGAAGATCCGGTCGTTCCTGATTACACGACGGATGCCCCGCCGCCCAGAGGACAGCGGGGCATCCGTCGACGTCACGCCGGGCGTCGATCAGCCCTTGACGCTCCCGGTCGCCAGCCCGCTCTGCCAGTACCGCTGGAGGAAGAGGAACGCGATGATCAGCGGCAGGATCGAGACGAACGAGCCCGTGATCACCGTGGAGAACAGCGCCTGCGCGCCGCCGCCGGCGGACGCCGCGGACTGGAGCTGCGCAAGTCCCACCGTGACGGGGTACAGCTCCGACGTGTTCAGCATGATGAGGGGCAGGAAGTAGTTGTTCCACGTCGCCACGAGCGAGAACAGGAACACCGTGACGAGGCCGGGGCCGAGCAGACGCAGCCCGACCTGCCAGAAGATGCGGAACTCGCCCGACCCGTCGACCCGCGCCGCTTCCATGAGCTCCGTCGGAATGGAGTCGGCCGCGTAGACGCGCATCAGGTACACGCCGAAGGGGCTCACGAGCGACGGGACGATGATCGCCCACGGCGTGTCCGTCAGACCCGCGTTCGAGAAAAGCAGGTAGGTCGGCAGTGCGAGGGCGGTGAGCGGGATCATGATGGCGCCGAGGGTCGCGCTGAACAGTGCCTTCTTGCCCGGGAAGTCGTACTTCGCGAACGCGTAGCCGGCCATCGCCGAGAGGAGGGTCGCCCCGGCCGCCGACACGACGGCGTACAGCACCGTGTTGACGAGCCAGCGCCAGAAGATCCCGCCGCGCACGGTGAAGAGGGTCGCGAGGTTGTCCCACAGGTGGAAGTCGCCGCTGAACCAGAGTCCGAAGGTCGCGAACAGGTCGGAATTGTCCTTCGTCGCCGACACGATCAGCCACCACAGCGGGAGGACGAAGTACGCGGCGCATAGCCACAGCAGCACGGTCAACGGCACGTTCCGCTGACGCCCGCGGTCGTAGGCGCGACGGGCGCCGACTCGGTGTGCAGGCGTGCCGGTCACGACGGCGCGGGTCTCCAGATCGGTCATCGGACGGCCTTCCGTTCGCGACGCTCGCTGCGCTGGCTGGCGAGCTGGACGACGTACGAGACGATCGCGATGAACAGTCCGAGCAGGAACGCGATCGCCGCGGCGTAGTTCAGCTCCTGGTTGATGAACGCGAGGTTGTACGCGTAGTAGTTCGGCGTGTAGGAGTTGGTGATCGCGTCCGGCGCGATGTTGTTGAGCAGGCTCGGCTCGGCGAACAGCTGGAAGGTCCCGATGATCGAGAAGATGACCGTCAGCAGGATGGCGGGGCGGATGGCCGGGATCTTGATGCTCCACGCGACACGGAACTGTCCCGCTCCGTCGATCTCCGCCGCCTCGAACAGGTCGGCGGGAATGGCGCGCAGCGCCGCGTACATGATGATCATGTTGTAGCCGACGAACTCCCACGTGACGATGTTCATCATCGAACCGAGGATGCTGCCGGGCGAGAGGAACTCCGGAGTGCCCCAGCCGATGCCGCGGGCGATCTGCGCGATGGGGCCGAAGTCGGGCCCGTACAGGTAACCCCACATGAGGGTCGCGACGACCGCGGGCACCGCGTACGGCATGAATACCAGCAGGCGGACGCTGCGCGAACCGCGCACCCGGCCGCTGTCGAGGGCCAGCGCGAGGAACAGCGCGAGCCCGAGCATTATCGGCACCTGGATGACGAGAAACAGCCCCATGCGTCCGATGCTCGCGAGGAATGCGGAGTCCTGCAGGGCGCGGACGTAGTTGGCGAAGCCGGCGAACACGTCGCCGCCGATGAGCTTGCTCTGGAAGAGCGAGAGGTAGCCGGAGTAGGCGAGCGGCACGATCAGCATCGCGATGAACACGATGAAGAACGGCAGGATGAAGAGGTAGGCGGCGACGTTCTGCCGGCGGCGGTTCGAGCCGGTGCGACCGCGAGACGCGGCGGGGGAACGCTCAGCGCTGAGCGTCGAGGTGGTGGTCACGGATCCTCCTGGGATCGGATGCGGAGGGGATCGGGGCGCCCCGATGGGACGCCCCGATCGCACTCACTTGACGGTGAAGCCCTGGTCCTTCGCGTAGGAGACGAGCTGGTCCTGCCAGGTGTCCAGCGCCGCCGCGATGTCGCCCTTGTCGGCGATGACCGTGCCGAGGGTCTCTTCGTAGCTGGAGTAGACGTACTCCATGAAGGGGAGCCACTGGAAGTCGGTGTCGACCGTCTGGGAGATGTCGGCGAACAGCTTGTTCACCTGCTGGCCGCCGTAGAACTCCGACGTCGCGTCGAGGAACGCGGGGTCTTCGAGCACCGAGTTCTGCGGCGGGAAGAAGAACTGCTCCGTCGCCAGCATCATGGCGGACTCCTCGTCGTGGTTGATGAACTTCGCGAGCTCGGCTGCCGCGATCTTGTTCTCCGACGATGCGAGGACGGCGTCCGAGGACCCGCCCCAGTTGCCCGAGACCTGCGACCCGGCATCCCACTGCGGGAGCGGTGCAGCGCGCCAGAGACCGGACGTGCCCTCGGCGGTGCCCTGCAGGAAAACGGGCCCCCACGCGGCGGTCAGCCATCCGGCGTATTTGCCGCTGGCGAGGCCTTGGTACCACTGGTCGTTGAAATCGACGTCGGTCGAGACGAGGTCGCGCTGGATGAGATCGGTCCAGTAGGCGGCGACCTCCTTGGCCTCGGTGCTGTTGACGTCGATCGACACGGTCTCCTTGCCGTCGTAGCCGAACGGCTTGATGCCGCGCTGCCAGAAGAACCCGATGAGCTGGCCGGCCTGGGTCGCGCCGAGGTTCGAGATGTACGAGCCCGTCTTGGACTTCACCGCCTCCGCGGCCGTCGCGTACTCCTCCCACGTCGTGGGGGCCTCGGTGATGCCGGCCTTCTTCAGGATGTCCTCGCGGTAGAGGTTGCCCATGGGGCCGACGTCCTGCGGGATCGCCCAGACCTCGTTCCCCGGTGAGACCTGATTCCACGCCCATTCGACGTAGTCGCCCGACAGGTCGTCCGCGCCGTACGGCGCGAGGTCGAGCAGGGAGTCGGCCAGGACGAATGACGGGATGTACTGGTATTCGATCTGCGCGACATCGGGCGCCCCCTGGCCGGCTTCGATGGCGCTCCGGAGCTTCTGATAGTGGGGGAGGCCCTGGCCGACGTTCTCGACCGTGACGTCGATCTTCGGGTACTTCTTCTCGAAGAGTGCGACCTCCTTCTCGATGTCGGGCACCCACGTCCAGAACGTGAGCTTGGTGGGGGTGTCCATCGCCTCGTCGATCTGATCCTGCGTGACCGTCTCCTGCGAGGGGCCGTCGGAGGATGCCGGGGCGCAGGCCGCGAGCCCGCCGATGGACATGGCGCCGACTGCCAGCGCCGCTGCTGTCTTGCGTGCCGTTCTCATGTGATCTTCCTTCGTGGTGGGTGGGGTGGTTCAGTTGTCGGGGGTGGAGCTGAGGAAGCAGCGGGTCGCCCACGCTGCGAGGACGAGGTCTGCGCCGGGAGCGAGCTCTTCGCCGGTGACCGCGTCGCGCGCGCCGACGGCGAGCTCGACGGTCTGCGGCGCCCAGCCCCAGTTGAAGACGAACCAGGCCCGACGACCGTCCGGAAGCGAGCCGGACGCGACGGAGACGGGGAGGGCGGCCTTCTGGAGCAGTCCCGCCGAGATCGGTTCGGGGACGGCCCAGCGCACGAGATCGGCCGCGAGGGCGGGTGAGGGCAGCGTGCCGACGACCGTGATCCTGCCGCTGCCGTGCGAGCGCGTCGTGACGGCCGCGAAGTCGCGGAACCGCGGGTGATCGTAGGTCACGAGCGTGTCCGCATCCGTCGGCATCAGTCCGTCGGCCCAGGCCTCCGCGGTCGCGCCGGGCGTCACCTCGAGGGTTCCGACGCCGACCGCGGCCACCGGTCGCTGCAGATTCGAGAACTCCTCGTACGAGACTCCGGCGGGCTCGGCGAGGCGGGCCGGCGCAACCTCGATTCGGGCCCGCGCCTCGTGGTCGCCGTAGCCGGTGCGGATGCCGACGATCAGGTGGCCACCGGCATCCGCGTACTCCCGGAGGAGCTCGAGGGCGCCGTCGTCGGCGACGTAGACACCGGCCGCGATGAGGACGGGGAAGCGTGCCGCGAGTTCGGCTGCGCCGAGATCGCGGGCCTGCGCGACGTGGATGACCCGTGCCTGGGCGCCCGCGTCGAAGACACCCCGGTAGGAGGCGTCGAAGATGCGCTCGTACGACGCGGCGGCAGGTTCGCCCGCGTCGTCCATGAGAGGCGGGAAGAAGTCGAACGCGAACCGGCTGTCGGTGGACCAGAGGAGGGCGACGTCGGCGTCGGGCTCGAAGCCGTCGAGGGTCGGTCCGATGGCTCCGAAGGCCGCGCCGACCTCGGACAGCTCGCGGTACACACGTCCGGGCTCGAGGCTGTGGGGCAGGATGCCGCCCCAGTAGGTCTCCGTGCCGTAGGGCAGCGTGTGCCAGTGCCAGTACTCGATCATGGCCGCGCCGCGCGAGACGAAGGCGAAGGCGGCTTGCGTCAGCTGGCCCGGGTAGGGCGGCAGGTTGAAGGCGGAGCCGCCGATGGACTGGGCATCTGTCTCGGTGATGAGGAACCGCTCCTGCTTCGAGGAGAACGTGCGGTCCGCCTGGCGGAACATGCTGCTGACGCCCGACGTCGTCCACGGCGTGACCGGGGGGAGTTCCCGGGTCGCGTCGAGGTGGTCCTGCATCGCGTAGTAGGGATTTCCTGCCGTCACGTCGAGCTCGAGTGTCACCGAGCGGTCGTCGAGAGCCGGTCGCGGGTAGGCGATGCAGGTCGTCACGAACTGGTCCGCTGAGGCGTACTCCCGCACGATGGCCGCCTGCCAGGCGATGAATTCCGTCGTGAGGTCGGCCTGGTAGCGCCGCCAGGCCAGGTCGTACTGCGGCAGGCTGTTGCCGTCGGGTGTCCACAGTTCCGACCAGTCCGCAATGCGGTGGGACCAGTAGGTGAGCCCCCACTCTCGGTTGAGCGTCTCGACGTCGCCGTAGGTGGCAGCCAGCCGTCGGACGAATCGCTGGAACGTGCTCCGGTTGTGAGGCAGGAGCATGCCCGGCTCGTTGTCCACCTGGTAGCCGATGACCGCAGGGTGATCGGCGTAGCGGGCGACGACGGCGCGGATGATGCGCTCGGCGTAGTGGCGGAAGGCCGGGTGGGAGTAGTCCACTTCCTGACGAGCTCCCCACGGGTGCGGATGGCCGGTGGTGATCTCCGCGGCGATCTCGGGGTGGGCGACCTGAAGCCACGGCGGGACGGCGTAGGTGGGCGTGCCGAGGATGACCGCGATACCCCGGTCGTGAGCACCGTCGAGCACGGGCTGCAGCCAGTCGAGGTCGAACTCGCCGTCACGGGGCTCCCAGGTCGACCAGACCGACTCGCCGACACGGATGACGGTGAACCCCGCCTGCTTCATCAGGTCGAGGTCGAGTTCGGTGCGCTCCGTCCAGTGGTACTCCGCGTAGTACGCGGCGCCGAACAGAAGGTGCGAGGGCAGGGGCGCAGGCATGCAGGGACTCCGTCGTCAGGCTGGATGTTGTCGGAAACATCTCCGATGCGCACCATGATGTTTCCGATAACATCAGATGTCAAGTAACAGTTCGGGGACGAGGGCGCATGGCTGGTCGGAGCACGAAGCCGGCGACGATCTACGACGTCGCCGAGGCGGCCGGTGTCTCGCATCAGACGGTCAGCCGGTACTTGGCGGGGTACGAGGGTATCCGCCCGGCGACCCGGGAACGCGTCGAGCATGCCCTCCACCGGCTCGAGTACCGGCCCAACCTCAGTGCGCGGGGCCTGAAGCTCGGTCGATCGCACATCATCGCCGCTCTCACCCACGAGCTCGGGCAGGTGGGGCCGGCACGCGTTGCCGAGGGCGCCGCGGCCGCAGCCCGCGAGGCCGGGTACGTCCTCGACCTCATCACCCTCGACGTCCACAATCCGCGCGCGATCGAGGAGTCTCTGCGTCTGCTGAATCAGCAGACGCTCGCCGGCGTCCTCGCGCTGTCCTCAACGGACGAGATGAACCGGGTGTTCGCCGGAGCCGACTTCGCCGTGCCCCTTCACGTGCATTCCGAGCCCGACGATGCGACGGGCGCCCACGACACCGGTCTCCCGACGCTCATCGCGCACCTGGCCGCGCTCGGCCACCGTCGCATCGTGCACATCTCCGGCGCGGGCAACTGGCCAGCCAGCCGTAACCGCAGTCGGGCCGTCGCGGCCTCCGCGGCCGCCCACGGGCTCGAGGTGGTCGCGGAGTTCCAGGGCGATTGGTCGGCGGCGTCGGCTCACGCCGCCCTCGCTTCGCTCGAGCGGCTGCCCGCGGCATCCGCCTACGTCGCCTCGAATGACCAGATGGCCCTCGGCGCCATGCTCGCCCTCAAGGAGCGCGGTCTGCGCGTCCCCGAGGACGTCAGCGTCGCGGGTATCGACGACATCCCCGAGGCGGCGTTCTTCGACCCGCCGCTCACCACGCTTCGCGTCGACTTCGCTGCGCGCGGGCGTCAGATCGTCGCCGACATGCTCGACAAGATCGGCGCCCCCGCTCCCTCGAGCCCCGTCGTCGACGTGCCGACGCTGCAGGTCCGCAGGTCTACGGCCCCACCGCCCGACTGAACGGGTGCGGCTGTCGAGCGGAGGGGAAACGGCGGCGGCCGGCGACGCGTCACTCGATCCGGCCGCAGGGTGAGACGGCGAGGATGTCGAGCGTCTTCGGGCCATCACCCGCCTGTTCCGTCACGTCCACCGACACTCCGGTTCCCGCCCGGTTCACGCGGACGGTGGCGACGTCGGTGTCGATGCCGACGGGCTCGACGGCCCACTCCTCGCCCAGAGTCGTGGGGAGCTCGGTCAGGACGGCCCCGGTGTCCGCCGTGTCGGGAAGCACCGCCGACCCGTGGAACGTGGCGAAGGCGGTTCCCTCGGGACCGGAGGGGCCCGCGGTGCCGCTGTCGCACGCGGTCGACGTGGGGTCCCCGGTAGGGGTGAACTCGGCTCCGTCGGGCAGGGCGGCGACGACATCGGCGACCGCCTCTTGGGCGTGAGCGCGCACCGATGCGAACGTCGCTCCCTGCGGCGAGGCGCATCCCGCGAGGGCGAGGACGAGAAGACCGACGAGCACCGTTGCTGCGGCGGGGCGGGGCGCCATCAGCCGGTTCTCTCGCGAGCGAGGGAGGTGAGGAGGAGGCGGACATCGGCGAGCACGGTTCCGTTGGCCGACGCGTCGCCGCTGAAGAGGCGGTTGTGGAGCGTCAGCCCGCGAGCGAGCATGCCGCCCATCGCCGAGACAGGAACATCGGACAGGCCGGGATCGATGATGGTGATGCCGGGGAATTCCTCGGGTCCGACGCCGTAGCCGATGTCGCCCATCTGGAATCCGGCGTAGAGGCGGTTGATGTCGTCCGTTGCCTGCGCGGCGTAATAGGCCGTCCCGGGGGACGTCGTGTAGCCGTCGGTCGCCCCGACACCTGCCGCGAGGAAGCGGGCGTCGAAATGGGCACCGTCTTCTTCGGCGGCGCTGCCGACCTGCGATCCGGCGCTGTGCTCGTAGCTGAGCGTCGGCAGACCCGGGAAAGCGACGTCGATTCCCTCCACGATACGAGCGTAGCTCGCGCCCGCCGCCGTCGCGATCGTGTTGTTCTGCGGCCCCGAGGCGAGGTCGATCGAGAGCTGCGGCATCGGGGCGGCGAGCACGGTGAAGGCGACGACGGGTGTCGACGGGTCCGCGTGGTCCACCTGCCAATCTGCGAACGCGGTCACCGGGTCGGGCACCATGAAGCTTCGTATCGACGCGTTCGTCCCCGGAACGACCAGGAGGATGCCGGTGGCGGTCGCCGGATCTCCCGTCATCTCGACGAGGGCGCTGCGGTCCGGGGCGAAGAGGTAGAGCTTCACGGCGCCGCTGACGACTCTTGCCAGGTAGGAGTGTTCCTGCCGCAGGGGCTCGAGTTCCGCCTCCGAGGCGGGAGCGGACTCCCGTCGCGCCAGCGTCGTGAGGACCGTTTCGAGCTCGCTGAGTCGTTCTCTCGCCACGACGCGGTTGGCGGCGACACGCACGTCCGCGGGAAGACCGTCCAGAGCACCGATCCGCTCGGGAGCGGACCGGATGAGGGTTTCCCGCGTCGCGGCAGACAGGCCCGACCACCACACCGCGGCGGCAGAGGGGGCGATGTGACCGGCGTGGACGGGTATCGGCGAGTCGGAACCGGCAGCATCGTGAGCGGGCGAACGGTGCGTGCTCCCCGACGATCCGATGTGGGCGAAGAACAGGACGGCGGCAGCAGTCAGCGCGACGGCGGGGTGGGCGAGCGCGCGCAGCATACCGCTGATGATAGGGCTCCGCGGAGACACTCATCTCCCTCTTGAATACTGACCGCGGGCGCGGGTCACTCATAGACTTCTGCCGTGGTAGATACCCCCGCAGAGGACGCACCGCGTTTCAGTCCCGTCATCGCGTTGCTCGCCGTCTCGGCATCGTGGGAGGCCCAGCTCGCGGCAGAGCTTCGGGGCCTCGGTATCTCGACCCGGAAGTTCGGGCTGCTCGGGCACATCGGGGCCGAGCCGGGGATCTCCTTCTCCGAGCTCGCCCGTCGCTCGCGCATCACCGTCCAGTCCGCTCATGCCGCCGTGCACGCTCTGGTGGACGACGGCCTCGTCGCCGACGCGACGGCCCAAGCCGGGGCGGCGAGCGACCTGAGCGTGACCGAACGCGGCGCACAGGTGCTGCGCGACGCTCAGGACCGCCTCGAGCGACTCGACGATGCGCTGTCGCAATCGCACCCCCGTATCGCGGACTCTCTCGGCGGCATCCGCGCGGGCGTGATCGAGTGAGCCCGCGCCGCGGTCGGCCGCTGGCGATCGTCCGCGGCGTCGCGCGGATTCTTCTGGCCGTCCTCCTGATCGGGGCGGGCCTCGGCCACCTGACGGTTCTCCGGCGCGGGTTCCGGGTCGCTGTCCCCGACTGGTCGACCCGCGTGCTGCGGACGGACAAGGACACGATCGTCGTCGCCTCGGGCGTCGTCGAGATCGCGCTCGGCCTCGCCCTCATCGCCCTGCCTCGAGAGCGACGTCGGGTCGGGTTCGCCGTCGCGGCGCTGTTCGTCGCCGTCTTCCCCGGGAACATCCACCACTGGCGCTCGGGACGGGACGTGCCCGGGCTCGACTCGGACGCGAAGCGGTTCGGGCGGCTCTTCCTCCAGCCGGTGCTCGTCGCATGGGCCGTGTGGTCGACGCGGCGCTGACCGCGTTCTCACCGCCCCGCTCCTTCAGGTAGGCTGAAGGCGTGTTCCGCACCCCTCTCTCGATCTTCCGCATCCTTGCCATCGCCGAGGTGTTCTCATGGACCCTGCTCATCGCGGGTCTCATCATTCGTGCCGTGGGAGGACCCGCGCTCGCCGTCACGATCGGCGGCGGCATCCACGGCTTCGTCTTCCTGTCCTACGGGGCGACCGCGCTCGTCGTCGCCCTCAACAACCGGTGGGGTCTCGGCACGGCGGTGCTGGCGGTGGGATCAGCTGTCGTCCCCTACGCGACGCTCCCCGTGGAGATGTGGCTGCGACGCAGCGGAAGGCTCGACGGCGCGTGGCGAATCGACGAGACGTCGGACCCGCGCGACCGGCGCCCCGTCGACCGGTTGCTGCGCTGGTTCCTGCGGCACGCCGGCATCCTGATCGCGCTCGTCGTGGTCGCGGTCGTCGCCCTCTACGTCGTGCTGCTGATCGTCGGCCCTCCCGGAGGGCGTTGATCGTCAGCGACGCGTCGACACCGTCACGGTGAACTTCGCATCCCTCGCCACCTGACGGGTGGGTCCGACGAGCCGTTCGAGATCGCCGCGGTACCGCATCCCGGAATTCCAGACGCACCAGAGCTCGCCTCCCGGACGCAGGACGCGTGCCGCGTCGGCGAACAGCCGGAGCGCCAGCCGCTCGGTCAGCGCCGCACCGCTGTGGAACGGCGGGTTCAGTGCGACGAACGAGACGGATGCCGCGGCTCGGCTCGCGAGCAGATCATCGCGGACGACCTCGACCCGGTCCGCGACGCCGTTCGCGGCTGCCGTCGCGCGCGCCGAGGCGACCGCTGCCGCGGACTGATCCGAGGCGTAGACGGAGGCTGCGGGATGCCGCTTCGCGAGGTGCGCTGCGACGGCGCCCGTTCCGCACGCCATATCGATCAGCGGATCCTCCGGCGATCCGCCGGCAGGGTGCTCCGGCAGATGTGCGAGGAGGAGTCGGGTGCCGTGGTCGAGGCGCGCGCCCGCGAACGCGCCGCCGAAGGCGCGGATCTCGAGCTCGCTCTCGCGTCCTTCGGCGGGCGCGGGGTCACGGCCGTCCCGGGGTTCTTGTGCGAACAGGACGCGGGACTTCTGTCGGGCGTGCGAGACGTCGATGCGTCCGAAGTGCTCGCCCAGCACGTCGTTCATCGTCGGGGTCATGTGCTTCAGGCGGCCGCCGGCCATCACGACGACGTCGGGGGAGGCGTGGGCGGAGATGAGCCCCGCGACGTCGCGGAGCGCGTCGAGCGCGCGCGGCAGACGCAGGAGCACGACCCGAGCGTCTCGGACGGCGTCGGCGTCGAGCCCGACGACCCGGACGCGATCGCTCAGCCCGAGCTCCTCGGCGTTCCGGGCGATCGCCTGTTCACCGGCCAGGGCATCCTGATGGACGCGGACGTCCCGCGCGCCATCATGCGCGGCGGCCAGGGCGAGAGCGCCGTGGGTATCGCCGATCGCGACGATCGACCCGGCCGGTGCACCGGCGCGGAGGTCGGCGGACTCGTCCAGGATGAGCCGGTCGGCGGCATCCGATGCCACCAGATCCGGACCTTCGACGTCGGGGCGACGGGAGAGCCGGTCGAAGGGGAACGGGTCGGGTCGCGTCACCTCACCAGCGTAGGCGAGGGCATCGGCCGGTTCGTCGCCGGGCGGGGGATACTCGGAGGATGAAGACAATCGCTCGCTGGGCTCTCGCCGGCGCCATGGTGTTCGCCGGTCTCAGCCACCTGTTCTGGGCGCGCAAGGAGTTCCAGGCTCAGGTTCCCGACCTCGTGACCGACACCCTCCCGATCGACAAGGACGGTGTCGTCGTCGCCTCCGGCGCCGTCGAGATGATGCTGGGTGCCGCGCTCGTGGTGCTCCCGAAGGAGCGGCGCCGGATCGGCGTCATCCTCGCCGCCTTCTTCGTCGCGATCTTCCCCGGCAACATCGGGCAGGCGCTCGGCAAGCGCGACGGGTTCAGCCTCGACAGCGACAAGGCTCGGTGGGGCAGGCTGCTGTTCCAGCCCGTGCTCGTCGCGTGGGCTCTCTGGTCGACGCGCGACTGAGGAACGCATCGATCTGAGGAACCTCACCTCAACATTGTCGTCCTCGCGTCCGAAGGCTACTTTGACGTCAAGAGCCACGGCGGCTCCGTCGAAGGGGGATTCAATGAGGATGAATATGAGCAGACGCGGCCGAGTGAAGGCTCTCGTGGCTGTCGCTGTCGCTGCGCTGCTTTTCAGCATGGGGGCGACCCCGGCTCAGGCGGCCACAAGTAAGAGTTTCTCGAAGGCGGTGTCGGCATCCGGCTCGCTTTACCTCACCGCCGAGCGCGTGTGCATGAGGTACGCAGTGTCGGGAACGATGAAGTACACCACGAACCTCGGGGGTGGTGGCGGTGCCGACGTCTACGTCGTCAACGCATCCTTGAACTCCCCGGAGGTCAAGGTGTCATTCACGACGAATTGTTCGAGCTGGACGTACGTCAAAGCTCGAAGCGTGACCGCCAAGCTCTCTGTGTACTCATCATCATGTGAGCCCTCGCTCAGTGCGGGATTGACGCTTCCCTGGGCATTCAGTGTCGGCGTGTCATTGAGTTGCGCCTCCGGTCAGAAGACCGCGACGGGAACGGCCACCGACTCAGTCGACCGGACGCAGTATCGGTTCACCAATCAGGGTGTGGTCATCAAGCTCCCCGCGGAGTCAAACGACGCCAACATCGGGTCGAAGACCATCAAGTACTGCAGTCGTGTGGGACTGAAGCTCGGCACCACCCTTCCTGCGGGCACGGCCAACCCGGCCGCAAGAAACCTTTCGCTCTGCTCCACAGTCGCGAACCCCTTTTACGGGGGCTGAGTAGATCGCCGCATCGGCGTTCTCGCACACAGGACGAGGCCCTCGACCTGCTCCGGTCGAGGGCCTCGTCGCGTCGCTGCGGACGATCAGGTGCGCATGCCGCCGGTCCGCAGCCGCGACAGGGCGTCGACGGTGGCCGCGAGGATCAGGACGCCGCCCGTGACCAGGAGGTTGAAGCCCGCGTCGAGCTGCAGCAGGCCGAGTCCGTTGATGATGACCGCGATGACCAGTGCTCCGATCGCCGCGTGGATGAGGCGCCCTCGGCCACCGAACAGGCTCACGCCGCCGACGACGGCGGCCGCCACGCCTGAGAGGACGATGTCGCGTCCGACGGCGCCGTCGACCGACCCGACGCGCGCCTGATTGAACAGCAGCGACACGACGGCGAGGCCCGAGGCGGCGACGAAGCACCACCACTTCACCCAGCGCACCTTGATGCCGGCGCGGCGAGCGGCCTCGGCGTTGCCGCCGATGGCGTAGACGTAGCGGCCGAACCGGGTGCGGTCGAGGACGAACGTGCCGATGAAGAGGATCGTCAGCACCACCGGCACGATGATCGGCACGCCCTCGATCGGGATGATCGACTGCGACCGATTGAGGTTCAGCACGAACACGGCCGCTCCACCGAGGATCGTGAGGACCGCGAGCTTGGCCCACACGAGGGCGATGGGACGGTTGGGAACGCCGGCGCGGGTGCGGCGTCGGCGATCCCAGAACGACAGGCCGCCCGAGATCAACAGCATGATCAGAAGCATCACCCAGCCGCCCCAGACGGGCAGACGTCCGTTCTGCAGCGCCAGCAGCTCCGGCGCCTCGATCGGGTAGAGACCGCCCGCGCCGATGATGAGCAGGGCGAGACCCTGGTAGCCGAGGAACAGGCCGAGGGTGACGACGAACGACGGGATGCCGATCCTCGCCACAAGGAACCCGATCAACGCTCCGGTGGCCAGGCCGACGAGGAAGCCGATCGCGAGGGCGGGCGGCCAGGGGATGTCGAACTTCACGTTCAGCACGACGAACGTGGCGACGCCCACGCCGCCGGTGACACCCGCCGACAGGTCGATCTCGCCCAGGAGGAGGACGAACACGAGCGCCATGCCGAGCACGACGAGGGATGCCGCCTGGCTCATGAGGTTCGCGAAGTTGATGGGGGTGAAGAAGTACTGACTCAGCGTGCTGAACAGGATGACGAGCAGGACGAGGCCGCCGACGGCGGGCAGGGCGCCCATCTCGCCGCCGCGCACGCGCTGGAACCAGGCGCCTATCTGGTCGCCGACGCCGCCTTCGACGCCGCTGCCGATGAGGTCGCTCGCGACGGGGTCGGGTGCCGCCGCGGTCCGGGTAGTGGTGCTCATGCGTCGCCTCCGACGGGGATGGTGGATGTGCCGACGAGCTGCACGCCCGGCGGGACCTTGGTTCCGGTGATGTAGCCGACGATCTCGTCTCGGGTCGACTCCGAGGTCGGGACCTGCGCGACCATCTGGCCGAGGTAGAGGACGGCGATGTCGTCGGCGACCGCGAACACGTCGGCCAGATTGTGGCTGATCAGGACCACGGCGACGCCCTGGTCGGCGAGGCGTCGGACGAGGTTCAGCACCTGCTCCGTCTGGGCCACGCCGAGGGCGGCGGTGGGCTCGTCGAGGATGACGACGCGGGCCTTCTTGAGCACGGCGCGCGCGATGGCGACCGTCTGTCGCTGACCGCCGGAGAGGCTCGACACCTTCTGCCGGACGCTCTTGACGGTGCGCACCGATAGGGAGCGCAGCGTGTCCGAGGCATCCTTCTCCATGCGGCCCTCGTCGAACGTGCCGCCGATGACCTCTTCGCGGCCGAGGAACATGTTCTGGACGATATCGAGGTTGTCGCAGAGGGCGAGGTCCTGATAGACCACCTCGATGCCCAGTGCGCCCGCTTCGCGGGGGGTCCGAAGCGACTGCTCCTGACCGTCGACGAGGATCTCGCCGGTGTCGTAGGGCTGCACGCCGGCGAGGCCCTTGATGAGGGTGGATTTACCTGCGCCGTTGTCGCCGACGAGGGCGGTCACCATGCCCGGTCGGACTATGAGGTCGACGCCCTTGAGGACGCTGACCGGACCGAAGGACTTCGTGACGCGGCGGAGTTCGATGATGGGTTCGCTCATGCGGGTTCTCCAGGGAGATCGAGGGGTATCGCGCGGACAGAGGGGAGTGGGGATGCCGCGGGTCGCGGCATCCCCACTCCCGTCAGATCACTCGACGCCGAATTCGGTGCACTTGTCGGCGAGGCTGACACCGGCGATGTCGCCGGTGCAGACGTCCGAGGCGGAGGCGTCACCGGCGGCGACGACGTCCTTGACCTTGTCGGGGCCCACGAGCTGCGGCGTGACCGCGATGTAAGGCGTGCCGTCGTCGAGCTTCTGATCTGCCGTCGGGGTCGAGCCGTTCAGGAGGTCCGTGGCGATCTTGATGGCGGCCTCGGCCTCATCCTTGACGGGCTTGTAGACCGTGGCGGTCTGCCATCCGGTCAGGATGTTGCGCAGGCCCTCGACGTTGGCGTCCTGGCCCGAAACGGCGACACCCGTGAGGTCGCGGTCCTGGAGGACCTTGATGACACCGTCGGCGTTGGTGTCGTTGGCGGCCCAGACGCCGTCGACCTTGCCGCCGTTCGCGGTCAGAGCCTGCTCGAAGTTGGTCTGGGTCTTCGCGCCGTCCCAGACTCCCGGGGGCTCGGCGACCGGCTTGATGCCCGCCGCTTCCATGACCTCTTTCGCGCCCTTGAGGAACATGGCCGCGTTGCCGTCGGTGGGGTCGCCGCCCATGTAGTAGACGGCGGCCGTCTTCGGGTCCTTGCCGGCGGCCTTCAGGCCGTCGAGCACGGTCTGCCCCTCGAGCTTGCCGACCTCGACGTTGTCGAAGGAGACGTAGTAGTCCGCACCCTGGAAGGGGCGGTCGTAGGCGATGACCGGGATTCCCTGGGCCTTCGCCTTGGTGGCGACGCCGACGGCTGCGCCGTTGTAGTCGACCAGCATCATGACGCCGCAGCCCTTGGTGAGCTGCTGGTCGGCGATCGTCGTGTACTTCGACGTGTCGCCACCCGCGTTCTGGATGTCGACCTCGAAGCCGGCGCCGGTGAGCCCCTCTTCAAGATACTTGCGGTCGAAGTTCTCCCAGCGGGGCGACGACGCGGCGTCGGGGAGGATGACGCAGGCGCGCCCGGCTTCAGCGGGAGCCGCGCCACCGCTCGAGCCGCCGGGTGCCGGGGTGCTCGTGCTGGAACAGCCTGCGAGCAGGAGTGCGGCGGCCCCGAGGGCTGCGGCAACGGACAGGGACTTCTTCATCGTTCGCCTTTCGACAGTGAAATCGAGCGAGCGCGACTTCGCGCTTGACGACGATCTTGATGTGTTCACGAAATGAAGTCAAGATGTGAACATAACGCTTTCGTCACCGTCGACGGTCGTCCCGAACCCTCTTCGGAAGCGGCGTCCGGCGTGCCTGGATCAGGTCCGGCCAGCCCCGAGCTGCGTGCGTCGCGTGATCGCATCGAGAGCGACGGCGAACACGAGGACGGCGCCGGTCACCATGAACTGGACGGCCGAGCTGAGGTTGATGAGGGTCAGTCCCGACGAGATCGCCTGGATGACGACGACGCCGAGCAGGGCGGCGAAAGCCGAGCCCCGCCCGCCGAACAGTGAGGCGCCCCCGATGATCGCCGCGGCGATGGCGTTGAGGTTCGTGTCGGCGGCCCCCGTGCTCTGGTTGGCGGCGGCCAGCCGCGCGGCGGCGAGGATGCCGCCGGTCGCGGCCAGCACCGAGCACAGCACGAACACCGACACGACGATCCGGTTGACGCGGATGCCGGCCCGCCGCGCAGCCTCGATCGACCCGCCGACTGCGAACACCGACCGTCCCCACCGGGTGCGGGTCAGGGCGAAATGGGCGATCACGACGAGAACGACGAACAGGACGAACATGACGCCCACGCCGCGTGACAGGTTGAGGTACCAGGACCCGCCCACGAGTCCGACGAGCAGCAGCCCGCCGCGGATGAGGATGCTGACCGTGCGATCGCTCTCGAGCTCGGCCGCCGTGCGTCGCCGCGCGCGACCGAGCAGGGTGCCGGTGTAGCCGAGGGCCGTGGCCGCTGACAGGACGTAGGACAGCCACGCGGGCAGGTACATCTGCTGCGCGAACTGGACGATCCACGAGTCGAAGGGCAGGTTGATCGACCCCGCGTCGCCAAGGACCCACAGTTGTACGCCCAGGAGGCCCAGCAGGCCCGCCAACGTCACGACGAAGCTCGGGAGACCCAGCGTCGTGCGGAGCAGCCCGTAGACCGCGCCGACGACCGCTCCGGCGGTCAGGGCGGCCCCGATCGCGAGCCCGAGCGGCCATTGCAGCTGCACCGCGCCGACCGTCAGGATCGCGGCGGCCACACCGGACATGGAGCCGACCGAGAGATCTATCTCGCCGATGAGGAGGACGAGCACGATCCCGAGCGAGATGGTCCCCAGGGCGGCGCACTGCATGAGCATGTCGCTCAGGTTCCGGCTGGTGAGGAAGACCGGATTCAGGGCCTGGAAGACGATCGCGATGACGACGAGGGCCAGCACCACCGGCATCCGTCCCACGTCCCCGGAGCGGATCCGCGCGAGAACCCGGGCGAGGATCCCGACATCGCCGTTCACCGGTCGCCGTCCAAACGGCGCCGAGCGCCCGCGAGGGGGATGACCGGAGCGTGCGGCTCCTCGGGAGGAGGCAGGGGACGCGGGGAGTCGAGGGCGCCGGTGATCGCCGCGATCAGCACCTCGCTTGTCGCCGTCTCGGCGTCGAACTCGCCGTTGTTGCGCCCCAGGCGCAGGACCACGATGCGGTCGGCCACGGCGAGGACGTCGGTCAGGTTGTGGCTGATGAGGATCACGCCGTGGCCGCGATCGCGCAGGCGTTCGATGAGGTTCAGGACCTCGGCCGTCTGCGCCACCCCGAGGGCCGCGGTCGGTTCATCGAGGATCACGATGCGCGGCTCGCCGATCAGCGACCGGGCGATCGCGACCGTCTGACGTTGGCCGCCCGACAGCGTCGAGACCGGGACGCGAACGGAGGGGATCTTCGCCGCGAGCTCGCGCAGCAGCATCCACGTCCGCTCCTCCATGCCGACCTCGTCGAGGCGTCCGTGGTCGATGAGCTCGCGACCGAGCCAGAGGTTGGCGACGACGTCGAGGTTCTCGCAGAGGGCGAGGTCCTGGAACACCGTCGCGATGCCGAGGTCCTGCGCGTCGGCGGGGCTCGAGAGCTGCACGAGCTCGCCGTCGAGCTCGATCGTGCCGGCGTCGGCCGGGTGCACGCCTGCGAGGACCTTCACGAGGGTCGACTTGCCCGCGCCGTTGTCGCCGACGAGGGCGACGACCTCGCCCTCGCGCACACGGAAGTCGACCCCGCTGAGCGCGCGCACGGCGCCGAATCGTTTGTCGATGCCGCGCATCGACAGGACGTGGTCGCCGGTGCGACGGGAGGAGACGCTCACGCGGGGTGCTCTCATTCCAGGCCTGCCGCGGCGCAGGCCTCGGCGTAGGGGGGCGTGCAGATGTCCTCGACGGTCCAGAAGCCGTCGGCGACGACGGTCGAGGCGATGTCCTTCACGGTCACGGCGACGGGTGTCAGCAGGGTGGAGGGGATGCCGTCCACTGTCGTGTCGCCGGTGGGTCGCTCGCCCGCCGCCAGCTCCGTCGCGACGTCGGCGGCGATCGTCGCCTGTTCGCGGATCGCCTTGTAGACGGTCATGTACTGGTCGCCCGAGACGATGCGCTGCAGGGCCGTGAGCTCGGCGTCCTGTCCGGTGACGATGGGGAACGGCGAGACGTCGGCGGCACGCAGCGCTGCGATCGCTCCGCTCGCCGTGCCGTCGTTGGCGGCGTAGACCGCCGCGACGTCGTCGCCGTACTGCGCGAGCTGCCCCGCGACCCACGACTGCGCCTTGTCGGGACTCCAGTCGGGCGTGTCGTATTCGGCGAGGACGCGCAGGCCCGCCTTCTCGATCACACGCCGGGCGCCTTCGCGGAACTGCGCCGCGTTGCTGTCGGTAGGGGCCCCGTGCACCATGAGGATGCCGCCGTCCGAGCGGCCTTCGGCTTTCAGACCGGCGACGAGTGCCTCAGCCTGCAGCTCGCCGACGCGCTCGTTGTCGAACGAGACGTAGTACGCGGGCTCTCCGCCGCCGATGATCATCCGGTCGTACGAGATGACCGGCACGCCTTCGGTGGTGGCGGAGGCGAGGATGGATGCCGCGGCCCGCCCGTCGACGGGATCGAGGACGAGCACTGCAGCGCCCGCCGCGAGCGCCGATTCCGCCTGCTGCTGCTGGCGGGCGGCATCCTGATCGGCGTTCGTGTACAGCACCTGCGCGTCACCGAGCTCGGCGATCCGCTTCTCGAACACGGGGCGATCGAACGTCTCGTAGCGCGCGGTCTTCTTGTCGGGCAGGAGCAGCGCGATCGTCGTCTGTTCGGGGGAGTTGTCGGGAAGGGCGCACCCCGACAGTGCGGCAGCAGAAGCCGCCGCGAGCACGACGGCGGTGACGAGTCGCCTCATGCGGGGAGAGCGACCAGATCGGCGTCGACGGCCACGTGGTCGAGGGCCAGGGCGATCGCACCGCGGGTCTCGGCCCACTCCGCGAAGGCGGACGCGACGATTTCAGGAACCCCGCCGCCGAGGATCGCGCGGTCCAGGGCGTGCCGGAGAGGTGCCAGGAGGATCTCGCCGGCACGCGCCAACTCGCCGCCCACGACGATGCGTTCCGGGTCGATGAGGTTGCACAGGCTCGCCGCGGCGATGCCGATGTGGCGGCCGGCATCCGCGATCGTGCGCTGTGCGGCCGGGACACCGTCGCCCGCCGCCGTCACGAGGTCACGGAGGCGATGGATGCCGTCGGCTTCGCTGAAGCCGGCCAGGAGGGCGGGACCTGCGGCCACCGTCTCGAGGCAGCCTCGGTTTCCGCAGCGGCACAGCGCACCGTTCTCGTCGATCGTCATGTGCCCGATCTGACCGGTGCGGCCGCTGACTCCGCGGAAGAGCTCGCCGTCGACGAGGAGCCCTGCGCTGATGGAGTGGCCGACCGTGACGTACACCGACGACGAGGCCCCGCGGGCGGCGCCTTCGCGCGCTTCGGCGAGGGCACCGAGGTTCGCTTCGCTGTCCACGTGCACGGGGCGGCCGATCCGCGCGGAGAGGCTGCGTGCTATGTCGACCCCGTCCCATCCGGGCAGGAGGCCGGGCGTCGAGATGACGGATGTGCGCGGATCCACCGGGGCGGGCAGCGCCAAGCCGACGCCGAGCAGATCCGACAGGGACCCGCCGAGCCCGTCGACCATGTCGCCGAGCAGCAGACTCAGCCGGTCGAGTTCGGCGTCGTGCCGGTGGTCGGGGGCGAGCGGGATGGACGTCTCGGCGACGACGGACCGTGTCGCGTCGGCGATCGCGACGTGGAGTTTGCGGGTCGAGAAGTGCGCACCGGCGACGAGCCCGACCTGCCGCGCGAGCGAGACGAGGGTGGCGCGGCGGCCGCTGCGGGACGTGAAGGAGGTGTGGAGCACGCCGGAGGCGGTGAGCTCCTTGACGATGTTCGACACCGTTGCGGGGGAGAGCCCGGTGGCGCCGGCGAGCTCGATCTGCGTCAAGCGCCCATGCCTCTTGAGCGAATCGAGCAATCGTGCACGATTCGCCTCTCGCAGTGAGGACTGCGAGCCGGGCGGAGTTGACCGGCGAGCCACGGGGACACCCTACCGTGCCCGCCGTCGCCCGAGTCGGGATGGCGGCCCGGATCGCGCCGTCAGGAGCCGTCGACGGCGCGCACGCGGACGATATTGGTCGACTCGTCGAGTTCGGCGGCCTTCGGGTGCGCCTTCACGAAGTCCGAGAACGAGCGGTGACCCAGTGCCTTCTCGCTGAAGGAGGGATCCATGCGCTTGAGCAGATTCTTGACCGCCGAGAGGTGCATCCACTCCTCGTCGGTGCGGACCTGCTCGAGGCGCAGCGCGCGGGAGAGGAGCTGCTCGACGGGATCGACGGCCTTTCGGCGGCGGCGTGCCGTCGAGGGCGCGGTCTCCGGGGTGGGCTCGGGCTCGCGGGTCGCGACGCCCGGCAGGGCGTCGTAGGCGTCGAACTGGTCGCACGCGGCGGCGAGCGACTTGGCGGTCGATCCCGCGACGCCGACGGCGACGACGACGCGCCCCAGCCGCTTGCACCGCTGCGCGAGCGGGACGTAGTCGCTGTCGCCGGCGACGATGACGACATGGGTGAGGTCCTCGAGGCGGAACAGGTCCTCGACGGTGTCGACAGCGAGACGGATGTCGGCGCCGTTCTTCGCGTAGGCGGCCGCCGGGAAGAGCTGGACGAGGTCGACCGCGCGGGCGACGAGCTGCTGGCGGTAGAGCGAATTCACCGGCGACGACCAGTCGGCGTACGCGCGGGTGAGGACGAGCGTTCCGAAGGATGCCGCGTAGTCCATGATCGCGCCGACGTCGATCATCGCGGCGGCGAGGCGCTCCGAGATCTCCTTCTCGTCGGGGTCAGCGGCGATCCGCTGGCGGTCCCGCGAGTAGCTGTTGCGACCGTGGACCCGGTCGTACCAACTCATGACGATGTTGTCGAAATCGAGGTAGACCGCGACGCGAGGAGTGGAGGAATCCGGCATCCCCCCAGTCTTACAGCTTGTCCCGCGAGGGTGGTGAGGACGAGGGTGCGCGAAGACATGGCGTACTCATAGACTCTGGCCCATGCCGTACCTCATCTCGTTCGTCGTGCTGGCGGGCATGATCTTCGCGCTGATCGACATCATCACGAGGGATCAGAGCCTCGTGAAGCACATGCCGAAGACGGTGTGGTTGTTCGTCGTCATCCTGCTTCCGTTCCTCGGCACCGTGCTGTGGTTCGCGATCGGTCGGGAGTACCCGCAACGCGAGGTGCGCCGCGCGCCGCAGTTCGCGCCGTGGGCGACCGAGCCGGCGGCCGCGCCGGTGCGCCGATCGGACGCTCGGTCGACCGAGCAGCAGCTCGCCGATCTCGAGCGTGAGATCGAGGAGGAGCGGCTGCGCGCCGAGCTCGCCCGGCGTCGCGGGGAGCTCGGAGACCCGGCCTGAGGCGGACTCAGCTGCGCGGGTAGACGACGCCGATCTGGCGCCGGATCTCGTCGAGGGTGCCCATGATGGCGACGCTCTCGTCCATCGGCAGCAGGTCGCTGTCGGTGCGGCCCTCGGCGATGAGCTGCTCGGCGTAGAGCGCCTGGAACTGCATGCCGCGCCCGTCGATCTCGGCGCGGAACTCTTCGACGACCGCGCCGTCGACGTCGAACACACGGAAAGAGGTCGGCGCGTAGAAGACCCCGTCGATCTCGATGCGTCCCTTCGTCCCGACGATCTGCGCCGCGTTGGCGCCGGCGCCCCGCATGGAGGTGAGGAGCGACGAGACCCCGCCCGACGCGTGGCGCACGGAGATCGCGACGTCGGTGTCGGCGCCGGTCTCGCCGAGCTGCGCCGTCGCCAGGATCTCGGCGGGCGCGCCGAGGACGTCCCAGGCGAACGAGACGGGGTAGATCCCGAGGTCGAGGAGCGCACCGCCGCCGAGCGCGAGATCGTTGAGCCGGTGATCGGGGTCGGTGGGGAGGTTCTGCGTGTGGTCGGCGCTGAGCACCCGCACCTCGCCGATGACGCCCGCCGCGAGGATCTCCCGCAGGCGCACCATGTGGGGCAGGTACCGCGTCCACATCGCCTCCATCGCCAGCAGGCCGTGATCGGCGGCGAGGTCGCGGATCGCGACGGCCTGGTCGGCGTCGAGGGTCAGGGGCTTCTCGATGAGCACGTGCTTGCCGTGCTCGAGGGCGAGGGCCGCGCACGCGAGGTGGTGGCTGTGGGGCGTCGCGATGTACACGATGTCGACCTCGGGGTCGGCGACGAGCTCGTCGTACGATCCGTAGGAGCGGGGGATGCCGTACTTCGCGGCGAATTCCTGCGCCGACTCGGAGCGGCGCGAGCCCACGGCGGTGACCGTCAGACCCGCCGTCTTCAGGTCGGCGGTGAAGGCGTGCGCGATGCCGCCGGTGGCCAGGATTCCCCATCGAAGTGCGGTCATGCCCCGAGCCTATCGGCGGGCGCGGGTGGGTCGATCTAGAGTCGGACCGTGGCCCGCACCTCCGATTCCTCCCTCGGCCGCTTCCGCGAACTCCTGCAGATCCCGACGGTCTCCCTGGATCCGGGTGATGCCGACGCCGACGGCACGCACTTCCTCCGTTTCCACGACGCTCTCGTTCGTCTCTACCCGGCCCTGCATGCGGTCCTCGAGCGGGAGGCGGTGGCCGGGTATTCGCTCCTCTATCGCTGGCGCGGGCGGGATGCCGCGTCCCCGCTCGTCCTCATGGCGCACATCGACGTCGTTCCCGTCGTCGCGTCGGAGTGGTCGCATGAGCCGTTCGGCGCCGAGCTCGTCGGCTCCGGGGACACCGCCGAGATCCATGCGCGCGGCGCCGTCGACGACAAGGGGTCCCTCGTCGCGATCCTCGAGGCCGTGGAATCGCTCGTCGCGGAGGGCGTTGTGCCCGAGCGCGACGTATACCTGGCCTTCGGGCACAACGAGGAGGTCGCCGGCGACGGTGCGCAGGCGATCGTCGAGGTGCTGCGACAGCGGGGCGTGCGTCCGTCGCTCGTGCTCGACGAGGGCGGCGCCGTCGTCGAGGGAGCGCTGCCGGGGGTGACCGTCCCGACCGCCGTCATCGGCGTCGCCGAACGCGGCGTGATGACGGTGCACCTGACCGCCCGTGAACTCGGCGGGCACGCCTCGACGCCGCCCCGCGACCCCGCCACCGCGCGGCTCGCCCGAGCCGTCCTGCGGCTGCACCGGCGCCCGTTCCCTACCCGACTCGTGCCGCCGGTGCGGGCGATGTTCGAGACGGTCGCGCCATACACGTCGGGGCCGCTCCGGCGCGTGTTCGCGAGCATCGGGGTGACCGGCCGGCTCCTCGTCAAGGTCTTCCCGCGCCTCGGGCCCGAGCTCAACGCGCTCGTGCGGACCACCGCGGTCGTCACCGAGCTCTCCGGTGCAGCCGGGGCGAACGTCCTGGCCACGGCGGCACGGGCGAGCGTCAACGTCCGGCTCCTCCCCGGAGACACCGCGACGTCGGCGGAGGCGCGCATTCGCCGTGTCGTCGGCGACCCGCTCGTCGAGGTCGACGTGGTCTCGGCATCCGACCCGTCCCCCGTGTCCCCCTGGTCGGGTCCCGCGTGGGACCGTCTCGCGGCGGCGACGCGGTCGGCGCTCGGCGAAGAGGTCCTGCCGACCCCCTACATCCAGCTCGGCGCGAGCGACAGCCGCTGGTTCACCGAGATCAGCGGACACGTGTACCGCTTCACGCCGTTCCACCTCACTCGGGGCGAGCGCGAGGCGCTGCACTCGCACGACGAGCGGATCCGTGTGGGCTCGTGGCTGCGCGGCATCGAGTTCTACCGCGACCTGCTGCGGGCGAGCTGACTCAGCCCGCGAGCGCCTTCGAGATCCGCTGCAGCGAGACGGGCTCGGCCGTGCCGAGGCGCTGCGCGAACAGGCTCACGCGGAACTCCTCGAGCAGCCAGCGAGCGTGTTCGAGTCGCGCGGAGGTGCCGGCGGGCAACGGGAGGGTGCCCCCGGCATCCGCGAACAGGGCGGCGGCCCGCTCGTACTCGGTCATCCGCTGCCGGTCGCGACCGGGGTTGTCCGAGAGCCCGTCGACCCGCTCCTTCGCCCCCTGCAGGTAGCGGGGGAGGTGCGCGAGGCGCGCGGTGCCGGTGCGCGAGAGGAACCCGGGGTGGATGAGGCCGGCGAGCTGGCCCTTCACATCTCCCAGGGCGGCGAGGAGCGTCATGGAGTTCTGGTTCTTCACCGCCCGCTCGACGTCGCGCTGCAGGGTGAGGATGCGGGCGGCCAGCGACACGGTCTGGAACAGCTCGTCGACGACCCGGGAAGAGAACGCGTCGCGGGCGGCGGTGAACGCTGCTTCGGTCCGGATGACCGCATCGCCCATGACGGCGTCCGCGACGGCGACCCGCGCGTCTTCGATGAGCGCCTTCGCCGACGGATAGGGCGAGGCCGCCAGGGCGAGCTTCTCGGGCGCCGTCAGGTGATCCATGACGTACGCGGTCGGCGAGGGCACGGCGAGCAGCAGCAGTCGCCGGGCGCCGGCGCGGGTGAGCTCGGCGGCGCGTTCGGCGGTCGCCTCGATGCGCAGCGACACCCCGTCCTTCGCGTCGACGAGCGCCGGGTACCCGCGGACGACGCCGCCGGCGACCTTCGTGTCGACGACCTCGGGCAGGTCCCCGACGTCCCACGTCGTGATGCCGGTGCGCTCGATGGGGGCGCTCGCGGCGGCGACGGTCGCGGCGGGGGATGCCGCCGGCTGCGGGCCGCGCTTCGGCGCGAGCGAGCGGGCGACCGATTCGCGGGCACGGCCGGCGAGGCGATCCTGCAGCTCGCGCAGGTCGCGGGACGACCCGACGGTGCGCCCGCGCTGGTCGACGGCGCGGAACGAGACACCCAGGTGGGCGGGGACGCGCTCGAGGTCGAAGTCGCGCTCGGTGACCGGCTGGTGCGCGACGCGCTGGATGCGCGCGGCGAGGGCTGCACGGAGAGTGGATGCCGGGAGTCCGTCGGTGTCCTCGGGGCCAGACCCGCGCAGCTCGTCGCCGAGGGTGCTCGCCCAGTCCGCCGCGGGCACGACGTGTCGGCGGATCGCCTTGGGGAGCGCCTTGATGAGCCCGGTGACGAGCTCGTCGCGCATGCCGGGGACCTGCCAGTCGAACCCGTCGGGGCGCAGCTGAGCGAGCAGGGCAAGGGGCACGACGACGCTGACGCCGTCGTCGGACGCACCGGGCTCGAAGCGATAGGCGAGCGAGAGCACTTGGTCGCCCTGTCGCCAGCGCGTCGGGAAGTCGCGCTCGTCGGTGCGCGCGGACTCGCCGAGGAGGTCGGCCTCGGTCATGTCGAGGAGCTTCGGGGCGGCGGGCTGCGTCTCGCGCCACCATGCCTCGAACGAGCGGACGTCGAACACGTCGTGCGGCACGCGGGCGTCGTAGAAGGCGTACACCGCTTCGTCGCCGACGAGGATGTCGCGGCGGCGCTCGCGCTCCTCGATGCGCTCGAGCTGACGCCGCAGCTCGCCGTTGCGGCGCTCGAACGCCGTGAGCCGCTTGTCGAGGTGCTGGCTGTTCCACTCGCCCTCGACGAGCGCGTGGCGCAGGAACAGCTCCCGGGCGAGGTCGCGATCGCGGCGGGCGAGCTGCACCCGGCGGCGCGGGATGATCTCGACGCCGAAGAGCGTCACCTTCTCGGCCGCGACGGCAGCGCCGGCATCCTTCGACCAGTGCGGGTCGCTGAGGCTGCGGTGGGCGAGGTCACCGGCGAGGTCCTCGGCCCAGGCGGGGTCGATGGCGGCGACCGTGCGGCCGAACAGGCGGGAGGTCTCGACGAGCTCGGCGGCCATGACGGCGTCGGGAGAGGCCTTGCGCAGGCCCGAGCCGGGGAACACCGCGAACGAGGCGCCGCGCGCGCCGCGGTACTGCGGCAGCGGTTTGCGGGCGTTCTTCTTGGCGGGATCGGTCGTTACCGAACGCGTGTCGAGGATGCCGATGTGCGAGAGGAGCCCCGACAGGATCGCCCGGTGGAGCGCGTCGGGATCGGCGGCGCCCGCGGGCTGACGCGGGGCATCCTTCGGCGAACCGGAACGGGAGAGCGTCGAGAGCTGCCGGTGCACGTCGAACCACTCGCGGACGCGCACGTAGTTCAGGTGCTCGCTGCGGCAGAGGCGCCGGAAGGCGCTCGAGCCGAGCTCGCGCTGCTGCTCGCGCAGGTGGTTCCAGAGGTTCAGCAGGGTGAGGAAGTCGCTCGTCGGGTCGACGAACCGCGCGTGCAGGCGATCGGCCTCCTCGCGGCGCTCCTCGGGGCGTTCGCGGACGTCCTGGATCGACAGTCCCGACACGATCGCGAGCACGTCGCGCGAGACGCCGAGCTTCTCGGCCTCGAGCAGCATCCGCGCGAACCTCGGGTCGATCGGCAGTCGCGCGATGCGCCGACCGAGGCTCGTCAGTCGCAGCGCGCCCGTGCGCCCTGCGACGGCTCGGAGCTCGGTGAGCAGTTCGACGGCCGCCTTCACGCCGCGGCTGTCGGGCTTTGTGAGGAACGGGAACTCGGTGACGTCGCCGAAGCCGAGCGAGAGCATCTGCAGGATGACCGACGCGAGCGAGGTGCGGAGGATCTCGGGCTCGGTGAACTCGGGCCGCGCGGTGAAGTCGTCCTCGCCGTACAGGCGGATCGCGATGCCCGCCGACGTGCGACCGGCACGCCCGGAGCGCTGCTGCGCCGAGGCCTGCGAGATCGCCTCGATCGGCAGCCGCTGGATTTTCGACCGCACGCTGTAGCGCGAGATGCGCGCCGTGCCGGTGTCGACGACGTAGCGGATGCCGGGGACCGTGAGGCTCGTCTCGGCGACGTTCGTGGCGAGGATGACCCGTCGCCGGACGCCGGCCACCGCGGACGGTTCGAAGACTCGGTGCTGCTCGGCGGACGAGAGCCGTCCGAACAGCGGCAGGACTTCGGTGGGGCGGGCGTCCTTCGCGTACAGGCCGCGGACGGCATCCATCGCGTCGCGGATCTCGGCCTCGCCGGGGAGGAAGACGAGCACGTCGCCGTCGGGCTCCCGGTCGAGTTCGCGGAGGGCGGCGAGCAGGCCGTCGACGTCGTCCTCCGTCTCCTCATCGTGCGCGCGGTAGCGGATCTCGACGGGGTAGGTGCGGCCCGAGACCTCGATGATCGGGGCGGGGACGCGCTCGCCGTCCGGTGCCGTCGCGGCGAAGTGCGCCGCGAAGCTCTCGGGGTCGATCGTCGCCGAGGTGATGATCACCTTCAGATCCGGGCGCTCGGGCAGGATGCGGGCGAGGTAGCCCAGCAGGAAGTCGACGTTGAGGGACCGCTCGTGCGCCTCGTCGACGATGATCGTGTCGTAGCGGCGCAGCAGTCGGTCTCGGTGGATCTCGTTGAGCAGGATGCCGTCGGTCATCAGCGTGACCCGCGTGGCGTCGGTCACCTCGTCGGTGAAGCGGACCTTGTAGCCGATCGCCCCGCCGAGGGGCACCTGCACCTCGTGCGCGAGGCGTTCGGCGATCGACCGCGCCGCGATGCGCCGGGGCTGCGTGTGGGCGATACGGGTGCGGCCGAGCTCGAGGCACATCTTCGGCAGCTGGGTGGTCTTGCCCGACCCGGTGGCGCCGGCGACGATGACGACCTGGTTCTCCGCGATGGCGCGCGAGATCTCGTCCCGCGCGGCGCTGACGGGCAGCTCCGGGGGATACGAGAGGACGGGGGCGGGTGCGGACACAGCCTTCGATGCTATCGCGCGGGCGGATGCCGGCGGGCGCCCGCGCGCGTCGCGCCCGGCACCCGCCGGCGCAGGCTCAGCGGTCGGTGTTCTGCGGTTCGTCGAGCAGCGGCAGGTCGGCCGCCGTCACGAGGCGCGAGAGGATCGCGTGCTCGACGAGGCGTGCGCGCCGATTGGTGGCCAGCTTGCCGACGCCGCCGCGGAGCCCCTGGACGCCCTCGCGGTCGAACTTGTCGCACACGTTGTCGAGCTTGCGGTTGAAGGTCGTCAGCGGCCACCCGAGCCGTTCCGCGGCCTTCGCCGACGTCGGGATCTGGCTCGAGCCCATCATCCCGCCGCGCAGGATCGGCTCGCAGAGCGCGATCAGGAGGAGACGCTGACTGGCGGTCAGAGGAACCGCACCGATGGTCGTGCCCCCGTCGGTGCTGTCGCCGTCGAGCCCCGTGATCCGGCCCGTGAACCGCGCGGCTCCGTTGCGGATCGAGAATTCGTACGTGTACGCCCCGGCCGTGAACATGACCATCAATTCGGGGAAGACCAGCGGCACGCGGGTGCCGGGACCGAGCATCGCCTGGTAGGCGCCGTCCGACGTCGCCAGGGCGACGGAGATCGATCGCCCCGTGTTGGTGAGCCACCACATGCCCTGGGAGGACTCGATCTCGAGCAGCCGCCGGTGCAGGTACGGGTTCGTGTCGATCACGAGATCGGCGTCGCGCCCGATCGAGTACGTCTGGCCGGGCGTCGGGTGGAACCACTCTCCGCAGAACTCGATGCCGAGCTCGGCGGCATCCGTCTCGGCTGTCAACTCGATGTCTTCCGTCATCACATGCCCCCTTGAACGATCTGGATGATCCCCCACACGGCGCCGGCGACGAGCGTCACGCCCACGACCGTGATCGCGATGAAACCACCGCGGCGCGGACGTGCCGCGGGCGCGGGGGTCGTCGCTGTCGGCGGTGCGACCGGAGCGCGGGTGATCGCCGGCGGCGCCTCGCCGCCACGAGGTGCGTACACCGCGCGGGAAGCCAGGGTCCCCGCCGTCGAGGCGGAGCGGGGTGTGTCCGCCCGCCCGTGGACGACACCGCGCCCGGGGGGATCGGATGCCTCCCGCCGTTCGGCCACCCGGGTCTCCTCATCGGCCCGTCGCTCCGCGAGGAGGGTCGCGTCATCGGCCGCACGTCGTTCGGCGAGGAGCGTCTCGTCGTCGGGCGTGTGGCGCGCGGCGAGCCGGGTCTCGTCATCGGGCGAACGCCGCTCAGCCAGACGCGTCCGGTCGTCCGGGTCGTGCCGCGCCGCGAGCAGGGTCTCGTCGTCGGGTTCCTCGTGGTCGGCGCGATGAGTGCGGTCGTCGACCGGATCAGTCATGACGTCTCCGGCGGGAGGGGACCGTCTCGACCTCGATCGTGCCGGACGCGGGCTCGCTCGTGACGAGACCGCCCGTCGTGTCTTCGAGCCGGGGGTGGATGCCGCCGGCCACCACGTCCACGACGATCGCCGTGACGTTGTCGCGCCCGCCGTGAGCCAGGGCCTGCGAGATGAGCGCGCCGGTCGTCTGGGCGGGGGAGGCTCCCGAGAGGAGTCCGGCGCGGATCGCCTCGTCCGTGATCTCGCCGGACAGGCCGTCCGAGCAGACGAGCAGACGCTCGCCGGTGACCACGGGCAGGAGCCAGAAGTCGGCGGGGCTCTGCTCGCCGCCGACGGCTCGTGTGATGACGTTGCGTCCCTCGAACGACGACATGTCCTCGCGGGCCAGCCGGCCGGCATCCACCATCTCCTGCGCGACCGAGTGGTCGACGGTGAGCTGCTCCAGACGCTCGGACAGCAGCCGGTACACGCGGGAGTCGCCGACGTTGACGACGAGCCACCGGTTCTCGCCGTTCTGCTGGACCGCCACGATGCCGGTGAGCGTGGACCCCGCGCCCCGCGTCGTCCGCCGGGAGATCGCCCCGACCGACGCATGCGCGGCGTGGACCGCATCGGCGACCTCTTGGGGCGTCACGTCGCCGCGGCCCACGAAGCCGCGGAATGCGTCGATCACGGCTGCAGAAGCCAGATCGCCCGCCTCGTGGCCGCCCATCCCGTCGGCGACGACGAAGACGGGGAAGCTCGCGAGGTGCGAGTCCTCGTTGACGCGACGGCGGAGCCCCGTATCGGTGAGGGCGCCGCTGATGACCTCGAACGGGAGAGGCGAGGGCTCGCGGATCGTCATCGCGCGCCCGCATCGAGGGTGAGTTCGGCGTCGCCGAGAAGGAACCGGCCGGCGAGGGGAGTGGGCGTCCCGACGGGGATCTCGGATTCGCTGTCGCCGACGAGGACGCCGTTCGTGGACGAGAGGTCGGTGATGTTCCAGCCGTCGTCCGTGCGGCGCAGGAGCGCGTGGGTCTTCGAGACCGTACGGGTCGCGTCGTCGATCGCGACGGTCTGCGCCCCCGGCTCGTCCGTCGGCGGTGCGGGGTTGCGGCCCAGCACGATCACGGCAGCGGTGAGCGCGACGGTCTCTCCGGTCGGCAGTCGGAGCGTGGCGCTCGGCCGACGGTGCGCGGCGAGGACGGTGTGCTCCTCGACTCCGGTCTCGGCGGCCGGCGCCGCGTCGAACGGCGGCGCGACGGGCGCGGCGATGATCGGAGCGGCGGCCGGCGTCGCCGGCGCGAGCGGAGGCGGCGACCAAGGATTCGTCGGCACCGGTGCGCCCGGCTGCAGGGGCACCGCGACGGGGGCCGGGGATGCGAGCGACGGCGCGGGAGCGGCAGGCGCAGGCGCGGGCGGCGGCGCGAAGGCGGTGGTGTCGGCGGTCGCGGGCGCAGCGACCGGTGCAGCGGGCGGGGCGGCGAACGGAGTCGGGGGGATCCCGCCCCGAGGGACGCCCTGCCATGTCGCCGAACCCCACCCGATCACCGAGGCCCAGACGGGGAGGAGGAGGGCGCCGAGCACGACGAACCCGCTGCCGCGGCCGAAGCCGCGGTTGAGGGGACCCATCATGCGCAGCATCAGGATCACGGCGGCCGCAGCGAACACCAGGAAGAGGACGACCGGGACGACGGCCGCGGCCAGGAGGGCGCCCGAGGCGTCTCCGCCCCCGCCGAACGCGGCGTTCTGCGCGGACTGCGCGAACAGCGACGCCGTCACCGTCGACAGGATGACGGTCAGGATGCCGCCGCCCACCAGGACAGCAGCCCACCAGCCCTTCATCCCCGCCAGCTCGAACAGCAGCCAGAGGTTCCACACCGGGACCCAGGCTCGACCCGGCGGTCGGTCCGTCTTGCGGAAGACGGCCGCGAGTGCCATCGACCCCCAGACGTACACGCCTACCGCTGCGATCAGCTGGATCACGACGGCCACGAGTGACACCGCGGCGACACCTGCCAACGATCCGGCGGCGTCTTCGGCGATCGGGAGCACGCTCCCCGTCGTCACGCTCTGCATGTGTCCTCGTCCTCCGTCATGGGTTCCCTCGGTCCCGCATCGCACACCCTATCGGCGCCGGGGCCGTGTGCGCGGCAGCAATGAGCGGAGCGACAGTCGCGCCCGCAGTCGCGCCCAGAAGCCCTTGCCGGCGGCGAACCGGGAACGCTCGGCTGCGACGATCCGCCAGAACTCGTCGTTCTCCTCCGTCGACGGGGGAGCCACATCGAACACCGAGCGGTCGGCCCACGTCGCCAGCCGTGTCCCGGCGCCCCCGTCGGCACCCTGCGCGAAGAGGAGCGCGAGCTCCTGCCGGGTGAGATGCGCCGGTGCGGGGTATCCGTGGTCGACCGCTGTGTCGACGTACTCCTCCCAGCCGCCGGTGAACCGTCCGGCGACATCAGGGCGACGCCGTCGGCCGCGGCGTCGAAGCGCCTTGATCGCGAGAACCGTGACGAGTGGGCCGACGAGGACGACGACGGCGAGCAGGGAGATGCCGCCGATGCGGACCGCCGTCCAGAGCGCGGAGAGGTCGGCCTGTTCGTCCGGCGCATCCTGCGCCGGGCGGTCGCCATCGGCGGGAGAGGCGTCGGCGGGCAGGACCGGCTCGGCCTCGTCCCGTCGGACATCCGTCGGGTTCTCGGGATCGCGTCGCTGTTCGAGGTCGGGGGAGGGGAAGCTCTCGTGCTGCGGTGTCACGTCGATCGGGGTCCACCGGCCGGCGGCATCCTGCACCTCGATCCACGCGGCGAGATCCCCGCCGCGACAGGCGCCCTCGTCGCACACCGGCAGGTCCTCGGCGGACGCGAGGCGGGTGCCGACCACGACGCGGGCGTTGAAGCCGAGCTGATCGGCGATGATCATTCCGGCGACCGCGAACTGCTCGTCGTCGCCCACCGCGGCCACGAGGTCGGCATCGGAACCGCCGGGCGCCTCCGCCTCGCGGTCGAGGAGCTGAGTGAAGAGCGCACCGATCCGGTCTGCGGAGTGGCCCGCTCGCGACGATTGGAAACCGCCCTCGCCGAGGTCCTGCAGCCACGACGGGGTCTGACCCGGGGTCAGCTGCAGCGCGTGGCTCAGGTAGCCGCGCGAGCGCAACCGATCGAGCAGGGTCTCGAGCCCGCTCCCTCCCGATCCCGCCTGCTGCGCCTCGATCCACTCCGTCAGCGACGCCGGGACAGCCTCGGCAGGCAGGGACGGTCCGGTCCGCGACGGAACGAGGGATGCCACGGGCGCTGCGGCGGGCTCCGGGACGACGTCGAGCCGGTACGCGTCTCCCGCGGTGAGCCCCGGATCGGCGATCTCGATGGCGCCGCCGGTCGCCGCGTTGTGGAAGAAGCCGTCGGCGAAGTCGGCCGCACGCGGTCCCTCGAACGCGATCGCCCGGAGCGCGCCGATGGTCGGCACCCAGATGCCGGTGCCGGTGCCCATCCGCACCGTGACGACGGCTGCGCCGGCGGCACTCTCGTCGAGGCTCGAGGGCACTCGGGTGAACGAGGTCATCGGGTCCGCGGTGCCCGTGACCGGGTCGACCGCCCGGACGGTGCGACCGTCGTAGAACGGGAGCGTGGCGAGTCGCACACGATCGAGCCCCGCCGACGCCGTCACGGTGAACAGTGTCTCGTCGTAGCGTTCATCGGTGAACGACGCGCGGTAGGCGGCCAGCGGACTCGGTGCCCGTTCGAGTTCGAGGATCGGGTCGACGACACTCCGCGCGACCGACCGGGGCTGGTCGGCGAGAGCCCACGGGCCCCAGACAGCGGCAGCCGCGATGGCGACGACGACCATCCCGACCGCCGTCGCAGCGCGCGCCGCGCTGCCCCGTCGGCGGCCACCGGGTCCCCGCACCACTCCGGTTGCAGCGCTCGCCGTCGCGAGCGCCCGACGGCGCTCGTCGGTCGTCCGCCAGATGACGGCGACCAGAGCGGTCACGAGAGCCGCGATACCCACCAGTGTCTCGGGCTGAACCGCCACCGGACCGACGCGCAGGGGCGCGGCGAGCGAGCGGGCGCCGAAGGCGACCCCGAAGACGGCGGGTACCAGCGACACGGCGACCGCAGGCATCCACCATCTCGTTCCCCGCCAGGCGATCGAGAGCGCCGCGACGGCACTGCCGAGGAAGAGCAGGAGGGTGGGCGCGAGGGTCGCCTGGTAACTGCCGAGCGGCAGTTCGAGGGTCAGGAGGTCCTTCCACCCGGTCACCGGGGCCGTCGCGACGCTCACCAGGGCGCGGAGGGCGGCGTCGGCCGAGGAGAGGGACCCGGCGGCTGCAACGGGCACGCCCAGGGCCAGGTAGGCGCCGAGTGCCGCGAGCGCGACCCACCACCCCGACCACCGCCACCGGACGCCCATGGCCGCCACGACGTGGCCCGCGGCGATGCCCGCCGAGACGACCACGATGAACGCCGTGCTGCGGTAGATGGGCCAGGCAGCGATCGCACCCACCGCCAGGAGCAGGTCGATGACGACAGCCTGACCGACGTAGAAGCCGGTGCGCGAGGGCGCCGGACGGCGACGGGCGTCGCGACGGGTGGGCGCGGCGGTCATGACTGGCCGCTTCGCGCCAGGAGCTGCCGGAGGTCTTCGAGCAGACCGATCGAGACGACCGTCATGCTCCCGAGTCGCCGGATGCCGGGGGCCGCGGTCGGCGCGCACACGAGGGCGACGACGGCGACCTCGGAGCCGAACGCGAGGGCTGCGCTCTGCAACTGGGTGGGGGTGGGTGCCGAACCGCACACGAGGAAGGCGATCGAGGCATCCGGATGACGTTCCGAGGCGAGCGCCGCGACCTCGCGCAGCCGACTCGGGTTCTCGCCGCGCTCGATGCCGGCCAGGTCGTCGAGGAGGGTGCGGCTGGAGATGGTCGTGAGGGTGCGGAAGGTCCGCATCCGGCTGCGTGCGAACTCGGGGATCTCCGACCCCGCGACGACGTCCACATCGCGCCCGTCGCGGATGCCGCGGACGCCGATGGATGCCGTGGCGCTGACCGCGAGCTCGAACTCGTCCTCGTCGGCGTATTCGTCGGCCCCGAGGGCGAGGACGAGGATCATGCGGGAGCGTCGGGTCTCCTCGTACTGACGCACCATCATGGCGCCGGTCTTCGCCGTTGACTTCCAGTGCACCTGGCGGGGGGAGTCTCCGGGGGCGTAGGGGCGCAGCGCGTGGAAGGAGAAGTCCGCGTCGACGATGGTGCGGGAGGGGCTGCCCTCGAGGTCGCGGATGAGGCCGGCCGCAGAACTGCGGAGCGCGGTCGTCACGGGGTGCACGTAGAGCGTGTGCGTGTCCTGCCAGGTCGCTTCGCGGGTGAGGATGCCGAGGGGGTCGCCGCGCACGGTGCGCGCGGGACCGACCGTGATGACGCCACGATGCTGCGTCGGGATGACGACGGTCTCCGAGAGCTCGTGCCCTGGACGCAGAAGCGGCACGTGCACGTCGACGAGGCCGTCTCCGACCGGCAGATCCACCCTGCCGGGGAGCGCCGTGCGCCTGCCGACGTTGGTGACGACGAGAGCGCCTTCCACCGGGGTGCCCGCCACGACGCGGTCATGGGCCAGGCGGAGGGTGACCTGGTAGGCCCGCGCCCCGAAGAGGAACGGGACGGACAGAGCGAGGAGCAGAAGACCCGCGCCGCCTGCGACGGCGAATTCGAGCAGTCCGAATCCGAGTCCGAAGCAGAGTCCCACGACCGCCACCGCGACGACGACCCAGCCCGCGGGCGCGATGGTCTCAGCGGTGTTCCGCGCGGCACGGGCGACGCCACGGCGGAGCCGCCGCCAGCCCTGGACGCCGCGAACGGCGAGCACGGCCGCCGAACGCTCCGTGCCGTAGCGGGTGCGGGTGTACCCCGTCGTCCCCGAGGTTCGGGTGAGACGGGACTCGGTCGACGAGCTCACACGTTCTCTCGCTGACGACGTTCGTCCGCGCGCTCCTGCTGCGACGGCGGGACGACGTCCAGAAGGACCTGCCCGATCACGGCCTCGGCGGTCACGCCGTCGAACTCGGCCTCGGGATCCAGGATGAGGCGGTGGGCGAGGACGGGGACCGCGAGCGCCTTGATGTCGTCGGGGGTCACATAAGTGCGCCCGTGGGCCAATGCCCACGTCCGGGAGGCCTTCGTGAGAGCGAGCGCACCGCGGACGCTCACCCCGAGACGGACCTCGCGGGCGAGACGGGTCGCCTCGACCAGCCGCGCGATGTAGTCCAGGACGAGCGGCGCGAGGTACCCCCCGCGCGCGATGTCGGCCATGCTGACCACGCCCTGCGGGGTGACGACGGGCGCCACGTCGCGGGATGCCTCGCCGGAACCCTCGAGGATCCGCAAGGTCGCGGCGTGATCGGGGTAGCCGAGCGAGGTCTTCATGAGGAAGCGGTCGAGCTGGGCCTCGGGCAGCCGGTACGTTCCGGCCTGCTCCACGGGGTTCTGCGTGGCGACGACGAGGAAGGGGACCCCCACGTCCCGGGTGATGCCGTCGACGGTCACGTGCCCTTCCTCCATCACCTCGAGGAGGGCGGACTGCGTCTTGGGGGACGCTCGGTTGATCTCGTCGGCGAGGACGATGTTGGCGAAGATCGGGCCCTGGTGGAACTCGAACTCGCCGCGGCGCTGGTCGTAGACGGTGATGCCGGTGACATCGCCCGGCAGAAGGTCCGGAGTGAACTGGATGCGGGAGCTCGTCCCCTGGACCGAACGTCCCATCGCGCGCGCCAGCGAGGTCTTGCCCGTGCCGGGGTAGTCCTCGAGGAGCAGGTGACCCTCGGACACCATGGCGGTGAAGGCCAGCTCGATGACGTGGCGCTTACCGAGCACGACCTGCTCGACGTTGTCGACGAGCGAGGTGAAGGTCTCGGCGAACCAGGCGCTCTGCTCCTGGGTGATCGTCATCGTGTTCCTCTCGAAGAACGGGTGATCCGGGCGGGGGCGGTTCAGCCCGCCGGCGCCTCGGGGTCGGGATCGGGCTCCGGCTCGGGATCCGGTGGCGCGATCTGGCGGCAGTCGACGGTGAGACCCGGAGGGCTCTGCAGCTCCGCGAGCGCGCCCGTCCAACGGATCGTATACGTGACCGACACCGGGCCGAGGTCACCGGTGCGCACGTTCGTCTCGACGGTCGCGACATTGCGCCCGATGTCGCGGGGGAACCAGTCCCGTACCGCCTCGTCCGATCGGCAGGAGGGGATGTCGTCGGTGGCGACGTAGACGGGCCAGTCCGCGCTTCCGGACGAGGGCTCGATGGGCGTCTCGCCGGAGCATTCCGCGTCGAACCCGAGGAACGTGTCGCACCAGACGGCGCCCCAGCGGTCGCTGGGCTGGTTGACTCGCGGTGCGAACGCGTCCACGGATCGACCGTTGAGCCGGTAGCGCAGCTGTGCTCCCTCGAACGGCGGCTTTCCCGCGTCGCTGTGCCCGCTCGCCGCATAGGTGAAGCCGGAGCCCTGGTTCCCACTGGGGCTGGAGGAGACGGTGTAGGTCAGGCGTGGGGGTGCGTCGACACTGCCGGTCGGCCGCGCGGTGATCTGATCGCTCGTGACACCGAACCCGGCGGCGCCGTTGAACGTGCTTGTCACACAGACGTGGATGGTCTTGCGCTGGAACGCCACCGCGTCGAATCTCTGGCTGGACGAGCGGCTGTTCGGAGTGCAGGCGGGAGTCTCGCTGAATCCGAACAGCGGCTCGGTCCCGGCGCTCTGGCCGGTGACGCGGACCGACACCGTCATCGAACTCGACGTCGTCGTCTCGGACAGCTCGATCGTGGGTGCCCCCACTCCGTGCGCCGACAACTCCAGCGCCCGTCCCTCGCTGGAGCCGCCGGCGATGGGCGGCAGCTCGAACTCGGTGAGCGGCGTCGCGGTGAGCTGGGTCGGTTCGTTGGAGCCGACGCGATAGCCCGTGAACGTCGCCGTCCCTCCGCTGACCGGCTGCGTCGCGCTTCCCGCGACTCCGCCCGACAGCCGCACCGTCCCCGTCGTGTCGTCCAGGCCTGTCACGGTGATCGTGGCCAGGCCGCCGTCGCGTCCGTTCGGCTCGGGCTGGAACGACGCGGCTCCGGGCCGTGCAGGCGGGCGGTACGACCAGGCCGTCGTCCGGACGGCACCGCGGGACGCGCCGACGTCGTTCGTCGCGCGGGCCTCGTACACGCGCTGCTCGCCGACGGGCGCGGAGATCGGTGCGCACACGCCCGACGCGGGGCAGGTCGCGACCTCGCGGCCGCCCGTCGTGATGCGGTAGCCCTGGACCGCGGGGTAGGAACCGGCATCCGATGTCACTCGGAGGCTCACCGTGTCCTCGCTGTAGGCGGTCCATTCGACGCGCGTCGGGTTCGCGGGGAGCCCCCGCAGGTCCAGGACGATGGAGCCGTTGCGGTCGCCGCTGGACTGTCGGCCCTGGGCGTCCTCGACGACGAAGGTCCCGGCGCAGCGCGCCGCCCCCTCGGCAGCCGAACTCCAGCTGGCGCGGACGGCGCGGTCTCCCGCGGGCGCGAAGCGCACGCCGTCGCAGTTGCCCGAGCTCGATGCGCCGACCACGCGCAGCGGCGTCCCAGGGAGGGGATTGACCTCGCCGTCGGCGCCGACGACGTCGATCGTGCAGGAGGTGGTGCCGTCGGCCTGCGAGCACGTCTGCACCGCGGAACCGCCGCGGGGGAGCGTCGAAGGCGACGGACCGACGGTGAGGATGAGGCTCGCGGCGGCGGCGTCGGGATGGCTCGGCAACGAAACCGTGACCTCCTCCTCGCGTCCGGGACGGGCCTCGTCACGCCCGGTCACCGTCACGACGGCATCCTTCTGCGTGACGTCGAACTGGTCGCCGCGGTACGAGATCTCGACGTCGAGGGCACTCTCGTCGGCGGCACCGGCCCATCGCACCATGCGCGTGAGGTCGAAGGTCTGCGTCTGCCCCGGTCGCACCCCGATCGATGCGCTGCGCAGCGACGGCTGCGGGATCTCCGCCTCGATCTGCACGGGCACGGGCAGCACGGTCGGGGTGTCTCCCCCCGCCAACCGCGCCGTCACGATGCACGAATCGGTCCACGGTGCGCCGCGTCCCGCGCTGTAGCGGATGACGGTGCCCGACACGATGCGGCAGGTCGCCTCCGCTCGGGCGCCCCCAGCTTTCGTCCCCGTGCCGTCCAGCACGAGCGTCGCGTCGTCGGGAAGGGCGACGAGCTCGGCGAGATCCGCGTCGACGCTCTCGCCCTCGCGCACACGGAGCGGCTCGGCCCCTGCGCGAAGCGTGAGACGCACCTCGTCCGTCCCGGGGACGCGCAGGAATCCGTACGTCGTGACCTCGGTGCCGTCGAAAGCCGTTCCGGTCACCTCGAAGGGGATGAGGCGGCTCTGCGCGGGCAGCTCGCCCGAGATCTCCCAGCCGGACACGCGCAGATCATCCGGGGCGCCCCACAGGCGCAGCGTCAGTGACGACGGGTCCCCGCCGGTCCAGGCGACCCGTCCGCTCAGGACGTCGACACCGGTCGGGAACTGGTCCCGGTCCTCGATCGTCAGCACCGTGTCGGAGACGACGGGGTGGTCCGGCACCGGGTCCCGCACGACCTTGACGACCAGCAGACCGATCGCGGTGTCGCCGTCGGCATTGGCGACCTCGTACGAATAGGAGAACGTCCCGAGGGCCGTACCCGCCCGGACCGTGACGGCGGGGCCGTCGACGCTGACCCGATCGGCCAGCGCGGCGTATTCGGGACTGTCCGCAGGTGCGTTCGGAACGACGTCGGTGAGTTCGAGAGCGCTGCCGAACGGGTCGACGTCGTTGTCGGCTGGCCGGACGACGACGGTGCTGTCGGCTCCCGCCTGCACCTGGACGTAGTCGCTGAAGGTCACGGGGCTGGGGTCGCTCTGACCGGCGATGACGCCCACGCGGACCTCGCCGACACCGGTGGCGCCACGGGCATCCTTCACCTGGTACCCGAACCGCACCTGCCCCGACGTGGCCTCACTGCTCGTGTAGACGATCGACCGGCCGTCGGCGGAGACGGCGGCCGAACCCTGCTCCGGCTGAGTGGTGATGGTTTCGAGGGCGACGTCGTCGCCGTCGGGGTCGACCGCGTACGGATCGAAGCGGACGGTGACGGACTGTCCTGCGACGACGCGCCCGACGAGGGTGCGCGGCACCGGGGAGCGGTTGTCGTCGCCGCCGGTGACGGTCACGGTCACGCGCGCCGTGTCGACGACCTCGGGGAAGCCCACCCGGTAGATCGTGTAGGTGAGGGCGTAGGTGCCCGCTTCGCGCGGTGCGAGGTAGCGGAGCACGCGTCCCGAGGCGAAGGCGAGACCGCCGCCGGTCTCGTTGACGACGGACCCCGGGTCGATGCCGATGAGTGCACCCGCGGGCGCCCTGTCGTTGTCGAGGACGGGGATGTCGATCTGCGTGCCGCTGCGCACGGTGACGGCGTCGTCGACGGCGATCGGCTGCTCCGCGGAACCCGCCGGCAGCAGGATGACGGTGACCTCGCCCTCGGCGGTCGTCGCGTCTCCACCTCCGTCGGTGAGCGTGTACCGGACGACCCCCAGGCGTCCGGGCCGGCCGTCGCCGGTGGTGCCGCTGACGCGGAGGAGGCTCTGCCCCACGAGGTCGACGCTGAGCGACGCCGTCGGGTCGCTGTCGGGACGGACGTCCTCGAGCAGGAGGACGAGCCCGGCGGGGTTCGCCGCCGCCGACGCGACGTCGATCGTCGCATCCTCGCCGGGGCGGACGAAGGCGGTGAGCGGCGGCGTCGTCACGACGGTGTCCGCGGGTTCGCGGATCGTCACCCGCGCGAGGGCGGATGCCTCGGTCACGCCATCGCGCACGGAGTACTGGACCACGTACGACCCGGCCTCGCGTGCCGCGAAGGTCATGCGCAGGGCCGAGGGCGTGGGCGTCACCGTCGCGCGCTCGGAGTCCAGGGCGACGAGGGATCCGATCGTGAGCGGACCCGACGCTCCGGTGACGTACGGGGTCAGGTCGACGTCCAGCGGTTCGCCGACCACGCCGGTCACCGCGAACGACTCGGCCCGCAGATCGGGGGCGGGGGTCACCTGTACCGTGACGGACTGCGTGGTCGTGGCGCCGCGCGAGTCCGAGACCACGACCGGGACCGGGATGCTGGCTGCCTCCGTCGCGCTCGGATCGGGATGCTGGTACGTGAACTCTCCCTCCGGGGAGGTCGTGGCCGTCCCCACGGAGGGCGCCCCGTCGATCCCGGCGAGATAGACCGGGTCGCCGTCGGGATCCACCCAGCCCCGGAGGAGGTCGGCGGACACTGTTCCGCCCGGCGCCACCGAGAGGACGGGCCAGGTGGCGAGGCACGCGGCGACGCCGCACCAGACGGGAGGCGAGTTCTCCGCCTCGGGAATCACGCGCACGGTGACCGTCGCATACTCCGACAGACGTCCTCCCGACGACGTGCCGTCGGTGACGCGGTACCGGAACGTCGTCGTCCCCGTCGCGTCGGGGGCGACGTCGAGGGCGATCTGCTGTTCGGCGCCGGTGATGCTCGCGCGGCCGAAGGCGGCATCCACTCCGTCGAAGCCGCCGACGTCGATGCTGAGGACGTCCTCGTTCGGATCGTGGTCGTTCAGCAGCACCGGGAGCAGAGCGACGGAGCCGGCGCGGACCCCGAACTCGTCATCGACGGCCACGGGCGGTTTGGGTTCGAGGACCCGCTCGACGTCGTCCTCGGTGTCGGGCGCGGCTTCGCTCGTGTCCTCGGGGCGCCATTGCTGCGACGACGGCACGATCGCGCCGTCGGGCACCCGCCACACCCAGCCCGACCCGCGGTCGTTGACGGCCAGCCTCGATCCGTTGCCGACGAACACCGGGTCGACGCCGTCGCCGATGTCGGCACCGGCGTAGTCGAGGGGAACGGTCGCATCCGGTCGAGCGCTGGACCAGAGGCTGCCGCCGCCGGTGCCGTCCCCGAGCCATGCAGCGTGGACGGTGTTCCCCGACGGCGCAGGGACGGCGGGCGTGCCGAGGCCCGGGGACTCCACCGGGCGGTCCGCGGTGCCCGACTCGATCGGGACGCGCGTCAGGCCGGTCGGGTCGGCGATGTAGGCGGCGTCGCCGCTGGTCGCCGCGCGCTGCAGCACCGCGCCGGGGAGCGGGGCGGTCTCCACCAGGCCGTCCCGGCCGCGGACGGCCACGTCGCCGGTCGTGACGTCGTAGAGGACCCAGCGGCCGCCCACGGCGCTCAGCTGGGCGTCGACCGGGGCGATGGGGGTCTCGTCCTGCCCGACGATGCGTCCGGTGGCGGCGTCGGCGCGGACGATGAGCTTCTCGGCGGCAGAGTAGGCGTAGACGACGCCGTCCGCGTCGACGGAGACAGCGGATGCCGAGAAGCGCGGCGCCTGCTCGTCGTCGTCGCGTTCGACCTCTGCGTAGGGGTCGATGGGGGAGGCTGCGCCGCCGCCGGACAGGGTCGCTCCGAAGACGCCGCCGCCCTCGGTGCGGTAGACGATCGCGTCCCCGGCGGTCACGATCTCGACCGTGCCCGCGGGCGTCGGCGCCGTCGTGTCCTCGTCCTCGCCGGTCAGATCGGCGGGCTGGGCGAGGTCGACGTCGGAGAAGGCGGAGCCGCCCTCGCTGAACACGAACAGGCGGTCGGAGGTCTGCGCGACCTGGGTGCCGTTGACGACCTGCTTGACGGTGTCGATCTCGCCGAGGTCGAGGTTGACGCGTGCGTAGCCGCTGCCGGCGCCCGTCTGCAGCGCCCACACGGTCGGATCCTCGACGGGCGTCTGCTGCGCGTCGTAACCGGGCCAGACGACAGCGAGCGTACCGACGACGGCGACGACCGCCGTGACGGCGCCCGCGCCGATCCAGGTCGACCTGCGCACGCGCGGTCGCTCGGTGCTCGCGCGCGCCATTCAGCCGGCTCCGCCGAGAAGGACGAACGTCGTGGCAGCAGTCGCCGCGGCGACGAGGACGCCGGCGCCGACGATCAGCGCGACGACCGTGCCGCGCCGCATCCGCGATGCGGGTTCCGCGCCCGCCAGGATCGTGCCCTCGTCGGGCCGGCGTGCGGGCGTACTCCGGCGTCGCTCGGGACGGGACGAGGCGTACTCGACGGCGGGTCGCACCGGGCCGCGTGGCTGGTCGTCGGCGAAGTCGACGGTCGCCCCGGCGGACGCCCACTCGTCCACCGCGACTTCGAGCGGCGTGTGCGGCAGGCCCATCCGGTGCTGGATCAGTTGCAGGTCGTGGGCGAACGCCGCGGCGGAAGGATGCCGCGCGGCGGGGTCGCGGTTCAGGGCCCGCGCGAGGACGGCATCCAGTTCACCCGGGACGTCCGGGCGCCCGATCGGCGTGTAGACGGCCTTGCGGATGCGGGCCTTCAGCTGGTCGCGGGTGTTCTGGCCCCTGCCGGGACGCTCGAAGGGGCTGCGGCCTGCCAGCAGAGAGTAGACGGTGGCGCCGAGGCTCCAGACCTCGGCGGCGATCGATCCGGAGACGCGCTCGTCGACGACCTCGGGTGCGGACCACGGCACCGACATCGCGAAGACCTCCTCCGTGTCGGGGCGGGCTTCGACGGCGGCAGCGATCCCGAAATCGGACAGGACGGGCGATCCGAACGCCGTGATCAGGATGTTCGACGGCTTGATGTCGCGGTGCAGGAGTCCCGCTCGGTGCGCCGTCTCGAGCGCGGAGCCGATCTTGACGCCCAGTTGCAGGACCTCCGCGACGGGGATCTCCTCGCGGCGGTAACGGTGCGTGAGCGAGGTGGGGCAGTACTCCATGACGAGGTACGGCCGCCCGTCGGCCGACACCGACGCCTCGTGGATCGTGAGGATCGACGGATGGGCGCTCAGGCGGGCCATCACATCGGCCTCGGCGTTGAACATCCGCAGCACGTTCTCGTCGACCACGTCCTCCAGCAGCACCTTCACCGCGACGGGGCGCCGAGGGAGGTTCTGCTCGAAGAGGAACACGTCGGCGAAGCCACCCGCGCCCAGCGGACGGACGTACGTGAACCCGGACAGCCCGGGCGGCGAAGAGGGGAGCCTGCTGGACACGCGCTCGATCATCCCGCCGTCGAGGGTTCGAGCGCGTCGAACACGGCGGTGACACCGTCGCCGAGGTCCAGCTCCGTTCCGACCGGCACGCGGGAGGCCGCACCTCCGCGCAGAAGTGCAGCCGCACCGGTGGGCGGGCGCACGATCGTGCCGTTCGTGGAGTCCAGGTCGCGGACCACCAGGGTCGCCCCGTCGAGGATTGCCTCGAGGTGCGTCCCGGAGATCTCCTTGTGCGGCGAGGACACCCGCTCGATGCGGGCGTCGGGGTGCTCGCCCGCGCGCGGCCCGCGACCGAGGACGACGGGCCTGTCGAGCGGGACCGTCCGGCCGCCCGGAAGTCGGAGTCCGTAGGACGTCGCGGGTGCGGCCGGACGCGAGCCGCGGCGCGAGCCGAACCGCGTGCGCTCGTCGGGAAGATCTCCGCCGCGCGCGTCGTCGCGCAGGAAGTCGGGGAGCTCGAGGTCGTCCTCATCCTCGAAGAGCCGCGCGAAGAGGCTCCGGTCGACCGAGATGGTCTGGAGGACGTCGATCTCCTCATCGCGGGCCACCGGCGCCGGCGCGGAAGGAGCCGGGGCCGCAGGGGCGATCGTGGGGAGCGCGACCGTCACGGGCGCGAGGGTCCCCGGGGGAACCTCGCCCGCGGCGGCGGGCGTGACGTCGGCATCCGGTTCGCGGCCGGCGGGGAAAGGGCGGCCCCATGACAGTTCGTGGGCGCGCGTGACACCGAGGCCGAGAGGCAACAGGTCGCCGCCGGCGGGCCCGGTCTCGAGGGCGAGACGGATGCCGACGGCCCCCGCAAGCGCCGTCTCGATCCACGTCCGCGCGTCGGCTCCCGACACGCGCGTGCGGTCGGAGGTCTCGACGATCGCGGCACCGCGCACGGCGACGCGGACGGGCTGCGCATCGTCGTCGGGGAACTCGGCCACGGCGAAGTCCGGAAGGTCGTGGATGCCACCGGCGACGAGCACGCTGAGGACGTCCTCGAGGACGGCGGTCTCGGCCACCGCGGCGTTCCACAACCGTGCGATCACGCCCTCCGTGACGCCCGCACCGAGCAGGATGGCGAAGCGATCACCGGCGATGGCGTACCCCGCCTCGGCGGCGAGCGTCGGGGTGGGGTAACGGAACACGGTCACAGCCTACTGATGGGTGACACTCACACCCATCCGCGAAGCCAGTTGTGCATCCAGTAGAACTCCATCGGCACGCTGATCGCTGCCCACAGCGGATACCAGAACACCGAGACGGCGAGGACGATCGCCGCCGTCGCGAGCACGATCCGCCGGCCCGCGAGCCGCGACCCCGCCGCGTGGCGCCCCGACCCCCAGAGCGTGCGGAGCGCGAAGGCGACGGTCAGCAGCAGGAAGGGGAGGATCAGCACCGTATAGAACTGGAAGATCGTCCGCTCCGGGTAGAACAGCCACGGCACGTAGGTCGACCCGACACCGACGAGCACGATCCCCGCACGCCAGTCGCGGGTGCGGACGCCGTGCACGGCGAGCCACAGGACGGCCAGAACCCCGAGCCACCACAGGATCGGGTTCGGCATCGAGTACAGGATCTCGATGCAGCCGCGCGCACTCACGCACCCGTCGACGCCGTTCGCCGTGTTGCCCACGTACATCGATGTCGGGCGCAGCAGGAGAGGCCACTGCCAGGCGGGACTCGCGTAGGGGTGCGAGGAGGTGATCTGCGCCGTCGCCGTGTAGATCGTCTCGTGGTAGTGCCACAGATTCTGCAGGGGGAGGGGCACCCACGACCAGAACCCCTGTGCCGGTGTGGCGTCGACCGCGTGCCTGCCGTAGCCGCCGTCGCTCGACAGCCACCCGATCCAGGTCGACAGGTACACGACGACCGCGACGGGGACGAACACGAGGAAGGTCGCCGCGCCCTGGCGGACGGCATCCATCGGCCAGAAGAAGACGCCGAGCCGCCGCCGGGCCAGGGCGTCGCTGATGACCGCGTAGATCCCCAGCGCACCGAGGACCCACGCGCCCGACCACTTGACGCCGCACGCGGCGCCGCCGGCGATTCCCGCCGCGAACAGCCACGGACGCCACCAGAGCACCGGCCCCCACCACGGCGCTCGGCCCGCGGCATCCCGTCGCTGCATCGTGCGGGCCAGACGGTCGAGGTGGCGACGGCGGTCCAGCAGCACGAACCAGACCATGAGCAGGACGAAGAGGGTGAGCAGGATGTCGAGGATCGAGACCCGGCTCATGACGATCGCGAGCCCGTCGATCGCCATGAGTCCCGAGGCGACCGTGCTGAAGACGATCGAGCGGCTCAGCTGCCACGCGATCGCGTAGAGGACGAGGACGGCGAGAGTGCCCGCGAGGGCGACCGCGAAACGCCAGCCGAATGACGACGTCGGCCCGAACAGCGCCATCCCCGCACCGATCAGGAACTTCCCGAGCGGCGGGTGGACGGCGAAACTCGGCTCGGTGCCGTAGATGCCGGTCTCACCGTCGGCGAAGCGCTGGTCGGCGCCGTCGGGCCAGGTGGCGGCGTAGCCGAGGTCCCATTGGCTCCAGGCATCCTTCACGTAGTACGTCTCGTCGAAGACGATCGCGTGCGGGTGGCCGAGGTTCCAGAACCGCAGGATGCCGGCGAGGATCGTGACGATCAGCGGCGCGATCCACGACGCGGCCGGGAGAGTGTTCACCCGGCGGAGCAGGGCGTCCGCGCGGGCGTCGAGGCGAGGACGGACCGGGAGCGGCGGCAGCAGCGGTTCCGCGGTCGAGCTCACGGCGACCAGCCTATGCTGGGGCGGTGCTGATCCTCGCCGCGACCCCGATCGGAAATCTGGGCGACGCGACCGGGCGCCTGCGGACCGCCCTCGAGGACGCGACGATCGTCGCCGCCGAGGACACCCGCACGACGCAGCGGCTCCTACAGGCCCTCGGGATCGAGAACCGGCCGAGGCTCATCGCCCTGCACGACCACAACGAGAAGCAGCGCGCCGCGGAGCTCGTCGCCCTCGCTGCGTCCGAGGACGTGCTGCTGCTGAGCGATGCCGGGATGCCGACGGTCAGCGACCCCGGCTATGCGGTCGTCGCGGCCGCCGTCGAGCAGGGCGTCGACGTGACGGCTCTCCCGGGTCCCAGCGCCGTGATCACCGCCCTCGCGCTCGCGGGCCTGCCGACCGACCGATTCACCTTCGAGGGGTTCGCGCCCCGCAAGGCGGGGGAGCGGCGGACGATCTTCGGCGCACTCGCCTCCGAGGCGCGCACGATGGTCTTCTTCGAGGCGCCGTCCCGCCTCGCCGACACGCTCGTCGCGATGGCCGAGGCGTTCGGCGCGGACCGTCGCGCCGCCGTCTGCCGCGAGCTCACGAAGCTTCACGAGGAGGTCGTCCGCGGCCCGCTCGGCGAATTGGCGGACTGGGCCGCCCAGGGCGTCCGCGGCGAGATCGTCGTCGTGGTCGAGGGAGCGAGCGTCCGCGCCGTCAGCGAGGACGACGCGGTCGCTCAGGTGCAGGCTCTCGTGGCCTCCGGCATCCGGTTGAAGGATGCCGCCGGCGAGGTCTCGCGAGAGACCGGGTTGCCCTCGCGAGACCTCTACCGTGCCGCCGTCGCGGCGAAGAAGCCGCTCAGCCCTTGACGGACCCGGCGGTCAGACCGCCGACGATGTAGCGCTGCAGCGACAGGAACAGCGCCAGCACGGGGATCGAGGCGAGGATCGCCCCGGCGGCGAACAGACCCCAGTTGCTGGCGAGCTGGTTCGAGACCCACTGGAACATGCCGACCGCGAGGGTCCAGTTGTCCTCCGAGACGAGGACGATCTTGGCGATGATGTAGTCGCCGAACGCCGCGATGAAGGCGAGCAGGCCGACGACCGCCAGGATCGGGGTCACGAGCGGCATGATGAGGCGCCAGAAGATCTGGGCGTGCGTCGCGCCGTCGATCTTCGCCGACTCGTCGATCTCCATCGGGATCGTGTTGAAGAACCCGTACATCAGGAACGTGTTCACGCCCAGCGCGCCACCGAGGTAGACGCAGATGAGGGCGATCTTGGAGTTGAGTCCCAGGACCGGGAACACCTCGCCGAGGGTCAGCAGCATGAGGAAGATCGCGACGAAGGCGAGCGCCTGCGGGAACATCTGGACGATGAGGAGCGCCGTCAGGCTGATCCGTCGTCCCGTGAAGCGGAAGCGCGAGAACGCGTACGCGGCCGCCGCACCCATGAGGACGGCGCCGGCCGCCGAGGCCCCGCCCACGATGAGCGTGTTCCCGTACCAGGCCCAGTAGCTCGTGCCCGACAGGGCCGTGTAGTTGCCGACGTCGATGACCGAGAAGAGCGCGTTCGCCGCCGACAGGGTGCCGTTCGGGTTGAACGACGCCGACAGGATGTAGACGAGCGGGAACATCGCATAGAAGAGGATGCCGGCGGCCACGAGGTACTTCCAGCCGACCTCCAGCACCCAGCGCTTGCGCTGCGCGGGACGGAGGGCGGCGGTGCGTGTCGCGGAGGAACCGGTCGTGATCGTCGCGGTGGTCGCGGCGGTGGAGGGAGCGGACATCACTGGTACTCCTCGAGCTTCTTGGTCTGACGGAACGCGAGGGCCGAGACGACGCCCACGACGATGAACACGAGGATCGACAGGGCGCTGGCGAGGCCGTAGTCGGCTGCGCCGCCCGAGACACCGGAGATGTCGTAGATCGCCGAGATCAGGATGTCGGTGTATCCGAGCGCGTACGGCGCGCCGGGGATGGCCGGGCCGCCGTTGTTGAACATGTAGATGATCGTGAAGTTGTTGAAGCTGAACGCGAACGACGAGATCAGCAGCGGTGCCGTTGAGACCAGCACGAGCGGGAGGATGATCGCCCGCAGCTGACGGAACCGGCCCGCCCCGTCGATCGACGCCGCTTCGAGCGCGTCCTGCGGGAGCGCCTGCAGCGCCCCGGTGCACACGAGGAAGTAATACGGGTACGTGAGCCAGACGTTGACGAACAGCACCGCGGCGCGGGCGAGCCACGGATCACCGAGCCAATCGATGTTCGCGCCGCCGAAGAAGAACTCGTTGATGACGCCGAACTCGGCGTTGAACATGCCGCGGAACAGCAGTGCCGACATGAACGCCGGGAACGCGTACGGGAGGATGAACAGCGTTCGCAGCACCTTGCGACCGCGCACGCGCGGGTCGTTGAAGATGAGGGCGAACACGAGGCCCATCGCGAACGGGATGAGCACGGACAGGACCGCCCAGACGAAGGTCCACCCCGTCACGAGCCCGAGCGGCTCGAGGATCGCGGGGTTCGTGAACAGCTCGACGAAGTTCGAGAAGCCGACGTTGACGACCCAGCCGGTCGGCAGCGTCGTGCCGTCGTCGGCGACGAAGTTGCCGGTGGGGCTCGCGGTGTAGACGAGGCCGGTCGCGCTGTCGGTGATGGTCTGCGACTCGGCATCCCACGTCATCGTCGAGAGGTAGGTGGCGCCGCTCGATCCGTCGCGGGTGCGGATCGAGCCGTCGTTGGGGTCGTCCGAGACCGGCACGCGGAGGTCGATGACCGCCTGCTGAGTCGCCTGGTCGCCGATGATCTGGTTGCGGGGGACGACGTTCCACCCCGGGACCTCCGTCGCGGCACCGGATGCCGGGGCCGGGCCGACCACGCTGAGCGGGTCATCGGCGGAGCCTGCCAGCAGCTGGCCGTCCTCGACGACGGCGAAGCCGAGGTCGCCGTCGCGCTCGACGACGGTGAGGGGGAGGGTGGGAGCACCCTCGACGCGGCGCTCGCCCTGCGCGAGCGAGGCGGCGACCGCCTGCTCCTGGGACCCGATGTGGCCGGCGCCGTAGTTCGTGAAGGCGATGTACCCGGTGTACAGGAAGATGAACACCTGGAACACGAGCAGGAACGACAGCCCCGGCAGCAGGTACTTGAGGGGGAGCGCGCGTTTCGTGAAGTAGACGACGTCGGCTGCGAGCAGCAGAGCGACGGCGACGCCGAACACGATCCAGGACTCGGCCTGGAACGCGGCGATGATGCCGAGCAGGCCCACCGCGTTGATGAGGCCCATCAGGACCAGCTTGACCAGGAATCCCCAGCCGAGGCCTGACCAGCGCCGGGCGTGGGACTCCGCCGTCGGCGGTGCCTCTTCCGGCAGGGTGGGGCTCTGCAGAGCCGTCATGTCGTCTCCCTCTCGAGGAAAGTGGTCTCCGGGGGCGGGGCGTGGCCGCCCCGCCCCCGGAAGTGTGTCAGCCGATGGTCTTCTCGAGGTCGGCGACCATGGTGGTCCAGGTCGCCTTGGGGTCGGCGCCCTTGATGATCTGCACCTGCGCGGCGTTCCAGAGGTCCCACACCGATCCCATCTGGGGGATGTTGGGCATCGGAACGCCGTTCTGCGACGAGGCGACGAAGCCGGCGATCACCGGGTCGGACGAGACCTCTTCGGCGAGGTCGGACCAGGCCGGGATGCGCGGGTCGGCCTCGTACAGGGCCTTCTGCGCGTCGTAGGTCGCGAGGTACTTCGTCAGGAACTCCTGAGCGACCAGTGCGTTCTTGCTCTCGGCGCTGATGTAGAAGCCCTGCACGCCGACGAACGGCGACGCGGTCTCGTCACCGGCCGAGGGGATCGGGTTGACCTTGATCTTCGCGCCCTGTGCGGTCAGCGCCTCGACGGCCCACGGACCCTGGATCGTGTACGCGGCCTTGCCCGAGGCGAACAGCTCGTTGTTGGTGTCGTAGTCGATCGTGGTCGAGATGTCGCCCGAGCCCTTCTCGCCGTTCTCGCCGAGCCACTCGGCGAAGGCGTCGCCGGCGTCGCCGCCCATGCCGACCTCGGCCGTGTACGAGCCGGAGTCGTCCTGGACGAAGACCGGGGCGCCGAACGAGGTCTGGAACCCGTACATCGTGTACGCGTCACCGGTCTGACCGGCCGTGTTGATGACGACGGGACGCTCAGCGCCCGCCTCCTTGGCCGCCGCGATCATGTCGTCCCACGTCGCGGGGGCGTCCTCGCCGACGAGGTCGGTGTTCTGCACGAGGGCGATCGTCTCGAGCGAGTACGGCAGCGCGTAGGTCTGGCCTTCGTAGGTGAACGCGTCGGTGGCGACCTTCTCGAAGTTCGCCGCGGACTCGCCGAGGTCGACGGTGGCCACGACACCCGCCTGGACGAGGCTGCCCAGCCAATCGTGCGCACCGATCGTGATGTCGGGGCCCTCGCCGGTCGGGACCTGGTTGGTGAAGTCGTTGCGGATGTCCTCGAAGTTCTTCTGGACGAGCTCGATCTTCGCGCCGGTCTCCTCCTCGAACGTCTTCGCCGCGGCCTCGATGGCGGGCTTGCGGTTCTCGTCGGTCCAGACGGTGAGGGTCACGCCGCTCGCGTCGATCGGAGCCGCGGACTCGGACTGTGCCGGGGCGGTGTTGCCGCTGCCGCCGGCGCAACCGGCCAGCAGCAGGGAGCCGGCCGCCAGTGCGGCGATGCCGATACCCATCTTGCGCATGGATCTTCCTTCCGGATGTGGTCGCTCCGGCGGCCCTCTTGCGAGGTCGCGCCGTCACGACCGGGGTGTGATCGCCGCAGCCGGGTGGCCGCGACGGGTTTTCTCTCAGTGCGTTCGACGGTGTCCCGTCGTGGGGCGATCGGTCATCGATCCCCCCGAGGAGCTGTGTGCGCCAGGCGGACGACGGCGACGTCGCCTCCCGGGAGCACCAGCGTGTCCCGGACCTCGGCCTGCGCCAGCAGGTCGGTTCCGGTGGTCGTGAGCGACACCTCACTGGTGCCGTGGTTGATGGCGACGAGGTAGTCCGCGTCGCGTCCGTGACGGACGATCGTCTCCACGCCGTCGGGCGTCGCCGGGATCTCGAGGCCGGCGTCGGCGTAGACCTCGCGCATGATCGCGCGGAGGCCCTCGGCATCCGGTCGCGTGCTGATGTACCAGCCGACACCCTGACCGTGGACGTTCCGCGTCACGGCGGCCCGGCCTTCCGCAGGACCGGAGGTGTAGGTCCCGCGGACGTCGGCGGTCGTGACGACGAGGTCCTCCTGCCAGACATCGGCGGCGAAGTCCTCGTCGTCGACGCGGATGCCGGTGACGTGTCCCTCTCGCAGGGGCAGGTGCTCCTCGACGCGGACCCCGAGCGTGTCCGCCAGTACGGCGCCGTACCCGCCCGGGTGGACGGCGTCGTTCTCGTCGACGACAGCCGAGAAGAACGAGACGACGAGCGTCCCGCCCTGAGCGACGTAGGCGGTGAGGTTCGCGGCATCCGCTGCGGTCAGCAGATACTGCGACGGGACGACCACCAGGCGGTAGCGCGAGAGGTCGTGACCAGGGAGGGCGAAGTCGACGGTGATGTCGTCGCGCCAGAGCCGCTCGTAGAACGCGCGGATGCGCTCGTCGTGGCTGACGTCCTCCGAGGGGCGCCACTCCAGGTCTTGCGCCCAGAACGACTCGAAGTCCCACAAGACGGCGACGTCGGCCTCGACGCGCGACCCCTGCACCTCGGCCAGGCGGCCGAGCTTCGCGCCGAGGTCGACGACCTCGCGGAACACCCGCGACTCGGTTCCGGCGTGGGGGAGCATCGCGGAGTGGAACTTCTCGGCGCCGGAGCGTCCGGCGCGCCACTGGAAGAAGAGGATGCCGTCGGCTCCGCGACCGACGTGGCTCAGGGAGTTCCGGGCCATCTCGCCGGGGCGCTTCGCGATGTTCCGCGGCTGCCAGTTGACGGCGGAGGTGGAGTGCTCCATGAGGATCCAGGGCTTGCCGCGGCCGACCGAGCGGCTGAGGTCGGCGGCGATCGCGAGCCCGATCTCACCCTCCTCGTCGGCTGCCCACAGATAGTGGTCGTCCGAGATGATGTCGACCTCGTCGGCCCAGGCCCAGAGGTCCACGCCGTGGTGCTGGTTGGCCATGAAGTTCGTCGTGATGGGCTGCGAGGCGTGCGCGCGGATCGCGTCCTTCTCGGTGCGGAAGCACGCGCGGAGCATCTCGTCGGTGAACCGGGCCCAGTCGAGCTTCTGCGACGGGTTGATCGTCGAGGGGGCGGCGGCGGGCGCGCCGACGTGGTCCCACTGCTCGTAGTGCTGACCCCAGAAGGCGGTGCCCCAGGCGGCGTTGAGACCCGCGACATCGCCGTACTTCTCCTGCAGCCAGAGGCGCCAGGCGCGGACGGAGTGCGGGGAGAAGTCCTCGCCGACGGGCACACCGTATTCGTTGTGGATGTGCCAGAGGACGACGGCGGGGTGGTCGCCGTACCGCTCCGCGAGGGCTCCGGCGATGCGGTCGATCGCGGTGCGGTACTCGGGAGCGGAATGCGACACCATGCCGCGCGCGCCGAAGCCCATCGGGACGCCGTCCTTCGTGACGGCGCGGGCGTCGGGGTACTGCGCGAAGAACCAGGCCGGGGGAGAGGCGGTCGGGGTGCCGAGGTCGACGGCGATGCCGTTCGCGTGCAGGAGGTCGATGATCTCGTCGAGCCAGGCGAAGTCGAACTCGCCCTCGCGGATCTCGAGGAGACCCCACGAGAAGATGCCGATGCTCACCATCGTGACGCCGGCTTCGCGCATGAGGCGCACGTCGTCGTTCCAGACCTCGCGGGGCCACTGCTCCGGGTTGTAGTCACCGCCGTAGGCGATGCCGTCCAGTCGCGGCCAGGCGGGGGTCGTCATGCTGCGGTGCCATCCTCATCGATCGAAGCGCTGACCGGTGCCGCGGTGACGCGACTGGGACCGGTAACAGGTACGTCTGGAAGTGTAAATCGGATGCCGCGTCCCACCGGCCCCCGTTACCGAACTGTGACCGGTCCCAGAAGTGATCGGCGCCGCCGCCGCCGGGGTATAGAGTCAGCGCGTGGTTCTCCCTTCCGAACGCAGACGTCCCACCATCCGCGACGTCGCGGAGGTCGCGGGGGTGTCGCACGGGACGGTGTCGCGCGTCATCAACGGCGGACGCTGGGTGTCGGAGGAATCCCGGCTCGCCGTCGAAGAGGCGATCCATGCGACCGGCTACACCGTCAGCCACGCGGCCCGCTCCCTGGCGACCGGCAGGGCGAACTCCGTCGCGTTCCTCCTGACCGAGCCGCAGCACCTGCTCTTCGCCGATCCCACCTTCGCCCTCCTGCTGCGCGGGGCGACGGAGGCCCTCGCCGCCCGGGACATGACGCTCGTCCTTCTCATCGCGGAGCATCCCTCGCAGTACGCGAACATCGAGCGTTACGTCCGTGCCGGCCACGTCGACGGCGTCCTGCTCATCTCGTCGCACGAGTCCAATCCTCTGCTGGCCGCGCTGACCGAAGCCGGCGTGCCGACGGTGTGCACGGGCGTCCCTCTCGGCGACCGGGCGCACGTGCCCACCGTCTCCGTCGACGAGGAGGCGTCGGCGCGCGCGATGACCCGACATCTGATCGGCCGCGGTTACGAGCGCATCGCGATCATCACGGGTCCCGACGACACCCCGGGCGGCCGCTACCGGTTGGTCGGCTTCCGAGACGAGATGGGCGAGCGCTTCGACCCCTCACTCGTCGAGCAGGATGTCTACTCCAGTGATGCGGGCGAGGCCGCCATGACGCGACTCCTCCGGCGGGCACCCGACATCGACGCCGTGTTCGCGGCATCCGACATCATGGCCGTCGGGGCGATCGCCGCCCTCCGCAAAGCCGGACGACGCGTCCCCGAGGACGTCGCCGTCGCCGGCTTCGACGACTCGGGGCTGGCGGCCACCACCGACCCGCCGCTCACCACGATGCGCCAGCCGTGGACGGAGATCTCGCGGCGCATGGTCGAGGTGCTGCTCGAGGTCGTGGACGGCGGTCCCGGCCAGTCCATCGTGCTGCCGACCACGCTCGTACCGCGCGCGAGCGCCTGAGTCGCTCGACGGGGCGCCCGTCATGAACGACGGGGGTCGTCGCGTCGCCCGTAGAATCTCCAGGTGACTTCCGGCGGCTCCTTCTACATCACCACCCCCATCTACTACCCGAGCGATCTGCCCCACATCGGGCACGGGTACACGTCGGTGGCGGTGGACACGCTCGCGCGCTGGCACCGCCAGTCGGGCGACGACACCTGGATGCTCACCGGCACCGACGAGCACGGGCAGAAGATGCTCCGTGCCGCGACGGCGAACGGCGTCACGCCGCAGGAGTGGGTCGACAAGCTCGTCGAGGAGTCGTGGTTCCCGCTGCTGAAGACCCTCGACGTCGCCAACGACGACTTCATCCGCACGACGCAGCCCCGGCACGAGGAGCGCGTCAAGACCTTCGTGCAGGCGCTCTACGACAGCGGGTACATCTACGCGGGTGAGTACGAGGCGCTCTACTGCGTCGGTTGCGAGGAGTTCAAGCCCGAGGCCGAGATCGTCGACGGCACCGGCTCCTTCGAGGGCCTCAAGGTCTGCGCGATCCACTCGAAGCCGCTCGAGCTGCTGCAGGAGAAGAACTACTTCTTCAAGCTCAGCGAGTTCCAGGACCGCCTGCTGGAGCTCTACAAGACGCAGCCCGACTTCGTGCGCCCCGACTCTGCCCGCAACGAGGTCGTCTCCTTCGTCCGCTCGGGCCTCAAGGACCTGTCGATCTCGCGGTCCGCGTTCGACTGGGGCATCCGCGTGCCGTGGGACGATTCGCACGTCATCTACGTGTGGGTCGACGCGCTGCTGAACTACGCGACCGCCGTCGGGTACGGCGACGACCCCGAGCAGTTCGAGCGTCGCTGGCCGGCGTATCACGTCGTCGGCAAGGACATCCTCCGCTTCCACGCCGTCATCTGGCCCGCGATGCTGATGGCCGCGGGACTCGAAGTGCCGAAGGGGATCTTCGCGCACGGGTGGCTGCTCGTCGGCGGCGAGAAGATGTCGAAGTCGAAGCTCACGGGCATCGCGCCGACCGAGATCACCGACGTGTTCGGATCGGATGCCTACCGGTTCTACTTCCTGTCGGCGATCGCCTTCGGCCAGGACGGCTCGTTCTCGTGGGAGGACCTGTCCGCGCGCTACCAGGCCGAGCTCGCCAACGGGTTCGGCAACCTCGCCTCGCGCACCGTCGCGATGATCGGTCGCTACTTCGACGGCGTCGTGCCGGCTGCGGGTGAGGCCGCCGAGATCGACCTGCGGGTGCAGCGGACCGTGGCGGATGCCGCGACTGCCGCCGACGCCGCGATGACGGCGTTCCGTCCCGACGAGGCGATCGCAGCGATCTGGACGATCGTCGACGAGCTCAACGGTTACATCACCGAGAACGAGCCGTGGGCGCTCGCGAAGGACGAGGACAAGCGCGAGCGGCTGTCGACCGTGCTGTACACGGCGGCGGAAGGACTGCGAGCCCTCGCCGTGCTGCTCTCGCCCGTCATGCCGCAGTCGACGGCGACGCTCTGGAACGCTCTCGGCGCCCCCGGCGAGCTGACGGCTCAGCCGCTGCGCGACGCCGGGACGTGGGGCCAGCTTCCCGCGGGAAGCCGCGTGGCTGCGCTCGCACCGCTGTTCCCCCGCGTCGAGCAGACCGCATGACGACGGAACCGACGGATCCGAGCGGCTACGTCCGTCAGCGCGAGCAATCGGCGCGGGACGTCCGCTGGCCGGACGCGCCCGAGCCCCTGTCGGTAGCTGTTTACGACAACCACACGCACCTCGAGATCGAGGACGGCGACGAGCCGCGCGGCCTCGATGAGCAGCTCGCCCTCGCGGCCGGCGTCGGTGTGGCGGGTGTCGTGCAAGCCGGCGGCGACATCGACTCGTCGCGCTGGTCCGCGTGGGCCGCGGCATCCCACCCGGCGGTGCTGGCAGCCGTCGCCATCCACCCGAACGAAGCGCCCGCCTACAAGGAGGCCGGGCGCCTCGACGAGGCGATCGCCGTCATCGACGAGCTGGCTGCGCAGCCGCGTGTGCGGGCCGTGGGCGAGACGGGTCTGGACTTCTTCCGCACGGACGCGGATGGCATCCCGGCGCAGGTCGAGAGCTTCGAGGCTCACATCGACATCGCGAAGCGCCATGGCATCGCGATGCAGATCCATGACCGCGACGCCCACGACGCCGTCCTCGAGACCTTGGAGCGGGTCGGAGCGCCCGAGCGCACCGTCTTCCACTGCTTCTCGGGCGACGCGGACATGGCCCGCTCCTGCGCCGACCGCGGCTATTGGCTCAGCTTCGCCGGGAACGTGACCTTCAAGAACGCGCAGAATCTGCGGGATGCCCTCGCGGTCACCCCGCGTGAGCGGATCCTGGTCGAGACGGATGCCCCCTTCCTCACGCCCGTGCCGCACCGCGGGCGACCGAACGCTCCGTACCTCGTGCCGGTCACGGTGCGCTTCCTCGCGGCGGAGCTCGGCATCGACCTCGACGACCTGTGCGCACAGCTGGCGCAGAACACCCTCGAGGTCTACGGAGCCTTCACCGACTGAGCCGCCTGAGCGGCGACGAGGCTCGCCGTGAGAGGCGGGCGCGTCGTCGCTCCGGGGACGAGCTCCCACGGCAGGTCGACGACGCGAGGCCCCTCGTCCAGGAGGGCGGCCGGAAGCGTCTCGAACATCGCCTCGGCGGCGAGGTCGGGACGGATGCAGACATGGGTGACGCCCAGTCGGCGGTTGACGGCGCAGTCGGTCGTGCAGAGGGCCACCAGCTGGACGTCCCGCGGGATGACGAGGCGCATCTCCTCGAGCTGGAGGTAGACGTCGGGCCCGTCTTCGGCGCCCGCGAAGACGGCGTCGGCGCCGTCGGCAAGGGCCTCGGTGAGGAGGCGGGGGAGCGTCCTGCGGGACGGGTCGACGGCGCGCACGAGCGGCTCGCGTCCGCGCACCGAACTCCAGATCTCGTACGCCGCGCGCCCGATCTCGTCGCGGGGCTCCCGCCCCTCCTCGGTCAGGAAGAGGATCCGCTTGGCCCCTGCGCGCTCGAGCTCGTCGAGTCCGGCACGGACGGCGGCGTCGTAGCCGGTGCGGATGCTGAGGCCGCGCGAGCCGTCGACGAACTGATCGTCGGCGACGATCGGGATGCCGCGGGCGATGGCCGCCTGGAGCAGAGGCTGATTGCCCCGCGCGTCGGGCACGTAGAGGGCGTCCAGGGTCGTGCCCGAGATCAGATCGGGGTTCGAGTCGGGGAGGACGGTCACGGTGAAGCCGTGGGCGGCGGAGGCGCGGACGAGCGAGATGAGTTTGCGCGCGCGCTGCAGTTCGCCGCGCCGGTCGGCCTCGGCGTCGTCGACCATGACGAACCCGACGGTCATCGTCCGACCGCTGCGGAGGGCGGTGGCGTGCCGGTTGGGCACGTAGCCGAGTTCGGCGGCGATCGCCTTGATGCGCTCGCGCGTCTCGGGACGCATGCTGCCGCGATCGTTGAGCGCCTGGCTGATGGCCGCCGTCGACACGCCTGCGGCGCGCGCGATGTCCTTCAGCGTGACGCTCGGGCTCACGGCTGTTCGCCCTCGTCCGGCGAGATGCCCGCGCGACCGCCCGGAAGGACCGTGCGGATCGCCTCGGCCCACTCGGTGCCCGCGCCCGAGGAGGCGAGCGTGTGGCCGCGGGCGATGAGCTGGTGCATCAGGACGCCCGAGAAATGGCGCAGGGCCGTCTCGACCTCGGGCGAGTCGCCGCGGCGCCGTGCGCGTGTCAGTTCCTCGTCGAGGACCCCGTGGACGAACCCGCGGAGGTCGACGACCGAGGGTGCGACCTCGTGCACGCGGCGGGCGGCGGCGTGGCGCTGCGCGGCGGCCTGCACGATCTCGCGGGCCTGACCGACGGTCTCGGCCTCGTCGACGGGGGCGTGAAGACGGATGGTCTCGAGGTCGAGCAGTTCGACTCCGGGCAGGAGTGCGACTTCGGGGTCGACGTTGCGGGGCAGACCGAGGTCGATGACGACCTGGGCCCGTGCGCTGCCCGCGCGGGCCGTCGCGTGCGAGAACGCCTCGAGGGCGAAGGTGTCGGTCGTCGCCGTACACGTGACGACGACGTCCGCGGCGGCCGCCTCCTCGGCGTAATCCTCGGTGCTCACGTGGACCAGGTGCTCGCGATTCGCGAACCGCTGGCGTCCGGACCGGGAGTGCACGCGGATGTCGGTGGCGCCGACGGCGCGGAGGGCGGCGAGCGCCGCCGCGGCGTAGCGTCCGGTGCCGACGAGCAGGACGCGCGCGGTGTCCCAGTCGACGCGGGAGCTCACGAGGTCGACGGCGAGACGGACGAGCGAGCGGCCGGATTCGCCGAGGCGCGTCGTGTTCTTGACGGCACGGGAGGTCTCGGTCGCGCGTTGGAAGAGATGCTCGAGGGGTGCGGTCGTCAGGCCGCGGCCGCGGGCGGCCTCGAGGGCGCGCCGCACCTGTCCGGCGATCTCGTCCTCGCCGACGGCGACCGAATCGAGGCCCGATGCGACGGTGAAGAGGTGGTGGGCGACCTGGTTCCCGTGGGCGAAGTCCACGTTCTCGCGCAGCGACCGGTAGTCCATCTCGGCGGCACCGGCGATCGCCTCCATCGCGGCATCCATTGCGGGAACGGGGGAGGCGAGGTCGGGCTCCTCAGCGAGGTCGAAGTAGGCCTCGAAGCGGTTGCAGGTGGCGAGGACGACGGCGCCGCGCACCGAGTCGTGGACCGCGGACAGACGCTCTGCGAGGTCGTCGCCGACCGTCGAGAGCCGCTCGAGCGAGTCGAACGGTGTGGAGCGCTGATGCGCGGTCAGGCAGACGAGCACGGTGCGGAGAACCCCCTTGGATCGCGACTAGTATATCGATTAACCGATTCGAGGAGTTCATCATTCCCGGCCTCAGCCACCCTCTCGTCGCCGCACGCACCCGCGAGTCGCGACTCGTCCGTGCACTCCTGGGCGACCGCCCCGACATCACCCCCGTCTGGTTCATGCGCCAGGCGGGTCGTTCGTTGCCGGAGTACCGGGCGCTGCGGTCCCAGGGGACGATGCTTGACGCGTGTCTCGACCCTGCTCTGGCGAGCGAGATCACGATGCAGCCCGTGCGCCGCCACGGCGTCGACGCGGCCATCTTCTTCAGCGACATCATCGTTCCGCTCGCGCTCCTCGGCATCGACGTCGAGATCGCCGCCGGGCGAGGCCCCGTGTTCTCCGAGCCCCTGCGCACCGCCGCCGACATCGCCCGCACGACGGCGATCGACCCGGTGCTCGTGACGGAGCGCGGTGAGGCCATCGCGGATGCCGTCGGTCGCACGACGGCGATGCTCGCCGATCTGTCCGAGGAGCGCGGCGAGCCGCTGCCGCTCATCGGGTTCGCCGGCGCTCCCTTCACCCTTGCGGCCTATCTCGTCGAAGGCGGACCGTCGAAGGATCACCTCGCCGCCCGGCGCCTCATCCACGAGGATCCCGCGGCGTGGCAGGACCTCACGATGTGGCTCGCCGAGGTCACGGGCCGATTCCTCGCCCTCCAGATCGAGGCGGGCGCCAGCGCCGGACAGCTGTTCGACTCGTGGGCGGGTGGCCTGAACCCCGATGACTACCGCGCGTCGGTGCTCCCGGCGTCCGTCGCCGCGCTGCAGCACGCCCGGTCGCTCCCGCTCCCGGGGGGCGTCGACCGCCTGCCGCTCGTGCACTTCGGCGTCGGCACGGGCGAGATCCTCGCCGACATGGCGACGCCCGACATCGACGCGCTCGGCGTGGATTACCGAGTGCGCCTGAGCGACGCGCGTCGACGCATCGGTCGTGACCTCACGCTGCAGGGCAACCTCGACCCGGCGCTGCTGTTCGCGCCCGAGGCGGTGCGGACGGCGGAGGTGCGCCGCATCCTCGAGGATGGCCTGACCGCCCGCGCCCACGTCTTCAACCTCGGTCACGGCGTGCCCATGGAAGCCGACCCCGACGCCATCTCGGCGGTGGTCCGGACCGTCCACGATTGGCGGGCGCCGTGACCGTGGACGTGACCCACGACGTCGTCATCGTGGGCGGCGGCATCGCCGGCCTGACGATCGCGTGGGAGCTCGCCCGCGCGGGTCGGGACGTCGTCCTCGTCGAGGCGTCCGAGGACGCCGGCGGGATGCTGCGTCGAGGTGCGGTCGCCGGCCTCGACGCAGACCTCGGCGCGGAGTCGTTCGCCACCCGGACGACGGGGGTCGCCGACCTCGTCGCCGACGCGCGCCTTCCCGTCCAGCTCGTCGAGCCCGTACCCGCTGGCGCCCACGTCGCCTTCCGCCGCCGGTCCGGTCGAGTGGACCGGGCGCCCCTGCCCCGCCGCGCTCTCGTCGGGATGCCCGCCGACCCGACGGCCGCCGACGTCGTCCGCATCATCGGCCGCGCCGGGGCTCGGCGCGCGGCGCAGGAACGCTCGATTCCCTGGTCGACCGGCCCCGAGCCGACGCTCGCGGAGCTCGCTACGAGCCGCTACGGTGCCCGCGTCACGGCTCGCCTCGTCGAGCCGCTCTGCCGGAGCGTCTACTCGCAAGCGGCCGACAGCGTACGTCTGTCCGCGCTCCACCCGGTGCTGTGGGAGCGGGCAGAGGCTCTCGGCTCGCTGACGGCTGCGGTCGACGCGCTCGCGCCGGCCGTCCGCGCCGGGTCCGCCGTCCGCGGTGTCGAGGGCGGGCTCTGGCGTCTCGCCGCGGAGCTCCACGCCGCGGCGCTCCGCGCGGGCGCCGTCATCCGCACCGGCGCGCCCGCCCGCGCCGCCACGGCGACGACCGTCGAGCTCGACGGCGAAACCCTCTCGGCGCGAGCCGTGGTTATCGCGACCGGGCCGACGGCCGCGGCACGGCTCCTCCAGGTCGAGGTCGCTCCCGCGCCACCCGTCGGACTCATCGTCGCCGAGGTCGTCGCCGACGCCCTCGACGCCTTCCCGGTGGGGTCCGGGGTCATCGCCGCCCCCGACGTCGACACTGCGGCGAAGGCGCTGACCCACGTCGACGCGAAGTGGGAATGGGCCGCGGCCGCTCTCCCCGGCGGCACCCACCTCGTCCGCCTCTCCGCGCAGGAGGGTCGCCACGGGGAACTGACGGATGCCGCCGGCGTCGCCACCGCGATCCGCACCCTGACCGGGGTCCGCATCTCGCCCGCCGACGTGCGACGCGTCATCCCGATCGCGTGGCCGGATGCCGTCGCGACCCCGTCCGCTCGCGCGGCGGTCACCGAGGCTGCGGCGACCCGCGGCATCCGACTCGCGGGAGCTGTCGCGGCCGGAACCGGGCTCGCCTCGGTCATCCCGCATGCGCGAGCCCTCGCCGCCGCCCTCACGTCCTCTCACACCCCATCCGAAGGAGCACGTCATGTCCGCTGACGAGACTGTCCCCGGCCTCGGCTACACCCTCTTCGCGATCCTCGCGGGTCCGCGTCCCCGTGCGGGGACCCCATCGCCGGGTGATCTCGACGCCCTGCGTGCCGTCGCCGAGGGACTCCCCGCGGACGGCGTCACCCTGCGCGGTCTGTACGACGTCACGGGCATGCGCGCCGAGGCGGACCTCATGGTGTGGCTGCACGGCGAAGACCCCGCTGCTCTCCAGAAGGCTCTGCGGCAGCTGCGTCGGACCTCTCTGCTCGCCTCCTTCACCAACGTGTGGAGCGCGATGGGCGTGCACCGCGAGGCCGAGTTCAACAAGCGTCACGTGCCCGGCTACCTGCGCGGCGAGCATGCGCGCGGCTGGCTGTGCCTCTACCCCTTCGTCCGTAGCTACGAGTGGTACCTGCTCCCCGAGGACGAGCGCTCGCGGATGCTCGCCGAGCACGGCCGCAAGGGCGCCGCCTTCCGCGACGTCGTCGCGAACACGGTCTCGACCTTCGGGCTCAGCGACTACGAGTGGCTGCTGCCGCTCGAGAGCGACGACCCGATCAGCCTCGTCGACATGATGCGCGAGCTCCGGGCCACCGACGCGCGCCGCCATGTGCGCGAGGAGGTCCCGTTCTACACCGGCCGTCGCGTAGAGATCGACGAACTGGCGGAGGTGCTCTCGTGAGCGCACAGAACATCGGCGCGGTGAACCCGGAGTTCCGTCCCAAGCCGCCGCGGGCGAGCGGCGTGGTCGTCGCCGAGGGCGCCGTCATCCCGAACGCGACCGAGGGGGCGCGCGCGGGCGATCCGCACGCGACGATCCCCGTCGACTACGACGGGATCCTGCTGCTCGGCTTCGGCGGACCCGAGGGACAGGACGACGTCATCCCGTTCCTGCGGAACGTGACGGCGGGCCGCGGCATCCCCGACGAACGTCTCGAGGAGGTCGCGCACCACTACCGTCACTTCGGCGGCGTGTCGCCGATCAACGAGCACAACCGCGAGCTGAAGGCGGAGCTCGACGCCGAACTCGCGTCCCGCGGACTCGACCTGCCCGTCTACTGGGGCAACCGCAACTGGATGCCGTACGTCACCGACGCGATCGACTCCGCCGTTGCGGACGGGCGACGCAAGCTCCTCGCGATCGCGACGAGCGCGTACAGCTCGTACTCGTCGTGCCGGCAGTACCGCGAAGACCTCGCCGACGCCGTCGAGGCCACCGGCCACCAGACCGACGTCCAGATCGACAAGGTCCGGCAGTTCTTCGACCACCCCGGCTTCGTGGCGCCCTTCGTCGACGGCATCCGTGCGGGCATCGCCGAGCTCGCCGAGCGCGGTGTCACCGACCTCGCGAACGAGGTCGAGATCCTCTTCTCTACCCACTCCATCCCGACCTCCGACGCCGATCGTTCCGGCCCGCCCGAGCGCGGATTCGGCCCCGGCGGCGCCTACGTCGCCCAGCACCTCGCCGTCGGTGAGGAGATCATCTCGCGCCTCGGCTTCCCCGGCGCGTGGCAGCTCGTCTTCCAGAGCCGTTCCGGCCCGCCGCAGGTGCCGTGGCTCGAGCCCGACATCAACGACGCGATGCAGGAGCTGCCCGGCCGCGGCCGGAAGGCGGTCCTCATCGTGCCCCTCGGTTTCGTGAGCGACCACATGGAGGTCATGTGGGACCTCGACACCGAGGCGATGGAGACCGCGGAGGAGCTCGGCCTCGTCGCCGTCCGCACCGCGACCCCCAGCACGCACCCGACCTACGTCGCCGGTCTCGTCGACCTCGTCGAGGAGCGACTGAAGGGCACTCCGGCTGCCGAGCGCCCTGCCGTGACGGACCTCGGTCCCTGGTACGACGTGTGCCGTCCCGGTTGCTGCGAGAACAAGCGCCTCGGCTTCCAGCCGGCCCTGTCGGGGGTCGCACCGTGACCGGCGCCTTGCGGCTCGGAACCCGGGCGAGCCTGCTCGCGACGACTCAGTCGCAGCATGTGGCGGATGCCGTGGCCGAGGCATCCGGTCGCGATGTCGAACTCGTGCCGATCACCAGTGAGGGCGATGTCCTCACGGGGCCGCTCGCGCAGATGGGCGGCACCGGCGTCTTCGCGACGGCGCTTCGCGATGCGCTGCTGCGGGACGAGTGCGACTTCCTCGTGCACTCGATGAAAGACCTGCCGACGGCGCCGTACCCCGGCATCGTCGTGGGCGCCGTGCCGGTGCGCGCGTCGCAGCGCGACGTCCTGCACTCCCGCGAGGGGCTGACCCTCGATGCGCTGCCCGCCGGCGCCCGTGTCGGCACCGGTTCGCCGCGACGCGTGGCCCAGGTGCTCGCGCGCCGCCCCGACCTCGTCGTCGAGGGCATCCGCGGGAACGTCGACAGTCGCCTCCGCAAGGTCGCCGACGGTCAGTACGACGCGATCGTCCTCGCCGAGGCTGGCCTGCGACGCATCGGGCGCGACGCCGCGATCACCGAGGTGCTCGACTGGCCGACCTCGGCCGCACAGGGCGCGCTCGCCGTCGAGATCCGCGACGGGGATGCCGCCGTGGCCGACGCCGTGCGCCTCATCGAGCACGCCGACACGGCTCTCGCCGCGACCCTCGAGCGTGCCGTGCTGCGCCGGCTCGAGGCCGGCTGTGCCGCGCCCGTCGCGATCGACGCGGAGCACCACGGCGACACGGTGACGCTGGTGGCCCACGTGTACGCCGAGGACGGGCGCCGGTCCGTCGTCGCGTCCCGTCGCCTCGACCCGCACATCGATGCGGATGCCGCTGCCGCCGACGTCGTCGCCGAGCTGCTCGAGGGCGGTGCCGCCGACCTCGCCGATCTTGCGGGGTCGTCGCGATGAGCGGCGCGTTGCACGGCGCCCGCGTCCTCGTCCCCCGCGCGGGGGCGTGGGGGGAGCGGGTCCGCGCCGACCTCGCCTCGCGGGGCGCGGAGGCCGTGGTCGCGCCTGTGATCTCGTCTGCGCCGCCGCGCGACACGACGACCCGCGATCGCGCGTTCGCCGCCCTCGCGCACGGTGCGTACGCCTGGCTGTTCGTCACGAGCGCCGCGAGCGTGGAGCAGCTGCGGCAGCACGGTGTCGTGATCCCCGCGTCGACCCGGATCGCCGCCGTCGGTCGGGCGACCGCCCGCGCTGTCGCGGACGCCGGGTGGGAGGTCGACTTCGTCCCGGCGGGTGCCTCGTCGGCTGTGGCCCTGGTGACCCAGTGGTGCGCGGCCCGCACGCCCGCCATGACCGGTCGCGCCCTCGTCGTCCGCAGCGACCTCGCGCAGGCCGTGGTGAGCGACGAGCTCGAGGTCCGGGGCTTCGCCGTCGACGTCTGCATCGCGTACCGCACGATCGGCGTCGACCTCGCGCCCGCCGTGGTCGAGGGGCTCCGGTCCGGGGACATCGGCATCGTCCTGCTGACGTCCCTGAGCGTGGGACGCGAGCTCCGCAGGCAGGTCGGGGGCCTCCCGGCATCCACCCTCGTCGCCTCGATCGGTCCCGGTACGACCCGCGACGCCACCGCCCTCGGATTCACCGTCGGCCACACCGCCCAGAGCCAGAGCATCGACGCGCTGATCGCCGAGCTCGACGCCCGCGTCCTTTCGGAGAAGTCCTCATGACGTCGTTCCCCACCCGCCGCCTCCGCCGCCTCCGCGGCACGCCCGCCCTGCGTCGCCTCGCCGCCGAGCACCACGTCGTGCCGTCGCAGCTCGTGCTGCCGGTGTTCGTGAAGGAGGGCATCACCGCCTCGCAGCCCATCGCGAGCATGCCGGGGGTGTCGCAGCATCCGCTCGACGCGATCGCCGACGTCGTCGACGAGGCCGCCGCCGCGGGCATCGGCGGGATCATGCTCTTCGGCGTTCCCGCCGTCCGCGACGCGGTCGGCAGCGGAGCGACCGACCCGGACGGCATCCTCAACCGCGCGATCGCCGTCGCGGCGCGCGCCGCCGCGGGTCGCCTCACGGTACAGGCCGACCTGTGCCTCGACGAGTTCACCGACCACGGCCACTGCGGTCTGCTGGCCGCCGACGGCTCGGTCGACAACGACGCGACCCTCGAGGTCTATGCCGAGATGGGCGTCGCGCAGGCCCGCGCCGGCGCCGACGTGCTCGGCCTGTCGGGGATGATGGACGGCCAGGTCACGGCGGTCCGCGCGGGACTGGATGCCGCCGGCTTCGCGCACGTGGCGATCCTCGCCTACTCCGCCAAATACGCCTCCGCCTTCTACGGCCCCTTCCGCGACGCCGTCGAGTCGACCCTCCAGGGCGACCGTCGCACCTACCAGATGGACCCCGCGAACGCGCGCGAGGGCGTCGAGGAGGCCCTCGTCGACATCGCCGAGGGCGCCGACGTCGTCATGGTCAAGCCCGCCATGCCCTACCTCGACGTGCTCGCCCGCGTCTCGGACCGCTCGAACGTGCCGGTCTGGGCGTACCAGGTGTCGGGGGAGTACGCGATGATCGAGCACGCCGCCGCGGCCGGTCTCATCGACCGTGAGCGCGCCATCGGCGAGAGCCTGCTCGGCATCCGCCGCGCCGGTGCCGACGCCATCCTCACCTACTGGGCCGTCGAAGTCGCGCACTGGCTGCGCGCTGGGAAGGAGCTCGCATGAGCCGCAATCAGGAGCTGTTCGACCGGGCCCGCGGAGTGATCCCCGGCGGTGTCGACTCGCCCGTCCGGGCCTACGGCTCGGTCGGTGGGACGCCGCGCTTCATGGTGTCGGCGCAGGGCGCCTACGTGACGGATGCCGACGGCCGCGACTACGTCGACCTCGTCGCCAGCTGGGGTCCCGCCCTCCTCGGCCACTCGCACCCCGCCGTCGTGGACGCGGTGGTGGCAGCTGCGCGCCGCGGCCTCTCGTTCGGTGCGCCGACGGCCGCCGAGACAGAGCTCGCCGAGGAGATCCGCTCGCGCGTCCCCGCCGCCGAGCGGATCCGCCTCGTCTCGACCGGCACCGAGGCGACGATGACGGCGATCCGTCTCGCCCGAGCCGCGACCGGCCGCGACCTGCTGATCAAGTTCGCCGGGCACTACCACGGGCACTCCGACGGCCTGCTCGCGCAGGCGGGCTCGGGCCTCGCGACCCTCGCCCTGCCCGGCTCGGCGGGCGTCCCGGCTCCGATCGCGGCGCAGACCCTCGTCATCGGTTACAACGACCGCGCCGCCGTCGAGGAGGTGTTCCGCGCCCACGAAGGCCGGATCGCCGCGATCATCACCGAGGCCGCCGGCGCGAACATGGGCGTCGTGCCCCCGGCACCCGGCTTCACGGCGTTCCTCTCCGAGATCGCCCACCGGAACGGGGCGCTTCTCATCAGCGACGAGGTGCTCACCGGGTTCCGCTCGTCGCGCTCGGGCTACGCCGGTGTGCTGGATGCGGCGGGGGAGCACGTCGTCCCCGACCTCATCGCGTTCGGCAAGGTCATCGGCGGCGGACTCCCCGTCGCCGCGGTCGCCGGTCGTGCCGACATCATGGACCTCCTCGCGCCGAGCGGCCCCGTCTATCAGGCCGGCACGCTGTCGGGGAACCCGGTCGCCGTCGCCGCGGGACTCGCGACCCTCTCGAACGCCGACGACGCCGTGTACCGCACGCTCGACTCGGTGGCGCACACGGTCGCGGACGCGGCATCCGCTGCGCTCACGGATGCCGGGGTGCCGCACGTCGTGCAGTGGGCGGGGACGCTGTTCAGCATCTTCTTCGGCGAGTCCGTCGTGCACGGCGTGCCCGACTACGCGACGGCGACCTCGCAGGACGCGGACGCCTACGGCCGGTTCTTCCACGCGATGCTCGAGGGCGGCGTCTCGCTGCCGCCATCGGCGTTCGAGGCGTGGTTCGTCACGGCCGCGCACGACGATGCGGCCATCGGCCGGATCGTCGACGCGCTGCCCGCCGCTGCGACGGCGGCCGCCGGCTGAACGACCGTCCGGGAGACGACGGCACGACCCGTCGCCCGGACCTCGTCCCGCCCGCCCCTCGGGATCATTCCCGTCCCGGCGGTCGTGCACCCGTCAGCGCGTGCGTAAGCGACCGACGAGAGCGAGCACGCTGTCGAGTCCCGCCGGAGTGCCCGGCCAGTGCCGTTCGAGGGCGTCCCTCCCGGCGTGACGCAGAGCAAAGCGCAGGGCGATGACCACGACGATCGCATCGTCCGCGTACCCGAGCACGGGGATGACGTCGGGCACGAGGTCGATCGGCGACAGCAGGTAGACGAGGAGCCCGCCGAGCCACCAGCGGACGGCCCGGGGCACCGTGCCGTCCGCGACCAGGCGGCGGATTAGGCGCACCACGTCGGGGACGAGCCGCACCGCCTCGCGCCAGTCGATCGTGCCCCCGGAACGTCGCACCTGCGCCCACAGCACGACGAGCAGGGCGACCCACAAGAGGACGACACCGCCGACGATGCTCGCCGTGATCACCCAGCCGCCCGACATGAGCCCATCATCCCCTGATCGGCGGCACGAGGCCCGGCAACTAGGCTGGAACCCATGCCCGTCACCCTCCTCGGAGCCGCCGAGATCCGCGCCCTCGCCGCCGACCTCGACGTCACCCCGACCAAGAAGCTCGGGCAGAACTTCGTCGTCGACGCCAACACGGTCCGCAAGATCGTCACGGCCGCGCGCGTGACATCGGCCGACCGCGTCGTCGAGGTGGGGCCGGGTCTCGGCTCGCTGACCCTCGCCATCCTCGAGACCGGCGCCCCGGTCACCGCCGTCGAGATCGACCGCCGCCTCGCCGAGCGCCTGCCGGCCACAGCCGCGGCGCACGGCGTGCCCGACGGTGCGCTCACCGTCGTGGCCCAGGACGCCCTGCGGGTGAGCGAGCTCCCCGGCGACCCCGACGTCCTCGTCGCGAACCTGCCGTACAACGTCAGCGTCCCGGTGCTCCTGCACTTCATGGAGCACTTCCCGACCATTCAGCGCGGCGTCGTCATGGTCCAGGCCGAGGTCGGCGAACGCCTCGCGGCTCCGTCGGGCTCGAAGATCTACGGTGCTCCGAGCGTCAAGGCCGCCTGGTACGGCACGTGGCGCCTCGCGGGAACCGTCTCGCGTCAGGTGTTCTGGCCCGTCCCCAACGTCGACAGTGTCCTGGTCGGCTTCGAACGGGATGCCGCGGCGCGCGGCACCGAGGAGGAGCGACTGCGCACCTTCGCGATCGTCGACGCGGCGTTCCAGCAGCGCCGCAAGATGCTCCGCCAGGCGCTGTCCACCGTGCTCGGCGGCTCGTCCGCCGCGGCCAGCGAGGTGCTCGAGCGCGCCGGCGTGGCTCCGACTGCCCGCGGCGAGGAACTCACGATCGAGGACTTCGTCCGCATAGCCCGCGCCTGATCGCTCGGCATCCGTCATCTCCTCCCGACGCGACACACCACCTCGTTCTCAGCGAGTTCGCGCGTCGTTCATCACGGGTTCCCGAAACATCCCGGTAACGTGTCGGAGCAAGGCGGGGGCACCCGAGCTCTCGCACTGACGGAAGAAGTGACCATGCGCCGCGCCGAGCATCCGGCCGCCGAACGGATCCTGCTCCACCTGAGTGACACGCACCTGCGTGGCCCGGGACCCCGTCTGTTCGACAGCGTCGACGGTGAAGCATCGCTGACCGCCGCTCTCGACGCCATCGAATCCAGTGGCATCGCTCCCGACGCGATCGTCTTCACGGGCGACCTCGTCGACCTCGGCGAGGCCGCGGCCTACGACGCGATACGCGCGCTCGTCGAACCGTTCGCCGAACGGCTCGGGGCGTCCCTGCTCTGGGTCATGGGCAACCACGACGATCGCGGCGCGTTCCGGGAGCACCTGCTCGACGAGACGCCCGCCGACCCGACGGCACCCTACGACCGCGTCGACGAGCTCGACGGGCTCCGAATCGTCACCCTCGACACGAGCGTTCCAGGTCGCCACCACGGCGAGCTCTCCGACGCCCAGCTCGAGTGGCTGCGCGACGTGGTCGCGACCCCGGCCCCGCTCGGTACCGTCCTGGCGATGCACCACCCGCCCGTCCCGAGCGTCCTCCCGCTCGCGGCGAGCGTCGAGCTCCGCGACCAGAACCGACTCGCCGACGTCCTCCGCGGCACCGACGTCCGCGCGATCATCGCCGGGCACCTGCACTACTCGACGTTCGCGACGTTCGCGGGCATCCCCGTGTCGGTCGCGTCGTCGACCTGCTACGCGCAGGATCTGACCGTCCCCGTCGGCGGATCGCGTCCGCAGGACGGCGCGCAGGCCTACAACCTCGTGCACGTTTACGACGACACGGTCGTCCACTCGGTGGTCCCGGTCGATGTGCCGCGGCCGCTCGAGTACATCGACCCCGACGAGGCTCAGCGACGCCTGCGCGAGGCGGGCGTCACCGGCTCCGTCACGCGTGCAGCTCGACCGGGCGTGCCGGCGCTGCGCTGACCGCCGGGTCCTCCCACGGCGCGCGCACCGGGAAGAGCCGCTCGAGCAGACCCGTCACGGCGCGCACGCGCACCGCTTCGGGCACCTCGAGGTCGCCGCCGTCGTTGAGGCAGAACATGTCCACATCGCTGCGCTCGGCGAGTCGCTCCATGCGGCGGAGCGACGCGGCCTGCGTCGTCTGGAAGTAACGCACGCGCGGCGCGGTCGAGGCGATCGCGCGACCCGTGAACTGCGCGTAGTAGTGGTACAGGCAGTTGGTCACCGACACGTCGGTGGCGGAGCGGAAGCGGGATGCCGCGGTGCGCCGGACCTCTTCGGGGAACTCCCGCTCGAGCTCGAACATCACCGAGCGGCGCAGGGGCGCTGCGCAGTGCTCGAGGTCGCGGACGATCGTGCGGCCGAAGCGTTCCCGGAGCAGCTCGCGGTTGAGCCGCAACGCGTTGTCGTGGCCGCTGCGGGCGACGCGGCGTGGTCCGGTCCCGATGCGCACGTCGCACTCGACGAACGACGAGACGCCGGCGGGGGAGAAGAAGAGCTCGGGCGACAGCGGCCGACCGAAGAACATGTCGTCGTTCGAGTACAGGAAGTGCTCCGACAGCCCCTCGATGCGGTGCAGCTGGGCTTCGACCGCGTGCGAGTTGTGGGTCGGCAGCACCGAGGTGTCCTCGAAGAACTCCTCGCTGCGGACGATCGTCACCTTCGGGTGGTCGAGCAGCCACGCGGGGGCGGGGGAGTCGGTGGCGATGAAGATGCGGCGCACCCACGGCGCGTACATGTGGACGCTCCGGAGGGCGTACCGCAGTTCGTCGACGTGGCGGTAGCGGGCGGGCCCGTCGTCACCGTCGCCGACCACGTACTCCGACATCTGCGCCGCGCGCTGGCGCTGGAACTCCGACGACGAGCCGTCGACCCACGAGAAGACCATGTCGATCTCGTGCGTCACGTCGCCCGGATGCGGGTCGAACATGCCCTGAACGGTCTGCCACGTGCGCCCGTACCGCTCGACGGTCGCAGGCTCGACGTCCTCGGCCGCGAAGACGCGACGCGTGAGGTCGTTGGCGTGGGGCGCTTCGACCAGCTCCTCGCCGAAGCGCCAGAACTCGACCCGCACGCCGTGGCCGGCGCCGTAGCGGAGCTCCCCGGCGATGCGCGGGCGGAACACCCGCACCGAGGAGGGGCCCGACGCGCGCAGGCGGAGCTCGCCGAGCGGCACGGGCGTACCGCCCTTGGCCTTCGCGTACAGCGGCTCGGTGACGGCCTGATCGGCGAGCGCGCTCAGCGCGCGATCGCGGTGGTCGAGGTCGACGACGAGACCCGGCACGGAACGGGAGTGGCGGATGAGGAGATGAGGGATGCCGGCATCCGCGAGGGAATCGGCGATCAGCAGCAGGTCGGCGATGCGCGCCTGCTCGGGAGTGGTGTCGTCATGGCGCAGTTGCAGCATGCCTCCGATGAGGACGATGTCCTCGCGTTCGAGGAGTGCGGTCCAGGAACCACCCTCGGACGGCAGTGCAGTCAATCGCGCCATATGTTCTCCTTGTTGTGCGTATTCGGTCGGGCAAGAGTAGATGTCGGTCGTTTCGCCGACGTTTCGGGTGTCCGGCATCGCTAGCCTGGGGTGATGACCGACTACGCGGACCGTTTCCCCCCGTCGCGCAATGGCGACACCCACCGCCCCTATCAGGCGGCGTCCTCCCGCTACGATGCGGGGGCTTTCCGCCAGGTCGGCTCGAGCGGCCTGTATCTGCCGGCGATCTCGCTGGGACTCTGGTGGAACTTCGGGGACAACATCCCCTTCGACAACCAGCGTACTCTGCTCCGGCACGCGTTCGACCGGGGCGTCACCCACTTCGACCTCGCGAACAACTACGGCCCGCCGTTCGGTTCGGCCGAGACGAACTTCGGTCGCATGATGCGCGAGGACTTCGCGCCGTACCGCGATGAGCTGATCCTCTCGTCAAAGGCCGGCTACGACATGTGGCCGGGCCCGTACGGCAACTACGGGTCCCGGAAGTACCTCATCGCGAGCGCCGAGCAGTCGCTCACGCGCATGAGCGTCGACTACGTCGACATCTTCTACTCGCACCGCGCCGACCCCGTGACGCCGATCGAGGAGACCATCGGCGCCCTCGACACCCTCGTCCGCCAGGGCAAAGCCCTCTACGTCGGCATCTCCTCCTACAGCGCGGAGCGCACCGAAGAGGCCGTCGCCGTGGCGAAGAGCCTCGGCACGCCGCTCATCATCCACCAGCCCTCCTACTCGATCCTCAACCGCTGGGTCGAGGACGGTCTGACCGATTCGCTCAAGACGGCCGGCATGGGCGCCATCGCCTTCACCCCGCTCGCGCAGGGCCTGCTCACCGACAAGTACCTCGGCGACGGCCGCGCCGAGCGCGCCCAGAGCCGGTTCTCGCTGCCCGACGGTCGGCTCAACGAGAAGGCGCTCGACACCCTCCGCTCACTCAACGACATCGCCCAGCAGCGCGGCCAGACGCTCGCACAGATGGCCATCCAGTGGGTGCTGCGCGACGAGGTCGTCACCTCCGCGCTCATCGGCGCATCGCGTCCGGAGCAGCTGGACCAGAACCTCGCCGCCGTCGACGGGGCGCCGTTCGACGATGACGAACTCGCGCGCATCGACGAGCTGTCAGGAGCGATCGACGTCGACCTGTGGGCCGACTCGGCGAACGCGTGAGTCTGCCCCTCGATACTGCCCGGCGCGTCCACGTGCGCGCGCCGGGCAAGATCAACCTCTTCTTCGAGGTCGGTCCCGTCGGCGACGACGGCTACCACGACGTGGCGTCGGTGTACCAGGCGGTCTCGCTGTTCGAGGACGTGTGGGCGTCGCATGCCGACGTCACGAGTCTCTCCGTGAGCGGTGACGTGGACGTGTCGGGCGTCCCGCTCGACGCCTCGAACCTCGCCCTGCGCGCGGCGCGCCTGGTGACGGGCGCCGTTGGATGGGAGGGCGGCATCCGTCTCGAGATCCACAAGGGCGTCCCCGTCGCCGGCGGCATGGGAGGCGGGTCGGCGGATGCGGCGGCGGCTCTCGTCGCCGTCAACGATCTGATCGGCGGCGGTCTCAGCTCGGGCGACCTGCACGCGCTGGGTTCGCAGCTCGGCGCTGACGTCCCGTTCGCGCTCCTGGGCGGCACAGCGGTCGGGACGGGGCGCGGAGACGAGCTCGCTCCGGCTCTCGGTCGCGGTTCCTTCGCGTGGGTCCTCGTCGCGGACGGCGGCGGGCTCTCGACTCCCGAGGTGTACGGCACGCTGGACCGCCTGCGCGCGGACGCCGACATCGCCCCTGACCGGGCGACCCCGTCGGTCGACCCCGCGGTCCTGCGGGCTCTTCGGTCGGGGGATGCCGCGGCCCTGGGCGCGGCGATCCGCAACGACCTCCAGCTCGCCGCGGTCCACCTCCGTCCCGACCTCGCCGTACTCATCGACGAGGGTCTCGCCGCCGGGGCGCTGGGCGGCATCGTGTCAGGGTCGGGCCCGACGGTCGCGTTCCTCGCCTCGAGCGCGGGACACGCCCGCGAGGTCGCGGAGCGTCTGGGGGCGGCGGGTCGGCAGGCCCACGCGGTCTCGGGTCCGGTCGCCGGCGCGAGGCTGGTCTGACCTGGCATCGTGTCGCCACCCCCGCATAGCCTGGGGGCATGAGCTCTCTCGCTGACCAGTTCCATTCGGCCGCGCTCGACGAACACCTCGCCTCGACATTCGAAGCCCGGGGACTCCGGGCTGCTCGCGTCGGCGACGACGATCGTGAAGGTACGCACCGGTGGCAGGATGCCGTCGCCCGCGGCTTCCTGGACGGAGAGCCCACCGAGGTCCAGTACGCCGAGTCCTTCGCGCGCAACGGATACCGCCGCAAGGTAGGCGTCTACGACGACGGCGGCGTGCAGGCGGACGTCCCGGTCGCGACATTCGCGTCGTGGGGGACGGAGCTCACCCTGCCTGGCGGTTCGGCGATCCCGATGTGCGCCGTCAGCGCGGTCACGGTGGCGCCCACGCATCGGCGCCGCGGCATCCTCAGCACCCTCATGCGCGGCGAGCTGCGCACCGCGGTCTCGCTCGGCTTCCCGATCGCGGGGCTCACCGTCAGCGAGTCCGGCATCTACGGCCGGTTCGGCTTCGCTCCCGCGGTCACCGCCACCTCGTGGGAGATCTCCACTCGCCGCACCGGGTGGATCGGCCCGGTCGCCCCGGGGCGCATCGACTACGTCACGCGGGAGCAGGGGCGGGATGCCGCGACCGCGCTGTACGAAAGGGTCCGTCTGGACACACCCGGCGAGATCGCCATGCCCGGGGGCCACTGGGACCGCACATTCGGCACGCGCCCTGATGTCGAGAAGGCCGACAAGCTGCGCGTCGTCCAGTACCGATCGCCGTCGGGCGAGGTCGAGGGCGTTGCGATCTACAGCATCAGCGAGGACGACGACGATTGGGCCGCCTCGACGGCCACGGTGTCGCGGGTGGTGGCGGGGACGGATGCCGCCTACGCCGGGCTCTGGCGCTTCCTGCTGTCCCTCGATCTGGTGGGTACCGTCCGGGCCAGCGAGCTGTCGGTCGACGAGCCGCTCTGGTGGATGATCGACAACAAGCGAGCGGCCCGCATCACCAGTCGCGACCACCACTACCTGCGCGTGCTCGACGTCCCGGCGACCCTGGCCGCACGCAGCTACGACGTCGACGACGTCATCGCACTCGAGGTGAGCGACCCGCTCGAGATCGCCGGCGGCACGTTCATCCTGTCGGCGGGTGAGACTCCCGGCGTCAACGTCGTCGACGAGCCGCCCCTCGGGGTGCCCGTCGTCCGGCTCGGCGTCGCGGAGCTGTCCGCGATCCTCCTCGGCGGTGTCTCGCCGGTGACCCTCGCCCGGGCCGGCCGCATCGAGACGGACGACCCGCACCGCGCCGCGCGGGTCTTCGCGGCGACCACCACGCCGCGCCTCAGCTTCTGGTACTGACCGTGGACACGCTCGCCTGGGTAGGGATCTTCGTCGGCGGTGTCCTGCTGACGTGGTCGCTGTGCGCGACGCTGCGCGCCAACGCGGGACGCCGCATTCCGATCCTGAGGAATGCGGACGTCGTGCCACCCGGGTCGATCGTGACGCGCGTCGTCGGCATCGTCGTTTTCGTGTTCTCGGCGTTGAGCCTCGCGGGCCGTTCGGGTGTATGGCCGGCGGTCATCCTCTTCGCGGGCGCGCTCGTCGGTCTTCTGGCGATCGCCTGGCACAATCGGCGGACCGCACACGCGGGCCGGTCAGGCGACGCCGCGTAGCCTGGAGGCGATGGCACATCTTCTCGGGGCCGAGGCCCTGCACCTGGAATACCCGACCAAAGTCGTCTTCGACGGCGTCTCGCTCGGCGTCGACGAAGGCGACCGCATCGGCATCGTCGGCCGCAACGGCGACGGCAAGTCGAGCCTCATGGCGATGCTCGCCGGTCGTCGCGAACCCGACTCCGGCCGGGTGACCGTTCGCGGCGGCGTGACGATCGGGGTGCTCGAGCAGAGCGACGTCCTCCCCGACGACCTCACCGTGGGACGCGCCGTCGTCGGCGATGGCCCCGAGCACGAGTGGGCGCGGGACGCACGCGTTCGCGACGTCATCGCGGGCCTGCTGTCCGACCTCGACTGGGATGCCGCCATCGGCACGCTCTCCGGTGGTCAGCGTCGCCGTGTCGCCCTCGCACAGCTGCTGACGGGGGACTGGGACGTGCTCGCCCTCGACGAGCCCACGAACCACCTCGACGTCGAGGGCATCGCCTGGCTCGCCGAGCATCTGAAGCGGCGCTGGTCGGCCTCCTCCGGGGCGCTCATGGTGGTGACGCACGACAGATGGTTCCTCGACGAGGTCTGCACGAAGACCTGGGAGGTGCACGACCGCATCGTCGAGCCGTTCGACGGCGGCTACGCGGCGTACATCCTGCAGCGCGTCGAGCGCGATCGCCAGGCGGCGTCCATCGAGGCGCGGCGGCAGAATCTCGCCCGCAAGGAGCTCGCCTGGCTTCGCCGCGGCGCACCGGCACGCACGAGCAAGCCGAAGTTCCGCATCGACGCCGCGAACGAGCTCATCGCCGACGTCCCCGAGATCCGCGACCGAGTCTCGCTGCAGTCCCTCGCGGTCGCTCGGCTCGGCAAGGACGTCGTCGACCTGCTCGACGCGGGTGTCGCCTATGACGGCCGCGAGATCCTGCGGGGCGTCGAGTGGCGCATCGCGCCGGGGGAGCGTACCGGCATCCTCGGCGTCAACGGCGCAGGCAAGTCGACGCTCCTCGGCCTCGTCTCCGGCGCCGTCCAGCCCACGAGCGGGCGGGTCAAGCACGGCAAGACCGTGAAGGTCGCAACCCTCACGCAGCGGATGGACGAGCTCGACCCGCACCTGCACGAGCCCGTGCGCGTCGTCGTCTCGCGGCTGCGGACGACCTACACGTTCGGTGCCGGTTCGAAGGCTCAGGAACTCACGCCCGGGCAGCTCCTCGAGCGGATGGGCTTCGCTTCGGCGCAGCTCTCGACCCCCGTAAAGGATCTCTCCGGCGGCCAGAAGCGTCGCCTGCAGTTGCTGCTCATCCTCCTCGACCAGCCGAACGTCCTCATTCTCGACGAGCCCACGAACGATCTCGACACCGACATGCTCGCCGCCATCGAGGACCTTCTCGACTCGTGGGCCGGCACGCTCATCGTCGTGTCGCACGACCGCTACTTCATGGAGCGTGTCACCGACCAGCAGTACGCCGTCATGGGCGGCGGCCTCCGGCACCTCCCCGGCGGCATCGAGGAGTACCTGCGCCTGCGGGCCAGCCAGCCGCAGGCGACGGGTGCGGCGGCTCCCGGTGGTCAGAAGGCGGATGCCGCGGCACCGACGGCATCCTCTCTGTCGGGCGCCGACCGCCGCACGGCCGAAAAGGAGGTCACGAGCCTCGAGCGCAGGATCGCCAAGCTCTCCGACCAGATCACGAAGGCGCGGACGGCACTCGCCGATCACGACCAGGGCGACTACGTCGGGCTCGGCGAGAAGATGCAGCAGATCACCGCGTTGGAAACCGAGGTCGCCGAAGCCGAGGAGCGGTGGTTCGAACTCAGCGAGCAGCTGGGCTGATCAGACGCGACCCGCTTCGCGCAGCGTGAGGCCGGTCGTGAACTCGCGCGTTCGGCCGCTCAGGGGATCTACGAAGCGCAGTTCGCGGGCCAGCAGCTGCAGCGGGTGCTCGGGGTCGTCCGGCGCTTCGTCGAGCAGGTCGGGGTAGAACCGGTCGCCCAGGATGCCGAGGCCGATCCCGGCGAGGTGGGAACGCAGCTGGTGCATGCGGCCCGTCCGCGGATGCAGGCGGAGGTGGGCGGTGGTCTCGCCGATGCGGATCGCCTCGACGAGAGTCTCGGCGTTCGGTTCGCGGTCGTCTTGCACGATGGCCCGGAGGCTTCCGCGGGTGCTCGTGAGGTGCGACCGGACGACGCGGGGAAGCTCCGGCATCCCGTCCGCCGGAATCGCTGTGACCGCTTCGTAGACCTTCTCGACGGCGCGGTCGGCGAACAGGGTCTGGTACGCGCCGCGGGTCGCCGGGCGGACGGAGAACATCACGAGACCGGCCGTCGCCCGGTCGAGTCGGTGGATGGGCGTCAGATCCGGGTTGTCGAACCGCCGGCGCAGGCGCACGAGGGCGGAGTTCATCAGGAACCCGCCGCCCGGTGTCGTCGGCAGGAAGTGCGGCTTGTCCACGACCAGCAGATCGTCGTCGAGGTGGCGCACCGCGACGTCGTACGGGATGTCGGGCTCGTCGGGCGGCTCGCGGTAGTACCAGACGAAGTCCTCGGCCCCCAGCGGCGTCTCCCGCGTGAGCTTCGTGCCGTCGAACGCGACGACCTCACCGCGGTCGAAGCGACCGAGGAGGATCTCGGAGTCGATGTGCGAGAACCGGCCGGTCACGTAGTCGGCGATCGTCTCCCACGGACCCGTCCGCGGTACCCGCAGCCGGGTGGGACCCACCCCGTCGCGGACGGGGAGCGGAGCGCGCATCGCCATGTCGCGCTCAGGCGTCGAAGCCGAGGCTGAGTTTGCGCAGCAGCCCGGCGAGGCGCTCGCGGTCGGCGCGCGAGAGCTGACCGAGCAGCTCCGCCTCGGCGTCGACGAGTCTCGTGATCGCGGCATCCACTCGGTTCCGGCCCTCTTCGGTCAGGGTCACGAGCACACCGCGGCCGTCACCGGGATCTGCGGCGCGGACGACGAGGCCGCGCTCGACGAGACGGTCGATGCGGTTGGTCATCGTGCCGCTCGAGACGAGGGTCTGCTGCAGGAGCTGCTTCGGGCTCAGCGTGTAGGGCTCGCCGGCGCGGCGGAGCGCGGAGAGCACGTCCCACTCCCACGGCTCCAGGTCGCTGCGGTGGAACGCCTCGCGGCGGGCGCGGTCGAGGTGGCGGGACAGGCGGTCCACGCGCGAGAGGACCTCGAGGGGGGAGAAGTCGAGATCCGGCCGCTGCGCGACCCACGCGCTCACGATCCGGTCGACCTCGTCATGTTCGGGGACCATCCCCTCATCATCGCAGAGCGCCTGCTACTGTGACCGGTAACAGGCGGGCGATGACGTGACCGCCGAGATCGAAGAGGATCCCCTCGATGCCTGCATCGCGCGCCCGGCGGACGACCGCCGTCTCCACCACCACCGCCCTCGTCCTCGGCTTGCTGGGTGCCGGCGCGATCGTCGCGCCCGCCGCTTCGGCCGCGGAGGGACCCGTCGACGCGGGCATCGCCGTCCGCAAGGTCGACGGCCTGCCGGCCGACTTCATCAACGGCGTGGACGTCTCGTCCGTGCTCTCCCTCGAGGCCTCCGGCGTCGTCTTCCGCGACGACGACGGTGAGCCCGCCGACCTGTTCGACGTCCTCGCAGACCACGACGTCACCGATGTCCGCGTCCGCGTCTGGAACGACCCGTTCGACGCCGACGGCAACGGTTACGGCGGCGGTGACGTCGACGTCGACCGCGCCGTCGAGATCGGTCAACGCGCCACCGAGGCGGGGCTGCGCGTCCTCGTCGACTTCCACTACTCGGACTTCTGGGCGGACCCGGCGAAACAGCAGGCGCCGAAGGCGTGGCGGGATCTCAGCGTCGACGAGAAGGCCGGTCGGACCCGGGAGTACACCGCCGACGCCCTCGAAGAGTTCGCCGACGCGGGTGTCGACGTGCACATGGTGCAGGTCGGAAACGAGACGAACAACGCCGTCGCAGGGGTCACCGGGTGGCCCGGGATGTCGAAGATCTTCTCCGCCGGTTCGGCCGCCGTCCGCGACGTGTTCCCTGACGCGCTCGTCGCGGTGCACTTCACCAACCCCGAGACCGCGGGTCGCTATGCCGGTTACGCGGCCAACCTGAAGTCCTACGGCGTCGACTACGACGTCTTCGCGTCGTCCTACTACCCCTTCTGGCACGGGAGCACCGCCAACCTGACCTCCGTCCTCCGGCAGGTGGCCGACACGTACGACAAGAAGGTCATGGTCGCCGAGACGTCGTGGGCGCACACCCTCGACGACGCCGACGGTCACGGCAACGTCATCGACCTCCCCCCCGAGGCGACGCAGTACCCCGTCTCGGTGCAGGGACAGGCCACCGCGGTGCGGGACGTCATCCAGGCGGTCGTCGACGTGGGCGACGCCGGTATCGGCGTCTTCTACTGGGAGCCGGCCTGGCTCCCGGTCGGCCCGCCCGAGCGGCTCGAGCAGAACAAGGTGCTGTGGGAGCGTGACGGATCAGGCTGGGCGTCGAGCTTCGCGGGCGGGTACGAGCCCGAGGACGCCGGGCACTGGTACGGCGGATCGGCCTGGGACAACCAGGCGCTCTTCGCCGCCGACGGTGTCCCGCTCGAATCGTTGAACGTGTTCTCCTACGCCCGCACCGGCGCTGTCGCCCCGCGCCAGGTCGTCGACGTCGAGGACCCCACGGTCACCCTCACCGACGGGGACGAGATCGTCCTCCCGTCGACGGTCGCCGTCACCTTCAACGACGGTTCCGTCGACGACGAGACGGTCGAGTGGTCGCGGGATGCCGAGTGGATCGGCGGACCGGGCACGTACACGCTGGGCGGCACGACCGCATCGGGGCATGCGACGACGGTGACCGTCGTCGTCCGTCCGGTGAACGCACTGCGGAACCCCGGATTCGAGGATGCGGACGTGTCGATGTGGCGCGCCACCGGTGCGGGACTGACGCTGCGGTCGACCGATGATCCCCGCACGGGTACGCGGTCGGCGCACTTCTACTCCGGGTCGGCCTACACCTACACGCTCCGTCAGACCGTGACGGGGCTCCCCGCGGGCCGGTACTCCGCATCGGGAGCACTCCAGGGTGACGGGGAGGGCAACGACGGGACCGTCCGGCTGACCGTCTCGTCGGGGGACGCTGCGGCCTCGGCCGACTTCGGGCTCGACGGTTGGCGTGCCTGGTCGACGCCCGCGACGGACGCCGTCACCGTCGTCGAGGGCGGCACCGCGACCATCGAGGTCACGGCATCCCTTCCCGCCGGCGCGTGGGGCACCCTCGACGACCTCGTGCTCACCCGGGCCGCCGACGCGGTCGACACCGCCGACCTCCGGGCGCTCGTCACGCGCGCGGACGACGTCGACCGTGCGGCCGCCACCACGGGATCGATCGAGACGCTCGACGAGGCCGTGCGCATCGCGCGTCTCGTCCTGTCGTCGTCGGCCCCGAGCGCCGACCGCGTCACCGCCGCCGAGACTGCGTTGGCGGCCGCCTTCGAGGGTCTCGTGCTCGTCGGCGAGGCGCCCGCACCCGTCGTGCTGCCGGTCGCCGTGACCGTCCGCGAAGGCGAACCGGTGACCCTGCCCGCCTCCGTGAACGTCCGCGCCTGGGACGGGGCGGTCCGCACCACGCCCGCTACCTGGTCGGACGCGGTCTCGTGGATCACCGGGCCCGGCGAGTACACCGTTCGCGGTCGTGCCGCCGACACGGACATGACGGCCGCCGTCACCGTCACGGCGGCCGCCTGGGTGCGCGACGGGGGCTTCGAATCATCGGGCGCATCGCCGTGGACCGTGACCGGCACCGGCGCCGCCATCGGAGCGACGACGGATGCCGCGGCCGGCGCTCGTGCCGTGTCGTTCTGGTCCGGGTCCGCGTACCGATTCGCCGTGACGCAGCGCATCGAGGGCGTCACGCCCGGCACGTACGCCGTCTCGGCGACCGCGCAGGGAGACGGAGAGGGGAGCGGTGCCCTCACGGTCACCGCGACCAGCGGAGCTCGCACCGCCGATGCTCCCATCCCGCTGGAGGGCTGGCAGCAGTTCAAAACCGGCACGACCCCCGCCATCACGGTCGGGTCGGACGGGATCCTCACCGTCGGTGTCGCCGCCGATCTGCCCGCCGAAGCGTGGGGCACCGTCGATCAGATCCGCGTCGTCCGCACCGGCGACCGGGTCTCGACCGACGAGCTCGCCGCGCAGATCGCCGAGCTCGCAGAGCTCGACACCGCGCCGTACACGGCGTGGTCGGCGAAGCGGGTCCCGGCGGGGCTTGAGAAGGCCCGCATCGTCGTCGCTGCCACCTGGCCCACCGCGGCCGACGTCGACCGCGCCCGGGCCCTGCTGTCCGACATCCGCGCCGGACTCGTCCGGGCGGACGCCGACACCGCCACGGCGCGGCCGGCGGAGGCGACCCTGTCGAACGACAACGGGTACGACACCGGACTGAAGGACGGCGACTTCACGGTCACCATGAACCTCTGGTGGGGTGAGAACGCCTCGTCGGTGCGCTTCTACGAGAACGGCACTCTCCTGAGCACCGTGCCCCTCGCGTACCGGGGTACGCGGGCGCAGACCGCCCGGGTGCCGATCGCGGGACGAGCCGACGGTACGTACCGCTACACCGCCGTGCTGGCGAACACGCGCGGCGAGACGCGCACCGCCGAGATGACGGTCGTCGTGGATGCCGCGGCCCCCGGCATCCCTGTCCTCAGCCACGACGACTACGACGGCGATGGCACCTTCACCGTGACCGCGGACCTGTGGTGGGGCACGAACGCCACGTCCTACCGGGTGTTCGAGGACGGCCGCGTCGTGGCGGAGGGTGACCTGGTGGCGCGTACACCCAAGGCGCAGCGGGCGAGCTACGCGGCATCCGGTCTCAGCCGCGGATCGCACGTGTTCACTGTGGAGTTCCGGAACGCCGCCGGCACGACGATGAGCAAGCCGCTCACGGTGACGGTGCGTCGCTGACGCGCCCGGAGGGACGGCGGTCGCATGGCAGACTTGTCAGGCGGCCGCCGGACCCCGGACGGCTGCGGTCCGCCGTGGTGTAATGGCAGCACGACAGCCTTTGGAGCTGTGAGGTCTAGGTTCGAGTCCTGGCGGCGGAGCATGACCGAGAACCTCGATTCGCGCCTGGCCGTCGTCATCCTCGCCGCTGGACAGGGCACGCGGATGAAGTCCTCTCTCCCCAAGGTCCTGCACCGCATCGGCGGACGACCTCTTCTCGGTCACGTCCTCGACACCGCACTCGACCTCGGGCCCGCGCACGTCGTGGTCGTCGTGCGCCACGAGCGCGACCAGGTCGCCGACGCCGTGCTGGGCGTCGCGCCCAAGGTCGTCGTGGTCGATCAGGATGAGATCCCCGGCACGGGGCGTGCCGTCGAGGTCGCGCTCGGTGCGCTGACCGGCTTCGACGGGGACGTCCTGGTCCTCAGCGGCGATTGCCCGCTGGCCGACTTCGGCACGCTCGATGCCTTCGTCGCCGAGCACCGTGCAACCCGGGCCGACGCGACGCTCATGACCGCCGTCGTCGACGATCCGACCGGGTACGGCCGCATCATCCGCGAGAGCGACGGCAGCGTCGCCCGCATCGTGGAGCAGAAGGATGCCTCGCCCGACGAGGCCGCCGTCACCGAGGTGAACGCCGGGATGTACGTCTTCGCGGCATCGGCCCTCCGCACGCACCTGCCGCAGCTCGGCACCGACAACGCGCAGAGCGAGAAATACCTCACCGACGTCGTCGCGCTGCTGCGCCGCGCGGAGGGTCGGGGTCGCGGCATCCGTCGCCACCGACGTCACCGTCACGTACGGTGTCAACGACCGCGTCCAGCTGTCCGAGGTGGGCCGACTGCTCAACGCCCGCACCGTCCGCCGTTGGCAGCTCGAAGGGGTCACGATCATCGATCCGGCGACGACGTGGATCGACGTCACGGCGACGCTCGCCCCCGACGTGACGGTGCTGCCGAACACGCACATCCTGCGCGCCACGAGCGTCGCCGAGGGCGCGACCATCGGGCCCGACACGAGCCTGGTCGACTGCGAGGTCGGTGCCGGTGCGACCGTGACGCGCACGGACGCGACCCTCGCCGTCATCGGTGCCGGTGCGACCGTCGGTCCGTTCGCGTATCTGCGCGCGGGAGCCGAACTGGGCGAGCGCGGCAAGGTCGGCACCTTCGTCGAGATCAAGAACTCCGTGATCGGCGAGGGCAGCAAGGTCCCGCACCTGTCCTACATCGGTGACACGACGATCGGACGGGGCGTGAACCTCGGTGCCGGGGCGATCACCGCGAACTACGACGATCTCACCAAGCACCGCACCGAGATCGCAGACGAAGTCCACGCCGGCTCGCACAACGTGTTCGTCGCGCCCGTTAGGATCGGTGAGGGCGCGAAGACGGGTGCAGGAGCCGTGATCCGCAAGGATGTCCCGGCCGGCGCCCTCGCCCTCAGCATCGCCCCCCAGCGGAACATCGCCGGGTGGGTCGAGAACAATCGACCGGGAACGGGAGCGGCAGAAGCCGCCGCTCGCGCCCGGTCCGCACAGGAAGCTGGCGATGGGTCGCAAGAAGCAGCACACGGTTGACCTCGACACCGAGCGCGGAATCGCGCCGGGCCTGGTGGCCAAGACCAAGAAGCGCCTCGTCGTCGCGTCGGGCCGCTCGCACGAGGAGCTGTCGACCGACGTCGCCGCAGCCCTCGGCACCCAGCTGGTGCCCACCGAGCACCGCACCTTCGCCTCGGGCGAGATCCTGACCCGTTTCGAGGTCTCGATCCGCGGCTGCGACTTCTTCCTCATCCAGAGCTTCGGCCCGCCGGTCAACGAGTGGCTCATGGAGACGCTCATCATGCTGGATGCCGCCAAGCGCGCCTCCGCGAAGCGGATCACCGTCGTCGCGCCCTACTTCCCCTACTCGCGTCAGGACAAGAAGGGCCGCGGCCGCGAGCCGATCAGTGCACGCCTTGTGGCAGACCTCTTCAAGACCGCCGGCGCTGACCGGGTCATGAGCGTCGACCTTCACGCGGCCCAGATCCAGGGCTTTTTCGACGGTCCCGTCGACCACCTGTTCGCCAAGCCCGTCCTCCTCGAGTACTTCGAGAACACGCTGTCTCCCGAGGACCGCGCCAAGCTCACGGTCGTCTCGCCCGACACCGGCCGCGTGCGGGTCGCCGACACGTGGTCCGACAGCCTCGGCGCACCGCTCGCCATCATCCACAAGCGCCGCGACCCCAACGTCGCGAACCAGGTCACCGTTAACGAGATCGTCGGTCAGGTAGACGGCCGCGTCTGCCTCCTCGTCGACGACATGATCGACACCGGCGGCACCATCGTCAAGGCGGCCCAGGCACTCAAAGCGAACGGCGCCGAGCGCGTGATCGTCGCGGCGACGCACGCGATCTTCAGCGACCCCGCTACCGAGCGTCTCCAGGACGCGTCGATCGACGAGGTCGTCGTCACGGACACGGTTCCGCTGCCCCCCGAGAAGCGTTTCGAGAGCCTCACGATCCTGCCGATCGCACCGTTGCTCGCGCGCGCCATCCGCGAGGTCTTCGAGGACGGGTCCGTCACGAGCATGTTCGACGGCGCGGCCTGATCTCAGCCCTCCTCCTGGACAGGAATTCGGCTGTCCGTTAACGTCGCGTTCACGGACGGCCGTCGTCCTCAGCCGATGCATAGGCTTCTGCAAGCATCGGCATGTGAGGACTGGCTTTTCTTGAGGTCAACGCCCCGTACCCCAGACCGGGCGGGAACGACACGAGGAGGACCTCTCATGATCCGCACCACCGCCGTACCCCGGCCGATCCGCGTCGGTGCCGCCGCCGCATCCGTTGCAGGGCTCGCCCTGCTCGCCGGCTGCGCCGGCCAGACCACGTCCGAATCCACCGACGCCGGCACGTCGTCGCAGAACCCGTCCGCCTCCGCCGACGCGGGGAGCGGTGCGTCCACCGGCACCTACAAGGACGGCACGTACACCGCCGACGGCACGTACCAGACCCCGGAATCGGTCGAGGAGATCTCGGTCACCCTGACCCTCGCGGACGGCACCGTGACCGACGTCGAGGTGACCGGCGAGCCGAAGGCTCGTGAGACGCGGCAGTACCAGGGCGACTTCATCGGCGGCATCCAGGACGAGGTCGTCGGCAAGAAGCTCGACGATCTGTCGGTCGACAAGGTCGGCGGCTCCTCCCTCACCAGCGGTGGGTTCAACGCCGCGGTCAAGGAGATCCGGACCGAAGCCGCGTCATGACCTCGACCGCCCCCCTCGTCCACTCGTGGACGTTCGAGGCGATCGGAACGGTATGGCGTATCGACGCCGCATCACCCCTCGACGATGGCGTCCGTGATCAGATCACGGACGCCATCGTCGCGTTCGACCTGGAGTGGTCGCGCTTCCGCGCCGAGTCGCTCGTCAGTCGGCTGGGGACGGAGGGCGGGGAGGTGACGGCTCCAGCCGACGCCGTCGCCATGCTCGACGCCTACGATGCTCTCGACACCGCCACTGCCGGGGCCGTGAACCCCCTCGTCGGAGATGCGCTGGCGCGGCGCGGCTACGACGCCGATTACTCGCTCGTCGATCGTGGTGTCGTGTCGGCCCCCAGAAACTGGCGGGACCTTCTCGTGTGGTCTCCCGAGACGCTCTCCCTCGCGGAGCCTGCCTCGATCGACGTCGGAGCGCTCGGCAAGGGCCGTCTCGCGGACATCGTGCTGGAGCTCGTCCCGGCGGGCCCCGCGGTCGTGGATGCCGGCGGCGACATCGCCGTTCGCGCGGCGACGCAGCGGATCGCTCTCGAGCATCCGTACGACGCGTCGCGTGCGATCGGGGTCTGGTCGGTGACGGATGCCGCCCTCTGCGCCTCGGCGGTCAACCGGCGGGCGTGGGGCGACGGTCTCCACCACGTGCTCGACGCCCGCACCGGTCAGCCGGTGCGCCGATACGCGGCCACCTGGGCCGCAGCCTCCGACGCGATGACGGCCGATGCCGTCGCGACCGCGTTGTTCTTCGACGGCGGCCCCCGGTTGGCCGCCGAATGGGGAGCCGAATGGGTGCGAATGGGCACCGACGGCTCCGTCGAATGGTCCCCCCGATGCGAAGCGGAGTTGTTCTCGTGATCTCGTCCCTCAGTGCCGGATGGACGCGCCTCATCGGCGCGCTCGGTCGGCTGTCCATGTACCGCCTGGTCCTGCTGGCGTTGTCGGCTCTCGCCGTCATCGCGCTCGTGCTCTCCTTCACCGGTGCGGTATCGGTCGCCCCGCTCGACCTCGTGGTCTCGTTCGCGGTCCTCGCCGCATCGATCATGGTGGTGGATGCCGTCGCCCAGCGGATCGTCCGCAGGCCGTGGCGCATCGAATCGGCGCTCATCACGGCCCTCATCCTGGTGTTCGTCCTCCGTCCGGGAATCGAACCGATCGCGCTCCTGGGGCTCGCCCTGGCCGGGGCGATCGCGTCGGCGTCGAAGTACATCCTCGCCTGGCAGGGGCGCCACATCTTCAATCCCGCAGCGGTGGGTGCGAGTGCCCTCACGATCATCAGCATCTGGGCGCCGGATCTCGGATTCTCCGCCTGGTGGATCGGCTCTCCCGCGATGACCGTTCCCGTGGTCCTGCTGGGGCTCGCCGTTCTCGTGCGCACCGAGAAGGTGCGCGTGGTGGGTCTGTTCCTCGTCGTCGCGATCGCTGTCGGCCTCGTCCGCACGATCGTGCAGGCGCAGGAAGCGGGCCTCGCCCTCGATCCCGCGATGACGTTCTCGAGCCTCGTCCTGTCGTCGCCGTTCCTGTTCCTCGGCGCGTTCATGCTCTCGGAGCCGCTGACGCTCCCGCCGCGACGGTGGCAGCAGTTCACCGTTGCGGCCGTGGTCGGCATCCTGGCGGGCTGGCCACTCGCGGTCGGCGACATCACCCTCGGCCAGGAGCGCGCCCTGCTCATCGGCAACCTCGTCGCGTTCGTCTTCGCACTCCGGACCGCCGTCCGCCTCACGATCGTCGAGCGCACCGCGGTGACGCCGAGTGTGCGCGAGTACAGCTTCCGCGCGGAGCGGCCGGTGAAGTTCACTCCGGGCCAGTACCTCGAGCTCGAGGTGCCTCATGCGCGACCCGACTCGCGCGGCACGCGGCGCGAGTTCAGCATCCTCTCCTCGCCGGCGGAACTGCCGGTCGTGCGGATCGCGATGCGGGAGGGGTCTCAGTCGAGCTACAAGAAGGCGATCGCGACCGTCGAACCGGGGGACGAGCTGGCCATCACCGGCATCTGGGGCGACTTCGTGCTGCCGCGCAAGACCGAGACGCCCGTCCTCATGGTGGCCGCCGGCATCGGGGTCACGCCGTTCGTTTCGCACCTGCGGCACCTGCGGATGAGCCAGGAACAGCGCGACGTCGTGTTCGTCTACGTGGCATCGGGGAGCGAGGAGCTCGCCTTCCGCGACGACCTCGAAGCCGCCGGCATCCCGGTCATCGTCGTGACCCGTGACGAACCGACGAACCTGCCCGACGGCTGGACGTGGGGCGGCGGGAACCGGCTCGATGCCGAAAGCCTCGTGCGCCACGTTCCCGACATCGACCGGCGACACGCCTTCGTGTCCGGTCCGCCGGCGCTCATCGCCACGTTGACGCCCGCGCTGAACCGCGCGAGGTCCATCACCACGGACGCCTTCAGCGGCTACTGAGCTGCCGGGACCTCGATCAATTCACTCCGGTGGTGGCGTCGGCGGGGGAGTCGGGGCGGGCGGGCAGCCGCACCTCGAACGTGGTCGAGCCGGGCTCGGAGTCCACGACGATCCGGCCGCCGTGTCCGGTGATGATCGCTCTGGCGATCGAGAGCCCGAGTCCGGTACCGCCGGTCTGACGGGCACGCGAGGAGTCCGCCCGGCTGAACCGCTCGAACAGTTCGTTCACGACGGAGGGGTCGATTCCGGGGCCGTCGTCGTGGACCCGCAGGATCGCCTCACCGTCCTGGGTCTCGACGGTCGTCGTGACCCGGGTGCCGGCGGGGGTGTGCAGTCGGGCGTTCGCGAGGAGGTTGGCGGCGACCTGGTGCAGGCGCCCCGCGTCACCGGCGACGATCACCGGGTCGTCGTCGACCTCGAGCACCCAATCGTGATCGGTGCCCGCGACACGGGCGTCCGAGACCGCTTCGACGGCGAGCCGGGTGAGGTCGACGGCGCTGTAGACCAGTTCCGTGCCCTCGTCCAGGCGAGCCAGGAGCAGCAGATCCTCGACGAGCGCCGTCATCCGCAGCGACTGCGCCTGGATGCGCTCCAGGGACTCCTTCGTCGTGTCGGCGATCACCCCGGCGGCGTGAGGGCCGGAGGCCTCCGCCTGACGGATGCCGCGGAGGGAGAGCTCGGAGTATCCGCGGATCGAGGCGAGGGGCGTGCGCAGCTCGTGGCTCGCATCGGCGACGAAGGCCCGCATCCGATCCTCGTTGCGCTGGCGGGCTGCCAGCGAGCTCTCCACGTGATCGAGGAGAGTGTTGAGGGCGTGACCGACCTGTCCGACTTCCGTGTGTGCGTCGGTGTCCTCGTCGGGCACGCGCTCGGTGATCGTGACGGCTCCCTCGGAGAGGGGGAGCGACGCGACACGGGATGCCGTCGCGGCGACCGATCGCAACGGTGCGAGAGCGCGACGGATCAGGAGGGCGATGATCGCTGCGAGGACGAGGAGACCGCCCGTCGTCAGCAGCGCGACCGTGGTGACGATGCGAGCGCTGACGCTCGTCACCTCCGAGGTGGGCAGACCCGTGATGGTCGTGTACGGCCCCGGTTCTTCGTGGACGCGATAGTGGCCGAGGCCGGTGACGGTCGCGTCGGCCCAGCCGTCCTGGTCCGACGGGACGAGCATGATGCGGCTGACATCGAGCGAGCGCACGTTTCCCTCGTCATCGACGTAGGCCGCGGTGATGCCGCTGATGTTGCTGACGACGAGGATCGTGCCCCGCTCCTGACGGCTGCGGCTGAGGATGTCTTCGGCGCGGTTGTTGAGATCGACGTAGATCGAGTCCTGCGCTCGGGTGACTTTCGCGTCGAGGTTCTCCCGCAGGATCGACTCGAGCACCGTCCCCGTGCCGAGCCCGACGGTGATGAGGATCACCGACACGAACGAGACGACGGCGGTGATGAGCCGCGCCTGCAGACTCCAGCGGTGCCGCCGCCGTCGGGGTTTCGTGCTCACTGGCTCGCTTTGATCATGTACCCGACGCCGCGCACGGTGTGGATGAGGGGCTCCTTGCCCGCGTCGATCTTCTTGCGGAGGTAGGAGATGTAGAGCTCGACGACGCTCGAGCGTCCGCCGAAGTCGTAGTTCCAGACGCGATCGAGGATCTGCGCCTTCGACAGCACGCGACGCTGATTGCGCATGAGGTAGCGGAGCAGTTCGAACTCGGTGGCGGTCAGTTCGATCTCGTCGTCGCCGCGGAACACCTCGTGGGAGTCCTCGTTGAGCGTGAGGTCGCCGACGCGGAGGATCGGGTCGGCGGTGTCGGTGGATGCCCCGGCCCGGCGCATCAGCCCGCGCAGGCGTGCCACGACCTCCTCCAGGCTGAACGGCTTCGTGACGTAGTCGTCTCCGCCGGCGGTCAGGCCGGCGACCCGGTCGCTGACCGAGTCCTTCGCGGTGAGGAACAGGACGGGGACGTCGTCCCCGGCCTGGCGCAGACGTTGCAGGACAGCCATGCCGTCGAGGTCGGGCATCATGATGTCGAGCACCATGGCGTCGGGGGCGAACTCGCGCGCCACGTTCAGCGCGTCGAAGCCGGACGCCGCGGTGCGGACCTCCCATCCCTCCATGCGGAGCGCCATCGAGAGCAGATCGGTCAGCATCTGCTCGTCGTCGACGACGAGGACGCGCAGGGGGGAGCCGTCGGGGCGCTGGAGAAGGGGGGCAGGCATCGTCATGTCTCTCATTCTCATGACATTCCTATGCGCACGCTATGCGACGCCTTCGGTCACGCTTCGGATCGCACCGGATGCCGCGGGTTCGGCGGCGAGAGCAGGAATGCCAGGAGGAGCATGAGGCACATACCGATCACCGAGCCGAGGGTATTGGCGACGACGTCCCGCACGTCCGAGACGCGGGTGTCGATGAAGACCGCCTGGAGCACCTCGATCGTGGCGCTCCCGAGGGCGCCGAGGATCGGGGCCGCCCACCATCCCCGCACGCCGAACCACAGGACCGCGATGACCCCGAGGGGGACGAACATCGCCACGTTCGCGCCGAACTCCACCCGGTCGAAGGTGATCCACGCGGTGGAGGGCCGTTCGGCGAACCAGACCAGCAGCCGGTCGAGGGCCGAGCCGATGTCCGATCCGTACGGCGCCGCGCGCAACGTCATCCACGCCACCATCCACGCGTAGAGCGCGGTGAGGATGGCGAGGACGATGCGCGCGGCGACGCGGTGGACGCGGAGCGCCGTGTCGGTGCGACTCAGTGGGTGTCCTCGGCCTCGATCTCACTGCGGTCGCCGGACCACACCGTGTGGAAGGTGCCGTCCTTGTCGATCCGCTTGTACGTGTGTGCGCCGAAGAAGTCGCGCTGCCCCTGGATGAGGGCGGCCGGCAGGCGGTCGGCGCGAAGGCCGTCGTAGTACGCCAGCGACGAGCTGAAGGCGGGAGCCGGGATGCCGGCGGCCGCCGACACGCGGACGATCTCACGCCAGGCATCCTGCGTCCGGCCGAGGGCCTCGACGAAGTAGGGCGCCGTCAGCAGGACGGGCAGGTCGGCCTGCTCGTCGTACGCGTCGGCGATGCGGTTCAGGAACTGCGCACGGATGATGCAGCCGCCGCGCCAGATCTTGCTGACGGCTCCGAGGTCGATGTTCCAGCCGTACTGCGCGGCGCCGGCGCGGATCTCGTCGAAGCCCTGGCTGTAGGCGACGATCTTCGAGGCGTAGAGGGCGAGGCGGACCTGCTCGATGAACGCGTCCGCGTCGGGGACGGTGAAGTCCTCGGAGGACGGTCCGGGGAGCTCGCCCGCGACGTCGCGCTGCTCGCGGTGGCTCGAGAGCGACCGGGCGAAGGTGGCTTCGGCGATGCCGGAGACGGGGACGCCGAGGTCGAGCGCGGTCTGCACCGTCCATGCACCGGTGCCCTTGGCGCCCGCCTGGTCGACGATGACGTCGACGAGGGGCTTGCCGGTGGTGGCATCCGTCTGGCGGAGGACTTCGGCGGTGATCTCGATCAGGTAGGACTCGAGTTCGCCGCGGTTCCATTCGGCGAAGACGTCGGCGATCTCGGCGGGGGACTTGCCGGTGCCGCGGCGGATGAGGTCGTACGCCTCGGCGATCAGCTGCATGTCGGCGTACTCGATGCCGTTGTGCACCATCTTCACGAAGTGACCGGCACCGTCGTGGCCGATGTGGGTGACGCAGGGCTCGCCCTCGGCGACCGCAGCGATCGACTTCAGGATGGGACCGAGCGTGACCCAGGCCTCATCGGGGCCGCCGGGCATGAGGGACGGGCCGTTGAGCGCGCCCTCCTCGCCGCCCGAGACGCCCATGCCGACGAAGTTGTACCCGGCTTCGGAGACCGCCTTCTCGCGGCGGATCGTGTCGGTGAACAGGCTGTTGCCGCCGTCGATGATGATGTCGCCGGGCTCGAACACGCGCATGAGCTCGTCGATGACGGCATCGGTCGGCTTGCCGGCCTTGACCATGATGATCGCGGTGCGCGGCTTCTGCAGCGACGCGGCAAACTCCCCGTACGTGAACGCGGGGACGAACTCGGCCTCGGGGTGGGCCTCGATCAGCTCGTCGGTCTTCGACCGCGACCGGTTGAAGACGGCGACCGTGTTGCCCTCACGGGAGGCGAGGTTGCGGGCGAGGTTCGAACCCATGACCGCGAGGCCCACGACGCCGATGTTGGCGGACCCGGACTCGGTGCCGGTGGACGCCGCCTCCGGGTGGGTGGGGCGGTCGACCTCTTCGGGCTGCGGCGCCCCCTCGTGCTGCTGCGTGGCTTCGTTCGGAGCCTGGTCCTGGTCGTTGGAATGTCCGGTGGAAGAGGGGGACGACGACATGCGTAGCTCCAGGTCTGCGTGGGGTTCGAGCGGGAGGGAGGGGGATGCCGGGAACCGGCTGAGCCCCATCGGTCACTGTATCGGCTGGACCGAAGGGGCGATTCCGTGTTGCGCTATCAGTCCTTGTAGCCGCGGCCCATCGAGAAGAATGCGCCGACGACGCAGACGGCGGTTGCGGCGCTCAGCGCTCCGACGAACCAGAGCAGTGCGTGCGACATCCATCCGTAGTCCATGGGTTCCTCCGTCTTTCGGGCGTGGCGGGACTGACGTTCCATCGTATCCATCGCGCTGATAGACTCGGAGCGAACTTCGGCGAGGGATGCACCGCATCCGTGATCGACGCGGTGAGCAGGCTTCGCGGCTTTCCTCACGCGCATGCGTTCGAGTCGAACCACAGACCACGTCGAGGCCGTATCGGCCCCGATGACAGACGAGGCCGTACCGGCCCCGATTGACTGGGCCGCGAAGGCCCGCAAGGAGAACACTCATGTCGACTGAGACCGACACCAAGGTCGTCGCCGAGCTGCGCGAGCAGTTCGGCAAGGGATTCGCCCGCCGTCTGCGCGCCGCCGGCAAGATCCCCGCCGTCATCTACGGCCACGGCACGGACCCCGTGCACGTCGCCCTGCCCGGCCACCAGGTCTCGCTGCTCATCCGCCGCGCCAACGCGCTGCTCGAGCTCGAGATCGACGGCAAGCAGCAGCTCACGCTCGTCAAGGACGTCCAGAAGGACCCCGTGCACCAGATCATCGAGCACATCGACCTCCTCGTCGTGAAGAAGGGCGAGAAGATCCAGGTCGACGTCCCCGTCTCCGTCACCGGCGAGCCGTTCCCCGGCACCATCGCGAGCCTCGAGTACACCTCGGTCACGCTCGAGGTCGAGGCCACCCACATCCCGCAGAACATCGAGGTCTCGGTCGAGGGCCTCGAGGACGGCACGCACATCACCGCCGGCGAGCTCACGCTGCCCCGCGGCGCGGTGCTGGTGACCGACCCCGAGACCCTCGTCGTCGGTGTCGCGCTCCCGCCGGCCCCCGTCGAGGACGAGGCGGAGGAGTCCGAGGAGGGCGCCGAGGCATCCTCCGACGAGGCTCCCGCCGAGGAATCCGCCGAGTAAGACACCCACGTCCGAAGCCCGTCGCCGCATCCGCTGCGACGGGCTTCGTCGTCGAAAGGACCGCTCATGGCCGACACCTGGCTGATCGTGGGACTCGGTAACCCGGGGCCGCGCTACGAGGCGACCCGTCACAACGTCGGGCAGATGGTGATCGACGAGCTCGCGCGGCGCCGGTCCGAGTCGCTGCGCTCCCACAAGGCGGGGGCGCGCGTGGCGGAGTCGTGGCTGCGGCCGGGCGGCGCGAAGCTCGTGCTCGCGAAGCCGAACTCGTTCATGAACGTCTCGGGCGGCCCGGTCTCGGCGCTCGCGGCGTTCTACTCCGTGCCGCCGGAGCGCGTCGTCGTCGTCCACGACGAGCTCGACATCCCGTTCGACTCGCTCAAGCTCAAGGTCGGCGGCGGGCACGGCGGCCACAACGGCGTCCGCGACGTTGTCAAAGCGCTCGGCACGCCGGACTTCCCCCGCGTGCGCGTCGGGATCGGCCGTCCGCCGGGACGCCAGGACCCGGCCGACTGGGTCCTCGATCCGTTCGGTTCGGCCGAGCGTCAGACGCTGCCGATCATGATCGGGGACGCGGCGGATGCCGTGGAGCTGCTCGTCGGCGAGGGGCTCCTCGCGGCCCAGCAGCGCCACCACGCGCCGCGCGCCTGAGCGGGCAGCGTCCGCGGCGGATCCGATGTCCGATGCGCCGCGTAGACTTCCCCGGTGACAATTCCCGGGATCGTGCGCGCCCTCGAACAGGCTGACAGCTTCCGGGAGGCCCTCGACGGCGCCGCCTCGGACGTGGACTTCTCGGCGGTGACGGGCCTCGACGCCCCGCTCCTCGCTGCTCTCCTCGAGCGGCGCGCCGCGTCGGGACAGCCTCCCGTGCTGCTCCTCGTGGCACCCACCGGGCGCCGCGCCGAGAGCATCGGCGCCGCGGTGCAGTGCCTCCTCCCCGACGCCGCCGTCCGGCACCTGCCCGCATGGGAGACGCTCCCGCACGAGCGCCTCAGTCCCAGCGCCGAGACCGTCGGGCGCCGTCTGAGCGTCCTCCGCGAAGCCGCGGACTGGGATGGTCGCACGCCCCTGGTGGTGACGGCATCCGTCCGCGGTGCGCTGCAGCCGATCGCGGCGGGACTGACGGATGCCGGTGTCGTCCGGCTCGAGCTCGGCTCGCGCGGGCAGGAGCTCGACGACATCGTCCACCGCCTCGTCGACCTCGCCTACCACCGGGTCGACATGGTCTCGCGCCGCGGCGAGTTCGCCGTGCGCGGCGGCATCCTCGACGTCTTCCCGCCGGTCGCCGACCACCCGTACCGCGTCGACTTCTTCGGTGACGAGATCGATCAGATCCGTGCGTTCTCGGTCGCCGACCAGCGCTCGCTGCCCGGTGACGTGCGCGACGTGACCCTGCTCCCGAGCCGCGAACTCCTCCTCACCGACGCCGTCCGCGAACGCGCCGCGGGCCTTCGCGACCGGATGCCGGGGCTCGGCACCATGCTCGAGAAGATGAGCGAGGGCATCCCGGTCGAGGGCATGGAGTCGCTTCTCCCGGCTGTCGCCGACGCGGTGCTGCCGCTCGTGGACTACCTGCCGGAGGGCGCGGCCGTCGCGGTCGTCGACCCCGAACGCGCGGTCACCCGCGCGATGACCCTCTCCGAGACGAACCGCGAGTTCCTCGAAGCCGCGTGGAGCGCGGCGACGGCGGGCGCCGACAGTCCCGTCGACCTCGGTGCCGGGGACTTCCTGACCCTGCCCGAACTGCGCGACGCGGCATCCGCTCGCGGCGGCGTGTGGTGGAGCCTCAGCACCTTCGACTCCGGTGCGGCGGACGCCGCCGAGGAGGGTCTCGTCGAACGGGCGGATGCCGCGGTCCGGATCCCCGCGACCGCCGTGCCGTCCTTCCAGGGCAACGTCGAGGGCGCGAGCGAGCACATCGGCAACCTGCTCGGCGCCGGATGGCGCGTCGTCGTCGCCGCCTCCGGTGCGGGACTCGTCGACCGTTCGCGTGATGTGCTGTCCGAACGCGGGCTCGCGGCGCGGACCGCCGACGCGATCACCGAGGTCCCCGACGCGGGCATCGCCGTGTCGACCGTCGCGACGCTCGAGGCGGGGTTCCTCTTCGCCGATGCGAAACTCGCCGTGTTCACCGAGAGCGACTTCTACGGGCGCACCATCGGCGGCGACAACCGCGTCGTGAAGAAGCTCGCCTCGCGCCGGCGCAACGTCGTCGACCCGCTGCAGCTGACGCCGGGTGACCACGTCGTCCACTCCACCCACGGCATCGGGAAGTTCGTCGAACTCGTTCAGCGCGAGGTGTCGTCGGGCGGACGGAACGCCGTGAAGAGCAAGCGCGAGTACCTCGTCCTTGAGTACGCGCCCTCCAAGCGCGGCCACCCCGGCGACAAGCTGTACGTGCCCACCGACCAGCTCGACCTGCTGTCGCGATACGTCGGCGGCGAGGCGCCGCAGTTGTCGAAGATGGGCGGGTCGGACTGGGCTGCGGCCAAGGGCAAGGCGCGCAAGGCCGTCCGCGACATCGCGGTGGAGCTCGTCAAGCTCTACTCGGCGCGCATGTCGTCGAAGGGCTACGCCTTCGGTCCCGACACGCCCTGGCAGCGCGAGCTCGAAGAGGCCTTCCCTTTCGCCGAGACGCCCGACCAGCTGCAGACGATCGACGAGATCAAGGCCGACATGGAGAAGCCGATCCCGATGGACCGCCTGCTCTCGGGCGACGTCGGCTTCGGCAAGACCGAGGTCGCCGTCCGGGCCGCCTTCAAGGCGATCCAGGAGGGCAAGCAGGTCGCGATGCTCGTCCCGACGACGCTCCTCGCCAAGCAGCACCTCGAGACGTTCTCCGAGCGGTTCGCCGGCTTCCCCGTCAAGGTGCGCCCGCTGTCGCGGTTCCAGACGGCGAAGGAGGCGAAGGACACTCTCGCCGGGCTCGCCGACGGCACGATCGACATGGTCATCGGGACGCACCGCATCCTCACCGAAAAGGTCGTTTTCAAGGACCTCGGCCTCATGATCATCGACGAGGAGCAGCGGTTCGGCGTCGAGCACAAGGACGCCCTGAAGAAGCTCAAGACGAACGTCGACATCCTCGCCATGAGCGCGACCCCCATTCCGCGCACACTCGAGATGGCGGTCACCGGTATCCGCGAGATGTCGACCCTCGCCACGCCGCCGGAGGAGCGGCATCCGATCCTCACCTACGTGGGGCCGCGCAGCGACAAGCAGATCGCCGCGGCCATCCGCCGCGAGTTGCTGCGCGAAGGACAGGTGTTCTTCGTGCACAACCGCGTCTCGTCGATCCAGCGGGTCGCCGCGCAGCTCGCCGAACTCGTCCCCGAGGCTCGCATCGCGGTCGCCCACGGCCAGATGGGCGAGCACGCCCTCGAGCAGGTCGTCGACGACTTCTGGGAGCGCCGGGCAGACGTCCTCGTCTCGACCACCATCATCGAGACCGGCCTCGACATCGCGAACGCGAACACGATGATCATCGACCGCGCCGACAAGTACGGCCTCTCGCAGCTGCACCAGCTGCGCGGCCGCGTCGGTCGTGCCCGCGAGCGTGCGTACGCGTACTTCCTGTACGACGAGAACAAGCCGCTGAGCGAGACCGCCGCCGACCGTCTCGAGACGATCGCGGTCAACAACGACCTGGGGTCGGGCATGCAGGTGGCGCTCAAGGACCTCGAGATCCGCGGTGCCGGAAACCTGCTCGGGGCCGAGCAGGCCGGCCACATCGCCGGCGTCGGTTTCGACCTCTACCTCCGCATGATCGGAGAGGCGGTCGCGACCTTCCGCGGCGAGGACACCGAAGGCCCCACCGAGCTGCGCCTCGAGCTGCCCGTCCAGGCCCGCATCCCCGAGTCGTACATCGACAGCGAGCGGTTGCGTCTGGAGGCCTACCAGAAGCTGTCCGCGGCGGCATCCGTCACGGCGGCGCCCGATGCGATCGACCTCGTCCTCGAAGAGCTCCGTGACCGATACGGCACGCCGCCCGCGGAAGTCGACGGCCTGATCGCGATCGCGCGACTGCGTCGCCGCGCCGCACAGTCGGGGCTCTCCGACGTCGTCGCGATGGGACCGAACCTCCGGATCGCCCCCGCGCACCTCGCGGACTCGATCCGCGTGCGTCTGCAGCGGCTGCACCCGAAATCGAAGGTCGTCTCGGGCGGCGAGGCCATGGTCGTGCCGCTGCCGACCGCCGGGGGAGAGGCGCTCGCGGACACGGACCTCATCGCGTGGACGAGCACGCTGCTCGATCAGATCTTCCCGCTGCCGACGGGCGACGCCACGGCCTGACTCACAGAACGGCCCGAACGAGGAACGCCCCGCCCGACGTCGTGTCGGGGCGGGGCGTTCCTCGTTTCGAGGGTCTCAGCCGGTGTTCTGCAGGCCGGCCGCGACGCCCGACACCGACAGCAGCAGCAGGCGCTGCAGGTCGGGGTCGACCTCGACGGCAGACGAGTCGCGGAGGCCGCGGAGCGCCCGCAGCTGCAGGAGCGACAGGGCGTCGACGTACGGGCTCCGCATCTTCACCGCGCGGCCGAGGACCGGACGGTTGGAGAGGAGTTCGGTCCCGCCGGTGAGCGTCACGACCCAGGCGCGCGTGAGCGCCATCTCGTCGCGGACGAGCGCCGCGAGGTCCTCGCGGTCCCCGAGTTCGAGGTAATGGCGGGCGATGCGGTCGTCGGTCTTCGCCAGGCTCATGGCGACGTTGTCGATGAGGGTGCGGAACAGCGGCCACTGCTCGTACGCCTCGCGGAGCGCATTCTCGTCGCCCACCGCGTCGAGCGCCGTGCCCAGGCCGAACCAGCCGGCCAGGTTGATGCGCGCCTGCGTCCACGCGAACACCCACGGGATGGCGCGGAGGTCCTCGAGGGACTCGACCGACAGTCCGCGACGCGCGGGGCGGGACCCGAGCGCGAGCAGTCCGATCTCCTCCATCGGCGTGACCTGAGCGAACCACGGAGCGAACCCGGGCGCCTTGACGAGGGCGAAGAACCGCTCCCGGGATGCCGCATCCATGACGCGGGCGATGCCGGCGTACCGCTCGGCCGCCGACCGGTTCCGCTCCTCGATCGAGGGTGCCGAGGCGAGCAGCATGGCGCCCGCCACCTGATCGATGTGTCGCATCGCGATCGAGCGGTCGCCGTAGCGGGCGAAGATGACCTCGCCCTGCTCGGTCAGCTTGAATCGGCCGTCGACGGAGTGCGGCGGCTGCGCGAGGATCGCGGAGTTCGCGGGACCGCCGCCGCGCCCGAGCGCACCGCCGCGGCCGTGGAACAGCGTCAGTTCGATGCCCTGTTCGACGGCCCACGCCGAGATCTCGGCCTGGGCCTCGTAGAGCGCGAGGTTCGCGGCAACGGGCCCCACGTCCTTCGACGAGTCGGAGTACCCGAGCATGACCTCGAGCCGCCGGCCGGTCGAGGCGAGGCGCGACGCGAACTGCGGGTGCTCGACGATCTCGGCGAGGATGCCGGGGGCCGCCTGCAGGTCCGCGAACGTCTCGAACAGCGGGATGACGTCGAGCACCGCGGGAGTGCCGCCGGGGCCGACGGCGTGCCGCGCGAGCGTGTGCACGGCGGCGAGATCCTCGGCCGACCGGGTGAAGGACACGATGTAGCGGCCCGCGGCGCGCGGCCCGTAGCGCTCCTGCAGGAACGCGATCGTGCGGAACACCTCGAGGACTTCGTCGGCGAGCTCGGAGCGCGTCGAACCGCCTTCTTCGAGCTCGGCGAGCACTTTCGCGTGCACGGCGGAGTGCTGACGCACCTCGAGCTCGGCCAGGTGGAACCCGAAGGTCTCGACCTGCCAGATGAGCTGCTGCAGGTGGCCGTAGGCCTGACGCGGCGCGCCGGCGTGCACCAGCGCGTCCTGCACGATGCGCAGATCCGCGAGCAGGTGCTCGGGATCGGCGTACGCGAGGTCCGCGTTCCGGGTGCGGGTGGCGGCGATCTTGCGTGCGAGCAGCAGCAGGATGCGGCGGTACGGCTCGTTCGGCGAGCGCTTGGCGATCTCGGCCGCTGCGTCCTCGTCGGCATCCTTCAGCTTCTGCCAGAGGGCGAGCGCGGCGGACGTCGGCGGGGTGGTCGTGGCGTCCAGGGTGAGGGTCCGGCCCACACGGCCCGCGGTCCGCTCGAGACCGAGGAGGACGTGCTCGCTCGCGATGCCGGCGGCTTTGCGGGTCGTCTTGGCCGTCACGAACGGGTTGCCGTCGCGATCGCCGCCGACCCAGGACCCGATGCGGACGAAGGGTTTCACGAGCGGCGGGCGGGCACCGGCATCCTCACCCTGCAGCGCGTCGTCGACGCGGCGGTACACATGCGGGATGGCGGTGTAGAGGGTCTCGTCGAAGACGCCCATGACCGAGCGCACCTCGTCGGTCGGCGAGGGCTTCTCAGCGCGCAGCGGCGCGGTCCGCCACAGGGTGTCGACCTCTTCGAGCATGCGGCGCTCCGCGCGACGACGGTCGGCGCTCTCGGCGTCGGTCGCGTCGCGGTCGGCGAGCAGCTCGGCGAGGCGTCGGATGCTGGAGGACACCGCTCGGCGTCGTGCCTCGGTCGGGTGCGCCGTGAAGACGGGGTGGAACCGGAGGCCCTGAAGGCGCTCGCGGGCGGCGTCCTCACCGATCTCGGATGCCAGGCTCCGGTAGGCCGCGGTGATCGAGTCGCTCGCGTTCTTCTCGTTCCCGCGGCCGCCGCGCTCGCGGAGGATGCGGACACGCTGGTGCTCCTCGGCGAGGTTCACGAGGTGGAAGTAGCACGTGAACGCCCGGGCGACCTCCTCGGCGCGTGCGAGCGTGTAGGACTCGGCGATCGCGGCAGCGCGGGCGAACGCCTCAGGATCGTCGTCGGTGTAGGCCTGGATCGTGGCGATCCGGAGGCGCTCGACGTCCTCGAACAGGCCCGGGGAACCGCTCTCGCGGAGTACTCGGCCCAGGAGCGAGCCGAGAACGCGCACGTCGGCGCGCATCTGTTCCGGGATGTTCTGCTCCGCCTCGTACCGTCCGACGAGGTCGATCGCTTCGGTGTTCGTGAGTTCGTGCACCGTCTCACGCTAGCGGGGGTTCTCGGGGCTTCCTGACACGATGACGCGGTGCGACCGCGTGGGCCCGGGCTCCGTCAGATCGAGATGGCGCCGGTTGCGATCAATGCGACGGCGGCCGCCGCGCCGGCCGCGGCGAGGCCGAAGAGCCCCCACTCGGCGGGCGTGAACACCCGGGCCCTCTGCTCGCGTCGGCCGATCACGTAGAGGATCGTGCCCGGCACGATGATCACCAGGCACAGCAGCAGGTAGGTGAGCCCCGCAGCCCAGAGCAGGTAGGCCGTGTAGATGGTCGCTGCGGCGGAGATGATCAGTTCGCCGGTGCGGCGCGACGCGCCGTCCTGGATCGCGAGCTTCAGCCCGTAGGCCGCTGAGAGGAAGAACGGGATGAGGACAAGCGCGCTCGTGAGCTCGAGGGCGGCGTCGAACGCGTTCTGCGCGAACAGGACGACGACGAGCATGACTTGCGCCAGCACGGTAGAGAGGGTCAGTGCACCGATGGGCGTGTCGTTCTTGTTGGTGCGGCGCAGGAACGCGGGGAGGTCGCCGGCCTGCGCCGCGGACAGAAGGACCTCCGCGGCCATGAGCGTCCACGCGAGGTACGCGCCGAGGACGGCCACGATGAGGGCCACCGCCACGAACACGGCGCCCCAGCCGCCCACGGCCTGCTCGAGCACGCCGCCCATCGAGGGCTGTCGGAGCGTCGCGAGCTCGGCGCGGGGGAGAACGCCGTAGGACACGATCGTCACGGAGGCGAAGACGGCGAGCACACTCACGAATCCGAGGACGGTCGCCCGTCCGACGTCGCTGCGACGGCGGGCGTGACGGGAGTTGACGCTTGCGCCCTCGATGCCGATGAAGACGAAGACCGTGACGAGCATCGTCGCGCGGATCTGCTCGCCGAGACCGGTCATGTCGCCGCCGCCCCAGTTCGCCGCGAAGACGGCGGGGTCGAACACCGTCAGGCAGAGCACCACGAAGACGACGATCGGCAGGACCTTCGCGACCGTCACGATGCGGTTGAGCGAGGCCGCCTGCCGCACGCCGCGGCGGATGAGCAGGAAGAACAGCCAGATCCCGACCGACGAGACGGCCACCGCGAGAAGCGTGTTGCCCTCACCCAGTTCGGGGAAGACGCCGCCGAGGGTGGAGGTGATGAACACCCAGTAGAAGACGTTGCCAACGCACGCACTCGCCCAGTAGCCGAACGCCGAGAAGAAGCCGAGGTAGTTGCCGAAGCCCGCCTTCGCGTAGCTGAAGATCCCCGCATCGAGATCGGGGCGGCGGAGGGCGAGCCGGTGGAAGACGAGCGCGAGCATCAGCATCCCGCCGCCCGCGATCGCCCACGAGATGAGCGCGCCGGCGACACCGGTCGATTCGGCGAAGGTCGAGGGCAGCGAGAACACGCCGGCGCCGATCATCGATCCCACGACGAAGGTCGACAGCGTGAACATCGAGACACGGGTCCCGCCGGCCGCGGGCGTCGCCGTCGAGACGGGGGAGGTCATCGAACCAGGGTACGTCGGCCGTCCCGGATGCCGCGGTCCGGCATCCCTCGTATCGTTGCGGTCATGTCGCAGCCCCTTCCCTCGTCCAGCGACGCTCTTCGTCGCGCCGCCGAGACGATGCACGCCGTCCGCGACCGGTGCGTCTGGACGCAGCGGATCGACCACGACGACCTCGTGCCGTACCTGCAGGAGGAGGCGGCCGAGCTCGTCGACGCCGTCGAGACCGGCACGCGCGCAGACCTGAAGGAGGAACTCGGCGACCTGCTGTGGCAGGTGCTCTTCCACGCCGAGATCGCGTCGCGGGACGATCAGGACCCCTTCGACATCGACGACGTCGCCGATGCGCTCGCCGAGAAGATGATCCGCCGGCATCCGCACGTGTTCGGCGACGCGGTCGCCACGACGCCCGAGGAGGTCCTCGTCCACTGGAACGCGGCGAAGGCGGCTGAGAAGCGGACGCGCACGAGCGTGCTCGACGGGGTCTCGACGCACATGCCCTCCCTTGCGCTCGCGCAGAAGATGCTCGGGAAGGCGTCGCAGGTGGGGGTGACGGGGTCGCCGGCACCGGCGGACCCCGCGGACGAGTCCGAGCTCGGCGACGCGCTCCTCGCCCTCGTCGCCCGTGCCCGTTCGGAGGGGTGGGACGCCGAGCGCGCCCTGCGGCAGCGACTGCGCGCGCTCGCCGACGAGGTGCGCGCGGCCGAGTCCTCCTGAGCGAGCGCCGCGGTCTGGAAGAATGGGGCCGTGCCCTCCGTGAACCCGCCGCGCGGTATGCGCGACTTCCTCCCCGCCGACAAGGCCCGCCGCGAGCGCGTGCTCGCCGTCATCCGTGACCGCTACCGCGCCCACGGCTTCGACGAGATAGAGACGCCCGTCGTCGAGGACTACGAGCGGCTGCACTCGGGGATCGGCGGCGACAACGAGAAGCTCGCCTTCAACGTCCTCCGTCGCGGTCTCGACGCCGACGCGATCCGGGATGCCGCGGACGACCCGGCGGCGCTGTCCGACCTCGGTCTGCGCTACGACCTGACGGTGCCGCTCGCGCGGTTCTACGCGACCAACCGCGCTCAGCTCCCGTCCGTGTTCCGCGCGATCCAGATCGCGCCGGTGTGGCGTGCGGAGCGCCCCCAGAAGGGCCGGTACCGCCAGTTCGTGCAGTGCGACATCGACATCATCGGCGACGCGACGCCGCGCGCCGAGGTGGAGCTCCTGACCGCGAGCCTCGACGTCCTCGACGCGCTCGGCCTCGAGGGGGGCACGATCCGGATCAACGACCGTCGCGCGCTCGACGCGATGCTCGCGGTCTTCGGCTTCGCCGACGCCGACCGCGCGGGCGTCCTCATCACGATCGACAAGCTCGACAAGGTCGGCGCCGACGGCGTCGTCGCCGAACTCCGCGACCGGGGAGCCGACGAGGCCGCCGTCGCCGCGCTGGAGGCGTTCCTGACCCGCCCGCAGACCCGCGAGTATCTGCCGTTCGGTGAGGCGCAGATCCGCAACGCGCTGCCCGACGGGGTCCCTGATGATGTGGTCGCGCACCTGGTCGGGATCGGCGAGGCGGTCGCCGCCGCGCGCGGCGAGACCGACGTGCCACTGCGGTTCGATCCCTTCCTCGTGCGCGGGATGGGCTACTACACCGGCACGATCTACGAGCTCGCCCACCCGTCGGTGTCGTACTCGCTCGGCGGCGGCGGTCGCTACGACGGCATGATCGGCCGGTTCCTCGGGCAGGACGTCCCCGCCGTCGGGTTCTCGATCGGCTTCGAGCGTATCGTCGACCTCGTGGGAGCGGCGGAGGATGCGGCATCCGCTGCCGTCGTCCTCATCGCCGACCGCGACGTCCCGCTCGCGGAACTGGCGACCCATAAGGCGTTCTTCGTCTCGCAGGGTGCCCGTGTGCGCCTCGAGCAGCGCACGAAGAACCTCAAGGGTCTGCTGGAGCGCTCCGCAGCCGACGGGTACACGTCGTTCGCGACCGTGTCGGCCGGCGCGGAATCGTCCTCGCTCCAGACGCGTCCCCTCGGGTGACACGGCAGGGTCCCGCTGCTAGCGTGCGGCCATGACCCTCCACGTCCGAACGGTGCTGCCGAAGAACGGGCCCGCCACCGCGATCGAACTGACCGACGAGCAGGTCGGGGACCTCGGCGGCGGCAAACGCGCCGCAGTCGTCGTCACGATCGACGGGCGTACCGCGCGCCTGCGTCTGGGCGTCATGGGCGGACGCACCCTCATCGGCCTGTCGAAGGCCGCGCGCGCCGAGCTCGGCGTCGAGATCGGTGACGAGGTCGACGCGCAGATCGACCTCGACGGCGAGGAGCGTGCCATCGAGGTCCCGGAAGACCTGGGACGCGCCCTGGATGCCGAGCCGCAGGTCCGCGCCGCCTTCGACGCCCTCGCGCCGTCGAGGCGCAAGGAGATGGTGCGCTCCGTCGTCGAGGCCAAGAAGGCGGAGACCCGCGAGAAGCGGATCGCGTCGGCCGTCGATTCGCTGCGGTCGCCCGGGAGCGTCTGAGGGCTCCTCCGTGACGCGTCGCCCGCCCGATACCGGCGCGTCGGATGCCGTTCACCCTCCCGGTGTGTGCTGTCCGCGTGGCACGGACGACGCGGACCCCCCTCAGACTCACCCTGCTCGCCTCGGGCGGCGCCGTGGCCGGAGCGCTGGCCGTCGGCATCCGTCTAGGGCTCTCGCGCCAAGCAGCGCTCGCGCGGCGACGGATCGGCAAGCCCCTCGGTGAGACTCCGCCCGTGGCCGATCGCGTCTGGCGGTCCGGACTCGGCGGCGAGCCCGTCGACCTGCTGATGCTGGGGGACTCGATCGCCGCGGGACTCGGCGCCCAGCACCGCAAGGAGACCCTCGGCGGCCGGCTCGCGAAGGCGCTCGCGGGGGAGCTCGACCGACCGGTGCGGCTCATGACAGGGGCTGTGGTCGGCGCCGAATCGTCCGACCTGGCGGGTCAGCTCGCCGCGCTGCCGAAGGACTACCGCGCCGACGTCGCGGTGATCATCGTCGGGGGCAACGACGTCACCCACCGCGTTCCGGTCTCCGTGGCGACCGCCCACCTCACGGACGCGGTCCGGCGGCTGCGAGAGATGGGCACCGCCGTCGTCGTGGGGACGTGCCCCGACCTCGGAGCGCTCCGTGCCGTGCCCCAGCCTCTGCGGAGCATCGGCTCGCGTGCCTCGCAGCAGCTCGCCGAGGCGCAGTCCGAGCACGCGCGTTCCGCGGGCGCGGACATCGTGTCGCTGCGCCGGGCCGTTGGACCGTTCTTCCGCATCGATCCCGACGGCATGTTCAGTCTCGACCGATTCCACCCCAGCGCGCTCGGGTACCGGCGGACGGCGGAGGCGCTCCTCCCCGTGGTGAGGGATGCGTTCAGGCGCGCTGACGCCGAAGCCGCAGCATCCGATACCCCAGCCCCACCAGGAGCACCCCGACCCCGACGGGAACAGCCGGCCACGGCAGCGTGACGACGAGCGCGGCGCACCCGGCCGCCCCGACGATCTGCAGGACGCGCGGATAGCGTCGGGCGTCGCCTGTCTGTCGGAAGGCGGCGATGTTGGCTACGAGGTAGTAGAGCAGGACGCCGAAGGACGAGAACCCGATCGCGCCGCGGACGTCCCCCAGGGCGACGATGACGACGACCACCGCGATGACGGCGATCTCCGCATTCCGCGGCACCCGCCACCGCGCATCCACCGTCGCCAGGATCCGCGGGAGGTCGCCCTCCCGAGCCATTGCGAACGAGGTGCGCCCGACCCCGGCTATCAGGGCCAGGAGGGCACCGAGGGATGCCGCCGCCGCACCGATCCGCACGGCCGGCGCAGCGGCATCCCACCCTGCGGCCCGAACGACGTCGACCAGCGGCGCGGAGGACGCCGCGAGCGCGTCGGGCCCCAGGACGCCCAGCGCGACGACGCCGATGAGGGCGTAGACCAGCAGGGCGCCCGAGAAGGCGAAGACGATCGCGCGCGGGATGGTGCGTTCGGGGTCGCGGACCTCCTCACCGAGGGTCGCGATGCGGGCGTACCCCGCGAAGGCGAAGAACAGGATGCCGCCCGCCTGCAGGATTCCGAGAGGTCCTGCTGCGAGGGGGCCGGCGCTCCACCCGCCAGCGGACGGCGCCGCGGAGAACCCCGCCACGGCGACGAGCGCCAGGATCACGAGCACGACCGTGACGAGGATGCGCGCCACCTGGGCGGTGCGGGTGATCCCGAACAGGTTGACGGCGCCGAGGGCGACGGCGGCGAGCGCCGCGAGGGGGCGTTCCCATCCGGGCGGTGCGACGTAGGCGGCGAAGGTGAGGGCCATCGCGGCGCAGCTCGCTGTCTTGCCGATGACGAAGCCCCAGCCCGCGAGGAATCCCCACCACGGACCGAGCTCCGCGCGACCGTACGCGTAGACCCCTCCCGACGTGGGGTGCACGGCGGCGAGCTGTGCTGTCGAGGTCGCGTTTCCGAAGGCGACGACCGCCGCGATCCCGAGCCCGATGAGGAGCCCGCTGCCGGCTGCCTGCGCCGCGGGGCCGAATGCGGCGAACACCCCCGCACCGATCATGGCTCCGAGACCGATGACGACGGCGTCGCCGACACCGAGGCGACGGGACAGGCCGGGGGAGGACACGGCGCGAGAGTACCGGACACGAGCAAACGTTCTGATAGTTATAGTTGCGCTATAATTAACGCATGCTGATCCGCGTCGACCCGCAGAGCACGGTGCCGTTGTTCGCGCAGATCGCCGACGCGCTCCGCGCCGATATCACCGGGGGTCGCCTCGCCGCCGGCGAGCGTCTGCCCGCCGCCCGGGACGTGGCCGAGGCGCTGCACGTGAACCTCCACACCGTGCTGCACGCCTACCAGGACCTCCGCGACGAGGGTCTCGTCGACCTCCGCCGCGGTCGCGGGGCGGTCGTCACCCCCGCCGGTGCGGCGCTCGCCGGCCTCCAGGCCGAGATCGTCGCGCTGGTCGACAAGGCGCGGTCTCTGAACGTCTCGCCCGACACCCTGTCCGCCCTCGTCAAGGAGGCTGCTCGTGACCGCTGACACCCTGAACATCGCCCGCCGCCGGTTCACTCTGATCGCCCTGGTCGTGCCGGCCGCCGTGACCGTCGTCACGGCCGCGGTGCAACTGCTGCTCGTGGCGCGCGTCCCCTCGACGGTCGCGACCCACTGGGGGTGGAGTGGCGCGCCGGACGGTTTCGCTCCCGCCTGGACCGTCCCCCTCGCCACGGTGCTCATCGGGATCGGGATGCCCGTCGTCCTGTTCGCCGCCAGCGTCGGAGGACTCCGCCGCGGCGACCACGGCGCGGCCTATCGCCTGCTGGGCGCAGTCGCCACGGGTGTCGCCGTCCTGGTCGGTGCGCTCGGCACGGCGACCCTCGGCATCCAGATCGATCGGACGGACCCCGCCGTGACGCTCCCGGTCCTCCTCATCCCGACCGTGATCCTCGCCGCTGTCGCCGCGGGCCTCATCGGGTGGGCGGTCCAGCCCCACGTGCCGTGGCGACCGACTTCGGCGGGCGCGGCGATCGACGTGCCGGTCCGGGCGGGGGAGCGGGTCGTCTGGCTGCAGGGCGTCACGCTCGCACGGGCGGGCGCCGTCGTCCTGTGGATCGCCTTCGGGATCGGATGCCTCGCGGTCCTGCCCGTGCTCTTCCTCGGAGACCTCGTCTCGGCGGTCATCGCGGGAATCGTGGTCGTCGTCTTGTTCGTGGTCGTCGCCACGACGCTCCGCTTCCACGTGCGCGTCGACCCGGAGGGACTGACCGCCGTCTCGGCGGCGGGGTGGCCCCGGGTCCACGTCCCGAGCGCCGACATCGTCTCGGCCGAGGTCGTAGAGGTCTCACCCATGGGCGAGTTCGGCGGCTGGGGCATCCGCTGGGCGTCCGGCGGACGTCAGGGAGTCGTCCTCCGCACTGGTGAAGGCGTGCTCGTCCGCCGGCGCGACGGACGCACGCTGACCGTCACCGTCGACGACGCGGCCACCGCTGCCGGGCTCCTCACCGCCTACGCGGCGTTGACGCCCGGGCGCGGGACCGATTGAGTGGCGGCATGGTCCATCCCGCGCCCCTCGATCCCGTGCCCGACCGATGGAACGGCGTCGACACCTACCTGACCGAGACGCTCGTCGCCCAGGACGACGCGCTCATCGCGTCGATCGCGTCACTCGCGGCGGAGGGGATGCCGGAGATCGAGGTGGCGCCGCTGTCGGGCAAATTCCTGCATCTGCTGGCGCGACTCGCGGGTGCCCGGCGCGTCCTCGAGATCGGCACGCTCGGCGCCTACTCGACGATCTGGCTCGCCCGCGCCCTCCCCGAGTGCGGACGCGTCGTGACGATCGAGGCGGAGCCACGCAACGCCGCCGTCGCCCGCCGAAACCTCGAGCGCGCCGGCGTCGCAGGCCGCGTCGACGTTCGGGAGGGGCGCGCCGCGGACATCCTCCCGTCCTTGGCGGGATCCGAGCCGTTCGACCTCGTCTTCATCGACGCCGACAAGGAGTCCAACGTCCTCTACCTCGACTGGGCGGCGAGGCTCGGGCGCTCCGGCGCCGTAATCGTCGTCGACAACGTCGTGCGATCCGGGCATGTCGTGGAGACGGATGCCGGGTCCCAGGTCGACGGCGTCCGCGCCGGGCTCGAGATGCTCCGCGATGATCCGCGGTTCGAGGCGACGGCGCTCCAGACCCTCGACCGCAAAGGCTGGGACGGCCTCGCGATCGCGCTCCTCGTGTGACACCCGGTCCTGTGCGGCATCCCTCGCCTCACTAGACTCGATGGCGGACCGAAGACGCTCCCGTTCCATCCTCCACAAGCAAGGAGAAACCCCCGTGGCATTGATCGAGGCAGTAGGCGCACGCGAGATCCTGGACTCGCGCGGCAACCCGACCGTCGAGGTGGAGGTTCTGCTCGACGACGGCATCGTCCAGCGCGCAGCCGTCCCCTCCGGCGCGTCCACCGGCGCCTTCGAGGCGTATGAGCTCCGCGACGGCGACAAGAGCCGCTACGGCGGCAAGAGCGTCCTGAAGGCCGTGAACGCGGTCATCGACGAGCTCGGCCCCGAAATCGAAGGCATCGACGCCAGCGAGCAGCGCATCATCGACGAGGTCCTCATCGCGACCGACGGGACCGAGAACAAGTCGCGCACCGGCGCGAACGCCATCCTCGGCGTCTCGCTCGCCGTCGCGAAGGCCGCCGCCGACAGCGCCGACCTGCCGCTGTACCGCTACCTCGGCGGACCCAACGCGCGCGTCCTGCCCGTGCCGCTGTTCAACGTCATCAACGGCGGCGAGCACGCGGACAACGGCATCGACATGCAGGAGTTCTTCCTCGCACCCATCGGCGCCGAGACCTTCTCCGAGTCGCTGCGCTGGGGCGCGGAGGTCTACCAGGTCCTCAAGAAGGAACTGCAGGCCGCCGGCTACGCCACGGGCCTGGGCGACGAGGGCGGCTTCGCCCCCGACCTCCCCAGCAACCGCGAGGGCCTCGACTTCCTCGTCAAGGCGATCGAGAAGGCCGGCTTCACCCCCGGGCGCGAGATCGCCCTCGGCCTCGACGTCGCCGCCACCGAGTTCTTCTCCGACGGCGTCTACCGCCTCGAGAACAAGGGACTGGTCCGCCGAGCAGCTCGTCGACTACTACGCCGACCTCGTCGACTCGTTCCCGATCGTCACGATCGAAGACGCGCTGGCCGAGGACGACTGGGAGAACTGGACTGCTCTGACCGAGCGCCTCGGCAGCAAGGTGCAGCTGGTCGGCGACGACCTGTTCGTCACCAACCCGCAGCGTCTCGCCGATGGCATCAAGCGCGGGGCCGCGAACTCGCTCCTCGTCAAGGTGAACCAGATCGGCACGCTGAGCGAGACGCTCGACGCCATCGACGTCGCGCACCGCGCGGGGTACACCACGATGCTCTCGCACCGCTCCGGCGAGACCGAGGACACCACCATCGCCGACCTCGCCGTCGCGGTGAACTCGGGTCAGATCAAGTCGGGCGCGCCCGCTCGGAGCGAGCGCGTCGCGAAGTACAATCAGCTTCTGCGCATCGAGGAAGACCTGGGCGAGGCAGCGGAGTTCATCGGCGCCGCCGCGTTCCCGCGCTTCACCGCCTGACCCGCGAGCGCACCGCACCGACATCCACGAGAAGGGGGAGCCATGGACAGACCATCGGCTCCCCCTTCCCGCGTCTCCAGGTCCCGACGCGGCCGGGGTGATGGGGCGTCGGAGCGCCGCGTAAACGTCCGCGACTGGGTCGGCGGCATCCGGATGTCGGGGTTCATGGGCATCATGCTCGGACTCGTGGTCCTGGCTTCTCTGGTCCTCGTCCCGACGATCGGGACGTACGTCGATCAGCGTCAGCAGATCGCGGCGCTGCAGCACGACGTGAAGGCGACGCAGGACGAGATCGCCGAGCTGACCGCGGAGCGCGAGCGCTGGCGCGACGAGTCCTACATCGTCGCCCAGGCGCGCGAGCGTCTGTACTACCGGCGTCCGGGCGAGGTGGTCTACCTCGTCGCCGACGACCGGCCCGCCGACGTCATCGAACCCGAGCAGCGCCCGGTGAGCGGAAGCGTCCAGGAGACGCAGCGCGACTGGATGACGCAGTTCCTCCGGTCCGTCACCGAAGCAGGCCTCGCCAAGACCGTCGCGCCTGGCTGACACCCAGCCCCGACGTGCGTCGCCGGGTACCCTTGAGCGGTGCCCCATCCGACACTCTCGCCCGCGTCCGCTGCTGACCACGAGACCATGCGCGAGCAGCTCGGTCGGCCGATGCGAGGCGTCATCGGAATCGCGGCCCGGTGCGCCTGCGGCAATCCGACGGTCGTGGCCACCGAGCCGCGGCTGCCCGACGGCACGCCGTTCCCGACGTTCTACTACCTCACTCATCCGGGTGCGACCGCAGCCATGTCGGCGCTGGAAGCCACCCAGGTCATGCGCGAGATGAACGACGAGCTGGCTGAGGACGACGAGCTCGCCGCCGCATACTCCGCTGCGCACACCGCGTACCTCGCCGACCGAGAGGTCCACGGCACGGTTCCGGAGATCTCCGGAGTGTCCGCCGGCGGGATGCCGACCCGCGTGAAGTGCCTGCACGCCCTCGCCGCGCACGCTCTTGCGGCGGGTCCGGGGGTGAATCCCATCGGCGACATTGCTCTCGCCCGGGGATCGTGGTCGCCGGAGCGCTGCACATGCGCGACACCGAGGACGACCGGATGAGGGCAGTCCGCGCCGTCCTGGCCACCATGCTCGTCGCCGTCACGGCTGCGCTCACGGCCGCTGCGCCCGCGCCCACGCCCACGGCCGCCGTCGACCCTGTCCGCAACATGGAGTACTGGCTCACGGAGTACGGGATCTCCGACGCCTGGAAGACGACCAAGGGCGCGGGGACGACGATCGCGGTCATCGACACCGGCATCGCGAGCGGCCCGAAGGAACTGGACGGAGCCGTCGTCGGCGGCGCGGACTTCTCGGGCGTCGGCAAGGCCGACGGTCGCACCCCGGTGGGTGAAGAGGACCGCAATCACGGCAGCTGGGTCGCGTCCCTGGCCGCAGCCCGCGGAACCGGGGACGACAAGGGCATGATCGGGGTCGCGCCCGAGGCCGACCTCCTCTCGCTGTCGATCGGGTTCGGTGAAGATGCGAGCGTCCCGTTCGTCGATCAGGTTGCCGAGGCGATCCGGTGGGCGGTCGACCACGGCGCGGATGTCATCAACCTCTCCTTCACGACCAACACCCTTGACTGGGACCGGTCGTGGGACGACGCGTTCCTGTACGCCGCCGACCACGACGTCGTCGTCGTCGTCGCTGCCGGCAACCGCCAGAGCGGAACGGAGGAGGTGGGTGCCCCCGCCACGATCCCGGGAGTCCTCACCGTGGGCGGCGTGGACAAGGAGGGTCGCGCCAGCAGCACGGCATCGACCCAGGGCATCACGATCGGGGTCTCTGCCCCCAGTGAGGAGCTGCTGGGCGTCTCGCCGAACGGCGACCTCGTCATCTGGGACGGCACGAGCGGCGCCGCGCCCATCGTCGCGGGTGTCGCTGCCCTCGTCCGATCCGCCCACCCCGATCTCGACGCGGCCAATGTGATCAACCGCATCGTCCGCACCGCGACGCCGTCCGACCGCGAGAAGAAGGTGCCGAACGCGCTGTACGGGTATGGACTGATCAACGCGGCGAAGGCGGTCGCGGCGCCGGTATCGGCGGTGTCCGTCAACCCGATGGGCGACCTCCGCGAGTGGATCCGGCTGTATCGCCGCGCCGAATCGACGCCGGCCGCCAGTCCCACCCCGACACCCTTCAGTGTCGCGCCGCTGCCCGAGGCCGAGCCTCCTCGTGCGGTCGTCTCACCGCTTCTCCCCAGCAATGAATCACTGCGCTACGGTACGGTGCCGCTGATCGCGCTCAGCCTGGGGACTATACTGGTCGTGCTCGGGGTCACCGCTGCTGCCCGGCGCATCCGATCGGCGCGCACCCCGCGACCGCCGAGCCGTTGAATCAAGGAGTTCTTCCGACTGTGACTACCACTGTGCCCAAGATCCTGGTCGTCGGAGGCGGCTACGCCGGTTTCTACACGGCGTGGAAGCTCGAGAAGCACCTCCGCAAGGGCGAGGCCGAGGTCACCATCGTCGACCCGCTTCCGTACATGACGTACCAGCCCTTCCTCCCCGAGGTCGCGGCCGGTGAGATCGAGCCCCGCCACGTCGTGGTCGGTCTCCGTCGTCACCTGAAGCGCACCCGTGTCGTGATCGCCAAGGTCACCGGGATCGACCATGCGAACAAGACCGCCACCATCACTCCCGAGCTCGGTGAGCCGTGGCAGGAGCAGTACGACCAGATCGTCGTCACCGCAGGTGCCGTCTCGCGGACCTTCCCGATCCCTGGCATCGCGGAGAACGCGATCGGGCTCAAGACGATCGAAGAGGCCGTCGCCATCCGCGACCGCATCCTCACCAACTTCGACCGCGCCGCCAGCCTCCCGCCGGGGCCGGAGCGCGATCGCCTGCTGACGGTCGTCGTCGTGGGGGGCGGCTTCGCGGGCATCGAGGTCTTCGCCGAGACCCGTGCCTTCGCCAGCGCACTGCTGAAGGACTACCCGAACATCACGTTCGAGGAGACCCACTTCCACCTCATCGAGGCCATGGGCCGCATCATGCCCGAGGTGTCGCTGAAGACCAGCGAGTGGGTGCTCAAGGACCTCGCCAAGCGCGGCGCGAACGTGCACCTCGACACGCAGGTGAAGGGCGCCGTCGACGGCAACGTCGAGCTGTCGACCGGTCAGGTCATCCCGACCGACCTCATCATCTGGACCGCCGGTGTCATGGCGAACCCGACCGTCGTCCGCGGCGGCGACCTCCCCGTCGAGGAGCGCGGTCGCCTGCGCGCCCGTGCCGACCTCCGCGTCGGAACCCCCGAGGAGTTCGTCGAGGGCGCCTGGACCGCCGGTGACGTCGCGGCCGTCCCCGACCTCTCGGGCGGCGGCGTGGGCGGGTTCTGCGTGCCCAACGCCCAGCATGCCGTGCGTCAAGGCAAACTGCTCGCGAAGAACGTCGTGGCGGTGCTCCGCGGTGAGGAGCCCAAGGAGTACTTCCACAAGAACCTCGGGGCCGTCGCCGGTCTCGGCCTGTACAACGGCGTCTTCCAGTCCGGCAAGATCGCCCTCAAGGGGTTCGTCGCCTGGATCGCGCACCGCGGCTACCACGGCCTCGCGATGCCGACCTTCGAGCGCAAGTTCCGGGTTGTCGGCGACTGGTGGCAGAACTTCTGGCTCGGCCGCGACAACGTCTCGACCGAGACCCTCCAGAACCCCCGCCAGGTCTTCGAGGAGTTCGCCGCGCGCCCGCGGCCGGCCGCTCCGGAGAACCCCGCGATCGACCCGAAGACGGTCGCCGCGGAGAAGACCGGCAAGGTCGCCGCGAGCTGACCTCACCGCATCGAGCGACCCCCGCGACGGCACCCGCCGAACCGGGGGTCGCTCTGCGTGACCGCTGGGTCGGGATACCCTGGCCGCGGGCCCCCATAGCCCAATGGCAGAGGCAGGCGACTTAAAATCGCTTCAGTCTGGGTTCGAGTCCCAGTGGGGGTACGGTCCTAACCGGCGAGGATGCTGGGCGGATCGGCATCCCGCCATCTTTCGATCGTCTGCGTCGTCCAGAACACGGCGAATGCCGTTAGGGCGACGGTCTCGCCGATGAGCACTCCACCGTCCTCGGGGCGGACGATCGCCGCGACGACGGTCAGCACCAGGGCGACCGCGATGAGGAGGGCGACGGTCAGGTAGATGAGGCGGTATCGCCTTTCCGTCCGTTCCGCAGAACCGAACGCGGTGATCAGGGGGATCGCCGCGAACATCGCGAAGAAGCATATCGTTGCGACGAGGTGGAGATTCACGCGCCCCGCGAACGGGAACGACTCCGACACCCCCGGTGCGAAGGCGAGTACCGCGAGCGCCGCGGACACCGCGCCCGCGATACCCCCGACGATCGCGACCCGCCGCCAGGCCACCTCGCCCCGCGTCGCGAGGATCACGGCGAGCACGAGGAGGGCGGCGACCATCACGAGGTAGACGCCGACGCCGTTGCGAACGGTCGGCAGCACGTCCGCCGGGACGAACGGCTGGCCGCGGTAGCCGGTGGGGATGATCGCGATGAGTGGCGCGAACACGGCGGCGACATCGAGCATGATCGACTCCGTGTCGCGACCGGACAGCGCCAGCAAGGCGACGGAGGCAGCCGTGAGCCCGCCGACGAACACGCCCCTGGCGGGGGAGTAGAAGTAGTCGCTGATGGACGGCAAGAGGACCCAGCCGTCCTGCGCGAGCTGGATGAGGACGGATGCCGCGATCGCCACCGCGACGGCGACCAGAGCGAGCCGAAGAGAGCGATGCGTGCGCAGACCCGTCACACAGCGACCCTACAAGTGCCGCCCCGTGTGGAACGTCTGAGAAGAGGCATCCTCCATCCGCACGGGCGCCACCCGCGTCGTTAGGATGAGGAGGCTATCGATCGGAGATTCATGGAATACCTCATCCCGGTCCTCGTGGTCCTCGCCCTCCTCGTCATCGTCGGCGTCTACCTCTGGGCCACCTACAACTCCCTCGTCGCCCTCGCGGTGCGCGTGGATGAGGCGTGGAGCGACATCACCGTCCAGCTCAAACGCCGCGCCGACCTCCTGCCGAACCTCATCGAGACGGTGAAGGGCTACGCGGCTCATGAGAAGGCGGTCTTCGAGAACGTCACGCATGCGCGCGCGGAGACCCTCACCGCGACGACGCCCGCTGATGCGGGGGTTGCCGAAGGGCACATGCAGCAGGCGCTGAAGTCGCTGTTCGCCGTGGCCGAGGCTTATCCCCAGCTCCAGGCGAGCCAGAACTTCCTGCAGCTGCAGCAGGCCGTCGTCGACACCGAGGACAAGATCCAGGCCTCGCGACGCTTCTACAACGGCGGCGTGCGGGAGCTGAACACGAAGATCAAGGTGTTCCCCAACAACCTCTTCGCCCGGCGACTCGGCTTCGGGGAACGCGAGTTCTTCGAGGTCGTGGACGGCGCAGCGATCGCCGAGCCGCCACGGATCCAGTTCTGACGTCCGCCGAGCGGGGCGGGCGTCCCCTCGAAGCGCCGAGTCCTAGGATGGGCCAGTGAGCGGTACCGACGACAAGCCCCGAGGCGGGTTCTTCGACTCCCTGCGCGTGCGGACGGTGTCCACGGACGTGTCGGGCACGGTTCCGCGCGGTCTGAAGATCGCGACCGCGTACGCGTGGCGGTTCCTCGTTCTGGCAGCGGCGATCGCCGTCCTCGTGTGGATCGTCATCCAGCTCCGGCTCCTGATCATCCCGTTGCTGGCGGCCATCCTCGTGACGGCTCTCGTCTGGCCGCTCTTCTCCCTCCTGCTGCGACGCCTGCCGCGATGGCTGTCGCTCATCATCACCCTGCTTCTGACCGTCTCCGTCATCGCGGGACTCCTCTGGGTCGCGATCTGGCAGATCACACGCGACGCGGCATCCGTTCGGGACCGCACCGTCGCCGGTATCGGTCAGTTCCGGGACTTCCTCATCGAGGGCCCGCTGCATCTGACGGGCGGCCAGATCGACGACGCCGTCCGGCAGGGGTTCGGCATACTCCAGGAACAGGCGCAACTGCTGTGGTCGGGGGCACTCGCGATCGGGTCGACGCTGGGGCACGTGGCCACCGGCATCCTGCTGACGCTCTTCATCCTCATCTGCGTCCTCGCCGACGGTGCGGGGATCTGGCGCTGGGTGGTGCGCCTGTTCCCGACCCGCGCCCGTTCCGCCGTGGACGGTGCGGGGCGGGCCGGATGGCGGACGGTCATCACCTACGCGCGTACACAGCTGCTCGTCGCCACGATCGACGCCATCGGGATCGGGGTCGGCGCGGCACTCCTCGGCGTTCCGCTGGCGGCACCCATCGGCGTGCTGGTGTTCCTCGGCGCCTTCGTCCCCTTCGTGGGAGCCGTCCTGACGGGCGCTCTCGCCGTCTTCCTCGCGCTCGTCTACAACGGCCCGTGGATCGCCCTCTGGATGCTCGTGATCGTCCTGGGCGTCCAGCAGGTCGAGGGACACATCCTCCAGCCCCTCCTCATGGGCGCCGCGGTGAAGGTGCACCCGCTCGCCGTCGTCCTCGCCGTCGCGGGCGGCGCCATGGTCGCAGGTATCGCGGGCGCCGTCTTCGCCGTCCCCCTCGCGGCGTTCGTGAACGTCGTCTGGCTGTATCTGTCCCGACGCGGGTGGGAACGTCCGGTGGATCCCGGGCCGGACGACCTCATCTGGAGCACCGTGCCGCGAGCAAGAAGGACGACCGCGTGAGCGAACAGACGAAGATCATCGCCCCGACCCTGGCCGAGTTCGAGACGGCCGCCGCGGAGCTCGCGGGCGTCGTGTCCCGGACGCCCGTCGAGGATTCCGAGTTCCTGTCCGGCGTTCTCGGAGCGCCGGTCCACCTGAAACTCGAGAACCTGCAGCGCACGGGGTCGTTCAAGATCCGGGGAGCGACGTATCGCCTCTCACGATTGACGGACGAGGAGCGTTCGCGCGGCGTGGTGGCGGCGTCGGCGGGGAATCACGCGCAGGGAGTCGCTCTCGGCGCCCAGACGCTCGGCATTCCGGCGACGATCTTCATGCCGCTCGGTGTTCCCGTCCCCAAGCTCCTCGCCACACGCGGGTACGGCGCAGACGTGATCCTCGAGGGGGCGACCGTCGAGACGCCGCTTCGCCTCGCCCAGGAGTTCGCCGAGCGCACGGGAGCGGTCTTCATCCCGCCGTACGACAACCACGACATCATCATCGGTCAGGGCACGCTCGGTCTCGAGCTGATGGACGAGATCCCGGGGCTCGACACGGTCGTCGTGGGAATCGGCGGGGGAGGCCTCGCTGCAGGCGTGGCCGCCGCCGTCAAGGCCCGCGCCGCAGCGGAGGGTCGCACGATCCGCGTGATCGGTGTGCAGGCTGAGAACTCCGCCGGCTACCCCGGCTCCCTGGTCGCAGGAAAGCCGCTCGACGCCGAGCACGTCTCGCCCACGATCGCCGACGGCATCGCCGTCAAACGGCCGGGGACGATCCCGTTCGACATCATCCGAGACCTCGTGGACGAGGTCGTGACCGTGAGCGACGACGACATCGCACGCGCGATCCTCGTCCTCATCGAACGCGCGAAGCAGGTCGTCGAGCCCGCCGGTGCCGTCGGCGTCGCCGCGATCCTCACGGGCAAGATCAGCGCGTCCGGCCCTACGGCCGCGATCCTGTCCGGCGGGAACATCGATCCGCTGCTGCTGCAACGCGTCGTCGCGCACGGGCTCGCGGCATCCGGTCGCTACATGACCATCCAGGTGCCGCTGCCCGACCGTCCGGGGCAGCTGGCCCGCGTGTCGGAGCTCCTGTCCGTCGTCGGCGCGAACGTCATCGAGGTCCTGCACACACGACACGGTCAGGGACTGCAGATCAGCGAGGTGATCCTGCAGCTGAGCGTCGAAACCCGAGGCGAGGAGCACCGGGCGCAGGTCCTGGCGATCCTGCAGGACGCCGGCTACGCTCCGACGGTCGTCCCGAACTGAGCGTGCCGGCGCCGGCGCGTCACTGACCCGAGTAGGTCTCGACCTTGACGATCTCGACCGAGATCTCCTTGCCGTTCGGCGCGGTGTAGCTCGTCTTCTCGCCCTCGCGCAGGCCCATGATGGCCTCGCCGAGGGGGGATGCCTCGCTGTAGACGTCCAATTCGCTGTTGGCGCCGATCTCGCGGTTGCCGAGGAGGAAGACCTCTTCACCGCCGGCGACGATCGCCGTGACGACCGTGCCTGACAGGACCGTGCCGTCGGACTCCGGTGCGACGCCGACCTTCGCGTCCTTCAGCAGCTGCTGGAGGGTGCGGATGCGCGCCTCCTGCTTGCCCTGCTCGTCCTTCGCCGCGTGGTAGCCGCCGTTCTCCTTGAGGTCGCCCTCTTCGCGCGCGGCTTCGATGCGCTTGGCGATCTCCTCACGGCCCGCCGTCGAGAGCTGCTCGAGCTCGGCGGCGAGGCGGTCGTAGGCCTCCTGGGTCAGGAACGTCTCGGACACGTGATCTCCCGGTGCGGTCGATGGGTAAGCCAAACGCCCCGGCAAGTCACCGGGGCGCGAGAACCCTCAGCTTAGAGGATCCAGCAGGAGCGGACAAAACCCGTCGTCGCCTCTGCGGTGGTCGGGATGCGTTCGATGAGGGTGCGCGTGTGATCGGTCGAGGGAGCGAGCTCCACGACCTTGAAGCCGACGATCCCGTGATCGGGATCCTGCGCCTCGAGCGCGCACGCGACCTCTGTGTCGGGTCGGATGGACACCTGGAACCGGACCTCGACGGAGTGCTCGTCCACGACGTCGAATCCGGTCGCGTCGGCGTCCACCGAGTTGATCGCGTTCGAGACGGTCGACCACCCCAGCAGCCCGGTGGCGGCGACGGCGACGACACCGACGATCACCCAGGTCAGGCGCCGGGATGCGGACGACCGGGTGCGTCCGTACCGCTCCGCGAGCTTGCGGTCGAGGTCGGTCGGGGTCATGCGGCATCCGTTCTAGGCTGGAATCCCAGGCTATTCGCTCTGGCTGAGGAATGAGGTCACATGCCGGATCTGCGATGGCTCGCCGCCACCCCGTCGCCCACCCCCACCGGTCCGCCGGCCGAGGCGGTGACGCCCGGCGTCGCGGGGTTCATCGCGATCGCGCTCGTCGCCGTCGTGATCGTGCTCCTCGCAATCGACATGCTCCGTCGCATCCGGCGCGCGCAGTACCGCTCGGACGTCAACGAGATGCTCGACGCCGAGGAGGCCGCCGCGCGGGAGGGCGACGTTCCCGACGGGAACGACGGGAGCGGCTCGGGCGAGATCAGGCCGGAAGGCCCAACGAAGGGCTGAGCGGCTCGAGCGAGATCAGCAGACACGCGGCCCAGTGGCAGAGGAACGCCAGGACCGTGCAGACGTGGAAGATCTCGTGGAATCCGAAGTGCCCCGGCCACGGGTTGGGGCGCTTGAGGGCGTAGACGATCGCTCCGCCTGTGTACAGCAGACCCCCGACGATCACGAGCACCATCATCGCGACGCTCGCCCGAAGCAGGTCGCCGAGGTACATGACGGCCGCCCACCCGAGGAGCAGATACAGGGCGACGTACAGCCATCGCGGAGCGCCGATCCAGAAGACCCGGAAGAGGATGCCGAGCAGGGCACCGGACCAGACCAGGATGAGCAGCAGCGTGCCCTGCGGGGGCAACAGGGCGAGCGTGGCGATCGGTGTGTAGGTGCCGGCGATAAGCAGCAGGATGTTCGCGTGGTCGATCCGCTTGAGGACGATCTTGGTCCGCGGGCCCCAATCGAAGCGGTGATACAGCGCCGAGTTGCCGAACAGCAGCAGCGACGTCGCCATGAACACGGCAGCCGCCCATTTGGCGGGAGCACCCTGCGCCAGGGTGATCAGCACGATCCCGGCGGCGATCGCGACAGGGAAGGTCCCGGCATGGATCCACCCGCGCCAGGTCGGTCGGATCTCGACCTGGGTGTCGACCGCCGCCGCTTCGAGGAGGGGCAGCTGAGGCATCTCGGCCCCGTCGTCGGAAAGGTGTCGGGTCACAGGGCTGAGCCTACGCGCGCCGTCATACCCACCGCTGAATACGCGGCCATCCCGTCCTGGCGGTGCGGTCGGAGTAGCGTATCCCTGTGACCCGCGCATCCTCGACCCAAGGCCGAGGGCTCCTCTACCGCCTGTACAGCTCGAGGCTGCGGCGGGAGATCGAGGCGGGGACGGTCCCACACCATGTGGCGATGATGATCGACGGCAACCGTCGGTGGGCGAGGCAACTCGGTTTCACGACGGTCTCGCACGGTCACCGCGCCGGCGCCGCGAAGATGCACGAATTCCTGCGGTGGTGCGACGAGCTCGGCATCCAGGTCGTGTCGCTGTATCTGCTCTCCACCGACAACCTCGTCAAGCGCGATTCGCAGGAGCTCACCGATCTCATCGAGATCATCGCCGACCTCGCCGAGACCCTCTCGCACGAGCCCGGCTGGCGGGTGAAGCACGTGGGCCGCGCCGAGATCCTGCCGCCCGACCTCGCCGCGGGCCTCCGCACAGCTGAGGAGCGGACACGCGAGAACACGGGACTGCACGTCAACCTCGCGGTCGGTTACGGCGGCAGGGGCGAGATCGTCGATGCCGTCCGGAGCATCATCGCGAAGCACAACGAGAAGGGCGGGTCGCTCACCGAACTCGCCGAGAGCCTCACACCCGAGCAGATCGGCGAGCACCTGTACACCGGCGGTCAACCGGATCCGGATCTCGTGATCCGCACGTCGGGCGAGCAGCGTCTGAGCGATTTCCTGCTGTGGCAGTCGGCGCACAGCGAGTTCTACTTCGTCGAGGCTCTCGGTCCCGACCTCCGAGAGGTGGACTTCCTCCGCGCGATCCGCGATTTCGGCGACCGGGACCGGCGCTTCGGGAGCTGATTCCCCGAGGCGCTTATTCTCCGAGGCGCTGCGGAGGTCGCACCAGCGGCATCCGTGGGAAAATCTGTCGGTGAGTGATCTGCAGTCCTATCTGGCCGGCTTCGAGGTCGAGACGGGCTACCTCAACTGGGCCTCGTTCGGCCCGCTGTCCGTCGCGGTCCGTGAAGAGGCACGAGCCGACGAGGAGCTCTCGGCGTCGGGACGGCCGTCCGGCATCGACCTCGTCGCGTCGCATGTCGACGAGGCTCGCGCGCTCGTGGCGTCGATGCTGGGCGCGGATGCCGACGAGGTCACCCTTGCACCCTCGACGACCGACGCGATGTTCCACGCCCTGTTCGGGCTGTCGGGAACCGTCCTCCTCTCCCCGAACGAGTACCCGACGATCCCGGTCGCGGCGCGCCGCGCCGCGGACCTCCGAGATCTGCTGAGCGTGCGCGAGCTCGATCGAACGATCACGCGTGTGACCCCCGACGCCGTCCGCGCCGCCCTCACCGACGAGGTGACGGCCGTCGCGGTCAGCCTCGTGGACTACCGGACCGGGTACGTCGCCGACCTGCCGGCCCTCCGCGAGGTCGTCGGCGATCGACTGCTGATCGTCGACGCCATCCAGGGCTTCGGCGTCGTCGACACCGACTGGGCGGCGGCGGACGTCGTCGCCGGGCACGGGTACAAGTGGATCCGCGCGGGCCGGGGCACCGGGTTCGCCCGATTCTCGGCCCGCGCCCGCGAACGCATCACTCCCGTCCTGGCCGGAGTCGCCGGCACTGCGGCCGAGCTCGGCGACCTCGAGGTGGGAGAACCCCGCGACGGTGCCGCCGCCTACGCGATCTCCCGCCCCGACCCTCAGGCGGCGGGACGATTGAGTGCCGCGCTCCGGGAGGTGACGGATGCCGGGGTGCCGGCCATCGCCGCGCTCGTCGCCGAGAAGGCTCGCCGCGTGATGGAGATCGCCGACAGCCACGGCATCCCGGTGCTGACCGATCGCGATCGCCACGCGGGGATCGTCGCCCTGACTCCGGAGCCGGAACGCACGGGCGCCATCGCTGCGGGACTGGTCAACGCCGGGATCACCGCGACCGTCCGCGGCGGGATCGTCCGGATCTCGCCGCACGCGGGGACATCGGACGATGTGTTCGGGCTGCTGGATGCCGCGCTGGCGGCGTCACGCGTCGGCCCCGTCGTGACGCCTCCCTCTGTTCCGCTTCCACTCGAGCCCTAACACGGAGAGTTCACGCGTCGGACACATCCGGCGGCGTGTCGCGACCGTGCCGCGTCGCCGGGCGACCCTAGGTTCATCCCAACGGGCAGAGCGCCTGTTCGAGTCGGCCTCTCACGACTCGTGACCCCTGGTCGACTCGTGACTGCCGGGTGGGTTCCCACCCGGGGCGGGAGTGGGTTGTGACTACACGAGCACCTGAGAAGCAGCGTCGCCAGCACGAGTCCGTGGAGGCGGCTCAGGACCAGGAACTCCGCACCTACGTGCTGGACACCTCCGTCCTGCTGAGCGATCCGCGCGCGCTGTTCCGTTTCGCCGAGCATTCCGTCGTGCTGCCGGTCGTCGTCGTCACGGAGTTGGAGCGCAAGCGCCACGACCCCGAAATCGGGTACTTCGCCCGCCAGGCCCTGCGCCACCTGGACGAGCTGCGCGTCGAGCACGGCCGTCTGGACTTCCCGGTCCCCGTCGGTGCCGACGGGACCCTGCGTGTCGAGCTGACGAACACCGACCCCACCGTCCTCCCCGCCGGCATGCGGCTCGGCGACAACGACACGAGGATCCTGTCGGTCGCCATGCACCTCAGCCAGGAGGGACAGGCCGTCACCGTCGTGTCGAAGGATCTGCCGATGCGGGTGAAGGCCGCGTCGCTCGGCCTCAACGCGGAGGAGTACCTCGCCGAGCAGGCCGTCGACTCGGGGTGGACGGGGATCGCCTCGATCGACCTCTCCGGCGACGAGGTCAGCGACCTCTACGACAGCGAGGTCGGAGTGAGCGAGGATGTGCGGGGTCTTCCGGTCAACACGGGCCTCGTCATCCATTCGGAGCGCGGGTCGGCGCTCGGCCGCGTGACCGGCGACGGGTCGTACAAGCTCGTCCGCGGCGATCGCGACGTCTTCGGTCTGCACGGCCGATCGGCGGAGCAGCGCATCGCCATCGACCTGCTGCTGGACCCGGAGGTCGGGATCGTGTCACTCGGCGGGCGCGCCGGCACGGGGAAGTCGGCTCTCGCGCTCTGCGCGGGGCTCCAGTCGGTCCTCGAGCAGCAGCAGCAGAAGAAGATCATCGTCTTCCGCCCGCTGTTCGCCGTCGGCGGGCAGGAGCTCGGCTACCTCCCGGGCGACGCGCAGGAGAAGATGAACCCGTGGGGTCAGGCGGTGTTCGACACCCTCGGCTCGGTGGTCACGGGCAACGTCCTCGAGGAGGTCGTCGCGCGCGGCATGCTCGAGGTCATGCCGCTCACCCACATCCGCGGACGCTCGCTCCACGATGCGTTCGTGATCGTGGACGAGGCGCAGTCCCTCGAGCGGAACGTGCTCCTCACCGTCCTCAGCCGCATCGGCCAGAACTCCCGGGTCGTGCTGACCCACGACGTCGGCCAGCGCGACAACCTCCGGGTCGGACGCCACGACGGCATCGCCTCCGTCATCGAGACCCTCAAGGGCCACGACCTGTTCGGACACGTCACGCTCGTGCGTTCCGAGCGTTCGGCGATCGCTGCGCTCGTCACGGACCTGCTGGAGGCCGGCGAACTCAGCTAAAGCTCCTCGGACGCAGGACACCCCCGGCCGCGCGGCCGGGGGTGTCCTGCGTCACCGGGTCACTGGTCACTCCCAGAGGTAGCCCTCGCCGCGCACGGTGACGATGTGATCCGCTCCGAGCTTGGCCCTCAGATACCGGACGTAGACGTCCACGACGTTGGATCCCGGGTCGAAATCCAGCCCCCAGACGCGGCTCAGCAGGACCTCGCGGGTGAGGACCTCGCCCGCGTTCCGGACGAACTGCTCGGCCAGAGCGAACTCCCGGCTGGAGAGTTCCACCTCTCGCCCCGCGACGCTCGCTCGACGCGCCAGGATGTCGAGCGTCACATCGCCGCGGGTGAGCGAGGTGGGCGCACTCGCGGCCACGTCCCGCAGGCGTGATCGCACGCGCGCCATGAGCTCGGCCACCGCGAACGGCTTCGGAACGTAGTCGCTCGCCCCGGCATCCAGTCCTTCGATCGTGTCGTCCGTGCCGCTCCGTGCCGTGAGCATGATGACGGGCGTCGTGTGCCCTGCTCCCCGGAGCTCCCGCAGCACCTCGAAACCGTCCATCGTCGGAAGCCCGACGTCGAGCACGATGAGGTCGATGTCGCCGGCGAGGGCGATCTCGAGGGCGTCAGGGCCGTCCTCGACGCCCACCGCCTCGAAGCCCTCGGCGTGGACCGCACGCGAGACGAGCGAGACGATGTGCGGCTCGTCGTCGACGATCAGGATGCGGGTCATTCGGTTGCCTCTCGCTGCAGCAGTACGTCGCCAGCGCGGATGGGGGACGGCAGCGCCCCACGCGTGCCGATCGGTATCTCCAGGGTGAACGTAGCACCGCCGCCGGGGGTGTCCGCGACAGTGCAGTGTCCGCCATGCGCTTTGGCGATGACATCGACGATCGCAAGACCCAGTCCGGACCCGCCGATGTGACGTTTTCCCGCGCCGCGGTCGAAGCGGCGGAAGATCCGGTGACGGACGGCAGGAGGGATGCCGGGGCCGTGATCGCGGACCCAGAGCTGCGCGCCGGCGGCGTTGACCGCACTGCCGATCTCGATCGCCGTCCCGGTGGGGGAGTACTTCGCGGCGTTGTCCGCCAAGGCCACCCACGCCTGCAGGAGGCGATCCCCGTCCGCGCGGATGACGGCGTCCGCCGACTGCTCGACGCGCCAGGCATGGTCGCCGATGACGCCCACCATCTCGAAGACCCGCTGCGTGAGCGCCGCGAGGTCCACGTCGCCGCGCGAGAGCCGTCCGCCCTCGACCGCCGCGAGGACGTCGATGTCGCCGATCAACCGCGTCATCCGGTCGAGCTCCGCGATGCCGAGGGCGCGGATCGACTCGACGTCGTCGGAGTCGGCGGCATCCATCATCTCCAGGTGGCCGCGCACGATCGTGATGGGCGTCTTCAGCTCGTGCCGGACGTCGTCGAGCAGTCGCTGCTGGGTCTCGAACGCGCCCTCGATGGAGTCGGCCGTGATCGCCGCGGCGAGACCGCGCCGCTCGAGCACCGCCCATCCGACGACACCGATGCCCGCAAGCGCCGGTACTGCCGCGACGGTCCACGCCAACGCCGTCCAGCCCGCGGCCTGAGGTGCGACGAGCAGGACGACGACGAACGCCGCCGCACCCACGCCGACGAGGCCCGCTGCGGCGACGGCGAGAAGGATCCCGAGTCCCGGCGTGCCCCGTCGCGGCGGTGCGGCGGCGCTGTTCACGCTCCGATTATCACCCCGGGTGCGTCATCGAGAGGAGGTCGAGCTTCTCGTCGAGCTGCTGCTCGGTGAGCTCGCCCCGCTCGACGTACCCGAGGTCGATGACGGCGTCGCGGACGGTGATGCCCTTGGCGACCGAGTGCTTCGCGATCTTCGCAGCCGCTTCGTAGCCGATCAGCTTGTTGAGCGGCGTCACGATCGAGGGCGACATGCCGGCGTATGCGGCCGCGCGATCCACGTTCGCCTCGAGACCGGACACCGTCTTGTCCGCCAGGACGCGCATCGCGTTGGAGAGCAGGCGGATGGACTCGAGCAGGGCGGTTCCCATCACCGGGATCGCGACGTTCAGTTCGAACGATCCGGATGCCCCGGCCCAGGCGACCGTCGCGTCGTTGCCGATGACGCGCGCCGCGACCATGAGGGTCGCTTCGGGAACGACCGGGTTGACCTTGCCGGGCATGATCGAGGAGCCGGGCTGGAGGTCGGGGATGTGCAGCTCGCCGAGGCCGGTGTTCGGGCCCGAGCCCATCCAGCGGATGTCGTTGTTGATCTTCGTCAGCGACACCGCGATGGTGCGGAGCGCACCGGATGCCTCGACGAGACCGTCGCGGTTGGCCTGAGCCTCGAAGTGGTCCTTCGCCTCGGTGATGGGCAGCTCGGTCTCGGCAGCCAGCAGCTCGATGACCTTCTGCGGGAAGCCGAGGGGCGTGTTGATGCCCGTGCCGACGGCGGTGCCGCCGAGGGGGACCTCGCCCACGCGGGGGAGGACCGACTGGACGCGCTCGATGCCGAGCCGCATCTGCCGGGCGTAGCCGCCGAACTCCTGACCGAGGGTCACCGGGGTTGCATCCATGAGGTGGGTGCGGCCGCTCTTGACGACGCTCTTCCACGCGTCGGCCTTCTCTTCGAGCGCCACGGCGAGGTGGTCGAGCGCCGGGATCAGGTCGTCGATGAGCGCCTGCGTGACCGCGATGTGGACCGAGGTCGGGAAGACGTCGTTCGACGACTGCGACGCGTTGACGTGGTCGTTGGGGTGAACGGGGCTGCCGAGCTTGCGGGTGGCGAGCGTCGCGAGCACCTCGTTCATGTTCATGTTCGACGAGGTGCCCGAGCCGGTCTGGTACGTGTCCACGGGGAAGTGCGCGTCGTAGGCCCCGGTGACGACTTCGTCCGCCGCCCAGGCGATCGCGTCGGCGATCGCTCCGTCGAGCGTGCCGAGGTCCTTGTTGGCGAGCGCTGCGGCCTTCTTGATGCGCGCCAGCGCCGCGATCTGCGTCGACTCGAGGCCGGACCCGGAGATGGGGAAGTTCTCGACCGCTCGCTGGGTCTGCGCGGCGTAGAGGGCGTCCTTGGGTACGCGCACCTCACCCATCGTGTCGTGCTCGATGCGGTAGTCGGTCTCGTCGGTCATGGTGGTCAACGTCCTCGCTTCACGTGTGTGCGGTGGGAAAGGAGTGGTCAGCCGGCTTCGCCGACGACCACGTCGGGGATGGCGGTCCCATCGGCCAGGCGGTAGTTCGCGCCGACGACGGCCAGGCGTCCTTCGGCGACCGCGTCGCTGATGAGCTCGGAAGAGTGCAGGATGCCGGCGATAGTGTCGCGCAGGTGCTCACGACCGACCTCCTCGGCGTCCACCGTGGCGGATGTCGTGCCGGGGGATGCTTGGAGCACGCGACGGACGGCGGGGACGATGGGGGCCACCTGGCGCCAGATCCCCGCCGGGAGTGCCGGAGCATCCGGTGCGGTGGAGTCGATCGCCGCGCGGACGGCGCCGCATTCGTCGTGGCCCAGGACCACGATCAGGGGGACGCCGAGCACGGCGACGGCGTACTCGAGGCTGCCTACGACGGAGTCGGAGATGACCTGCCCCGCGTTGCGGATGACGAACAGGTCTCCGAGCCCCTCGTCGAAGATGATCTCCGCGGCGAGGCGGGAGTCCGAGCATCCGAAAAGCGCGGCCGTCGGGCGCTGTACGTGTGCGAGCTCGTGGCGACGCTCAGCGTCCTGCCGGGGGTGCTCGGGTTCGCCTGCGACGAACCGCCGGTTCCCGGCGAGCATCGAGGACCACACGTCGGACGGGGTCGGGTGTGCGCTCATCGCGCCTCCTCTCGCAGGGTGCGAATCTGGTCGCCGAGGCTCTCGGCGACGGTTGCGGCGGCCGAACGATCAGTGGACTCGGACAAGCCGATGATCACCGTGTCGGAGCCGATGGTGGTGGCCAGCGCGTAGTCGATCTGCTGGACGGGGCTCGGGAGCTCGTACACGTCCCAGTCGACTGCGTCGATCGTGGTCGTACCGGTCGGCGCGAATCCGCCCAGCTCGCGGGAGACCCAGCCGTCCGGAGCGCTGAAGGACTGGGTGACCTCGACATAGCCCCGAGCGGGGGCGTAGACGATGCGCCACTCTCCGCCCTCGACGAGCGCGGAGTTGGCACGCCAGGCATCCGGGACATCGGGGATCACCACGCCGTGCCCCGCGACCTTCTCAGCCTGCGCCGCAGATGCGGCGACATCGGCTTCGGGGACGTCGGCGGGGGTCCCGCGCGGCACGCCCAGGTAGACGACCGCCATGATCCCCACGCACACGATGAGGGCGGCGATGAGGTTCCGGAAGGTCTTGCTCGACCGGTAGCGCTGAGACGCCGCCGCCTTGCGCGCGGCGGTCTCCGCCGGGGTCTCGGGCCGTCCCAGCTCGGCGACGATGCGCTGCCTCGCCATCAGGACCCGGCCTCGCCATCCGGGCGGGCTTGGTCGAGCCGGCGTTTGGCGCCGAGGAGCCACTCCTCGCAGCGGGCGGCCAGTGCTTCACCGCGGGTCCAGAGCGACAGCGACTCCTCGAGGGTCGGTGACCCCTGCTCCAGCTTCGCGACGACCTGCACGAGCTCATCGCGGGCCTGTTCGAAGGAGAGGGCCGACACATCCCCGGCGTCGCTCGTCATGTCTCCCATCCTAGATCGCGGAGTCGGCGGCATCCGTCTCCGCCACCTCGCCGGTCGACCGCGCAGCGAACGATCCACGGCCGACGGTGACCACGACGTCCGCGCCTGCCGGCGCCTGCTGTGCGTCGCGGACGATGCCGCCGCCGGGAAGGTGCGCGATGGCATAGCCCCGGTCGAGGGTCGCGCCGGGGGAGAGGGCGCGCAGAGATGCGCGCAGCTCCGCCGTCGTGCGGGCCGCGGCATCCCACCGCCTGGCCATCACGTCGCGACCGCGTGACGAGAGCGCGACGACCTCCTGCGCACGGCTCGTGAGGAGGGACTCGGGATCTCTCAGCACCGGACGCGAGCGCAGCTGCGCGAGAGCGGCGATGTCGTGCGTCACGCGCTGGGTGAGCCGGGTACGCGCTCGGCTGCGCAGCTGCTGGACGAGGGCGCGCTGCTCCGACACGTCGGGGACGACGCGCTTGGCGGCATCGGTGGGCGTCGATGCGCGCAGGTCGGCGACGTCGTCGAGGAGGGGATGGTCGTTCTCGTGCCCGATCGCCGAGACGACGGGGGTGGATGCCGCGGCCACCGCTCGGAGCAGTCGCTCGTCGCTGAAGCCCAGCAGTGTCTGCGGGTCGCCGCCGCCTCGGGCGATGACGATGACGTCGACCTCGGGGTCGTCGTCGAGGGTCCGTAGCGCGGCGAGGGTCTCGGGGACGCAGCGGTCGCCCTGGACCGCCGCGTGGATCGTGCGGAAGCGCACGTGCGGCCAGCGCAGCTCGGCGTTGCGATGGACGTCCTTCTCGGCGTCGCTGCGTTCGCCCGTGATGAGGCCGATGACGTGCGGGAGGAAGGGGAGCGGCTTCTTGCGGGCTGCGTCGAACAGGCCCTCCGATCGCAGCGTCGCCCGCAGCCGTTCGAGACGCTCGAGCTGATCGCCGAGGCCCACGTGGCGCATGGCCGACACGGTGAAGCTGAAGTCGCCGGTCTTGACGAAGTAGTCGGCCTTGACGCAGGCGACGACGCGGTCGCCCACCTTGAGGTCGCCCGGGGTGCGTTGCAGGGTCGAAGACCACATGCGGAACGAGAGCATGCCGTCGGCGTCGGCATCCTTCAGCCGCCCGAACACGTGGCCGCCGCGAAGGTTCCACGCGGTGATCTCACCCTCGACCCAGACCGCGCCCCACTTCTGCACGAAGTCGCGGATCGTCTCGTTGAGCCGGGAGACCGACGTGGGCGTGTCGGGAGAGGAGTCCCGCGGGTGCACCGCATCCGGCGGGGGGACGGCTCCCGCCTCGGTCTGGAAAGTGGTCACGGACACCCATCTTGGCCTACACGTCCCCCACCCAGCCGGGGGTTCGTACAATCGAGGGGTGACCTCACCAGCCGTTTCGCTGCCGATGCCCCGTATCCCGGGAGCCCGCGGGCGGCTCGTCGACCTCCCCGTCCAGGGCGACAAGCGCGTCCTCCTCGCCGCCCCTCGGGGGTACTGCGCCGGCGTCGACCGGGCGGTGATCGCCGTCGAGAAGGCGCTCGAGCGCTACGGCGCACCCGTCTACGTCCGCAAGCAGATCGTCCACAACATCCACGTCGTGACCGAGCTCGAGTCTCTCGGGGCGATCTTCGTCGACGAGGTCGATGAGGTCCCCGAGGGCGCCCACGTCGTCTTCAGCGCCCACGGCGTCTCGCCCGCCGTCGTGAACGCCGCGGCGGACCGCGGTCTTCAGGCCATCGACGCGACCTGCCCCCTCGTGACGAAGGTCCACCGCGAGGCCGTGCGCTTCGCCCGCGACGACTTCGAGATCCTCCTCATCGGACACGACGGTCACGAGGAGGTCGAGGGCACCGCCGGTGAAGCTCCCGAGCACGTGACCATCGTGAACTCTCCGGAGGACGCCGACACGGTCGTGGTGAAGGACCCCGACAAGGTCGTGTGGCTCTCGCAGACGACCCTGTCGGTCGACGAGACGATGGACACCGTCCGGCGCCTCCGCGAACGCTTCCCGAACCTCCAGGACCCGCCGTCGGACGACATCTGCTACGCGACGCAGAACCGTCAGGTCGCGATCAAGAAGGTCGCGCAGGATGCCGACCTCGTCATCGTCGTCGGCTCGGCGAACTCGTCGAACAGCGTCCGCCTCGTCGAGGTCGCGCTCGAGTACGGCGCGAAGGCCGCCTATCGCGTCGACTACTCCCATGAGATCAAGCAGGAGTGGCTCGACGGCGTGCAGACCGTCGGCGTGACGTCCGGTGCATCGGTTCCCGAGGTGCTCGTGACGGAGGTGCTCGAGGATCTCGCAGGAGCGGGGTACCGCGACGTGGCCGAGGTGAAGACCGCGGAGGAGGACCTCATGTTCTCACTGCCGAAGGAACTGCGGCAGGACCTCGAAGGCCGCCGCGACGAGCGCGCTCTCGGGGGGCGGAACCGCTCGTGAGCGACGAGCCCCGACCGCGACCGCAGTACGGGGAGTACGCGACGCCCGAGGAGCAGCGGGCCGCCATCCGTCAGCCCACGCCGGAGCCTGCGGCACCCGTCGATCCGCCGCATCCGCCGACCGCACCGGCGACGACCGTGGCCGCGCGTCCGACGCGGATGGCCGATCGCGTGATCACCCTCGCGCTCCTCGCGTACGGATTGGTCACGGTGATCGGCGCGATCCCGCAGCTGGTCGACTACGGCTCGTTCGCGAAGACGTGGATGGAGGTCGCCGGCGTCAGCGGCGAGTTCACCAACACGGACCAGGGAGCCCTCTGGGGTGGGATCGGTGCGACGGTGTTCGCGGTGGGGTGGCTGCTGACCGCGATCCTGTCGTGGTGGTCGTTGTCGCGCGGGAGGCTGAGCTGGTGGATTCCGCCCGTGGGTGCCATCGTGACGTTCCTCATCGTCAGCGTGTGTCTCGTCGTGCCGCTGTTCGGCGACGCGGATCTCCTGCGGGGGATCGCGCTCGGCTCGTGACCGCCGTTCCCGCCCACGCGGATGAGCGGTAGGAGACCGTTCGCCTGACCTGGTACTTTTACGGCTGGTGCGGGCTCTCCCTCGCGCGTCGGATTCGGGAGGAGAACCGTGACCAGAACCCGGAGGATCGCCTCCCTCTCGATCGCTGCGGCGTCGGCCGTGGCCCTGCTGCTGTCTGCGCCGAGTGCGGCGACCGCAGCGCCCGGGGCACTCTCCCCATCGAGCATCACCGTGGCGCCCGCCGCGACCCAGGCCGCCTTCACGCGGGCCCCCGCACCCACCATCAGCGGTACCGCCGTCGCCGGCAACGTGCTGACGGTCACCGCGGGTTCCTGGCAGCCCGCACCCAGCCGGCTCGACATCCAGTGGCGAGTCGACGGCAACCCCGTCGATGGTGCGACGGGAACCGAGTGGGAGGTTCCGACCGGGGTCGCGGGCCGCTCGGTCTCGGTCTCGGTCTCGGCCAGTCGCGCGGGGTATCAGACGAAGACGACGACCTCGGCGGCTCGCGCCGTCTCGTGGTCGCTCGGATCCGTGATGACGCCGGGAACCATCCTCCGGCCCGGGGTGAAGCTGACCTCGCCGGACGGCCGGTACGCCTTCGGCATCCTCGGCGACGGCAATGTCGCGCTCACCCGGGGGACCGCTCTCGTCCGCACCGCGAAGACGACGCTCGTGCTCGACGGCAGGCTGTCCTTCACGAAGGACGGTGAGCTGCTGCTGCTGAATCAGTACGACGTCGCGCTTTGGAGCTCGGAGACCGGCGGACTCGGCGCCACGGGCGCGGTCCTGGGCAACGATGGTGTGCTACGTCTCGTCGACGGCAACAGGGACGACGTGTGGACGAGCGCGAAGATGGCGGCGCAACCGGACGCGACCGCAGCCGCGGCATCCGTCCCCGGTCGTTTCGGTTGGGCCTACCCCTTGCGTCCCTCGGGCACGTTCACGACCTACGCCGGCCACAGCGGCGATGACATATCGGCCGCGACCGGGACACCGATCTATGCGATGCGTGGCGGTACGGTCTCGGTTCGCGAGCTCTGGATCACCTCGGGCTGCCCCTCCTGGGCGCCGAACACCACGAAGCAGAAGGAGGTCGTCGTCACCTCGACCGTCGACGGCCGCCGGCTCGAGCAGGTGTACGCGCACCTCAGCGCCTTCTCGGTCAAGACCGGGCAGAGCGTGACCGCCGGGCAACGCATCGGTTCCGTCGGATCGACGGGCTGCTCGACCGGCCCTCACCTCCACACGGCCTTCACCGTCGACGGGGTGAGGTTCGAGCTCTACCCGCGCGACGTCCTGGGCGGGTCGAGCTACTGATCTGCACGGTCCGCCCGCCTACGACGAAGCCCCGGTCCGATGCGGACCGGGGCCTCGTCGTGAACGGGAGATCAGACGCCGAGCGACTTGCCCGCTGAGCCGAGCTGCTGCGTCGCGGCGACGACGCGCTGAGCCATCGCGGACTCGGCGACCTTGCCCCAGGCGCGCGGGTCGTACTGCTTCTTGTTACCCACTTCGCCGTCGAGCTTCAGGACACCCTCGTAGTTCGCGAGCATGAAGCCGGCGACCGAGCGAGTGAACGCGTACTGGGTGTCCGTGTCGATGTTCATCTTCACGACGCCGTTCTGGACGGCCAGGGCGATCTCTTCGTCGGTCGAGCCGCTGCCGCCGTGGAAGACGAGGTCGAGGGGCTTCGGGCCGGTGCCGAAGTGCGCGGCGATTCCCTCCTGGATCTCGCCGAGGAGCTCGGGGCGCAGCTTCACGCCGCCCGGCTTGTACACGCCGTGGACGTTGCCGAAGGTGAGGGCCGAGATGTAGCGGCCGTTCTCGCCGAGGCCGAGGGCCTCGACGGCCTTGGTCACGTCTGCGACGGTCGTGTAGAGCGCATCGTTCGAGCCCTCGTGCTGGACACCGTCCTCTTCGCCGCCGACGACGCCGACCTCGATCTCGAGGATGGCGTTGATGTTCTTCATGCGGGGGAGCAGGTCCTTCGCGATCTCGATGTTCTCGTCGAGGGGAACGGCCGAGCCGTCCCACATGTGCGACTGGAAGATCGGGTTGCGGCCGGCCTTGACCTCGGCCTCCGAGGCCTCGATGAGCGGCAGAACGAAGCCGGGGAGTGCGTCCTTCGGGCAGTGGTCGGTGTGGAGGGCGACCGTGATCGGGTAGTTCTTCGCCACCTCGGTGACGTACTTCGCGAACGCGAGGGCACCGGTGGCGCGGCCCTTGACCGTGTGGCCGGCGAAGTAGTCCGCACCGCCGGTGGTCACCTGGAGGATGCCGTCGGAGCCGGCCTCGGTCAGGCCCTGCAGCACAGCGTTGATGGTCTGCGAGCTCGACACGTTGATCGCGGGGTAGGCGAAGCCGCCTGCCTTCGCGCGGTCCAGCATGTCGGCGTACTGGTCGGGTGTGGCGACGGGCATGTCAGCTCCTCAGAGAAGTCGGTGATTCGCTGCAACTCTATCGAAGGGATGCCGCCCCCTCCGGAGCGTGACTGCTGATCGAGAAGGTGCCCTCTCTTCCGGATCGGAAAGAATCCGCATTCCTTCGTCGCCGTGGGGCGAGAAACCGGCGGCGGACCAGGCTGGCAGTCCTAGGCTGAGCGCATGGTGAGCCTGACTGCCGATATGAGCCCTCTGCACCCCGACCGGAACCTCGCGCTGGAGCTCGTCCGCGCGACCGAGGCGGCGGCGATCCGCTCCGTTCCCTTCATCGGGCGGGGGAAGAAGGAGCTCGCCGACGGCGCCGCGGTCGACGCGATGCGCGCCTTCCTCACGACCGTCAATTTCGACGGCGTGATCGTCATCGGCGAGGGCGAGAAGGACAACGCGCCGATGCTGTTCAACGGCGAACGCGTCGGCACGGGCAGGGGACCGCAGTGCGACATCGCCGTCGATCCGATCGACGGAACCACACTGACGGCGGAAGGGCGCAACAACGCTCTGTCGGTCATCGCCGTCGCCGACCGAGGCGCGATGCTCGACGCATCCACCGTGTTCTACATGGACAAGATCGTCACCGGACCCGAGGGCGTCGGCGTCGTCGACATCCGCCTCCCGATCGCGGAGAACATCCGTCGTCTCGCGAAGGCTCTCGGCAAACCCGTCGAGGAGCTCGTCGTGTCGGTGTTGAACCGGCCCCGGCACGCTCAGCTCATCGACGAGATCCGGGATGCCGGTGCAGGAACGCGCCTCATGAGTGACGGCGACGTTGCCGGCGGGATCAATGCGGCGCGCCACAACGCGCGCACCGACATGTGCGTCGGCGTCGGCGGGAGCCCCGAGGGCATCGTCACCGCCTGTGCCATCAAGGCGCTAGGCGGACACATCCAGGGTCGCCTCTGGGCCCGCGACGACGACGAGAAGCAACGGGGGATCGACGCGGGACTGAAGCTCGACGATCACGTGTACGAAGCGGACGACCTGGTCCGGGGGAACAACACGCTGTTCGTGGCGACGGGTGTCACCAACGGCGAGCTCGTGGCGGGGGTGCGCCGTGCCGGCGACTTCGTGTACACCGAGAGCGTGGTGCTCCGTGGGGCCTCGGGCACGCTCCGTCGCATCTCGTCGGAGCACCTCACGTCGAAGTGGCTGTGACCCCATGACGAGCAGCCGAGCGCTGTAGCGGACACGCGCGCGGAGCGTCAACCCAGGATCGCGGACGTCCCCTCTGGCACAATGGGCGGTGGTGTCAGCGGTCCCCGGCACTCGTCACCGCCCCTCAGGAGTCCCCATGTCCACCGCATCCAGTGACCCGCGCACAGGTCAGCTCTCGCTCACCGGTCACCTGCCCGTCACGCCGACGGGGCAGATCCCGATCGTCGGTCAAACGGCGGGCGGCGTACGTCCGGTGACGGCACAGGTCCCTGTCGTCGACGACCCCGCGCGTCGCCCCGACGTGCTGCTGCGTCGCCGCATGCCTCCCGGCCATGAGATCAGTGCGTGGTGGATGATCGGCGCGTTCGTCGCCGTGTCCCTCAGCGTCATCGGGCTCATGACGTTCTTCCCGGCCTGACCTCCCCGTCGCGTTCCAGCCTCTCCCGCAGGTCGCCGAGGTCCGCCGGCTGGGGGATGTCGTCGAGGAGTTCCGGCGCGGTCAGCCGACGAGTCGTGGATTCGATGGGCTGCGGCGTGGACAGTGTCTCGAGCTGCGTGTCGTCGATTCCGGGGAACCTCCGCGCGCTGACCAGAACCCGCGTCTCGAGAGACCCGGCGAATCGGTTGTAGCTGTCGACGGTCCGTTCGATGGCTCGACGCAGGTCGTCCGCATGTCCGGCGAGCGATCCCAGTCGGTGGTAGAGCTCGTTCCCCAGGTCGAAGAGCCGTCGAGCCTCGGTGGACACCTCCTGCTGCGTCCACGTGTAGGCCACCGTCTTCAGGACGGCCCAGAGGTTCACCGGGGAGGCGAGTGCCACCCGCCTGCCGAAGGCGTACTCCAGCAGCGCGGGATCCTCCTCGAGAGCGGCCGCCAGGAGCGATTCGCTCGGGATGAAGCAGACGACGAATTCGGGGCTCGACGGCATCCCGGCCCAGTACCGCTTCTTCGCGAGGGCGTCGATGTGGGCACGGACGGCAGCCACATGCTTCGCGAGCAGGCGCGATCGGCGTGCCGCTTCTTCTCCGACCGCGGTGACGGGGATCGCGCTCGCTTCGAGGTAGGCGTCGAACGGGGCCTTCGCGTCGACGGCCAGCGCCTTCTGGCCGGGGAGGCGGACGATCAGATCGGGTCGTCCGCTCCCGGCATCCGAGGAGATGGATGCCTGCGTGTCGAAGTCGACGTAACGCGTGAGGCCCGCGGACTCGACGATACGGCGCAACTGCGTCTCGCCCCAGACTCCCCGGGTGCCGTTGGAGCGGAGCGCCCCGGCGAGCGATTCGGTCGTCGCGCGCAGGGCCTCGTCGGATTCCGCGGAGCGCCGCAGCTGCTCGGCGAGAGAGCCGAACTGCTCCTGCCGGTCGCGCTCGAGGTGGTCGACCTTCTGCTGCATGGCGGAGAGCGTCTCCTGCACGGGAGCGAGAGCGCGCAGGACGGTCTGCTCGCGTCGTTCGCGTTCATCGCGTGCGGCTTGCTCGGCGTGCACCCGGCTGGTCACGTCGCGATGCAGAGCCCGCTGCTGATCGAGCTGGGTCTGGAGGGCGTCTCTCGCCGCTTCCGCGGCGGACGCGCGCGCCCGCAGGCCGACGCGGCGATTCGCCTCGCGTGCGGCGATGAACGCCCCGGCCGCGAGCGCGCCGACGATGAGGCACACGAGAGCGAGGACGGTGACGAAGGCGGCATCCATGTCGTCCATCGTGGCGGAGGCCACCGACATCGAGGCGCCGCCGCGCGGTCCCGCTCGAGTCAGGCCGCCGAAGCGGGCACCGGGTGCGGGATCTGGGGGATGCGGACGCCGAGCAGCATCGCGAGCTCCACGAGGTCCTCAGCGCCGGCGCGAACGGCGGAGTCGATGACGACCTGGGCGCACGCCAGGGCGTCGGCGGTCGCATCGTGATGCGCGAAATCGAGGTGACCGGCGGCGGCCGCGACGAAGGGCAGTCGGTAGGAGGGCAGATCGTAGGTCTTCCGGGCGACGTGCAGGCTGCAGAGGTAGCGAGCCGGCGGTGCCGCATGACCCGTGACCTCGCACGCTGTGCGGAGCACCCGCATGTCGAAGCCGGCGTTGTGGGCCACCAGGATGTCGTCGCCGACGAAGTCGAGCAGGCGGGGAAGCTGGTCGGCCCACGTGTCTGCGGTCCGAACGTCGTCCGCCTGGATGCCGTGGATGCCGACGTTGATCTCGAAGAACCGGTCGTGACCCGCCGGCGGGCGGATGAGCCATCCCTCAGAGGCCACGACCCGGCCGTCTCTGACCCGGGCGAGTCCCACGGCGCAGGCGGAGGCGTTGGAGGAGTTCGCCGTCTCGAAGTCGATCGCGGTGAAGTCCAGACCCATGCGCCCAGCCTCTCCGCCGGCATCCCGGCTCAGGGGGAGGCGCGCCGCGGGTGGTCTCAGCCGGCCTTCGGCGCAGGCTCCGGCCCGCCCGCCGCGTAGAGTGGATGCCCGTGGCTCTCACCATCGGAATCGTCGGACTGCCCAACGTCGGCAAGTCCACCCTCTTCAACGCCCTCACCAAGAACGACGTGCTCGCGGCGAACTACCCGTTCGCGACGATCGAGCCGAACGTCGGCGTGGTGAATCTGCCGGACCCGCGCCTGGACGTGCTCGCCGGGATCTTCTCCTCGGAGCGAATCCTCCCCGCGACGGTCTCGTTCGTCGACATCGCCGGCATCGTCCGCGGCGCGAGCGAGGGTGAGGGGCTCGGCAACAAGTTCCTCGCCAACATCCGCGAAGCCGATGCGATCGCGCAGGTCGTTCGCGGCTTCGCGGACGACGACGTCGTCCACGTCGACGGCGCGGTGAACCCGAAGAACGACATGGAGACGATCAACGCGGAGCTCCAGCTCGCCGACCTCGAGACGCTCGAGAAGGCGATCACCCGCTATGAGAAGGAAGTCCGGGGCAAGAAGCTCGACCCGACGGTCCTCGAGACCGCGAAGGCCGCGCAGGATGCGCTTCAGCGCGGTGAGCTGCTCGCGGCGTCCGGGATCGACCTCGCACCGATCCGCGAGCTCGGCCTCCTCAGTGCGAAGCCGTTCATCTTCGTCTTCAACGTCGACGAGGCCGTGTTGACGGATGCCGCGCGCAAGGCGGAGCTCGCCGCGCTCGTCGCGCCCGCCCAGGCCGTCTTCCTCGACGCCAAGATCGAATCGGAGCTCGCGGAGCTCGACCCGGAGGATGCCGCGGAGCTGCTCGCGTCCACCGGCCAGGACGAGTCGGGCCTCGACCAGCTCGCCCGCGTCGGCTTCGACACCCTGGGCCTGCAGACCTACCTGACGGCGGGCCCCAAGGAGGCTCGCGCCTGGACGATCGGGAAGGGCTGGAAGGCTCCGCAGGCTGCCGGGGTCATCCACACCGACTTCGAGAAGGGCTTCATCAAGGCGGAGGTCATCTCGTTCGAGGATCTCATCGCGACGGGGTCCGTCCAGGAGGCACGTGCCAAAGGCAAGGCGCGCCTCGAGGGCAAGGATTACGTCATGCAGGACGGCGACGTCGTCGAGTTCCGCTTCAACAACTAGTCGCGACCGCTGATGGACGACGTGTCACAGTAGCGGGGTGACATCCCACGTGACCTCGACCGAGGCGATTCGCAGGCTCCTGAGGGCCGGCCGCGCGCACGAGATCGGTCACGTGCTGGCTCGTCTCGAACCGACGGAGCGCCGTGTCGTGTGCTCGCCGCTGACGCGGCAGGCGAAAGCCGTACTCAACGCCCGTTTCGGATCGACGGTGGCCTCGTGGTTGGGTGACCTGCGGGAGGACTATCCCGGTGGTCACGGGCAGTTCATCGACGCGTGGACGGGACGGTTGAGAGCCGGGCATTGGGATGCCGCCACCACGGTTCTCCTCGGGGCGAAGACTGCAGGTCAGGCCGCCAGGGTGTGGCCCATCCCCGAGGACCAGGCGTTCGCACGGTGGATCTACCCCGCATTCTTTCCAAACGAGGTCGCAGAGTTCGTCGAGCGGTGGTCGGCCGATTTCGCGTCGAACCCCACGCACTGGGATCGCAATCGTGGCCGTGCCGTGATGTACGAGTGGATCGAGAGCGGTGTCGTCGAGACTCCACGTCATGACGGCGCGGTTCTCATGCTCGTCGGCGGCTGGGCTGCCGATCCCGGCAGGCCGCTGCTGCGCTGGCTGCTCGCGCGGCCGAAGGTCACCGCCGGGATATTCACCCGCATCTTCTCGACACCGGGCGTCAGGGGTGCGTCTCTCGAACAGATAGACCATCCCTCGGTCGACCATCCGATGAGGACAGTGGTGGTCCCGGGACTCGTGACGGCGGGCGTCTGGAAACGTGATTTCGTCGTTGCAGGTACCCGATCAGCCTTGAGCGGCGATCTGCCCGCCTACCAGCGTCGCTGGTTCGCCCGGCTCGCGACAGATCTCGGCGTGTGACGGGCCGACGAGCGTCACCCGAGAGCCGTGAACATCACAGTGGCAAGCGGGTCTCGTCGGTGATCGGGCTGAATCGCCGGACGTAGGCGCGTTGTACGAGGCGGTCGACCAGCGAATAGCCGTGGATGTCCCGCACCGGGCCGCTGATCGGCATACCCAGCTCTACGAGGAGCCGTCGCGCCTGTGGGGTCCAGCGAGCCGTTTCGGCCATCTGCAGCGCCCTATCGGCGAGGACGTCCTTGTCGTGCGCTTTCGCAAGCTTCCAAGCGTGCGCGATCTGGTACGGCCTCGCGAGAGCGGTCGTGGAAGCCTTGATCTCTCCCGCGAGCCACATCGCTATCACGGACTCGATTGACGGGAGGCGTGTGATGAGGGGGATCAGCAGCGCTTCGACATCGAGGAGCAACGGGTCCCGCGCGGCTTCATCTGTGTCCCGGTACCTGCGTCGCGAAGCGCCGGGGAGGTCCGGCAACCCGAGGCTGACGGCATGCATGGCGTCCTCCAGGAGCTGACCGTCTTCCAAGACGGTCGCGCCCACCGAGAGCTCGTGTTCATGCGGATCGAACTTGGCGGTCCCCAGGTGCACCCACCACCGCAGCTCGGATGTCTCGAGGATCCATTCGTCGCCGCGTCGATCGAACCCCGCTCGCGTGAAGACTCGGGTCAGTTCCCGGGTTCGCATGCCTCGTGACCATTTCTTCGTCGGTACCGGGTTCGTCATAGTGCGAGGCTAGCTGGGTCCCCGTCAGGGCCCACTCGCTCGGCGCGACGGAGCGCCCGTGCTCGCTCGGGTAGGGTTTCCTGTTGGTCAGGCACTCCGTGCAACCGACCCGTATTGCGGCGTTCTCGTCGAGTTCCGCGTCAACAACCGAGGATCCTCCCCATGACACAGATTCAGCGCCAGGTGTTCGACGCCGAGGCTCGTGCCATCCCGTTCATCGACGAGGGCGACGGCCCTGCCCTCGTCCTCGTTCCGGCGCAGGGGCTCGACGTCGCCTACCTCGGTGGGCTCGCGAGCATCCTCGAGGAGGAGGGCTTCCGGATCGTCCGCATCGGCTCCCGCCGTTCCGGCGAGTCGGTGCCCTCGATGCACGACCTCGCGCAGGACGTCGTCGACGTCCTCGACCACGTCGGCATCGGTTCCGCATGGATCGGGGGCCACGCGTTCGGTGGCGCCGTCGCCCGCACCGTCGCGCTCGACCACCCCGGCCGCGCCAGCGGTGTCCTCCTGCTCGGCGTCGAGGCGGCCCGCGCGCTCGACGACGACGCAGCCCGCGCCCTGCACAGTGCCTTCTCGGCACCCGTCGAGGCCCCGGACACCGCCGCCGTTCGCACCCTGGTCGGGCCCGGCATCTCCATCCCCGTCGCCTGGGACGTCTTCGCGCGGTCGCGCGACCTCGATGTCGAGGAACTGCAGAGCGCCGCCCTCGCCTCGACACCCGTCGCCGAGTGGGCGAGCCTCGCCGCGTCGCTGCCGATCCTCATCATCCAGGGCGCCGAGGACCCGATCACGCCGCCCGCGAATGGCGACGACCTCCAGGCGACGGCGGCCGACCGGACGAGTGTCGTCCGTCTGCCGGATGCCGGACACCTGTTCCCGATGACGCACCCCGGTGAGACGGCGTTCCAGATCGAGGACTACCTCGGCTGGGACTGAGCCCGGGGCGACGCGTCAGCGTCGGAGCGTCGCGTGGGGCTGCTCGCCGAACTCCACGCGATAGTGCTGAGCGAAGCGCGGGAGATGGACGAAGCCCCAGCGCCGGGCGACCTCGGCGACCGTCGTGGCGTCGGCATCCGACCTCACGAGGTCCCGTCGCACGGCCTGCAGCCGCTGAGCCCGGACATACGTCGCCGGCGTCACGCCGAGGGTGCGCTGGAAGGCGCTCTGCAGACCTCGGACGCTCAGCTTCGCAGCCGCAGCGATGTCCGCGACGCTCAGGGGGTCGCCGAGGTTGTCGTCGATGAACGCCGTGGCGCGGTGGACGGCACGTGAACCCACGGCTGCCCTCTCGGCATCCGCATCGATGCCGAAGGTGCTGATCGTGGCCGCGAACACGGCGTCGACGGCCGCCTGACGGATCAGGTCGTTGTGAAGCAGTGCGGCGTCGTCGAAGATCCGGCCGACGTGGGTGATCGTCGACTCCCAGTGGCGCTGCAGATCCGGCGTGAGCGCGCAGGAGTGCGGAAAGCGCCCGTGGCTGCCGAGGTCCATGCCGGTGAAGGCTCCGAGCGCGGAGAGCCCGATCCCGACGACCTCGGCGTTGACGGCGGAGGACCAGGTCTCGGCCGAGCCCGGACCGAGCAGGAACGGAGCGTCCACATCCACGCGGGAGCCGTTCGACTCGGCGCGGAGGCCTCCGTCGTCGAGCCGCGCCACGCCGACGTAACCGCGGATGTCGATGTGCGAGTGCAGGAAGCCTGTGGTCTGGAACCGCGTGACCTGCAGCCGCTCGTCGCCCACGATCCGCTGGCGCAGCGAAAAGGCATCATCCGACTCGCGGATCGACGCTCCCGCAGCGACCTGTTGCAGCAGAGCGGCGGCGGCGTCGACGTCGAGAGCCTCGCGCGTGACATCGACGACGCGCGACTCCTGTTCACTGGACATGGATCATCTTTACGGGGTCATTCCATGGCGTCGCTGGGCGTGCGGGTGGCGGATCCCTGCGGTTCCGGGATGACGTAGAGACCTGTCGGCGAGTTCGCGACGTGGCTGAGCGCGTCCAGCCACGCCGGATTCAACGTCGGCTGGCGGCTGCCGAAGTACTGCCAGTTGAGGTCGGCGCCGGGATGCAGCCACACCACCTGTCGACCGTCGCCGAGGCTCTGGTCGTTGCGCCACATGAAGGTGAACGCTTCGCCACGTCGCAGCTTCGTGGTGATCACGAGCTGCAGGTGCGCGAGGAGCCGATCTTCGAACTCGGCCCGGATGCGGTCGTTGTAGATGAACTTGCCCACTGTGTCCTCTCGGGGATCGTAATATCCATTATGCGCACCTCATCCGTATTGCGCAGAATGCCGTCGATCCCCGGCACGCCCGGGAGACGTAGGCTCGGATCAGGTCCCGTCGGACCGCAGCCGACCGGGGAAGAAAGGGACAGCGTGCCTGCGCTTCGTGAGCATTTCCGCTCCGCCGATCTCGGCGAGGCGGAGGCGTACATCAACCGCAGTTACGGGAGCGTCGATCTCGATGCGCAGGACCTCGTGTTCGAGGAGTCCAGCGTGGGCGACGATCGCTTCGGGCTCCGGCGATTGAACATCCGCGGCGGCTACAGCGCGGAGTGCGACCTCGACGCGATCATCGTCGTGCACAGCGACGCGCGCTACGAATGGGAGATCGACGGGGAACGTGGCGACGCGGCGGACCCGGTCCTCTTCCAGCCGGGCTCGACCCTCGCCTGCCGGCTCCAAGACACGCGCGTGCAGGTCATCGCGCTGCCGATGGACGCTCTCACGGACCTCGCACGGACCGTCTACAACGACGACACCGTCACGGTGCGTTTCGACGGTACGCGTGCCGCCGACCCCGCTCTCCTGCGCGCGTGGCAGTCGGCGTCCGCGATGGCGTTCGCCGCCGAGACAGCCCTCGACAACGACCTCGCGCGGGCGTCGCTCTTCCGCTCGATCGCGGTGTCGACGCTCGAGGCATTCCCCCTCATCGGTGATCGCGCCGAGCGCAGGGAGACCGTCGCCCAACAGCAGCGGGCTTACCGCGCGGCGGTCGCGTTCTTCGAGCAGAACGCGTCATTGCCGATCACGGTGGACGATGCAGCTGCGGCGGCCGGCGTCGGCAGCGCGGCGCTTCGACGCGCCTTCCGCGCGCACTCGGCTGCCGGACGCACTCCGATGGAGCACCTCACCACCGTGAGGCTCGACGCCGCCCGTGCCGAGATGGTCGGGACGCCCATCGGCTCGGTCGACGACCTGAGCGAGATCGCCTCGCGTTGGGGGTTCTCCGTCGCCGGCCTGAGGCGGCATCACCTCGCGGCGTACGGGAACAGTCCCGAGGATCTGCTCGGCCTCTGAGGCGTCGCCCGGGCGGGCTCGGCGTCACTCGGCGTCAGCCTCGGACTGCCCTTGGCCGGGGCCGGGCCGGAAGGTCGCGTCGTCGGCGATGTCCACCCGAGTGACGCCGTCGTGCTCCGTCACGAGGTAGTGCGACTCGGCGGAGGGTGCACCGCGGTCCTCGGGACGCTCGAGGTCGGGGGAGAGGTCCTCCGGATTCGTCTGCGCGTCGCTGTCGTCGATGTCCATGTGGTCGTCCTTCCAGGATGTCGTCACGGCCACGGTAGACGCGGGGGCGACGCGTCCGCCGGGGGTTGCTCGGCAGCCGCGCGGGCGGTACGCCGACGCGGAAGGTGCACAGCGTCCGATGGCAGGCTGGAGTCATGTCCGCCGCGTCGTCCCGCACTGCCTCCGTCCGTCTCGCGCTGTCCCGCATCCTGGCGGTCTCCGCCGGCATCGCGGCCCTCCTGGTTCTCGGAGTCGCCACTCCGGCCCTCGCGCACGACGAGCTCATCGGCAGCACCCCATCGCCCGACGAGCAGGTCAGCACAGCGCCCACGTCGGTGGTGCTCACGTACTCGGCCGCGATCATGCCGGAGGGGGCCGAGGTCATCGTGGTGGATGCCGCGGGCAAGGACTGGACCGATGGCGCGCCCGTCATCGACACCAACACCCTGACCGCCCCGCTGGCTTCCGGTATGCCCGAGGCGGGCTACCTCGTGGAATGGCGGGTCGTCTCGAGCGACGGCCACCCGATCAGCGGCACGATCCCCTTCGCCGTCGGGCAGGCATCGCCCCTGCAGTCGTCGCAGGCGACCCCGGACGCGGGTGCTGATGGGATGTCGGCCGTTCCGTTCGTCGTCGGGGGCATCGTCGTCGTGGTCGCCGTCGTGGTGGTGGTCGCCCTCGCGATGGCCCGTCGACGCACGACGCCCCCGACGCGCGACTGAGTCGCGGACGGGGGCGCCGGGTTGCCGGTGTCAGACGGTCTGGGCCGCGTGGGGGCCCTCGGCGATCTCCTCGACCAGCTTCGCGTTGAACGCCGGCAGGTCATCCGGAGTCCGGCTCGAGACGAGGCCGGCGTCGACCACGACCTCTTCGTCCTGCCAGGTGGCGCCCGCGTTGACGAGATCGGTGCGGAGGCTGGGGTAGCTCGTCAGGGTGCGCCCGCCGAGGACGTCGGCCTCGACGAGGAGCCAGGCGGCGTGACAGATCGCGCCGACCGGCTTGTGCTGCGCGAAGAAATCGCGGGCGAAACGCGCGGACGCGGCGTCCAGGCGCAGGTCGTCGGCGTTCACGACGCCGCCGGGGAGGACCAGGGCGTCGTACTCGGCGGCTTCGGCATCCGCCGACGTGGCGTCCACGGACTGTTCGTGCCCGTTCTTGCCGGTGATGGTGCCCGCCTCGGGGGCGATCATGACCGCGGTGGCCCCGGCATCCGTCACTGCCTCCCACGGGGAGGTCAGCTCGCTGTCTTCGAATCCGTCGGTCGCGAGGAACGCGACGCGCTTTCCGCTGAGGGTGCTCATGCCGTCGACGGTAGGCGTCGGGCGGCCCGGTCTTCAGGCCCTTGACCACCGCGCCGGTGCGGGTTACGCGGGCGTAGCATGGAGACCATGGCCACCTCGAACCTGCCTACCCCGTCCCTGCAGCCGATCTCGACGCTCCAGAACGCGACGGAGGAGACGGACGCCGTCGACCTTCTCGACGAGGGCGCGTCGTGCTGCGGCGGAGGATGCTGCAGCACGAAGTGAGCTGTCGCACCGACTGATCAGTGGGCGAGTGGGGCTCCCTCGTCCGCGGACCCCTCGGCCGGCTTGCGGACGAACAGCGCGAGCACGACCGCGGCGCTCGCCACGATCGCACCGACGAGGAACGCGGCATGTACGCCGCCGGCCTTGGCCAGCACCTCGGTATGCCCGTCGGCCAGTCCGGCCGCCGTCGTCACGGTCATGATGGTGACGAACAGCGCGGTCCCGGCGGCGCCCGCGACCTGCTGCAGGGTTCCCACCGTCGCCGAGCCGTACGGGTAGTAGCGCCGGGGGAGCGAGCCGAGCGCCGACGTCAGCAGCGGCGTGAATGTGAGACCGAGCCCGAGGTTGAGGGCCAGGTGTACCGCGATCACGAAGGGGACGCCCGTGTTCGCGTCGAACAGGGTCATTCCCCACAGGGCTGCGGCGGCGATGATCATGCCCGGGATGACGAGCGGAGTCGGCCCCACCCGGTCGAAGGCGTTGCCGACGAAGGGCGCCATCGCACCCATGAGGATGCCGCCGGGAAGCAGCATGAGACCGATGCCGAGGACGTCGAGCCCCAGCACCTGCTGGAGGTAGATCGGCAGCAGGACGATCGAGCCGAACAGCGCGGCGAACACGACGACCACGAGGACGACCGCGAGCGAGAACGCACGGGTCTGGAACGTACGGAGGTCCAGCAGTGCGCTGTCGGTCTTCTGCAGGTGCAGCTGGCGGAGGACGAAGAGCACGAGTGCCAGTGCGCCGACGACCAGCGGGATCGCGACCGGGACCGGGGCGTGCCCCGACGCCGACTCGCCGATCGCGCTGAAGCCGTAGATGAGGCCGCCGAAACCGAGGGCGGACAGCGGGACGGACAGCACGTCGAAACGCGCGTCCGGGCGGGTCTCGGTGACGTTCTTCACCCATACGGCGCCGAGTGCGATCGCGATGAGGGAGATGGGCAGCATCACCCAGAAGATCGCATGCCAGGTGAGGGTCGAGAGGATCAGGCCCGAGACGGTAGGCCCGATCGCCGGGGCGACGGCGATCACGACGGTGATGGTGCCCATCATCCGGCCGCGGTGCGACGGGGGCACGATGTTGAGGACCGTCGTGAACAGCAGCGGCATCATGATCGCCGTGCCGCTGGCCTGCACGATCCGGCCGGCGAGGAGGAACTCGAAGCCCGGTGCGAGGGCGGCGATCAGGGTTCCGGCCGAGAACAGGGTCATGGCGGCGAAGAAGACGGTCCGCAGCGTGAACCGCTCCAGCAGGTACCCCGTCAGCGGGATGACCACGGCCATCGTCAGCAGGAAGCCGGTCGTCAGCCACTGGCCGGTGGCGACGGTGATGCCGAGGTCGGCGACGATGTCGGTCAGGGCGACACTCATGGTCGTCTCGTTCAGGATGACGACGAAGGCGGCGACGACGAGCAGTGCGATGACCGGACCCGTCCTCGTCGGCGCCGGAGCGGGTGCGGCGGTGGGCGTGGATGCAGTGTCCGAGAGGGGCACGAGAGTCCTTCGAGTGGGAGGGGCGGTCGGCGCGGCGGAGACAGGCACACGCGTCTCGCGAGTCGTTCAGCCTAACGGATCCGGGTTGCGCTTCATTCCCCGGGCCGGCGAGGATCGCGCGGGGTTATGGTGACGAGATGAGCATGGGCGGACCCGGAGGCTTCCGAGGAGGGTTCCGCGGAATCGATGAAGACACGCAGCGGGAGCAGAACGCGTCGGCTCCCCGCATCCCGGATCTCGGCCGGCGTGTGGTCGCCCTCTTCCGCCCGTACCGCCGCCGACTGGTCGTCACCGCGGCGCTCGTGATCCTCGGCGCGGCGGTCGGCGTCATCCCGCCGCTGCTGGTCCAGCGCATCTTCGACGACGCCCTCTTCCCGGTCGACGGCTCGCCTCCCCAGCTCGGGCTCCTGGGTGTCCTGGTGCTCTCGATGATCGGGCTGTTCGTCCTCGGCGCGGCGCTCGGGATCGCGCAGACCTGGCTGACATCGACGGTCGGCAACCGGGTGACGGGCGATCTGCGCGTGCGGATGTTCGCCCATCTGCAGGCGATGGACCTCGGGTTCTTCACGCGGACCAAGACAGGCGTCATCCAGTCGCGGTTGCAGAACGACGTGGGCGGGGTGTCCGGCGTCCTCACCAACACGGTCACGAGCATCCTCGGCAACACCGTCACGGTCATCTCCGCGCTGGTGGCGATGCTCCTCATCGACGTGCGACTCACCCTCATCGCGGTCGTCATGATGCCCGTGCTGATCCTCGTGCAGCGACGGGTCGGTCAGGTGCGCGCACGTATCGCCGGTCAGACGCAGGAGTCGCTGTCGGAGCTCAGCGCCATCACCCAGGAGACCCTGAGCGTCTCCGGCATCCTGCTGTCGAAGTCCTTCAACCGCCAGCGGACCGAGTCGGATCGCTACGCCGCCGAGAACCGGACCCAGATCGGTCTGCAGGTGCGGCAGGCGATGAGCGGGCAGGGCTTCTTCGCTGTCGTGCAGATCATCATGTCGTCAGTCCCCGCGATCATCTACCTCGTCGCCGGGTTCTTCATCACGGGGGACGCGGTCCCCATCACGGCGGGAGCCGTCGTCGCGTTCACGACGGTGCAGGCACGGCTGCTCATGCCGCTCATGGGACTGATGCGCGTCGCGCTCGACGTGCAGACCTCGCGCGCGCTGTTCGCCCGCATCTTCGAGTACCTCGATCTGCGCCCCGCGATCGCCGACGCCGCCGACGCGCTCGACGTGGCGGACGCCCCCGGCCCGGTGGGGCGGATCGAGTTCCGGGACGTTTCGTTCCGATACCCGGATGCCGGCCCCGACAGCCCTGCGACCCTCGACGGCGTCTCCTTCGTGGCCGAGCCCGGGCAGCACGTCGCCTTCGTGGGACCCTCCGGCGCCGGAAAGACCACGATCCTGTACCTCGCGCCGCGCCTCTACGAGCCGACCGCGGGGACCGTGCTGTTCGCCGGAGCCGATGTGCGCTCGCTCTCGCAGGCATCGATCATCGACCGGATCGGCATCGTGTCGCAGGAGACCTACCTCTTCCACGCGTCGATCCGCGACAACCTCCGCTACGCGAAGCCCGAAGCGACGGATGCCGAGATCGAGGCCGCCTGCGTCGCGGCGAACATCCACCACGTCATCGCCGGCTTCGAGGACGGCTACGACACCGTCGTCGGCGAGCGGGGGTACCGCTTGTCCGGCGGAGAGAAGCAGCGGATCGCTATCGCGCGCGTACTGCTGAAGGATCCGCCCGTGCTGCTGCTCGACGAGGCGACCTCGGCGCTCGACACCGTCTCGGAGCGGGTCGTGCAGGAGGCCATCGACGAGGCGGCGCGGGGGCGGACGACGCTGTCGATCGCACACCGGCTCTCGACGGTGATCGCCGCCGACGTCATCCACGTCGTCGAGGCGGGGAGCATCGTCGAGTCGGGCACGCACACGGAACTGCTGGCGGCGGGCGGTCTCTACGCTGAACTCGCGGCGCAGCAGGTCGCGGCGGCGCGTATCGACGGCGCCGGCTGAATCCTCACCAGGCCTGTGCGGCGGCCAGCAGGGGAGCGGATGCCTCGTCGAGGACGACGCCCTCGTTCTCGGCGCGATCGAGGAGGTCTCGCGTGAACGCACCCAGAAGCTGCCGATAGGTGTCGTCGGGGTGGTGCTCGGCGACCCTCACGAGGGCGGGGACGTCCATGTCGAGGATGAGGTGGACGCGGGAGCGGGCGGCGTCGTCGAATCCCGCGTCATCGAGGACCGCGAGGCCTCCCCGCATACCGTCGAGGTAGTCCTGCAGGACGGGGACGGCGTGGCGCCGCTGCGTGATCGAGGTGCCGTCTGCTCGCTCGCGCCAGTGCACCACGACGTCGGGGATCACGTCGATGGCTCCGGCCGCCGCATAGAGCTGCTGCGCGACGACCTGGTCCTCGTACGCCCGCTCCTCGGTGAAACGCAGACCCTCGCGACGCCACAGGTCGATGCGGCTGACCTTGGACCACGCGACGATGTTCCCCGAGACGTCCGGGTGCTCGGCGAGGGTCGTGCGACGCCGGGCGGGCGAGGTGGATGCCGCGACCCAGGGCTGGACGATGCCGGGGGCGTAGCGACCCGAGGCATCCGCTCGCAATCGGACGTAGGCGCCGACGGCGATGTCGCTGCCGGATTCCTCGAGGCTGCCCACGAGGGTGGCGAGCCCTCCCGGCAGCATGACGTCGTCGGCGTCGAAGAAGCCGACATAGGGGGTGCCCACGAGATCGAGCGCCTCGTTCCGGGAGGTGCCCAGGCCGCGGGCGACGTCGTGGCGCAGCACCGTGAAGCGAGGATCAGCGGCGGCCGTCGCGGCGAACACCTCGGCCGTCCGATCGCGTGAGGCGTCGTCGACGAGGATCGCGCGGAAGTCCTCGTGCGTCTGCCCGCGGAGGGAGGCGAGGGCCTCGTCGGCGAACGCGCCGACGTCGCGTCCGGGAACGATGACGGTGACGGTCGGGGTGCTCATCACCGCGATCGTACCGCCGCCACCGAGGCGGCGACGGCGTCGGCGAGGGGGGCGGGGTCGATCGTCGCGTGGTGGCCGAAGCTGAACCGGACCGACGTTTGGGCGACGTCGGGTGCGATGCCGAGCGCCAGGAGCACATGGGAGGGTTCGTCGCTGCCGGCTGCGCAGGCGGATCCGCTCGAGGAGACGACGCCGCGCCGTTCGAGTTCGAGCAGGACGGCTTCGCCGCTGACGCCCGAGAACGTGAAGCTCGCCGTCCCCGGCAGACGGCGGGATGCGTGACCCGTGAGCCGCGCCTCGGGGATCAGCGCGAGAACGCGGGCGACGAATGCGTCGCGCGCCGCTGCGACGCGCGCCGTCGCGTCGAGTCGCTCCGCCTCGGCGAGTTCGAGTGCGACGGCGAGGCCCACCGCGCCGGCGACGTTCTCCGTGCCGCTGCGACGATCGCGCTCCTGACCGCCGCCGTGGAGGAGTGGTTCCAGGGAGACGCGTCCGCGGATCGCGAGGGCCCCGATCCCCTGCGGGGCTCCGATCTTGTGGCCCGCGATCGAGAGGGCTTCCGCACCGGTCCCCGCCAGGGGCAGCCACCCCGCTGCCTGGACGGCGTCGAGGTGGAGCGGGACGCGCGCCGCTGTGGAGACGGCCGCGAGGGCGGCGGCATCCTGCACCGTCCCGACCTCGTTGTTGGCGTACCCGAGCGAGACGAGCACGGTGTCCTCCCGAAGGGAGGCCGCGAGGTCGTCGGGGGAGACGAGCCCATCCGCGTCGACCCGCAGCCGGGTCACCGCCACCCCGTGGACGCGCTCCAGGAACTCCGCCGACGCGAGCACCGACTCGTGCTCGATCGCGCTCGTGACGAGGTGTCCGGGCCGCCCGGTGCGCAGGAGTGCTGCGACAGCGACCCCCTTCAGCGCGAGATTGTTCGCCTCGGTCGCCCCGGAGGTGAAGATCACGTCTCCCGGCCGCATCCCGAGGACGGCTGCGACCCGGCGACGCGCGTCGGTGAGGGCGGCGGCGGCATCCTCGCCGACCGTGTGGTGGCTCGACGGGTTGCCGTAGCGCTCGCCGAGAAAGGGGAGCATCGCCGCCCGCACCTCGGGACGGACGGGTCCCGTCGCCGCGTGGTCGAGGTAGAGCACCTCAGGCCTCGATGCGGACGTCGAGTCCCAGGTCGAGCGCCCGCGCCGAGTGCGTCAGCGCGCCGACCGAGATGACATCGACACCGGTCTCGGCGATCGCCCGGACGGTGTCGAGGGAGACCCCGCCGGATGCCTCGACGGTCGCCCGCCCCGCCACCTGCGCGACACCCGTCCGGAGGCCCGCGAGGGTGAAGTTGTCGAGCATGATCGTGCCGATGCCCGCGGCGAGCACCGCCTCGATCTGGTCGAGACGGTCGACCTCGACCTCGATGTGGGCGGTGTGGGGCAGACGCGTCTTGGCCTCGATGATCGCCTCGGTGACCGACAAGCCCGAGCGCGTGAGCACGGCGAGGTGGTTGTCCTTCGCCATCACGGCATCCGACAGCGAATGGCGGTGGTTGGCGCCGCCGCCGCTGCGGACGGCGTGCCGCTCGAAGGCGCGCAGGCCCGGTGTCGTCTTGCGGGTGTCGACGATGCGCACGCCGGTCCCGGCCACCACATCCACGTAGGCGGCGGTCACGGTCGCGATGCCCGACATCCGTTGGACGAAGTTCAGTCCGATCCGCTCCGCCGTCAGGATGGCGCGGGCGGGTCCCGTCACGACGGCGAGGACATCGCCGGGGGAGAAGCGGTCTCCGTCCGGCACCCGGAGATCCGTCTCGACACCGTGGTCGGTGAGGCTGAACGCCGCAGAGAACACGGCGCCGCCGCTGAACACGCCGGCTTCCCGCGCGACGAGTTCGGCCGTCGCGGTGGCGGATGCCGGGATCAGCGCTTCGCTCGTGATGTCACCCCACGGGGCGTCCTCGAGGAGGGCTGCGCGGACAGTGGTCTCGATGACGGCGGGCGAGAGCATCACGCAGCCCCTTCCAGGTCGGGTCGGATGCGCGCATCGGCGGAGGCCGGATCGTCCGTGCGCTGGTGGGAACCCACCGAGCCGGTCCGCGCGAGCGCGGCGGCGACCATGAGCTCCGCGACGAGCAGGAGGTTCGCGTCCTCGTGCTCCGGCAGGGTCACCGGCGGCGTGGCGGAGCCGCGCCACGCGGCGAGGGTGCGTGCCGCACGGCGAAGACCGCCGCCGTCGCGCGTCACGCCGGCATCCGCCCACATGAGCTCCTGCAAAGCGTGCCGGCTGAAGGGCGGGTGCGGGATGCCGTCGGCCGCCGTCTCGCCGACGGTCGGGGCGCCGGCGAGCACGGGCCACGCCGCACCGTCTGTGGCCGCGGCATGACCGGCACGGGCGCCGAAGACGGCGCCCTCGAGCAGGGAGTTCGACGCGAGACGATTCGCCCCGTGGACTCCGGTCCGCGCGACCTCGCCGACCGCGTACAGGCCCGGGACGTCGGTGCGGCCGTCGAGGTCGGTGACCACGCCGCCCATGAGGTAGTGGGCGGCCGGTGTGACGGGGATCGGCTCGCGCGCCCAATCGAGCCCGCGCGAGCGGACGGCGGCGTCGATGGTGGGGAACCGGGCGGCGAGGAACCGTGCTCGCTCGTCGGGGTCGGGGCTGTGGACCGCCGTGGCGTCGAGGAGGACGGGTCGTCCGCCCTGGCTTGCCATCGCGGCCGTGATCGCGCGGGCGACGACGTCGCGGGGCGCCAGTTCGGCGTCCGGGTGGACGTCGACGGCGAATCGGCGTCCGCTCTCGTCGCGGAGGACCGCGCCCTCACCGCGCACGGCCTCCGAGACGAGGAACGCGTCGCCCGTGGCGAGCACCGTGGGGTGGAACTGCACGAACTCGAGGTCCTGGACGGCAGCGCCCGCCCTGGCGGCGAGGGCGATGCCGTCACCGGTCGCCACGGCGGGGTTGGTCGAGTGGGCGAACAGCCGGCCTGCGCCACCCGTCGCGAGGATCACGGCGTCCGCCTCGATGCGCTCGCCGCCGAGGATGTCCACACCGACGACACGTCCGCCCCGGCGGACCAGGTCGGTCACGAAGCAGTGCTCGAGGACACGGATGCCGCTCCGGCGGATCTGCTCGACGAGCGCGCGCTCGATCTCGGCGCCGGTGGCATCGCCCCCGGCGTGCAGGATGCGGGGGAATGAGTGCGCGCCCTCGAGTCCCGCGCGGAGCGTGCCGTCAGCGTCCCGATCGAACTGCACGCCGGCGGCGATGAGGTCCCGGATGCGGTCCGGACCTTCCGTGACGAGGACGTCGACAGCGGCCGGGTCCGCCAGCCCCGCTCCGGCGACGAAGGTGTCGCGGGCGTGATCGGCCGTCCGGTCGGCGGGGGAGAGCGCGCCCGCGATGCCGCCCTGCGCGTACCGAGTGTTGGTTTCGACCAGCTCGCTCTTGGTGACGATGGTCACCGTCGAACTCCCGGCATCCGCGTGGAGGGCTGCGGTCAACCCGGCGATGCCCGAGCCGACCACGACGACGCTGGTCACGGCTTGGCCGCCAGCATTCGCTCGAGGGCGACGCGCGCCGGCTGGGCGACGTCGGCCGGCACCGTGATGCGGTTGCGAACCTCGCCGGCGACGAGCCCTTCGAGGATCCAGGCGAGGTAGCCCGGGTGGATCCGGTACATAGTCGAGCACGGGCAGACGACCGGGTCGAGGCAGAAGATCTCGTGTTGCGGGAACTGCGCCGCCAGACGCTGGACGAGGTTGATCTCGGTGCCGATCGCGAACGTCGTGGGCTCGGTGGCCGCGGCGATGGCCTTCCGGATGTAGTCGGTCGAGCCCGCTTCGTCCGCCGCGTCGACGACCTCCATCGGGCATTCGGGGTGCACGATCACCCGGACGCCCGGGTGATCCGTCCGCGCGGCGGCGATCTGGTCGACCGTGAACCGGCGGTGTACCGAGCAGAAGCCGTGCCAGAGGATGACGCGGGCGTCGGCGAGCTCGCTCTTCGTCGATCCGCCGAGCGCTTTTCGCGGATTCCACATCGGCATCTGCTCGAGGGGGACGCCCATGGCCTTCGCCGTGTTGCGGCCGAGGTGCTGATCGGGGAAGAAGAGCACACGACGTCCGCGGGCGAAGGCCCACTCGAGGACGGTCCGTGCATTCGACGAGGTGCAGACGATCCCGCCGTGGCGGCCGACGAAGCCCTTGATCGCGGCGGACGAGTTCATGTACGTCACGGGGATGACCGGGAGCAACCCCTCGGCATCCGGAGTGTCCATGTCGCCGTAGACATCGGCGAGCTGCTCCCAGCACTCCTCGACCTGGTCGATGTCGGCCATGTCGGCCATCGAGCAGCCTGCGGCGAGGTTGGGGAGGATGACCGCCTGTTCGGGGCGGGAGAGGAGATCGGCGGTCTCGGCCATGAAGTGCACGCCGCAGAAGACGATCGCCTCGGCGTCGGGGTGCTCGAGGGCGGCATTCGCGAGCTGGAAGCTGTCACCGACGTAGTCCGCGTGGGTGACGACCTCTTCGCGCTGGTAGAAGTGCCCGAGTACGACTACGCGCTCGCCGAGGGTCTGTTTCGCCGCGACGATGCGCGCGGCGAGCTCTGACTCGTCCGCCTCGCGGTACTCGGCGGGCAGCTGCCCCTGTCGGGGCGCGCCCGTGGGAATGACGTCGCCCATCGACGAGCCGGGTCCGTAGCCGGGGCGGGTGTCGAAGGTCCAGGGTCCGGCGGCGAGGTCGGTGTTGCACGTCTCGGCGGTGGTCTCGCCGGCGACGATCGCCTGGATCTCGTGATCGACGCTGGGATCTATGGGACGGGGATCGATCGGGCGGGGCTGCAGGGTGACGGGGGTGGCGCTCATGTCGGTTCGGGTCCTTCACTGCGGGAGCGGGCCGCGATCGGCCAACTCGACGTCCTGGTTGTAGCGGTAGAGGCGGGCGGGCCGGTGGCTGCCGGTGCGGAAGTCATCGGTGGGGATGAGGGTCCCCGAGCCCTCCACCTGGCGGCGGAAGTTCGCGGGGTCGAGACGCCGGCCGAGGATCGCCTCGTAGACCTCGCGGAGTTCGGCGAGGGTGAAGCGGTCGGGGAGGAAGCCGTGGGCGATGCGGCTGTAGCCCACCTTGTTCCGCAGCCGCCACAGGGCGTAGTCGACGATGTGGTTGTGGTCGAAGGCCAGCTCCGGCAGGGCCGTGGCGTCGAACCAGGCGACGTTGTGCTGTTGGGTCGCTTCGGTGACGTCCTCGCGCACGAGCGCCCAGTAGACGATCGACACGACGCGGCCGGGGGAGCGCCCGACGTCCCCGAAGGCGTACAGCTGTTCGAGGTAGCTCGGTGACAGTCCGGTCGTCTCCGCGAGGGTGCGGGATGCCGTCGCCTCGACGTTCTCGGCAGGATCGACCCACCCGCCCGGCAGAGCCCACTGGCCTTCATGCGGGTCGCGCGTCCGACGCACGAGCGGCAGCTCGATGCGCGCATCGTCGGCATCCCGCCGCAGGCGGAAGATGACCGTCGACACGGCGACGCCGATGGGGGAGGGAGGCAGTGTTCTTGTCATGATGACCTTAAGTGCTGCTCCGATCTTAGAGTCAAAGTGACAAGAACGGCAACACGAACCGACTTCCCAGGGGGCGCGTCCTACGCTGATCACGAGGAACCGCCGGCTCTCCCGGGCGGACTCGTCAAGGGAGGCCCGCCGTGCTCGTCGTCGACATCATCGTCGTGCTCGTGCTCATCGCGGCACTGTTCGGCGGGCTGCTGCGCGGCCTCGTCGCGACGGCGGGGACCCTCGTCGGCATCATCCTCGGCGCGGTGATCGCGGTCTGGCTCACGCCCGTCATCGCGCCCACCTTCGCCGGCTGGGAGTACCGCAGCCTCGTCCTCGCGATCATCGCCCTCGGGATCGTCGTCGTTCTCGCCTCGATCGGAACCGCCGTCGGCGCGCGCCTGCGCCGTGGGGTCGACCGCGCCAAGCTCGCGCCCCTCGATCGGATCCTCGGCGGGCTCGTGAACACGGTCGCCGCCGCCATCGTCCTCCTCCTCGCGAGCGGTGCGATCGTCGGGTCCGGGATGCCGGTGGTCGCTCCCGCCGTGGCGTCCTCCCGCGTGCTGGGCGCCATCGACGCGATCACCCCGCCCGCGGTCGATTCCGCGCTCGCCGAGCTCCGCGGCTTCATCGTCGACGAGGGCATCCCGCGCGTCGGCGACCTGCTGGCACCCGAGGTCGAGCCCACGGCGCCCCCGGTGTCGCTCGACGATCCGCAGCTCGAGCGGGCCGCGGCATCCGTCGCCCGCATCAGCGGCAACGCGTACGCCTGCGGAGCGTCGCTGACCGGGTCGGGGTTCGTCGTCGCGAACGACCTCGTCGTCACGAACGCCCACGTCGTGGCGGGCGTCGACACCCCGCTCGTCGAGCTCCCGGGTCGGGATGCCGAGGAGGGACGCGTCGTCTACTTCGATCCGATCGATGACATCGCCGTGATCAGCGTCGCCGGTCTCGACGCGCGGCCACTGCCCATCGTGGGCGACGTCGCGGCCGGCACGCCGGTCGCCGTCCAGGGCTACCCCCTCGGCGGACCCTTCACGAGCACCTCGGCGTACGTCCTCTCGGTGGGGAACGCGATCGTGTCGGACATCTACGAGGACAGCTCGCAGCCCCGTGAGATCTACGCGCTCGAGGCGGACGTGCGCCCGGGCAACTCCGGTGGCCCGCTGCTGACGGCGAAGGGCGAAGTGACCGGCCTCGTCTTCGCGCGGGGGCAGGACGACGCGACGCGCGGGTACGCCATGACGACGGAGGAACTCCAGCCTGCGCTCGAGGTCTCGGCCGACGCGGCGACCGTGTCGTCCGGGAAATGCGCGCGCTGAGGCCGTATCGGCGCTGCGGGGGCCGGTGATAGGCTCGCGCTCACAATCGCACACCGGACCATCGCGTCTGCTCGGGAGAAGCCCTCGTGGCTGCCGAAGGAGCAATCCCTCCCCGGAATCTCTCAGGCCCCCGTACCGAGCCGACATGGTCACTCTGAAAAGCGGCACCTTCGGGTGCCCGCCGACGGGGCAAGCGGGCACCGCCCGTGAAATCTCTCAGGCCGATGACAGAGGGGGAGGAACTCACCCGCATCCCGCTGCGCCGTCAGGAGTTCCGTTGTTCCCACCGTCACACCCACCCGCTCGCTCACCGCGATGACCCCGAGCATCGGCGTCTTCGACCTGTTCACCGTCGGTATCGGGCCCTCCAGCTCGCACACGGTGGGGCCGATGCGGGCCGCAGCGGACTACGTGTCGCGGATCGACGCTCGACGTGCTGCCCGGGTACAGGTCGACCTCTACGGTTCGCTCGCGGCGACCGGCCGCGGGCACGGGACGCTCACGGCCGTGCTCCTCGGGTTGGAGGGGCTCGAGCCCGAGGAGGTTCTGCCCGCTGAGGTGGAGGAGCGGACGGCGGCGATCGCTGACGAGCGTCGGGTTCGCCTCGGCGGTACCGGGGATGTGCCCCTCTGCGAGGACGACATCGTCCTGCATCCCCTCACGATCCTCCCCGGCCACACCAACGGCCTGCGACTGCAGGCGTGGGACGCCGACGGGCTGCTGCTGGACGAGGCCGTGTACTACTCGACCGGCGGTGGGTTCATCGTCCGCGACGGCGAGCAGGCGCAGGTGACGACGGCAACCGCAGTGCCGTTCCCCTTCGAGACGGCGGCCGAGCTCCTGGCCCATTGCGACAGCGAAGGGCTCTCCATGGCCGAGATCCAGCGCCGCAACGAGCTCGCCTCACGCGACGAGGTCGAGATCGAGACCGGCATCCTGCATCTCGCCGACGTCATGAGCGAGAGCGTCGCCTCCGGCGCCGCGCGGGAGGGGATGCTGCCGGGCGGCCTGCGGGTCCCGCGCCGCGCGCCCGCCTGGCGGAACCGGCTTCGCCTCGACGACCCGACGGGCGAGGACCCCGCGCTCTGGCAGGAGTGGGTGAACTTCGTCGCCCTCGCGGTGAACGAGGAGAATGCGTCCGGCGGACGGATCGTGACCGCACCGACGAACGGCGCCGCGGGGATCATCCCCGCCGTCCTGCACTACGCGACCCATTACGCGGCGAAGGGGCGATCTCGCGAGGCGGTCGTCATCCCCTTCCTGCTCACCGCCGCCGCGATCGGCGTCCTCTACAAGGCCCGCGCCTCGATCTCGGGCGCCGAGGTCGGCTGTCAGGGCGAGGTCGGCTCGGCATCCTCGATGGCGGCAGCGGGGCTCGCCGAGGTGCTCGGCGGAACACCGCGACAGGTTGAGAACGCCGCCGAGATCGCGATGGAGCACAACCTCGGCCTCACGTGCGACCCGATCGGCGGTCTCGTCCAGATCCCGTGCATCGAACGCAACGCGATCGCCGCGGCCAAGGCGATCAACGCCGCCAAGATGGCGCTGTGGGGCGACGGCACCCACCGCGTCTCCCTCGACGAGGTCATCGTGACCATGCGCGAGACGGGGCGGGACATGAGCAGCAAGTACAAGGAGACGGCGCTCGGCGGCCTCGCGGTCAGCGTCGTGGAATGTTGAGCGGAGACGGCATGACCGAGACCACGACCGAGCCGCGGCGATCGCCGCTGCACGAGCTGCACGAGCGGCTCGGCGCGTCCTTCACCGACTTCGGCGGCTGGCTCATGCCCGTCCGCTACACGTCGGACCTCGCGGAGCACCACGCCGTGCGGGGGAGCGCGGGACTGTTCGACATCTCGCACATGGCGGAGTTCCGCATCGAGGGTGCGGGGGCGGCGGACTTCCTCGACCGTGCCCTCGCGGGTCGGCTCTCGACGATGAAGGTGGGAAAGGCCAAGTACTCCCTCGTCCTTGCGGACGACGGCGGCATCGTCGACGACGTCATCGTGTACCGCATCACCGAGGACGAGTTCCTCGTCATCTCCAACGCGGGCAACCGTGCCGAGGTCGCGGCCGCCTTCGCCGCCGTCGAGGCCGGTGACGCGCGCATCGAGGACATCACCGACCGGATGTCGCTCATCGCCGTGCAGGGCCCGGCGGCCCGCGGCATCCTCGAAGCCACCGCGGGGATCGAGGACGTCGATCCCGCGTTCGCGGACATGACCTACTACTCCTGGGCGCTCGGGTCGTTCCAGGGTCGGAGCCTGTTCGTCGCCCGCACCGGGTACACCGGCGAGGACGGCTTCGAACTCATGGTGCCGAACGAGACCGCCGAGGGCCTCTGGCACGCCGTCTCCGAGGCGGGCGCCGCGCACGGGCTCGTGCCCGCGGGCCTCGCCGCCCGCGACACGCTCCGCCTGGAGGCGGGGATGCCGCTCTACGGCCACGAGCTCTCGCGGGACATCGCCCCCGCGCAGGCCGGGCTCGGCCGCGTCGTCGCCCTCGACAAGGAGGAGTTCGTCGGCAAGGACGGTCTCGCCACCCGCGACCTCGACGGCGCTTCCGTCCTCGTCGGTCTCGCCGCCGAGGGCCGCCGCGCCGGTCGTGCCGGCTACGCCGTGCTCTCCGGCGACGAGACCGTCGGCGAGATCACCTCGGGAGCCCTCAGCCCGACCCTCGGCCATCCCGTCGCGATGGCCCTCGTCCACCCCTCGGCATCCGCTGAGGGCACCGTCCTGACCATCGACGTCCGGGGGACCCGCATCCCCGCGACCGTCACCGCCCTCCCCTTCTACCGGAGACAGAAATGACCGACCTCACCGCCCTGTCCTACACCGCCGAGCACGAGTGGATCGCCTTCGACGGCGACGTCGCGACCGTCGGCATCACCGACTACGCCGCCGAGAAGCTCGGTGACGTCGTCTTCGTCGAGCTCCCCGCCGTGGGCACCGCTGTCACCGCCGGCGACACCTGCGGCGAGATCGAGTCGACCAAGTCCGTCGGCGAGCTCTACGCGCCGCTGACCGGCGAGGTCGTCGAGATCAACGACGCCGTCGTCGACGACCCGTCCTCGGTCAACGCCGGCGCGTTCGACGCCTGGCTCGTCAAGATCAAGGTCGACGGCGCGCCCACCGGAGACCTCCTCGACCGCGACGCCTACGTCGCGCTGACGGGCGGCGACGCGTGAGCTCGGCCTTCCAGAGCCGCCACATCGGCACGGACGCGGCCGCACAGGCCGAGATGCTCCGCGTCCTCGGGCGCGATTCCGTCGAGGCGCTCGTCGACACGGCCGTCCCCGACGCGATCCACGTCGCCGAGGGCGAGAGCATCATCCCGCCCGCCGCGACCGAGGCGGAGGCTCTTGCGGAGCTCCGCGACCTCGCGGCGCAGAACCGTTCGGCGCGCGCGATGATCGGCCTCGGCTACTACGACACGCTGACGCCGTCGGTCATCCAGCGGAACGTCCTCGAGAACCCGTCCTGGTACACGGCGTACACGCCGTACCAGCCCGAGATCTCGCAGGGCCGCCTCGAGGCGCTCATCAACTTCCAGACGATGGTGACCGACCTCACCGGGCTTGCGACGGCGAACGCGTCGATGCTCGACGAGTCCACGGCCGTCGTCGAGGGGATGCTGGTGGCCCGCCGCGCCTCGAAGGCCGCGTCGAACGTGTTCCTCGTCGACGCGGATGCGATGCCGCAGACGAAGGCGCTGCTGCACCACCGCGCCGCCGCCGTCGGGGTCGAGATCCTCGAGACCGACTTCACCGGGGCGCCCGAGGTGCCCGAGGCGTTCGGCGCCTTCGTGCAGTACCCCGGCGCGACCGGTCGGGTCTGGGACCCGTCCGAGGTCATCGCCGCCGTGCAGGCGCAGAAGGGGCTCGTCGTGGTGGCGGCCGACCTCCTCGCGCTCACGCTCCTCCGCTCGCCGGGGTCGATGGGCGCCGACGTCGCGGTCGGGACGACGCAGCGCTTCGGCGTGCCGATGGGCTTCGGCGGACCGCACGCCGGCTACATGGCGGTCCGCGCCGGTCTCGAGCGTCAGCTGCCGGGGCGCCTGGTCGGCGTGTCGATGGATGCCGCGGGTCAGCCCGCCTACCGCCTGTCGTTGCAGACCCGCGAACAGCACATCCGTCGCGAGAAGGCGACGTCGAACATCTGCACCGCCCAGGTGCTGCTGGCCGTCATGGCCGCGATGTACGCCGTCTACCACGGTCCCGACGGGCTCAAGCGGATCGCGGAGGAGACCACCGCGAAGGCATCGCTGCTGCGCGACTGGCTGGTCGGCTCCGGCGCGGACGTCCTGCACGACGCGTTCTTCGACACCCTCGTGGTCCGGACGCCGGGTCGCGCGGAGGACGTCATCGCCGATGCGCGTCGCCGCGGGTACCAGCTGTGGTTCCGCGACAGCGACTCCGTCGGGATCTCCGTCGACGAGACGACGACCGTCGCGGACCTCCAGGCCGTGGCATCCGTCTTCGGCGTCGACTCGTCGAAGGTGTTCGTCCCCCTGCGGGACCGGAACGCCCACCTGCCCGCGGCGCTCCGTCGCACGGACGAATACCTGACGCATCCCGTCTTCAACACGCACCGGTCCGAGACGGCCATGATGCGCTACCTGAAGCAGCTGGCCGACCGCGACTACGCGCTCGACCGGGGCATGATCCCGCTCGGGTCGTGCACGATGAAGCTGAACGCGGCGACCGAGATGGCGGCGGTGTCGTGGCCGGAGTTCGCGCGCGTGCACCCGTTCGCGCCGGCCGAGGACGTCGCGGGCTACCTCGTGATGATCGAGCAGCTCGAGGCGTGGCTCGCCGAGGTCACCGGGTACGACGCGGTCTCGCTGCAGCCGAACGCCGGCTCGCAGGGCGAGCTCGCAGGCCTGCTCGCCATCCGCGGGTACCACCACTCGCGGGGCGACCTGCACCGCGACGTCTGCCTCATCCCGTCGTCCGCGCACGGCACCAACGCGGCATCCGCCGTCCTCGCCGGGATGCGGGTCGTCGTCGTCGCGTGCGACGAGGCCGGCAACGTCGACCTGTCGGATCTGCGCGCCAAGGTCGAGACGCACGCCGACAGCCTCGCGGCGCTCATGATCACGTACCCGTCGACGCACGGCGTCTACGAGCACGACGTCATGGACATCACCGGCGCCGTGCACGCGGCCGGCGGGCAGGTGTACGTCGACGGAGCGAACCTCAACGCCCTGCTCGGGTTCGCACGGTTCGGCGACCTGGGCGGCGACGTGTCGCACCTGAACCTGCACAAGACGTTCGCGATCCCGCACGGCGGCGGCGGACCCGGTGTGGGTCCCGTCGCGGCGAAGGCGCACCTCGCGCCGTTCCTGCCGTCGCACCCGATGGCGCAGCGCGCCGAGCACGCGGGCGGTCATGTGTTCGACGGCGGGCCGGTCTCGGCCGCGCCCTACGGCTCGGCATCCATCCTGCCGATCTCGTGGGCGTACGTGCGGATGATGGGCGCCGAGGGACTCCGGCAGGCGACCGCCGCCGCGGTGCTCGCGGCGAACTACGTCGCGCGCCGGCTCGAGGGTGACTACCCGGTGCTGTACGCGGGGGAGGGCGGGCTCGTCGCGCACGAGTGCATCCTCGACCTGCGTCCGCTCAAGGAGGCCACCGGCATCACGGTCGACGACGTCGCGAAGCGGCTCATCGACTACGGCTTCCACGCCCCGACGATGTCGTTCCCGGTCGCGGGGACGCTCATGGTGGAGCCGACGGAGTCCGAGGACCTCGCCGAGCTCGACCGGTTCGTCGAGGCGATGATCGCGATCCGCGCCGAGGCTGACGCCGTGGCCGCCGGAGAGTGGCCGGCGAACGACAACCCGCTGGTGAACGCGCCGCACTCCGCGGCATCCGTCATCACCAGCGAGTGGGCACACCCGTACCCGCGCGAGACCGCGGTGTACCCCGTGCCCGGCATCGTGCGGACGAAGTACTGGCCGCCCGTCCGCCGCATCGACAACGCCTACGGCGACCGCAACCTCGTCTGCGCCTGCCCCCCGATCGAGGCTTTCGCCTGACGCTGGGCCGCGGTCCGCGAGACTGCACGTGGCCGCCGAGACTGTGGCTTCGGACACCGGTCTCGGCGCGTGCGTGCAGTCTCGCGGCGGGGCGGCATGCGCGGTGGGCAGTCGGACCGCGCGCCATGACCGGGTGCCGCCGCGCTCGCCCGACCTTCCGCGAGACTGCACGCGACGCATGAGACTGCGGGGTCAGACCCCGGTCTCGGCGCCGGCGTGCAGTCTCGGGACGGAGTGGCGCGGGGCGAGCGCGATTCGAGCGGTCGCGAGGCGATACGGGTCGGGAAGTGCGACGCGCGGGAGGCCTGCGCCACGGAGGATGCCGTCCAGCGCGTCGGGGTCGACGAGATCCGACCAGCCCCAGTGCGCGACTGAGCGGATGCCTCGCGACCGCAGACGATGATCCCGCTCGCGGCGCGCGCGCAGCAGAGACACGGGATCACCGAACCGGCCGTCGTACTTGAGGTCGCCGTCCGCCTCACCGGCGATCCCCGATCCTGGCCACCAGAAGTCGGTGCGATCGGTCACGGCTGGCCCGCTCCACTCGGTCTGCAGCTCCGGTTCCTCGTAGCCGAGCAACTCGATGATCGCCCGACTCGCGGACTCGAGAGTGGACTCCGCCTCAGCCCTGGCGCGATGCAGGGGCCACCGGGCGATGCGGCGCCCCGCGAACTCGGTCGCTGCTCGTTCTGTTCGACGAGCGATTCCACGGATGCCGCCGGATCCAGACGGAGCGCGGCATCGGCCGCGATGAGCCCCACGACCACATGGCGAGCCCTCGCGAGGTCGACGGCGCAGTCTGACGGCGCGACGGCGGCGAATCCGCCGAGGTCGAGGACGTCCCGCGCGCCCGTCGTCGTGTGCAGGCGGAGCCCGGCGTGCAGGCGTGCGGTGCGGGTCGGGTCGCCCAGGGCGTGGACGACGCCGGGGTCGCCGAGCACCGGCATCCCCCAGATCGCCGCGGCCGATTCGTGGCTCAGGACGAGTCCGGGGTGCGCGAGGATCGTGGCGTGGATGCGGGCCAGATAGCGGTCCCACGGGAGGAGTGGTCGCCACGACGCCGTCGGCGAGTAGACCCCGCGCACGACCGACACGAGCTCGCCTCGTGACGCGAGGCGGGCGGCGTGGGGCACGTCCCGCGCGCGCAGGAGGGGTACCGGGCAGGCGACGGGAGTGGGGCGGGCGACGGGCAGGAGGTCGGCGTTCGAGGGCATGGCCCCGAGGTTCGCGGCGAGCCGCCAGCCCGTGCACCATCGCACCCCGCCTGGTGGACTCCGCGCCCGACGCGCACGCGGTGGAGGAACCGTCGCCCGCACCGCCCCCACCGCGAGACAGCACGCGGCGCACGAGACCGCGGCGCCGCGCCGCAGCCTCGGCGCGCACGTGCAGTCTCGCGGGATCGGAGCCCGAAACCCGGCCCGCGCGTCCGGTTACGCCGGCGGGCCGAACACGCCGGGCCACCAGGCGGCGGCGAGGGGGTAGCCCACGAACGCGATGATGTCGATGAGCACGTGGGCGACGACGAGCGGCGTGACCCGGCCCCAACGGGAGTACACCCATCCGAAGACGACGCCCATCGCCATGTTCCCGATGAGCGGACCGAAACCCTGGTACGCGTGATACGCCCCGCGCAGCGCCGCCGTCGACAGGATGATCGTCCACGTGTTCCATCCGAGGAGTCGCAGGCGGTCGAAGAGGTAGCCCACCATGACGACCTCCTCCAGAAGGCCCGCGCGGAGTGCCGCGAGGAGGAGGAGCGGAATCGTCCACCAGGACGAATCGAGCGGCGAGGCATCCACCTGCACGGTGATGCCCAGAACGCGGCCGAGCGCATAGAGTCCCAGGCCGGGAACGCCGATGATCAGCACGAGGAGTGCGCCGCCGCCCAGGTTGCGTCCGAATCGTTCGAAAGTCAGGCCGATCTTCGCGAAGCCCGAACGTGCGGGCTCCCACAGCAGGTAGATCGCCAGCGCGACGGGCGCGAACGCGAAGAACGCGTCGAGGAACCGGCCGATGACGTCCCATACGGCCGAGGGCGCCGCCCCGGGGTTCAGGGATGTCTGCTGATCCCCGAGGGGTGCGCGTGTAAGCGCTTCGACGAGAGCGAGCACCGAATAGACCGCAGAACGCCCCAGCGAGAGCGCGAGGACGATTCCGATCTCCCACCACAGCCGCGCGCGGCGTGGGGCGGGGGAGTCCGCGAAAGCTGCCATCCGGTCAGGATGCCACGTCCAGCTCGGCCTCCGGTGCCGATACGCGTGAGCTATCAGACTGCTTTATCCAGAGCTCCCCAAGTAAAGGCTGTGTAACGGTCTTGTGAGGGATTTGTCGCATTGCGCTCAGCCTGCTTAGTGTGCTTCTCATCACGCCTGGGTCTGGAAGCCTCGACCCGGGCTTTCATTAGGTCTCTTGGAGGACACTTTGAAGCGCAACAAGATCGGCGTGGCGGGTCTCGCCCTGCTCGGTGCGACCAGCCTGGTTCTCGCCGGCTGCGCCAGCGGCGGTGGCGACACCAACACGGACGACAACAGCTCCAGCGGTACCACGACCGAGGTCATCTCGACCAACGGATCTGAGCCCCAGAACCCGCTGATCCCCACCAACACGAACGAGACCGGTGGTGGCAAGGTCGTCGACTCGATCTTCGCGGGCCTCATCTCCTACAAGGCGGACGGCGCAGTCGAGAACGACGTCGCCGAGTCGATCACCACCGACTCGCCCACTCAGCTCACGGTCAAGATCCGTGAGGGCCTGAAGTTCACCAACGACGAAGAGGTCACCGCTGACAGCTTCATCAACGCGTGGAACTACGGCGCCCTCGCGTCTAACAAGCAGAACTCCTCGTACTTCTTCGAGGACATCGAGGGCTTCAGCTACGACGAGGACTCGGAGCTGAGCGGTCTGAAGAAGATCGACGACTACACCTTCACCATCACGCTCAACAAGCCGGCCTCCGACTTCGCGCAGCGCCTGGGCTACTCGGCCTACGCTCCGCTTCCGTCGGTCGCGTTCGACGACATGAAGGCCTTCGGCGAGAACCCGATCGGCAACGGCCCCTACAAGCTGGCCGAGGAGGGCGCGTGGCAGCACGACGTCCGCATCGACTTGGTCCCCAACGAGGACTACGACGGGCCGCGTGCTGCAAAGAACGGTGGCCTCGACATCGTCTTCTACGCGACGCAGGATGCCGCGTACCAGGACCTGCAGGCCGGTAACCTCGACGTCCTCGACGCTATCCCCGAAAGCGCGCTCGAGACGTACGAGTCGGACCTGGACGGCCGTGCGGTCAACCAGCCCGCTGCCATCTTCCAGTCGATGACGATCCCCGAGTGGGTCGACGGTTTCCAGACGGACGAAGAGGGCAAGCTGCGTCGTGCGGCGATCTCTCACGCGATCAACCGCGACGAGATCACGAAGGTCATCTTCAAGGACACTCGTACCCCCGCGAAGGACTTCACGTCGCCGGTCATCGACGGCTGGAGCGACTCGGTCCCCGGAAACGAGGTCCTGGAGTACGACCCGGAGCTCGCCAAGGAACTTTGGGACCAGGCCGACGCGATCAAGCCCTACAGCGGTGAAGACTTCACCATCTCGTACAACGCCGACGGCAACCACCAGACGTGGGTCGACGCGGTGTCCAACTCGATCTCTGGTGTTCTCGGCATCAAGGCTGTCGGGAAGCCCTTCCCCGACTTCGCCACGTACCTCGACGCTCGTGACAACGAGAAGGTCGACGCGTTCCGCTCTGGCTGGCAGGCCGACTACCCCGGTCTGTACAACTTCCTCGGCCCGCTGTACGCGACCGGGGCAGGTTCGAACGACGGCAAGTACTCGGACGAAAAGTTCGATGAGCTGCTCGCGAAGGGCATCAGCGAAACGGACGAGGCCGCCCGTAACGCGACGCTCCTCGAGGCACAGTCGGTTCTCTTCGAGGACCTTCCCGCCATCCCGCTCTGGTACTCGAACGTGAACGGTGGCTGGGCTGAAGGCGTGAAGAACGTCGAATTCGGCTGGAACTCCGTGCCGCTGTACTACGAGATCACCAAGTAATCTGTCCACAGCATCACCTCACACGAGGCGGTGACGGTCACCCGTCACCGCCTCGTGGCGTGACCCGACCATCTCACCTTTCTCCCAGGAACGCGGGATGAGTATGGGAGCGTCAGGGGCGCCGCTTTGCGGGGCCCTTCTTCGTGCGTGAGCACCGATTACGTCTTTTCCCTGAAAGGGGGCCGAGGGTGGCCTACTACATCCTCCGACGGATCCTGCAGGTCATTCCGGTATTCATCGGTGCGACGCTGCTGATCTACTACATGGTCTTCGGACTACCTGGCGACCCGGTCGCCGCACTCTTCGGTGACAAGCAGCCGTCGCAGGCGGTCATCGATGCACTCAGAGACCAGTACAAGCTCAACGAGCCGTTCATCGTCCAGTACGCCAACTACCTGAGTGGGGTGCTGCGGTTCGACTTCGGCAACACCTTCTCCGGACAGAGCGTGAACGACGTGATGGCGCGGACGGTCCCCGTGACCATGCGCCTCGCGATCATGTCGGTTGCCATCGCCTTCGTCCTCGCGGTCGTCATCGGTGCGCTGTCGGCCGTGTGGAAGGGATCGATCTTCGACAACGGCGCGCTCGTGACCGCCCTCGTCTTCATCGCGATCCCTATCTTCGTCCTCTGCTTCCTCGCCCAGTACTTCCTCGGCGTCCAGCTGGGTTGGTTCCGTCCGACAGTGGGTGGACGCAACGACTGGGGTGACCTGTGGTTGCCCGCCATCGTCCTGGGGCTCAGCATCTACGCCTCGAGCATGCGTCTGACCCGCTCGTCGATGATCGAGTCGCTCGGTCAGGACTGGGTCCGTACCGCCTACTCGAAGGGTTTGTCGCGTCGCCGCGTCATCCCAGTCCACGTCCTGCGCAACTCGATGATCCCGATGGTGACCGACACGGCCACGCAGTTCGGTGTTCTGATGGTGGGCGCCACCGTCACCGAGGGCATCTTCAATGTGCCCGGCGTCGGCAACACCCTGTTCCAGGCCATCATCCGCCATGAGACCCCGACGGTCGTCTCCTTTGTCACGATCTTCGTCGTCATCTACGTGCTGGTGAATCTGGTCGTCGACCTCTTGTACGGCCTGCTCGACCCGAGGATCCGCTATGTCAAGTAATTCCAGTCACTACGTCGCACCGGTGAAGGCCGACGAGTTGGTCGTCGACCAGCTGCGGCTGAGCGAGAAGAAGAGCAACCTGTGGTTGGACGCCTGGCGTGATCTGCGGCGTCGTCCCATGTTCTGGGTCTCGATCGTTCTCTGCCTGTTCATCATCGTGATCGCGGTCGCTCCCAACCTCTTCACGTCGGTGGCGCCCTCCGGCGGCGCGTGCCAGCTCTCGAAGAGCAACGGCGGACCCGAGCCGGGTCACCCGCTCGGCTTCACGCTGCTCGGCTGCGACATCTGGTCCCGTGTCGTTCACGGAACGAGTGTGTCCATGTCGGTCGGTGTCCTGGCGACCGTCATCTCCACAGTGATCGGCCTGATCATGGGAGCCCTGGCCGGCTTCTACGGCGGCTTCCTCGACTCGCTGCTCTCGCGCGTCGGCGACATCTTCTTCACCATCCCCTACATCGTCGCCGCGGTCGTCGTCATGTCCGTTCTGGCGGAGCAGAAGAACGAGTTCGTCCTCGCCCTGGCGATCGGCGGCTTCTCGTGGGCAAGCACCGCGCGTATCGCTCGCGCAGAGGTCCTCCGCGTTAAGCAGTCGGACTACGTGACGGCGTCCATCGCAATCGGCCTGTCCCGGTTCCGCACCCTGATCACCCACGTCATCCCGAACTCAATGGCACCCGTCATCGTCGTGACCACGCTCGGCCTTGGCACCGCCATCGTCGCGGAGTCGACCCTGTCGTTCCTCGGCGTCGGGTTGGGCGGCGTCTCGTGGGGCGCGGACATCAGTCAGGCCCAGACGTCGATCCGGACGGCGCCGTTGTCGCTGTTCTGGCCGTCGCTCGCGCTGACGATCTCCGTGCTGGCGTTCATCACGCTCGGAGAGCTCCTGCGCGACGCGGTCGACCCCAAGTCGAGGGCGCAGCGATGACGAGCGAAAACGAGAACCTGACCAGCCGCGCGCGTCCGCGCAGCAGCCACAAGGAGAGCGCCGTGTCGCAGCCCCTCTTGCAGATCCGTGACCTGAGAGTCGCCTTCTCCGTCGGCAAGAAAGATCGAGAGGTCCTTCACGGCGTCGACCTCGACGTCTTCCCGGGTGAAACGGTCGCGATCGTCGGTGAGTCCGGATCCGGGAAGTCCACGACGGCAGCCGCCGTCATCGACCTCCTCCCGGGCACCGGCAAGGTGACCAGCGGCTCGATTCTCCTCGACGGCGTCGACCTCACTGCGGCGAACCGTCGTCAGATGGAATCGATTCGCGGGCGGGACATCGGGTACGTCCCGCAGGACCCGATGTCGAACCTGAACCCGGTCTGGTCGATCGGGTTTCAGGTCGAGGAGGCCGTCCGCGCGAACGGGTTGGCTTCCACGCGGAAGCAGACGCGAGAACGTGCGATCGAGGTGCTGAAGCAGGCGGGCCTGTCTGACGCTGAGCGTCGCATGCACCAGTTCCCGCACCAGTTCTCCGGCGGTATGCGCCAGCGGGCGCTGATCGGAATCGGTCTGGCGGCCGATCCGAAGCTTCTGATTGCCGACGAGCCGACCAGTGCGCTTGACGTAACGGTCCAGCGCGTGATCCTCGACCACCTGGCTTCCCTCACGCGAGAGAAGGGCACGTCCGTGCTCTTCATCACGCACGACCTCGGCCTGGCTGCGGAGCGCGCAGACCGCATCGTCGTGATGAACCAGGGCGAGATCGTCGAATCGGGACCGAGCCGAATCATCCTCGAGTCGCCTCAGCATCCGTATACCCAGCGCCTCGTGGCAGCCGCCCCGAGTATCGCCTCGCAGCGGATCCAGTCGGTCGTCGAGCGTCGTGGCCTTGAGCACGCGGATGAGGTGCTCGACGCGGAGCCGGTGGTCGAGGTCCGCGATCTCGTGAAGGACTACAAGATCCGTTCCGGGGGCTTCCGCAGCGAGCCGTTCCGTGCGGTCGACCAGGTCTCCTTCGCGATCCCGCGGGGCAAGACCCTCGCACTGGTGGGGGAGTCCGGCTCGGGGAAGTCCACGGTCGCCAAGATGGTCCTGCAGCTCGAGAAGCCGACTAGTGGTTCGGTTCTCGTGGACGGGGCGGATACCTCGGGCATGAGCCGCAAAGAGGTCTTCGACCTCCGCAGCCGCATGCAGCCGGTGTTCCAGGATCCCTACGGATCCCTCGATCCGCTCCGGAGCATCGGCGCCTTGATCGCGGAGCCGCTGCGTGTGCACGGAGTCGGTGACGAGAAGTCGCGCCGCGAGCGCGTGTTCGAGCTCCTCGAGCAGGTGTCGCTTCCTCGCGAGGTCGCCTGGCGGTACCCGAACGAGCTCTCGGGCGGTCAGCGTCAGCGCATCGCCATCGCGCGTGCGCTCGCACTCAAGCCGTCGATCGTCGTCCTCGACGAGGCGGTGTCGGCCCTCGACGTTCTCGTTCAGGATCAGATCCTCCGCCTGCTCGCCGACCTTCAGTCCGAACTCGACCTGACGTACCTCTTCATCACGCACGACCTCGCGGTCGTCCGTGTCGCCGCGGACATGGTCTGCGTCATGGAGCAGGGGCGCGTCGTCGAGCAGGGAACGGTGGACGAGATCTTCACCACGCCCGCTCAGGACTACACGAAGCGGCTCCTCGCGGCTATCCCCGGGGCGGACATCCCCCTGGGCGGGGCGCGGTGAGCAGCGGCCCTATGAACGGCGGGGCGCGTCCGGGTGATCCCCGGGCGGCCTCGCCGCGGGTCTTCCGGGCTCCCTCGGGGACCGTCGCCCTGATCCTGGCGTCCATCGTGACCCTGTTGCTCCTCGTCGATGCCGTGGTCCGCGCCGGGTGGGGCGAGATGCTCCTGCTGGCTCCCTGGATGCTGCTGGTCCTCTGGTTCATCTACGTCGCCACCTTCGTCTCTCATGTGGCGGTCGATGCCCGCGGTGCGACGGTGCAGAACCTCCTTCGCGTGGTCCGGATTCCGTGGGATCGGGTGAGCGACATCGGCATCCGCTATCAGGTGCGTTTCACACTGGATGACGGTCGTATCGTCAATGCCTTCGGCGGACCCGTCGCGGGGCGGCCGCCGCGGCCGGGTCTCCGGCCTGACCCGAGCCCTCGAGCGCGGATCCCTCCCGCGCTCCGCGATCTCGAGCTCATCCGGGAGCAGTGGCTGTCCGCCAGTGAAACCGGTTCCGGTGCGGGTCGTGTCATCCGTGGCTGGGATCTGCGCGCGATCTTCGCGCTGGTCGTGATCGTCGCCTGGGCACTGAGCGCGGTGATCATCAGCGGCGCCAAGGGCTGAGCGTACTGGCCAATTGCGCGGGGTGTTCACAGTCATTTTGCGAGCAAGTCACGCAATGTTACGTTCATACAAAGAGTTCTCCACACGGTCTTGTCAGCGTTGATGAGCGAGTTAGGGTCGTTGAGGCCGGATCCGGTTCCGGTGATCGAACGCAAACGCAAGAGCGCGTAAGCCCGAGAAAGAGCACCACCATGTCTGTGCCAGCGACCCGAACCACCGGGATTTCCCGGTGACGCTGTACGTCCTCCGCCGGTTCGTCAACTACGCGTTCCTGAGCCTGATCGCCACGTGCATGGCCTACGTCCTGGCCAGCTCGATCTTCCGGCCCGGAGACGCGTTCTACGGCAGGAACCCTCGTCCGCCGCAGGCATCGATCGATGCCTCCCTCGCCCAGCTGGGCCAGAGCCCCGACGTGCCGGTCATCGCCCGCCTGTGGCACTGGCTCGTCGGCCTCTTCACGCAGGGATCGCTCGGCATCACGATCGGCAAGCAGCCCGTCGTCGAGGAGATCATCGCCCGCTCCGGGGCGAGTCTGCGACTCCTCCTCATCGGATCGATCATCGGCGCGGTCATCGGCGTCCTGCTCGGAGTCTGGGGTGCAGTCCGCCAGTACCGCGCCAGCGACCAGATCGTCACGTACGGATCGTTCCTCATCTTCGCCACGCCGACGTTCGTGATCGGCGTTCTCCTGATGATCGGTGCGACGGCCCTCAACAACAGCCTGGGCGTACAACTGATCACCTTCACCGGCGAATACAGTGCCGGTATCAGTGGAAGCTGGTGGGATCTGACGCTCGACAGAGCGGTGCACCTCCTGCTGCCGACGTTGGCGCTCATCCTCATGAGCGCGGCGAGCTACTCGCGCTACCAGCGCAGCGTCATGCTCGACGTCCTGGGAGCCGACTACATCCGTACTGCTCGATCGAAGGGTCTCGAGCGCGGACCGGCGCTGTTCCGCCACGGTGTGCGGATCGCGCTCATCCCGATGTCGACCTTCTTCGCGTACAGCTTCGGCACACTCGTCGCGGGCTCCGCCATGCTCGAGATCGTCTTCAGCTGGCGCGGCATGGGCCAGTTCTTGCTGCAGGCCGTCAACACGAACGACGTCAACGCGGCAGCGGGGAGCACCCTGTTCGTCGCCATTCTCGTGCTGCTCTCCTCGACGTTCTCGGAGATCATCTACGCCGCCCTCGACCCCCGTGTGAGGAGCTGACATGGTTATCGCTCAGCAAGAAGCCGTAGAGGCGAGCCTCGACGACGAACAGACCATCACGAAGCAGCGCCGCCCGCTCTCCCGGAACGGTCTGGTCTGGCGTCGACTGCGCGGGATGCCGCGGTTCTGGGTCGGTGCCATCGCTTTCGCCACCATCGTGCTGTTGTCCATCGTCGGACCGTTCCTGACGCCGTGGTCGATCACCGATCGCGATGTCTACAACATGGGCATGGGGCCCACGCTCCGCCACTGGTTCGGCACCAACAGCATCGGGCAGGACATCTTCGCCCAGACGATGGCGGGGCTGCAGAAGTCCCTCATCATCGGTCTCGTCGCCGGCATCCTCGGGACGCTGCTCGCCGCCGTCATCGGCTCCGTCGCTGGCTACGTCGGGGGAGTGACCGACAAGGTCATCAGCTGGTTCACCCACCTGTTGCTCGTCGTGCCGTCGTTCTTCATCCTGGTGCTGCTCAGCCCGCTGTTCAAAAGCCTGTCGTGGATCGCGCTGACCTTCTTCCTTGCGATCTTCAGCTGGATGATCATGGCGCAGGTGGTCCGCAACCAGACGCGTTCGCTGCGCAATCGCGACTTCGTGCGGGCCGCACGGTACATGGGTCTGCCGACGCGGAAGATCCTGAGCCGCCATATCCTCCCGAACATCGCGTCCTTGCTCATCATCGACGTGACACTCGGGATCGTCTCGATGATCATGTCCGAGACGTCGCTGAGCTACTTCGGCTTCGGCGTGCAGAAGCCGGATGTCTCGCTCGGCACCCTGCTCGCGGACGGCACGTCGGCCGCGCTGACGCGCCCGTGGCTGTTCGTCTTCCCGGCGGGTGTCCTCATCGTCCTTCTATTCGCCATCAGTCTCATCGGCGACGCCCTGCGCGATGCGATCGACCCGACCTCGGGGGCCAACCGTGCCTGAATCCCTTCTCTCGTCGACGCAGTCCCGTCGCACGCCTCTTCTGTCAGTCCGCGACCTCAGCGTCACCTTCCCGCAGCGCGGTTCGGGCGACGTGCAGGCGGTCCGAGGCATCTCGTACGACGTCCACCCGGGGGAGTTCCTCGGCATCGTCGGCGAGTCCGGTTCAGGCAAGTCCGTGTCCTCGCTCGCCGTGATGGGCCTCCTCCCCAGCAACGCGCAGGTGACGGGCGCGATCGAGTTCGAGGGCAAGTCGCTCCTGGGCATGGACGACAAGAAGCTGTCCCGCATCCGCGGCAAGCAGCTGTCCATGGTCTTTCAGGACCCGCTGTCGGCGCTGACTCCGGTCTACACCGTCGGCGACCAGATCGCCGAGGCGCTGCGTCTCCACGATTCGAAGCTCTCGTCTCAGGCGGCGGCCGCGCGTGCCGTCGAATTGCTGAAGACGGTCGGCATACCCGACCCCGACCGGCGCGCCAAAGCCTTCCCGCACGAGTTCTCCGGCGGCATGCGGCAGCGAGCGATGATCGCCATGGCGATCGCGAACGACCCGAAGGTGATCATCGCGGACGAGCCCACGACGGCTCTCGACGTCACCATCCAGGCGCAGATCCTCGAAGTCCTCGAGAAGGCCAAGGAGATCACCGGCGCCGCGGTGGTCCTGATCACCCACGACCTCGGTGTCGTCGCGGGGCACGCCGACCGCGTGGGCGTCATGTACGCCGGCAAGCTCGTCGAACTCGGCACCACGGATCAGGTCTTCCACGAGCCGCAGATGCCGTACTCGATCGGTCTGCTGCGCTCGGTCCCGAACATGCTCACAGCCGGCATCCAGCGGCTCGTCCCTCTCGAGGGGCGCCCGCCGTCCCTCGCGTCGCTCCCCAAGGGATGCCCCTTTGCGGCGCGTTGCCCTATCGCGGTCGACGCGTGCCGCGACGTCGAGCCCGATCTGATCGCCCACGACCCGGCGTCCGGTCCCGAGCACGTCGCCGCCTGCATCCGTGGAGGCGAGATCGCCCGCGGTGAGATCGCGCGGAGCGAAGTCTTCACAGTCGCGGATCCGATCATCGACGGCGAGCTCGTGGATTCCGGTGCTGCGCCGGTCGTCGAGGTCACGGACCTGCGCCGTCACTTCCCCCTCATGAAGGGTGCGGTCTTCCCGCGCCGTGTGGGCACGGTGCGCGCCGTCGACGGCGTCTCCTTCTCGCTCAAGCCGGGCCGCACGATGGGTCTCGTGGGGGAGTCGGGCTGCGGCAAAACGACCACGATTCTCGAGATCATGGAGATGACCGCGCCGCAGTCCGGGTCGATCAAGATCAACGGCAAGGACGTCGGCTCGCTCAGCCCGCGCGAACGCCACGCACTTCGCCGCGACGTGCAGATCGTGTTCCAGGATCCGATGGGCGCCATCGACCCCCGTCTTCCGATCAGCGAGGTCATCACCGAGCCGCTCTGGGCGATCGGCGCCAAGAAGGCCGACCGCGACAAGCGCGCCCTCGAGCTGCTCGATCTCGTCGGTCTCGACCCGTCGATGGCTGACCGCTATCCGCACGAGTTCTCGGGTGGCCAGCGCCAGCGCATCGGCATCGCCCGAGCCCTCGCGACCAACCCGTCCGTCATCGTGCTCGACGAGCCGGTGTCAGCGCTCGACGTGTCGATCCAAGCCGGCGTCATCAACCTGCTCGAAGATCTCAAGGCTCAGCTGGGACTGTCATACCTTTTCGTCGCGCACGACCTCGCCGTCGTCCGTCAGATCGCCGACGACGTCGCCGTGATGTATCTCGGTTCCGTCGTGGAGCAGGGGCCGGTGTCCTCGGTATTCGACAACCCGCAGCATCCTTACACCAAGGCCCTCATCTCGGCGGCTCCGATCCCCGACCCGCGCATCGAGCGCGGGCGGGCGCGGGTGCTCCTGCAGGGAGATCTGCCGAGCCCGACGCAGGAGATCAGCGGATGCCGGTTCCGCACACGCTGTCCCCTGTACAAGCTCCTCGACGAGACGCGCCAGGACATGTGCCGTTCCGTCGAGCCGGAGTTGACGCCTCACGGCCGTGCGCGCGTCGCCTGCCACCACGTCGAGGACTCGACGCTGGTCGACGAGGTCGCGCTGTCGGCCGCGTCCTGAACCCCCTCCGGCGGGCGCACCATTCCGCCGGTGGTCACCAAAAGGTAAACGAGAGGAACAATCACATGAAGATTCGAGGTGCAAAGCCGTTCGGGTCTTTGGCGCTGCTCGGCGCCGCCGCACTCGTGATCTCTGGTTGTGCTGCCGGAAACACCGGTGCGCCCACCCAGAGCGAGTCGGCAGCCCCGGAGCTCCCCGCCACGGCGTGGACCCGTGCCGACGCGGCCCAGGTCAAGGACGGCGGCACGCTGACCCTCGCGGTCGGATCGCTGCCCGTGCAGTTCAACATCAACCAGGTCGACGGCAATGAGGCGGACACCGTCGACATCGTCGAGGGCACCACCGGAGGGCCCTTCAAGATCCAGGAAGACGGGACCCCCGTCGTCGACGAGAACTACGCGTCGTCGGCGGAGCTCACGAGCGATGACCCGCAGGTCGTCGAGATCAAGCTGAACCCGGACGCGAAGTGGGAGGACGGCACGCCCATCACGGCTGCCGATTACATCGCGTACTGGAAGGCGCAGAACGGCTCCAACAAGGAGTTCACCCCCGCCTCCACCGCCGGCTGGGAAGACATCTCTTCGGTCGAGCAGGGTGCGGACGAGTTCGACGTGAAGATCACGTTCTCGAGCATCTACGCGGACTGGCAGGGGCTGTTCACGGGCGGGCTGCTTCCGGCATCCATCTCGAGCGACCCCGCGGCGTACAACGACGGCTACCGCACCAAGGCCGTTCCGTCCTCCGGCCCGTTCAAGATCTCGAAGATCGACACGACCGGCCAGGTCGTCACCCTGGAGCGCAACCCGCAGTGGTGGGGTGCGACTCCGAAGCTCGAAACCGTCCTGTTCCGCGCGGTCAGCCAGGACCAGCAGGGCGCCTCGTTCGCCAACTCGGAGCTCGACGCCCTGTACATCTCGGCCAACGCCGACCTGTACCAGACGGCCAAGACCCGGTCCGACGCGAAGATCGAGACGTCCGGTGGCACCACATGGACGCACGTCACGATGAACGCCAAGGAAGGTCCTCTCTCCGACGTCAACGTCCGTAAGGCCGTCGCGTCGATCGTCAACCGCGAGCAGATCGCCGCCTCGGCGAACACGCCCGTCGACGCTCCTCCGATCACGCAGGGCGATTACATCTTCATGCCCGGCCAGAACGGCTACGAGGACAAGGCGCTCGAGCAGGACAACGCGAAGGCTGCGGAGTACCTCGAGGAAGCCGGCTACGAGGGCAGTGAAGGCGAGTCCTGGACGAAGGACGGCACCGAGCTCAAGCTCACCGTCACGGTTCCCGCCGACACGGCAACGAACATCCAGCGCTCGGAGCAGGTCCAGGCCGACCTGAACGCGTTCGGCATCCCCGTCGAGCTGGTCACGGTTCCCGCCGCGACCTACTTCAGCGACTACGTCATCCCCGGTAACTTCGAGATGGTGTCGTTCTCGTGGGTCGGCACCGCGTTCCCGATCTCCTCGTCGGAGGCGCTCTACTACCCGCTCGACTCCGAGTCGAACTTCACGGGTACGACGGACGACAAGCTGGGCGCTCTGTACGACCAGGCCAACGCCGAGCTCGACCCCGCTAAGCGCATCGAGATCGCCAAGGAGATCAACGATGTGATCTGGAACTACGTCCCCATGTTCCCGATCGCACCGCTCCCCAACGTCTACGCGGTCAAGGACGGTCTCGTGAACTGGGGCGCCACCCAGTTCGAGACCATCGACTGGACGATCGTCGGCTGGGCTGCCGAGTAAGCAGTCCGCACACACAGCACCGGCGGGGCGGGGACCGAAAGGTCCTCGCCCCGTCGGCGTGTCGCGACCTGCGGTAAAGTGGACTGCCGGCATCCCGGCATTACCCTCTCTGCAAGGAATCCCCTTCATGGCGCACGCCCTTCGTCCTGACCTCCGTAACGTCGCGATCGTCGCGCACGTCGACCACGGCAAGACGACGCTCGTCGACGCCATGCTCCGCCAGACCGGCTCGTTCGGTGAGCACGCGCACGTCGAAGAGCGCGCGATGGACTCGAACGACCTCGAGCGCGAAAAGGGCATCACGATCCTCGCGAAGAACACGACGATCACGTACGCCGGCGCCCACTCCGCCGAGCCCGTCACGATCAACGTGATCGACACCCCCGGCCACGCCGACTTCGGCGGCGAGGTCGAGCGCGGTCTGTCGATGGTCGACGGCGTCGTCCTCCTGGTGGATGCCTCCGAGGGCCCGCTCCCGCAGACGCGATTCGTCCTGCGCAAGGCGCTCGAGGCCAAGCTCCCGGTCATCCTGCTGGTGAACAAGACCGACCGTCCCGATGCCCGCATCGCCGAGGTCGAGGAAGAGGCGCACGACCTCCTTCTGGGTCTCGCCTCGGACCTCCAGGACGACGTGCCCGACCTCGACGTCGACGCGCTCCTCGACGTCCCCGTCGTCTACGCGTCCGGTCGCGCCGGTGCCGCCTCGCGCAACCGTCCCGACAACGGATCGCTCCCCGACAACGACGACCTCGAGCCGCTCTTCGGTGCGATCCTCGAGCACGTCCCGGCTCCGTCCTACGACGACGAGGCGCCCCTGCAGGCCTGGGTCACGAACCTCGACTCGTCGCCGTTCCTCGGTCGCCTCGCCCTGCTGCGCGTGTTCAACGGCACGCTGAAGAAGGGCCAGACGGTCGCCTGGGTCCGTGCCGACGGCACGACGAGCAACGCTCGCATCACCGAGCTCCTGAAGACCCGTGCGCTTGAGCGCTACCCGGCCGAGTCCGCCGGCCCCGGCGACATCGTCGCCATCGCCGGTTTCGAGAACATCACGATCGGCGAGACGATCGCCGACCCCGAGGACATCCGCCCGCTCCCGGCCATCACGGTCGACGACCCGGCGATCTCGATGACCATCGGCACGAACACGTCGCCCCTCATGGGCAAGGTCAAGGGTCACAAGCTGACCGCGCGCATGGTGAAGGACCGCCTCGACCGCGAGCTCATCGGCAACGTGTCGCTCAAGGTCGTCGACATCGGCCAGCCCGACGCGTGGGAGGTCCAGGGCCGCGGCGAGCTGGCTCTCGCGATCCTCGTCGAGAACATGCGTCGCGAGGGCTTCGAGCTCACGGTGGGCAAGCCGCAGGTCGTCACACGTCGTGACGAGAACGGCAAGCTCACCGAGCCGTTCGAGCACCTCACCATCGACGCTCCCGAGGAGCACCTCGGCGCGATCACGCAGCTGATGGCGAGCCGCAAGGGCCGTATGGAGACGATGACCAACCACGGCACCGGCTGGGTGCGCATGGAGTTCATCGTCCCGTCGCGCGGCCTCATCGGCTTCCGGAGCGAGTTCCTCACGATCACCCGCGGAACCGGCATCGCCAACGCTATCTCGCACGGCTACGACGAGTGGGCCGGCGCGATCTCGACGCGTCAGAACGGCTCGATCGTCGCCGACCGTTCGGGTGTCGTGACGCCGTTCGCGATGATCGCTCTGCAGGAGCGCATGAGCTTCTTCGTGCAGCCGACCGAAGAGGTCTACGAGGGCATGGTCATCGGCGAGAACTCGCGCGCCGACGACATGGACGTGAACATCACCAAGGAGAAGAAGCTCACGAACATGCGTTCGTCGACCTCCGACTCCTTCGAGTCGATGACGCCGCCGCGTGTGCTCACCCTCGAGGAGAGCCTCGAGTTCGCGCGCGACGACGAATGCGTCGAGGTCACGCCCGAGAAGGTCCGTATCCGCAAGGTCGTCCTCGACGCGACCGAGCGCGGCCGCACGGCATCCCGCCTGAAGCGCCAGGACGCCGGCTCCTGACGGTGACGGGGGAGCAGCCTCCGACTCGTCGGGCCTGGCGTGACTCCCTCGGGGTCGTGCTCGCGACGAGTGCCTACGGCATCTCGTTCGGCGCACTCGCGGTGACGTCGGGTCTCGACGTCTGGCAGACGTGCGTCCTCAGCCTCCTGATGTTCACCGGCGGATCGCAGTTCGCGTTCGTCGGTGTCATCGGGGGAGGCGGACTGCCGGGCGCGGCGATCGCTTCGGCGGGGCTCCTCGGCATCCGCAACGTCGCGTACGGGCTGCGGATGTCCCCGGTCATCGGCGACGGCTTCTGGCGCCGGGCCGCGGCCTCCCACTTCACGATCGACGAATCGACGGCTGTCGCCCTCGCGCAGCCGGATGCCGCGGCTCGCCGCGTCGGCTTCTGGGTGACCGGCATCGGCATCTACCTCGGCTGGAACGTGACGACCCTCGCGGGAGCCCTGCTGGGTGACGTGCTTGGCGACGTGAAGGCGTACGGATTGGATGCCGCGGCCGCCGCAGCCTTCCTCGCCCTGCTCTGGCCGCGCCTGCGTCGTCGTCAGGCGATCGCGGTGGGGGTCGCCGCCGCCGTGGTCGCCGCGGTTCTCACCCCGGCTCTCATGCCGGGCGTGCCGGTCCTGGTGGCCGCGCTGGTCGCCATCGTGGTCGGGTGGACGAACTGGTTCGCGTCGCGCAGCTCCTCGCCTGGAGCCGCCGCGTGACGCTCTGGCATTCCGTTCTCCTGGCCTCCATCGTCTGCGCGGCGCTGAAGACCGCCGGCTACCTGGTTCCGCCCGCCTGGTTCGAGGCGCCTCGGCCGTCGAGGACGATCGACCTGCTCACGGTCGCCCTCCTCTCCGCTCTCGTCGTCGTCCAGACGCTCGGGGTCGGTCAGGCGATCGTGGTGGACGCCCGAGTGCCGGCCGTCCTCGTCGCCGGTGGCCTCTTGGCGCTGCGGGCGCCCTTCCTGGTCGTGGTGCTGGCCGCGGCGGTCGTCGCCGCCCTCCTGCGGCTCCTGGGCCTCGCGGCCTGAGAGCACACAGGTCCCGCGCCTAGACTGTGCGGGTGAACGCCCTCCTCGCCCGCATCGCCACCTGGGTGCTCGCCGCCGTCATCGGCGTCGTCTACGGCGTGGCGGGGACGATCGGGCAGGCCGCCGTCTGGGGAGTCATCCCGGTGGGCCTTCTGGTCGCATCCATCGGCTTCATCGCCCTGCTCATCGCCGTTCGTACCCTCACGAGCGAGCGCACGTCCGCCCTCGCCTGCGGCATCGGTGCCATGCTCGCGACGCTCGTCTTCGCCAACGAGGGACCGGGCGGTTCGGTCGTGGTCCCCGCGCCGCCGGAGGGTGCGGCGATCACCCCCGGTCTCATCTGGACGTTCCTGGTCCCGCTGGCCGCTGCGCTCGTCGTCGCGTGGCCGACGGCATCCCGGCTCCGATCCACGAACTAGACTCGTCCTGTGACGTATGTGATCGCTCTCCCGTGCGTGGATGTGAAGGACCGAGCCTGCATCGACGAATGTCCCGTCGACTGCATCTACGAAGGCGAACGCTCTCTCTACATCCACCCCGATGAGTGCGTCGACTGCGGCGCCTGCGAACCGGTGTGCCCCGTCGAGGCCATCTACTACGAAGATGATCTCCCCGCCGAGTGGCAGGACTACTACACGGCGAACGTCGAGTTCTTCGAGGACCTCGGTTCGCCGGGTGGTGCCGCCAAGGTCGGCGTCATCGCCAAGGATCACCCCGTCATCGCCGGGCTGCCGCCGCAGGCGCACTGATCCGTCGATGAGCGTCCACGATCTCGCCGATTACCCGTGGGACGCCGTGGCCCCGTACGCGGAGCGCGCCCGGCAGCATCCCGACGGCATCGTCGACCTCTCGATCGGCTCGCCGGTCGATCCGACTCCGGCGGTCGTCGCCGACGCGCTGCGAAGCGCGACCGATGCGCACTCCTATCCGCAGACTGTCGGCACGCTCGCCCTGCGCGAGGCCATCGCCGGCTGGTACTCCCGCCGCCGAGGCGTCCCGGGGTTGACTTCGGCGCACGTCATCCCGACGGTGGGCTCGAAGGAGCTCGTGGCCCTGCTGCCGCTTCTTCTGGGCGTCGGAGCGGGCGGCACCGTCGTCCACCCGCGCGCCGCGTACCCGTCCTACGAGGTGGGGGCGCGCCTCGTCGGTGCGACCGCTCTCGCCTCGGACGATCCGGACGAGTGGCCGGAATCGACGCGTCTGGTGTGGCTGAACACGCCCGGGAACCCCGACGGCCGTGTCCTCGGCGTCGACGAGCTCCGTCGCGCGGCAGCCCGGGCGCGGGAGCTCGGTGCCGTGCTGGCCTCGGACGAGTGCTACGCCGAACTGGGATGGGAAGGTCCGTGGGCGGATGCTGCGGTCCCGAGCATCCTCGATCCGCGGGTCACCGACGGCGACCTGTCGGGCCTGCTGTCGGTCTACTCGCTGAGCAAGCAGTCGAACCTCGCCGGTTACCGTGCCGCCTTCCTCGCCGGCGATCCTGCGATCGTCGCGAGCCTCGTCACCGCGCGGAAGCACCTGGGGCTCATGGTCCCCGGTCCGGTGCAGGCCGCGATGATCGCGGCTCTCGGGGACGATGCGCACGTGGATCACCAGAAGGAGCTCTACCGCGCCCGTCGTGCCGTCCTCAAGCCGGCCGTCGAGGCCGCGGGGTTCCGGGTCGATCGGAGCGAGGGCGGTCTGTATCTCTGGGCCACGGCGGGGGAGGACGCGTGGGCGTCGCTCGGCAGGCTCGCCGAGCTCGGCATCCTGGCTGGCCCCGGACACTTCTACGGCGCCCATTTCCCCGAGCACATCCGCTTCTCTCTGACGGCGACCGACCATCGGATCGCGGAGGCCGCCGCACGATTGACGGCAGCCACGTCGTAGGTTTCCTCACACGGATCGCTCGATCCATTGGCGCCGTTCGGAGACGCGCTCACACCCCATTAGGCTGTAAAAACCGCCCCGACGACCGCAAGGAGGCTTCGTGACCAACGCGGACACCCCCCAGATGGCCACTGTGACCATCGGTGACAAGACCGCAGAGCTTCCGCTCGTCGCCGGCACCGAAGGCATCCCGAGCATCGACTTCTCGTCTTTCACGAAGCAGACCGGCCACACGTCGCTCGACTACGGCTTCGTGAACACGGCGTCGACGAAGTCTTCGATCACCTACATCGACGGCGATCAGGGCATCCTGCGCTATCGCGGATACCCGATCGAGCAGCTCGCGCAGCACAGCACGTACCTCGAGGTCGCCTGGCTCCTGCTCTACGGTGAGCTTCCCACGGCCGACGAGCTCGCCGGGTGGGACGAGAAGATCCGTCGCCACACGCTGCTGCACGAGGACCTCAAGCATTTCTTCTCCGCGCTCCCGCACACCGCGCACCCCATGTCGGTGCTGTCGGCGGCCACTGCGGCGCTCTCGACCTACTACGAGGGGCAGAGCGACCCGCACAACCCCGAGCACGTCGAGCTCAACACCATTCGCATGCTCGCGAAGCTCCCCGTCATCGCGGCGTATGCGCACAAGAAGAGCATCGGGCACGCCTTCCTCTACCCCGACAACTCGTTGAGCTTCGTGGACAACTTCCTCAAGCTGAACTTCGGCAACAACGCCGAGCCGTACGAGATCAACCCGGTCATGTCCCGCGCCCTTGAGCGACTGCTCATCCTGCACGCCGACCACGAGCAGAACGCGTCGACCTCGACGGTGCGCCTCGTCGGATCGACCGGAGCGAACCAGTTCTCTTCGATCTCCGCCGGGATCAACGCCCTGTACGGACCGCTCCACGGCGGTGCGAACGAAGCCGTCCTCGACATGCTGGGCCGCATCCGCGACTCCGGTGAGAGCGTGCAGCGCTTCGTCGAGCGGGTCAAGAACAAAGAGGACGGTGTGAAGCTCATGGGCTTCGGACACCGCGTCTACAAGAACTACGACCCGCGCGCGAAGCTCGTGAAGGAGTCCGCGGACGAGGTGCTCCGCGAGCTCGGTGTCGAGGACCCGCTCCTGGCCCTCGCGAACGAACTCGAAGAGATCGCGCTGAGCGACGACTACTTCAAGGAGCGTCGTCTCTACCCGAACGTCGACTTCTACACGGGCGTCATCTACAAGGCGATGGGCTTCCCCACGCGGATGTTCACTCCGCTGTTCGCGATCGGACGCCTGCCGGGCTGGCTCGCCCACTGGCGCGAGATGCAGAACGACCCGCAGACCAAGATCGGCCGCCCGCAGCAGCTGTACACGGGGGCCGCCGAGCGGGAGTACCCGATCTCCCGCTGATCCGCGCCTCGCCCGCTAGGGTGAGCCCATGATGGTCCATGGGGGAGTCGTCGATGCAGTCCGTTCCGCACCGGTGTTGCCGGTGCCGGACGAGGGGGACAGCGGGTTCTTCGATCCCGGGATGCCGGGGCCGGACATGGGTGCGGCCGGAGACGCGTTCGGTGCGGTGTTCGGGCTCGTGGTCGTCGTGATCATCGGCGTCGCCGTGTTCGGGATCGTCGTCGCGGTGCGCAAGCACCGGATTCTGAAGGATGCCGGCGTCGATCCGTTCACGGTGGATGCGGCGATCGCCGCGAAGGTCTTGCGGAGCAACGCGCTCTCCCCGGCGGCGCCCACCCCCGAAGAACCCCGGCCCGCGCCGACGATCGAGATGCGTCTCGCCGAGCTCGACGACCTCCGCTCCCGCGGCGTCATCACCGAGGACGAGCACCGCGACGCACGTGCGGCGGTGTTGCGGGGCTGAATCCCTCAGGCGTGCAGATCGGCGTTCAACGTGACGCCGACGCCGTCGCGGCGCACCGCCTCGACAGCGCCCGTGAGCGAGTTCCGCCGGAACAGGATGCCGTCCTGGCCGGAGAGCTCCGCGCCCTTCGCCGTCGGACGCGTGCCGTCATGGCGCGCGGACTCACCGGCCAGGATGATCTTGGTACCCGCGGTCACGTAGAGGCCCGCTTCGACGATGCAGTCGTCCCCGAGGGAGATGCCGATGCCGGCGTTCGCGCCGAGCAGCGTGCGCCGGCCGATCGAGACGCGGTGGTCACCGCCTCCGGATAGCGTCCCCATGATGGAGGCGCCCCCGCCGATGTCGCTGCCGTCGCCGACGACGACGCCCTGAGAGATCCGGCCCTCCACCATAGACGCGCCGAGGGTGCCGGCGTTGAAGTTCACGAAGCCCTCGTGCATCACCGTCGTGCCGGGTGCGAGGTGCGCGCCCAGGCGCACGCGGGAGGCATCCGCGATCCGAACTCCCGCCGGCACGACGTAGTCGGTGAGCCGGGGGAACTTGTCGAGACCGCTGACCTGGATCCCGGCGCGCTGCAGCCCTGGACGCAGACGCGTGAGGTCGTCGGGGTGGACGGGACCGGCGCTCGTCCAGGCGACGTTCGGCAGGTGACCGAAGATGCCGGTCAGGTTCAGCTCGTTCGGTGCCACCAGGAGGTGGGAGAGGGCGTGGAGACGCAGGTAGGCATCGGACGTGCCGGCGGGTGCGGCGTCGAGGTCGATCTCGACGATGACGACATCGACGGTGACGCCACGGCGGTCGTCCGGCCCGGCGAAGGCGGCGAGCTCACTCGTGTCGGCGTGGGAGGGGGCGCGGCCCGAGGCGGGAGCCGGGTACCACGTGTCGAGCACCGTGCCGTTCTCGCTCGTCGTCGCCAGACCGATACCCCATACCCACCGCGCGTCGCTCATGATTCCAGGCTATCGGCCCGTCGTTAGACTCGACGTCATGCCCCGGCTCGACCTCCGCTCCAGCGCCGTCGATCTGACGCGCACCATCTGCGACATCCCCAGCGTGTCCGACGATGAGACCGTCCTCGCCGACGCGATCTTCGAGGCCGTCTCGGCACTGCCGCACCTCGAGGTGCACCGCGACGGCGACACGATCGTCGCTCGCACCTCGCTCGGTCGCGCGCAGCGCGTGGCGATCGCCGGGCACATCGACACCGTGCCGATCAACGCGAACGTCCCGACCCGGGACATCGACATGGACGGCGAGGCGTTCCTGTGGGGCCGCGGCACCGTCGACATGAAGGCAGGCGTCGCGGTGCAACTGAAGCTCGCCGCGGAACTCACCGACCCCCGGGTCGACATCACCTGGATGTGGTACGACCACGAGGAGGTCGCGGCCGATCAGAACGGGCTGAACCGGCTCGCGGCATCCCGCCCCGACCTCTTCGAGGCGGACTTCGCGATCCTCGGCGAGCCCTCGAACGGCGAGGTCGAGGGCGGCTGCAACGGAACGCTCCGCGCCGTCGTGCGCACCTCCGGCGTCCGCGCGCACAGCGCCCGTGCCTGGATCGGTGAGAACGCGATCCACAAGGCCGCGCCCGTCCTCAGCCGGCTCGCGGAGTACCGGCCCCGCGAGATCGAGGTCGACGGGCTCCTGTACCGCGAGGGACTCAACGCCGTCGCGATCCGTGGGGGGATCGCGGGCAATGTGATCCCCGACGCGTGCGAGGTCGACGTCAACTACCGCTTCGCCCCGAACAAGGATGCCGCGGCCGCCGCTGCGCACGTGCGGGACGTCTTCGCCGGATTCGAGGTCGAGATCGTCGATCTCTCCGAGGGCGCCCGTCCGGGGCTCGACGCGCCGCTCGCGCAGGAATTCGTCGCCGCCGTCGGGGCGGTGCCGAAGCCGAAATACGGCTGGACCGACGTCGCCCGGTTCTCGGCGATGGGCGTGCCCGCCGTCAACTACGGCCCCGGTGACCCGTCCCTCGCCCACCACGACGAGGAGCGGGTGCCGCTCTCGCAGATCGAGGACGTCGAGCGGGGTCTGCGGGCATGGCTGAGCGGCGACTGAGGACCGCAGCCTCCGTCGCCGGCACGGTCGCCGCGATCTACGTCTCGGCGCGTCTGGTCACCACCCTCTTCTTCTGGACCGCCGCGGAGCTGTCGGGCCCGACCTCGCGATTCGGACCGGATGCCACGATCCCGTCGCTCGCTATGGGATGGGACTCCCAGTGGTACTGGGTCATCGCCGATCGCGGCTACCCGGCCCAGCTCCCGGTGTCGGACACCGGCCAGGTCACCGAGAACGCTTGGGCCTTCATGCCGCTGTACCCGTGGCTGGCGCGCGCCCTGGGCACGCTCCTCGGCGGCTACCCCGCGGGCGCCATCGCGCTGGCCGTCGTCGCGGGGTACGCGGCATCCGTCGTCTTGTTCCTCCTGCTCCGCGATCGCATCGGTGACGCGGCGGCTCTGTGGGCGGTGGTGTTCTTCGCCAACGGTCCGCTCGCCGCCCTGTTCCAGATGGGGTACGCGGAATCGCTCCTGTTGCTGTGGCTGTTCCTCGCCCTCTGGGCGCTCGTGCGCCGGCAGTTCGGGTGGATCTATCCGCTCATCGTCGTGATGGGCTTCACGCGGCCCGGGGTGCTGGCTTTCGCGCTGCTCCTCGGGCTGTACGGCATACACCGCTGGGTCCAGCGCAGGCAGGATCCGCTGCCGACGTCGCACATCGTCCACATCATCGCGCTGGGGGCGCTGGCCACCGTTGTCGGCTTCTCCTGGCAAGTGATCGCCGGTGTCGTGACGGGGGATCCCTCTGCATACCTCGACACCGAGCTCGCATGGCGCCGGAGCTGGGTGGGATCGGACGAGCACTTCCTACCCTTCGCGGGATTCGTCCAGGCAGCGGGCATCTGGTTCGGCATCTGGGGCATCCCCGCCCTGTGGGGGCCCGTCGTGCTCATCCTGCTCGTGGCAGGCGCCGCGGTGCTCCTCCTCCGGTCGCCGCAGGTTCGCAGGCTCGGGCCCGAGATCCGGCTGTGGGGGGCCAGCTATCTGGTGTACCTGCTGGCGGTGTTCTTCCCGCAGTCGAGCGTGTTCCGACTGCTCCTCCCGCTGACTCCCGTCGCGGCGGCCGTCGCGGTGCCCCGGGCGCGCTGGTGGCGGACCGGCGTTCTCGTGCTCTGCCTCGGTGCTCAGTGGATCTGGATCCACGAGATGCTCGCCCTCGGGGACACGTTCTTCCGGATTCCGTGACGATAAGCGTCCGCTGAGACGCGCGCGCGCCGAAGGCGTTCACCCCATTAGGTAGACTAATGGGGTAGGCCGAAGACGAAAGGGAGCCCCACAATGGCAGCCATGAAGCCGCGCACCGGAGACGGACCTATGGAGGCCGTCAAGGAGGGCCGTCTCATCATCGTGCGTGTTCCGCTCGAGGGGGGCGGTCGACTTGTCGTCTCGGTGAACGATGACGAAGCGAAAGAACTCCACAGCGTTCTCAGCGGGGTCGTCGGCGCCGCCTGACCCCGGTTCGATGCGAAAGGCCGGCCCTTCGGGCCGGCCTTTTCCGTCGTGATTCGACGGCGGATCAGTTCGGCTCGGCGACGGTAGTCAGCTGGAGCAGACCCTCACCGACGATCGAGAGTGCGCCGAGGACCGCGGGCGAGGCCTGCGTCTCCTGGATCAGCGACCGATACGCGCTTTCGATGGGTCCTCGCTTGACCGGGTCGGCGACCGCCCCGCCGGCGAGGACGCGCGGCACGAGGACGGTGCCCCCGGCGCGCGCGAGACGCAAGCCGTGCTCCACGTACTCGATGACCCCCTCGGGGTCGGCGTCGATGAGGACGATGTCGTACGACGCCTCGTTCATGCGGGGGAGGACGTCGGCGGCGCGACCGGTGATGAAGCGCACGCGAGCAGGCGGGACGCGGGCATCGGTGAACGCCTTCCGCGCGACCGCGAGGTGCTCGGGCTCCTTGTCGATGGTGGTGAGCGTCGCGCGTGGCGATCCGTGCAGCAACCACAGACCCGAGACGCCACCGCCGGTCCCGATCTCGACGATGTTCAGCGCGCGGCTGGTCGCGGCGATGACAGCGCACTGCGCGCCCACCTCGGGACTGATCGGGTTCGCGCCGATCTCGAGGGCGTGGGCGCGCGCCCGTGCGATGGCATCGGTCTCGACCGTCGCCTCGGCAGCGAACCGGCGTACCGCCTCGTGATCTCCCATGTCGTGAACCTCCACGCTCAGCCTAGGGGCGTGATCACCGCTGAACCCCCAGGCGCACGGGTAACCTGGGAACCATGTCATTCGGGCTCGATCTGGAGAAGATCCTCCTCATTGGGTTGATCGCCGCCCTCCTGCTCGGGCCCGAGCGTCTGCCTGGCTACGCCGCGTCGCTGGCGCGCCTCACGCGACGGGTCCGCGAATGGCTCGACGGTGCACGGACGCGCGTCAAAGAGGAGATGGGTGACGACTTCGACGAGATCGAATGGCGCAAGCTCGATCCTCGTCAGTACGACCCGCGGCGGATCATCCGCGAGGCCCTCATCGACGATGCCCCGGTGAAGCCGGTGTCGGCCTCGCCCGCCGCAGCCGTCGCGGTCGCCGAGCCGCTCGCCGGCGTCGAGGAGACGGATGCCGCGCCGGAGACGCCGTCGACGGTGCCGTTCGACTCTGAGGCGACCTGAGCCGACGCATCCGTTTCCGTCAGGTGCGCGACACCGGCAGAGACCGCCCCGCGAGCGAGCGCCGCGTCGACGTGATGGCGTCGGCGATCCTGGAGATCGCGAGGGCCGCGAGGTCGTCCGGTGCACCCACCACCACGGGGACCCCCGCATCTCCGCCGCGGCGGAGCGCGGGGCTGAGGGGGACCGATCCGAGAAGGGGGACGACGACGTCGTCTGTGGCGAGCGCCGCCGCGACGGCTGCACCGCCGCCCTCGCCGAAGAGGTCGACGACGGAGCCGTCGGGCAGAGTGAACGCCGCCATGTTCTCGATGACGCCGAGGATCGACTGACCGGTCTGACGGGCGACGACGCCGCTGCGGACGGCGACCTCGGCTGCGGCCGCCTGCGGCGTCGTCACCACGAGCACCTCCGCGTGCGGCAGCAGCTGTCCCACCGAGATCGCGACATCGCCGGTGCCGGGAGGCATGTCGATGAGCAGGACGTCGAGATCGCCGAAGTGCACGTCCGTGAGGAACTGCTGCACTGTGCGGTGGAGCATCGGTCCGCGCCACGCAACGGCGGGGGAGGCGTCCGGCGGAAGGAACATGCCGATGGAGATCGTCTTCACGCCGTGGGCGACGGGAGGCAGCATGAGGTCGTCGAGCCGCGTGGGCTGTGGTGGCCGACCGTCCGCGTCCGCGAGACCGAGGAGCCCCGGGATCGAGAACCCGTGGACGTCGGCGTCGATGAGGCCCACCGCGAGTCCGCGAGCGGCGAGGGCGACGGCGAGGTTCGCGGTCACGGTGGACTTGCCCACGCCGCCCTTGCCACTCGTGACCGCGATGACCCGGGTCAGGGAGTCGGCGGTGAACGCCATCCGCTTGGTGCCGCGGATGCGCTCGACGAGGGCCGAACGTTCCGCGGGCGTCATGACGCCGACCTCCACGGCGACGTCGCTCACGCCGGCGACGGATGCCGCGGCATCCCGGACGTCCTTCTCGATGCGATCAGCCGCGGGACACCCGACGATGGTCAGCGCGATGCCCACGTGAGCGACGGCACCGTCCACGACGACGTCCCGGACCATGTCGAGCTCGCCGATCGGGCGGCGCAGCTCGGGGTCGATGACCGCGGCCACCGCCCGGCGGACGTCTTCTGCGGCGACGGCGCTCACGAGGTCGGGGAGGCGTCGCCGCGGCGATCGGCGTCGCGCTCGTCGAGGCGGTCCAAGAGCGTTTTGAGCTCCTGGCGGAGGACATCGCGACTCACCACCTCGTTCTGCATGTCGGTGAGGGCCATGCGGAGGGCCACGACCTCGCGGGCGAGGTACTCGGTGTCGGCGAGGTTGCGCTCGGCCCGCTGGCGGTCCTGCTCGATCTGCACGCGGTCGCGGTCGTCCTGACGGTTCTGCGCGAGCAGGATGAGGGGAGCGGCGTACGACGCTTGGAGCGACAGCATGAGCGTGAGGGCCGTGAAGCCCAGGGCGGCGTCGTCGAAGCGGAGCTGATCGGGTGCGGCGGTGTTCCACACGATCCAGGCGACGCAGAACAGCGTGAGGATGAGCAGGAACGCGGGTGTCCCCATGGCCCGCGCGATCCACTCGGTGAAGCGCCCGAAGCGGTCGCGCGAGGGCTGCGGCGCGCGTGTCAGGACGCTCGCCCGCCGCCCGCGCGGAGCCTCGAATCCCGACTTCGGGGCCCGCGCCATCATCGCTGGGCCTCCGGGACGTCGCGGGGCGCATCCTGCGAGCGCCAGTCGTCGGGCAGGAGGTAATCGATGACGTCGTCGACCGTGACCGTGCCGACGAGGTGGCGGGCCTGGTCGACGACCGGCAGCGAGACGAGGTTGTAGCTCGCCAGCAGGCGCGCCACCTCGGCGGCGCTGGCGGCGGTCGTCACGGGCTCCACCGTGTCGTCGATGATCGCGCCGAGGCGCTCGTGAGGCGGGTAGCGCAGCATCCGCTGGAAGTGGACCACGCCGAGCAGGCGTCCGGTCGGTGTCTCGTAGGGCGGGAGGGTCACGAACACCGCGGCCGCGAGGGCCGGATGCAGCTCGTGGCGACGGATCAGGGCGAGCGCCTCGGCGACCGTCGCATCGGCGGACAGGACGATCGGCTCGCTCGTCATGAGACCGCCGGCCGTGTCGGGGCCGTGGACGAGGAGGGCTCGGACGTCCTCGGCCTCTTCTGGTTCCATGAGATCGAGCAGCTGCCCGGCGCGCGCGTCGGACAGCTGACCGAGCACGTCGGCGGCGTCGTCCGGCTCCATCGCGTCGAGGACGTCGGCGGCGCGCTCGTCGCCCAGGGCTTCGAGGATGTGCACCTGGTCGTCCTCGGGCATCTCCTCGAGCGCGTCCGCGAGGCGGTCGTCGGGAAGCTCCTCCGCCACCTCGAGCAGCCGCTCCTCGGGCAGGTCGAGGAGCGTGTTGGCGAGGTCTGCGGGCTTCAGTTCAGAGTACGAGGCGACCAGGAGCTCGGCGGATTGCGTCTGGCCGGCGACCTGCTCCTCGCGGACGTCGTCCCACTGCGCGAAGGTCGTGGGGCCCTTGGCGAACGGCGACGCGCTCGTCTTGGGGCGACGCAGGAACAGCTGACCGACGTGCCATTCGCCGAGACGGTCGCGTTCGATGGCGACGTCCTCGATGACGGCCCGACCCGATCCGTCGCTCAGGTGCACGTTCCGGCCGATGAGCTCGGTCATGACCCGGACCTCGCCGCCGCGCTGCTCGAAGCGGCGCACGTTGATGAGTCCCGTGGTGATGACCTGGCCGCTCGCGATCGAGGTGACCCTTCCGATGGAGAGGAAGACGTTGCGTCTGCCGGGGATCTCGACCACCAGGCCGACCACTCGCGGAGGATCGTCCTTGCGGTAGATGACGACCACGTCGCGGACCCGCCCGAGGCGGTCTCCCGACGGGTCGAAGACGGCGCACCCGGTCAGGCGCGCGACGAAGACCCGCTGCGTACTCACCCGACCAGCGTAGTCGGCGGATCCCTCGCGGTTCCTGCGCCGAGGCAAAGACCACCGTGCGAGACTGAGCGCATGAGCATGATGGGCGGAGCCCCCAAGGAACACGGCGCGACGGTCGCCGAGTACACGGCGTACGAGGCGGCGCAGAAGGCCGTCTCGACCCTGATCGCGGCCGACGTCCCGGCGCAGGACATCGCGATCGTCGGGCGTGGTCTGCGCTCGGTCGAGCGCGTGACCGGTCGTCTCGGCTACGCCACAGCGGCGCGTTCGGGCGCCATCAACGGCGTCCTGCTCGGGCTCCTGTTCGCGGCGATCTTCGTGCTCGGAAGCCCGGGAGCCGTCCTGCAGCTCTTCGTCGGCGTCATGCTCGTCGGTATCGCCCTCGGCATGCTGCTGAGCATCATCAGCTACTCGATCCTCCGGCGTCGGCGCGACTTCACCTCGGTGACCCAGGTGATCGCCGACCACTACGACGTCACCGTGCTGCCGCGCAGCATCGGCCGTGCGAAGCAGCTGCTCGGCGCACCCGCCGCTCCGTCGTCACCGCCGGCGCGGCCCGCCGATCCCTCCGAGCCGCCGCGGTACGGCGAGCGGGTCGATCCCGGCGCGCCGGTGCCGCAGGCGGGCGAACGCGTCGATCCGGCCCCGGCGCCCGTCGCGGGCGAGCGCGTCGACCCGGCGGAGCCGCCGCGGTACGGCGAGCGGGTCGATCCGGCACCGGCGCCGCCCGCGCTGCCTCCGCAGGAGGGCGCGAACCCCGCAGGTCCCGACCCGCAGCGATGATCCCGGTCTCCCTGCCCTCGGGCGGGGTCGAGCTCGACGCCTGGATCGATGAGGCCGCCGATCCGATCGCAGTGATCGCCCTCGCTCACGGCGCGGGTGCGGGCCACGAGCATCCCTTCCTCGAGGGCGTCGCGCACGCGTGGAGCGCAGCGGGCTTCATCACGGTCCGCTTCGACTTCCCCTATCGGCACGCCGGGCGACGGATGCCGGGTCCCGCCGCGCACGCGATCGAGACCTGGTCGGCTGTCGAGACCTACTGCCGAGGGCTGCGGCCCGGCATCCCGTTCGCGGCAGCAGGCAAGTCCTACGGCGGGCGCATGGCGTCGATGGCGGCCGCGGAGGGGAGGATCGGTCCCGAGGCGCTCGTCTACCTCGGCTATCCGCTGCACCCTCCCGGTCGCCCCGAGAACGCGCGCGCGGCGCATCTGCCGTCGGTGTCCGCACCGCAGCTGTTCCTCGCGGGCACGAAGGATCCGTTCCTGCAGCCCCTCGCCGACCTCGAGGCCGCTGTCGCGTCCTGTCAGGTCGCCGACATCGAATGGTTCGCGGGCGGGGGACACTCGTTCGAGGTCGCTGGGAGGAAACTGCCCGCCCACGACGTCGGTGCGTCCACGGCGCGCACCGCCGTCCCGTGGCTCTCAGCGCGGCTTCAGCGTCCCGCCGCGTAGCCATGCACGCCGCGCGGGTCGGCCGCGCCCCACAGGATGCCGGTGCCCCGGTCGACGCCGACCGCTGACAGCCGGCCGAGAGACCAGTCCCCGGCGCGCGTGACGCGGTGACCGCGCTGTGCCAGCCCGTCGAGGACGCTGTCGCCCAGACGGTCCTCGGCGGCGACCCCGGCCGGATCCCACGTCCGCGGCCAGAACGAATCCACCATCGCCGCCGTGTGCAGCGTGGGAGCGTCGATCGCCTGCTGCGCCGTGTACCCGCCGACGAACATGCGCAGCAGCATCGGCAGCTGCCACTGGTCCTGCTGGTCCCCGCCGGGAGTCCCCAGGGCGATCATCCTGTCACCGTCGTGGACGAGCGTCGGCGACAGCGTCGTCCGCGGACGGTGCCCGGGTCGAAGCGCCGCCGGCGACTGGTCGTCGAGCCAGCACATCTGCAGACGTGTACCGAGACAGAACCCGAGCGACGGGACCGTGGGGGAGGACTGCAGCCAGCCTCCTGACGGAGTGACCGAGACGATGTTGCCCCATCGGTCGACGACGTCGATGTGGCACGTGTCCCCACGGGTCTGGCCCGTCCGCGCGACGGTGGGCTCGCCGGTGCCGGCCGCAGCCGCGCCCTCCCGGCGCAGCGGCGGCCGCCAGGGGCGCATACCGGGAGGCTCCGCGGGACGCCACTGCGACGACGCGCGGGCTCCGATCTCGGCGCGTCGCGCCGTGACGACGGAGTCGGCGAGGAGGGGAGCGGCATCCGCACCCTCCCCGAAGTAGGCGTCACGGTCGGCGAGGACGAGCTTCAGAACCTCGATGAGCGTGTGTGCGCCGTCGGCGGTCGAAGGATCGAGCTGCACGTCCGGGAGCGGCTCGAGGATGCGCAGGGCCTCGAGAAGAGCGGGGCCCTGCGACCAGGCATCCGCTTTGAAGACCGTCCGGCCGCGGAAGCCCACGGACAGCGGAGCCTCGTACCGAGCCGGCGGGTCGACCAGATCGGCCGGGGCGAGGACGCCCGCGTGATCGGTGCCGCTGGAATGCCGGTGAGGACGGGCGAGGAACGCGCAGGCGTCGGCGAGAAGCCGCCGCCACTCCGTGCGCGCCGCGTCGATCCGCGCGGCGCGCACATCGGCGGGGTCGCCGGCGCCGGCGAGGCGGCGCAGGACACCGGCGTAGGCGGGGTTGCGGTGCAGGGAGCCTGCCGCAGGGACGTCGCCGCCGGGCAACCACAGGTCCGCCGAGGACGTCCAGTGGTCTCGGAACAGGTCGGCGACGCGGCCGATCGTCGCCGCGGCGGACGGGAGGAGCGGATGCCCTGCTTCGGCGTACTCGATCGCGTACGACACGACGTCGGCGACCGACCACGTGCCGTGGTCGCGGAGCAGGAGCAGCCACGCGTCGACGGCGGCGGGGATCGCCGCGGCCAACCCACCGGCGCCCGGCACGAGATCGAGACCTCGTCCGACGAAATGCTCGATCGTGGCGCCGGCGGGTGCTGCGCCCTGGCCCATGAGCACCGTCGGCGTCGCGGCATCCGCCGGCTGGAACAGCCCCACGAGGTCGCCGCCGGGGCCGTTCAGGTGCGGTTCGACGACGTGCAGCACGAATCCGCCGGCGCAGGCCGCGTCGAACGCGTTGCCGCCGCGCTCGAGGACGGCCTGCGCGACGGCGGTCGCCGTGGCATGGGTGGATGCCGCCATCCCGAACGTTCCCGTCAGTTGAGGGCGCGTCGTGAAGGCGAGCGGCGGCGTGTACCCCGACATCGTCATCGCCGCCCCCTCAGGCGCGGGCGCGTGCGATCCAGGCCTCGATCTCATCGGCGGTGCGGGGGATGTCGGCGGACAGGTTGACCGGACCGTCCTCCGTCATGAGGATGTCGTCCTCGATGCGGACGCCGATGCCGCGGTACTCCTCGGGGACCGTCAGATCGTCGATCTGGAAGTAGAGCCCCGGCTCGATCGTGAAGACCATGCCGGGCTCCAGTTCGCCGTCGTAGTACATCTCGCGACGCGCCTGCGCGCAGTCGTGGACGTCGATGCCGAGGTGGTGGCTCGTGCCGTGGACCATGTAGCGACGGTGCTGTCCGCCGCGGTCCGCGTCGAGCGCCTCCTCGGCGGTCACGGGGAGAAGGCCCCACTCGGCCGTCCGCGCCGCGATGACCTCCATCGCGGCTTCGTGGATCGTGCGGAACTTCACGCCCGGGCGTGCGGCGGCGAAGGCCGCATCGGCCGCATCGCGGACCGTCTCGTAGATCCGCCGCTGGACGGCGGAGAACGTACCCGACACGGGAAGGGTGCGCGTGATGTCGGCCGTGTAGAGACTGTCGACCTCGACGCCCGCGTCGATCAGGACGAGGTCGCCGGGGACGACCGCGCCGTCGTTGCGCGTCCAGTGCAGGTAGCAGGCGTGCGGCCCCGACGCGGCGATCGTGTCGTAGCCCTCGCCGTTGCCGTCTGTGCGTGCGCGGAGGTGGAACACCCCTTCGATCGCGCGCTCGCCACGCGGCGTGTCGATGATGCGGGGGAGTTCGGCGACGATGTCGTCGAACCCGCGTCCCGTCGCCTCGACGGCGAGACGCATCTGCGCGATCTCGTACGGATCCTTCACGAGACGCATCTCGGACACGAAGCGCGTCAGTTCGTCGTCGACCTCGACCGTCCTGTCGCGATCCGACTCCTGGAACGCATCGACGTGCGCGGTCGGGATGCCGAGCTCGGCGGACACCTCATCGAGCGAGGGACGGGGACCGATCCAGAACTCGCCGATCGCGGCATCCGCGTAGAACTCGGTCGTCGTCCGGTCCGCGCGCTCGCGGAGGTGCAGCGTGACCTCGTGGCCGCCGTCGACCGGGTCGAAGACGAGGACGGAGTCGGGGACCGCATCCGCGCCCCACCCGGTGAGGTGCGAGAACGCCGAGTGCGCGCGGAACGGGTAGTCGGTGTCGTTCGACCGCTGCTTGAACGAGCCGGCGGGGATGACCAGGCGCGAACCCGGGAAAGCGGCGGAGAGGGTCGCTCGGCGGGCGGCGGCGTAAGGTGCCTCGGCGCGCTCCGAGGGACGCGACCCGGGGCGTTCGGCCCAGCCCGTCGAGATCGAGTCGAGGAAGCCGGCGGGGAAGGGCTGCTTGCGATTGGTGGTCGCTGCAGCCGGGGTCTCAGGGGTCTCCGTTGCGATGGTGTCGCGCTCGTCGGTGGTCATCGTCTTAGTCTCGCACCGACCGCCTGAGACGTCAGCCCACCGGCTCCAACTGCACGATGACCGGACGGTGGTCGCTGCCCGACCCGTCGAGCGAGGTCACGACGACCGACCCCGTCGCGCGCCACGCGTCCGTCGCCATGACGTGGTCGATGGGAGCGCCCAGCAGAGCGGGCCAGTCGGTGTCCCACGTGCCGACGGCGCCGTTCCCCGTGACCGATGCCGCATCGTGGCAACGACCGAGCGTTCCGCCACCGGTGCCGAAGCGGCTCATATGGTCGACCGTGGCGTTGAAGTCGCCGGCGAGGATCACATCAGGGCTCGCGCACTGATCCGCGACCCACCGGAGGTCGCTGCGCCAGTGGTCCATGTCGTTCGGCCGCGGCGCGACGGCGTGCACGGCGACGATCGTCGGTCCCTTCCCGTTGACGGGCATCGCCACGACGCTGGGGACGACCGACGTGTTGCGCGTTCCGGAGGAGTCGGACGTCACGACGGCGTAATCGCCGAGCTCGGGGGAGATGAGGAGCGTCGTGTACGTGGCATCCCACCCCTGGTAGTTCTCCTCGTGGACCCACATTGGGTTTCCGCGTTCGCGCATCGCGACCGCGATCGCCTTGCCCGTCTCCTCCGTCGTCTCGGGGAGTGCGACGACGTCGACGTCCATCGCGATGGCCGTCTGCACGATCGCGTCGACGTCGGTCGCCGCCCCGGCGGTGTTCCACGTCATCACACGGATGCTGTCGGCGGTGGGTTCCGGGAGCCCCGGCGTCCCGACGCCGCGGAAGGCGAGGATGCCGACATTCGCCGCACAGGCGAGGATTCCGATCATCGCGATCCCCGCGCCGAAACCGCGGGTGCGGCGGCCGAGGCAGACGAGGAGGCCGAGCAGGGCGACGACGGCGAAGCCCACGGCGACGATGGGGCGGAGCGAGACGAGCTGGGCGATCGGGAAGGTCTGCTCGAGGCGGAAGAACTGCGGCCAGGTGAGGATGGCGGCACCGATGGCGGCGGCGATCGTGATGAGGATCCCCGTCAGTCGCAGCACACCACGACACTAAGCGGGCAGGCTGGGGAGTTTCTGCGCGCGGTACGCTCGTGACCATGTCCGCCGGGTCGCACGCTCCATCGGCCCCCCTCGGGCCGGGTGATCTGCACCTGCACTCGGACCACTCGGACGGGACGGAGCCTCCCGCCCGCGGTCATGGCGGCCGCGCATCGCCACGGCATCCGCACCGCCGCCCTCACCGACCACGACACGACGTCGGGGTGGGCCGAAGCCGCGGACGCGGCCGTCTCGCTCGGGATGTCCTTCCTCCCGGGCATGGAGCTGTCCGCGCGGCACGAGTGGCGCAGCGTCCACGTGCTCGCCTACCTCATCGACCCCGAGGATGCGGGTCTGCGCGCATTGACCGATCGCATCCGCGCCTCGCGTCTCACCCGTGCCCGAACCATGGCCGATCGCATCGGCCGCGACTACGACCTGACGTGGGAGGACATCGAGGAGCAGACCGCCGACGGGGCGACGGTGGGACGGCCGCACATCGCGGACGCACTCGTCGCGCGTGGACACGTCCGCGATCGGGGCGAGGCGTTCGGCGGCATCCTGTCACCCGCGAGCGAGTACTACGTCGCGCTGTACGCTCCTGATCCCGTGACGGCCGTCGCCGCGGTCGCGGGGGCCGGCGGCGTGCCCGATCATCGCGCATCCGGCGGGCCGCGCCGGACTGCTGCCCGGCCGGATCGTCCGGGGCATGCTCGACGCGGGCCTCGCTGGATTCGAACTCGGCCACCGTGAGAACGTGGAGCCCGCGCTGAGCGAGCTGCGGCGGCTCGTCGCCGAACGGGGGCTGATCGCCACCGGGTCGAGCGACTACCACGGACGCGGCAAGCCGAACGTGCCGGGGGAGAACACCACGTCCGACGAAGCGATCGCGCGGATCGTCTCCCTCGGGACGGGGAGTTCGCTGGTCACGCCCTCATAGGGCGCCCGACCTCAGGCGCCGGCGACCGGCGCGCCGGATCCCGACCCGCCGCGGCGGCGACGGCGCCGACGCGCGGGAGCGGGCTTGCCGTCGTGGTGCTCCTTGCCGGCGCCGTCGTGGGTGCCCGCGCCGTCGACGGCGCGGTCGGCGCTGTCGGATGCGGCGGGTGCGGCGTCGGCTGTCGACGACTCGCCGTCCGCAGCGAACGTCGAACCGACCTTCGCGTCCGTGCCGCCGGTGCGGCGACGACGGCGACGGCGGGTACCGGCATCCGTCGACTGTTCCGCGGCGGCGTCGGCCGCACGTGCGGGTGCCGCGCTGGTGCGTGCGGGTGCGGCCTTCGGCGCCGTCGCGATCCGACCCTTGGTGCCGACCGGGATGTCGAGGTCCTCGAACAGGTGCGGGCTCGACGAATACGTCTCGAGCGGCTCGGGCTGGCCGAAGTCGAGCGCGCGGTTGATGAGGGCCCACTTGTGCAGGTCGTCCCAGTCGACGAACGTCACCGCGATGCCGGTCTTGCCGGCACGGCCGGTGCGGCCGGCGCGGTGGAGGTACGTCTGCTCGTCGTCGGGGATCGTGTGGTTGATGACGTGGGTCACGTCGTCGACGTCGATGCCGCGGGCGGCGACGTCGGTCGCGATGAGCACGTCGCGCTTGCCCGCCTTGAAGGCGGCCATCGAACGCTCGCGCGCTTCCTGGCTCATGTCGCCGTGCACGGCGCCGGCGCTGAAGCCGCGGTCGCCGAGCTCGTCGACGAGTCGCTGCGCGGCGCGCTTGGTGCGCGTGAAGATGACGGTCTTGCCCCGGCCCTCGGCCTGCAGGATGCGGGCGATGACCTCGTCCTTGTCGAGCGAGTGCGCACGGTAGACCACGTGCTTGATGTTGGCCTGCGTGAGACCCTCGTCCGGGTCGCTCGCGCGGATGTGGATGGGGTTCGACATGAACCGTCGCGCGAGGGCGACGATCGGCCCTGGCATCGTCGCCGAGTAGAGCATGGTGTGACGGACGGGCGCGACCTTCTGGAAGATCTTCTCGATGTCGGGGAGGAAGCCGAGGTCGAGCATCTTGTCGGCCTCGTCGAGGACGACCTCGGTCGCGTGCGACAGGTCGAGCAGGCGCTGGTTGTTGAGGTCGATGAGCCGGCCCGGGGTGCCGACGACGATCTGCGCGCCGGCCTTCAGCTGGTCGATCTGTCCTTCGTAGGCCTTGCCGCCGTAGATGGCGACGACGCTCGTGGCGCGCCCCGAGGTCAGCATGTCCATGTCCTCGTAGACCTGGACGGCGAGCTCTCGCGTCGGGACGACGATGAGGGCCTTGACGCCGGGCTCGGGGTTCAGTCCGAGGCGTTGGACGACGGGGATGCCGAAGCCGAAGGTCTTGCCGGTACCGGTCTTCGCCTGGCCGATGATGTCCTGGCCGGGCAGGCCGAGGGGGATGGTCTGCTCCTGGATCGGGAACGTGTCGACGATCCCCTTGGCGGCGAGGGTGTCGACGATGTCCTGATCGACGCCGAGCTCTGCGAACGTGGTCATGCTTTTCCGTGCCTGTCTGGCGGTGAGATGCCGCCGTGATGAGGGTCCACGCCCTTCACTCAGCCCCAGGCGCGGGGTCCCGATCCGACGCCGGGACGGATCCACCCTACCGGAGGGGTGCCTCCCGCCCCGTAGGCTGGCCCCGTGGTGAGGTGGTTCTGGCAGCGACGGCGACCCCCCGTGGGCGCATCCTGCGGTTGCGGTCCCGCGATGAGGCGAGCGATGTTCGCCGTGTCGACTTCCAGCAGCTCGCTCCCGACGTGGCGACCTACCTCGGACAGGCGGCCTACCTCCAGCTCGGGTACGCCGAGACCCTGAGCTCGGTCATCGAGCGCAGCCCCGAGCTCTCGCACAAGGAATCGCTCTCCCGGGCGACCGGCGCGGCGCTGCTCAAGCATCAGGCGCTGGTCGAGCTCATCCGCGATCGGGGCGACGACCCGCTCGAGCTGATGCTCCCCTTCCGGGAACCGCTCGACGCCTTCCGGATGGCGACACACGGGGTTCGTCCGCTCGAGACGATGCTCACCGTGCACGTCACGGCGGGTCTCCTCGACGACTTCTATCTGTCCCTCTCGGGCAGCTACGGCGACACGGGCCGCCGTTCCGCAGCGATCCTCCGCGCGGATGCCGACCGCTCGCCGCTCGTTGCGATCGTCTCCGAGGCGATCGCGACTGACGACGAGCTGCGCTCACTGCTGAGCCTGTGGGGGCGGCGCCTGGTGGGCGACACGCTCCTGGTCGCGAGGGGCGCCCTGCGTTCGAGCACGACGGAGCGTCGCGGCGCTCTCGACCTCGACGACGAGAAGCAGGTCGAGCCCGTGTTCACCCAGCTCCTGGGGGCGCACTCCCGCCGGATGACGAGCATGGGGCTCGACGCCTGATCCGGCCGAGCCGTGCTCAGGCGATGCCGAGCTCGCGCTGCGTCCGAGCGTCGCGCGCGGCGCGGAGGCGGGAGACCACGAGCAGTGCGATCGGGACGACGATCACCGGGACCACGATGCTCAGGAGCCAGATCCAGCCGCTGCCGGGACCCATGCCGGCCCAGGTGAGCGCGGTCCACGTCCCGGTTCCGAGCAGGGCGCCGAGGATCGGTCCTACGGACGCGCCGCGCATCGAGCGGAGCGGAAGCGCGTAGTGCGCGGCTGCTCCGGCGATCGCTCCGAAGACGAGCGCCAGGACGACGAGCATGTCAGGCGACGAAGCCCACGCGGCGGGACTGGTCGGTGCCGACCTCGACGAAGGTGATGCCCGCGGTCGGGATGAGGTAGGTCGCGCCCTTCGCATCGGCGAGGGTCACGTAGTTCGCGCCGCTGTCGAGCGCGGCGCTGACCGTCTGCTTCACAGCCTCGGCGGTCTCGTTCGAATCGAAGCCGAGCTCGCGCGAGTTGGCGATGCCGATGCGGATCTCCACGGTGATGCCTGCCTTTCCGCGCCCGGGTCTCCGGGCGCGTCTCGAGCCTACGACACCGGCCGGGCGCGGGATGCGGGTGGCCGCTCGCTGTCGGCGAACGAACGCGGGCCCGACGCGCGGGGCGCCGCGCCACGGGTGTCCGCGGTGCCGATTAGCGTGGACGGCATGCCCGCTGTGCCTTCCCGACCCGACCCGGCGCAGCTGGCGGTGATCGCGCTTGACCACACCGCTTCCGGCGTCGTCATCGGGGCGCCCGGAACGGGGAAGACGGCGACCCTCGTGAACCGCGTCGTCACTCTCATCGACGGGGGGATGACGCCCGAGGAACTGCTCGTGCTGACCCCGACGCGGACGGCGGCGACCGGGTTGCGAGATCGCCTCGCGGTGGGTGTCGGCGTCGCGACGAGCGGTCCGCTCGCCCGGTCGGTGGCTGCCTTCGCCTATCAGGTGGTGCGCGCGCATGCCGTCCACACCAGTGATGAGCCCCCGCAACTCCTGACCGGGCCCGACGAGGACCGCATCATCGGCGACCTGCTCGCCGGTGACGCCGAGGACGAGCAGAACGGGCCGTCCCGGTGGCCGGAGTGGCTCGCCTCCGACATCCGCTCCACTCCGGGCCTGCGCGCGGAGATCCGGGCCTTCCTCGCGGAGATGACCACGCTCGGCATCGAACCCGGCCGGCTCGCCGCGCGCGCCGACGCGACGGACAGACCGGTGTGGGCGTCGCTGGCGTCGTTCGCAAGGGAGTATCGCGCCGTCCGCGCGCGCATGCGCGGTGCGCACCGGGATGCCGCCGGCCTCGTGCGTGAAGCGGTGGGGCTTCTTCGCGACGCCCCCGCGGGCTCACCCGCTCTGGGGTCGGTCGCCGGCCTCCGTGCGATCCTCGTCGACGACGCCCAGGAGCTGACTCTCGGTGGCGTCGAGCTGCTTGAGGCATGCCGGACGCGCGGCATCTCCGTCCTGGCCTTCGGCGACCCCGACGTCGGATCGGGGTCCTTCCGCGGCGCCCATCCCGAGAACTTCGCGCGACTCGCCACGACGACGCACGTCCTCGACCGCGTGCACCGCGGGACGGCGGCGCAGCGCGACCTCACTGCACAGGTCACCTCGCGCATCGGCGCGGCCGGCCTCGTGGCGCACCGGCATCCACCCGTCGGCGTCGATCCGGATGAGAGCGTCCGCGCATTCACGCTGCGATCGGGAGCCGAGGAGTTCGACGTGATCGCCCGACTCCTGCGGGAGCGCCACGTGCACGACGGGATCCGCTGGGAGGACTGCGCGGTCATCGCCCATGACTCTCGTCAGGTCACGACCCTCGAGGCGGAGCTGTCGGCGCGCGACGTCCCGACCGCGGCGGTCGGCCCCGCCCGTGCCCTCGCCGAGACGGTGATCGTCCGGGATCTCCTGCGCACCGTCGATCTCGCCGCGGTCGCATCGGCGGAACGTACGGACGACGACGTGCTCGACGCGCTGGTCGGCGGTGGCCTCGACCCGGTGGAACTGCGTCGCCTGCGGGCCGCACTCCGCCACGCGGAGCTCCGGAGCGGCGGCGAGCGGTCCGCCCGGGATCTGCTCGCGTCGGGGATGCGGCATCCGATCGAGTTCGACATGATCGACACCCCTGAAGCTCGCCGCGCCGCGCGCGTGGCCCGCACTCTCGCACACCTGGGAGAGCAGTTGCAGGCCGGTGCGACCGCCCACGAGCTCCTCTGGACCGTCTGGGAGCAGCGCGGCCTCGAACGTCAGTTGCGATCCCTGGCCGACGGTCAGGGATCTATGGCCGACGGAGCCCGTCGCGACCTCGATGCCGTCGTCGCCCTGTTCGAGGCGGCGAAGCGCCATGGGGAGCGCGAGGACGGCACGGCGCCGATCGACTATCTGCGCGCACTGCTGCACTCCGAGGTCGCCGAGGATCGCTTGCGGACCGGGACCGTGAGGAGCGGCGTCCAGATCTCCACGCCGGCTGCAGCCCTCGGCCTCGAGTTCGACACCGTGATCATCTCGGGTGTGCAGGACGGGGTGTGGCCGAACCTCCGACTGCGCGGCAGCCTCCTGGAGACCGCGCGGCTCGCCGAGGAGGACACCGACCGTGACACCGCGGACCGGCGCCGCGCGGTCCTGCACGACGAGCTCCGACTGTTCGCGCGTGCGGTGTCTCGGGCGCGGTCCCGCCTCGTGGTGACCGCGGTGGACGACGACGACTCCGGCCCTAGCGTCCTGTTCGAGCTGCTACCCCCCGCGATGTCCGCTCCGCGCTCGGCAGAGCATCCGCTGACGCTGCGCGGTCTCGTTGCGGCCCACCGTCGCACCCTCACGGATCCGCGCAGTGCGGAATCGGCACGAGCGGGGGCGGCGGGCCAGCTCGCTCTTCTCGCCGAGGCAGGCGTTCCCGGCGCGGATCCGGCGCAGTGGTACGGACTCGCCGAGCCGACCTCGACGTCTCCCATCCGGGACCTCGATGCTGCCCCGCTGCGCATCTCGCCGTCGCGCATCCATGCCCTCGAGCAGTGCCAGCTCGACTGGGTCATCGGCGATCTCGGTGGCGATCCAGGGACTGCGGTCGCGGGACTCGGAACCCTCCTGCACGCTGCGCTGGAACGTGCGGAGGCGGGGGATGCCGAGACGCTGTGGGCCTTCGTCGAGGAAGGCTGGTCGCAGCTCGAGTTCGACGCCGCGTGGATCGACGAGGCCGAGCGCCGTCGCGCCCGCGACCTCGTCGACAGACTCGCCGCCTATCTCCGCGACACGGAGCGGGACGGCACCACCCTCGTGGGCGCGGAGCCGCACTTCGAGGTCACGCTGCCGGTTCCCGATGCCGCGCATCCGGCGATCCTGTCGGGCTACATCGACCGGGTCGAGCGCACGCGGGACGGCCGCGTCGTCATCGTCGACCTGAAGACGGGTCGGTATGAGGCGACGGGGGACCAGGCCGCTGCGGAGAATCCGCAATTGGCTGCATACCAACTGGCCTTCGAGCGCGGAGCTATCCCCGAGGTGGCAGGTGCCGACGGGGGCGGGGCGAAGCTCCTGGTCCTGAAGGGGACGCGGAACGCTCCCTACGCACAGCCGAGGCAGGCACCGTTCGACGACGAGACGCGCGCGGCGTTCCTCTCCCGCGTCGAGGAGGCGGTCCGTGTGATGCGAGGAACCTCGTTCATCGCACCCTTCGAGGAGCACTGCCGCGACGACCACACCCGCGGGCTCTGCCGCATCCACACGATCGGCCCGGTGAGTTCTGCGTGAGTGCCCCGTTCGTCAGTCCTGAAGCCGTCGCGGCGGCCCTCGGCCAGTTCCCGCCGACGACCGAGCAGTCCGCGGTCATCTCCGCGCCCATGTCTCCCGCGCTCGTCGTCGCGGGAGCGGGGAGCGGTAAAACGGAGACGATGGCCGGCCGCGTCGTGTGGCTCGTCGCCAACGGCCTCGTCCGCCGCGACGAGGTGCTCGGACTCACCTTCACCCGCAAGGCCGCGGGCGAATTGGCGGAGCGCATCGGGTCGCGGCTTCGCCGGCTCGCCGAGTTCGAGCGACGAGGACTGCTCCCGCAGCTCGAACGACTCCACGCCGACGGTCGTCTCGCCGTGTTCGGGGAGCTCGAGCGCGCGGGCGCACCCGACTCGGCCCGCCGCGCCGCGCTCGACGCCCTCGCGCCCGATGGCGCCGCGCCGGATGCGGGCGACGCGCTGCTCGAGCGGCCCGCCGTCTCGACGTACAACAGCTTCGCGGATGCGATCGTGCGCGAGAACGCGGTCCGGATCGGTCGTGACGCCGAAGCGGTGGTGCTCAGCGAATCGGCGGCGTGGCTGCTGATGCGCCAGGTCGTGCTGTCCTCCGACGACCCCCGCCTGCCCGATCGCCCGGAGCGACCCTCGACGATCATCGACGCCGCTCTGCGGATCGCTCGGGACAGTGTCGACAACCTCGTCGCCCTCGCCGACCTCGAGGCCTTCGCGGGCGGGTTCCAGGACGTCCTCGACAGGCCGAGTCAGCGCGCCGGGACGACGGTCTATGCGGACGTGCGGACGGCGGCTGAGAAGGTGTCGGGGCTCACGGTCCTGACGGCTCTGGCGCGCACGTACGACGCCGAGAAGCGTCGCCGCGGCCTGATCGACTTCTCCGACCAAGTGGCCGGCGCTCTGCAGGTCGTCCGCGCACATCCGTCGGTGGCCGACGAGGTGAGGCAGCGCTATCGGGTCGTCCTCCTGGACGAGTACCAGGACACGTCCGTCGTGCAGACGGACCTGCTGGCCGCCCTGTTCCGCGGAACCGCGGTCATGGCCGTCGGCGACCCGCATCAGTCGATCTACGGGTGGCGCGGCGCGAGCGCGGGCAATCTCGGCGACTTCGCGCGATCCTTCGATCCGGATGCCGCGGCTCGCACGTACTCGCTCCTGACGAGTTGGCGCAACGGCATCGACGTCCTCCGCGCCGCCGGTGCCGTCCTCGAGCCGCTCGACGCACCCGTGGAGGTCGGAGCTCTCCGCCCTCGCCCGGGAGCCCCCGCCGGACGCGTCGACATCGCCGTCGAAGACGACGTCGACGCGGAGGCGGCCGCCGTGGCCGACTGGTTCCGCGGCGTCCGGGAGGAGCGTCAGCGCGCCGGTCGTCAGACGACGGCGGCCGTGCTCGTGCGGAGCAAGAAGCACATGGTCCGGTTCGCCGACGCGCTGGGGCGGCGCGGCATCCCGCATCGCATCCTCGGGCTGGGCGGTCTCCTCTCGACACCGGAGGTGGTCGACGTGGTGGCCGCGCTCAGAGTGATCAGCGATCCGCGAGCAGGATCCGCCCTCATCCGATTGCTCGCCGGGCCGAGGTGGTCGATCGGGCTCGCGGATCTGCGGGAGCTCGCCCAGGTGGCCTCCCGGCTGGTCCGTCACGACACCGCGCTCCAGCCACTCCCGCCCGAGCTCGCCGAGACGATCCGCTCCTCGGCCGGGGACGAGGGCGGCTCGCTCGTCGCGGCGCTCGACTTCGTCTCGCGGCAGAAGCCCGACCACGGATGGCTGGGCGGGTTCACCCCAGCGGCGCGGACCCGGTTGCGAGAGGCCGGTGCCGTGTTCGCGGGACTGCGCCGCGCATCGGCCCTTCCGATTCCGGAGCTCGTCCGGCTCATCGAGGCGGAACTGCGTCTGGACGTGGAACTGGCCGCGAACGAGTCGCGCGGCCCCGCCCGGACGGCCTCGGATCAGCTGCGCGCCTTCATCGACGAACTGCACGGCTTCCTGCAGACCGACGAACGCGGCTCGCTGCCGAGTCTGCTCGCCTGGTTGGACCGGGCGGAACGCATCGACGAGTTCGCCCCGCGCACGGAGCCCCCCGAGGAGGACGTGGTCCAGCTGCTGACGATCCACGGCTCGAAGGGTCTCGAGTGGGATGCCGTGGCGGTCGTCCGCGGCGTCGAAGAGGAGCTGCCGGCTCGGCTGCAGGACGCGAAGGGCTGGGTGGGGTTCGGGGTGCTGCCGTACTCCTTCCGAGGGGACAGGGATTGGCTCCCCGACCTGAGATGGCACGCGCACGACGCACCCACCCAACAGGACCTCAAGACCGCACTCGGGTTGTTCACCGAGGGGATCCGTGAGCGCCACCTGGCCGAGGAGCGGCGTCTCGCGTACGTCGCCGTCACCCGGGCCCGCGAGCACCTGCTGATCTCCGCCTCACCGTGGGCGGGCACCAAGAAGCCGCGCCGGGTGAGCAGATTCATCACCGAGATCGCCGCTGAGCTCGAGATCCCTCTCCCCGAGGTGGACGACACCGAGAACCCCTACGAGGGTGCGCGAGCCACCCTCGAGTGGCCCATCGACCCGCTCGGCGCACGCGGGCCGAGGGTCCGGGACGCTGCTGCGCGCGTGCGAGAGGCGATGGTTTCGGCCCCGGCGACACCGACCCGCGACCTCGAGCTATTGCTCGCCGAACGGACCGCCCGCGCGGCCGGTCAGAAACGCGCCGCGCCCACCCGCATCCCGGCGTCACGGTTCAAGGACTTCGTCGCCGACTACGACGCGGCAGCGACGGCTGTCGCGCGCCCGCTGCCGGAGCGGCCGTACCGGCAGACACGGCTCGGCACGCTGTTCCACTCCTGGGTCGAGCAGCGCTCCGGGCTCGTGGCGAGGTCCCGTTCCGCGGACGACGTGCTGTGGGACGACGACGAGGACGCCGGCTCGATGTCCTCCGCGGATGCCGACGCGCTGGACCGGCTGCGGGAGGCCTTCCTCGCGTCGGAGTGGGGCCCGCTGCAGCCGATCGAGGTGGAGACCGAGATCGACTTCGTCGACGTGGACGCCTTCGGTGACGGACGCGCGCACATCGTCATCTGCAAGCTCGATGCCGTCTACCGGCGCGGGGACCGCATCGAGATCGTCGACTGGAAGACCGGCCGCCCGCCACGCTCGGCAGCCGAACGGACTGAGCGGATGCTGCAGCTCGAACTGTACCGACGGGCGTACCACGCCAAGCACGGGGTGCCCCTGGAGATGATCGACGTCGCGCTCTTCTACGTCGCGGACGAGCTCATCCTCCGGGCCTGACCGCACGCGGGGCCAGCGGGCGGAAGGGTTCAGGCGGTTCCCGTCCAGCGGCGGAGCGCGTTCTTCGCGGCGTCGTCGGGGTCGCGCTCCTCGGCCGCCGGCGCGTCGTCGGTCCCGGGCCAGTCGCTGAACTCGATCGCTTCGGTCTCGTCGCCCTCTCGGGATTCCACCGGCTCAGGAGCCTCGTCCTCGTAGCCGTCCAGCATTCCGGGGTCGTAGGCGTCGGTCTGCATCGACGTGTCGATGGACTCGGTGGTCGTTGCAGGCACACGGCCGATCGCCGCGATGGCGTCGTCGATGCTCACCGTGCCCGAGCCGATCGGCGGCTCGTCGCGGACGCTCTCGTCGAGGGAGGTGAGCAGCGCGACGGCATCCGTCATCACCGAATCGGACGCGGATTCGTGTCCATGCACGAGCCACTTGGCGAATTCGAGCTCGGCGTGCAGGCGAGCGCGCTCGGCGAGCATCGTGTCGGGCGAGCGTCCCGCGGCCGCGGCATACGCGGCGATGACGTCGGGGGCGGCATCCGGAGCACTGGCGATCCAGCGGAGGTCCTCGGCGGGGTCGCCGACGCTCAGTCCGCCCCAGGCCAGCAAGCCGTCGACGGTCGGGACGCCGTCGACGTCGATCAGGGTGAAGGAGGCGGGGTCGATGCCGCCCAGGACGACCGTGGGCTCGACGTTCCACAGGCCGTCCAGCGCGATGGCGCGGCTCCACCGACGCAGGAGTCCGAACGGCAGACGCCCGGTGGGCTTCGGCGCGGTCGAGGAGGCGCTCGGTGTCGGAACGGACCTGCGCGGCCGTGCGGGACGGAAGGCCCGCGCTCTGGACGATCGAGGTCGGCAGATCGTGGACGCCGGCGATCGCCGTCGCAACGGCTGTCGCCACACCGCGGCCGGCCGGGATGTGCGCCGCGTCGACGCGGTATCCCGGCAGGTGCGTCTCGACACGGGCGGTGCGGCCGTCGATCCGCGCCTGGCCGAGGACCTCGGGGGCGCGGAACGGAAGCATGGTCCGGACACCGGCCGTCAGCGCAGCGAGCGCGGCAGCCTCCCGCGAGGCGTCCGTTTCGGCCTCGTCGCTCTCGGGCACCCGGACGACGAGCCGTGTGCCGTCGTCGAGGTGGACGAGCGCGCTGTCGTACCGTCCGCCGGCCCCTTCGCTCAGCCGTCCCGCTGCGGTGATGCTCGTGCGCACGCCCGAGGCTTGCGAGAGAGCTGCCGTCGCCGCCGCGGCTAGAGTGAGAGGAGAGCGTGCCATGCCCCCCAGGGTAGGCGGGGCCCGCCGCAGCGCATTCGCGCCACGCCCGCAAGAGAGGTCCTCGATGACGACGAAGGACGTCCCGCCGCCACTGGCTCGAGCGGTCATCGACCGTGCAGCCGAAGAGCGTCTCGACGAAGGTCTGCTCACCCGCATCCAGCAGGACGCCGGTACGCGTGTCCTGCTGCTGCACGGCGACCGTGCCCCGCTCGACCAGCATTCCGCCCTCCGGTGGCTCCGTCCGGACGCCGTCCCCGGTGACGCCGTCTGGGCCTTCCTCGGACGCGACGCCGGCCAGCATGCCGTCGCGCTGGCGGCTCTGCCCGCCGCGGCCCCCGAACCGGTCGTGGATGCGGCCGGCTGGGGCAGCCTGCGCGTGATCGGCGGAGAACTCGACCCCGACGACGCCGGACGCGTCGTCCAGGGGCTGAGCCTCGGGCGCTGGCTGATCGATGCGCCGTTCTGCCCGACCTGCGGAGGGTCGACGGAGATCCAGCAGGCCGGCTGGTCCCGGCGATGCGTCGTCTGCGGACGTCAGCACTTCCCCCGGACGGATCCCGCCGTCATCGTGGCTGTCGCGAGTGCGGACGGTGAACGACTCCTGCTCGGGCGCAACGCGGCGTGGGGAGACATCCCGGTGTACTCGACGTTCGCCGGATTCGTCGAGGCGGGGGAGTCCCTCGAGACCACCGTCGAACGCGAGGTCGCCGAGGAGGCGGGCGTGCGCCTGGACCGCATCGTCTATCGCGGTTCGCAGGCGTGGCCGTACCCGCGTTCGCTCATGCTCGGGTTCACCGCCTACGCCGTCGCCGATGACGAGGCGCGTCCCGACGGGGAGGAGATCCTCGACGTCCGTTGGTTCACGCGCGCCGAGATCCGCGAGGCTCTCGCAGGTCGCGGTGAGATCCGCCTCCCGGGGTCCGCGTCGATCGCACGCAGCCTGATCCTCCGGTGGGTGGGGGAGTGAGCTCGGACCCCCTCGCCGATCTCGACGACCGTCAGCGCGAAGCGGCGAGCACCCTCCGGGGTTACGTGTGCGTCCTCGCGGGTGCCGGTACCGGAAAGACGCGTGTCATCACACACCGGATCGCTCACGGCGTCGACACCGGCGCCTACTCGCCGCAGCGCGTCATGGCGGTCACGTTCACGACGAAGGCCGCGGGCGAGCTGCGCGGCCGACTCCGGTCGCTCGGCGTGGAGGGAGTCGCGGCGCGCACGTTCCACGCTGCAGCCCTCGCACAGCTGAACTTCTTCTGGCCCCAGGTCGCGGGAGACACCGCCCCGGCGATCGTCGACAGCAAGGTGCGCCTCCTCGCTCACGCCGCCGACGGGATCGGCCTGCGCCTCGATGCGTCGACGCTGCGTGACGTCGCCTCGCAGATCGAGTGGCGCAAGGTCACGATGCGATCGATCGAGGACTATGCGCAGGTGCGGCCCACCGGCATCCCGGGTCTCTCGATCGACCCCCTCGTCGGCCTGCAGCGCGCGTACGAGAAGCTGAAGGACGAGCGGCGTCAGCTCGACTTCGAGGACGTCCTGCTCGCGTGCGCCGGGATGATCGAGTCGGAGCCGCGCGTCGCGACGGCCGTCCATGAGCAGTACCGGCACTTCACCGTCGACGAGTATCAGGACGTCTCGCCGGTCCAGCACCGCCTGCTCCAGCTGTGGCTCGGCGACCGTAAGGATCTGTGCGTCGTCGGCGACGCGAGCCAGACGATCTACTCGTTCGCGGGTGCCGATCCGCGCTATCTCCTCGAGTTCGCCCAGCGCGACGAGGACGTCACCGTCGTGCGCCTGGAGCGGAACTACCGATCGGATGCCGCGGTCCTGGCCGTCGCGAACGAACTGATGCGCGGGCGGCCCGGGGCGCTCCAGCTCGTGACGCCGGCCCCCGCCGGTCCCGCGCCCGAGGTCACCTCCTACGAGGACGACGCCGCCGAGGCCGACGGCATCGCGGATCGAATCGCCGCGCAGCTGAAGACGGGTATCGACCCGCACGACATCGCGGTCCTCTACCGCTTGAACGCCCAGTCGGCGCCGTTGCTCGCCGCCCTCTCGTCGCGCGGCATCGCTGCGACCGTCCTCGGCGGCAAGAGATTCTGGGACCTGCCCGAGGTCCGCCAGGCGCTTCTCGCGCTTCGCGGTGCATCGGTCGCGCCGATGTCCGGGTCCTTCATCGCGACGGTCCGGGACGTGCTGCGGTCGCTCGGGTTGACGGACGAGGCTCCTCCCGCGGGGGGCGCGCTGCGCGATCAGTGGGAGGCGCGGGCTGCGGTTCTCCGCCTCGCCGAAGAGGCGCCGGAGGGTACGACCCTGCGGGCGTTCACCGACGAGCTGACGGCCCGCGCCAGGGCCCAGCACGAACCGGCGATGCGCACCGTGACCCTCGCGACCCTTCACGCGGCGAAGGGGTTGGAGTGGGCGCACGTGCATCTCATGGGATTGAGCGAGGGGCTGCTCCCGATCTCCTACGCGACGACGTTCGAGCAGGTCGACGAGGAACGCCGCCTGGCGTACGTCGGCGTCACGCGGGCCGCGCGAACGCTGTCACTGTCGTGGGCGCAGCGGTCGGGGAATCGGGAGCGTCAGCGATCCAGATTCCTTCAGGAGATCGGCAGAGGCACGCTCCGTGAGGCCGGTGCTCGCGGAGCTCGCGCCGGTCGTCCGTCGCGCTGACGACGATCGATCTCCCGGCGTCTCCGGTCCGGAGCATGCGCGCGGCGAGCGTCGCCGCCTCGACGAGGAGCAGCGGGTCCGTCGGGACCGACGGGCGGGCGAGCAGTTGAGCGGCGACGAGCGGCCACTCCGGATCACGCTCGCGTCGTTCGGCGTGCACGCACGCCAGGCAGGCGGTGGCGCCGGGGATCACGAGCGGGCCCACCACGACCCGATCGCCCGACAGCTCGATGGGAAGGTGCGGGATGTCGCTCGCCGTCAGGCGCGCAGCGCGATGCGGGTCGACCAGGCGAGCAGCCACGAGGACGATCGGCGCGTACCCCGATTGCAGCGCCCAGCGAGCGGTGTCCTCGACGGTCAGACCGGCGCCCGCCATACCCGCCAGCAGCGTCCGCTCCTCCTCCCGCGCGAGGTCCGCGGGGAGCTCGACGCGCACGGGAGGGCTCGCGATCTCATCGGTGACGAGGGAGTCCTGGATACGGCGGATGAAGGCGTCCGCCTCGGCATCGCTCGCGCCCAGTTCACGTGCGAGCGGACCGAGTCGCGCGTCCGGGATGCCGCTCACGAGTTCGTCGAGCAGTCGCTCCTGCCACGGGCGCAGTCCCGTCAGGGGAGTTTCGTCGTCGATCCCCAACTGGACGCTCGTGGGTGTCCGCCAGAGCGGAGGATGCGAGGGAGCGAGGCGCAGCATGCCGTGATTCTGTCGGCGACCGCCGCGCGGCGTGTGCCCCCTCCACAGCCGCCGCGATCACGATCCGCTGCGGGGCTTCTGTGGAGGAGGCTGTCGGCTCAGACCGGGCGCGGGCCCGTCGGGCCGTCGTCACCCGGCTCGTCGTCGTTCTTCGGGGTTTCTCCGGAGGCGTCGTCCGCCGCGGCTTCCTCGTCGAGCAGCGCCGCGAGGGCGTCGTCGAAGGCATCGCGCTCGGGCTCCTCGCCCCGCTGACGGGCCTGCAGACGGGCGATGAGACCGGCGGGGTCGTCGATGTCCTCTGCGGTGGGCATCAGGTCGGGATAGTCCCACAGCCCATCGCGGACAGCAGGACCGACGGCATCCGTGACGGCCCGCCACATCGCGGCGGCCTCGCGCAGGCGCCGCGGACGCAGCTCCAGACCCACGAGCGAGGCCATCGCCTGCTCGCCGGGTCCACCGACGGCGCGGCGGCGGCGTACCGCCTCGGCGATGCGATCGGCTGACGGGACGCGAGTCGTCGCGTCCGCGGTCACGACGTCGACCCACCCCTCGATCGTGGCGAGGAGGTTCTCGAGCCGGGTGAGAGCGGCGACCTGGGCTTCGGAGCGCTGGGGGAGGAGCGCGCCGCTCTCGATCGCTGACTTCAGCTCCTCGGGTGCCGACGGGTCGAAGCGCGACGCGAGCTCCTCGAGTGCATCCGTGTCCACGTGGACACCGCGCGCGAAGTCGGTCACCTGCGAGATGACGTGCAGGCGCAGCCACCGGGCGTGACGGAACAGGCGGGCGTGTGCCAGCTCGCGGGTCGCCAGGACGAGGGCGAGCTGGTCCTCCTCGATCTCGAGGTCGCGTCCGAAGTCGGCGAAGTTCTGCGGCAGGATCGCGGCGTCGCCCGTGGGCATGAGAGGGATGCCGACGTCACCACCGCTGACGACCTCGAGGGAGAGCTTCCCGATCACCGACCCGAGCTGCCCGGCGAAAAGCGCGCCGCCGACGCGGCGCATGAGGCGTCCCGCGCCCTGGATCGCCGGCCGCATCTCTTCGGGCGTCTGCGATTCGAGGGCCGCCATGAGAGCGTCGCTGATCGACGTGGCCACCGGCTCGGCGAGCTCCTGCCACACCGGGAGCGTGGCTTCGACCCACTGGCCGCGCGTGATGGGCTTCGGCTCCTGGGCGAGCTCGGCGATCGCGGTGACCTCGCTGAGCCAGAGCGAGGCGAGGGCGAACGCCTGATCGAACTCGGTTCGGGCACCGGAACTGATGCCCAGCCCGTCGCGGTTCGCGATGTGCAGCGCCTGCGTCTTCGCGGCGGACCAGTCGAGGCCGTCGTCGTCGCCGTCAGCGGACATCGCGGCCTGGAACTGCCGCATGATGTTCTGCATCATCGCCGGATCGATGCCCATGCTCGAGAGCTGACGGAGCTGCTCAGGGTCGATCCCGCCCTGCCCGCCGAGCATGCGCCGCAGCATCTCGGCGAGGTCGTCGTCACCGGGCAGATCGTCGTCTGCAGGATCGGTCATGTCAGGCGCCTTTCAGCAGGGGGGAGACGTCTCGTTCTACGCTAGTCGCAGGTTTTCTCCGCCCGGTCCGAGCGGGAGACGTCCCGTGTACGCCGGTCGCGAACGAGCACCGGAGGAAGGACCCGCGTGTCGTTCTTCACGCCTGTACCCGAGCGCGCCGAGCGTCGCTCCTCCACCCAATCGCGGCGGTTCGCGGCCGGCGTCTGGGCTCTCGTCGTCGCGCTCGTCGCCCTGCTCGTTCTGAGCTTCCTTCCGACCGGCTACGTCATCCAGCGACAGGGGCCGGTGGTCAACACGCTGGGGACGGCCGAGAACGCCGACGGCGAGGACGTCCCGCTGATCTCGGTGTCGGGTGCGCAGACGTACCCGACGGGAGGCGCGCTGGATCTGACGACGGTGCAGGTCCTGGGGAACCGCGAGCAGACCCCCTCGTGGTTCGAGCTCGCGCTCGCCTGGTTCGACCCCGCCGAAGCGGTCCTCCCGGTCGACAGCATCTTCCCCGCCGGGACGACGACGGAGCAGCGGAACGAGGAGAACGCGGCGCTCATGGTCGACTCCCAGAAGGAAGCGACCGCCGCCGCCCTCACCCAGCTCGGTTACACGGTGCGTGAGCACGTCGGGGTGGGCGCCCTCCCGAAGGACTCTCCCGCGACGGGGATCCTCCAGGTGGGCGATGAGATCGTCTCCGCCGGCGGCACGACGATCACAGACACGGCGCAGCTGCGGTCTGTCATCAATGACGGCGGAGGCGACCCCGTGGACCTCGTGATCCGTCGCGATGGCGAGGAGCGCCCGGTCACGATCACTCCGGCCCGCACCGAGTCGGAGGACGGACCGGTCTGGATCATCGGGATCACCACCGAGCGCGACTTCGACTTCCCGATCGACGTCACGATCCAGCTCGACAGGATCGGCGGCCCGAGTGCGGGTCAGATGTTCGCGCTGGGGATCATCGACACCCTGACACCCGGCGAGCTCAACGGCGGCGAGCAGGTCGCCGGGACGGGGACGATCGACGCGGCCGGCACGATCGGTCCGATCGGCGGCATCCGACAGAAGCTGTACGGTGCGCGGGATGCCGGAGCGAGCTACTTCCTCGCTCCGAAGGAGAACTGCGGTGAGGTCGTCGGACATGTCCCGAGCGGGCTCCGCGTGATCCCCGTCTCGACGCTCGACGACTCGCTGGGTGCGCTCGACGCGATCCGGACCGGCACGGGTGTCGACGAACTGCCCGTCTGCGCTGCGGGGTGAGCGCGCCACCCCTGCGATTCCGCCGAGAGCGCACGGGGGCGAGGCCGGGTCGCAACAGCCGCCGCCTAGGATGAGGGTGTGACCTCGACACCTGCCGGGCCGGCCACGTCCACCCCTCCGAATCCTGTCCGCCGCACGATCGCCATCACCGTTGGCGTGTTGGTTGTGCTGGTGATCGCGTTCTTCGCGTTCGCGAACCTGTACACGGATTGGCAGTGGTACCGGCAGCTCGGTTTCGACGGCGTCCTCGTGACGCAGTGGACCGCGCGGGTCGTCATGTTCGTCATCGGATTCGTGGCGATGGCCGTCCCCGTCTTCGCAGCCATCCAGCTGGCCTACCGCCTGCGTCCCGTGTACGCACGACTGAGCTCGCAGCTGGACCACTACCAGGAAGTCGTCGAGCCCCTGCGTCGCCTCGCGATGTGGGGGATCCCGGTGTTCTTCGGCTTCTTCGCCGGGTTCGCCGCGTCGGCGCAGTGGGAGACGGTGTGGCTTTGGGTCAACGGCGTCTCGACCGGCCAGAAGGACCCGGAGTTCGGTCTCGACACGGGCTTCTACCTGTTCCAGATGCCGTTCTACAGCATCGTGCTCGGCTTCGCGTCGGCGGTGCTCCTCATCTGCCTCCTCGTCACGGTGGTCGTCGCCTACCTCTACGGCTCGGTCCGGGTGGGTCAGCGTGAACTGCGCATCTCGAAGGCGGCTCGCATCCAGCTGGCGGTCGTCGCGGCGCTCTACCTGGCCGTGCAGGCGGTCAGCCTGTGGTTCGACCGCTACAAGACCCTCACGACGCAGGGCGACCGGTTCACGGGAGCCAGCTACGTCGACGTCAACGCCGTGATCCCGGGTCTCGCGATCGTCTCGATCGCCGCCGCCATCGTCGCGGCGCTGTTCATCGTGACGGCCATCATCGGCCGGTGGCGCTTCCCCCTCATCGGTACCGCACTCCTGATCGTCTCGTCCCTCGTGGTCGGTGTGGCCTACCCGTGGGCCGTCAGCCAGTTCCAGGTCGCACCGAACCTCGAGACGTACGAGGCGCCGTTCGTCGACCGCAACCTCGCCGCGACGAAGTTCGCCTACGGGATCAACGGACTCGAGAAGACCGACTACGAAGCGGTGACCACGGCCGAAGAGGGTCAGCTGCGGGCAGACGCCGACACGACCGCGTCGCTGCGCATCATGGACCCCGCCATCATCGGCCCCACCGTCCGTCAGCTCGAGCAGTACCGCTCGTACTACCAGTTCCAGAACCCGCTGGACGTCGATCGCTACGAGATCGAGGGCAAGACGCAGGATGCCGTGGTCTCGGTCCGTGAGCTGAACCTCGGCCAGTTGGGCAACGCGCAGTCCTGGTACAACAACACCCTCGTGTACACCCACGGCTACGGCGTCGTCGCTGCGAAGGGCAACGAGCGGACCGATGACGGCAACCCCGTCTTCATGGAGCGCGGCATCCCGACCTCGGGTGAGTTGACCAAGAGCGAGAACTACGAGCCGCGGATCTACTTCGGCGAATATTCGCCGCCGTATTCGATCGTCGGCGCCCCGAAGGGATCGGATCCCGTCGAGCTGGACTACCCGCGCGGCGAGGACGGGTCGGACCAGACGCGGACGACCTTCACCGGAAACGGCGGACCGGACATCGGCAACCCCTTCAACCGACTGCTGTACGCGCTGAAGTTCCAGTCCACCGACATCCTGTTCTCGGACGGGATCAACGACAGCTCGCAGATTCTGTACGACCGGAACCCGCGCGACCGTGTTCAGAAGGTCGCACCGTACCTCGAGCTCGACAGCGACCCGTACCCGAGCGTCGTGGACGGGCGCGTCGTGTGGATCATCGACGGATACACCCTGAGCAACAACTACCCGTACTCGTCGATCGTGAGCCTCCGGAATGCGATCTCCGACACGACGAACACGCAGCCGCGGGTGGCGCTCGATGACATCAACTACATCCGCAACTCCGTCAAGGCGACCGTCGATGCCTACGACGGTTCGGTGAAGCTGTATGCATGGGACGAGACCGACCCGCTGCTGCAGGCATGGCAGAAGGTCTACCCCTCGACGCTCCGTCCCATCAGCGAGATGTCGGGCGACCTCATGAGTCACGTGCGCTACCCGACGGACCTGTTCAAGGTGCAGCGCGCGATGCTCGGCACCTACCACGTCGACGATGCGCAGTCGTTCATCCGACGCGACAACGCCTGGCGGACCCCGCAGGACCCGGTGGACAACTCGAACCTGCAGCCCCCCTACTACCTGACGATGCAGATGCCCGGGCAGGACAATCCCTCGTTCTCGATGTTCACGTCGTTCATCCCCGCGTCGGAGGGTGACGGAGAGCGGAACGTCTTGCTCGGATACCTGGCCGTGGACTCCAATGCAGGGTCGGAGAAGGGGAAGAAGGGCGCCGACTACGGCAAGCTCCGCATGCTCGAGATCGGCGCTGACGTTTCGGTCCCGGGACCCGGTCAAGTGCAGAACGACTTCCGGTCGAATGCCACCGTGGCGCGGGAGGTCAACCTTCTGCAACAGGGTCAGTCCGATGTCCGTAACGGAAACCTGCTGACTCTCCCGGTCGGCGGCGGTCTGCTCTATGTCCAGCCGGTGTTCGTCCAGGCCTCGAGCGGGACGCAGCTCCCGCAGCTTCGGAAGATCCTGGTCTCGTTCGGTAAGGAGGTCGCCTTCGAGGACACGCTCCAAGAAGCGCTCGACCAGCTCTTCGGCGGCGACTCCGGTGCGACCGCGGGTGACGAAGGGACCACCCCGACGCCCTCGGGCTCGCCCGAGGCGACGCCGTCCCCCGAGGCGACCGACGGCACCGAGCCGCCGACCGCCGGCACCGGCGATGAGACCGCTCGGCTCCTCCAGGAGGCTCGCGACGTCATGATGGCGCGTGATGCCGCGATGCAGAAGGGTGACTGGGCGACCTACGGCCAGGAAGACGAGAAGCTCACCAACATCCTCGACCGGCTCATCCAGCTCGACGGGAACTGATCCCGCGATGACCCGGTGGGGGCTGTTCAGGACAGGAACAGCCCCCACCAGATCATCAGCAGCGTGACGACGAAGCCGGCGAACTGGTTGAGCCAGAGGAACCGGTCCCAGCCGCGGGTGGCGGACGCGGCATCCTCATCGCGAACCGAACGGTACGGCCACACCGTCGCGAGGTAGGGGAGAGCGACGATCGCCGCGAGGGGCCCAGGCCACGTGGTGCCGAGCATCGCGAGTCCCGCCGCCGCGTAGGCGACGAGCGAGAAGCGCACCGTCCAGGCGGCGCCGCGGACCGTCGCGATCGACGAGATCCCCGCTTCGCGGTCGGCGACGACGTCCTGCACCGCTCCGAATGCGTGCGAGGCCGCGCCCCACAGCGCGAACCCGACGATGATGAGGACGAGTTGCGGTGTCCACGTCGCCTCCGTCAGCACGAGCGCGTAGACCGCCGGCGAGAAGAAGTGCATGCTGCTGGTCACCGAGTCGGCGAAGGGCCGCTCCTTCAGACGGAGGGGCGGAGCGCTGTAGAAGACGACGGCGAGCAGGCTCACGAGAAGGACGAGCCAGGACAGCGGCGGACCGACGATCACCAGGAAGACCACGAACGGCGCGCACAGCAGTCCGGAGGCCCAGAGGGTCGGAGCGTGCAGGCTCTTCTCGAGGATGGCGCCGTGCGCGCCGCCCTTGCGGGGATTCCGCAGATCCGATTCGTAGTCGAAGACGTCGTTGATGCCGTACATCGCGACGTTGTACGGAACGAGGAAGAAGATCGTCCCCACCACCAGGACGAGGTCGATCTCCCGCGCACTCAGGAGGTATGCGGCCGCGAACGGGAACGCGGTGTTGATCCAGCTGACCGGTCGGGAGGACACGAAGAGCTGTCGGGCGAAGCGCACCGGTGTCACGCGGCATCCCTTCGTTCGGGAATCAGGGCCGAGATCGCGGGGAGGAGGAAGGCGACGCAGAGCGGATAGGCGAAGTCCTCGACAGGAGCGAGCCCGACGCGGATGCCGCTGATGTGCTCTTCGGGATACGTGAAGAGGTCCGCGGCGATCATGATGTTGTCGAAGATCGCGGTGAGGACGAAGAGAACGGCAGCCGTCCACGCTGAGGCGATCAGTCGTTCGCGACGGCCGGGGCGCCGGAGAGAGGCGAGCGTCACGGTGACCGTGATCACGAGGAACGGGACGACGATGAGCGGGTACGTCACGTCGTCTCCTGTCCGCGGGGCCGGCGTCGTGCGGCGCGGGCGCGCGTCACGCCGGCGTGGATCACGAGGGCGAGGTGACAGAGGAAAGCGAGGAAGACGGGTTCCTCGAGCGGCAGGTGCGGAGCGAGGTCGATCCCGATGAGGAGCGGGCTCTCGCCACGGACGAAGACGCCGGTCGCGATCCCGACGAGATCCCAGACGAGGAGGAATACGGTCCCGCAGAGGACGAGGACAGCGGTCCGTCGCGGGGCCTCTCCGAAAGCGAGTCGGTGACGCAGGTCGACGGCGAGCACGCCGAGCGCCGAGACGATCAGGGCGCCGAGGTAGAGACCCGGCATGGACCTCAGCGCTCCGAGGCGAGGGGCTCGGGGATCTGACCCGTGGAGATGTCGCCGTCGAGGAGTTTGACGACGAGTTCGGCGGAGATGAGGCACATCGGCAGACCGACGCCCGGCAGGACCGTCTGGCCGGCGTAGAGCAGCCCGTCCACCTTCGAGCGCAGACCCGGGCGGAACATGGCCGACTGCCGCAGGGTGTGGGCGAGGCCGAGCGCACCGCCCCGGAAGGAGCCGAAGTCGGCGGCGAAGTCGCCGGGCGAGATGGTGCGGCGCACGCGCACGCGGTCGGCGAGGTCGGCGACACCCGTCCAGGCGGCGATCTGGGCGATGACGGCGTCCGCGGCGGCCTCGATAGGGGCGTCGCCGGCGCCGTCGACGCCGCCGCGACCGAGCTCGGGAGCGGCCGGCATGGGGACGAGGACGAACAGGTTCTCGTGGCCGGCGGGTGCGACGTCGTCATCCGTGGCGCTCGGTCGGCACACGTACAGCGATGCGGGATCGGGGATCGCGCCGGTGGTGTCCTCGCCGAAGATCGCGTCGAAGTTCGCCTTCCAGTCCTTCGTGAACAGGAGGGTGTGGTGCTCGAGCTCGGGCAGTTCGCCTTCGACGCCGAGGAGGATCAGGAGGGCGCCGAACGAGGGGACGCGCTTGTCCCACCAGGCGTCGCTCCGCGAGCGGAGGTCGGGCTCGAGCAGCTCCGTCTCGGTGTGGTGCATGTCGGCCGTGGAGATGACGTGATCGGCTTCGACGCGGGTGCCGTCGGCGAGACGGATGCCGGTGGCCACGTCGCCGACGGTGATGATCCGATCGACTTTGCTCGAGGTCCGGATCACGGCACCGCGCTCCTCGGCCAGGCGGGCGATGGCGCGGATGATCTGCACGAAGCCGCCCCGCGGATACAGCACGCCGTCGTCGAGGTCGAGGTGGCTCATCAGGTGGTACAGGCTCGGAGCGTCGTACGGGGAGCCGCCCAGGAACACTGCCGGGTACCCGAGCACCTGCTGGAGGACCGGATCGGAGAACTGCTTCTCGACGTGGGTCGAGAGCGGGCGCAGCAGGAGCGGCAGGAGCGTCCCGAGCTTGCTGAGGACGTCGGGGTGGGCCAGTCCCTTCACGGAGACGTACGGGTCGTAGAGGAACCGCGAGACGGCGAGGTCGTAGATCTCGCCGGCGGAGTCGAGGTACGCGGCGAGCTTCGCACCGGCGCCGGGTTCGCGCGCCTCGAAGGCCGCGACGGCGGCATCCCGTCCCGACACGACGTCGAACGGCTCACGCTCGCCCTCGTGGTAGACGCGGTAGGCGGGGTCGAGCCGTACGAGGTCGAGCTGCTCCGCAGCAGTCGTGCCGAGGAGAGCGAAGAAGTGGTCGAAGACCTCGGGCATGAGGTACCAGCTGGGGCCCGTGTCGAAGCGGAAGCCGTCCTTCTCCCAGCTGCCGGCGCGACCGCCGACGTCGTCCATAGCCTCGAAAACGGTCACCTCATCCCCGCGGTCGGCGAGGAGCGCAGCGGTCGCGAGACCGGTGATCCCGCCTCCGATGATGGCGATGCGGCGGGTCATGCGGGGGACCTCCGTGAGGGTGCGGACCGTCGGGCGGGGAGCAGGGTGCGGTGCGCGACGGCGGCGCGCACCGCGATCGCGGCTTTGACGGGATTGGGCACGCGGATGCGCGTGTCGACATCCTCGGTGCGGTGCAGCCTCTCGGCGAGCGAGGCGAACAGCCCGTGCGCCGTCGCGACTGCGACACGGCAGTCCGCGGGAAGGAGCGGGATCGTCGCGGCTGCGGCATCCAGATCCGCGTCGATGCGTGCGAGGACGTCGGCGCGTCGCTCGGCGCCGACACCCACGCCGAGATAGTCCCGGCCGAGGCGACCCGCGTCGTCGGCGTGGTCGCGCAGGAAGTTGATGTCCTGGAACGCCGCTCCGAGTCGCCGGGCACCGGAGACGAGCTTCGCGTCGGGATCCCGCGGTGACGCGCTCCCCGCGTTGACGAAGACCTGCAGGCACATGAGGCCGACGACCTCCGCGGAGCCGTACACGTAGTCGTCGTGCGAGGCGTCGTCGTGCTCGGCCCGCTCGAGGTCGGTTCGCATCGACGCGAAGAACGGCTCGATGTGCACCCTCGCGATCCCGCTCTCCCTCGAGGTCCGCGCGAACGCATGCACGACGAGGTTGGCGCTGAAGCCGCGGTCGATCGCCGCGTAGGTCTCCGCCTCGAGTGCGTCGAGGACGCGTCGCTGCTCGTCCAGCGGGACGCCTGCGGCCTCGGCCGCACCGTCGACGATCTCGTCGGCGACCCGGACGAGCGCGTACACGTTCCGCACATGGCCCCGCACGCGCGGCCCGAGAAGAGTGGTGGCGAGTCCGAAGGACGTGGAGTAGGCGCGGATGACGGATGCCGCCGCTGCTGCTGCCGTCTCGTCGTACAGGGAGTCGCTCATCGAGGGATGCGGTCCTCCACGGCAGCCGCGAGGGAGGCGAGCAGAACGACGGCGTCGCGCGGGAGCGCGGCGTCGGCGGCATGGCTGCGTGCGGCGCGGAGCGTTTCGGCGATCATCTCGACAGCACGCTCCCGTGCGCCGCTGGCAGCGAGCTCCCGCTGAGCCTCGGCGATGGCGATGGGACCGGTCGGCGCCATGGCGAGGGCGGACGCGATCCGCGGCCACGCCTCGGTTTCGGCCGCCATGGCTATCAGAGGCGTCCGCTTCGACGCACGGAGATCGGCACCCGGCTCGCGCCCGGCCTCCGCCCGAGACCCGAAGGTGCCGATCAGGTCGTCGGCGAGTTGGAAGGCCACTCCGATCGCCGAGCCCCGCGGATTCGAGTGCCGCGCGCTCGTCGTCGCTGGCTCCCGCGAGGAGCGCACCGGCGGCGAGCGGGGCCTGGAAGGAGTAGAAGGCCGTCTTGTCGCGGGCGGTGCGGATCAGCGAATCGGTGGGCGGGAGGTCCGCGCCGATGGTCTGCTCGACGTCGGCGAGTTCGCCGGCGGCCGAGACCAGCAGGGCGTCGTCGAGGAGGACGAACAGCGCGGCGCGCTGCGGTGCGGTCACGGGCGCGGTGGCGATCAGGCGCGTCGCCTCGAAGAGCAGGAGATCGCCGGCGAGGACCGCCGCAGCGGCCCCGAGGAGGTTCGCGTCATCGGCATCCCCGCCGCGCGCCAGAGCGCGTTCGCGGAACCGTCCGACGACGTTCGGGATGCCGCGACGCTCGACGTCTCCGTCGATCAGGTCGTCGTGCACCACGAATGCGGCGTGCAGGAGCTCGAACGCTGCGGCGACGCGCCACAGTCCGGGGGAGTGGCCGATGTCGCCGCCGAAGGCCTGGAACGCCGCGACGACGAGCGCCGGTCGCAGCTGCTTCCCGCCCGTGGCGGAGGCGGCGGTGGCCTCGCCGAGGGCGGCCGATGCCTCGCCGAGGGCGGCGGAACGGATGCGGAGACGCTCGAGCGCGACCTGCAGGGCATCGTCGATCTCGCGTCGAGCGATTGCGGACAGGGCGATCATGAGGCCCTCCGGACGGACACCGGGTCTGCCAGATCGAACTGCTGCGCCTGGAGGACGAGCCACGGGCTGAACGCCCAGGGCGCCGCCGAGACCGAGGCGGCGAGGTCGGCAGGGTCGACCCATCGTGCTTCGGCGACTTCGTCCGGATTGAGCACCGGCTCCTCGTCCGTGTAGGCGACGTAGACGGGGCAGATCTCGTTCTCGACGATCCCGGATGCATCGACCGCGCGGTAGCGGAAGCCCGGGATGGTCGGCGTCACGTCGCGTACGGCCAACCCGACCTCGTGCGCGGCGCGCCGGTGGACGGCGTCGAGGACCGCTTCGCCCGGGCCGGGGTGACCGCAGAACGAGTTGGTCCATACTCCGGGCCACGCCGCCTTGCTGAGCGCTCGGCGCGTCACCAGGATCTGGCCTTGCGAGTTGTAGACGTGGCAGGAGAATGCGAAATGGAGTGCCGTGTCGGTACCGTGGACCGTTGCCTTGGGAGCCGTCCCGATGTCGCGGCCGTCATCATCCATCAAGACGACGTACTCGATGTCAGACACGATTCCTCCGTAAGTTGCTAGATTATCTAGCGATCATCCGTCATGCTACCTATCGACCCAGGAGGTGTCCAATGGTTGCAGAACCGTGGATCCCGACCACCGAGCGTGGCGCTGTCGTGATGAGTGCACTCGAGGCCGTCCGCGCGTTCTCGGACTCCCTGGATCGAATGTACGCGGGTCTGCGCGGTGACATGGACATGAACGCGACCGATCTCGCGGCGCTGCGGATGCTCATCATCCGGGAGCAGCACGGCGAGGTCGTGAAGCCGAACGACCTGGCGTCGCACCTCGCCATCTCGACGGCGTCGACCACGAAGCTGCTGGACCGGCTTACCGCGGACGGCTACCTGACTCGCATCCCGCATCCGCATGATCGTCGCGCTCGGATCGTGGTGCTGACGGACGAGGCGCGCACGACGTTCCGCCGTCACTTCGGCGACAGGCTGCGTCGGATGCGGACTGCCGCAGACGCCTACACGGACGCGGAGCTCCGCACGATCGTGCGCTTCCTGGCGGACATGGAGACGGCGATGCTGCCGGACTGACCCGCCCTGACACGCGAAGAAGGCGTCCCCTCCGGAGAGGGAACGCCTTCTTTTTTGTTGCGGGGACAGGATTTGAACCTGCGACCTCTGGGTTATGAGCCCAGCGAGCTACCGAACTGCTCCACCCCGCGGCACAAGAGAAAACACTAGCACGCGATTCGGGAGGACGCGAATCGGGGCGCAGACTGCGCCACGAATGGGCAGGATGAGGACATGCCTGCGCGAGACCCCGATGTCACTTCGGACGCCCAACCCGACGGTCGGGACGAGACGCAAGACGAGCGGGCGGACCGAAACTGGAGCGAGGTGCTGCAGGAGCTGCGCGTGCTCCAGACCGGGACCCAGATCCTCACAGGGTTCCTCCTCGCCCTCGCCTTCCAGCCCTCGTTCGGCGACCTGAACGCGACCCAGCGGGGGATGTACCTGGTGTTGGTGGTGCTGTCCGCGTTCAGCGCCGTCGTCGCGCTCGCTCCCGTATCGGTCCACCGGCTCCTCTTCGCGCGCCGTGCGAAGCCCGCGATCGTTCGCTTCGGTCACCTCTGCATGCTGGGCTCGCTCGGGCTGGTGTCCCTGCTCCTGATCGGCGTCGTGGTGTTCGTGTTCGACGTCGTCGTCGGTGGTGCGGCATCCTGGGTGGCGGGTGCCGGTCTCGCCGCCGTCATCGTGGGACTGTGGGTCGTCGCACCCGTGATCGCCCGTCGTCGTTCGGAGAGGACCTCATGACCGTCACGCCCCTCGGCGTCGCCGTGGCCCAGTTCGCTCCGACCGCCGATGAGTCGGCCAACCTCGACACCATCGCCGACCTGGTGGAGCGTGCACGCCGCCGCGGCGCCGACGTCGTGCTCTTCCCGGAGTACTCGAGCTACTTCGTCGACCCCTTCGACGCCTCTCTCGCAGAGCACGCACAGGGCCTCGACGGACCCTTCGTCCGCGCGCTCACCGCGCTGGCGGCGGCGCACGACGTGCACATCGTCGCGGGGCTGGTCGAACGGGCTGCGTCCCCGGGCCGAGTCCGGAACACCGTCGTCGCCGTGGATGCCGGTGGCATCGTCGCGCGGTACCGCAAGCTCCACCTGTACGACGCCTTCGGGCAGCGCGAATCGGACTGGGTCGAGCCGGGCGACATCGACGTCGCGGAGACGTTCGACACCGGCGGCATCCGGTTCGCTCTCATGACCTGCTACGACCTCCGCTTCCCGGAGGTCGCCCGCGTGCTCGCGGACACCGGCGCGCACGTCGTCCTCGTCGCGGCGGAATGGGTGCGGGGCCCCCTGAAAGAGGATCACTGGCGCACGCTGCTGCAGGCCCGCGCCATAGAGAACACCCTGTACGTCGCCGGCGCGGACCACCCGCCGCCGCTCGGCGTGGGGCACTCGGTCGTCATCGACCCGCAGGGCGTGCCGGTCGTGCACATCGGGACGGCCACCGATGTCGCCGTCGCCTTCGTCGACGTGCGTGCCGTCGAGCGGGTGCGCCGCGTCAATCCCGCCCTCGCCCTGCGCCGGTACACGGTCGCTCCGCGCGTGTGACGCGCGCGTCGCGCGTCAACGGGCGGATGCCGCCAACCGCCGCGCAGCCTCTGCGATGACGTCCGTCCGCTTGCAGGACGCGAAGCGGACGAGCGTTGCGTACTCCGCCCCGTGGCCGGGTGTCACGAACGCCGTCACGGGAATCGCCGCCACGCCGACGCGCTCGGAGAGCGCGCGGCAGAAGTCGGCGGCATCCTCCCCCTCGGCGAGCATCGAGCGGACGTCGGCGACCGTGAAGTACGAGCCCGCGGGGGTGCTCACCTCGAATCCCGCGGCGACGAGTCCGGCGCCCAGCAGGTCACGCCGTTCCCGCTGGGTCGCCGCCAGGTCCTCGAAGTATCGGTCGGGCAAGCCGAGGCCGACGGCGATCGCGGGCTGGAACGGTGCCCCGTTCACGTAGGTGAGGTACTGCTTGACGGCGAGGACGGCGTCCACGAGATCAGCGGGCCCGCTGATCCAGCCGACCTTCCATCCCGTCGTGCGGAACGTCTTCCCTCCGGACGAGATCGTGAGCGTCCGCTCGGCTGCGCCGGGCAGTGTCGCGATCGGTGTGTGGCTGCCCGACATCACCAGGTGCTCGTAGACCTCGTCGGTCACGATGAGCGCGTCGTGCAGATGCGCGAGCCGGACGATCTCCTCGCGGACCTCGGCGGAGAACATCGTTCCGGTCGGGTTGTGGGGATCGTTGACGAGGATGATCCGGGTCCGGTCGGTGACGGCCGTCCGGAGGTCGTCCACATCCGGCTCCAGGCCGGGCCACCGCAACGGGACCGGGACGAGGCGCGCCCCGGCGAGCGCGACCGCAGCCGCGTAGGAGTCGTAGAACGGTTCGAAGACGACGACCTCGTCATCGGAGCCGTCGAGGAGCGCGAGGATCGCGGCGGTCAGGGCCTCCGTCGCGCCGGCGGTGACGAGGACTTCGCGGTCGGGATCGAGGTCGACGCCGTAGAACCGGTGCTGGTGGTCCGCGATCGCCTCTCGGAGCACCGGCATACCGCGCCCCGGCGGGTACTGATTGACGCCGCTGCGGATCGCGCCCAGAGCTGCGTCGAGCACCTCGGTGGGCCCGTCCTCGTCGGGGAAGCCCTGGCCGAGATTGACGGCGTCGTGCCGGACGGCCGCCGCCGTGATCTCGGCGAAGATCGTGGGGGTCAGGTCGCCGTCGGGGGACAGGAGGCCCGCTCCGCGGGCTGCGCGTTGCCAGGCGCCGGATATGTGCAGCACGGGCCCAGCGTATCGCCGGGCGACCCGGATGCCCGGCGCACTCCCATAGGCTGATCGGAGGGGTGGCATAGCTGGTCCACAGACTCCGGGAGCACTCTGAAGTCGCCTCGAAAAAGGAGCAGTCCCATGAGCGATTCGAACACCCCCGACCCGAACACGTCCGGAGCGAATGTGCCCCCGCGTCCGCCGCTGCCTGAATCCGGTGCGCCCGGTCACCAGGGTGCCCCGGACGCCCAGGCCACGCCTGCGCATCACTCCGGCCAGGGGTGGTACGGGCACGCGCCCCACCCGCAGGGCGCCCAGGATGCCGGCCAGCACGCCCCGGGCGCGGCGTTCTCGACGCAGCCCCAGCCCGGTGAGCCGGCGGCGGAGCGGTCTCACGACGCGAAGGTCGGCTCGGGCAAGATCGTGGCGGTGCTCGTCGCCGCTGCCATCGTGGGCGCCGTGTCGGGCCTCGGCGGTGCAGCGATCGGGAACGACGTCTTCCAGCCACAGGCGGCCGCGGTCGCGCCCAAGGGGTCGACCCAGATCACGGTCAACGATCCGGACCAGGTCAACCAGACCACGGGCATCGCTACCAAGACGCTTCCCAGCGTCGTGACCATCAGCGCCACGTCGTCGAGCGGCGGCGGTACGGGATCCGGAGTCATCCTCAGCGAGGACGGCTACGTCGTCACCAACACGCATGTGGTGACCCTGGACGGAGCGAGCTCCGACGCGTCCCTCCGGGTCACGACCTCCGACGGCCGCGTCTTCAACGCGAAGATCGTGGGCACCGACCCGATCTACGACCTCGCCGTCATCAAGCTGACGGACGCGACAGACCTCACTCCCATCACCTTCGCCGACTCCGCCAAGCTCAATGTCGGGGACACGACCGTCGCTGTGGGCGCCCCGCTCGGCCTGTCCAACACGGTCACGACCGGCATCGTCAGCGCACTGAACCGCTCCATCCAGATCGCCTCCTCCGCCGTCCCCGACTCGGGCGAGCAGGAGCAGGGACAGGGCCAGAACGGCGAGTCGCCGTTCCAGTTCGATTTCGGCCAGGGCGAGCAGCGCGGTTCGGGTTCGTCGGGAACGATCTCGATCGCGGTCATCCAGACGGATGCCGCCATCAACCCGGGGAACTCGGGTGGCGCACTCGTCGACGATGAAGGCAATCTCATCGGCATCAACGTCGCGATCGCGACCGCGGGCGGCGGTTCGTCCTCCTCCAGCGAGGCGGGCTCCATCGGAGTCGGCTTCTCGATCCCGTCGAACGTGGTCAAGCGTGTTGCAGACGAGATCATCAAGGACGGCAAGGCCACCCACGGCCTGCTCGGCGCGATGGTCGGCAATGCCGCGGACGCGGAGAACAGCACCGTCGCCGGTGCGCTCATCAGCCAGGTGACCCCGGGCGGCGCAGCAGCGCAGGCGGGCCTGAAGGCGGGCGACGTCGTCACGGAATTCGACGGAGTCCCGGTCCGCGACGCCACCGACCTCACGGCCCAGGTCCGCGCTCTGGCGGCAGGCAGCTCGGCGAACCTCGTCTACGTCCGTGACGGCAGATCGCAGAGCGCTGACGTCACGCTCGGCACGCTGACCGACTGATCGCTCCAGCGCCCCCCCGAGGCGCGACCCCATCCCGCGATAGGCTCGCGGGATGGGGTCGTTCTCGTTCTCGTCGGGCAACGCGGCGCAGGTGCTGAGACTCCCGCTCCACGTGCTGGGCCTCGTTGCGACGCGGTTGATCCCGCGGTCCAGGGATCTGTGGGTGTTCGGTTCCGCCGCCGGAATCGGCGAGGGGGCGTGGGCGCTCTGGCAGGTCGCCGCGGCGAACGGGGAGCGCGCCGTCTGGCTGACGGGCTCCGAGAAGGATGCCGCTGCCGCCCGACGCGCCGGTGTGCCTTCTGTGCCGAAGGGCGGTGTGCGCGGGTTCTGGCTCACTGCCAGGGCCAGGGTGGTCGTCGTCACCCACGGCGCCGGCGATGTGAACCGGTACGGGACTGCGGGATCATTCCTCGTCCAGCTGTGGCATGGCATCCCCCTGAAGCGCCTCGGACTCGACTCGCCGGTCATCGCGAAAGCGCCGGTCAACCTGCCGGGACTCGCTCCTCTCCTGCGATACGCCTACCGGCGCACGCAACGACGCATCCGTCTGCTGCCCGCCGCATCCCACCTCGTTCGCGGTCGCCTGGAGTCGGCATTCGGGCTGAGTCACGACAGGATCCCGGTCACCGGTGAACCCCGTGTGGACGTGCTCGCCGACGGCTCGGCAGCAGACGCACGGGCTTCGGTCGAGGCGCTGGTCGGACCGACTTCCGGCGCGCACCTCGTGCTTTACGCACCCACGTGGCGGGACGGGGCGCCGGATCCCGCGATCCCGGGGCCGGCCGAATGGGCGACGATCGTCGAGGCGCTCGAATCGGCGAATGCCGTCCTCGTGATCCGCTCGCACCCCCTCGGCGCGGGGGAGTACGCGCCACCCCCCGGGGACGGACCGCGTCCGGCGGCTGGGAGCGGACCTCATCGCGGACGTCACACCGGTTCTCCCGGCGTTCGATGCATTGATCACCGACTACTCCTCCCTCATCTACGACACGGCGCTCATCCCGCTTCCCGTCGTGTTCTTCGCTCCGGACGAGCGTCGCTACGCCGTCGAACGGGGCTTCTACGGGAGATATCGCGACCTCGCGGGCGAGGATGCGGCGACCACGTGGGGCGAGGTCGCACGCCGACTCGCGATCGTTCTCCTCGACGACTCCGAGCGTGCCCGGCGGATCGCACGGGCACAGGACCTCAGTTCTCGCGTCCACGCCTACCGTGACGGCCGTAACGCCGAGCGCGTTTACCGCGCCATCCGGCGCCGTCTCGCCGCGTCGCGAACGACGAAAGGCAAGGAATGATCCAGGCCGCACTGGCGCCGGGCGATGCGCTCATCCTCGAGGGGGCGGGGCCGGCTCCTGCCGAGATCCGTCTCGAGGGTCCGCGCGCCCGTGTCGCGGGCTCCATCGCCGAAACGGATGCCGGGTGGCGGGCCACGGTCCCGCTGCGCGTCTCGCGGTGGGGCGGCCCGCTGCTCGCCCTCCCGAGCGGGACGTACCGCGTCGTGATGGACGGCCGCGAGGTCCACGCCGCAGATCTCGTGGCGTTCCCGCGGGCGGTGGGCGAGATGCTCGCCGTCGAGGTCCAGGGCGGACGGGTGATCGTCTCGCCCCCGCTGACGGACGCGGATGCCTCCGCCGGCGGCCAGTCCGCACTCGAGAGCACCTACGCCCGCGCATCGTCTCCGCTCGAGAACGCGGTGCTGTTCGAGAGCTTCTACGGCCGGAACGCGAGCTGCAACCCGCGAGCGATCGACGCGGAGCTCGCTCGCGTGGCTCCGGGGGTGGCGCGGTATTGGAGCGTGGCCGACCGCTCCGTCGAGGTACCGGACGGCGCTGTCCCCGTAGTCGAGGGTTCTCCCGAGTGGTGGCGGGTCCGGGGCGCGGCTCGTCTCCTCGTCGTCAACGATTGGCTCCGCAAGCGGTTCGTCCGTCGTCCCGGCCAGCGCGTCCTGCAGACGTGGCACGGTACGCCGCTGAAGCGTCTTGCTCTTCAGCGTCCGGGCTTCGACCCTCGTCGCGTCCTCGCCGTCATCCGCGAGAGCAGGCGATGGGATGTCCTGCTCGCACAGAACCCCTACGCGGCCGGCATCCTCGCCAAGGCGTATGCATTCGGTCGACGACCGATCTGGGTCGAGGGGTACCCGCGCAACGACGTCCTCGCGACGGGCGACAGGGATCGCATACGCCGGGGTCTCGGCGTCTCGCCGGAGGAGCGGGTCCTCCTCTACGCGCCGACGTGGCGGGACGACCGTGATCAGATGGTGGACTTCCTCGACCTCGAACGCCTGGCAGCCGACGCCGGGGCGGTGGTCCTCGTCCGGGGGCACTCGCGCACCCTCGTGCCGGGCACCGATTCGATCGGTTCGCGAGTGATCGACGTCACGGCCTACCCCGACACCTCCGCCCTCCTGCTCGCCGCGGATGCGCTCATCACGGACTACTCCTCGGTGATGTTCGATTTCACCGTCACCGGGAAACCCGTCTACTTCTTCGCTCCGGATCTCGACCACTACCGCGGCAAGCTACGGGGGTTCTACTTCGACCTGGCCGCGCGGGCGCCCGGCCCGCTGACCTCGACGCAGGAGGAGCTCACGGCGGCGCTCACCGACGCGAGCACGCCCGAGCGCTACGCCGAACGCTATGCATCGTGGGTCGCGCGATTCAACGCCCGCGACGACGGGCGGGCCGCCGAGCGCGTCGTGGCCAGGCTTCTCGACCAGGGCATGATCCTGCGCGACTGACAGGCGTCAGGGCAGAGGCGTGTTGCGGTCCAGGCGGGACGTGTCGACGGTGTCGTGAGCGCCTCTAAGGACTCCGATGAGGAAGCCTGCTCCCCACGCGAGGTGCATCGTGGGAAGCACCGCCGCGAGCCATGCGCGTTGAGCGAGGGTCCGTCCGGCGATCGCGCTGAACGCGAGCACTCCCAGGACGTAGAGCGCCACGGGAAGGTGGATGACGGAGAGGACCGCTGCGAAGAGTCCGCTCACGGTACCGGTGACCTGCAGGATGCCGAGGACGATGCTCATCGTGAAAGCGACGACGAGCGCCGGCGGCGCGAAGAAGCGCAGCGAGTTCTGGCGTCCGAACCGGCGGACGAGTTCTCCGCGCCACGTGCCCGTGGCGACGAACTGGCGGGCGAGACGCGCCCAGCTCTCGCGTGGCCAGTAGGTGACGGCGAGTTCCGGGTCGAACCACACACGGTAACCGGCCTGCCGGATGCGGAGATTGAGCTCCCAGTCCTCTCCGCGCCGAATCGACTCGTCGAAGAGCCCGACCTCCTCCAACACGCTCCGGCGCATGACGCCGAGGTATGCGGATTCGGCAGGTCCTTCCGGGGCGCCGCCGTGGTACGCGCCCCCGCCCAGGCCGGCCGGGGAGTTGTACGCGATCGCGACGGCTCGCTGGAACGGCGTGCGTCCGTCCGCACGCATCACACCGCCGACGTTGGCGGCGCGAACGCGGTCCAGGGTGGACAGTGCTCGACGCGTGTACCCCGGCGCGAGTTCGGAGTGGGCGTCGACGCGGACGATGGTGGGATGCCGCGCCGCGCGGATCGCCAGGTTCAGCGCCACGGGGATGTCGGCTCGCGGGTTGTCGACGAGGCGGATGCGCTCGTCGGCCGAGGCCAGCCGCTGTGCGAGCTCGGTCGTCCCGTCGGAAGACGGTCCGAGGGCGAGGATCAGCTCGGCGGGACCGTCGACGTCCTGCTGCAGGACCGTCTCGACCGCGCGTTCGAGGTAATCGCGCTCGTTGAGTACGGGCATCACGAACGTGACGCCGGCGTCGGGCGCCGGAACCGGCGCGTCGACCGTCACTGCGTGCCCGTGGCGTGGGGAGCGCGCACGGGCGCACCCCGCGGGATCAGCGCATCGAACTGCGAGAGCACCTCCGCGGTGTACGCCTCCACGTCGAGCGATGCCGGCGCGACCCGGCCCTCGAGGAATGCGGACATCCCCTCGGCGAGTGCCTCGTCGTCACGGTCGACGATGTGCATGTCATCGCCCGGCAGAGCGCCGCGCGCGGAGCCGAATGCCGTCGAGACGATGGGCAGCCCCAACTGGGCGGCTTCAATGAGGACCATCGGCTGCCCCTCGTAGTCGCTGGAGAGGACGAAGCAGTCGCACCGTCGCATGACGGACACCGGGTCCCGGAGCGGTCCGGTCAGGAAGACCCGTCCGGTCAGACCGGCATCCCGCACCTGCTGCTCGAGCTGCGCGCGCAACGGCCCGCCGCCGACGATGAAGAGCTGGCTGTCGGGAGCTTCCGATGCGAGGCGAGCGAACGCGCGGATGAGACGGGCATGGTTCTTCTCGGTCGACAGCCGGCCCACCGAGACGAACCTCCGGATGCCGGGGGCCGCGAGGGTGGCGTCGAGCACCTGTCCCAGGATCGCGTCGTCCTCGGGTTCGTCACCGTCTTCGTCGCGCTCGTCGACGGCCTCGGCGGAGACGAGATCCGGAAGGTTTCTGAGAGTGACGAAACTGTCCGGGCGGGCGTAGTCGGCGAGCTCGGCGCGATTGAGATCCGTGAGGGCAGGGGAGACGGACACGAGCTGGTCGTAGGCCCGGTACATCGCGAAGACCCGCCCCAGCGAACGCCGGAACGCCTGCTTGCCGTTGACGGTACGGTCGCGGTCGGCGGCCATCTCGTTGTGCAGCCAGATCGCGCGCACCGCGCGTGGCGAATGCAGCATCAGGTGCGCCCAGAACGGGCTGTATCCGCTGAAGTCCGCGACCCAGTCGAACTTGGCCGACCCGAAGATGCGTGTCCACTCGTCCCGCCACAGCGTGCGGTGCCCGAGGCGGCGGTGCGCGCGGAGCGGATCGGTGCTGACGTCCGCGACGCGTCGCATGATCTGACGCGCTTTCAGGCCGTTCATGCCGCCGACGCGGAAGACCTGTCGGATGTTCGGGTTCAGGCGGGTCTGGTTGTGACGGGTCGTCGCCCCCCGGGGGAAGGCCATGAGAGCCGTCACGTCGTAGCGCTCGGTGTCGAGCGAATTCAGGAGGTTCACGGCCGCGGTCGTGATGCCGTTCAGACGCATCCCGCCCAGGTAGAACAGCAGACGGGGACGGTCATCCCGCCGCACGGGGCGCACGCGGCGTCCCTCCTCGCGGCCACGGAACACGACGTCGATGACGCGGGCGGTCGCTCGACCGTCGTCGTACGGGACGAATCGTTCCGCCCATTCTGCGTACCGCGGGTGTGCCGCGGCATCCGGCCGCAGCAGGTCGGCGAGGTCGCGCCCGAGCGCCAGAGGATCGGTCTGCACCGGGCCGGGGAGTTCGTCCAGCGGCATGTAGGTGCCTCGATCGGCGGAGTACGCGTCGCCGTCGGGAACGAGGAAGCCGATGGGTCTGCCGGTCGCCAGGTAGTCGAAGAAGATCGAGGAGTAGTCCGTGACGAGCGCGTCGGCGAGGCCGAGGAGGACGTTCGTTGCGACGATGTTCGGCACGAGGACACGGCGCAGAGCCGGGATGCCGCTGGCCGCCCGGTGCACCACCTGGTGGGTCTTGAGGAGCACAGCGACCTCGTCGCCGAGCTCCCGCTGGAGTCCGGCGACCTGGTCGGCCAGGTGCGCGAGATCCGCATCCGGGGCCTGGAAGGAGTTGCCCCGCCAGGTCGGGGCGAACAGCACGATGCGTTTCCCGGTCAGCGACGTGCCCAACTGAGCGGCGAGCGCACCGACGCGCTGCTCCCGCTCCGCATCCGACATCCACTGCCGGTCGATACGCGGATAGCCCTCTTCGATGATCGCGCCGCGGTAGACGTTGCGGAGCTGGTACGCGTCCTCGTACATGGTCTCGGCCATGAACGGGTTGGCCGCGAGGAGGTAGTCGGCATTCAGGAGGTTGCGCAGGGTGTTGGCGGATTCGCGCGCACCTCCGGGCATGTCGAAGCCCATGAGCTTGAGAGGCGTCCCGTGCCAGGTGTTCAGGTAGACCTGGCCGACGCGCTTGCTGAACGCCGGGGGGAAGGTGGCGTTGTTGACGAGATATCCGGCTGTCGAGACGGCGCGCCAGTACGCGGCACTCCCGCGTGCAACGATGACGACATTGCGGGTGTCGGCGAACTCCGCGCGAAGTGCCGCCGCGGCATCCGGATCACTGATCGACCAGATGTGCGTCAGATCGGCGAACTCGGGGTCGGCGAGCAGCGATCGGAAGATCGCCTCGGGGTTGCAGAGCGCGCCGTTACCGGCGAAGGATTCGTAGACCACCGTCCGATGCCGGATCGGCCGGGACCTCGCCCAGGCGATCTGCTCCGACGTCGGGATGCGCTTCGCGCGGCTCAGCGCCGAGCGGACAGCACGGGTGACGGCGGGCGGAAGGGGCGAACGCATGTATGTGCTGTGCTCTCGTCGACGGCAGGTCAGGGCGCGACTTCACCGGCCCGGCGACGGGCTCGCGCCGCAACAGCTCGGTGGACGCGTCGCGCCGCCTTATGCATTCTAGCTTCGACAACCTCGTAGAACCCCCAGGCCACGAGCAGGCTGATCGGGATGCCGAGAAGGCCGACGAGCCCCCACGCCTCGGAACCGAAGGCGAAGGCGAGGGTCGCAAGCACGGGGACGTGCACGAGGTAGAGGCTGAAGGAGATCTTGCCGAGCCACTGGATCGGGCGCGTCTCGAACAGCCGGATCGCGGGTCCCCACGCGAGCGCGACGAGGACGATCCCCGCAGCGCCGGGGGCGGCGAAGGCCCACAGCACCTGGCTGAGGTCGGTGCCGCTCGGGACGATCGGGCGCGCGAGCCAGCTGCCGATGAGCATGAGGACGCTCACGAGCGTGAACAGCGGCATGAACCACCGAGGTCGCGGGCGTTCGACCCACGCCAGCAGATCGGGCATGCGCGCGGCCATGATCGTGCCGATCACGAAGACGGGGAAGTAGAGGAGTTCGCTCTGCTCGAAGAGGCGACCCGCCACGCTGAGCGCGCAGCAGAGGAGCACCGCGGCCAGGGCGTGCCGCCGGACGAGGAGCGCGAGAGCCGTGGCGAGCGGCAGGACGATGGAATACAGGAGCTCCCAGTGCAGCGACCAGAGGGGGTTGTTCAGGGAGTACTGACGCGGGACGAGGGATGCCTGCGCGAGGAACGACTGCCACGTGACGCTCTCGGCGTGCGTCTCGGCCATCCAGGACCCCGGGGGCATCGTTGACCGGTCGCGTGGAACGAGGAAGATCAGCAGGGCGCTCAGCCCCAGGGAGGCGATGACCGGCCCGTACAGACGGACGACTCGTGCCGAGAGGAATCCCATCCAGGAGAAGTTCTCGCGGAACACGGGCAGGACTACGACGAGCCCCGAGAGGACGAAGAAGACGAGGACCGCCTCGTTGCCGGCCGTGAGGAGCTTCACGGGAGACTCCGAGATCACCGCCCAGCTCACTGTGCCCTCGAGCAGCGGACGTGCAATCAGCAGCCAGTGGTGCAGGAGGACGACCAGAGCCGCGACCCCACGGAGGCCGTCGAGGCTTCGGATGCGGCCTGGCGGGTGCGTCGGGGGAGTCGTTACCACCCGACAACGCTAGTCAGTGTTGCGGGGTGGGCCGAACCACTTGCGCGCGCCCCGCGGGGTGTGCAGGCCGCGCGGGTCAGGTCCACGCGCCGGTCGCGGCGATGACCCCGGCGAGGATCGAGACCGCCGCGAGGATCACTGCCACCGCGATCAACACGGTGTGGACGACGAGGAAGCGGGTGGCGCGACCACGCTCGTCGCGCGAACGTTCGTCGCGCGCCACGCGTCGGTAGAAGGCAGGCCAGACGACGGCGTTGAAGACACCGTTGAGGATGAGCAGAGTGACGAGTACCGGGATCACCCGGCCACGCTACCCGTTGATCTCGTCGCCGTGCCGCGCGCGACGACGCGGTCCACGAAGACGCCGGGGCTTCTCAGCGTCGGGCGGCGTCACGGTCAGTTCCGCGGGGAACACCGGGGGAGGAGCGCCGAAGGCGCGCCGGGCACCCGTGACGACGCGTCGACCCAGGATGTGGTTGCCGCTGCCGCCGACGACGGCGCCGATCCCAAAGGGCAGCGCACGGCCGACCACCGAGACGCCGCCCTGTACGGCGAATCGGCGGATGAAAGCGGATTTCAGCCGGTCGAGGAGAGGTCCGACCATCGCTCGGGGCAATGACGTGGTGACCAGCTCGCCCCAGTAGGCCTGCCGGGGCTTTCCGCCGCCGCTGATCTGCCCGGCGAACTGGCTGACGAGCTCCACACCTTCGCGTCCGACCATCAGCGTGAGAACGAGTGCACGCGCCCGGTCGGGATCGGACAGGCGGATGCCGTGCACCTCTGCGAGTGACTGAGCGAACAGTGCCGTCGCTTCCAGGAATCCGACCGTCTCCGCCCCGGCGAGCGCGAGCGTCACCCCTGTTCCGATACCGGGGACGACCGCCGTGGCACCGACGGCGGCTCCACCGGTCGTGACCGTCGCGAGATAGCGGCGTTCGAGGATCCGGCAGATGTCGGCGGGTGCGGCATCCGGATGCCGCGCCCGGATGCCCCGGAGATGCGTCAAAACTGCCGGGCGCTGGGTGGCGAGGACGCGGTCCAGTATTCGGATGAGCCAGGGATGCTCCGATGACCCGACCGGCGGCAGTCCACCTGCCCAGGCCGAATCATCCGGCAGCGAATGGATGCGGGGGACGTTCGCTGTCACAGGGTTCACGGCGGGCTCCCCGGCTCCGCCTCGAGCGTCAGACGTAGAAGTTCGCCCGGTCGAGGTCCTCGGCGAAGTCCACCTCGACCGCGTAGAGGTCCGAGATGTCGAGGGGGCGCAACTTCAGCCCGTTCTCGGCGACGGCGAGTTCGAGGCCGCGCTCGAAGTAGTCCTGGTTGTCGACGTGGTTGAGCTGGGCGATCAGTGCCGACTTGTCCGCACGCGAGATGTAGTTGATGCCGACCGCTTCGCCGAGACCTCCAGCGACCGTCTTGGACAGCTCCGCGATGTTGCCGTCGGCGTCGACGGTGTACTTCACCTCTTCGTCGCTGACCTTCGAGGTGTTCACGGTGACGAAGGACTGCTCCGCCTCGATGAGGGCGATGGCGCGACCGAGCACACGCGGGTCGAAGACGACGTCGCCATTCATCCAGAGGACGCCGGACTTGCCCGTCGCCTTCAGCGCGCGCAGCAGGCTCTTCGAGGTGTTCGTCTGGTCGTAACGGTCGTTGTAGACGTAGTCGGCGTCGGGGAACGCCTCGACGATCGTCTCGGCGCGGTAGCCGACGACGGTCGTGATGGATGCCGCGGGACCGAAAGCGGCATGGATGTTGTCGTGCTGCTGGCCCATGATGCTGCGGCCGTCGCTCAGCGGCGTCAGCGGCTTGGGCAGGCTGCGGCCGAGCCGCGAGCCCATGCCGGCTGCGAGGATGACGATCTTGGTCACGGGGGTGCTCCTGACGATGTGGTCACTGTCCGTCCATCGGAAAGACACATCCTTGTGCCAGCTAAATGGTAGCCGGGGCGCCTGACAATGACCCGAATCCGCGTATGGCGTTGCGCATTCGTGATAACCGTGCTGCGGGTTACGAGGTCCCAGGAGACGGTGGTCACCCCTTGGTAGGTTTGACGAGTGACGCCTCCGAAGACACGACAGCCCCGCGGTAAGGCACGAGTGTCCGGCGCCGGCACCGCCCTCCCCCCTCCGCCTCCCTTGCCCGCTGATGTCGCCGCAGCCCGAGGGGCGAACGCCCCCGCTGACGAGGAGAAGGCGACCGTAGCCCTTCCGCCGAAGCCCGATCTGCCGGCATCCGTCGCCGCGGCGCAGTTCGAAGGCGCCCGCACAGACCTCGAGGTCCATGTCGGGGACGAAGGAGAGGCAGACACCGAGCGGCAGTCTGAGACCGAGCTGACGGTCGAGCCTGAGCCTGAGCCTGAGCCTGAGCCCGAGCCCGAGCCCACGGTCGAGCCGGTGCCTGTGCCTGAGCCTGAGCCTGAGCCTGAGCCTGAGCCTGAGCCTGAGCCTGAGCCTGAGCCTGAGCCTGAGCCTGAGCCTGAGCCTGAGCCTGAGCCTGAGCCGGACCCGGAGCCGGAGTTCATGGCCGAGCCGGACCCGGAGCCGGAGTTCATGGCCGAGCCGGAGCCCGAACTGGAGCCGGAGGACCCCGCGCCCGTCACGGCCGTGCTGCCCGCGACCGAGGAGGAAGACGTCACTCAGAGTGGCGCGGCACCTGCACTCCGGATGTCGAAGGTATCGAAGTCCTTCGGGCGGACTCTCGCCGTCGACGCCGTCGACCTCGAGATCCCGGCCGGCACGTTCTACGGCATCGTCGGACCGAACGGCGCCGGAAAGACCACGACGTTGTCGATGATCGCGGGTCTCCTGCGTCCCGACGGCGGCTCCATACAGGTCGGCGGCGTCGACCTTCGCCGCGATCCTCGAGGTGCGAAAGCGCTCATGGGGGTCCTCCCGGATCGTCTGCGCACGTTCGACCGTCTCACCGGTCGACAGCTCCTTCACTACTACGGGGTGCTGCGAGGGCTCCGCCCCGCCGTCGTCACCGAGCGCACGCAGGATCTGGCGCGCGCGTTCGACCTGATCGCCGCATTGGCGCGTCCGGTGTCCGACTATTCGGCGGGCATGACGAAGAAGATCATGCTGGCGGGCGCGATGATCCACGCTCCGAGGCTGCTCGTCCTCGACGAGCCGTTCGAAGCGGTGGATCCGGTCTCGAGCGCCGTCATCCTCGACATCCTGTCGGCGTACGTCGCGAGAGGCGGCACCGTCGTCCTCTCGAGTCACGGCATGGAGCTCGTCGAGCGGGTGTGCGACGGGGTCGCGGTCATCGTCGCCGGCCAGGTGCTCGCACAGGGCACGGTCGACGAGGTGCGCGGCGACAAGAGTCTCGCGGAGCGCTTCGTCCAGCTCTCCGGCGGTCTCAGTGATGTGGAAGGCCTGGAGTGGTTGCACACGTACTCCGACTGAGACTCGCCCTCCTCGTCGGCGCGCTGAATGCACGCCCTGCCGTCGTCGTGCGCCGGCTGGTCGCATTCGGCGTCTTGGCGGTGGCCGTCGCCGCCGTCTGCGTCGCCTTCGTCAGACTCGACCGCGTCCCGGCCGACGAAGCGGCGACACTGGCCGTGGTGGGAGGCGCAGCGCTGATCGCGGGCTTCCTGCTGATACCGCTGTTCACCGGGGCCGATGACCCTCTCGATCCGCGCCGCTTCGTCACGACGGGTGCCGAGCCCCGAACCGTCGCATGGACGGTCGCTGCCGCGTCGCCGCTGGGCGTCCCCGGTGTCGTCGTGCTGTCGATCGCCGTGGCGATGGCCGTCGCAGCGACCGGGCACGGTGCCCCGGTCTGGCAGGCCGTCCTCAGCGCCGCCCTCCTCGTCGCCACGACGGTGCTCGCGTCGCGGTGCGCCATGGCCGTGTCGGCCGTCGCCCTGCGAGACCGACGCTCGCCGCAGCTGACCGGGCTGATGGTGACGGCAGCGGGAGTCGTCGTGATCCCGGTGGCGGCTTTCGCGTTCTCCCTCGAGTGGTCGGGCGGACTTCCGTCGCCTCTGACGGAGGCGGCTCAGGTGCTCGCCGTCACTCCCTTCGGCGCGGCGCCCGCGATCGCCGTGCGGGCGGGCGGCCCGCTGGTCGCTTCTTTGCTGGTCGCCGTGGGAACGATCGTTCTTCTGGCCCTCGCGTGGTATCTGCTGGTCCAGCTGATGATGACTCGGACCGAGCGTCCTGTTCCCGTCCGCGAGCGTCGCGGCCTCGGATGGTTCGCCGTCATGCCCGGGCTGCCCGGCGGTGCGGTCGCTGCGCGCAGCATCGTCTACTGGTTCGGCGATGCCCGCTACCTCGCCAACGTGATCGTCGTTCCGATCGCCTCCGTCCTGATCGTGACACCGTTGCTCATCGTCGGCGTTCCGCTGCAGACCGTCGCGCTCATCCCTCCGCCGATCCTCGCGCTCTTCCTCGGATGGCTGATCCACAACGATCTGGCCTATGACTCGACCGGCGTCTGGCTCCACATCTCCGCGGGGGTGCGCGGTGTCGCAGACCGGATCGGGCGGCTCGTGCCCATCCTCATGATCGGCATCCCGCTCCTGGCGCTCATGATCACGGGGTCCATCTGGGTGCACGGCCGGTGGGCCGTGCTTCCGGCGCTCGTCGGTGTCTGCATCTCTCTGTTCGCGGCCGGCCTCGGGCTGGGGTCGATCGCGTCGGTCGCTGCGCCGTACGCCGTCTCGCGTCCTGGCGAGGGGCCGTTCGAGCAGCCGCAGCGGACGGGCGGCGGGGTGCCCCAGGCCGTCGTCCTCCTCGGCGCGATCGTCTTGTCGGCCCCGTCGCTCTGGTGGGGGTGGTTGGCACTGAGTGGCGACGAGGATGCCGCGTGGACGTCGTTCTGGTCCGGCCTCGGCGTCGGGGTCGGTGTCCTGGTCGTCGGCGTCGCCGTCGGCGGAGCGCTCTTCGAGCGTCGCACCGGACGCATCATGGAGTTCGCAGAAACCCTCTGACGCCCGGCCACAGCGGCCCCGACCCCAGTACACTCGGGGGAATGAGCACGCCGATCGACAGCCCTGATCAGGGCGGCCTCGCCACACTCGACCGCGAGCTCGAGGAGCTCATCCGCGAGGAGTCCATCGAGCCGGGCGACCATGAGCGTTTCTCGCACTACGTCAAGAAGGACAAGATCATGGAGTCCGCGATCACCGGCAAGCCGGTGCGCGCACTCTGCGGCAAGAAATGGACGCCGGGACGTGATCCCGAGAAGTTCCCGGTCTGCCCGACGTGCAAGGAGATCTACGCCTCGCTGACCTCGTAGACGGTCGGCAGAGCGGGATCGGCGCGGCTCAGCGCCAGCGCCGTCACGGGCAGTTCCTCGCGGACGCGCAGGTGGTGCGCGCGCGCCGCAGAGACGCCGTCGGGGCCGAGGTGCGCGGCATCCGTCTCGCCGTGATCGACGAGCACGGTCTGCAGCGGGCGGGCGTCGGGGTGGGCCGAGGGGGCGTCGAGCTCTTCGAAGCCGTCGGCGACGGCGATGACTTCAGCAGTCGCGACCCCGTCGGCACGGCGCCGGAATGCGGCCTTGCGACCGCCGATGGATGCCTTGGAGGTCGAGGCCTTCGCCACCGGCACCCAGCCGCCGTCCGAGCCCTGCCGGGCGACGAGCTTGTAGACCATTCCCGCCGTCGGGGTGCCGGATCCTGTGACGACGGAGGTTCCGACGCCGTACGCATCGACGGGGGATGCCGCCAGTGCCGCGATCGCGAACTCGTCGAGGTCGCTCGTCACGGTGATGCGTGTCGCCGTCGCGCCGAGCTCGTCGAGCTGCTGACGCACGGAAGCGGCCACGGTCGGGAGGTCGCCGGAGTCGAGCCGAACGCCGCCGAGCCCGGTGCCTGCGACCCGGACGGCCGTCTCGACGCCCTGGCGGATGTCGTACGTGTCGACGAGAAGTGTCGTTCCCGTGCCGAGGGCCTCGATCTGGCTGCGGAACGCGTCCTCCTCGGTGTCGTGGAGGAGCGTCCAGGCGTGTGCGGCGGTACCCATCGTGGGGATGCCCCACGAGCGTCCCGCTTCGAGATTGCTGGTCGCCGAGAAGCCCGCGATGTAGGCAGCGCGCGCGGCCGCGACGGCGGAGCGTTCCGCAGCGCGACGGGATCCCATCTCAGCGAGCGGACGGTCGCCGGCGGCGATGCTCATGCGGGCGGCGGCTGTCGCGACAGCAGAGTCGTGGTTGAGGATGCTGAGCGCCAGGGTTTCGAGGATGACCGCTTCGGCGAACGTGCCCTCGATCGTGAGGATGGGGGAGCCGGGGAAGTAGAGCTCGCCTTCTCGGTACCCGCTGATCGTCCCCGTGAACCGGTAGCCCTCGAGGTAGCCGACCGTCTCGGGACTGACGATGTCGTTGTCGCGCAGGTAGGCGAGCTCGGCCTTTTCGAAGCGAAAATCCGCGATCTCCGAAAGGAGGCGGCCGGTGCCGGCGACGACGCCGAAGCGGCGCCCGCCCGGAAGACGCCGTCCGAACAGTTCGAAGACGCACCGGCGATTCGCGGTGCCGTCGCGCAGGGCGGCATCCAGCATCGTGAGTTCGTAGCGGTCGGTCAGCAATGCCGTGGACGTGGCCATCCGGTCACTCTATCCAGGCGCGGAGTCGGGTCGGACCGAGACTAGGCTGGTCGATCGTGACGGACGCACCGATCGGGATCTTCGACTCCGGAGTGGGCGGGCTCACCGTGGCCCGTGCCGTCTCGCAGCTTCTCCCGCGCGAGTCGATCCTTTACATCGGCGACACCGCGCACTCCCCGTACGGGCCCAAGCCGATCGCCGACGTCCGCCGCTACGGGCTCGAGGTTCTGGACTCTCTCGTCGACCAGGGCGTGAAGATGCTCGTCATCGCGTGCAACACCGCCTCTGCCGCGCTGCTGCGCGACGCGCGAGAGCGCTACGACGTGCCCGTCGTCGAGGTCATCGGGCCGGCGGTCCGCACCGCCATCTCGACCACGCGCAACGGACGGATCGGCGTGATCGGGACGGCCGGCACCATCGGCTCAGGGGTGTATCAGGACATGCTCGGCGTCAACGAACGCCTCAGCGTCTTCGCGCAGGCGTGCCCGCGCTTCGTCGACTTCGTCGAAGCGGGAGTGACCGACACGACCGACGTCCTGCGCGTCGCGGAGGAGTACCTCGCACCGCTTCGCCACGCCGGCGTCGACACCGTCGTCCTGGGGTGCACCCACTACCCGTTCCTCGAAGGCGCCATCAGCTATGTGATGGGTCCGGATGTGTCGCTCGTATCGAGCGACACGGAAACAGCGAAGGACGTCTATCGGCAGCTCGTCTCCCGCGACCTGCTGGCAGGGCCGGACGCCACCCCGACCCACGTCTACGAGGCGACCGGCGATTCCGCCGACGACTTCATCCGACTCGCCGACCGACTGATGGGCCGCGGCGTCAGCGCCGTCCGGCTCGTGCAGACCGGCGCTATCGATCTACCCAAGGAGACCCCATGAGCGAGACCACCCGTGCCGACGGCCGCGTCGTCGACCAGCTGCGCCCCGTCACGATCGAACGCGGCTGGAGTGCCCATGCCGAGGGCTCCGCACTGATCTCCTTCGGCGGCACGAAGGTGCTGTGCACGGCATCCTTCACCAACGGCGTCCCGCGCTGGCTGACGGGCAAGGGCAAGGGCTGGGTCACCGCCGAGTACGCGATGCTCCCGCGCGCGACCAACTCCCGCAACGACCGCGAGTCGATCAAGGGCAAGGTCGGCGGGCGCACCCACGAGATCTCGCGCCTCATCGGCCGCGCGCTCCGGGCCGTCGTCGACACCAAGGCCCTCGGCGAGAACACGATCGTCATCGACTGCGACGTCCTGCAGGCCGACGGCGGCACCCGCACCGCGGCGATCACCGGTGCGTACGTCGCCCTGGCGGACGCGATCGAGTGGGGCCGTGCCAAGGGCTTCGTCGGCAAGAATGCGAAGGCGCTCCTCGACTCCGTCTCGGCGGTGTCGGTCGGCATCATCGACGGCGAGCCGATGCTCGACCTGGCCTACGTCGAGGACGTCCGCGCCGAGACCGACATGAACGTCGTGGTCACCGGCCGCGGGCTGTTCGTCGAGGTGCAGGGCACGGCGGAGGGTGCGCCGTTCGACAAGCGCGAGCTCGACGCCCTCCTCGAGCTCGGTGTCAACGGGTGCGGCGATCTCCGCGAGGCGCAGCTCGCCGCGTTGGCGCAGGAGCTCGCGTGACGACGCGCCGCATCGTCCTCGCCACCCACAACGCCCACAAGGTCGAGGAGTTCGGGGCGATCGTCGCCTCGACTCGTCCCGATCTAGAGGTCGTCGGTTACGACGGACCCGAGCCTGTCGAAGACGGCGTGACGTTCGCGCAGAACGCGCTCATCAAGGCGCGAGCCGCGGCCGCACACACCGGCCTTCCGGCGATGGCGGACGACTCCGGGATCGCCGTCGATGTGCTGGGCGGCTCGCCCGGGGTGTTCTCCGCCTACTGGGCGGGTCACAAGAAGGACGGCGTAGCGAACTACGAGCTGCTGCTCGATCAGCTGGCCGACATCGCCGATCCGCACCGGACGGCGCAGTTCGTCTCCACGATCGCTCTCGTCGTCCCCGGCGGCGAGGAGCACGTCGTGACCGGTGTCTGGCCCGGGCGTCTCGCGGAGGCGCCCGCGGGCGAGAACGGCTTCGGCTACGACCCCGTGTTTTTGCCGGACGACGCCGCGGGCCGTTCCGCGGCGGAGTTGACCTCGGCCGAGAAGAACGCGTCGTCGCACCGCGCGCGGGCATTCGCCTCGCTCGGACCCCTGCTCGCGACCCTCTGAGGATCCGCCCCCGCCCGCTGAGGCTGAGAATCGGACTCATTCCCGAGTTCGCCGATGGGGCCGGTCGGGGGGACGGCGGGTCCTACCCTCGTAGGTATGCACGATCACGCACCCGCCGGCATCCGGGGAGGACATCCGCGACGCCTGCTCGCGGTCTCCCTGGGGATTACGGCCACGGTGCTCATCGTTCAGCTCGTCGGGGCGATCCTGACCGGATCGCTGGCGCTGCTCGCGGACGCCGGCCACATGTTCACCGACAGCTCGGGGCTCGTCATCGCCCTCATCGCGGCGTCGGTCGCGGCGCGCCCCGCCGACGAACGTCAGACGTACGGATACCAGCGCGCCGAGGTGTTCGGCGCACTGCTCAACGCCGTGATCCTGATCGCCCTCGGAGCGTGGATCGCGGTCGAGGCCGTCGGGCGACTGATCCGCCCCGCTGAGGCCGAGGTGCAAGGTCTGCCGATGCTCGTCGTCGCCATCATCGGCCTGGTCGCCAACGGCGTGTCCCTCTACGTCCTGAGCGTCGCGCAGCGCACGAGCATCAACGTGCGCGGCGCGTACCTCGAGGTCCTCGGCGACCTGCTGGGGTCGGTCGTCGTGATCATCGCGGCGGGCGTGATCTGGCTGACGGGATGGATGCCGGCCGACGCCGTGGCCTCGCTCGTCATCGCCGCCCTCATCGTGCCGCGCGCCATCACCCTGCTGAGGGAGGTCTTCGCCGTGCTGGGGGAGCGGGCGCCGTCGGGGACGAAGGTCACCGACATCCGCGACCACATCCTCGGTACCGAGGGAGTCGTCGACGTGCACGACGTGCACGTCTGGCAGCTCACGCGCGGCGCGCCGGTGTTCACGGCGCACGTCGTCGTCGCGACGGACTACTTCGCCGACGACCGCGCGGGTCTGCTTCTGTCCCAACTGCAGTCCTGCCTCGCCCGCCATTTCGACGTGGAGCACTCGACGTTCCAGCTCGAGCCGGCGGGTCACGTCGAGCACGAGGCCCACGCGTGAGTCGCGCTGGAAAGGATCCCCGATGCCGGATTTCGCCGCTCCCAACCTGTCGTCCCGAGGGTTCGACGCCACTGTCGGGTTCTACGGAGCGCTCGGCTTCGATGTGGTCTACCGCGCCGAGGACTGGCTGATCCTGCGCCGGGAGCAGCTGCAGCTGGAGTTCTTCCCCGATCCGGTCCTCGACCCGGCGGCGAACACGGTCATGTGCTGCCTGCGGGTGGACGACCTCGACGCGTGGTACCGACGGATCTCCGACGCCGGTGTGCCCGAGCGAGCGACCGGCTTCCCGCGGCGGCATCCGCCGAAGACCGAGGCGTGGGGCGGGCGAGTCGCGTATCTCGTGGACCCGGACGGCACTCAGCTGACTCTCGTCCAGAACGGGTGACGGTCCTCGTCAGTCTTCGGTGCGCACGTCCGCGGGAGTCTTATCGGGGCGGAGTCCTCGCCAGCGGGCGTGACGGAGCGTTCCGCTCGGTGTCGCCTCGGCGTACTCCACCTCGCCGACGAGCTCCGGTCTGACCCACAGCGCGTCGGATGCCTCGGCACGGCCGATGTCGATGAAAGGGTTCTCGGCCGTGCGGAGCGGTGCGAATGCGGCATCCAGGCGGGCGAGCGTCGCCTCGCTGAAACCCGATCCGATGCGACCGATGTAGTGCAGACCTCCCTCGGCGGGCACTCCCATGAGCAGTGAACCGATCTCGCCGGTGCGGACGCCCTTGCCCGGTCGGATGCCGCCGATCACCACCTCCTGCATCAGAGTCAGCTTCACCTTGAGCCACTGCTCGCTGCGGACGCCACGACGGTAGACGGACGCGGGATCCTTCACGACCACGCCCTCGAGTCCGAGCATCCGCGCCGTCGCGAGGGCGTCCTCGATGTCGTCCGCGACGGGCGGCACGACGATCGGGCCGATCGTATGCTCGGCGACGCCCTCCAGCAGCTCACGCCGGTGCGAGAGCGGGAGTGGAGCGGCATCCGTTCCATCGACCTCGAGGACGTCGAAGAGCAGGAACTGGACGGGGATCCGCGCCGACTCGCGGTCGATCTCCCCGGCCTTCGTGAGATGCATCCTGTGCTGGAGCAACGAGAAGTTCGGCCGGTTCCGATCGTCGAGGGCGACGATCTCGCCGTCCACGACGCAGGGCGCGGCGCCGAACCCGGGATCGCCGCCGGTCAGCTCGGGATACCGCGCCGTGATGTCCGTTCCGCTGCGGGCGCGGAGGCGGAGCCGCACGCCGTCCCAGATCCCGAGGGCTCGCACCCCGTCCCACTTGAACTCGACCCACGGACCCCACCGGGTCGCCGCCTGCCCCGCGAGGGCTGCGTTCGAGGACGTCGCGAGCATCGGAGCCGGCGCCGAGGCCGGGGCGTCGGAGGGCGGATGTGGGACGGGGGGACCCGCGGCATCCGTCTTCATCCGATGCAGCAGCCACTGCGACTTCTCCCCGTCGCCGCTCGTTCGGATGAGAGCGAGCTTGACGGTACCGAGCGGGCCGTCGCCGCGTCCGGTCGCGGTGAAGATGACCTCGTCCTCGCGCCACTTCTCGAGCTCGAAGGTGCCGGTGTCCCAGATCGACATCGATCCGGCGCCGTACTCACCGGCGGGGATGTCTCCGGCGAAATCCAGGTACTCCATCGGATGCGGCTCGGTCATGACGGCGAGGTGGTTGGTCGAAGGCGACTCCGGGATGCCGCGCGGCACCGCCCAGCTGACGAGCACGCCGTCGTGCTCGAGTCGCAGGTCGTAGTGGAGCCGCCGCGCGTGATGCTCCTGGATGACGAACCGGGAGGATGCCGGGCGAGCGGAGCCGACGGGGGAGTCCGGTACCGGTTCCGGGGTCCTCGCCGCAGTGCGCTTGGCGATGTAGGACGTCAGCGGCCCCGTGCCTGTGGGCGCGAGCGGCGCAATCAGATCGCCGCCCGCAGCGACCCGGTCGAGGACCTCGTCGAAGAGGAGGTGTCGCAGCTCGGGATCGTCGAGCTCCGCCCACGTCCGCGGGGCGGCGACCGTGGGACGTTCACGACCCCGCAGTGAGTACGGCGCGATGGTGGTCTTCTTGCCGTTGTTCTGGCTCCAGTCGAGGAACACCTTCCCCGGCCGGGCGGCCTTGGACATCTGACTCACGACGAGGTCGGGATGATCCGCCTCGAGCGCTCGCGCGAGTTCCTTCGCGAAGGCGCTGATCTCGTCGCTCGTACGGCTGCCGTCGAGCGGGGCGTACAGATGGATGCCCTTGCTGCCGCTCGTGACGGGAAGGGGGTCCATGCCCAGGTCGACGAGGATCTCGCGGGACCACCGGGCGACGTCCGCGCACTCGGCGAGGCCGACACCGGGGCCGGGATCGAGGTCGAGCACGAGCCGGTCGGGGTTGCGTCTCACACCCTCGGCGTCGAAACGCCACTGCGGGACGTGCAGTTCGATCGACGCCACCTGCGCGAGGTAGACGAGGGTCGGGACACCGTCGACGAGCGGGTAGTCCTTCGCGCCGGTCGAATGCTCGATGGGTCTCCGGCTGACCCATGACGGCGCGCCCGCCTCGAGGTGCTTCGCGAAGAACGAGCCCTCGCCCGTGCCGTCGGGCCAGCGGATTCGGGTGACCGGCCGCGCATCGAGGTGGGGGAGGATTGCCGGAGCGATCCGCGTCAGATAGTCGATGACCTCGCCCTTCGTGGTCCCCGTCTCGGGGTACATCACCTTGTCGAGGTTCGTCAGCCGCAGTCGGCGTCCATCGACGACGACCTCCTGCGACGCGGCTGGCATGGGGCCAGATTAGTGCGCAACCCCCATTGGTCGTCGCGTCGGCGGGGTGTGTACTGAGGGCATGAGATCGATCTGGAAAGGCGCGCTGACCTTCGGACTCGTCAACGTGCCCGTCAAGGTGTACTCGGCGACGGAGGACCACGACGTGTCGCTGCACCAGGTGCACGCCGCCGACGGCGGCCGCATCCGCTACCAGCGCATCTGCGAGATCGACGGCGAAGTCGTGCCGTACTCCGACATCGACAAGGCCTACGACGACGGCGAGCGCACCGTCGTCCTGACCTCCGACGACTTCGCAGCGCTGCCGAGCGAGCGCAGCCGCGAGATCGAGGTCGTCGAGTTCGTCCCCACCGAGCAGATCGATCTGCTCACCCTCGACAAGGCGTACTACCTCGAACCCGACTCGAAGAGCCCGAAGGCGTACGTGCTCCTGCGTCAGACCCTCGAGCAGACCGACCGCACCGCGATCGTCCGGTTCGCGTTGCGGCAGAAGACGCGGCTCGCCGCTCTCCGAGTTCGAGGCGACGTGCTGGTTCTGCAGACGCTCCTCTGGGCGGACGAGGTGCGCGAGGCGTCCTTCCCGGTGCTCGATGAGCCGGTGAAGATCTCGAGCAAAGAGCTGGAGCTCTCGGCATCCCTCGTCGACAGCTTCTCGAGCGATTTCGACCCGAGTGAGTTCACCGACGAGTACCAGAAGGAACTGCGCACCCTCATCGACGCGAAACTCGAGAAGGGCGATGCGTTCGACACCGCCGAGACCTTCGGGGAGAAGGCGGATGCCGAGGGTGGCGAGGTCATCGATCTGATGGCGGCCCTGCGGGCCAGTGTCGAGAAGAGCCGGGCGGCGAGAACGGGCAAGGATGCCGGCGGGAAGACGAAGGCCGACGCCGACGGGACGTCGGCGCCGGCCACGAAGGAACCCGCGAAGAAGGCTCCGGTGAAGAAGGCTCCGGTGAAGAAGGCTCCTGCGAAGAAGAAGGCGTCCTGATCAGAGGCGCGGGGCGTCCCCGCCGCGACCGTCGGTCTTGTCGTCGAACGCCTCCGGCTCGAGGACGAGCTCCTGCGCCTCGGAGGCGTCCGTGAGCCCGTCGGGACCGGCAGCCATCTCGCGCTTGACCTTGCGTTTCTCGGCGAAGTAGTGCCAGACGATGAAGACGATGGTGCCCGCCACCGCGACCAGCAGGATGACGTCGATGTACTCGGCGACGAACTGACCGACGCCGGGAATGAGGCTGACGAGGTACCCGATGACGGTGAGGCCGAAGCCCCAGATGACCGCGCCGATCAGGTTGTACAGCGAGTACTTGTGCCAGGCCATCTTGCCGACGCCTGCCGCGACGGGGGCGAAGGTGCGGACGATCGGAACGAAGCGCGCGAGGATCACCGTCACACCGCCGTACCGTTCGAAGAACGCATTCGTGCGCTCGACGTTGCTGCGACTGAACAGTCCCGATTCCTTGCGCTCGAAGACGGCGGGTCCGCCCTTGCGCCCGATGAGGTAGCCCACCTCTCCGCCGAGGAAGGCGGCAAGACCGATGAGGAGACCGACGATCCAGACGTTCACGCCGAAGACGCCGTTCGGTGCATGCGTCACCGGGTTGGAGAGCAGGCCCGCCATGATCAGGAGGGTGTCGCCCGGGAGGAGGAAGCCGACAAGCAGTCCCGTCTCGGCGAAGACGATGAAGCAGACCACGACGAGCGCCCAAGGACCGGCCGCGTTGATGATGGTCTCGGGATCCAGCCAGGGGATCAAGGCGAAGGGGTGCACAGAGGTCCTTCAGATCGCGGCGGAGATCCGCCGACAGATGGGCGCAAGGTGTGAGGCACGTCAGTACCCCGTGCGGAAGGGGGGACTTGAACCCCCACGCCCGAAGGCACAGGAACCTAAATCCTGCGTGTCTGCCAATTTCACCACTCCCGCTGGTGGGTTCAGTCTAGAGCGCGCGGTGGGAGGGACCTGGGAGGGATAACCCCCGAATCAGGTGTGGATAACTCCGGCATCGGCTGCGGCAGGGTTGCGAGGATCCCAGGCCATGAGCTTCCCGCAGACCACGTCGACGACTCGAGGCCTGACCTCGATCGCCGAGCGCGTGCGCGAACGACTGCGGACCGAAGAAGTCGACCCGTCGCGGGACCCCGAGCGGGCGTCCTACATCGCCCGGGCCGAGGTGCGGCGTCACAATGATTTCGCCCTCGCGCGCGGCGTCGACGTCATCGAGGACGAAGCGGCATCCGTTCGAGACATCCTCTCAACGGTCTCCGGTTACGGTCCGCTTCAGGCGCTCCTGGACGATCCGGACGTGGAGGAGATCTGGATCAACGCGCCCGACAAGGTCTACATCGCTCGAGACGGACGCAGCGAACGGGCCCCGATCGTGCTCAGCGACACGGCGGTGCGGGACCTGGTGGAGCGCATGCTTCACGCCACCGGTCGACGGGTCGATCTGAGCCAGCCGTTCGTCGACGCCTCCCTGCCCGACGGATCCCGGCTGCACGTCCTACTGCGCAAACCGACAGTACGCAGGCGCGACCTCTAGACGGATCGGCGCGAAGCTGCGAAGGTCGCGGTATGGCAAGCGAGGGCGAGTCCGGGGCCCACACGGCGGGCGGTCTCATCACGCAGCGGATGGCCGCCGAACGAGGGCGGTTGCAGGCGATCAGCTACATGCTGTTCGGAGCTCTGATGTTCTTGCTCGGTGTGTCGGCGGGGGCGCCGTCCGGCGTAGCGAAGTGGTTGTACGTCGTCGCGGCTGTAGTTGTCGGTATCGGACTGATCGTCATGGGTGTCCTCAGCTTGCGTGCGCGTAAAAGACGTGTTGCCGACTTCGAGGCTCAGCACGGCGTGGGCGCGGGACGCCAGACTCCAGTCGGGCTGTGATCTTTGACCAATTCGCAGCGATGGGGCGGCCTCGCGCTTGGAGGCGTCTTCGTCTCCATCGGCTTCCTGCTCGGTGTGTCGAACAGCTGGAGTGGGGCGGCGGTGGTTTTGGTCATCGGGGGCCTAATCATCGCGGTCGTGCACGCGGTCATGCTGGCGAACGGTCACAGCCGGAGGTGAGCCCCGCCCACTGTCACTCGACAGGCCGAGTTCTCCGCTCCTCGCGTCTACGAGCAGAGTCGTTTTCGGCGAGCTCACCTTTTCGATCATCGAGTATGTACATCGCAGAGGCGGCACCGGTCAACAGGAAGACCCCAAGCCCCATCGCGATGGACCATCCTCCGGCGACGCCGGCCGCGAGTGCGCCGAAGTACGCTGCACTCCCGCTGCCCAGGCCGATCACGCATGTCCAGAACCAAGCCCAAGGCCGCGAGTACATGAGAGCACCCTATTGCCGAGCGATCGATCCCGAGGAGAGGAACCGGGATCTGAACGCACGTCGTGTTGCGCGAACGGATAGTACTCAATCTTCGCCTTGGATCTACTGATCCAACCGAACTCCGAGAGCAACGAGTTCGTCACACCAGGTCTGGACTAAGCGATTGCCTTCCTCTTTGAAGCGTTTGATCTCCAGAGCGAGCTCGGCGAGCTCGCGGAACTTAGCACCGAGATGGCGGCGAGTTTGCCAATGGTCGTGATTCCACCTGACCCCCGGCGTCATATATTTAGCGATCTGCGGCTGCGCCAATCGAACCCCGTCAATCAGAGTTCCCAACGCTGGTAGTACGTCCGGGACGTCGCGCGCCGCGCGTAGCGCGGCAATCACGAACGGATGCATTTCGATGGTGAGCGCGCTGTACGACTTTGCATTTTCGAGTTCGCGGTAGTCCAGCGGCAGGGTTTCCGTCACCATTCGGATTTCGATGGCGAGTCTCTGTCCAGGCTTGGAGCGACTCATGCGCTCCTGATACGCCACTTGGAGGGCCTGCGTCTGAGCCCGAAGCACCGGGTCGTCCTCGATCGCGTCCATCCAGGCTGCGATCCGACTATCGATTTCCGATAACGCTTCGGCCACGCCCCACTCGGCAGGCTCCGCCAATTGCATGGCGGCCTCCGACATCTCCGCCTCGGCTTGCCTCATCTCTTCCCGTCGTTGACTCAGCATCCCGACTACGTCACTGACGGCTCTGCGGTAGGGCTCGGAGTCAGGGTCTGCCAGACGAAGAGATGTCCAGTCGAAGTACTGGATCCGAGAACTGAGGGCGAGCAATTCGTCCGGGCTGGTTTCCTCGAGGCCTGGCACATGCGTGTAGAGAATCGGCATGATCAACTTGGTCAGGCCCCTACTTTGAGCCTGACCATAGAAGTCCATCAGCTCCCGACGGCACTCGGCTCGCTGGAAGTAGCGCGGCGTGAGTACGGGCACGAGGAAGGTGCTTGAATCCAGCGCTTCCTCGATTCGTTCTCGCCAGAGGTCCCCCCAGCGCAAGTTGTCTTCATCGACGAAGAGCTCGACGTCGGTGCCCTGGGTCAAAGAAAACTCAAGCCGGATGTGCTGGGCGAGTGCTAGGAGTCTTCCGCGGTCGCCCACATTGTCGGCGTGCGCGTAGCTCCAGAAGAGGGCAAGAGACATGGCGTCAGGCTAGCGGAGGAGAAGTCGCATCCTGATCGCGGCATGCTTCCCCGAGGTGGCGAGAGTCCGCTTCCACGTCGTCGTGCGCGAACCGGTATGACCCAAGCGACCACGCCCGTGTCCGAGTTGTCCTATAGATTCGGCCCGAAGCGCATCGTCTGGGGGAAACATGGCCGTCAAGTATCAAATCTTCGTCAGCTCGACCTACGAGGACCTCAAGGTTGAGCGAGACCGAGTGATCCAAGGCATTCTCGAGCTTGGCCATATTCCCGTCGGCATGGAGATGTTCAGTGCCGCAGACGAAGCGCAGTGGCAGATCATCGCCCGTCATATCCGAGAGAGTGACTACTACGTGGTGATCCTGGCGCATCGTTACGGTTCACGGGAAGGTGACATCAGTTTCACCCGGAAAGAGTACGAGTACGCAGTCGAGCAGGGCATTCCGACGATCGGATTTGTGCTTGACCCCGAGGCTTCCTGGCCTGGCGATCGGTATGAGAAGGATCCGGAGGCGGTCGCCTTGCTGGACGAATTTCGCGCCCTAGTGAAATCTAAACCAGTGGGGTTCTGGAGCAACGCTGACGATCTGTATGGCAAGGCGAATGTCGCGCTCGTAAAAGCCATGGCGTCGCAGCCGCGCGTGGGGTGGGTCAAAGCTTCTTCGGCGCTCGGGCCCGAGGTGACAGCCGAGATATCACGCCTTAGTTCCGAGAATGCCGAGCTGCGTAGGAAGATCTCCTCACTCGAAAAGACTGCTGAGCGTGAAGCAGCGCATGAGCTGACAGAGCTTTGGGCTCAGATGATGAAGAACGAGTGGGAGTACTCGGCACGGTTCTCCTCAGGGGGGGATTGGATCGCGGCAGACCCGATCACCTACTCGGTGCTGTTCCGGCTACTTGCTCCAAACATGGTCGCAGAGTCCTCCAGTGAGCACATCGACGACATCATCAGGGTGAACACCACCCGTGAGGGTGTCTCGGAAGATGAGCCTGGTCGCGAGAAGGCGATCGCCATCCCGATCAATACCCGGAACGCCATGCTGAGCAACTTCGTGATGCTCGGTCTGATCGAACCCTCGAAACGGCGACACCCAGTTGCGGACAAAGCCGTCTACTGGTCCCTAACGGAGGTGGGCCTCGAGATGCTGAAGCTACAACAGCGGCGAGACTTCGCTCGCGGCGATGTGTCGGAAGTGCGTGAAGGGCCGGAGGCCGCGTAACTGACGCTTAGGCGCTGGGGGCCCCGGGCCCGTGGCTCCGACGGGTGCTCGGTCGGTGCATGCCTCCCATGCGTGTGCGTCAACCGATAGAAGCCGCCCAGGTCGGGGTGATCACGACTCGGTCGCGCCACACCCCTGTGCCTTGCCGGACGGGCTTCACGATCCGCACCTCGTGGATGAGCGCTCGGAGCATGTTTCGGCGTTCGATGACGGTCAGGTCCGCCCAGTCGCTGGCGAGATCCGCGGCCACGCGCTGCGGGTCGATCTCGACGCGGGGGACCGGCGCCGCGCGTCGACGTCGGTCCTTGAGTGCTGCGAGGTCGGCGTCGAGCTGCTGTATGGATGCCGCGTAGGCCGCCTCGGGCAGGTCTCCGGATGACCAGCGGACGGTGATGCGTCCCATCCGGTCGGTGAGGTCGGCGATCTTCCGGTCGAGGGTGCCGATGTTGTCGAGCTGCACGACCTGCCGCTGCCGCTGCTTCGCGAGGCGTTCCATCGCCCCGTCGATGTCGCTCGCGATCTCCTCCACCCATTCGCGGACTCGCTGCTCGACGAGAGCCCGGGTCATGTACATCCCGGGGACGTCGCGGAACTGGCTCGCGCGGGAGCACTTGTAGTCCTTGAGTCCCTGGTTCCCGACGTGCATCGGTGCGCCGCAGTCACCGCACACGATGAGCCCGGTGAGGACGTACTTCGGTTCGACGACGGATGCCGGCTTCGGCGCGTCCATCCGGAGCGCGACGTACGCCTCCCACCCTGCCTCGGTGATGACGGGCGTCTGCGCCCCGGCGTGGAAGGTCGCCTCGCTGATCCGCCAGTCCCGCTTCCCTTGCGACGCGGGGCGCTGGATGATCTTGCCGGCCCCGAACCCAGCGTCGAGCAGGTGAGTGAGGGTGACGCGCGACCAGGTGCCGCCTCGGCGGGTGGTGTGCCCGGACTCGTTGAGCCACTTCACGATCCGGGTGAAGCCCTCGCCGCGGAGGTACCGCCGGTACATCTCGGCGAGGATCGGCGCGTGCGTCGGGTGCGGGTGGTACCAGCCATCGCGCTTCTCGTAGCCGTACCGCTCGCCACCATCTGACGGGAGGCCGAGGCGACGCCGCCGATCGTGTGTCTCTTTCCACTGCTCGCCGATGCGCTCGGACTCGAACGCGGCGAGCTCGGTCATCACACCTCGAGCGAAGCGTCCCGCGGCGGTCGCGTCGTTCGGCTCGGTCGCGGACTCGATGCTCCCTCCGGCGAGGTCGGCTCGGTCGGCCGCGAGCGCCCAGTCCTTCCGCGATCGCGAGAGGCGCGACCACCGCCAGAGGACCACGACGTCGGCGGATCCGTCGTCGATCATTCCCATCACGCGCTGCACCGCGGGGCGCTGCCACGTCCGACCGGAGATCCCCGGGTCGGCTTCCACCGCGATGACGTCGTATCCCTGCCGTGCGCAGTACTCCCGTCCGGCGGACTCCTGCAGCTCGAGCGAGATCGACTCTTCCCGATACGTCGACTGCCGCAGGTACAGGACCGCGCGACGACGGCTGAGGCGCGCGAGAGGGCGTCCGGCCATCTGTCACACCACCCAGCCCACAACGCACGGCAGCGAGGCGCACACAGCCGCGCAGGCGGTCATGCGACGTCCTCTCGGTGCGTCCACATCCCGGCGCCCATCTTCGGCTGCACGTAGACCGTGTCCCCGACCCGGAGCAGCACGCGCTGGTACGCCTCGATGATGCTCCGCACGACGTCGAGGTCGTGAGCGATCGCACCGGCGTGGCCATGGTGGATGGCTTCAGCCGCGGCGTAGTCCTCGTGCCGGATCAGTCGAAGCGCTGCCCACTCGTCCGCGCGCCGCTCTTGCTTCGCGTTCACCGGCCCGAACATGCTCGGCTCGTCCGCGAAGATCGCGTGCGCGCACTCGTGAGCGAGCACAGACCGGTGGAGTCGCCTCGCCATGCCGGCGCGAAGCCGGATCAGGCGCCGCTCGTGAACGTACTCGCCGTCGCGATCGGCAGGTAGGTCGCGGACGTGCTCTATGCGCACGCCCAGCGCGTTGAGGGCGTCATGAATCTGTCGGTCAGGTGTCATTGGTCCTCGCCGCGGTCCGGGTCGGCCTGACGGGCAGCGGCAGGGAGATCCTGACGCGAGGCTCCGACATCGCCTCGCGGACGCAGCTGCGTGACCGGCGCCGTGCCCTCTGCGGCGGCGCGCGTGAAGATTACCTCCGGCTCGACGCCGAGAGCAGCGGCGAGCTTCGCGATGTCGTCGGTGGTTAGGGCGGTCTCTCCGCGCATCTTCACGAAGAAGGTGTTGCGACGGAGTCCGGAGCGGGTGATCACCTCTGCGCGGGTGAGTCCACTTTCGTCGATGAGCTTCTCGATCTGTTCGATCACACGCCAGTTGAAGGTGCGGTTGGTCACGGGGGAGACGCTACCCAATTTCGGTACTTTGGGCAATAAGTACCGATTTCGGTTGTGGTTAAGTACGGATATCGGTACCGTCTCCCGCATGGCAAGCGAACTCACCCCCTTCTCGCTCCGCGTGGCAGGTGCTGTGAGGGCCGAACTGGCCCGCCACAACCTCCCGGGCGAAGTACTCATCCCCGTCCTCGGCATCGGCAAGAACGCCGTCTACGCACGTCTGCGTGGAGAGCGTTCCTTCGAGGTCGACGAGGTCGCGAAGATCGCGACGTTTCTCGGCATCGAGGTCAGCGCGCTCGTCAGCGCACCGGCCGCGATGGCGGTGGCGTCGTGACCCGCCCGACTCGCGAGGAGGCGATCGAGGCTGCGGCCGAGGTCTACCTCGAGGCGAAGCTCCGCATCGAGACCGAGAAGGCGATCGCTGAGGCGACCGAGGTTGTCGAGCACGAGGCCGCCGCATGAGCGCGCGCCGTGCCGCGGCTGCCGTCGCCGTCGCGACCGCCACCGTTCTTTGCGTCGAGCCGATGCTCACGCCTGGCGTCAACTCCGCCGACCTGGTCGTCATGGCCGGCCCCATCACTTTCGTCGCGCTGCTCTGGCCGCGACGCACGCCTCCCGCCGGGGACACCGTTTCCCCCATCGCCGCGACGACCTCCCCCCTCGTCGCTCACCCGGCGGGTTCTACGTCCCAGGAGCAGGACCGATGAGCCACCTTCAGACCGTCGCGGCGACGCTGCCGCGCATCGAGATCAATGTCTGGACCGCTCGCCACGTCCTGCATTACCTCGGCGACCACAACCGCGGCGTCGACGGCGGCCACTTCGTGAACCGGCTGCTCGCCACCGCATCCGCCGCCGACGAGGTGAACCGCGAGAAGCTGCGCGTCGCGTTCCCCGAGCTCGTCGTTGCGTACCTCGCGGCGCAGTACACGAGCTGGGGCCTCGACTGGCTGCGCGCCGTTGTCGGCCTCGACCTCGACGCCGAGTCCGTCGAGGTCGAGCTGCCCGACTCCGGCCACCTCCCCGCGGGGCACATGCAGGTCGGTCGTCACGGCGAGGTCGTGTCGATCCCGCCCGCTCGCGGCCGCCGGTACGTCATCACGGAGTGCTCGGCTGCTGGACCAGAGGGTCGTCACTGCACGCTGCCGCCGGCGCACGACGGTCCGCACTCCGCGACGGTGGGGCGGCGGTGGGCATGAACGCGCTCGACTTCGCTCTCTCGACGGCTACCGCGTTCGCCGCGATCGTGACGTTGGCCGTGCTCGTCCTCGGCCTGGCGGTGTTGTCGTGATCGTCCTCGGCTTCGACACATCCCTCACCGTCTCCGGCTGCGCCCGCGTCGACCTCGGAGTCGGCGAGTCCGGTCAGGTCGCGGCTCTGCACTGGGAGACGTGGCGCGCTCGCGCCTCCCAGCCGACGGACGACTCGGTGCTGGGGGAGCGTCGCCGGATCCGGCAGATGCTCCGCGAGATCCTCGCGCTCGTCCCCGAGCGGTTCGACCTCGCCGTCATCGAGGGCCCTGCGCCCGGTGGGAAGTTCAGCGGCAAGGCGGACGAGCGGTCCGGTCTGCGCTGGATGCTCATCGACCAGCTCTGCGCTCGAGGCGAGGTCGTGCTCGTCGACCCGCAGAGTCGCGCAGTACTCGGATCCGGCCGCGGAGTCCGCCGTCGGAAGAACGAGACCGCTGCTCAGGCGAAAGCGTTCGTGCTGAACGCCGTGCGCCTCCTCGTCCCGGACGCGAACGTCCCGGACCACAACGTCGGCGACGCCGTCGCGCTGGCTCATGCCGGCGCCGTCGCCCTTGGACTACGCGCCGACTACTCGGTCGCGCAGACAGAGGCTCACGCGAAGGTCGCGTGGCCCGTGATGGAAGGAATCCTCGCATGACCGACACCAAGCCCACCACCTTCAAGAACGGAGTCCCCGCCGAGCAGTCGAACGGTTTCTTCGGCCTCGAAGAGGAGCTCATGGCCGACCCGTCGAAGCAGGTCACGGCGGTCGTCACGTTCGAGGTCGACGACATCGTGCACAAGGAACTGACCGGCGACCGCTACCCCGTCGTGAAGATCAAGCACATCGAGCCGATCCGCGAGGAGAAGGCCGAGGCCTCCGTGCTGAAGGTACGCGACGCGGCCTACAAGAAGCGCACCGGCGAGAACGCGCTCGACCTGCCCGAGGTCGACGACTGATGGCCACCGCAGCTTCTACCCTCGCCGGTGTCAGCGCCGGTCGCTTCCGTCGCCGCAACTACGGCCGCAACCACGGCTACCTGCTCGACGGGCAGAAGATCATCTCCGTCACGAAGGCGCTGTCCCTCGGAATGCCGAAGCCGGCGCTCATCAACTGGGCGGCATCCCAGGCCGCGCAGATGGCGTGGGACAAGAAGGATGAGCTCGCGGCCGCGCCCTACTCCGAGTTCATCGCGACGGTCGCGAAGGCTCACGAGAAGGTGCGGAACACCGCCGCCGTGAAGGGCACCGCGGTGCACAACTTCGGGCAGCGACTCGTCCACGGTGAGCGCGTCGACGGCATCCCCGACGAGGTCGCGAAGAAGGTCGACCACTACGTCCGGTTCCTGAACGAGTGGCAGGTCGAGCCCCTCGCCGTCGAGCGCCCGGTGTGCAACCTGGCCGAGCCATACGGCGGGACCTTCGACCTGGTGTTCCGGACGCCGCTGTTCCCGGAGCGGGTGTTCCTCGGCGACATCAAGACGGCGAAGGGCGTCTACGGCGACAACGCGCTGCAGCTCGAGGGGTACGCGCGGGCTGACTTCTACATCGACGAGCACGAGTCCGAGGTGGAGATGTCGACGCTCGGGATCACCGACCACGTCGTGATCCACCTCGAGGACGCGGGTTATCACGTCGTCGAGATGGAGCGCGGGGATGCCGTGTTCGCGGCGTTCCAGAACGCGATCGCCACGGCCCGTCTGTTCGACGGGCCTCGCGGTGAGACCGAGTTGGACGCGCTCGTCGTCGGCGAGATCTTCAAGCCGGGGGAGGCGTGGCTGTGAGCGAACTCGCGACCCTGCCCACCACGGCGGATCCGAACCTCTGGTCGGACGATGAGAAGGCGCTGCTCGAGGCGGCGGGTCTCGTCATCCGGAAGTCGGGCAAGGCCCCCGAGCCGGCGCCCCGTCCGACGGTCGTCGCGTTCCTGGCGCACTGTCATCGGACCGGGCTCGACCCGATCGCGAAGCAGATCTACGCGATCAAGCGCGGCGCGAACTGGGGCATCCAGATCAGCATCGACGGGGCCCGTCTCGTCGCGCAGCGCTCGGGGCAGTACGCCGGGCAGACGCCGGTGCAGTGGACCGCTGACGGTCTGACCTGGGTCGACGTATGGCTGCAGGAGGGCTACCCGAAGGCGGCTCGCGTGGGCGTGCTTCGCCGCGGGTTCGAGCAGCCGCTGTACGCGGTGGCGCGCTGGGACTCGTACGTCGTGATGGACGACGAGTGGGCTGGTGAGTACCCGAACCGCAAGAAGACCGGCAACAAGACGGTCTCGGCGATGTGGGCGCAGATGCCGGACGTGATGCTCGCGAAGGTCGCGGAGATGCTGGCGCTTCGGAAGGCATTCCCACAGGACCTGTCCGGGCTGTACTCCGCGGAGGAGATGGACCAGGCGAACCCGCCGTCGGTCGACCCGGAGCCGCGGCCGCGCGCGGACGCCTCGCTGACGCCTGGCACCCGCTCGGCGCAGCGTGACCTATTCACCCACGACGACGCTGCGGACGCGGCAGCGAGCCCCACGGAGCCGGGCGATGCCGCTCCCGTCGAGATGACGCAGTGCGAGCGGTGCGGGGAGACCGGCGAGCACGACGGTCCGCTGTGCGACGTGTGTGTCGCCGAGGTCGAAGCGGAGATGAACGCGTGAGCGCCTCGACTCGCACCCTGACCTCGGTCCGTGCACGTGAGGTGAAGCCGGGCGACGTCACGCATTTCGGCGATGTGCCGTACACGGTGACCGAGGTCGTGCCCGGCGCGAATGGGCAGATCTACCTCATCATGCGGTCGGAGTCCGGTGGCGTGATCGTCCCTGAGCGGGACCCGGGCGAGATCGCGAGCGTCTGGCGATGACGCGCATCTACGTCGCCGGCCCGATGACCGGCCTGCCCGAGTTCAACTACCCGGCGTTCCGTGACGCGGCCGAGGCGCTGGCTGGCCTGGGCTTCGATGTCGAGGATTCGTCAACCAACGAGAACCCGACCCCGGGTGACTACCACGGGTGGCTTCGTGCCGGCCTCGCGCAGCTCATTCGCTGTGACGCCGTCGCGCTGCTCGCTGGCTGGGAGACGTCGGGCGGCGCGCGCCTCGAGGTGAACGTCGCCGCGACGCTCGGCCTCCGTGTCGCACCGCTCGCGGAGTGGCTCGCCGGGACGGCGGTGGCGGCATGAGCGATCTCCAAGCGGTCGACAACGAGGTCCTGACGTGGCCCGACGGGACGCTCGTCAACGTCGAGTCGATCCGGGCGAACACGGATGCGGCGCAGCAGGTGGCCGAGCCGGATCCGGCCGACCGTGCGCTGCGCTCCCCGGACTGGGTGATCGGTGAGCTCGCGACGGTGTCGCACCACGCTGCTCGGATGGTCGTGGTCATCGCTCGCGCGGAGGAGTTGAAGCGCGCGGCATCCACGGCGCTGGGTCGGCGGAAGGCGCAGCTGCGGTGGGAGCACCGTGCGCTGCCCGCCGCGCAGCTCGCCGCGAAGGTCACCCTCGGGTGCGTCGACGAGCAGGACGAGTACGACCGGACGGTCATCGCTTTCGAGTACGCCCGTCGGATCGGGAATCTGCTTAAGGACTACACCTCCCGGGTGCAGACGATCGGCAAGCAGGTCGAGCTCGTCTACCGCGACGCGGGGAGGCAGTGATGCGCGTGATCTTGTGCGACGCGAAGGTCGCGAAGCTCGGCGGCTGGGTCAAGTGCCCGGAGCAGACGAGCGCGAGCAACACGGACGGCTGGACCCTCGGACGGTCCGGAGACTTCTGCCCCGAGCACACGCGGCTGACCGCGGGACGGGCTGCCTGATGGGCGCCGAGTTCACCCCGAAGCAGGTCCGGCACCTGTTCTTCACCCGTGAGGCGCAGCGGTGCTTCTACTGCCGGCGGCCGCTGTCGTTCCAGCTCCGCGGCTCGATGCTCGCCGGCGGCTGGTCCATCCACCACCGGAAGGGCCGCCGCGCCGGCGACAACAGCTACCCGAACGGACTCGTTCTCTGCGGCACCGGCACGACCGGATGCCACGGGCGAGTCACTGAAGACCCGGAGTGGGCGTACGACTTCGGGCTCGCGATCCGCAGGCTCGCGACGACGCCCGAGTTCTCCCCGGCGCTGTTGCGTGTCCGGGACGGCGCAGGCCGATGGTTTCTGCTCACCGCAAGTGGTCGAGCAGTGGAAGTGGAAGGGATCAACTGATGGGCATTCTGCGAGGAGAGCTGGCCTTCGAGGGCCGGTTCACGCAGGTCCCGAACGAGTGGGCTCGGGACGAATCGCTGTCGCGCCGGGCGCGCGGGCTTCTGACCGAGATCCTGTCGCACCGGATCGGATGGCGGCTTTCGGTCGAGGGCCTCGTGAAGAACGGCACCGAAGGTCGCCACGCGATCCGTGCCGCGATCGACGAGCTGCGCGACGCGGGATACCTCGTCGTCGAACAGGGCCGCGGCGACCGTGGGCAGTTCGGGGAGGTCGAGTATCGCCTCGCCGACCCCGCTGTCCGGAAATCGGACACCGGTCGATTCTCCGACGACGGTTCAGCCGACAGCGGCTCAGCCGACAGCGGAGGATCACCGACTAAAGAAGACCATCTCCAAGAACACCATCCTGAAGAACACGATCTGACAGGAACGGTCGTCGCAGGCGACGCCCGCGCGCCGTACTCCGCTGATGTGCGGCGGCTCAGCGAAGTACTCGCCGAGGCGGTCCGCGCGAACGGCCACAAGGTCGGGACGGTCGGGCAAACGTGGTGGGCGGCGTGCGATCGCCTCATGCGCCTCGACGGCTACACGGCCGCGCAAGTCGAGTGGATGATCGCGTGGGCGACGGCGCACGAGTTCTGGGCCGCGAACATCCGGTCGATGCCGAAGCTGCGGGAGAAGTTCTCGACGCTCGTCCTTCAGGCGAAGCGTGAGGCCGGCCAGTCGTCCGGTCGCCGCGCGGCCTCCGTCGTGGACCTCGGCCGCCGACTTCAGGAGAGCGCCGATGCCGCGGAGCGTGCATCGTGAACCTGGCGCAGACGAGCGTGCTGCTGTCGGAGATCCAGCTTCTCGACAACCGCAGGATCGACGAGAACTCGATCGTCGCGTGGCAGAAGCTTCTCGACGACCTGGACCTCGATGTCGCCCTCGAGGCGGTGCGTCTCCACCGGCGTGAGTCGACGGCGTACCTGCTGCCGGCGCACGTCCGGGACAACGTCGCCCGCATCCTCAACGTCGCCCTCGACCCCGAGGACGAGCACGGGAACAAGCTCGACCGCGATGACGCCGCTCTCGCAGCGCTCGAGCGTGTCGGGCGCGCGCGGCTCGCGATCACGGCAGGGCGGCCTCGTGGCTGACGTGCTCACCACCGCGCAGCTAGCCGAAAGGTACGTGCTGGGCGCGGTCATGGAGAAACCCGAAGTACTCCGCGACGTACAGGCCGAGGTCACCCCGCGCGACTTCGAGGACCTCCGCCTCGGCTCGATCTACGCGGGCATCTGCCGGATGTCGGCGGAGCGGGAACCGATCGACGTCGTCACGGTCTACGACCACCTGACGGACTGGGACGTGCGAGGTGTGGACCTCACCCACCTGTCCGGGTGGGCGTCGGATGTCCCGACGGCGACGAACGCGCCCTACTACGCCCGCCTCGTCCGGGAACGGTCCATCGCCCGGTCGATCGAGCGAGTCGGAACGTCGCTCGTCGGCGCGGCCGAGCCGGGCGTCGCCATGGCGAATGCGATCACCGAGCTGATCGAGATTCGCGACCGCGACTCCGGCGGAGCGCAGCCCGCCCGCACCCTCGGCGACGTCCTATCGGTGCCGCAGGAGGAGGACGTCTACGAGTGGGTGATCCCGAACGTCCTGGAGCGCCGAGACCGGCTCATGCTCACCGCGGGGGAGGGCGTCGGCAAGTCCGTCATGCTCCGTCAACTCGCGGTCCTCACGGCCGCCGGCATCCACCCGTTCGAGTTCACCGAGGTCCCGCCGATCCGTTCCCTCGTCGTCGACGTCGAGAACTCTGAGCGGCAGTGGCGGCGCGCGATTCGTCGCATGGCCGACGAGGCCGCGAACCGGGGCGTCCGGGATCCGCGCGAGCACGTGTTCGTCGAGTTCCTCCCGAAGTCCGACATCACCCAGGCCGCGGTCCTCGGCGACATTCACCGGCGCATCGACGAGGTGAAGCCGGACCTCGTCGTCATCGGCCCGCTGTACCGCCTCGCACCCGGGATGAAGAGCGACGACGACGCCGCCCCGGTCCTCTCCGCCCTGGACAGCATCCGGGAACGCGACGTCGCGATGCTCATCGAAGCGCACGCCGGCCACGAGACGTCGAAGCAAGGCGTCCGCAACCTCCGTCCCCGCGGATCCTCCGCGCTCCTCGGCTGGCCCGAGTTCGGTCTCGGCATCCAACGCGACAAGACCGACGTCGGCGCCCGGGCGAAGTACTCGCTCGTCCGCTGGCGCGGAGACCGCGACGCCCGCCCATTCCCACCGAAGTTCGTCCGCGGCCAGATCTGGCCGTGGGAACCCACCCTCTGACCCCTGGAAGGACACACCACTATGGCCACCCCCACCACACCCCCGAGCGGCGGATCCGGCGCGAGCCGCCCGCGTCGCACCCAGGTCGAAGCGATCGACGACCTCACCGCGGAGCTGCGCACCGCGAACCACCTGAAGGCGCTCGAGCTCGGCGCGAAGGCGTGGAAGCACGACGAGGGACGCAACGTCACCTCGCCGAGCGCGATCGCCGACATGAACGCACGGAACGGTCTACGCGCGCAGGTCCGCGCCGCGCTGAACATCGAGGAGCAGTGATGAGCGTCACGATCGACATGATGGTCGTCGTCGCGGACGTCGAGGTCACCGACGACTACCAGGTGGAACTGCGGACCCCGATCGCGCGCAAGCGGCGCACGGTCCTCGACCTCGCCGCGGCCGAGCGGCTCGGTCTCGATCTGCTGGCGGCCTCAGAGGACGCGCGCCGGATGCTGGCCGAGGACCGCGCGGCCGCGGATGCCGATCAGGCGGCGCACGGTTTCGACGTCGACCCAGTCATCTGCCGGGACTGCCGCGAGGGGAAGCACGGCGCATGCATCGGCTCCGCGCACGTCGAGCGCGGCGTCGAGATCGACGAGGTCGCGTGCCAGTGCACCGCCGAGGGTCACCGGGGGCGGTCGTGACTCAGTCCTCGGCTGGGCGCGCAGCCTCGACCACTCGCTCGAACCGTGCCTGCAGCTGGAGAGGTGTGATCTCGCCTCGGTGCCAGCTCGGCAGCAGACGCGAGATCTCGACGAATGCGGTCGCAGAAAGGTCCGAAGTGACACCGGACACCAATGACCCCGCGCTTTCAGCAGCTTCGAGTACTGGAGTCTCTTCCGAGCTGATTATCAGAGCGAGGTCCGTCAGCGCGGTCTCGCGGCGCGCCAGCAGCCCGCTGCTGCCACCCTCGTCCTCGTACGACTCCGCATATGAGGCGACGAGTTCCCGGATGACTGCGGCCCTCCTAGATCGGAGCGCCGCCGCTTCCGCAGAGGCGGCCTCGCGGCGGCGGGTGATCGTAGGGGCAATCACTCCCGCCAGGGTCGAACCGATCAGTCCGATTACGGCGCCGAGGATCGCCGCCCACCCAGAATCCATGCGTCAGACACTATCGCCGGCGGAGCGGGCAGAAGTCACCCGGTTCGGCATTCACGATGATGACGTCCTGCGCGACATGGAGTCGCGACTGGACGAGGAGATCGGGTGCTCACGAGCCCAGTGTGATGCCGCCGCTTCCTGGAGCATCTCCGCCCGATGCTGCGGCGTCAGCCTTCAGCTGTGCACGGCGCACCTGCAGCTCGCGCGAATCATGACGGACATCGGCTTCTGCGGAACGGGACTCGTCGAGTGCGTCGCGTGCGGCGTCCGCACCAGGATGCCGGTTGCCTTCGACGAGCTGTACCGGGTGGTGCCGCTCTGATGCCCACAGCCGACACCCACGCCGCCGGCACGGGGCTCAACGAGACCACCGGCCGCGCCTACTGCGGTCGCAAGAACAAGGACACCACCAAGATCTGGAAGGCCGTCACCTGCGCGGACTGCCATGCAGCACGACGAGCAGACGAGGAGGCTCAGCGATGAGGGCGAGATCAGGGGTGTTCGAACGCACCCACCTTCGATCAGAGGGGGTTGCCGTCCGCGTCGCCGAAATGGCCGCCGAGGTGACGAACGATCGCGTTCTGCCGACCCTCCAGGGCAGCGATCGCCACGATTGCCGCCTCGATCACCGCCGCGATCGCGCCGTCGCCGCTGCTGTCCTTCGCAGTCCGATTGATCTGCTCGATGAACTCGGTGACGATCGGAAGGTTCGAGCCCATGCCCGGGATGTCCGGCTTAATGATCTGCATACCCGAAACGTAATGGGACGCGCGGCATGAGCGCTATCCCTCTCGACGCGATCGACCCCGAAGCGGGATACCGCGAGTGGGTCGCGCGATACCTCTGGCACGTCGACCAGATCCCTCACGTGATCGACTACTCGGACAGCGGCATCCTGGCGCCCGTCCGGCTGAAGGCGTCCCGCACAGATCAGATCCGCGTCTCCGGCGGCGGGTACATCGACAACGTGCCCGTTGCTGATGGACCCGGCGCACGGGACAACCGAGCCATCTGGGACGCGCTGCGCGCCTACCTTGTCGCCGCTGCGAGCCACCTCGGCGTCGAAGCGCCGATCTTCCCCGCTGCGGTGCCTGGCGACGCCGAGCTTGCGCGGCAGTGGGCCTACGCCGCGAACGAGTGGCTCGCCGCAGTCGTCGAGCACCTCCTCGCCTGGCCCGACCTAAGCGAGCTCGAGGAGCGTCTCTTCGGACTCATCCGACGAGCACGCCGGCGGCAGGGCGGCCCGTCCGTCGTCACCGCCGCACCGCTCGAGCTCTGCGAGACGTGCGGGGCACGGGGCGTGCAGATCGACTGGCTCGACGGAGTCAGGGGAGTGCCAATGCTCTCGAGAGCCTGCCGAGTGTGCGGCGAGGTAGAGGCTGGCGCATGAGGCTTTCTACTTCGCCGATATTCTGCGACGGTGCCGTCCACTTTCAGGGAGATGATCCCGTTCTGGTCTGTAGTCGCGCAGATCATTCCCGTGCTGGCTCTTGCCTTGGTGATCGAGGTGAGGGTATTGGCCCGCCGCCTCAGTCGAGAAGACGGCAAATTGAGCACGCGACAGAACTATCGACGCGGCATGTGGATAGCTGTCTCATGGGTGTCGATGGTCCTGACGTTCATGGCGGCTCTCGGCTTCTTGATCGCGGATCCGAACTTGCGCATGAACAGCGTCTCGCTGTCCGTCGCCATCGCCGCGGCGCTCGCCCTTGTGAATGCCGTGGCTCTCGTCGCGCTAGCGCCTCTCGGGCCTGTAACGCTGAACCTCCTCGCTCTGGCTATACCGGATCTGCTGGGGAGCCCGTGGTCCCCGGCAGTACGAGCGAAGCGGCTCTATCGCAGGCTAGTTGCGGAGATGCGGGTGACTTTGCTGTCCGCGCGAGCGCTCAAGCTGCAGATCCTCGTAGATATCTGCGATCTCGAGCTCGCGCGGGTGCAATCAGAAAGGAAGCTCGAGAAGACGGCTGCAATCGTGAGAGCGGCCGGACGTTACTTCGACACGCGCCTGCCCGCCCTCGCGATGCTGGCGACCGCAACGGAAGAGAGGCATGCGTATCTTCGAGAAATAGACGAAATAATCCAGGACATCGAGGAGCGGCTCGACAAAGCGATCGATCACGCGTCGGGTCCTGCATTGCCGATCGATCTCATCGAGAAGACCGAACGGGCCGCACGTCGCTACTTCGCCAAGGTTGCAGGAGAGCTCAACTCGGGCACGTAGGCGGTGATGTCGAGGCCGCCAGGGCTCCGCGATCATGGCAACCCTGACGTACCGAGAGGCCGCGAAGCGCGTCGGCCGAGCACGCCGCACGATCCGCCATTGGCGGCTCAATGGCATGGAGATGACTTGGGAGATCCGCAACGGCCAACGCGTCCGCGTCGTCGAACTCAAGACCCTCCTCGCCTGGTGGCGTCAGAGGCTCAAGAACGACCCGATCAACCAGCAACGCATCCGAGCGCTCAAAGCCGCAGACGAAGCCGCTGGAGGCCGGAGCAACGATGTGTGAGGTCGAGGGGTGCGAGGCGGTCGCGAGCGTGCGGGGCAAGTGCCGCCGGCACTACAACCGCGAGTACGTCCAGCGGAGGCGGAAGCAACTCCGCGACCGTTGGATCGCGTCGCAGGGCGGCCGATGCGTCGAGTGCGGAGGAACCGACGACCTCGAGGTCGACCACGTCGACCCGCTCGCCAAGAGCAGGGAGATCAGTGACATCTGGACCTCGTCAGAAAACGTCCGTCTCGCTGAACTCGTCAAGTGCCAGGTGCTATGCCATGACTGCCACCTCTCGAAGACTCAGAGCGAGCGCGAGGCTCCGCACGGCAGGCCCGGTCCGTACATGAACGGATGCCGCTGCCAGGCCTGCGTCGAGGGCATGGCGGCATACAAGCGGGAACGGCGACACGCCGGCCTGAAGACGTGAGTTGCACGGATCCCGTTTGCCGCCCCTACATTCATGGTTAGACAGTTCTCACGAACACCGAAGGCCCCGCCGAGCATCACCACTCACGGGGCCTTCGCCGTCACATCTAGACGGTCCCGGCAGGCGCGCCAACGCCACACCGGGACCTGACCCCACCATCGACTTGCATCGATAGGAGGGCTGCCGTGGAGCCTACCCACGGGCTCGGACACGACTACGTCGCCATCAATCGCCGCAACATTGGCCGGCTCCGCGACGACCGTGACCGCGCCGGACTCATCCAGCTCGCCGACATCCTCAGCGGCCGACCCGACTCGCTCCACGCGCAGATGCTCGCCGACGAAGCACGCGCCGCGGCCGCCTGGATCGACACCACCACACCCCGCACCTACGACGTCGACGACGCCGACGGGATCCGCGTCGGTGACGTCCTCCGCTACGCCCGCTACGGGTGCGTCCTCGAGGGCGTCGTCATCGCGATCCACGGGCACACCGTCACCACGAACCTCGGCGACCACGTCGCCACCTAGAACCCTTGGCCGGGAGTTCGAGCCCCCAAGCAGACCGCGACCTCGGGTGGTCGCCCTGCAGCTCCTCCCGGCCGAGGTCAGACCCGGGTGTCAATGCGCTCTGGCCATTGGCGCGAAGGACCCCGCCTCTCGGAGACTCGCCTGACCACTTCCACAGGCGTGGGGTACCTGCACCCGAGAGAGGCGCCGAGCGACCCATCGCCGGCGCCTCTCAGAACTCGGAGGACCATGGCCGACAAACGCACGAACACACGTCTCGACCATCGGCTCCGTGACGAGTTCTTCGAGGAAGGGAAGCGGCTCGACGCGCTCGGCGACCCCGAAGCCGACTGCTGGCTCTGCGGCGAACCGATCGACTACACGGCCGCGCAGAACAGCACGCCCGACTCCCACAACCTCGACCACTTCCACACCGTCGAGGACCGACCCGACCTGCAATCAGACCCCGACAACTTCCGCCACTCCCACGCACTGTGCAACCAGCAGCGAGGGAACCGAGCACCCGCACCACCACTCGGCGACGCAATGCCCGACTGGTGGTGACTACCGCTTCTGACGACTGATCAACTTCTTCGCGTCCGCATAGTGGCCGCTGATGATCTTGTCCGCCATCGCTCGCGCCGTGTCTTCCTTCTCGTACCCCTGACCGCCGTCGGTCGCGATGATGTCGTACCCGTTGTCGCCGATCAACTGCCAGCCCCACTTGCCGTCGCTGCGCTCGACCACGATGCGCTTAGCGCCTGCTGCCGCCATGTCCGTCCCGCCCCTTCACTCGTCCCACCTGGATTGCTCAGTGTAGGGAGGGTCGGCGACACCACCGCAAGAGGAGCTTCGTGAACCGATACGCCGCAGCCGGCATCACCGCCGAAGCCTCACTCGGGAAGCGGATCCTCGTCATCGCGCCCAACGCCATCGAGCTCCGCGAGGGATTCCTCGACCTCATCGACGCAGCCTCGACCACCGAGGGTGCCGTCATCCGCCGTGCCAACGGAGCCGAGCGCATCGACTACCCGAACCGCGGCGGCATCCGCTTCGCCACCACACGCTCGACGCAGCGCGCACGCGGCACATCATTCGACACCATCTACGTCGAAGCCGGAGCAGACCTCACCCCAGACCAGGTCGCCGAGCTGAGCCCATGCTTCGCCACCACAGGCGGCACCTTCGTCCGAGCCTGACCATGGCGCTCGCCATCCCGCTCACCGCAGGCACCCCGCGCCGCCTCGACACCGACTGCCCACACTGCGGATGGGCCGACCTCTGGCAGGTCACACTCCACAGCCTCACCCCTCACGGCGTCGGCACCGTCGCCCGCCTCACTCGCTGCCAGCGCTGCGGACACCGACTCCCACCGGAGAGGGAAGCCCGATGACCCCCGACTTCGAACACGACGCACTCCCACACCAATGGGTGCACCCCGAGACAGGCGTCCGCATCAACTGCGAGGACATGCCCGCAGAGCTCCTGCCGGCCTCCTGACCCGCCCCCCTCGAAAAATCCAGAGGTCGACCTGGGGGCGGACCACGCTCCGGGGGCGCTGTCCTCTCTCCCCGGCGATCTGACCACCCCCATCACGCGCACGCGCGGTAAGGAGTCCCCGATGCTCGAGGTCATCGCGTTCCCGGTCGAGGACCTGCAGGTGTTCCACCGGAACCCTCGGCGCGGGGATGTGCGGGCAATAGCGGCGTCGCTTGAGGCTCAGGGGCAGTATCGGCCGATCGTCGTGAACGTCGGATCGCTGACGGGGCGGCCGAACGAGATCCTGGCGGGCAATCACACCTTCCTGGCGGCGTGCTCGCTCGGCTGGGCGACGGTGCAGGCGACGACGGTCGACGTCGATGAGGCAACGGCGCATCGGATCGTGCTCGCCGACAACCGCCTGGCAGACCTCGGAGCGTATGACGACGCCGATCTCGCCGCTGCGATGGCTGCCGCCGGCGCTCTCGACGGCACGGGCTACACCTCGGGCGATCTGGACGCTCTGCTCGCGTCGCTCGACGAGCCGGTGTCGCTGACGGACCCGGATGACGTCCCGTCGCGGCCGGATGCCGCCGACGCGGTGTCCGGGGTGGGCGATGTGTGGCATCTGGGCCCTCACCGGCTGCTCGTCGGGTCGTCGGGTGACCTCGACGCGGTCCGCGGAGCCATCCCGGAGGGCGTCGAGTTCGAGTGTGTCTGGACGGACCCTCCCTACGGCGTCGAGTACGTCGGCGGGACGGGCCTGAGCATCCAGAACGACGGCGCGGAGGACGCGATCGCGGTGTCGGTCGCCTTCCTGGAGGTCGCCGTGGAGGTGTGCCGTGACGGCGCCCCGGTGTACGTCGCTCACTCGGACGTGCTTCGGGTGCCGCTGCAGGCCGCGATGGACCGTCTCGGCATCCGTTACCGGCAGACGCTGATGTGGGTGAAGGACCGATTCGTCCTCTCACGGGCCGACTACCACTACCAGTCGGAGCCGATCCTCGAGGGCGAGGTCGATCGGGACTTCGAACCGATCGCGTACGGCTTCACGGCCGGCGGCGAGGGCCGTCTGGGTCGTGGCGGGCCGCGCTGGTTCGGCGACAACCGCTCATCGACCGTCTTCGACGTTCGCCGGCCGTCCCGATCGGCTGAGCACCCGACGATGAAGCCCGTCGAGCTCGTCGAACGGATGCTCGTGAACTCCTGCCCTCCCGGAGGGTGGGTTCTCGACGGATTCGCCGGATCCGGGACGACTCTGATCGCCGCGCACCGCCTCGGACGCCGCGCGATGGTCGTCGAGCTCGATCCGACATACGCCGACGTGATCTGCCGCCGCTGGCAGGAGCACACGGGCGTCGTGCCGGTCCGGAACGGGCAGCGAGTCGACTTCTCCGAGGTCGTAAATGCCTGACCTCGACCCGGCGAAGGCGTTCGCGCTGTTCCGAGCCGCGATCCCATTCGACCAGATCGCGACGCAGCTCGATTGCACCACGGAGGAGGCGCGCGAAGCGGTCATGGCCGCGATCGCCGCCTCCCCGGTGGCCCTCGACCAGTCCGCAGCCCGCATCGTCGAGCTCGAGCGGGTCGACGCGCTGCACCGGGCCATGTGGAAGAAGGCGATCGCAGGCGACGTCGCGGCCGCCGACCGCGTCATGCGGCTGTCGGAGATGCGACAGCGGCTCCTCGGCGAGCCCACGCGCGTCAAGGACGCCATCACCGACGCGTTCGAGAGCACGCTCGCCGAGATCACGACGACGAAGGCCGACGAGGCGCTCATCGCGTCCTGCCGGCAGGTCGCTCGGCAGATCGACCACGCCGTGGCGAACGGCACTTCGCTCGAGGCGACGAAGGCGCTGTACCTGCTCCCGCACCTTTGGAACGGGCTCCGCGAGCTCGGCGCGACGCCCGCGGCCCGCGCTGCCCTCGCGGCATCCGTGCCGCCCGCGCCGACGGAACCGTCCGGCGACTCTGCACCCGAAGGGGGTCCCGTTGACCTCGGCGACTTCAAGAGCAGACGACGCGGGGGAGCTGCAGGCTGACTTCTCTGACCTCGTCGGTTCGGAAGTGCCGCGGCTGTGGACTCGCCCGCTCCGCCCACTGACCGAGGAGACGTCGCTCGGTTTCGAGGTCATCGAGTTCGCGCTGGTGTTCCTCGGGATCGACCTGTACCCGTGGCAGAAGTGGCTCCTGATCCACGCGCTCGAGCTGAACCCGGACGGCACGTTCCGGTTCCGTCGTGTCGTGGTCCTCGTCGCGCGTCAGAACGGGAAGAGCCTGCTCGCCGCAGTACTCGCCGCCTGGTGGCTGTTCGTCGACTCTGACCGGTTCGAGGACCGGCTGCCGCCGTTCCGCTTCAAGGTGCTCGGGACCGCGCAGAACCTCGACACTGCGCAGGACGTCTGGAACCTCACCGCCCGGTGGTGCGACGAGGACAACGAAGGGTGCGTGCCGGCGCTCGCGAACGCGCTGCAGAAGATCCAGCGGAAGAACGGCCAGCCCGGCATCTACCTCCGCAGCGGCGCGCACTACGAAGTCCGCGCGGCATCCCGCAAGGGCGGCCGCGGAAAGACCGCCGCGCGCGTCCTGATGGACGAGATGCGCGAGCAGCAGACCTGGGACGCGTGGGACTCCGTCGCGCAGACCACCAAGGCCGTCTTCAACTCCCAGCTGTGGGGCATCTCAAACGCCGGCGACGCGCGCTCGGTCGTGCTCCGCAAGCTCCGCGACAACCTCATCTCCGAGATCGAGGAGTGGCTGGCCCGCGGCATCGACGAGCTCGAGGCGTACGCCAACGGTGAGCTAGCCGCGTCGACGTCGGCGCTCTTCGAGTGGTCCGCGCCGGATGGGTGTCCTCTCGACGATGTCGACGGGATCCTGCAGGCGAACCCGAGTATCGGGTACGGCGAGATCACCGTCGAGATGTGCCTTCAGGACTCTCGCGACATGCTCGAGGCGTCCTACCGGACCGAAGTCCTCTGCCAGTGGGTCACGTCGAAGGTGATCTCGTACATCTCGCCGCGCGACTGGCGGCCGCGGCACACGCCGATCAGTGACATCGAGATCCCGAGGGGGACCCGCACGGTCTGGGCGGTCGACACCGAACCGAAGCACCGCTCTATGTCGTGGGTCGCGGCCGCGGTGCTCACCGCTGACGGGCGCCCCTTCACCACCGTCCGCCTTCGCCGCGCCGGGATGCTGTGGGTCCCGGACTACCTCGCCGAGCTCGCCGAGAAGTCGGGCTGGAACGAGGTCGTAGTCCAGGGTCGCGGCACGCCGGCGATGGAGTTCATCGACCCGCTCCGCGAGCGCGGGCTCCACGTCCACGCTCTTGACGGCGGTCAGTTCGCAGCCGCGACCGGCCGCATGCGGGATCGGGTACTCGACCGGCGCCTGATCGTCATCGAGCAGCCCGCGGTTGACCTCGCGGTCGAGGGCGGCGTGGTCACGCAGTACGCCGAGAACCTCGCGTGGTCGCGGCATAAGTCGCTGCCGGTGGACATTTCCGGTCTGGTCGCGGAGACCGAAGCGCTTTACGGCCTCGAGGTGCTCACGCCGCCTGAGAAGCCGCGGGCAACCCCGCCGCCGCCGGCGGCTCGCATCATCACTCGCGACGCGGTCGCGCTCGACGAAGGGAACCTCGCCACGGCGCGGTTCTGACAGGAGGCCTCGTGTCAGAGATCGGATACCAGGCCGGCGCCGCCATGCCCTCCTGGGGCAGCCTGCTCGCGGAGACCCACGAGACCAACCCGGAGCTCATCTGGCCGAACTCGATCAACGTCTTCGACCGGATGCGTCGCGAGGATCCGCAGGTGAAGTCGGTCCTGCGCGCAGTGACGCTCCCAATCCTCCGGACCGAGTGGTCGATCGACGGGACCGGATGCCGTCCGGAGGTCACGAATCACATCGCGGGCGATCTCGGGTTGTCGATCAAGGGGCAGATGCCGTCCGCACCGCGCCGTCTCAAGGGGCGGTTCTCGTGGAAGGAGTTCCTCCGGCTCGCGCTGCTCGAGCTGCCGTACGGGCACTCGTACTTCGAGCAGGTCTACGACCAGAGCACCGGCCCCACCCATTTGGCGAAGCTGTCGTGGCGCCCGCCGCGGACGATCAGTGAGATCAAGGTCGCTCGCGACGGCGGACTGATCGGCATCCACCAGCACGACGTGAAGCAGCTGATCGGCGTTGACCGGCTGGTCGCTTTCGTCAACGAGCGCGAGGGTGCGAACTGGCTCGGCGAATCGCTGCTCCGGTCCGCGTACAAGATGTGGCTCCTGAAGGACCGTGTGCTGCGGATCCAGGCGCTCACGGCCGAACGCAACGGCCTTGGCCTCCCGACTTACACCAGTGCGCCGCCCCCGGACAATGCGACCTACGAGCAGGTGGTCGCGTGGATGGACGAAGAAATCAAGCGCGGTCTGACGATCGCGAAGGGCGCGCGAGCGGGTGAAGCCGCCGGTGCAGCACTTCCTCACGGGGCGCTCCTGAAGTTCCTCGGCGTCGAGGGCGACCTTCCCGACACGGACGCGCCGATCCGCTACTACGACGAGCAGATCGCCCGCGCCGTGCTCGCCCACTTCCTCAATCTCGGCACCGAGACCGGATCGTGGGCGCTCGGGTCCACCTTCGCGAACTTCTTCACCGACAGCCTCAACGCGGTCGCGCAGCACATCGCAGAGGTCGTGCAGCAGCACGTCATCGAGGACCTCGTCGACAAGAACTGGGGCCCCGAAGAGCCCGCACCGCAGGTGGTCCCCGCCGAGATCGGCGAACGACAGCCCGTCACCGCCGCCGCCCTCGAGGCCCTCGTCCGCGGCGGGATCATCCGCCCCGACGAGCCGCTCGAGAACTTCGTGCGCGACACATTCGGCCTGCCGGTGGCGGACCAGCTCACCCGGCGCGAGGTCGCCGTCCCGAACGCCCCCAAGGAGGCTGCAGCATGACCGACAAACAAGCCACGCTCGTGCGCGAGCGGACACGCGCATCTCGCGCGGACGACCGCGACCGCGAGGCCCGGCGCTACTGGGGAACGACCGAGCCACCGACGGACAAGGCCGAGTTCTTCAGCGCGGTCACTGCGCCGGCCGCTGACGGCGACTCGGACGCGAAGGTCGCGACCATCCGCATGTACGGCCCGATCGACTCGTGGGGCGGATGGTGGGGCATCTCCACGGAGGACATCGGCCGCGTGCTCGACTCGCTGCCAGAGTCCGTGGAGCAGATCGTTCTGCGCATCAACTCGCCCGGCGGCGAGGTCTGGGAGGCCATGGCCATCCAGAACATGCTCGCCGCGCACCGCGCGAGCGTCGTCGCTGTCGTCGACGGCCTCGCGGCATCCGCCGCATCGTTCATCGCCGCGAGCTGCGCCGAGACCGTCATGAGCCCCGGCTCGATGATGATGATCCACTCGCCTTCCTCGATCACCTGGGGCAACGCCCGCGAGATGCGCAAGACTGCCGCCTTCCTCGACACCGTCGAGCGCTCCATGGTCGAGGTCTACGACGCGAAGGCCGGCGCACGCGACTGGGCACCGCTCCTGGCCGAGGAGACGTGGCTCACCGCCACCGAGACCGTCGAGCTGGGTCTCGCGGACCGAACCGGTGTCGTCCCCGACGCCGGCACCGCGACGACAGTCGGCACCGAGGACGACGTGGAGATCGCGATCGTCCCGGTCGAACCCGACGACGACACCGAAGCCGATGCCCGCATTCGCGCCGCCGCCGCCTCCGCACGCGCGGCGGCCCCCAAGCCCCCGAGCTCGTCCGAGCCGGGTGACACCAACCAGAAGGAGAAGCTCCCCATGAGCGACACCATCAAGGCTGGACTCATCGAACGGCTCGGCGTCAAGGACGCCGACATCTCGGACGAGGAGCTGCTCGCAGCGCTCGACGAGACGCTCGAGGAGCAGGCCGACCCGACCGAGACGCCCGCCGCTCGCGCCCTGCCCAAGGGTTTCACCGCGATCGACGAGACCGTTCTCGCGAGCCTCCAGGAGAACGCCCGGCTGGGCGCCGAGGCCCGCACCGAACAGGAGCGCACCCGCCGCGACGGGATCGTGAAGGACGCGCTGCGCGAGGGTCGCATCAGCGCGGCATCCTCGGCCGCCATTCGCGCGCAGCTCGACACGAACGAGGCCGGTACCGTCGCGCTCCTCGCGACCCTGCCGAAGAACACCGCCGTTCCCGTGACCGAGATCGGTCGCGCGGACGACATCACCGACTCCGACGCGGCGCTCTACGCGGCCGCGTGGGGCGACGAGTCCAAGGAGGACTGAGTCATGTCCAGCCACATCCACCTCTTCGAGCCCGGCGCGAAGGTCACCTGCGAAGTGACCGCTGACGTCACCGGTGGTCGTCTCGTCGAGATCACCGGCGCCCGCAAGGTCGCCCACGCGCAGGCCGACTCCGTGAAGGTGTTCGGCGCGGCCGCCACCGACACGAAGTCCGGCGGCGACGTGCTCGTCCTCCGCGGCGGCGTGCAGAAGCTCGTCGCATCCGCGGCCATCGTCGCCGGCGCCCGCGTCAAGGCCGCCGCCGGCGGCAAGGTCGTCACGGTCGGCGCCGGTGAGGCCGGCATCGGGCTCGCAATCTCCGCGGCAACCGCAGCGGAACAGCTGATCCAGATTGCTCTGGACTGAGTCAAGGAGAACACGAGGCATGACTTCCCTCACCTACCCGGTCCCCGCGATCTCGGGGACCGAGAACCTGACCCCGGAGCAGATCCACGCGATCCTGTCTTCGCAGTCGCTGTTCGCCCGCCGTGTCCGCACGGTTGCCGAGCAGAAGTTCATCTCGGACGCGCTGCTGAAGGGCCGCTACAACGTGGTCGGCGGCGCCGTTGTCTACGAGAACGGCGACCCCGTCTTCGCTGACGACGACCCCGAGGTCATCGCCCCCGGCGGCGAGTACCCGCGGTCCCAGATCAACGTCGGCGACCTGGCCGCCGCGATCGCCGAGAAGCTCGGCCGCGACGTGCCCATCACCGATGAGTCGATCAAGCGCCGCGGCATCGACGTCGTCAACAAGGCCATCAGCCAGCTCGTCAACCGGAACGTCAAGTACGTCGACTCGTCGGCTCTCGGCGTCATCGCGTCCAAGGTCACCCAGACCCAGGCTGCCACCGCCGCGTGGACGAGCGCCGAGGCGATCGTCGAGTCCGTCGAACTCGCGAAGGCACAGGCCGAGGAGTCGGGCGAGGGGCACACCCTCGACACGATTGTCCTCAAGCCGTCCGCCTTCGCCCGCGTCATGGCGAAGTTCCTCGCCGCCGGTCTCCTGCCCCGCGAAGCGGCGAACCCGCTCATCACGGGCCAGTGGCCGACGGTCCTGGACCTGACGTGGCTTCGCTCGCCGCACACGCCCACCGCGGCGCCGCTGATCCTCGACACCGAGGAGCTCGGTGGCATGGCGAACGAGACCGGCGTCAGCCCGGGCTACTCGAACGCCGGCAACGGCATCGAGACGAAGTCGATCCGTGAGGAGAAGACCGACGGCTACCTGCTGCGCGCGCGCCGCATCACCGTTCCGGTCGTCACCGACCCCACGGCCGGCTACACCATCACGGGAACGGGGCTCTGAGGATGGCTGAACAGCGCTTCGAAGTCGCTGCGGCGCAGATCGTCGTCAAGGTGCCCGGCGCGGCCGGCGGCGAGACGTACCTGCGACGCGGCCGCCTGCTGCCCGCCACCGTGGAGAAGGCCGAGGTCAAGCGTCTGCTCGAGCTGGGTCTGATCGCCGGCGTGGACGGCGCGGACGACGCGGATGCTGGCGACGAGTCCTACAAGGGCGTCACCGTCACCGACCTGAAGGCCGAGATCGACAACCGCAACAAGGACCGTGAGGACGCGGCAAAGATCGCGCCCGCCGGGACCAACCGTCCCGACCTCGTCGCAGCGCTCGTCGCCGACGACGCGAAGCGGTCCTGACCGAGAGGGGGCGATGATGCCGATCACCCATGCGCATATCTCAACGGACGAGGACCTCGGCCGTCGGGTGCTGGCGCGAGCGCGCGTCATCGCCCCCTGCCTCACCTCCCTCGAGCCGGCGTCGGAAGACGGAAAGACCGCGATCGCCATCTTGAAGGGTGTCGTCGCGGAGCTGCCGGCTCCAGGGGAGGCGAGGCTGCGGTCTCTCAGCAGGAACGGCACCTCTGTGTCGATGGCCGCGATCGCGTCCGCCTTTGAGGGCGACGCGGAGGTCAGTTTGCGCTCGCTGTGCGCCTCATCGGGGCGCGGTGGCCTCCCGGTCGGGTCGTTCCCGACGGGCTCGCCGTTGGGGCGCCTGTGGCCGGAGGGCGAGTACTCGTGAGCTGGCTCCAGCGGTTCCTGTTCCCGCACGCGGTGGCGATCCAGGCAGCGCGACGCGGGGGCGGGATGGGCGGCGGGTTCGCTCAGGCGGTCGACGTCGCCGCGGAGGTGAAGGACGGCAGCCAGCTTGTCCGTACTCCGGATGGCGTCGAGATCGTCTCCACCAGCCAGGTGACTGTGTCGCTCGGCACAGTCGCACCGATCGGCTCTCTCGTCACCGTCTGGGCCGGGACCCCGGCCCAGCGGGAGTCGACGGTCGTGCAGGTCGGGCGGGATGAGAATGACCCGCCGTTGCCGTCGCACCAGATCCTCTACCTGAAGTGAGGGGCCCGTGGTCAAGATCAACAAGCCGCTGCTCACCACAGCGGAGAAGGCCGCGATGGACGGCGCCCGCGCCGCGGGCCGGGCGATCCTGAAACGGTCGAACGAGCTCGCGCCGCGCGACGACGGGGACCTCATCAAGTCCGGCGGGGTGCGCTCCGACGACCTCACCGTGCAGGTCGGCTACGCAGCCCTCCACGCCCGCTTCCAGCACGAGGACCTCGACCTCAACCACGCGAACGGCGGACAGGCGAAATTCCTCGAAGCGGCTGCGGATCAGGTCGACGTGGAGCGCTTCATCGCCGATTCTGTCAGGAAGGCGTTCGGTGGATGACGCAACCCTGACCAAGACCATCTGCGCCGCGCTCGGCCAGATCCCTGGGTGGATCTGGGACGAGGACGCCGAGTACCCGCCCGACCGGGTCGGGGTCTACTACGGCGCGATCCCCGACGAGCCGGACCGGGCTGTCGGCGTGCGGATGTACAGCATCCCCGTCGACGACGAGAACACCGAGCGCATCCGACGCGTGCAAGCGCGTATCCGGGGGTCCCGTCGCGACCGCGCGGACGCCGATCGTCTCGCGTCCATCGCGCGCGCGGTTCTCGTCGCCATGCTGCCGCCCTCTGGCATCAGCGAAATCCTCTTCTACTCCACGGGCGATCTCGGGTCCGACAACCACCAGCGCGAGCAGCGCACCGAGAACTTCACCGTCAGTCTCGACAACCAGGAGTCAGCATCATGAACCGTGTCCCCCTTCCCGCCGGCACCGCGCTGGGCAAGAGCTTCGAATACGGGCTCGACCTCAACCTCGGCCTGTACGCCAGTCCCGTCTGGCAGGCGATCCGTCGTATGTCCGGCTACGCACCGACCTTCCCGCCCACGCGGGAGGACGTCGCGACGTACGACGACGAGGGCGGTCCCAACGAGGACGTCACCGCGCGCAGCTTCGCTGCCGCGTTCACCGTCCAGGTCAACCGACTTCTCTCGTCGGGTCTGTACCTGCCGGAGGTGGAGAAGATCCTCGCCGCCGCGAAGTCGTCCGGCGAGGCAGCCGTCCTCGACATCCGCTGGTACCACAAGCCGGTTCTCGGCACCCCGAACCCCAACGACGCCGGCCGCGCGTTCGTCACGGTCGAGGCATCCCGCCAGAACACCGGCAACTCGAGCAACGAGATCCTCTCGGTCTCGCTGACTGGCAAGGGCTCGTACCTGCCGATCGCGAACCCGTACAACCCGCTCGGGTCCGGCATCCCGACCATCAGCTCGGTCGCCGGAGACGGCGGGGGGATGATCACGATCGACGGCACTGGCATGCTCGACGTCTCGAACGTCACGATCGACGACGTCGCGGTCGAGCACCTGCCCATCAACGCGGGTACCGTCGTCGCTCAGCTTCCCGACGGGGCCACGGGCGACGTCGAGATCGTCGTCACCAACGCCGCCGGCGCGTCGCAGGCCTACACCTACACGCTGCTGTGAGCGCTGTCGACTTCGCCGAGTGGGCAGCGCCCCACCTCGTCCTGACGTTCGGCGAGCACACCTTCCGGGTGACTCCGCCAACCACGGGCGAGGTGACGGCGCGGGTTCTCGCTCTCGCCGTGGTCGCCGAAGTCGAGCTCGGGCTCGTCACCGGGCCGGTCCCCGACGCGATCGAGGAGATCGTGAATGGGATCGGCCCGGACGAGCACCCCGCGCTGCGTGAGGCGTACGGCGAGATGAAGGATCTCGTCCAGCAGCACAAGCTGCTGCCAGCATCGATCGATCGTGCCGCGGTCTACGCGATCTTCTTCTGGGCTCGCGGTCGCGAGTACGCCGACTGGATCGCGGAGCTCATCTGGACCCGGATACCCGACGCCAAGGATGAGGCGGAGCGCCTTCGCCCAAAAGGCTAGAGACGCTGGAGGACTGGGCAGAGTACGGCATCGGCGAGCCCGACGCGGACGGGGTCTACCCCGACTACCGCCCGGTGCCCGCCGATGTCGCACCGGAGAACGTCGCCACCCAGAATTCCAGCGTCCAGCCCGACATCGACGATTCGTGGCTCGCGATCGTGAGCAACTGGCGCCTCGTGGTGGCGGAGCTCGCGCTGCGTGGAATCGATCTGTACGCCGACGACGTGCGTGCCCGGCCGTGGCCCGGCATCCGGACGCTCATCTTCGCCCTCATTGAACAGCCCAACGCGCTGCGGAGGGCACTGACCCGGAGGTGACCCGTGGCCCTTCGCGCCGTCGAAATCGAAGCTCTCCTCACCGTCGACGATAAGGACGTCGCGCGGGCTGAGCGGAACATCAAGAAGACCGGCGAGGACATCGAGCGCAAGCCGGTGACTCAGAAGGTCAAGGGCGACGAGAAGGAAGCGCTCAACGCGATCGGCCGGGTAGCCGCCGAAGGCAAGAAGCTCGTCAGCGAGCGGACCGTCGCCACCGTCGACGCGAACATCGAACGCGCGGAGAAGGGCCTCGACCGCGCTCAGGCCCGGCTCGACTACCTGCGCTCGGTCGAAACCGACCTCGACGTGAAGGCCGACATCGCCCGAGCGGAAGCGAACCTGCAGAAGCTCGAGCGGCAGCGCGAAGCACTCGTCAGTGCGCGCACGAAGATCGAGGCGATCGCTGAGACCGACAAGGCCGAGTCGAACCTGCAGCGGTTCCTGTCGCACTTCAAGCGCGATGCGGAGGCCGCGGGTACCCAGGGCGGTCGTTCGCTCACGAGCGGGCTCGACGCGGCCACGCGTGGCGCGGGAAACGCTGTCGGAGCCGCTGTCGGCGGTGAGATCGAAGACACCCTCGTGTCCGCGCTCGCGGCGATCCCGGTCGCCGGCGGAATCGTGCTCGGCGCCGTTGCGATCGGTAAGGCGATCAACAGTGCGACCGAGCAGGGCTTGTCGGTCGAGGTCGGTTACGACCGGCTGCAGGGCCTCACGGGCATCAGCCCGGAGCAGGCCGGCCGGATTGGTCGCGCCGCGGGGGAGGCCTACGCGAACGTCTTCGGTGACTCGATCGAGTCGAACATGAACGCCGCGCGACTCGGCCTCCAGTTCCGGATCATCGACCCGGCCGCATCGACGCGGGACGCGCAAGCCGTAATCCAGGGGCTCGCCGGTATCGCCGACGTCATGGAGGAGGACGTGCAGCCTGTCGCCACGGCGACCGCCACGCTACTGCGTACTGGGGTCGCCCGCTCGGCGCAGGAAGCATTCGACCTCATCGCTGCTGGCGAGAGGAACGGTGCGAACCGCGCCCAGGACCTCCTCGACACCCTCACCGAGTATCCAGCGCTCTTCGCGCGGCTCGGGCTGACGGGCCCGGAGGCTCTTGGCCTCATCGTGCAGGGCCTCGACGCGGGTGCCCGCAACGGCGATCTCGCCGCGGACGCACTCAAGGAGTTCCAGATCCGGGCGACGGACGCCTCGAGGGCCTCAGCGGACGGATTCAAGGCGCTCGGCCTGAACGCCGAGGAGATGACTTCCAAGATCGCGAAGGGAGGCGAGACCGCCCGGGACGGACTCGGGTTCGTACTCGACCGGCTGCGCGAGACCGAGGACCCTGTAAAGCGGAACGCGGCAGCCGTCGCGCTCTTCGGTACCCAGGCGGAGGACCTCGGCAACGCGCTCTTCGCGATGGATCTCTCGAACGCGGTCGACCAGCTCGACGGCGTCCGCGGATCCGCGCAGCGCATGTTCGACACCCTCGCGGACAACGACGCGGGGAAGCTCGAACAGGCGCAGCGCAACATCGATGTCGCAGTGCAGGGTATCCAGGGAGCTCTGGCCGCAGCGTTCTCTGATCCTCTGTCGGAGGCGGCGGAGTTTGTTGCCCAGAACCGAGGCCCGATCCTGGAGTTCTTCTCCGACCTCGTCAACGGGGCGATCGACTTCGGTATCGCTGCGAGCGAGTCCTTCGGGGAGTTCGTATCTGGTCCGCTCGCCGATGCAGCAGAGGGCGTGATCGCTTTCCTCAAGCTCTCGAACTTCGATCCTTTCAAGGACTGGAGCGACCTTGAGGGCGTGGTCGCCGACATGCGTGGGTTCGATTCCACTACCTCGGACGCCACCTCGACCCTCGAGGGCATGCGCGGCCAGTTCAACGGATTCATGGACGACCAGGTCAAGGTCGGCTACCTCAGCGACGCCTCTCTCCGTCTCGCCGGTGCCATCGACGAGGTCGGCGCCAAGAGCGGCGACATGGAGTCACAGGTCCGCGGGGCGATCGCCGCTCTGGGCGACGAGATCGCCGCCGCGGATGCCGCCGGCGAAAGCCAGTCCGACCTCGCTGGTCGGTATGAGGCGGGCCGGCGCGCTCTCGAGGACCAGATGGTCCAGTCGGGGATGAGCCGTGACGCTGCACGGAAACTGATCGAGACGATCCAGGAGACACCTGCGTCGAAGAGCACTGAGTACTCGTCGAACGTGCGCGACGAAATGGGGAAGGTCAGCGACCTCGCCAGCCGTGTCACTCGTCTACCCGACGGCAGCTTCTACGTCCAGGGCAAGACCGACGACGCGTACAGCCGACTGATGTCGCTGCAGGCAGCCATCCGGCAGGTGACCGGGAACCATTCTTTCCGCATCGCCATGGGGCCGGGCGGTCAGGGCGGCATCACCCAGCATGACGGAGGCGTCGTCGTGCCGATGGCGTCGGGCGGAGTGCTCGGTCGGGGGCTCACACCGATGGCGCCGATCGCTCAGGCAGTCCCGCCGAACACGTGGCGGGTCGTCGGCGACCGGATGAAGGACCGCGAGTTCTTCATCCCTGACGACGGCTCGGAACGTTCGTTGTCGATCCTGCTCGAAGCGATGCGGTCGTTCGGTGTGCTGCCCATGTCGGACGGCGGAGTGGTCGGGTCAGGCAGCGGCGGGTCGGCGCAGTTCTTCGACCAGTCCACGTACATCGCCTACGACATCGAGAAGCTCCAGCGCGACAAGGAGCAGAAGATGCGCAAGCTGCTCGGCGACGCCGGGCTCACTGACACCTAGGAGCCCTCATGTCGATCGTGTTCGCGGCGCCCTACTCCGAGCCGGAGGACTCCGTCCCGGAGTGGGGCGCGCGACCCATGAAGTGGATCGGTGTCGACGGGACGGTGTGGCCGCTCACCGGAGCGGGATCATCGAGCCCCCGGATGCTGCCGGGGGTGAAGGGGCTGCACATGCCCCGCTTCGAGGTGTACACCTCCTCCACTCCTCTGGTGCCGGGGGAGGAGATCCTCGGCTACTCCACCCCTGCGCGCGACGTGGAATGGCGGCTGCTGTTCCGGGCGTCGAGTGCGCCGGATTGGGAGGCGCGGCACGCGGATTTCTTCGATTCGCTGCACCCCGTCGAGACTGGCCGGTGGCTCGTCGGCGAGGGGGACGCGCAACGTCGGCTCGACCTGCGGGGGGAGTTCGACGGGGCGCACTATTTCCCGCGGGATCCGTTCGTCACCGGGCGCGCGCAGATCGGTCTGCGGCTTTCTGCGCCGCGTCCGTTCTGGGTGGGCAAGACCATCTCTCGCAGCTACCAGGCAGAGGCCGAACCAGACTTCATCCCCTCCGACCCGGACGATCAGAACTACTACCCGACGTCAGTGACGGGTTACTCGTCCGCGCGAATCCGGAACCCCGGCAACGAGCCCGCATACGTGCGGTGGACGGTCGCCGGCCCTCACCCGCCCGGGGTGACGCTCGGGGTCGGGACGTTCCTGGTGACGGTCCCATTCGAGATCCCCGAGGGGTCGACCTTCATCCTCAACACGGATCCGACGGCACCGACAACCACCCTGGACGGCGAGGACCGCACGTCTCAACTGGGCTTCCAGGTGTTCGCGCCGGTGCCGCCGGGTGGTGCATCGAAGCTGGTCATCGCCTCGGGCGGGACGGGAGACATCACCGTGGAACTCGACCCGCTCTATTGGCGCGCATTCTGATGCGGTCCCGCTCCTACATCCTCGGAGAGGTCACCGACAGCGAAGGGGTGTTCCTCGGTTCCATCCACCCCGTGGAGGCCGAGTGCTTCCTCCGCCTCAACGCCGCTTCCACGGCGCAGCTCACGGTCAGCGACCGTCACCCGATGGTGCCGACGATCCTGGACCCGGGCGTCGAGGGACTCCGGGCGAGGCTCTGGCTGATTCGCTTCACCGATTCCACGGTCCTGAAGCACAGGCTCCTCGAGGGACAGATCGGCAACCCGACCGGAAGCGGATCCCGCCACGAGGTCACGATCCCCATCGTCGACGACTGGGAGTGGCTCACCCAGATCCAGGCCGTACCCAACCCGGCGTCGCCGATCTCGGCGCAAGGCGCGGAGTACGCGCACTACGTCGGCCCATCCGACACCCGCGCCCTCGAAGCGATCGGTGCCAACGCAACACGCCTGGGACTGCCGTGGAACGTCGCAGCTTCCGAGGGGCTCGGCACGGACGGATCCACCGACCTCCGGATCGAACCATTGGCCACCGTCGCGGAAGCACTCTCGCGCGACCGCCTCCGGCTCGGCTTCGCGCGCCGGATGGATGCGCTCGAGTGGGATGTCACAGTTACCCGCGAGGGCGCCTACCCACGACCCCTCACGCCGCAGTCCGGGATCCTCGCTGACTGGGAGTTTCTGCTGCAGCGGTCGACCCGGACACGGGACATCGTCGGGGGAGCGGGTAGCGGCGCGGCGCGCGAGCTGGCCGTCGTGGTCGACGCTGCACGCGAGGCTGCAGTCGGTCGCGTCATGGAGGGCTTCACGAACGCGCAGGGCGCGCAGGCCGGCGCCGACCTCGCCCCGTACGGACGTGACTCCCTGCGCGATGCGGGCAAGAAGGCGTCGATCGTGACCGAGCTCCGCGAGACGTCATGGTTCCGATTCCCCGACACGTACAACATCGGCACCGGAGTGGTGCTACAGCCGATCCCCACCCTCGCCATCGAGGAAGTGATCACCGAGATCGCGATCACCTACCCGCGGGCTGGCGCGCTGTCGATCGTCCCCAAGGCCGGCACCGCGAACGGCGACCCTGAGGCGCGCCTCGTCAAGCACATCGGCGCGCTCACGGCCGCAGCCCGCCGCGCAGAGAGAAGGTAATCATGCCCATCCAGTCCGTCGGGTACGAACGTGCGATCGCGTACGACGACCTCGGAGAGATCTTCTCCCACGCCGGAGCGGCCTACTCCATCATCGGCGCGGACGCGTTCGAGGTGGCCGCCGGCCCCGCTCCGATGCAGGTCAAGGTCCGCGCCGGCCAAGCCGCCGGCATGGCGATCATCGACACGCTCCCCGCCGACGAGATCCTCACGGCCGCCCCGGGAACACGATGGGACACCGTCGCCATCCGCCGCGACTGGGCCGCGAAGACCAGCACCCTGGTCATCCTGGCCGGCACCGCCGCCGAGAGCATCGTCCGCGACCCCGACGCCATGACGCCCGGCGTACTCGACGACCACCCCGTCGCGCTGGTCCGTTGGGCAGCAGGTCAGACCGTGCCGCAGCAGATCATCGACCTCCGGATCTGGGCCAGCACCGGGGGAGCGTTCGGCGCCGACCCGCGCGTCCGCGACTTCGCAAACGCGCTCGGCACCCGCATCCGGGTGGGCAACTCGCTGTGGGAGCGCACGATCGTCAGCGGCAACCCCACGTGGGTCGACTTCGCTGCGGCGACGAACCTGTTCATCCGCCGCAACAACGCGAACGTCTCCATCCAAGACGGCCTCACGAAGGCGCTCGACGCGATCGAGGGGGCGGGGAGCAGCCCAGCCGCGAACCGGCTCGCCATGTGGAACCCCGAAGGCTACATGGCCATGAAGGATCCGCAGTCCCCAAACCACGCAGCGAATGCGCGGTACGTGGACTCGTCCTTCGAGGTCCTGATGAGGCCTCGCAAGGGTGTCATGCGCGACGCCGTCGGTCGCATCTTCATCGAGGATCCCGTCCTCGACGACCAGGGTGCGACGCTCGGGACGGTCAAGGAGGCGATCCGGGGTTACCGGGTCGGCGACAACCAGCTCACCCCGGCTCTGCGCGACAAGATCCAGGAAGCGAAGGACGGCAAGTTCGCCGAAGGCGTCTACGACCGCGGGATGGGAACCAACACCCGCGCCGCGTACATCCGCGACGACGGCGCACTCGGCTACCGCACCTCATCCCGCCGGTTCAAGACCGACATCGAGACCTTCACTCCGGACGCAGAAGCGCTCCGTCTAATCCGCGCGGTCGTGTACCGCCGAATCGGTGAGGGTGACGGCATCGAGCACGGTGTCATCGCTGAGGAGCTGCACGACCTCGGCCACCACTGGCTGGTCATCTACGACGACGAGGGCGCACCGCTGTCGGTCGCGTACGAGCTCATCGGGCTCGCGGCGCTGACTCTGGCGCAGCAGCAGGCCGACCGCCTCGACGCCCTGGAAGAGCGCCTGCGGGCGCTGGAAGAGGAGAAGGCATCATGAGCGTCCTCGATGAGATTCGTGCGTGGGTGAAGAGCACAGAGCCGCACGACTGGTATGGGCAGTGCGCCGGGCTCACGATGTCGATCTGCCGCCACTTCGGCGAGCTCAACGGGGGACCGTACGCGTCGGCCTATGCCGCGTACCTCGCGTCCGACATCGTGTCGACGGACCCGCGCAAGGCGCCGGCCGGGGCGATCCACTTCTGGGACGGCGAGTTCCGCGGCTCCCAGGGCGGCTACGGCCGGTACGGGCACGTCGCCGTCGACCTCGTCGGCGGGGGCACCTTCATCCTCTCGGCGAGCCGCAAGGGCTTCCAGGCGTGGGGCAAGGGCGCGGCGATCATCACCGTCGCCGAGCAGACCCGCCTCATCGCGGCCAACCCGAAGGGTCGCTACCTCGGGTGGTCGCTCACCTACGGGCGTCACCGCGTCACCGCGCTCACCCCGAGCCCTGCGGCGTCGGGCGGCAACGCGAAGCCCGTCAAGATCCCGGCACCAACCCCAACTGAACCCCCCGAGCAGGAAGAGAGCGACGCCATGGCTTTCCGCATCATCGCCGTACCCAACACCGACAAGGCGAGCAAGCCCCGCAACGACATGTACTTCTGCGGCCCCGGTGGCGTGAAGCACATCAGCGGCACGACCGACCTTGAGCTGCTGCGCCGGTTCCTCGCCGGCGGTGCAGGCAAGGGCAAGGAAGAGGTCTTCCGCGGCCACGAGCTCACCCGGATCACCGGCTACCTCACCGGCCTCGGCAACTACGTGCCGATCCCGGCGGGCACCTGATCGTGCGCACGGGTCGGGGCCACTGGCCTTTCCCGAAGCTCCCCGCACGGCACAGGGCCTGGGTGGCAGCGAAACTCCTCGTGTCCGCCTGGCAGTTGCTCTATGCGGCGTTCACGCCTGCCGTCACTGCATCGTTCCTCGGTGCCTTCATCTGGATCGTGGCATCCGTCACGACCATCGGCGTCCTCGTGTCCATCGCCGGCATGCTGACAGCGATGCGACCGGGCCACGGTCTGTTCGGTCGAGTCACCGAGCTCTCTGGGTTGGCGCTCGCAGGTGCTGGGCCAGCAGTACACGCGATCACCATGGGGTCGATCACCGTCGGGATCCTCATGTTCCCTGACGGGAGCGACCCCACCGCGCGGATAGGCCCGATGCTGCAGTCCGTCGCGATCGCGGCGTTCCTCGCGGTGCGGTACGTGGAGGTGCGCACTCGCGCAACGTCGGGGGTGAGCTGATGGACTTGAACGGCCCCATGCTTCTCGCGATCGCCGCCGTCATCACATCCATCGGCACGGCCATCGTCGTGCCGGTCGTGACCCTCCGGAAGGCGCGCATCGACCGGGAACCGAACTCCACCGAGAAGCAGGTCGCGGATGCCGCGTCGAGCGAATTCCTCCTCACACTCGTGAAGTACTCGAAGGACGAGGTCACCCGCTGGAAGGACGCCTACGACGCCTCGAGCGCGGAGAACGTCGACCTTCGCTCAAAGCTCAGCGCGAACCTCGCGCTCGCTGAAGAGACAGAGCGCCGGATGGCACTGGCCATCGACTACCTCGTAGCGCTGGCTGACCGGAAGCGTTCGGTCACCGCGGGCGAGATCGTCCGCTGGGCGAATATCGCGCTCGACCGCTCCATCCCTCGCGACCAGTTCGAGGAACTCATGCGCGACGCTGACGGCGTCGACGACACAGTCATCCCCACCATCTGACCAGGAGGTCATCATGAAGATCATCCGCCGCGTCACCCTGGGCCTCCTGCTGGCCCTCGGAGCCGTCATCCTGTACGCGGGTCCTGCGCAGGCGCTCGGTCTCGCAGTGAGCGCCGCACAGCCGGAGACAGGCATCCCCGGCGTCGTCGTCACGCTCGACCTGCCGCAGCTCCTGAACATCCTGCTCGCAGTCGTCTTCCCGGTCGCCGTCGGGTTCGTCACGACCCGTGTCACCCGACCCGAGTTGAAGGCCGTCCTGCTCGCCACGATCAGCCTCGTTTCTGGACTCGTCTCGTCCCTGCTCGCCGCTGTCCTGGCCAGCATCCCGTTCGACATCGTCGGCGCGCTGCTCACGGGGCTCGCGGCGTGGATCATCGCCGTGGCGACTCACTATGGCTTCTGGCGTCCCACCGGCATCGCGAACGCGGTGCAGGGCGTGGGCGTCACTCCGAAGGGGGACTGAGCGGATGGCCGTCGAAGACCTCTACGCCGCGCAGGTCGCCGTCGACCCTGAGAGCGACACGCTCATCGCGGATGCCCCGGTCCAGGTGTTCGCGAAGGACGACCGGTCCCGCGAGACCCCGCTCCGGGTGTTCGAGCCGGCATCTGGGGTAGAGATCCCGCTCCTCCGGTCCAACCGGTACGGGATCATCCAGCAGATCCGCGTCGAGGGTGATCCCGCCGAGGTCGTCTTCAAGTCCGGACCCTACGAGGTCGAGGCGCAGTCGAAGTTCGGCGTGCTCTTCGAGTTCGGGCTTACCCCGGAGAACATTGCTGCAGCGGTAGCGGCCCCGAACGCAGCGGCTGAAGCCGGCGCAGCTCAGGTGGCGATCGCAGCATCGCACGCGGCGACTGCAACCACCGCGGCGGCGACGGCGTCCACCGCGTCGGCGGAGGCGCAGGCCGCGAGCACGACAGCGACCTCCGCGGCTGCGCTCGTCGCTGAGGTTGAGGCGACGAGCGATGGCATCATGACAGCCGTCGCCGGCGACCCGACGTCTGCGTTCAACGCTCGACTGTCGACGGGTATCGCTGCGGCCGTCGCCGCCGGGGTCCCGGTCGAGGTCGCTGCCGCTATCGCCGAAGATTCGACTGTCGTGACGGCTGCGGCGGTCGCTGTCAGCGCCGAGGTCGCTGGACGCGACCTGGCGGAGGTGAAGTGGGCTCCGGACGACGTCGCCTTCGCGATCGTCGACGAAGACAACCGCCGCAACTTCCTCGAGTTCGACTTCGCGGGTGCGCCGACGTCCTATTCGCGATCGCTGTTGATGGCGGCGCTCGGGCCGGAACTCCTCGCCCAGGCGAGCGCAGCCACCGGACTGCAAGACCAGGACGCCGCCGTCACCGGGTTGGGCTTCGTGGTCGTGGACGAAGATGGCCGCCGCACCGAGATCGAGGTAGGTGTCGACGGGCGTTTCACGCAGCGCGTCATCGACAGCATCGCGTCCCGCATCGTCGTTCCGACACCCCCGGATCCGATTCGGCTGATCCTGCCCAGCACGCTCCGGCTGCTGCAGGGGCAGACGTACCGGCTGAACTTTTCGTCGGTGATTCGCGCGCTCGGCGCCGATCACCGCATCCGCGTCACTGGGGTGCCGGGGGGATCCGGCAACCTCGGGACGCACTGGCAGCTCACCCCGACCGCCGCGGGCTCGTGGACGATGACGATCGCGGTCCTTGACCGTGCCGGCGCCGTCGTGCTCACCGCGTCGACGCCAGTCGTGGTCTACGCGCCCACGAACGCCCCGACCTGCCGTCTGCTGGCGATCGGTGACTCCATCACCCGTCCGAACGTCTACAACGCGCAGGCCGCGGCGATGGTCGGCGGTGTGACCCGTGGCACCCGGACGTACGACAACGGCGGCAGCCGTGGCGAGGGTCGCGGGGGATGGTCGCTTGCCGGCTACTTCACGAACATCGGGCACGAGCAGTGGGGCGACTCGCCCTTCCTGTTCCCGGTCGGTGTCGCGGGTGAGAAGTTCCTCGGCGCGACCGAGTTCTGGCGGAAGGTCTGCTACGACGACCCGAACGGGTACGACTACCAGGGGTTCCAGAAGATCGCCCGCGGGTGGGGTGAAGCATCCGCGCCGTTCCTGTTCAACGCGCAGGGATACCCGGTCGCGCCGACCGAGGGTGACGTCGTGGTCGATGCGACATTCGCGGAGGCCGACGAGTTCCGGCAGTACGTGTCGGGCGCGTGGGTTCGGATGGATCCGCAGCCGGCGGTCGAGTTCTCGTTCTCGAAGTACATGGCCCGATACGCGGCTGCGTTCGCGGACGGCGCGCCGACGGCCATCTCGATGATGCTGTTCACAAATGACTGGTTCAACCAGCTCACCGACGCCACCTGGCTCGAGTGGGAGACCCGCGTCAAGACCGTGATCACGTCGATCCGAGCATGGAACGCGACGATTCCGATCGTCATCATCGCCGCCCCGACCGGCGGCCCCGACGCGCTGTGGGCTGCGCAGTCCGTGAACAAGGTCGACTTCGACGCTCGCATGCGCGACGCGGCGACCCGCCTCGGCAACGCATTCGACACGTCGGCGATGCGCGCGAACTACGTGCACGTCATCTCGTTCCTCGGCGCAGTCGCCCCGGAGAACATGGCCGACTACGTCCACCCGAAGAGTCCTGAAGGCATGGCACAGTTCGCGCCGTGGCTCGCCGGGAAGCTCGCTCACATCATCAACGGAGGTGCCTGACATGGCGCGCAAGCTGATCGTCCCCGGCCTGAAGATCGACCCGAGCGCACCGAAGCTCGCGACGATCGACCAGGCGATGCCCGAGGCAGGCATGATCGCATTCATCGAGCCAGGTCACCCGTACGCGCCGTTCACGGGTGCCCTCGCGACGGGCAGCTACCTGCCGAACCTTGGCATCGATCAGGCCAAGGCGCAGGCCGCTCTCGCGGCCTCAACGGGCGACAACGCCTACCGGCCGGCACTGTCCTTCCTCGGAGCGGCGCCTACGATTCTCGAGCGGAGCGCGAAGGGCGGCATCCACGTCGCCCCGTCGCGTTCTGTCGCGTCGGGATTGCAGATCGGCTACGTCGGGAACTCCCGTCCGAATAACGAGCAGGCGTTCGGTACGTGGCTCCAGACCGTGGCGGGGCACTCCTTCTACGTCGCGCAATGGGGGCGCTGGACTCGCCTGCTCCCTGCCCTTGGGACGGGCGGGTACCAGCTCTCGCAGATCGGTGGATCCAATAGTCTCGGAGCGTTGTTCGCCCGGGGAGCCGGTCAATCCGGTGAGGTCGCTTACCCGACGGGAGGGACTCAACGTCTCGGCGTCTCAAGCGAGAATGTGGTCCCGGTTGCGCAGTTGTCGCCGTTCTTCGTCGATGCCGCCTGGGTCCCAAACCTCTCGCCAGCTCCGACCAACATTCCCGTCTCGTGGCGCACCCAGATGAACAACGCCGGCGAGGCCGATAAGACCCCCGCCTGGGTGCTCTACGACTGGGTGATCGAGGACCTCACCGTGTCGGGCCGCTCCTACGCACAGGCGCACGCCGCCTGGTTCGCGAAGTACACGCGCGACGTCAAAACAGCAGGAGGCCGATACTTCGGCGACACCGTTCCCACCACACCCGCCGCCTGACCCTGCAGTGAAAACAGCCCCCGACTGGCATCTACGGATGCTGGCCGGGGGCTGTCTGCGTTATCGGGAGAGCTGCGGGAGATCGGCGATGCGACCCTGATCGGTGAGCCCGAGCCCGATCTGCTGTGCGCCGAACGCGAGGAAATGAATCGCCTTTGCGAGCTCGGCGACTGCCGGGTCGGGATGCGTCTTCAGCTTCACTGCCATATTGCTCGCGGTCGCGCAGTTGTTGATTCCTTCTTGGATGATCTCGCGTCGGGTGCTGGTCATGGTTTCCCCCTCCTGGATGGTCACCGATCGTATAGCGGTGAGACGACAGTCAGACGCCTGCAGGGTGTTCGTCGACGGCTCCGACCCAGACCCAGCAGCGGTACTCATGGCCGTCGACGGTGAAGGTGATGCCGACGGCTGAGGGCGTCCATCTCGCGGCGATCGCGTCGACTCGAGTCGGCGTCTCGCCGAACCGGACCCACGCCTTCACCTTCCGCCGCGGCTTCGGGTCGACGGTCAGAGGAACCTCGTGCAGGCGGAGCTCGTCGGGTGTCAGCGACTGCAGGGGTGCGTCCCGTGCAATGCCCTGGAGGATTCGTGCGTCCATGCGCGCGTCGACCGCGGTGGCGTAGCGCCGATTCGTTCCCAATACCGGATGTTTCCTTTCTCCGGCCGAGAGCATCTCATCGTACGCCGACACCCATGTAGCAACCGGCCGCTACGCTCAAGCCATGGAGCCGCTGCCCTGGTCGAAGAACCAGCTCAAGCGGCTCAGCCGGCACATTCGCGAGGGCACCGAGCCTGCGTCCGGTCTGCCGTCCTACGACGAGGTGATGCTCTGGTACAACGACCTAGCCGAGCACGTGCAGACCACCATCTCTGGACTGGACTGGGCGCCCCTCTTGGGTGACCGACCATACGAGGTGACCTCTAGGCCGAAGACGCTGGATACGCTGCGGCAGAAGCTCGAACGGGACCCAACGCTGCCGCTGCCGAGCGTGCAAGATGTGGCTGGCGTCCGGTTCGAGGCTGAAATGACGTTGGACGAGCAGGATGCCGTCGTCAACGCGATCGCTGGTCGATTCAGTCATCGGCTTGATGACAGCGTCCGTGACCTGCGGCGTGATGCACACAGCGGGTATCGCGCCGTCCACGTCTGGCTCAAGCTCGAAGCGAAGGTGGAAGTACAGGTGCGGACGCATCTGCAGGGCGACTGGGCGAACATGTACGAGGTGGCCGCGGACGTCTTTGGTCGAGGTATCCGCTACGACGAACTGCCGGATGACGAACTGGGTAGCTTCATCATTCGGGCGTTGCGAGATCTCTCGACCGAGCGCATCGCGCAGATCGAGAACGACCGGAATGAAATCGCCTCCATCTCGTTGTCCCTCGATGAGACGCCCGTGAACGCGCGCACGCGAGTGCAGCTAAGACAGGTGCGCCGTAGGGTAGAACTATTGCAAGCTCGCAATCGTACGAACGAGGACGAACTGAAGAACTCACTGGAGAGGCTTCGGCAATCTTTGCGTGACGGACAACTGGGCCCAGGGAGAGTGTGAGCATGGCTGGATTCGTAATCGAGTACAACCGTCGCACCGGTGAGCGCCGTGTCCACAGTTTCCCCGGCAGCGAGGGTCACCGTGAGGCCCTGCGGCGACGTCTCGAGTTGGAGAAGGTGCGCTCAGACTTCGACTGGGAGATCGTTTCTCTCAACAGCGACTCAATTGAGACCGTCGAGCGCACTCATGCTCGCTATTTCGAGCGCAACCGTCTCTCTGCCTGACACGGCTCGGCGTTGATCGCGTCTGATCCATTTGAGGGCGGCGAGCAGCCAAACTGCCCTGCCTGCGGGACAGTTATGCGCGATGTCGACGGCGGCTACCAGTGCGGCGGGTGCGGGTGGTTTCAGGACGTCCCGTGGATCGAGCGGCCTGGTGCCGCGGACGATCTGCCCGGCGTTCGCGGTGCGTGACCAGTAGGCTCACCCCATGGAGAAGCTCGGGGGAGTAGCGCTCGTCGTCGCGGTGCTGATGTTCGCTGGATGCTCGTCGACCGAGCCCGCTCCGGCACCGACCGTCACGATCACCACGGAGGCTTCGCCGGCGCCGACGGTCACCGTCGAGGCCACCCCGGAGGCCGAAGCGTCAGACCAGCCGGCAGCGGAGCCGGCCGCCGATGTCGAGACATCCGTCCGCGCGGCATCCGACGCCGTCGAGGGCGTGACCGAGACCGAGCCTGGACGCTGGGAGGTCGAGACCTTGCTGACGGATCCGCGCACCGACGGGAGCGCCGAAGCGGCCGAGGCGATCACCATCTGCGAGGCGGCTGTCGAGGGTGGCGCGGACTTCGTCTACGTCCTCGAGAGCGACGGCACCATCTACGTCGTGTACGGCCACCCGTCCTACGGAGACATCTGCACTGAGGTCTGACCGGGTGTCGGTGGTCGGTGATCGGTGGTCGGTGCGAGCATTTTCCGGATGCCTACTCCGACCACGAGCGAACTGCTCGCTTTCGAATCCCGACACCCGAACCCCCCGCCCGACAAGCAACTCGCGATCGAAGCCGAACTCGGCGTCACCGCAGCGCGCTACTACCAACTCCTCGGTCGCGTCGTCGACGACCCCGCTGCGGCGGAGCTTGAACCGATGTTGGTCCACCGACTCCGCCGACTCCGCCGACTCCGCGACCGCGCTGACGCTCGACGTCGCGCGGAGCGGCGCACGGCCTGACCTGACATTCCACGCCCCGCCGCCCTTCGAGGGATGGTGGGGCGTTTCGTCGTTCCCAGGCTGATGTCGGTTGGCGATACACCGTGCACGTGGTCATCCCCGACATCACGCGCCGCCACTGGGCCGTGAACATCAGGAAGTTCCTGACACGCTTCCGCACCCTCGACGACCTCGTCGCAGCCGGATCGGTGGGCTCTGCGGAGGCTGCGATACTCCGCGCAGCGATGCGCGACGGCACCAGCGTGATCGTGTCCGGTGCGACGCACGCCGGCAAGACGACGCTGCTGGGTGCGTTGATCGCTGCGGCGCCCTCGCACCACCGCATCGTGACGGTGGAGGAGACGTTCGAGCTCACGGCGCAGGCGCCTGACCTGGTCGCGCTCCAGGGACGGCAGCCGAGCCTGGAAGGCACCGGCGAGGTATCCCTCCGACGACTCGTCAAGGAAGCACTCCGCATGCGACCCGACCGGCTGGTGGTCGGCGAGGTCCGCGACGCCGAAGCCCTGGACCTCGTCCTGGCGCTCAACACCGGCGTGCCCGGAGCTGCCACGATCCACGCGAACTCTGCGACCGACGCTCTCCGCAAGCTCGGTTCGCTCCCGCTCCTGGCAGGCCGGAACATCGACCGCGACTTCCTCCTCCCGGCCATCGCCGCCTCCGTCGGGCTCGTCGTCCACTGCCGACGCGATGCCGACGGCCGGCGAGCCGTCGCCGAGATCGTCGCTCCGACCGGTCGGGTGGTCGACGGCGTCATCGAGACCCGTCCCGTGTTCGGGGGCGAGTCGGCATGACGACCGTTCTCGGCGTGACGCTCGCCGCCGGCATCCTCCTCGCCCTCTCACCCTGGTTGTGGCCGCCTCGGACGGTCCGCGAGGAGGGGTATCCGCGTGACGGTCGTGCCACGCGCCTCCTGCAGGATGCCGGGTTCGGTCATGCCACCGTCGGGCATCTCGCGATGGTCTCGCTCGCCGCGGCAGCCCTCGCCGGTGCGGCGGTCTGGCTGGTGACAGCTCTCCCCGCCTTCGCCGCCGTCGCCGCGGTGGCCGGCTTCTTCGCTCCGGCGGCGTGGTTGCGCGGACGCGTGCGTCGCCTGCAGAAGGGACGTCGGCAGCTGTGGCCCGACGTCTGCGACCTCCTCGTCGCCTCGGTCCGTTCGGGGATGTCGCTCCCCGATGCGGTCTCCGCCCTGGGTGAGGTCGGGCCACCGGCACTTCGTCCCGCTTTCGCGGCCTTCGCGTCGGACGTCTCCGCCTCCGGGCATTTTGATTCCAGCTCCCTGCGCCTCAAAGCACGCCTCGCCGATCCCGTCGCGGACCGGATCATCGAGGCGCTCCGGATGGCGCGGCAGGTGGGCGGCACCGAGCTGACGAGCGTCCTCCGGGCCCTGTCGGCGTCCGTCCGTGCCGAGGCGGCGCTGCGGGCGGAGATCGAAGCGCGCCAGTCGTGGATCCGCGGCGCCGCCGTCCTGGGTGTCGTCGCACCGTGGGTGATCCTCGGACTTCTCGCCCTGCGGCCTGAGGGCGCCACGGCGTACAGCAGCCCGGAAGGGGTGACCATCATTATCCTGGGTGCGGCCGTCTCGGTCGTCGCGTTCCGACTCATGCTGGGGATCGGTCGCCTGCCGGAGCCGCGGAGGTGGTTCGCGTGAGCGGCCTCACGCACGTGGCACTGGCGATCGTCCTCGGCGGCGCCTTCGCCAGTGGCCTCGTTCTCGTCGCGACGCGCATTCCGCGTCTCGCCGCCCCGACGCTCTCCCGTCGTATCGCGCCGTACCTGCGCGACATCGCGGATCCGCGCGGCTTGACACCCTTGGCCCCGGTTCCCGGGGACTGGCGTGCGCGCCGCGATCGCCTCATGGCATCGGTCGGCGGGGCGGCGCGACTGGAACATCGACTGCGCCAGGCCGGCTGGACGCAGGATGCCGCAGGATTCCGCGCTCGTCAGCTCACGTGGGTCGTCGTGGGTGGCCTGCTCGGCGGCGTCGTCGTCGTGATCCTCACTGTCAGTAGCAGACTCACGCCCGGAGCCGCCGTCCTGCCGCCGGTCCTTGCCCTGTCGGCGGCGGCACTCGTGGACTTCCGTCTCACGGCGGCCGCCCGTCGTCGTCGGACGCGCGTGGAGGAAGAGCTTCCCACCCTCCTGGAGTTCCTCTCGCTGTGCCTCGCGGCCGGCGAGGGGCTGCGGGACGCGCTTCATCGGGTGGGCGAGATCGGCAGCGGCGAGCTCACCGTGGAGATCCGACGCGCAGTCCTCGACAGCGGCACCGGATCGAATCTTTCCGACGCGCTCCTCGACCTGGGGCGGCGCCTGGATGTGCCCGCGCTGTCGCGAGCCATCGAGCACCTCGTCGCCGCGATCGACCGCGGCGCCCCGCTCGCAGGCGTCCTGCAGGCGCAGGCGGGCGATGCCCGGGAGGACGCCAAGCGTTCGCTCATCGAGCAGGCCGGGAAGAAGGAGATCGCGATGCTCTTCCCGATCGTGTTCCTCCTGCTTCCCATGAGCGTGCTTTTCGCCGTCTTCCCGGGCATCGTCATGCTTCGCCTCGGGGTCGGCTGACCCTCGATCGAAAGGAGATCACCATGATCCATTCCACCCTCGTACGACTGCGGACCGCGTGGGGAACCGTGCAGGCGGACCTTCGAGACGATGAGCGCGGAGATGTGCCCGGCTGGGTGCTGATCACGCTCATGACCGCCGGGCTCGTCGTCGTCATCTGGGCACTTGCGGGGCCGGCGCTCGCGCAACTGTTCCAGCAGGCGATCGACCAGGTCTCGAGCTTCTGAGGCTCTGAGATGCGGCGGCTGCTCTCCGAGGAGCGCGGATCGACGCCGGTCGAGTTCGTGCTCGTCGGCGTGCTGTTGACCGTTTTGACCCTCGGAGTGCTCCAGCTGGGGCTCGCTGTCTACGTCCGGAACGTCGTCCACGATGCCGCTGTCGAGGGCGCCTACCACGCTGCTCTGGCGGATGTGGAGACGTCTGCCGGCGCCGCCCGGGCACGAGAGGTCGTCGATCGTGCGGTCGGCGGTGGGTTCGTCGAGAGCGCGACCGCGACGGAAACCGGTGCCCTCGGGTACGAGACGGTGTCGGTGACCCTGACGACGCGGTTGCCGTTGATCGGTCTCCTCGGCGTCCCGCACGGGTGGGAGGTGACCGTCCATGCGCCCGCGGAGAGCTTCGACTGAGCGCCTCCTCGGCGACGAGGCCGGCTCGGCCGCGCTCGAGTTCATTGTCGGCGGCGTCATCCTGCTCGTGCCGATCATCTACCTCGTCGTGACCCTCGGCATCATCCAGTCGCACGCTCTCGGCGTCGAGTCAGCCTCCCGGCATGTCGCTCGAGCGGTCGCGTCCGCGGAGAGCGTCGAGGATGCCGATGACCGTGCCGCCGCGGTTCTGGACTCCCTCGTGACCGAGTACGACCTCGACCGCGACACGCTGGCGGTCGATGTGTCTTGCGTGGGCGACGCCGTCACCTGCCCCACCGCGGGCGCCATCGTGCGGGTGACGGTCTCCTCGTCGGTCCCGCTTCCGCTGGTCCCACCGGTCCTCGGTCTCGACGACGCGGCCCGGGTCGGGGTGGAGTCTTCCTCGGTGCAGAAGGTCTCGCGGTATTGGACGGACGGATGATCCGGCGCGATGACCAAGAGGGCAGCATCCTGCTGCTGACGATCGGCTACGCACTGCTCGCCCTCGTCCTGATGTTCGTGACGGTCGACGCGACCAGCCTGTACCTCGCGCAGAAACGCACGCAGGCGACGGCGGATGCCGCGGCTCTCGCCGGTGCCGATGGTTTCACCCTCGACGTCGTCGACGGCGAGCCTCGTGCGGAGCTGACGGACGGGGGAGTGCGGGAGCAGGCGCAGGCGATCGTCGCCACCGAGCCTGATGCGAGCATCGTCTCCGCGAGCAGCCCCGACGGGGTGTCCGCGCGGGTCGTCGTCAGCTCGATGTGGCGTCCGCCAATATCGACGCTGTTCGTCCCCGAAGGCATCACCCTGCAGGCGACGGCGACGAGTCGCACCGCGCTCGAATAGCGCCCGGTCAGCGTCCCGCGTGGGGGAGGAACCTCGGCAGCCAGCGGATGAAGGCCACGGCGCCGAGCAGCCCGATCACGCCGACCGCGCCGGCCGCGAACGACAGCGACGAGACAGCCGTGATGCCCGTGACGATCAGCGGGGTGGTGGCGCCACCGGCATCCGTCAGTGTGCGCCACGACCCGAGGAACGGCGCCGGATCGTCCTTCGGCGCGAGATCCGCACCGATCGTCAGCAGGATGCCGCTGGAGAGGCCGTTGCCCACGCCGAGCACTGCCGCGAACATCGCGAACCACATCTCGGCGCTCGCGCTGTCGTGCGTCACCGAGAGGGCGAGGAAGCCGCTGCCCATGAGGAACCATCGCCGGAAGAGCCGCCCACAGCCGTCCGAAGCGGTCCATGACCTGACCGCTCGCGTAGAAAAGGGCGAAGTCGAGGGCGCCGGAGATACCGACCACGAGGGCGATCGACTGCGCGTCCAAGCCGATCGACACTCCCCACAGCGGCAGGACGACCTGACGCGCCGATCGGACGGCCGAGAGGCTCGCCGCCGCGAGTCCGACACGCGACAGCACGCGCCGGTGCAGCCACATCGTGCGGAACACGCCCACCCGCTCTGCGACCGGGATCGAGCCGGTCACGGGTTCGCCCGAGTCCTCAGCCTCGTGACTGCGCACGGTCTTCGCGACGAACTGCTTCTCGGGGTCGGGCCCGAACGTCACCAGGACGATGAGGGCGACGAGACACACCGCGAAGAACCAGATCGTCGACCGCTCGTCGCCGAAGAGTCCGATGAGCGCCGCCGCGATGAAGGGGCCGGTGAACATGCCGAGGCGGAAGGTGCCGCCGAGAAGGGACAGCGCACGCGCGCGGAACATCACGGGTACGCGCGTCGTCATGAAGGAGTGGCGCGCCAGGCCGAACGCCGCGGCGCACGAACCGATGAGGAACACCGCGCCCGCGAAGACCGGCAGGGACGGCACCAGCGCGGCAGCCAGCGAGACGACGAGCGCCACGGAGCCCGCGATCATCATCGTCACCCGCTCGCCGACCCGGGCGACCGCCCAGCCCGCGGGCAGGTTGCCGACCAGCTGTCCGATGACGAGCAGCGAAGCGATGAGTGCCGACAGTGCGACGTCAGCACCCAGGTTGCCTGCCAGGATCGGGATGAGGGGCAGTACGGCTCCCTCGCCGATCGCGAAGAGGACGGTCGGCGCGTAGACCATGGGTCCGAAACGCCAGAGCACCTCCCGGGCAGTGGGGGAGTCGGGTCGGTCGGTCATCGCCATCCACGTTACTCTGGAGTGTCATGCTTGAATTCGATCCGTCTGCGGACATCCAGGCCCTCCGTTCCACCTTCGGTGAGATCAAGGCGGTCGTCGATGTCGACGCGCTCACCGCCGAGATCGCCCGTCTGTCCGACGAGGCGGGCGCCCCCGACCTCTGGGACGACGTGGAGAAGGCGCAGAAGGTCACCAGCGCCCTGAGCCACCGACAGTCCGAGCTGAAGCGCGTCACCGAGGTCGAGCAGCGACTCGACGACGTCGAGGTGCTCGTCGAGCTCGCGCAGGAGATGGACGACGAGGACTCCGCCGAGGAGGCTCGTCGCGAGATCGCCGATCTCGAGAAGGTCATCAGCCAGCTCGAGGTGCAGACGCTGCTCGACGGCGAGTATGACGACCGCGGCGCGGTCGTGACGATCCGTTCGGGCGCCGGCGGCGACGACGCCACCGACTTCGCTGAGATGCTCATGCGCATGTACCTGCGCTGGGCCGAGCGCCACAAGTACTCCGTCAAGGTGATGGACACGTCCTTCGCCGAAGGCGCGGGCATCAAGTCAGCCACGTTCGAGGTCGACGCCCCCTATGCCTACGGCACGCTCTCGGTCGAGGCCGGCACGCACCGACTCGCTCGCATCAGCCCGTTCGGCTCGGCCGACAAGCGTCAGACGAGCTTCGCGGCTGTCGAGGTCATCCCGGTGATGGAGGAGGCCCAGGAGGTCGACATCCCCGAGGGCGACATCCGGGTCGACGTCTTCCGTTCCTCGGGTCCCGGTGGACAGTCGGTCAACACGACCGACTCCGCCGTTCGCCTCACGCACCTTCCGACCGGCATCGTCGTCTCGATGCAGAACGAGAAGAGCCAGATCCAGAACCGCGCTGCCGCCATGCGGGTGCTCCAGACCCGCCTCATGCTGCTGCAGAAGGAAGAGGAAGCGGCCAAGAAGAAGGAGCTCGCCGGAACCATCACGGCGAGCTGGGGCGACCAGATGCGCTCCTACTTCCTCTACGGTCAGCAGCTCGTCAAAGACCTCCGCACCGGCCACGAGGTCGGCAACCCCGCGGTCGTCTTCGACGGCGACCTCGACGGGTTCATCGCGGCCGGCATCCGCTGGCGCAAGCGCAAGGACGACGACGACTGATCCGCCGCGGGCGGTCTGCAGGATTTTCCATCCACCTGCATCCATAACGGGCGTCCCGCAGGAATACCTCTGTGACAGCGCGAGCAGCTCGCGCCGGATCAGAAGGAGTTCCTCATGCGCAAGACACTCTCTGCGGGCGTGGCTCTCGGTGCCGCCGTGGCCCTCGCGGCATTCACCCCCGCCTCGGCCGCCACGGCGGACAACGCGGACCTGTCGGTCCTGCACGCGATCCCCGACACACCCGTCGACGTTTACGTCAACGGTGATCTGACGATCGACGACTTCCAGCCCGGTGATCTCGGCGGACCGCTCGAGCTGCCCGGCGGCACGTATTCGGTCGCGCTCACGGCGGCGGACGCGACCGACGACTCCGACCCGGTGCTCGGCCCGATCGACCTCACCCTCGAGGCGGGCGGGAACTACACCGCCGTGGCCCATCTGGATGCTGCCGGTGAGCCCGCGGCGAACCTGTTCACGAACGACACGTCGAAGACGGCCGCGGGTGAGGGACGTCTGACGGTCCGCCACGTCGCCGCGGCTCCGGCCGTCGATGTGCTGGCCGGCGGAGAAGCCGTGATCAGCGGTCTCGAGAACCCGAACGAGCAGTCACTCGACCTGCCCGCCGGCACTGTCAACGCGTCGGTCGCCCTGGCCGGGACGACGGACCCCGTGATCGGACCCGCCGATGTCGAGGTGGCCGAAGGTGTGCTCACGATCGTCTACGCCTGGGGATCGGCCGAAGCCGGCAACCTCGCGCTGGCAACTCAGACCATCGACGGTCTGCACTCCGGCCCGGGCGGCGTGAACACCGGCTCGGCCGGTCTCGTCGCCGAAAACGGTACCGACGGGTGGGTGTTGGCCGGCGGTGCCGCCCTGATCGCCGGACTCATCGCGGGCGGCATCCACATGACGCGCACTGCCAAGGTCCGTCGCTGAGATCCCGGCGAGGATCACCGCATGCGCCGCCTGCTCGTCATCGCCGTCTCGCTCACGGCCATGATGCTCGCGGCCTGCGCGCCGGTCTCGGAGGCGGGTCCGCCCCCTTCCGAGGCCGGCCCCGGCGCGACCGGGACGGTCTCCCCGACGCCTGCACCCCCCTCACCGCAGGTGTCCGTCCCGGTCGCTCCGGCTACCCCGCGGGCCGCCGCCGACTCGCCCGCACCCGAACGGCTGACGATCCGCTCCCTCGGCGTCGACATGCCCGTCGAACCCGTGGGCGTCGCGGACTCCGGCGAGATGCAGATCCCCGAGCGCCCGACCACCGCCGGGTGGTACCGGTTCGGCTCGGCCCCCGCTGACGGTCAGGGGACGACCGTCGTCGCCGCGCACGTCGACGACCGCGCGTACGGCATCGGACCTCTCGCCGCGTTGCGCGACGTCCGCGTCGGCGATGTCGTGACCGTCACGGATGCCGACGGCGCCGTCACGGAGTACGTCACCGAATCGGTCACCTACATCCCGCGCGCCGAACTCCCCGTCGATCGCCTGTTCACCCGGGAGGGTCGGCGCACGCTGGCCGTCATCACCTGTGGTGGTGATTTCGATCAGCAGACCCGCACCTACAGCGATAACGTGGTGCTCATTGCACGGGCGCAATCGTGAGTCTCACCGAGCCGCGGCTCGCTGCACGGAAGGAGCCGGCCGTCGACGACGACAGTGAACTCGCCATTCGCTTCGCGGCCGGTGATGACACGGCGGTGAAGGCCATGTACGACCGCTGGTCGCGCATCGTCTACACCCTCGCGGTCCGCTCGCTCGGAGACACCGCCGAAGCCGAGGACGTGACCCAGCGCACCTTCGTGTCTGCATGGACGTCGAGGTCATCGTTCCGGCCCGGCCAGGCGCCGCTGGGTGCGTGGTTGCTCGCGATCGCGCGCCGCCGGATCGCGGACGCTCACGAGGCGCGAGCACGCGCGACCCGCCTGGAGGAGGCGCTCAAGGCCGTGGTGCCCGAACAGACGGTGGAGCATGACGTCTCGGATGCGATGGTCGTCGCCGACGAGGTGTCGCAGCTCGAACCGGATGCGCGCGCCGTTCTCGCTCTCGCCTTCTACGAAGACCTGACACATCAGCAGATCTCCGAGAGGCTCGGCATGCCGCTCGGTACCGTGAAGAGCCACATCCGCCGAAGTCTCACCCGCCTGCGAACCCGATTGGAGGCGCACCATGTCACATCTTGACCCCGAGGTCGCCGCCCTCCTCGCAATGGGAGAGCAGCCGTCGGACGCTGACCGGCGCCACCTCGACGCCTGTGCGGACTGCCGCGCGGAGGTCGACTCGTTCGGCCGGGCCGTGCTCGCGGGTCGCGCATCGGGAGCAGGCGAGCCGCTTCTGACACCCCCGGACCGCGTCTGGGAGTCGATCCGTTCCGAGTTGTCGCTGTCGACCCCCATGCCGGACGACGGGGGACAGGACGATGCCGATTCGGCCCCGGCATCCGTCGGCGCGTCCCGCGGCTCCCGTTCACACCTCGCATCGCGCCGCAGGCGGGTCAGCCGCCGACCGGTGTTCTTCGTCCTCGCCGGCGCCGCGGTCGCGGTGGTGGCCATCGTCGCCGGAGTGTGGGCGTCGGGCGGCATCGTTCCGAAGGCCGACGTCATCTCCGAAGCGCGGCTGGACGGACTCCCCGGCTGGTCGGGTGCGGGCGGCGAGGCGCTCCTCGAGCGCGTCGACGGACACGATCGCGTCGTCATCGACCTGGCGGCATCCGTTCCGGACGACGGGTACCGCGAAGTCTGGCTCCTCACCGCCGACGCGAGCGACCTCGTCAGCCTGGGGACACTCGACGGCTCGACCGGGACCTTCGATGTGCCCGACGCGGTCGATCTGTCTCGCTTCACCGTGGTCGACATCTCGCAGGAGGACGTCGACGGCGACCCCGGGCACTCGGGCGATTCCATCGTCAGGGGAACCCTGTCACCCCCCTGAGTGATCGGGAGTGTCGCTGACGGGTGCCGGCGGCTTCCCGCTTAGGCTCGACTGGCCATGATCCGCTTCGAAAAGGTCTCCAAGAAGTACCGCGGCACCAGCAAACCCGCTCTCAGCGACGTCGAGTTCGACGTCCAGCGCGGGGAGTTCGTGTTCCTCGTCGGCGCCTCGGGCTCGGGCAAATCCTCGTGCCTGCGCCTCATCCTCCGGGAGGACACCGCGTCCGACGGCCGTGTCGTCGTCCTCGGACGCGACGTGCGTGGGCTGAGCACTCGCAAGGTGCCGTACTTCCGTCGTCACATCGGGTCGGTCTTCCAAGACTTTCGTCTCCTGCCGAACAAGACCGTCTTCCAGAACGTCGCCTTCTCGCTGCAGGTCATCGGCTCGAGCCGCGCGTTCATCCAGCAGTCCGTGCCCGAGGCCCTCGCGCTCGTCGGCCTCGCGGGAAAAGAGAAGCGCCTGCCGCACGAACTGTCCGGCGGTGAGCAGCAGCGCGTCGCGATCGCGCGGGCCATCGTCAACCGCCCGCAGATCCTCCTCGCCGACGAGCCGACCGGAAACCTCGATCCCGGCACGTCGGTCGACATCATGCAGTTGCTCGCGCGCATCAACGCCGGCGGCACAACGGTCGTCATGGCCACGCACGAGGCGGGCTTCGTCGACCAGATGCAGCGCCGCGTGATCGAGCTGCGCGGCGGTGTCGTCGTTCGCGATGAGCGACACGGCGGGTACGGCGACACCTCCGGTCTCCCGGTCCTGACCCCCGAGACGGTCAAGGGCGCCGCGGCCACCGCTGCGCTGACAGCGGTCCTCGAGTTGCAGAAGCAGATCGCTTCATCGGGTGACACCGGCGACGTCGAGCCGCTGCCGGAGTCCGTAGAGCCGCCCGCGCCGCAGCAGGACGCCGTGCTTCCGGCCGTCCCGGTCGTGCAGGACGAGCCCGTGGCGCCCCAACCGCGCCACGAGGACCGGCCGGCCGCCGAGCCCGATATCGGCACCCGCGGCATCCCGATCACGCCTGCGGACATCGATCTGGCAGACATCGACGGCCTCGGTGCCGCCGACCGGCTGGGACTCGGACGCCGTGACGACGACGAAGTGGGGCCGACCGCATGAGAGTCCGTCTCGTCCTCGGCGAAGCGCTCACCGGCCTTCGCCGCAACGCCTCGATGGTGATCTCGGTCATCCTCGTCACGTTCGTCTCGCTCACCTTCGTCGGCGCTGCGATGCTCATGCAGATGCAGATCGCGAAGATGCAGGGCTACTGGGCCGAACGCGCACAGGTCGCGGTCTTCATGTGCCGCGACGGCTCGACGCAGACGACATGCAGCGACGGCGAGGCCACGGAGGAGCAGCTGAAGGAGGTCGCCGACAAGCTGGACAGCCCCGCGCTGAAAGACATCGTCCGCAGCGTCCGCTTCGAGACGCGCGACGAGGCCTACCAGAACGTCCTCGACCTGATGGGTCAGGACTACAAGGACTTCATCACCCCCGCCCAGCTCAACGAGACCTACTGGGTGAACCTGACCGACCCCACGCAGACGGACGTCATCGACGAGGCGTTCAGCGGCATGAGCGGCGTCGAGGAGGTGAAGGACCAGATGGAGTACCTGCAGCCCCTCTTCTCGGCACTGACGATCGCCACGTACATCGCGGTGGCGATCGCAGGCCTCATGCTCGTGGCGGCCGTCCTCCTCATCGCCACCACGATCCGCCTGTCCGCCTACGCGCGGCGCAAGGAGCTCGGCATCATGCGGCTCGTGGGGGCATCCAATCGGTTCATTCAGACCCCCTTCGTCCTCGAGGGCGTCTTCGCGGCGTTCATCGGGTCGGCGCTGGCGAGCGTAGCCATCTGGTTGGGTGTGCAGTACGGGGTGCGTGGTTACCTGGTCGATGAGATCGACTTCGTGACCACCTGGATCGACGGACGCGATGCTCTCCTGGTGATCCCCGTCATCGTGGGGCTGGGACTCGTCCTCGCCGCTTTGTCGGCGAGCTTCGCGATCCGCAGATGGCTGCGCACCTGAACCGGCGCCTCCGCTAGACTGGCAGGCCGGCCGCGCGCGGAGTGCGGCCGCGTCGAGGAGTCAACATGCCCAGGGAACGCGGAGAGCAGGTCATCGCGACCAACCGTCGCGCGCGCCACGAGTACGCCATCGAGAAGACGTACGAGGCGGGCCTCGTGCTCACCGGAACCGAGGTCAAGTCGCTCCGGCAGGGGCGCGCGAACCTCAGCGACGGCTACGCGTTCATCGACGGAGGACAGGCCTGGCTCGACGCCGTGCACATTCCGGAGTACTCGCAGGGTCATTGGACGAACCATTCGACCAAGCGCACCCGCAAGCTGCTCCTGCACAAGGACGAGATCATCAAGCTGTCCCATGCGATCTCCGCGGGCGGCTACACCCTGGTTCCCCTCAAGCTCTACTTCTCCGACGGTCGCGCGAAGGTCGAAATCGCCGTGGCGAAGGGCAAGCGGGAGTTCGAGAAGCGTCAGACGATCCGCGAGCGCGAGGACAAGCGCGAAGCCGAGCGCGCCATGCGCGGCCGCAACCGTCTGGGGGAATGACCCTCACGGCCGCCGGAGGCGTCGCCGGGGTTCCGGCGGCGGGGGAACGGCCTTCGCCGCGATGATCGCACCGCGCGGGATGCGCACGGTTCCGCGGACGCCGTCGACCACGACGAGGTCCGCCTCGACGCTGACGAGCGGACCCAGAGCGTCGGTGGCGCGTCCATCCGGCAGCACGTAGCGCACCACGACGCGGGATCCGGGTTCGGGAAGAGAGATCACCAGCGGCTGGGGGCGTAGTCCTTGAGGAAGACGCCGAACACATCGTCACCGGCCTCACCCCGAACGATGGGGTCGTAGACGCGCGCGGCACCGTCGACGAGGTCGAGCGGTGCGTGGAAGCCCTCTTCGGCGAGCCGGACCTTCGTGGGGTGGGGGCGCTCGTCGGTGATCCACCCGGTGTCGACGCTCGTCATCAGGATGCCGTCGGATTCGAACATCTCGCGTGCGCTCGTGCGGGTGAGCATGTTGACCGCTGCTTTGGCCATGTTGGTGTGAGGATGCCCCGGCCCCTTGTAGCCGCGTTCGAAGACGCCCTCCATCGCGCTGACGTTGACGATGTAGGTGCGCCGCGCCGGGCTCGCAGCGAGGGACGGCCGCAGCTTCGACACGAGCAGGAACGGAGCGGTCGTGTTCGCGAGCTGGACCTCGAGCATCTCGAGGGGGTCGACCTGCTCGACGCGCTGCACCCAGGAGTTGGAGTGGTCGAGGTCGGGGATCAGTCCGCCCGCATCGATCGCGGTCCCGTCCGCGAGGCGGTCAAGCGAGGTGGATCCGGCGGTCATCGCCTCGCGGGTGAGGATGTCCGCACGGTCGGCTGCGGCAGCCAGGATCGGATGGGCGCTCACGGAGCGCTCGAGGGCCTCGGGATGCCGGTCGTTCGTGTGCCCGAAGGTGACCAGTGCGGGGAGTGGACCGTCGGGCAGTGGTGCGAGTTCGGCGTCGATGAGCGGCTGGTAGGCGCCGGGGGAGCGCCTCACGGTCTGGGTGGCGTTGTTGATGATGATGTCGAGCGGACCGTCCGCGGCGACGTCGTCGGCGAGAGCGATGACCTGTGCGGGGTCGCGGAGGTCGATGCCGACGATCTTGAGTCGATCGATCCAGTCCGCCGAGTCGGGCAGCGCGCGGAAGCGGCGCACCGCGTCACGGGGGAACCGGGTGGTGATGGTCGTGTGGGCGCCGTCGCGCAGCAGGCGCAGCGCGATGTACATGCCGATCTTCGCTCGACCGCCGGTGAGGAGGGCGCGGCGACCCGTCAGGTCGGTGCGTGCGTCGCGCTTGGCGTGGCTGAGGGCCGCGCAATCGGGGCAGAGCTGGTGGTAGAAGGCGTCGACGACCGTGTACGGCTGCTTGCAGATGTAGCACCCGCGCGCTTTCTTCAGCACGCCGGCGATGGGCGCGGCGGTTCGCGCCGCGATGGGGATGCCTCGGGTCTCGTCATCGATGCGGTCGGGTGCGCCGGTCGCCGTCGCATGGACCACATCGCGGTCGGCGTCGGCGATCGCCTGGCGGATCTCGCGCCGCCGCTCCTTCTTGGCCGCCTTGAACATGGCGGCGGTCGCCTGTCGGACCGTGATGAAGTCCGGATGCGTCTGGGGGAGGGACGACAGCGTCGCGAGGACGCGGAGCGTCGTGGCGAGGTCGTCGGGATCGATCCCGGGTTCGTCGGGCAGGGCGTCGGGGAGCACATGAGATTGTACGTCGGCCCGACTGTTAGCGTTTTCGCGTGATGCTCCCCGACGCCGGCTCCGCTCCGTCCATCCGCGTCTCGGCGGCCGTGATCCGTGACGACGCCGGCAGGTTGCTGCTGGTGCGCAAGAGCGGCACGAGCGCCTTCATGCAGCCCGGCGGCAAGCCGGAGCCGGGGGAGACACCGGCCGAGACGCTCGTCCGCGAACTGGGCGAGGAGCTCGGCGTGGCGGTCGGGCTCGAGGATCTCCGAGGGGTCGGTGTCTTCCGCGCGGACGCCGCGAACGAACCGGGTCACGAGGTCGTCGCGGACGTGTTCGAGGTGTCGCTCGGGGGGCAGGTGCCGGTCGCTGCCGCGGAGATCGCGGAGCTTCGATGGGCGTCGCACGGCGATGCCGGCAGGATCGAGATCGCGCCTCTCGCCGCCGAGTATTTCCTCGCCGAGTGATCCCGACACGAGCGGTGGCGACACGAGCGGTGGTAGTCTGGGATGCTCGGACGCTCCGGCATCCGAGATATGACAACTCCACAGTGTGACAACGGTCCATACGCCGCCAGGCGTCTCGGGGATGATCGGTTTCGACATCGCCTGTGACTCTGCGGGAAGCGGGCCGAGGATGCAGGGTTATCTCGTAAACGATCTCTGCGAACCAATAACTGCCAATAAGAAGCAGTCCGACTTCGCCCTCGCTGCGTAAGCAGCCAGCTCGAGTCCGTCAGTCCGTGAGTGATCCCCTCACGGTCCCTGGCGTCATCTAAGGGATCTCGCTGCGTGGCGTCGCCTGAGCGTCACGCGGGACTTTTTCAGGCTGGGCTCGTCGACTTATGTGTCTGTACTAAAGGTCGGAGCCGAGCAGAACGCCTCTTACAGACTGCGCCCGGAGAAGACGCCGTCTCTCAGCGATGGACGGGGGTTCGATTCCCCCCATCTCCACGAACCGTTGTCACGGAGTACAGCCCCCGGTCCGTTCGCGGATGCGGGGGCTTCGTCGTTCCCTCAGCCGAGGTCGATCAAGTCGAGACCTTGTCTCGTGTCCGAGACCTCCACCCATCCGTTGCGGAACAGATAGGTCATCCCATACCCCTGGTCGTCCAGGCGCAGGGCTGCCGACGGATCCTCGGTGATCATCGTGCCGCGAGGATCGTCCTTGCGGAGCCATCCTTCCGTTTCCAGAGCGGCCTCCGCCGCAGACGCGTCGGCCTCGCTGATCGGCGACCACCCGAAGAGGATGAGGTCGTCGTTCGTGGGGGAGCCGAAGTCCCCCCAGGTGCACGCGATCCCCTTCGGCAATTCGAGGTCGAGGATGACGAACGGATCCTCCCGTACCGTCCACCCCGTCGAACCGAACGTCTCGACGGTGTCGGGAGAGAGCATGTTCTCGCAGGTGACGTCGTCCGGATCGATCTGCGCCGGCCCAGGTCCCGCGGTCGACGACGCCTGCGGCGTGCCGTCGGAAGGAGCGGCGCTGGGGGCGCCCCCGGGCACGCAGGCGCTGAGCAGGACGACCGAGCCGACCGCGACGAGGGCGGCGATCCCGGCCGCCCGCAGACGTGCGGAAAGGAGCGTCACGTTCGCAGCATCTCCAGGAAGGAGTCGTGCAGGATGCCGTTGGTCGCCAGCGACGACCGGGCGTCGAGTCGCTCCCCGCCGTCGATGTCGGTGAAGCGACCGCCGGCCTCGATGATGATCGGGACGTGAGCCGCGATGTCGTACTCGCGGACGTCGAACTCCGCGACGAACTCGAGGCGTCCCTCGGCGAGGAGCATGTACGGCCAGGCGTCGCCGTACCCACGGTCCCGCCACACGGCGCGCGTGAGGCGCAGAAGAGCGTCCGTGCGACCCGCGGCATCCCACTGACCGATGCTCTGGAAGCTGATGCTCGCGTCGCCGAGCGAGGTGACGTCCGAGGTCCGGATCGGGCGGGTCGCGCCGTCGGCGGTGCGCGTCCACGCACCGGACCCCGTGGCGCCCCACCAGCGGCGGGAGATGGCAGGCTGGCTGACGACTCCGACGCGCGGGGCGCCGTCGATGACGAGGGCAATGAGGGTCGCCCACATGGGGATGCCCTTGAGGTAGTTCGCGGTGCCGTCGATCGGATCGATGATCCACTGGCGGCGAGTGTCGCCACTCGTGCCGTACTCCTCGCCGAGGATGCCGTCGCCGGGACGCTCCGCGGTCAGGAGGTCGCGGATGGCGCGCTCCGTAGCGAGGTCAGCCTCGGTGACGTGTGTGGCATCGGCTTTCGTCCTGATCTCGAGATCGGGTGCGTCGAAGCGTTCCATCGAGACGTGATCCGCGGCATCCGCGAGGCGAAGGGCGAGCGCGAGGTCGTCACTGAGGTCGTCGCCGAAGGGGGCTGTCCAGTCCGTCGAAGAGGGAGAGGGCGTCACGGTGTCCAGGATACGGCGTGCACCTGAGTGCGCCGACGCGTGCAGGGTGCCTCGATTGGCGCGGGACGCAATCGTGATGCTAGTGTTGACCCTCGGTTCGAGTTCTTCGAATCACGCACCTCTAGCTCAATCGGCAGAGCAACTGACTCTTAATCAGTGGGTTCCGGGTTCGAGTCCCGGGGGGTGCACGGACGGCCCCGATCACTCTCGCCAGTGATCGGGGCCTTCTGCTTTTCCGCAGTCTCCTCAGACGCCGGAGGTGCCGTCAGAGCCAGTGTTTGCGCTTGAACACGACGTAGAGCGCGACGGAGCTTGCGACCATCAGGCCGAGAGCCATCGGGTAGCCGTACGTCCATCGGAGCTCGGGCATGTTCTCGAAGTTCATGCCGTAGATCGTTCCCACCAGGGACGGGCCGAACAGGATCGCCGCCCACCCGGAGATCTTCTTCACCTGATCGTTCTGTTCGAGTGACGTGTCGGTCTGACGCTGGGTGACGAGGGTGGAGTGCACCGTCAACGCGTTCTCGAGGATGGAGCGGAACGCCACGATCCGCTCGTTGAGGCGGATGACGTGATCGAGGACGTCCCGCAGCGACCGCTGGAGTTCGATGTCGACCCCGTACTTGTCCGATCCCTGCAGCAGCCGTTGCAGCATGTCGTCGAGCGGGAGCGTCGACTTGTGGAGCGCGATCACCTCGCGAGCCAAGCCGTAGATGCGCTGCGAGAGGCCGGCATCCGATCCGCCGAAGAGCACCTCCTCGATCTCGTCGATGTCGTTCTCCACGCCCGCGGTGACCGGCGCGTACTCATCGACGACCTGATCGAGGATGGCGTAGAGGATCGCTTCCGGCCCCATGCGCAGGAGCTCCGGCTGCTGCTCCATCCGGGCGCGTACCTGAGCGAGATCGGGCGAGTCCGCTTGCCGCACCGTCACGACGAAATCGGGGCCCACGAAGACGTGGAGCTCACCGAACGCCACCGACTCCGTCCGGTCGTCGTAGCGTGCCGGCCGAAGGACGGCGAACAGGACATCGCCGTACCGTTCGAGCTTGGCGCGCTGATGACCGGTCAAGGCGTCTTCGACGGCGAGCGGGTGCAGCGAGAACTCCGCAGCGACAGCGGCGACCTCGTCCTCGGTCGGGCGGTACAGCCCGATCCAGGCCATCCCGTGATGATTCCGCATGTGCTCGAACGTCTCGCTGAGATTCGAGGGGTCTGTGATGCGATGGCCGTCCACGTACACGGCGTTGTCGACGATGGGCATGGGACGATTCTCCGTCCTCGAGGGAGCGGATGCCGTCGCCGCGCTCGCGTGCCTCAGCCCAGATGTGGGCGCAGGTCCCGCTCGACGGCATCCAGGGTGTCCGGAGTCACCCGCCATCGTGAGGCATCGGAGTCTTCGAGCGTGATCTCATAAGCCCCCACGACGCGGTCAGGCGTGACCGTACGCTGCCGTCAGACTCCCTCCGCCGAAGGTGAGCACTATCGAGAAGCGCCCATCAGGTGGCCCGCGACGGCGCCGATGAGATCGCCGGTCGTATCAGGCGTCATCGCGTCACGACGAGAGTTTCCGCAACGCGGAACCCTTGTGCGCTGCTTTCGCGCCGGTCTTCTCGGATTCCACGATGAAGGCGGGCTCGTCCGATGAGGCGGTGAAGTCCTGACCATCGAAGGTGAAGTCGCTCGTCTTCCGCTCGGTGACGGTGCCCTGCGTCCGTCCCTGCGACGTGTTCCAGCTGACGCGATCGCCCTTCTTCAGATCTGCCATGTCTCTTCCTCCTTGTTCACCGCGACGAGCGCGGACCGGTCGATGGTGACGCGAGTGAGCACGATGCCCGTCAGAAGCGAGCCGAGCCCGCCGACGGCCATATCGCCGATCGTGTCCTGGTACGTGACGAAGATGTCGGGAGCCAGGTAGGTCTTGCCGAGCCATTCGACCATCTCCCACAGGGCGCTGATGGCGAGCCCGATCGTGGGGACGAGGACGACAGTGCCCCGGCGGGAGAGCGTCGGGGGCACCACGCCGACGCGCTGCACGAGCAGAAGCACCATTGCTGCGATCAGTCCGGTGGCGGCGAAGTGCACGACGAGGTCCCACCAGGGGATCGATCGGTACAGATCGAGGACGTTGCTCCAGGCCGCGACGGTGACCGTGGCTCCGTAGAGGAGATCGAAGCCCGGTCTGGCAGCGATTGCTCGGGGGATCAGAAGTGCGGGCAGGGCGAGGGCCAGGATGCCGGCATCCGTCGGAGTCCACCAGATGGCGGCGGCCAGCACGCTCACGAGACCCAGGAGGCGGACGCCGTCGGCCATCCACTCCGTCGCGGTGTGGGCCCGGCGAAGGGGATCGTGTCTCATCTGGGCACCTCGATCGCCGCGTGGATCGCCAGGTGATCCGACGGCGCGATGCCGTCCTCTCGCCGAGCATCGATGCCGATGCGTTCCACCGCGATGCCAGGACTCGTCAGGATCACGTCGATCCGTGCTCCGCCGCGGATCGGGTCGCGGTATCCCGTGTACGTGCCGAACTCGGGCGTCACCCGCTCGTCCGCCGTGGCCCAGGCATCCGTCAGGAGATCGTCTTTCAGAAGCGCACGCTGAGTCGCCGAGTCCACTCCGGCGTTCAGGTCACCCGTCACGACGGCCGGGAAGCCGAGACGCCGGACCTCGTCTCGTACAGCGTCGGCGCCGCGCAGACGGGAACGAGCGGAGAACGGATCCAGGTGGGTGTTGATCACTGCGAACCGTGCGCCGGTGGTCCGATGCCGGAAGACCCCGACGACCATGATCCGGGGGAGGAGGTTGCCCCACGAGCGGGATCCCGGGAGCTCCGGGGTGTCGGAGAGAGCGAGCTGTCGTGTCGCGACGAGCTCGAGTCGCGCAGTGTCGAAGAAGATCGGACAGCCTTCGCCCCGTCCTCCGCGTCCGCGTCCCACGCCGATGCGTGTGTATGACGTTCCCAACGACTGCAGGATGTCGCGAGCAGGTGAGGGCAAGACCTCCTGCGTGGCCAGCACCGCCGGGGCCTCGCGGGCCAGCATCCGCATCATCGCCTGCCGGCGACGGTCCCAGCTGTCAGCGGGAAGGGAGAGAAAGTGGGGGAGGGGACGGCGCACGTTGAACGTCGCGAGGTGAAGGAGACCCCCACCGACATCGCCGAGGAGAGGAGTCATGTCCGCTGCTCCCCGGGACCGCGATGACGGCGTGCGCGGCGCAGGACAGAGCGGGCCACTCGGACAGGCGCGAAGTCCGCGGGCCAGTGCGACACGACCGTACGGAAGCCGCGGACGATCCGCCGCCGGAAGGCCGATGCGGAGGCGAACGGCCGCATCGAGATACCCATTCCTGCCTCGGGGACGAAGCGGATCCGGTGGTGTTCACCCAGGTGGAACGCGAGGTCGAGATCGTCGTGTAGTTCCGGATCGCCGCGGTGCACCGCATCACTGACCCGCCTCCACGCGCTGCGACGCATCGCCAGGTTCGACCCGAAAAGAGGGAGGTGGCCCAGGGTGGGGGTGAGAACCAGTCCGTAACTGCCGAGGTACGCCGCGGCCAGGGGTCGTCGGAGCGGGCGAGGGCCGTCGATGAACCGAGCGCCACCGGCGAAGACGTCGACGTCGGGTCGTCGATGGGCGACGGTACTCATGGTCTCGATCCACGATGCGGCCGGCACGCAGTCCGCGTCGAGCCGGAGGATCAACTCACCCTTCGCGGCGTCGTAGCCGGTCGCGGCGGCGGCGGGGATCCCGGGCTGGGCGCACGCGACGACTCGGGCCCCGCCCTCACGCGCGACACGGGCGGAATCATCGTCCGAGCCGTTGTCGACGACGACGATCTCGTCGGCCGCACGTGTCTGCAGAGCGAGGGCCCGCAGGCATCGCCGGAGTCCTTCGGCGTCGTCCTTCACGGGGATGACGACGCTGACGGATCGGGTGGTGTCCTGCGGGCCCTCGCCTGTCATGACTCAGCCGAGGTTCTCAGCGATCCAGTCCTTGGCGATGTCCGCGCTCGAGCGCTGTCCGTCGGTGGACTCGACGTTCATGGCCACGAGCTCCTCGGGGCTCATCGCCGCGCTCACCTTGTTGATGACGTCCGCGATCTCATCAGCCTTGTCGGCGTTGGCGATGGGGACCACGTTCGCGGCGAGGAAGAGTCCCTTCGGGTCCTGGAGCGTGACGAGATCCTCGGTCTCGATGCGCGGGTCGGCGCTGTACACGTTGGCCACCTGGATGTTGCCCGCGACGAGTTCGTCGACGGTCGTGTCGGCGGTCGCCTCGAACTTGGCGTCGACGCCGTACACCTTCTGGAGGTCGGTGAAGTAGGGGCGCTGCTCCAGCTCGGGCGCGCCGCCGAACGTCAGATCCGTGAGGCTGGCCAGGTCGCCGATCTCGGTGAGGTCGTTCTCCTTCGCGAATGCAGCGGTGACGTTGTACGAATCCTGGTCGGTCGCCGGCGAGTAATCGAGCGCCGTCAAGTTCTCCGGCAGCACCTTCTCCATGGCTGCGTAGACCTCGTCGGCCGATCCCGCCGTCGCCGACTTGTCGTAGTACTGCAGCAGGCTGCCCGTGTACTCGGGGAAGAGATCGATGGAGCCGTCCTCGATCGACGGCATGTACGCGTCGCGCTGTCCGATCGCGAACTTCCGTTCGACCGTGAAGCCGTCGCTCTCGAGCACCTGCGAGTAGATCTCGGCGATGATCTCGTTCGACGGGTACGACTGCGAGCCGACGACGATCGTCTTCGACTGGTCTCCTCCGCCGTCGTTGCCGTTCGAGCCGCTGCCCTCGAGGGAGTCGCTCGAGCCGCAGGCGGAGAGGGCGACGATGGCGACGGCAGCGAGGCCGACGGCTGGCAGGATGCGGGTGCGTGTGATGGACATGGATGCCTCCGGGTGGGGTGGTGGTCGGGACGTCTGGGTCAGGTGGTCGGAACGGCCGTGCGCCGGGTGCGGCGACGCGCAGGGGAAGCGTGCTGGACGGCGACGCCGCGGGGCACGACGATGCGCTGGAAGAGGGCGAAGATCCCGTCCAGTGCGAGGGCGAGGATGACGACGACGATCGACGCACCGAGGATCTGGGCGGCGTTACGGGTCTGGATGCCCTGGATGAGGGCGAAGCCGAGACCGCCCAGACCCACGTATGCCGCGATGGTGACCGTCGCCACGACCTGCAGGACCGCTGAACGGATGCCGCCGATGAGCAGGGGCAAGCCGAGGGGGACCTCGATCTTCCACAGGATCTGCATCGGCGTCATCCCGACGGCGCGTCCCGCCTCCACGGTGGACCGGCTGATCGCTTCGACGCCGGCGTAGGCCCCAGCGAGGATCGACGGGATCGCGAGGAGGACGAAGGCCACCACCGCGGCCTGCTCCTTGAAGTTGACGCCGATGACGAGGTACAGGAGGACGACGAGACCCAGCGAGGGGAGGGACCGGGCGGCTCCCGAGAGGAACACGGCGATCTCACGGCCCTTGCCGGTGTGGCCGATCGCCCACCCGGCGGGGATCGCGATGATCGCGGCAATCGCGACCGAGCCGAAGGTGAAACCGAGGTGCTGAAGGACAGCCTCCCAGAGGGGGAGGTAGCCGGTGGCCCGGTCGGGGGAGAAGATCCACGCGAAGGCCTCGAGGAAGACGTTCATGCCGTCACCTCCTCCGCGCGTGCACGCTCGCGGGGCACTCGTGTCCGGCGGGTCCACGGCATGAGCGCACGCCCGGCGAGCACGAGGACGAGATCGATCACGAGAGCGATGGCCACGACGGCCAGGACACCCGCGAGCACTTCGGGGATGATCCGCCGCTGCGATCCGTTGGTGAAGAGGTACCCGAGGTTCTGCACCCCGATGAGTGCTCCGACCGTGGCGAGCGAGATCGTCGAGACCGCGGTCACCCGCAGACCCGCGAGCATGACCGGGCCGGCGAGCGGGAAGTCCACCGTCCAGAAGCGCTTGACCGGCCCGAACCCGACGGCCACCGCCGCGCTGCGGACCGCGGCATCCACCGATGCGAGGCCGTCGGTCACGGAGCGCGTCATGATCGCGACCGCGTAGATCGTCAGGGCGACGACGAGGTTCGTCTCGGAGAGCAGACCGATGCCCGTCGTCGCGCTGATGAGGGCGAACAACCCGAACGAGGGGATCGTGTAGAGGATGCCGACCACGCCCAGCAGCGTGCCGCGGAGCCTCGTGAACCGGAACGCCGCCCAGCCGAGGGGGATGGCGATGACGAAACCGAGGACGATCGAGATAGCGCTCTGTCGGAGATGGGCGAGAGTCAGCTGTCCGATCAGGTCGAGGTTCTCGGAGACCCAGTTCATCCGGGCGTCACCCTTCGTCACCCGGCGCGCCCGGAAGAAGGACGCCCTGCGTACGGCCGGACCCGTCGACGAGCACCGTGCCCCGGTCGGTCTGCTTGGCGTGGAAGGCCCGCGCACCGCGGTCGGCGCCGATGAAGCTCGCGACGAACTCGTCGGCGGGGGCCTCGATGATCTCCGACGGCGTCCCGCGCTGCGCGATGCGAGCGCCCTTCTGGAGGATGACGACCTGGTCACCCAGGAGGAATGCTTCGTCGATGTCGTGGGTCACGAAGACGATCGTCTTGTCGAGTTCGCGCTGCAGCCGGATGACCTCAGCCTGCAACTCTTTGCGCACGATGGGGTCGACCGCCCCGAAGGGCTCGTCCATGAGCAGGATGTTGGGGTCCGCGGCGAGTGCGCGTGCGACCCCGACGCGCTGCTGCTGACCGCCCGAGAGCTGCGCGGGATAGCGGTCGGCGAACGCCGTGTCGAGGCCGACGACCTCCATCAGGTCCAACGCGCGACGCCGGGCGCTCGCGCGGGTCTGGCCCGTGAGCACCGGCACGGTCGCGATGTTGTCGGCCACGGTGTAGTGGGGGAGGAGACCGGCGTTCTGGAGGACGTAACCGATGCTGCGACGCAACTGCACGGCGTCACGCGAGCGGATCGACTCGCCGTCGATCGTGATGTCGCCGGAGGTCGGTTCGATGAGCCGGTTGATCATTCGGAGCAAGGTCGTCTTGCCGCAGCCGGAGGATCCGACCAGCACCGTCGTCTTGCGAGCCGGCATCTCGAGGGAGACGTCGTCGACGGCGGCTGCTCCGTCGCCGAATCGCTTCGTGACGGATCGGAATTCGATCGCCATGGGGGTCCTTTCGGCCGGTGCTTCAGCAAACCACAGACCTCCGACATCCCGGCAGTCCCGGGCGTCCATTGACGTCATCTGCCCGATATGGCAAGGGGCGGCCTCGGGAGGCGTCCGCTCGGTACGGTGTGGGGCATGACCACACGCGAGTACGACCTCATCGTCATCGGAGCCGGCCCTGTCGGCGAGAACGTCGCCGACAGGGCGGTGCGCGGCGGATTGTCCGCCGTGATCGTGGAGAGCGAACTCGTCGGCGGCGAGTGCTCGTACTGGGCGTGCATGCCGTCGAAAGCGCTTCTGCGGGCACCCGCCGCTCTGCGCGCCGCCCGAGACGTCGCGGGCGCTGCCGAGGCGGTGAGCGGGGGCGTCGACGTCGCGGCCGTCCTCGCGCGACGCGACCGGATGGTGCACGACTACCAGGACACGTCGCAGGTCGAGTGGCTGGAGAGCGCCGGGATCGATCTCGTCCGGGGTCACGGCCGCCTGACGGCGGAGAAGCAGGTCACGGTCGAGGCTGCCGACGGGTCGACGACGGTACTCCGCGCGCGCCACGCGGTCGCCGTGTGCACGGGCTCGGCCGCGTTGCTGCCCGACATCCCCGGACTGCGGGATGCCGCGCCGTGGACGAGCCGCGAGGCGACCGGCGTCACCGACGTGCCGTCCTCCCTCGTCGTGCTCGGTGGCGGCGTCGTCGGGGTCGAGATGGCGACCGCGTTCGCCGCATTCGGATCCGAGGTCACGGTGATCGCCCGGTCGTCCCTGCTGGGCGGCCTCGAGGACTTCGCCGGCGAGGCCGTGGGCACGTCGCTCACCGCTGCCGGCGCGACCGTCCGCACCGGCGTCGGGGTCACCGGCGTCGAGCGTGCCGAGGACGGCGTGACAGTGTCGCTCGACGACGGGTCGACGGTGCGTGCCGAGGAGATCCTCGTCGCTACGGGTCGGGTGCCCCGCACCGAGGACGTCGGGCTCGACGTCGTCGGGCAGAAGGCCGGAGAGTGGATCGAGGTCGACGACACGCTCCGCGTCCCCGGCAGCGACTGGCTCTACGCCGTCGGCGATGTCAACCACCGCGCGCTTCTCACTCACCAGGGCAAGTACCAGGCGAGGATCGCTGGTGACGTCATCGCGCGGCGCGCCGCCTCAACCGACGTCGACACCTCGGCCTGGGGACCGCTCGCAGCGACGGCCGACCATACCGCCGTGCCGCAGGTCGTGTTCACCGACCCCGAGGTCGCCGCCGTCGGGCACACCGAGGCATCCGCGCGAGCCGCCGGCATCGCCGTCCAGGTCGTCGACTACGACCTGTCCTGGGTTGCCGGGGCCAGTACCCACTCGGACCGCTACGAAGGCATGTCGCGGGCCGTCATCGACACCGAGCGGCGCGTCCTCGTCGGAGCGACGTTCGTCGGACCCGACGTCGCCGAGCTCCTGCACGCCGCGACCATCGCGATCGTCGGCGAGGTCCCGCTGGAGCGGTTGTGGCACGCTGTCCCGGCGTACCCGACGGTCAGCGAGGTCTGGCTCCGGTGGCTGGAGTCGGCCGGACTCTGACCCGCGTCACATCCGTCTCGCGGACTGGACGCGCGTCGTCAGCTGGTGCGCGTGGGCGAGTAGCAGCCTGCCCAGTTCCGGCAGCCGGTCTGCGCCGAACCGGAACTCGACCCCGGTGAGGCTGAGCGCCCACGCCGGTCGTCCCGCGTGATCGAAGACGGCCGCGCCCAGCCCCCAGGACCCCGGCACGATGAGTCCGGGATTGACGGCGTACCCGCGGTCGCGTGTGTCGGCGACTCGCCGTGTGAGGGACGCCGCATCGTGGGCCTCACCCCATCGTGCGACGAGTTCGGGATGTCGGACGAGGTAGGCATCCACGTCCTCCTGGGGCAGGAAAGACAGGATGGCGAGTCCGGCGGACGCCACGCCGAGGGGGAACCGGACGCCCTCGCTGAGAACGAAGGACCGGATCGGGAACGAGCCCTCCTCGCGCACCAGGCACACGGTCTCGTCGCCTCTCCGGACGGACAGGAACGCGCTCTCCTCCGTCTTGACCGCGAGGGAGCGGACGATGTCGCCCGCGAGATGGGTGACGTCGTAGCGAGGGGCGGCCGCGGCGCCCATGAGGAACAGCTCCGGGCCTGCGAGCCAGCGCGCACTCCGTTCGTCCTGGTCGACGAGCCCCTCCGCGCGGAGGGCGGACAGGAGGCGGTGGGTGGTCGTGCGTGTGAGGCCGGCGTCGACGGCCAGCTCCCGCACACCCTTGCCCGTCGTCCCCGCCGCGCTCACGAGTCGCAGCAGGTGGGCGGCGCGCGCGATCGCCTGCGTGCCGGGGACGGATGCCGCGGGTCGTTCCACAATGTGGACCCTAGGCGCCGGCTCGCCCACATGGCAATCATCCGTTCCCGCTCCGGCTCACCGAGGGGGGAAGCTGGAGGGCGGACGACACAAAGGAGTGCGCAGTGATCGACAAGACGGTGGCAGGCGCGGCGGAGGCGGTCGCCGACATCCCGGACGGCGCGAGCATCGCCGTGGGCGGTTTCGGGCTCTCGGGCAATCCGATCGCCCTGATCGAGGCCCTGCTCGCGCAGGGCACCACGGACCTCTCGATCGTCTCCAACAACTGCGGGGTCGACGACTGGGGGTTGGGCGTCCTTCTGCGTGCGCGTCGCATCCGGAAGATGACCTCGTCCTACGTCGGTGAGAACAAGGAGTTCGAGCGGCAGTTCCTCTCGGGTGAACTCGAACTCGAGCTGACGCCTCAAGGGACCCTCGCCGAGAAGTTGCGCGCCGGCGGCTCGGGTATCGCGGCGTTCTTCACGCAGACGGGCGTCGGGACGCAGGTCGCCGACGGCGGGTTGCCGCGGCGCTACGACGGCCGGGGCGGGGTGGCGCTGGCATCCCCGGCCAAGGACGTCCGGACGTTCGCGGTCGATGGCGTCGAGAAGGAGTACGTGCTCGAGGAGGCGATCACGACCGACTTCGCTTTCGTGCACGCGCTCCGCGGCGATCGGCACGGGAACCTCGTCTTCGCGAAGTCAGCCCGCAACTTCAACCCGTTGGCCGCGATGGCGGGTCGCGTCTGCATCGCGCAGGTCGAGGAGCTGATCGAGCCGGGCGGGATCGATCCGGATGCCGTCCACCTGCCCGGCGTCTTCGTGCATCGTGTGGTGGAGGTCGGGACCGAGATCGAGAAGCGCATCGAGCGACGTACGGTCGCTGCGGAGGGGGAGTGAGATGGCGCTGACCAGGGATCAGATGGCGGCACGGGCGGCCGCGGAGCTGCAGGACGGCTCCTACGTGAACCTGGGGATCGGGCTCCCGACCCTGGTTCCCAACCTCGTGCCCGACGGCGTCATGGTCGTGCTCCAGTCCGAGAACGGCATCCTGGGGGTCGGGCCCTACCCCCAAGAGGCCGACGTCGATCCCGACCTCATCAACGCGGGCAAGGAGACCGTGACGACGCTCCCGGGGGCTGCGTTCTTCGACTCCGCACTCAGCTTCGGGATGATCCGGGGCGGCAAGATCGACGCCGCGATACTCGGAGCCATGCAGGTCTCGGCGACCGGCGACCTCGCGAACTGGATGATCCCCGGGAAGATGGTCAAGGGACCGGGCGGAGCGATGGACCTGGTCCATGGCGCAGCCCGCGTGATCGTCCTGATGGAGCACGTCGCCCGAGACGGCTCCCCGAAGATCGTCGACGCGTGTTCCCTGCCGCTGACCGGCCGCGGCGTGGTCGACCGCATCATCACGGACCTCGCCGTGATCGACGTCACGGGCGAGGGTCTGGTGCTGGTGGAGACCGCCCCCGGCGTCAACGTGCAGGATGTCCGCGACGCGACGGAGCCGGGCCTCATCGTGTCCGATGCGAAGGTGGAGTCATGAGCGAAGAGATCGTCATCGTCGGTGCGGCCCGCACCCCGCAGGGCAAGTTGAAGGGCGCGCTGTCGTCCTTCTCGGCGCCGCAGCTCGGGTCGTTCGCGATCCGCGGAGCCCTCGAGCGCGGTGGGGTGGATCCCGCTGTGGTCGACGCGGTGATCATGGGGCAGGTCCTGCCTGCCGGTTCGGGTCAGAATCCGGCACGGCAGGCGGCCCTCGGGGCCGGGATCGGCTGGGACGTCCCGGCATCCTCCGTCAACAAGGTCTGTCTGTCGGGTCTGACCGCGGTGATCGACGCCAAGCGCATGATCGCGTCGGGGGATGCCGCGGTCGTCGTCGCCGGCGGGATGGAGTCGATGTCCCGTGCCCCGCACCTTCTGACGGGTTCGCGCGACGGCTGGGCGTACGGCTCGATCGAGGTCCTCGACCACATGGCGCACGACGGACTCACCGACGCCGCCGAGGGGATCTCGATGGGGCTCTCGACCGAGCGGCGCAACCCGGGTCTCGGACTGACGAGGCGGGAGCAGGACTCCGTCGCGGCGCTCTCGCACCAGCGTGCGGCCGCCGCGGCCGAGGCGGGCGTGTTCGGTGCGGAGATCGTGACGGTCGAGGTTCCCCAGCGCAAGGGTGAGCCGCGACGGATCACCGCCGACGAGGGCGTCCGCCCCGATACGACGGTGGAGAGCCTGGCGGCGCTGCGACCGGCGTTCTCACCCGACGGCGACATCACCGCGGGGAACGCCTCGCCGATCTCGGACGGCGCGGCCGCGGTCGTCGTGACGACGCGATCCCGCGCCGAGGCAGAAGGATGGACTGTCCTCGGGGTGATCGGCGCCGCAGGGCAGGTGGCGGGACCCGACAGCTCGCTGCACTCCCAGCCGGCCCGCGCAATCGCTCACGCCCTCGAGCGGCAGGGGCTGTCGGCATCCGACCTGGACGTCGTCGAGATCAACGAGGCCTTCGGCGCGGTCGTCGCCCAGTCGCAGCGCGTGCTCGGCGTCGACGAGGACATCGTGAACATCCACGGCGGCGGTATCGCGATCGGTCACCCGATCGGCGCCTCCGGTGCACGACTGGTCGTCCACGCGGTGCACGAACTCGTTCGTCGAGGGACGGGAATCGCTGCGGTCGGCCTGTGCGGCGGCGGCGGTCAGGGCGAAGCGCTCATCCTGACGCGCTGAATCCGCCGGACGTCAGCGGGAGAGGCGGCGCTTGAGCAGCTTTGTCTTCTCGCCGTCGCGTGGCGAGTCCATCGGGATGAGCTTGCCCCGGGATGCTCGACGTGTGTCGACGACCGAGCCGATCGCAAGCGCAAGGGTGATGCCCCAGCTCAGCCAGGCGAGGGCGGTGCGCCACGTGAACGGCTCCGGGCTGCGCGCGGAGCGCAGCAGCGTGACACCGCCGGTGAGGGCTGACAGCAGTCCGGTTCCGAACAGGTATTTGCGCATACCACCCACGGTACTGCGCCGGACGCATGCCGCGGCGGTTGTTAGCCTGAAGTCATCCATCGAGAGGAACACCGTGACCGTGGCTTCCGACTTCGTCGTCGTGTCCAACCGCCTTCCCGTCGACCGGACCGACGATGAGAACGAACCCTGGCGACGCTCTCCCGGTGGACTCGTCACCGCTCTCGATCCCGTGATGCGCAGCACCAACGGTGCCTGGGTCGGGTGGCCCGGCCAGCCGGGTGTCGAGCTCGACCCATTCGAGTTCGACGGCCTGCACCTGGTGCCCGTCACGCTCTCGGCCGACGACATGCAGCTCTACTACGAGGGCTTCTCGAACGACACGATCTGGCCGTTGTACCACGACGTCATCGCCGCTCCCACCTACCACCGCACCTGGTGGGACGCCTATGTCAAGGTCAACAAGAGGTTCGCCGAGGCAGCGTCGGAGCACGCCGCCGAGGGGGCGACGGTGTGGGTACACGACTACCAGCTCCAGCTCGTGCCGAAGCTTCTCCGCGAGCTCCGCCCCGACCTCACCATCGGATACTTCCACCACATTCCGTTCCCCGCATACGGGCTGTACGCGCAGCTGCCGTGGCGTCGCCAGGTCCTCGAAGGACTGCTGGGCGCCGATGTCATCGGCTTCCAGCGGGTGGCGGATGCCGGCAACTTCGCGCGTGCCGTGCGCCGCCAGTTGGGATTCGACACCAAAGCGGGCGCCATCGCCGTCCCCACGGAGGACGGGGGGGTGCGCACGGCGGTGGCCCGCGCCTATCCGATCTCGATCGACGCCGCGGAGTACGAGGAGCTGGCGAAGCGGCCTGACATCCGGGCGCGCGCAGAGGAGATCCGCTCGAGTCTCGGCAACCCGAAGGCGATCCTCCTCGGCGTGGATCGCCTCGATTACACGAAAGGGATCCGTCACCGTCTGAAGGCGTACGGTGAACTGCTCGCCGACGGCCGACTGTCGGTACACGACGTGATCCTCGTCCAGGTCGCGAGCCCCAGCCGCGAGCGGGTGCAGACGTACATGGAGCTTCGCGACGAGATCGAACTGACCGTCGGTCGCATCAACGGGGACGCGGACGAGCTCGGCTACAGCGCCATCCAGTACCTGCACCACTCGTACCCTCGCGAGGAGATGGTCGCCCTCTTCCTCGCTGCCGACGTCATGCTCGTCACAGCCCTGCGCGACGGCATGAACCTGGTCGCGAAGGAGTACGTCGCGAGCCGGGTCGACGGTGGCGGGACCCTCGTGCTGAGCGAGTTCACCGGCGCGGCGGACGAACTGACCCAGGCGATAAAGGTCAATCCGCACGACATCGCGGGACTGAAGGACGCGATCATGCAGGCGATCGAGATGCCCGAGAAGGAGAAGGACCGCCGCATGCGCGCGCTCCGTCGACGTGTGCGCGAGAACGACGTCGCGAAGTGGTCCGAACGGTTCCTCTCGGACCTGAGCGCCGCGCGCGAGGAGCGTTCATGAGCGACATCAACGCCGTCGCGCGGACGAAGAAGCTGCTCGTCGCGCTGGACTTCGACGGCACGCTCTCGCCCCTCGTCGACGAGCCGATGAGCGCCCGCATGGCGCCGGCCGCACGTGCCGCCGTGGATGGCCTCGTCGCCGCGCCCGCGACGGTCGTCGCGTTCGTCTCCGGCCGCTCGCTCGGCGACCTCCGCATCATCGCGGAGCACAGCGACGATTCCCCGATCCTGCTCGCGGGATCGCACGGCGCGGAGTACCTCCTCCCGGGGGCGGACTCCGAGGCCGCACTGGATCCGGGCGACACCGATCTGCGCGACCGCCTGCGCACCCAGGCCGAGGAATCGGCCCGCGAGGTGCCGGGCGCATGGATCGAGCCGAAGACGTTCGGGTTCGGGGTGCACCTGCGCACCGTCTCGGATCCGTCCGCGGCCGAGCGACTGCGATCTGCGGTGGACGCGCTCGTGGCGGACGCCGCACCCCACTGGCGTCGCCGGCAGGGACACGGCATCGTCGAGTACGCCTTCACGGATGTGGGGAAGGATGCCGCCGTCGCCCACCTCCGCGATGTCGTCGACGCCTCGGCGGTGATCTTCGCCGGAGACGACGTCACCGACGAGGACGCGCTCCGCTCGCTCGGACCCGACGATCTCGGCATCCGGGTCGGAGCGGGGGAGACCGCGGCATCGGTCCGTGTGGGAGACATCGAAGAACTCGCCGCTTTGCTGTCGACTGTCGCACGCGAGCGCGTCGCCGCACAGCAATAGACTTCGAGAATGCCCTCTCCCGACGAGATCATCGACATCAAGCCCCGCAGCCGCGCGGTCACCGACGGCATCGAAGCCACCACCTCCCGCGGAATGCTCCGCGCGGTCGGCATGGGCGATGAGGACTGGGACAAGCCCCAGATCGGCATCGCCTCGAGCTGGAACGAGATCACACCCTGCAACCTGAGCCTCGACCGGCTCGCCCAGGGCGCGAAGGAGGGAGTGCACGCCGGTGGCGGCTACCCCCTCCAATTCGGCACGATCTCGGTCTCGGACGGTATCTCCATGGGCCACGAGGGCATGCACTTCTCGCTCGTGAGCCGCGAGGTCATCGCCGACTCCGTCGAGACGGTCATGATGGCCGAGCGCCTCGACGGCTCGGTGCTGCTCGCCGGCTGCGACAAGTCGATCCCGGGCATGCTCATGGCCTCCGCCCGCCTCGACCTCTCAAGCGTCTTCCTCTACGCGGGCTCGATCGCGCCGGGATGGGTCAAGCTCAGCGACGGCACCGAGAAGGACGTCACGATCATCGACTCCTTCGAGGCCGTGGGAGCGTGCCTCGCGGGCAAGATGAGCGAAGCAGACCTCAAGCGCATCGAATGCGCCATCGCGCCCGGTGAGGGCGCGTGCGGCGGCATGTACACGGCCAACACGATGGCGTCTGTCGCCGAGGCCCTGGGGCTCAGCCTCCCCGGCTCCGCGGCCCCGCCCTCCGCTGACCGTCGCCGCGACTACTTCGCGCACCGCTCCGGCGAGGCCGTCGTCAACCTCCTCCGCCAGGGCATCACGACTCGCGACATCCTCACGAAGGAGTCCTTCGAGAACGCGATCGCGCTCGCGATGGCCCTCGGCGGCTCGACGAACGTCGTGCTGCACCTCCTCGCCATCGCCCGTGAGGCCGAGGTCGACCTGACGCTCCACGACTTCAACCGCATCGGCGACAAGGTCCCGCACGTGGCCGACATGAAGCCGTTCGGCACCTACGTCATGAACGACGTCGATCGGCACGGCGGCATCCCGGTCATCATGAAGGCCATGCTCGACGAGGGCCTGCTCCACGGTGACGCGCTCACCGTCACGGGCAAGACGCTCGCTGAGAACCTCCGCGACCTCGACCCGGACCCGATCGACGGCACCGTCATCCACACGTTCGACGACCCGATCCACGCCACCGGCGGCATCACGATCCTCCACGGCTCGATGGCCCCCGAAGGCGCTGTCGTGAAGACCGCTGGGTTCGATGCCGCCGTCTTCGAAGGACCCGCCCGGGTGTTCGAGCGCGAGCGCGCCGCCATGGACGCGCTGGAGGAGGGACGCATCGCCGCCGGCGACGTCGTCGTCATCCGCTACGAGGGTCCCAAGGGCGGTCCCGGCATGCGCGAGATGCTCGCCGTGACGGCCGCCATCAAGGGCGCAGGCCTCGGAAAAGATGTACTACTGTTGACGGACGGACGATTCTCAGGCGGCACAACCGGCCTGTGCATCGGCCACATAGCACCCGAAGCGGTGGACGCTGGTCCCATCGCCTTCGTGCGCGATGGTGATCTGATACGGGTCGATATCGCGGCTCGTTCTCTCGACCTACTCGTCGACGAAGCTGAGCTGAACTCCCGCCGTGAGGGCTGGGAGCCCCTTCCCCCGCGCTATACCCGTGGCGTGTTGGCCAAGTACTCGAAGCTCGTGCGCTCCGCTGCGGAGGGCGCGACGACGGGCTAGGCCCCACACACTCGTCATCCATCACCACAGAGGTCTCTCTCATGTCTTCTGACACCGTCGCCGCTGTGCCCCGGCCACCGGCCGGAGGCTCGTCCACGCCTGTGCTCACCGGAGCTCAGGCCGTCGTCCGCTCGCTGGAGCTCCTCGGCGTCACCGACGTCTTCGGTCTCCCGGGCGGCGCCATCATCGAGGTCTACGACCCGCTGATGGACTCCACCGATCTGCGTCACATCCTGGTCCGTCACGAGCAGGGCGCCGGCCACGCGGCCGAGGGCTACGCCGCGGCATCCGGTCGCGTCGGCGTCGCGATCGCGACGTCCGGCCCCGGTGCCACCAACCTCGTCACCGCGATCGCGGACGCCTACATGGACTCGATGCCGATCGTCTGCATCACCGGGCAGGTGTACTCGACCCTCATGGGGACGGATGCCTTCCAGGAGGCCGACATCGTGGGCATCACCATGCCGATCACGAAGCATTCGTTCCTCGTGAAGGACCCGGCGGAGATCCCCGGTGCCATCGCGGCGGCGTTCGAGATCGCCTCCACGGGTCGCCCGGGTCCCGTCCTCGTCGACATCACGAAGGACGCCCAGCAGGCCAAGGCGCCCTTCGTCTGGCCGCCCAAGGTCGACCTCCCCGGCTACCGCCCGGTGACGAAGGCCCACGGCAAGCAGATCCAGGCAGCTGCTCAGCTGATCGCAGAAGCCAAGAAGCCGGTGCTGTACGTCGGTGGCGGCGTGGTCCGCGCGGGCGCAGCCGCGGAACTGCGGCGGTTCGCTGAGGCGACGGGTGCGCCCGTCGTCACGACCCTGATGGCGCGCGGCGCGTTCCCCGACTCCCACCCGCAGCAGCTCGGCATGCCAGGCATGCACGGCACGGTGCCGGCCGTCCTGGCGCTGCAGGAATCCGACCTGCTCATCGCGCTGGGTGCGCGCTTCGACGACCGGGTCACCGGCAAGGCGGCCCTGTTCGCCCCCGACGCCAAGGTCATCCACGTCGACATCGACCCCGCCGAGATCTCCAAGATCCGGACGGCGGACGTCCCGATCGTCGGTGACCTGAAGGACGTCCTGGTCGACCTCGACGCGGCGTTCGCGGGGGTGGACAAGCCCGACATCTCGGACTGGTGGTCCTATCTCGAGGGCCTCCGCACCGAGTTCCCGCTGGGGTACGCGCCGACGACCGACGGCCTCATGTCGCCGCAGCACGTCATCCAGCGCATCGGCGAGCTGACCGGGCCCGAGGGCGTCTACGCCTCCGGCGTCGGGCAGCACCAGATGTGGGCGGCGCAGTTCATCGGATATGAGCGCCCCAACGCCTGGCTCAATTCCGGCGGCGCCGGGACGATGGGCTACGCGGTCCCTGCGGCGATGGGCGCCAAGGTCGCCGAGCCGGACCGGACCGTATGGGCGATCGACGGTGACGGCTGCTTCCAGATGACCAATCAAGAGCTCGCCACCTGCGCGATCAACAACATCCCGATCAAGGTCGCGATCATCAACAACTCGTCGCTCGGCATGGTGCGCCAGTGGCAGACGCTCTTCTACGACGGGCGCCACTCCAACACCGATCTCAACACTGGCCACGACAGCATCCGCATCCCGGACTTCGTGAAGCTCGCCGAGGCGTACGGCTGCCTCGGCATCCGCGTCGAGAAGGCGGAGGACGTGGATGCCGCCATCCAGACTGCGCTCGAGACCAACGACCGTCCCGTCGTCATCGACTTCGTCGTGAGCGCCGACGCGATGGTGTGGCCGATGGTGCCGCAAGGCGTCAGCAACAGCTACATCCAGTACGCGCGCGAGCACGCGCCGGCGTTCGAGCAGGGGGACTGACGATGAGCAAGCACGTCCTGAGCCTCCTCGTCGAGGACAAGCCCGGTCTGCTGACCCGCGTCGCGGGCCTGTTCGCCCGCCGCGGATTCAACATCGACTCGCTCGCCGTGGGCGTCACCGAGGTCCCCGGGCTCTCCCGGATCACGGTGGTCGTCGACGTCGAGGAGCTGCCCCTCGAGCAGGTGACGAAGCAGCTGAACAAGCTCGTCAACGTCATAAAGATCGTCGAGCTCGACTACGCGACGTCGGTCCAGCGCGAGCACATGCTCGTCAAGGTCCGCGCCGACAACCAGACGCGCTCGAACGTCATCGAGGTCGTCAACCTCTTCCGCGCCTCGGTCGTGGACTACGCCACCGACGCACTCGTGGTGGAGGTCACCGGCGACCGCGGCAAGGTCGACGCCTTCCTCAAAGCCCTCGAGCCGTTCGGCGTGAAAGAGCTCGCGCAGTCCGGAATGGTCGCCATCGGCCGAGGCGGCAAGAGCATCACCGAGCGCGTCCTGCGCGGCTGACCCGACAACTTCTCTACCGACATCTACAAGGAGACACACACGAACATGGCTGAGATCCTCTACGACGCCGACGCCGACATCTCGCTCATCCAGGGCAAGAAGGTCGCCATCGTCGGGTACGGCTCGCAGGGCCACGCCCACGCCCAGAACCTCCGCGACTCCGGCGTCGAGGTCGTCATCGCCCTCAAGGACGGCTCGAAGTCCGCGCCGAAGGCGGAGGAGGACGGCTTCCAGGTGAAGTCCGTCGCGGATGCCGCCGAATGGGCCGACCTCATCATGATCCTCGCGCCGGACCAGCACCAGCGCGGCATCTTCAACGACGAGATCAAGCCGCACCTCGCCGCAGGCAAGACGCTCGCCTTCGCCCACGGCTTCAACGTGCGCTTCGGCTACATCGAGGTTCCCGACGACGTCGACGTCATCCTCGTCGCCCCGAAGGCCCCGGGCCACACGGTGCGTCGCGAGTTCGTCGCAGGCCGCGGCATCCCCGACATCATCGCCGTCGAGAAGGATGCGTCGGGTCACGCATGGGACGTCGCGCTCTCGTACGCGAAGGCGATCGGCGGCACCCGCGCCGGCGTCATCAAGACCACGTTCACCGAGGAGACCGAGACCGACCTGTTCGGCGAGCAGGCCGTCCTCTGCGGCGGTGTGTCGCAGCTCGTGCAGTACGGCTTCGAGACCCTGTCCGAGGCGGGCTACCAGCCCGAGATCGCCTACTTCGAGGTGCTCCACGAGCTGAAGCTCATCGTCGACCTCATGTGGGAGGGCGGCATCGCCAAGCAGCGCTGGTCGGTCTCCGACACGGCCGAGTACGGCGACTACGTCTCGGGCCCGCGCGTCATCGACCCGAGTGTCAAGGAGAACATGAAGGCCGTCCTCGGGGACATCCAGTCGGGTGCTTTCGCGAAGCGCTTCATCGACGACCAGGACAACGGCGCTGTGGAGTTCCAGGAGCTCCGGGCCAAGGCCGCCGCACACCCGATCGAGGCCGTCGGCAAGGACCTGCGCGCGCTCTTCGCGTGGAAGCAGCAGGACTCGGACTACACCGAGGGGTCGGCCGCGCGCTGACCTTCGGCATCCAGCCCTCGGCGCATCCGCCGGGATCGGCTTGACATGAGCCACGGAGGCCCGACCCTTACAAGGGGTCGGGCCTTCGGCGTCGGTAGACTCGGACCGTGGCTTCCGACCCCCGAGACGACGAGGACGCCTTCCGCTGGGAAGGCGACGATTCCCCGACGCGACCGCCGCGCCCCGAGCGCACCGATGCGGCTCTGCCGAGCGGCTGGCAGGCCGTGGGGAAGGGGAGCGGTGCGGCCGCCACCGAGCCGGCGCCGGCTGATGTCGTCGCAACGGTCGAGGGGGAGCCCCCGGCATCCCTCGGCAACGTCGCACTCGTCTCGCTCGGCTTGCTCGGCGGGATCTACCTGCTCTACACCGTGGGCTGGATCCTGGCGGCGTCCCGCCTGTCGGCAGCGACGTCGTTCTGGCTCGAGCCTGCCTCGGTCGTCCCGGCCTTGTTCGTGGCCGCTGCGGCCCCGGTGCTGTGGTTCGGGGGGACGTTCCTGTTGACCCGGTCCGCTGCAACGTGGATTCGGTTCGCCTGGCTGGTGGTCGGCGTCTTCCTCCTCGTTCCCTGGCCCTTCGTGATCGGACTGTGACGCCGTGATGACTTCGTCTTCTGCTGTCCGTCGCGGACCGTCCTGGGTCCCCGCTGCCATCGCGGGTGTCTTCGGACTCTTCTACGCCTACGCGGTGTGGACGGCGGTTGCCTTCCTCATCGCGCAGGCGAGCGGTGTCGAGGGACTGAACGGCGGCGGATGGGCGATTCTGCTGTTCTCGGTCGTCTTCCCGATCATCGTGTTCGTCGCAGCCGTGGTGCTCGGCCGTCGACGCCCGCTCCTCCAGCTCGCGGTCGTCCTCTTCGTCGGGCTGGGGCTCGTCGCCGTCTTCTGGCTGAACATCCTCACGTACGCGATCACCAACGGGAACTCCCTCATCGGGTCGTGATCGGCGTCACACGGTCGGGGCCGTCCGGTCGAATTCGCTAGGCTGGCCGTGCCGCGTACCGTCGTCGGTCCCAGCCCGGCCGGACTCGTGGCGATCCACACTCGCGTACCCGAAGGTCTGCCGTGCCCAAGCCTGTCGTCCTGATCGCCGAAGAACTCTCTCCCGCCACGATCGAGGCCCTGGGCCCCGATTTCGACGTCCGATCCGTGGACGGCGCCGACCGTGCCGCGCTCCTCCCTGCCCTCGCCGATGCGGACGCTGTCCTCATCCGCTCCGCCACGAAGATGGATGCCGAGGCGATCGCCGCAGCCCCGTCGCTCAAGGTCATCGCGCGCGCCGGGGTCGGTCTCGACAACGTCGACATCAAGGCCGCGACGAGCGCGGGCGTCATGGTCGTCAACGCGCCGACGTCGAACATCATCTCGGCCGCCGAACTCACCGTCGGTCACATCCTGAGCCTCGCCCGTCACATCCCGGCGGCGCACGCGTCGCTGGCGACCGGCGCGTGGAAGCGCTCGTCGTTCACGGGCACCGAGCTCTACGAGAAGACCGTCGGCATCATCGGCCTCGGTCGCATCGGCGCGCTCATCGCGGCGCGCCTGCAGGCCTTCGGGGTCTCCGTCGTCGCCTACGACCCCTACGTCACCCCCACGCGCGCGCAGCAGCTCGGAGTGCAGCTCCTGGGTCTCGACGAGTTGCTGAGCTCCAGCGACTTCGTCACGATCCACATGCCGAAGACCCCTGAGACGACCGGCATGATCGGCGCTGCGCAGTTCGAGATCATGAAGGACACCGCCTACGTCGTGAACGTCGCCCGCGGCGGCCTCATCGACGAGGCGGCGCTGCACACGGCGCTGACGACCGGCCAGATCGCCGGCGCCGGACTCGACGTGTTCACGAGCGAGCCGCCGAAGGAGGACGGCACGGCCTTCCCGCTGCTGTCCCTGCCGAACGTCATCGTCACGCCCCACCTGGGTGCGTCGACCGAAGAGGCCCAGGAGAAGGCGGGCGTGTCGGTCGCGAAGTCCGTCAAGCTCGCGCTCGAGGGCGACCTCGTTCCGGATGCCGTGAACGTCGCCGGTGGCGTCATCGACCCGTTCGTGCGTCCCGGCATCGCGCTCGTCGAGCAGCTGGGTCAGATCTTCACGGGGCTCGCCCCGAGCGCCCTCACGAGCCTCGACGTCGAGGTGCGCGGCGAGCTCGCCGACTACGACGTCAGCGTCTACCGGCTGGCAGCGCTGAAGGGCATCTTCACGAACATCGTGAGCGAGAACGTGTCCTACGTGAATGCGCCGCTGTTCGCCGAGCAGCGCGGCATCGAGACGCGACTGATCGTCGAGTCCGAGAGCCCGCTCTACCGGAACATCACGATCCTCCGGGGGACGCTGTCGGACGGCACCGTCCTCACCGTCGAGGGGACCCTCGCCGGCACGCGCATGGTGCCGAAGGTCGTCGGCATCAACGGCTACGAGGTCGAGGTGCCGATCAACCGCTTTCACGTGGTGATGCGGTACGCCGACCGGCCCGGCATCGTCGCGATCTACGGCCAGAAGCTCGGCGAAGCGGGCATCAACATCGCCGGGCTCCAGGTCGCGCGTCCCGACGCGAGCGGCCGCGCGCTGTCGGTCCTGACCGTCGATTCGCCGATCCCCGAGCCGATGCTCGACGAGCTCCGCGCCTCGGTCCAGGCCGACCTCTTCCGGCAGATCGAACTCACCGAGGTCTGACGCGCTGCGGCATCCTTCGCCCGGTCGGCGGGGGATGCCTCAGCGCGCTGCGCGCTCGACGAGCGCGATCAGTGCGTCGAGGTCGGCGCCTTGCGGGATGGGGCCGGGCACGCCCGTCGTCGCCAGTGCGCTGTTGAAGTAGAGCCCGTCGCTGACGAGCAGCACCAGCTGCAGAGCGCTCTCATCGCGCGTGTGCGGCCGGAGAGCGTCCTCCCATACCCGCCGCACGTCGCGGAGGGCGACGGATGCCGCGTCGTGCCCGGTTTGCGCCAGGCGGGAGGTCGCCACCATCGCGCGGTCCAGGGGAGTGTCGGACTGGACGGAGGTGCGGACGAAGGCGGAGACGATGCCGTCGGGGGAGCGGAGCATGTCCTCTACGTCCGCGTCGACGAGTCGTCGCATCCGCTCGATCAGGGCCGCTTCGAGCGCCTCTTTCGTGGCGTAGTGGTAGAGCAGTCCGCCCTTCGAGACGCCGGCCGCGGCGGCCACGGCATCCATCGTCGCGCCGCGTGCGCCCTCATCGATCAGGGCGGCTTCGAAGGCGTCGAGGACGCTCTCGCGCGCCCGAGGAGGTCTACTCATGTCTCCGATCCTCTCCCGTCCGGCATCCGATTCTGTTACTATACCGGCTGGACGGTGTATAAATCATGACGTTGACAGAAGAGATCCGGGTGGCCGACGCCGCCGGAACGCGCCAGGGATGGCGGGGCTGGGCGGCGCTCGCGGTGCTCATGCTCCCGGTGCTCCTGGTGTCGGTGGACAACACGGTGCTGAGCTTCGCGCTACCCGAGATCGCGCGTGACCTGACCCCGACGAGCGCGCAGCAGCTGTGGATCATCGACGTGTACCCGCTCGTTCTGGCCGGACTGCTGGTGACGATGGGCTCGTTGGGAGACCGTCTCGGTCGCCGGCGGCTCCTGATGATCGGTGCCACCGGGTTCGCGGTCATCTCCGCGCTGGCGGCGTTCGCGCCCTCGGCGGAGCTCCTGATCGTCGCCCGCGCGGCGATGGGTTTCTTCGGGGCGATGCTCATGCCGTCGACGCTGTCGCTCCTGCGGAGCATCTTCACCGACCGGGACCAGCGGCGGCTCGCGATCGCGGTGTGGGCGTCGATGTTCTCGGCCGGTTCGGCCCTCGGCCCGATCGTCGGAGGTGTGCTCCTCGAGCAGTTCGCGTGGGGTTCCGTGTTCCTCCTCGCCGTCCCGGTTCTCGTTCCGCTCCTGGTGCTGGCGCCGATCCTCGTCCCCGAGAGTCGCGATCCGAAGCCGGGCAGGATCGATCCGCTGAGTATCGTCCTCAGCATGGCGACGATGGTTCCGATCGTGTACGCGATCAAGGAGTTCGCGGTCCACGGTCCCGGCGTGCTGCCGGTCGTGCTCGTGCTCGCGGGTCTGGCCTTCGGGTGGATGTTCGTGCGCCGTCAGCTGCGCTCCGACGCCCCGATGCTCGACATGCGGCTCTTCCGGCAGGGGGCGTTCACGGGCGCGCTGCTGGTGAACCTCCTCAGCGTGGTCGCCCTCGTCGGGTTCTTGTACTTCGTGACGCAGCATCTTCAGCTGATCGTCGGCCTCAGCCCGCTGCAGGCCGGTCTCGCCCTCGTGCCCGGGCTCGTGCTGATGATCGTCTCCGGCCTCGCCGTCGTGCCGATCTCGCGCCGGGTATCTCCGCGAGTGGTCGTACCCGTCGCGTTGGCGCTCTCGGTCGCCGCGTATGTGATGATCGCCCTGTCGACGGATGCCGCGGCTCTCGGCACGCTCATCGCCGCCTTCGGGCTCCTCGGTCTCGGCATCGGCGCCGCCGAGACGGTGTCGAACGAACTGATCCTCGCGACCGCTCCGCCGGCCAAGGCGGGTGCCGCGAGCGCGGTGTCCGAGACGGCATACGAGCTCGGCGCGGTCTTGGGCACGGCTGTGCTCGGCGGCATCCTGACCGCTCTCTACCGCTCCGGCATCCGCCTTCCCGAGGGGGTGCCCGCCGATGCTGCGGACGCCGCCCGCCAAACACTGGGCGGCGCGGTGACGGTGGCGGAGGGGCTGCCGGCGGGGCTCGGCCAGCGCGTGCTGGATGCCGCGGCATCCGCCTTCGACTCCGGTGTCGGCGTGACGTCGATCATCGGCGCGGTCCTCGTCGTCTGCGCAGCCGTCATCGCGGCCACTACGCTGAAGGGAACCCGCACTCCGCGCGTCGACCACTGACGACACGCGAGTCCCCCCGACAACGAGGAGAGCGATGTCGCGCGTCGTGAAGCTGGCCGTCATCCCCGGAGACGGCATCGGCCCCGAGGTCGTCGCAGAAGCCGAGAAGGTTCTGGACGCGGTCACCGAAGGCACGGAGGTGACGTTCGAGAGGACCCGCTTCTCCCTCGGCGCCGCACGCTTCCTCGAGACCGGTGACACTCTCACCGACGATGACCTCGCAGCCATCGCGTCCCACGAGGCGATCCTGCTCGGCGCCGTCGGCGGGATGCCGGGGGACCCTCGCCTGAAGGACGCGAACATCGAGCGGGGCCTGCTGTTGAAGCTGCGCTTCGCCCTGGACCACTACGTCAACCTCCGCCCGTCCGTGCTCTACCCGGGCGCCTCCGGGCCGCTCGCGAACCCCGGGGACATCGACTTCGTCGTCGTCCGTGAGGGCACTGAGGGTCCCTACGTCGGCAACGGCGGCTCCATCCGCACGGGGACCCCGCACGAGATCGCGAACGAGACGTCGGTCAACACGGCGTTCGGCATCGAACGGGTCGTTCGGTTCGCCTTCGCGCAGGCCGAGAGGCGTCGCAACAAGCTCACCCTCGTCCACAAGACGAACGTCCTCGTCCACGCCGGGGGAATGTGGAAGCGGATCGTCGACGAGGTGGCGCAGGAGCACCCGGACGTCGCCGTAGACTACCTGCACGTCGATGCGGCGACGATCTTCCTGGTCACGAACCCGGGCCGCTTCGACGTGATCGTCACCGACAACCTCTTCGGCGACATCCTGACCGACTTGGCCGGCGCCGTCACCGGAGGCATCGGCCTCGCCGCTTCGGGGAACATCAACCCCGACGGCGCGTTCCCGTCGATGTTCGAGCCCGTGCACGGTTCCGCGCCCGACATCGCCGGACAGCAGATCGCCGATCCCACCGCCGCGATCCTTTCCGTCGCCCTCCTGCTCGAGCACCTCGGGCTGGGTGACGAGGCCCAGCGCGTCACCCGCGCTGCGCGAGAGGACATCGAGGCGCGGGACGGCTCCGCCCGTACGACCGCGCAGGTCGGCGACGCCATCACCGCACGCCTCCGGGCGTAATCTGACTGGATGCGCGCCGCGCAGACGCCGCGCGAGGAACAGGAATGACATGACCCTCACCGACTCGACCGCAGCCCCCCTCACCTTCTCGGTGACGAAGAACCTGGCCGCGGTCTCGCCGTCCGCCCGCGAGGAGATCCTCGCGAACCCCGGGTTCGGCACGAACTTCACCGACCACATGGTCGACATCTGCTGGTCCTCGAAGGGCGGCTGGCACCGCCCGCGCGTCTCGCCCTACGGACCCATCTCGCTGTCGCCGGCGGCCTCCGTGCTGCATTACGGCCAGGAGATCTTCGAGGGCATCAAGGCATACCGCCACGCGGACGGCTCCATCCACACGTTCCGGCCCGACGAGAACGCCGCCCGCCTGCAGCGGTCGGCGCGACGGATGGCTCTGCCCGAACTCCCCGCCGAGTACTTCCTGCAGTCGCTCCGCGAGCTGATCGCCGTCGACGGCGCCTGGGTTCCGTCCGGTGACGACCAGAGCCTGTACCTGCGTCCGTTCATGTTCGCCAAGGAGGCCTTCCTCGGGGTCCGCCCGGCCGAGAAGGTCGCCTACTACGTGATCGCCAGCCCCGCGGGCGCCTACTTCAAGGGCGGTGTCACCCCCGTCAAGATCTGGCTGAGCGAGGACTACGCGCGTGCCGGCAAGGGCGGCACGGGAGCGGCGAAGACCGGCGGCAACTACGCCGCGAGCCTCCTGCCTCAGGCCGAGGCCTACGAGAAGGGCTGCGACCAGGTCGTGTTCCTGGACGAGGACGGCAACGTCGAAGAACTCGGCGGCATGAACGTCGTGTTCGTCATGAAGGACGGGACGCTCGTGACGCCCGAGTCGGAGTCGATCCTCGCCGGCATCACCCGCAACTCGATCCTGCAGCTCGCGGAGGACCGCGGGCACCGCGTCCAGCGCCGTCCCGTCTCGCTGACCGATTGGCGCGAGGGCGTCGCCTCGGGTGACATCGTCGAGGTGTTCGCGTGCGGAACCGCTGCCGTCGTCACCCCGATCGGAGCGCTGAAGGCGTTCGGATTCGAGGATGTGCAGCCCACGGGCACTCTCGCGCTCGAGCTCCGTCAGCACCTCACCGACATCCAGTACGGTCGCGCCGAAGACGTGCACGGCTGGCTGACGCGGCTGGACGGCTGAGCCGTGCGCATCGTCCGTTACCGCCGCAACGAGGCCATCCGTTACGGGATCATCGACGAGAAGGAGGTCGTCGAGCTCGCCGGTGACCCGATGTTCGCCGGGTTCGAGACGACGGGGGAGCGGATCCCCCTCGCCGAGATCACCCTCCTCGCCCCGTCCATCCCACGCTCCAAGGTGGTCTGCGTCGGCAAGAACTACCGGGACCACGCCGCCGAGATGGGCGGCGAGGCCCCCGGCGAACCGCTGCTGTTCCTGAAGCCGAACACGTCGGTCATCGGTCCCGATGACGCCGTCGTCCGCCCGCCGCAGTCCGAGCGCACCGATTACGAGGGCGAGCTCGCGGTGGTCATCGGCCGCGTCGCCAAGAACGTCCCCGCTGAGAAGGCCCTCGACTACGTCTTCGGCTACACGATCGGCAACGACATCACGGCGCGCGACCTGCAGCGCTCCGACGGTCAATGGTCGCGTGCCAAGGGCTTCGACACCTTCTGCCCGCTGGGTCCGATCATCGAGACCGAGTTCGACCTCGACGGCGGCGCGCGCATCGTCTCCCGGGTGAACGGCGAGGTCCGTCAGGACGGTCCGATCTCCGACATGGTGCACTCCGTGCCCGACATCATCGCCTACGCGTCGGCGGCCTTCACGCTCCTCCCGGGCGACGTGATCCTCACGGGCACGCCGGCGGGGATCGGCGAGTTCCACGCCGGTGACGTGCTCGAGGTCGAGATCACGGGTCTCGGCATCCTGCGCAACACGGCGCGGAATGCCTGACAGGACAGACCCCACCCTCTCCTCGACCGACGTTGCCCGCATCCAGCGGCGGACGGTCGGCGTCCTCGCCGCGGGGCAGGTCCTCGGTGGCGTCGCCTTCGGCTCGACGGTCTCACTGGGGGCGCTGCTGGCGGCCGACCTGTCGGGTGAGGAGTCGCTGTCGGGGTTCGCGACGGCATCCGTCACCCTTGGTGCCGCCCTGTGCGCGATCCCGCTCGCACGACTCGCCTCGGCGCAGGGGCGCCGGCGTGCGCTGACCCTCGGGAACCTGCTGGCCCTCGTCGGGATCGCGGTCGTCATCACCGCGGCGGCGCTCCGCCTCTTCCCGTTGCTCCTCGTCGGCGTCATCCTCATCGGTGCCGGCAATGCGGGCAACCTGCAGTCCCGGTTCGCGGCGACCGACCTCTCGGGTCAGGGGCGTCGCGGACGCGACCTCGGCACCGTGGTGTGGGCGACGACCGTGGGCGGGGTCGTCGGCCCGCTCATGCTGACGCCCGGCGAGGCGGTCGGTCAGTGGCTCGGGATGCCGCCCCTCACCGGCTCGTACGCGTTCTCGATCGTCGCGCAGACGCTCGCCCTCATCCTCTACCTCGTCGCCCTCCGGCCCGACCCCCTGAAGGTCGCGCAGCAGCTCGCTCGCACGAGGGATGCCGGTGCGACCCGCGTCGTGGAAGTGGACCGACCGATCGTGGCCCGCTACGCGGTGTTCGCCGTGGCCGGCTCGCACGTGACGATGGCGTCGGTCATGGCCATGACCCCCGTCCACCTGTCGCACCTCGACCCTCGGAACGTGACCTCGATCGTCGGCGTCACCATAGCCCTGCACGTGTTCGGGATGTACGGCCTGTCGCCGGTCTTCGGCATCCTCGCGGATCGCTGGGGTCGGCTGCAGACGATCCTCCTCGGACAGGCGGTCCTCGCCGCATCGCTCGTCACCGCGGCGATCGCTCCGAACTCGCCCACCGCGGTGCTCATCGCTCTCCTGCTCCTGGGACTCGGGTGGAGCGCGGCGACGGTGGGCGGCGCGGCGCTGCTGACCGAGGCCACGCCGACCGAGCTCCGGCCTCGCCGGCAGGGGCGCAGCGACACGGCGATGACGCTGTCGGCGGCCATCGGGTCCGTGCTGGCCGGCGGCATCCTCAGTCTCATCGGGTACGGCGGGCTCGCGCTCGTCGCTCTCGCGGTCGTCATCGCGATCACCGTGCTCTCTCCCTACGCGCGTCGCTGACCGAGCGGGCCGGTCGAAGGCGCGGCCGTAGACTGGACGGTGATGTCGACTGCACCGCACCCCCTCACCACGACCGCTTCCGGCTCGGACGTCCGCGTCCGCTTCTGCCCCTCGCCGACCGGCCTCCCGCACGTCGGGATGGTCCGCACCGCCCTGTTCAACTGGGCGTACGCGCGGCACACCGGAGGCAAGATGATCTTCCGCGTCGAGGACACCGACGCGGCACGCGACAGCGAGGAGAGCTACCGTCAGCTCGTCGACGCGCTCACCTGGCTCGAGATCGACTGGGACGAGGGCGTGGAGAAGGGCGGACCGCACGAGCCGTACCGCCAGTCGCAGCGCCACGACATCTACCGCGAGGTCCTCGACAAGCTCATCGCCTCGGGCGCCGTCTACGAGTCTTACTCGACGGCCGAGGAGATCGACGCTCGGAACGCCGCGGCGGGCCGCGCGAAGCAGCTCGGGTACGACAACTACGACCGCACACTCACCGACGAGCAGAAGGCCGCCTTCCGCGCCGAGGGACGCGAGCCCGCCTGGCGCCTGCGCGTGCCCGAGGAGGACGTGACCTACGTCGACCTCATCCGCGGCGAGGTCACTTTCCCCGCCGGGTCGTTCCCCGACTTCGTGGTGGTCCGCGCCGGCGGCATCCCGCTCTACACGTTCACCAACCCCGTCGACGACGCGCTCATGGGAATCACCCATGTTCTCCGCGGCGAAGACCTGATGCCCTCGACGGCGCGCCAGCTCGCCCTGTACGGCGCACTGATCGACGCCGGCGTGACCGACTTCGTGCCGCGCTTCGCGCACATGCCGCTCGTGCTGGGCGAGGAGGGCACCAAGAAGCTCTCCAAGCGCGATCCGAAGGCCGACCTCTTCCTGCAGCGCGAGAAGGGCTTCATCCACGAGGGTCTGCTGAACTACCTGTCGCTCCTCGGCTGGTCCATCGCCGCCGACCGCGACGTCTTCACGCGTCAGGAGCTCATCGAGGCGTTCGACATCGTGAACGTCAACCCCAACCCGGCCCGCTTCGATCAGAAGAAGGCCGAGTCCATCAACGGGGACCACATCCGGATGCTGGAGCCGGGCGACTTCGCGTCGCGTCTGGTGCCCTACCTGGTCGGCGCCGGCGTGGTCAGCACGCCTCCCACCGACGTGCAGCGTGAGATGCTTGCGAAGGCCGCACCGCTCGTCCAGGAGCGCATGCAGATGCTCGGTGAGGCGCCGGGCCTGCTCGGCTTCCTCTTTCGCGACGTCGAGACCTACGACGAGGATGCTCTCAAGGGGCTGCCCGCGAACGCCGCCGAGGTCCTGGCCGCGTCCATTGACGCACTCGAGGGGGTGCAGGCCGACGCTTTCCGCGCCGAAACCATCCAGGCGGCCCTCGCGGGCTCACTCATCGACGGACTGGGCCTGAAGCCCCGCGTCGCCTACGGGCCCGCCCGCGTCGCGCTCAGCGGCCGTCGCGTTTCGCCGCCGCTCTTCGAGTCGATGGAGCTCCTGGGCAAGGACGTGTCGATCGCGCGTCTCGAGAAGCTGCGGGCGACACGCGGCTGATGCCTCGGTTTGGCCGGGACCGCGGCGTGGGCTAAGCTTGACCCTCGGAACGGTTCCGGCCGGATCCAGTGGGGTATGGTGTAATTGGCAACACGGCGGTTTCTGGTTCCGTTGTTCTTGGTTCGAGTCCAGGTACCCCAGCAAGATGAAAAACCCCCGCTCCGGCGGGGGTTTTGCTTTTTCTGCAAGAGCTGTCGCGGCTCGCCGCGCAGGCGCACAATGGTCCCATGGGACTCTTCACGCAACGACCCGAAGAACCGACCGAATGGGGCGGTCTTCCGTCCGAGCCTCTCGAACCGATGAACCCGGTCGATCGGCTGGGTGAGGGCCCGGCGGTCGGCGGGTGGACGCCCGATCTGCTGTCGCAGGCGCCCGTAACGGCCACCTGGATCGAGATCCCGGTCGACCCCGCGCCCGAGGCCGATGGCGGAGCCGACGGCGACTGACCCTCAGCGCATCGCGTCGCCGATGTAGGAGTAGATGACGAAGACCTCCGACGCCCAGCCCGCCTCTTCGAGCACGCCCTGGACCGCGGAGAGCATGTACTTGGAATCCCACCCGAGGTACAGGTACTGACCCTCACCCAGCTGGTCCCACTGACCGTTCCACGCCATCGCGGGGTACACCGGACCACCCTGGCGCGCGCTGTAGTCGATGACGCTCTGACGCGAGTCCGCCCACAGCCTCGCGAACACTCGGTTGAAGAGGTAGCGGACGTCCCGCACATCCCAGTGCTCGCCGCGGTACTCGACGTAATCGAACTCCCGCTGCCAGCCGCGCGGCCAGCCGCGCCGCTTCTTGGCATCGAGGATCGGCGTCAGGTTGTCGTCGTCGATCCCCACGACGGCAGGCCGGCGCCAGGCATCCATGAAGCGGGCGGTCAGCTGTTCGGTGCGCGCCGCGATCTGCGCCGTCGACCATGCCTCGGCGCCCGCGACCTCACGGGTCAGCGGGACCGAGCTCGTCTCGTACGCCGTGCGCTTGTGGGGGAACGACGCATCGAACACGCGGTCCGCGAGGTGCTCCTCGAGGAGGGTCAGGTTTCCGAGGGTGTTCACGAGTGCCCGGTGCGCGTTCTGCTCATCGTCGGTGAGAGCCGCCCACCGGCGGACCCCGTCCCCGCTCCAGTCGTCGGAGGGAGCGGTGGGCAGGATGTGCTCGAGGACGAGGTCCGAATCGGGGTCGACTCCCGCGAGGCGCTCGAGGACGAAAGGCGCGTGCGGCAGCTCCCCGTAGCGGAGGCCGACCCGCGTGCGCTCATCGGAGGGCGTGATGCGCGCGATCGCGCGGACGAGCGATTCCATGCCCTCGTCCGCGGCCCGGCAGAAGCGGGCGACCAGGCGGTCGATCGGCAAGCCGACGACCGTCCGACGCAGCAGGAGCGACTCGACGTGGGTGAGGGCCTGAGAGAGATCGGATGCCGACAGCTCGCCCCGCAGGTGGTCGCGATACAGACGCATCGCGATAGGGAACATGCCGCGACCGAGGACGTTGATCGCTCCGAAGTGGCGCGCGACCGCGGGATCCGTCGCTTCGGCCGGTTCGAGCAGGAGTCGGTAGATCTCCGACAGCTCCCGCCACTGCGCCGCGTTCGCACGGAGGGTCTCTCGGTCGAGTCGGGGGAATTCGTGCCGGAACGCGTCGTACACCCCGCGCTCACCCTCGACGAGCACCTCGCGACCGGTGAGCATGACGAGGTAGTCCCGCCAGAACGCGCCGATCTGCTCACCGGTGTTCGCCTCGATCGGGAGCCAGTACTCGTTCTCGATCTCGCTCTGCTCGGCGTGAGAAAGCCCCATGAGGACGTAATTGTGGATGAGCTCATGATCGCGGAGAGGCTCACCCGTCGAGTTGAGGCTTTCGAAGATCTGCTGAGCGTTGGCGCCTACGCCCAGGGTGATCGACACATGTTCGAGCTTGCGCAGACCGCGCCAGATCCCCGCAGCCTCGTCAGGACGGATCTGACTCCGGAAAAACGCGTAGTTGTCGTCGAAGCGCGATGCGCGGTCGGCATCGGAGGGGGCACGGCGGTCCAGGACCACGCTCTCGAAGACGTCCGCCCACGCCCGATGCGGACGCAGTTTCGTCCGGCGGGGATCGTCGCGGCGCACGAGGACGGCCTCGAGCTCCGCCGCGAGGGCCGGATCGTCCTCGCGGAGCGTGTGATGGAGTGCGGCGATGAGCAGCATCAATGTCGTCACGCGCTGCTGTCCGTCGATGAGGACGAGGTGCGCGTCGTCATCGGCCGATGTGCTCGCGGTCGACAGGATGGAACCGATGAAGTGCGTCTGACCGTCGTCGCTGCCGGCGACGGCGCGGATGTCTCCGAGGAGTTGCTCGCACCCCCCGATGTCCCACCGGTACTGCCGCTGGTACACCGGAACGACGATCGTCGTGTCCGAGGCGGAGAGCCAATCGATCGTGTTGACGGCGGTCGCATCGACGTTCGTGGCGCTGCTCATGTTCCTCGAATCGCTCCTCGAATTTTCCCGGTCGAGTCTACTGACGGTCTCAGAGGCGCTAGGTAGGCTGACCTAAGTCGGGCCTGTAAAAACTTCGCTCGCCCGACAGAAAGGTTGATCCGCATGGGTTACATCAAGAGTGCTCTGCTCGAGGAGACCGGCTACGTCGTCCTCGACATGTACGGCAAGGAAATCGATCCCAAGGAATGGCTCGACATCGAGTACGTCGACTGGAAGTCCTCCGGCGACACGCGATTCGCGCCGCTGGCTTCGGCCAAGGGCGAGATCGAGTGCAACGGCTTCTGGAACCACCAGCCGCCGCGCACCGATAAGGACGGCGTCTGGATCCCGTCGCAGACCGAGAAGGCGCCGACCCTCACCGAGCGTGCGCTCGAACCCGGCTCGAACGTCGGACGTTGCCGCATCATCGAGCTGCAGCCGAACACGTACGCCGACGCGCTGTACAACCTGCACCAGGACGACAACAACCGGCTGAACCCCGACGGGACCGGCTGGGTCGTCCGGAGCTTCTTCAACCTCACCGATGACAAGGACAGCTTCTTCGTCCTGCGTGACAACCGCACCGACCCGAACGGTGAGACCCGCATCGCTCTCCCCGCCGGTGCGCAGCTCGTCATCGATACGCAGCGCCTCTGGCACGCCGCCTACCACCCGGGCGACGCCCCTCGCTACTGCCTCATCACGTCGTGGGAGTCGGGCCCCGAGCTCGACGCCTACATGGAGAAGTACAACGGCGTGAACACGGTCGAGAGCGTCCCGCTCGATCAGGAGACGATCGACGCCGGGCAGGCCGAGCAGGAGCGTCGCATCGCCGCTCGTGCCGCCGCACTCGCGGCACGCGGTCAGCGCGAGGTCCTCGCCATGAGCGAGGCCTGAGCCTCCGAACCACGCGACGACGCCCCCGGTCCAGAACCGGGGGCGTCGTCCGTTATCGCATTCTTGTTTCATGTTGGTATCTGTTGTATCGTGTGGACTTGTTCGAGGAGGACCACATGTACGCGACGGAGCGCCAGCAGCAGATCGAGCAGCTGATCGTCAGCGACGGCCGCGTCGCCGTCATGGACCTCGCCGACCGCTTCAGCGTCACGACCGAGACCGTCCGCCGCGACCTCGCCGCCCTCGAACGGGCCGGCATCGTCCGCCGCGTCCACGGGGGAGCGGTCCACCGTGCCCGCGCCAGCACCGCGGAGGCGTCCGTCGCCGAGCGCGCCTCGCAGCGCAGCGGCTCCAAGCAGGCGATCGCCCGTGCGGCGGTCGACCTCCTCGGCTCGGAACTCGACGGTGCCCTGTACCTGGATGCCGGGACCACGACCGGTGCCATCGCACAGCTCCTGGTGACCGGTCCCCATCCCGCCGGCGACCTCGAGGTCGTGACCCATTCGATGTCGGTCGCTCACACACTGGCCGGCGCGCAGGGAATCGGGCTGACCGCGATCGGCGGGCGTGTCCGGGGGCTGACCGCCGCGGCCGTCGGCGCGCAGACCGTGGAGGCGATCGCCCGCCTGCGACCGGACATCGCCTTCATCGGCACGAACGGCGTCGCCGCGGGCTTCGGCCTCAGCACCCCCGATCCCGATGAGGCGGCCGTCAAGCGCGCGATCGTCGCGTCCGCACGCCGGGTCGTCGTGGTCGCCGACGGCGACAAATTCGATGCGGAGCTCCTGGTCTCCTTCGCCTCGCTGTCGGACGTCGACGTGCTCCTGACCGATACGACGCCCGGAAGGATCCTCGCGGAAGCTCTCCGCGAGGCCGATGTGGAGGTCCAGCTCGCATGATCGTCACGCTGACCACGAACCCCTCGCTCGATCGCACCATCTCGGTCGGCGAGCCGCTGCGAGTCGGCGAAGTGCAGGCGGCGCTCGGTGCACGCGAGGATGCGGGTGGGAAGGGCATCAACGTCGCGCGGGTCGTTGCGGCGGCATCCCGTCCCGCTCTCGCGGTCCTGCCGCTCGATGCCGCCGACCCCTTCGCCGTGTCGTTGGCGGCCACCGGCATCCCCGCCCGGATCGTCCCGCATGACGGTGCCACCCGCGCCAACGTCACGATCGCCGACGAGGCGGGCACCACGACGAAGCTCAACCTGCCGGGTGCGGCGTTCACCGAAGCGGATGCCGCGGCCCTCACCGCCGCGGTCGTCGCCGCGACGGAGGGCGCCTCCTGGCTCGTCCTCGCCGGCTCGCTCGCCCCGGGATTGCCGGACGACTACTACGTCACCGTCATCGAGGCTGTCCGTTCGGCGTGGGGCACCGCGGCCCCTCGCATCGCCGTCGACACCTCCGGCCCGGCGCTCGCGGCCGCCGTCGCCTCGGGTCGCCCGGATCTCATCAAGCCGAACGACGAGGAACTGGCCGAGCTCGCCGGGCGGGACCTCGACACCACGGTAGGCCTCGCCGATGCCGTCGCCGCGATCGCCGCGGACCTCGTGCCTGCGCGGGTCGGCACCGCACTCGTGACCCTCGGCGGCGAGGGCGCGGTCCTCGTGACCGGCGACGGGTCCTGGCACGGCTCGCCGCCCCCGACGCGCGTCCGGAGCACCGTCGGCGCGGGGGACAGCTCGCTCGCCGGGTATCTCCTCGCCGAGACGATCGGCGCCGACCCCGCAGAGCGCCTGCGCTCCGGCATCCGCTACGGATCCGCCGCCGCTGCCTTGCCCGGTACGCAACCCCCGACCCCGAACGACCTGTCGACCGGCGAGGTGCCGGTCCGACGACTCCTGCAGCAGGAAAACCCGACCACTGGAGGTCACCGTGACTGAGATCATCACCGCGGAACTCGTCAGTATCGACGAGCCGCTCGGCGCCGACAAGCGCGCCGTCATCGACGCACTCGCGCACCGCGTCGCCGCGCAGGGGAGGGCCACCGACGGTGCCCGCCTGGCCGACGACGCGTGGGCCCGCGAGGAGAAGGACGAGACCGGGCTTCCCGGCGGCATCGCCATCCCGCACGCCAAGAGCGCCGCGGTGACGCAGGCGTCGCTCGCCTTCGCTCGGCTGAACCCCGGCGTCGACTTCGGTGCCGAGGACGGTGGGGCGGACCTCGTCTTCCTCATCGCCGCCCCCGACACCGCGGCCGAGGAGCACCTCGCCGTGCTGTCCAAGCTCGCGCGCAGCCTCATGCGCGATGACTTCACCTCGGGACTCCGTGCGGCCACGAGCGCCGACGAGATCGTCGCCATCGTCCGTGACGCGATCTCCGATGCGCCCGCCGCCGCAGAAGCGCCCACGTCCCGCGCCGAGGCGCGCGCGGCGGCGCCGTCCGCGCCCGCCGTCGACGACGAACTCCTGATCGACGGCCGTCCCGCACGCATCGTCGCGGTCACCGCGTGCGCCACCGGGATCGCCCACACCTTCATGGCCGCCGATGCGCTCACCGCGACCGGCAAGAAGGACGGCGTCGACCTCACGGTCGAGCCGCAGGGCTCGAGCGGCTACAAGGCCATCGACCAGCGGGTCATCGACGAGGCCGACGCGGTCATCTTCGCCGTCGACGTCGACGTCCGCGAGCAGGCCCGGTTCGCCGGCAAGCCCGTCGTCCGCTCCGGTGTGAAGCGCGGTATCGAGCAGCCCGCTCAGATGGTGCGCGAAGCCGTCGCCGCCGCGAAGAACCCGAATGCGGCCCGCGTTCCGGCCGCGTCGGGCGCCGCGACGGCGGGTGACGCCGCGCCGAACTCTCTCGGGGGCGCGATTCGTCGAGCACTGCTCACGGGTGTGAGCTACATGATCCCGTTCGTGGCCGGCGGCGGTCTCCTGATCGCGCTCGGGTTCGCCCTCGCCGGGTACGAGATCGCGAACACCGCCGACGGGAACACCGTCAACAACGCGATCTTCACGCTGCAGAACTTCACCCTCTGGAACCTGCCGCCCGAAGGACTCGTCTACTATCTCGGCGCCGCGGCATTCCAGATCGGACAGTTGTCGTTCGCCTTCCTGGTCCCCGCCCTCGCCGGTTACATCGCCTACGGTTTGGCTGACCGTCCGGGCATCGCCCCCGGTTTCGTCGCCGGTGCCGCGGCCACCTTCATGGGTGCGGGCTTCATCGGCGCCATCGTCGGTGGTCTGCTCGCCGGTCTCGCCGCGTGGTGGCTCAACCGCCTGTCCGTCCCGCGCTGGTTGCGCGGCCTCATGCCGGTCGTCATCATCCCGCTGCTGGGCTCGATCTTCGCGTCGGGGTTGCTGCTGTTCGTCTTCGGCGGTCCGATCGCCGCACTCACGAAGCTTCTCAACGACTGGCTGTCCGGACTCTCCGGCGCCGGCGTCATCCTGCTCGGCGTCATCCTCGGGCTCATGATGTGCTTCGACCTCGGTGGGCCGCTCAACAAGGTCGCCTACGGCTTCGCCACGGCGAACCTCGCGCAGGGCATCGCCGGCGACGAGCGCTACCTCCAGATCATGGCGGCTGTCATGGCGGCGGGCATGGTGCCGCCCCTCGCCATGGCGCTCGCGTCCACCGTCCTCGGCCGGAAGCTCTTCACTGCCCCCGAGCGCGAGAACGGCAAGGCCGCCTGGCTGCTCGGTGCCGCCTTCATCTCCGAGGGCGCCATCCCGTTCGCGGCGGCCGACGTGTTCCGCGTCATCCCCGCCGCCATGCTCGGCGGTGCAGTGACCGGTGCGCTGTCGATGTTCTTCGGGATCACCTCGCGCGCCCCGCACGGCGGCGTCTTCGTGTTCTTCGCCATCGACAACTTCTGGCTGTGGTTGCTGTCCATCGCGATCGGCACCGTCGTCAGCGCAGTCTCGGTCGTTCTGCTCAAGCGCTACGCCCGCCGTCGTCCCGTCGAGGTCGATGCGCCTGCCGTGGCCGTCACGGCATAGTCTCGTCGTACCGACTCAAGGAGGAAGAACCACCATGGCCGAACGGACCGCAACCGTCGCGAGCAGCTCTGGACTGCACGCCCGCCCCGCAAAGCTCTTCGTGCAGGCGGTCAAGGAGACGGGTGTGCCCGTCACGATCGCCGTTCCCGGCGGTCCCGATCAGAACGCCGGCAGCATCCTCACCCTCATGGGTCTGGGCGCGACGCAGGGCACTGTCGTGACGCTCAAGGCCGAGGGCGAGGGCGCCGATGAGGCGCTCGACAAGCTCGTCGCCTTCATCGAGACGGACCACGACGCCGAGTGAGTCTCGACCCCCACGAATGATGGATGCCGCGGAGCGAAAGCCCCGCGGCATCCGTCATTCAGTCGTGTCCGATCAGAGGTCGGCCGACTCTCCCGGTTCGAGTTCGAGGAACTCGCCGCCGTTCTGCTCGGTCGCCCACTTGAGGCGGTCGCGGTGCATCGCGAGCCCGGCGCGCGACAGCGTCATGTCGTGGGTGCCGAACGCGCGGCGGGGCTTCACGGCGAGGACGTAGTCGATCGCCTCGCCGATCTTCAGCCAGGGCGCTCCGACGGGCGCGGCGAGAAGCCCGACGTCGACGCCCTCGGGGACGGCGTACGAGTCGCCGGGGTAGTAGAACTCGTCATTGACGAGCACGCCGAGGTTGTCGATGACCGGGATCGATTCATGGATCACGGAGTGCGTCCCGCCGAAGAACCGCATCCGGAACGGACCGATCTCCACCTCGTCCCCGACTGCCACCGTCGTGACGTCGTAGTCGGATGCCGCGGCCGCCACCCCAGCCGGCCCGAACACCGGCACCGTGGGCGCCTGCGATCGGATCGCGTCGAGCTGGGCGGGAGTCCAGTGATCGGGGTGCTCGTGGGTGAGGACGACACCGACCAGGTTGCCCAGATCGTCGAGGGGGAGGGTGAACGAACCCGGATCGATGAGAAGGGTCTTCCCCTCGCTGTCGAGGCGGAGGCAGGCATGTTCGTGCTTCGTAACGCGCATGCATCCAGTCAACTCAGGACGCGCGGTCATTGGCAAGGGCGCGCCGATTTTGCACGACTGTGAACGTCGTGCATAATTGAACGGTTGCCTCCGCAGGGAGGGAACGAAAAGTACGGCCCCATCGTATAGCGGCCTAGTACGCCGCCCTCTCACGGCGGTAACGCGGGTTCGAATCCCGCTGGGGTCACACAGATGACGAAACCCCCGACCATCAGGTCGGGGGTTTCGTCGTTGCGGCGCTGCGTCACGACTCTTCGGTCGTGGCCCTCGCGCGCCGGTTCCGTCGTGCGCGCCGTGCCGCGCGCACGATGACGATGACGACGGCGGCGACCCCGAGCCAGGGGAGGAGGAATCCCAGCCCGATCACGACGCCGTTGAGGGTCACGAGGAGGGCGTTCCACCCGGTGGCGAGACCGTCACCGAAACCTTCCGGTTCGGCGGCCACCGACTGGCCGGGTCGAGAGATCGTGATCGTCGCGCTCGACAGCGCGACGTCGTCTGAGAAAGCCTTCTCCTGGGCCCGCAGCGAATCGAGCTCGGCCTGGCGTTGCGCCAGGGCGTCCTCAGCCGCGAGGACGTCCGCCGTGGTCGCGGCATCCGAGATCAGTACCCGAAGGCGCTCCGCGGACGTCTCGAGCGACGCGATCCGGGCGCGCAGATCCGTCGTCTCGGCGGTGACGTCGTCCCGCGAGATGTCGGTCGCGCCGACGGTGCCGAGCTCGTCGAGGTCGCGCAGGAACTCCGCGAGGCCCGACGCCGGGACGCGCACGGTGATGCGGGCGTCGTCTGATCGCGTCGTGTTTCCCGTCGTCGCGTCGCTGACGTTCAGGGATTCCACGTAACCTCCCGACGCCTGGGCCCTCGCCGCGATCTCATCTGCGGCGTTTGAGGGGTCCTCGGCCTCGAGGCGGGCTTCGGCACGCGCGATCACGGCTCTCTCGCCGACGGAGGTCGTCGCTGCGTCGGAATCCTCGAAGTCCTGGCTGCCGCCGTTCACCTGCGTGCCGCCGCTCATCTCGCCGCCTCCGTCGTCGGGGCGTGTCATCGACTCCCCGGAGGCGGCACCGTCAGCCAGGGACCCGGCAGAGCCGATACCGGTACCGTTCGCGAGAACCGGACCGATGAAGCCGGCGACCACGATGACGGCCGCCGCCGCTCCGGCGTACGCCCACCCGCGCCGACGCCGACGGCCCGGTGCCTCCCGAGCCGGGCGCGAGGAATCGGCGATCTCGGCGAAGAGCGCCCGCTCGATCTCGTCCTGCCGGGTCCGGGTGAGGGTAGGGAGGTCGATGTCCTCCGGAGTCATGATCCCTCCGTTCCCAGGGCGGTCCGCAACCGGGTACGGACCCGCGAGAGGCGGTTGCGGACGACGGCGTGCGAGATGCCCAACTCCTCGGCCGCAGCGGCGTAGGCGTACCCTTCCGTGGCGCAGAGCCGGAAGATCTGCTGATCGAGGGCCGAGAGCGTTCCGAGCTCCGCGACGACGCGCTCGGCGAGCGCGGAACCGATGACCTGATCCTCGACATCGACGGTCGCGGGGATCGTCTCGTCCGCCGCGGCATCGGTGTTCACGCGGTCGCGCCGCTGTCGCCGCATCCTGTTCGCGCTCTGGAACCGGCAGATCGTGACGAGCCAGGGTAGAAGCGAGTCGCTGACGAGATCGAGCGTCGGCAGGCGCCGCCACGCGACCAGGAAGGTCTCCTGCATGACGTCCTCCGCATCCGATGTGTCTCCGAGGAGGCCGTGGGCGAGCCAGTAGACCGGTCGCGCGTACGCGCGATAGAGCTCGCGGAAGGCCTGCTGGTCGCCGCTCGCCGCGGCTGCCACCAGGTCCGCGTCACTCTTCGCGAGCGGGTCGGCCATGGCATCCTCGTTCGTTCTGTCGCTGGGGGAGTGTCGCCACTGCGGGGATCGTCTCAGACATCTCGAAAGGTACTCTTAGGGTCGCCCCCGCATGAAAGGCCCCCATGGAGCTCCCCCTCTGGTTCGAGGTCGGCTCGCTCGTCGGTCTGACGCTCATCCTCGTCGCCGACCTGCTGTTGATCATCAAGCGCCCGCACGTCCCGTCGACGAAGGAATCCACCCTCTGGGTCGTGTTCTACGTGGCGCTCGCCCTGCTGTTCGCGCTGCTGATGCTCGTCGTCACGAACGGGGAGTACGCGGGGCAGTTCGTCGCGGGATGGCTGACCGAGTACAGCCTCTCCATCGACAACCTGTTCGTGTTCGTCCTGATCATGAGCCAGTTCTCGGTGCCCCGCGCGGCGCAGCAGAAGGTGCTGATGGTCGGCATCATCATCGCGCTGATCCTCCGAGGTATCTTCATCCTCCTCGGCGCGGCCATCATCGAGCAGTTCAGCTGGGTCTTCTACATCTTCGGCGCCTTCCTCATCTACACCGCCTGGAAGCAGGCTTTCGACGGTGACGACGAGGAGGACGAGGAGAAGAAGGAGAGCTTCCTGGTCCGCCTGCTCCGTCGCCGCATGAAGGTCAGCGAGGAGTACGACGGCGCGAAGGTGCGCACCGTCGTCGACGGCAAGAAGGTCTTCACGCCGATGATCATCGTGTTCGCGGCACTCGGCATGACCGACCTGCTGTTCGCGATCGACTCGATCCCGGCGATCTTCGGCATCACCCAGAGCGCCTTCATCGTCTTCACGGCGAACATCTTCGCGCTCATGGGGCTCCGCCAGCTCTACTTCCTCCTCGGAGGGCTGCTGGACCGGCTCAAATACCTCCACTTCGGCATCGCGTTCATCCTCGCCTTCATCGGCGTGAAGCTCGTCCTCCACGCCCTGCACGAGAACGAGCTCCCCTTCATCAACGGCGGCGAGCACGTCGAGTGGGCGCCGGAGATCTCGACATGGGTGTCGCTCGGTGTCATCGTCGGGTCGATGGCCGTCGCGACGGTCGCCAGCCTCGTCGCCGCGCGCCGCGAGGGACTGCGGGAGCCGCTGCCGGCGACGGGTCCCACTCCGGTCCGCCACGCGGAGGACGTCGCCGAACAGCAGGGCACGCCCCGCACGGTCGACCCGCACCCGTCGGACGGCGACACGTCGCGCTGAGAGCAGTCGTCAGAACGGTCGGAGGTTCTTTCGCAGCGTGTCGTCGTACTCGCGGCGGAGGATGCCGCGGCGTCGCAGGATCGGCACCAGCTCGTCCAGCGTGCGGTGCACGGTGACGGGGTGCAGGTCGCCCCACAGGAGCACGCCGTCGTTGCCCCACGTGCCGTACTCCTCGATGCGGTCGGCCAGCTCGCCGGCGGTTCCCACCCAGCCGGACCCGTCTCGGAGGCGGCCGAGCCGAGCGTGCGCGGCGAGGATCGTGCGCAAGGGCGCATCCTCGTCGTGATCCCCGACGAGACGGCGGATGCTGCCGTGCGAGACGTGCTCGCCGAAGATCCCTCGGTCGACGGGGCGGTCCAGGTCGAGTGCGGTCAGGTCGGTCTCGAGGTCGCTCGATTGGCGCTCGGCGATCGCCTGCAGTGTCCTGTCGTCGGGATGCTGCGACGCGGCCACCAGCCTGTCGGCCTCCTCCGGTGAGGAGACGACGACCGGCTGGATGGCGAACAGGATCGTGATGTCGTCGGGCGAGCGTCCGGCCGCGGTCGCCGCGTCGTGGATGCGACCACGGTAGGCCCGCACCGAGTCCTCGGTCATCGGCGCGAGCGCGAGTTGCACGTCGGAGTTCGTCCCGGCGAAGCCGAGACCGCGCGTCGACCCGCCCGGCGAGACGATGACGGGCTCGCCCTGGACGAAGGGGATCGCGTTCAGCGGCCCGTCGAAGGAGTAGTACTCGCCCCGGTGCACGGTTGGCTCCAGCAGCGAGCCGTCCGCGTAGCGACCCGCGGCGGGGTCTGCGATCAGGGCACCCTCGGGCCAGCTGCGCCACAGCGCGGTGACCGCCGACATCCATTCCTCGGCGCGGTCGTACGCGGCGTCGTGACCGAGCTGGGGCGCCGTTCCGAAATGGCGCGCGCTGCCTGTGTCGGTGACGACGTTGAGGCCGAGCCGATGCCCGCTGAGGTGCTGCAGCGTCGCGAACTGGCGGGCAGCGGTGTACGGCAGGGTCGCGGCCGGGTTGACGGTGGGGACGATCCCGATGTGCTCGGTGGCCGCGAAGAGGTACGGCGCGAGCAGGAGGGGGTCGAGCTTCGGCCCGCCGAAGGCATGCCGCACGCGCAGGTCGATCGTCGCGGCCGAGCCGAGCGAGGGTGCGTCCTCGATGATGAGCAGGTCGAATCCGGCCTGTTCGAGGGTGCGGGCCGCCTGCTGGTAGAGCGCGGGCGAGGTCCAGTCGTAGTCCCAGTCGAGGTACGGACGGCCCCAGCCGTGCGGTCCGAATCCGCGGGCGAGGAACCAGCCGAAGTGCTGCGGACGGCTCACGCCACGACCGCCACATCGGGTTCGGCGACGGATGCCGCGGCCTGCAGTCCTCGCGCGAGGTCGCCGATGAGGTCATCGACGTCCTCGATGCCGACCGACAGTCGGACCGTCCCCGGGTGGACGCCGTGCTGCGTCCGCTGCTCCGGTGACCGGCGTGCGTGGCTCGTCGTCGCCGGGTGGAGCACGAGCGAGCGGACATCTCCCAGGTGGGTCATGTGGGTGATGACCGAGAGCTCCTCTATGAACGCCCGCGCCGCGGCCAGACCGCCGTATAGGGTCACAGCGAAGACGGAGCCGTATCCGCCGCGCAGATACGTCCGCGCGAGGTGATGGCCGGGATGCGTCGGCAGGCCGGCGTAGTCGACCGCTGCGACGTCGGGGCGGGCATCGAGCCAGCGTGCCACGGCAAGCGCGTTCTCGGACTGACGCTGTACGCGGAGGCTGAGCGTCTCGATGCCTTGACCCACGAAGAACGCCGTCAGCGGGGACGGCGTCGGCCCGTACCGCGGGGCGACGCGCTCTCGGAGGTGAGCGATCCGCGCGCGCCCCGCGTGGCGTTCCCACGGGCTGGGGGAGCCGTCGGGACCACGCCGCGCGAGCTGGGGGAACAGTCGGCCCGCACGCGTGCCGTCGAACCGACCGTCGTCGACGATGACTCCGCCCAGGACGGATCCGTGGCCCGACAGGAACTTGCTCGCCGAGTGCACGACGATCGCGGCTCCGTGCTCGAGAGGACGCAGGAGGTAGGGAGTCGCGAACGTGTTGTCGACGATCAGCGGGATGCCGGCGGCCTCGCCCACGGCGGCGATGGCCGCGACGTCCAGGACGTCGTTCCGTGCGTTCGCGATCGACTCGCCGAACAGCACGCGGGTCTCGGGCCGGATCGCTCGACGCCAGGCATCCGGATCCGCGATGTCGTCGACGAACGTCGTCTCGATGCCGAGGCGCGCGAGGTTGTCGAGGAGGAGCCCGCGCGTGCCTTCGTAGATGTGCGTCGAGCTGACGATGTGCGATCCCGACTCGAGCAGGCCGAGGAGGGCGACGGCGATCGCTGCTTGGCCGGAGGCGACGAGGAGCGCCTCGGCACCGCCCTCGAGGGATGCGAGCTTCCTTTCGACGGCATCGACCGTCGGGTTGCCGGTGCGGGAGTAACCGAACCCATCGCCCGAACCGAAGTGCGCGGCCGCGTCGTCGAAGGAGTCGAACGTGAAACCGGCGGTGAGGTGGATGGGGAGGGCGCGCGGCGTCGCCGGTGCGGCATCCGCCCCGATGTGCACCTGACGCGTCGTGAATCCGCCCGCGGCTCGTTCGGTCATGCGGCTCTCCTGTCCTCAGACCGACACAGTGCCACGGCCCCGCGCGCGGTGATCGTCGTGAGACGCGGTGTTACGGGCAGCGGCCACGCGGGTCCGGCCGTGCCGGTGATAGTCTGGCGCCGTGCGGACCGCTCGACTCCTTATCGGCCGCGACGAGACCTCGTTCTGAGCCCTCTCTCGTCGCGGAGGCTGTCGCGGGCGCCATCCGACATCAGGAGACATCATGAGCACGATTCCCGACCGTCCGCGGACCCTCGCCGAGAAGGTGTGGGACGACCACCTCGTCGTGAAGGGTGAAGGCGGCAGCCCCGACCTCATCTACATCGACCTCCACCTCGTGCACGAGGTGACGAGCCCGCAGGCCTTCGACGGGCTCCGCGCCGAAGGTCGCCCCGTGCGTCGCCTTGACCTCACCATCGCGACCGAGGACCACAACACGCCGACCCTCGAGATCGACAAGCCGATCGCCGACCTCACGAGCCGTACCCAGATCGAGACCCTCCGACGCAACGCCGAGGAGTTCGGCGTCCGCCTGCATTCGCTGGGCGACAAGGAGCAGGGCATCGTCCACGTCGTGGGGCCCCAGCTGGGTCTGACCATGCCGGGCATCACGGTCGTCTGCGGCGATTCGCACACCTCCACGCACGGCGCGTTCGGAGCCATGGCCTTCGGCATCGGCACGAGCGAGGTCGAGCACGTCCTCGCGACGCAGACGCTGCCGCTCAAACCCTTCAAGACGATGGCGATCACCGTCGAGGGGACGCTGAAACCCGGTGTGAGCGCGAAGGACATCATCCTCGCGATCATCGCGAAGATCGGTGCCAACGGCGGTCAGGGCTACGTGCTGGAGTTCCGCGGATCCGCGATCCGCTCCCTTTCGATGGAGGGGCGCATGACGATCTGCAACATGTCCATCGAGGCGGGCGCCCGCGCCGGCATGATCGCCCCCGACGAGACGACGTTCGCGTACGTCCAGGACAAGCCGCACGCCCCTCAGGGCGCCGACTGGGACGACGCAGTCGCCTACTGGCGCACGCTCCCCTCCGACGAGGGAGCGGTCTACGACGCCGAGGTCTTCCTCGACGCCGACGAGCTCGAACCCTTCGTGACGTGGGGGACGAACCCCGGTCAGGGAGTGTCGCTGAGCGGCGTCATCCCGAACCCCGAGCAGATGACCGACCCCAATGAGCGCGCAGCGGCCGAACGCGCCCTCGAGTACATGGACCTCGCTCCGGGGACGGCGCTCAAGGACGTGTCGGTGGATGCCGTCTTCATGGGCTCGTGCACGAACAGCCGCATCGAGGACCTCCGTCAGTTCGCGTCGATCGTGCAGGGCCGGGCGAAGGCCCCGGGCGTTCGGGTGATGGTGGTCCCGGGCTCCGCCCGGGTGCGCCTCGAGGCCGAGGCCGAAGGGCTCGACAAGGTCTTCATCGACTTCGGAGCGGAGTGGCGCTTCGCCGGTTGTTCGATGTGCCTCGGCATGAATCCCGACCAGCTGGCGCCGGGGGAGCGATGCGCCTCGACGAGCAACCGCAACTTCGAGGGCCGGCAGGGCAAGGGCGGTCGCACACACCTCGTGTCGCCTTTGGTCGCCGCCGCGACGGCCGTCCTCGGCCGCCTCGCGAGCCCCAGCGATCTCGACGCAATGACCCTGACGGAGGCCTGACATGGAGAAGTTCACCCGCCACACGGGCGTCGGCGTGCCCCTGAAGCGCTCCGCCGTCGACACGGACCAGATCATCCCCGCCGTCTACCTCAAGCGCGTCACCAAGACGGGATTCGAGGACGCGCTGTTCGCCAACTGGCGCCAGGACCCCGCGTTCATCCTCAATCAGGATGCCTACCGCGACGGTTCCGTCCTCGTCGCGGGCCCTGACTTCGGTACCGGCTCGAGCCGCGAGCACGCGGTCTGGGCGCTCCGCGACTACGGCTTCCGGGTCGTCCTCAGCACGAAGTTCGCGGACATCTTCCGCGGCAACTCGGGCAAGCAGGGCCTGGTCACCGGCGTCGTCACCGAGGACGTCCTCGAGTCGATCTGGGCGGCGCTCGAGGCTGAACCCGGGCGGGAGATCACGGTGGACCTCGAGACACGGACAGTGGAGGTCGGCGACCTCCAGGCCTCCTTCGACATCGACGATTACACTAGGTGGCGGCTTCTCGAAGGGCTCGACGACATCGGGCTCACGCTGCGCAGCGAAGATCAGATCGCGCAGTTCGAGGCGCGCCGCGAGGCGTGGCGGCCACGGACGCTCCCCGTCCGCTGATCGGCCAGCGCCCCGCACAACGGGGCCGGACCACGCTTCCTCGACACCAGTAATGAGGTCCCACCCATGAACACACTTCTCAGCGACTCCGCGTCGACCCCCGCCAGCGGCGGAAACACCGGCCAGACGCTCCGGATCCGCGGCGGTCGACCGCTGCGGGGCCGCGTCGAGGTGAAGGGGGCGAAGAACCTCGCCACCAAGGCGATGGTCGCCGCTCTCCTTGGTGAGACCGCCAGCATCCTGCGAGACGTGCCGGACATCAGCGATGTGCACGTCGTGCGTTCGCTCCTCGAGGTCCACGGCGTCCGCGTCGAGGACCTCGAGGACGGCGTCCTTCGACTCGACCCGAGCGGCGCGGTCTCGGCGCACATGGAGGAGATCGACGCGCACGCGGGAGCGTCCCGCATCCCGATCCTCTTCTGCGGCCCCCTGCTGCACCTGCTGGGTCAGGCGTTCATCCCGGACCTCGGCGGATGCCGCATCGGCGACCGCCCGATCGACTTCCACCTCGACGCGCTCCGCTCGTTCGGTGCCATCGTCGACAAGCTGCCCAGCGGCATCCGTCTCTCGGCACCCGGTGGCTTGCACGGCGCGAACATCGAGCTCCCGTACCCGAGCGTCGGTGCGACCGAGCAGGTGCTGCTCACCGCGGTCCGGGCGAAGGGCACCACCGAGCTCCGGAACGCAGCCATCGAGCCCGAGATAATGGATCTGATCGCCGTCCTGCAGAAGATGGGCGCGATCATCTCCTACGAGCCCAACCGGGTCATCTTCATCGAGGGTGTCGAGTCGCTCCGCGGCTACGACCACCGGGCGATCTTCGACCGCAACGAGGCCGCCTCGTGGGCCGCCGCGGCGCTCGCGACCGACGGTGACATCTTCGTCGGGGGAGCGAAGCAGCAGGAGATGCTGACCTTCCTCAACGTCTTCCGCAAAGTGGGCGGCGACTTCGACATCGCCGAGGACGGCATCCGCTTCCGTCGTGGCGGCGCACTCAAGCCCGTCATGGTCGAGACCGACGTGCACCCCGGCTTCATGACCGACTGGCAGCAGCCGCTCATCGTCGCTCTGACCCAGGCCGAGGGCGAGTCCGTCGTCCACGAGACCGTGTACGAGAACCGTCTCGGCTTCACGCGCGCCCTCGTCCAGATGGGCGCCGACATCGTCGTACACCCCGACGGCATCGCGAGCTCCGAGCGGCGCGTTCCCCGACGCGCGCTTGAGCAGGCGGCCGTCATCAACGGGCCGACTCCGCTCCGGGGCGCCGACGTCGTCGTGCCCGACCTGCGGGGTGGGTACTCGTACGTGATCGCGGCCCTCGCCGCCGAGGGCGAGTCGACCGTCCGCAACATCGGGATCATCCGCCGGGGGTACGAGAAGTTCCTCGAGAAGCTCACGGATCTCGGCGCCGACTTCGACGTCACGGAGTGACCCGGGTGAGCCCGCGTCGTCGCGCGTCGGCGGAGAAGACGCGCCCCAGCGTGTTCTGGCCCGCCGCCATGATCGTCGTCCCGGCCACGGGGTGGTTCGCGAGGATCGAGATCGAGGGCGCGGAGAATCTGCCGCTCGAGGGCGCGTACGTCCTGGCACCGAACCATTACAGCGAGTTCGACCCCGTGATCATCGCGGTCGCGACCTGGCGCATGGGCCGCGCTCCGCGCTTCATGGCGAAGGAGAGCCTCTTCAAGGTCCCCGTACTGGGCGCCCTGCTGCGTGCGACCGGCATGATCCCCGTCGCCCGGGCGTCGAACTCGGCAGCTGCCACGCAGACGCTCGCGCAGTCGAACGCCCTGGTCGCCGCGCAGCGCGGTGTCATCGTCTACCCGGAGGGCTCGCTCACACGCGACCCCGACATGTGGCCGATGCGCGGCAAGACGGGCGCCGTCCGGCTCGCCCTGGCCGCAGGCCGCCCGCTACCGGTGATCCCGGTCGCGACGTGGGGCGTGCAGGAGATCCTGCCGAGGTACGGCCGTCTTCGGCTGTGGCCCCCCCGTCGCCGTGTGCGCGTCCTCGTCGGCCCTCCCGTCGATCTGACCGCCTTCACCGACACGACGCCCGCCACCCTCACCGCCGCGACGGATGCCGTCATGCGCGACATCTCGATCCTCCTGGGCCGCCTTCGAGGCGAGGAGCCTCCTGCAGAGCGATGGAACCCGGCCAAGCACGGGCAGAACGAGACGGGGCGTCTTGACTCCTAGGGAATCGCCGCGCCGCGACGTCGTCGCTCCTCGCGTCGCCGTTCTCGGTTCCGGGAGTTGGGGGACGACCTTCGGCAAGGTCCTCGCAGACGGTGGCGCCGACGTCATGATGTGGGCACGTCGAGCAGAGCTCGCGCACGAGATCCGCGAGGGCAAGCGCAACACGCAGTACCTCCCGGGCATCAACCTGCCCCGCGGGCTGTCGGCGACCCACCATCTCGCGGAGGCGCTCGACGGTGCGACCCAGGTCTACATCGCGATCTCGAGCCAGGCACTGCGGCAGAACCTGAAGGGCGTCCGCCCGTTGCTCGGCGACAGCGACGCTCCGATCGTCTCCCTCATGAAGGGCGTGGAGAAGAAGACCGGGCTCCGCATGAGTCAGGTGCTCGAAGAAGAGCTCCGCTGCGACCCCGCCCGCATCGCCGTCGCCTCGGGGCCCAACCTCGCCCTGGAGATCGCGCGCCAGCAGCCCACGGCCGCAGTCATCTCGTCCTCCAGCCAGGAGACCGCTGAAGCCGTCGCCCGCGTCGCGCGCAACGGCTACTTCCGCACCTTCGTCAACACCGACGTGATCGGCACCGAGTTCGGCGGTGTGCTGAAGAACCTCATCGCCGTCGCGATCGGGATCGTCGACGGGGTGGGCTACGGCGAGAACACGAAGGCGTCGATCATCACTCGCGGTCTCGTGGAGATGACGGACTTCGCCGTCGCGCAGGGCGCTCAGCCCGAGACGCTGCAGGGACTCGCCGGTCTCGGCGACCTGATCGCGACGTGCCAGTCGCCCCTGAGCCGCAACAACACCGCCGGCCGCCTGCTCGGACAGGGATACAGCTTCACCGAGGTCGTGAAGCAGATGGACCAGACGGCCGAAGGCCTCGCCTCCGTCGCTCCCGTCCTTCAGCTGGCGCGGGCAGCCGGCATCCAGATGCCCATCGTCGAGCAGGTCAAGATGGTGCTCGACGGCACGATGAACCCCCGTGACATCGCTCCGCACCTGACGACGGATGACGATGAGCCCACGGAGGAGAGGACTCAGAATGGTTCAGGCGGTAGTGGTTCTGCTCTTCGGCGGGCGTTCCAGCGAGCACTCGATCAGTTCCGCCACGGCGGGCGGGGTGCTGCGCGCGATCGATCGTGAGCGCTACCGGGTCATCCCCGTCGGCATCACCCGCGACGGCGCTTTCGTCCTCGAGGAGGACGACCCCGACAAGTTCGCGCTGAACCCCGAGCGGCTTCCCGAGGTCGTCGACAACGGCACCCGCATCGTCTGGCCGGATTCCACGGCGACACGCACCCTCTCGGTCCGTCGTCCCGATGGGACCGTTGAAGATCTCGGCGACATCGATGTGGTCTTCCCCATCCTCCACGGCCGCTTCGGGGAGGACGGCACCGTCCAGGGCTTCCTCGAGCTCCTCGACCTGCCCTACGTCGGAGCGGGGCTCCTCATGTCGGCGATCGGCATGGACAAACACACGACCAAGAGCGTCCTGCGCGCCGCCGGCGTCCCCGTGGTCCCGTGGGTGACGGTGACGCGTGCGGCACTGGAGCGCGACGACGACCTGTGGCGTCGCCGCATCCGCGCCCTCGGTCTGCCGGTCTTCGTGAAACCCGCTCGTGCGGGATCGAGCGTGGGGGTGTCGAAGGTGTCCGAATGGAGCGAGTTGGATGCCGCCCTCGACACCGCCTTCGATGAGGACACGAGCGTTCTCGTCGAGCAGGCTGTGTCGGGTCGCGAGGTGGAGTGCGGCGTCCTGCAGGGCCGCGACGGAGCGGAGCCCCGTGTCAGCGTCGCGGGCGAGATCGTCGTCAGCGGTCGGGACTTCTACGACTTCGAGGCGAAGTACCTCGGTGCCCCGGGTATCGATCTCGTCTGCCCTGCGGAGCTGCACGACGGCGAACTCCGCGAGATGCAGCGCATCGCCGCCCAGGCGTTCGAGGCGGTCGGCGGACAGGGGCTCTCCCGTGTCGACTTCTTCTACACGGGATCCGAGTTCTTCGTGAACGAGGTGAACACCATGCCCGGTTTCACGCCGATCTCGATGTTCCCGACGTGCTGGATCCAGAGCGGCCTCAGCTACCCGGACCTCATCACGGAACTGGTCGAACTCGCGCGCTGATCCCGGTCAGGGCTGCGTCTCGGTCGGCGCGACGCACTTCGCTGTCGTCTCGAACCGCTTCGTGATGAGTCGGCTGAGGGCGGAGACGGGACCGCTCGACGAGACGACGTCGTAGTCCAGGATGAGCTCCGCGGCGGGCACCCGGCCGTATGTGGTGATCCGGTAGAGCGGCGCCTTCGAGTCGTCGACGACCCAGTCGACGCCGTCGACGGTGAAGCACGGCAGAGTGGTCGGTCCGAGCGGCTGCACGCCGCAGGCGAACTGCACCGTCGTCGGCTCGCCCCACGCCGCGGTCGACTGCGCATCGGTCCACCGCCGCTGCTGGTCCTCGAGGACGTCCGGCAGCCGGACCATGACCTGCGCGCAGCGCGGATCCTCGGCCTGCGGAGGGGTGTCGACGGCGACCGTCCCGGAGCACCCGGACAGGACGGCCGTTCCCGCCACGAGCAAGGCGAGCGCAGCGGACGAGCGGGTTCGGGGCATCGTTCCAGGCTACCGTGGACGCATGGGTGAGCTCCGTGTGCGCGACGTGTCCGAGAGGGAGCTGCTGGCCCGGATCCTTCGCGTGCTCGGCCCGGCATCGCGTGCCGAGGTCGGCCCCGGCGACGACGCAGCCGTCCTCGCGATCCCCGGCGGCCGGGTCGTCGCCACGACCGACACGCTCGTCCATGGGCCCGACTTCCGGCTCGCCTGGACGTCCCCGTACGACCTCGGATTCAAATCGGCTGCGGTGAACGTCGCCGACGTCGCCGCGATGGGGGCGCGGCCGACGGCGCTCCTCGTCGCCCTCGCGCTCCCGGACTCGCTTCCCGCCGCGTTCGTCGATGCGCTCGCCACCGGCTTCCGCGACGCCCTCGCGGAGCTCTCACCGGGCTGCGCCGTCGAAGGGGGCGACCTCACCGTGTCCGAGACGCTCACGGTCGCCGTCACCGCCCTCGGCGTCCTCGACGGGGTGGAGCCGGTCCGCCGGTCCGGGGCGCGTCCCGGCGACGAGGTCGCCGTCGCGGGCGAGCTGGGTGCGGCGGCTCGAGGCTTGCGCATCCTTTTCGACCGGTTCCGGGATGCCGACGGCATCCCTCTTCCCATCGATGACGATGTGCTGTCGGTCGCCGATCGCCACGACCTCGAGGCCCAGTTGCGGCCGCGGCCGCCCGTCGAGCTCGGCGTGGTTGCCGCCCGCGCGGGCGCGACGGCGCTCATGGACGTCTCCGACGGTCTCCTCCTCGACGCATCGCGGATCGCGGACGCGTCGGGGGTGACGATCTCGATCGACGCCGGTCTCGACGACGATGCCCTCACGGGCGGGGAGGACCACGCGCTTCTCGCGTGTTTCCCGGCGGGATCCACGCCGCTCGGCTTCGACGTCATCGGACATGTCCGTGAGCGGTCGGAAGCCGCCGTCCTCGTTGACGGCGTGGTTCCGTCGGCCCGGGGCGGGTGGGACCCCTACGTCGATTGGGACTCGGCGCTCGGGTGAGGAGCGGCCCCGGTGTCCGCGGGGCTGAGCCACCAGAGCGTCGTGTCGCCGTACTTCTTCGCGCGCTCCGCCACCAGGCCGGCGGGCACATCGGGTTCGCCGGACCGTGTGGCGCGCTCGACGACGACCACCGCGGAAGCGGTGAGTCGAGGGGTGAGGAGCGCGAGGGTCGCCGAGACCTCGGCATCCGTCATGTCGTACGGCGGGTCCACGAACACGAGGTCGAACGACGAACCGCCGCTCCGGAGGAATGCGTCTGCGGCGGACCGGTGCACCGTCAGCCGTCGTCCCGGAAGGCTCCGCGCGACGGAGCGGACGTTCCGTTCGACGACGGATGCCGCGCGCGGCGCGCGCTCGACGAGGTCGGCCGACGCCGCGCCGCGACTGACGGCCTCGAGGCCGAGCGCGCCGGAACCCGCGAAGAGGTCCAGGACGGCCGCACCGTCGACGAGGCCGGCGGACTCCAGCGCGCCGAACAGCGATTCGCGCACACGTTCGCTCGTCGGTCGCGTGCCCGCGCTCGGCACGGCCAGCGGGAGCGACCCGGCGTCACCGGCGATGATCCTCGTCACCCCCACACGATATCCGCGTCGGCGCCCGCTCGTAGACTCGTCGCATGGCCTCGTACTCGCTCGACACGTCCCTCCCGGAGGCCGTCGGCGAGAGTCTGGCGAAAGGGCTGAAGCGCGCCTTCCAGATGACCACGGTCGGGGAGCTGCTGGGTCACTACCCGCGCCGGTATGCGAGCCGTGGGGAGCTGACACCCATCGCGGCGCTCCCGCGGTCGGCGAGCTCGTGACGATCGTGGCCGAGGTCCGCTCCGCGTCGACGAGGCAGATGCGAGGCCGGCGCGGAGAACTCGTCGAGGTCGTCATCGGTGATGGCGAGGGCACCATGTCGCTCACGTTCTTCGGTCAAGCGTGGCGCGTCAAGGATCTCACTGCCGGTCGGCAGGGCATCTTCACCGGCAAGGTGGGGGAGTACCGCGGGCAGAAGCAGCTCACGCATCCCGATTATCAGCTCTTCGACGACGAGGGAACCGCCCGGCTCACGGCGGAGGCATGGCGGAATCGTCCGATCCCGATCTACCCCGCGACGAGCACCCTCTCGAGCTGGCAGGTCAAGAAGTGCGTGGACCTGGTGCTCCCCAAGCTCGGGGCCGTCCCCGAACCCCTGCCCGCCGCCTTCCGTGCCGAACAAGGCCTTCTCGACGCCCGCATGGCGCTGACCCGCATCCACGACCCGGAGTCGTTCGACCAGATCGGTCCGGCGCGGGAGACGCTCCGGATGCACGAGGCATTCGTCCTGCAGGCGGCGCTCCTGCAGCAGCGTCACTTCGTCCGGATGATGTCGGCCACCGCTCGGCCCTCCGGTGAACTCCTGTCGCGATTCGACGCCGCCCTGCCCTTCGAGCGCACTCCCGACCAGGTGACCGTGGGTGACAGGATCGCCGCGGACCTCGTGGCCCCGTGGCCGATGAACCGTCTCGTGCAGGGCGAAGTCGGTTCGGGGAAGACGCTCGTCGCCCTGCGAGCGATGCTGCAGGTCGCCCAGTCCGGTGGGCAGTCCGCGCTCATCGCCCCGACGGAGGTCCTGGCCGCTCAGCACGTGCGTTCCATGGCGCGGATGCTGGGCCCCGAGCTCGCACCCGCGCTCATGCCGACGCTGCTCACCGGGCAGCTGGGCGCGGCCGAGCGCCGCCGCGCGGCCCTGCGCGTCGCATCCGGGCAGTCGCGCATCGTGGTGGGGACGCACGCCCTGCTGAGTCAATCCACGACGTTCGCTGATCTGGGACTGGTCGTCGTCGACGAACAGCACCGTTTCGGCGTCGATCAGCGGGAGACTCTCCGCGCAAAGGGCAGCTCACCGCACGTTCTCGTCCTGACGGCGACGCCCATCCCGCGGACCGTCGCCATGACCGTGTTCGGCGACCTCGACGTGTCGACCATCCGCACCATGCCGGGCGGGAGGGCCGGGATCTCGAGTTTCGTCGCTCCCGTGGGGGAGAAGCCCGCCTGGTTCGCACGCGTCTGGGAGCGCCTAGCCGAGGAGGTGCGTCTCGGAAGGCAGGCCTTCGTGGTGTGTCCGGCGATCGACGCTGCGACCGACACGGACGACGAGGAATCCGTCGAGACGGAAGAACCGGGCCGCACCCGGTGGGGTGTCGTCCAGGCCGCAGCGCTGCTGGCGGGGCATCCCGACTTCCGGGACATCCGCGTCGAGATCCTGCACGGCAAGATGCCCGGTGACGAGAAGGATGCCGTCATGCAGGCCTTCGCCCGTGGAGACATCGACGTGCTCGTCGCCACGACCGTGGTCGAAGTCGGCGTCGACGTTCCCAACGCCTCGACGATGGTGATCCTCGAAGCGGACCGATTCGGCGTATCCCAGCTGCACCAGCTCCGAGGTCGCGTCGGTCGCGGCTCGGTCCCTGGGCTCTGCTTGCTGGTGACCGAGGCCGACCCGTTCGCGCCTGCGCGTCAGCGCGTCGAAGCCGTCGCCGCGACGACGGACGGCTTCGAATTGGCCGAAGTCGACCTCGATCTGCGCGGCGAGGGGGATGTGCTCGGCGATGCGCAGTCGGGTGTTCGATCCTCCCTGCGACTCCTTCGTGTCGTCGCCGACGCGGACCTGATCGCCACGGCTCGCGCCGAGGCGGAGAGCCTGCTCGCGAACGATCCGACGCTGGATGGAACACCGGGTCTCGCCGCCGCCATCGCCGGGCGCGTCAGTCAGCGCGAACGTGCCGCACTCGGAAAGAACTGAGTCGCTGCGCGGGAGGCGCAGGGTGTCGTTAGGCTCGACGACATGAACAACCGGATCGCCGTCGTGCCGGGTTCCTTCGACCCTCCGACCCTCGGGCATCTCGACGTCATCCGCAGGGCTGCAGCACTGTATGACCAGCTGCATGTCCTCGTCGTGCACAACCCCGGCAAAGAGGCGATGCTGCCGATCGCGCAGCGTCTGTCGCTCCTCGAGCAGTCGATCGAGGAGGAAGGCATCGAGGGCGATGTGGTCGTGGCCGCCTGGAGCGTCGGACTCCTCGTCGATTACGCGACCGATGTGGGCGCCGGCGTGCTGGTGAAGGGCATCCGGTCGCAGGTGGACGTCGCGTACGAGACACCGATGGCCATCGTGAATCGGCATCTCGCTCACATCGAGACGGTCTTCCTCCTGCCCGATCCCGCGCATGCTCTGGTGTCCAGTTCGCTGGTCCGTCAGGTCGCCTCGCTCGGGGGCGATGTGTCTCCGTTCGTACCAGGCCCCGTCGCGCGCTTCCTCGACAACGGCGCGCGTACCGGCTGATCCGGCCCGCGGGGTCTCCGTCACGCGTAGCATGGACGACCGTGGTCAGAAAGCGTGTGAACAGCGGTCCCTTCGTCCTCCCCGTCCGGGACATCGTCCGGGCACCCGGGGAGATGCGCGAGTTCGAGGTGACGGTCCCGGCACCCGAGAAGTGGGGCGAGGGGCTGGCATGGGTCGACCAGGGTAGCGACGTCCGTGTCGACGTCCGTCTCGAGTCGGTCCACGAGGGGATCCTGGTCACCGCGGACATCGCGGCGACGTACGAGGGGCAGTGCAGCCGGTGCCTCATGGACCTGACACGCCCGCTCGAAGTCGAGTTTCAGGAACTCTTCGGGTATTCTGGGGACGAAGCGACTGACTTCCAGGTTCAAGACGACCACGTGGATCTTGAAACAGGGGTCAGGGATGCGATCGTCCTGTCGCTTCCGTTCCAGCCGGTGTGTCAGCCGGACTGCCCCGGACTCGATCCGACCACGGGCGAGAAGCTGACCGATGCACCGGTCCCGGAGACTCAGATCGACCCGCGCTGGACTGCGCTGGCCGCCTTGTCGGCCCCATCCACAGACCACGACGACGAGGCAGTACGCCCCGCCGCCGACGACACAGAGAAGAGCTGACCATGGCAGGTAACCCCCCGAAGCGGAAGGTCTCCCGCTCCAACACCCGTTCGCGTCGCGCGCAGTGGAAGGCCGAGGCCCCCACGCTCGTCAAGACCATCGAGAACGGCAAGGTCGTCTACAGCCGTCCCCACCAGGCGAAGGTCGTCACCGACTCGCAGGGCACGGAGTTGTTCCTCGAGTACAAGGGCCGCAAGGTCGCCGACATCTGATCGCCGCGTCGTGACAGACGCAGTGACCGATCACTCGGTACTCACACACAAGCTCGGGGTCGATATCGACCCCGAGCTTGTGTCGCTTGCGCTCACCCACCGCTCGTATGCGTACGAGCATGGCGGGATCGCTCACAACGAGCGGCTGGAGTTCCTCGGCGATTCGATCCTCGGCATGGCCGTGACCGTGCACCTCTACCGGTCGCATCCCGAGCTGGACGAAGGCTCGCTGGCGAAGCGACGCGCGAGCGTCGTATCCACCGTCGCCCTCGCAGAAGTCGCTCGCGGCATGGGTCTCGGCGCCCACCTGCGACTGGGGCGGGGTGAAGATCAGACCGGCGGCCGCGACAAGGATTCGATCCTCGCGGACACGACCGAAGCGCTCATCGGTGCCGCTTACCTCTCCGCGGGCATCGACGAAGCGACCGCGCTCGTGCTCCGTCTCGTGTCGCCGTTGATGGCCGACCCGGAGCGGTACGGCGCAGCGATGGACCCGAAGACCGCGCTCCAGGAGCTCGCGGCACGGCGCGGGATGTCGGCACCGACCTACAGCGTGGATGCCGCGGGGCCCGATCACCATCGGGTCTTCACCGCAACGGTCGCCGTCGGCGACGTCTCCCGCACCGGGGGCGGCTCCAGCAAGAAGCAGGCCGAGATGGCGGCTGCTCTCGCCGTCTGGCGCGTGCTGTCGTCGCAGGCGTGAGGCGCCGTGCCCGAGCTGCCTGAGGTCGAGGTCGTCCGCGCCGGCCTCGAACCGGCTCTGGCGAACTCGCGGATCGACGCCGTGACCGTCTCCGACGCGCGAGCGTTGACACGCCACGCGGGCGACGCCGCCGACTTCGAATCCCGGGTGACCGGTCGACGCATCGACGGTGTCGTCCGTCGCGGCAAGTTCCTGTGGATGCCGCTGGCGACGACAACGGCCGGGACCGACGTCCGTGAGCGTGAGGCGATCGTCGGCCACCTCGGTATGAGCGGCCAGATGCTCCTCCGCGAGTCCGGGACCCCGCCGCTGCGGCACGAGCGCATCCGGCTCGACGTGCGGCATCCGGAACACGGAGATCTCGCCGTCGTCTTCGTCGATCAGCGCACGTTCGGATCATTGGCCGTCGATCGTCTGGATCCCACGCCCGACGGCGCGGCCGGCGGGCGGGGGAGCGACGTCGCGCTGGTGCCGAGCCAGGTCGCGCACATCGCGCGTGATCCGCTCGATCCGGCCTTCGACGAGGACGCCTTCCGGCGCGCGGTGCTCCGCACGCGTTCGGCTGTCAAACGCGTCCTCCTCGACCAGACCGTCGTGAGCGGCATCGGCAACATCTACGCCGATGAAGCACTCTGGGCGTCACGGCTGCACCCGGAGCGCCTCGGAAACGATCTCTCGATCCGGTCGCTCGGGCGCCTCCTCGGCGAGGTCCGGGCGGTTCTGCACCGGGCCCTCGCCGAGGGTGGAACGAGCTTCGACGCGCAGTACGTCAACGTCAACGGTCAGGCCGGCTACTTCGCCCACTCGTTGAACGCGTACGGTCGCACGGGCGAACCGTGTCCTCGATGCGGGACGCCGATCGTCCGGGTGAGCTTCGCCAACCGGTCGAGCCACTACTGCCCGAAATGCCAGCGCCGAGCTTAGGCGAGCACCTTCTTCCAGGCGCCGATGTAGGCGGCGGGGGCGAACCCGATCGCCTCATTGATGCTCAGCATCGGCCGGTTCTCCTCGGCATTCCAGGTGATGATCCGGCGTGACTCGGGAACGATTTCTCGCCACCGCAGGATTCCCGCGCATTTGATGAGCTGGCCCAGACGGTGGCCACGGTGCTTCCGGAGCACCAGGGTGTCCATCTGCTGCGTGGTCGCGGTCGGGTCGGCTCCGGAGCAGAGCTCGTTGAAGGCGACGACATCGCCCGTGGCCTCGTGGACCGCCGCGGTGACCAGGACGGTCTGGCCGGCCTCCAGGTAACGCGCCTCGTGACGCTCGAGGCGATCGAGATCCCACTTCTCCTCGTCGACCTCGAGGCCGGCCGTGGGGGCATCCGTCGACATGCGGGACTTCGCCCAGGCGAAACTCTCGCGATACTGCGCGGGAGTGGGGAGCAGCCACTGTTCGACGCGGTAGCCCGCCGAGTGGGTCTCGGCATCCGCCAACAGTGCGCGGGTGGTCGCGAGCGAGGCATCCAGGTGGAGGATGCTCTTGCGGTCCACCTGTTCGAGGGTGTGCCCGTGGCGCAGGTAGTACCGCGCGGGGCGGTCCTGTGGGATGGTGCCGAACCCTGTCGGTGCGGGGAGTCGTGGGACCGACACGCCGTCCGCGGGTTCCGGGTGCTCCGCCCAGGATTCCAGGACGGTTCGTCCAGCCTGGCGTGCCGTCTCCTCGACGAGTTCGAGAAGGTCGGAACCGATCCCTCTGCCCTGGACGCGTTCGAGTAGTTCGACCGTCCAGTACGCGACCTGTGACCCCTGCTCGGCGGGGATGTCGACGATGACGCGTCCGGCCACCTCGTCGTCGACGAGGACGATCCAGCTGTGTTTGTCGTTGTCGGGGTCTTCCTGGAAGTGGGGCAGCAGCTGGGCCGGTGTCGCGGCTTCATCATCGTTCGCGCTGATCTCGCGGTAGATCTCATTGCGGACGTCGACCATCGCGATGAAGTCCGCCGCGTTCGGTGCATCGAGCGAGGCGGGGACGATGAGCGGGCGGATCTCGTAGGCGGGGGTGGTCATGATCGTGCTCCTGACGTGCGTGGGTCCGGGGCCGCGACGGTGTCGCAGCCCCGGACGGGATCAAAGGCGGGGGCCGAGGAACGCGCGGCGGCGGTCCCACTCGGCTTCCCGCTCGCGGCGAGCGAGGCTCTCGCGGTGTCGAGCCTCGATCTCCTCCCGGTTCGCGCCGGGGCGGGTGCTCCACAGGAGCAGCGCCAGCGCGATCCGGAGGGCGAGTCGGTCGATGAACGTCTGACGGGGAGCGGGCCCCGTCGGGGTCGGATGCTGCAGCGCGGCGAGGACCGCCGTTGTGCGCTGCGGCGCGGTGAGAGTGCGCATGAGTGATCTCATTTCGATCGTTGCAGTGGGTTGTGCCGCGGGCGCGGCGGGGATCGTGCCGCAGCACGAGAGAGCACGACCGTGGGCGGGCCTCGAGGGCCGCCGCACACGGCGGGGAGGGACGATGAGTCCGAGCGGGTTCGACGCAGTCGTCCGTCAGAAGACGGAGCTCAGGGGCGCCGTGGTCAGCGGCCGGTGAGAGCGCGGGTGTCCGCTACGGCGTCGAAGGAGAGGGTCCCCCCTGCGAACGGGAACGCGGTGAACGCTTCTCCGGTGGGCATCATGCGAGTAATCATGTCGGGGACCTCCTTTCTCAGACTTCTGACGCGAGCCCTGACACTAGCGCCGCCCCGGGCGCGCCGTCAAGTGGCGTCCGTGATTCGTCCGCTAGCGTGGACGGGACGACGACCCCGGAGGCCCCGCATGCACCTGAAGAGCGTGACGCTCAAGGGGTTCAAATCCTTCGCCCAGCCGACGACCTTCGCCCTGGAACCGGGGGTGACCTGCATCGTGGGGCCCAACGGGTCGGGCAAGTCGAACGTCGTCGATGCCCTCGCTTGGGTGATGGGTGAGCAGGGCGCGAAGACTCTCCGCGGCGGCAAGATGGAGGATGTCATCTTCGCCGGCACCGCGACGCGCGGCCCGCTCGGTCGTGCCGAAGTGCAGCTGACGATCGACAACGCCGACGGCGTCCTGCCGATCGAGTACAGCGAAGTCACCATCAGCCGGACGCTGTTTCGCAACGGCTCCAGCGAGTACGCGATCAACGGCGAGACCTGCCGTCTCCTCGACGTGCAAGAGCTCCTGAGCGATTCCGGCCTCGGTCGAGAGATGCACGTCATCGTCGGACAGGGCCGGCTCGACACCGTCCTCCAGGCGAGCCCCGAGGATCGCCGCGGATTCATCGAGGAAGCGGCCGGCATCCTCAAGCATCGCCGGCGCAAGGAGAAGACCCTCCGCAAGCTCGAGGCGATGGAAGCGAATCTGACGAGGCTGAGTGATCTCGCCGGCGAACTGCGGCGCCAGCTCAAGCCGCTCGGCAAGCAGGCGGAGATCGCCCGCGAGGCGGCGTCGATCGCTGCGGTGGTGCGCGATGCGAAGGCGCGCCTCTACGCCGACGAACTGGCGCGTCTGCGCGCGGAGCTCGCAGACCATTCCCGCAACGAACAGGAGCGCCACGCCGAGCGTCTCGTTCTGCAGGATCGCGCCGACGGCCTCCGTCGCCGGATCGATGAACTCGAGAACGACCAGCGGGCTGAAGCGGTCGACAGCGCCCGCGCCGTCACCTTCGAGCTCGGTCGTGTGCAAGAACGGCTGCGCGGTCTCTACTCGCTCGCCGGGCAGCGACTGACCCTTCTCGAAGACGACGGAGAGGCTCCCGACGCGAGCGCCACGGTGACGCAAGCCGTCATCGACGAGGCGCGAAGCGAGATCGACGAGATCGGCTCCGGTCTCGGCACAGCTCAGGATGCCGCAGCCGCGGCGGCGCGTGATGTCATCAGGTCCCGCGCCGACCTCGACGCACTCGACACCGACATCGCCGCGCAGAGCGCGCTCGTGTCGGAACACGACATGCGCCTCGCCTCTCTGCGCGGTCGCGCCGAGGCGGCAGCGTCGAAGGCGGAGGCTCTGCGCGCAACCGTCGAACGCCAGCAGAAGGCGCTCGATGCGGCCGAACAGCGTCGCTCCGAGGCGGAATCCGCCTTGGCGGAGATCGCCCCGGCTGCGGAGACGCCGGAGGATTCCGCCGTCGAGTACACGACTGCGTATGAACGCGCCCAGCGGGATGCCTCCGACGCCGAGCGCGAACTGGGATCGATTCGCGAACGGCTGCACGCGGCGGAGCGCGAGCGCGAATCCCTGCTGGCGGAGACGGCTGCACTGGGTCGTGCGTTGGACATCCGGAACGCCGCTGCGGCCGTCGTCGAGCGGGGCGGCGCCGGTATCCGGGGCATCGTCAGTGATGCGATCCGCGTGACTGCGGGGTACGAGGCGGCGGTAGCCGCCGCTCTCGGTGCCCTCGCGGACGGTGTCCTCGTGGACGATCTCGAGACGGCGCGGACGGTCATCAGGACAGCTCGGGACCAGGATCTGGGTGCTGTCGACATCGCCTTGATGGATGGACCGGAATCAGGTGAACCGCCTCTCGACGGAGAGTGGACGTGGGCGGCGGACGTCGTGGACGCGCCCGCGGGCGTGCGAGCAGCGCTGGCGGGCGTCGCCATCGCCGATGACATCGACGGCGCCTTCGCAGCGTGCCGGAGCGCTGCCCGCGCAAGCAGCCGCATCGTCGCCGTCACCCGCGCAGGGGAGACCGTCACCACGAGCACCCTCCAGGCGGGTTCGGGACAGTCTCGATCTCGTCTGGAGCTCGCGGCCGAGCGCGATGCGGCCCGGGAGCGGCTGACGGAGGTCACGGTCATCGCCGACTCCCTGCGCGAGGCCCTCGACGAGGCGCAGTCCGCGTGGGATGCCGCCCGCCAGCGAACCCGCGAGTCGCTGACCGCGCTGCGGGAGCACGACTCGGAGCGCGCGGCGCAGGCGGAGAAGCTCAACCGTGCGACGGTTCGCCTCGAGGCGGCCATCGCCGAGTGCGAGCGCTTGGAGGCCGGAGTCCGGCAGGCGGAGGCTGCGGCGCGGGATGCCGACACGGCTGCGGGGACGGCGCGGGAGGCGTTCAGTGCCGCGGAAGAGACTCCCCGGCCGATCCTCGATGCGTCGGCTCGGGATGGCCTCCTCGATGCGCTCGAGGCTGCTCGTGGTCGAGAGATGGACACGCGTCTGGATGTCGAGACGCTGCGGGAGCGCGTCCGCGCGGCGGAGGCGCGCGTGGTCCAGCTCGAGCGTCAGCGTGAGAAGGAACGTGCGGCGGCAGAAGCGGCCGCACGTCGTGCCGTCGTCCGTCGTGCTCAGCGCACGATCGCGTCCGAGGTCGTGACGGCGCTGCCGCCCGTGCTGGACTCGATCGACCGTTCGACCGCCCAGGCGCGGGTCGAGCTGGAACGTGCGGAGCAGACCCGCACGGCCCTGACCGCGGAGCTCGCGCAGCTCCGGCGTGAGGACGGGCAGGTCCGTGAGCGGCTTTCGCGCGTGACGGAGTCCGTCCATGGGCTGGAACTGCAGATGCACGAGAAGCGTCTGCACGTGCAGAGCCTGCTCGACAGAGTCCAGTCGGAACTCGGCTTCGACGAAAATATTCTCCTCGCGGAATACGGTCCGGACGTGGCGATTCCGGACGAATCCGGCGAAGATTCCGCGCTGTTCGACCGTGCCATCCAGCAGAAACGCCTTCATGACGCCGAGCGCAAACTCGCCCAGCTCGGTCGGGTCAACCCGCTCGCTCTCGAGGAGTTCGCCGCGCTCGAGCAGAGGCATTCCTTCCTGACGGCTCAGCTCGATGACCTGGTGCGTACGCGCACGGATCTGCTCACGATCATCGAAGAGCTGGACGAGCGGATGCAGAGCATCTTCCTCGCCGCGTTCGAGGACACGAAGACGGCCTTCGGTGAGGTCTTCCCGATCCTGTTCCCCGGCGGCACGGGGTCCATCTCCCTCACCGATCCCGATCACCCGTTGACGACGGGCATCGACGTCGCGGTGCGACCAATCGGCAAGAAGATCGAGCGGCTCTCGCTGCTGTCCGGCGGTGAACGCTCGCTTGCCGCGGTCGCACTTCTGACGGCGATTTTCAAGGCGCGTCCGAGTCCGTTCTACATCCTGGACGAGGTGGAGGCGGCGCTCGACGATGCCAACCTCGGGCGGCTGCTCGGCGTCTTCGAGCAGCTCCGGGAATCGAGCCAGCTGATCGTGATCACTCATCAGAAGCGGACGATGGAGATCGCGGACGCGCTCTACGGCGTGTCGATGCGTCAGGACGGTGTATCGGCTGTGGTGGGCCAACGCGTCCGAGAGCGGGCTGCCGTCTGAGAGCCATGGGCTCTGCACCGGGACCGCGTCCTCGGTCTGTGTACTGTGTGCACGGGGACGGGGTGTCCCTCGGGAAAGACTGAGGTCGGGAATGAACGAATCTGTGCGCGCGCGTGCGCGGCGGGCGATGGTTGCTGTGATCGTGGCGGGTGCTCTGGTGGGCGCGCCGTCGGTGGCGTCCGCGGCACCCGTGCCGACGTCATCCGTCACTGCGACCCGCGTGGCTCCGGCGGCGAAACCCGTCGTGAAGAAGTTCGCGAACTGCTCGGCGCTCAACAAGGCCCACAAGGGCGGGGTGGCCAAAGCCGGCGTGAAGTTCAACAAGGTCAACGGCAAGAACAAGGCGTTCAAGGTCAAGCCCACGTTCTCGACGGCCCTGTACAACGCCAACAGCAAGATGGACCGCGACAAGGATGGCATCGCCTGCGAGAAGGGCTGATCGGGTCAACTAGCCTGGGGGCATGGCGGAGAGCTCTTGGTCCCTCGGTCGCGCGCTGCGCGGCCTGTTCGTCAAACCGACGATCGATGAGACGACATGGGATGACCTCGAGACGGCACTCCTGACGGCGGATTTCGGTCCGGACATCACCGAGCGCATCGTCGACGAGCTCCGCGAGAAGGTGGAACGGTTCCGAACGACCGATCCGAAGGACCTCCAGCGCATGCTGCGGGAAACGCTCGAGGAGCACTTCGCCAAGTTCGACACCACCCTCCGCCTCAGCGAACGCCCCGCGGTCGTCCTCGTGGTCGGGGTCAACGGCGTGGGCAAGACGACGACGATCGGGAAGTTCGCCGCCTACCTGCGCCGATTCGGACGGAGCGTCGTCGTGGGGGCTGCCGACACCTTCCGCGCGGCCGCAGTCGATCAGCTCGCAACATGGGCCGAGCGCGGGGGTGCGGCCATCGTGCGTCCTCAGCAGGAGGGTCAGGACCCGGCATCCGTCGCCTTCCAGACGATCGACCACGCCATCCGCACCGGCACCGAGATCGTCCTCGTCGACACTGCGGGTCGTCTTCACACGAAAGCCGGGCTCATGGACGAGCTCACGAAGATCCGCCGCGTGATCGAAAAGCAGGCCCCCATCAGTGAGGTGCTCCTCGTCCTCGACGCCACGACGGGTCAGAACGGGGTCATGCAGGCCGAAGCATTCCTCGAGCACGCCGGTGTGACCGGTCTCGTCCTGACGAAACTCGATGGCTCGGCTCGCGGAGGCTTCGTCCTCGCCGTACAGGAACGCACCGGCATCCCCGTGAAGCTCCTCGGACAGGGCGAGGGCATCGGGGATCTGACCGGTTTCACGCCGCACGTGTTCGCTTCTGCCCTGGTGGATTGACCCGAGCGGTCGCGCAGGGCCGTCAAGGCTGGTTTCATTGAGGCATGGCGATCGAGCACGACTACTTCGGACTTCTGGAGTCCGGACCCGACGGGTCGATCTTCTGGTCGGAAGTCGTCGACTTCGGTGATCAGCGGGTGACCGTCGATCTCACCGCGCCCGATCAGGACGACGTGTCGATCGAAGCGCTCGACGTCGCCGCTGCGATGATCGCCGCGCTGGAGACCATCGACCTCCGCGCGCGGAACGCGATGGTGTCGGAACTCGACGATCGCACCAGCGAAGTGACCGAGTTCATCCTGCAGCAGCAGGAGATGCTGGGGGAGGACATCGAGGACCTCCTCGTCGACGTCTCGGGGCGACACGCACATGGATGTGATCCGTTCCCTCCAACTGATGAGCATGACGATCCTCGCCGACGAGCACAGCGGCAAGGACCCCTTCGCGGTCCTCGAGTACGCGCTCGATCCCGACTCGACCGACGACGTCCTCCTGGTCAACCTCGATGTCGCGGGAGCCGTGCAGTCCGTGACCAGCGCCGACTGAATATCAACCGCGTGACGCGTGCGCCCAGTCGAGGGCATCGCGCAACGTAGCCAGGTCTCGGTACCAGGTCCGCACCTCGGCTCGGCATCTGACACGCTCGATCCGCGTCTCGTACTCGGCGCACTCCGCCATGGCCTCGGAGTCCGTGGGGGGATACTCTCCGGATCCGTCGTAGTAGGTGATCTCGAATCCGTTCGCGGCGTCACCCGTGACGGAGACCACGGTGTCGGCAGCCGGCTCGGCCGGGGGCTGCGCCCCGTGGGTCTGGGGGAGCGCCGCGGCGACCGCGATCGCGGCTCCGAGCAGGGCGGTGAGGGCGAGAGGAGTGCGCATGAGGGCTCTTCCGTTCGTGGTGCCGGTCGGTCCGGCACCACGAAAGTACGAGCGGGAGCACTCCGCGCCTGCGGAAACGGCGGTCCCGGTGGACGGATGCCGCCGCCCGGCGCCTGTGGAGGAATCAGACGGCCTGCGCGAAACCCTCGGCAGCGGCCTCTTCCGCCAGGTGCACCAATTCGATCGGGATGTCGCGGCCCTTGGACTTCATCGATCGCGCCCACAACCGACCTGCGCGGTACGACGAACGGACGAGCGGTCCTGCGAGCACGCCGAGGAAGCCGATCGATTCGGCGAGCTCTCGGAGTTCGACGAACTCCTGGGGCGTCACCCACCTCGCCACCGGCAGGTGTCGGGGCGACGGACGCAGGTACTGCGTCAGCGTGATGATGTCGGTCCCCGCAGCGTGGAGATCGCGCAACGCCTCCTCGACCTCGTGCCGTTCCTCGCCCATGCCCAGGATGAGGTTGGATTTCGTGATCAATCCGGCATCCCGCGCCCGCGTGAGGACACCCAAGGACCGTTCGTACCGGAAGGCGGGGCGGATGCGCTTGAAGATCCGGGGAACGGTCTCGACGTTGTGGGCGAAGACTTCGGGTCGCGAGGCGAAGACGACGTCGAGGAGTTCGGGGTCGCCGTTGAAGTCCGTGGCGAGCAGCTCCACCCCCGTTCCCGCATTCGTCGCGTGGATCTGGCGCACGGTCTCGGCGTTGAGCCACGCACCGCCGTCGGGCAGATCGTCGCGGGCCACGCACGTGACGGTTGCGTACCGCAGGCGCATGCGCATGACGCTCTCCGCGACGCGGCGGGGCTCATCCGTGTCGTAGTCGGCGGGTCTTCCGGTGTCGATCTGACAGAAGTCGCATCGGCGCGTGCACTGCGAACCGCCGATGAGGAACGTCGCCTCCCGGTCCTCCCAGCACTCGAAGATGTTGGGGCACCCCGCTTCCTGGCAGACCGTGTGGAGTCCCTCGTCCTTCACGAGGGCCTGGAGCTCCTGGTACTCGGGTCCCATCCGCGCCTTCGTGCGGATCCACTCGGGCTTGCGCTCGATGGGCGTCTGCGCGTTGCGCACTTCGAGGCGGAGCATCCGCCGGCCGTCGGGCCCGGCCTCGCTCACGCCGCCACCTCCGCGCCGAACTCCGCTGCGAAAGCGGATGCCACCGTGGGAAGGACCTCGCGGGGCGAGACGTCGCGGCCGAGGAGCGACGACAGCGTCGTGACGCCGGCGTCGGCGATCCCGCACGGGATGATTCGAGAGAACGGTTCGAGGGAGTTGTCGCAGTTCAGCGCGAACCCGTGCATCGTGACCCCGCCCTGCACTCGCACGCCGATGGCGGCGACCTTCGCCGTCGCGCCGGCGCGATCGACCCAGACCCCACTTCGCCCGTCGACGCGTTTTCCGTCGACACCGAGCGATCGTGCGACGCGGATGAGAACGTCCTCGAGTCGGCGGACGTGCGCCACGACATCGACCGGATCCGGAAGGCGGACGAGGGGGTAGCCGACGAGCTGGCCCGGACCGTGCCAGGTGATCTTCCCCCCGCGGTCGACATCGATGACAGGCGTACCGTCGACCGGGCGCTCGTCCGGCGCCGTGCGTGCTCCGGCCGTGTAGACGGCCTCGTGCTCCAGAAGGAGAAGCGTGTCGCCGCAGCTCCCGTTCACGATGTCGGCGTGGAGCCCGCGCTGGAGCGCCCAGCCGTCACGGTAGGGGACGAGGTCGGGCGCCATCCCGACCGTGCGGATCTCGATCATGAGGGCCTCTCGCGTTGTTGGACTGCGTGCAACAATACGCCCCCCGATAGGCTGGCGTCATGACGACCGGTCGGCCCCGCGCGTCGTCTCGCGAGGTGTTGTCGGAGGCGGCCTGCGAACTCTTCCTCGAGCGCGGTTTCGACGCGACATCGATCACAGACATCTCGGCGCGCGCGGGGGTCAGCAGGTCGAGTTTCTTCAACTACTTCGAGTCGAAGGAGGCCATCCTCTGGTCCTCGCTCGACGGTCGGATCGAAACGCTGCGGGCAGGCGCACCGGTGGAGGATCCGGCGGCGGCTCTGATGTCCATGTGTCGCGATCTCCAGCCCGACAGCCTCGCCCTCGCCCTGGTCAGTGCTCACGCCATGGGCCTGACGGATGAATTGGAGCGGGGCGCGGCGGTCCGCAGTGCGCGGATCGCCACGGTGGTCTCGGCATCCCTCGTCGCGCACGGTGCGGAGCAGGTGGCTGCCGCGGTCTGCGGCGCTGCCCACGCCGGGGCCGTGATGATCGCGATCGAGCGCTGGGCACGCGCCGGTGCCGGCCGGGCCTCGCTCTCCGACGAGCTCGAGGGTGCCCTCGGGGTAGCCGCGATCACGTTGCCTGCCCGAGGCGCCGGGCGGGCGCTCCCGCTCGACTAAACTCGAGCCATCATGGCTACCTTCGGCACGCTCTCCGATCGTCTCACCGAGACCTTCCGCAACCTCCGCACGAAGGGAAAGCTGTCGCCCGCCGACGTCGACGGCACCGTGCGTGAGATCCGTCGCGCCCTGCTCGACGCGGACGTCGCGCTCCAGGTCGTCAAGGAGTTCACCGGCAAGGTGCGCGACCGCGCGCTCGGCGACGAGGTCAGCCGCGCACTGAACCCCGCTCAGCAGGTCGTCCAGATCGTCAACGAGGAGCTCGTCGCGATCCTCGGCGGCGAGCAGCGTCGCCTGCAGTTCGCCAAGCAGCCGCCCACAGTCATCATGCTCGCGGGGCTGCAGGGTTCCGGTAAGACGACCTTCGCAGGCAAGCTCGCCAAGCAGCTCGAGAAGGACGGGCACACGCCTTTGCTCGTCGCGTGCGACCTGCAGCGCCCGAACGCCGTGAACCAGCTCACCGTCGTCGCGGAGCGCGCCGGTGCCGCCATCTACGCCCCCGAGCCGGGCAACGGCGTCGGGGACCCCGTGAAGGTCGCCCGCGACGGAGTCGAGCATGCTCGTCGCCAGCAGTTCGATACCGTGATCATCGACACCGCCGGCCGTCTCGGTGTGGACGCTGAGCTCATGAAGCAGGCAGCCGACATCCGCACTGCCACGGCGCCCGACGAGGTCCTGTTCGTCATCGACGCGATGATCGGTCAGGATGCCGTGAACACGGCCAAGGCATTCCAGGACGGCGTCGACTTCACGGGCGTCGTGCTGTCCAAGCTCGACGGCGACGCCCGAGGTGGCGCCGCACTCTCCGTCGCGTCGGTCACCGGGCGCCCGATCATCTTCGCCTCGACGGGTGAAGGCCTCGACGACCTCGAGCCCTTCCACCCCGACCGCATGGCGAGCCGCATCCTCGACCTCGGTGACATCCTCACCCTCATCGAGCAGGCTCAGCAGGCGTTCGACGAGGAAGAGGCGCAGCGCGTCGCGGAGAAGCTCGCGACGGAGCAGTTCACGCTCGAGGACTTCCTCGAGCAGCTTCAGCAGGTCCGCAAGATGGGCTCGATGAAGAAGATGCTCGGCATGCTGCCGGGCATGGGGCAGATGAAGCAGCAGATCGAGAATTTCGACGAGCGCGAGATCGATCGCACCGAGGCCATCATCCGCTCGATGACGCCGATCGAGCGTCGCAACCCGAAGGTCTTGAACGGCTCGCGCCGCCTCCGCATCGCGCGGGGGTCGGGCATGACCGTCACCGATGTCAATCAGCTCGTGCAGCGCTTCGATCAGGCCGCGAAGATGATGAAGACGGTCGCCCGCGGTGGCGTCCCATCCATGCCGGGTATGGGCGCCGTCGGCGGAAAGCCGGGCGCGTCCAGCAAGCGTGGGAAGAAGCAGAAGAGCAGCGGAGGCTCGCGGTCGGGCAATCCCGCGAAGCGGGCGGCCGAAAACGCCGGCCTCTCGGCAGCGACGACGGCGGCGTCCGGGTCGGGCTTCGGCCTCGGCGCGCCGACGGAGCCGACCGAGGCGGACCTCGCCGAGATCCAGAAGCTCTTCGGGAAGAACTGACCGCTCTCAGCCGACCGAGACGACCTCGCGGAGGCTCGGGCCGCCCCGGAACTCCCGGATGAGGTGGTGCACGACTTCGCGGAGGTCTCCGTCGGCGGCATCCGCCACTCGGATCTGACGCTGGTAGCTCGCGCCCTGATCCAGGATCTGGGCGATGCCGGCGAACTCCTTTGCGCAGTGAAGCTCGGATGCGACGGGGGAGAGGGACTCCACGAGCTCGCGGAGGTGTTCGGCGACGGGTCGCTGACGCCCCTCGCGGTCGACGATGATGTCGGCGTCGAGGCCGTAGCGGGCTGCGCGCCATTTGTTCTCGCGGACGAACCAGGGCTGGATCGTCGGCAACGGTCTCCCCTCGTCGATCATTCGGGAGAAGTGCTCCGCCAACACCTGGACGAGCGCGGCGACGGCGGCGAGCTCGGGAAGCGTGGACATCCCGTCGCACGCGCGGATCTCGATCGTCCCCCATCGCGGCGCGGGACGGATGTCCCACCGCACCTCGGTGGCGTCCGCCATGACGCCCGTCCGCTCCATGTCGGCGAGGTAGGCCTCGTACTCGGCCCAGGTCTCGAGCGGCCAGGGGAGTCCGGCAGTCGGGAGCTGCTGGAACACGAGCGCGCGGTTCGACGCGTAGCCGGTTCGGTCGCCCGCCCAGAACGGGCTGGATGCGGAGAGCGCCTGCAGATGAGGGAGGTAGGCGGAGAGCGCGTTGATCATGGGGATCACCTTCGACACGTCCTCGACACCGACGTGGACATGGATGCCCCAGATCATCATGTTGCGCCCCCACCACTGCGTGCGCTCGATGAGCTTGTGGTACCGGGTCTTGTCCGTCACCTGCTGGTCGTACCAGCGGGCGAACGGGTGGCTGCCGGCGCACAGGAGTTCGATGTCGCGCGGGTCGGTGACCGTGCGGATCAGGTCGATGGCGTCGCCGATGTCGTCGACGGCGGCGGCGACGGTGTCACCGACCCCGCTCGTCACTTCGATCGTGTTGGTCAGCAGTTCTCCGGTGACGGTGTGACGCTCGTGGCGGGTCTGCTCCTCGATCTCATCCAGGATGCCGGGAGCCGCGGGGACGAGGTCGCCGGTCGACCGGTCGGCCAGCATGATCTCCCATTCGATTCCGACGGACGAACGAGCGGATGTGGCGAAGGTCACCGTCATGGGCTCAGTGTGGCACGCCGGTACGGCGGTTCGCGGCATCCCTCTCCATCTGGCAGAATGGACGGTTGGACCGCCTTGCCCGACCCTCTATCCGGCTCGGAGGTCCACCGCAGAGCTCCCGCCGGGTGTGCACCCCACGCTCCAGGCGACGTTCATCATCACTCGCAACACCATTCAGGAGAATTGTGGCTGTCAAGATCCGTCTGAAGCGCATGGGCAAGATCCGTGCGCCGTACTACCGCATCGTCGTCGCCGACTCGCGCACCAAGCGCGACGGCCGCGTCATCGAGGAGATCGGCAAGTACCACCCGACCGAGCAGCCCTCGTTCATCGAGGTCGACTCGGAGCGCGCGCAGTACTGGCTCTCCGTCGGCGCTCAGCCGACCGAGCAGGTCGCCGCCATCCTCAAGCTCACGGGCGACTGGGGCAAGTTCAAGGGCGACAAGGACGCGGTCTCGACCGTGAAGACCGCCGAGCCGAAGGCCCCCTTCGAGCTCGACTCGTCGAAGAAGTCGGTCATCAAGCCGAAGGCGGAGAAGAAGGCCGAGGCGCCTGCCGCTGACGCCGCGGCCGCCGACGCGACCGAGTCCGAGTAAGACCTTGCTGGCCGCCGCGCTCGAACACATCGTCAAGGGGATCGTGGATCACCCGGACGACGTCACCATCGCTTCCAGCTCCTCGCCTCGCGGCGAGGTGCTCGAGGTGCGTGTGCACCCCGATGACCGGGGTCGTGTGATCGGGCGCGGCGGACGCACGGCGAAAGCCCTGCGCACCCTCATCTCCGCCCTGGCAGACGGCTCGCGCGTCCGCGTCGACGTGGCGGACGACTGACGTGTCGGTCAACCCGGCCCGGACGCAGTTGCGTGTCGGCCGTCTCGTCAAGGCACACGGGCTCAAGGGCGCCCTCAAGCTCGAGCTGTACACCGATGACCCCGACGGCCGTTTCGTGCCCGGTGCGGTCTTCACACTGCAGGTCCCGGAGTCCTCGCCCTGGCACGGGAAGACCGTGACGGTGCGCGAGTTCAAGTGGATGAACTCCCACCCGGTCGTCTTCCTCGACGGGGTCGAGGACCGCGACGGCGCGGAGTCGCTCGTCCGTGCGATCCTCTGGATCGATCAGGATCCGACCGCCCCGGTCGTCGAGGACGACGCCTGGTACGACCACCAACTCGTCGGCCTCGATGTCGTCCGAGACGGCGAGGTCGTGGGGCGCGTCGCCCGCGTCGACCACTTTCCGGCGCAGGACCTGCTGAGCGTCCAGCTCACCGGAGGGGAGGACCGCGAGGTCCTCGTCCCGTTCGTGAAGGCCATCGTCCCCGAGGTCGACATGGCCGCCGGACGACTCGTCGTCACGCCGCCGGCGGGTCTGTTCGAAGACCTGGCCGCCGAGGACGATTCGCCCGCGGTATCGGGCGACGAGGGTACCGCCGGGTCCTGACGTGCGCATCGACGTCGTCACGATCTTCCCCGCGTTCTTCGACGTCCTCGAAGTCTCGCTGCTCGGGCGCGCGCGCGGCGCCGGCCTGCTGGACATCCGTGTACACGATCTCCGCGACCACGCCACCGACCGGCACCGGACCGTGGACGACACCCCTTACGGCGGCGGTGCCGGCATGGTCATGAAGCCCGAACCGTGGGGCCTCGCCCTCGATGAGATCGCGTCTCGACCGGACGACGGCGCGGCGGATCCGGCATCCGGACCCCTGTTCGTGTTCCCGTCTCCGGCGGGGGAGCGGTTCACGCAGGCGACCGCTCGCGAGTGGAGCGCCGAAAGCCACATCGTCTTCGGATGCGGCCGCTACGAGGGCATCGACGAACGTGTCTTCTCGTATGCGGCGACGCTCGGCCGGGTCCGCCTCGTCAGCCTGGGCGATTATGTGCTCAACGGCGGCGAAGTGGCGGCGATGGCGATGATCGAAGCCGTCGGACGGCTCGTCCCGGGAGTCGTGGGAAACCCCGAGAGCCTGGTCGAGGAGTCGCACGAAGACGGACTCCTCGAGTACCCGTCCTATACGAAGCCGGGCTCCTGGCGCGGGTACGACGTTCCGGACGTCCTGTTGAGCGGGCACCACGGTCGCGTCGCCCAGTGGCGCCGTGACCAGCAGGTGGAGCGCACGCGCGCGCGGCGGCCCGACCTGCTGGCCGACTGAGCCTCCTCCCCGAGACCGCCCAGCCCCGGCGGCGTAGCATCGGAGGATGCCACTGCGTCGCGGACTGTTCCACTGGTTGCTGCCGAGCGCCGTCATCCTGCCGCTGTGGCTGTTGATCGGCTGGATCGCCTCGGATGCCGGGGGATGGGCCCTGGCGTGGGTCATCGTCATCGCCATCCCGTCCGTGTTGGTGGGGCAACTCGTCCTCACGCTTCTGATCCGGTCCCGCGGGACGGTACGTCACACGCGGGCGCTGTCGTGGTGGGATGTCGCCGGGATCGGCCTGTGGCATGTTCTGACGATCCTCGTGGGTTTCTTCAGCGAAGCCTGGTTCTGGCCGCTGCTGATCGGCGCGACCCTCGTCTTCTTCGCGGTGTTCTGGTCGTCGCTGTGGCAGCTGTTCCAGGAGGCTCGTCCCTCCGTCATCCTTCGTCGCTACACCGCGCCGGCGCGCGGTCCGCATGCGGACCCGACGGTCGTGGTCCTCGAGGAGAAGCGCGACCCGTTGCGCTGATCCGTGCGTGTTTGGCGGGGGTCGGCATCCATGGCAGAATGGACGCTTGTGCCCTGACAGATCTCTGCCTCAGGGGAGTTCGGAGCCGCATCGGCACCGACGGGGCACCGCATCCTTTCTCCTCTAACTCTCGCGGTCGACCTGGGGCGGTCGCAGGAAGTGATGATCATGCAGATCCTCGACTCCGTCGACGCAGCCTCGCTGCGCTCCGACATCCCCGTCTTCAACGCCGGCGACACCGTCAAGGTGCACGTCAACATCACCGAAGGCAACCGCTCGCGTATCCAGGTGTTCCAGGGTGTCGTCATCGGTCGCTCGGGTGACGGCGTCCGCGAGACGTTCACCGTTCGCAAGATCAGCTTCCAGGTCGGCGTGGAGCGCACGTTCCCCGCGCACAGCCCCGTCATCGACCACATCGAGGTCGTCACCCGCGGTGACGTCCGTCGCGCGAAGCTGTACTACCTGCGCGAGCTGCGCGGCAAGAAGGCCAAGATCAAGGAGAAGCGCGACCGCTGAGCGCCTCTTCGACAGGGATGCCCTGGGACTTCGGTCCTGGGGCATCTTTCGTTCCCGGGTGTTTCGATGCTCCACGCGCACGTCATGTGCGACGCTGGATACCGGTCGCCGAACCCCGGCACCGGTGAAGGACAGCATGACCACCGACTCCCCGTCGTCCGCTCTCGAGAACGACGTCCGCGCACGTCCCCGACGCCGGGGACCCTGGCCCTTCATCCGCGACGTGCTCGTGATCCTGCTGGTCGCGATCCTCGTGTCGTTCCTCGTGAAGACGTTCCTCGTCCGGTCGTTCTACATCCCGTCCGGCTCGATGGAGAACACGCTCCTCAAGGGGGACCGCATCCTCGTCGACGAGCTCACCCCGCGGTTCGGTGACTATGAACGCGGGGATGTCGTCGTGTTCAAGGACCCTGGCGGGTGGCTCCCCACGACCTATCGCCCCGAGGAGCCGCCGCTCACGGCCGCCGTGGACTGGCTCGGCTCGCTCGTGGGGCTGTCCGCGTCGGACAGCGAGGATCACCTGATCAAACGGGTCATCGGACTGCCGGGCGATCATGTCGTCTGCTGCAACACGCTCGGTCAAGTGACGGTCAACGATGTTCCGATCGATGAGACGCCCTACGTCGCCCTGAGCCCATCGCAGTCCGCCCCGGACGAGTTCGATTACGACGTCACGGTGCCGGATGGGTCGGTATGGGTACTGGGCGACAATCGGGACAACTCGCAGGACTCCCGGTATCAGCAGGAGCAGCCGGGCCATGGCTTCGTGCCCATCGACAACATCGTCGGACGCGCGTTCCTCATCACGTGGCCGTTCGACAGGTTCGGCACGATCGATTTCCACCACGAGGTCTACCGCGGGGTTCCCGCGCCATGATGGCGGCCGTCGCTCCGACGCTCACCCTCGAGCGGCGTCTCCTGCGCGAACACACGCTCGTCATCGCGTGCGACGAAGTCGGCCGCGGGGCGCTTGCGGGTCCGGTCGCCGTCGGAGCGGTGGCGGCGGATGCCGCCTTCAGCCGTCGACGCGTGCCCGAAGGGCTGCGCGACTCGAAGCTCATCGTCGAACCGCGCCGGGCGGGAGTGGCGGAGCGAGCGCGCGCCTGGGTGCCGGCCCACGCCGTGGGGTGGGCGACAGCGAACGAAATCGATGAGGTGGGCATCATCCGGGCGCTGGGGCTTGCCGCCGTGAGAGCGATCGACGACCTTCGTGCGCAGGGCGTGGAGGTGGAGGACGCGCTCGTGATCCTCGACGGCAACCACGACTACATCACGCCGATCGCGTCCGTCGGCAGAGGAGTCCGGCCCGTCATCAAGGCGGACCGGGATTGCGCGTCGGCCTCGGCGGCATCCGTCATCGCGAAGGTCGCGCGTGACGAGTACATGGGGGATCTCGACGCGCAGGCACCGGTCTACTGCTGGTCCCGCAACAAGGGATATGCGAGCGCGGAGCACCGCGCCGCGATCGAGAGCCACGGGCTCAGTGCTCACCATCGCGCGTCATGGTCCATCGCGGCCGCCCCAACCCTGTTCTAGGTCTGCGGCGGTCCGACGCCCGCCTAGGATGGAGTCACCATGGATGACGAAGTCTTCGAGGACTATGACCGCGAACTCGAGCTGGCTCTGTACAAGGAGTACCGGGACGTCGTCGGTCAGTTCCAGTACGTGATCGAGACCGAGCGCAGGTTCTACCTCGCCAACGAGGTCAACGTCGTCCGTCGTGACACCGAGCATGATTTCTATTTCGAGATCTCGATGAACGACGTGTGGGTCTGGGACATCTACCGCGCGGACCGGTTCGTGAAGTCCGTGCGGGTTCTCACCTTCAAGGACGTCAACGTCGAAGAGCTCCAGCGGCGCGACTTCCAGCTCCCCGAGGAGTTGTCGCTCGACGGCTGAGCCTTCTCCCCAGGCGCGCGAGGCGTCGGCGGGTCCACGGATCCGAGCGGACGCGGAATCGGAGTGCGCGGTGCCCCGACAGTAGGGGCATGGCAGCGAAAGACGACCTCGGCCGAGCCGGCGAGAATCGTGCGGAGGACTATCTCCGTACCCACGGGTACCGCATCCTCGATCGGAATTGGCGGAGTCCGGGCGGCGAGATCGACATCGTCGCAGAGCAGGGTCGCCACCTCGTCGTCGTCGAGGTCAAGACGCGACGAGGGGAGTGGTTCGGCCATCCGTTCGCTGCGGTGACCGCGCGCAAGCGGGATCGGCTGTGGCGATTGGGAGCGGCGTGGGTCGTGGCGCACCCGGATGCCGCGCGCGGCCGACGGCTCCGGCTCGATCTGATCGGCATCACGGGGCCAGACCCCCGCTCCGCGGTCGTGGAGCACCTGGAGGACCTCCGATGAGCCTCGGTCGGACCTGGTCCGTCGTCTTGTCCGGGCTCGTGGGAGACATCGTCGAGGTGGAGGCCGACCTGTCGAATCAGATTCCCGGGTTCTCGATCATCGGGCTGGCGGACAAGGCTCTCGGCGAAGCGCAGCAGCGGGTCCACAATGCGTGCGCGAACAGCGATCTATCGTTGCCGCGGCGCCACGTCACCGTCAATCTGTCGCCGGCCAATCTGCCCAAACGAGGCTCGGCGCTGGACGTCGCCATCGCGATCGCGGCCGTCGCGACGGAAGCTCCGCTCGACCGTCAGTCGCTGTCGGAGACCGTTCACCTCGGAGAACTGGGGCTCGACGGAAGGCTGCGACCGGTCTCGGGTGTGCTGCCCGCCGTCCTCGCGGCGGCTCGTGCCGGATTCCGACGCGTCATCGTCCCCCACGGCAACCTCGCTGAGGCGGAACTCGTCGACGGCATCGAGGTGCGCGGTGCCGTCACCCTTCGCGATGTCGCGCGAGCGCACGGGTTGGACGTCGCCGACGTCGACGCCGAGCCGGTGGCGGCGCTCGAGGCCGCGGGGACGGACGACACCCAGACCCCTGACCTCGCCGACGTGATCGGTCAGCGGGACGCCGTGGAGGCGCTCATCGTCGCCGCGGCCGGCGGGCACCATCTCCTCATGAGCGGACCGCCCGGCGCCGGCAAGACGATGCTCGCGAAGCGCCTACCAGGGCTCCTTCCGGATCTGGACGACGCCACGGCTCTCCAGGTCGCCTCGATCCGCTCGCTCGCGGGGCTCCCCGTGACCACCCTCCGACGACGTCCCCCGTTCGAGGCTCCGCACCACACCGCGTCCGCGGTCGCTCTCGTCGGCGGCGGCAGTCGCGTCCTCCAACCGGGGGCGATCGCCCGTGCGAGCGGCGGGGTGCTGTTCCTCGACGAAGCGGGCGAGTTCAGCGGCCACGCACTCGACGCGCTGCGTCAGCCGCTGGAGTCGGGCCGCATCGAGATCCACCGCGTCGGATTCCGCGCCGTGCTCCCTGCCCGGTTCCAACTCGTCATCGCGACGAACCCCTGTCCGTGCGGAAACTACGGCATACCGGGCGGTGCGTGCACGTGTCCGTCGCTCGCGATCCGGCGATACCTCGGCCGGCTCTCCGGCCCCCTCATCGACCGTATCGACATCGAACTCGGACTGCAGCGCGTCTCCGCGACGCAGTCCGTCGCGACCGGCGTGACCACCGTCGATGCCCGTGGCCGGGTGATCGAGGCACGCCGTCGCGCGGAGCGACGGTTGTCGGGCACACCCTGGCTAACCAACAGCGAGGTCGACGGGACGTGGCTCCGCTCCGGTCCGCTCCGCGTGGCTCCGGCGATCACGCGGCCCCTCGACGACGCTCTCCATCGCGGGTCCCTCACGCTCCGGGGGTACGACCGCGTCCTCCGCGTCGCCTGGACTCTCGCGGACCTCGCAGGACGAGAACATCCGGATGCCACTGACGTCGGGGGTGCGCTGTACCTCAAGCGCGGGGGATCGGCATGTTGAGGGAAGACATCGAACTCTCGCGGCGGCGCCTGAAGGGGCTCGTTCCGGACGCGGTTCTGGATGATGCGGATGTCGTCGTGCACCATCACGCGCACGCGGTCTGGTCGTGCCTGACCGAGCCGGGCGACGGCGTGGCCGGCACGCTGATCGAGGAGCGGGGACCGGTGTCCGCGCTCCGCACTGCCTTCGATGATGGCGCGGCGATGAGCCCCTCTCTCGACGCCGGCCGACGCCGGTGGCGCTCGCGGCTGGAGTCCGTGGACGACGCGTTCGACCGAGCGCGACGCGTGCGTGCGAGGCTCGTCGTCCCCGGGGGTGCGGGATGGCCTAGCAGCGTCGCCGACCTCGGCGTGCACGGTCCGCGAGCGTTGTGGGTGCGCGGCCGGCTCGATTCGCTCGCTCACGGTGAGACGGCGATCGCCCTCGTGGGAGCTCGTGCCGCGACGGGATACGGCGAACACGTCACGGGGGAACTCGCGACCGGCCTCGCACAGCGGGACATCGCGATCGTCTCCGGCGGCGCGTACGGAATCGACGGCATGGCCCATCGGGCGTCCCTCGCCGCCGGCGGCGTGACGGTCGCGGTGCTGGCGGGCGGCGTCGACCGCGCTTACCCCGCCGGGCATGCCGACCTCCTCGGCCGCATCGCCGCCGGGCCGGGCGCCGTCGTGGCCGAAGTCCCCTGCGGCACACCGCCGACGAAGTGGCGGTTCCTCCAGCGGAACCGGCTCATCGCCGCGCTCAGCGGCGCCACCATCGTCGTCGAAGCCGGGTGGCGGAGCGGCTCCCTGAACACCGCGGGGCATGCCGCCGCCCTGGGGAGGCCCCTCGGAGCCGTCCCCGGGCCGGTGACGAGCGCGGCGTCGGCCGGGTGCCACCGGCTGCTCAGGGAGTATGACGCCCGGTGCATCACGTCGGCAGACGATGCGTGCGAACTCGCCGGCGCGGACGTGCACCTGTCGGAGACCGCCGGCGGACGGACCGACGACCGGACCCGAGTGCTCGACGCCTTGAGCGTGCGCAGCCCCAGATCGCCTGAGGACGTGGCCCGCCGCGCCGGCTTCGCCCTCGAGGAGATCCGTGGCCTGCTCGCGCTCCTGGAGCTCGACGGCAGGGCACGCCGAGGACCGGAGGGGTGGCGCCGCGCACCATCGCCCTGACCCTGTCGCGGCTCGCGTCATCGGCACGCCTCAGCCCGCACTCACGGTCCGGGCGGCATCCTGGGAACGTGCGCGTGTCATCGGCAGCCCTGCTCTACATCGAGCACGTCGAACGCGTGCGCCGATTGTCGCCCGCGACCGCGCGCGCGTATCGTTCCGATCTGACCGATCTGGCGGACTTCCTCCGCGACCCCGAACTCGGCGACGTCGATGTCGAACACCTGCGGGAGTGGCTGTGGGACGCGACGCAACGGGGCATCGCGCGCACGAGCCTCGGGAGGCGGACGGCGTCGGTCCGGGGGTTCTTCGGCTGGGCGACGGACGAGAAGATGCTTCCGGGCGACCCGAGTCTCCGCCTCGTCACTCCCAAGCGAGGACGCACCCTTCCCGCGGTCGCCTCCTCGCAGTCGCTCGCCGACGTCCTCGACACGGCGCGCGCGGCGGCCGACGAGAGCGGAGACGCGCTCGCCCTCCGCGACGCCGCACTCCTCGAGATCCTCTACGGAGCCGCGCTGCGCGTCTCCGAGGCGTGCGGGCTCGACCTCGCCTCTCTCGACCGGTCCGCGGCGACCGTTCGAGTGCTCGGCAAGGGCGGCAAAGAACGCGTCGTGCCCTACGGCGCACCCGCTCAGCGAGCCGTCGAGGCGTGGATCGTCCGCGGACGTCCGGCACTTCTGTCCGACCCGGCGACGACGGCGCTCTTCCTCGGCGCGCGCGGTGGTCGACTCGGCGTCCGCGCGGCGTACGACGTCGTGCGACGTGTCGTCGGGCCGGTCGTGGGGACGGATGCCGTGGGTCCGCACGCGCTGCGGCACTCCGCCGCCACGCACCTCTTGGACGGAGGCGCCGACCTCCGCGCCGTTCAGGAGATGCTCGGGCACGCGAGTCTCGGGACGACGCAGATCTACACGCACGTGTCGACGGAGCGTCTCACCGCCGCCTACCGACTCGCGCATCCTCGGGCCTAAGCGGCACCGTCAGCAGCAGGGGAGGAGCACGGCCCGCGGAACCCGCCCCATCAGCACCAGCGGATTCACGTACTGTCCATCGTGACGGACGCCTACGTGAAGGGCTCCCGGCGGCGCATGGCCGCCGAGGCCGATCGTGCCGAGGGGATCCCCGGCGGATACCACGTCCCCCGCCCCGACGCTCGGGTCGATCGGTTCTACGCTCGTCACCCACCCGTCGCCGTGATCGACCGTGACGACTCCCCGATCCACGACGGTTCCCGCGAAGGCGACGATGCCGTCGGCCGGGGAGAGGACGGTTCCGTCGACCGGGCCGATGTCGATGCCACGGTGACCCGCCGCATAGTCATGGGCGGGTGCCTCGAAAGGTCTCAATACGCTCGCCCCCGGCACGGGGAGTGTCCACGATGGACGGTCTTCTCCGAGCCCCTCGTCGCTCGGGGAGGCCAGCGCAGCGAAGAAGACGATCATGACGGCGAGAACAAGGCGGGACTGCGGCATCCGATCATCGTCGAACAACGCCGACGACGACGGCGCAGAGCGATCCTCGACGTGGATGATCTCCGCGACGGCGGGGCGGGGGAGAAGCCCCTGTTGTTGCTATGCTTGGGGGGCACCTCGCTCGTCGGGGTGACTACGCGTGCCCAGAGCGGCTCGATCCGACCACGTCGATCGACATCGCGGCATCCCACCCAACGGTCTCCTTCGGGAGTGGGTGCGTGCCGGGCACCAGGCTCGCCGCGACCAACGGTCCGGCGCGATCAACCACACAGAACAGGAGAACGGCCATGGCCGTCGTCACCATTCGCCAGCTGCTCGACAGCGGCGTCCACTTCGGACACCAGACCCGCCGGTGGAACCCGAAAGTCAAGCGCTTCATCCTCACCGAGCGCAGCGGCATCCACATCATCGACCTGCAGCAGTCGCTCGGTTACATCGACAAGGCGTACGAGTACGTCCGCGAGACCGTCGCCCACGGTGGCACGGTCCTCTTCGTCGGCACCAAGAAGCAGGCGCAGGAGATCATCGCCGAGCAGGCCACGCGAGTCGGCCAGCCCTTCGTCAACCAGCGCTGGCTGGGTGGCCTCCTCACGAACTTCTCGACCGTCTCCAAGCGTCTCGCACGCATGAAGGAGCTCGAGGAGCTCAACTTCGAGAACCCCTCCGAGAGCGGCTTCACGAAGAAGGAGCTGCTGCTCAAGAAGCGCGAGCTCGACAAGCTGCACAAGTCGCTCGGCGGTATCCGCAACCTGACGAAGACGCCGTCGGCCATCTGGATCGTCGACGCCAAGCGCGAGCACCTCGCGGTCAGCGAAGCGCAGAAGCTCGGCATCCCCGTGATCGGCATCCTCGACACGAACGCCGACCCGGACGAGTTCCAGTTCCCGATCCCCGGCAACGACGACGCGATCCGCTCGGTCAGCCTGCTGACGCGCATCATCGCCGACTCGGCCGCCGAGGGTCTCATCCAGCGCCACAACCCGACCGACGAGTCGGCCGAGGCCGAGCCGCTGGCCGACTGGGAGCGCGAGCTCCTCGAGTCCGCTCCCGCCGAGCAGGCCGACGCTCCGGCTGCCGACGAGTCCGCTCCCGCTGCCGAGGAGGCTCCCGCCGAGGAGGCTCCGGCCGCTGAGTCGACCGAGGCTCCCGCCGAGGCCAAGACCGCCGAGTGATCTTCCCGTCGGCGCCCCGCGACCCGCGGGGCGCCGACGTCCGGATACAACCACCCAACTACTGAGGAGCCGCCACCCATGGCAAACTTCACCATCGCCGACATCAAGGCGCTGCGCGAGCAGCTCGGCACGGGAATGGTCGACACGAAGAAGGCGCTCGAGGAGGCCGAGGGCGACCTCGAGAAGGCCGTCGAGATTCTCCGCCTCAAGGGCGCGAAGGGCAACGCGAAGCGTGCCGACCGCTCCACGAGCGAGGGCCTGATCGCCGCGCGCGAGCAGGACGGCAAGGTGACGCTCATCGAGCTGAACACCGAAACCGACTTCGTCGCCAAGAACGAGCGTTTCATCGCGCTCTCCGAGAAGGTCCTCGACGCGGCTGCCGCTGCCGGTGCGGACTCGGCCGAGGCTGCTCTGGCAGCCGACGCCGGCGGCAAGACGGTCGCCGACCTCATCTCCGACGAGGCCGCGATCATCGGCGAGAAGGTCGAACTGCGACGCGTCCGCACCCTTTCGGGCGACGCCTTCCAGGTCTACCTGCACAAGACGAGCAAGGACCTGCCCCCGCAGGTCGGCGTCGTCGTCGCCTACTCGGGTGACGACGCCGAGACCGCTCGCTCGATCGCGCAGCACATCTCGTTCGCCAACCCGACCTACCTCTCGCGTGACGAGGTCCCCGAGGCCGACGTCGAGAAGGAGCGCGAGATCGTCACCGAGATCTCCCGCAACGAGGGCAAGCCCGAGGCCGCCCTTCCGAAGATCGTCGAGGGCCGCGTGAACGCGTTCTTCAAGCAGGTCGCCCTGCTCGACCAGGACTACGCGAAGGACAACAAGCTGTCCGTCGCCAAGGTCGCGGCCGACGCCGGAATCACGATCACCGGCTTCGCCCGCTTCAAGGTCGGCGCGTAAGCAGATGGACGAGGGGTTCGCATCGCAAGATGCGAACCCCTTTTCCATGCCGTTCGATAGTCTCCCCCTAGACGAGAGGATCCCCGCGTGATCGATGAGAACACCGGACGCCGTCGCGTCCTTCTGAAACTTTCCGGCGAAGCCTTCGGCGCCGGCCAGCTCGGCGTCAACCCCGATGTGGTCAGCCAGATCGCCCGTGAGATCGCGGCAGCAGTCGACCGCGTGGAGGTCGCCGTCGTCGTCGGCGGCGGAAACTTCTTCCGCGGCGCCGAGCTGAGCCAGCGCGGCATGGACCGCGGTCGCGCGGATTACATGGGCATGCTGGGCACGGTCATGAATGCGCTCGCCCTCCAGGATTTCCTCGAGCAGGCCGGCGCCGCTACACGCGTCCAGTCCGCCATCTCGATGACGCAGGTCGCCGAGCCCTACATCCCGCGTCGCGCCGAGCGCCACCTCGAGAAGGGCCGCGTCGTCATCTTCGGCGCCGGCGCCGGCCTTCCCTACTTCTCGACCGACACCGTGGCCGCGCAGCGCGCGCTCGAGATCGGTGCCGTCGAGGTCCTCGTTGCCAAGAACGGCGTCGACGGCGTGTACACGGCGGATCCGAAGGTGGATGCCTCGGCACAGAAGCTCGATACGATCACCTACCGCGACGCCCTGCAGCGCGGACTGAAGGTCGTCGATTCGACGGCCTTCAGCCTGTGCATGGACAACGGGATGGACATGCGTGTGTTCGGCATGGAGCCGGCCGGCAACGTCACCCGTGCGCTCCTCGGAGAATCGATCGGCACGCTCGTCAGCGTCTGAGGTCCACCCCGGCCGACGACTAGACTTAACCGGACGTACCGACGAATGGAGAGACCGTGATCGCCGAGACCCTGGCCGACACGAAGACCCGCATGGACCGCGCCGTCGAGGCCGCGAAAGAGGACTTCTCGACCGTCCGCACAGGGCGCGCGAACCCGCAGCTGTTCCAGAAGGTCATGGTCGAGTACTACGGCACTCCGACCCCGCTGGCCCAGCTCGCCTCACTGAACGCCCTCGAGGCGCGCACTCTCGTCATCACGCCGTACGACAAGTCGGCGTTGAAGAGCATCGAGCACGCCATCCGCGACATGCCGAACCTCGGCGCGAACCCGTCGAACGACGGCAACGTCATTCGCGTGACGATGCCCGAGCTGACCGCGGACCGCCGCAAGGAGTACGTGAAGCTCGTCAAGAGCAAGGCCGAGGACGCGAAGGTCCAGGTGCGCGGCATCCGGCGCAAGTCCAAGGACGAGCTCGACGCCCTTAAGGGCGAAGTGAGCGATGACGACCTCGCTCGGGCCGAGAAGGAGCTCGACGCGGTGACCAAGACGCACGTCGACCTGATCGACGAGGCGTTGAAGCGCAAAGAGGCAGAGCTCCTCGAGGTCTGATATCGCCATGTCCGAAGACGCATCGGGGGACGCGGCCGGACCGGATACCTCGTCGAGTCGATCCGATCTGCGCCGCACAGGGGTGCCCGCGGGCGATCCGTCGTCGTTCCAGGCGCACGTCAAAGCGGCGCGGACCGAGTTCGAGAGTCAGTTCGAGCGGGCTCGAGTCGAGTTCGAAGAAGCGAATGAGCGCCTGAACGCCCGTTCCGGGCGCAACCTGATCATGGCGACCCTCATAGGTCTCGCCATCGGGGCCGTCGTGCTGGGATCGCTCCTGTTCTGGAAGTGGGCGTTCATCGCCTTCGCCGTACCGCTGTGCCTCTTGGGCGCCCTCGAGTTCACCCGCGCACTCCAGGCCGCCGGACGCCGGATCGACCTGGCGGCGCAGCTGTCCGCGGGGGTCGCCGTGCTCGGAGCAGCGTTCGTGGGCTATCTCACGCACTGGTTCGTGATCTTCGCCGCCGTCGTCCTCGTCGTCGTGTGGCGTCTCGTGGCTCAGATGGCGGCCGGCGACGGCCGTCGGTACGGCGACGTGGTGAACGACGTTCTCGCTGGAGCTCTGATCCAGCTGTATGTGGTGTTCCACGGCAGTCTCGCCCTGGTCCTCCTCCGACAGGATCACGGCGAGCTCTGGCTGCTGGCCGTTCTGATCATCGCCGTCGCCGTCGACACCGGGGCATACGCGAGCGGTGTCGCGATCGGGCGGCATCCGATGGCACCCCGCATCAGCCCGAACAAGACGTGGGAGGGGTTCGGTGGCGCCGTCCTCGCGAGCCTCGTCGCCGGCGGACTGCTCGGCGTACTGATGCTGCAGATCCCGCTGTGGGCCGGCCTCGTCCTGGGCGCCGCGATCCTCGTGTCCGCCACGGTGGGAGATCTCGGCGAGTCGCTCATCAAGCGCGACCTCGGCATCAAGGACATGAGTTCGTTCCTGCCCGGACACGGGGGAGTGCTCGACCGGCTCGATTCGATCCTTCCCTCGCTCGTTCCCGGCCTCGCCCTGTACATCCTCCTGAACCCGTTGAGTGCCCTTTCATGACCGAACTGACCTCACCCGTAGCCTTCCCCATGACGTCTGGACGTCGGAAGGGCTACGACCCCGGTGCCGTCGACGACTTCCTCTCCGGCGCGCGCGCGGCCTTCGAAGACGAGGCTGCGACGCTCACCTCGGATGACGTCCGTGCCGCCGCGTTCCCGCTCGTGCGCCACGGGTACGCCGTCGACGCCGTCGACGGCGCGCTCGCTCGGATCGAGGACGCTTTCGCGCAGCGCGAGCGAGCGTCAGCGATGTCTCGGCGAGGTGCGCGTGCCTGGGTGGGCGCATCCCGCGCGCTCGCTCAGGAGATCCTCGACCGTCTGTCCCGCCCCTCGCGTCGTCGCTTCCGGCGCGTCTCGCTCTTTCGTTTCGGCTACCGCATCGATGAGGTCGACCTCGTGGCCGGCCGGATCGCTCGATACCTCGAGTCGGGTGAGAGTCTCACGATCGAGCAGGTCCGCACGGTGGCGTTCCGCATGCAGTTGGGCGGGTACGACGAAACCCAGGTGGATGCGGTTCTGGATGCGGTCGTGGATGTGATGCAGTCGGTCGGATGATCGCGTGGCGACCGCTCACGAGCGCGGATATGATCGGGGGACTGTGACTTCCGGCAACGAGATCCTCCCGACGCGTTCTGCCGTCCAGACGCGTGGCGTGGTCTCACGCCGCCGGCCGGTCTCCGCGCCACGGTGGTCCCGGAGGCGCGGTGTCCTGGCGGCGTTCTCCGTCATGGCGACGGCCGGCTTCGTCGCGGCATCCCTCGTTCCCTTGGCGTCGTTCCCGACGCGGGCGGAGGCGACGGAACTCGATCCCCTGTCGTTGTACGCGACCGCCGTGCACGATGCTCAGCGCTACCAGGCCGGAGACGCGCCGGGCCTGGAGCTGGAGCGGGCGAGCGATTACTCGGTCTATGTGAAGCCGACGCCCACCCCGACTCCCACTCCGACGCCGGTTAAGAAGTCCTCCTCAGGCTCGTCATCGTCGGGATCCTCCTCGTCCGGGTGGAGCCCGCCCTTCGTCACCCCGAACCCCGGCAGCGCGCAGGCGATCGCCTACGACATGGTGACCGCCCGTGGCTGGGGGGACTCGGAGTTCGCCTGTCTCGTCGCGCTGTGGAACAAGGAGTCCGGCTGGCGTGTCAACGCCTTCAATGCCTCCAGCGGCGCGTACGGCATCCCCCAGGCCACGCCGGGGCGGAAGATGGCGTCCGTCGGCTCCGATTGGGAGACGAACCCTGCTACTCAGATCACCTGGGGGCTCGGCTACATCCAGGGACGTTACGGCACTCCCTGTGGCGCCTGGGGGAAGTCGCAGCGCTCGGGCTGGTACTGAGCCGATGCCCCGATCCAACAGGCGTAAGCCCGCCGGTCCCGACGCATCGTTCGATCGCCTCCTCGCGGGGTGGAAGCGGACGGAGAGCCGTCGCGGCGTCGAATGGACGGTGCAGCCGGTGTCCGCCGTCCAGGCGCAGAAGGACTACGTCTGCCCCGGTTGCGGGCGCGTCGTTCCGTCCGGGACGGCGCATGTGGTGGTCTGGCGCGCGGACGGTGTGCTCGGGGATGCCGCCGACCTGGCTGCCCGCCGGCACTGGCACACGGCCTGCTGGCGGATCGCCTGAATCAGAGCTCGTTCTGCCGCGGGATCAGCACCTGGCGGTAGATGATCAGGACGCTCGCGGCCACCGGGATCGCGATGAGCGCGCCGAGCAGGCCCAGCAGGGATCCACCCGCGAGCGCGGCGATGACGACGACCGCTCCGGGAACGGAGACAGCTCGGCTCATGATGCGAGGCGAGAGGAAGTACGCCTCCACCTGCATGTACACCAGGTACCAGATCAGGGCGACCAGCGCCGTCAGCGGTGACGCCAGACCGAGGCAGGCGATCACGATGATCGCGGAGCCGGTCAGCGTGCCGACGAGGGGGATCAGAGAGAAGAAGAAGGCGATGACGGCAAGAACAGCGGGGAAGGGAGCTTTGATGATCGACAGGAAGACAGCACTCAGGATGCCGTTGATCGCCCCCAGGACGACCTGCCCCATGACGTAGTAGCCGACGGACGCGGTGATCTGCTCCGAGAGACCGACGAATCGCTCCCGCTTCGACGCCGGCGCGAGCTGGTACACCGACCGCTTCAGAGACCGCATCGACGCCGTGAAGTAGATGGTCAGGATCAGAACGATGATCGTCCCGGTCGCGAACGCGACGATGCCCGCGCCGAAGGACAGCAGGCCCGTTCCGAGTGACGTGCCGATATCGGCGAAGTCGAGGCCGTTCCACCAGTCGTTCACGTACCCGAGCACCATGTCGACTTGAAGCAGCGGGAAGGTCTGCGAGAGCCAGTCGCTCGCGACGGTGACCGGGTTCCACTGTCCTTCCACCGCGCTCTGGACGAGCTTCTGCGTCTGCTGCACGAGCTTCGCGATCTGATCCACGAGAACGGGCACGACGATGAGGACGAGCGCGGTGGCGATCGCCAGAAGCCCGGCGAACGTCGCGACCAGGGCGCCCCATCGCGGGAGGCCGCGGCGCTCGAAGAAGGAGACCACGGGGTCGAGGCCGAGCGCGAGGAACAGTGCCGTCCCGATGTACAGGAGCACCGTCGAGAGAGTCTCGACCCCGGTCAGGATGAGGATGCCGACGCCCACGCCGAGCGTGGCGACGAGTGCGGTGCGGAACGCATGTTGGATCTTCACGGCTGCCCTTTCCCAGGTCTGCACTCACCCTAGTTCGCTCCGCCTCTCCCTCCGGGCAGCGACTCCCTCCCACGCGTTTGCCAGCGCCGTTCGCTAGGCTGGAATGTCGAAGATCGGCCGCACACCCGTGATGGCGGCTGGAGGAGGGCGGCGGTTCGTGAGATTCGTGTGGGCGATCATCGCCTTCGTACTTGCCACGCTGATGATCGGCGCGGGGGTCGCACAGCGTACTGTCCTCGAGGCACCGACGACGGAAACGGCGGAGATCACCACGGACGGCTCGACGCCGTACGTCCTCATCGACGGCTCCGTCCTCGACAGCCGCCCGGGATCCCAGACCCTGCGTATCCATGGTGACGGGCAGGTGTTCGCCGCCTACGGCCGGACCCAGGACGTCGCCGCGTGGCTCGCTCCCACGGAGTACCAACACGTGACGGTGAACGGCGAAGGCGAGCCGGTGACGAAGACGGTGCCGGCGTCGGTCACCCCGGACGGCGAATCGCCGACCGCGTCGCCGATCGGTTCGGATCTGTGGCTCGACGAATTCCAGCAGGATCGCTCGCTCGCCACGACCCTGAGACTTCCCGCCGACATGAGCGTGCTCGTGGCCACCGACGGCACCTCGGCCGCGCCGTCGTCGATGAGCGTCAGCTGGCCGACGGGGGCGACAACGCCCTGGGCCGGTCCCCTCCTGGTGGGCGGGATCCTGATGGCGCTGATCGGCCTGATCCTCTACATCTTCGCGCTTCGGCACGTGCGACGCTCACGCGGCCCACGTCGGAAGGGACTCCCGTTGACAGCCACACAGCCGATCGACCTGTCCGTGGAAGACGCCGAGAAGGGCGTCATCACGGCGGCGCCCGCACGGCGCCGACTGACGATCGGACGTCGCCCTCTGATCGCGATCTCCGCCGTCGTGCTCGGCGGCATCGCGCTCACCGGATGCTCGCCCGAGGCGTGGCCCGATCTGCAACCCGAGGCGACCCCGTCGCCCACGGCGTCGGTGATCGTTCCCGAAGGTCAGGGCGCACCCGCCGTCACACAGACGCAGGCCGAACGGATCCTGTCGCGCATCTCCGAGCAGGTCACCGCGGCCGACGAAGCCAACGACCCGAAGGCGGCTGCGGTGCGCCTGACCGGGCCGGCGCTCGTCGAGCGGGAGACGAACTACCGCCTTCGCAAGGAGCTCTCGAAAGCGGAATCGCTGCCCGCGATCCCGTCCGGGGACATGACGGCCTTCCTGCCGCAGGCGAAGAACGATTGGCCTCGCATGTTCCTCGCCGTCGTCGAGGACGCCGACGGCGTCGGCACGATGGTGACGGCCACGCAGGAGAATCCGTGGGCGGAGTACAAGGTCGCCTACATCTCGAGCCTTCGCGCGGACGCGAGCATGAACCTCGCCGCGAAGTACGTCGGAGCCGTCGCGGTGGAACCGAACTCCCCGTTCCTGCTCATGCCGCCGAAGGATCTGGCGGCGGCATATGCCGACGTGCTGGACAAGGGCGCGAAGAGCGAGTTCGCCGCGATGTTCGACGAGAAATCCGACACGTTCCGCTCCCTCGTGGCGGAGAACCGGGCCACGCTGCTGAAGAACTTCAACGAAACCGGCGAGAAGACCGGGCGGGTGTCCTTCGCAGCCGAGGCCGGTCCCTCCGAACCCCTGTCGCTGGTGACCCTCGACAGCGGAGCGATCGTGGCGGTCACGGTGACGGAGAACGAGACGATCGTTCCGACGGACAGCGATGCCGTCATCAAGTTGGGCGACAACGTCGTGGTGAAGGCGCTCTCCGGCGTCTCGCAATCGAGCACGGGGTTCCGCACGCAGTACACCGACCAGCTGTACTTCTTCGTCCCCGCTCAGGGGTCCAACGAGAAGATCCAGCTGCTCGCTTCCCGTTCCAACGTCCTCGACGCCAAGGTGGTTAAGAAAGAGTGAGCACTCCCGCACCCGGTGCCGTCATGCGCGGCGCCGTCGACCTCTCGTCCCTCCGCAACCGGCCCGCCGGTCAGCCGGCCTCGCCTGCACCCTCGCCGGACGGGCAGGCACCGGCATCCCGTCTCGTCTTCGACGTCACGGATGCGGATTTCGGCCAGGTTCTCGAACTGTCGAAGACCGTGCCGGTCGTCGTCGACCTCTGGGCGGACTGGTGCGGGCCGTGCACACAGCTGAGCCCCGTGCTCGAGAAGGTCGTCGCCGAGCTCGGCGGGCGCCTCGTCCTCGCGAAGGTCGACGTCGACGCGAACCCTCAGCTCGCCCAGAGCTTCCGAGCGCAGTCGATCCCTCTGGTCGTCGCGCTCGTCGCGGGCCAGCCTGTGCAGCTGTTCACCGGCGCGGTGCCCGAAGCGCAGGTCCGAGAGGTCTTCACGCAGCTTCTGCAGCTCGCCGCCCAGCACGGAGTGACCGGGACGGTCCCGATGGAGGGAGCGCCGGCGGATGCCGAACAGCAGGCGCCCGCCCTGCCGCCGCTTCATCAGGCCGCCTTCGACGCGATCGAGGCGGGTGACTACTCGGCCGCGGCGACCGCGTACGAGCAGGCTCTGACGGAGAACCCTCGCGACGAGGATGCGAAAGCGGGCCTCGCGCAGGTGCAACTGCTCGCGCGGGTCCAGCACCTCGATCTCGCGGAAGCACGAGCGGCCGCCGCGGCGGGGCCGACGGACATCTCCGCCCAATTCGACGTGGCCGATCTCGATCTCGCCGGTGGCCACGTGGACGACGCGTTCGCGCGCCTGCTCGACCTGTTCGCCGCGGTCCCGACCGATGAGCGGGCGCCGGTCCGTGAACGACTGCTCGAGCTGTTCGGTGTGGTCGGGGACGCCGACCCCCGCGTCATCCGTGCACGCGGACGCCTCGCCAGCCTGCTGTTCTGAGAACGGTCGGGGTCCGGGATCGTCCCGGACCCCGACCGATCACCCCTCGTAACGGAGCCAGAGCACACCGAGCGGCGGCAGCGTCACCTGGGCGGTGCCGTCGGCATCCGTCGTCACGCCGCCGAAGTTGCCGACACCGGACCCGCCGAACTCCTGTGCGTCGGAGTTGAGGACCTCCGCCCACGCACCGGTCTCGGGGAGCGTGAGGCGCACGTCGTGCCGCGGTGAGCCGGCGAAGTTGCAGAGGACGACGACGGTCCCACCGTCGTCGTCGCGTCGCGCGAACCCGAGCACATTTCTGTCGGGGGAGTGCGGCCACACTCGGCTGAACGCCGATCCGTCGCTGTCGCGCGCCCACAGGGGGGACTCTGCGCGGTACGTGTGGTTGAGGGCGGAGACGAAGTGCTGCAGCTGCTGGTGCGCCGGCTGATCCAGCATCCACCAGTCGAGGCCGCGACCTTCGGACCACTCCGACATCTGCCCGAACTCCTGGCCCATGAACAGGAGCTGCTTGCCCGGGTGGCCCCACATGTACGCGAGGAACGCGCGCATGTTGGCGAGCTGCTGCCAGTGGTCGCCCGGCATGCGGGTGAACAGCGACCCCTTGCCGTGCACGACCTCATCGTGGCTGATCGGCAGGACGAAGTTCTCGCTGAAGGCGTAGACGAACGAGAAGGAGAGCTCGCCCTCGTGGTGCGAGCGGTACAGCGGGTCGCGGCCGATGTAGACGAGCGAGTCGTTCATCCAGCCCATGTTCCATTTGAAGCCGAAGCCGAGCCCGCCCTGGCTCGTCGGCGCGGTGACGCCGGGGAAGCTCGTCGACTCCTCGGCGATCATCGCGATACCCGGGTAGCGCTTGTAGGCGGTGGCGTTGACTTCCTGCAGGAAGCGGATCGCTTCGAGGTTCTCGCGGCCGCCGTGGATGTTCGGCTCCCACTGGCCCTCTTCGCGCGAGTAGTCCAGGTAAAGCATGGACGCCACGGCGTCGACACGGAGTCCATCGACGTGGAACTCCTCGAACCAGTACAGCGCGTTCGCGACGAGGAAGTTCCGCACCTCGTTGCGGCCGTAGTCGAAGATGTACGTGCCCCAGTCCCGGTGCTCGCCTCGCCGCGGGTCGGGGTGCTCGTAGAGGGGCGCGCCGTCGAAGCGGGCGAGGGCGAAGGCATCCTTCGGGAAGTGACCCGGGACCCAGTCCATGATGACGCCGATGCCCGCCTGGTGAAGACGGTCGATGAGGTACCGGAGCTCGTCGGGCGTGCCGAAGCGGCTCGTCGGCGCGTAGTACCCGGTGACCTGGTACCCCCACGAGCCGCCGAAGGGGTGCTCGGCGAGGGGCAGGAACTCGATGTGGGTGAAGCCCTGTCCGCCGACGTAGTCGACGAGTTCGTCGGCGGCCTCGCGATAGCCGAGTCCCGGACGCCACGAGCCCAGGTGGAGCTCGTACGTCGACATCGGCCGGTCGTGCACCGATCCGCTCGCGCGGTCGGCGAGCCACGCGTCGTCCGACCAGGTGTACTCGCTGTCGGTGACGACGGATGCCGTCGCGGGCGGCACTTCTGCGCGACGCGCCATCGGGTCGGCCTTCATGACCCACTGCCCGTCGGCGGTCAGGATCTCGAACTTGTACGCGGATCCCACGCCGATGCCGGGGACGAACAGCTCCCAGACGCCGGTGGAGCCCAGGGAACGCATGGCGTGCTGAGTGCCGTCCCAGCCGTTGAGGTCGCCGACGACGCGGACGGCCCGGGCGTTCGGAGCCCAGACGGCGAAGGACACGCCGCTCAGCGCGTCGTAGTGGCGCACGTGCGCACCGAGCACCTTCCAGAGCTGCTCGTGCCGTCCTTCACGGATCAGGTGCAGGTCCACTTCCCCGACCGTCGGCAGATGGCGGTAGGGGTCATCGACCCGGTAGTCAGGCGCGCCCTCGTAGGTGGCGACGATGTCGTAAGCGGTGGGCTGGACCGCCGCCTCGCCCTCCCAGACACCCGCGCGGACGTGCTGAAGCTCGACCCGGGCACCGTCGGACAGCACGGCGGTCACCGTCTGAGCGAACGGACGGCGGGCACGAACCACCCAACCCTCGCCGTCCTGGTGGGGGCCGAGCACGTCGTGGGGGGCATGGTAGGAGCCGGCACCGACGGCATCCAGAGTCGAGTCGTCGGGACGGGTCATGAGCGTGCCTTCACGTGGAGGATGTGGACGGGTTCGGCGAACGCGTCGAGGCGGACGTAGTTGTGTTCGTTCCAGGTCCACCGGGCTCCGGTGACGAGGTCCTCGACGTCATAGTCGTGTCCGCGGGGGAGGCCCCAGAGCTCCGAGTCGACGTGGACCGTCGTCTCGCGGGCCGAGTGGGGGTCGACGTTGGCGACGACGATGATCGTGTCGGATTCGCCGGTCGGCGAGAGGGCGGCCGGGAGGTGCTTGGCGTAGGCGACGATCGCGTCGTCGTCGGAGCCGAGGAGGTGGAGCCCGCGGAGCTGCCGGAGCGCGGGGTGCGCGCGTCGGATCTCGTTGAGCCGGCGCAGGTACGGCGCGAGCGAGTCGCCGGCTGCTTCGGCGGCCTCCCAGTCGCGGAACTTGTACTCGTACTTCTCGTTGTCGATGTTCTCCTCGGAGCCCGGGCGTGCGACGTTCTCGTAGAGCTCGTAGCCGGCGTAGACGCCGTAGCTCCCACCCGCGGTCGCGGCGAGCGCGGCGCGGATGCGATACGCCGGCCGTCCGCCGAACTGGAGGTACTCGGTGAGGATGTCGGGCGTGTTGACGAAGAGGTTCGGGCGCATGAAGTCCGCGGTCTCGTCGGAGATCGATGCGAAGAATTCCTCGATCTCGGTCTTCGTGTTGCGCCAGGTGAAGTACGAGTAGCTCTGCTGGAAGCCGCTCTGCGCGAGCGCGCGCATCGGCATCGGGCGGGTGAAGGCCTCTGCGAGGAAGACCACGTCGGGGTGCTCCGCGTTCACCGTGCGGATGAGCCACTCCCAGAACTGCAGCGGCTTCGTGTGCGGATTGTCGACCCGGAAGATCTTCACGCCCTGCCGGATCCAGTGCTGCACGATGCGGAGGACCTCGGTGCGGATACCCACGGGGTCGTTGTCGAAGTTGACGGGGTAGATGTCCTGGTACTTCTTCGGCGGGTTCTCCGCGAACGCGATCGAGCCGTCCGGGAGGGTCGTGAACCACTCGGGGTGCTCGGTGACCCAGGGGTGATCGGGGGCTGCCTGCAGCGCGAGATCGAGCGCCATCTCGAGTCCCTGCTCGGCGGCCGCGTCGACGAACGCGCGGAAGTCCTCGAGCGTGCCCAGGGCGGGGTGGACGGCGTCGTGCCCGCCCGCGGCGGAACCGATGGCCCACGGGGAGCCGGGGTCGCCGGGTCCTGCGTCCAGCGTGTTGTTGGGTCCCTTGCGGTTCACCTCTCCGATCGGGTGGATCGGGGGGAGGTAGAGGACGTCGAAGCCCATCGCCGCGACGGCGGGGAGGCGCTTGGTCGCCGTCCGGAAGGTGCCGCTGCGCACGGTGCCGTCCGGCATCCGCTCCGCGCCCTCGGAGCGCGGGAAGAATTCGTACCAGGCGCCGACACCGGCCCGCTCGCGCTCGACCAGGAGGGTGTTCTCCTCGTGCAACGTGTGGAGGGAGACCGCGGGTCGGTCGGCGAAAGCCCGCGCGAGGCCGGGGTCGCGGACGACGACGAGCGCGGCATCGTCGTCGACGCTCTCGTCCCGCAGGGTATGAGCGGCCGTGGTGAGCGCGGCTCGCTCGTCGGCGGGACGGGTCTTCTCCGCGGCGGCGCCGTCGAACAGGCGCGCACCCATCTCTCGCATGAGGATCGGGTCGACGCCTGCGGCGATCTTCAGTTCCGCGGCGTGACGCCACGTCGCGTAGTCGTCGCCGAAGGTCTCGAAGCGGAACTTCCACGTGCCCTGCTCCAGGAGCGCGACGCTCACCTGCCAGGTGTCGAAGCCGTCCTCGAGCGGCCGCAGCCGGTGCAGCGTCGAGACACCCGAGGGCGAGGTGAGACGAAGGTGGACGCCGATCCGGTCGTGCCCTTCACGGAAGGCCGCGACGGTGAACGGAACGGCTTCGCCGACGAACGCCGACGGCGCGAAACGGCCACCGGGAACGCTGGGACGATGAGAAGCGATCGGGATGCGGCCGTTGCGGACGCCGGCATCCTTTCGCGTCGCCTTCGCCGGGCGAAGCGGGATCTCTGCGGAGCTGCGGACGGAAGCGGGGGAGGTCTGTGAGGCCACGCTCCGAACCTACCGTCGTGGAGCCGACCCGGAAACGGGCCTGGATCACTCGGCTCGGAACAGGTACATTGACGTCCCTTCGGCGGTGAAGGTCTCTCCCGGGCCGCGCACCGGCGCTTCCGCGCACGGACGCTCCTCGATGCTCGACCACAGCGGGACGAAGCGCGTCACCCCGTCGAGCGAGGGGAGCGTGACCTCGACGCCGTGCTCGCGTCCGTGCACGATGAGGAGTGTCCGGTTGGGCGCCTCGTGTTCCGGTGTCGACTGCGCGGCGTACTGGAGCGTGCGATGGGAAGGGTCCGTCCACTGCTCGACCGACATCGTCTGCCCGGTCTCGTCGTACCAGTCGATCACCGAGGCGCCGGGGACGGTCCTGTCGGCATGCGCGAATCGGCCGGGGCGCAGTGCCGGGTTCTCCCGGCGGATGCGGGTCAGGAGTGCGACATGAGCGCGCAGGTCCTCCTGCCACGGTTCGAGCGACCAGTCGTACCAGGTGAGCGCAGAGTCGTGACAGTACGCGTTGTTGTTGCCCCGCTGCGACCTGGCGATCTCGTCACCCGCCGTGATCATCGGGACGCCGGCGGACAGGAGCAGGGTCCCCAAGAGGTTCCGCATGGCGCGGCGACGCGTCGCGAGCACGCCGTCGTCGTCGGTCGGTCCCTCGAAACCGTGGTTGAAGGACCGGTTGGTGCCCGCGCCGTCTCGTCCGTGCTCGCCGTTGGCCTCGTTGCGCTTCACGTCGTAGGACACCAGGTCGTGCAGCGTGAAGCCGTCGTGCGCAGTGACGAAGTTGACCCCGGCGAGCGGTCCGCGCTCCGCGCTGAAAGTGTTGGCGGAGCCGGCCAGACGAGTCGCGAACCCCCCGATCCCGACCGGGGTGACAGCCGCTCGTCGGGCGTAGTCGATGTCGCTCAGCCAGAAGTTGCGGACGCGGTCGCGGTACCGGTCATTCCACTCGGCCCAGCCGTCTCCGAACGCGCCGGTCTGCCAGCCGCCGAGTCCGACGTCCCAGGGTTCGGCGATGAGCTTCACGCCCTGGAGGGCCGGATCCTGGGCGATGGCGCTCAGGAGGGGGTGGTCGGGGGTGAAGGTGTGAGATGCATCCCGACCGAGGGTGGGTGCGAGGTCGAAGCGGAACCCGTCGATCTGCACGTCGTTCGCCCAGTAGCGGAGGGAATCGAGGACGAGGCGGGCCGCGGCATCCGTCGACGTGTTCACCGAGTTCCCGCACCCGGTCACGTCGATGTAGGTGCCGTCATCGGATTGCCGGTAGTACGCGCGGTTGTCGAGGCCGCGGAAGCTCGAGCGGGGTTCGCCGAGGCCCTGCTCCGCGGTGTGGTTGTAGACCACGTCCAGGATGACCTCGATGCCGGCCTCGTGGAGGAGTTTCACCATCCCCTTCACTTCGCGCAGGACCGCGCTCGCCCCCTCCGCCTGCGCGGCGGCGGTCGCGTACGGGGCGTGCGGCGCGAAGAAGCCGACCGAGTTGTACCCCCAGTAGTTCGTGAGCCCCAGCTGGAGCAGGCGCGGTTCGCTCGCGAACGCATGGATCGGCAGGAGTTCGATCGCGGTGACACCGAGGCTCCGATAGTGCTCGATCATGACCGGGTGCGCGATGCCGGCGTACGTGCCGTGGAGCGCCGCGGGGACGCCCGGGTGGCGCTTGGTGAGTCCCTTCACGTGGGCTTCGTAGACGACGGTCCGGTCCATCGGCGTGCGCGGCTTCGCCACACCGCCCCAGTCGAAGCCCTCGTCCACGACGACGGAGCGCCAGGAATGGATGCCGGCGCTCGCGAGTCCGCGTGCGTACGGGTCGATGAGCAGAGTCGCCGGATTGAAGGTCATCCCCGGGCCGTGCGGGCCGTCGACGCGCACGCTGTACGACGCGCCGACGCGGAGCCCGGGCGTCGTCGCCTCCCACACTCCGCCGCCGACGGGCGACAGGGGGAGGGTGTCGACGATCCAGTCAGGGTCGTCGTCGTCGAAGACCACCACCTCGACGGCGGTCGCGTTCTCGGACCATACGCGCAGTGTGCCGACGCCGTCGTGCACGCGCACGCCGAGGTCGTGGAAGGCGTCCGAGAGCAGACCCGGGATGGGGGACTCGGATGCCGCGGTCGTCGGGTCGGCCGGGGCGGAGATCATGAGTTCTACAGTAGTGAGCAGGCGATGACCGACTGCGGCGGGCGGAGGATGAGGATGGTCTACCTCGACCATGCGGCGTCCACACCGCTCCGGGTGGAGGCCCGCGACGCGTGGCTCGCGGCGACGGAATTGACAGGCAACGCGTCGTCCGTGCACGGCGCCGGTCAGGCGTTGCGCCGGGTTCTGGAAGACGCGCGTGAGCGCGTGGCGGCCGTCCTCAGCTGCGACCCCATCGAGGTCGTCTTCACGTCGGGCGGGACCGAATCCGTGAACCTGGGCGTCAAAGGCCTGTGGTGGGCGCGGGAGCGGGACCGTCAGGCGATCGTGATGCCCGACGGGGAGCACCACGCGACGCTCGACACCGTCGACTGGCTCGCGGGCGCGCAGGGCGCGGAGGTGCGGTCCGTGCGTCTGCGGCCGGACGGAGCCATCGACCTCGACGCCTTCGTCGATGCCCTGCCCGGCGCCGCGGTGGCCACGGCACTCGTCGCCAACAACGAGGTCGGCTCGGTGTCGGATGTCGCCGCGATGGCTTCCGCGTCGGCCGACGCGGGCGTGCCTCTCCACCTCGATGCCGTCGGCGCGATCGCGCACGTCGCGCTGGACTTCGGCGATCTGCGGGGCAGCGGGCGGAAATCGGGCGGGCTCGTCGCGCTGAGCGTCGCCGGCCACAAGGTCGGGGCGCCGGTCGGAACGGGCGCTCTCGTCGTCTCCCGGCACGCGCGGATGGGCGCCGTCCTCCACGGCGGCGGGCAGCAGCGCGGACTGCGTTCCGGGACGCCGGATGTCGCCGGGGCGGCCGCCCTCGCGGTCGCGCTCGAACTCACGGCGAGGGAACGGGACGAGGAGGCCCGACGGCTCCGCACACTGGCGGATCGCCTGGGGACCGGCATCCGCGCCGCGATCCCGCAGGCCACTCTGCTCGGCGCCGAGAAGCACCGGCTGCCGGGGCATGTGCACGTCCTCTTCCCGGACGCGCTGGGGGAGACCCTGCTGTTCCTGCTCGATCATTCCGGCGTTCACGTGTCGACCGGGTCGGCCTGCCAGGCCGGCATCGCAGAGCCCAGCCACGTCGTCCTGGCGCTGGGCTACGGCGACCGCGAGGCGCGCTCCGTGCTCCGGATCACGCTCGGCCGCTCCAGCAGCGGCGCGGACGTTGACGCGTTCCTCGACGCTCTCCCGGATGCGTATCGGCGGGCAGCGGCATCCAGCGCCCGTGCGGCATCGCGCTCGTAGACTGGGATGATGCGCGTACTGGCAGCCATGAGCGGCGGGGTCGATTCGGCGGTGGCCGCGGCCCGGGCCGTCGATGCCGGACACGATGTCGTCGGCGTCCACCTCGCGCTGTCACGCGCGGGCGGCACCCTCCGGACCGGGAGCCGCGGGTGCTGCACGATCGAAGACGCCCTCGACGCGCGGCGCGCTGCTGACCTGCTCGGCATTCCGTTCTACGTGTGGGACTTTTCGGAGCGCTTTCGTGACGATGTGATCGACGATTTCGTGAACGAGTACCGCGCCGGGCGCACGCCCAACCCGTGCATGCGGTGCAACGAGAAGATCAAGTTCGCCGCCCTTCTCGAGCGCGCGCTCGAGCTCGGCTTCGACGCCGTCTGCACGGGGCACTACGCGACCCTGGTCGACGGTCCCGAGGGTCGCGAGCTGCACCGCGCGTCGGACGAGGCGAAGGACCAGTCCTATGTCCTCGGCGTGCTGACGGCGGACCAGCTCGCGCACACGTACTTCCCGCTCGGCACGACCCCGTCCAAGGCGGTCGTCCGCGCCGAGGCCGCCGAGCGCGGTCTGACCGTCGCCCAGAAGCCCGACAGCCACGACATCTGCTTCATCCCCGACGGCGACACCCGTGGCTGGCTGGCCGAGAAGGTCGGTGCCGAGCAGGGCGACGTGCTCGACCGGGACGGCGCCGTCGTGGGTCGCCACGAGGGTGCGCACGCGTTCACCGTCGGTCAGCGTCGCGGCCTGCAGCTCGGCGTGCCGGCCGCGGACGGCAAGCCGCGCTTCGTCCTCGAGGTGCGTCCCGTCTCGAACACCGTCGTCGTAGGCCCCAAGGAGGCCCTCGCGACGGCGGAGATCGCCGGGGAACGGCACAGCTGGGCGGGGCGGGCGCCCGCTGACGGTGCGTTCGACTGCCACGTGCAGATCCGCGCGCACGCCGATCCGGTCCCGGCCCGTGCAACGGTCGACGCCGGCACGGTGACGGTGACCCCGGGGGAGCCCTTCGACGGAGTCGCGCCAGGTCAGACAGCAGTCCTCTACGACGGGACGCGGGTCATCGGCCAGTTCACGATCGCGCGGACCGTGTCCGCCGTTCCGCAGCACGCCTGAGCTTCCGCTCCGACTCGACCGAGGCGAGCGCAGCACGAAGGTCGGTGTGCGTGAAGCGGAATCCGGCATCGAGCAGCCTTTCGGGCATGACCCAGCGGCTCTTGAGGATGAGCTCGGGCTCGGTTCGCAGCGCCCACATGGCGAGCTCCAGCATCCAGCGGAGCGAGGGAACACCCACCGGCATCCCGACGACGCTGCGGAGCGATCGCATCAGCGAGCGGTTGTCGGATGCCTGGGGCACCGCGACGTTCAGGACTCCCGCGATGTCGTCCCGACGGACGACGAAGCGGACGGCGTCGAGGACGTCGTCGATGTGCACCCAGCTGAATCGCTGACGGCCGCGTGTGCGGTACCAGGGCGGGCTGTCGCCCGTCGGATCGTCGCCGATGCCGCGGTAGCGGCGGTGCGGCGGCACCCGGCCGTCGTGCTGCGGTCCGCCCAGACCGGTCCGGGCCAGGGTGAGGAGCATGCGCGTCGCGGGACCGTCACCGACCACGATGGCAAGCCGGAGAGCCACCCGCCGGGTCGCGGGGAGGTCTCCCGCGAAGAAGGCCTTCTCCCACGCCTTCGCGACGTCGACGGAGAAGCCGGCGCCGAGTTCGCCGGCGGATTCCGTGTTCGGCCGGTCCGTGGCGTGCCGGTAGATCGTCGCCGTCGATGAGTTGATCCACAGCCGCGGCGGGGCGGATGCCGCCGCCACCGCGTCGTGCAGCGCTCGTGTCGTCTCGACTCGGGACGACAGGATCGCGTTCCGGTTGGCATCGGTGTAGCGGCAGTCGACGGACTTGCCGGCGAGGTTCACGACGAGGTCAGCGCCGTCGACCGCCGCGTGAAGCGCCTCCGGGTCGTCCCAGGACACGGCGGAGGTGCGGCCGACGGGGACGACGTCGTAGCCGTCGGCGACGAGGGCGGCGACGAGAGCCTCGCCGATGAAGCCGCCGGCTCCGGCGACGACGGCACGGGGACGATCGGTGCGCATGTCTCGACCGTACCGGTCGGCGCGGCGGGTAGATTCCGACCATGACCACGGCCGACGGGGGAGCCCCGGCATCCGTCTACCAGTCCGCCCTCGGCGACGCTTTCGCGGAACTGCCGCCCGTGCTCGCACGCTATTTCGGACCGATCTCTCCGGGTCACGTCGGTGTGGGCGAGGGCGTCTACGACATCGTCGGCTCCCGATTCGGGGCGTTCGGGTGGCCGCTGCTGCGCTGGTCGGCCCACCACGAGATGCTGTTCCCCGAAAGCGGCCGCCGTGTGCCCTTCGTCGTCGAGAACCGTCCGAGTCGCGAGGGGCTGGTCGGCGCCCGCTGGTTCGCGTTCCCGCGGGTGGTGCGCGTCATGCGCGACTCGATGCACGCGGACGGCGGGGAGATCGTCGAACGGCTCGGACGTCGAGGCGGCCTCGAGGTGCGCCTGCGCCCGAGCGTCCAGGACGGCGGAATGGTGCTGCGTTCGCGGGCGCTCGCGTGGCGGATCCGGGGCGTGCGCGTACCGCTCCCGCCGCTGGCGCACGTCGAGGTGCGGGAGGACGCGGAAGCCGGTGACAGCGGCCGGCAGCGTGTGGACGTACGCCTCCGGATGCCGCTCCTCGGCGAGGTCTTCCGCTACACGGGATCGTTCGCGTACCGCATCCTGCCCGAGAGCGACACCGTCTCGGGAGTGTCGGCGGCCCTCCCTACACTGTCGATGTGGCTGACGCAGAACTCCCCGCACTGACCCTCGATGAGGCGCGCGCCGCCGCCGAGAGCCTCACCGAGAAGATCCTCGGTGCGCGCGAGGCGTACTACGGCGGCGACGTCGGTCTCGTCGACGACGCGACCTACGACGGGTGGATGCACGAGCTCGAGGCCATCGAACGTGCCCACCCCGAACTGCAGGGCCAGGACTCGCCGACGCAGACGGTCGGAGCCGCGGAGTCGTCCATGTTCGCACCCGTCGAGCACGCCGAGCGGATGCTGAGCCTCGACAACGTGTTCTCGCCGGAGGAGCTGCGGGAATGGTGCACGAAGGCCGAGGCTTCCGCGGGACGCCCGGTGCGGTGGCTGACCGAGCTCAAGATCGACGGACTCGCCATCTCGCTGCGATACGAGGACGGAATCCTGACCTCTGCCGCGACGCGCGGGGACGGCCGCATCGGCGAGGACGTTACGGTCAACGCCGTGCGCGTGGCCGGGATCCCCGAGCGGTTGTCGGGGAAGGGGCATCCCGCGCTCGTCGAAGTCAGGGGTGAGGTCTTCATCCCCGTCGCGGCGTTCGAGGAGCTGAACGCCCTGCAGGCGCGCCTGCGGGAACGTGTGATCGCCGACGCCGCCGCGCGGCCGCGCTACGACGAGGAGAAGGCCCAGAAGAGCGCCGCGCGTCGTTTCCCCGCCTTCGCCAACCCGCGCAATGCGGCCAGCGGCGGGTTGCGGCAGCAGCTCGACAAGAAGTCCGGGCTCGAGCTCGAAGCAGGCGAAGCCCGGCTCGCCTCGCTGCGCATGTACGTCCACGGCATCGGCGCGTGGCAGAACCCTCCCGTCGCTGCGCAGAGCGAGGTGTACGACCTGCTGGCGGCCTGGGGTCTGCCCGTGAGCCCGTACCCTCGCACGTTCGACGACGTCGACGGCGTCCTCGGCTTCGTCACCGAGTACGGCGAGAAGCGGCACTCCGTCGCGCACGAGCTCGACGGGATCGTCGTCAAGGTCGACGAGCTCTCACTCCACGACGAGCTCGGCACGACCAGTCGCGCACCGCGGTGGGCGATCGCCTACAAGTACCCGCCTGAAGAGGTGCAGACGCGGCTCGTCGACATCATCGTGTCGGTGGGGCGCACGGGCCGGGCCACGCCCTACGCGCAGATGGAGCCCGCCCTGGTGGCCGGCAGCGTGGTGCGGCAGGCCACCCTGCACAACCAGGACGTCGTCAAGACCAAGGGTGTGCTGATCGGCGACATGGTCGTGCTGCGGAAAGCGGGCGACGTCATCCCCGAGGTGCTCGGGCCGGTCGCGGAACTGCGCGATGGTACCGAACGGGCGTTCGTCATGCCGACCGAGTGTCCTGAGTGCGGCTCCACCCTCGCCCCCGCGAAAGAGGGCGACATCGACCTGCGCTGCCCGAACACGCGCGGATGCCCCGCCCAGGTCCGCGGCCGCGTCGAGCACATCGGCTCCCGCGGTGCGCTCGACATCGAGGCGCTCGGCGAGGTCACCGCGGCAGCCCTGACGCAGCCGCTCCCGCCGCAGGACCCCGCCCTCGACACCGAGGCGGGACTGTTCGACCTGACGGTCGAGCGGCTCGTCCCGATCGAGGTCATCGTCCGGGACTCCGAGACGGGCGAGGCGCGCGTCGACGAGAAGACCGGTGACGTCGTCCGCCGCGCCCCCTTCCGTCGAAACCCCAGCGCAGCGGAGAAGAAGGAAGGCCTCACCGGCCCCCAGCCGTCGGCTCAGGCGCTCACCCTCATCGACGAACTCCAGAAGGCGAAGACGAAGGATCTGTGGCGGTTCCTCGTCGCCCTCAACATCCGGCACGTCGGCCCCGTCGCCGCCCGTGCGCTGGCGCAGTACTTCGGCTCGCTCGACGCGATCCGTGCCGCGTCGCGGGATGAGCTCGCCGCCGTGGACGGCGTGGGCGGGATCATCGCGGACGCGCTGCAGGACTGGTTCGCCGTGGACTGGCACGTCGACATCGTCGACCGCTGGGTGGCGGCGGGAGCGCGTCTTTCGATCCCGGGTCACCCCGGGCCCGGTGCCGCTGCCGCCGCGGGCGGTGTCCTCGACGGCATCACTGTCGTCGCGACGGGCTCCCTCGAGGGCTATACGCGCGAAGGCGCTCAGGAAGCGATCATGCAGGCCGGCGGCAAGGCGGCATCCAGCGTGTCGAAGAAGACCGACTTCGTCGCAGCGGGGCCCGGAGCAGGGTCGAAGCTCGCCAAGGCGGAAGCCCTCGGCCTCCGGATCATCGATGCCGCGCAGTTCCATCTGCTCGTCACGGAAGGGCCTGGGGCATTGGGCGACGCGCCCGCCGCGGAGTGAGGGTCAGCCCTTCTTCGCGAGCAGCGCGTCACGCACCTGACGGCGGAGGACCTTTCCGATGAGCGACCGGGGCAGGTCGTCGACGGGTTCGATGCGCCGCGGCACCTTGTAGGGCGTCAATCGCGTCCGGGCGAAGGCGCGGATGTCGTCGACGTCCAGCGCGGTGACGCCCGGCGCGGGGATGACAGCAGCGACGACCTGTTCCCCGCTGTGAGGATCGGGGAGTCCGACGACGGCGGCATCCGCGACCTGAGGATGTTGGCGGAGCGTCGCCTCGACCTCGGACGGCGACACGTTGAACCCGCCCGTGACGATCAGCTCCTTGAGGCGGTCGACGACGCGGAAGAAGCCGTCCTCGTCCCGCTCGACGATGTCGCCCGTGTGGAACCAGCCGTCGATGAGAACCTTCTCGGTCTCCTCCGGCTTGCCGTAATACCCCGAGAAGACCTGCGGACCGCGCACCACGAGCTCGCCGGGCTCGCCGACGCCGAGGACCCGCGCCGGGTTCTCCGGATCGACGACACGAGCGTCGGTCCCGGGGATCGGGATGCCGATCGTCCCCGCTTTGCGACTGTCGGCCGGCGGGTTCACCATGAGGACGGGGGAGCATTCGCTGAGACCGTATCCCTCGATGAGGTAGCCGCCCGTGGCGTCTTCGAACGGTTCGACCAGGTCGGGGGACAGAGCCATCGCCCCTGATACGCCGATCTTGATCCCCCGGATCGAGGCGCGCTTCTCGCGGGCGCGCGCCAGCAAGCGCTCCGCGATCGGCGGGACGAGCGGCAGGACGGTCGGCGGATGCTTCTTGATGGCGTCGATCACCATGTCGGCGTCGAACTTGGGGAAGAGCACGAGCCGCGCCCCCATCGACATCGCGAACGTCAAGCACAGCGTGAGCCCATAGGCGTGGAACATCGGCAGGACGGCGTAGAAGACGCATCCGTCCCCGCGGACCACCGCCGGGATGAACGCCTGACTCTGGCGGGCGTTGGCGAGGAGGTTGCGGTGCGTGAGCATTGCTCCCTTCGGGGTTCCGGTCGTCCCCGATGTGTATTGGAGGACGGCGAGATCATCGGTCTGTGGACGGGGGTGGGATGCCGGGAGCGGCTCCTCGCGAATGAGGTCCTCCCACGTGCGCGTCCCGCGTACCGGCGCGGTGAGCGCGTCGCGGGATTCGCGGGCCTTCGCGACGGGGAGCCGCAGGGCGAGTCGCGTGTGCAACGGGAGTGCCTTCGTGATGTCGACCGACACGAGGGCGTCGACGTGGAGGTCCGCGGGGAACTCCTGAACGGTCGCGACGACCTTGTTCCACACGATCGCGTGGCGCGCGCCGTGGTCCTGGAACTGCGTCCGCAGCTCCCGCGGGGTGTAGAGCGGGTTGTGCTCGACGACGACGGCGCCCAGGCGCAGCACGGCATAGAAGGCGACGATGTGCTGCGGGCAGTTGGGGAGGACGATCGCGACCCGGTCGCCTTTGTTCACGCCGAGGCGACGCAACCCCGCGGCGGCTCGGTCCACGGCATCCGCCAACGCGGCGTACGTCGTCTCTCTGCCGAAGAATTGCAGCGCCGGCGCCTGGGGGTAATCGCGCGCGGAATCATCGAGGAGATCCATGAGCGACCCGGTGACGGGCGGGAGATCGAGGGGGACGCCCGTGTCGTAGGACGAGAGCCAGGGGCGATCAGCGGAGATCGAATCGGTCACGTCCTCAGCCTAGGGTGAGCGCTCAGACCGCGAGTGGCCCGAACTAGACTGGGGGAGTGTCTGAAATCACCCCCGATCTCGTGCGCCATCTCGGCGTGCTCGCCCGGATCCAGCTGAGCGACGAGGAGGTGGAACGCCTCACCGGCCAGCTCGACGCGATCGTCGACAACATCGCCAAGGTGTCGGAAGTCGCCACCCCCGAGGTCGCCGCGACGAGCCACCCGATCCCGCTGAGCAACGTGTTCCGTCCCGACGTCCCCGGCGACATGCTGACCGTCGACGAGGTGCTGCAGAACGCGCCGGATGCCGCCGACGGCCGCTTCCGCGTCACCGCGATCCTGGGGGAGGAGCAGTGAGCGACATCCTGAAGCTGACCGCGGCCGACCTGTCGGCGAAGCTCCGTTCCGGTGAACTGTCGAGCGTCGAGGCCACGCAGGCCCACCTCGACCGGATCGCCGCCGTGGACGGCGACGTCCACGCCTTCCTCCACGTCTCGGACCACGCGGTCGAGGTCGCCCAGGACATCGACCGGCGCCGTGCGGCGGGTGAGGAGCTCGGCGAACTGGCAGGCGTCCCGCTCGCGATCAAGGACGTCCTCGTGACGACCGACATGCCCTCGACCAGCGGATCGAAGATCCTCGAGGGGTACATGTCGCCGTACGACGCGACCGTGGTGGCCCGCTCCCGCGCCGCCGGCCTCGTACCGCTCGGCAAGACCAACATGGACGAGTTCGCGATGGGCTCCTCGACGGAGCACTCCGCGTACGGCCCGACGCACAACCCGTGGGATCTCGATCGCATCCCCGGCGGCTCAGGCGGTGGCTCCGCTGCAGCCGTCGCCGCGTTCGAAGCGCCCCTCGCCCTCGGCTCCGACACCGGCGGATCGATCCGACAGCCCGCCCACGTGACGGGAACCGTCGGCATGAAGCCCACGTACGGCGGCGTCAGCCGTTACGGCGCCATCGCGCTCGCGTCGAGCCTCGATCAGGTCGGCCCCGTCTCGCGGACGGTCCTCGACTCGGCGCTCCTGCACGACGTCATCGGCGGGCACGACCCACACGACGCCACGTCGCTCACCGACGCGTGGCCGTCCTTCGCCGCCGCTGCGCGCGAGGGGGCGACCGGCGAGGTCCTGAAGGGGCTGAAGGTCGGCGTCATCCGTGAGCTCGACGACTCCGGCTTCCAGGCCGGCGTCTCGGAGTCGTTCCGCGCCTCCCTCGCCGCGATGGAGGCCGCCGGCGCCGAGATCGTCGAGGTCAGCGCACCCCACTTCGAGTACGGGGTCGCCGCGTACTACCTGATCCTCCCCGCGGAGGCCTCCAGCAACCTCGCCAAGTTCGACTCCGTGCGCTTCGGCATGCGGGTGAACGTGCCCGGTGGCACGGTCGAGGACGTCATGGCCGCGACCCGCGACGCGGGCTTCGGCGACGAGGTCAAGCGGCGCGTCATCCTCGGCACGTACGCCCTGTCGGCCGGCTATTACGACGCCTACTACGGCAGCGCCCAGAAGGTCCGCACCCTCATCCAGCGCGACTTCGACGAGGCGTTCGCGCAGGTCGACGTCATCGCGACGCCCTCGGCGCCGACGACCGCTTTCCGCCTCGGCGAGAAGCTCGATGACCCGATCCAGATGTACCTCAACGACGTGACGACCATCCCGGTCAACCTCGCCGGCGTCCCCGGCATCTCGATCCCCTCGGGCCTCGCGGCAGAGGACGGGCTGCCCGTCGGCATCCAGTTCGTCGCTCCCGCCCGGGAGGACGCACGTCTGTACCGCGTCGGCGCGGCCCTCGAGGCCCTGCTCGTCGACAGCTGGGGCGGTCCTCTGCTGGACCGCGCCCCGATCCTCGGAGGAGCCCGCTGATGGCCAAGGATGCGCTGATGGACTTCGACAAGGCCCTCGAGATGTTCGAGCCGGTCCTCGGCTTCGAGGTGCACGTCGAGCTCAACACCGAGACCAAGATGTTCTCGCCGGCGGCCAACCCGGCGCACGAGTCGAACCACGACGCAGCGCCCAACACGCTCGTCGCCCCGGTCGACATGGGCCTGCCCGGTTCCCTGCCCGTGGTCAACGAGACCGCCGTCCGGTACTCGATCAGCCTGGGCCTCGCCCTCGGCTGCTCGATCGCGCCGTCGAGCCGGTTCGCGCGCAAGAACTACTTCTACCCGGACCTCGGCAAGAACTACCAGATCTCGCAGTACGACGAGCCGATCGCCTTCGAGGGCAGCGTCGAGATCGAGCTCGAGAGCGGCGACGTGGTCGTCGTCCCGATCGAGCGTGCGCACATGGAGGAGGATGCCGGCAAGCTGACCCACATGGGCGGCTCGACCGGCCGCATCCAGGGCGCGGAGTACTCGCTGGTCGACTACAACCGTGCCGGCGTCCCGCTCGTCGAGATCGTCACCAAGCCGATCTTCGGCACCGAGCATCGTGCCCCCGAGGTCGCGAAGGCCTACGTCGCGGCGATCCGCGACATCGTCCGCTCGCTGGGGATCTCGGAGGCGCGCATGGAGCGCGGCAACCTCCGCTGCGATGCGAACGTCTCGCTGCGTCCCCGCGGCCAGGAGAAGCTCGGCACGCGCACCGAGACGAAGAACGTCAACTCGATGCGTTCGGTCGAGCGGGCCGTCCGCTACGAGATCCAGCGTCAGGCGGCCATCCTGGCCGGTGGCGGGACGATCACGCAGGAGACGCGTCACTGGCACGAGGACACCGGACGCACCTCGCCCGGCCGACCGAAGTCGGATGCCGACGACTACCGCTATTTCCCCGAGCCCGACCTCCTGCCCGTCGAGCCGTCGGAGGAGCTGATCGAGGAGCTGCGCGCTGCGCTCCCCGAAGCTCCCTCGCTGTACCGCCGCCGGTTGAAGACCGAGTGGGGCTTCACCGACCTCGAGTTCCAGGACGTCGCCAACGGCGGCCTGCTCGCCGAGGTCGAGGCGACGATCACCGCAGGTGCGTCCCCGGCATCCGCCCGCAAGTGGTGGACGGGCGAGGTCACCCGCGTCGCCAACGCGCAGGGCGCCGAGCCCGCCGCGCTGGTCTCGCCCGAGTCGGTCGCCGAACTGCAGAAGCTGGTGGATGCCGGCACGCTGACCGACAAGCTCGCCCGTCAGGTTCTCGAGGGCGTCATCGCGGGGGAGGGGACCCCGCAGGAAGTCGTCGACGCGCGTGGTCTCGCCGTGGTCTCGGATGACGGTGCGCTGATCGCCGCCATCGACGAGGCCCTCGCCGCGCAGCCCGACGTCCTGGCGAAGATCCAGGACGGCAAGGTGCAGGCCGCCGGCGCCGTCATCGGTGCCGTCATGAAGGCCATGAAGGGCCAGGCGGATGCTGCACGCGTCCGCGAGCTCATCCTGGAGCGCGCCGGACAGGCCTGATTCCGATCGTCGATGCCGCCGCGCCGATGCCCGATCCGGGCTCGGTGTCGGCGGCATCGTCGACAATGGGGGTATGGGACGCGGTGACGGGACGGGACGGATCGTCTCGCTCGACGGCGCCGACGACACCGGCACGCGCATCCTCCACGTCGACATGGACGCGTTCTACGCGTCGGTCGAGGTCCTGTACGACCCGTCGCTGGCGGGTAAACCGCTCATCGTGGGCGGGATGGAGGGGCGAGGCGTCGTCTCCAGCGCGTCGTACGAGGCGCGCCGTTTCGGGGTGAGGTCGGCCATGTCGGTCGGGCGAGCGCTGCAGCTGTGCCCGCAGGCGATCGTCGTGGTCCCGCGTTTCGAGCGGTATTCGGAGCTGTCGAAGAAGGTCATGACGATCTTCCGCGACATCACGCCGCTCGTAGAGCCGCTCTCCATCGATGAGGCCTTCCTCGACGTGAGCGGTGCCCGCCGGCTCTGGGGGAGTCCCGGCGAGATCGCCCGGATGGTCCGTCGTCGCGTGCTGGAGGAGACCGGCCTGACGTGCAGCATCGGCGTCGCGGCCACGAAGCACGTCGCGAAGATCGCGTCGACGGTGTCGAAGCCGGACGGTCTGCTGATCGTCGCCGAGCAGGACACGCAGGCGTTCCTGGCCGCTCGGCCGGTCGGCGCGCTCTGGGGGGTCGGCCCCAAAGCCGCGGAGGCCTTGGAGGCCCGCGGCATCCGGATGGTGTCCGACATCCTGAACACCCCACGGGGCGTCCTCGATCGAGCCCTCGGCCCCGCAATGGGCGCGCGCGTCTCGCAGCTCGCCCGCGGCCACGACCCGCGGTCGGTGCAGACGGAGCACACCGAGAAGAGCGTCGGCCACGAGGAGACCTTCCTGGAGGATGTCACGGACACGGCGATGCTCCGAAGCGAGTTCCGCCGCCTGGCTGACAGGGTCGCTGCGAGGCTCCGTGCGGGCGGCTGGGAGGCGCGGACGATCGCCATCAAGGTCCGGTTCGCCGACTTCACGACGCTCTCACGATCGGTGAGCGTCCCCGAGCCCACGAACGTCGGGCAGCGGATCGGCGACGTCGCCCTCGATCTCTTCGGCAAGATCGACCTCGCCCAACCCGTCCGACTCATCGGCGTCCGCGGCGAGAAGCTGACGGGGGACGGGATGGGCGGGCTCGCGCTGTGGGACGACGACGCCGAGTGGCGGCGAGTAGATGCCGCCCTCGACGACGCGCGTTCTCGTTTCGGCCGCGGCGCCGTGACGAGGGCGAGCACGCTCGGGCCTCGTCGCGACGTCAACGCCCTTCCCACCAACCCGCGCCCCTCGCGAGATTGAGGGGAACCGGCGCAACCCCCTGTTTTCCTCGCCCGCCCCGGCTACCGTGGGCACATGGCAAACCTTCCTCTCGAACTCGGCAAGCAGTTCGCCTCGCTCGGTGTGACCACCGTTTACGGCGAGCAGCAGGACGTCGACGGCATCCGCATCATCCCCGTCGCCCTGACCTGGTCGGGCTTCGGTGCCGGCGAGGACGCCTCCAACGGTGCTGGCGGAGGCGGCGGCGGAGGTGCGGCCGTCCCGATCGGCGCGTACATCCGGAAGGGCGACGACCTGCGCTTCGAGCCGAACCTGGTCTCGCTCGTCGCCGTGGGCATCCCGTTCGTGTGGATCGCGGGACGCGCACTCAGCCGCGTCATCCGTGCGCTCAAGCGCTGAGTCGCTCGGGGACGCCCTCGCCGCTGCTGCGGACGAGGTCGTGCGGGCCGTCGCCGAGGTGCGCCGAGTTCCGGCCATCGTCGTCATCGACGGTCGTTCGGGCGCCGGGAAGTCCACGTTCGCGGACATCATCGCCGCTCTGCTCGGGAGCGCTGCGATCGTGCGTCTGGACGACATCTATCCCGGATGGGACGGGCTGCAGGCGGGCGCGGATACCGCTCGTAAGCGGGTCCTCGCACCGCTCCGCCAGGGGGAGCAGGGGTTGTGGCTCACGTGGGACTGGAGCTCGGATCGGCAGTCGGACCAGGTGCAGAGCGTCGCGCCCGCGCCCGTCGTCATCGTCGAGGGCGCCGGCATCCTGACCCCGGAGTCGGCGGGACTGGCAGACGTCACCGTCTGGCTCGATGCGCCTCGGGGCGCACGACGCGCGCGTGCCCTCCATCGTGACGGAGAGACCTACCGGCCGCACTGGGAACGCTGGGAACGCCAGGAGGACGCTCACCTCCGCGAGCACGACCCCGCGCGGATCGCCCGCTTCGTCTTCCGCCTGCCCTGACCGGCAGCCGTTCAGGAGTCGAGCGCCTGGACGAGCATCTCCAGGCGATACCCGATCCACTCGTACACGCCGAACCGCGCGTCGCCGTCGCCGCGCTGATCTTCGTCGGTGACACCCAGCCGATCCGCCAGGACGAGACGAAGGGCGGCGAGCGTACGAAGCCAGGAACCGGCGGCATCCGGAGTCAGGTCGACGACGAGGATGTCCTCCGCAGCCGCACGGTCGAGCTGATCGGCGTCGACATCGCGCCCATCGCGGCGAAGGGACGACCGGACGACTCCCGCGTCCGCAGCGCGTCGTGAGAGGAGGTCGCCCTCGGTGAGGCGACGGAACTCCGAGGCGGCCTCGGCGTCGTCGGCGTACGCATCAGGGACGAGTCGGCGGAGCGCCGGGTCGGATCCGTCCGCCGACGTCACGAGATCCTCGAACTGTCCGATCAGGTCGGACAGGTGCGCCGCTTCGAGGAGGGTCAACTCCATGACGACCCCGGAACCGGTCACGACCCCGCCTCGCGGACGGTGGCCCACAGCCCGTAGTCGTGCATCGCCTGCGTATGCAGTTCCATCTGCTCCCGCGACCCCTCGGCCACGACCGCGTGTCCGTCGTGGTGCACGGCGAGCATCAGTCGGTGCGCCCTTTCACGGGAGAACCCGAAGTACTGCCGGAAGACGTGCTCGACGTAGCTCATGAGGTTGACGGGGTCGTTCCAGACGACGGTCTGCCAGGGACCGGAGGTGGATGCCCGCAGGTCCGTCTGCTCATCGATCTCGGGCGACGCGATGCTCATCAGGCCCACCCCAGTTCGTGAAGGCGCGCATCGTCGATGCCGTAGAAGTGGGCGATCTCGTGGACGAGCGTCGTGTGCACCTCGTCACGGAGGTGGTCGACGTCGTCGCACACGTCGAGGTGCGGCTCCCGGTAGACGATGATGCGATCGGGCAGATCGCCCATCCCGTACCGGTCGCGCTCGGTCAGCGCGAGCCCGTCGTAGAGACCCAGCAGATCGAGGGAGCCGTCCTCGGGACGGTCCTCGACCACGAACACGACGTTGTCGAGGCCCGCGACCATGTCGTCCGGCAACGCGTCGAGCTCGGACGCAACCAGATCCTCGAATGCCTCGGCATCCATATCGATCATGACCACGCCTCACGCGGAGAAGATATGGGGTGAGTAACGGGACTTGAACCCGCGACCCCCTGGACCACAACCAGGTGCTCTACCAACTGAGCTATACCCACCATGTGCCCGTCTCCGGGCAACCCCCCAAGTGTATTACAGACCGGAGGCGAACGACGACACGGTGGATGCCGCGGCGCTCCGCGCGTCGTCGCTCGAGGGCCCAGGGGCGGCCACGAACACGGTCTCGCGGTAGTAGGCGAGTTCCCGGACGCTCTCACGGATGTCGGCGAGGGCGCGGTGACCGCCGTCCTTCGCAGGAGCGTTGAAGTACGCGCGGGGGTACCACCGCCGCGCGAGTTCCTTCACGCTGGACACATCGACGTTGCGGTAGTGGAGCCAGCGGTCGACACGCGGCATGTATCGCGCGAGGAACATCCGATCGGTCCCGATCGTGTTACCGGCCAGCGGAGCCTTCCCCTCGGGGACGAACCGCTGGATGTACTCGAGCACCTGGAACTCGGCGTCGGCGAGGCTCACGCCGTTCGGGATCTCCTCCAGCAGGCCCGAACTCTCGTGCATCTTCGTCACGAAGTCGTTCATGTGGGCGAGCGCGGAATCGTCCGGCTTGATCACGATCTGGAACCCGGGGTCGAGGACGTTGAGCTCGAAGTCGGTGATGACGACGGCGACCTCCACCAGCTCGTCTACCGACAGGTCGAGACCCGTCATCTCGCAGTCGATCCAGACGAGGCGGTCGTTCTCCGCAGCTGACACGTGGTCTCCTCCCACAGGAGTCGACCGCGGACACGGCGACTCGGAGCCCCTCCAGGAGGATTCGAACCCCCGACCTGGCGGGTAGAAACCGCTCGCTCTATCCACTGAGCTATGGAGGGAAGGATGCTCGGTCCCCAGGCTACCGCTCAGACGGCGATGGCCGCTCGACGCGCGCGCAGGGCGCGCCACCGTGCGGACACGTCGAGTGCGAGGTGGACGGCGGGTCCGATGAGGACGGCGAACAGAACCGTGCCGAGGCCGACGGTGCCCCCGAGGAGCCAGCCGGTGACGAGGACGCTCCCCTCGACCGCGAAGCGGCAGACCCAGATCGGCCAACCGAACCGGGCGTGCAGGCCTGTCATCAGCCCGTCGCGCGGTCCCGGCCCGAGATCGGCCCCGAGATAGATCCCGGATGCCGCCGCGATGAGCGCGATCCCGGACAGGAACACCACGATTCCCCACAGGTAGTTCTCGACCGGCGGGATGACCGCCAGCGCACCCTGCATGACGGTTCCCACGATGAGGATGTTCGCGACCGTGCCGATTCCGGGACGCTGCCGCAGGGGGATCCAGGCGAGGAGGACGAGCGCCCCCGTGATGACGACGATCCATCCGATCCCGATCCCCGTCTGCACGGAGAGGCCCTCGGCGAGGACCGTCCACGGGTCGAGGCCGATGCCGGCCTGGACGAGGACCGCGCAGCCGATGCCGAACAGGGCGAGACCGATGACGAGGCGGAGGAGCCGAAGAAGCATGTGACCATTCCACCGTAGGATTGGCTCCCTACGTGCAGTCCAATTGCGGAAAGGTGGACCATGGATTCGCGAATCGGTGCCCGCGCCCTGGCCGTGACCTTGGGCGGGTGGCGCACGCGCACACCGACCTACGAGGCCCTGGCCGACGGCATCCGTCTGCTCTGCCTCGACAATCGCATCGCCGCGCACACCGCCCTGCCCGCCGAGCGCGAGCTCGCAGGGGCGCTCGGCCTCAGCCGGGCGACGGTTGCGGCGGCGTACCGTTCCCTGCGCGAGAGCGGGCACATCGAGAGCACGCGCGGGTCGGGGAGCATCACGCTCCCGCAGGTTCGCCGAGGAGCCGGGCGGGTCTTCGACGACGGTGACGGGATCGATCTCCAGCAGGCCAGTCCTGCGGCGTGGCCCGGTCTTGCGGGCGTGATGGCCGAGGTCGGGGCGGATGCCGCGTCCCTGGTCGGCCGGCCGGGATACGACATCGTCGGGAGCATCGACCTCCGGGTGGCGATCGCGGATCGCTATTCGGCGCGCGGCATCCCGACCGATCCCGAGGAGATCCTCGTCACGAACGGGGGACAGCACGCGATCCATCTGGTGACGGATGCGCTTCTGCACCCCGGGACGACGGCGCTCCTCGAGACCCCGACGTATCCGCACGCGACCGAGGCGATCAAGGCGACCGGCGCCCGCGTGACGGGCACGCCGGTGACCGTCGAGGACGGCTGGGACCTGGACCGTGCCGTCCAGGCGTTCCGACGCGCACGGCCGGCGCTCGCCTATCTGATGCCGTGGTTCCAGAACCCCACCGGGCGGACGATGACGCCCCTCGACGCGGCGACCTTCCGAGCTGCGGCGGATGCCGCCGGTTCGGTCCTCGTGATCGACGAGACGACGGCGGAGCTCGCGATCGACGCCGCGGCCCCGGTCCCCCTCGACTTCGGGCATCGTGCGGTTCGGATCGGATCCCTCGGCAAGACCGTGTGGGGCGGCCTCCGGGTGGGCTGGGTGCGAGGCGATCGTGCCTTCATCCGCCGTCTCGTGGCCTCGAGACCGCGCCGCGACCTCGGAACCGCCGAGTTCGAGCAGGCCGTCGCCACCCGGTTGCTGCGGATGATGCCCGACATCCTGCCTCAGCGCGCAGCGCTGCTCGGTCGGGGGAGGGATGCCGTCGTCGCGGCGCTCCGGACCTCGTTGCCAGGGTGGAAGGTCCCCGTGCCGGACGGCGGTGTGTCCTTGTGGGTCGGACTCGACGCGCCGCGAAGCGGGTCCCTTGTGCTCGCCGCGCGCCGGGAGGGCGTGTTGCTGTCCGCGGGACCCCGGTTCTCGGTCGACGGGGGCTACGAGTCCTACCTCCGCGTGCCCTTCACGGCCCCTGCCGGCCAGATGCGCGACGCGGTGGCCGTCCTCGCGCGGCTGTGGCCCGAAGTGAGCGGCCACGCTGCGGCTCCCGCCATCGACGAGACGGAGGCCGTCGCCGCGATCGTCTGAGCAGACCCGCTCAGCGCGAGTCGTGGAGAGCGGCGACCGCATCCTCGATCCGACAGAACTCGCCGAGTTCGACGAACCCCCCGATGGAAGCGCGGAATCGGCGCGCGCCGAACCGGTCCGTCCCCTCCCCGCCGATGCGGGCGAGATGGCCGATGACGAGGCCTGCGGCATCCACGACACGCCACAAGCGGTCGGACGCGGGCGCAAGCCGGTACGAGCGGAGCCGGGGATCGGTGCTCACTGAGATGGTGGTCAAGGTGCCTCCTCTACGTCGAGTCGCAGGGTACGCTCGGCCTCCGACACGCACCCCGCCGCGGAACACCGGAGGCGTCGACAGCGTTGTCCTCTTAGACGATCAACAGTGAAAGGAAGGTCTCGAATGCAGACCTATGTGCTTGCCGGCGGATGTTTCTGGTGTCTCGATGCCGCGTACCGCGCGCTCGAGGGTGTCGTCTCGGTCGAGTCCGGCTACGTCGGCGGATCGGTCCCTTCGCCGAGCTACGAGCAGGTGTGCACCGGCACGACCGGGCATGCCGAAGCGGTCAAGGTCACGTTCGACGAAGAGGTCATCCCGTCCGACGTCATCCTCGACGCGTTCTTCACGATGCACGACCCGCGCCAGCTCAACCGGCAGGGGAATGACGTCGGGACCCAGTACCGGTCGGCCATGTTCCCCGCCGATGACGCTCAGCGTGAGACGTTCGAGAAGGCGGCCGAGCGCGCGTCGGATTGGTGGGGCGGCGGACTCGTGACGACGATGGAGCCCCTGAGCGAGTGGTACCCGGCTGAGGACTACCACCAGGACTTCTTCACGAAGAACCCCGGACAGGGCTACTGCCTCGCGGTCGCCGTGCCGAAGGTCAACAAAGTCCGTGCGCGCTTCGGAGAATACGCGCGCCGCTGACGCACACGGAGTCTCCTCCCCAACGCCCCTGCTCCCCACCATCTCCACAGGTCGGGAGCAGGGGCGCTGCATATCCCGCGGGGGCCGCGATCCTGAGTCCGCTCCGACGTCCGCCGGGCACGCGGGCGTCGGAGCATCGATCGGGCACGCCCGTGCCCTCGACAAGTGGAGGAATCGCCATGAAAGACCACATCACGATCGTCGGCAACGTCGCTGCCGACCCCGAGTTCCGGCGCCTGCCGGACGGCACCCCCGTCGTGTCGATGCGGGTAGCCAGCACCGACCGCCGATACGACGCGAAGGCGGGGGCATGGGTCGACGGACTGACCAGCTGGTACCGGGTATCCATCTTCCGGACTCTGGGCGAGCACGTCGCGGCGTCGGTCCGTAAGGGTCAGCGCGTCGTCGTCCACGGGGTGCTCGCGATCAAGCGATGGGAAGCGGGGGAGAAGTCCGGGACGGATGCCGAGATCGACGCCCTCGCGATCGGCCACGACCTCGCCTTCGGCACGACCGTCTTCACCGGTGCCGCGCGAACGCGAAGTGAGGCGCCCCCGGCCGACGCGGAACAGGGATGGGCCCCGGCGGAGGACGTTCCCGCCGCGGACGAGGCGCAGTGGGAGGCCGACCCCGTTCCCACCCCGTTCTGAGCCGGCCTCAGCAGGCTCGGAGGTCGCACCCCCTAGACTCTCGCCCGTGCGCAGACACCAGCCCTCAGTGGGATCCCGCCTGCTTCTTCTCGTGCTCGCGCCCGCTGTGGCGGTGTCTCTCGCCGCGTGTGCTCCAGAGCCGGCTCCTGCGCCCTCCGAGCCCGCGCCGTCGTCGCCCGTCGCGCCGAGCCCCTCCGCGGATCCGTCGCCGACACCGGCGGCTGACACCGCCGAGGCGCAACTGCCTGACTTCGCCGCCGCGATGAACGGCGTGTGGAACGGATCGACGTCGGTCAAGGGCCGCGACTACATCGACGCGCTCGTCTCAGCGGGCTTCCCGAAGGACGCCATGCAGGTGACGCAGGACGAGACATCGGTCGGCGACCCCGCGGACAGCATCCAGTTCTCGGTTCGCGTCGGCGACGAGTGCCTCGTCGGCCAGGTCGGTCCCTCCGTCCCGCGCCCGACTGCGATCGTCATGCCGGGCCTGCCCGAAGGCGAATGTCTCGTAGGACAGACGCGTCGCATCGATTGGTGACGGCCGGACGGTCCCGCCGCCAGGGACGGCACACGTAGACTTGGGCCGTTATGGCCGAATACATCTACTCCATGGTCCGCGCCCGCAAGGCGGTCGGCGAAAAGCTCATCCTCGATGACGTCACGATGGCGTTCCTGCCCGGCGCCAAGATCGGCATGGTCGGCCCGAACGGCGCCGGTAAGTCGACGATCCTGAAGATCATGGCGGGTCTCGACACCCCGTCGAACGGCGAGGCCAAGCTCTCGCCCGGGTTCTCGGTCGGCATCCTCATGCAGGAGCCGGAACTCGACGAGTCCAAGACCGTCCTCGAAAACATCCAGGACGGTGTGGCGATCAAGCCCAAGCTCGACCGGTTCAACGAGATCTCCGCCCTCATGGCCGATCCCGACGCCGACTTCGATGCTCTCCTGGCCGAGATGGGGACGCTGCAGGAGGAGATCGATGCGGCCGACGGCTGGGACCTCGACTCCCAGCTCTCGCAGGCCATGGACGCCCTCCGCACGCCTCCTGCGGACGCCGCCATCGCGCCGCTCTCCGGTGGCGAGAAGCGCCGTGTCGCGCTCGCCAAGCTCCTCCTCCAGAAGCCGGACCTCCTGCTCCTCGACGAGCCCACGAACCACCTCGATGCCGAGAGCGTGCTCTGGCTCGAGCAGCACCTGCAGGCCTACAAGGGCGCGGTCATCGCCATCACCCACGACCGGTACTTCCTCGACAACGTCGCGGAGTGGATCGCCGAGGTCGACCGCGGCCGCCTCATCGGCTACGAAGGCAACTACTCGACCTACCTCGAGAAGAAGGGCGAGCGCCTCGACATCCAGGGCAAGAAGGACGCCAAGCTCGCCAAGCGGCTCAAGGAGGAGCTCGAGTGGGTGCGCTCGAGCGCCAAGGGGCGCCAGACGAAGTCGAAGGCTCGTCTCGCTCGCTACGAGGAGATGGCGGCCGAGGCGGAGCGGACGCGGAAGCTCGACTTCGAGGAGATCTCGATCCCGCCGGGCCCGCGCTTGGGAAGCGTCGTGATCGAGGCGAAGAAGCTCCAGAAGGGCTTCGACGGCCGCTCGCTCATCGACGGCCTCAGCTTCAGCCTGCCGCCGAACGGCATCGTCGGCGTCATCGGCCCGAACGGCGTGGGCAAGACCACGCTCTTCAAGACGATCGTCGGCCTCGAGCCCCTGGACGGCGGCGACCTGAAGATCGGCGAGACGGTCAAGATCAGCTACGTCGACCAGTCGCGCTCCAACATCGACCCGAACAAGACGCTGTGGGAGGTCGTCTCGGACGGCCTCGACATCATCACGGTCGGCAAGACCGAGATCCCGTCGCGCGCCTACGTGTCGAAGTTCGGGTTCAAGGGACCGGACCAGCAGAAGAAGGCCGGCGTGCTCTCCGGCGGTGAGCGCAACCGCCTGAACCTCGCTCTCACGCTCAAGGAGGGTGGCAACCTGCTCCTCCTCGACGAGCCGACGAACGACCTCGACGTCGAGACGCTGAGCTCGCTCGAGAACGCGCTGCTCGAGTTCCCCGGCTGCGCGGTGGTCATCACGCACGACCGGTGGTTCCTCGACCGCATCGCGACGCACATCCTGGCGTACGAGGGCACCGCCGAGAGGCCCGACCAGTGGTACTGGTTCGAGGGCAACTTCGAGGCGTACGAGGCGAACAAGATCGAGCGGCTCGGCGCCGACGCGGCGAACCCCGCGAAGTCGACGTACCGCAAGCTCACGCGTGACTGACGCCCGCATCCGCGTCCCCATCCACCTGCGGTGGGGCGACCTCGACGCGTACAACCACGTCAACAACGCGTCGATGCTCAAGCTCCTAGAGGAGGCGCGCGTCCGCGCCTTCTGGGTGCCGGGAGCGGGGGAGCGGGTCGTCCCCACGGCGGTCATCGACGCGAGCCACGGCGCGGCTCACCTCACCCTCATCGCTCGGCAAGAGATCGAATACCTCGCGCCGGTCCCGTACCAGCGCGACCCGATCGACGTGCAGATGTGGTTCGGCAAGATCGGCGGTTCGAGCGCCGAAGTCCACTACGAGGTCTTCACTCCTGCGGGCCAGGAACCTCGGACGCTGTACGCCCGGGCATCCACGGTCATCGTGCAGGTGGATGCCGTGACCGGGAGGCCCGTGCGACTCGCGCCCGAGACGCGAGCGGCCTGGGAGCCCTACCTCGGCGAACCGCTGCCACCGCTCGGGCGGCGCTGAGGCGGCTCAGCCCCCGTCGGGCATCCGCACCATGATCTCCTGCGCGACGGAGGCGACGAGCAGTCCCTCGCGGGTGAAGATGCGACCGGTGGCGAGTCCGCGGCCCCCTTGCGCGCTCGGGGACTGCTGGACGTACAGCAACCACTCGTCGACCCGCGCCGGTCGGTGCCACCACATGGCGTGATCGAGGCTCGCGACCTTGAGACCCTGAGTCGCCCACGACGCGCCGTGCGCCCGCAGGACCGACTCCTGGATCGTGAGATCGCTCATGTACGCGAGGGCCGCACGGTGCAGCCGCGGGTCATCGGGGACCTCGCCGCGCGTGCGGATCCACACCGACTGGTGAGCGATGCGCTCGCCCCCCACGGTCGCGTAGATCGGATCCTCGACGTGTCGGACCTCCACAGGGCTCTGGTCGAAATGCCGCTTGCTCATCGGGTGCAGCCCGGCCAGGACGGAATCGTCCGAGAGGTGGTCCGGCCCGGGGATGCCGGCGGGCATCTCGTCCTGGTGTTCGAGCCCGGTGGCATCCACTTCGAAGGACGCGATCATCGAGAAGATCGGCACCCCCTCCTGGAAGGCCTGCGTCCGTCGCGTCGAGAAGGAGCGCCCGTCGTGGATGCGGTCCACCGAGAAGGTCATCCCCCGGGTCGAATCGCCGGGCCGGAGGAAGTAGCCGTGCATCGAATGGGCCGCACGGCCCTCGTCGACGGTGCGCTCCGCGGCGATGACCGCCTGAGCGAGGACCTGACCGCCGAAGACCCGCCCCAGGGGCATCGCCTGCGAGACACCGGTGAAGATGTCCTCTGTCGTCCGGGCGTCGCTGGATGCGAGGTCCAGTACCGCCAGGAGCCCGTCGACGTGTCCAGATTCCGGCACGGTGCGTCCCTTCCGGGCGCCCGATGCGATCACGATGCCCCCGGTTGGTAGTTTAGGTCGGATGGCTCCGCACCTCGTCTTCCCCGACCCGCGCACGGCGACCGACCTTCTGACCTTCGCCGCTCGCGCCGCCCGGCTCGGGGATCCTGCGGTCCGCTTGCGCGCCGTCGGTGGGACACTCGCGGTGTCCGCCGCACCGCTGTCCCCCCGGGGGTTCGGTGACGACACACCGACCGTTCTCGGGATGCGCTTCCTACGGATCGATCCCGAGCTCGAGTGCGACCTCGTCGTGGATGCCGGAGCGTTGAGAGCCGGCGGCAGTGCCACCACCGTCGCACTTCCCGACAGCGGCGTCTCGGCCGCGTGGGCCGGGATCTCGCCGCCGCGCGGCGGATGGGTCCCGGGGGAACCGGTCGCGGCGCATGCGCTCGCGCGCGCCGTGCGTCGCGGCGTCGACGCGGTCGCCACGGCCCTGCCCGCCTCACCCGGGGAGGAACTCGTCCGGACCGTGCGCGCGGCCGTGTGGGGCGCTCCCGAACCCGAGCTGAGCGGGCTCGTCGCCGGTGTCGCTTTCGCCGCCGACGCGCTCGGCTTTCTGGGAGAGGACCGCGACGAACAGGCATCCGTCCGTCGAACGGGTACGTGGACCCGCGTGAGCCTGGCCAGAGGCCATGTGCTCGTCAGGGCGGGGAACCCCACGGGGCTCACGACGGTGCGGACGACCGGCGGCCGCTGACCGGCGAGTCGTCAGGACTCGGGGTGCAGCGGCAGCGTCGTGCCGCCGTGCGGCTTCGCCACCGGCCCGATGCCCGTCGGCTCGAAGGTGTTCACCATGGCGTGGGCAGCGCGCTGGAGGTAGTCCCACAGAGTGGCCTCGTGCAACGGCGACAGCTCCGCTTCGTCGACGGCGATGCGCATGGCTCGGAGCCACCGGTCGCGCGCGTCGGGGTTCACGTGGAAGGGCTGATGACGCATCCGCAGGCGCGGGTGTCCGCGCGTCTCGCCGTAGGTGGTCGGGCCACCCCAGTACTGCTCCAGGAAGAGCAGCAGGCGCTCGGCCGCAGGCCCAAGGTCCTCTTCGGGATACATCGGACGCAGGACGTCGTCGGCAGCGACTTCGCGATAGAACGCGTCGACGATGCGGCGGAAGACCTCGTGTCCGCCCACCTCGTCGTAGAAGGTGCTCTGTTCGCTCACGGTGCGGACGTCCCCTCCGGCGCGTCGCCGTCGGTCCGACCGCGCTTCTTCGGCCGCCACGCGAGACGCGGCGGGGTCGCAGGCGGCGTGACCTGCTGCGGCTTGGTCTTGGGAGGGTTGGCTCCTCGCACGCTCTGCGCTGCGTCGGCACCGGTCAGGAAGGTCGATTCCAGCTGGGGCAGCGGGACGCCCAGGTCGTCCAGGGCCTTCTTCAGACGGGTGCGGAGGGCGCGTGACACGTCGTCCTTCGCGTTGGGCCGGGTCCGGACCACAAGGCGGGTGACGATCGTCTCGCCGCTGATCGACTCCAGGCCCCAGACCTCGGGCTTGTCGATGATTCGGGTGCGCCATTTGGGCTCGCGCACGAGGTCTTTCGCCGCGGCCAGCATGGCCTCCTCGACGGCCTCGAGGTCGGCATCGAGCGGGACTCCGACGTCGACGACGACCCTCGCCCAGCCCTGCGACATGTTGCCGATGCGGGTGATCTCGCCGTTGCGGACGAACCACAGGGTGCCGTTGACGTCGCGGACGTGGGTCACGCGGACACTCACGTATTCGACGACGCCCGTGGCCAGCCCCACGTCGACGACGTCGCCGATGCCGATCTGATCCTCAGCGACGATGAAGATCCCGTTGAGGACGTCCTTGACGATGTTCTGCGCGCCGAAACCCAGACCCGCGCCGATCGCCGCGGACAGCAGCGTGAATGACGCGAGGACGCCGGGATTGAGGATGAAGACGATCGTGAGGGCGGCGATGATGACGATCGCGACGTTGACGATATTGGTGAGGATGGACCCGAGGGTCCGCGTGCGCTGCACGATGCGCACCTGAGCCAGCGGCGACATGTCGATCGCGCGGGTGTCCTCCGCCGCGGCCCGGGACTTGGCTCCCGTGACGATGCGATCGACGACGCGGCCGATGAGGCGACGCATGATCCACGACAGCAGCAGTGCGACGACGACGGTCACGGCGACCCAGAGGAGACTCCATCCCGCCGATACGAGGAAGGCGAGGAATCCGTCGCGAATACCCTCCCATCCGCCGGGTGCGGGGGCAGGCGACGAGGAAGAGGACGCGGCGAGATCGGTCGAGGTCATCGTTCCGATCCTATCGAGGCCACCCTTCGTTCACCTGGGCACCGCCGCTGTCGACGGGGTCCGCGAGTCCGTGCGCGATGAGGACTGCGTGCACGCGGTCCCGGGCCGGGAGCTTCGCCAGGATGCGGCCGACGTGAGTCTTCACCGTCGACTCGCCCAGGAACAACTCGTCTGCGATCTCGGCGTTCGTCAGACCCCGCGCCATCGCCCCGAGGACCTCCTCCTCGCGGGCGGTCAGCGAGCTGTGTTCGCGCGCAGCAGGCTCCGCGGAACCTCCCGGAAGGGTTCCGCCGGTGTCCGTGACCAGCTCGATCATCCGTCGAACGATCCGCGGGGCCAGAGTGGCTTCGCCCGCGGCCACGGCGCGGACGGCGGCGACGAGCTCGTCCCGGCCGGCATCCTTCAGTAAGAAGCCTCCTGCTCCGGCGCGCAGCGCGCCGAACGCGTACTCGTCCAGGTCGAAGGTCGTCAAGACCAGCACGCGGACCGCGGGGTGATCCCGCGCGATGCGCGCCGTCGCCTCGATCCCGTCGACTCCCGGCATCCGGACGTCCATCAGCACCACGTCGGGTCGCAGCCGCGCCGTCGCCTCGACGGCGCCGGCTCCGTCGGCTGCCTCGCCCACGACCTCGATCCCGTCCGCGGCTTCGAGCACCATGCGGAAACCGAGGCGGATGAGCGACTGGTCGTCGACGATCAGCACGCGCACGGAGGCGGGGGAGGGGGACGTTCTCACGCGGTGGTCTCCTGTCGGGGGATGTGGGCGGTCACGGACCACCCGTGCGGTTGTCGCGGGCCTGCCGTGACGGTACCGCCGGCGAGCCCGACGCGCTCGCGGAGCCCCCGGAGCCCGAAGCCGCCGGCGTCGGTTCCGACGGTCGTCGGTAGGCCGTCGTCCGTGACGCTGACCGAGACGCCGTCGGGTGCGTGACGGATGGCCACATCGATGTGCGTCGCAGCCGTCGCATGGCGGAGGACGTTGGTGACGCCCTCCTGCACGATCCGTGACACCGCGAGCTGCGTCCGGGAATCGAGATCCCCAGGATCGCCCGAGACGACCAGACGTGTGTCGAATCCGGCGGCGCGCGCCGACGCGACGGTCTCCGCCGTCGTGTCGCGGGCGAGCGGCGAGAGAGGTGCCGCTTCGGGCTCACGGAGGATGCCGAGGGTCGCCCGCATGTCGCGGAGCGCCTCTCTGCCGGTCGCCGCGATGGCTTCGACCCCGGGTCGCGAGCGTTCGGCGTCGCGCGAGGCCGCGACGCCTTCCGCGAGGGCGACCATGACGGTCAGCGAGTGAGCGACGATGTCGTGGAGCTCGCGCGCGATCCGCTCGCGCTCCGACGACGCGGCGAGCTGCGCCTGCTGGTCGCGTTCGACCACGAGGCGCTGCGAGTGGTCGATGAGCGCCTTCACGTAGCGTGCCCGGGAACCGACGTTGGCTCCGATGAGACCGCCGATCACGGCGTTGAGGGTCTCGTTGACGAGGGACCCCCAGACGACAGTCGCCGAGCTGGCCTCGGTTGCGGTGAGAATGAGCCCTGCGCCCGCGAGCGCCGCTGTCCCGATCATGCCGCCGACGAGTGCGGCGCGGGAACCGACGTAGACGGCGACCGAGTACGTGGCGACCAGCAGCAGCGGCCCGGTGATCGGCGCGGGAGCGAACATGTACGCCAGAGCGACGACGTACGAGGTCGCGAGGACGATCAGCGGATGACGGCGCCGCAGGAGAAGAGCTGCGGAACCGAGGACGACGATGACCCCCACAGCCGGCAGCACGTCCCGCCACTCGCGGGCGTTGGTGCCGACACCCTCCGGCAGGATCGGGGTCGCGATCACCGGGATCGTGGACAGGAGAAGGCAGACGATCGCGACGAGGATGTCGGCGAACAGCGGATGCCGCGCCCAGTAACGCCGCAGGAGTCCCGGCGGACGCGGAAGCCGCAGCTCCCCCTCCGGAGAGGAGGCGCTGCGGCTTCGATTCGTCACGCCAAGACCTTACGCGTCCCGAGTTCGCAGGAGCGCCCACCCACCGAGCAGCGCGGCAGCGGGCCAGGCGACGAGTGCGATGAGCGCCGGCAGGGCGTCATCGCCTGCCCCGTTCACGAGCGTCCCGGCCGCGTTGTAGGGAAGGTACTGCGCGAGGTCGGCGATCCAGCGCCAGCTCTCTCCGAAGGCCGCGAAGATGCTCAGGATCAGGGGAGCGACGAACAGCAGACCGACGGTCGCCCCGATTGCGCCAGCCCCGTTGCGGATGATGAACCCGGCGCCCAGACCGAGCAACGTGACACTGGCGATGGCGAGCAGCGAGTACGCGAGCGGAATCCAGGTGAGTTCCGCATCGTCCCACGCAAAGCCGTTGCTGCCGTAGATCGGTGTCAGAACGACGATCGCGATGAGGGAGGTGACGACGGTGGTGGCGACCAGGGTGGCGGCGACGACGATGGTCTTCGCGAGGAGGACGGCGCCGCGCCGCGGCTCGGCGGCGAAGGTGGAGCGGATCATGCCGGTGGAGTATTCCCCGGTGATCGCCATCGCACCGAAGATTCCCGCAACGAGCATCGTCAGCTGCAACGGCGACACTACTGCGGTGACCGGGTTGAGCGGGACCTGCTCGCGGAACTCATCCGGAAGGCTCTGAGTGGCCAGCCCGACGACCAGAGCGATGCCGACAGCGAGCAGAACCGTAATCCCCAAGGACCACCACGTCGATCGGAGGGTGAACAGCTTGAGGGCCTCGCTTCGCAGGAGGCGCCCGAAACCCAGACGGTATGTCGACGACGGCGCCGGGGCGGTACGCGCCGCGGCGCGGGAGTCGGTCGTGGTGGTCATGATGCGGCCCCCTGGGTGCGGTATTCGACGGATCCCTCGGTGAGGGCGAGGTAGGCGTCCTCGAGAGATCCGCTGCGCGGCGTCAACTCGTGGAGGACGATGCCGTGCTGCGCCGCGATCTCGCCGACGGCGGCAGCCGTGGTGCCCGTGATGTCGAGCAGGCCGGACTCCGACGACGTGACGGTGATGTCGGCTCCGGCGACCAGCTGCGCGAGCTCCGCGGCGCGGGGGGAGCGGACGCTCACGGCACTGCGGGTCCACGCCGCGACGAGATCGGAGATGCCGGCGTCGGCCAGCACGCGTCCGCGACCGAGGACGATGACGTGATCGGCCGTCAGGGCCATCTCGCTCATGAGGTGGCTCGACAGCAGCACTGTGCGCCCTGACGCCGCCTGCGCCCGGACGAACTGCCGCACCCAGCGAACGCCCTCGGGGTCGAGACCGTTGACCGGCTCGTCGAGGATGAGCGTCTGGGGGTCGCCGAGGAGAGCTGCCGCGATCCCGAGCCGCTGACCCATGCCGAGGGAGAACTTGCCGGCGCGCCGCTTCGCGACGCTCTGGAGGCCGGTGATCTCGATCACCTCGTCCACCCGTGAGCGCGGGATGCCGTGGGTCGCCGCCATGGCGAGCAGGTGGTTGCGGGCGCTCCGACCGGTGTGGACGGCCTTCGCGTCGAGCAGGATCCCCACCTCGGTCAGCGGGGAGCGCAGCGACCGGTAGTCGCGCCCGTCGAGCGTGACGCGTCCCGCCGTCGGGCGGTCGAGTCCCACGATCATCCGCATGGTGGTGGACTTGCCGGCGCCGTTCGGCCCCAGGAACCCCGTCACCTTGCCGGATTGGACCGTGAAGTTCACGCCATCGACGGCTGTCTTGTCTCCGTACCTCTTGGTGAGGCCTTCTGCAACGATCATGCGCTTCACGCTACGGATGGAGCGGGGTTCGGCGCGTCCCCCTCGAGCAGGAGATCGAGGCGGGCATGTCCTCCCGTGGTACGACATGCCCGCCCGATGCGGTCGTGCTCAGTCCTGCGCGTCGCGCTCCTGGGACGGACAGCGCGCGCTCGACACCGGCGAGGTTCTCGTTCACGAGCCGGCGCAGGGCAGCCGGCGCGTCACGATGATCCGCGAGCCACCCGCGCGTCGCGTCGCGCAGGGTCGCGTCCGCCAGCGGTGCCGGGTACAGGCCCACGATCAGGTACTGCGCGATCTGGTAGGTCCGCGACTCCCACACCGGCAGCAGCATGTCGAAGTACGCCTCGACGAATTCGCCGAGCGCATCGATACCGGACGGGTGAACGAAGCCTGCAGCGGCGGAGCGCACCACGGTGTTCGGCAGATCGTCGCGGTCGATGAGCGAGGACCAGGCAGCTCGCTTCGCCTCGACGGTGGGGAGAGCCGCCCGCGCCTGAGCGGCGAACTCTCCGCCCTTCGCCGTGTTGTCGGCGGCCAACGCCGCGTCGATGTCAGCTGCGGAGACGACGCCGCCGGCCGCGAGCGACACGAGGAGAGCCCACGAGAGGTCCGCGTCGATGTCGAGGCCCGCGAGCGCGAGCTCACCGGAACGCAGCTGAGCGACCCGACCCCACTGAGCCGGGGTCGCCGCGGCGGACGCGAAGGCGGTCACGAACTGCAGCTGGCTGTCGCTGCCGGCTTCGGCGTTCTGTGCGAGATCCCACAGACCATCCGCGACGCGCTGACGTGCGGCATCCCGCGTGTCCGGCGTGACGTAGGAGTTGGCTGCGAGCTGCAGCTGAGCGAGGGTCGTGCGCACCGTCGTCGACTCGGTCTCGGTGCCGATGTTCTGCAGCACGAGGTCGAGGTACTCCGTCGCGGACGCCTCGGCGTCGCGTGTCTGGTCCCACGCCGCTCCCCACACGAGCGAACGCGCGAGCGGGTCGCTGATCCTGCTGAGGTGCGCGGTCGCGGTACGGAGCGACCGCTCGTCCAGACGGATCTTCGCGTACGCCAGGTCGTCGTCGTTCAGGAGAACGAGGTCGGGCTGGGTGAGACCGACGAGCTCCGGGACTTCGGTGAGGTCGCCGTCCACGTCGAGCTCGACGTGGTGCGTCCGGACGAGCGCGTCCCCCTGGAGCGAGTAGAAACCGACCCCGAGGCGGTGCGGACGGATCGTCGGGTAGTCGGCGGGTGCGGTCTGCACGATGGCGAATCGCGTGATGGTGCCGTCGCCGTCGACGCGGATCTCCGGCGCGAGGGTGTTCACGCCCGCGGTCTCGAGCCACTTCTTCGACCAGGTGGTCAGCTCACGGCCGCTCGTGGCCTCGAGCTCGACGAGCAGGTCGCTGAGCTCCGTGTTGCCCCACGCGTTCTTCCGGAAGTACGCCGACACACCGGCGAAGAACGCCTCGATGCCGACCCACGCGGCGAGCTGCTTGAGGACGGATCCACCCTTGGCGTAGGTGATGCCGTCGAAGTTGACCTGCACGTCCTCGAGATCGTTGATCTCAGCGAAGACGGGGTGGGTCGAGGGGAGCTGGTCCTGCCGGTATGCCCAGGTCTTCTCCATGGCGTTGAACGTGGTCCAGGCCTCGGTCCACTCGGTCGCCTCGGCGGTGGCGATGGTAGAAGCCCATTCGGCGAAGGACTCGTTCAGCCAGAGGTCGTTCCACCACTTCATCGTCACGAGGTCGCCGAACCACATGTGAGCGAGCTCATGGAGGATCGTGACGACGCGGCGTTCCTTCACGGCATCCGTCACCTTGGAGCGGAAGACGTAGGCCTCGGTGAACGTCACCGCTCCGGCGTTCTCCATCGCGCCCGCATTGAACTCGGGGACGAAGAGCTGGTCGTACTTCACGAAGGGATAAGGCACGCCGAACTTCTCCTCGAAGTAGGCGAAGCCCTGACGCGTCTTCTCGAAGACGTAGTCGGCGTCGAGGTACTGCCACAGGCTCTTGCGGGCGTACACGCCGAGGGGGATCGTGCGGCCGTCGGCGCTCGTGAGCTCCGAGAACACCTGTTCGTAAGGACCGGCGACGAGCGCCGTGATGTACGAGGAGATGCGCGGGGTCGGTTCGAACGACCATGTAGCGACGCCGTCACCGGCGGGCTGCGGCTCGGGGGTGGGGGAGTTGGAGACGACCTTCCACGCATCCGGAGCGGTCACGGTGAAGCGGAACGTCGCCTTCAGGTCGGGCTGCTCGAAGACCGCGAAGACGCGACGGGAGTCGGGAACCTCGAACTGCGAGTACAGGTAGACCTCGCCGTCCACGGGGTCGACGAAACGGTGCAGGCCCTCGCCAGTGTTCGTGTACTCGCAGTCGGCGACGACGACCAGCTCGTTCTCGTCGGTCAGCCCGTCGAGTGCGACGCGGGAGTCCGCGTAGACCGCACCAGGATCGAGAGAGCGGCCGTTGAGGGTGATCTCGCGGATGCCGCGGGCGATCAGGTCGACGAAGGTCGAGGCGCCGGCGGTCGCGGCGAAGCGGATGACGCTCCGCGAAGCGAAGACCTCGTCACCGGTGGTCAGATCGAGCGTGACGTCGTACGAATGCGTCTCGACGGTCGCGCGGCGCTCCTGCGCTTCGATGCGGGTGAGGTTCTCTCCAGGCACGTTCGTGTCTCCCAGGGGTGAGGGTGGGGTGCCGCGGACGGGCGCTGCTGGCGCCGACGGCAACCGTCACAGCCTACGCCGATGGCTCGCCGGAACGGGGTAGCTGCGTCCCTAGAATCGTCACATGCGCATCCACATCGCGACCGATCACGCGGGCATGGAGTTCTCGACCCGTCTGCAGCACCACCTGGCCGAAGCCGGTCACGACGTCGTCGACCACGGGCCGATCGAGTACGACGCCCTCGATGACTACCCCGCTTTCTGCATCCGCGCGGCACAGGCCGTCGCCGAGGATCAGGCCGACGGCGTCGACACGCTGGGCGTCGTGTTCGGCGGCTCCGGCAACGGTGAGCAGATCGCGGCGAACAAGGTGCGCGGCATCCGTGCCGCCCTCGTCTGGAGCATCGCGACTGCGGAGCTCGCTCGCGAGCACAACGACGCGAACGTCATCGCCATCGGCGCCCGCCAGCACACCTTCGACGAGGCCGTCGGGTTCATCGACCGCTTCATCGCGACGCCGTTCTCGGGCGAGGAACGCCATGCGAGGCGCATCGCGCAGCTCGCGGCCTACGAGACCGACGGCACGCTCCAGGCCGACCCGCGCGCCGTCACGCCCGACGTGCTCGATGCGTCGGAGACGTTCGACCCGGAAGCCGGCTGATGCCCGAGGGCCATTCCGTCCACCGCATCGCCCGCCAATTCGACCGCAACTTCGTGGGGCGGACCGTGTCCGCTTCGAGCCCGCAGGGCCGGTTCGCGGAGGGCGCCGCCGTTCTCGACGGCCGCACGCCGACGCAGGTCCGTGCTGTCGGTAAGCAGATGTTCCTCGCCTTCGACGAGGACGTCTGGCTGCGCGTGCACCTGGGCATCTACGGGGCGTGGGACTTCGCGGGTGAGATCCTCCTCGATCCGACCATCGCGTCGGCGAACGGACGCATGGGGCAGACGAACCAGCGGGGAGTCGACCCCGTCTACGACGACGCCGGTGAGAACTCGCTCTCGTCGATCGGTGCACCCCGGCGAGCTCGCGGCGCCGTCCGGATGAGCGAGCAGACGAGGGGTCTGGCCGAGCAGACGGATGCCGAATGGCCGCCCCCGATCGTCGGGCAGGTGCGCCTGCGGCTGCTGACCGATTCGACGTGCGCGGACCTGCGAGGGCCGACCGCATGCCAGCTGCAGACGACCGATGAGATGCTCGCCACGGTCGCCGCGCTCGGACCCGATCCGCTCGTCGACGACCTCGTCGAGGGCGAGGAGCGCTTCGTCGCCGCGGTGCGCCGCAAGCCGACCCCGATCGGACAGCTGCTGATGGACCAGAAGGTCGTGAGCGGGATCGGCAACGTGTACCGCGCCGAGATGCTGTTCCGGGCGAACCTCAACCCGCACACGCCCGGCCGTGACGTGCCGGAGGAGACCCTCCGGCTGCTCTGGCAGGACTGGGTGCGCCTCCTCGCGATCGGCGTCGAGACCGGTCAGATGATGACGATGGACGACCTCGATCCGGAGGCCTACCGACGTGCGATGGCCAACCGCGACGACCGTCACTGGGTCTATCACCGGGCCGGACTGCCCTGTCGTGTCTGCGGGACGGAGATCGTCCTCGAGGAGATGGCGGCGCGGAAGCTGTACTGGTGCCCGCGGTGCCAGGCCTGAGCGCGGCAGAGGAGCACGAAGAGTGAGACAGAACCCGAGCTTCGCGATGAGCGACGTGGCGGAGATGCGCCGTGTCATCGACGCTCATCCGTGGGTGACGATCGTGAGCGACACCGCGACGGGCCTCGTCGCGTCGCACTACGCCGTCCTGCTCGACCCGACGCGCGACGACCTGACGATCGTCGGCCATATGGGGCGTCCGGACGACCTCATCCACGGCCTGGGGGAGTCCGAGCTCCTGGTCGTCGTGCAGGGCCCGCACGGGTACATCTCGCCCGGCTGGTACGGCGACGGCCCGGCCGTACCGACGTGGAACTTCGTCTCCGTCCACCTGCGCGGAGTGCCCGAGATCCTCTCCGCGGAGGAGAACCTCGACGTCCTCGAGAAGCTCGTCGACCGCTTCGAGTCGGGGCTGCCCGAGCCGCGTCCCATGTGGCAGGCACCCAACGACGCCGAGTTCGTCCGGCGCCTCGAGAAGGGGACTGTCGGCTTCCGACTCACTCCTACGCACGTGACGGCCAAGCGCAAGCTCAGCCAGAACCGTCCCGACGACGTCGTCGACACGATCATCGAGCGATTGGATGCCGGGGCGAGTCCGTACGCGGATCCTCGCCTGGCCGACGAGATGCGTCGCTCGCGTGATGCCATGCGGCGCGCGCGGGAGGCCCGGCCGTGACCCCGGGGCGGGGCGAGGCGGTCAGCGTCGTCGCCGGTGTCCGGCTCACCGGAGCAGACCGTGTCGACCCGTTCGGGGACGACCCCGTCGACGTGCACGTCCGCGACGGTCTGATCATCGACATCGCTCCCGCGGGCGCTCTGCCGGCACGAGGAGTCGTCGTCGACGGCTCCGGCGGCTGGCTCGTGCCGGGTCTGTGGGATCACCACGTCCACACGGTGCAATGGGCCCTCACCGCACAGCGGACCCCGCTCGGTGACGTCGACAGTGCGGCCGAAGCGGCATCCGTCATGGGGCGGTCACCCGTCCTGGACGACGGGAGGCGCGTCGGCACGGGGTTCCGGGATGCCTTCTGGGCCGATGCCCCCAGCCTCACGCTGCTCGACGAGAAGACCGGCGATGTGCCGACGTACCTCATCAACGCCGACGTCCACAGCGTCTGGCTGAACAGTGCGGCCTTCCGGCGGGAGTCCATCGTCCCGACTGCCGACGGCATCCTCCGCGAGGAGCCCGCGTTCGAGATCTCCCGCCGTCTCAACGACCTGGACACCGCCGTGGTCGACCGGTACGTCCTCGCCGCCCTCGACCGCGCGGCGGCACGGGGCGTGACCGGCATCGTGGACCTCGACATGGCCTGGAACGCGGGTGCCTGGACTCGACGCCTCGCGGCGGGCTTCGACGGCATGCGGGTGTCGTTCGGCGTGTATCCCGACCTTCTCGAGCGGGCGATCGCCGAAGGCCTCGCGACGGGCGATGCGCTCGACCCCCTGGGTCTGGTCCGCGTGGGATCGCTCAAGGTGATCACCGACGGATCGCTGGGTACCCGCACCGCCGCGTGCTCTCACCCTTACCCGGACGATCCGCACAACACCGGAGTCATGACTGTCGCCCCGGAGAACCTCCGCGCCCTCATGGTGCGCGCCACCGGATCCGGGCTGTCGTGCGCTATCCACGCGATCGGCGACGTCGCCAACTCCCATGCGCTCGATGCCTTCGCGACTTCAGGTGCGACGGGAACGATCGAGCACGCACAGCTCGTCGCCCACGCCGACATCCCGAGGTTCGCTCGCCTCGGCGTCGGTGCGAGCGTGCAGCCGGAGCACGCGATCGACGACCGCGACCTGACCGACTCGGTGTGGGCTGCGCAGACCGCTCTGCCGTACCCGCTCCGCTCGCTCGCCGACACCGGGGCGAACCTCCTGTTCGGATCGGATGCCCCGGTCTCGCCGCTCGATCCGTGGGCGGCGATGGCTGCGGCCGTGCACCGCACGCGCGGCGGTCGCGAGCCGTGGCGCCCGGATCAGGGCGTCTCCGCAGCCGTCGCGCTCGCGGCATCCACCTCCGGCGGATCGGCGGCCGGGAGTGCGCTCGAGCCCGGGGCAGTCGCGGACCTCGTCGTCGTCGACCGTGATCCGCTCGCGGCGTCGGACGCGGAGATGCGCACGACGCAGGTCGCCGCCACGGTCCTCGCGGGTCGGCTCACCCACATCGCCCCCTGAGGAGAACGATGACCGTCTCACCGCACGCCAGCGTCATCCCCCTGCCCGGTGCGGCGCCCGCCATCGCGGAGTCAGCCTTCGTCGCGGCGGGTGCCCGTGTGGTCGGGGCCGTGACCCTGGGGGAGCTTTCGAGCGTCTGGTACAACGCGGTGCTGCGTGGCGACAGCGCGCGCATCGTCATCGGCGCACGGAGCAACGTCCAGGACGGCGTGGCCATCCATGTCGACGCGGCGCACGGCGTCGAGGTGGGAGACGACGTCTCGATCGGACACAACGCCGTCGTGCACGGATGCCGAATCGGCGAGGGCACGCTCATCGGGATGGGGGCCGTCGTGCTCTCCGGTGCCGTCATCGGGGCAGGATGCCTCGTCGCGGGCGGCGCTGTCGTCCTGGAGGGCACGAGGATCCCCGACGGGTCCCTCGTGGCCGGCGTCCCCGCGAAGGTCCGCCGTGAGCTCACGACGGAGGAGCGAGCGGGCATCCTCCGGAACGCCGAGATCTACCTCTCGCACTCGGAGCGGCACGGGTCGGCCACGTGATCGATGCTCGCTCCGCCTTCAGCGGCGCCATAGCGGGACTCCTCTAGGCTTCGTCCGTGCCCGGCCGTCCTGTCCTCCCGCTCTGGCTCGCGCTTCCCGTGGCGGTCGCCGGTGGCGCGGTGCTGGATCTCGCGTATCCCGACATCGGCATCTGGCCCCTCGCCTTCGTCGGCGCCGCCATGACCCTCCTCACCCTCATCGGTCGGTCTGCCTGGGGCGCCGTGGCCGTCGGCGCCGTCTTCGCCGCTTCGTTCTACCTCCTGCACATCGCGTGGATCACGCGCTATCTCGGCCCCGTGCCGTGGTTCGCCCTCGCAGGCGTCGAGACCGTCCTCAGCGCCCTGGGTGCGATCGCCATCACGCTCGCCTATCGATGGCTGCCTCGGGTGGCGCCGGCGCGCTGGGCGCGCGTGACGCTCCTTCCCGCACTGGTCGCAGCCGTGTGGACGGCGAGGGAGCAGTTCATGGGCTCCTGGCCGTACACGGGCTTCCCGTGGGCCCGACTGGGCATGAGCCAGGCCGATGGACCGCTCGCCGAGCTCGCGTCGTGGCTCGGCGTCAGCGGACTCTCTTTCGTCATGGCTTTCGTCGTGGCCGCCGCCATCGAGGCGGTCCGGATGCGGTTCTGGCGGCGGCCGCGGCTCGCCGCCCCCGCCGTGGCCGCCGCAGCCCTCCTCATCCTCATTCCGCAGTTCCCGACGACGGATGCCGGCACGATGCGCGTCGGGGCGGTGCAGGGAAACGGGCCTTCGGGCTATTTCGACGAGCGGAACTCATACGACGTCTACCGTGCGCAGCTCGCGGCGACCCAGCCGCTCGTCGGCGAGGACATCGACGTCCTGTTGTGGCCGGAGGGCGGTGTCGATTCGGACCCGCTGAATGACGAGTCGATGGCGAAGGCCCTGGATGAGCTCTCGAAGAAGGTCGACGCTCCGCTGATCATCAACGCCGCCACCGAGCGCGGCAGCAAGGTCTACAACTCGTCGATGCTCTGGCAGGCGGGCGCGGAGAACCCGATCGCCACTCACGACAAGACGCACCCGGTCCCGATGGGAGAGTACGTCCCGGACCGCTGGTTCTTCGAGGCGCTCGCTCCAGACCTGGTCGGTCTGATCCAGCGGGAGTACACGCCGGGCACCAACCCGCCGTTCTTCGACGTGAACGGCGTCGGCGTCGGGTTGGCGATCTGCTTCGATGTCATCTACGACGACGTCATCTGGCAGGGCGCTCGCGATGGGGCCGAGGTGTACATGTTCCAGACGAACAACGCTGATTTCCGCGGAACCGACGAGAACGTCCAGCAGCTCGGGTTCGCTCGCATGCGGGCGATCGAGACGGGCCGCGCCGTCGTCAACATCTCGACGGTGGGGACGAGTCAGGTCATCGGCCCCGACGGCTCCGTCATCGACGGCCTGGCCGCGGACACCGCCGGGGCGCTCCTGGTGGACGTCCCGCTGCGCACCGGCCTGACGCCCGCGGTCGTCATCGGTCCTGCGATGCAGTGGGTCCTCGGCTGGTCCGCCCTGCCCGTCCTGGTGCTGCTCGGAGTCTTCGTCCGCAGGCGCACGAAAGCGGCGCCGTCCGCGAAGGACGACGCCGCTGAAGTGTGAGTGTCAGGCGCTCAGCTTGCCGGAGTTCTCGCCGCGTCGGGACCGCAGGAGAGCGAGTCGCTCCTCGAGCAGCTCTTCGAGCTCGGGGATGGTGCGACGCTCCATGAGCATGTCCCAGTGGGTGCGAGCGGCCTTGTCACCGGAGTGATCCACGACGGCGACGGTGTCGCCGATACGGCGGACTGCCTCGGCTCCGCAGGTCCGGCATTCCCAGGCCTCGGGAACCTCAGCGTCTGCAGCGAAGGTCAGAACGGTCTCCCGCTCGCACTGCGTGCAGACGTAGGTGTGGTTGGTGCGCTCTACGAACACGACGCCTTCTTCGCTCTGTAGGCTCGAAGCGCCGAGACGCATGCCGCGAAGGCTGCGATCTGCCATTGTGTGGTCCTCTCGTCGTCCTCAGGTATAACGAACTCACCTGTGCGGATCATCCGAGAAGTCCTCAATCGATGTGGTATTCACAGCCGATCTCCAGGACCGCCGACTATAGGACTCTCGCTCGTTCTGCGACAGCGAGATCCGCCCGGTCGGTGACGATGCCGGTGACGCCCAGGTCGATCAGGCGCCGCATGTCGACGGGCTCGTTGACCGTCCACACGTGCACCTCCGCGCCGGCGCGGTGAGCGACATCCAGCAGGCGGCGCGACAGGATCCTGACGCCGCGGTGGCGTTCCGGGATCTGCAGGGCCTGCACGCCGTCGAGACGTCGCGCGGCGAGCCGGGGGAGTCGGACTGCGAGCGCCGCGAGGACTCCCGCGATCGTGCGCGAGCCGGCCGAGGTCGCCGGGTCGCCGCCGCGATCCCGGGCTGCTCGCAGGGCGACCTCTCGCCGCTGGTCGGAGAAGCTCGTCAGCAGCACTCGGTGCGATTCGCGAGCGATCAGCGCGCCCACAGGCTGAGCGGCGGCATCCGCTTTCACGTCGAGGTTGAAGCGCGCATCGGGGAAGGCTCGCAGGACATCGGGGAGGAGCGCCAGCCCGCCTCGCGTAGACATGATGTCGACGAGCTCGCGTGTGCGAACGTGGGCGACCGGCCGAGGATCGCCTGCGACCCGCTGGAGGTCGTCGTCGTGGAAGAGCACGACATCGCCGTCCGCGGTCAGATGGCAGTCGGACTCGAGATACACCGTCCCCGCCGACCGGCCGGCGGCGAGAGCCGCGACCGAGTTCTCGGCGATGTTCTCGGAATCGGACGGCACGAACCCCCGGTGAGCCAGGATGCGGGGGGTCGACTCACCGAGGAACCACGGATGGGTCATGACGAGGGGGTCGTCCCGCCTGCCGGCTTCGCGGCGTGCTTGTCCGTGCCGCCGAACGCGGTGCTGAACGAGTTGAGTGCATTCGTGAACTCGCTCGGGATGATCCAGAGCTTGTTGGAGGAGCTCTCGCTGATCTTCGGCAACATCTGCAGGTACTGGTAGGCGAGGAGCTTCTCGTCGGGGTCGCCCTTGTGGATGGCGTCGAAGACGAACTGGATGGCCTCCGCCTCGCCCTCGGCGCGGAGCACCGCGGCCTGCTTGTCACCTTCGGCTCGCAGGATCTCGGCCTGGCGTCGACCCTCCGCCTCGAGGATCTGCGACTGCTTGGAGCCCTCCGCCGTGAGGATCGCGGCGCGGCGGTCGCGCTCCGCGCGCATCTGCTTCTCCATCGAGTCCTGGATGGAGACGGGCGGGTCGATCGCCTTCAGCTCCACGCGCGACACCCGGATGCCCCACTTGCCCGTCGCCTCGTCGAGCACGACACGCAGTTGCGTGTTGATGTTGTCTCGACTGGTCAGTGCCTCTTCCAAGTTGAGACCGCCGACCACGTTGCGGAGGGTGGTCGTCGTGAGCTGCTCGACGGCACCCAGGTAGTTGTTGATCTCGTACGTGGCCGCGCGGGCGTCGGTGACCTGGAAGTACACGACGGTGTCGATGGAGACGACGAGGTTGTCCTCGGTGATCACGGGCTGCGGCGGGAAGGAGACGACCTGCTCGCGCATGTCGACGAGCGGCAGCAACCGGTCGATGAAGGGGACGAGGAGGTTGAGTCCGGGGGAGAGGGTCCGCTGATAGCGACCGAGTCGTTCGACCACGCCGGCGTAGGCCTGCGGGATGATGCGGATGGCGCGGAACAGGACGACGACGACGAAGATCGCGACGACGACCAGAAGGACGACGACGAAGATCTGGCCGACGAAGCCGCCGACGTCGACTCTGGCGGGGAGGATCATGCGGGAATCCCTTCTTCGGGTGCCACCACGACGGTGGCGCCGCGGACGGCGGTGACGGTGACACGCTGACCGGGAGCGACGGATGCCGCGGCATCCGCCAACCGTGCGGTCCAGGTCTCACCGTTGTCGAGCTTGACCGAGCCGTCGCCGTCCACGAAGACGGAGACGACCCGCGCGGACATGCCCGTGAGGGCGTCGACGTTGGTCGGGATGTGCTGGCTGGAGCGGTGGAGAGCGCGCAGGAGGAGCGGCCGGATCGTGAACAGGAGCAAGGCGGATACGGCCGCGGCGGCCAGGATCTGAAGCCACCAGACGCCTCCCGCGAGGTTGACCCCCAGGCCGCCGATCAGAGTCCCCGACGCGAGCATGAGGAAGGTGAACTCGAGAGTCAGCAGCTCGATGATGACGAAGAGGACCGCGAGCACCAGCCATCCGATCCACAAGTACTGGATGAGATCCGGGAACATCGTGGGCTCCTTCGGTTGGCGTGTTCTCGCACACTACCAACCGGCTCCGTCGCTCAGGCCCGGCACGCCAGATTGGTAGGCTCGACGGCGCCCCATCCGCCTCGCATCCGCCGAGCACGTCGCAGGAGAGCCCCATGTCGCAGCCCGTCCCCGCCGCATCCCTGACCGGTAAGACCGCCCTCGTCACCGGGTCGTCCCGGGGAATCGGCGCCGACACGGCGCGCTACCTCGCTCAGGCGGGTGCCAACGTCGTGATCAACTTCCGCAACAAAGCCCCCCGCGCGGAGAAGCTGGCCACGGAGCTGCGTGGACTCGGCGTCGAGGTCCTCACCGTCGGCGCAGACCTCACCGATGCGGCATCCGTGTCGGAGATGTTCGCGGCGATCCAGGAGCGTTTCGGCACGCTCGACATCCTCGTGCTGAACGCCTCCGGCGGCATGGAGGGCGGCATGGCCGAGGACTACGCCCTCACGCTGAACCGCGACGCCCAGGTCGGCGCGCTCGAGGCGGCTCTGCCGCTGATCCCGGCCGGTGGCCGGGTCGTCTTCGTCACGAGCCACCAAGCCCACTTCATCCACACGACGCCGACGATGCCGGAGTACGAGCCCGTCGCACGGTCGAAGCGCGCCGGAGAGGACGCGCTGCGCGCTCGCATCCCCGCGCTGACCGAGAAGGGCGTCGAGTTCGTCGTCGTCTCGGGCGACATGATCGAGGGCACCATCACCGCGACGCTGCTGGAGCGTGCGAACCCCGGCGCGATCGCCGAGCGCCGTGAGAGCGCCGGCAAGCTCTACAACGTGTCGGAGTTCGCCGCCGAGGTCGCTCGCGCAGCGGTGGAGCCGGTCCCCGCCGACAACACCCGCCTCATCGGCGACACCGCCTCGTTCGGAGCGTGATCGACGCCCGGGGTCACACCCCGGGGCTCAGCAGCACGACGATGAGGAAGAGCACGGGCACGCATCCGATCGTCGTGAGGAACACCGTGTCGCGCGCGACGGTCTGACCGATCGTGTACCGCTGTGCGTAGTTGAAGACGTTCTGCGCCGTGGGAAGAGCGGCGAGAACCGTCACGACGAGGACTTCGGCGGGGGAGAGACCGAAGGCGAACCGAGACAGCGCCCATGCTGCAAGAGGCATGAGTACGAGCTTGAGGCCGGTAGCGAGAAGGATGTCGCGCCGTCGTCCCGGTATACCGAGCACGCGCTGGCCGTTGAGTGAGATCCCGTAACTGATCAGGAGGACGGGAACGGCGGCTCCGGCGACCAGTTCGAGCGGGTCGATGACGATCTGGGGGAGCGGGATGCCGGTCGCCGAGACGATCGTGCCGAGTACCGAGCCCACGACGATCGGGTTGGTGATGGTCCGCCGCAGGATGGGCCACGGCCTGCGGCGACCGTCCGTCGTCAGCGCTTCGAACATCGCCATGACCACCGGCGTCAGAACGAGGAGCTGGAACAAGATGACGGGGGCCGGATAGGCCGCGCTTCCGAGGAGGTACAGCGAGAGCGGGATGCCGATGTTGTTCGAGTTCACCTGGCCCGCGGACAGCACCCCGATGAGCACCTCACCTGCGGGGCGGCGCCAGACGAACCTCGACACGAGGCCGAAGACGGCGAAAACCGTCACGGCGGCGAGTGCCGACACTGGCAGGAGCGCCGAGAAGAGCGTGGCGACGTCAGCCCGAGCGAGCACGACGAACAGCAGGAACGGGCTGAGGACGAAGAAGGTGAGGCGACTGAGAACGTGCGACCCCGTCGGGCCGAGGAGGTCGATCCGCCCGATGATCCACCCGACCAGGATCGCGACCCCGATGACGACGAATCCGGTCAGCACCTCCAGCACGGTTAGAGCCTACGTCGCGGCATCCCTTGTCGCAGAACCGGGGGAGATGTATCGTTTTTCGATAGATGTCCATCGAAAGGCAATCATGAGTCGTGCCACGATCCTCACCCTTCGCATCGCGATCGCGTTGTCCCTGGTCGGTTCTCTGGCGATCCAGGTCCTGATCCTGCCCACGGTCTGGCGTGACCTCTCCGACGCCCCGACAGGGTGGCGAGTGGCCTCGGTCACCATCGTCGCCCTGTGGCTCGTCTGCCTGCAGGTGGTCGCGATCTGCATCTGGCGGCTCGTCTCGATGGCGGCCGACGATGCGGTCTTCTCTGCAGGTGCATTCCGATTCGTGAATGTCGTGATCGGGGCCATTTCGGCGGCGGCGATCCTGACGGCAGGGTTCGCGACGCTCCTGGTGCCGGGTCAGGTCGCGCCCGGGGCGGTCGGGATCATCTACGGAGCCGCCTTGGCCACCGGGGGAGTCGCGCTCGTCGTCGTCGTGATGAAGTCATTGCTCCGGAAGGCGATCGAGATGCGCTCCGAGCTCGACGAGGTCGTCTGATGCCCATCGTCGTCGACATCGACATCATGCTCGCCCGGCGGAAGATGGCGGTCGGCGATCTGGCTGCGCGCATCGGCATCACCCCGGCGAACCTCGCCGTCTTGAAGAACGGCCGGGCGAAGGCGGTCAGGTTCACGACGCTCGACGCGTTGTGCGAAGCGCTCGAGTGCCAGCCCGGCGATGTGCTGCGCTGGGAGCCCGATTCCGACGCGGACGCCGGTCACTGACGCGTATGCCGGTGAGCGGGGCGGATGCCGATGAGTGAGGTGCGACGGGGGACCCTCGGCATCCGCGTGTCCGCCGCGGTGGTCGCGGTCATGATCGTCGGCGGCATGACGGCCGTCGCAGCACTGACGACCGGGAAGGCGACCGTCCTCGTGGGGACGCTCGACTCACCCCAGATCATGGCTGTCCTCGTCCTGGCGGGCGCCGTCGACGCTGCCGTCGTCGCCTTCAGCCTCCGTGGGCAGAGCATCGCGGGACGCGTGGGAGTGGTCCTGACGCGCGTGATCCTGTCCGGTGCAGTGGTCGTCGCGGGCGCGGGCGTGTCCCTGGCGACGCTGTCCACCACCGTCGTGTCGAGACTCGTCGACGATGACGGGTGCGACACCGGGTACGTCGTCCGGGAGGAGACGCACTGGCTCTCCAGCTCGAGCACGCTCTACCGGATGGATGGGCTCGTCGGCACGCGGGCGGCGACGCTGTCGAACCCCGACGCCGCGATGCCGTTCCACGACGGTGAATACGCGGTGACGACGCAGAACGGAACGTTGCGGGTGTCGTCTGCATCCGCGGAGAACGGGCCCGTCGCCGTACCGAAGCTGAAGCCACGCGCAGCGGACTGCGGACTGAAACGTCCGACGTATCAGGCGGCGCCGCCGGCGCCGACACCGACCGCGGCGGCGCCGATCACCCTGGACCGTGCCGAGGCCCGAGGTGACGGAGATGTACGCGCGGACACGTGCCTCGGTCGCCGGGGCTCACGGCGCGGCGGGCGAGACGCCGACTGCGCCGACGCGAACGGGATGCGACAGCTCGACCGCGCGATCATCGGTGACCTTCACGCTCGCAACACCGGACAACACGGCATCCGTCGCGAAGATCCTCGCGACCTGGGATGCGGCCGGCTACGAGCGCGACCGCGCGATCCAGCTCGACATCCGATTCGACCCGGAGTCGACGGTGTCTCTGCGGCTGGCGGACCGGACGACGATCGATGGCTTCATCCACGCGACGATCACCACAGCCTGCCTCGCCCGGTGATGCCTCGTTCCCTGTTCGCCGATAATGCACATTATGTCAACTCGGATTCGGTGCCGGTTCACAGCGCGAGCGGCAGACGCGTCGTGGAGAGCCCGACATCGCCCAGGAAGCGCTCGAACGCGAGCGTCGCCATCCCGATGGCGACCGAACTCCCCCGCACCGTCGAGACTCCGAGATCGACCGGCGCGGTCGCTCCCACCGGAGCCCGCCGCTGGAGCTCGCGTTTCGTCGGCTCCACCAGATCGTCGCCGAGGATCCACGCGGTCCAGCCGGTCAGCATCAGGACTTCAGGATCGATGATCGAGGCCAGGTCGCCGAGGGCGACACCCAGGTAGTGAGCTGTGCGCGTCAGCACCTCGTCGACGACGGGGTCCCCCCCGGGCTTCCGGTGCGCGCTCGCCAGTCCGTCGACGAACTCGCGCTGCGGAACGATGGCGAGCGGATGATCCGGCGCGATCTCGCGAAGTGTCACCTGGATGCCGGGGGCACCGACGTACGCCTCGACGCAGCCCCGACGACCGCAGCGGCAGGCGCGCCCGTCGAGCACGAGCACGGCGTGACCCCACTCCCCCGCGCTATGCGTCGCACCACGCAGGATCTTGCCTTCCAGGACGATCCCGGCGCCCACGCCGGTACCGAGGTTGGCGATCACCATGGACGACGCCGTTCGGCCGCGTCCGAACCAGAGCTCCGCCGTGGCGATCGCCTTCAGCGGGTTCTCGACCACGAGAGGCAGCCCGATGCGTTCGCGCAGCTGCCTGAGGACCTCCACGTTCCGCGCAGCCCATCGGGGCGCGACGGCGTCTGCGGATTCCTCGGCGCTGATGAGTCCGGGAAGGGCGATCCCTGCTCCGAGAACCCGCTCACGGTCGATGGCCTTCTCGCGGAGCGCCGTGTCGACGGCGCGGACGATGCTCTCGGTGACGCTGCTGGCAGACGGGAGGGACTCGTCCATCGGGACCTCGACGGAGCCGATCTCCTCCAGACTCGCGTCGAACACGATCGCGCGGACGTACGTCTCAGCAACGTCGATGCCGAGGATGCGGCCCCGCTCCCCGTTGACGCGGAGCATGGTCGTCGGCCGCCCCGCGCCGAGAGCGGAACTGCCGGCATCCACCACCAGGTCCTCGCCGCGGAGATCCTGGACGATCGTCGCCACCGTCGCGACGCTCAGCCCCGTGGTCTGCGCGAGCTCGTTGCGGGTGGAGGTCCCCGCGGACAGCAGTGCGTGGAGCACGTCAAGTCGCGACTCGCTGCGGATGTCGCGTGACGATCTCTTGGCGACCACGGTGTCCTCTCCCCTGCGTCCGCATCGTCCTGCGCGAACGCCTGCATGAATACTGCCAGAGAACACGATTCGGTATCAGGTCTAGACCATCCCTTCTTTTAAGCGTTAGATTAAGGGCGATCGGTGCGACGGCGGACCGATCGGACACCTGAATCGCCGTCACCATCCCGCAGAGAGGCGAGAAGGATGACATCACCCAAGCGACGCAAGATCGCAGTCACAGCAGCAATCCTCGGCGCGTCGGCGCTGTTGATCTCCGGTTGCTCGAGCAACGCCGGCGGAGGCGCAGACGGCCCGGTCTCGCAGTTCTACCACCAGTACGGAGAAGCGGGCGTCCAGGAGGCCGTCAACCGCTGGGCCGACGAGGACAAGGACGCGAAGATCGATGTGCAGTGGGTCGAGGGAGACTACGCGCAGCGCGTCAACGCCCTCCTCGCCTCGGGCAAGGGGATCGATCTCTTCGAGTACAACGCGATCAACGTCGAGGCCGCACGCCAGGGCCAGTACGCCGACATGACCGACATCGTCGAGCCGGTCAAGGACCAGATCCTGCCGATCGCCCTCAAGCCCGTGACGATCGACGGCAAGTACTACGGCATCCCGATGATCACGGACGCCCAGCTGTTCATCTACCGCCCGTCCATGTTCGAGGAGGCCGGTGTCGAGGTCCCCCAGACGTGGGACGAGCTGATGGAGGCCGCGAAGAAGCTCACCAACTCGGAGCACAAGGGTCTGTTCCTCGGCAACGACGGCGGCGCGGGCATCCTCGCTGCCAACCTGCCCCCGGCAGCTCCCGGCGGGATCATCGACGACGGCAACACGAAGGTCTCGCTGAACTCGCCCGAACTGGCCGAGGCCCTCACCTCCGCCCACGACCTGTACGACTCGGGGTCGCTCCTCATGGGCGCTCCGACGGACTGGTGGGACCCGACGTCCTTCATCGCCGGTGACGTCGCGATGAGCTGGCAGGGCCTCTGGGCCATCCCGGCCATCAAGGAAGCCCTCGGCGATGACGTCGGCGCGTTCGCGGTGCCGGCGCTCGAGGGCGGACAGCCCATCGTCGGCGTGTCGCAGTGGAACCAGATGGTCGCCGGCAAGTCCGGCAAGATCGAGAAGGCCAAGGAGATCGCCAAGAAGCAGTGGATCGACGACGCCGACTGGCAGATCGAGTTCAGCACCAAGTACGGGTTCCACATCCCGCCGCTGAAGGACGCTCGCGAGCAGGCGGAGACCCTCGGCGACGGCATCGCGAAGGACATCGTCGACCTGACCACTGAGTACGGCTGGACCGGCGGCCCGTACTACACGCCCGCGATGAGCACAGCGCTCACCGACGCGGTCAACCGCATCGTCGTCGAAGGCGCGGACGCGAAGTCGGAGCTGGCTGCGGCTCAGACCACGATGCAGGGCATGCTGGACGCACTCCAGTGACTCAGCTCAACACTCCGGTGGCCCGGGTCTCAGACCCGGGCCACCGGCCCACTCCCCCGCCCTCCGTGCCGCGTCGCCGGCGGCCGATCCGCGGCACGCGCCGTGCCTTCTGGCTCTTCGTCGGCCCCTTCTTCACCGGACTGCTGATCTTCAGCATCATCGCCCTGTTCTGGGGCTTCTACCTGAGCTTCACCCGCGCCGTCGCGACGATCTCACCGACCGAGTTCGTGTGGTTCGACAACTACGTGTCGCTCCTGACCGACCCCAGCTTCCTCTCGTCGCTGCTGTCGTTCACCGTGTTCGCGATCCTCGTGGTGCCGACGACGCTCCTGGTCTCGCTCGTCCTCGCGATGCTGGTCGCCAACCTCCCGGTGGCGCGCGCCTTCTTCCGCTCCGTGTTCTTCCTCCCGACGGCGTTCTCATACGTGATCGCCTCGCTCATCTGGAAGCTCGGCATCTTCAGCGGATCGCCGTCGTCCGTCGCGAACACCGTCCTGTCCTCCGTGGGGCTGCCACCCATCGACGCGTGGCTGACGCAGTCTCCCTACTACTGGGTCGTCATCGTCACCGTCCGCCTCTGGCTGCAGGTCGGCTTCTACATGCTGCTGTTCATCGCAGGGCTCCAGCGGATCCCCGACACACTGTACGAAGCCGCCGCCATCGATGGGCTCTCCCGCGGCCCGCGGCGCTTCTTCGCGATCACGTGGCCCCAGCTCCGGCCCACCACGGCGGCCGTCCTGCTTCTTCTGCTCGTCGCCGCATTCCAGGCGTTCGACGAGTTCTACAACCTCGTGCGGACGATCCCCTCGGCAAGGCCGCCGCTGCTCTACATCTACAACCTGTCATTCCAGCAGCTCGACTACGGGAAGGGTTCCGCCGGTGCGTTCGTCGTCACGGCGGTCGTCGTCCTCGTCGCCCTGCTCCAGTCGCGCTTCTTCGGGTTCGGAGCGGCGGACGAGGCCAAGAAGCCCCGCCGTGGGGCACGGAAGGAGCGCGCCTCATGAGCGTCGTCGGAAACCCGGTGCGACGTCGAGTCGAGCTCTCGCTCCGCTACGCCGTCCTCATCGTCCTCGCGATCGTCTTCCTCCTCCCGCTGTACGTCATGGTGAAGACGGCGGTCTCGCAGCCCGAGGGCGTCACCTCGAAGACCTTCGTCTGGTGGCCCGCCGATCCGAACTGGGGGAAGTTCGCCGAGATCTTCGCCGATGAGCGATTCGGCCAGTCCCTCGTGACGTCGGCGATCATGGCCGTCTCGATGACCGTCGGGCAGATCATCATCGGCGCCCTGGCCGGCTACGGTCTCGCCCGCATCCCGAACCGGGCGTCGAAGCCTCTGCTGGCTCTCACGGTCACGATGCTGCTCATCCCCAGTGCCACGACGTTCCTGCCGAATTACCTCATCGTCTCGTGGCTCGGCTGGACCGAGACCCTGCAGGGCATCGTCGTGCCGACGCTGTTCACGGCGTTCAACGTGTTCCTGTTCCGACAGTTCTTCCTGTCGTTCCCGAAGGAACTGGAGGAGGCCGGGAAGCTGGACGGACTCGGGTACATCGGCACCTTCCTCCGGGTCGTCCTGCCCAACTCGCTCGCGTTCGCCTCCGCCCTCACGGTCCTCGGCTTCCTGGGTGCGTGGAACGCGTTCCTGTGGCCGCTGGTCGTCGCCGGAACCGGCTTCGGCGCGCTGACGGTGCAGGTCTACCTGTCGTCGTTCATCACGGCGCAGACCTTCGACTACACCGGGTTGTTCGCCGCGGGGTTCCTCGCCTCCATCCCCGTCCTGCTCGTCTTCATCCTGCTGCAGCGGTGGCTGCTGCGCGGTGTCGCGGAGACGGGCCTCGGCGGCTCCTGAGCCGAGGTCTGGGAAGAGACCTGCAACGAACATGACCAGGACACGGTCCTCGAGTGAGATCCGCGACGCCTCGCGCCGGGAGATCGTCCGCGCGCTCGTCGTGGGCGGCACGGCGACGAGGAACGACCTCGCCCGGTCGACCGGGCTGAGTGCCGCGACCGTCTCGAACCTCGTCACCGAACTGCGCGAGGCCGGACTGATCGCGGATGCCGGGACCGACAACGCCGGCACCGGTCGGCCGACGACGGTCCTCCGCATCGACGGCGAGGGTGGCTCCTTCCTCGGGATCGACGTCGCGGAGACCTACATCCGCGCGGTCGTCTTCGATGCCGCCCTCACCGAGATCGGCGCGGCGGATGTGGACGTCGACGAAGCCTGGTCCTCCGTCGATCGCGTCGCCGAGGCGCTCGTGAAGGCGGTCGACCAGGCGCTGGACCGGGGCGGGCGGCACCACGACGACATCCTCGGCGTCGGCCTCGGCCTCCCCGGGATCGTGTCGAGGGACCCCCGGGGCGCGGCATCCCCTCAGGGCTGGGCGGCGCAGGTCCGGGAGCTCGAGCATCGCGTGCGGCCTCGCTTGCCGAGTCCCGTGGTGACGGCCAACCCGCTGCAGGCGGTCGGGCACTCGGAGATCTGGTTCGGCACCGCACGGGGCCGCTCGAGCGCGGTCGTCGTCAACCTAGGCACGGGAGTGGGCGCGGGCATCATCGTCGAGGGGCGCGTGCTCCGGGGCGCGACCAGCACCGCCGGAGAGTGGGGCCACACGGTGCTCGAACTCGACGGGCGCATGTGCCGTTGCGGTCGCCGGGGATGTGTCGAAGCGTACGTGGGGGTTCCCGGCATCCGTCACACGCTCCGCGACGTGGAGGCCGCGCATCCGCTCCTGCGTCTGCATCAGCGAGACTTCATCCGCGGCCTCCGGAACGCGGTCGACGACCCGGCCGTGTCCGAGACTCTCGCGCACACCGCGCGGTACCTCGGGATCGCGCTGTCCGACATCGTCGCCGTCCTGAATCCGGAGGTCCTGACCCTCACGGGGTGGACGGCCTGGGCCCTGGGCGACGCCCTCCTGGCAGGGGCGCGCGTCGCTCTGGCGGAGCGCGCACCCGAGCTGACCGCGGCCCGCCTCGACCTGGGCGTCTCCCCCGTGCGGATCAACAGCGTCGCAACCGGCATGGCGGTTCTCGCCTTCGAGAACCACCTCGACTCCCAGGCACTGGCGCGCCGTTCCCGGCCGCGAGCCGACCCGATGATCCCACCCGATGCGCTGACGCCGCCCGCCCTTCCGCAGACCCCGCAGCCGATCGCCGGCTGATCACGACCGACAGGAGCCTCATGGTCCTCGCGCGCCCCGAACGTCCGCCGATGGGATGGAACAGCTGGGACTGCTTCGGCACGACGGTGACCGAAGCAGAGGTGCTCGCCAATGCCCGTTTCATGGCGGAGAACCTGCGGGACTCCGGGTGGGACACCATCGTCATCGATGCGGACTGGGCCGACCCCGACGCACGCTCCCACGGCTACAACGACGACGCGCGTCTGCACCTGGACCCGTACGGCCGGCTCCTGCCCGACCCCGTCCGCTTCCCGTCGTCGGCGGGAGGCGCCGGGTTCGCGCCGCTCGCCGAACAGATTCACGCCATGGGCCTCCGGCTCGGCCTGCACGTCATGCGTGGCATCCCCCGTCGCGCCCTCGCAGAGCGAATGCTCGTGCACGGGACGTCGACACCGCTGTCGGACATCGCCGACCCGGCGAACGATTGCGAGTGGAACCCCCATTTCGTCGGCATCGATCACGGACATCCGGATGCCGCGGCCTACTACCGCTCGACGGTCGCCCTCTACGACTCCTGGGGTATCGACCTGATCAAGGCCGACGACATGCTCTGGCCCTACCAGGAGCGCGACATCACGGCCTACAGCGAGGCGGTGCAGGCGGCCCAGCGGCAGATCGTCCTCAGTCTGTCGCCCGGTCGCGATCTGTCCGCGGCGCACGTGGAGCACCTGGCGGAGCACGCGAGCATGTGGCGCATCTGCGACGACGTGTGGGACCGCTGGGACGACGTCCTCGACAACCTCGGCCGCATGGCGCGGTGGGCGCCCCACGCCCGTCGCGGAGCGTGGCCGGATGCCGACATGCTGCCGCTCGGCCGCATCGGGATCCGCGCCGAACGCGGCGAGCCGCGGGACGACGCGCTCACCGCCGCCCAGCGGCGGAGTCTCCTGACGCTGTGGACGGTCGCGCGCTCACCGCTCATGTTCGGCGGAGACCTCCCGAGCACCGACCCGGCGACGATCGAGCTTCTCCGCAACCCCGCGCTCGCGGACCTGTTGGCGCGAGCCGATCGGAGCGGCGAGATCCGCCGCGAGCACGGACTCGTCCTGTGGCAGGCCACAGGTGGAGGAACGACGTGGATCGCCGCGGTGAACACGACGGACGACGACCTCACGGCGACGCTCGACACCCGCGATCTCGGACTGGGAGCCGAGCCGGCGACCATCGTGGATGTGTGGACGGGGCAACCGGTGCCGGCGCGACCCGGACGCACGGGGGCGACGACGACGCGGGGTGTCGCGCCCGACTCGCACGCGATCGATCTGTCCCTCCTGCCGCACGCGAGCGTCTTCTGGCGACACGACCGCTGAGGCGCGCGGACGTCACACGATCGGCGCGCTCATCAGCCGCGCCTCGCTGAGGCGTGGCGTGCCCGCCTCCGCCCCGGAGACCGTGATCGACCATCGCGCGCGGCCGTCGGCGTACCCGGAGAGGTCGATCTCGATGGCATCCTGATCCCGCGTCGGCGCTACCCGCACATCGGCCGCCACATCCTCATCGACCCGGACGACGAGGCGCCGAGGCGACGTATCACCGAGCCAGCCGATACGCATCGTCGCCGCGGCGGCACCCCAGTCCTGAAGGACGAAGGTCGACTCCGCCCCGAACCGTCGCCAATGCGCCCCCTCGTCGTAGCCGGACTCCGAGTCGGCGAGGGCGAGAGCATGATCGGACTCGGGCTGCTGCTGCCCGAAGGTCACGACGTCGATCGTCCGCGCATCCACCGCGTCTGCGCGCGCATCCTCCGCCGCGAGGTCCGCGCGGCGACCGTCGGCATCCCCGTCCCGGGCATAGGGGAACGCGAGGACGTAACGGTCGTCGTGGAGTGAGGCGAACGGTTCCAGGACGACCTCGCGACGGGTCGCGGATGCCGGCAGGATCACGGTTCCCTCATCGGTGCGGCGGGCGGCCGTCAGGTCCTCCGGCGTGAGGACGGGTGCGTCAGCCAGGGGCAGGAGCGCTCCCCGGGCGATGTGTCCCATGCGGGCGTCGGTCGCCAGCGGGTCGACCGGCGGACCCGCGAGGCGCTCCGCCAGGACGCGCGGCCCGTCGACGAGCGAGACCCAGCCGGAACCGTCCGGTGCCTCCGTGCTGCGGATGACGGGCGGAAGCACGAGCCGAACCGTCGTTCGCCCGTGCCACTCGCGATCGATACGCAGCCATCCGTCAGGTCCCGGCCCGTGGACGGCACCCGCGATGTGCGCTTCGACCCGTTCGGCGTCCACTCCCTCGGGCACCCGGACCCTGACGACGAACGCGCCCGGGTTCGGCACGGTGACGTGCAGGAGCGCGTCGTCGCCGAACGGGCGTTCCGTCTCGATCTCGACGACCGCGTCGCCCCACTGGACGCGCGACCCGAGCAGCATGTTCACGTCGAGCTGTCCCGGACCGGTCGAGAACGCAGACGCAGCGAATCGAGCGGGTGCTTCGAGGCCGGTACCCATGCAGCACCAGAACCCCGTCTCCGACCGGGAGTACACCCGGTGATGGCCGGGGCGGTGCGAGGTGAAGTAGACGATCCCGCCGTGATCGGGATGCTGCATCGAGAGGATGTGTGCGCTCAGCGCCCGCTCGATGAAGGCCAGGTGCTCGAGCTTACCGTCGAGCCGGTACAGCTCGCGCGCGAGTTCGACCATGTTCACGGTGTTGCAGGTCTCAGGGCCCTCACGGGCAGTGAACATGCTCGACCAGTCGTCGCGAGGCGGGAAGTGTTCGCGCACGCTGTTACCACCGATCACCGTCGTGCGGTGCTGCGTCACGCTCTCTCCCAGAACGTACGCGCCGCCGCGGCGAACTCGTCGCCACGGCCCTGTCGCGCGAGGACCGCATGACCCACGACGAGCGGGATCTGCGCGTTCGCGTGCAACCCGTCGAGCGGATCCCGGCCGGCGGCGAGCGGCTCCCACAGCGCCCGCACCGCGAGGCGCGCGGCCAGCGTCGCGGCATCCTCATCGCCGGTGTGGTCCGCCCACCGGGCGAGGGAGGCCGCCAGACCGCCGGATTCGGTCCGGAGGATGAGGTCGACGTCGGCGTCGCTGATGGGGGCGAAGACACGGATCCACCACGCGACGAACTCCGTCGCGATCGTCCGGCCGAGCGCTGATTCCGCGTACACCGTCGCATCGATGACCCCGGTCAGCACCTTGTGGAGGTTGTACAGCGGAACCCAGCGTCCGTCGAGGTCGAAGGTCTGCGGCTCGATCCGGCCGCCGTCGATCTCGTGCCACAGCGCGACACCGTCGGGAACCCCGCCGATGTAACCCGTCCCGAGAGTCACCTGGCATTCACGGAGACCGGTGAGCAGCAGCTCCACGCGATCCCGCGCCGGTGCGGAGCCGCCGGCGGCGTGAGCGGACAGGGCGCTCAGGACGTGCCCGAGCGTGTGCCCGTCGAGGCCCTCCGTCTCCCACCCGCCGTACCCGGGCCCCGTGGGCACGCCGGACTCGCGTCGGTAGGGAGCCAGCAGACGGTCCGGGTCGAGCTCGAGGGCCGTCCGCAGGGCGCGCTGCTGCGCCCGCGCGAACGGCCCCGACGTCAGTGCGACGGCGCCGAGCGGCAGCGGCTCGGCTCTCGTCATCCCGCGGTCCGGACCCGGACGGTGACGATGCTCCGCGGCGGCAGCGGGAGCCGGAGGTCGCTCCCCTCGACGACGGTCCCGGCGAAGTCCGTCGGGGCGACGGCATCCGGCTCCTCGAAGGTGTTGTGAGCGGATGCCGGCGCATGCAGGATCCGTGCGCTCACCACCTCGCCGACGCGCTCGGGCAACCGGAGCGTCAGATCCGCCTCGGCCTCGAGGTCCCAGTTGACCGCGCTGACGGTGTAGACGCCGTCCTTGACGCTTACCGTGTGATCGAGGTGCGCGCCTCCCCGTCCGCTCGCGCGTCCACCGTCGTCGACGGTCTCGACGAAGTCGGCATCCTGATGGTCGACGTACATCCCGAACGCGTGGAACGTCGGGGTCTTCAGCATGCGCGCTCCGTCGGTGAGGAGCATCGCCTGGAGGACGTTCACCATCTGCGCGATGTTCGTCATCCGCACGCGGGCGGCGTGCCGGTGGAAGATGTGGAAGTTGACGGCCGCCACGATCGCGTCGCGCATCGTGTTCTGCTGGAACAGGAAGCCGGGGTTGGTTCCCTGTTCGACGTCGTACCAGGTGCCCCACTCGTCGACGAAGAGTCCGACGCGACGCGACGGGTCGTGCCGGTCCATGATCTCGCCGTGACGGCGCAGGAGCGTGTCCATCGCGCGGGTGCGGTGGATGGTGTCGTACCAGGCGGCATCGTCGAACGTCAACGCGGCGCCCTTCACGTCCCACTCCCCCGTCGGCAGCGTGTAGTAGTGCAGGCTCAACGCGTCCATGTGTCCGGCCGCGCGTGCCATGAGCACCTCGGTCCACTCGTAGTCGTCCGCGTTCGCACCGCACGCGACCTTGGCGACGTGGCTGTCGCCGTAGTCGCGCACGAAGGTCTGGTACTGGCGGTACAGGTTCGCGTAATGCAGCGGGAGCATGTTGCCGCCGCATCCCCAGCTCTCGTTGCCGACACCGAAGAACTGCAGCTTCCAGGGCTGTTCGCGGCCGTGTGCGCGCCGGAGCTCGGCCATCGGGGTGTGCTGGTCGAGGGTCATGTACTCGACCCAGTCCTGCATCTCGGCGACAGACCCGCTGCCGACGTTGCCGTTCACGTAGGCCTCGGCGTCGAGCTGGTGCAGCAGTTCGAAGTACTCGTGCGTGCCGAAGGTGTTCGGGTCGACGACGCCGCCCCAGTGCGTGTTGACCATCGCGCGGCGCTGTTCGCTCGGGCCCACGCCGCCCAACCAGTGGTACTCGTCCGCGAAGCAGCCCCCCGGCCACCGGACGACCGGGACCTGGATCTCGCGGAGCGCCGCGATCGCGTCCACCCGAAGGCCGTTCTTGTGCGGGATCTCGTCCTGCTCCCCGACCCACAGGCCTTCGTAGATACCGCGTCCGAGGTGCTCGGCGAACTGGCCGTAGATGCGGCGGTCGATGCGGTGGGCGCGGGTGGTGGCGGTGATGAGGCTCATGCGGTTCTCTCCGTCGAGGGGTGTGGGGTCGGTCGTATCAAAGCTGGTGGAGATCCGGAAGGGTCGCGAGCCGGGCGAGCGCGGCTCCGACGCGCCCGCCGCGGTGGAACACGGGAATCGACGCGAGTGGGGCGTCGACTGCGACCGTCTGCCCGCCGCGGTGGGTGTTCCCCGTCCGGGCGTCGGTCCACTCCGCCCCGGCGGGGAGGTAGACCTCCCACCGTGTCGCCCCCGGCTCGGTGACCGGGGCGACCAAGATGTCAGGCCCGAACAGGTACTGCCCGGGTGCCGTCCACGCTCTCTCGTCCTCGGGGAACTCGAAGAACATGCCGCGCATGACGGGCGCACCGCGCCGGTGCGCGTCCGCCATGGCCTCGCGCGTGTAGTCCCGCAAGTCTTCGCGCAGGCGGATGTACTCCACGAGGAGTGACTCGATCCGGTCGCCGAAGCTCCACACCTCGTTGTCGGCGCCGGTCCCCACTCGTGCCACGCCCTGCGCGTCGACGATCGGCGTCCCGGGCACGCGGTCGCCGTGCAGACGCATGACGGGGCTGAACGCGCCGAATTGGAACCAACGGACGAGGAGTTCGTGGAATGCCGGCTCACGCACATCCCCACCCGTGAATCCGCCGATGTCGGTCGTGAACCACGGGATGCCGGCGGCACCCATGTGGACCCCCGCAGCGATCTGCGCCTTGAGGTCGTCGAAGGTCGAATGGACGTCGCCCGACCACACGAGCGCGCCGTGCCGCTGCGATCCCGCCCAGGCCGCACGGACCAGCGAGACCGGCTGATCGTTGCCGTCGGCACGAAGGCCGTCCGCGATCGCGCGGGTGAACTCGCGCGGGTAGAGGTTCGCCACCTGAGCGCTCGGTCCTGCCGCCAGCCGGTAGTTCTCGAAGTGGTAGGCGCCGTATTCGGGTTCGGCCTCGTCGAGCCAGAACGCCGTGATGCCGTAGGCGCCGTAGTTCTCGGCGAGCTTCTGCCAGAGGAATTCGCGTGCGCGAGGCTCGGTCACGTCGAGGAAGCGCGTGTACTGGCCGTCGAAGTAGTACTGCACGTCGATGCCGCGCCGGGTGCGCACGAGCATGTTCCCGTCGCGCAGCTCCTCCCAGTTGTCGGACTGCGGCGCCACCTGCGGCCACACCGACACCATCAGTTCGATGCCCAGCTCCCGGAGCTCCGCCGTCATCGCAGCGGGATCCGGCCAGAACTCCTCCTCGAAGCGCCAGTCGCCCATCCACCGCCAGTGGAAGAAGTCGGCCACGATGACATCGATGGGGATGCCGCGCCGCCGGTACTCCCGCGCGACGCCCAAGAGTTCCTCCTGGGTCGAGTACCGCAGCTTGCACTGCCAGAAGCCGAGGCCGTACTCCGGCATCATGGGCGCGTGCCCGGTCGCCTCGGCGTACGCGGCCGCGATCCCCTCGGGACGGGGATCGGCGCATACCCACCAGTCGAACTGCGTCGCGCTCTCCGCCTCCCACTCGGTGCGGTTCGATCCGAACACCGCCCGTCCGATCGCCGGCAGGTTCCAAAGGAAGCCGTACCCGGCGCTCGAAACGACGAAGGGGACGGAGGTCTGCGAGTTCCGGTGCGCGAGCTCGAGCACCGTCCCCTTCAGATCGACGAGATCCTGCTGATACAGGCCCATGCCGACGAGGTGCTCGTCAGCGGATGTGGCGAGGCTCAGACGCAGCCGCTGATCGCCGCCCTCGCTGGGACGGAACTCACGGGCGGAGAGCTTGAGTGCCCCGCCGTCGGTGATTTCCTCGAACAGGAGGCGACCGTCGGCATCCTGCACCCGCAGCCGCAGCCGCGTCGTGTAGAAACCCACCGACCAGTCGTTGAAGTCCGATTCCTCCGCCACTACGCGGACGCCACCGGCCGAGACGGTCGCGACCGCGCCGTCGACCGATACATCAGCGCGGGTGTCGGCGACCTCGACGAGGGCGCCCGGAGCATCGTCGATCGGACCGAGCGCGGCGCGCACGCGGACGCCGCGGCCCCACGCCTCTATCGAGACGGTCTGACCGTCGCCGTACCAGAGGACGCCGGTGTTTGAAGTGTGGAACGTCATGAGATCGCCTTCCGTGGTGCAGCGGCCGTGCTGCCTCGCACGATCAGTCGGGTGGGTACGAGTAGTCGGCGGACCACGTCCGCGTCGTCGATTCGGGCGAGAAGCACATCGACGGCGGCGCGACCGACCTCGTCGAACTCCTGATGGATCGACGTGAGCGGCGGCCAGAACTGGGCGGCCTCGGGCATGTCGTCGAAGCCGACCACACTGACCCGGCCGGGAATGGCTACCCCCGCCTCGTGGAATGCGCGGAGAACCCCGAGCGCCATCTGATCGTTGGCAGCGAACACGGCGGTGACGGCGGGAACCTCGCGCAGGCGGCATCCCGTGTCGAACCCGGACTGCGCGCTCCAGTCCCCTCGCTGGAGGGGCGGAGCCTCGCGTCCCGCGTCGGACAGAGCCGCCCGCCAGCCCTGCTCCCGACGGACCGCCGAGTACGAGCTCGCCGGTCCCGCGACATGGTGGACGGTCTCGTGGCCGAGGTCGAGCAGATGCCTGACGGCCTGCCCCGCGCCCATCGTCTGGTCGGTGTCGACGAAGGAGCGGTCTTCGAGCGCCGACGCGTCGACGACGACGACCGGGAGGTCGTCCGGCAGCGGCAGGTCCTCCCCCGCCGAGAGGTGGTCGCCGATCGCGATGACGAGCCCGTCGACGGCCTGATCGCGTGCGCGTTCGATCGCCTCCGCGACGGCGCTCCGATCGAACCCGGTGGTCGGGACGAGAGCGACGGCGTATCCGGACTCCGCTCCCGCGCGCGAGATGGCCTCCCAGGTGCGAACGCTGCCGTACGAGGTCAGATCGCTCATGACGACGCCGATGCTGCGGTAGCGGGCGGAGCGCAGGGCCCGCGCCGCCCGGTTCGGCCGGTAGCCGAGCTCGAGCATGCTGGCGAGGACCCGATCGCGTGTCGGCTCGTCGACCCGCGCAGCGCCCGTGACGACGCGCGACACCGTCTGCGCGGAGACGCCCGCGTGGCGGGCGACATCGGCCTGCGTGGGCACCCCGTGGGGCGTACCCCCACGACGCACCACAGGCTCATCGAGGGGTGCAACGACACCCGTCTCCGGGGCCGGTCGCGTGCTACGCTGAGGCGACATGATTGCGTAAACATAGCAGTTGGCGCAGCGGCGGAACACCCCTCTCACGACAGCAGGGTGTCTGGACGGACAGCTCCGAGCGGAGATCACATGAGCACTTTCGCCATCGGCGACCGCGACTTCCTCTTGGACGGGCAGCCGCACCGGATCATCTCCGGAGCGATGCACTACTTCCGCATCCACCCCGGCGACTGGGCCGACCGCATCCGCAAAGCACGCCTCATGGGACTGAATACGATCGAGACGTACGTCGCGTGGAACGCGCACGAGCCGGTCGAAGGCGAATGGGATGAGTCCGACGGGCTCGACCTCGGTCGCTTCCTGGATCTGATCGCCGCCGAGGGGCTGCACGCGATCGTCCGCCCCGGACCCTACATCTGCGCCGAGTGGCACAACGGTGGTCTCCCGACGTGGCTCACCGCGACCCCCGGCATCCGACTGCGGCGAACGGATGCCGCCTACCAGGCGGCGCTCGAGACGTACCTCCGCCGCGTGTACCGCGTCGTCGCGCCGCGTCAGATCGACCGCGGCGGCAACGTCGTCCTCGTGCAGATCGAGAACGAGTACGGCGCGTACGGTTCGGACAAGGACTACCTCGCCGAACTCGTCCGCGTCACACGGGACTCGGACATCACGGTCCCCCTCACCACGGTGGACCAACCCGAGCCCGACATGCTCGAGGCGGGATCGCTTCCCGGCCTCCACCTGACCGGCTCCTTCGGCTCGCGGGCTCATGAGCGCCTCGCGACGCTGCGCGAGCACCAGCCCACCGGCCCTCTCATGTGCTCGGAGTTCTGGGACGGGTGGTTCGACTGGTGGGGTGGACCGCACCACACGACGGATGCCGCGACCGCCGCCGCCGAACTGGACGACCTCCTGGGAGCCGGCGCATCGGTGAACATCTACATGTTCCACGGCGGGACGAATTTCGGGACGACCAACGGGGCGAACGACAAGGGCCGCTACCTGCCGATCGTGACCTCCTACGACTACGACGCCCCCCTCGACGAAGCGGGCGACCCGACGGAGAAATACCACGCGTTCCGCGACGTCATCGCGAAGTACGCGGATGTGCCCGCGGAGGCCCCCGCGTCGGCCTCGGCACGGCCGGAAATCACGGTGGCACTGTCCCCCGTGTCCCGGACAGCCGTCACGAGCCTCGCGTCACATCCCGGCCTCGCGACGTTCGAGGCGGCCGAGCACACCGGTTCGCTGTTGCGGCACGAGACCGCTCTGCCGGACGGGTTCGCCGGCGGCGTGCTGTCGATCGGTGAAGTCCGTGATCAGGCCTGGGTGTCCGTCGACGGCATCCGCGTTGGATCGCTCTCACGGACGCGGCACGAGCACGCGCTCCGGTTGCCCCCGGGGAGGAACCTCTCGATCCTGGTGGAGGAACAGGGGCGGGTGAACTACGACGACCGCCTCGGCGAGGCGAAGGGCCTCATCGGGCCGGTGGCCGTCGACGGCCGCCCCCTGTCCGGGTGGCGGACGACGCCCCTCCCCCTCGATCAGGCCGCGGGCGCCCCGGAACTGCTCATGGCCGAGGGGAGCTTCGATCTGGACGCCCCGTCGGACCTGTTCCTCGACACGACCGGATGGGGCAAGGGGTACGTCTTCGTCGGCGGCTTCCTGCTCGGCCGGTACTGGTCGAACGGCCCGCAGCGGACGCTCTACGTCCCTGCCCCGGTGACGCAGGCGGGGTCGAATACGATCACGGTCGTCGAGATCGAGCAGCCGGTGCCGGTTTCGGCGCGATTCGTCGGTGCACCGTCTCTCGGGCCTCTGCACGAGTGACGACGCGCCACGCGGTCACTGACCGACGGTGATCCCCGGCGAGAACGCGACGTACCCGGAGAAGTCGGCGCCGACGCGGTCGAACGCGGACGGGTACGGGTTGGGGTACGACCAGGCGCCGTCGGTCATGCGCTCGGAGCCGGCCTCGACGTGGAAGTACTGGCACTCCCCCTTCCATGGGCACGTGTACGGGGTCGGGCTCTCGACGAGGACACCCTGCTTCACGGATGACGGCGGGAAGTACGCGTTCCCCTCGATCCGGATGATCTCGTCGTCGGCCGCCTCTGCGATGACGGTGTCACCGATGGTCGCTTTCATGTGTTCTCCGATCGCCCGATGGTGTGGGCTCAGAGTACGCCTGCCGGAGAGTAGCGTGGGCGGGTGAGCGGAGCACGTCGGCAGGAGAGCACCCCGACGAACGGCCCCGGCTTCCGCGCCTGGCTGATCTGGGGCACCGGCGTCGCCGCGTACGTCCTCGCCGTGACGAACCGCACGTCGCTCGCCGCCGTCGGCGTCGACGCGGCCGACCGCTTCCAGGCGGATGCCGCGACCCTGTCGCTGTTCGCGGTCGTCCAGCTCGCCGTCTACGGCGGCATGCAGATCCCGGTCGGGGTCCTCCTCGACCGCTACGGGTCGCGGCCGATCATGACGATCGGGATGATCCTCATGGCTGTCGGCCAACTCACAATGGCTCTCTCGCCGAGCGTCGGCGTCGCGATCGTCGCCCGCATGCTGTTGGGCGCCGGGGATGCCGCGGTCTTCCCCGCGGTACTCCGTCTCGTCGCGACCTGGTTCCCCGCCCAACGGGGTCCGCTCATGGTTCAGCTGACGGGGATCCTCGGGCAGGCGGGACAGCTCGTCGCCGTGATCCCGATCGCCGCCGTCCTCCACGCGACGAGCTGGTCGGTGACGTTCGGGGGCATCGCCGGGCTCTGCGTCCTCTTCGCCGTCCTCGTCTTCGCCCTCGTGCGCAACCGGCCGCCGGAGCTCGCCCGCGACATCAGCGTCGACACCGACACCGGCGCGATACGCGTCGTGACCTCCGCGATCGACACCGGTGTCGGGATCCGCGCCGCCCTGGCTCACCCTGGGACACGACTCGCGTTCTGGTCGCACTTCACGACACCCTTCGCCGGCACGGCGTTCATCCTGCTGTGGGGCTTCCCGTACCTCACGGCAGGAGAAGGCCTCACCACAGGACAGGCCGGCGTGCTGACGTCGCTCTACGTCTTCGCGGGGATGGCCCTCGGGCCCGTCCTCGGAGAGCTCTCCCGACGGGCACCGCACCGGCGCTCCCGCGCCCTCGTCCTCCCCGCCGTCGCCTTCCAGCTCGTCGCCTGGACCGCTGTGATCGTCTGGCCCGGCCGGGCGCCGATCTGGCTCCTCGTCGTCCTGCTGGTCGCCCTCGCCATGGGCGGCCCCGCATCGATGATCGCCTTCGACCACGCCCGCACCCACAACCCGTCCCACCGCCTCAGCACGGCGACGGGCGTCACGAACGCGGGCGGGTTCCTCGCCGCGTTGATCGCGATCTTCGCCATCGGCCTCGTGCTGGACCTGCAGGGCGCGGGGACGCCGGACACCTACCGCCTGGACGCCTTCCGGGTCGCCTTCCTCGTCCAGATCCCGCTCTGGCTCATCGGTGCGATCTTCATCAGCATCGAACGGCGACGCACCCGCATCCACATCGGCATGGATCAGCCGCGCCGCCCCCGACGCTGACCGAGACGACGAACGGCCCGCCCCCCCGCGAGGGGAGCGGGCCGTATCGGTGACGCAGCCGTCGTCAGACGGTGCCGTCTCCCGACGTACGGGTCTCGGAGCGGGTGACCCGCTCTCCCGCGACGGGGTCGACCGTTCGGACGGTCGACTCGCTGGAACGTCGACGCAACATCAGCACGAGGCCGAGGAGGAAGACGACGACACCGGCTGCCATCAGGATGTAGCCGATCAGGTTGAGGTCGACGTACTGGACGTCGACGTTCACGGCGAACGCCAGGATGGCGCCGATCACGAACAGCACGATTCCGGATCCGATGCTCATGCGCACCCTCACTTTCTTGGCGGTGTGGTTCCGATCATCGTCGCCCCTGATAGGAAGCTGATAGCCCTTGACAGGCGCGCAGGGTGGTGGATTCAGCCGCGCGGACGAGGTTCGACGCGGAACCAGTCCCCGTACTTCGCTTCGCGGCCGTCCCCCGACGACGTCCCGGTCAGGCGACGCCGCAACCACGGTCCGAGGTGCTCGCGGAAGTATCGACCCCGCGTGAGAGCGACAGCCGAATCCGCCTCGTCCAGGCGCCACCACTCGGCGGGCGCCTTCTCGCCGAGTGCGTCGAGCACCCGAGCCGCGACCCGGTGATGCCCGCGATCGTTCATGTGGAGCCGATCCTCGGACCAGAACGACGGATCCGACAGGTCGGCATCGGGCCAGTTCAGCGCCACGACGACGTCGTCGCGCCCGGCGATGCGGTCGGAGACGGCACGTGAGAGCTCGTCGCCGCGTCGCTGGATCAGGCGCGCGAGGGGCAGCTGAGCCGACGGGTTGGCTCCGGAGAGGACGATCAGGGTGACACCCTCTTCGTCGCAGCGACGGAGGACGCGGGTGAAGACGTCCGCCACGCGTGCGATGGGCGTCCGAGGGCGCAGCATGTCGTTGCCGCCCCCGTTGAAGGAGAGGTGCGTCGGCCTCAGTGCGAGAGCGCGTTCGAGCTGCTCCTCGACGATCGGCTGGATGAGCTTGCCGCGGATCGCCAGGTTCGCGTACGAGATCGCCTCGCCGCGGGAGTCCGCCCAGCCCTGGGCGACGAGGTCCGCCCAGCCGCGGACGCTGCCGTCCGGCAGCTCGTCGCCGACGCCCTCCGTGAATGAGTCTCCGATCGCGACGTAGCGGATGTCCTGCGGCATCCCCTCAGCCTATGACTCACTCCGCGAGCGAACGTCCCCGCGATTCCGAGAGACCCCACGTGGCCGCTGCAGCAATGGCGAAGAAGGCGCTGAGGACGATGAAGACGACCGGGATGCCGCCGACCGCTTGAAGGACCGGCACGATCGGCGGCGCCAGGATCGACGCGATCCGCCCGACGCCGGCGGCCCACCCCGCACCGGTGGCGCGGAGCGATGTCGAATAGGTCTCCGGGGTCACGGCATAGAGCGCGCCCCAGGCGCCCAGGTTGAAGAACGACAGCGCCATGCCGGTCGCCAAGATCATCGGAATCGTCGTGGCCTGCCCGAAGAGAATCGCCGCGACCGCCGATCCGGCGAGGAAGACGGACAGGGTCGCGCGCCTCCCCCACACCTCGATGAGCCACGCGGCGACGGCGTAACCGGGGAGCTGTGCGAGCGTGATCAGAAGCGTGAACTCGAAGCTGCGGACGAGACCGAATCCTTGCGAGACGAGCAGCGTGGGAATCCAGATGAAGGCCCCGTAGTACGAGAAGTTGACGCAGAACCAGACGATCCAGAGGGATGCCGTCCGCCGGCGCATGGCGGGAGTCCACAGTCCCCGCAGTCGTTCCCCGACGGTCGACGCGCGGGCCGATGACGCCTCCACGGCTGCGGCGACAGTCGCTGCGGGACGGCCGAAGAGCACCGGAGAGGATTCCATGCCGGAGACGACGCGTTCGGCTTCTGTCGCGCGACCCCGCGAAGCGAGCCACCGCGGCGACTCCGGCAGAGCCCAGCGCACGATCAGTGCGTACGCGGCGGGGACGGCGCCGATGGCGAGAGCCCAGCGCCAGCCCTCGGGCACGGACGGGATGACGAGGTAGCCGATGAGCGCGGAAGCCGTCCAGCCCACCGCCCAGAACGCCTCGAGCACCACGATGATGCGTCCCCGCATCCGCGCCGGTGCGAACTCGCTGACGTACGTGCTCGCGACGGGAAGCTCCGCCCCGAGTCCCAGCCCGACGACGAAGCGCAACGCGATCAGGGCGACGAGCCCGCCCGCTAACGCGCTCGCCCCGGTCGCGACGCCGTAGACGAGGAGGGTCAGCGCGAAGACCGAGCGGCGACCGATCCGGTCTGCGAGCAATCCGCCCACCGTCGCGCCGATCGCCATCCCCGCGAAGCCCGCCGAGGCGATCCACGACGTCGACGCGGTCGTCAGGTTCCACTCGCTCACGAGCGCGGCGATGACGAAGGAGATGAGTCCGACGTCCATCGCGTCGAGCGCCCAGCCGGCGCCCGAGCCGGTGAGGACGCGCAGGTGCGTGCGGGTGAAGGGGAGGCGATCGAGCCGGCTGGTGACCGAGTCGGTCGTGGTCGTGGTCATCTTCGCATCGTACGAGGCCGCGGGGGCGTCGCGATCACTCGCCGAGCATGTCGCGCACGAGCGGGATCACCCGGGTGCCGTAGAGCTCGACCGAGCGCATCAGCTTGTCGTGCCCGAGGGTGCCGTTGGCGTACTTGAGGTCGAAGCGCCCGGCGCCGAGAGTCGTGATCGTGTCGGCGATCTTGCGTGCCACCGTCTCGGGCGAGCCGGCGTAGATCGATCCTCCCGGACCGACCTCCTGCTGGAACCGCAACCGGCTGTACGCAGGCCAGCCGCGCTCGCGCCCGATCGAGTTGTTCTGCGCTTCGAACCCGGGGTAGGCCTCTTCCCACGCCTGCTCGTCGGTGTCGGCGATGTGCCCCGGCGAGTGGATGCCGATGGGCTGCGCCCCGGTACCGAGTTCGCCGATCGCCCGGTGGTAGAGGTCGACGTAGGGACGGAACCGAGCGGCGGGACCCCCGATGATGGCCAGCATCAGCCCGTAGCCGTACCGCGCCGTGCGGATGACCGACTCGGGCGAGCCGCCGACGCCGACCCAGGCGCGGATGCCGCCCTCGGTCTTCGGGAAGACGTCAGCGTCGGTGAGGGCGGCGCGTGTGGATCCCTGCCACGTGACGGGCTTCTCGCTCCGCAGCAGCGAGAAGAGCTCGAGCCGCTCCTCGAAGAGGGCCTCGTAGTCCGCCAGGGTGAAACCGAACAGCGGGAAGGACTCGGTGAAGGAGCCGCGTCCGAGGATCACCTCGGCGCGCCCGTTCGAGATCGCCGACAGCGTCGCGAAGCGTTCGTAGACGCGGACGGGATCGTCGCTGGAGAGGACCGTCACCGCCGTCCCGACGCGGATGCGCTCGGTTTGGGCGGCGATGGCAGCGAGGACGATCTCCGGACTCGAGACCGAGTACTCGGCCCGGTGGTGCTCGCCCACGCCGATGAAGTCGACACCCACCTGATCGGCGAGAGTCGCCTGTGCGATGAGGTTCCGGATCGCCTGCGCACCCGAGACGCGTTCGCCGCTGTCGTCGACGGTGATGTCACCGAAGGTGTCGAGTCCCAGCTCCACTGCGGCCACGTCGGCCCCTTTCATTCATGTGCATAAAGCCTACGTCGGTAGGAACGACGGAGGGCGTCGGGTATTCCCGACGCCCTCGCCTCGCCCTCTCAGCCGTCGCGCAGAGCGGCGCGGAGGGTGTCGAGACCGACCCCGCCGAGGCGCAGCGCGCGCATGTGGAACTGCTTGATGTCGAACCCGGTCCCCCCGCGCTGGGCGGCCTCGTCGCGGATCTGCTCCCAGATCCGCTGGCCGACCTTGTACGAGGGCGCTTGGCCCGGCCACCCGAGGTAGCGATTCACCTCGAACTGGATGAACTCGTCGGACATGTTGACGTTCCGCCGCATGAACTCCAGCGCGTAGTCGGCGTCCCAGGTGCCGGTACCGTCGAGGCGCGGCTTGCCGAGGTGGACGCCGATGTCGAGGACGACGCGCGCCGCCCGCATCCGCTGACCGTCGAGCATCCCGAGCCGGTCAGCCGGGTCGTCGAGGTAGCCGAGTTCCGCCATCAGCCGCTCGGCGTACAGGGCCCACCCCTCGGCGTGGCCGCTGGAACCCGCGAGGAGTCGGCGCCACGAGTTCAGCTCCGTACGGTTGTACACCGCCTGCGCGATCTGCAGGTGGTGACCCGGGACACCCTCGTGATAGACCGTCGTGAGCTCGCGCCACGTGTCGAACGTGTCGACGCCCTCGGGGACGGACCACCACATACGGCCCGGACGCGAGAAGTCGTCGGTCGGGCCCGTGTAGTAGATGCCGCCCTCGTTGGTCGGCGCGATCATGCATTCGAGTCGGCGGATCGGCTCCGGGATGTCGAAGTGGGTGCGTCCGAGCTCCTCGACGGCGCGGTCGCTCGTCTCCTGCATCCATCGCTGCAGGGCGTCCGTGCCGCGCAGCTTCCGCTCCTCGTCCTGCTCGAGGAAGGCGACCGCCTCCTCGACGGTGGCGCCGGCCTTGATCTCGTTCGCGATGGACTCCTGCTCCGCGACCATCCGCGTCAGCTCTTCGACACCCCAGTCGTAGGTCTCGTCCAGATCGATGGTCGCCCCCAGGAACTGACGCGAGTGGAGCGCGTAAAGCTCCCGACCCACGGCATCCACATCGGAGGCTGCCGGGGCCAGGTCGTCGCGGAGGAACGCGGCCAGCTGGTCGTAAGCGACGCGAACGGCACCCGCGTTGTCGGCGAGCTCACGCGCGAGCGTGGCGGGAAGGTGACCCTCCGCGGGAGCGGCGTCTCCGACGAAGGTCGCGAAGAAGCCGGTGTCGCTCGTGTAGCGGGCGATCTGCGTCACGACTTCCTGCACCTGTCGGCGCGCCGGGACGACGCCCTCCGAGATGCCCTGACGCAGCGTCTCGACGTATCCGGCCAGCGCCGACGGAATCGCCGAGAGGCGCGTCGCCACCACAGACCAGTCGTCGACGGTGTCCGTCGGCATGAGGTCGAACGCCGCGCGGATGTCCTGCGAGGGCGAGGCGATCACGTTGATGTCGCGCAGGTGCGACTTCGCCGCGTGCAGGTCGAGTTGCAGACCGAGCTCCGCAGACAGGTCCATCTTGGTGACCTCGTCGACGGAATCGACGGTCTCGGCGGACTCGAGCGCGCGAAGGGTGTCGGCCGCCGCGACAGCGAGCCGCTCATGCCCTTCGGGAGAGAAGTCGTCGAGACGGCCGTTGTGCTCGGTCCGTCCGATGTACGTCGCGAGGCTCGGGGAGAGCTCGGCCAGCGTGTCGACCCAGCGGTCCGCGATCGTGTCGATCGGAGTGGGCGTGCGTTGTGCGTCGGTCATTCCTCGAGCGTAGAGCGTCGTGCGCTCCGCGTCAGTGAGCCGCCTCGTCCCAGTGGCTGCCACGACCGATCTGCACATCGAGCGGTACGGAGAGCTCCGCCGCGTCACCCATGCGGGTCCGCACGATCTCCTCGACGGCGTCCCACTCGCCCGTCGCCACCTCGACGACGAGTTCGTCGTGGATCTGCAGCAGAACGCGCGACGTCAGATCACGCGCGCGGAGGTCGTCGTGGATCTCGACCAGAGCGATCTTCATGATGTCGGCAGCGCTCCCCTGGATCGGCGCGTTGAGCGCCGCCCGCTCGGCGTTCTCGCGGAGCACGCGGTTCGGGCTCGTGAGGTCGGGGAACGGCCGGCGGCGCCCGAAGATCGTCTCCGTGTACCCATCGATCCGCGCCTGCTCGACCGAGGAGCGCAGGTAGTCGCGCACCGCGCCGAAGCGGGCGAAGTACTCGAGCATCAGCTGCTTCGCCTCGGACTGCTCGATGCGCAGCTGCTTCGACAACCCGAACGCGCTCAGTCCGTAGACGAGACCGTACGACATCGCCTTCACCTTCGTGCGCATCGGCGCCGTGACCTCGGCGGGCTCCACCCCGAACACGCGGGCGCCGACGAAGCGGTGGAGGTCTTCGCCGGAGTTGAACGCCTCGATGAGTCCCGGGTCGCCGGACAGGTGCGCCATGATGCGCATCTCGATCTGCGAGTAGTCCGCGGTCAGCAGCGTCTCGTATCCCTCGCCGACCTCGAAAGCCGCGCGGATGCGGCGCGACTCCTCGTTGCGGATCGGGATGTTCTGCAGGTTCGGATCGGTGCTCGAGAGGCGACCCGTCTGGCTGCCGGTCTGCACGTAGGTGGTGTGGATGCGGCCGTCGTCGGCGATCCCCACGGTCAGCGACTCGATGATCTGACGGAGCTTGGTCGCCTCACGGTGCTGGAGGAGCAGTCCGAGGAACGGATGCGGATGGGAGTCCTGCAGATCGGCGAGGACCGCGGCATCCGTCGAATACCCCGTCTTGGTCTTGCGGGTCTTCGGCAGCTCCAGCTGATCGAAGAGCACCTCCTGCAGCTGCTTGGGCGAGCCGAGGTTCACCTCGCGGCCGATGATGCCGTACGCCTCCTGGGCGATCGCGTCGGCCCGCGCCGCGAGCTCCCCCGAGAACCCACCGAGCTTGTCGCGCGAGACAGAAACACCGGCGAGCTCCATGTCCGCGAGCGCGTCGAGGGTCGGGATCTCGATGTCGCTCAGCACCGCACCGACGGATGCCGGGAGCTCCGCGCGCTCCTGCTCCGCGACGCGCAGGGCGAACCAGGCCAGCTGCCCGGGCGTGGCCCCCTCGGTCTCGGGGACGAGCTGCGAGGGGTCGGCCTCGGGCAGCTTCTCGTCGAGGTAGCGGTCGACGAGATCGGCGAGGGTCTTGTCCGGGAGGCTCGGACGCAGCAGCCAGCCGGCGAGCAGGACATCGAAGGTCAGCCCGCCCAGCCGCACGCCGGCTCGGCGGAGCGCCTTCACCTGCGGCTTCGCGTCGGTCATGATCTTCGCCGCGTCGCTCTCGAGCCACGGCGCGAGCGCCGTACGGGCGCTCTCGTCCCAGTCGAGCTCGTGGACGGTGTCCGAGGTCGCGACGCCGAGGCGCGTCGGGAGACCGCCGGCGACGGTGACCGTCAGGGCCAGTTCGCCTGTCTGCTGCGTCAACCATGCGGCCAGGGCCGCGGCATCCGTCTGCTGCGGGTCGGGCGCTGAGACCTCGGGCGCGGGCGGCTCGTCAGTCGCGTCGAACGCCTCGAACACCCGCGGCAGGAGCGTACGGAACTCCAGGCGCGCGAAGATGTCGCGAACGGCCTGCGTGTCGAGCGGGCGGATGACGAGGTCCTGCGGCGCGTACTCGAGCTCGACGTCGCGGAGCAGCCGGTTGAGCTGACGGTTACGGCGGACGTCGTCGAGGTGCTCGCGGAGGTTGCCGCCCACGACGCCCTTGATCTCGTCGGCGCGCTCGAGGAGGGCGTCGAGGGTGCCGAACTGCGTGATCCACTTGACGGCCGTCTTCTCGCCCACCTTCGGGACGCCCGGGAGGTTGTCGCTCGTCTCACCCACCAGCGCGGCGATGTCGGGGTAGTTCTCGGGCGGGAGGCCGTACTTCTCCACGACCGCGTCGGGGGTGTAGCGCTTCAGCTGCGAGACGCCCTGGACGCTCGGGTAGAGGAGCGTGACCTCATCGGTCACCAGCTGGATCGTGTCGCGGTCGCCCGAGCACACGAGCACGTCGTAGCCGCTCTCGACGCCCTGCGTCGCGAGGGTCGCCAGGATGTCGTCGGCCTCGACGTCCTCCTTCGTCAGAACGGGAACACCCATGGCGGAGAGGCAGTCCTGCAGCAGCGGGATCTGTCCCTTGAACTCGGCGGGCGACTCGGACCGATTGGCTTTGTACTCTTCGTAGACGCGCGTGCGGAACGACTGTCGCGACGTGTCGAAGGCGACGGCCAGGTGCGTCGGCTTCTCGGCCTTGACGAGGTTGACGAACATCGACAGGAAGCCGTAGATCCCGTTGGTGTGCTGGCCGTCCTTCGTCGAGAAGTTGTCGACGGGAAGGGCGTAGAACGCCCGGTAGGCCAGCGAGTGGCCGTCGACGACGAGCAGAGTAGGCTTTCCGGAGTCGCTCACCCGACCAGCCTAGTTCGGGCCTGCGACATCGACTTCCCGCGGATGCCGGGCCGGCACCGCCCGACCGCAAGGTGAACCGCCATGTCTGAGCCCACCCCTGCCCCGTCCGACCCGCTCGAGTGGATGACCAGTCGCGGCATGGGAGCGCTGGCCGAGAAGATGGGCATCGAGTTCGTCGAGTTCAGCCTCGAACGTGCCGTGGCGCGGATGCCGGTGGCCGGCAACACGCAGCCGGTGGGACTCCTCCACGGCGGCGCCTACGTGGTCCTCGGCGAATCGCTCGGCTCGATGCACGCCAATCTGCACGCGGGACCCGACCGCCTGGCCGTGGGCATCGACATCAACGCGACCCACACCCGTTCGGCAACCGAGGGCTGGGTGACAGGCGTCTGCACTCCCCTGCACCTGGGCAGGAGTCTCACCGTCCACGAGATCGTTGTGACCGACGATCAGGGTCGGCGCTGTTCGACGGTCCGCATCACCAACATGGTGCGGGACCTGCCGGCATCCTGATCCTCGCTCAGCGCGCGACGGGGAGCTTGAAGCCGACGTGCGAGTCGACGAACCCCAGCCGCGTGTAGAACCGGTGGGCGTCGGTGCGCGCGGCATCCGACGTCAGCTGAACGATGGAGGCTCCGACGGCGGGAGCCGCGACATCCGCGACCCACGTCATCATCGCCGCGCCGATCCCTGCCGATCGCTCCGCGCTGGCGACCCGGACGGCCTCGACGAGGAGTCTCGTGCTGCCGCGACGCGCCATCCCGGGGATCACCGTCAGCTGCATGGTCGCGACCACGCCGTCGTCGCTCTCCACGACCAGCACGTCGTTGCTCTCCGAGTCCAGGATGCGCAACAGACCTCGGAGGTAGAGGCCCCGGTCGTCTGCGGCCGCCACATCGCCCCGGCCGGCACTGACGGGGTCGTCCGACAGCAGCGCCATGATCGCATCGAGGTCGCCCTGGGTCGCACCGCGCAGCCGCATCGGTCCGCCTCGCGACGAGAGGGCGACGGGAAGATCGAGCTCGTCGATCATGACGGCAGAGTCAGGCCTTCTTGGGGGCCAGCTGCTCGATGATCGCCTTGGCGACGTCCTGCATCGTGAGGCGACGGTCCATCGAGGCCTTCTGGATCCAGCGGAAGGCCTCGGGCTCGGACAGGCCCATCTTCTCGTTGAGCAGGCCCTTGGCCCGGTCGACGAGCTTGCGGGTCTCGAAGCGCTCGACCATGTCGGCGACCTCTGCCTCGAGCGTGATGATCTGCTCGTACCGTGCCAGGGCGATCTCGATCGCCGGCAGCAGGTCGTTCGGGGTGAAGGGCTTGACCACGTAGGCCAGCGCGCCGGCCTCGCTCGCTCGCTCGACGAGCTCCTTCTGGCTGAAAGCGGTGAGGAGGACGACGGGGGCGACGTGGTTCTTGCTGAGCTTCTCGGCAGCACTGATGCCGTCGAGGATCGGCATCTTCACGTCCATGATGACGAGGTCCGGGCGAAGCTCCGTGGCCAGCTGCACGGCGGTCTCACCGTCACCCGCCTCGCCGACCACGTCGAAGCCGCTGTCACGCAGGATCTCGACGATGTCGAGGCGGATCAGCGACTCATCCTCCGCGACGACGACGCGTCGAGGGGCGGGGGCTGCCGGGGGGGCCGTGGAGGGTTCCTGCTCAGTCACTCGTCCATCCTAGGCCAGGGCGCACCCGCATCCTGCGGTATCGTCATTGAGGCGCGCGCCGGTGTGGCGGAATGGCAGACGCGACCGACTCAAACTCGGTTGCCCGAAAGGGCGTGTGGGTTCGACTCCCACCACCGGCACCACAGCGAAACGGCGCCCCCGAAGGGGCGCCGTTTCGTGCATCACAGGCGAGGGATCAGCTCTCCGCCTTGTAGATCGGAGCCTTGCCGTGGACGGCGTCGCCGATCTTGTGGATGCGGATGTCGTTGGTCGCACCGATGATTCCAGGAGGGGACCCGGAGATCACGACGACCTTGTCGCCCTCTTCCAGAAGGCCGCGCGACAGGAAGTAGTCGTCCACCTGGAGGAACATGAGGTCGGTGTGGGCGACGTGCTCGACGAGGGCCGACTGGATGCCCCACGTCATCGCCATGCGGCGACGGATCGCCGGCTCGATGGTGAAGGCGAGCATCGGGATGCCGGAGCGCAGCCGCGACATGCGACGCGCGGTGTCGCCCGACTCGGTGAACAGGCAGATGAACTTCGCCTCGACGAACTCGGCGACCTCGTTGGCGGCGAGGGTGATGATGCCACCCTGCGTGCGCGGCTTCGCCGTCAGCGGCGGGATGCGCTCCAGGCCGTGCGTCTCGGTCGCGTCGATGATCCGGGCCATCGTCTCGACCACGCCGACGGGGTGCTTGCCGACGCTCGTCTCGCCCGAGAGCATGACCGCGTCCGCGCCGTCCAGGACGGCATTGGCGACGTCGCTCGTCTCGGCCCGGGTGGGAACCGGGTTCTCGATCATGGTCTCGAGCATCTGCGTCGCGACGATGACCGGCTTGGCCATGCGGCGGCAGAGTTCGACGGCGCGCTTCTGAACGATCGGCACGGCCTCGAGGGGCAGCTCGACGCCGAGGTCGCCGCGCGCGACCATGATGCCGTCGAAGGCGTCGATGATCTCTTCGAGAGCGTCGACGGCCTGCGGCTTCTCGATCTTCGCGATGACGGGGACCTTGCGGTCCTCCTCCGCCATGATCTCGTGCACGCGGGTGACGTCGGCGGCGTTGCGCACGAACGACAGCGCGATGATGTCGGCTCCGGAGCGCAGACCCCAGCGGAGGTCCGCCTCGTCCTTCTCCGACAGGGCGGGCACGTTGACCGCGACACCGGGCAGGTTGATGCCCTTGTTGTTCGACACGTAGCCGGCGACGATGACCTCGGTCGTGACGACCGGCCCCTCGACACCGGTGACCTGGACGCGGACCTTGCCGTCGTCGATCAGGAGGAAGTCGCCCTTGTTGACGTCCTCCGGAAGGCCCTTGAAGGTCGTGCCGACGATCTCCTTCGTCCCGGCGATGTCTTCGGTCGTGATCTTGAAGACGTCGCCGACGGCGAGGAAGTGGGGACCTTCGGCGAACCGGCCGAGCCGGATCTTCGGGCCCTGCAGGTCGACGAGGACGGCGACGGCACGGCCGGCGTCATCCGCCGCCTTGCGCACGTTCGCCAGTCGGGCGTCGTGGTCGGCGTAGTCGCCGTGGCTGAGGTTGAAGCGGGTCACGTCCACACCGGCATCGATGATGGCGCGAACCATCTCGTAGCTTTCGGTGGCGGGACCCAGAGTGGCGACGATCTTCGCGCGTCTCACAGAAATAGCTCCGTCGGGTAGTGATGTGGGAACGATTCCAGCCTAGGCGTGCTGGAGACCGATCGCGACGTCGGTCGGGCGGACCGGCGCCGGGAGGCTGGTGGACCCCATGAGGTACTCGTCGACTGCCGAAGCCGCCGCGCGCCCTTCTGCGATCGCCCAGACGATGAGGGATTGGCCGCGTCCGGCGTCGCCGGCCACGAAGACACCCGGTGCCGTCGCCTGCCAGTCGTCCGCCCGCTCGACGTTGCCGTTGGAGGTGAAGACGGCGCCGAGCTGCTGCTCGAGCGCTGACCGCTCCGGGCCGGTGAAGCCCATCGCGATCAGGACGAGGTCGGCGGGGATCTCGCGCTCGGTGCCGCTCTTGGGCACACGGCGGCCGTCGACGAACTCCGTCTCGGCGACGCGGAGGGCGCGCACCTCCCCCGCCTCGTTACCGAGGAACTCGACGGTCGAAGCCAGGTAGGAACGGTCACCGCCCTCCTCGTGCGCAGAGGCCACTTCGAAGAGCGTCGGCATCATCGGCCACGGCTGGTGGTCGGGACGCGCCTCGGGGGGCTGCTTTCCGATGGCGAGGTTCGTGACGCTGAGCGCCCCCTGTCGGTGCGCCGTACCGATGCAGTCCGCACCCGTGTCGCCGCCGCCGATGACGATGACGTGCTTGCCCTCGGCGTGGATCTGGTGCGGCACCTGGTCGCCCGCGACGGCCTTGTTCGACTCGACGAGGTACTCCATCGCGAAGTGGACACCGTCGAGGTCGCGTCCGGGGATCGACAGGTCGCGAGGAACGGTCGAACCGGTGGCGACGACGACCGCGTCGTAGCGGGCGCGGAGGTCCGCCCACGACAGGTCCTTGCCGATCTCGACGCCTGCCCGGAACCGCGTGCCTTCGTCGCGCATCTGACGGAGTCTCGTCTCGAGATGGCGCTTCTCCATCTTGAAGTCCGGGATGCCGTAGCGCAGCAGGCCGCCGATGCGGTCGTCGCGCTCGTACACGGCGACGGTGTGCCCTGCGCGCGTCAGCTGCTGCGCGGCCGCGAGTCCCGCAGGCCCCGACCCGACGACCGCGACCGTCTTGCCGGTGAGGCGGCCGGGGGGCTCGGCCTCGACCCAGCCGTGCGCGAACGCCTCGTCGATCGTGGAGACCTCGATCTGCTTGATCGTGACGGCAGGCTGATTGATGCCGAGGACGCACGAGCTCTCGCACGGGGCGGGACACAGGCGACCGGTGAACTCCGGGAAGTTGTTCGTCGCATGGAGCCGCTCGATCGCCGCGCGACCCTCGCCGCGCCAGGTGAGGTCGTTCCACTCCGGGATGAGGTTCCCGAGCGGGCAGCCCTGGTGGCAGAACGGGACGCCGCAGTCCATGCAGCGGCCCGCCTGGCGACGGAGCACTGCCTGGTCGCCCTGCTCGTACACCTCCTTCCAGTCCATGATGCGAACGGGAACGGGCCGGCGCGGCGGGAGCTCGCGCTCGGTGACTTTGAGGAAGCCCTTCGGGTCAGCCACGGGTCACCTCCAGGATGCGGTTCCAGACGACGTCGCTGTCGGGGTCGAGCCCCTCGGCGGCCGCCTCCTGGCGGGTTTTCAGGACGGCCGCGTAGTCGCGCGGCAGGACACGGGTGAAGTTCGCGGCCTCGCTGTCGAGGTCGGCGAGCAGCCCCTCGGCCAGATCGGAGCCGGTCTCCTCGGCGTGCCGTGCCAGGAGATCCCGCAGGATCTCGATGTCGCCGGCGCCGAGCTCGAGGAGCTCGAGCTCGCCGGTGGCGAGGGCTTCGCGGTTGATGAGCGCACGATCGAGCTTGTAGATGTACGCCGATCCGCCGGACATGCCGGCCCCGAGGTTGCGCCCGGTGGCACCGAGGATGACGGCGAGACCGCCGGTCATGTACTCGAGGGCGTGATCGCCCACCCCTTCGACGACCGCGGTCGCGCCGGAGTTGCGCACGAGGAAGCGTTCGCCGACGACGCCGCGCAGGAACATCGACCCCTGGGTCGCGCCGTAGCCGATCACGTTCCCGGCGATGACGTTCTGCGAGGCGTCGAAGGCGGCGTCGCGCGGGGGCCGGACGACGATCTCGCCGCCCGAGAGCCCCTTGCCGACGTAGTCGTTCGAGTCGCCCTCGAGCCGTAGTGTGATGCCCGACGGCAGGAAGGCACCGAACGACTGGCCGGCCGAACCGGTGAGGTTGACCTCGATCGTGCCGGACGGCAGCCCGTTCTCACCGTGCGCCTTCGTGACGTGGTGGCCGAGCATGGTGCCGACAGCGCGCTCGGTGTTGCGCACCGGCAGGTCGATCACGAGATGACCACCGTGCTCCACGACGTCACGTGCCCGGTCCAGCAGCGCGACGTCGAAGTGGTCCTCGAGCTCGTGGTCCTGCTCGCGGACGCGGTGGCGCGGTGCGTCGTCACCGAAAGCCGGTCCGTGGAGGATCGGCGAGAGGTCCAGACCGTATGCCTTCCAGTGGTCGACGGCCGGCTGGACGTCGAGGACCTCGGTGTGGCCGACGGCTTCCTCGATCGATCGGAACCCGAGCTCGGCGAGGTACTCCCGCACCTCCTGAGCGATGAACTCCATGAAGTTCACGACGTGCTCCGCCTTGCCCGTGAAGCGCTTGCGCAGTTCCGGGTTCTGGGTCGCGACGCCGACCGGGCACGTGTCGAGGTGGCACACGCGCATCATGATGCAGCCCTCGACGACGAGCGCGCTCGTCGCGAAGCCGAACTCCTCGGCACCCAGGAGCGCCGCGATGAGGACGTCGCGGCCGGTCTTGAGCTGACCATCGGCCTGGACGACAACCCGACCGCGCATGTCGTTGATCATCAGGGTCTGCTGCGTCTCGGCGAGTCCCAGCTCCCACGGCGTACCCGCGTGCTTGAGCGAGTTCAGCGGGCTCGCGCCCGTTCCACCATCGTGACCGGAGACGAGGATGACGTCGGCCAGGGCCTTGGCGGTGCCCGCCGCGACCGCGCCGATCCCGGACTGACTGACCAGCTTCACGTGCACGCGCGCGGACGGGTTGGCCCGCTTGACGTCGAAGATGAGCTGCTTGAGGTCCTCGATCGAGTAGATGTCGTGGTGCGGCGGCGGCGAGATGAGGCCGACCCCCGGGGTGCCGCCGCGGGTGCGCGCGATCCACGGGTAGACCTTGCCCGGCGGCAGCTGCCCGCCCTCACCGGGCTTGGCGCCCTGAGCGAGCTTGATCTGGATGTCATCCGCATGGGTCAGGTACATGCTCGTGACACCGAAGCGTCCCGAGGCGACCTGCTTGATCGCGCTCCGACGCTCGGGGTCGAGGAGCCGGTCCACGTCCTCGCCGCCCTCCCCCGTGTTCGACTTCGCGCCGAGCCGGTTCATCGCGATCGCGAGCGTCTCGTGCGCCTCCTGCGAGATCGACCCGTAGCTCATCGCACCGGTCGAGAATCGCTTGACGATCGACGACACCGGTTCGACCTCGTCGATCGGGACCGCTGGGCGGGTGCCGTTCTTGAGCCGGAAGAGCCCCCGCAGGGTCTTCAGCTCGCTCGCCTGCTCGTCGATCAGCTGCGTGTACTCGCGGAAGATGTCGTAGCGACGGGTCCGTGTGGCGTGCTGGAGACGGAACACCGTGTCGGGGTTGAACAGGTGGGGCGAGCCGTCGCGCCGCCACTGATACTCGCCGCCCGTCCACAGGCGCTCGTGCGCGCGCGCCGCCTGGTCGGCGGGGTAGGCGAACTCGTGACGGGCGAGGTTCTCACGAGAGATCTCCTCGATCCCGATGCCGCCGAGCTTGGTCTCGGTGCCGGTGAAGTAGGTGTCGATGAACTCCTGCGACAGCCCCACGGCTTCGAAGACCTGCGCCCCGGCGTAGGAGGAGACCGTCGAGATGCCCATCTTCGACATGATCTTCAGCACGCCCTTGCCGAGCGCGTAGATCAGGTTCCGGACGGCTTTCTCGGGCTCGACGCCCGTGATGTACCCGGCCCGCACCAGATATTCGACGGTCTCCATCGCAAGGTACGGGTTGACCGCCGACGCCCCGTAACCGATGAGGGTCGCCACGTGGTGGACCTCGCGCACGTCGCCGGCCTCGACGACCAGCCCCACCTTCATACGGTTCTCGTTGCGGATGAGGTGGTGGTGGACGGCGGAGAGCGTCAGCAGGGACGGGATCGGCACGAGGTCCGACGTCGAGTCGCGGTCGCTCAGGATGATGAACTCCACGCCGTCGGCGATGGCGGCATCCACCTCTGCGCAGATCTCGTCGAGCCGCGAACGGAGCGAATCCGCATCGGCGTCGGCGCGGTACAGACCGCGGATGGTGATCGACCGACGACCGGGCAGAGCACGGTCGATGTTCTGCAGCTTCGCCAGCTCGTCGTTGTCGATGACCGGGAAGTCCAGCGTGATGACACGGGTGTGGTCCGGGCCCGAGGCCAGGAGGTTCCGCTCCGGACCGAGCCCGAGCCCGAGGGAGGTGACGACCTCTTCGCGGATCGAGTCGAGCGGCGGGTTCGTGACCTGCGCGAACTGCTGCACGAAGTAGTCGAACAGCAGGCGGGGACGCTCGCTCAGAACGGCGATCGGCGTATCGGACCCCATCGCTCCGAGGGGCTCGGCGCCCGTCTGCCCCATCGGCGTCAGGAGGATGCGCACCTCTTCTTCGGTGTAACCGAAGGTGCGCTGGCGCCGTGTGATGGAGGCGATCGGGTGCACGATGTGCTCGCGCTCGGGCAGATCCTTCAGGCGCACGCGGCCCTCGTCGAGCCACTCCTGCCACGGGTGGAGAGCGGCCAGGTCGCGTTTGATCTCCTCGTCCTCGACGATGCGACCCTGCGCGGTGTCGACGACGAACATGCGGCCGGGCTGCAGGCGTCCGCGGCGCTTGATGCGCTCCGGCTCGAAGTCGAGCACGCCGGTCTCGCTGCCGATGACGACGAGGCCGTCGGTGGTCTCGGTCCACCGACCCGGACGCAGACCGTTGCGGTCGAGCGTCGCTCCCACGAGCGAGCCGTCCGTGAAGATGAGCGCGGCCGGGCCGTCCCACTGCTCCATCTGCATCGAGTGGTACTCGTAGAAGGCGCGCAGCTCGTCGGAGATGTCGGCCTGCTTCTCGTACGCCTCGGGGACCATCATCATGATGGCGTGGGGCAGGCTCCGTCCCGTGAGCGTGAGGAGCTCGAGAACCTCATCGAAGGATGCCGAGTCGCTCTGGCCCGGGCTGCAGATCGGCAGCAGCGGGCTGATGTCCCCGAGGAGCTCCGACTCGAGCTGGGACTGACGCGCCCGCATCCAGTTGCGGTTGCCGTTGACGGTGTTGATCTCGCCGTTGTGGGCGAGCATCCGCAGCGGCTGCGCGAGCGGCCACGACGGGAAGGTGTTCGTCGAATAGCGCGAGTGCACGACGGCGAGCTCGGTCGCGAACCGCTCATCCTGAAGGTCGGGGTAGAACGGCTCCAGCTGGAGCGTCGTCACCATGCCCTTGTACCCGAGGGTGCGGCTGGACAGCGACACGAAGTAGGCGTCGAGTTCGTGCTGCGCGCGCTTGCGAAGGCGGTACGTTCGGCGATCGAGAGCGATGCCCGCCAGGGCCGGCGCGTCGCCGACCGCGGGGCGCGACACGAAGAGCTGCTCGAACACCGGTCGTGCGTTGAACGCCAGCTTGCCGAGGTTCTCGTCCGCCGTGGGAACCGTGCGCCACCCGAGGACGGTCAGGCCCTCGCTCGCCGCGATCGACTCGACGGCCGCCTTCTGGGCCAGGCGCTCGTCATGATCCGTCGGCAGGAAGGCGAGACCGACGGCGTACTCGCCGACGGCGGGCAGCTCGAAGTCGACGACCGCGCGCAGGAAGGCGTCGGGCATCTGGGTCAGGATGCCGGCACCGTCACCGGTGCCGGCATCCGACCCGATGGCACCGCGGTGCTCGAGATTGCGGAGCGCGGTAAGGGCGAGGTCCACGATGTCGTGGCCCGCCTCGCCGCGCAGAGTGGCGACCATCGCCAGACCGCAGGCGTCCTTCTCGAACGCCGGGTTGTACATCCCCTGCTTCGCAGGGAACGAACCACCGGTGATGGTCGTCGTGGTGTCTTCGTGACGGGAGCTCGAGGGCATGCCTACCGTCCTCACATGGGTGCTCAACCTGGGACGACGTCGGCCCTGCGGTGCTTGCTATCGGGTGGTGAGGGAGCTTGTGGCCCCACCGGAGGATTCTTCAGACGCGGGGGGTGCGCTCACGTCCACGAAGTCATCGGTTCCCTGCGAGTGTACCTCCCCGGAAGGGGTCCACTCGCGACCGGGCTGGTACGGCGAAGGCTCGAAGCCCGGGTGCCGGCGGTTCTGGACGATCATGATGACCAGACCGACCACGACACCGAGGATCGCGGCCCACACGTTGGTGCGGAGACCGAGGAAGATCTCGCTCGGGTCGATGCGGATCGACTCCCAGACGATGCGACCGGCCGAGTACCAGACGAGGTACAGACCGAACAGGCGGCCCCACTGCAGCCGGAAGCGTCGTCCGGCCGCGGCGATGATGATGACGCCCATGACATTCCAGATGACCTCGTAGAGGAAGGTCGGGTGGAAGAGGGTGCTCTCCGGGAGGCCTGCCGGCCACGCGGAGTTCGGGTAGTCGATCTTCAGCCCCCAAGGCAGGTCGGTGGGGAGGCCGTACAGCTCCTGGTTGAACCAGTTGCCGAACCGGCCGAAGGCCTGCGCGAGCAGGAGTGCAGGCGCGAGCGCGTCGGCGAAGCTCCAGAAGCGGATGCCGCTCCACTTGCAGCCGAGCCACGCACCGATGGCGCCGCCGATCAGGGCGCCGAAGATGGCGATGCCGCCCTCCCAGATCCGGAAGATCGCCCAGATGTCCTTGTCCTCGCCGAAGTAGAACCCCGGGTGGGTCAGAACGTGGAAGATGCGCGCGCCGATGATGGCCAGCGGGACCGCGAGCAGGCAGATGTCGATGACGACCCAGGGCTCCGCGCCGCGCTTGGTGAGACGGCGGTTGGTCCAGAACGTCGCCACGACGATGCCCGCCAGGATGCACAGGGCGTAGAAGTGGATCGTCAGCGGGCCGAGCTGGAACGAACTGATCGGCGGGCTGGGAATGCTCGCGACGACGGAGAGGGCTGCAGAAGTCACGACGGCGAGTCTACGCGGTGACGGCGTGCGGTCCTGCGCCCTGCGACAGCTCGCGCGCCGTGGCTGCGAGGCCCTCGACGCCGCCGTCGCGCAGTGCGCGCACGAGAGCCGTACCGACGATGGCACCGTCGGCGTAGTCGAGGACGCCGTCGATCTGATCGGCCGTCGAGATGCCGATACCGACGCACGCGTTCTCGACCCCGTGCGCGCGGAGACGGCCGACGAGGGCGCGCGCCGCGGCATCCAACTCCGCCCGCTCCCCCGTGATCCCCATCGTCGAGACGGTGTAGACGAATCCGGTCGAGTGCTCGGCGATCACCTTCAACCGCTCGTCTGTGGACGAGGGCGCGGCGAGGAAGATCCGGTCGAGGCCGGTGCGCTCCGATGCGGCGATCCAGTCGGCGGCGGCATCGGGGGTGATGTCGGGCGTGATGAGCCCGGCACCGCCGGCCGCGGCGAGGTCGTCGGCGAAGCGGTCGACGCCGTACTGGAACACCGGGTTCCAGTACGTCATGACGACGATCGGCACGTCGACCCGCTCGGCGATCGCGCGGACGGCTGTGAACGTGTCTCGGAACCGGAATCCGGCTGCGAGGGCGGCCTGCGTCGCCTCTTGGATGACGACGCCGTCCATGACGGGATCGGAGTACGGCGGACCCAGCTCGAGGATGTCGGCGCCGTTCTCAGCCAGGGCGACCGCGGCGTCGATGCTCGTCTGCAGGTCGGGGTAGCCGATCGGGAGGTAGCCGACGAAGGCCCCGCGACCCGCGTCCTTCGCGGCGGAGATGGCAGCCGCCACACGGGAGGTCACAGCTCGACTCCTTCGCCGCTGCCGTGCTCGGGGTCGGCGGGGACCTCGACGGGCTCCTTATCGGCGTCGTACAGCTCGAACCACCGGGCGGCGGTGTCCATGTCCTTGTCGCCGCGGCCGGAGAGGTTGATCGCGATCACGCCCTCCGGGCCCAGTTCGCGCCCGATGCGCAGTGCACCGGCCAAGGCGTGAGCGGACTCGATGGCGGGGATGATCCCTTCGGTCCGGCTCAGCAGACGCAGGGCCTCCATCGCCTCGGTGTCGGTCGCGGGGATGTACTGCGCCCGGCCGATGCTCGCGAGCCATGCGTGCTCGGGACCGACGCCCGGGTAATCGAGTCCCGCGGAGATCGAGTGCGATTCCGTCGTCTGACCGTCTTCGTCCTGCAGGACGAACGTCTTCGCGCCGTGCAGGATGCCGGGGCGACCGCGTTCGATGGATGCTGCGTGCTTCGGCGTGTCGACGCCGTCGCCGGCCGCCTCGACGCCGTAGAGGGCCACGCCCTCGTCGTCGAGGAACGCGTCGAACATGCCGATGGCGTTCGATCCGCCGCCCACGCACGCGACGACCGCATCGGGGAGTCTGCCGATCTCGTCGAGCAGCTGCTGACGAGCCTCTTCACTGATGATCTTCTGGAAGTCGCGCACCATGGCGGGGAACGGGTGCGGTCCCGCGGCCGTGCCGAAGATGTAGTTGGTGGTGTCGACGGAGGCGACCCAGTCGCGGTACGCCTCGTTGATCGCGTCCTTGAGCGTGCGCGAGCCTGTCGTGACCGGGATGACCTCAGCGCCGAGCAGACGCATGCGCGCGACGTTGAGTGCCTGGCGCTCCGTGTCCACCTCGCCCATGTAGATCGTGCACTCGAAGCCGAACAGGGCGGCCGCGGTCGCCGTGGCGACGCCGTGCTGGCCCGCGCCGGTCTCCGCGATCACGCGCTTCTTGCCGAGACGCTTCGTGATGAGCGCCTGACCTATGACGTTGTTGATCTTGTGCGAACCGGTGTGGTTGAGGTCCTCGCGCTTGAGGAACACCCGCGCCCCACCGGCGTGCTCGGCGAACCGCGGCACCTCGGTGAGGGCGGAGGGCCGGCCGGCGTAGACGTTCAGCAGGCGCGCGAACTCCGCGGCGAACTCCGGGTCCGCCTTGGCGTCCTCGTACACCGCCGTCAGCTCGTCGATGGCGGCGATGAGGGACTCGGGCATGTACCGCCCGCCGAACTCGCCGAAGAAAGGACCCGCGGCTGCGCGCAGACTCATGAACCTGCCTCCAGGAACGAGGCGAGCGTCGACACGGGGTCGTTCGTGACGAGCGCTTCACCGATGAGGACGACGTCGGCACCCGCGGCGCGGTAGTGCGCGACGTCGGCGGGTGCGAGGACCGCGGACTCGGCGATCTTGATCACACCCTCGGGGATGTCGGAGACGAGCCGGCCGAAGAGGTCGCGGTCGAGCTCGAATGTGGAGAGATTGCGCGCATTGACGCCGATCAGACGTGCGCCGATGTCGTTCGCGCGCGCCAGCTCCTCTGCGGAGTGCGTCTCGACGAGCGGAGTCATGCCGAGTTGCCGGATGAGGCCGTAGAGCTCGGCGAGGACGTCCTGCTCCAGTCCTGCGACGATGAGGAGCACGAGGTCGGCACCGGCAGCGCGCGCCTCGAACACCTGATACGGCGTCGAGACGAAGTCCTTCCGGAGGACCGGGAGGGTGACGGCGGCACGCACGGCCTCGAGGTCGGCGAGGGAGCCTTTGAACTTCCGCTCCTCGGTCAGGACCGAGATGGCGGACGCCCCGCCCAGCTCGTAGCGACGCGCCTGGAGCGCAGGGTCGGGGATGTCGGCGAGGTCGCCGCGGGATGGACTCGCGCGCTTCACCTCGGCGATGATCTTCACGCGATCCGCGGGTGAGAGCGCAGCCAGGGCGTCGATCGCGGCAGGGTGCGCCAGAGCGAGCTTCTCGACGACCGCCAAGGGGCGGACGGACTCCCGCTCTCGTGCATCCTCCACCGCGCCGGCCATGAGGTCGGCGAGCACGTCAGTGCTGCTTCGTGACGGTCTTCGACCCACCGACGCCGTAGCCGGCCTTGGTCATGATGTAGCCGACGATGAGGCCGATGAACAGCAGGACGACCGAAAGCCAGACGAGCAGCGGCATGTCGAAGAAGAAGAAGACGGTGCCGATCGTCACGGCGACGAGCATGATGATGACCGTCGTCCATGCCGCCGGGGAGTGTCCGTGGCCGGGGTCCTCGATGCCGCTCATAGTTCTCCTTCGATGCGAAGCACGGGTTCTCTGGGTCGGCCGGAGCCGCTCGACCAGTCTAGCGGGGCGTGCACGCTGCCCCGCCCCGCCGGGTCAGGTCGTCGGGTCCTCGCCGCGCGACAGGTCGTCCCACGAGTCGATGCTGTCGCGCGGGCCGCTTGCGCGGTCGGTCCGGTACTTGCGACCGGCGCTCGTCCAGCGGTGGGCGGTCGCGAGCGCGACGGCTCCGCCGAGGATGATGAGCACGGATGCCGCGACCGTCACCGCCGGCCATGGCGTCGCCGTGATCTCCGTCACGACCCCGGCGATGCCCTGCGCGCCGCTCAGACCCGTCGCGTCGGTGACGGGTCCCGCGACGGCGTCGACAGGGCGTTGCGAGGCGATCCGGAACGCACCCCACCCGAGGCCCGCGCCGAGGGCGACCGCGATGACCGCGAACGCGTAGCGGAGGACGCGTCCCACGATCGTCAGGGCGAGTGCCAGGGCGAGCGCTGCGAGACTCAGCGGCGCCACGACGGCGAGAGCGTCGGTCCCGGGGATCGGGATCGGGACGGCGGAGCCGTCGTCGACCGTCGCCTCGAGCCACGTCTGGGTCGAGCCGATGATGCCGATCGCTCCGCCGACGAGGATCGCGAGCACCGCCGCGAGCCGCGTCCGGCGCGAGGCCGCCTCGGTCATGAGAACTCGCCGACGACGGGGTCGAGGTCATCCGCGTCGAAGCACGTGCGGTCGCCGGTGTGGCAGGCCGCGCCGACCTGCTCGACGGACACCAGCAGCGTGTCGCCGTCGCAGTCCAGCCGCACGCCCTTCACGAACTGCGCGTGACCGGACGTGTCGCCCTTGCGCCAGTACTCCTGACGCGAGCGGGACCAGAACGTCACGCGACCCTCGGTGAGCGTCCGGCGGAGGGCCTCGGCATCCATCCACCCGAGCATGAGCACCTCGCGCGTGTCGTGCTGCTGCACGATCGCGGGGACGAGGCCGTCTGCGTTGTAGACGACCCGCGCCATGCGTTCGTCGACGGAGCGCGTCATCGCCGCACCTCCACGCCTTCGGCCACCAGGGCATCCTTGACGTCGCCGACCGTCAGCTGTCCGGAGTGGAAGACGGATGCCGCGAGCACCGCGTCGGCGCCGGCGGCGATCGCCGGGGCGAAGTGCGCGGCATCCCCCGCCCCTCCGGAGGCGATCACAGGGACCGAGGACACGTCGCGCATGAGCGAGACGAGCTCGAGGTCGAAGCCGTCCTTCGTGCCGTCGGCGTCGATCGAGTTGACGAGGAGCTCCCCCGCACCGCGCTCGATCGCCTCGCGCGCCCACGCAAGCGCGTCGAGGTCGGTGAGGGTGCGGCCGCCGTGCGTCGTGACGGCGAACCCGGACGGCGTGCCGGGAGCGCGCTTGACGTCGAGGGAGAGGACGAGCACCTGCGCGCCGAAGCGGTCGGCGATCTCGCCGAGGAGTTCGGGCCGGGCGATCGCGGCGGAGTTGACGCCCACCTTGTCGGCGCCGACCCCGAGGAGCCGTGCGACGTCCTCGGCCGAGCGCACTCCCCCGCCCACCGTCAGCGGGATGAAGACCTGTTCGGCGGTGCGCTGCACGACGTCGTACGTCGTGTCGCGCGCGTCGACGGTGGCTGTCACGTCGAGGAAGGTGATCTCATCCGCGCCCTGCTCGTAGTACCGGCGCGCGAGTTCGACCGGGTCGCCCATCTCGCGCAGGTTCTCGAAGTTGACGCCCTTGACGACCTTGCCCGCGGCCACGTCGAGACACGGGATCACGCGGCTGACGAGCGACACGTCAGAGCCTCGCGTTGTGGATCGCGGTCACGAGGATCGCGCGCGCGCCGATCTCGTAGAGGGCGTCCATGACCTGGTTCACGGTCTTCCGTGGGCTCATGACGCGGACGGCGACCCACTCGGGGTCGCGCAGCGGCGAGATCGTGGGCGACTCGATCCCGGGAGCGAGGGCGACCGCCTGGTCGACCAGGTGCGCGGGCAGGTCGTAGTCGATGAGGACGTAGCGCCGGGCGACCATGACGCCGCGCAGGCGCCGGAGGAGCGTCTCGGTGCCGTCGGCCTCGGTCGGCGCGCCGATCAGGACCGCCTCGGACTCCAGCAGCACCGGCCCGAAGATCTCGAGGCCCGCCTGGCGGAGGGTCGTGCCGGTCGAGACGACGTCGGCGACGGCATCCGCCACACCCAGCTGGACGGCGGACTCGACCGCGCCGTCGAGCGGCACGAGGTCGACGGCCACGCCGAGGTCGTCGAGGTAGGCGTCCACGAGGCCGGGATAGGCCGTCGCGACGCGCAGTCCGTCGAGGTCGGCGAGCTCGGTGAAGCGTCCGGGAGGACCGGCGAACCGGAACGTCGAGCCGCCGAAGCCGAGCTTCTCGATCTCTCGGGCACCCGGCATCCGGGCATCCAGCAGCAGGTCGCGGCCCGTGATGCCGACGTCCAACGCACCGGAGCCGACGTAGGTGGCGATGTCCTTGGGGCGGAGGTAGAAGAACTCGACGTCGTTGACGGGGTCGATGGCGTGCAGGTCCTTGGGGTCGCGTCGACCGGTGTACCCGGCCTCGGCGAGCATCCCCGCGGTGGTTTCGGCGAGCATGCCCTTGTTGGGGACGGCGATGCGCAGCATGGAGCGTCTTTCGGTGTGGAGGTGGGCGGACGGGACGAGGGACCGATCAGAGATGTCGGTATACGTCCTCGAGCGTCAGGCCCTTCGCGAGCATCATCACCTGCAGGTGGTAGAGCAGCTGCGAGATCTCCTCGGCCGTCTCGGTGTCGGACTGGTACTCGGCGGCCATCCAGACCTCGGCGGCCTCTTCGACGATCTTCTTGCCGATGGCGTGGACGCCGCGGTCCAGCTGCGCGACCGTGCCCGATCCTTCGGGACGGCTCGCCGCAGTCTCGCTCAGCTCGGAGAACAGTGCGTCGAAGGTCTTCACACCCTCCAGGGTACCGGGCCGTCGCTAGCGGCCGGTCCCCGTGACGCTCCAGTCAGTGCCGGTGAGCGGATGCCGCAGCCGAGCGGAGGGCGCGGATCGCCGCTCCGGGGTCCTCGGCACCGAAGACGGCCGAGCCCGCCACGAACGTGTCGGCACCGGCATCCGCAGCCTGCGCGATGGTCGATTCGCCGATGCCGCCGTCGACCTGGAGCCAGACCTGCGACCCGCGGCGTCGGGCCTCGTCACTGAGCCGGCGGAGCTTGGGCATCTGGTCCGCCATGAAGCTCTGCCCGCCGAAGCCCGGCTCGACGGTCATGACGAGGATCTGATCGAACTCGTCGAGGACGTCGAACAGCTGCTCGACGGGGGTCGCGGGCTTGACCGCGACGCCGGCGCGCGCACCGATCTGTCGGAGCCGACGGGCCAGGGCGACGGGTTCGGCGGCGGCCTCGAGGTGGAACGTGACGGATGCCGCGCCGATCTCGGCGTACTCGGGAGCCCAGCGGTCGGCGTCGCTGATCATGAGGTGGACGTCGAGCGGCACGGGGCTCGTCGCCTGGATCCGCGCGACCATCTGCGGGCCGAACGTCAGGTTCGGGACGAAGTGGTTGTCCATGACGTCGACGTGGACGAAGTCGGCCGACGCGATGCGGGCGAGCTCCGCCTGCATGTTCACGAAGTCGGCGGCGAGGATGCTGGGATTGATGCGTACGTCGGAATCGGCCACGTCAGTCATTATCCCGGTGCCCGCTCAGTTCTTCCGGAGCAGCCAGATCGACATCGCATCGGTGCCGTGGCGGTGAGGCCACAGCTGGGCGCGTCCCGATCCGTCCGCAGGCTCCGCGAGATCGATCGCATCGCCGGCGACCTGCCGGAGGACGGCGCGTGTGTCGAGCTGCGTGAGGGCGTCGCCGAAGTGGCGTTCGACCTCTGACACGACGCCCGCGGTCTCGGCGAGGTGGGGCGAACACGTCACGTAGGCGACGACCCCGCCGGGGGCCAGTGCGTCGAACGCCGCGGTGAGGAGTTCGGTCTGCAGCTGGGTGAGTTCGGGGACGTCGGCCGGGGCCTTCCGCCACCGCGCTTCGGGGCGGCGCCGGAGCGCGCCGAGACCGGTGCAGGGGGCGTCGACGAGGATTCGGTCGTAGACGCCTCGGCCCGCGCGGATACGGCCGTCCTCCTCCGACACGGGGACCTCGAGCGGGACCGCGGCGACGGACTGGCGGACGAGTCGTGCGCGGGCCGCGGACAGCTCGTTCGCCTCGAGGGTCGCGCCGGCGGCCGCCGCCTCGGCGGCGAGCACGGCGGTCTTGCCGCCGGGCGCGGCGCAGAGGTCGAGCCACTGCTCCCCCGCGCGGACCGGGACGGCACGGGAGAGGGCGAGGGCCGCGAGCTGAGATCCCTCGTCCTGCACGCGGACTGCACCGCCCGAGCCTCTGACGATCCGCTCCGGGTCACCACCGGCAAGTCGGAATCCGATGGGCGAGAACGGGGTGCGCTCCTCGTCGTCCGGGATCGACCCGACGCCCGGCAGGGCGGCGAGGGTCACCGTCGGCGCCGCGTTGTCCGCCGCCAGCAGGTCCAGGAGTTCGTCGGCACGTCCCTCGGCGGCCAGCGCGCGCCGGAAGGCGCGGATGATCCAGACGGGGTGCGCGAACCGGACGGCCAGGCGCTCGTCGTCGGAGCGGGCGGCATCCCCGATGCGGGTCAGCCACTCCTCCTCGTCCCGTTCCGACACGCGGCGGAGGACGGCGTTGGCGAACCCCGTCGCGCGCCGACCCGCGACGCGGCCGACGAGGTCGACCGTCTCGTGGACGGCGGCGTGAGCGGGGACGCGGGTCGCGAGGAGCTGGTGCGTGCCGAGTCGGAGGGCGTCGAGGACGGGCGCGTCGATCCCCGAGACGGGTCGGGATGCCGCCATCTCGATGATCGCGTCGTAGGTCCCGACACGGCGGAGCGTGCCGTACGTCAGTTCGGTGGCGAGGGCGGCGTCCGCCGTCGACAGTCGAGCGCGTTCGAGTTCGCGCGGCAGGAGCAGGTTCGCGTAGGCGTCGTCCTCGCCAACCGAGCGGATGACCGCGTACGCGACGTCGCGGGCGGCGCTCACGAGGCCGCTCCGGGGAGGTCGATGCGGGGATCGTCGGAGCGGAGCCCGCGCCACCAGTCAGCCGCCTTCATGGCCCCCTTGCCGGCGGGTTGGACCGTCCGGAGAAGGACGGTTCCCTCCCCCGTCCCGGCGACGACGTCGCGTCCGACGAGCGCGACCTGTCCCGCCTCGAGAGAAGCGTCGGGTCCGCGGAGCGCGGCGAGCACCTTCACCCGCTGACCGTCGAGCGACACGTGGGCACCGGGCTCGGGCGTCGTCCCGCGGAAGCGGTCGAGGACGCGGTCGGCGGGCTCGGCGAGGTCCAGAGCGCCGTCGGTCTGCGAGAGCTTCGGCGCGAGGGTGGCCTCGCCAATCTGGGGCGTCGCGATCGCGGAGCCGTCGGCGATCGCGTCGACGACGGACGTGACGAGTTCCGCACCCGACGCAGCCAGGTCGGCGAGCACGTCTCCCGCCGTGGCACCGCGCGGGACGTCGTAACGGAGCTCCGCGAAGACGTCACCGGCGTCGAGGGCGGGGACCAGCTGGAACACGGCGGCGCCGGTCACGCGGTCGCCGGCGATGAGCGCGTGCTGCACGGGCGCCGCGCCGCGCCAGCGCGGCAGGAGCGAGAAGTGCAGGTTGATCCAGCCGTTTGGCGGTGTCGACAGGAGCGGTTCGCGCACCAGCCCGCCGTAGGCGACGATGACGCCCAGGTCCGCGCCGAGTGCGGCGATCTCGGCCGTCGCGGCGTCGTCGAGGCGGTCCGCCTTGACGACCGGGAGCCCGAGATCTTCCGCCGCGACCGCGACCGGCGAGGGCGTCAGGACGCGCTTGCGACCGATGGGAGCGTCGCGTCGCGTGACGACGCCGACGACCTCGTGGGACGAGGCCGCGAGGGCGCGGAGGGACGGGACGGCCGGTTCGGGGGTTCCGGCGAAAACGACGCGCATGCAGGTCCTTACAGATCGAGCTCGGGCACATCGAGCCGAACCCTGAGTGTAGTCCGGGGCCCCGGACCCCGGCGTCGACCGCGGACCGCGTCCGCCACGACCGAGGCCCGCAGCTGCTCGGCGACCGTACGGCCGTGCGCGTAGTCCACCCGGACGAGGGCGCGCGCGCCGTCCTCGGTGGGCACGGGCCCGAGCACCGACAGCGGACCGAGCTCGGGAACGGCCTCGCGCAGCTCCACGAGGGCACGGTCGACGGATGCCGCGGCCCCGTCGACGGCGGCGACCCGGACGGTCGGGGGCATCAGCAGCGGCGCCCGATCCGCGAGCTCGGCGCGGGCGTAGGCGGCGTGGGTCCACGTCGCGAGGGCGCGGGCGACAGGTCCCGTGACACCGACGAGGTGGACGGGCGAGCCGGGAGCCGCGAGCGCGGCGGCGTTCGACCACCACCGCAGGCACGATTCGCCGATCCGCAACTGCTCGGCCATGAGCATCTTGTCGCCGTCGAGGAGGATGACGGCACGGTAGCCGCCCTCCGCCGGGGGCTCCGCTCCGCGCGTGGCGATGACGAGGGCAGGCCTGCCGTCGACGGACGCGACGGGATGGTCGCCGTCGGCCACGATGACCCGGATGCCGGGGAACGCCCGACCGAGTTCGTCCGCCGTCCGCTCACTCCCCGACGACGCCATCCGGAAGCGTGTGCCGGCGCAGTTGGCGCACGTCCAATTCGGCGCGGACCGGCCGCACCACCCGCAGTCCGGCGTCGCCCCCGGTCGGCGGGCCCGGAGCGGGCCGGAGCAGTGCCGGCACCGGGCGGGGGTGCGGCATTCCGCGCAGACGAGGACGGGCGAGTACCCGGGCCGGGCGACCTGGACGAGCACCGGCCCGTGCTGCAACGCCTCCCGCGCCGCGCCGAAGGCGGCCGAGGGGACCCGGGCACCGCGGTGCTCGGCCTCGTGCGTGGCGGACAGAACGACCCGCGGACTGACCCGGCGCGACGCAGGGAGCTCCCGCACCCACCCGAGCTGGACGAGACGCTCGACGTCGGTCGTGCGCGTGTGCCCCGCGAAGACGAGCGCGGAGTGCTCCTCCTCCTGACGGACGAGCGCGGCATCGCGTGCGTGGACTCCCGGACTGAGCGGCTCGGCAAGGAGCGTGTCGCCGTCGTCCCAGACGAAGACCGCGCCGACATCGTGGGCGGGCGCGTACACGGTGGACCGGTTCCCGACCACGATGCAGGGAGCGGCGCTCAGCATCCGAAGGTACGTCGCGTATCGCTCCGGCCCCGAGCGCCGGGCGTCGTCGCGGACGATCGCGTCTCCAGGGACCAGGGCCGCGAGGGCGTCGAGGAGCTGCGTCTGGTCGCGGTGGTCGGGGACGACGAGAAGCGCACTCCGGCCGCCGTCCAGGACGAGCACGGCGAGGCCCGCGAGCAGGTCCGCCCAGGCTCCGCGGAGGGCTCCGGGAGTCGGATGCGGCGGGGCGTCGATCGCCACCCGCTCCCCCGACAGGACGGCATCGGCGAGCCCGGGATAGGGCGATGCGAGCGCGTGCGCGCGGGTCGCGGCATCCGGATCCACCTGCGGCACCTCGGGCGGAGCGGCGGCGAGCCAGGCCTTCTCGGCCCGCACCATCCGCTTCGGCACCGCGAGGCGCAGGATGTCGCTCGCCGAACCGGCGGCCCGGTCGGCGACACGTCGCGCCAGTGCGTAGAGGGATGCCGGGAGCACCGGCACCGGGGAGACGACGGACGCCACCTCGGACAGCGGCCGCCCGCCGGGTTCGACCTCGGCCCGCTCGATGACCCAGCCCTCGATCATCCGCCCGGCGCTGCGCAGCGGGACCTTCACCCGCACACCTGGCTGGGCGTCGGCGTCGAGGGCGCCCGGTACGGCGTAGTCGAAGAGTCGATCGAGTTGGGGAACCGGCGAATCGAGGAGGATCCGCGCGACGGCGATCACGGGCGTCAGAGCCCGGCGGCGGCCCGCAAGGCGTCGACGCGGTCCGTGCGCTCCCATGTGAACTCGGGCAGTTCGCGCCCGAAGTGTCCGTAGGCGGCGGTCTGGGCGTAGATGGGACGCAGGAGGTCGAGGTCGTCGATGATCGCCTGCGGCCGGAGGTCGAACGACTCCCGGATCGCGGCGGTGATCTTCTCGTCCGAGACGTGCCCCGTTCCGAACGTCTCGACGTACAGCCCCACGGGGGCGGCACGGCCGATGGCGTAGGCGACCTGTACCTCGAGGCGGTCGGCGAGCCCTGCCGCGACGGCGTTCTTCGCGACCCAGCGCATCGCGTACGCCGCCGAGCGGTCGACCTTGGACGGGTCCTTGCCGCTGAAGGCCCCGCCACCGTGACGCGCGGCGCCGCCGTAGGTGTCGATGATGATCTTGCGTCCGGTCAGGCCCGCATCGCCCTTCGGGCCGCCCACGACGAAGGGTCCGGCCGGGTTGATCACATAGCGCACGCCCGAGACGTCGAGCCCCGTCTGCGCGAGGACGGGGTCGATGACCTCGGCCTGCACCGCAGCGCGGAGGGCCGGGAGCGAGATGTCGGGGTGGTGCTGGGTGGAGAGGACGACCGTGTCGACGGTCCGCGGCGTCGTGCCGTCGTAGCCGAGGGTCACCTGCGTCTTGCCGTCGGGACGTAGGAACGGCAGCGCGCCGCTGCGACGCGCGTCGGTGAGCCGCTCGGCCAGCCGGTGAGCCGTCCAGATCGCGGTCGGCATGTACGAGGGCGTCTCGTTCGTCGCGTAGCCGAACATGATGCCCTGGTCCCCCGCGCCGAGCGCGTCGACGGGGTCGACGGAACCGCCCTCGCGGTGCTCGAGCGCGTTGTCGACGCCCGCGGCGATGTCGCCCGACTGCTCGCCGATCGACACCGTCACACCGCACGAGTCGCCGTCGAAGCCGGTCTCGGAGGAGGTGTACCCGATGCGGTTCACGACGCGGCGGACGATCCCCGGGATGTCGACGTACCCGTCGGTGCGGACCTCGCCGGCGACGTGGACGAGTCCGGTGGTCACGAGCGTCTCGACGGCGACGCGGCTGCCGCGGTCGACGGCGAGGAGGGCATCGAGGATGCTGTCGGAGATCTGGTCGCAGATCTTGTCGGGGTGACCTTCGGTCACAGACTCCGACGTGAACAGGCGCAGCGCGCTCATCGGTCCTCCAGAGGGCGGATCGGGGGTGTGAAAACCATCATGCCCGCGGTCCCCGACACGGGGGACACGCGGGCATGAGGATGACGCCGTGTGGCGCCCGGGTCATGAGCTCGAGGTCACTCCGCCGCGCGCAGGCGCAGCTTGTCCTCGTGGATCTCGTGGAGGGCGATCGTCAGGGGCTTGTCCTCGACGTTCGAGTCGACGAGCGGGCCCACGTTGTCGAAGAGGTTCCCCTCGTGGAGGTCCGAGTAGTAGTCGTTGATCTGACGCGCGCGCTTGGATGCGTAGATCACGAGCTGGTACTTCGAGTCGACCTTGTCGAGCAGTGCGTCGATGGGCGGGTCGATGATGCCCTGGTCACGGTTGGCCATGGTGGTCCTCCAGGATCGGTGAGGCGAGTTGTCTGCCTGAGCGCACTCTGAAGCGGCGCGGCATCCACTCAGTCTACAGGTCGCGACGCGCCGGCGCGCGCCGCGTCAGCGGCTCAGCAGCTGCCGCTTCGAGCTGAGAACCCCGGTGTCGAAGCCCGCCAGGTGGAGCCCGCCGTGGAAGCGCGCGTGCTCGATCTTGACGCACCGGTCCATGACGACTGACAGCCCTGCGTCGGCGGCGATCTTCGCGGCGCCCTCGTGCCACGAGCCGAGCTGCAGCCAGAGCGTCGAGGCCCCGGCATCCACCGCCTCCTGCGCGACGCCGGGCAGGTCGTCGTGCTTGCGGAAGACGTCGACGATGTCGGGGACGACGGGCAGGTCCGCGAGCGACGCGTAGGCGGGCTTGCCGAGGATCTCACTCGCCCGCGGATTGACGTAGTACACGTCGTACGGCGAGCTGCCGCTCAGGTAGGTCGCGACGAAGTAGCTCGCGCGCGCCGGGTTGTCGGACGCGCCGACGATCGCGATGGTCTTCGCACGGCGGAGGATCTCGAACCGCTCCTGGGGACCCGCGGCGGGCCAGGTGCGCTTCGCGTGCACGGCCGGAGCCGCGCCGGGAAGCGCACACGCGGCTCCCTCGGTCGGGGCGGGCTGGGGCACGGCGCAGGCGTTCGCGTCGGTCATCGGGAGACTCCTGTCGCGGCGGTGAGGGCCTGATCGAGGTCCCACACGATGTCCTCGGGGTCTTCGAGACCCACCGAGATGCGGATGAGGTCAGCCGGCACACCGGCGGCGACGAGCTGGTCGGCGCTGAGCTGCTGATGCGTCGTCGAGGCGGGGTGGATGACGAGGGTTCGGGCATCGCCGATGTTGGCGAGGTGCGAGGCGAGCTGGAGCGCGTCGATGACGGCCTCGCCCGCTCGCCGACCCGCGGCGACGCGTTCCTCGTCACTCGCGGCATCGCCTCCGGCCTTCACGCCGAACGCGAAGACCGACCCCGGACCGAGCGGGAGGTACTTCTCCGCCCGCTCGCGGTGGGGGTGATCAGGGAGGCCCGCCCACGTGACGAAGGACACGCGCGGGTCGGAGTCGAGCCACTCGGCGACGATCCGCGCGTTCGCACCGTGCGCGTCGATGCGCTGCGGCAGGGTCTCGATGCCCTGCAGCAGCAGGAAAGCCGAGTGCGGGCTGAGGGCGGCTCCGATGTCGCGGAGCTGCTCGCTCCGGAGCTTGGTGAGGAAGCCGTACTCACCGAAGTTGTCCCACCACTTGATGCCGCCGTACGAGGCGACCGGCTCGGTCATCTGCGGGAACTTGCCGTTCCCCCAGTCGAAGGTCCCCTTCTCGATCACGACGCCGCCGAGGGTCGTGCCGTGTCCGCCGAGGAACTTCGTGACCGAGTGGATGACGATGTCGGCGCCGTGCTCGAGCGGTCGCGCGAGGTAGGGAGTCGCGAGGGTCGAGTCGACGACGAGCGGGATGCCGGCGGCATGAGCCACCTCGGCGAGCCCCTCGATGTCGGCGATCTCGCCCGACGGGTTGCCGATCGTCTCGACGTAGAGGACCTTCGTCTCGGGCCGGATGGCCGCCGCATAATCGGCCGGATCGCTGGAGGCGACGAAGGTCGTATCGACCCCGAATCGGCGGAGCGTGACGTCCAACTGCGTGACCGTGCCGCCGTAGAGCTGCGCCGAAGCGACGACGTGGTCGCCGACGCCGACGAGCGCGGCGAACGTGATGAACTCCGCGCTCATCCCCGACGCGGTGGCCACCGCTCCGATGCCGCCCTCGAGCGATGCGAGGCGCTCTTCGAGTGCCGCGACGGTGGGGTTGCCGATGCGCGAGTAGATGTTGCCGTACTTCTGCAGCGCGAACAGGTTCGCGGCATCCGTCGCATCGTCGAAGACGAAGGACGAGGTCTGATAGATCGGCACGGCGCGGGCGCCGGTGGCGGCATCTGGGGTGCCGCCGGCGTGGAGCGCGCGCGTGCGGAAGCCGAAGCGGTGTTCGTCAGTCATGATCTCTTTCTGGCGGATGGATGCGCCGGTCACGCCGCCGCCAGGGCGGCGGCGATACGCGCGACGGCATCGGGGTTCTGCAGCGATGTGGTGTCGCCGAGGGGCGCGGGTTCGCGGCCCGCCCGGCGGTCCTGTTCGGCCTCCCACAGCTGGGCAAGGAGGCGTCGGAGGATCTTGCCCGAGCGGGTCTTGGGGAGATCGGGCACGACGACGACATGCCGCGGCTTGGCGATCGGCCCGATCTCGCGCGCCACGTGCGCGCGGAGCTCCCCGGCATCCGGCTCCCCCGCGCCGGACGGCACGACGAAGGCGGCGACGGCGTGGCCGGTCAGCGAGTCGACCACTCCGGTGGTCCCCGCCTCTCCGACCGCGGCGTGCGCGACGAGGGCGGACTCGATCTCGATCGTCGACAGCCGGTGGCCCGACACGTTCACGACGTCGTCGAGGCGGCCGAGGATCCAGATGTGGCCGTCGGCGTCGCGCGTCGCTCCGTCGCCCGCGACGTAGTACCCACCGTGCTCGCCGTGGCCGGCATAGGTCGACCAGTAGGAGTCGCGGTAGCGCTCGGGGTTCCCCCAGACGGTCCGCGCCATCCCGGGCCAGGGACGACGGACGACGAGCGTGCCGGATCTGCCCGGCTCGACCTCTCGCCCGTCGGGATCGACCACGGCGGCGTCGATCCCGGGCAGCGGCACGGTCGCTGATCCCGGCTTCAGCGTCGTGACTCCCGGCAGCGGCGCGATCATCGCGGCGCCGGTCTCCGACTGCCACCACGTGTCGACCACGGGGACTTCGTCGCGCCCGAAGGCGCGGCGGAACCATGCCCACGCGGCGGGGTTGATCGCCTCGCCGACGGTGCCGAGAAGACGGATGCTCGACAGGTCGTGGCCCTCGGGGAGGCGCTCGCCGAACCAGGTCATGAAGGTGCGGATGAGGGTGGGGGCCGTGTAGTACACGGTCACGCCGTACCGCTCGATGATCTCGAGGTGGCGCTCCCGGTGGGGCGCATCGGGGGTGCCCTCGTAGATGACCTGCGTGAGTCCGTTCGACAGCGGACCGTAGATCTCGTAGGTGTGAGCGGTGACCCACGCGAGGTCGGCGGTGCACCAGTGAACGTCGTCGGGCTTCGCGTCGAAGTGCGCCCAGTGGGCCCAGCTCGCGTGGGTGAGGTATCCGCCCGACGTGTGGACGAGTCCCTTCGGCTTCCCGGTCGTGCCCGACGTGTAGATGATGAAGAGCGGATGCTCGGCATCGAACGCCGCGGCGTCGTGGACCGTCGACGCGGTGTCGACGACGTCGTGCCACCAGACGTCGCGCCCCGGGGTCCACTCGACCTCGTTCCCCGTCCGTCGGACGACCAGGACGTGCTCGAGCTCGGGAAGGCCTGCTGCGGCGGCATCCGCGGCGGATTTGACTTCGACCTCTCCCCCGCGCCGGAACTGCCCGTCGCTCGTGACGAGCAGCTTCGCGCCGGTGTCCTCGAGCCGGAACCGCACAGCCTCGGCCGAGAAGCCCCCGAAGACGAGAGAGTGAACAGCACCGACGCGCGCGCAGGCGAGCGCGATGACGACCGTCTCGACGAGGACCGGCAGGTACACGACGACGCGGTCGCCGGGCTGGATGCCGAGAGCGACGAGCGCGTTCGCCGCCTGGGACACGCGGCGTTGCAGGTCGGCGTAGGTGACCGTCGTGCGATCTCCCGGTTCGCCCTCGAAGTGGAGGGCGACCTTCTGACCGAGGCCGGCAGCGACGTGGCGGTCGACGCAGTTCACGGCCACATTGAGGGTGCCGCCGTCGAACCAGCGCGCGGCGGGGATCGACAGCTCACCGTCTGCGTCGCGGACGGGCGGGCGCCAGTCGAGCGCGGTGTGCCAGGGCGTGACCCAGTCCAGGCGCGCGGCCGCCGTCTCCCAGAACCGGGTCGGATCCGCCGACGCGTCCACGTACGCCGAGGCGGTCACGTTGGCCTGCGCCGAGAAGTCGTCCGGTGCGGGATAGGTGCGGTTCTCGACGAGACGGACCTCGTCGACGTCCGGGCCGCTCACGTCCACTTCCTCAGGACGCGTCGCTGGAGCAGCGTGACCAGGGCGTTGGACAGGGTCCCGAGGGCCGCGAGGATCACGATCGCCAAGAAGATGCGGTCGACACGACCCGTGCTCTGAGAATCGGTCAGCAGGTATCCGAGCCCCATCGAGGCCGAGATCAGCTCCGCCGCGACGAGGAAGAGCCACGCCTGCGCCAGAGCCAACCGCAGACCCGAGACGAGTGCCGGGACGGTCGCCGGCAACTGCACCGAGCGGAACAGCTCCCCGCCGCGCAATCCGAACGAACGCCCCATCTCGACGAGGTGCGGATCGACGTGTCGGAGCGCCCCTGCGACGGTCGTGAAGACCGGGAAGAAGGCGCCGATCGCGACGAGGGTCACCTTCGGCTCTTCGCCGATTCCCATCCAGAGCAGGAGCAACGGGACGAGGGCGAGTGACGGGATCGCGCGGAACGCGGCCAGGATGGGGCTGAGGAGCACGTCGCCCGCTCGGGTCAACCCGACGACGGCCGCGACGGCGAGCCCCACGAGCGAACCGATCGAGAAACCGAGGATCACGCGCTGCACCGAGATCGCGATGTGCCCCCACAGCACACCCGAGTCGCCGAGCTGCACGGCGGCGCCGACGACGTCGATCGGAGCCGGCAGACGATACGTCGGGATGAGGCCGAACGCCGTCACCGCCTGCCAGAGGGCGAGGACGGCCAGCGGGACGACGAGGCCGCCCACGACGCGGACACTCGTCCGGGACCAGAACGGCCGCACCGCCGCAGCACCCGAGGGCGCGGCAGCGGTGGCGGTCGTGTCGACGGATGCCGTCATCGTCAGCCCGCGGCCTTCTCGGCGAATGTCGGCTCGATGATCGTGTCGAGCGCCTGGTCGACGGCGCTCTGACCACCGGTCACGGCATCGGAGTCGACGAGGACCGGAGCGATCTTCTTCAGGACGGCGAGCTGGGCGTCGCCGGGGATGCCGCTGACGTCGAGGTTGGAGCGCTCGCCGATCACGGTCGTCGCGACCTTCGGGTCGATCCCCGCGACGTCCGCGAGGAGCGCCGCGGTCTCGTCGGGGTTCGCGAGCGCCCACTCGCGGGCCTCCTCGTAGGCGTCGACGACGACCTGCGCGACGTCCTCGTGGTCGGTGAGGAACTCTTCCGTCGCGTTGAGGAAGCCGTAGGAGTTGAAGTCGACGTTCCGGTAGATGAGCTTGTCGCCGGACTCGACCTCGGCTGCCGCCATGATCGGGTCGAGACCCGCCCACGCGTCGACGGAGCCGCCGTCGAGGGCGGCGCGCCCGTCCGCGTGCTGCAGGTTCTGCACGTCGACGTCCTTGACGCTCAAGCCCTCGGTCTCGAGCGCCTGCAGCAGGAAGAAGTACGGGTCGGTTCCGCTGGTCGCGGCGACCTTCTTGCCCTTGAGGTCGGCGACCGAGGTGATGTCGCTGTCCGGGCCGACGACGATCGCCGACCACTCCGGCTGCGAGTACACGTCGATGACCTTGATCGGCGAACCGTTCGCCCGCGCCAGGAGCGCAGCCGAACCGGCCGTCGAACCGACGTCGAGCGCTCCGGCGCGGAGGAGCTCGTTGGCCTTGTTCGACCCGGCGGACTGCGTCCACTCGACGTCGACGTCGTCGCCCAGCGCCTTCTCGATGAGGCCCTGGTCCTTCACCACGAGGCTGAGCGGGTTGTAGGTCGCGAAGTCGATCGAGAGGGTGTCGGTCGACCACGATCCGGCGCTCGCGCCGTCGGAGGTCGAGCTCGCGTTCTCGCCGGCGAAGCATCCTGTCGCCATGAGCATCACCACGGCACCCACGGCGAGGGCGGGAACGGTGCGGCGGATGACGGTGCTCATCGGGTCTCCTGAAGGGTTGAGCGGTGGGTGTCGACGCCGAGCCCCGCGAGGAGCTCGGCGCGGAGGTCCGTGAACCCGCGATCGGCGCGGTCACGGGGACGGATGCCGGGGACCTCGATCACGCGGGCGATCGAGTAGTCCTCGGAGTCGGCATCGATCGCGCGCAGCTGGATCACGCGATCTGCCAGGTAGAGGGCTTCCTCCACGTCGTGCGTCACGAGGACGACGGTCGTGGGTTCGGCGGAATGGATGTCGAGGAGCAGGTCCTGCATCCGGAGGCGGGTGAGGGCGTCGAGGGCCCCGAACGGCTCGTCGAGCAGCAGCACCTCGGGTCCGCGCGCGAGAGCCCGCGCGAGCGACGCCCGCTGGGCCATCCCGCCCGACACCTCGCGGGGACGGAGAGAAGCGGCGGCGGTCAGCCCCACGAGTTCGAGGAGCTCGGCCACGCGAGCGGACGCGTCGGAGCGCGCGGTGCCGCGCGGCATCCCGATGGCGACGTTCTGCGAGATCGTGCGCCACGGCAGCAGGCGCGGTTCCTGGAACGCGACCGCGGTGCGCTCGTCCGTGTCGCGCAGTGGTGTGCCGTCGACGGTCACGGATCCGGCCGTCGGCGCGTCGAGACCGGCGAGGAGGCGCAGGAGCGTCGACTTGCCGCATCCCGAAGGCCCGACGATCGCGATGATCTCACCGGGTTCGATGTCGAGGTCCACCCCGCGCAGGACGGGGACGGGCCCGGATGCTCCGGAAAAGGTCCGACGAACACCCGACAGCGACACGGCACCCCGCGGTGCGGTCGTACTCCGGGCAGCGTCGGAGGCGGCGAGCACGGTGGACATGAGTCCAGCTTCCCGGACCCCGGCGCGGCTCCCGCATCGGAGCGTAACGATGTGAAACGAAGCGCCGGGATGCTGCGGCGTGCGTCAGTGTGCGAGTCGGGCGACCTCCGCCGCGGCGCGCGCGACGTCGTCGTTCACGACGCGGTAGTCGAACTCGCCCTGCGACGCGAGCTCGACCCGTGCGGTCTTCAGCCGGCGTGCCCGCTCCTCTTCGCCCTCGGTCCCCCGACCGACGAGCCGGTTCACGAGCTCGTCCCAGCTGGGCGGCAGAAGGAAGACGAGCGTCGCGTCGGGAGCGGCGGCGCGGACCTGGCGTGCGCCCTGCAGATCGATCTCGAGCAGAACGGTCCGCCCTTCGGCGAGGGCCACATCGATCGGGCGACGCGGGGTGCCGTAGCGGTATGCGTTGTGCACCGTCGCGTATTCGAGGAGCTCACCCGCCTCGACCATCCGATCGAATTCGGCGTCGTCGACGAAGAAGTAGTGCTCGCCCTCGACCTCGCCCGGTCGCGGCGGACGCGTCGTCGCGGACACCGAGAGGAGGATCTCGGGGTGGTGCTCCTTGATGTGCGCTGCGACCGTCCCCTTCCCGACCGCAGTGGGGCCGGCGAGCACGATCAGACGGCTCCGTGCCTCGCGCGCGCGCGGCTCGGGCAGGCGACGGTCGAGGTAGTCCTGCAGCACCTGCCGTTGGCGGATGCCGAGACCGCCGATCTTCTTCACCGGGGCGATCTGCAGGTCCGCGAGGATGCGGTCGCGCTTGCCTTCGCCGATGGCAGGGATCGCGGTGAGGAATTCGGTCACGCGCATCGCGGCGGCCGCGGACTGCGGCTCGGCCCATGCGCGCCGCAGCAGGTCCTGCGGGCTGATGACGCGCGTCGACACGTCGCGCTTGAGGGCGGCACGCTCGCGGCGCGCAGCGACGGCACGACGCGACGCGGCGGCGCGGTCGACCTCGGGAGGGGTGCGGGAGTCAGGCATGTCGGGCGTCCTGGAGTTCGGAGTTGTGGGTGTCGATGGCGGTGGCGATCCCGTCGGGACCCGCGCCGAGGATGCTGCGGCTCGCGCTGGCGAGCACCTGCGGCGCCAGGGCACCGAACCGCTCGGAGATGTCGCGAAGGCGGGCACCCTGCGCTCCGAATCCGGGGGCGAGAAGGGACGCGCGGTGCAGCGAGGCATCCGTCAGTCCGAGATCTGCGCGCTCCACTGTAGCCCCGACGACGAAGCCGACCGGACCGAAACGGTCCTCCCCCACCACTGCCGACGAGTTCGCCGCGCCGGCGCGCTGCGCGACCCAGTCCGCCACCGTCTGGCCGCGCTCGGCGTCGACTGCGGTGATCTCAGCGGACTGGAGGCCTGCGGCCTCGGGGTTGCTGGTCGCCGCGAGGACGTAGACGCCCTTGCCCTCTCGAACGGCCGTCGCGATCGTGCCGCGCAGCGAATCCGGTCCGAGGTACGGGCTCACGGTCACCGCGTCGGATTCGAGCGGAGATCCCGCCGACAGCCAGGACTCGGCGTACCCGTCCATCGTGCTCCCGATGTCGCCGCGCTTCGCGTCGGCGATGACGATCAGGCCCGCTGCGCGGGCCGTCCCGATGACGTCCTCGAGTGCCGCGTAGCCCGCTGACCCGAAGCGCTCGAAGAACGCCACCTGCGGCTTGACCACACCGACACGGGTGCGCGCGGCATCCACGACGCGGAGCCCGAAGTCGCGGACGCCCGCAGCGGATGCCGGGAGCCCCCACGCGGCCAGGAGCGACGCGTGGGGGTCGATGCCGACGCACAGCGGACCGCGGGCGTCGAGCGCCGCGGCCAGCCGCGAACCGAATGAGGTCACACCGCCGCCTTCCGGTCGGCGGCGTACTCCTGCAGGCTCCGGACCTCGAACCCGTTCCGCAGGACGGGCATCGCCGACACCGCCGCGCCGAGCACCGCCATCGTGGTGAACAGCGCCTTGTCGGCAGCCACCGCGGCGGCGCGGATCTCGTAGCCGTCGGCCCGCGCGATGCCGCCCGAGGGGGTGTTCACGACGATGTCGATCTCGCCCGCATTGATGAGGTCGACGACGTTCGAGTCACCTGAGTCCTGCGTCTCGGAGTACTTGGAGACGACTTCGACCCGGATGCCGTTGCGCGCGAGGATCTCCGCTGTGCCCTCCGTGGCGATGAGCGTGTACCCGAGCTCCTGCAGACGGTGCGCTGGCAGGATGACGGCTCGCTTGTCGTCGTCGGCGACCGAGAGGAAGACGGTGCCCGAGGTCGGCATCCCGCCGTACGCTGCGGCCTGGCTCTTCGCGAACGCCGTCGGGAAGTCCCGATCGATTCCCATGACCTCACCGGTGGAGCGCATCTCGGGGCCGAGCACGGAGTCGACGGTGCGGCCGTCGGCGGTGCGGAACCGCTTGAACGGCAGCACGGCCTCCTTGACGGCGACGGGGGCGTCGAGCGGCACACGCGAGCCGTCCTGCTGCGGAAGCAGGCCTTCCGCGACGAGCTCGGCGATCGAGGCGCCCGCCATGATGCGGCTGGCGGCCTTGGCCATCGGGATGCCGAGTGCCTTCGAGACGAAGGGCACCGTGCGCGACGCGCGAGGGTTGGCTTCGATGACGTAAAGGACGCCCGCCGACACGGCGAACTGGACGTTCAAGAGGCCTCGCACGCCGACGCCCTCGGCGATGGCGTGCGTCGCGACGCGCACCCGGTCGATCTCGCCCCGGCCGAGCGACATGGGCGGCAGGGTGCAGGACGAGTCGCCGGAGTGGATGCCGGCCTCTTCGAGGTGCTCCATGACGCCGCCGATGTAGAGCTGCTCGCCGTCGAAGAGCGCATCGACGTCGATCTCCACCGCGTCGTCGAGGAAGCGGTCGACCAGGAGCGGAGCATCCTCGCGGATGATCGCCTGGTCGGCGATGCGCACGAAGTAGTCGCGCAGGCTCTCGGTGTCGTAGACGATCTCCATGCCGCGCCCGCCGAGGACGAAGCTGGGGCGGACGAGTACGGGGTAGCCGATCTCCTCGGCGATGGCGATAGCGCCCGCCTCGTCGGTGGCCGTCCCATGACGCGGCGCGGTGAGACCCGCGCGGTCGAGCAGCTGCGAGAAGAGCTCTCGCTCCTCCGCGATGTCGATCGCGGCGGGCTTCGTGCCGAGGATCGTGTACCCGGCCGCCTCGATGCCCTTCGCGAGGCCCAGCGGCGTCTGCCCGCCGAGCTGACAGATGACACCGACGATCTCGCCCGACTGCGCCTCTGCGTGCAGCACCTCGAGGACGTCCTCCAGCGTGAGCGGCTCGAAGTAGAGGCGGTCGCTCGTGTCGTAGTCGGTCGAGACCGTCTCGGGGTTGCAGTTGACCATGATCGTCTCGAAACCGGCATCCGACAGCGCGAACGAGGCGTGGACGCACGAGTAGTCGAACTCGACGCCCTGGCCGATGCGGTTGGGGCCGGAGCCGATGATGACGACCTTGCGTCCTTCGCTCGGCGTGACCTCGGTCTCACGGTCGTACGACGAGTAGTGGTACGGCGTGAGCGCCGGGAACTCGCCCGCGCAGGTGTCGACCGTCTTGTAGACGGGGCGCAGGCCGAAGCCGTGACGGATGCCGCGCACGTCCGTCTCGCCGAGACCGCGGAGTTCTGCGATCTGAGCATCGCTGAAGCCGTGGTCCTTCGCGAGGCGCAGAATGTCCTCGGTCAGCTCGTCCGCGTCGCGGATGTACTCGGCGACCTCGTTGATGAGGATCATCTGGTCGAGGAACCAGGGGTCGATCGCGGTGGCGTCGAACGCCTGCTCGAGCGTCGCGCCCTTGCGGAGCGCCTGCTGCAGGACGACGATGCGGCCGTCGGTAGGCGTCTTCGAGACCTCGAGGAGCTCCTCCATCGAGCGCTCCTCGGGGCCCCAGTGGAAGCTGGAGCCGCGCTTCTCGAGGGAGCGGAGCGCCTTCTGGAGCGCGGTCGTGTAGTTGCGGCCGATCGCCATCGCCTCGCCGACCGACTTCATGGTGGTCGTGAGGGTCGTGTCGGCGGCGGGGAACTTCTCGAAGTTGAAGCGGGGCACCTTGACGACGACGTAGTCGAGCGTCGGCTCGAAACTCGCCGGGGTCGCCTTCGTGATGTCGTTCGGCACCTCGTCGAGGCGGTACCCGATGGCGAGCTTCGCGGCGAGCTTCGCGATCGGGAAGCCGGTCGCCTTCGAGGCGAGGGCGGACGAGCGCGAGACGCGCGGGTTCATCTCGATGACGATGATGCGGCCGGTCGCCGGGTCGACGGCGAACTGGATGTTGCAGCCACCGGTGTCGACGCCGACGGCGCGGATGATGTCGATGCCGATGTCGCGGAGCTTCTGGTACTCGCGGTCGGTCAGCGTGAGCGCGGGAGCGACGGTGATCGAGTCTCCGGTGTGCACACCGACGGGGTCGACGTTCTCGATCGAGCAGACGACCACCGTGTTGTCGGCGGTGTCGCGCATGAGCTCGAGCTCGTACTCCTTCCAGCCGAGGATCGACTCCTCGAGGAGCACCTCGGTCGTGGGCGAGTCGCGCAGGCCCGCGCCGCCGATACGGCGGAGGTCCTCTTCGTCGTACGCGAAGCCGGATCCGAGGCCGCCCATCGTGAACGAGGGCCGGACGACGAGGGGGTAGCCGAGCTCCTCGGCACCGGCGAGCAGGTCGTCCATGGTGTGGGCGATGACGCTGCGCGCGACGTCAGCACCGGACTCGAGGACGAGCTCCTTGAAGACCTGACGGTCCTCACCCTTGCGGATCGCGTCGACCTTGGCGCCGATGAGCTCCACGCCGTACTTCTCGAGGATGCCGCGGTCGTGGAGGGCCATCGCCGCGTTCAGGGCTGTCTGGCCGCCGAGGGTCGGCAGGATCGCGTCGGGCTTCTCCTTGGCGATGATCGTCTCGATCACCTCGGGGGTGATCGGCTCGACGTACGTCGCGTCGGCGAAGTCGGGGTCGGTCATGATCGTGGCCGGGTTCGAGTTGACGAGGATGACGCGGACGCCCTCCTCGCGGAGGACCCGGCACGCCTGGGTGCCGGAGTAGTCGAACTCGCAGGCCTGACCGATGACGATCGGGCCCGATCCGATGACGAGGACGCTCTGGATGTCGTCGCGCTTAGGCATTCTTCGTCTCCTGAGTGGCGACCACGAGGTCGCGGAAGCGGTCGAACAGGTAGTTGGCGTCGTGCGGGCCGGCGGCGGCCTCGGGGTGGTACTGCACGCTGAACGCCGGGAGGTCGAGGGCGCGAAGGCCCTCCACCACGTTGTCGTTGAGGCCCACGTGGCTGACCTCGACGCGGCCGTAGCCGTTCGGGCTGTCGATGACGCCCTCGATGGGCGCGTCGACAGCGAAGCCGTGGTTGTGCGCCGTGATCTCGACGCGGCCCGTGGTCTTGTCGAGGACCGGCTGGTTGATGCCGCGGTGCCCGAAGGGCAGCTTGTACGTCCCGAACCCGAGGGCGCGGCCGAACAGCTGGTTGCCGAAGCAGATGCCGAAGAACGGCAGGCGGGCGTCGAGGACCTCGCGCAGGAGCGCGACGTGACGATCGGATGCCGCGGGGTCGCCGGGGCCGTTCGAGTAGAAGACGGCGACGGGGTCGACGGCCTGGATATCGGCGAACGAGATCGTCTGCGGCAGGACGTGGACCTCGAACCCGCGGGCGGCGAGGTTGTTCACGGTGGCCTGCTTCACGCCGAGGTCGAGGATCGCGAGGTTGCCGATCTTCTCGCCCACGGCGGGGGTCACCTGCGCGGCGGGCACCGAGACGTCCGCGGACAGGTTCTGCCCGCTCATCTCGGGCGCCTCGCGCACGATGCGCAGCTGCTCGTCGTCGCTGAGCGCCGCGTCATCCCCTGAGAACACCCCGCCCCGCATGGAGCCCGCTGATCGCAGCACCCGGGTGACCGCGCGCGTGTCGATGCCGCTGATGCCGACGATGTCGTCGCGGACGAGGGCGTCCTCGAGCGAGTGGTCGGCGCGCCAGTTGGAGACGATGCGCGAGGGGTCGCGCACGACGTACCCCGACACCCAGATGCGGCGGGACTCGTGGTCCTCGCCGTTCATGCCGGTGTTGCCGATGTGCGGTGCGGTCTGGAGAACGATCTGACCCGCGTAGGACGGGTCGGTGATCGTCTCCTGGTACCCGGTCATCGCCGTGGCGAAGACGACCTCGCCGAGGGTGGTGCCGCGGGCGCCGTAGGCGTGCCCGGGGTGTCGGGTACCGTCCTCGAGGACGAGGACGGCGGGTTCGGGAGCTTGGAATCTCTGAATGCTCATGCGTCGCTTCCGGGAATCTGCTGGGGAGAGGTGGGAGAAGAGGTGGCGGGGAGGACCCGGCTGATCGCGTCGCTGAGCGATCGCGCGGAGAGGTCCTGCGGGCGGAGGTAGCTGTCGACGACCGTGCCTTCCGGGGTGGTCCACGCGAGACGAACGAGGCCGTCGCGCTCGACGACCCGGTCGATGGCGACCGTCGCCTGGCCCACGGAGACCAGGGCGTCCGCGGCGAGGAAGATCCGCGGCTGGCCGGTCAGATCGAGAGCCACGCCGGCATCGGTCACGGTCACGTCGACGCGGGACCGGAAGGCGAGCCCGCGGATCGCGAGCCGTTCCAGCGCATCGTCGTGACGGGTCGTGGCGACGTACAGTCCCTCCGAGCGGAGACTCGTGACGGCACCGTCGGGGGCATCGCCGACCGGGGCGGTCAGGCCCGCATCCCGCCTCGATCGTCGTCGCCAGGCAATCAGTCCGATCACGATCAGCAGGACGGCGACCGCCACCATGACGAGGACGGCAGCCTCGCGCGTCACGAGGCGACCTCGGCGACGACCGCGCCGTCGGCGACGGTCTGTCGGCCGCGGAAGAACGTCGCGCGTACCTCTCCCGGAAGCTCCCGCCCCAGGTAGGGCGAATTCACACTGCCGCCCCGCAGGTCGTCCGTGCTGAATGCGCGGATCGGCGCCGGGTCGTAGAGGGCGAGGGATGCCGGCGATCCGACCGCGATCGGGGTCCCGGCATCCGCGAGCCTGCCGATGCGGGCAGGGGCCGATGACATGACACGGACGACGTCGGACCACTCGAGCAGACCCGTTTCGACCATCGCGGCGTGCACGACGCGGAGGGCGGACTCTAGTCCGACCATCCCGTTGGCCGCAGCCTGCCATTCGCAGGTCTTCGCTTCGGCGGGATGCGGGGCGTGGTCGGTGGCGACGATGTCGATCGTGCCGTCCGCGAGTCCCTCTCGGACCGCGCGCACATCCTCGTCCCGCCGCAGTGGCGGGTTGACCTTGAAGCGCGGGTCGTATCCGCGGACGAGGTCCTCGGTCAGCAGCAGGTGATGGGGCGTGACTTCGGCCGTGACGTTGATGCCGCGCTTCTTCGCCCACCGGATCAGGTCGACGGAGCCGGCAGTCGAGAGGTGGCAGACGTGCAGGCGCGAACCGACGTGCTCGGCGAGGAGCACATCGCGCGCGATGATCGATTCCTCGGCGACGGCCGGCCATCCCGTGAGGCCGAGCTCGGCCGAGACGGTGCCCTCGTTCATCTGGGCGCCCTCGGTCAGTCGCGGGTCCTGCGCGTGCTGCGCGACGACGCCGTCGAAGGACTTCACGTACTCCAGCGCCCGGCGCATGATGAGCGGGTCGAAGACGCAGAAGCCGTCGTCGCTGAAGACGCGGACGCGCGCGCGTGATGAGGCCATCGCGCCGAGCTCGGCGAGCCGCTCGCCCTTCTGCCCGACGGTGACGGCGCCGATCGGCTGGACGTGGGCGTAGCCGGCGGCCTCGCCCAGGGCGAGCTCCTGCTCGACGACGCCGGCCGTGTCGGCGACCGGAGAGGTGTTCGGCATGGCGAACACCGTCGTGTAGCCGCCGGCGGCGGCGGCGCGGGAGCCCGACAGGATTGTCTCGGACGCCTCGTAGCCCGGCTCTCGGAGGTGGGTGTGCAGATCCACCAAGCCGGGCAGTGCGATCAGGCCGTCGCCATCCACCGTCCGTGCGCCGTTCTCGCTGAGGCCCGTGCCGAGCTCGGCGATGACACCGTCTCGGATCAGGATGTCCGCGGCGATGCCGCCGTCGATCCGCGCCCCGCGGATGAGGATGATCTCGCTCATCGGGCCTCCTCCTGTGGGTGGGTGGTGGGTCGCTCCCCCGCCAGGAGCAGGTAGAGCGCCGCCATGCGGACCGAGACACCGTTCGCGACCTGCTCGAGCACGGTCGAACGTGGTGAATCGGCGGCGTCGGCGGAGATCTCCAGACCCCGGTTCATGGGTCCGGGGTGCATGACAATGCTAGCGGTCGGAAGAGATCCCATCCGCGCGGCATCCAAGCCCCAGCGGCGTGAATACTCCCGTTCAGTGGGGAAATAGGCCGCATTCATCCGCTCCAGCTGGATGCGGAGCATCATGACGGCGTCCGGCGCCGACGCGATGGCCTGATCGAGGTCGTAGGAGATCGTCACCGGCCAGGCCGAGACGTCCTGCGGGACCAGCGTCGGAGGTGCCACCAGGGTGACCCGGGCCCCGAGCGTCGTCAGCAGCCAGACGTTCGACCGCGCGACGCGCGAGTGCAGGACGTCGCCGACGATCGCGACGTGGAGCCCCGCGAGGTCGCGGCCCCGGCTGTCGTCGCCGAAGACGCGCTTGCGGATGGTGAACGCGTCCAGCAGAGCCTGCGTCGGGTGCTCGTGCGTTCCGTCGCCGGCGTTGAGCACCCCTGCGGATATCCATCCGCTCGTCGCGAGCGTGTGCGGGGCTCCCGAGGCACCGTGACGGATCACGACCGCGTCGGCGCCCATCGCCTGCAGGGTTTGCGCGGTGTCCTGAAGGGACTCTCCCTTGGAGACCGAGGACCCCTTCGCGGAGAAGTTGATGACGTCGGCCGAGAGCCGCTTGGCAGCCGCTTCGAAGGAGATCCGGGTGCGCGTCGAGTCCTCGAAGAAGAGATTGACGACGGTCTTGCCGCGGAGGGTGGGGAGCTTCTTGACCTCGCGGGACTGCGTGTCGCGCATGTCCTCGGCGACGTCGAGGATGCGGAGCGCGTCGTCCCGACTGAGGGTGCGGGTGTCGAGGAGGTGTCTCATGACGCGATCGTCACCTCTTCGGCGCCGTCGACGTCGGCCAGCCGCACGTTGACGCGTTCCTCACGCGAGCTCGGCAGGTTCTTGCCGACGAAGTCCGGCCGGATGGGGAGTTCGCGGTGACCGCGGTCCACGAGGATCGCGAGGCGCACGACGGCGGGCCGGCCGATGTCCTGCAGCGCGTCGAGGGCGGCACGGATGGACCGGCCCGAGAACAGCACGTCGTCGACGAGGACCACGGTCTTCGCGTCGATGCCGCCGGGCGGGATCTCGGTGGGGCGCGGCGTCCGCGTGGGATTGCGGTGCAGATCGTCGCGGTACATCGTGACGTCGAGCGATCCGACCGGGACGGTCACGCCCGTGAACGACGCGATGAGCCCCGCGATGCGTTCGGCGAGAGTGACGCCGCGAGTGGGGATCCCGAGGAGCACGAGCCCGTCGGGGCCCTTGTTCGACTCGAGGATCTCGTGAGAGATGCGCGTGAGTGCGCGGGCGATGTCAGCGTCGTGCAAGACGATGCGCGAAGTCATCCGCCGCTCCCTTCTCCGCCTCACAGGACGGTGTTAAAGGTTGCTTGTACGAGACCACTCTAGCGGGGCCGGGCGGTGAGCCGCGGCATCCGGTCGCTCTCCAGGACTCCCCCGCCGACGAGAGACGGCATCGCGGCCGAGACTCGACGCGAAGCCGCGTATCTCGGACGGGATGCCGTCTGTCGGTGGATGTGCCGGGTCGCCGGCCCTCGGGTCAGGAGCGCGCGATGCGGGCGAGGACGCCGTGCACGAACGAGCCGGAGTCGTCGGTGGAGAACTCCTTCGCGAGCTCCACCGCCTCGTCGATGGCGACCGCGGTCGGGATCTGGTCGTTGTGCAGGATCTCCCACACCCCGATGCGGAGGATCGCGCGGTCGACCGCCGGCATCCGCTCGAGCTTCCAGTCACGCGCGTGCGTGACGATCTGCTCGTCAATCTCGCTCTGCGCGTCGATGACGCCGTCCACGATCTCGCGGGCGTATAGCCAGGAGGCCTCGCGCGCCGGCTCGTTCGCCGCGCGCTTGGCCTCGGCGGCGAGGGTGACGCCGAGGTCATCGCCCCGGATGTCGGACTGGTACAGGATGTCGAGGGCGCGCTTGCGCGCCTTGCTCCGAGCGCTCATCGGGCGGTCAGTTCACGCGGCCGAGGTAGTCCCCGGTGCGCGTGTCGACCTTGACCTTGGTGCCCTGGTCCACGAACAGCGGGACCTGGATCTCGTAGCCGGTCTCGAGGGTCGCGGACTTCGTGCCGGCCGAGGAGCGGTCGCCCTGCAGGCCCGGCTCGGTGTACGTGATCTCGAGGACGACCGAGGCGGGCATCTCGACGTAGAGCGGGTTGCCGTTGTTGAGCGCGATCTGCACCTGCTGGTTCTCGAGCAGGTAGTTGGCCGCGTCGCCGACGACGGTGGCCGAGACGTTCAGCTGGTCGTAGTCGGCGACGTCCATGAAGACGTAGCTGTCCCCGTCGTTGTAGAGGTACGTGAAGTCGCGACGGTCGACGTTCTCGATCTCGATCTTCGCGCCCGCGTTGTAGGTGCGGTCGACGACCTTGCCCGAGACGACGTTCTTGAGCTTCGTGCGGACGAAAGCGCCACCCTTACCGGGCTTCACGTGCTGGAACTCGACGACGTTCCAGAGCTGTCCGTCGATGGACAGGACGACGCCGTTCTTGATGTCTGCAGTGGATGCCATGAGAGTGCGATTTTCCGTTCGGTGGGTTCGAGGCCGATGCGGCCGACGATCGATTCTACGGGATGCCGCGGCACCCGCCCCGGAAAGCGGTCAGCCGTCGAGGGTCGAGAGCAGTTCGCGGGTGGCGTCGGCGTATCCGGCGACCCCGCGGCCGACGACATGCACCACCGCGACGTCGGCGACGTACGAGTGGTGGCGGAACGATTCCCGGGCCATCACGTCGGAGATGTGGACCTCGGCGACGGGGAGCGCGACGCCCGAAAGAGCGTCGCGCAGCACGACGGACGTGTGCGTCAGCCCGCCCGGGTTGATGACGATCGCAGCGCAGTCCGTGCGGGCCGCGTGGATCGCGTCGATCAGGACGCCTTCGTGATTGCTCTGCACCGCGCGCACCTCGTAACCGGACTCCGCGGCTGTCCGCTCGACGAGCGCCTCGACGTCGGCGAGGGTGTCGTGCCCGTAGACGTCGGGTTCGCGGATGCCGAGGAGGTTCAGGTTCGGTCCGTTGACGAGCAGCAGGCGGCGGGGGGTCGACACGTGACGACCCTACTGGGACGGGCGGTGCATCTGGATCTCGCGGCCGACCTCGGTGTCGAGGGCAAGTCCCGTCGCGATGAATCCGAGCCGGCGGTAGGCCGCCTGCGCGCGGGCGTTGTCGATGTGGACGTCGAGGGTGAGCCCGTCGGCGTCGACGGCCTCTGCCCAGGCGGATGCCGCGGCGACGAGCTCGTCGAGGACGCCCCGCCCGCGGTGCTCGGCATCGACGAAGACACCGACGAGCTCGGCCCGCGGGGCGGCGACGCGGCGGCCCAGGGCGTCGTCAGCACCGGCATCCCGGATGAGGACCGTCGCGGAGCCGACCCACCGCTCCCCCGCGATCGCGACGAACTGCGCCGCGTTCTGACCCAAGGCGGCGTCGGCGGTCCGCGACTGCCAGTGCACGTCGTCGCGGGCGAGCTCCTGCTCGCGGGTGGTCAGAAACGCGATGGACGCGACCGGATCGCTGACCGCGCGGATGCGGAGGTCGCGGACCTCGCGCCACTCGTGCAGGCGAACGCGGCGGACCGCGGCATCCGTCACCCGGCGATCTCCTGGTACGCCGCGAACAACAGCGACTCGTCGGGAGCCTGCATGACGGTGGGCTTGCCGATCGCGTCGAGGACGATGAAGCGGAGCATGCCGGCGCGCGACTTCTTGTCGCGCTGCATGACGCCCAGCAGGTGCTGCCAGCCATCCATCCGATAGCTCGTGGGAAGGCCCAGGAGGTCGAAGATCCGGCGGTGGCGCGCGACGTCGTCGTCCGAGAGCCGCCCGGCGAGGCGCGAGAGCTCGGCGGCGTACATCATGCCGATCGAGATGGCGGCGCCGTGGCGCCAGCGGTACCGCTCGGCGTGCTCGATCGCGTGACCCAGGGTGTGGCCGTAGTTCAGTACTTCACGCAGGCCTGCCTCGCGGAAGTCCTCGCTCACCACGCGCGCCTTCATCTCGATCGCGAGCTCGATGCACCGGCGGAATTCGTCCGTCGTCGGGTCGACCGCCGCCTCGGGGTCGCGCTCGACGATGTCGAGGATCTCGGGGTACCAGATGAAGCCGGCCTTCACGACCTCCGCGAAACCGGCGACCGTCTCGTTGCGCGGCAGCGTGTCGAGCACGTCGAGGTCGCAGATCACCGAACGGGGAGCCCAGAACGCGCCGACGAGGTTCTTCCCCTCGGCCGTGTTGACACCGGTCTTGCCGCCGACAGCGGCATCCACCATCCCGAGGACGGTCGTCGGGATCTGCACGACCTGCACTCCGCGCAGCCAGGATGCCGCCACGAACCCCGCGAGGTCCGTCACGGCGCCGCCGCCGAAGCCGATGACCGCGTCGGTGCGGGTGAAGTCGGCCTGCCCCATGACCTGCCAGCAGAAGGCGGCGACCTCGATGCGCTTGCCGTCCTCGGCGTCGGGGACCTCGGCGGTGAGCACCTCGAGCGAGCCGTCGGCGAGGAGCAGTTCACGGAGGTCGGCCGCCTTCGCACCCAGGCGCGGGGTGTGCACGATCAACACCTTCTTGACGGTGGGGGCGAAGTGCTCGCGGACACCGGCGAGCAGGCCCCGACCGACGTGGATGTCGTAGGGCGAGGCCCCGGTGACGCTGATGGTGGTGTGGGTCATGGGGTGACTCCCGAGGTGTCGGCGGCGGGCCCTGCCCAGTCCGCGATGGCGGTCACGATGTTCTCGAGCGGCCCCGACGACGTGTCGAAGGTCGCATCGGCGACGGCCTCGTAGACGGGCCGCCGTTCCGCATAGATGCGCTCCCAGCGCTGGATCGGCGTCTCGTCGTCCCCCGACAGCAGGGGGCGGGATGCCGCTTCGCCCAATCGACGGGCGACGACGCGCGGCGCGACGGTCAGCAGGGCCACACGGTGTGAGCGCAGTCGCTCCCGGGTGGCCTCGTCGAGCACGGCTCCTCCGCCGAGCGAGACGACGCCGCCGCTGCTCAGGGCTTGCGCGACCGCATCCCGTTCGAGAGAGCGGAAGTGCGGCTCACCGTGTGTCGCGAACAGGTCCGCGATGGGCCCGTGAGCGCGGACGATCATCGCGTCGGTGTCGTGGAAGGTGCGCCCGAGTCGCTTCGCCACCCGTTTGCCGACGCTCGTCTTGCCGGCCCCCATGGGACCGATGAGCACGATCGCCCGGGCGTCAGGCGAGGTCATGCGTGAGGAGTGCCGCCTCGGACGCAGGGGTCGTCTTCAGCGTCTCGGGGATCGCCTCGAGGTAGGTCTCGAGGTTGCGACGCGTCTCACGGACGCTGTCGCCGCCGAACTTCTCGAGGACCGCGTCGGCGAGCACGATCGCGACCATCGCCTCGGCGACGACGCCGGCTGCCGGCACCGCGCAGACATCCGAGCGCTGGTGGTGGGCAGCGGCCGTGTCACCGGTGGCGACGTCCACGGTACGAAGCGCGTGCGGGACGGTGGCGATGGGCTTCATCCCGGCGCGGACGCGGAGGACGGTGCCCGTCGACATCCCGCCTTCGGTGCCGCCGGCACGGTCGGACGCGCGCGTGATGCCGTCCTCGGTCGCGAAGAGTTCGTCATGAGCCGCCGAGCCGCGACGACGCGTGGTCTCGAACCCGTCCCCGACCTCGACGCCCTTGATCGCCTGGATGCTCATGAGGGCCTGGGCGAGCTTGCCGTCGAGGCGCCGATCCCAGTGCACGTGCGATCCGAGCCCCGGAGGCAGGCCGTAGGCGAGCACCTCGACGATCCCGCCGAGGGTGTCGCCGTCCTTCTTGGCGGCATCCACCTCGGCGACCATGCGCTCGGACGTGGCCGGGTCGAAGCAGCGGAGCGGATCGGCGTCGAGCGCATCGACATCGTCGGGTCCGGGGAGCTCCGCCCCCTCGGGCACCTGGACGGGACCGATCGACAGCGTGTGGCTCACGAGGCGGATGCCGAGCTCCGAGAGGAAGCCGCGGGCGATCGCACCGAGCGCGACGCGCGCGGCTGTCTCGCGCGCGCTCGCGCGCTCGAGGATCGGCCGCGCCTCGTCGAAGTCGTACTTCTGCATGCCCACGAGGTCGGCGTGACCGGGACGGGGGCGCGTGAGCGCGGCACCGCGGCCGCGGGAGCGTTCGCTCAGCTCGGTGGGCTCGGGGTTCATGACCTCGACCCACTTCGGCCACTCGGTGTTGCCGATGCGCAGGGCGATCGGGCTGCCGAGCGACAGGCCGTGCCGGACGCCGCCCGAGAGGTTCAACTCGTCTTCCTCGAACTTCATCCGCGAGCCACGGCCGTAGCCGAGCTTGCGGCGGGCCAGGTCGGCGCGGATCGCGTCGAGCGAGACGGGGACGCCGGAGGGCAGACCCTCCATGATGGCGACGAGTTCGGGGCCGTGGGATTCGCCGGCGGTGAGCACGCGGAGCATTGCTCTAGTCTCCCACGAGCGCGCGGCGCATGACGGCCACGACCTCGGCCTCTCGCGGCAGCGGCTCGTCGACCCCGCCGGTCGCGAACGCGCGGATCTGCAGCACGGCCTGGTGCAGCAGCATCCCCTCCCCTCCACGCGCCGAATCGCCCGCGCGATCCCACGCCCGCGAGAGATCGGTCGGCCAGTGACCGTACACGACGTCCATCAGCGGACCGCCGGTCGCCGCCAGAGCGCCAGCGACGGAATCCTCCACCGACACGCCTCCGGGCAGGGTCGCGATCGTGACGTCGACGCGGCGCTCCACAGGCTCGCTCAGGAGCGCCGTCGTCACGTGGACACCGACGCGGTGGCCGAGGTCCACGAGCGTCGCCGCGGCCTCCGGGCGCCGAGCGACGATCTCGACCTCGCCGACCCCGAGCTCCGCCAGCGCGACGAGGGCAGCGGATGCCGTCGCCCCCGCGCCGACGATGCGCGCCCGATGGGCGGACACGATGCCCTGCTCGCCCAACGCAGCGACGATTCCGCCGACATCGGTGTTGAAGGCACGCCATCCGTCGCCCGTCCGCACGAGCGTGTTGGCCGCACCGGTCAGCATCGCGCGCGCGTCCCGATCGGCCGCCGCGGCGAATGCGGCGTGCTTCAGCGGCATCGTGAGCGAGAGGCCGCGGTGTGCGGCATCCAACCCGGTCAACTCCGCGTGGAAGGAACGCTCATCCACGCGCCGTCGACCGTACGTCCAGTCCCAGCCGAGGAAGCCGTAGGCCGCCGTGTGCATCGCCGGTGACAGGCTGTGGTCGATCGGATCGCCCCAGACCTCCAGGGCGACGTCGCTCATCAGGAGCAGCCCCCGTCCGGGTTGTCCCGGCACCACTGCTGGTACTGCGCGACGGCCTTCTCGTGCTCGGCGAACGTCGCCGAGAAGACGGTCTCGCCCGTCTCGAGGTTGACGGTGACGAAGTACTGCCAGGGCCCGTCCGCGGGTTCGAGCGCCGCCTTCATCGCGAGCTCGCCCGGGTTCGCGATCGGGGTGACCGGGAGACCCTTCTTCTTGTAGGTGTTCCAGCCGTTGTCGTCCTCGAGCTCCTCCGCCCGCGAACTCGTGCCGCCCTCGCGGTCCTGGAAGGGGTACTGCGCGGTCGAGTCCATCTGCAGCAGCCCGTCGGTGTCGCTGATGGCCGGGTCGAGCCGGTTCTCGATGACACGCGACACCTTGTAGAAGTCGTCGGCGTACCGCGCCTCCTTCTCGATGATGGACGCGACCGTGAGGATCCGTTCCCGCTGATCGGTGGGGACACCGGCGTCGTCGAGCGCTTGCACGGTGCGGTCGACCATCCTCTGGATGACCTCTTTCGCCGTCACGTCAGGATCGAAGGTGTAGGTGGCCGGGAAGAGCCACCCCTCCAGCGTCTCCGCCTTCACGCCGTACGCGCTCGGGTCCTTCACGGCGTTCTCGACGTCCTCCAGGGGAAGACCGATCCCCTCCGCGATGCGCGGAACGGATTGTGCGACCGTCAGCCCCTCGCGGAGCTGCGCGGTGTACTCCTGCTTGTTCGTCGGGTCGAGCAGAGCCTGGTAGGCCGCCTCCGAGGTCATCTTCTTCTGCAGCGCATAGACGCCGGGCTTGAGCGCGCTGGGATCCTCGGCGCTCTCGATCAAGTACGAGTAGAACGCGTCGGACGTCTTCGTCACGCCCGCGTCGAACAGCGCGCGGGAGATGTCCGCGCCGGTCTGTCCCGACAGCACCGTCACGCTGGCCTCGCCCTCTGCCATCCCCGCCTCGAAGTCCTTCGGCTCCTCCCAGCCGAGGACCTTCCGGATCTGATCCTCATAGGTGGTCCACACGGCGACGCCGCCGCCGACGAGCCCGCCGATGATCGCGAGGACGATCGCGAACACGCCCCATGCCGCCACGCGGCTCTTCCGACGGTCCTTGTCGTGGCGCTTCGACGAGCTCGACGGGGCCTTCAGGCCCTTCTCCTCGAAGAGCGCGTCGATCGGCGCCGTCGTCGACGCGAGAGGCCGATCCGCCACGGGCGTGCGCCGAGGGACAGCGGATGCCGGGGGCACAGCCGCGACGGGCTCGCTGACCGGCTGCCGGTCGCCCTGCAGGTTCTCCGCGGCAGGAGCGTCGTCGACGCCAGAAACACTCTGCGTGTTCTGGCGCTGCGCCTCTCGTGCCGCACGACGCGACGTCGGCGCCTCGGGAAGGTCGCCAGGCGACGGGGTCTCGGGCATCGATGGACTCCTGCGTCTTTTACAGCGCCGCACCGGCCGGGTTGCCGGTGCTCTTCTCGACATCGATCGCCTGCTGGAGGAGAACGACCGCGGCGATCTGGTCAACGATCCTACGAGACGACTTCTGCGAACGCCCGTTCTGACGGAGCACGGCGTTCGCCGACACGGTGCTCAGCCGCTCGTCCACCAGTCGGATGGGCACATCGACAGCGGCCGAGAGCTCAGTGGCGAACTCGCGCGCATCGGTCGTCGACGCGGTCTCGGATCCCCCCAGGCTGATCGGGAGACCGACGAGGATCTCGATCGGGTCGTACTCGCGCGCGATCTCGACGATGCGCGCGACCGAGGTCTCGGAGCGGGGAACGGTCTCGACCGGGACGGCGAGCATCCCGTCCGGATCGCACCGTGCGACCCCGACGCGGGCTCGCCCGACGTCGATGCCGAGACGGATCCCGCGACGGAAACCGCTCACGCGGTCGCACCCTCCAGTGCCGCGACGATCCCGGTCAGCGCAGCCGGCAGAGCCGAGGCATCCGTCCCGCCTCCCTGTGCCACGTCATCACGGCCGCCGCCACCGCCGCCGAGCACTCCGGCAGCGGTCTTCGCCAGGAGTCCCGCCTTGGCACCCGCGGCGCGCGCGGCCTCGGTGGTTGCGACGATGACGATCGGACGCCCACCGGCCTCACCCGCGAGGGCGACGACACCGGCGTCGGAACCGAGACGCTCGCGCACCTGCAGGGCGAGCGTCCGAAGGTCGTCGGCGGAGGCGACCGGGCCGATCGACTGCGCCACCACGCGGTAGGAGCCGGCCGAGACGGCGGATGCCGCAAGAGTCGGCACCCGCTCACCGAGGGCCTTCGCCTCGAACTGAGCGATCTTCTTCTCGGCCGCCTTGAGGCTGGCCTGCAGCTCCGCGATACGCGCGGGCAGCTGGTCGCGCGGGATCTTCAATCCCGACGTGAGCTGCGACACGATGGCACGCTCGGCTGCGAGCTCGCGGAAGGCGTCCTGGCCCACGAGTGCCTCGACGCGGCGGTTGGAGGCGCCGACGGACGACTCCCCCACGAGGTTGATGAGCCCGACCTGGGCGCTGGAGGACACGTGGGTGCCGGCGCAGAGCTCGCGCGACCACGGGCCGCCGATGTCGACCATCCGCACGGTGTCGCCGTACTTCTCGCCGAACAGCGCCATGGCGCCCGCCGCCTTCGCCTCGTCGAGCGACATGACGCGGGTCGTGACCTCGAGGTCGTCGCGGACGGCGTTGTTGGCGATCTCCTCGATCTCGCTGCGGGTCTCGGGCGAGAGCGCCTGGCCCCACGAGAAGTCGAACCGGAGGTATCCCGCACGGTTGAGGGAGCCCGCCTGCGTCGCACTCTTGCCGAGCGTGTCGCGGAGAGCCGCGTGCACGAGGTGGGTCGCGGAGTGGGCCTGCGCAGCCGCGCGGCGGTTGGCGGCATCCACCACCGTCGTCGCGGCGTGACCGACGGCGACCTCGCCCGTGGTCACCTCGACCGTGTGGCTGATGAGGCCGGGGACGGGCTTCTGCACGTCGAGGACCTCGAGCTCGTAACCCGGACCGACGATGACGCCCTTGTCGGCGACCTGGCCGCCCGACTCCGCGTAGAGGGCGGTCTCGGCGGTGATCACCTCGGCGATCTGCCCCTGCGAGGCACGGTCGGCCGGAGCGCCGTCGACGAGGATGCCGAGGATCCGGGACTCGGTCTCGAGATCGGTGTATCCCGTGAAGACCGTCTCACCCAGCGCGCGGAAGTCGCGGTAGACGCTCGTGTCGGCGAGCTGACGCTTGCGGGAGCGGGCGTCGGCCTTGGCGCGGTCGCGCTGCTCCTTCATGAGGGTATCGAAACCGGCGCGGTCGACCGAGAGACCGGCCTCTTCGGCGATCTCGAGCGTGAGGTCGATCGGGAAGCCGTAGGTGTCGTGCAGGAGGAATGCCTGCGAGCCGCTCAGCGCGGTCGACTGCGTGGACTTGGCGGACTCGATCGACGTGTCGAGGATCTCCGATCCGCTCGCGAGGGTGCGGAGGAAGGTCGCCTCCTCGGCCAGCGCGTACTGCGACAGCCGAGCGTAGTCGGTCTCGACGACCGGGTAGGACTCCCTCATCGCGTCGCGCGACACCGCGAAAAGCTCCGCGAACGTCGGGCCTTCCACGCCCAGCAGGCGCATCGACCGGATCGCGCGGCGCATGAGGCGGCGCAGGATGTAGCCGCGACCGTCGTTCGCCGGCGTCACACCGTCGGAGAGCAACATCAGCGACGAGCGGATGTGGTCGGCCACCACGCGGAAGCGGACGTCGTCGTCGTGGTTCTCGCCGTACCTCTTGCCCGAGAGCTCCACAGCCTTGTCGAGGACGGGACGGACCTGGTCCGTCTCGTACATGTTGTCGACGCCCTGCTTGATGAACGCGACGCGCTCGAGGCCCATGCCGGTGTCGATGTTCTGTGCCGGGAGGTCGCCGATGATGTCGAACTCGTACTTCGAGCGCACGTTCGTGATCTCGTACTGCATGAACACGAGGTTCCAGATCTCGACGTAGCGGTCGTCGTCCGTGGCGGGCCCGCCGTCGACGCCGTATTCGGGACCGCGATCGAAGAAGATCTCGGAGCACGGGCCGGCGGGACCGGGAAGCCCCGTGGTCCAGTAGTTCGTGTCCTTGCCCAGGCGCTGGATGCGCTCCTCGGGAAGGGTCGAGTGCTCGAGCCAGAGCTGGATCGCCTCGTCGTCCTCCTCGTAGACGGTGACCCAGAGATCCTTCGGATCGAATCCGAGTCCGCCGTCTTCGTCGGGGGTGGTGAGGAGCTCCCACGCGTACCGGATCGCGTCCTTCTTGAAGTAATCGCCGAACGACCAGTTGCCCAGCATCTGGAAGAACGTGCCGTGACGCGGGGTCTTGCCGACCTCCTCGATGTCGTTCGTGCGGATGCATTTCTGGTTGTCCGCCGCGCGCTTGTAGGGCGCGGGGACGTCGCCCGAGAGGTACGGGATGAAGGGGACCATGCCGGCGACCGTGAACAGCAGCGCCGGGTCATCACTGACGAGGGATGCCGAGGGCACGATCGTGTGCCCGCGCTTCTCGAAGTAGTCCAGGTAGCGCCGGGCGATCTCAGCGGTCTTCATCGTGTGTCCTCAAACTGCATGCGGGATCGGTCGCGTCCCAGGGGCCGCGACCGGGAGATGGGGAAGTGGGTCAGTCGCCCTGCGGGGCGGACGCGGCATCCTTCGACACGGCATCCTTCGACAGGGCGTCCTGCGCGTCGGCGACGATGCCCTCGATCTTCGCCTCCTGCGTCCGGTAGGCCTCGCCCATCCGGTCGGTGAACTCGGAGATGCGGAGGTCGACCTCGGAGAGGAGCTCCTGGCCTCGCGGATCCTTGTTCACCAGGTGCGCGGCGACGAAGCCGGCGACGATGCCCATCAGGAACCAGAGGACTTTCTTCATGGGTCCATGTTAGGTGCAAAGCAGAAGGGGCGCCGGGTGAACCCGACGCCCCTCCGAACCGCGTGATCCGAGGATCAGCGCGCGGCGTAGTACTCGACGACGAGCTGGACTTCACAGGTGACCGGGACCTCGGCGCGCTTGGGGCGACGCTCGAGACGGGCCTGGAGCTTGTCGAGCTCGACCGACAGGTAGCCGGGAACCGGGGGCAGGACCTCGGCGTGACCGCCGGCGGCTGCGACCTGGAACGGCTCGAGAGCCTCGCTCTTGGCCTTGACGTGGATCGTCTGGCCCGGCTTCACGCGGAAGGACGGGCGGTCGACGAGCTGTCCGTCGACGAGGATGTGACGGTGCACGACGAGCTGACGCGCCTGTGCCGTCGTGCGGGCGAAGCCCGAACGGAGCACGAGCGAGTCGAGACGCATCTCGAGGAGCTCGACGAGGTTCTCACCGGTCAGACCCTCCGTGCGGCGGGCCTCGTTGAAGGTGTTGCGCATCTGCTTCTCGCGGATGCCGTACTGCTCGCGCAGACGCTGCTTCTCGCGAAGACGGACGGCGTAGTCGCTGTCCTGCTTGCGCTTGGTGCGGCCGTGCTCACCGGGAGCGTAGGGACGCTTCTCGAGGTAGCGGGCGGCCTTGGGGGTCAGCGCGACGCCGAGGGCGCGCGAGAGGCGCACCTTGCGGCGGTCCTGGGACTTCGTTGCCACGAAATCTTCCTTCCATGACGTGGCCATGTCTTTCACGGCTCACGGGCGTATCGCCTTCTCTCGCCCTTGCGGACTGCACGCCGGGGCACGCCGAAAGGTGGGAAAGAGAGAAGAGGATGCCCGAAAACACGGTTTCGAGCCGATTAAGCCTAACAGACGGGTCGGATCATCCCTGGCCGCGCCCCAGATCGAGCGCACCGGGCGGATAGAAGGGCAACGCATCAGCGTCGAGGTCGTCGATCCGGTACCAGCCGACCGATGTGTCGCCGTCGAGCACCTGGATCCGCTCGTCGACGCCCAGGTCGTCGAGCTCCGGGCTGCGCACCGCGAAGACGTAGGCGATCTCGTGCCCGGGGCGGCCGTCGTTGTCGAAGATGTTCTCGAGGACCCCGAGGAGCCGCGAATCCGTCATGGTCGCCCCGAGCTCCTCCGCGAGCTCCCGGCGGACCGCAGCATCAGCCGTCTCCCCCGGCTCGACACCGCCGCCCGGAGCCCGCAGGAATGCCGGACGCTCCGGCGTCGCCGAGTACAGCTCCCCGAGGACGTACCCGTCCCTGACGACGACGGCGACAGCGATGACGCGGATGCGGGGGCGCGATCGGACCTCCGCCGCATACGCTCGCAGCGCGCGGCCGTAGAGAGGTATCTCGTCCGCGAGAGCTCGAAGGGCGGTGCGGAGCGCGCGGACGGGCTTGTCATCGTCGTACAGGGCGAGCGCTCGGAATCCCGCCGCCGCGCCCGCCAACGGGTCGGTCGGCGGGACGTCCTTCAGGACGGCGATCGCGCCCGAAGCATCCCCCACATTCCGCAGGGAGCTCGCGAGTTGGATCCTCGCCTGCGTCGCGAAGGGCGCCTCCAGTCCCCCAGCGAGCGCCGCACGATAGAGCGGGATCGCCGCCGACTCTTGTCCGAGGAAGTCCTCAACCGACGCGCGCTCGAACAGGGCTCGAGGGTCACCCTCGGGTCGCCCGGTGAGCGCCTCTCGCATCGCGATTCGGAGGGCGTCGGGATTCTCTTCGTCGGCGGCCGCCCACACGTCGTCGATGCGGCGGTCCACCTGCCCCGGCGCCTCAGTCACCGAGGATCTTCCGGATCTTCTCGAGTCGGGCGGAGATGTCGCGCTCCATACCCCGACCGGTCGGCGCGTAGTAGCGGCGTCCTCGCAGTTCGTCAGGCAAATACTGCTGCGTCGCGACACCGACCTCGAGGTCGTGCGGGTACACGTATCCCTTGCCGTGACCCAGGCGCTTCGCCCCGGCGTAGTGCGCGTCCCTCAGATGGATCGGCACCCGCCCGAACCCTCCCGCACGGACGTCCGCGATCGCCGCATTGATGGCGTTGTAAGCGGCGTTCGACTTCGCGGTGGTCGCGAGATAGGCGGTGGCCTCCGCGAGTGGGATGCGCCCCTCCGGCATCCCGATGAACGCCACCGCGTCAGCGGCCGCCACGGCGATCTGAAGAGCCTGCGGGTCGGCGAGCCCGATGTCCTCCGCGGCTGAGATGACCAGGCGCCGGGCGATGAATCGCGGATCCTCGCCGGCTTCGATCATCCGGGCGAGGTAGTGCATCGCGGCGTCCGGATCGGACCCTCGGATCGACTTGATGAAGGCGCTGATGACGTCGTAGTGCTCATCGCCCTGTCTGTCGTACCGCAGCAGTGCGCGATCGACGGCTTGCGCGACGTGCTCGGCCGTGATGACGGGCGGCTCCGGCGGGGCATCCTCGCTCTCTTCCTTCGACGGCTCGACCGGCTCGGCCATCGACGCCGCGGCCTCGAGCGAGGTCAACGCACGACGCGCATCCCCTGAAGCGAGGTGAACGAGGGCGGCCCGCGCCTCATCCGAGAGGGTGACGGCGCCGGCAAGGCCTCGGGCGTCGGTGACGGCGCGGTCGACCAACATGCCGAGGTCCGCATCGGTGAGTGGCTGCAGAGTGAGGAGGAGAGACCGCGACAGCAGGGGCGAGATCACCGAGAAGGACGGGTTCTCGGTCGTCGCCGCGATGAGGATGACCCACCCGTTCTCGACGCCCGGGAGCAGGGCGTCCTGCTGCGCCTTGGTGAAGCGGTGGATCTCATCGAGGAAGAGGATCGTGGAGGCGCCGTACAGGTCGCGCTGGGTCATCGCCTCTTGCATGACCTCACGGACGTCCTTGACGCCGGCGGTGACGGCCGAGAGCTCCACGAACCGACGGCCGGAGGTCCGCGCGATCGCCTGCGCCAGCGTCGTCTTGCCGGTCCCCGGCGGCCCCCAGAGGATCACCGAGACTGCGCCGGTGGTCGCGCGCCCGGGGTCGGCGAGGGCGACGAGCGGCGACCCCGGACGGAGCAGGTGGGTCTGGCCGGCGACCTCGTCGAGGGATGCCGGGCGCATCCTCACGGCCAGAGGCGTCGCTCCGCGAAAAAGCGCATCACTCTGTGCCATCCCTCCAGGCTAATCGCCCCCACCGACATCACGCCCCGACCGGTGCCGCCGGGTTTTGCCCCGGGCGCGGGGCCGAATAATCTGCAGAAGGCTGCGCTCTCGCTCAGCCTCGACGGGAGGAACGCCGTGGCAGCGGGCAAGGACAAGGGTCGCTCGAGCGCACAGGAGCGCGAGCGCGCACGTCTCTACGAAGCGCGACGACGCTTCCACGCCTCCGTCATCCAGCGACGCCGCCGCGACAACGTGATCGCCGGCGTCGCCGGTGGTGCGCTTCTGCTCGCGGTCCTCGGCGGGCAGGTCGCCTACTACACGCTCGGGCCCGGCACTCCTGAACCCGCGCCGTCCCCGTCTCCGTCGCAGAGCCCGGGTGCGACCCCCGCTCCCTCCCCCGAGCCGTCTGAATCCCCGACTCCCACTCCGACTCCGTGACCGGCGCGTACTAGGCTGAGTCACTAATCCGACCCCCATGCGGCGCATGCCGCCGACGAGGTGACCCCCGTGAGTTCCGCCACCCCCGAATCCGCCGAGACCCAGCCGTGGGGCCGCGTCGACGACGACGGCACCGTCTCCGTCCGCGAGGGCGATCAGTGGCGTGTTGTCGGCCAGTACCCCGACGGCACCCCCGAAGAGGCTCTCGCCTACTTCGAGCGCAAGTACGCCGACCTCGCCTCTGAGGTGACCCTCCTCGAGGTGCGCCACCGGCGCGGCGGGGCGTCGGCATCCGATCTGCGCAGCACCGCCCGCACCATCCGCGAACGTCTCGACGGCGCTGCCGCCGTCGGCGATCTCGCCTCGCTGGAGGCCCGCGTCACGTCGCTCGAGGGCGCGCTGTCCGAGGCGAGCGCCGAAGAGGCGCAGGCTCAGCGCGCAGCGGTGGATGCCGCCGTCGCCGAACGCGAGGGCATCGTCACCGAGATCGAGGCGATCGCCGCCAAGGACCCGCGCTCCATCCAGTGGAAGCAGACGACAGCCGACGTGGCAGCCCTGTTCGCACGCTGGCAGGAGCACCAGAGCACTGGACCCCGTCTGCCCAAGGCGGTCGGTCAGCAGCTCTGGAAGCGATTCCGCGACGCCCGCGCCATCGTGGACAAGAACCGCCGCGAGTTCTACTCGAGCCTCGACGAGCAGCACAAGAGCGCCCGCGACGCGAAGACGCGCCTCGTCGAGCGCGCCGAGGCACTGGCGCCGAGGGGCGAGGGACGGCATCTCGGCGTACCGCGAGCTGCTCGACCAGTGGAAGAGCGCCGGCCGCGCCGGAAAGAAGGCGGACGACACGCTCTGGGCCCGCTTCAAGGCTGCGGGTGACGTCCTCTACGGCGCGCGCATCGAACGCGAGAACGCGGACGTCGAAGCATCGAAGGAGAAGATCGAGGCCAAGCGCGCTCTGCTCGACGAAGCCGCCGCCGTCGCGAAGGAGAAGGACAACGCCAAGGCGCGGACCCTCCTCACGAACATCCAGCGCCGCTGGGACGAGATCGGTCGTGTGTTCCCGCGCGACACCGAGCGTGGCCTGGACGACCAGCTCCGCAAGGTCGAGACCGCGATGAAGTCCCGTGAAGACGAGGACTGGAAGCGCAACAACCCCGAGACGAAGGCGCGTCAGAACGACATGACGAGCCAGCTCCAGGATGCGATCTCGAAGCTCGAGGACGAGCTCACGGCCGCAGAAGCCACGAAGGATAAGGCCGCCATCGCAAAGGCGAAGGACGCGCTCGAAGCCCGCAAGGGCTGGTTGCGGGCCCTCGGCGGCTGACACGTCGGATCTGACGAGAGCGGAGCACCCTCCCGGGTGGTCCGCTCTCGTCGTTTCTCCACAGCCGGAATTCGACTCCGGCCCGACGCGCCCGTATGACGCAGACTGCCCTCATGTGGCCGTTCCTCTATTTCGCCGATGACCGCCTGTCGACCGCGGAGCTGACGGCGGCTCGCCTGGACGGCGATCTCGTGGAGATCGGCGAGGCCTTCATGCCGGCGGACGCCGTCGAAACACGCGAGCTGCGCGCGGCATCCTTCCGCTCGGTCGGCGGACCGGAGCGCGCGGTCACGCACGCCAGCGCCGCCTGGGTGCACGGTGCCATCCCGGAGCCGCCGCTCATCCAGAGCCTGCAGCGGGCGGGGAGACGGCGTGCGGCATTTCCGGTCGACGCTCGCATCCGGTTCCGCGACGTCGCCCTCCCGGCCCGTGACGTCGAGCTCATCAGCGGCGTCGCCGTGACGACCCCGGTCCGCACTCTGGTGGACCTCATCCGCGAGGCCGCCGTGGGTACCTCTCCACGCCACCTGGTCGATGACATGCTCGCGTGGCGACCGGACCTGCTCGACGATGCCGTGACCTGGATCGGGCAGGCAGGACCCGTCCATCACAAGCGCGCGGCGGCTGCCGAACTGCGACGGCGTCAGGAAGAGGTGACCCGGTAGACGTCGTAGACCGCGTCGATGCGCCGGACGGCGTTCAGCACGCGGTCGAGGTGGACCGTGTCGCCCATCTCGAAGACGTACCGGCTGAGCGCGAGACGGTCATTCGTCGTCTGGACGGATGCCGAGAGGATGTTCACGTGGTGCTCGCTGAGCACCCGCGTGATGTCGCTCAGCAGCCCCGAGCGGTCGAGGGCCTCGACCTGGATGTGGACGAGGAAGACGCTCTTGGACGTCGGCGCCCACGAGACCTCGATGAGCCGGTCCGGCTGGTCGCGGAGCGCGCCGGCGTTCGTGCAGTCGGCGCGGTGCACGGAGACGCCGCTGCCGCGCGTGACGAAACCGACGATCTCGTCCCCCGGGACCGGCGTGCAGCACTTGGCGAGCTTCACGAGGATGTCGGGCGCACCCCGGACGAGGACGCCCGAGTCTCCGCCGCGCGGCGCTTTGGACCGGCCGACGGCAGGAAGGTCGATGGGACCGGTGGAGGTGTTCTCCTCCTCCGTGCGGACGAGGGCGGTGACCTTCTCGATGACCGACTGGGTCGACACGTGCCCTTCGCCGACCGCGGCGTAGAGGGCGGTGACATCCTCGTAGCGGAGCTGGTGCGCGACCGCGGTGAAGGAGTCCTGATTCATCAGACGCTGAAGCGGCAGGTTCTGTCGGCGCATCGCGCGCGCGATGGCGTCCTTGCCCTGCTCGACGGCTTCGTCGCGCCGCTCCTTCGTGAACCACCCGCGGATCTTGTTGCGTGCTCGGGTGCTCTTGACGAACGCCAGCCAGTCCTGGCTGGGGCCGGCATCCGGGTTCTTCGAGGTGAACACCTCGACGACGTCACCGGAGTGCAGCTCCGATTCGAGCGGCACCAGGCGACCGTTGACCTTCGCACCCATCGTCCGGTGGCCGATCTCGGTGTGCACGGCGTACGCGAAGTCGACGGGGGTCGCACCGGCGGGGAGCCCCACGACGCGCCCCTTGGGGGTGAAGACGTAGACCTCCTTCGCGCCGATCTCGAAACGGAGGGAATCGAGGAACTCGCTCGGATCGGCGGTTTCGGCCTGCCAGTCCGAGATGTGCGCCAGCCACGCCATGTCCTGGTCGATGGCCTTGGAGTCCGCCTTGCCGCCGGAGATCTGCTCCTTGTACTTCCAGTGCGCGGCCACGCCGTACTCGGCCTGCTGGTGCATCTCGTGGGTGCGGATCTGAATCTCGACCGTGCGACCGCCGGGACCGATGACCGTCGTGTGGAGCGACTGGTACAGATTGAACTTCGGCGTCGCGATGTAGTCCTTGAACCGGCCCGGGATCGGCGTCCACCGTGCGTGGATAGCGCCCAGGACCGCGTAGCAGTCGCGAACCGTGTTCACCATGACGCGGATGCCGATGAGGTCGTAGATGTCGTCGAACTCGCGACCTCGGACGACCATCTTCTGATACACGGAGTACAGCTGCTTGGGTCGTCCCATCACGCGACCTCGGATACGCAGATCCCGCAGGTCGGCTTCGACGTTGTCGATCACCGTGTGGACGTACTGCTCGCGCTGCGGAGTGCGCTGCTTGACGAGTGAGTCGATCTCGGCGTAGAGCTTCGGATGAAGCACGGCGAACGACAGATCTTCCAGCTCGCTCTTCGCGGTCTGGATGCCGAGGCGATGCGCCAGCGGAGCGTAGATCTCGAGCGTCTCGCGCGCCTTCTTCGCGGCCTTCTCAGGCGGCACGAACCCCCAGGTGCGCGCATTGTGCAACCGGTCTGCGAGCTTGATCAGGAGGACGCGGATGTCCTTCGACATCGCGACGATCATCTTGCGGACGGTCTCGGCCTGCGCCGCGTCGCCGTACTTGACCTTGTCGAGCTTCGTCACACCGTCGACGAGCATCGCGACCTCGTCGCCGAAGTCCGCCGTCAGCTGGTCGAGGGAGTAGTCGGTGTCCTCCACGGTGTCGTGGAGGAGGGCTGCGGCGATGGCGCGCGGACCCAGGCCCAGTTCCGCGAGGATCTGCGCGACCGCGAGCGGGTGCGTGATGTAGGGCTCACCGCTCTGCCGCTTCTGGGACGCATGCGCCTTCGCGGCGGTCCGATATGCACGCTCGACGATCGCGATGTCGCCCTTGGGGTGGTGCACGCGCACCGTTCGCATGAGCTCCTCGAGCGCGTCGCGCGACGGCGCACGGGAGAAGATGCGCGGGACGAGGCGACGGAGGGACTGCCCGCCCGTCGCCGACCCTGTCGGAGTGACCGCTTCAGCCATGCGATCGCCTCCTGTCTGCCCGTACGCGCGTGGAACTGGAGGTCAATCCTACGCTCGCGGCCATGCCGCTCAGACCGCGGCTACTGCGGCCGAACGGGACTCGAGGATGCGCTGATCGCGAGCCTTCAGGTCGCCCTCGTTCTCGCGCAGGAGCGAGTAGAGCGGCGCAGCGACGAACAGCGTGGAGTACGCCGCGACGATCGTTCCGACGAAGATCGACAGCGAGATGTCCGTCAGAGTCTGCGCACCGAGCCACAGCGCGCCGATGAAGAGGATCGCACCGGTCGGGAGCACTGCCACGACCGTCGTGTTGATGGATCGGACGAGGGTCTGGTTCACCGCGAGGTTCACCGATTCCCCGAAGGTGCGGCCGGACTTCTCGCCGTCCTCGAAGGTGTTCTCACGGATCTTGTCGAAGACGACGGTCGTGTCGTAGAGAGAATACGACAAGATCGTGAGGAAGCCGATCACGGCCGCCGGTGAGATCTCGAACCCGAAGAGGGCATAGACGCCGACGGTGACGACCAGAACGTCGACGAGACCGATCATCGCGGCAACGGACATCTTCCACGTCCGGAAGTAGAGCGCCAGGATCAGGAACGTGAGGACGAGGAAGATCGCCAGGCCCCACAGCGATTGACGCGTGACGCTCTCACCCCAGCTGGGGCCGATGAACGAGGAGCTGACGCTGTCGTCCGACACGCCGTAGGCGGTGACGAGCGCATCGGTGACTTCGCGCGTCTCGATCTCGCCGAGCTGGTCGGTCTGGATGCGGAGGCTGTCGTCGCCGACCGTCGTGACGCGGGTCGCGGCATCCGGGACCACGGACTGGACCGCCTCGGTCGCGAGCAGCTGATCGGGCTTCGCGACGTCGTTCACGGTGAACTGCGACCCACCGGTGAACTCGATCGAGAACTGGATGGGACGGAAGACGGGAACCAGCGCGGACCCGATCACCAGGATCGCGGCGATGAGGAACCAGAGCCGGCGGCGTCCGACGAACGGGAAGGAGACCTTCCCGGTGTAGAGGTCGTTTCCGAAGTCACTCATGGAACGCATCAGTCGTCCCCCTCCCCTGCCGAGCGCGTATCGCTGCTCTGCTGCGCGAGCTTGCGCTCGGCGATGGTCTGGCGGCGAACCGCCTCGTTGCGAGAACGCGACGACCGCTTCTCGGCTTGCGACGTACCTCCGGCAGCCACGGGCGTCCGGAACTGCGCACGCCCGCGGTAGACCGCGCCGAGCGCCGTCGGGTCGAGCCCCGAGAGCGTGTGTCCACCGCCGAAGAAGCGCGTCCGTGCGAGAAGCTGGAGCACGGGGTGGGTGAAGAGGATGAAGATCAGGATGTCGATCACGGTCGTGAGGCCGAGGGTGAACGCGAAGCCCTTCACCGTGGCGTCGGCGAGGATGTAGAGCACGACGGCGGCCAGGATGTTGATCGACTTCGAGATGTAGATCGTGCGCTTCGCGCGCGCCCAGCCGTCCTCGACGGCGCCGGTGATCGACTTGCCGTCGCGGAGCTCGTCTCGGATGCGTTTCGAAGTAGACGATGAACGAGTCCGCCGTGAAGCCGATCGTGACGATGAGGCCCGCCACACCGGCGAGCGACAGCCGGAAGCCCATGCGCCACGCGAGGATGCACAGCGTGATGTAGGTCAGGATGCCCATGACCGCGAGAGACGCGATGATCACGAAGCCGAGCGCGCGGTAGACCGTCAGCGAATAGATCGCCACGAGCGCCAGACCGATCAGGCCGGCGACGAGACCGATCAGGAGCTGCTGTGATCCGAGCGTCGCGGAGATGGAGTTGCTGCTCTGCACCTCGAAGCTGAGCGGGAGCGCACCGTACTTCAGCTGGTCGGCGAGGGTCTTCGATGTCTCCTGGTCGAAGTTTCCGGTGATCTGCGGCTTGCCGTCGGTGATCACCGCGTTCATGGAGGGCGCGGAGATGACCTCGCCGTCCAGCACGAAGGCGAACTGGTTCTGCGGGGACTGCAGGTTGAACAGTCGCTGGCTGATGTCGCCGAAGGTCTTCGTGCCCTCGCCGTTGAACACGATGTTCACGGCCCACTGGCCGTTCTGCGAGTTCAGCCCGTTGGTCGCGTCCGAGATGGCGGACCCATCGAGCTCCACCGGGCCGAGCAGGTACTTGGCCGCTCCGTCGGTGTCGCACGTGATGAGCGGCTCGTTCGCCGGCTCCTGAGCCGGGTCGGTCGCCGGGTTCGCGCAGTCGTAGGCGAGGAACTGCGCCTGCACCTCTTCGGTCGCCCACGACAGGTCGCTGCCGTTGGTCGGGGCCGGGGTGGGCGTCGCGTTCAGGGACGGTCCGGGAGTCGGGTACGGCGTCTGCTTGCCGTCGTCTCCGACGAAGGTGTTGCTGGGCGCCGCCGTGTAGAGCACCGCGCGCAACTGCATCTGCGCGGAGCGACCGATGCGGTCGCGGGTCTCCTCGTCGGCGATGCCGGGAAGCTGGACGACGATCTGGTTGCCCGCCTGCGTGGTGATGTCCGTCTCACCCACACCCGAGGCATCCACACGCTGACGGATGATCGAGACAGCCTGCTGCATCTGCTCCGGAGTCGGAGGCGTGCCCGCCTCCGTCTGCGCCTGGAGGATGATCTGCGTGCCGCCCTGCAGGTCGAGCGCGAGCTCGGGAACCCAGGAGCTCCTCTCGAAGAGGTACACGCCCGCGGCGTTCACCCCGAAGAGGACAGCAGTCAGAGCGAGGAGTCCGATCAGTGCGCGCCAGGCGCGGCGGACAGGGGTGGATGAGGCCACGGAGGGAACTTTCGTCAGGGACCGCCGAAGCGGGAAGGTCAGGCCTTGGGCTTGTCGTCCGCGTCGGGGGCGCCGTCGGCAGGACGCGAGTCGAGGATCGTCTCATCGCGCGAGACGATGACATCGTCGCCGGCGACCTGCTCGGTCTCCTCGACGACGGGCTCCTCGTCCTCGACGATGCGCAGGATCGCCTGGCTGTGGACCTCGACGACCATGCCGGGGGCGAGCTCGACGTGCGCGGGCTTGGAGAGATCGGTGGGCGTCGTACTCGACGATCGTGCCGTAGAGGCCGCCCTGGAGCAGGACCTTCACGCCCGGGACCATCTGCTGGGCCTTCTGCTCCTGCTGTTCCTTCATCTTCTTCGTGCGACGACGCGAGCTGATGAACATGAAGACCAGCAGGGCCGCCAGCAGGATGAGCAGGCCGTAGTCCGTGAAGAAGTTTCCTCCGGTGGGGGCCTGCGGGGTGTTCTGCTGGGCAAGAAGCAACATGGACGCGGGTCCGCCTTTCGAGAGGGCACGCCGCATCGATGCGGCGAAGAGGGTGGGAGGCCGGAGCCTTCAGCGATTATAGGTCATCGAGGGTGAGCGCCCCGTCGTGGCGGGGGATGCCCAGGTGCGCGTACGCCTCAGGGGTCGCCACACGGCCCCGGGGGGTGCGTCCCATGAAGCCGATCCGGACGAGGTACGGCTCGACGACCGACTCGATCGTGTCCGCTTCCTCCCCCACCGTGACGGCGAGCGTATTGAGTCCGACGGGACCGCCTCGGAAGCGGCGGACGAGCGCATCGAGAACCGCGCGGTCGAGCCGGTCGAGCCCCAGGTCGTCGACGTCGTAGAGCTCGAGCGCGGCCGAGACGTCAGCGGTAGAGGCCTGCGTCGATGATCCACCGTGCACGACGACGTAGTCGCGCACACGCCGCAGCAGCCGGTTCGCGATGCGGGGGGTGCCGCGCGAGCGCCGGGCGATCTCCTCACGGGATGCCGCGGGCACGTCGACGTCGAGCATGACCGCGGAGCGGGCGATGACCTGCTCGAGCTCGACGGGCTCGTAGTACTCGAGGTGCGCGGTGAACCCGAACCGGTCGCGGAGCGGGTTGGGGAGCAGCCCGGACCGCGTGGTCGCTCCGACGAGGGTGAAGGGCGCCAGGTCGAGCGGGATGCTGGTCGCACCGGCGCCCTTGCCGACCATGATGTCGATGCGGAAGTCCTCCATCGCGAGGTACAGCATCTCCTCGGCGGAGCGCGCCATGCGATGGATCTCGTCGATGAAGAGCACCTCACCCGGGACGAGGCTCGACAGCAGTGCGGCCAGGTCGCCGGCGTGCTGGATCGCCGGGCCGCTCGACATCCGAAGGGGTCGCTCGCTCTCGTGCGCGACGATCATGGCGAGCGTCGTCTTTCCGAGCCCGGGAGGGCCCGACAGGAGGATGTGGTCGGCCGGGCGCTGCTGGATGCGGGCGGCATCCAGCAGCAGTTGCAGCTGACCGCGCACCTTCATCTGACCGATGAACTCGGCGAGCGAACCGGGCCGGAGCGCGCCCTCGACGGCCAGCTCGGTCTCGTCCTCGGGAAGACGCTGGTCGCGGGCGTCAGACACCGCTGCGCTCCGCACGAGCAGGACCGAGCTGGGCCAGGGCGAGCTTCAGGAGCGCCGGCACGGTCGCACCCGCCGGCGCGTCGGCGAGCACGCTCTCCGCCGTCTCGACGGCGACGCGCTCGTTCCACCCGAGCGCCATGAGGGCGGCCGACACCTGCGCACCGAGTCCCTGCGGGATCGGCGCGCCCACGGCGGTGCGCGCGGGGGCCGTCAACTTGCCCGCGAGCTGCACGACGATCAGCTTCGCGGTCTTCGGGCCGATCCCCGACACCCGCCGGAACGGTGCATCGTCCTCGTCGGCGACGGCCGTGGCGATCTGGTCGACCGTGAGAGACGAGAGGACGCCGAGAGCGGACTTCGGCCCCACCCCCGAAACGCTGAGGAGCTGACCGAACACGTCGAGCTCGGAGCGCTCCTCGAAGCCGAAGAGCAGCATGGCGTCCTCCCGGACGATCATCGCGGTGTGCACGAAGACGTCGTCGCCCAGGTGCAGCTGCCGCGCGTGCTGCGCGGTGACCGCCACGGCGTAGCCGACGCCGTGCACGTCGATGACGACGGAGTCGGGTTCGAGGTGCAGCACGCGGCCCCGCAGCGAGGAGATCATGAGTCGAGCCTACGGGAGCATTCGGAGGTATGTTCGAGCGACACGCGTCAGCGCCGTGTCGCCTTCTCCGCTGCGGCCCACGCGCGTTGCGCCGGCGTCAGCGCGGCGTCGGCGCCGACGGGTGCGGCACCGCGACGCCATGCGTGGCAGAGCGCGAGCGCGAGGGCGTCGGCGGCATCCGCCGGCTGCGGCAGCGCATCCAGACGGAGGACGCGCGCCACCATGGTCTGGACCTGGAGCTTCTCGGCGTTCCCGTACCCGGTGATCGCCGCCTTCACTTCCGAGGGAGTGTGCGTTGCGGCGGGCAGGCCGTGCTCGGCCGCGAGGAGGAGAGCGATGCCGCTCGCCTGGGCCGTGCCCATGACGGTGCTCCGGTTCTGCTGGGCGAAGACGCGCTCGACGGCGACGACGTCGGGTCCGTGCTCGGCCAGGACCGCCCGGATGCCGGCAGCGATCGTCGCGAGGCGCTGCTCGATCGGCGCTTCGGGCGAGGACCGGACGACACCCACGTGGACGAGCGACGCCGATCGGTCGCGCCGGACGTCGACGACGCCGACGCCGCATCGGGTCAGTCCCGGGTCGATGCCGAGAACGCGAAGAGCGGATGCCACTCCCCCACGCTAGGCGGGAGGTGCGGCATCCGCTCGTCGGCGCGCCCTACTCTTGCTCGTCGTCCTCGAGTTCCGCCTGCACCTCGGCCGTGAGGTCGAAGTTGGCATAGACGTTCTGGACGTCTTCGCTGTCCTCGAGGGCATCGATGAGCCGGAAGACCTTGCGCGCCGTGTCGGCGTCGATCTCGACCTTGAGGTTCGGGACGAATTCGACATCCGCGGACTCGTACTCGATGCCCGCATCGGTGAGCGCGGAGCGGACGGCGACGAGATCGGATGCCTCGGTGACGACCTCGAAGCCCTCGGAGTGCGGCTCGATCTCCTCGGCGCCGGCCTCGAGAGCGGCCATCATCACGTCGTCCTCGGTGGTACCTTCGCCCGAGACGACGATGACGCCCTTGCGCGCGAAGTTGTACGCGACCGAGCCCGGGTCGGCGAGCGTGCCGCCATTGCGGGTGAGGGCCGTCCGGACCTCAGCGGCGGCGCGGTTCTTGTTGTCGGTCAGACACTCGACCATGAGCGCGACACCGTTGGGACCGTACGCCTCGTACATGATCGAGGTGTACTCGACCGACTCGCCGCCGATGCCCGCGCCGCGTTTGATCGCGCGGTCGATGTTGTCCTTCGGGACCGACGTCTTCTTGGCCTTCAGAACGGCGTCGAAGAGCGTCGGGTTGCCCTGCAGGTCGGCGCCGCCGAGCTTGGCGGCGACCTCGATGTTCTTGATGAGCTTCGCCCACGACTTCGCGCGACGCGAGTCGATGATGGCCTTCTTGTGCTTGGTGGTCGCCCACTTGGAATGTCCGCTCACGGGACTCCTCTCGGAAAAAGCGCAGGGTCCAGTCTAGGACCGAGGCCACGCCCCTTCGCTACGCGTCGCGCGCGGAGTCCAGGAGGAGCTCGTGGAAGCGCGTCTCGCCGTCGAGCTCGGGATGGAACGAGAGGCCCACGACGCGACCCTGGCGGACCCCGACGACCCCGCCGCCCGGAAGACGAGCGATCACCTCCGCGGACGGACCGACCTCGCTCACGATCGGCGCGCGGATGAACGTGGCCCGTACGCGCGGCTCCCCCACCACCGGAGCGTCGATGTCGGTCTCGAACGAGTCCGCCTGCGATCCGAACGCGTTCCGTCGCACGGTCACGTCCAGCCCGCCGAACGTCTGCTGGCCGGCGATGCCGTCTTCGAGCCGGTCGGCGAGCAGGATGAGGCCGGCGCACGTGCCGAGGACCGGCATCCCGTCAGCGATCGCCGTCCGGATGGGATCGCGCATCCCGAAGGCGCGCGACAGCTTGTCGATGACGCTCGACTCGCCGCCGGGCAGGACCAGGCCCACGACCGCCGCGAGATCCTCGGGTCGCCGGACGAGGACGACGTCGGCGCCGAGACCCGCGAGCGTCCTGGAGTGCTCCCGGACGTCGCCCTGGAGGGCGAGGACGCCGATGCGAGGTCTCGTCACCAGCCCCGGTCCGCCAGCCGGTGCGGAGCGGGGAGGTCCGACACGTTGATGCCGACCATGGCCTCGCCGAGTCCTCGCGACACGTCCGCGACGACCTTGGGGTCGTCGAAGAAGGTCGTCGCCTTCACGATCGCCGCGGCGCGCTCCGCGGGGTTGCCGCTTTTGAAGATCCCGGACCCGACGAACACCCCGTCGGCCCCGAGCTGCATCATCATCGCCGCATCCGCCGGAGTCGCGACGCCACCGGCCACGAACAGGACGACGGGGAGGGTGCCCGTCTCGGCGATCTCGGCGACGAGCTCGTACGGCGCCTGCAAATCCTTCGCCGCGACGTAGAGCTGATCCTTCGACAGCGCCGACAGGGCGGCGATCTCGCCACGGATCTTGCGGATGTGCTTCATGGCCTCCGACACGTCGCCTGTGCCGGCCTCGCCCTTGGAGCGGATCATCGCCGCCCCCTCGGTGATGCGGCGCAGGGCTTCACCCAGGTTCGTCGCACCGCAGACGAAGGGCACCGTGTATCCCCACTTGTCGATGTGGTTCACGTAGTCGGCGGGCGAGAGGACCTCGGACTCGTCGATGTAGTCGACGCCGAGCTCCTGCAGCACCTGCGCCTCGACGAAGTGCCCGATGCGCGCCTTGGCCATCACGGGGATCGAGACCGACGCGATGATGTCATCGATGAGATCGGGGTCGCTCATCCGCGCGACGCCGCCCTGGGCGCGGATGTCGGCCGGCACACGCTCGAGCGCCATGACGGCGACGGCGCCGGCGTCCTCGGCGATCTTGGCCTGGTCGGCGGTGACGACGTCCATGATGACGCCGCCCTTGAGCATCTCGGCGAGGCCCCGCTTGACGCGCGCCGTTCCGGTCGAATTCGTTGGCATAGGCCAAAAGTTAGCATGACCCGGACATAGACTCGACGGCATGACGAACGATGTCCTGGCGATCAGCGGCGACACCGCCGCGGAGATCGCCGACAGCATCCGTTCCCTCATCGACCGCGGCGACCTCGGCCCCGGCGCTGCGCTTCCTCCGGTGCGCGCGCTCGCCGACACGATCGGCGTCAACCGGAACACCGTCGTCGCGGCCTACCGCCACCTCGCCGCTGCGGGCGCCGTGGAGACCGCCGGTCGAGCCGGAACCCGCGTCGCGCCGCGCTCGGACCCTGCCCAGGAGGGATTCGCCGCCGACACGGTCCTCCGCGATATCGCGACGGGCAACCCCGACCCCACCCTCATCCCCGATCCGTCCCATGCCCTGTCGAGCCTCGCCGGCCGCCCCGTCCTCTACGGCGAGCCGACCATCGACCCCGACCTCGAGGAGTGGGCAGCCCGGTGGATCGAGAACGACCTCCCTGGCCGGGACGATCTCCGGCTGACGATCACCGGCGGCGCCGTGGACGCGCTGGAGCGCCTGTTCGCCGACGCCCTCACCCGCGACGACGGTGTCGGACTCGAGGACCCGTGCTTCCTGTCGGCGTTGCGGACCGTGAAGATCGGCGGCTACCGACCCGTCGCCATCCCCGTCGACGAGCACGGGATGACGGTGGCCGGCCTCCAGGCCGCGCTCGATGCGGGCGTCCGCGCCATCGTCTGCACGCCCCGCGCGCAGAACCCCACCGGCGTGAGCCTGACCGCCGAGAGGGCGGCGGAGCTGCGAGCCGTGCTGGCGCGGCATCCGTACGTCCTGGTCATCGAGGACGACCACTTCTCGATGCTCTCGCGGGAGCCGTACCACTCGATCATCGGACCGGATCATCGTCGGTGGGCGCTGATCCGATCGGTCTCGAAGTTCCTGGGGCCCGACATGTGCCTCGCCGTGACCGCGAGCGACCGTGAGACCGCGGACCGCCTGGCGCGGCGGCTGAGCCCCGGCTCCACCTGGGTGAGCCACCTGCTGCAGCGGCTCGTCGTCACGCTGGTGTCCGATGACGAGGTCATGGCCGGCGTCGAACGCGCGGCCCGGCACTACCGGTCACGCAACGAGGCGTTCGCCGACGAGCTGACCCGCCACGGGGTCCCCACGACGGCGGGCGACGGCCTCAGCCTGTGGGTCCGGGTCCCGGCTCCCGCCCGAGCCGTCGCCGAGCAGTTGATGCGACGCGGCTGGCTGGCCCGGCCCGGCGACGAATTCTTCCTCGCCGACGACGACGCCCGCCATCGCCTGCGCCTGACCGTCCACGACCTGTCCGACATCGACCTCGCGCGGCTCGCCGCCGACGTCGCCGCCTCGGCGCGAGCGATCGTGCCCTCACCGGAAGCGAGTACCGCCCCGTGAAGATCCTCTCCATCCAGTCCGCCGTCGCGTACGGTCACGTCGGCAACTCCGCCGCCGTGTTCCCGCTGCAGCGCATCGGCGTCGAGGTCTACCCGGTCTACACAGTGAACTTCTCGAACCACACCGGTTACGGCGCCTGGCGCGGCCCGCTCATCAGCCCGCAGGATGTCGCCGACGTCATCACCGGCATCGAGGAACGCGGCGCCTTCGGCGAGATCGACGCCGTCCTCTCGGGCTACCAGGGCGGCGAGGGGATCGGCGACGTCATCCTCGACGCCGTCGCGCGCGTCAAGGCCGCCAATCCGAACGCGATCTACGCCTGCGACCCGGTCATGGGAAATGCGAAGAGCGGATGCTTCGTGGCCCCCGCCATCCCGGTCCTCCTCCGCGAGCGGGTCGTCCCCGCCGCCGACCTGATCACGCCGAACCAGTTCGAGCTCGGCTTCCTCACCGGCACCGACCCCGCCGACCTCGACTCGACCCTGGCCTCCGTCGACGCGGCGCGTGCGATGGGACCGTCGACCGTGCTCGTGACGAGCGTCGAGCGGCCCGACCGACCCGAGGGGACGATCGAGATGCTCGCCGTGACGGATGACGGTGCGTGGATCGTCCGCACGCCGCACATCCCGATGAAGGCGAACGGCTCCGGCGACGTCACCGCCGCCCTGTTCACCGCGCACTTCCGCGAGAGCGGGAATGCCGCCGATGCGCTCGCGAGGACCACCTCGAGCGTGTTCGACCTGCTCCAGAACACCTACGACGCGGGCACGCGAGAACTGCAGCTCGTCGAGTCGCAGGAGGCGTACGCGCACCCGCGGATGCAGTTCGAGGTCACGCAGGTCCGGTGATCCCCGCGGACGGCGGGCCTGTCAGAGAACGGGCCAGCCGTCCGCCACCGACTGGCGGACCTCTCCGAGCAGCTGCGGCAGTGCCTTCGTCTTCGCGATGATCGGGAAGAAGTTCGCGTCCGTCGCCCAGCGGGGCACGATGTGCTGGTGGAGGTGCGCCGCAACGCCCGCGCCGGCGACCTCGCCCTGGTTCATCCCCAAGTTGAAGCCATCGCAGTTGGCGACCTTCCGCAGCACCCGCATGGCCACCTGGGTCAGCGCGCCGATCTCGGCGACCTCTTCGGGCGTCGCCTCGTCGTAGGTGCCGAAGTGACGGTACGGGCACACGAGCAGGTGCCCCGAGTTGTACGGGAACAGGTTCAGCAAGACGTACGCCGTCTCGCCGCGGGCGACGATGAGCCCCTCCTCGTCCGACTTCCCGGGCGCCGCGCAGAACGGGCAGTCGTGCTTGAGCGGTTCCGGTCCCGCCTGGATGTAGGCCATCCGATGCGGCGTCCAGAGCCGTTGGAACTCATCCGGAACCCCGGCGAAGTCGATCGACGACTCGGGGCCCACCTCGCCGGCATCACTCATACGAGGTCCTCGGCCGTGTTGATGAGCAGCCGGCCCGAGATCGCCGCGACGATCTTGTCGATCGCCTCGTCCACCGGGATGCCGTTGGTCTGCGACCCGTCGCGGAACCGGAACGACACCGTGCCGCCCGATCGGTCCTGCTCCCCTGCGATGAGCTGGAGCGGCACCTTCTGGGTCGTGTGGGTACGGATCTTCTTCGGCATGCGGTCGTCCGAGTGATCGACCTCTGCGCGGACGCCGGCGGCGCGCAGACGCGCGACGATGTCGTCGAGATACGGACCGTATTCCTCGGCGACGGGGATGCCGACGACCTGGACCGGTGCGAGCCAGACGGGGAAGGCACCGGCGTAGTGCTCGAGCAGGATCGCGAAGAAGCGCTCGATCGATCCGAAGAGCGCGCGGTGGATCATGACCGGGCGGTGCTTCTCGCCGTCGGGGCCGGTGTACTCGAGCTCGAACCGCTCGGGCTGGTTGAAGTCGAGCTGGATCGTGGACATCTGCCAGGTGCGGCCGATCGCGTCGCGTGCCTGGACCGAGATCTTCGGGCCGTAGAACGCCGCCCCACCCGGGTCGGGCACGAGCTCGAGACCGGAACCCTCGGCGACCTCGCGGAGGGTCTGCGTCGCCTCGTCCCACAGGCGGTCGTCGCCGATGAACTTGGGGTTCCCCTCCTCCTTCGTCGAGAGCTCGAGGTAGAAGTCGTTCAGCCCGTAGTCGCGCAGCGTCTGCAGCACGAACTCGAGGCTGTGCTCGAGCTCACCCTTGACCTGATCGGCGGTGACGTAGATGTGGGTGTCGTCCTGTGTCATGCCCCGCACACGGGTGAGACCGGCGAGCGTGCCGCTCTTCTCGTAGCGATAGACCGAACCGAACTCGCTGAGCCGCAGCGGCAATTCGCGGTAACTGCGTCCGCGCGAGCGGAAGATCAGGTTGTGGAACGGGCAGTTCATGGGCTTCAGGTAGTATTCCTGGCCCTCGCGCGAGACGTGACCGTCGGCATCCACCACCTCATCGAGCACCATCGGGGGGTACATGCCGTCGGCGTACCACTGCAGGTGGCCGCTCGTCATGAACAGGTCACCCTTGGTGATGTGGGGCGTGTTCACGACCTGGTAGCCGTTGGCGAGGAGGCGTTCGCGCATGTAGCGCTCGATCTCGTAGCGGATGATGCCGCCCTTGGGGTGGAACACCGAGAGGCCGGGCCCGATCTCCTCGGGGAAAGAGAAGAGGTCGAGGTCCTTGCCGAGCTTGCGGTGGTCGCGCTTGGCGGCCTCCTCGAGTCGGTGCTGGTAGGCGCGGAGTTCGTCCTTCGTGGGCCAGGCGGTGCCGTAGATGCGCTGCAGCTGCGGGTTCTTCTCGCTGCCGCGCCAGTAGGCACCGGCCACGCGGGTGAGGTCCCAGCCGTTGCCGGCGATACGGGTGCTCGGCACGTGGGGTCCGCGGCACAGGTCTTTCCACGCGGTCTCACCGTCGCGGGTGACGTTGTCGTAGATCGTCAACTCGCCGGCGCCGACCTCGACGGAGGCGCCCTCGGCCGCCTCCTGGGACCCGCCCTTGAGCCCGATGAGCTCGAGCTTGAACGGCTCGTCCGCGAGCTCGGCGCGAGCCTCGTCATCCGTGACGACGCGACGAACGAAGCGCTGCCCCTCCCGGACGATCCGCTCCATCTCCTTCTTGATGGCCTTGAGGTCCTCCGGGGTGAACGGGTCGTCGACGCCGAAGTCGTAGTAGAACCCGTCCGTGATCGGCGGGCCGATCCCGAGGTTCGCCTGCGGGCGGACGCGCTGCACGGCCTGCGCGAGGATGTGGGCGGTCGAGTGCCGGAGGATGTTCAGCCCGTCGGGGCTCGACACCGTCACGGGCTCGACGCCGTCGAGGGAGCCGACGACAGTCGCGAGGTCCTTCAGCTCGCCAGCGATGCGGAGGGCGACGACGGAGCGGTCGGGGAACAGGGCGAAACCGTCGGCAGGAAGGTCGACGTCCGCCGGGGCGATCAGATCAGTCAAGGGGAGAACTCCAGGAAGTGGCTCGGATCAGGAAAGTCAGCTTCGAGCGCACACTGCGCTCCGCCCGCTCAGGCCCGCGGCGTTCGCGTGCCGGCGAGGTGGGATGACCGGCCGTTCTGCATCCTGCGAGTCTACTGGGCACCGGACAGGCGCGATGATGGATGCCGTGAAGCTCGCTCTCGCGGGAGTCGCCCTCCTGCTGGGGGCGGTGGCCGCCCTCGCCACCGGCGTCCTGCCCCTGGCCGACCTCGGGGATGTCGCCGAGCGCGTCCTGCCGATCCTCGCATTCGTCGTGGCGGTCACGATCGTCGCCGAGCTCGCCGCGAAGGCAGGCGTGTTCGACGTCACCGCATCGTGGCTCGCACGCCTGTCGCGCGGACGGACGATGCTCCTGTGGGTCCTAGTCGTGGTGCTCGCCGTCGTGACGACGGCGTTCCTCTCGCTCGACACCACGGCCGTGCTCCTGACGCCCGTCGTCATCGCCGTCGCGCGCGCCAACGGCCTGCCGCCGCTTCCCTTCGCGCTCACCACCGTCTGGCTCGCGAACACCGCGTCACTCCTGCTGCCGGTGTCGAACCTGACGAACCTCCTCGCCCTGGCACGGATGCCGGGCGGCGGCGATCCGGCATCCTTCGTCCTCCTACTGGGTCCGTCCGCTGCCGTCGCCGTCCTCGTGACGGTCGCCCTGCTGTGGGCGTTCCACCGCCGATCGCTCGTCGGGATGTTCACGGTCGCGGCGCCGCCGCGGGTGAGTGACCGGGTGCAGCTGGTCGCGGCATCCGTCGTGGTCGTCGCGCTTCTGCCTCTGCTCGTCAGCGGGGTCGAGCCGTGGATCCCGGCGACGGGAGCAGCGCTCGCGCTGCTCGGGCTGTTCGCGTGGCGCTCGCCGAAGGCCCTGAGCGTCGGGCTCGTGCCGTGGTCGCTCCTCGTCTTCGCCACCGGACTGTTCTCCGCGGTCGCGGCCCTCGAGGCGTGGGGATCCGGTCAGCTCGCCGCCACGCTGGCCGGGACGGGCTCCGAACCGCTCGACCTGCTCCGCATGTCGGGAACCGCGCTGGTCGCCGCGAACGGTCTCGACAACCTGCCCGCCTACCTGCTGCTCGAGTCGACCGCGGATACGCCGGAGCGACTCGCGGCACTCCTGATCGGTGTCAACGCAGGGCCGCTCATCACACCGTGGGCATCGCTCGCCACCCTGCTGTGGCACCAGCGACTGGTGGCCGCGGAGGTCCACCTGCCGTGGCGTCGCTTCATCCTCTGGGGTCTCGTCGCGGCTCCCGCCATCGTGGCAGCCGCGACGCTCCCGCTGTTCCTGCGCTGACGCGTCAGAGGTGCTTCAACGCCTCGCGAAGACTGAGCGGGCTGAGCGCGTGCGCGGCGACATACGCCTCCACCCACTCGGGGTACGAACGAGCGGCGTCGCGGAGCGCCCAGCCGATGGCCTTCCGGATGAAGAACTCTCCGTCGCGGAGGTTCGGCCGGAGCGCATCAGCCAGCAAGTGCAGGTCCGTCTGCCCGCGACGGCCGAGCTGGCTGAGGATCGCGAGTCGGCGCAGCCACATCTCCTCGCTGACGCACCACCCGCGCACGAGCGCCTCCCCGTCGCGGGGGTGGGCCTCCAGGAGTTCCCGGATGCGGCCGCTCAACTCGTCGGTGATGTCCCACCACCGGCCGGCCCGCACCATGCGTTCGATCAGCGGGACGATGCGCAGGTCCGCCCGGGCAGGCGGCACCGCGAGGAGCATCATCGCCGCGTATCTCTCTTCGCGGTGGGATGCCACGTCCCACAACTGCTGAGCATCCTCGATGATGACCGCGGCGTCCGGCTCCCCCGCGACGACGGCACGAGCGATGCGTCGGGTGTCCGGCACGCGGACGCCGAGGAACGGCAGGTCGGACTTCATATAGGCCTGCTGGCCGGCGGCACGCGAAGGATCCGCCGCCGCCCGCAGGCGGGCGCGGATCTCGTCGACGCGGCTCACGTCAGGCGACGGTCAGGTCCACCTGGATCTCGCCGGCGAGCTCTTCCAACGCGTGGGTCACGGTGGCGGCATCCGCTCCGACCGGCAACCGGAAGGCGACGGTCGCCTCGAAAAGCGTCCCTCCGGCCATAGGAGCGTCGAGCGTGCGGCTGCGGAAGGTGTCGATGCTGAGTGCGTGGTCCGCGATGGCCGCGGTGACGTCGCGGACGATCCCGGGCCTGTCGTTGCCGAGGACGGTCACCTCGAGCGAGCGCTCGGCCGCCTCCGGGGCGACCGCGGCGCGTCCGCCGTGGACGCCGACCCGCAGCATCCCGTCGAGCCCTTCGAGGGCGGAGACGAGGTCGGCCTGGCGGTCGTCGTCGATCGTGACGAGCACGATGCCGGCGAACGCGCCGGCGAGCTCGGCGAGCTCGCTGCGTTCCCAGTTGCCGCCGACGGCGGACACCTGCTCGGCGAGGGCGTTGACGAGTCCGGGACGGTCGTCGCCGACCACAGTGAGCACGAGGTGGGCCATGGCCGGATCCTATCTCCCCGGCTGCACGAGCGCAGGGCCGTGCGTGCGACGACGGTCGGCGCGTAGCGTGCCCGGCATGAAGGCACTCCAATACACACGAATCGGTTCCCACCCTGAAGTCGTCGAGATCGAGAAGCCCTCTCCCGGACCCGGACAGGTGCTCCTGAAGGTCACCGCCGCGGGTGTGTGCCACTCGGACGAGTTCATCATGAGCCTGAGCGAGGAGGAGTACACCGCCGCTGGGTACCCACTCCCGCTCACCCTCGGGCACGAGGGCGCCGGCATCGTCGAGGCACTCGGCGACGGCGTCGAGCACCTCCAGGTCGGCGACGCGGTCGCGGTCTACGGGCCGTGGGGATGCGGTCGGTGCCGCAACTGCGCGCAAGGCAAGGAGAACTACTGCACGAACGCGCAGGCCGAGGGGATCATGCCTCCGGGCCTCGGCGCTCCCGGATCGATGGCGGAGTACATGATCGTCGACAGCGCACGGCACCTCGTGCCGCTGGGCGACCTCGATCCCGTGCAGAACGTGTCGTTGACGGATGCCGGTCTGACGCCGTATCACGCGATCAAGACCTCCTTGCCGAAGCTCGGCGCCGGGACGACGGCGGTCGTCATCGGCACGGGTGGGCTGGGGCACGTCGCCATCCAGATCCTCCGCGCCGTGTCGGCGGCGACGGTCATCGCGCTCGACGTCACCGATGAGAAGCTCGCGTTGGCGCGCGAGGTCGGCGCCCACCACACCGTCATCAGCGATGAGAACGCCGTCGATCGGATCCGTGAACTCACGGGCGGCCTGGGAGCGAACGCCGTGTTCGACTTCGTCGGCGCCGAGCCGACGATCGCGACCGCCGTCGGGTCGGCCGCGCTCGATGCGGATGTCACGATCGTCGGCATCGGTGGTGGCACGGCTCACGTCGGCTTCGGGTCGATCGCTTACGACGCGGCTCTTCGCCTCCCCTACTGGGGCTCACGTAGCGAACTGGTCGAGGTTCTCGACCTCGCGCGCTCCGGTCAGGTCGGGGTCGAGATCCAGCGGTACTCCCTCGACGACGGCCCGAAGGCCTACGAGGCACTCGCTGCCGGGACGGTCCGCGGCCGCGCGGTCATCGTCCCCTGAGGCGACCCGGGGTCGCGATCATCCCTCCGACGTCTCGGTGACGACCGGCGCGAGGATGATGATCGCGGCCCCGACGAGGGCGATCGCCGATCCGACGTAGTCCCACACGGTCGGCCGGAACCCGTCGACGACGATCCCCCAGGCGAGCGATCCGGCGATGAACACGCCTCCGTAGGCGGCGAGGACCCGACCGAAGTTCGCGTCGGGCTGGAACGCCGCGACGAAGCCGTACGCACCGAGTGCGACGATCCCCAGCAGTGCGAACCACCACCCGCGGTCCTCCCGCACGGCCTGCCAGATCAGCCAGGCGCCGCCGATCTCGGCGAGGGCGGCGACGATGAAGAGGGTGACGATCCGCGCGGTGGTCATGTCGTCAGTCTGGCAGCGACCGATGACGCGGATATGACACGGCGGACCCGGCACGGGAACGCGTGTGCCGGGTGAGACAATGGCGGAGGAGACCGCAGCTCCACCCTCTCTGTACGCCTAGACCTGGGTCGGTTCCATGGGACTCCTCTCTTACAACGCCACGACGCGATTCGACATCGACGACCGGACGCTCGTCCACCTCGAGGCGGTCATCTACGCCAAGCTCCGCCGGGGTGAGTCGTTCCTGTTCACCTGGTCGCGCGCGACAGGAGAAGGCACCGGACGCACGACCGTTTGGATGAACCGCGCGGCGCGCCTGGCGTTCCGACGCCGCCACGACACGCGCATCGCCCTCAACCACGAGTGGATCGCGCGGCTGATGACGGCGGCGAACTCCCCCGCCGGCCTGCACGAGCTTCCGGAGTCCGAGAGCGCCGACGCCGTCGGCTGAGCTCTCCGCATGGGCAACAAAAAACCCCCGGGTGACCGGGGGTTTGTCTGTGCGCGATACTGGGATCGAACCAGTGACCTCTTCCGTGTCAGGGAAGCGCGCTACCGCTGCGCCAATCGCGCCTGTGAAGGCTGTTGAGTTGTGAGTGGAGGTGGCGACGGGATTCGAACCCGTGTGGACGGCTTTGCAGGCCGCTGCCTAGCCACTCGGCCACGCCACCGTGTGTGGTTTGACCCACGTGACGCGATCTCCCCGGAGGAAGATCCCCACACTCGAGCGGATGACGAGATTCGAACTCGCGACCCTCACCTTGGCAAGGTGATGCGCTACCACTGCGCTACATCCGCATTTCGTTCCGGATCTCTCCGGCACTCGTAAAACATTAGACGATTCCTGCGCCAGTGCAAAACCGGCGCCGCCCCGCGCGTGTCTCACCGTCGCAGGCCGTGCCGGTTCGGTCGGGGCCGCCGGATCCGGTATGCTCGGTCATCGGCCCGAGTGTCATTCGGGCGATTGGCGCAGTTGGTAGCGCGCTTCCTTCACACGGAAGAGGTCGTCGGTTCGAGTCCGGCATCGCCCACCGAGAAGCCCCCGAGAATTCGGGGGCTTTCGTCGTTCTCCGGCGTCACGCCGACCAACGGTACCGAGTCCTCAGTGCAGCTGCGACGCGGTCGAAACGGGCGCGGTCGAGCGCTGCTCCCTCGCGGCGCATCGCGGTCCGAGGGACGCTGTAGAGGTGACCGAGGTCAACCCACGACGGGCGACCTGCGGCATCCCACTCCCCTGGACCGAGGGCGAGGTGCTCCCCGTCGCGGTCGTGCGGTTTGCTCGTGAGTCGCACTGCGTACAGCCGGTCCCGACCGTGGAGGCCGATGACGAGGACCGGCCGGTCCTTGCCGCGGCCGTCGGCCTCGTCGAACGGGACCCAGGTCCAGACGATTTCACCCGCATCAGGATCGCCGTCGGGCTCGGGTCGATAGCTGATGCGGAGGTCTCGGAGGTCGGCGGGCATCACTCTCACGGTCCCGGCCGCCGGGGTCTTGCCGTTCGACGGCCGGAACAGACGGACGAGGGCTGAGATCAGGCGCGATGTCACGCCGTCACCCTAACCCTCGTCCGCGGATACCGTCAGTTGTTGAGGATCACGTCCGCTTCGGCGAAGAACTCGTCGACGGCGGCATCCACCGTCTTCGTTCCGAGTCCGAGTTCCTTACCCAGGTCCCAGAACTTCTGCTCCAGCGAGCCGTAGCCGACGACCGCGGGCGGCGGCGCGTCGCCGATGCGGTCCGACACCGACTCGATGTAGTCCGCCACCTGCTGATCGGGGCCTTCGAGCTTCGTGCCCTCCAGCTTGCTGCTGGATGCCGGGAACCCGAGCGTCGTGCCGAAGATCTCTCCCGCCTCGGGGCTGTTCACGGCGTAGTCGAGGAAGATCGCAGCGGCCTCAGGGTGCTTCGTGCGCGAGGAAATCGCCACCTGCAGACCGCCCTGGCGGTAGAGGTCCTTCGCACCGGCATCCGTCGTCGGCGGAGCCACGATTCCGATCGACGATGCTCCGGAGTCGGCCAGGTAGCCGCCGAGGAAGTTGCTCCAGCTCATCTCACTCAGCGTCCGGGTCGAGCCGAAGCCCGAGATCGGGCTGATCTCCTCGAGCTGCTGCTGCGGGATCGTGATGCCGTCGCGCAGCGTCGCGCCAGATTCCCAGAAGTCCGCCAACTCGTCCTTCGTGAACCCGAGCTCGCCCTCCTCCGTGTAGAGCGCCTTGCCGGCGGCGCGCAACTGCAGCTCGAGCACCTGGATGCGCTGCGTGTAGTCGGTGCCGCCGAACGGATCCCCGCCCGTCATTGTCGGTGACCTCGGCGAGCCAGTCGTTGAACTCGTCGAACGACGAGCCCGCCGCGGGCAGCTCGAGACCGTGCTCCTTCAACAGGTCTTCGTTGACGAAGTTCGCCCAGAGGCTGTACCCCGTCGGCAGGGAGTACTGCGTGCCGTCCAGACGCCCGGTGCCGAGCAGGCTGTCGTCGAACGTCGTGAAATCGATCTGATCGGCCACTTCATCCAAGTCGAGGATCGCGCCACTCTCGCCGTACTGGCGCAGGTAGCTGTCGGAGAACTGGAAGACGTCGGGCAGACTGCCGCTCGCCGCCTCGACCTGCCGCTGCTCCCAATAGCTCGGGAAGTCCGTGAAGGTCGTCTTGATGGTGATGTTCGGGTGCTCTTCGTTGAAGGCCTCGATGAGCGTCGCGTAGCGAGCGGCGCGGTCATCGTTTCCCCACCACGCGAAATCGAGGGACACCTTCTCGTCGGGGTCGAACGAGCCGCCCGAATCGGAGGCGGCGGGACTGCAACCGACCAGCGAGACAGCGAAGACGGCTGCGGCCGCCCAAGCGGCGGTCGTACGGATGCGGGACATCGTCGTCCTTTCTCGTCCAGCACTGGACGGAATCAGGGAGGGAAAGCGCTTCCCGCTCAACGTAGGGCAGCGCACCGCGGCGGCACAAGCACGAAATGAAACGACTCAGTGTCGCCCGACGATGCGAGCCCTCTGCACCGCGGTCGCGATCCCCCGCGTCCACGGTTCGCCGTGCCCGGGCAGAACGACAGTCGCATCCGTCTGCTCGAGCACCCCCAACGATCGGAGGGATGCCGCAGCGTCCGCCGTTGCCGCGTCGGCAACGATCTGCGGGCCGCTGACGCCGGTGTACGGGTCCAGGGTCACGAGGGCATCGCCCGAGACGAGGACGTCGTTCGACGCGAACAGCAGCGCGCAGTGGCCGCCGGTGTGCCCGGGAGTGTGTAGCACCGTCGGGCGGCCCGGGACGTCGACGGTCTCCCCGTCGCGCATCGCGTGATCAGCGTCGACACCCCGGACCGCGAGTGCCCCCGCCACTGCCATCCGTCCGATGAAGGGGAGACCGCCGGGGTGGCCGATCAGGTACGGCACCCTGGCCACCGCAGGGCGATAACTGTAGGGATGCCGAGCCAATCGGTGGTCGCCGGGGTGAACATGGACGGGAACTCCCTCCGCGCTCAACGCGCGGGCGAGCCCCACATGATCGAAATGTCCGTGGGTGAGAATCAGCGCATCGATGTTGCGACGTGTGAGACCGAGGTGTCGGAGAAGGTCATCGAGCGGCCCGCCGGTGGCCGGGAGACCCCCGTCGATGAGCGTGACGCCGTCCGCAGTCGTGACGAGATAGCAGTTGGTCGCGGCGACGGTGAGTCGGAAGAACCCGGGTCGGTCTTCGACCCACCGGGATGCCGGAGCCACGATCAGTCCTCCGGCCCGCGGCCGGCATCGAACGCGGTCGCGTATCGACGAGCCGCCTCGTCGAGCAGAGCGGCATCCAGGATCGCGACCGCCTCCGCGTCAGCGATCAGCGGCTCGCAGTCGGGACCCCGCCCGACGTGCTCGCCGCGAAGGACCCAAGCGATCCGCTCCGGGTTTTCGGCCGCCAGGTGCCGGTACTGCGACAGTTGACGCGCCAGCCAGTCTTCGAGCGGCCTCGTCCACCACGCCTCCGCATCCAGCGGATTCACCGAGAGACCGGGCAGGCGAAGACCGCTCTCGCTGTCGACGCTCGTGCAGGCGGCATCCCTCTCCGGCCCTTCGGACCACCGGACGTGCAGTCCCGGGAACGCATGCACGAGAGACGCCAGCTCCGCGAGGCGGAGGATGACGGGCAGATCGGCGTCGACGGATGCGGTGTCGATGTGGGACATGTCCCGGACGCTACGAAATTCACCGTGGGCGACCGGAGGGCCTTGACACCGTCAGGAGGCTTCGCCCAACACACCGACGGAGGGCGCCGCGGGTACTCCCGCGACGCCCTCCGTGTGAGGTGACGGATCAGGCCTTGGCGTCCTCCAGCACGTAGCCGGCCTCGCCGTGCACGACCGTGTCGATACCGGCGATCTCGTCTTCGTTCTTCACGCGGAATCCGATTGTCTTCTCGATCGCGAACCCGATGACGAAGGCGACCACGAAGGAGTAGCCCAGCACCGCGAAGGCTGCGATCGCCTGGACGATGAGCTGCGATGCGTCGCCCCCCATGAACAGGCCGGTGTCGCGGGCGAAGAAGCCGAGGTAGAGCGTTCCGATGAGGCCACCGACGAGGTGGATGCCGACCACGTCGAGCGAGTCGTCGAAGCCGAGCTTGTACTTCAGCTCGATGGCCAGGGCGCAGACGGCACCGGCGATGAGGCCGAGGACGATCGCCCAGACCGGGTCGAGCGAGCCGCACGCCGGGGTGATCGCGACGAGACCGGCGACGGCACCGGAGGCCGCGCCGACGGATGTCGGCTTGCCGTCCTTGATCTTCTCGACCAGGAGCCAGGCGAGCAGAGCGGCGGCGGGAGCGGCGATCGTGTTGACGAAGGCAAGCGCCGCGGTGTTGTCGGCAGCCAGCTCCGAGCCGGCGTTGAAGCCGAACCAGCCGAACCACAGGAGGCCTGCACCGAGGAGGACGAACGGCGGGTTGTGCGGGACGTGGACGCCCTTCTGGAAGCCGACGCGCTTGCCGAGGACGAGTGCCAGGGCGAGAGCGGCCGCACCGGCGTTGATGTGGACAGCCGTGCCGCCGGCGAAGTCGATGGCTCCGACGCCGAACACGTCCTGCAGGCCGTGGGTGATCCAGCCGCCGTACTCGAACGAGCCGTCCTCCGCGAGACCGAAGTTGAAGACCCAGCTCGCGACGGGGAAGTAGACGACCGTCGCCCAGACGCCCGCGAAGATCATCCACGCACCGAACTTGGCACGGTCGGCGATGGCGCCGGAGACGAGCGCGACGGTGATGATCGCGAAGGTGGCCTGGAAGGCGACGAAGGCCAGCGGCGGGTACGTGGCACCCTCTGCGGGCTCGAGGACGCTCGTCAGGCCGACCGCAGCCCCGTCGATCGACCACGGCCCCAGAGTGCCGCTGCTGCCCGGGAACGCGATGGCGTAGCCGTAGAGCACCCAGAGCACCCCGATGAGGCCGAGTGCGCCGAAGGACATCATCATCATGCTGATGACGCTCTTCGCCTTGACGAGACCGCCGTAGAAGAACGCGAGACCTGGGGTCATCAGCAGGACTAGTGCGGCCGCGATGAGTATGAATGCGGTGTTGCCTTGATCCATCTCGAAGGGAACCTCTCTGCAGGGACGCAGGTGTAGCGTCGGGTGCCCCCAGTGTCGAGGTCCGTGGTTTCGCCCGACGGCGCACGGGTGTTTCGCGCTGGTTACGAGGGTGCCGAGAAGGTAAACATCAGGTTTCCCGTGCCTCCGAGAAACGCCTGATGCCGCTTACGAGTGGGTGAGAGCGACCAGGCGCGAGACGGCGCGCAGGTACTTCTTGCGGTATCCGCCGGCGAGCATGTCCTCGCGGAACACCGAGTCCAGGGAGACGCCGGTGGCCCGGATCGGGATCTGCGCGTCGTACGCGCGGTCGACGAAGGCCACGAACCGCAGCGCGGCCGCCTGGTCGTCGAACCCGACGACGTCCCGCAGTCCGATCGTCCCGACCCCCTCGATGAGGCGGATGTAGCGGGACGGGTGCACCGAGGCGAGGTGGCGGATGAACCCGGCGAAGTCGTCATCGGAGACGAGAGTGGATGCCGCGGCATCCCTCATCGCGTTCTGGTAGGCGGTGTCGTCCAGAACCACCGCGTGCCCGTCGACGGCCCGCTGGCGGTAGTCCGTGCCGTCGATCCGGATCGTCTGGAAGTGCTCGGACATCGCCTGGATCTCGCGCAGGAAGTCCTGGGCGGCGAAACGCCCTTCACCGAGGGCGTTCGGCGGCGTGTTCGACGTCGCGGCGAGCTTCGTGCCGGTGGGCACCAGCTCGGCGATCAGCCGGGTCATCACCATCGTGTCGCCCGGATCGTCGAGCTCGAACTCGTCGATGCAGAGGAGGTCGGCGCCGCGGAACAGCTCCACCGTCTTCTGATAGCCCAGCGCGCCGACCAGGGCCGTGTACTCGATGAACGAGCCGAAGTACTTCCGGCGGGCGGGCATCGCGTGATAGATCGCTGCGAGGAGGTGGGTCTTACCGACGCCGAAGCCGCCGTCGAGGTAGACACCCGGCTTCATCGGAGCCTCGCGCTTGGCGCGCCGGAAGAAGCCACCGCGCGCCGCAGCGGCGGTACGGCCCGAGCTGAAGGTCTCGAGCAGGTCCTTCGCCTCCTGCTGCGAGGGGTACGCCTCGTCCGCCCGATAGGTGGCGAAGGTCGCCTCGTCGAACTGAGGCGGAGGAACGAGTGCGGCGACCATCTCGGCTCCGCTCACCTTCGGATCGCGTTCGCTCAGATGAGTGGTTCCGGAGGAGGTCACAGGCACCCGCCAAGCCTAGCCGCCGCGCCGGCGACCCTCGCCGCGGCGACCGGCCGTGGGAGGATGGCGGCGTGTGGCTGACAGAGGTGCTTCCGACCGCGGGTGAGCGAGTGGATGCCGCGACCCCGGAAGGCCGTCGCTGGATCGCCGACCGCTACGCGCCGCCCCGGGAGGACTGGGTGCGGCTCAACATGATCACCTCGTTGACCGGATCGGCCGTCGGTCCGGACGGGACGAGCAACACCCTCACCAACCGCGCCGACCGGGCGATCCTCGGCGTGATCCGCGCGAGCGCCGACGCCATCATCGTCGGTGCGCAGACCGTCCGAGCCGAGGGCTACCTCCTCCCCCGCCGTTCCCGGCTGGCCATCATCACCGGCTCCGGTGATCTCGCGGGCCACCGGCTCGACCCGGATCCCGACGGACCGGACGATCAGGTCCTCTTCGTGATGCCCGAGGGAGCCGACGCACCGCCGGTCGAGCGTGGAATCACCGTCGTGCACGTGCCCACGCACGGCGGACGGATGCCTGCCACCGGCATCCTCTCGGCGCTCACCGAACGCGGCCTGCGTCACATCGTCTGCGAAGGCGGCCCGATGCTGGCGGCGCAGTTCGCTGCCGACGATCTCATCGACGAGTACTGCGTGACGGCTGCACCGCACCTCGTGCCCACGGCGGGGCCATTCCTGCCCTTGCGTCGCCCCATCGACACGTCACCGGCGGGCGTCCTCATCGACGACGACGGGTTCAGTTATCTGAGGCTCCGGCGCCGCTGATGCCCTGCGCGGTCACCCACTCGCGGATGCGAGACGTCCATCGCTCCTCGTCGTAGTTCCAGAGCTTCGTGTGGCGCGCTCCCTCGAACTCCTCGAGGTCGATGAGGTCCGGCCGGAGATCGCGCAGCGCGCGTGACGCGCCGACGGGGACGAAGTCATCCGCGTCGCTGTGGAGGATGAGGGTGGGCGCGACGAGTTCATCGGCCCGCGTGAGCAGGTCGAGACGGTCCCAGGGGATCGGGTCCGCCGCGCCCGTCAAGGGCGACGCCCACCGCTGCGCCAGCGCGTCGAGGGCCGCCCGGGCGAGCGGGTTCGGGATGCCCATGAGTCCGGCGTGATGGGTGAGCACCTGTCGCCAGTCGACGACCGGCGAGTCGAGCACGAGTCCCACGATGCGATCCCGGTGCGCCGAGTTCACGGCGAGCTGCAGGGCGATCGCCCCGCCCATCGACCAGCCGACGAGTACGATTCGCTTCGCACCGGAGCGACGCGCGTGACCGATCGCTCGGTCGACGTCGCGCCATTCGGTCGCCCCGAGGGCCGACGCTCCTCCCCTGCTGCGCGGGGCGTCACCGTCGTTCCGGTACGACGCGAGCATCGACGTGATACCCGCCGCGCGGAATGCCGGGACGCCGCGGAGAGTCTCGGAACGCGTGGTGCCGCGTCCGTGGATGTGGATCGCCCAGATGTCCGTGGGCGCATCGGCGGGGAAGACCCAGGCCGGGCAGGAGCCGAGCGCCGTCGAGACCGAGACGTTCTCGAACGGCAGATGCAGCTCTCCGGGCTCGGAGAAGTACCAGCCACTGAAGGCGGCGGCCGAGGTCAGCCTGTCGGTCTCATCGATCTGCGTCAGGAGCTTGCGTGTGACGGATTCCGCCCGGGTCGTCAAGACCGTGCCGAGCTTCACGTAGGACTGCGTCCCCGTGGTGAACAGCCCGTACCGCCCCGGCAGGACCGTGTCGGCCGAACGCGACAGGGTGATGGTCTGCGCGGCGGTGTCGACGTCCACGATGGTGGTGTCGGGCGCCCGTCTGGCGGGGGTCACGACGCGGCGCGCGACACGCCCGGCGAGAAGGGCGAGCAATCCCGTGGCACTGATGAACGCCGTGGCCAGTGCGACGACGGTGCTTCGGACCGCGACGACGGTTCCCGGCCGGGCGTCGTCGGGAACGGCGCGCCTGGAAGCCTTCATGGTGCCCTCACTCTAGTCTGTCGCCGTGACCGAACCCCCGTCCGGGCCGCCGGAATTCCTCGCCGTCGGCGACGCGCTGCGCGGCCTGCATTTCCGCGACGACTTCGTGGTGCGCGAGATCGCCGCACCGTCGTCGCTTGCGCCGGACGCCATCGCGTTCGCCGGAGACGTCCGTCCGGAGGAGGACGGCGAATCGATGTACGGCACGGGACGCATCGTGATCCTCCACGATGCGTCCGAACCGGATGCCTGGGGCGGCCCCTGGCGGATCGTCTGCTTCGCGCAGGCGCCGCTCGAACCCGAGATCGGCACCGATCCCCTGCTGGCCGACGTAGCCTGGTCATGGCTGGTCGACGCCCTCGCCGCACGTGGAGCAACGTTCCATGCGGCATCCGGCACAGCGACCAAGACCCTCTCGAAGGGTTTCGGGACGCTGGCCGCGGAGGGCGATGGTGCGCAGATCGAGCTCCGCGCATCATGGTCCCCCGAGGGAGACCTCACCAGTCATATGGATGCCTGGGGTGAGTTGGTCTGCATGCTGGCAGGTCTTCCCCCGGGCTCGGAGAACATCGCCGTGTTCGGCGGGCAGCGGAGTACACGTGGCTGAATACGAGGTCATCGCCGATCAGGAAGCGGCGGCGGCCGCAGCGTCGCGCCTGGCGGCCGGGCACGGTCCGGTCGCGGTCGATGTGGAGCGGGCATCCGGATTCCGGTACTCGCAGCGCGCCTATCTCATCCAGGTCTATCGCCGCGGGAGCGAGGTCTTCCTCTTCGATCCGCCCGCGATCGGCGACATGTCTGCCCTGCAGGCGGCGATCGGCGACGAGGAATGGGTCCTCCACGCCGCGAGCCAGGATCTGCCTTCTCTTCGTGAAGCCGGGCTCGAGCCGCCTCGCATCTTCGACACCGAACTCGCCGCCCGCCTGCTCGGGCATGAGCGGGTCGGCCTCGGTGCGGTCGTGGAGCAGACCCTGGGGATCACCCTCGCCAAGGCGCACTCCGCTGCGGACTGGTCTACTCGGCCTCTGCCGCAGGGATGGTTGGAATACGCGGCTCTCGACGTGCTGCACCTCATCGACGTCCGCGATGCCCTCGCCGCAGAGCTCGACGAGCAGGGCAAGACCGCTTTCGCCGACGAGGAGTTCGAGGCCGTGCGCACGCGCGCACCGAAGCCTGCACGCGAGGAGCCGTGGCGTCGCCTCAGCGGACTGCACACGGTACGCGGTCGCCGCGCTCTGGCCGTTGCCCGCGCCCTCTGGACTGCCCGCGAGGAGTACGCCCGCGAGGAGGACGTCTCCCCGGGTCGCCTCGTACCCGACCGCTCCCTCGTCGCCGCCGTCATCGCCGATCCGGCGTCGAAGCAGGACCTCGCGCGGGTCAAGGACTTCACCGGTCGCGCGAGCCGCAGCCAGCTCGACCGCTGGTGGTCGGCGATCGAGGCCGGGCGCGCCGACCCCGTCCTCCCGCCCGAGCGCGGTCCTGGCGATGGGATGCCGCCGCCGCGCGCCTGGGCGGACCGCAACCCCGCCGCGGACGCGCGACTGAAGACCGCCAAGCCTCTCGTCGATGCGCGTGCAGAAGAGCTGCACATGCCGACCGAGAACCTGCTGACGCCTGATCTGCTTCGTCGCGTCGCGTGGAATCCCCCCACCGAGATCACGGCGGAATCGGTCGGTCGGGCCCTGATCGACCTCGGTGCACGGGCATGGCAGATTGAACAGACTGCACAGGTGATCGCCGCGGCTTTTGTCGATTCCGTGCAGAGCCCCGACGCGGTGTCCGAGACCGCTTCGTAGGTTCGAACCAACCGATTTTCGCGGCTTCGCGGCCTCTCTAGGCTGGGTGGGAACCCAATCTTTGGAGGCAGTGTGGCCGAGCTTTCGGACGTCTATTTCGTCGACGGAATGCGCACCCCGTTCGGGCGTGCCGGCGAAAAGGGCATGTATTGGAACACTCGGGCCGACGACCTCGCCGTCAAGGCGACGATCGGTCTGATGGAGCGGAACCCGGGCGTCCCGGCTGAGCGCGTCGACGACGTCGCGATCGCCGCGACGAGCCAGACCGGGGAGCAAGGACTCACCCTCGGTCGATCGGTCGCGATCCTCGCCGGCCTCCCGCAGACGGTCCCCGGCTTCGCGATCGACCGCATGTGTGCAGGCGCCATGACGAGCGTCACGACGATGGCCGCATCGATCGGCGTCGGAATGTACGACGTCGCCCTCGCCGGCGGTGTCGAACACATGGGGCACTATCCGATCGGCGGCAACGCCGACCCGAACCCCCGATTCGTCGCGGAGAAGATGGTCGACCCCGGTGCCCTCAACATGGGCGTGACCGCAGAGCGCATCTTCGACCGGTACCCGCAGCTGACCAAGGAACGCTCGGACCGCTTCGGCATGCTCAGCCAGCACAAGGCGCAGGCCGCCTACGAGGCCGGGAAGTTCCAGCCCGATCTCGTGTCCATCGCGGTGAAGGATGCCGCCGGGGCCTGGGGCCTGGCGACCGAGGACGAGGGACGCCGTCCGCAGACGACGATGGCTGACCTCGCCGCGCTGAAAACCCCGTTCCGCCCGCACGGACGCGTCACGGCGGGCACGTCCTCGCCGCTCACGGACGGCGCCACGATGTCGCTCCTCGCCGGCGGCGGTGCGGTGAAGGAACTGGGCCTCGCTCCCAAAATGCGGCTCGTCTCCTTCGCGTTCGCGGGTGTCCAGCCCGAGATCATGGGCATCGGCCCCATCCCGTCGACCGAGAAGGCTCTCAAGAAGGCCGGCCTGACGATCGATGACATCGGCCTTTTCGAATTGAACGAGGCGTTCGCCGTGCAGGTCATCTCGCTCCTCGACCACTTCGGCATCGCCGACGACGACCCGCGCGTCAACCCCTGGGGCGGCGCGATCGCGCTCGGACACCCGCTCGCGGCATCCGGCGTCCGTCTCATGATCCAGCTGGCAGCCCACTTCGCCGAGCGCCCCGACGTCCGCTACGGCGTCACCGCCATGTGCGTCGGCCTTGGTCAGGGCGGCTCGGTCATCTGGGAGAACCCGCACTACAACGGCAAGAAGAAGAAGTGAGGCAGCCGACGATGACGAACTACGACCAGATCGACTTCTCGCCCCTGCTCGCCCTCTCCGACACCGAGGTCGTGACGAACTCGCCCGTCCGCGACGTCACGCTCGCCAGCGGCAAGGTGCTCGCTCTCATCACGCTGGACAACGGCCGCGACCACACCCGCCCCAACACGCTGGGACCGGCGACGCTGACCGCTCTGAACGCCACCCTCGACGCACTCGCGGCTCGTGCTCGCGTCGGCGAGATCGACGCCGTCGGCATCACCGGGAAGCAGTACATCCTCGCCGCCGGCGCCGACCTCAGCGAAGTCAGCAACGTGGGCTCCGTCGACAACGCGCGGCTCATCGCGCAGCTCGGTCACCACGTCCTCGGCAAGCTGTCCGATCTCGGCGTGCCGTCGTTCGCCTTCGTGAACGGGCTCGCCCTGGGCGGCGGCCTCGAGATCGCGCTGAACTCCACCTACCGCACGGTGGATGCCTCCGCCGCCGCAATCGCGCTGCCCGAGGTCTTCCTCGGCATCATCCCCGGCTGGGGCGGCGCGTACCTCCTGCCGAACCTGATCGGCATCGAGAATGCGCTCGAGGTCGTCATCTCGAACCCGCTCAAGCAGAACCGGGTCCTCAAGCCGCAGCAGGCCTTCGAGCTCGGCATCATGGATGCGATCTTCCCCGCCTCCAGCTACCTCGAGTCGTCGCTCCGGTGGGCTGACGGCGTGCTGAACGGCTCCGTCAAGGTCGAACGCAAGAACGCACCCGGGAAGATCGAGCGGCTCACGAAGTGGCCCATCGCCATCAAGATGGCGCGCGGCATGCTCGAGTCGAAGATCGGAACCGTTCCCCGCTCCCCCTACGTCGCGCTCGACCTGCTCGACAAGGCCAAGAGCGGCACGAAGGAAGAAGGGTTCGCGCGCGAGGACGAGGCGCTCGCCTCGCTCGTCACCGGCGACCAGTTCGCGGCATCCATGTACGCGTTCGACCTCGTGCAGAAGCGCGCTAAGCGTCCCGTGGGTGCGCCCGACAAGGCGCTCGCGAAGAAGGTCACCAAAGTCGGCATCATCGGCGCGGGCCTCATGGCCAGTCAGTTCGCGCTGCTGTTCGTGCGCAAGCTCCAGGTGCCCGTGCTGATCACCGACCTCGATCAGGCGCGCGTCGACAAGGGCGTCGCCTACATCCACGACGAGATCGGAAAGCTCGAGGCGAAGGGCCGGCTCGACGGCGACACCGCCAACAAGCTGCGGGTCCTCGTGACCGGGACGACCGACAAGACCGCGTACGCCGATTGCGACTTCGTCATCGAGGCGGTCTTCGAAGAGGTCGGGGTGAAGCAGTCCGTCTTCGCCGAGATCGAGGCCGTCGTGGCCGAGGACGCGATCCTCGCGACCAACACCTCGTCGCTGTCGGTCGAGGAGATCGGCGCGAAGCTCGCGCACCCCGAGCGCCTGGTCGGCTTCCACTTCTTCAACCCGGTCGCGGTCATGCCGCTCATCGAGGTCGTGAAGACGCCGCAGACGTCGGATGCCGCCCTCTCGACCGCCTTCGTCGTCGCCAAGGGGCTGGGCAAGAACGCTGTCCTCACCGCCGATGCGCCCGGCTTCGTCGTGAACCGGCTCCTCGCCAAGGTCATGGGAGAGGCCGCGCGCGCCGTCTACGAGGGCACGCCCGTCGCAGACGTCGAGAAGGCGTTCGCGCCCCTCGGGCTGCCGATGGGACCGTTCCAGCTCATCGACCTCGTCGGCTGGAAGGTGGCAGCCCACGTGCAGGACACGATGGTCCGCGCCTTCCCCGACCGGTTCTACGCGAACGAGAACTTCCACGAGCTCGCCGCGCTGGACGAGGTCGTCGAGAAGGATAAGGGCGGTCGCGTGACCGGGTTCACGAAGGCCGCCGAGAAGGTCGCGAAGAAGGCGACGCGATCGACACCGGCATCCGCCGACGAGATCCTCCACCGCGTGCAGGACGGCCTCGCGCAGGAGATCAAGCTCATGCTCGACGAGGGCGTCGTGCCCGAGGTCGAGGACATCGACCTCTGCCTCATCCTCGGGGCCGGTTGGCCTTTCATCGACGGCGGGGCGACGCCCTACCTCGACCGGGAGGGCGCCAGCGATCGCGTGTTCGGCGACACGTTCCACCACCCGCCGATCCGCGGCATCGCCTGACGCACGCACCTACGAGAACGGCCCCCGGGATGTCCGGGGGCCGTTCTTGCGAGTCAGGGTCGCGGCTGCGCCGCGCGGACCCGGAGATCGCGCGCGAGGTGGTCGCGTTGCTCGATCACGATGCGCCGGAGCGATCCGGGTGCGTCGGTGTGGGCCTCGAGCCACGCGTCGACAGCCGCGGTGTCGTCCGTGGCCGGGAAGAGGCCTCGCACGAGGCGCGCGGCGATCTCGATGCTGCGCGAACGCCACGCGGGCAGGATCCGCTCGAAGTACGCGCCGTCGAACTCCGCAACGAGGTCACGGCTCTTCCCCGCCCGCGCGCCGCGGATGGTGGCATCCAGGTGGTCGTTCGTCAGCGTCTCGTCATCCCACGCGTCGTCCCACGCGTCGCGACGGACGGATGCCTCCGGCCGTGCCGCGAGCGCCGCGAGACGCGCCGTGCGGCCCGACGCGGTTGCATCCCGCTCCGCCTCGGCCTCGATCCGCGCGGCGTCCGCATGACCGGAGGCAGCGAGACCGAACAGCCACCCCCACCGGAGATCGGGATCGAGGGCCAGGCCCGCCGGTGCCGGCGCCTCCCCCGCCAGGATTGCGGACATCTCGCCCGCCCGGTCCGTGCAGAGCTCCGCGGCAGCACCGACCGCGCGTGCCCAGATGAGCTGAGCGTCGGACCCGGCGTCGGCAGCCGACATGGCGCGCCACGCTCCCTGCAACCAGGCGACCGACGTCTCCCCGGCGTCCGAGACGTAGTGGCGGATCGCGAAGGCGGCGTGGGCGAGGACGTCGCTCAGGAGCGCCGGGTGGGACTCGCGGGGAGCGTGCTCCGCCGCGATCGCGAGATAGGCGGATGCCGCGAGCTCGCCATCGCGTACGGCGTTCCAGAGCGCCGCCCAGACGACGCCTCGCGCGACCGCATCCGGCATCGTCGACAGGCCCGCCCTGACGGCGGCGAGCGATCGGTCGTCGAGCCGCACCTTCGCGTAGGAGCGATCGTCCACGTTGGCGATGACCAGGGCCGCGTCGGGGAGGACGGGCGCGTCGACGACGGTGCGCTCACCGAACAGGTCGACGGCGACGTCGCCGCGCGCGACGAGACGCCCGGCCTCGTCGTCCCAGAGACCGACGCGGACCGCGTGCGGTCGCGCGACGTCCTGCACGACCGTCAGGGGGCCGCGCTCGACCGTGAGGGTCGGCAGCCCGGTCGTCTCGAGCCACGCCGTGCTCCACGACCGGAGATCGCGGCCCGACGCCTCTTCGAGCGCGACGAGGAGATCCTCGAGCGTCGTGTTGCCGTAGGCGTGCGCCGCGAAGTACCGCTGCGCTCCGCGGAAGAAGGCGTCCTCGCCGACGAACCCGACGAGCTGCTTCAGCACCGACGCCCCCTTCGCGTACGTGATGCCGTCGAAGTTGAGCTTGGCCGCCTCGAGGTCCGGGATGTCGGCGACGATCGGGTGCGTCGTGGGCAGCTGGTCCTGGACGTACGCCCACCCCTTCCGCCGGCTCGCGAACGTGACCCAGGCATCCGGGTGCAGCCCTGTCGCGACGTTCGCGTGCGTCCCCATGAAGTCGGCGAACGACTCCTTGAGCCACAGGTCGTCCCACCATCGCATCGTGACGAGATCGCCGAACCACATGTGCGCCATCTCGTGGAGGATCGTGTTCGACCGCGCCTCGCGCTGCGCGGCGGTCGCCGCTCCGCGGAAGACGTACGCCTCGGTGAAGGTGACCAGGCCCGGGTTCTCCATCGCGCCGAGGTTGTACTCGGGGACGAAGATCTGGTCGTACTTGCCCCACGGGTAGTCCTGGTCGAAGGCTCTCGTGAAGAAGTCGAGACCGCGGCGGGTGATGTCGAGGATCTCGTCCGCGTCGAGGTGTTCGGCGAGAGAGGCGCGGCAGAGCACACCGAGGTCGACACTCTGCCGTTCCCCCTGCCAGAGACCGTCGACGCGATGGTACGGACCGACGGCGACCGCGGTGACGTAGCTCGACAGCAGCGGCGTCTCGGCGAACGACACCCGGACGCCGCCGTCGACCTCGGCGCGGGCGGCCTCCGCGCCGCCCGACAGGATGACACCGTCACGCGACGCCGTGATGTGGAACGTCCACCGCGCCTTCAGGTCGGGCTGCTCGAAGCACGGGTAGACGCGACGGCTGTCGGCCGGCTCGTACTGCGTGTAGAGGTAGACCGCGCCGTCCACCGGGTCGGTGAAGCGGTGCAGGCCCTCACCCGATCGGCTGTACCGACCGCGCGCACGAACGCGGACCGTGTTCTCCTCGGCGAGTCCCGACAGGCGGATGCGGGCGCCGTCCCACTCCACCGGTTGCGGTGCGCCGTTGACCTCCACCTCGTCGACGGAGATGCCGAGGAAGTCGATCCACGTCTCCGTCGACGACGCGCGGAAGCGCAGGGTGCTCTGCGTCGCGAAGTCCTCGCGTGACGCATCGGGGGCCGAGCGGAGGTCCAGGTCGACCTCGATCGTGTCGAGGACGATGACGGATGCCCGGGCCGCGGCATCCTCTCGACTCAGGTTCTCATCGCCGGGATGCTGCGGTGTCTGCATCCCTCCATGCTGTCACGCGGTCACTCGGAACCCGCGTCGGTCGGGCCGCGCAGTTCGACCTCGTGCGAGGTCCACACCGCGTCGTCGGCCGACTGCCGCGCAACGGGTACGCGCGTGCCGAGCACCTGCGCGACGACGTCCTGCGCGATCTTCGAGGCCGTCAAACCCGCATCGGCGAGGATCTGCTCGCGGGTCGCGTGATCGATGAACTCGTCCGGGAGGCCCAGTTCGTCGACAGCCGTGGAGACGCCCGACTCACGGAGGACCTGACGCACGCGCGTCCCGACACCACCGACGCGGATACCGTCCTCGATCGTGATCACCAGGCGGTGGGATGCCGCGAGCTCGACGATCGCGGGACGGATCGGTACCGCCCACCGGGGATCGACGACGGTCGAGCCGATTCCCTGGGCGCGGAGTCGTTCGGCGACCTCGACGGCCATGTGGGCCATCGGGCCGATCCCGACGATGAGGACGTCCTCCGCACCGCTTCGGTACAGCACGTCGGTGCCGTCCTCCCGCCGCTCGATCGCATCGAGAGCGTCCGGCACGGACCCCTTCGGGAACCGGACCACGGTCGGGGCGTCCTCGACGGTGACCGCCTCGTCGAAGAGCTCGCGGAGCCGCTCCGCGTCTCGTGGCGCGGCGATCTGAATGCCGGGGACGAGCTGCAGCATCGCGAGATCCCAGATGCCGTGGTGGCTGGGACCGTCGGGCCCGGTGACGCCGGAACGGTCGAGGACGAAGGTCACCCCCGCCTTGTGCAGCGCGACGTCCATCATGACCTGGTCGAACGCACGGTTCATGAAGGTGGCGTAGATCGCGACGACCGGGTGAAGACCGCCGAACGCCAGGCCCGCAGCAGAGGCGACGGCGTGCTGCTCGGCGATGCCGACGTCGTAGACCCGCGTCGGGAACCGCTGCGCGAAGTCCTGCAGGCCGGTCGGTCGCAGCATCGCGGCGGTCATCGCGATGATGTCCTCGCGACGCTCACCCGCGGCAACGAGCGCCTCGGAGAAGACGTCCGTCCAGGCAACGGCATCCGAGGAACCGATCGGCTCCCCCGTGACGGGGTCGATCTTCCCGACCGCGTGGAACTGGTCGGCCTCATCACGACGGGCCGGCTCGAAGCCGCGTCCCTTGTCGGTGATGGCGTGGACGATGACGGGGGCGCCGTACTCCTTCGCGAGGCGGAGCGTCTCTTCCATCGCGTCGAGGTCGTGCCCGTCGACGGGTCCGAGGTATTTGATGTCGAGGTTGGAGTACAACGCGACGTTGTTCGTGAAGCGCGACAGGAAGCCGTGCGTGCCACCCCGGACGCCGCGGTACACCGCGCGCCCGATCGGACCGAGAAGACGGGAGACGTGAGCGGAGCTCTGCCGCAGCGTCTTGTAGCTGTCCGCGGTGCGGACGCGATTCAGGTAGCGCGCCATGCCGCCGATGGTGGGGGCGTACGAGCGGCCGTTGTCGTTGACGACGATGACGAGGTTGCGGTCGTTGTCGTCGGAGATGTTGTTGAGGGCTTCCCACGTCATGCCGCCCGTGAGGGAACCGTCGCCCACGACGGCCACGACGTGACGGTCCTTGCGCCCGGTCACCGTGAGGGCGCGCGAGACGCCGTCCGCCCAGCTCAGCGAGCTCGACGCGTGCGACGACTCGACGACGTCGTGCGGGCTCTCGGACCGCTGCGGGTAGCCCGCCAGACCCCCGCGCGAGCGGAGCTGAGAGAAGTCCTGACGGCCCGTGAGGAGCTTGTGGACGTAGGACTGGTGACCGGTGTCGAAGATGATCGGGTCGTTCGGGGAGTCGAAAACGCGGTGCAGGGCGATCGTCAGCTCGACGACTCCGAGGTTCGGACCGAGGTGGCCACCTGTGCGCGAGACGTTCTCGACCAGGAAGGTCCGGATCTCGTCAGCCAGAACGTGGAGCTCCTCGCTCGAGAACCGATCGAGGTCGCGCGGACCGGAAATTCCCTCGAGAAGACTCATGTCAGGAGTCTACGTGCCCGCATGCGAGAGGACCCCAACTCCACGCGGAGCCGGGGTCCTCTTGACAAGCAGGGTCAGACCAGCGAACGCAGCACGTACTGCAGGATGCCGCCGTTGCGGTAGTAGTCCGCCTCACCGGGGGTGTCGATCCGGACGACCGCGTCGAACTCGATCGTCTGCTTGCCCTCGGGCGAGAACTCGCTCGGCTCGGCGACGACCTTGACCGTCTTCGGCGTGACGCCCTCGTTCAGCTGCTCGAGGCCGGTGATCGAGACGATCTCGGTACCGTCGAGGCCGAGCGAGCTCCAGCTCTCGCCGGCGGGGAACTGCAGCGGGACGACGCCCATGCCGATGAGGTTCGAGCGGTGGATGCGCTCGAAGCTCTCGGTGATGACCGCCTTGACGCCCAGCAGGCTCGTGCCCTTGGCCGCCCAGTCGCGGGACGAACCGGAGCCGTACTCCTTACCGCCGAAGACGACGAGCGGGGTGCCCTGTGCCTGGTAGTTCTGGCTCGCGTCGTAGATGTACGACTGCGGGCCACCCTCCTGGGTGAAGTCGCGGGTGAAGCCACCCTCGACGACCTTGCCGTCGTTGACCGCGGCGACGATCTCGTTCTTCAGGCGGATGTTGGCGAACGTGCCGCGGATCATGACCTCGTGGTTACCGCGACGCGAGCCGTAGGAGTTGAAGTCCTTCTGCGCCACGCCGTGCTCGGTGAGGTACTGAGCCGCGGGCGTGCCGGCCTTGATGTTTCCGGCGGGGCTGATGTGGTCGGTCGTGACCGAGTCGCCCAGGGTCGCCATGACACGCGCACCGGAGATGTCGGTGACGGGCGCCGGCGTGCTCTCCATGCCGTCGAAGTACGGAGCCTTGCGGACGTACGTCGAGTCCTCGTCCCATTCGAAGATGGGACCGGTGGGCGTCGGAAGGTTCTGCCAGCGCTCGTCGCCGTCGAAGACGGTGGAGTACTGCTTGATGAACTGCTCGCGCGAGATCGAGTGGTCGATGACCTCCTGAACCTCGTCGGGCGAGGGCCAGATGTCCTTCAGGAACACGTCGTTGCCGGCCTCGTCCTTGCCGAGCGCGTCGGTCTCGAAGTCGAAGTTCATCGACCCGGCGAGAGCGTAGGCGACGACCAACGGGGGCGACGCGAGGTAGTTCATCTTCACGTCGGGGCTGATGCGGCCCTCGAAGTTGCGGTTGCCCGAGAGGACGGCCGTGACGGCGAGGTCGTTCTCGTTGATCGCGGCCGAGACCTCTTCGATGAGCGGTCCGGAGTTGCCGATGCAGATCGTGCAGCCGTAGCCGACTGTGTAGAAGTCGAGGCCCTCGAGTGCCTTGTCGAGGCCGGACTTCTCGTAGTAGTCGGTGACGACCTTCGAGCCGGGGCCGAGCGTCGTCTTGACCCACGGCTTGCGCTTCAGGCCCTTGTCGACGGCCTTCTTGGCGAGCAGGCCCGCCGCGATCATGACCGACGGGTTCGACGTGTTGGTGCACGAGGTGATGGCCGCGAGGGTGACCGCACCGTTGTCGAGGAGGTACGACTGGCCCTCGGGCGTCGTCACCTTGACGGGCTTGGATGCCGCGTGGCGCGCGCCGCTCGAGATCATCGAGGGGACGTGCTCGTGCTCGTGCTGGTGCGAGACACCCTCGGCCGAGACCGTCTCGTGCTCGACGCCCGGGGCGGAACCGGGGTCGGACGCGGGGAAGGTTCCCTCGATCTCGACGGAGTCCTCAGCCGCGGCATCCGCGTAGTTGAGGATGTCCTTCTCGAACTGGTTCTTCGCGTCGGACAGGAGAATGCGGTCCTGCGGACGCTTGGGACCTGCGATGGAGGGGACGACCGTCGAGAGGTCGAGCTCCATGAACTCGCTGAAGCTGAGCTCACGGGAGGCGTCGTGCCACAGCGACTGCGCCTTGGCGTAGGCCTCGACGAGGGCGACGGTCTGCTCGTCACGACCCGTGAGGCGGAGGTAGTCGAGGGTCACGTCGTCGACGGGGAACATCGCCGCGGTCGAGCCGAACTCGGGGCTCATGTTGCCGATGGTGGCGCGGTTGGCCAGCGGCACCTGCGCGACGCCCTCGCCGTAGAACTCGACGAACTTGCCGACGACGCCGTGCTTACGCAGCATGTCGGTGATCGTGAGGACGACGTCGGTCGCGGTCACGCCGGCGGGGATCTCACCGGTCAGCTTGAAGCCGACCACGCGCGGGATGAGCATGGAGACGGGCTGGCCGAGCATGGCCGCCTCAGCCTCGATGCCGCCGACACCCCAACCGAGGACACCGAGGCCGTTCACCATCGTGGTGTGCGAGTCGGTGCCGACGCAGGTGTCGGGGTAGGCACGCAGGACACCGCCGACCTCGCGGTCGTAGATGACCTTCGCGAGGTGCTCGATGTTCACCTGGTGGACGATGCCGGTTCCCGGCGGGACGACCTTGAAGTCGTCGAAAGCGGTCTGACCCCAGCGCAGGAACTGGTAACGCTCGCCGTTGCGCTCGTACTCGATCTCGACGTTGCGCTCGAGGGCGTTGTCGGAACCGAAGAGGTCTGCGATGACCGAGTGGTCGATGACCATCTCGGCCGGAGACAGCGGGTTGATCTTGCTCGGGTCGCCGCCGAGGGCGGTGACGGCCTCGCGCATGGTGGCGAGGTCGACGATGCACGGCACACCGGTGAAGTCCTGCATGACCACGCGTGCGGGCGTGAACTGGATCTCGGTGTTCGGCTCGGCGTCGGGGTTCCAGTTCCCGAGAGCCTCGATCTGCTCCTTGGTGACGTTCGCACCGTCCTCGGTGCGAAGCAGGTTCTCGAGGAGGATCTTGAGGCTGTACGGAAGCTTCTCGAAACCGGGAACGGTCTCGATGCGGAAGATCTCGTAGTCGGTGTCGCCGACTGTGAGTGTGCTCTTGGCACCGAAGCTGTCAACAGTGGACACGTGTGCTCTCCTTCGTCGGCGGGCGCGGCGTCAGCCGGCCCTCCCATCTTCGCCCCGCCCGGTCCCGGTGACTAGTGAGGTCCGCCTTACCCCGGCGGGCGAAATTTATCTTGATATCAAGATACCTCACTTCGCCCGGCGGCGAGGACTCAGAGCTCGTCACCGTCCGACTCGGCGACATCCGCCGCCCGGGCGACGAGGACCGGCTCCTCTTCAAGACACAGGTCGATCAGCCTTGTGAGGAGCTCCGTCAGCGTCGTCGAACCGAGCAGTCGGAACCTGTCGTACTCGCCGAGAGGCGCCATCGCGGCGAGCTGCCAGGATGACTCCACGGGGTCGTCCGAGATCTCGGTGTCGGGATCCCACCGCGCTTCGTCGAGGACGGCCGCAAGAGTCGCGACCCGACGCACGACCCGTTCCGCCTCCCGACGCAGCGGAAGAAGGTCGTCGCTCCACCTCAGCGGCTCGACCGTCGTGACGTCCGCGACGGGATGCGGGTCATCGGCGCCCCACCGGTCGACCGTGATCCGCTCCCTGCCGACGGCGATGACGAACAGATCAGCGGCGCCGGCCTCGATCCGGACGATGCGAGCCATCGTGCCGAGCGCACTGCGTTCGTCGCCTCCCCCGGATTCCAGCCCTCGCTCGATGAGGACGACGCCGAATGATGGATCCTCCGCGTCGAGGAGGCGACCCATCATCGTCAGGTACCGCGGCTCGAACACCCGCAGTGCCAGCGGCGTGTGCGGGAAGAGCACACTGCCGAGCGGGAACATGGGGACGGCGTCCATGCGGCCCAGTCAACCACTCGGCACGTCTGGTCGCGCGGCTTGTCAGCTCTCGCCGGGAGCTTCGGCGCGCCGCGGGTAGAGCGCTCGGACGGCCAGCCAGGTGACCGCCACCATCGGCGCGAAGAGGGGAAGGCCCATGATGAGCTTCAGGGTGCCGAGCGCCGCTGTCTGATCGGCGAGGTACAGCGGGAGCTGGACGGCGAGGCGCACGTAGAAGAGAGCAGCCCACGCGATCGCGAGCCAGAAGAAGACCCGACGCTTGCGCCGATCGGCCCGCCATGCCGTGCCCTCGTTCATGAGGAAGCCGACGGCCAACCCGATCAGCGACCAGCCGACCAGTGCCGACACCAGGAACCCGGTCCCGTAGGCGGCGTTGGTGATGAGCCCGGGGACGAAGTTGTCGACGCCGCGCCCCGTGAACAGGGCCAGGGCCGCGGCGACACCCGTCGCCACGAGACCGCCGAAGGCAGCCGCAGCAGGCGAACGCTGGATGAGCCTGATCACGGTGAAGACGGCCGCCAGCCCCACCGAGGCCACCAGCGACAGCACGAGATCCTGTCCGGTGACGGTGAAGAGTACGACGAACACGAGCCCGGGAAGGACCGACTCGGCGATGCCGCGCCATCCGCCCATCGCGCGCCACACGACGTGGCCGGTCGTCGCGTCCTCCGCCGGATCGAGACCTGCACGCTTGGCTGCGCCGCCGATAGCCTGACCGAGAAGACCGGATGCCGTCGGCTCCCCCGCCGGCGGTGGCACGAGGTCTCCCCTCGTCGGCTGGGGGTCCCCCGATTCGGGACGGTCCTGCGAGGTGGTCATGCGCTGCCGGGGGATGCCGGCATCTTCAGCGGGATGAGGTCGCGCGGCGGCATGGGCGTGTTGCCGCGGACGACGACGATCGAGCGGAAGAGGTCTTCGACCTGCTCGGCGGCCGCGATGTCGCTCGCCGCAGCTCCTCCGATGACACCACGCAGGAACCAGCGCGGACCATCGACGCCGACGAAGCGCGCGAGGCGCTTCCCGGCGGCGCCGTCCGCACCGGCGACGGGCACCTCGGCGAGCAGCTCGGGGCCGAGCGGCCCTTCCCGCTCCTCGACGCGCCCGCCCTGCTGACGGACCTGCTGGCGGATCTGCTCGCGCGTCTCCTCCCACAGGCCGCTCGACCGCGGCGCGGCGAACGGCTGCACCTGCAGTGTCGAGCCGACGTAGTCGAGCCCGACGGCGACGATGCGTTTCGTCTGCTCTTCGACTTCCAGCCGGAGGTTCAGACCCTCGCGAGGCAGGACCTTGACCCCGCCGAGGTCGATGTACGGACGGACGGGGTTCGCCTCCGCCTCGTCGAACGGACCGTTCTCGGCCCGATCGCTCGGTGCCGACTTGGGTGCGAGCTCGTCGCTCATGCGGTTGTTCCTGTCGTGTAGCCGGTGGATCCGAAGCCCCCGTCGCCGCGCACGCTGTCGGGAAGCGCGTCGACGGGGAGGAAGGTCGCCCGCGAGACGGGCATCACGATGAGCTGGGCGATGCGGTCGCCCGGAGCGATGTCGAAGGGCTCCGCGGCATCCGTGTTCAACAGCGTGACCTTGATCTCGCCCCGGTACCCCGCGTCGACCGTGCCCGGTGAGTTGACCACGGTGATGCCGTGCTTGGCGGCCAGACCGCTGCGAGGGACGACGAAAGCGACGTAGCCGTCGGGCAGCGCGATGCGCACTCCCGTACCGATGAGGGCGCGCTGACCGGGGGCCAGACGCACCTGCTCTGTGGAGACGAGGTCGGCGCCGGCATCGCCCGGGTGCGCGTAGACGGGCACATGAGCCGAGATAATGGGAACGTCCACGGTATCCATCACCCCCCGAGGCTAATGCACAACCCCGACCGCACCGTCCCCTCCTCGTACCGCGAACGGCTCAGCCCTTCGCTGTGGCTCCTGGTGAGCGCCGCGGTCTGCGCGCCCATGGCGGCGGTGGTCTTCTCGCCGATCGACACGACCCTCGCCCTCGTCATCGGACTCGCCGTCGGCGTCGTCCTGGTGTCGTCTCTGATCCTGACTGCTCCCGTCGTCACGCTCGCAGACGGCGTGCTCCGCGTCGGGCGGGCGCACATCCCGGTCACCGACCTCGGCGATCCCGAGGTGCTGACGGGGGAAGAGGCGCGGGCTGCCCGAGGCGGCGGCCTCCGACGCGACGACTGGCATCTGCTTCGCGGCGGGATCGACGGCGTCGTGCGCGTCCCCGTCTCAGACGACGACGACCCCACAGCACGCTGGGTGTTCTCGTCCCGCACCCCTGATCGGGTGGCGGCGATGATCACCCGCGCGCAGCGGGGTCGCTGATATCGGCGCTGCTTACGCGGCGCACTCGGTGCAGATCGCGCCGATCGAGGTCTGGTGGTCGATCTGGGTCCGGTGCTTCACGAGGAAGCATTCGACACAGGTGAACTCGTCCTCCTGCGGGGGCAGGACGACGACGTCGAGGTCGACGTCGGAGAGGTCAGCGCCGGGGAGCTCGAAACCGCTGGGGTTGTCAGAGTCTTCGACGTCGACCGAGCCGGACATCTTGTCCGGGACGCGTTCCTTGAGAGCCTCGATCGACTCGCTGTCGTCTTCGGTCTTGCGGGGGGCGTCGTAATCCGTGGCCATTCGAGAACGTCTCAACTTTCGGGGTGGTGCTGTGGGTGCGGCCCGTTCGGGCGGCCATAGTTTGCATCACCTGTCGGTGAATCGCAAATGAGCCGTCGGGTCGCCGCCGCCTTTCGGAGGTGCCCCACCGCAAACTCGCGGCACGCCCCGGATATTCCCGCCCTCGACCGTTCGCCGTGACACCATGAACCCACCCGCTGGATCTGGAGGACGTCCGCATGGAACAGCTCAAAGTGATCGGCACCGAAGACGGTCGCCTGATGCTCGCGACCGACGCCGGCGACCGATTCTCACTCGCCGTCGACGAGGCTCTGCGCGCCCAGCTGCGACGCCTGCAGCGCGACGCCGAGCCCCGCACCACGCGTCCGAACCCGCGTGACATCCAGTCCCACATCCGCGCCGGCATGACCGCGGAGGACGTCGCGCAGCTCCTCGGAGTGCGCGTCGAGGACGTCCAGAGATTCGAAGGCCCCGTTCTCGCCGAGCGCGAGCACGTCGTGGGCCAGGCCCTCGCCGTGACGGTGCTCATCGGCGGGGAACTCGACCCGGGTGCGCAGCCGACGTTCGGGAACGCCGTCCGAGCCAAGCTCACCGAAGCCGGCGCCACCGGCGAGCGGTGGACGAGCTGGAAAGACCAGAACGGTTGGACCGTCAAGCTCGAGTTCACGGTGGGCGAGGTCGAGCACGACGCCCGTTGGTCGTTCGACCCGCGTCGTTCGTCCCTGGCTCCGCAGAACTCCGACGCGACCCAGCTGTCGCGCCAGGGTTCCCTCCCGGAGGGACTCATCCCGCGTCTGCGCGCCCTCGACTCCGCGCCGCAGAAAGATGCCACGCGATTCGACACCGGCGCGTTCGGTCCCCGCGCCGTGACCGAGCCGGAAGCGGACTTCGACACACCCGAAGCACGCCCGTCGTCCTCCCCCGCCGTTCAGCAGGCCGCCATCAAGCGCGCCCCGGACGCGCCGGTGACCTCCGCCGAGACCGCGGACCTTCTCGAAGCGCTCCGTCGCCGTCGCGGCCAGCGCGAGCCGATGCCCGCCGAGCACAGCGAAGAACCCTCGTCGACCCCCGTCGCGCTCTTCGACGCTCCGGAAGCGGACGTCGACCAGGCGACGCCCGCAGAACCGGCGGATGCCGAGGCCGCTGCCGAACCGCCCGCGGAGCAGAGCCGCCGCCGCGGACGCACGTCGATGCCGTCGTGGGACGAGATCGTCTTCGGCGCACGCACCGAAGACGGCTGAGCTCAGCCGAAGGCTCCGAGCCGCACCAGGGGGACGACGCGTTCCTGGTCGGTGAGCGAGCCGTGCTGTCCGATCATGTTCTGCGGCTTCTTGTCGGCCTCTCGATCGTCGTAGTACGCAACGGCGGATCGGGCGGCGACGAGGACGTCGCCGATCCGCGGCAGGACCTCCGGGTCGGGCGACGTGCCGAACAGCCCAGCGGCGACCGCCTCGTCGCGTGACATCACCCAGGAGCGGGAGGACTCGGCATCCCGCCACCGGTTCAGGACCTCGTCCGCTGTGCCCTCCTCGGTATAGAGATGCAGCATCCGCGGCTCACCGCCGACGATGTTCACGCCCTCCACCAGCGGATCGCCCTCTCGGAGCAGGACCTGGCGATGGCGCGGGACGTCGACGATGCCGTGATCGGCGGTGAGGATCGCCGCCGCGTGGGAGCCGATGGCTGCGTCGAGGTCACGGGCGGCGCCGTCCACGCGCTCGAGTCCGGCTGCCCACTCGTCGCTCTCCCATCCGCGGGCATGGGCGATCGTGTCTAGTTCCGGGACGTACGCGTAGACGAGGGCGCCGGGATGCCGGAGGGCGAGGTCCGCGGCGCGTTCCACCCGCTCGGCGATCGAGGCGGCGCCGACGAACTCCGCACCCCGCTGGAGGGCGGCCGTGAAGCCGGTCCCGGCGTAGCGCGGCTGCGAGACGACGAAGCAGGGACGCCCGGCGGCGGCCTCGCGTTCGAGCAGCGGGACCGACCGCTGCCAGGTCAACGGGTCCAGCCCGTCGGTCTCCCATCCTTTGAGCTGATTGGGCGCCAGGTCCGTACCGGGGATGCGGACCCGGTAGCCGACGAGGCCGTGCGTCCCGGGCGTCTCGCCGGTCAAGAGACTCGCGAGCGCGACCGCCGTGGTCGAGGGGAAGACGGTGCGGATGGCATCCTTCTTCGTCATCCGTCCGGTGAGGAATCGGGCGTACCCGGCGCGGGCGGTCAGGTTCGCGCGACCGAGACCGTCGACGAGCAGCACGATCGCCGACCGGGTGGGCGGGAACCACTTACCCCGGCCCTCGAGAGAGGCCAGGATCTGCGGCACGACACCGGTGAGGCTCCGGGCTGACGGCGGGTCCGCGGGTAGGCTGAGTGACACCCGGGTCAGTCTTCCACACGGTGCTCCGCCGCCGTTTCTGGCCCCCGCAGCATCTCCCGAAGACCGATCGAGGCCATGGCATCGCGCACTCCCCCTCCCCCGCCCGCTGTTGAACGCATCGAGGACGTCGACCTCGCTGACGAGATGCAGGGCTCGTTCCTGGAGTACGCCTACTCGGTCATCTACTCACGTGCCCTTCCGGATGCCCGTGACGGGCTGAAGCCCGTGCAGCGCCGCATCCTCTTCCAGATGTCCGAGATGGGTCTACGCCCCGACCGTGGCCACGTGAAGAGCGCGCGCGTCGTCGGCGATGTGATGGGCAAGCTGCACCCGCACGGCGACTCCGCGATCTACGACGCGCTCGTCCGCCTCGCGCAGGACTTCGCGCTCCGCGTGCCGCTCGTCGACGGACACGGCAACTTCGGGTCGCTCGATGACGGCCCCGCGGCCGCTCGCTACACCGAGGCTCGACTCGCGGCATCCGCTCTGGCCCTCACGGAGAACCTCGACGAGGACGTCGTCGACTTCATCCCCAACTACGACGGCCAGTTCCAGCAGCCCGAGGTCCTCTCCGCCGCCTTCCCGAACCTGCTCGTCAACGGCGCGACCGGTATTGCCGTGGGCATGGCGACGAACATGGCACCGCACAACCTCATCGAGGTCGTCTCAGCCGCCATCCACCTGCTCGAGAACCCCGGCGCGACCCTCGAGGAGCTCATGGAGTTCGTGCCGGGACCGGACCTTCCCGGCGGCGGCGTCATCGTCGGACTCGACGGCATCAAAGAGGCTTACCAGACCGGCCGCGGGACGTTCCGCACCCGCGCGAAGACCTCGATCGAATCCCTCGGCCCGCGCCGCACGGGCATCGTCGTCACGGAGCTCCCCTACATGGTGGGACCGGAGCGCGTCATGGAGAAGATCCGCGACGCCGTCTCGTCGAAGAAGCTCACCGGAATCTCCGACCTCACCGACCTGACCGACCGCAACAACGGCCTGCGCCTTGTGATCGGGATCAAGACCGGCTTCGATCCGAACGCCGTCCTGGAGCAGCTCTACCGCCTCACACCGCTCGAGGACTCGTTCGGCATCAACAACGTCGCGCTCGTCGGCGGTCAGCCGCAGACCCTCGGGCTCACGGAACTGCTGCGCGTCTACCTGGATCACCGCATCCAGGTCGTCACCCGACGCAGCCGCTACCGCCTCGCGCGCAAGCAGGAACGCCTGCACCTCGTCGAGGGCCTCCTCATCGCGATCCTCGACATCGACGATGTCATCCAGGTCATCCGCACATCCGACGACAGCGAGCAGGCGCGCACACGCCTCATGGACGTGTTCGACCTGTCCCAGCTGCAGGCCGAGTACATCCTCGAGCTGCGGCTGCGCCGGCTCACGAAGTTCTCGCGCGTCGAGCTCGAGGCCGAGCAGAACACGCTCAAGACCGACATCGCCGCACTGGAGGAACTCCTCGGCAGCGACGTGCTCCTTCGCCGCCAGGTCGCAACGGAGTTGGACGCCGCGGCCGACGCCTTCGGCACGCCGCGACGCACGCTGCTCATGAACGGCGGTCCCGTCGCCCCGCGCGGCCGCGCCGCAGCGCCGGCGGACCTGCAGATCGCCGATGCGCCGTGCCGCGTCTACCTCTCGGCGACCGGACGCATGGTGCGCGCGGAGCTCGTCGCGGATGCGCCCGGAGGCGGCGTCGTCACGCCGACGCGACGCTCGAAGCACGACGCCATCCGGTCGTCCGTCGACGGCACGACGCGCGGTGACCTCGGAGCGGTGACCACCCTGGGCCGGCTGGTGCGCTTCACGCCCGTCGACCTCCCGTCTGTGCCGGCGAACTCGGTGCAGCTCGCGGCGGGCACCCGCGCCGACCAGTATCTCGGCCTCGCCCCGACCGAGCACGTCGTCGCGATCGTCCCGCTGACGGCCGACGCCCCGATCGCGCTCGGAACGGCGCAGGGCGTCGTCAAGCGCGTCGCCGCGACAGAGCTGCCCCCCGGCAAGCCGGACGTCGAGATCATCTCCTTGAAGCCCGGCGACACCGTGGTCGGCGCCGCACTCGCCCCCGACACCACGGAGCTCGTGTTCGTATCGAGCGATGCCCAGCTCCTGCGCTTCGATGCGTCTTCCGTTCGCCCGCAGGGCCGATCTGCGGGCGGTATGGCCGGGATCCGACTGTCGGATGGCGCTCGTGTCATCGCATTCTCAGCGATCAGCACGACGGACGACACCGTGGTGGCGACGGTCGCCGGGGCGAGCGCCGCGTTGCCGGGCACGGATCCGGGATCGGCGAAGGTCTCGCTGTTCTCCGAGTTCCCCGCGAAGGGCCGGGCGACCGGCGGGGTCCGCGCGCAGCGTTTCCTCCGGTGGGAGGATGCACTGCTCGTCGCGTGGGTCGGCGATCAGCCGCGCGCCGTCGGCATCGACGGTGCGGTCCGACCGCTGCCGGAGACCGGTGCGAAGCGGGATGCCTCGGGCCAGGCGCTCGACGCCGCGATCGGGGCCATCGGCACGACGGTGGACTGAACCGGCCTCAGCCGGCGAGCTTCGCCTTCACGTAGGCGACGATGGCATTGGCGTGTCCGTGCCCGAGACCGTGCTCGTTCTTCAGGACGGCCACCGTCTCCATGTGCGTGCGGGTGTCGAGGCTGTCCGCGGCGATGTCGAGCCAGCGCTGCACCGGCTGTCCGTAGGTCTTCTCGATGCTTGGAAAGTACGAGGCAGGGCCTTTCGGCTTCTCCCCCGGGGCGATGACCGGCGCAACGACACGATGGGCTTCCATACCCGTCACGCTAGCGCCGCGGGCGTCAGGCGTCGATGCGCTCGCGATCGAGGCGTTCGCTCGAGGTGACGATGAAGTCGCGACGCGGCGCGACCTCGGAGCCCATCAGCAGCTCGAACACCGTCGATGCGACCTCGGCGTCCTGCACGCGGACCCGGCGGAGCGTCCGGCCCGCGCGGTCCATCGTCGTGGTGGCGAGCTGGTCGGCATCCATCTCGCCGAGACCCTTGTACCGCTGGACCGGCTCCTGCCAGCGCTTACCGGACTTCGTCAGCTTCGCGAGCAGCGTGTGCAGCTCCTGCTCGCTGTAGGTGTAGATCGTCTCGTTCGGCTTCGTGCCGGGATTCATGACCACGACGCGGTGCAGCGGCGGGACGGCAGCGTAGACGCGGCCCTCTTCGATCAGCGGACGCATGTAGCGGAAGAACAGCGTCAGCAGCAGCGTGCGGATGTGAGCGCCGTCGACATCGGCGTCGCTCATCAGGATGATCTTGCCGTAGCGAGCGGCTTCGAGGTCGAAGGACCTTCCCGACCCCGCTCCGATCACCTGGATGATCGCGGCGCACTCCGCGTTCGACAGCATGTCGCTGATCGAGGCCTTCTGCACGTTGAGGATCTTGCCGCGGATCGGCAGGAGCGCCTGGTACTCGCTGTTGCGCGCGAGCTTCGCGGTGCCGAGCGCCGAGTCGCCCTCGACGATGAAAAGTTCGGACTCGGCCACGTCGTTCGTGCGGCAGTCGGCGAGCTTCGTCGGCAGCGACGACGACTCGAGCGCGTTCTTGCGGCGCTGCGTCTCTTTGTGGGTGCGCGCGGAGATGCGCGCCTTCATCTCCGAGACGACCTTCTCGAGCAGGAGCGCGGTCTGCGCCTTGTCGTCGCGTTTCGGCGAGGCGAACTTCGCGGCGAGCTCTTTCGAGACGACGGATGCAACGATGTTGCGGACCGCCGGAGTGCCGAGGATCTCCTTCGTCTGCCCCTCGAACTGCGGTTCGGGCAGGCGCACCGTGAGCACGGTCGAGAGCCCGGCGAGGATGTCGTCTTTCTCGATCTTCTCGTTCGCCCCGACCTTGAGCTTGCGCGCGTTCGACTCGATCTGACCCCGAAGGGTTTTCATGAGCCCCTGCTCGAAGCCCTGCTGGTGCGTGCCGCCCTTGGGCGTCGCGATGATGTTGACGAACGAACGGGCGACCGTCTCATACCCCGTGCCCCACCGGAGGGCGATGTCGACCTCGCACTCGCGCTCCACCTCGGTGGGCACCATGGCGCCGGAGGGCTGCAGGACGGGGACCGTCTCCGTGAAGGTGCCCGTTCCGGACAGCCGCCAGGTGTCCGTGATGGGCGCGTCCGGTGCGAGGAAGTCCGCGAATTCCGAGATGCCGCCGTCGTAGCGGAAGCTCGTTTCGATCTCCTCGTCGGTCCGGCGGTCGACGATGACGATCTCGAGACCGGGGACGAGGAACGCGGTCTGCCGCGCGCGCTGCTCGAGCTCGCTCAGATCGAAAGCGGCATCCTTCGTGAAGATCTGCCGGTCCGCCCAGTAGCGGATGCGGCTTCCGGTGACACCGCGAGGCGCCTTGCCGACGACTCTGAGCTCGCTGGACTTCTCGAAGGGACGGAACGGCGATGCCGGACCGTCGCCGTCGAACAGTCCGGGTTCTCCGCGATGGAACGACATGGCATACGTCTTGCCGCCCCGGTCGACCTCGACGTCGAGCCGCTCAGACAACGCGTTCACGACGGACGCGCCGACACCGTGGAGACCACCGGATGCCGCGTAGGACCCGCCGCCGAACTTGCCTCCCGCGTGGAGCTTGGTGAAGACGACCTCCACGCCCGACAGTCCGGTGCGGGGTTCGATGTCGACCGGGATGCCGCGGGCCCGGTCGCGGACCTCGACGCTGCCGTCGGCGTAGAGCAGGATCTCGATCCGGTCGCCGTGCCCACCGAGCGCCTCGTCGACGGAGTTGTCGATGATCTCCCAGAGGCAGTGCATGAGACCGCGGGAGTCCGTCGAGCCGATGTACATGCCCGGCCGCTTGCGCACGGCTTCGAGCCCTTCCAGGACCTGGAGATGATGGGCGGAATACTCGGCGGTCACGATCTCCCATCGTATTCGGCACGACCGACAGTCGCCTGACCGACACACGAGCACGGGAGCCGACGCGGACGCGGCGGGCACATACCGTACGCCCGGAGCGAAATGTCATGCAATGGCGGCATACCCACAACATCCGCGTGGTTGTATGACATGACAGTTCACCCGTCATGAGCAGTACGAGGAGGCACCTGACATGAGCACGTCGACCACCACCGAGCCCGGAGCCGTCCTCGAACACCGCCTGACGGCGATGGATCGCTGCGACTCCTGCGGAGCCCAGGCCTACATCGCCGCCGAGGTCAACGGGAGCGAGCTCCTGTTCTGCGCCCACCACGGCCGCAAGTACGAAGAGAAGCTGCGCGCCGTCGCCACCTCGTGGCACGACGAGACCGCTCGCCTGACCGAGGCGGTCTGAGCCGCGGCATCACGATCACGACGAAAGCCCCCTGCATCATGCAGGGGGCTTTCGCGTGAGAGCTCGAGTCAGAACCCGACGGCCGCCTGGTAGACAGGCAACAGGCCGGTGCGGACACCCGAGGCCGAGGGCTTCGGCTGGAAGACGCTCGAGTTGTGGTTCCCCTCGATGACGACCGGGCCGGCCGGGGTGATCGCGATGTCCCACCCCACGTACGGCGCTTCGGGCGTGCGGCGTGCGAGCGCGGCGACGAGGTCGAGGACGCGGCCGTACTCGGGCACCTGGAATCCGACGATCGGCGTCCCGGTCACCGGGTGCTCACGGTAGACGTTGCTGTTCTTGTCGACTCCCGGATACATGGCGATCCCGTCGTCGTCGAGCATCGTGAACATCCCGCCCGAGGCGAAGTTGTCGATCACGTCCCCGTTGCCGATGCGGAGCACCGCCGCCAGCAGGTGGACGCGGTCCTCCTCGTCGAGGAACGTGATGAGGCGGACGGTGTTCACGGCGTCCGGGTAGAGCGCCGACATCTCGGGGTGCTGGACGATGAACTCGTCGAGGACGGTCTGCCCCTTGGCTGTGACCTCGGCGCGGAAGCGTGCTGCGTCGACGTCGGGGGCGACTGCGTGCAAATCGATCCCGCCGCCGCCGTGCCCCTCGTTCGGCTTCGCGAGGACGCGTGGATGGCGAGCGAGGAAAGCCGCCAACTGGGTGTCGTCGACGTCGCGGAGGTCGATCGTCTCGCGGCCGAGGAGGTCCGCGTACTCCCGGGCGAAACGACGCTTGTCCTCGAGCTTCGAACGCCCTTCGGGCGTGTTGTACATCTTCGTGATCCGGAACGACTTGGGGTGCGTCATCCACGTCTTCCGCTCCTGCGCGTTCAGCAGGCGGATGTCCCAGACGGCGTAGTCGCGGAAGGCCATGTCGTAGCGCACCGAGCACCACAGCATGTCGGCGATGATCACCGGCAGGGGCGCCCTCGACACGCGCTGCACGGTGCGCGCGAACTCGACGAGGTTGCCCGGTCGGATCTTCCGCGCGCGTCGGATCAGGTACTGCAGGCGGACGCGGATGCGGCGCATGGCGGTCCCTTCGGTTCGGGTCGGTCAGAAACGCATCGCGGCGCGGTACCGAGGCAGCAGGCCACGGCGGATGCCGGAGACGGACGGCTTCGACTGGAACACACCCGAGTTGTGGTTGCCCTCGATGACGACCGGACCCTCGGGCGTGATGGCGATGTCCCACCCGATGTACGGGAACGCGGGCACGCGTCGCGCAAGCCGGTCCACCAGTGCCAGGACCTCGTCGTACAGGGGGACCTGGAAGCCCGTGATGGGCGTGCCGGTGGCGGGGTGCTCCGCGAACGGGCGCCCCTCCTCGTCGCTGGCGGCGTGGAGTGCGCGGCCGCTGTCGTCGAGCATCGTGTACATGCCGCCGTTGCTGAAGTTGTCGATGACGCCGCCGTTGCCGATCTTCAGGACGCCCGCGAGCACATGCACCTCGCCGTCGGGGTCGAGGTACGACACCATCCGGAGCGAGTTGACGCTGCCCGGATAGAGCGCAGCCATGTCGGGGTGCTGGACCAGCACCTCTTCGACCAGGTTCTGCCGGTCCGACAGAAGCTGCTCGCGGAACGCGGCGGTGTCGCCGATCTCGGCGGAGTCGATCAGCGTGATGCCGTTACCTCCGACGCCGCCGGGGTTCTTCGCGATGATGCGCGGATGCCGGTCCACGAAATCGGCGAACGTCGCGGCATCCGTTTCGTCGAGATCGATCCACTCGCGGCCGAGCTCCGGACCGAACCGCGTCGCGAACTGGAGCTTGTCGTCGAAGACGGCACGCTGCGCGTTGTCGTTGAGACGTCGCGACAGGTGGAACGACTTCGGGTCGGTCATGTACGTCTTGCGCTCGCGCCCCTTGAGGATGCGGAAGTCCCACTCCGAGTAGTTCTCGAACGTGGTCTCGTAGCGCACCGAGCACCACGCCATGTCGGCCACGACCCACCACAGCGGAGCCTTCGAGAGCCGCGCGGACTGGCGGGCGAACTGGAGCACCCGATCGGTGTCGAAGTTGACGACGCGCTTCACGAAGAAGCGTCCGCGACGATAGAGCCTGTTCACGGCACCCATGATCAGGCCTTCGTGGAACGGATGATGCCGAGCGGCGTGGACTGGTGTCCCTGACCGAGCGGATTGTCCGAGAGGATGCGGACGAGCCGCTGCTCCCCCGCCTTGTCGAGCGTCGACCCGAGGATGTTGCCACCGATGTCGTTGATGTCGACGACGGCGACCTCGTAGGACCCACCGAGACGGGTCTTCAGTCGCGCCGCCACGGCAGCCGGATCCTTCGGACCGAGCACGACCGCCTTGTTGTACGGCGGGATCGTGTGCGGCGTGGGCCCATCGATGGAGCGCGCCTTGTCGCCGGCGATCCGGTAGAAGTCACCACGGCGTCCGAAGAGCTTCGTCACAGCTGCGACACCGGCCGCGAACACGATCCGAGGCGTCCCGCACTCGCGCAGCGCCATCTCCATCGTCTCGGGCATGCCGAGGCCGATGCCGTACTTCGTCTTCACGACGTAGCGCGACAGGAACCGTGCGAGCGGCCTGGGCGTGATGTCCTCGACGAGGTACGAGCGCCCCTGCGTGATCGCGACGATCTTCTCGGTCACGAAGAGCAGGTCGCCGGGCTGGAGCTCCGGAGCGGCGTAGGTTGCGACGATCTCGTCGATGTCCTCGCCCGGCATGACCACGTGCGTCCGGATGGGGATCCGGGCGTACGTCGCGCCGTCGACCGCTCGCGTGAGCTCCTTGCCCTCGTTCGCGGCGTCGCTCATTCGAGGTAGTCCCGGAGCGACTGCGACCGCGACGGGTGCCGCAGCTTCGCCATCGTCTTGGACTCGATCTGACGGATCCGCTCACGCGTCACCCCGAACGTGTCGCCGATCTGGTCGAGCGTCTTGGGCTGACCGTCGCCGAGGCCGAAGCGCATCCGGATCACGCCCGCCTCGCGCTCGCTCAGCGAGTCGAGGAGGGATTCCAGCTGCCGCTGCAGCATCGTGAAGCCGACGGCGTCGGCGGGGACGACCGCCTCGGTGTCCTCGATGAGGTCGCCGAACTCGCTGTCGCCGTCCTCACCCAGGGGGGTGTGGAGCGAGATCGGCTCGCGACCGTACTTCTGCACCTCGATGACCTTCTCGGGGGTCATGTCGAGCTCGCGGCTGAGCTCCTCGGGCGTGGGCTCACGGCCCAGGTCCTGGAGCATCTGACGCTGCACGCGGGCGAGCTTGTTGATGACCTCGACCATGTGGACCGGGATGCGGATCGTCCGTGCCTGGTCGGCCATGGCGCGCGTGATGGCCTGACGGATCCACCACGTCGCGTAGGTCGAGAACTTGAAGCCCTTCGTGTAATCGAACTTCTCCACGGCGCGGATGAGACCGAGGTTGCCCTCCTGGATGAGATCCAGGAACTGCATGCCGCGGCCGGTGTAGCGCTTGGCGAGCGAGACCACGAGGCGGAGGTTGGCGCCGAGCAGGTGGCTCTTCGCACGCTGTCCGTCACGTGCGACCCACTGCAGGTCGAGACCGAGCTGCGCCGACTTCTCGGCCGCCGTCATGTGGGAGAGCTTCTCCTCGGCGAACAGGCCGGCCTCGATGCGCATCGCCAGCTCGACCTCTTCGGCGGCGTTGAGGAGCGGGACCTTGCCGATCTGCTTCAGGTAGTCCTTGACCGGGTCGGCGGTCGCGCCGGTGATCTGCGTCGAGTAGACCGGGACCTCGTCGTCGTCCGACGACGAGATGACGATCGCGCCCGTCGGAAGCGGCTCGGTGAACGCCGGCTTGGTCGGCTCGTCCTCGTCGTCGCCTTCGGCCTTGTCTGCGTCCTTCTTGGCGTCGTCCTCCGGTGCCTCATCGGTCGCGTCGAGCTCGACCTCCTCCGACTCGCCGTCCTCGTCGTCGTCCTCATCAGCGGACTTCTTCGCGCGGGTCTTCGCCGGGGACGCCTTCGTCGCAGCCGGCTTCTTCGCGGGGGCCTTCTTCGCTGCGGCCTTCTTCGCCGGAGCCTTCTTGGCAGGTGCCTCGGTCTCAACAGGCTCGACGACGTCAGCTTCGTCGACCGCTTCTGCCGCTCGTGTACGGGTGGTCCTCGTGCTCGAAGTCACGTCTCGCCTTTCACCGACGGCACTCCGCCGGGTTTCGGACACTAGTAAGACCCTTGTCAAGTCCCGTGGACACGCACAACGACGTTCCTTCGGACCGGACAACGGGTCATTTCGTCCATTCTCTCACAGGTGTGGGATGCATGAAGGACGCACCGGTGTCAACACCGAAAACCGTATGGGCATTCCCGCGAGACGACGATCGCGGGCGAGGGACGAGAGGGGGCAGGCGCCTCAGCCGAGGCCGGGACGACGATCGTCGTCGCCCGACGGCCGGTTGGCGAGGAAGCGTTCGAGTTCTGCGGCCAGCTCGTCGGCGGAGGGGAGGTCGCCGGTGTGGATGATGGGCTGCGCTTGCGTCGCTCCTGCCATGTAGGCGTCGTAGCGCGTCTCGAGGTTGTGCAGCATGGTGGTCAGCTCATCGCTCGACGACACCTGGTCCTCGACCTTCTCGAGGTACTCGCGGTTCTCGTCGCGCAGCGTGTCGCTGTCGAAGACGAGGCCCGTGGCGATCGAGACGCTGTCGAGGGCGGCGATCGCCGCAGCGGGGAAATCGGTCTCCGCCAAATAGTGCGGAATGAGGAGCGCGAAGCCCGACACCGACATCCCGGCATCCGACAGGCGGTATTCGAGGAGGTGCCCGGCGGTCGACGGCACCTGCGTGCGCGGCTTCCACACCGAGTGGGCTTCGGTCAGATCGCTCCGGTTGCCGCTCACCGTCGTTCCGAGCGGCCGGGTGTGCGGGACGGGCATCGGGATCGCGTGGAACCACGTCACCGATCGGACCTGGAGTCCCTCGGCGAGTCCCACCACGGTGTCGACGAACGCCTCCCACGCGAAGTCGGGCTCGTACCCGGAGAGCAGGACGAACGGCTGCCCCAACGCGTCGTGCACGAGGGCGAGGTCGAGACGGGGCGCCTGATAGTCGGTCAGGTGGTCGCCGTCGAACGTGATGATCGGGCGACGGGCGCGGTAGTCGAAGAGGACATCCGGGTTGAAGGTGACCACCGGCTGCGGGTCGTGCTCGGTGTGCAGGTGATCGACGACTCGCGTCACCGCGGATCCGGCATCGGTGAAGCCGGTCAACGCGACGACCAGAGGCAGACCCGCTGGGACGGGCGGAGCGGTTGTTATGCGCTCGTACAGGGGACCAGACAGGGGCATGTCTCCACTGTAGGAGCAGGCTCCAAGGGGTCGGCGCGCCCGGCGTCCCGCTCTGAGCGAACGCCGCCCTCCATAGGATGGAGGCATGCCGTACCCCGAGCTGACCGTGTCCACCTCTCCTGCACGCGACGGCGGCGCCGACGCGATCGTCCTGGCTCTTCCGCCACTCGATGAGGCGACGACGGTCCTCGCAGACTGGCCGGGCGTAGAAGACGTGCTGCGAGGCGTGGGGTACACCGGCGCCGCCGGCACCACGGTGCGTGTCTTCGCGCCGGCATCCACCGATCTGCCCCTCTTCGTCGTCGGCACCGGAGCGACCCCCTCCGCCGATGCGATCCGGGATGCCGTCGGCGCCGCGGTCCGCACGACCACCGGATTCGCGCGCCTCGCCGTCGCCGTTCCCCACGCCGAGGATCACTGGCGTGCTGCTGCCGAGGGCGCCGTCCTCGGCGGATATCGCTTCGAGGGCTACAAGTCGGGTGAGCCCGGCAAGACGCGCGCCGCTCACGTGACCCTCCACCTCGCCGCCGACGTCGACCCGGCCGATGTGCGCGGCGTCGACATCACCGGTTCCGCCGTCGCTCTCGTGAAGGACCTCGTCAACATCCCCGCCGAGTGGCTCGGCCCGGCCGATCTCGCGGAGCGCGCGATCGAGGCCGTCGCAGGGCTGCCCGTCGACGTCGAGGTCCTCGACGAGTCCGAGCTCGCCGCGCAGGGCTTCGGCGGCATCCTCGGGGTCGGTCAGGGCTCGGACCGCCCGCCGCGTCTCGTCCGCCTGACCTACTCCCCCGCCGGCGCCGACCGCCATGTCGCGATCGTCGGCAAGGGCATCACCTTCGACACCGGCGGCCTGTCGCTGAAGCCGCCGGCATCCATGGTCGGCATGAAGTTCGACATGGCCGGTGCGGCGACGGCTCTCGCGGTCGTGCGGGCGGCCGCGCAGCGCGAGCTGCCCGTCGGGGTCACCGCCTGGCTCTGCATCGCCGACAACATGCCCTCCGGACGCGCGACCCGCCCGGGCGACGTGCTCCGCATGCTCGACGGGACGACCGTCGAAGTGCTCAACACGGATGCCGAGGGCCGCCTCGTCATGGCTGACGGTCTCGTCGCGGCGAGCCGAACGCAGCCCGACGTCATCGTCGATGTCGCCACTCTGACGGGCGCCGTCATCGTGGCGCTCGGCAACCGGCACACCGGCGTCATGGGCGACGACGACGCCGTGGCGCGCTACCTAGAGGCGGCCGGCTCCGTCGGCGAGGCCGCCTGGCGGCTGCCTCTCCCCGAGCACATGGAGGACGAGCTCGACTCCCCCATCGCCGACCTGCGCAACGCCAAGGTCGGCGATCCTGCGGGAGGCACGATGTTCGCAGGGCTCTTCCTGCAGCGGTTCGTCGGACGGATGTCGGAGGATGCCGACGCACCCCGCATCCCCTGGGTCCATCTCGACATCGCCGGAAGCGGTGAGAACAAGGCGTCACCCTTCGGTCCGACGGACAAGGGCCCGACGGCGGCGACGGTGCGATCGCTCCTCGCCTTCCTCGAGGCGGAATCGCGATGACCCGTCACGAGTTCGACCTGGTCGTCCTGGGTGGCGGCAGCGGCGGGTATGCAGCGGCGATCCGCGCCAGCGAGCTCGGCAAGACCGTGGCACTCGTCGAGAAGGACAAGGTCGGGGGGACCTGCCTGCATCGAGGCTGCGTGCCGACGAAGGCGCTGCTGCACACGGCCGAGATCGCCGATCACGTGCGCGAAGCGGCGTCCGTGGGTGTCGACGCAACGTTGTCGGGTTTCGACACGTCGCGGATGACCGCGTACCGCGAGGGCATCGTCGCCAAGAAGTACCGAGGCCTGCAGAGCCTGCTGTCGACGCGCGGGATCACCGTCGTGCCCGGCGAGGGACGGCTGACCGCCGACCGGACGATCGTGGTGGGCGACGATGAGTACGCCGGTGCGGACGTGATCCTGGCGACGGGCTCGCGGACGCGGTCCCTCCCCGGGATCGAGCCCGGCGGACGAGTCCTCACGAGCGAGACGGCGCTCACCCTCGACGAGGTGCCGTCGTCGGTCGTGATCCTCGGCGGCGGGGTGATCGGCGTCGAGTTCGCCAGCGCGTGGCGTTCGCTCGGCGCCGAGGTCCTCATCGTCGAAGCACTGGACCGTCTGCTGCCTGCGGAAGAGGCCGCCTCGAGCAAGGCTCTCGAGCGCGCCTATCGCAAGCGCGGCATCCAGACCGCCCTGTCGACCCGGTGCGACGGCGTGACCGCGCGCGCGGACGGCGTCGCGGTGACACTCTCGGACGGTCGGGTCGTCGACGCGGACTACGTCCTCGTCGCCGTGGGACGCGGACCCGTCACGGACGGACTCGGCCTGGCTGAGGCCGGAGTCTCGCTCGATCGGGGCTTCGTGACCGTCGACGCCGACCTCCGGACCACGGTCCCCCACGTCTGGGCCGTCGGCGACATCGTTCCCGGACTGCAGCTCGCCCACCGCAGCTTCCAGCAGGGCATCTTCGTGGCGGAGCGGATCGCGGGGCTTTCACCCGTTCCGGTGCCGGAATCGACGATCCCGCGTGTCTCGTACTCGCATCCCGAGGTCGCCTCGGTGGGGTTGACGGAGGAGCAGGCGCGGGCTGCGCACGGCGACCGGGTCACCGCATTCGAGTTCAACCTCGCGGGCAACGCGAAGAGCGAGATCCTCGGGACCGCCGGGTTCGCCAAGGTCGTCCGGATCACGGACGGGCCGGTCGTCGGCGTCCATCTGGTGGGCGACCGCGTGGGCGAACTCATCACCGAAGGGCAACTCGCCATCGGATGGGAAGCGCACCCCGAGGACATCGCCCCCTTCGTCCACGCTCACCCCACCCAGAGCGAAGCCCTCGGCGAGGCGTTCCTCGCTCTCGCGGGCAAGCCCCTCCACACCATCTGACCCCGTCGCACTCGCGACACTAAGCTAGAGAGCACATCGCTTTTTCTTGAAGGAGACACAGTCATGAGCACATCCGTGGTCCTCCCCGCGCTCGGTGAGAGCGTCACTGAGGGAACGGTCACCCGCTGGCTCAAGAAGGTCGGTGATTCGGTCCAGGCCGACGAAGGTCTCCTCGAGATCTCGACCGACAAGGTCGACACCGAAATCCCCTCGCCCGTCAGCGGCGTGATCGAGGAGATCCTCGTGGACGAGGACGAGACCGTCGAGATCGGTGCCGTTCTGGCCAAGATCGGTGACGGATCGTCGACTCCCGCTGAGTCGGCACCCGCCGAGGAGTCGGCACCCGCCGAGGAGCCGGCCGCCGAAGAGCCCGCCGCCGAGGCGCCCGCACAGGAGGAGGCACCGGCCGAGTCCGCACCGGCATCCTCCGCCCCCGCCTCGTCCGGTGACGCGAAGGACGTCGTCCTCCCCGAACTCGGCGAGAGCGTCACCGAAGGCACCGTCACCCGCTGGCTGAAGCAGGTCGGCGATGACGTCGCCGTCGACGAGCCCCTCCTCGAGATCTCGACCGACAAGGTCGACACCGAGATCCCCTCGCCGATTGCCGGAACCCTGACCGAGATCCTCGTCCAGGAGGACGAGACCGTCGAGGTCGGTGCCGTGCTGGCTCGCGTCGGCTCCGGCGCCGCTGCACCGGCCGAGGCGGCCCCCGCCGCGCCCGCCGAGGAGAAGGCTGCCGAGCCCGAGGCCCCGAAGGCCGAAGAGCCCAAGGCCGAAGCACCCAAGGCCGAAGAGCCCAAGGCCGAAGAGCCCAAGGCTGCAGAGCCCGAGGCGGAAGCGCCCAAGGCCGAAGAGTCGAAGGCTCAGGAGCCTCAGGCCGCCCCGGCCGAGGATGGCGTGACCTACGTCACCCCGCTCGTCCGGAAGCTCGCTCAGCAGCACGGCGTGGACCTGTCGACGGTCACCGGCAGCGGTGTCGGCGGGCGCATCCGCAAGGAAGACGTCCTGAAGGCCGCCGAGGCTCCGAAGGCCGACGCCGCTCCGGCGGCGACGCCGGCACCCGTTGCCGTCGAGGTGTCGCCGCTGCGCGGCACGACGCAGCCGATGTCGCGTCTGCGCAAGGTGCTCGCCAGCCGCGCCGTCGAGTCCATGCAGCAGACCGCTCAGCTGACCACGGTCGTCGAGGTCGACGTCACGAAGCTCGCGAACTACCGCGACTCCGTGAAGGCGTCGTTCCTCGAGAAGACGGGCGACAAGCTGTCGTTCCTGCCGTTCTTCGCACTGGCCGCCGCCGAGGCTCTGAAGACGTTCCCGATCATCAACTCGACCGTTGACGGCGACCAGATCGTGTACCCGGCGAGCGAGAACCTCTCGATCGCGGTCGACACCGAGCGTGGCCTCCTGACGCCGGTCCTGCGCGACGCGGGCGACAAGAACATCGCTCAGATCGCTCATGAGATCGCCGACCTCGCCGGGCGCACCCGCAACAACAAGCTGAAGCCCGACGAGCTCGCCGGCGGCACCTTCACGCTGACCAACACGGGTTCGCGCGGTGCCTTGTTCGACACCCCCGTCGTGTTCCTGCCGCAGTCCGCGATCCTCGGAACCGGCGTCGTCGTCAAGCGCCCGGGCGTCGTGTCGGTCGACGGGAAGGACGCCATCAGCGTCCGCTCCTACGTCTACCTCGCCCTGTCGTACGACCACCGTGTCGTCGACGGTGCGGATGCCGCGCGGTTCCTCAGCACGATGAAGGCTCGCCTCGAAGCGGCGCAGTTCGAGGGCCAGCTCGGCGCCTGACGCTGACAGCTCGACCGGTCATGGCTGGTCCGCGAGGTCGTACACCTCGCGGGCCAGCCATTTCTCTTGCACCCGGACCATGACGAGCACCTGCGTCCGTTCCGCACCGACGATCTTCACCGCGGCCGCACCGCCGTACTCGTCGACGACCTCGATCGCATAGTCGCCTCCGGCGGAGGGCAAGGCTGCGGGCGCCGACGAGTCCTCCCAGAGCCGAGAACGGCAGGCGTCGTCCGAGCACGACCCCATCTCTGCGATCAAACCGCGCGCAGCGGTGACGATGGCTTCAGGCCCGGCATCCCTCTTCACCGGACGCTGGTCCGTCACAGGAGACACCTCCGCCGTCTGAGGTGGTGCTGACATAGACGGGCTCCGCGGCGGGGTGGCCGGCGCTTCGGACCCGGGCGCATCGGCGGCAGCGGGGCTCTCAGCTTCCCCGCTCGGCCAGAGGGCGCCGCCGAGGATCACCGCGGTCGCGGCCGCACCGGCGACGAGCACGACGCGTCGGCGCCGGGGGCGCGGTTTGGGCCGCGCACGGTCCGGCCGACGAGGGTGTCGCACCGCGGAGGCCACCGCGCCCAGTGCGGTGGCCACGCGGTGCGCCACGCCGACATCCACCAGACGGCCGAGCAGGTCGCGCACCGTCGTCGCGAACCCGGTCGGCCGTGTCTGCGCCGCCCCCGCCCGCGTCCTTTCAGGTGGACCGGCGGGGGTCCCCTGACGATCGGTCGGAAGGGGTTCGGGCTCCGCGGCCGCGAACAGCGCGCTTTCGATCTCTTCCGTCTCACGACGCAGTCGACGCGGTTCTTCGATGGCGGCCGCGGCGCGTTCGAGAGCAGCGTCGAGAACGGCGGCCCCCGAGTCCGGAGTGCGCCGGGCGACCGCCTCCCGGAGCAGAGCTACGGTGTCGTGACGCCAGGCCAGCGCGCCTGTCAGGGCGAGGACGGGTCGCCCCTCGGCCGTCACCCACCAGCGTCCCGTCTCCGCGCCCAGCCGATCGGCTTCGGCGGCGCCTCGCAACGCGCTGATGGCGACCGTGACGAGTGCACCGTCGGACGGAGCACCGTGCCGCACGACCTCGTCGAGGGTGACGGGGCAGTGAGGAAGGATGACGCAGGATCCGTCGGGCGTACCGGCGGAGTCGAGTGGCGCGAGGATGTGCTCGGTGCCGCCGGCCGCCCAGGCGGGCGAGGTGCCGAAGTCGTTCCGCGCCGACCCAGACGGCCGGCGTCGCCCCGCCGCGCAGTACACCCGCGAACGGGGCTTCGGCGGTGGTCAGTTCGCGGAGCGCGGGGGGCACCTCGAGTGAGAGCGGATCCATCCCCTCAGGGTGCGCGTCGTCGCCGCCCCAGGGCGGGGATGCGAGGGGGTCGTGGACAGCCGGCAGCCGACGAACCGTGTGAAGAAGTCTGCGAGCCGCGAAGGTAGGCTGATCCCATGGCATCCCGCAGTACCGCACCAGAGAAGCGCCCTGGATTCTTCTCGCAGATCCGCTCGCTCTACACGTTCACCAAGAACGAGTTCCGGTGGCTGCCGTGGGCATTGGCCGGCACGGTGCTCGTCGGTATCGGCATCGGCATCGGCATCGGGTTCCTCGTGCAGCCCGTGCAGCTCTGGAGCATCATCCTGTGGGGCGTCAGCGGCGTGCTCATGGGCGTCCTGCTCGCCATGATCCTGCTGACGCGACTGTCGACTCGGGTTATGTACCGGAAGCTCGACGGGATGCCGGGTGCCGTGGGCCACGTGCTGTCGACCGGTCTCGGCCGCAGCTGGGTGACGTCGGAGATGCCCGTCGGCGTCAACCCGCGCACGCAGGACGCCGTCTACCGCGCCGTCGGTCGCGGCGGCGTCGTCATCATCGGCGAGGGTGCTCGCGGACGTCTGACGCGACTCATCAACGATGAGCGCAAGAAGGTGTCGCGAGTGGCATCCGGAATCAACGTCGAGGTCCTCTACGTCGGCGACGAAGAGGGTGACATCCACATCTCGAAGCTCGGCAAGACGATCAAGTCGCTGCCCAAGACCGTCGATCGCGCCACTCTCGCCGCCGTCGTCAAGCGGATCGACTCGGTGTCGCAGTCGGTCACGTCGCTGCCGATCCCCAAGGGCATCGATCCGGCGCGCGCGCGGGCTCAGCGTCCGCGGTGATACCGCTCAGCCTCTGACGAGGACGGTTCCCACGACCTTGTCGTGGAGACCTCGCTGATCGGCGTCCCAGATGACCGCCGGCAGCACCAGCACGAGCAGCGCCGTCCGCACGATGGGGCGCCACAGACCAGGCCAGCCTCCGCGGGCCAGTTCGACCCGCATGCCGAGGATGCGGTGCCCGGGGCTCCCGCCGATGGTCGGGATGAAGAGGATCTGCAGGACGGCGAAGACGATCATCGGCGCGAAGAGGGTCCATCCGGCTTTCTCGGGCAGCGCGAACTGGTCGTATCCGAAGAACGCCGTGGCGAGGATCGTGGCCGCGGCGTAGTCGATGAAGAGGGCGCCGATGCGGCGGCCGGGACGGCCGATGCTGCCGCGGCCGGTGGCGGGACGGCCGAGCCGCTCGCCGGGATAGTCGGGCAGGGTCGAAGACACCCCATCAGCGTAATCGCGCCCACGTAACATCCTCGAAACATCGGAGACACTGCCGGGCAACTGCTGCCCGATAGGTTCGAGGGGCGCCTGATCCGACGGGCGTCGACATCGCACCCGATCTTGGAGACTCCATGTTCAAAGATTCTTCCGAGGTGCTCGCGTTCATCAAGGACGAGGACGTCAAGTTCCTCGACATCCGTTTCACGGATCTCCCTGGTGTCCAGCAGCACTTCAACATCCCGGCCTCGACCGTTGACGAGGAGTTCTTCACGGTCGGCCAGCTCTTCGACGGCTCCTCGATCCGCGGCTTCGCGAACATCCACGAGTCCGACATGCAGCTCATCCCGGATGTCACGACGGCCTACCTGGACCAGTTCCGCGAAGCGAAGACGCTCGTCATGATCTTCGACATCTACAACCCGCGCACGGGCGAGATCTACCACAAGGACCCGCGCCAGGTCGCCAAGAAGGCGGAGAAGTACCTCGCTTCGACCGGGATCGCCGACACGGCGTTCTTCGCTCCCGAGGCGGAGTTCTACATCTTCGACGACGTGCGCTACGAGGTGAAGCAGAACTCGAGCTTCTACTCGGTCGACTCCGAGGAAGGCGCCTGGAACACCGGCCGCGTCGAAGAGGGCGGCAACCTCGCCAACAAGACCCCGTACAAGGGTGGGTACTTCCCGGTCAGCCCGGTCGACAAGACGGCCGACCTGCGCGACGACATCACCCTCAAGCTGATCGAGTCCGGCTTCGTGCTCGAGCGCTCGCACCACGAGGTGGGCACGGGCGGCCAGCAGGAGATCAACTACCGTTTCGACACGATGGTGCACTCGGCGGATGACATCCTGAAGTTCAAGTACATCGTCAAGAACACCTGCGAGGAGTGGGGCAAGGTCGCGACCTTCATGCCCAAGCCCCTCTTCGGTGACAACGGCTCCGGAATGCACACGCATCAGTCGCTGTGGCTCGACGGCAAGCCCCTCTTCTACGATGAGAAGGGCTACGGCGGGCTCTCGGACACCGCTCGCTGGTACATCGGCGGCCTGCTCGCGCACGCTCCCGCGGTCCTCGCCTTCACCAACCCGACGATCAACTCGTACAAGCGCCTGGTCAAGGGCTACGAGGCTCCCGTCAACCTGGTCTACTCGGCCGGTAACCGTTCGGCTGCGATCCGCATCCCGATCACCGGCTCGAACCCGAAGGCCAAGCGCATCGAGTTCCGCGCTCCGGATGCCTCCGGCAACCCGTACCTCGCCTTCGCGGCGCAGATGATGGCCGGCCTCGACGGCATCATCAACCGCATCGAGCCGCACGAGCCGGTCGACAAGGACCTGTACGAGCTGCCCCCCGAGGAAGCGAAGAACATCCCGCAGGTGCCGAACTCGCTCCTCGACTCGCTCGAGGCTCTGCGTGCCGACCACGAGTTCCTCACCCGCGGCAACGTGTTCACGCCCGAGCTCATCGAGACGTGGATCGAGTACAAGATCGAGAACGAGATCAAGCCGATCGCGGCACGTCCGCACCCGTTCGAGTACGAGCTGTACTTCGGGGTCTGATCACCGAATCATCGCGAAGGGCCCGTCGGCATGCGCCGGCGGGCCTTTCCGCATCTGTCCGTCCGGGAGGCGCGACGCCGTCCTTCAGGCGAGGGCGGCGTCGATGATCGCCCGCACCCGGTCCGCGGGCACGGCGCTCTCGCGCGAGACCTCGACGAGCTGCGCGGCGAGCTCCTGCACGCGACGCTCACCGGCATCCGGAGACCACGCCACGACGGTGCCGTTGCGCCCGCGGGTCTCGATCGCTCCGGCCACCTCGAGCTCTTTGTAGGCGCGCGCGACGGTACCGGGCGCCACGCCGAGGTCTGCAGCGAGGTGCCGTACGGTCGGTAGCCGGGTCCCCGCGGGCAGCTCGCCCTCCCGCATCCGGTCCAGCAACTGGGCGCGCAGCTGCTCGAACGGCGGCACCGGTGACGCGGGCTCGATCCTGACGTTCGGCTCCATCGCGCTCCTCCGTTCGACTCTCATCTCATCGTATCGATACAGAGGTCGCGCTTCCGCGTCTCGCCGACCCTGCTAGCCCATTCGACCGAAGGCGTGGAGTCCGAGCTCTGCGCTGAGGATGTCGGCCGCAGCGTGTCCACGCACGCTCGTCCCCCGCTCATCGAGCGGCGGGCTGATCGTCGCGGCGCCCAAGACGCCCGGCACCGACATGACGAGGGCCCCGGACACGCTGGACTTCGCAGGAATGCCGACGCTCCGCATCCATCGCCCGGAGCCGTCGTAAACCCCGCACGTGGCCATGACGGACACGACGTCGCGTGCGACCGCCTCGGGGACCACCCGCTCCCCCGTCACGGGATTGGTGCCGCCGTTCGCAAGCGTGGCGCCCATGACCGCCAAGGCCCGGGCGTCGACGAGAACCGCGCAGGCGCGGGCGTAGACGGCGACGGCGTCATCGGCGGTGACCTTCAGCGTGCCCTCCGACCGCATCAGGTGGGCGAGCGCGTGGTTCCGGTCGCCGAGAAGATGCTCGTCCCGCGCGATCTCCTCATCGACCTCGAGCGATCGGCCCGCGAAGGCCGACAGCCCGCGGAGGATCCGTTCGTCGCGCGCAGCGACATCCCCGCCCTCGACCAGGGATGCCGTCAGGAGCGCCCCCGCATTGACCATCGGATTCGGCGGACGTCCCGTGCCGCTCTCGAGCTTGATCGCATCGAAGGCCTCGCCGGTCGGCTCGATCCCGACACGGTCGAGCGCGGCCCCGTCGGTGTCTGCGAGGGCGAGCGCGAACAGAAACGGCTTCACGGCGGACTGCAGGCTGAATCGAACGTCGGCCTCCTCGGATGCCGAGATCTCCCCGTCCGTGCCGACGATCGCGACGGCGACCAGGTCAGGGTCGGCGGACGCAAGCGCGGGAATGCTGCGATCCAGCTCCCCGCCGGTGTGCGTCCTGACCCTCGCCACCAGGGTCGCGAGGTCGCCCGACGACGGGATGCTCAAAAGCCCGGGAGGTTGATGTCCTTCGGGTCGACCTCGACCTCGCCCACGTCGTCCGGCCCACCCGTCCCGGGTGCCACCTGCACCTGGGACTCATCGACATCGCCGGCTACCTCGTCGGACACGTGTTCACCCTGCTTCTGCTGGGTCTCGGTCTCACTCCCGGGACTGTACGCGGTGTCCTGATCGACCTGGTCGTTCTGCGAGTGAGCGGTATCGGTGGCCGGGGTCGGCTCGTCGGCGGAGCTGTCGTTGTGACTCATCATGATCGGACGCTACGCGCGGGACGGTTCGCCGGCGGCCCCCTTGACAGTGCCGCGGCTCGGCGACCGACGTCCCCAGCGGTCTCAGTGCGCGGCAGCCGAGTCCTTCTCGCCGTGCGCGCGGTCCCCGCCCCGAAGGCGGCCGATGAGCATGATCACACCGACGATCACGAGCCCCAGGATCAGTCCGGCGACCGCGGACACGAGAGTCTCGCCGACCCACACGATGACGGGACCTGCGGCTTCGAGGAGATGCTCGACACCGTGCAACAGGTCCGTCGTCCAGTGCCAGCCGACCTTCCCCACGTTCTCGAGCACGAGGTGGCCGCCGACCCACAGCATGGCGACGGTGCCGAGGATGCTGATGCCGCGGAAGACGGCGGGCATCGAGCGGACGATGCGAGCGCCGTTGTGACGCACGCGCTTGACCGGGCTCTTCGCCATCTTGAGACCGATGTCGTCGATCTTGACGAGGAGGGCGACGGCGCCGTACACGAGGAGCGTCATCATGAGGGCGATGACGGCGAGGATGGCCAGCGTCTGCCACACGCCCAGATCCTCCTCGAGGCTGTCGAGGGCGATGAGCATGATCTCGCTGGACAGGATCAAGTCCGTCCGCACGGCGCCGAGGACGAGCTTCTTCTCGTCGCGCTCCGCCTCCTCCTCCGCGTGCAGATGGAACCCGAACCATTCGAGGACCTTCTCCGCACCCTCGAAGCACAGGAACGCTCCACCGATGATGAGGAGGTACGGGAGGACCCACGGGGCGAACGCGGTCAGCACGAGCGCGATGGGGATGATGATGAGGAACTTGTTGACGAGCGATCCCAGAGCGATCTTGCCGACGATGGGGAGCTCGCGGGCAGGCGTCACGCCCTGCACGTACTGGGGCGTCACCGCGGCGTCGTCGATCACGACGCCCGCCGTCTTGGAGGATGCCTTGAGGGCGGCGCTCAGGATGTCGTCGACGACGGCCAGCAGTCCAACGGACATAGGTGGTGACCCTTTCGGTCTGGTTCGGCGATCAGCCGTAGAAGTGATTCTCGAAGGCACGTCGTGCGCGACGCGCCGTCCGCAGCCAATCCTCCTCCACCTGAGTGGCGGAGCGGGGCTCGTACTCCAGAAGCCTGCCGATACCGTCGAGCTTGCCTCGGTCACTGGGCAGGACATCGCTCGTCTGGCCTGACAACAGGGTGTTCGCCGATCGGAGCCGGCTCGCGAGCCACCATGCCTCCGACAGCCGTTCGGCCGCGTCATCCGGGATGAGGCCCGTTGCCCGCGCAGCCTCCAGCGCAGCCGTCGTCGACGTCGTGCGGAGCCCCTCGATGTCGGCGCCGTGCTGCAGCTGCAGGAGCTGGACGAGCCACTCGACATCGCTGAGGCCGCCGGGGCCGAGCTTCAGGTGCCGCGATCGGTCGACACCCTGCGGGAGCCGCTCGTTCTCGACGCGGGCCTTGATGCGTTTGATCTCGCGCAATCCCTGCGCGTCCGGATCCTGCGGGTACCGGAGGTCGTCTGCCAGCGCCATGAACCGCTCGATCAACCGGATGCTGCCTGCGACACCGCGGGCGCGCAGCAACGCCTGCGCTTCCCAGGACAGCGACCACCGCCGGTAGTACTCCGCGTACGAGTCGATCGATCGAGCCATCGGACCGTTGCGTCCCTCAGGGCGGAGTCCGGCATCGAGGTCGAACGGCGCCCGCTGGTCCTCGGAGTGCGTCCGGAGGCCCTGCACGATCTTCAGCGCGAGTTCCTGGGCTCGTTGCGGCGGAACGCCGTTCGCGTCGTAGACGAACATGACGTCGGCGTCCGACCCGAATCCGAGTTCGGCGCCACCGAACCGGCCCATCGCGATCACGGCGAAATCGAGCGCATCGTCCTCGGGCGGCACGACCTCGCGCCAGACCGCCCGCAGTGTCGCCTGGATCGTCACCTCGCTGATCGAGGTCAGCCCCTGCGCGAGTTCGGCGATGGTGAGCTCGCCGAGCAGCCCGCCCAGGGCGAGACGCAGCAGCTCGCGGCGGCGGAGCGCGCGAACCGACCGCATGGCGTCGTTGATCGACTCGTGCCGAGCCTGGATCGCGCGGGCCTCCTGCTGCAGCGCGAAACCCGACCGCGGCCGCAACTGCTCCGACGAATCGAGCCAGGCCACCGCCTCGGGGATCCACTCCATGAGGTCGGCCGCGTATCGGGAGCCCGACAGGACGTGCGTCAGCCGCTCCGCCGCGCCCGACGAGTCGCGGAGCATGCGGAGGAACCACGGCGTGTCCCCGAGCCGCTCGCTGATCCGCCGGAACGAGACCATGCCGTAGTCCGGGTCGACGCCGTCGGCGAACCATCGGATCATGACCGGCATGAGGTGCCGCTGGATGGTCGCCTTGCGGCTCAGACCGCTGGTGAGCGCACCGATGTGGCGGAGGGTCCCCGCCGGGTCGCGGAATCCGATCGCCGCCAGACGGTCGTGCGCCTGAGCCGAGGAGAGCGCACCCTGCTCGTCGGCGGGCAGCGCAGCCACCGCAGACAGGAGCGGCCGGTAGAAGAGGCGGATGTGGATCTCGCGCACCTGGAGCTTCACGCGCTCCCACACCGCGCCGATGCCCGCGGCATCCGATGCCAGTCCCGTCGCTCGAGCGAGCACGCGCAACTCATCGGAGGAGGTCGGCATCAGGTGCGTCCGCTGAAGTCGACGCAATTGCAGGCGGTGCTCCATGACACGGAGCGTGCGGTAGTGCTGACCGAAGGCGGCGGCATCCGTCCGACCGATGTACCCCTCGCCGACCAGGGCGACGAGGGCCCTCAGGGTGCTCTGCTGGCGGATGCCCTCATCGGCGAGGCCGTGGACGAGTTGCAGCAATTGCACGGTGAACTCGATGTCGCGGATGCCGCCCGGTCCGAGCTTGAGCTGGCGTGCGACCTCATCGGCCGGGATGTGGTCGGTGACGCGCTCCCGCATGCGCTGCACGCTGTCGACGAAGTTCTCACGCGCGCTGCTGGTCCAGACCAGCGGCTGCACGGCGGCGGAGTAGGCCTCTCCCAGTTCGAGGTCGCCCGCGAGAGGTCGCGCTTTGAGGAGCGCTTGGAACTCCCAGCTCTTCGCCCACCGCGCGTAGTAGGACAGATGCGAATCGAGCGTGCGGACGAGAGCGCCCTGCTTGCCCTCGGGACGCAGGTTGGGGTCGACCTCCCACAGCGGTGGTTCGATCTCGACGTCCGAGATGCCGCGCATCGTGAGGGTCGCGAGGCGGGTCGCGATGTCGACGGCGCGTCCTTCGGTGAGGTCGGTCCCCTCCTGCACGCCGGCGACGAAGATGACGTCGACGTCGCTCACGTAGTTCAGCTCGCGCGCACCGGTCTTGCCCATCGCGATGACGGCCAGCCGCGTCGCGGCGACCTCCTCGCGCGGGTACATCCCCGACACGGTCCTCGCCCGTGCCGCGCACAGCGACGCGTCGAGGGCGGCGCCGGCGGCGTCCGCGAGAGCCGCCGCGACGTCGGGCAGCACCTCGGTCGCGTCGTCTGCCGACAGGTCGTAGGCCGCGATCAGGGCGACGATCCGGCGGTAGCGGACACGCAGGGCGACCCACGCGGACTCATCGGATGCCGCGGCGAACCCCTCGGCATCCGCGTCGACGGCCTCGAGGAGGGTCTCGCGCATCGCCGTCGCCGATGGGAGCATCCGCCCGGCTCCGACGAGGTGCGTGAGCTCCTCCGGGTGGCGCAGGAAGAAGTCCGCGAGACCGGACGACGCTCCGAGGAGAGACCAGAGGACGTCCGACGCTTCCGTCAGGACGCGCGTCAGCGCATCCGCGTCGCGGCGCCCGATGCGGACGCTGGACTGAACGGCACCGTCGGGATCGGCCGCCCGCCCCGCCGCGACCACGAGGTCAGCCCGATCGATGCCGGTGAGCGAACTCAGTTCATCCAGCGCATCGGACGATGCCGCGAGATCGGAGAAGCCCGCACGGGCCAGGTCGGTGAGCGCCGCCCGTCGCTCGATGGAGGCCATCGCCTCAGAGCATCTCGAGGTTCTTCTGCAGCTCGAAGGGCGTGACCTGCGACCGGTACTCCTGCCACTCGCGACGCTTGTTCAGGAGCACGTAGTTGAAGACCTGCTCCCCCAGCGTCTCGGCGACGAGCTCGGACTCCTCCATGTATTCGAGGGCGTGGTCGAGGCTCGACGGCAGCGGACCGTAGCCGAGGGCCCGGCGCTCGGCATCCGTCAACGACCACACGTTGTCCTCGGCCTCGGGCGGGAGCTCGTACTCCTCCTCGATGCCCTTGAGGCCCGCGGCCAGCATGAGCGCGTAGGCGAGATAGGGGTTCGCTGCGGAGTCCAGGGCGCGGTACTCGACCCGAGTGGACTGACCCTTGTTGGGCTTGTACATCGGCACGCGCACGAGCGCGGAGCGGTTGTTGTGACCCCAGCAGACGAAGCTCGGCGCCTCGTCGCCGCCCCAGAGGCGCTTGTACGAGTTCACGAACTGGTTCGTGACGGCCGAGATCTCGTTCGCGTGACGCAGGAGGCCGGCGATGAACTGACGGCCTGTCTTCGACAGCTGATACTGCGCGCCCTCTTCGTAGAAGGCGTTCATGTCGCCCTCGAAGAGGGACATGTGCGTGTGCATGCCGCTTCCCGGCTTGCCGCTGAGGGGCTTCGGCATGAACGTCGCGTAGACGCCCTGCTCGATCGCGACCTCCTTGACAACGGTGCGGAAGGTCATGATGTTGTCCGCCGTCGCGAGCGCGTCGGCGTACCGCAGGTCGATCTCGTTCTGTCCGGGGCCGCCCTCGTGGTGGCTGAACTCGACCGAGATGCCGAGGTCCTCGAGCATCCGCACGGAACGGCGGCGGAAGTCGTGGGCCGTCCCGCCCGGGACGTTGTCGAAGTAGCCCGCCGAGTCGACCGGCTCGGGCCCGTCGGGACCGAAGGAGGACGACTTCAGCAGGTAGAACTCGATCTCGGGATGCGTGTAGAACGTGAAGCCCGCATCGCCCGCCTTCGCGAGCGCGCGCTTCAGGACGTTGCGCGGATCGGCGACGGCCGGCTGTCCGTCGGGCGTCGTGATGTCGCAGAACATGCGCGCCGTCGGGTCGATCTCACCCCGCCAGGGCAGGGTCTGGAACGTGGACGGGTCCGGGTGCGCGAGGAGATCGGACTCGTACGACCGGGTCAGACCCTCGATCGCCGAGCCGTCGAAGCCGAGGCCCTCGGCGAACGCACCCTCCACCTCGGCGGGAGCGATCGCGACCGATTTCAGGGTTCCGGTCACATCCGTGAACCACAACCGGATGAACTTGACCCCCCGTTCCTCGATCGTCCTCAGAACGAAGTCACGCTGCTTGTCCATCGCATCCTTCCCGGTGCCGAGCCGACTGCCAGACTAGCGGTCCGACGCCTCCGCCGAGTGACGCGACGCGGCGCCCCGGTCAGTCGTCTTCGGCGGCATCCTCTGCAGCCCACGCGCGCGAGCGCTCCCGCATGATCTCAGGCGCGCGCGACGCCTCCTCAGCCGTGTCGAAAGGGCCCGCACGGTCGACGGACGGGGCTTCGAACCCCTGCTGGACCTCGCCGGTCTTCAGGTTGTACCAGTACTTGTCGGCGTCGCTCATGGGTCCTCCTCGGCCTCGTGGCGTTCATCCTACGGATGCCGCGGCCGGACGCCTACGGTCTGCCCGCCGGGAGCGCACTAGGCTCGAAGGCATGACTGGGACCGCCACCACCGCCGTCGGAATCGACATCGGAGGGACGGGCATCAAGGGTGCCCTCGTCGACCTCTCGCAAGGAACCCTCCTCACCGACCGGATCAAGGTTCCGACGCCGAAGGGCGCCGAACCGGACGACGTGCTGACGGCCGTCCGTGAGGTGCTCGAGAAGCTCGACGTCACCGACGCCGACGTCCCGCTCGGTGTGGCCTTCCCCGCGATCGTGAAGAACGGCCGCACCCTGTCGGCCGCCAACGTCGCCGACACCTGGATCGACTTCGAGGCCGAGGCGTTCTTCGAGAAGGGCCTCGGACGCCAGATCCACTTCGCCAACGACGCTGACGTCGCGGGCGTCGCCGAGATGCGGTACGGCGCCGCGAAGGACCGGAACGGCCTCGTCCTTCTGACCACGCTCGGCACCGGCATCGGCACCGCGATGATCTACAAGGGCGTGCTCGTCCCGAACACGGAGCTCGGCCACCTGCACCGCCCGGGTCACAAGAAGGACTTCGAGCACTTCGCGGCCTACTCGGCCATGGAACGCGAAGAGCTGGAGTGGGATGCCTGGGCTGACCGCCTGCAGCAGTACTACAGCCACCTCGAGTTCCTCTTCACCCCCGACCTGTTCGTCGTGGGCGGCGGCGTCTCCAAGCACGCCGACAAGTTCCTGCCCCTGCTCGATCTGAAGACCGAGATCGTCCCCGCCGTGCACCGCAACAATGCGGGCATCATCGGAGCGGCCGCCCTGGCGCTCGCCGGCGACGACTCCGGCGCGTCGGTCGACGAGGGCGAGGACCTCGCGGGTACCACCGCGCGCTGATATCCAGGGGCCGGCGGAGGCGAATGGGCCGGCCTGTACGCCGGGTTCTGTCCGGGGGTCGAAACCCCGTGGACGGTCATCTCTCTCGGCGACACGTTGCCGTGCCGCTCCAGCGGTCTACCCGGGGACTCGGCGGGCCGCGTCGGCATCCCCTGTCTGACCTTGCTCCGGGCGAGGTTTACCGTGCGGGTCGTGTCACCACGACCCCGGTGGTCTCTTACACCACCCTTTCACCCTTACCCCGGTCGGAACCGAGGCGGTCTGCTCTCTGTGGCACTGTCTCGCGGATCACTCCGGGTGGGTGTTACCCACCGCCCTGCCCTGTGGAGCCCGGACGTTCCTCGGTGCGCTCTCGCGCCACGCGACCGTCCAGCCGACCCATTCGCGGGGTCGAGTCTAGTCGTCCGGACGGTCAGTCCTTCGCCGCGTCGATCCGCACCTGCAGGTCGAGACGGAAGTCGAGCGGGATGTCGCCGAACAGCAGCCGGGTCGCCGCGTCCGCGGCCAGGCGCACCGCGTCCGCAGCCTGTTCCGCGTGCGCCGCGGGTGCGTGGACGATGACCTCGTCGTGCAGGAAGAACCCGAGATGCGCCTGCCGTGAGTGGAGCGCGCCCGACCGCGGTGCGGCATCCGCGTCATCGACCGGCGGCAGCGCAGCCAGCCGGGCGCGGAGGTCCCCCAACCACGCGAGAGCCCATTCGGCGGCCGTGCCCTGCACGACGAAGTTCCGGGTGAACCGGCCCCGGTCGCGCGCGATACGCCGGGCCTGGGTGCGGTCCGTCTCGGTCGCGTCGGGGTCGCCCGCTCGGCTCTGCACCGCGCGCCATCCAGGCGAGGGAGCCGGGCTGGACCGCCCGAGCCAGGTCGAGACGACGCCGCCCTCCTCCCCCACGCGGGCCGCGTCGTCCACGAGACCCATCGCCCGCGGGTATGCCCGTCGGAGGGCTGGGACGAGGCGGCCGCTGTCGCCCGTCGTCGCGCCGTACATCGCTCCCAGCAGGGCGAACTTCGCTTCGGAGCGGGTGCTGACCACGCCGCGCGAGACGATCCCCTCGTAGAGATCGGTGCCGCGCGCGCTGTCGGCGAGGGCGGCATCCCGTGACATCGCCGCGAGGACACGCGGCTCGAGCTGGGCGACGTCGGCGACCACCAGCGTCCACCCCTGATCGGCGCGCACGGCGGGCCGGAGCTGCCGCGGCAGCTGCAGGGCGCCGCCGCCCGACGATGCCCACCGACCCGTCACGACACCGCCCGGGACGTACACCGGTCGGAACCGGCCGGCGGGAGCCCATTCCTCACGCCACGCCCAGCCGTTCGCCGTGTACATCCGCATGAGCCGCTTGTACTCCAGGAGCGGAGCGACGACCGGGTGGTCGTATTCCGTGAGCTCCCACTTGCTCGTGGACGTGGCCGCGACGCCGACGCGATGCAGCGCCCGCAGGAGCTTCGGCTGCGAATCGAGGCTCGCGCCGGGATCACCGAGAAGTCCGCGGATCTCGGCGGCGAGGGCGACGATGCGAGCGGGTGGCCGACCGCCGGCATCCCGCTCGCCGAGCATCCCGGTCAGGATCTCGTCGTGGACCCTGCCGTCCCACGGCACGCCTGCCGCATGCATCTCTGCCGCGACGAGCGCACCGACGGACTCTGCTGCGACCAGCAGTCGAAGGCTCGGCGAGCCGGCGGCGATCACCTCCCGTTGCCGTTCGAACTCCGCGAGGGCGGCTTCGATGTCGTGCGGCGCCTCGCGGGAGCCGGGATCGAGATCGAAGAGGGCGCTCGGGCCATCGTCGGCGACGGATGCCGCGGCATCCCATTCCGTCGCTCGTCGAAGCGCCTCCGCATCGACCGCGAGCGCGCTGTCCCGCAGGATCGCGTGTGCGAGGCGGAGATCATGGCAGCGAGCGACGCGGACCCCCGCCGCGATCAGCGCCGGGTACCAGTGCGAGGTGTCGCTCCACACCCAGCGGGTGGACTCGTCCGCCCGTCGGACCCGATCCGCGAGGCCGGTGGCGTCAGCGAGCACGCGTTCCGTCGGGCGGCCGTCGACATCGAGCAGGACGAGGGAGATTCGCCCCTCGGCAGCGCCCACGACGATCCACGGGACGGCACCCGCCGCGGGAGCACCCGGATCGGTCAGAGCCCGGAGTCGTCGTCGCGGACCAGGATGCACCCGCACTCCGGGCAGGTGACGACGTCGTCCTCCGCCGCGGCACGCACGACGTTGAGGTCGGTGCCCGAGAGCACCATGTGGCAACCGCCGCACGTGCGGCGCTGCAGGTGACCGGCACCGTTGCCGCGTGCGGCGAGACCGTCGTACATCGCGACGAGATCGGCGGGCAACGATGCGGCGATCGCCGCACGATCGCGGGTCGCGGCGTCGAGGCGGGTCGTCGCCTCGGCGACGGTGGCCTTGGCCTCGGCGCTCAGTCGCGCGCCTTCCTCGTTCACCGAAGCGATGAGCGCCTCTTGCTCCGCCACCGCGGCGTCCGCAGCCTCGAGGCGCTCCATGAGCTCGAGCTCGGCGTCCTCCAGGTCGCTCTTGCGCCGGGCGAGCGACGCGATCTCGTGCTCGAGGCCCTGGGCGTCCTTCGCACTCGACGTCGACGCCAGCAGATCGTTGTCGCGCGCCGTGCGGGCGTCGACGACGGCGACGTCGGACTGGATGCGTGCGAGCTCGGCCTTCGCGTCGTCACGCTCGCCGAGGCGGCGGGTGAGCTCGGCCGAGTGGGTCGCCCGCACCGACAGCAGCTCCTTCACACGCGCGGCCTGCGCGGGGTTCTGTCGCGCGTGATCCGCACGACGCACGGCGATGTCGGCGTCGGCGAGATCGAGGAGGCGGCGCTGGTCGGTAAAGCTGGCTTTCACGTCCTCCAACCTACCCCGCGGGTGACCGGCCGTCGGGGCGTGGTCTTCAGACGGGATGCCGCGACGCACTAGCATTGCGTGCCGGAATCGCGCGGGAGGAGATCAGCATGAGTGTGCTGCGCACCAAGACGGTCGAGCAGTCGATCGCCGACACGGAGGAGCCGGAGTTCCGGCTCAAGAAGTCGCTCTCGGCCCTCGACCTCACGGTCTTCGGCGTCGGCGTCGTCATCGGCGCGGGAATCTTCACGCTCACCGGGCGCGCCGCCCACGAGGTCGCCGGTCCCGCGATCGTCATCAGCTTCGTCGTGGCCGCCATCGCGTGCGGGCTCGCCGCCATGTGTTACGCCGAGTTCGCCTCCACGGTCCCCGTGTCGGGGTCGGCCTACACCTTCTCCTACGCATCGCTCGGCGAGCTCTTCGCCTGGATCATCGGCTGGGATCTGATCCTCGAGATGTTCCTGGGGGCGAGCGTCGTCGCGCAGGGGTGGAGCGCCTACCTCGGATCGCTCATGGAGCAGCTCGGCGCCCCGATCCCGGCCGCGATCGGATACGGCGGGTCCATCGACCTGATGGCCGTCCTGCTGGTGGTCATCCTCGGCGTGCTGATCACCGTCGGCATCCGGGAGTCCCTGCGGGTGAACCTCGTGCTCGTCGCGGTGAAGCTGTTCATCGTCCTGTTCGTGATCGTCGCGGGACTCATGTTCGTCAACCCCGCGAATTACTCCCCCTTCGTGCCCGACGCAGCTCCCCGCGAGACCGCCTCGGGACTCACGCAGCCGCTTCTGCAGTTCTTCTCGGGCATCGAGCCGACCGCCTTCGGCGTGGGGGGCATCTTCGCGGGTGCGGCCCTCGTGTTCTTCGCATACATCGGATTCGACGTCGTGGCGACGACCGCGGAGGAGACCAAGCGCCCGCAGCGCGACCTGCCGATCGGCATCATCGCCTCGCTCATCATCTGCACGGTGCTCTACGGCGCGGTCGCACTCGTCGTGACGGGGATGGTTCCCTACGACAAGCTCGACCCGGCCGCAGCGCTCGCGAACGCCTTCGCCTTCCACGGGCAGACCTGGATGGCGACGGTCATCTCGGCGGGCGCCGTCGCCGGTCTCACGACGGTCGTGCTGACCCTCATGATCGGCGCGACCCGCATCATCTTCGCGATGTCGCGCGACGCCCTCCTGCCGCGCGGGCTCGCGAAGGTGCACCCCCGGTTCCGGACGCCCTGGGTGATCTCGATCATCGTCACGGTCGTCGTCGCCCTCGTCGCCGGACTCACGCCGGTAGGGGTGCTCGAGGAGATGGTGAACATCGGCACGCTCTCGGCATTCGTGCTCGTGTCGGTCGGCGTCATCGTCCTGCGCCGCCGTCGCCCCGATCTCGAACGCGGGTTCCGTGTGCCGCTGAACCCGTGGCTGCCGGCGCTGTCGGTGATCGTCTGCGTCTACCTCATGCTCAACCTGACGGTGGAGACGTGGCTCCGCTTCCTCATCTGGCTCGCGCTCGGGTTCGTCATCTACTTCGCGTACTCGCGTCGCCACTCGCGCCTGGGCAAGGGCGGCGACCTGTACATCGACCCCGCGGCGCCGAAGGTCGTCGGCCGGGACTGAGCCCGGAAGCGGCGGGATGCCGGTGGTGGGCCCTGCCGGGATCGAACCGACGACATCCACGGTGTAAACGTGGCGCTCTACCAGCTGAGCTAAAGGCCCTGACGTACCGAGTCTAGAGGGGGCGCAGCGGCGTCCAGCACCGGGACCGTATGGGTAGGCTGAAGACAAGCGAGTTGTGCGCGGCGAACAAGCGCGCCCTCGCTCGATCCCTCCTTCCTGGCACGATCTGCCAGGCGACGAAAGGCCTCTTGTGACTGTCAACGATCAGGATCCGTACTCGCAGGGCCCGCAGGACAGCGACCCGGAAGAGACGTCGGAGTGGCAGGATTCCCTGCGCCAACTCGTCGACGCCCGCGGAGCGAGCCGCGGCCGCGAGATCATGCTGAGCCTGCTGCAGAGCTCGCGTGAACTGCACCTGGGCGTCCCGCAGGTCCCCACGACGGACTACATCAACACGATCCCCGTCGACAGCGAGCCCGAGTTCCCCGGCGACGAAGAGGTGGAGCGCCGCTACCGCAGCTGGATCCGCTGGAACGCCGCCCTCACGGTCCACCGCGCGCAGCGCCCCGGCATCGGCGTCGGCGGCCACATCTCCACGTACGCGTCCTCGGCGGCACTGTACGAGGTCGGGTTCAACCACTTCTTCCGCGGTCCGGATCACTCCAGCGGCGGCGACCAGGTCTTCTTCCAGGGCCACGCCTCCCCCGGCATGTACGCCCGCTCGTTCCTCGAGGGTGGCCTGTCGAGCCAGCAGCTCGACGGGTTCCGCCAGGAGGCATCCGCAGCGCCCCACGGCCTGCCCTCCTACCCGCACCCGCGCCTCATGCCGGACTACTGGCAGTTCCCGACCGTGTCGATGGGTCTCGGTCCGATCAACGCCATCTACCAGGCGATGACGAACAAGTACCTCACCAACCGCGGCGTGAAAGACCTCTCGGACGCTCACGTCTGGGCCTTCCTCGGTGATGGCGAGATGGATGAGGTCGAGAGCCGCGGGCAGCTCCAGGTAGCCGCCAACGAGGGCCTCGACAACCTGACCTTCGTCGTCAACTGCAACCTGCAGCGCCTGGACGGCCCCGTGCGCGGCAACGGCAAGATCGTGCAGGAGCTCGAGAGCTTCTTCCGCGGCGCCGGCTGGAACGTCATCAAGGTCGTCTGGGGCCGGGAGTGGGACGACCTGCTGTCCCGCGACACCGAGGGCGCCCTGCTGAACCTCATGAACAGCACGCCCGACGGCGACTTCCAGACATACAAGGCCGAGAACGGCGCCTACGTCCGTGAGCACTTCTTCGGCCGCGACGAGCGCGCCGCAGCCCTCGTCAAGGACTACTCCGACGAGCAGATCTGGAACCTCAAGCGCGGTGGCCACGACTATCGCAAGGTCTTCGCGGCGTACAAGGCGGCCATGGAGCACAAGGGCCAGCCGACCGTCATCCTGGCGAAGACCGTCAAGGGCTACGGCCTCGGTCCGCACTTCGAGGGGCGCAACGCGACGCACCAGATGAAGAAGATGACCCTCGACGACCTCAAGCTGTTCCGCGACCAGATGCACATCCCGCTGACGGACGCCCAGCTCGAGGAGAACCCCTACGAGCCGCCGTACTACCACCCGGGTGCCGAGGACGAGACCATCAAGTACATGGTCGAGCGTCGTCGCGCGCTGGGCGGCACGCTGCCGCAGCGTCGCAGCACCCACACCTCGCTGAGCCTCCCCGACGACAGCGTCTACGCGCTGCCGAAGAAGGGGTCGGGCACGCAGGAGGTCGCCACCACGATGGCGTTCGTCCGACTGCTCAAGGACCTGCTGCGCTCGAAGGACTTCGGCCACCGCATCGTCCCGATCATCCCCGACGAGGCGCGCACGTTCGGTATGGACGCGTACTTCCCGACGGCGAAGATCTACAACCCGAACGGGCAGAACTACACGTCCGTCGACCGCGAGCTGCTCCTGGCCTACAAGGAGAGCCCGCAGGGTCAGATCATGCACGTGGGCATCAACGAGGCCGGCGCCCTCGCCGCTTTCACCGGTGTCGGCACGTCCTACGCGACCCACGGCGAGCCGCTCATCCCGGTCTACGTCTTCTACTCGATGTTCGGATTCCAGCGCACGGGCGACGCCCAGTGGGCTGCCGGCGACCAGATGGCGCGCGGGTTCATCATCGGCGCCACGGCCGGCCGCACCACCCTCACGGGTGAGGGCCTGCAGCACGCCGACGGACACTCGCACCTGCTCGCCTCGACCAACCCGGCGACCGTCTCGTACGACCCGGCCTACGGCTACGAGATCGCGCACATCGTGCAGTCGGGACTCGAGCGCATGTACGGCGGGGAGCACGAGGACCCGAACGTCATGTACTACATCACGGTCTACAACGAGCCGATCGTCCAGCCGAAGGAGCCGGAGGATGTCGACGTCGACGGCATCATCCGCGGCATCCACCGCGTCGCGACCGGAGAGGGCGAGGGCCACCGCGCCCAGATCCTCGCATCGGGCGTGGGCCTGGCGTGGGCGCACGAGGCGCAGAAGCTCCTTAAGGACGACTGGGGTGTCGTGGCCGACGTCTGGTCGGTGACCAGCTGGACCGAGCTCCGCCGCGACGGTCTCGCCGCCGACGAGCACAACTTCCTGCACCCGACCGACGAGCCCCAGACGGCCTACATCACCGAGAAGCTCCGCGACTCGGAGGGCCCGGTCGTCGCCGTGAGCGACTTCATGCACGCCGTGCAGGACCAGATCCGCCAGTGGGTGCCCCGCCGCTATGCGACGCTCGGTGCCGACGGCTTCGGCTTCTCGGACACGCGTGCCGCCGCCCGTCGTCAGTTCAAGATCGACGGTCCGTCGATCGTCGTGCGCACCCTGCAGGCCCTGGCCGAGGACGGCGTCGTCGACCGCGGCCTGTCGGCACAGGCGATCGAGAAGTACCGTCTGCACGACGTCAACGCCGGCACCTCCGGCAACGCGGGCGGCGAAGCCTGACCCGCGCGATGACCGAACGGCCGACCGCCCAGGAGAAGGCGGAGACACTCGCGTGGCTCCGCCGGATCTCGGGTGATCTCGCGACCACGACGCTTCGGAGGCTCGAGGAGTACCTGCCCTGGTACGCCGAGATGCCTCCGGGGCGCCGGTCGGCCGTCGGTCTCGTCGCGCAATCAGGCATCTCGTCCTTCGTCGACTGGTACGACGACCCGAACTCGACGCCCTGGATCGCGGCCGACGTCTTCGCGTCGGCGCCGCGCGAGCTGCTCCGGAGCATCAGCCTCACCCAGACGCTCCAGCTCATCAAGGTGACGGTCGAGACGACCGAAGAGCGGGTCGCCGGACGGGGCAACGGACTGCGCGAGAGCATCCTGCTCTACTCGCGCGAGGTGGCCTTCGCCGCGGCGGATGTCTACGCCCGCGCTGCGGAGGCACGCGGCCTGTGGGACGCCCGCCTCGAAGCGCTCGTCGTCGACTCGATCCTCACGGGCGAGGCCGACGAAGAGCTCCCGAGCCGCATCGCCGCCCTCGGCTGGCACGGCCACGGCGAGGTCGCCGTCCTCGTGGGCACGACTCCCCCGCAGCTCGACGTCGACCAGGTGCGCCGCACCGCCCGCAAGCTCGGCGTCGACGTCCTCATCGGTGTGCAGGGCTCCCGCCTGGTGCTCGTCATCGGCCGTGCCGACCAGGCGGGGCGAGAGGATGCCGAAGAACTCCCGTTCACCGAGATCGCGACGCGTCTCGAGCCGGGGTTCGGAAGCGGCCACCTCGTGCTCGGCCCGACGGCCCCTGCTCTCCTGGACGCGGGCGTCAGCGCGCGTGCCGCTCTTGCGGGCTTCGCGGTGGCGAAGTCCTGGCGGCACGCCCCGCGCCCCGTGGATGCGGACGATCTGCTCCCCGAGCGCGCACTTGCGGGCGACCCGCTCGCGAAGTCGACTCTCATCGAACGGATCTACCGTCCCCTGCAGTCGCACTCCACCGATCTCGTCACGACGCTCTGGAGCTACCTCGACAACGGGCGCTCTCTGGAGGCGACGGCGCGCGAGCTCTTCGTGCACCCCAACACGGTCCGCTACCGCCTGAAGCGGGTCTCGGACGTGATCGGGTGGGATGCCACGGGCCCGAGAGAGGCGCTGATCCTTCAGACGGCGCTGATCCTCGGATCCATCGGCGGCGATGTGACCCGCCGCCGCGCCGTGCGCCGCACCTGATCACCTGTACGACTCGAACAAACGGATCGCACTTTCTTGTGCGCTGACCGACAGCATCGCCGACGCGAACTTGCAAGGATGGACATCGTGATCATTGCCGTCTTCCCGGGCCAGGGCTCTCAGACCCCCGGGTTCCTCACACCGTGGCTCGAGACCGAAGGCACGCGCGAGCTGCTCGACCAGTACTCCACGTACGCCGAGATCGACCTGGTCGCCGCCGGCACCGAGTGGGATGCCGACCGCATCCGTGACACGAAGGTCGCCCAGCCCCTCATCGTCGCCGCGAGCCTCCTCTCGTGGCGTGCGCTCGTCGATGCGGGCCGCCGACCCGACGGCGTCGCGGGTCACTCCGTGGGAGAGATCGCCGCGCTCGTCGCCGCGGGCGTACTCACCGAGGAGGACGGAATGCGCCTCGTCGGCATCCGCGGGCGCGCCATGGCCGAGGCGGCTGCGCTCGAGAAGACCGGCATGAGCGCCGTCGTGGGCGGCGATGAGGCCACCGTCCTCGCACGCCTGGAGGAGCTCGACCTCACCCCCGCCAACTACAACGGCGGTGGTCAGATCGTGGCTGCCGGCGCGCTCCCCGCCCTCGCTGAGCTGACCGCTGACGCACCCCGCGGCAGCCGGGTGATCCCGCTGCAGGTCGCCGGCGCATTCCACACGCGCTACATGGCGCCGGCCGTCGACACCCTCCGCTCCGCGGCAGCCGAGGTCGCGGCATCCGATCCTTCCCTGACCCTGTGGAGCAACCGCGACGGCGGCACCGTCTCGGACGGGCGCGCCGCGCTCGACCTCCTCGTGGCGCAGGTCGCCAACCCCGTCCGGTGGGACCTGTGCATGGCGTCGTTCGCAGAGAACGGCGTCGCCGGCATCATCGAGCTCGCTCCCGCGGGCACCCTCGTCGGACTCGCCAAGCGCGGGCTGCGCGGCGTACCGTCTGTTGCGGTGAAGACGCCCGAGGACCTCGCCGCCGCGAACGGCCTCCTGACCGGAGAGAACGCATGACCCCCCAGCTGATCCAGCCGACCGGCGCTGCCCACACCCGCATCTACTCCTACGGCGCCGCGCGCGGCGAGAACGCGGTCCCCAACGAGGACCTGATCGAGCCGATCAACTCCAGCGACGAGTGGATCCGCCAGCGCACCGGCATCATCACGCGCGTGCGGGCGGATGCAGGCACGACGGCGATCGATCTCGCGGCCGACGCCGCCGCCGAGGCCATCGAACGCTCCGGCATCCCGGCCGACAAGATCGACGCCGTGATCGTCGCCACGATCTCCAACCCGAAGCAGACGCCCTCGGTGTCGGCCATCGTCGCGGACCGCGTCGGCGCGAACCCCGCGGCCGCCTACGACCTGAACGCGGCGTGCGCAGGATTCGCCTACGGCGTCGCGCAGGCCGACGCCCTCATCCGTGCAGGCGCCGCCCACTACGCCGTCGTCATCGGCACCGAGAAGCTCAGCGACGTCGTCGATCCGACCGACCGCTCGATCTCGTTCCTCCTGGGCGACGGCGCAGGCGCTGTCGTCGTCGGGCCGAGCGAGACGCCGGGCATCGGCCCCACCATCTGGGGATCGGACGGCTCGAAGGCGGATGCCGTCGGCATGAACCACACGCTGACCGACTTCCGCGACGGAGTAGCCCCCTGGCCGACCCTCCGCCAGGAGGGTCCCACCGTGTTCCGGTGGGCGGTCTGGGAGATGGTCAAGGTGGCTCGTCAGGCCATCGAAGCCGCGGGCATCACGCCCGACGATCTGGCGGCGTTCGTGCCGCACCAGGCCAACATGCGCATCATCGACGAGTTCGCCAAGCAGTTGAAGCTCCCGGACACCGTCGTGATCGGCCGCGACATCGAGACCACGGGCAACACATCCGCGGCATCCATCCCGCTGGCGACCCACCGTCTTCTGGAAGAGCACCCCGAGCTCAGCGGCGGACTCGCCCTGCAGATCGGTTTCGGCGCCGGGCTCGTGTTCGGCGCTCAGGTCGTCGTCCTCCCGTGATGACCGCCCTCCCCCACCTAAACTGACTAGCGGCCCGGCTGGGCCCGACCACCACAGAAGGAGAAATCCCATGGCATTCACCAACGACGAGGTCCTCGCCGGCCTGGCCGAGCTCATCACCGACGAGACCGGCATCTCGGCCGACGAGGTCGCGCTCGAGAAGTCCTTCACGGACGACCTCGACATCGACTCGATCTCGATGATGACGATCGTCGTCAACGCCGAGGAGAAGTTCGGCGTCACCATCCCCGACGACGAGGTCAAGAACCTCAAGACCGTCGGCGACGCCGTCACCTACATCTCGTCCAACCAGGCCTGATCCGCGCGTCCGGTGGGGGTCCGCCCCCACCGGAGCAGCACGAGGGAATCATGAGCAACACGCGAATCTTCGTCACCGGCATCGGTGCGACCTCCCCCATCGGCGGCACGGCGAGCGAAAGCTGGGAGGCACTCCTCGCCGGAGTGTCCGGCACCCGCACGCTCGAGCACGACTGGGTGGAGCAGTACCAGCTGCCCGTCACCTTCGCCGCTGAGGCGAAGGTGCGGCCCGAGACGGTCCTCGACCGTCCCGTCGCCAAGCGCCTCGACCCGTCGTCGCAGCTCGCGATGGTCGCGGCGAAGGAGGCCTGGGAGGACGCCGGCGCGCCGGAGGTCGACCCCGAGCGGCTCGGCGTCGAGTTCGCCACCGGCATCGGCGGCGTCTGGACGCTGCTGGATGCGTGGGACACGCTGCGCGAGAAGGGCCCGCGGCGCGTCATGCCCATGACGGTCCCGATGCTCATGCCCAACGCCGCGGCGGGCAACCTCTCGCTGCACTTCGGCGCGCGCGCCTACGCCCGCACGTTCGCGAGTGCCTGCGCCTCGAGCACCGAGTCGATCGTCAACGCTCTCGAGCACATGCGGGCCGGCCTCGCCGACATCGTCATCGCGGGCGGCACGGAGTCGGCGATCCACCCCATCACGATCGCGTCGTTCGCCTCGATGCAGGCGCTGTCTCGCCGCAACGACTCGCCCGAGACCGCATCCCGTCCGGGCAGCATCGACCGCGACGGATTCGTCATGGGCGAGGGCGCCGCGGTGCTCATCCTCGAGACCGAGGAGCACGCGAAGGCGCGCGGCGCGAAGATCTACGCCGAGCTCGTGGGCGGCGGCGTCACCGCCGACTCGTATCACATCACCGCCAACGACCCCGAGGGTACCGGCGCGGCGCGAGCCGTCCGTCTCGCGCTCGACATGGCGGATGCATCGCCCGACGACGTCACTCACGTCAACGCCCACGCGACGTCGACCCCCGTCGGCGACCCGAACGAGTACGTCGCCCTGAAGTCCGTCTTCGGCGACCGGGTCGACGAGATGCCGGTGTCCGCCACGAAGGCGTCCACCGGTCACCTCCTGGGCGGCACGGGTGCACTGGAGGCGATGTTCACGGTACTGGCGCTCCGCGATCGCGTCGCTCCCCCGACCATCAACATCACAGAGCCCGACCCGGCCGTCCCGTTCCGCCTCTCCGGCGACACGGTCGCCCTCGGCGACGGCGACCAGCTTGCCATCAGCAACTCGTTCGGGTTCGGCGGCCACAACGCCGTCGTCGCATTCCGCTCGGTCTGACCGCGAACACGATGAACGCCCCCGGGAAGCCACCGGGGGCGTTCATCGTTTCAGATCAGGCGGGGCGGTAGCCGCCCCGGTCTCCGGGAAGCCGTCCGAAGCCGGTCGAGGCCCACTCACCCCGCCTGAAAACCCTTCGTTCTTGGAGTGTCGATTCGCGTGGAGTCGTCTCAACCGACCTTGTGGAGCCAGACGACGGGGGCGTCGTCGCTCGCGTGGCGGAACGGCTCGAGCTCCTCGTCCCACGACGCGCCGAGCGCGACGTCGAGCTCCCGCTGCAGTTCGCTCATGTCGCCGGCGGCGATCTCCATGGCGTAGCGGATGCGATCCTCTCCCACGACGACGTTGCCCGAGGCATCCGTCTGCGCGTAGTGGATGCCGAGGCTCGGCGTGTGGAGCCAACGTCCGCCGTCGCTGCGCGGCGTCGGATCCTCCGTCACCTCGTATCGCAGGTGCTCCCACCCGCGCATCGCAGTGGCGAGGGCCGCGCCACTGCCTACCGGGCCCTCCCAGTAGAACTCCGCGCGGCGGCTGCCGGGCTGGACGGGCTGGTCAGCCCAGTCGAAGCTGACGGCATGCCCGAGGGCACGACCAGCAGCCCACTCGAGGTGGGGGCACAGCGCGCGTGGCGCGGAGTGGATGAAGATCACTCCGCGCGCGTGAGGTGTGGCCATCGATCTCTCCGTTTCGTTCAGGTACGTCTTCCCCTACGACCTGATGGAGAGTGCTGGCCGGATATCCGGTTGTGCGGCCATTATCGCTCATCCTGAGGTCGAATCACAACCGTGTAACACCAGGTCGCACAGCATTCGTCAACCCCGTGGGCCGCGCGATGTCGCGGGGGCAGGCTGAGCGCCCGACGAAAGGAACATCATGAGCGACAACACCCCGCACACGCGCGACGCCGACGACGCGCACGCCGACGACGCTCCTCCCACCGATGCCGTCAGCGACGAGGTGAAGGACGACGCCGCCCGCGCCGGTGACGAGGTCACCGAGGAGGACGACGAGAATCGCTGACGCGCCGACTCCCCTCGGCGTGCTCGGTCGCGCGCTGCAGCGTCTTTTCCTCGCGTTGCAGGGGGTGCGCTCACCGCGCCCCATCCATCCGCGTGGGCTGCTCCTGGGTGGCGATGTGTTCTGGGGAGACCGAGACCGTGCTTCCGGGATCGAGTGGATCGACGCGCCCTCGAACAGGACCCGAGCGAACGTCACCGCTCGCTACTCGCGCTCGCTGGGGTTGCCGGATCCATTACCCGACGTCCTCGGGCTCGCGCTGCGCGTCGAGACGGACACCGGGCACGCGGACCTCGAACTCGCCTCGACCGGGTCGGGCCTGCCGCTCCGGTTCGCTCTCGTGCCGCGGTGGGTCCCGTCGCGGGGAGTCTTCACGACGCTGCTCCCCTACCGAGGCGACGCGGGCCCGGTCCTCATTCGCGCCCGTCCGCTTCGACCGTCGTTGCCGGCGGACCTCCCGGGCATCGAGATAGCTCTGCGCGAAGAGACGTGGCGCCTGTCCCTCTCTTTCGCCACCCCGGGCGGGCCGTGGCATCCGTTCGCGCTCCTGAGTCTGAACGCCCGCGGAGGAGACTCCGACATCCGATTCGATGCGGGGAACAGTGTCCTGCCTGGCGCGCGCATGTATCGCTGGGCGAATGCCGTCCGACAGCCGTCCTACGACGCCGTCCAGCGTCGGAATCGGTAGGGCTGTCAAGCCCCTGCGGGTTCAGGGCCGCCGGGGCGTTCGATGTGCGTGTCGAAAGGAGACATCATGAGCGATTCCATCCCCGATAAGCCGAGCCAGGCCGAAGGTGACATCGGCGACGACGACATCACGGCTGCCGAGCAGGAGAACGACGAAACGGAGCCCGACGCCAACAACGGCTGAGCCCCCGCGCGAAAAAGAACGCCCCCGCTCTCTCGTGAGGAGCGGGGGCGTTCTTTCACGTCTCATCGCGTGCCGGGCCGTGTAGGGCGGGTGGGACTTGAACCCACGATCGTCGGGTTATGAGCCCGCTGCCTTGACCAGCTTGGCCACCGCCCCCTGTGCAGACGAGCCTAGCGTTTGCGTCGGTCCTCGTCCTTCACGGGAGGGTCGGGCCACACCTTCGCCACCGCTTCCGTGATGCGCACCGAACCCGTGGAGGGCTGCGGCCCGTCCGCGTCGCCGCTGCCGCGCGTGATCGGGATCTCCTGGCTCTCGCTCACCACCTGCGGGTGGTAGCGGGCCAGCTGGAACACCCCGGTCACGGCGAGGGCGCCGGCGATGGCGAATCCGATGTAGGCGCCGAGCGGTGCACCCTGAGCCTCATTGAGGACCGCGAGCCCGATCACGATGGCCACGATCGGATCGATGACCGTGAGGCCCGCGATCACGAGGTCCGGCGGTCCGGACGAATACGCCGTCTGGACGAAGTAGGCGCCCATTGCGGTGCCCGCGAGCAGGGCGACGATGCAGAGCACGGTGAGCCACTCGAAGTCGCCGTTCGAGATGCGGTTGATGACGACCTTCGCGAGGGTGGCGACGAATCCGTAGACCACGCCGGCAGCCACGATGTAGAAGAGCGCCCGCATCCGCTTGCGGAGGGTGCCCCAGAGCACGCCGAGGACGACCACGACGCCCAGGAGGATGAAGAGAACGGTCAGGAGCTGACCGTCGCTGATCGGGCGCTCGGTGGCGTACAGCGCTGCCACCGTGACGAAGATGAAGATGCCGCCCACGCACAGCGCGATGGACGTGATCGACCGCCGCGTCGGCTTGTGGCCGCTGATCCGCGCGTTGAGAAGCGTCGTGATCACCAGCGAGATCGCACCGATCGGCTGGACGAGGATCAGCGGCGCGAACGACAGCGCCGCCAACTGGCACACGATCGCGAGCCCCAGCATGACGGTCCCGAGAACCCATGAGGGGCGGGTCAGGAGCCGGACCAGCTGACCGCCGGTCAGCCCCGAGACGCCGGCCTGCGCCGTCAGCCGCTCGACCTTCTGCACGCCGCGGTGCTGATACTGCGCACCGAACGACATGAAGACCGCACCGATGACGGCCAGCGGGATGCCGATGAGGATCGCCGGGTTCCCGAACACACCCACCAGCTCATCGGTGAGATCGTTGATCGGTGTTCCGGCGTAAACCACGCCTCGACGATACCGGGCTGGAGCCTCGTTAGGCTTCTGACGTGGCCGTACTTCCGATTCGCATCATGGGCGATCCCGTCCTCCACTCCGTCGCCGCTGCCGTCCCGGAGGTGACCGATGAGATCCGAGCCCTGGTCGCCGACATGTTCGAGACGATGGACACCGCCCCCGGCGTCGGCCTCGCCGCGCCTCAGGTGGGGGTGGGTCTGCGGATCTACACCTACTCGTATCAGGACGACGACGGCGCCCCGTGGCGCGGCGTGATCATCAACCCTGAGCTCTGGATGTCTCCTCCCGAGCCCGGCTGCCCCGATCCGGACGACGAGTCGGAGGGATGCCTGTCGTTCCCCGGCGAGCGGTTCCCTCTCCGCCGCGCCGACGAGGTGCTCGTCACCGGGACCGACCTCGAGGGCGCCGATGTCCGCATCCGTGTCGACGGCTGGCGCGCCCGCATCATGCAGCACGAGTTCGACCACCTCAACGGCATCCTCTACATCGACCGGCTGTCGGATTCCGACTGGAAGACGACGCAGAAGATCGCGCGCAAGCGCGGCTGGGGCAAGCCGGGACAGAGTTGGATGCCCGGCGTCGACGACCTCGACGCGTGAGGCGCCCGCGTGGAGCCGTGGGAACTGCACGGGTGGTTCGAGGAGTACCTCGACGCCTGCAATCGACATGACCTGACCGCGGTTCGCGCCTCCCTCGATCCCGCGGTGCGCAGAGCGCACCTGGCCGCGGGGGCGGATGCATGGATCGACGACCTCGCAGACCTGTTCCACGGCTTCGCGGACTGGCGATGGAAGACGATCCAGCTCGTCGCGGAGGACGACCGCATCGCGGCGCACCTGCGCGGCAGCGGCACGCACACCGGGCCGTGGCGCGGCATCCTGCCGACGCGCCGTCACGTGAACGTGGCCGAGTTCCAGTTCCTCCGGCTCGAGCGAGGTCGCATCGTGGCATCCAGCGGGTCCGGTGACGCCGAGGTGCGAGCGCTGCTCACGGCGTGAGGCTCAGCGCGCAGCCGGATCCATGGCATCTGTCGTTCGCGTCAGAACCATGATGGCCAAGGGGACCGCGGCGATGGAGAGCAGCTCCCCCACCAGCGACGTGGCCATCACGGCAGGGTAATCCGAGAGGCTTTGGGCACTCCACGACAATCTGCCGGACAGCCCCACGAACGCCGTCGAGGCGATCCAGAGGCCCCACCAGGTGCCCAGGATCCCGGCCGTCAGGTTGGCGCGCGAGGCCACCACGAGGTCCTTCACGTTCTGGAAGGGGAACCACCAGGAGACCACCGGGATGAGCCACGACACGACGTGCCACACGGGCGCGCGCCGGATGGCGGTCGGGTTCGCCGCGCGGACGCGGACTGCGGCGCGGTACTGCCACACCAGCCAGCAGATCCCTGCCGCCAGCAGGAGCGCCGACGACCCGAGGCTGCCCGGCACGGAAAGCCTGTCGTAGAGCTCGAGATCCGAGACCGGCGCGACTCCCCTGTCGAACGCCTCGATGGCGACGAGCCCCCACGCCTCGATGAGAACCGCGAAGAAGGAGAACACCGCGCCGACGATGAGGAGGATGCGGGTGGCCCCCGCGATGCCACGGAGAGGTCGAACGATCGCGGGCGTCGGCCACGACGCCGGCGCAGCAGGCGGGGGCGTGGCCGTCCACTCCCTGCCGTTCCAGTACCGCAGCTCGTTGCCGGCGTGCGGCGCCGGGTACCACCCGGCAGGCGCGCTCGTATGATCCGTCATCGTGATTCCCCCCACGTGTTCCTGCAATCCGCTCAGCACACTATCGGGTTCAGGTCGCGGTACCGTCACGTCATGGACCGAGCGCGCACGAGGATCCTCACCGAGGTCGAGCAGACCTTGGACCCCGGCGAATCGGTCGTCGTCGCGCTCCATACGTCCAACGGCGATACGGGACACGTGCAGCCTCACGAAGGGGTCCTCGTCGCCACTGATCGGCGGCTGCGCTTCCGCGGGAAGAGCGGGTGGGCTGGCCGGCAGGTTCACGACGAGTCTTTCCCATACTCGGAAATCCGCGAGCTGGCGTTCTCCCGCATCGATGTCACCTCCTCAGCCGGCACATACGGCCGGATCATCACAAAGGGTCGTCTCGCCTTGACCTGTGGCGGCGTCTCCTGGGTGTTCGAGCGTCAGGGCCTTGTGGCCGTGGCGGACGATCGGGAGGTCGAGGCGCTCGCCGACGAGGTCGAAAACCGGATTCGCGCTCTGGATGTGCCTCCTGCGGAGGCGTGACGCAGAGGCAGCGGCTCGCGTCGAACGACGAAAGCCCGGACCTTTCGAGGTCCGGGCTTTCCGTTGGCTCCCCGGCTTGGACTCGAACCAAGAACCTATCGGTTAACAGCCGATTGCTCTGCCAATTGAGCTACCGAGGATCAGCCGCCCGTCACCGGGCAACCACACAATCGTAGCAAAGCCGAAGGGGTGCTCGTGACATCAGCCGCCGATGCGTGTCGCCTCGTCGGGCGTCCAGAGGACGTCGTCCAGAGTCCGTCCGATACCGACGGGGTGCCCCGCGCGCAACACCAGAACCTGCGCGTCGAGATCGGTGACGAGTTCCCTCTCGTTCGTCACGACCAGCAGTGCCATGCCCTCCGCCGTCCGTCGCAGGAGGGCGTCACGGACAGCGGGACGGACGTCCACGTCGAGATTCGCATACGGCTCGTCGGCGATGAGCACTTTCGGGTCGAGGACGAGGCTGCGGGCGATCGCGACGCGCTGACGCATGCCCGAACTGAGCTCGTAGGGGTACTTCTCCGAGGCGCCGATGGGTAGCTGCAACTCGTCCAGGAGCGCGGCGACGCGGAGGGCGAGCGCGCGCTCGTTGACACGGCGATCGCGCGCCGTGATGGGTTCGGCCACGATCTCGGAGATCGTCAGCCTCGACGGCAGCGCCGAGTTGACGCCCTGCGCCAGGTGGCCCGTCCGGTAACCGCGGATGCGGCGTGCACGACCACGGGCCCGCAGGGAGATCCCGGCGACTTCGCCCGTGCCGCCGACGACGCGGAGATCACGGTGGTCAGCGCCCGCGAGACCCGACGCGAGGCTCGACTTGCCCGAACCTGTCGCACCCATGACCGCGACCGTCTCACCGGGCAATATCCGCAGAGAGACCCCGTCGACGACGCGGGTGTCGGCGGAGAGCCGGGCGATCGACAGATCCGAACAGAAGATCGCCGCATCCGCGTCCGTCAATCGAGGCATGCGATCCATCCTCATCCCTCCGGGCGCACGATGCCAGTCCAGCCCGCTGCCTCCGGCCACGCACGAACGGGATGTGCGTGGCTGGTGCAAGAGTGCGGGTATGACGGAAGCAATGGAAACCCCCGATGGTGAGGTCTATCTTGCTGCCGTCGCGGGAACCGTTGCGGACGTCGAAGACATCTGGGTCGAGTTCGCCCGGGTGAAGATTCGTGAGCTCCGCGCCTTGGCTGCCGCGGGGCAGTTGGCGGAAGCCCAGGGCGCACCTCGGAACGCGAGAGTCCGGGTGCACGGCATGGTGCTGCGGTCGATCTCGGCCGAGGTCGCCGGAGTGATGCGGATGACCGACCGGCCGTTCAACGTCGGATCGGCGAGGCTCGGACGATCATCGAAGGATTCCCCGCCGCGGTCGCCGCATGGGAACGTTCAGGGGCACGTGAAAGCGATCGTCGACGCCGGATTGAACTTGCCTGGAGAGATGTGGGCGGAGTTCGAAGCGATCGCGATCGAACGATGCGACCGCCAGACGCCGAACCGGGTTCGGGGTGAGATCGACCACACCCACGGCCACACCATCGGCGGCAAGACCGAACTCTCCAACCTCGCCCACCTGTGCCAACGGCATCACTCGATGAATCAGTTCACCGCCTGGCGCGTTCGACAAGTCCAGGGTGGAGTCCTGGAATGGACCTCACCCCTCGGCAGGACCTATCGAGAAGACGCACCCACGCCGGCCGTCGCCTTCATGCCTGCCCCAGCACAACCCGGAGACCCGGCTCCGTCCTGACCGCCGTGCCCTTCCGAGAGACCGCGCACCCTCAGTGCTCGAGTCCCACGTGCCGACAACCTCCGGGACTTCGAGGGTCAGATCGAGTCGGCCAGCGTCCGCCGTCGCTGATCGAGGTCGCGGAGAGCAACGCGGACAGCCCGACCCTGCTCCGACTCCGCGGATACACGCTGAACCTCGCCGAGCAACTCGGCCTTCTCGCGATCCATCGCACGGAGCCGTAGGCGCCGGCACATCGCGCGCGCGGACGTCTTCGCTTCGATCTCCGTCAGGGCCGGGAAGGACGAGGTCAGCAACTCCGCGGCGAGTCCCCGGTACGGCTCACGGGTCGCATCGACCGCCGCCGTCGACCACCCCACGCGCGACCGGTCCGGCTGCGCGATGACCGCCTGCCGGACCGCCTCGAGCGCGGGATGCTCCATGGGGATCTGGAGCGCCGCATCCACCTCACCGGCATCCAAGACGTGCCCGTACTGCAGCACGCCCATCAGCGCGTCACGCTCGAGTGTCGCGCTCGCGGTGCGCGGCAGACTCGCCATCGTCACCCGGACCGGGGCCGCACCCTCGTCAGGTGTCTCAGCCGGAGCGGGACCGCGCTCGCGGGGCGCATGGCTGCCCCGCGCGGCCCGCTCGACGGCCGGCGTCACCTCGCCCAGGTCCATTCCGAGCTTGCGCGCCAGAACGCGGGTGTATCCCGGCCGCAGCGACGGGTCGCGGATCTCGGCGACGATCGGGGCGGCGGCGCGCAGCGCACCGACGCGACCTTCGACACTGCGCAGGTCGAACCCCGCCAGCTTCTGGTCGATGACGAACTCGAACATCGGAGCCTTCGCGTCCATCAGCGCCCGCACGGCACCGTCGCCCCGGTTCAATCGCAGGTCGCAGGGATCCAGGCCGTCCGGCGCGACGGCCACGTACGTCTGAGCGGCGAATCGCTTCTCATCGGCGAAGGCGCGCAGTGCCGCCTTCTGGCCCGCGGCATCCGGGTCGAAGGTGAAGATCACTTCGCCGGCCGCGCTGTCATCGCCCATGACCCGACGGAGCACCGTGATGTGGTCCGAGCCGAATGCCGTCCCGCAGGTGGCGATGGCCGTCGTGATGCCGGCGAGATGGCACGCCATGACGTCCGTGTAGCCCTCGACGACCACGACGCGGTGAGACCGCGACACGTCCTTCTTCGCGAGGTCGAGGCCGTACAGGACCTGCGCCTTCTTGTAGATCGGCGTCTCGGGGGTGTTCAGGTACTTCGGGCCCTGGTCGTCGTCGTAGAGCTTGCGGGCACCGAAGCCGATCGTCTGCCCGGTCAGGTCGCGGATGGGCCAGACGACGCGACCTCGGAACCGGTCGTACACCCCGCGCTGCCCCTGTGAGACGAGACCCGCCGTCGCGAGCTCCTCGTCGCTGAACCCCTGGGCGCGGAGCGCGTCGCGCATGTTGTTCCAGCCCTTGGGCGCGTACCCGACCCCGAAGTGCGCGGCGGCCCCGGCGTCGAAACCCCGCTCGCCGAGGAAGCGACGCCCGGCATCCGCCTCAGCCGTCGCCAGCTGCGAGCGGAAGTACTCCGCAGCCGCCGTGTTCGCCTGGTAAAGGCGCGTGCGACCGCTCGTCTCGGGCGCGGCGCCGCCGTCCTCGTAGTGCAGCTGGTAGCCGATGCGCGCGGCCAAACGCTCGACGGCCTCCGTGAACGTCAGGTGGTCCATGTTGCGCAGGAACGAATAGACGTCACCCGATTCGCCGCATCCGAAGCAGTGGTAGTACCCCGCCTGAGGCCGGACGTTGAAGCTCGGGCTCCGCTCATCGTGGAACGGGCAGAGCCCCTTCATCGAGCCGACGCCGGCGGACTTCAGCGCGACCCGCTCACCGACGATGTCGACGATGTTGGTGCGCGCCTTCACCTCGTCGACGTCAGCCTGACGGATGCGAGCCATCAGAGACCTTCGATCGGTTCGGGCAGCGCGTACCCGGGGTTCGCGGCGACACGCGAGCCCGCGGGCCACAGGCCGAGTTCGCGCAGGTCGACAGGACCCACCAGCGCGGAGTGCCATTCGATGGCGAACCGGTCGGTCAACGTCGCTACCTGGTCGACGACGACCCGCTTGCGCTCGGCATCCGTCTGCGCCGCGGCGAAGTCGACAGCGTGGATCCGGTCGAGGTGTTCGGGACGCTCCAGCAGGGCCGACGCGAGCCGCTTCAATACCCGACGCTGCTCCTTGTAGAGACCCTTGCGACCGTCGATCGACACGACGAACGCGCCGATCGTTCCCTTCAGGACCGCCATTTCGGCTTCGATGACGCGCGGCACGATCATCCGACCGCGGTAGCGCGTCAGTGCGGGGGTGTCGTAGTGCTCACGCGTCGCGGCGGTCGCGGCCCGCGCGAAGCGGCCGATGAAGTCCGAGGTCAGGTTCTTGAGGCGTGCGACCGACGCGCGCGTCCCGTCGAACTCTGTCATCCACTCCGGCAGGCGCACCAGACGGTAGAGCGCATCGGCGAGCTCGTCACGGCTGAAGCCGAGGCCCACCCACGCCTGGATCGCCGTCAGCAGCGACTCGCGCTCGCGGCTGTCCGCGAGGCGCCGAGGGTCGAGATAGCCGTTGAGCACCGCATCCTCGAAATCGTGCACCGAGTAGGCGATGTCGTCGGAGAGATCCATGACCTCGGCCTCGATGCACCGCACCCGGCCGGGCGCACCCTGCCGCATCCAGTGGAAGATCGCCTCGTCCTCGGCGTACACACCGAACTTCTGCCGCCCGCCCGGATCAGGGATGGCGTGATCGGCCGTCCACGGGTACTTGCACGTCGCATCGAGGCTCGCGCGGGTCAGGTTGAGGCCGAAGCTCTCGCCGTCGTCGTCGACGACCTTGGGCTCCAGCCGCGCGAGGATGCGCAGCGACTGCGCGTTGCCCTCGAAGCCGCCGATGTCCTCAGCCCACTCGTTGAGTGCTCGCTCGCCGTTGTGTCCGAAGGGCGGATGCCCGAGGTCGTGGCTCAGGCAGGCGGTGTCGACCACGTCGGGCGAGAGCTCGAGCGCGATCGCGAGTTCGCGGCCGACCTGCGCGACCTCGAGCGAGTGCGTCAGTCGGTTGCGCGCGAAGTCGTCGGGACTCGCCGGGCTCAGCACCTGGGTCTTCGCGGCTAGGCGACGGAATCCGGCGGAGTGCAGAACTCGCGCCCGGTCACGCGCGAAACCGTCGCGGAGGGAACGGTGCTTCTCGGGGTGGAACCGCTCGGCGTCGTGGTCGTCGTAGCCCGTGGGACGTCCGGCCGCGATGCCCACGCTCGCGCCGGTCACCGTCTCAGCCGCCACTGGTGTCGAGCTCCGCATCGGCGAGGGCGGTGGATGCCGCATATCCGATCTCGCGCGAGTCCAGCCAGCCGTCGGGGAGGGCTGGGCGCTTCGGCGTACCCGCACGCCCTCGTTGGCCCTCGGCGGCCGCGCCGGGATACGGCGCCTCGAGATCGAGGGTCGCGAGCAGCTCGTCGATCTCCTCGAGACTGGAGACCGTCGCGAGCTTCGCACGGAGGTCACCGCCCACCGGGTACCCCTTGAAGTACCAGGCGACGTGCTTGCGGATGTCGCGGCAGCCGCGGTCCTCGCTCTCGAAGAACTCGACCAGGAGCTCCGCGTGGCGTCGGAAGGCGGCCGCGACGAACCCGAGCGTCGCGTCGACCGGAGCGGCGGCGTGACCGGTGCCGAGCTCGCGCGCGAGGTCACCGAAGAGCCAGGGGCGGCCGAGGCATCCACGTCCGACGACGACACCGTCGCAGCCGGTCTCCGACATCATGCGGCGCGCGTCCTCCGCCGACCAGATGTCGCCGTTGCCGAGGACGGGGACGCTCGTCACCGTCTCCTTCAGCTTCGCGATCGCGGACCAGTCGGCGTGCCCCGAGTAGAACTCGGACGCCGTCCGGGCGTGCAGCGCGACGGCGGCGACACCGGCGCCCTCGGCGATCCGACCGGCCTCGAGGTAGGTCAGGTGGTCCGAGTCGATGCCCTTGCGCATCTTCACGGTCAGCGGGACGGAACCTGCGGCTTTCGCGGCGCGCTCGACGATCTCGCGGAACAGTTCCGTCTTCCACGGCAGGGCCGCGCCGCCGCCCTTGCGGGTCACCTTCGGGACCGGGCAGCCGAAATTGAGGTCGACGTGATCCGCGTGGTCCTCTTCGACGATGATCCGGACGGCAGCCTCGACGGTGGCCGGGTCGACGCCGTAGAGCTGGATCGAGCGCGGGGTCTCGGACTCGTGGTGGCGGATCAAGCGCATGGTCGTGGCGTTCCGCTCGACGAGCGCGCGAGTGGTGATCATCTCGCTCACGTACAGGCCGGCACCGTACTCGCGGCACAGGCGTCGGAAGGCGGTGTTGGTGATGCCCGCCATGGGCGCCAGCACGACGGGCGCGTCGAGGGTGATGGGCCCGATGCGCAGCGGCGCGGGCGGAGCGAGGGTCGTGGACATATCCTTCACATTCTCCCAGACGGCGAGCGCATCGGGCATCTGCGCGAGTCCTATCGTGGACACATGACCGAAACCTCCTCCCTGCGAGAGATCCCGTTCACCACCGCAGACGGGAAGGAGGCAACCCTCGGCGACTTCGGCGACAAGGCGTTCCTCATCGTGAACGTCGCGTCGAAGTGTGGGCTGGCTCCCCAGTACGAGCAGCTCGAGGAGCTGCAGAAGCAGTACGGCGACCAGGGCCTGCAGGTCATCGGCTTCCCCTGCAACCAGTTCATGGGCCAGGAGCCGGGGTCGATGGAGGAGATCCTCGACTACTGCGCCGTCAATTGGGGCATCACGTTCCCCATCATGGACAAGGTGCGCGTCAACGGTTCGCACGCCGCTCCGCTCTACAAGGCGCTGAAGAAGTCCCCGAACGCCGAGCGTGCCAAGGGACCGGTGATGTGGAACTTCGAGAAGTTCCTCGTGACCCGTGACGGCGAGCTGCACCGCTTCCGCCCGCAGACCAAGCCGAACGAGCCCGAGGTCATCTCGGCGATCGAGAAGGCCCTCGCCTGATAACTCGCACGAACGACGAAGGCCGCATCCCCGATCCGGGGTGCGGCCTTTGTCGTAGGAGAAGAGGTCAGCTCGCGGCGGGCGCCTCGGCGCGCTCGGCCCACACCTGGCGGGCGATCTGCGCGAACGCCGCGGGAGGCTGCGCACCGCTCACGCCGTACTTGCCGTCGATGACGAAGAACGGAACGCCCTGGATGCCGTAAGCCTGTGCCTGTGCTTGGTCGGCGCGCACCGCCTCGAGGTAGCGACCAGAATCCAGCGCCTCGCGCGTCTGGTCGGGGTCGAGACCCGCCTCAGCGGCGAGGGCGACGAGGTCATCGATCTTCCCGACGTGACGGCCCTCGGTGAAGTACGCCGACATGAGGCGCTCGGTCATCTCCTTCTGGAGACCCTGTTCCTTCGCGAAGTGCAGCAGCTCGTGGGCCTTGACCGTGTTGGTGTGCTTCAGGATGTCGAAGCGGTAGCCGAGTCCGGCGTCGGCGGCGACGCCGGTCACACGGTCGAGCATCTGCTGCACCTGGTCGGCCGGCATCCCCTTGTACTCGGAGAGGAAGTCGATCTCGGTTCCGTCGAAGTCGACGGGGGTGTCCGGGGACAACTCGTACGAGTGGAAGGTCACCTCCACGCGGGGGGCGTCGGCGTCTGCAGCCGTCTCCGCCAGCCCGGTCTCGAGGTTGCGCTTTCCGATGTAGCACCACGGGCAGGCGATGTCGCTCCACACGTCGATCTTGATGGGTTCCGTCACACCTGCTGCAACGCGCATTCGCCCTCGCGCTATTCCCCCGTGCGCTCCTAGGCTGACGGGATGCTCTCGGCCGACGACCCGCTCCCGTTCCGCCCGCAGCGCGTCGTGATCGCCGGGACCACGGGCGTCGGCAAGTCGACGCTGGCTCGGCGGCTGGCGGAGCTGTGGGAGCTCGAGTACACCGAGCTCGACTCGCTCTTCCACGGTCCCGGGTGGACGACCCGACCCGAGTTCTTGAGCGACGTCCGCCGCGTGGCGGACGGGGAGCGGTGGGTGTCGGAGTGGAACTACTTCGGTTCCGGCGGCGGACAGATCCTCGGGGAGCGCGCCGACCTCGCCGTCTGGCTCGACCTGCCGCGCCGGATCGCCCGCGCCCGGCTGCTCCGCCGCACGCTGCGCCGCCGCATCCGTCGCGAACACCTGTGGAACGGGAACGTCGAGCCGCCGCTGTGGACCGTCTTCCGGGACCCCGGTCACATCCTCCGGTGGGAGATGCGCACGCACGCCACGTGGAGGACGCGGATGCCGGTGGTCGCCGCCGAGTACGCCCTGCCCGTCGTGCGTCTCACTCACCCCCGCGAAGTCGGTCGCTGGCTGGCCGGCCCCGCTGTCGACGCCCCCTGACCGTCAGGACGCGGTCGGCGCGTCCTTCGCCCCGCCGAATCGGCGATCGCGCGAGAGGTACAGCTCGATCGCGCCCCACAAGTCCGTGCGGGAGAAGTCGGGCCAGAGCGTGTCGAGGAAGACCATCTCGGCGTAGGCCGCCTCCCACAGCAGGAAGTTCGACGTCCGCTGCTCCCCGCTGGAGCGGACGAACAGGTCCACGTCGGGCATGTCGGGCACGTACAGGTGGCGGCGGAGCGTCTTCTCTGTGATGGCAGAAGGTGTGAGCTTCCCGCGGGCGATCTCATCTCCCATCGCCCGCATCGCGTCGACGATCTCGTGTCGTCCCCCGTAGTTGACGCACATCGTCAGGGTGAGTCCCGTGTTGCCGGAGGTGAGCTCCTCCGCGTACTGGAGCTCCTTGATGACGGAGCCCCAGAGCCGGGGCTTCCGTCCCGCCCAGCGGATGCGGACGTCCCACTCGTTGAGCTGATCGCGACGTCGGTGCAGCACGTCGCGGTTGTAGCCCATGAGGAAGCGCACCTCCTCGGGCGAGCGCGCCCAGTTCTCGGTCGAGAAGGCGTATACGCTCAGGTGCTTCACGCCCGCCTGGACCGCACCGGCGACGACGTCGAGGAGGACCTCCTCGCCCGCGCGGTGTCCCTCGATGCGCGTGAGACCGCGGCGGTTGGCCCAGCGGCCGTTGCCGTCCATGACGATCGCGACGTGAGCGGGGACCGAGCCCTTGGGGAACTCCGGCGGGTACACGCCGGTCCAGTCGAGGGGGCGGTAGGGCACCGCGTCGCGATGCGTGTACGGCTTGGGACTCACCGAGGCGCCTCCAGGTGGGACAGGGAACGGATGCCTCGTTCAGTGTGCCACTGCGCATAGGCCGCGATGAGACCGGAGGATGCCGCGGTGGCGCCGTGGGTGGCGGCATCCACCACGTCCCACTCCCCCGCCAGCAGGGCACGGAGCAGGCCCGCGGTCTCGGGACTGATACGCGGTGAACCGGCCGGCGCACACGCGCAGCAGACGATGCCGCCCAACTGCGCGACGAACCATTCGTGCGGTCCGGGCGCGCCGCACCGGGCGCACTCCTGCAGCGACGGGGCCCACCCCGAGAGCGACATGACGCGGAGCAGGTAGGAATCGAGGACCGATCGCGGTGCGTGATCGCCGCGCGCCAGCGCGCGGAGACCGCCGACGAGGAGCAGATACTGCTGCGGCGTCGTCTCGGCCTCGTTGAGCCGATCGGCTGTCTCGGACATGGCGGATGCCGCGGTGTAGCGGTCGTAGTCCGTCGCGATGTCGGCGCCGTAGGCCCCGAGGGACTCCGCCTGCTGCACGATGTCGAGCGAGCGGCCCTTGTACATCTGCACGTCCGCCACCATGAACGGCTCGAGCCGCGCACCGAACTTCGACGACGTGCGGCGGACGCCCTTCGCGACGGCGCGCACCTTGCCGTGACGACGGCTCAGCATCGTCAGGATGCGGTCCGCCTCACCCAGCTTGTGGGTGCGCAGGACCACGACCTCGTCGCGGTAAGTGGGCACCCATCGATTATCCCGTGACCAGGCACAATGAAGGCGTGACCGAGCCGCAGTTCCTCATCCCCCTCTGGGCGGACCTCACCGCCGTAGGCCTCGGCGGCGTGCAGGGCGCCCTCTTCGCCTCAGGGTTCCAGGGTCAGCGTCGCCTCGATCTCCTCGGGGTCGCCATCATCGGCGTCGTCATGGGTCTCGGCGGCGGCATGATCCGCGACCTGCTGCTCAGTACGACCCCCGTCGCCCTGCAGAGCGACGGCTACCTGATCACCGTCACCGCCGCTGCGCTGGTCGGGATGCTGCTCGCGAACGTGTTCCAGCGCCTCAACGCGGTCATCGTGGGCCTCGACGCCGTCGCGATCGGCATGTTCGGAGCGCTCGGGACGACGAAGGCGCTCGCCCTCGGTCTCCCGCCCATCCCCTCGATCTTCGTCGGGGCGTGCGCCGCCGTCGGCGGGGGTCTGCTCCGTGACGTGTTCATGGGACTTCCCGTCGCCATGATGCACGTCGGCTCGCTCTACGCCGTCGCTGCCGCTGTCGGATGCGCCGTCCTGGCGGTCCTGGACGTCCTCGGCGTCTCCGCCGTTCCTGCCGCGATCACGTGCATCGCGGTGACCGCCGTCATCCGCGTGCTCGCGGTCGTCTTCGATATCTCCCTGCCCGAGCAACGCGCGCTGTACCGCAGGAAGGTCGCCGTCGAGACCTCGACGATCCCGATCATCAAGCCCTGATCGGGCGCCGATCGACGGCGACCCCTGCGAGAGTCAGACGCCCGCCAGCTCGCTCTCGTGGGTGCGGGTGCGGATCGCGCGGTTCACGGCCGACACGATCGCCTTGAGGCTCGCGGTCGAGATGTCACCGTCGATTCCGACGCCCCACAGGCGCTGGTCCTCGACCTGCAGCTCGACGTAGGCGGCCGCGTGCGCATCGCCGCCGGCGCCGAGGGTGTGCTCGACGTAGTCGTACAGCGAGATGTCGAACCCGCGCTCGCCGAGGACCTTCAGGAAGGCCGCGATGGGACCGTTGCCCGCGCCCGTCGCCGCGACACGCTCGTCGCCGTCGCGGAGCGTCACCTCGAGGGCCACGTCCCCGGACATGTCGCTCTGCGTGCGGGTCGACAGGAGCTCGAACCGACCCCACTTGTCGTCGGCCGCACGGGCAGGCAGGTACTCGTCGGAGAAGATCGACCAGATCTGACCGCTGGAGACCTCGCCGCCCTCCGCATCCGTCTTGGCCTGCACGACCCCGGAGAACTCGATTTGAAGCTTGCGGGGCAGATCCAGCGAGTGGTCGGACTTGAGCAGGTAGGCGACGCCGCCCTTGCCCGACTGCGAGTTGACGCGGATGACCGCCTCGTACGACCGCCCCAGGTCCTTCGGGTCGATCGGCAGGTACGGGACGGCCCACTCGATCTCGTCGACGGTGACGCCGGATGCCTTCGCCCGCGCCTCCATCGCCTCGAAGCCCTTCTTGATGGCGTCCTGGTGCGAGCCGCTGAATGCGGTGAACACCAGGTCACCCGCCCAGGGGCTCCGTTCGGGGACCGGCAGCTGGTTGCAGTACTCCGCCGTGCGCTTGACGTGGTCGATGTCGCTGAAGTCGATCTGGGGGTCGATGCCCTGCGTCAGCAAGTTGATCCCCAGGGCGACCAGGTCGACATTGCCGGTGCGCTCGCCGTTGCCGAAGAGGCATCCTTCGATCCGGTCGGCGCCGGCCATGTAGCCGAGCTCCGCGGCGGCGATCGCGGTGCCGCGGTCGTTGTGGGGGTGCAGCGACAGGATGACGTTCTCGCGGTGAGCCAGGTTCCGGCTCATCCACTCGATCGAGTCGGCGTAGACGTTCGGCGTCGCCATCTCGACGGTCGCCGGCAGGTTGATGATGACCTTGCGCTCGGGCGTCGGCTCGAAGACCTCGATCACCTGGTTGCAGACGTCGACGGCGAACTCTAGCTCGGTCCCGGTGTAGCTCTCGGGCGAGTACTCGTAGTAGACGGCGGTCTCGGGGATCGTCTTCTCATACTCGCGGCACAACCGCGCACCCTCGAGGGCGATGTCGATGATGCCCTGCTGGTCGGTCCGGAAGACGACCTCGCGCTGCAGCACGCTCGTGGAGTTGTAGAGGTGGACGATCGCCTGCTTGGCGCCGGCGATGGACTCGTACGTGCGCTTGATGAGGTGCTCGCGTGCCTGCGTCAGCACCTGGATCGTGACGTCCTCGGGGATGAGGTCCTCGTCGATCAGCTGCCGGACGAAGTCGAAGTCGGTCTGGCTCGCGCTCGGGAAACCGACCTCGATCTCCTTGTAGCCCATCTTCACGAGCAATTCGAACATGACGCGCTTGCGCTCGGGACTCATCGGATCGATGAGCGCCTGGTTGCCGTCACGGAGATCGACGGCGCACCAGCGGGGCGCGACCTCGATGCGGTTGCTCGGCCACGTGCGGTCGGGCAGATCGACGCGGATCTGCTCGTGGTACGGGCGGTACTTGTGGATCGGTGCGCCCGAGGGCTTCTGGGTGTTTCGCATGATGGGTGCTTCTTCTCTCGTCACTGGTGCGGACCCACGACAACCTCCGCGACGAGTTGGTCCTAGATCGAGGACTCGTCGCGGCGACGAAGAAGGAGGCCGCAGAAGCGCATACCGACACGTTACACCCCGCTCGCGGCGCTCGACATTCTGAGACGGATGCCGCGCCGCCGACACTCTCGGGGCATGATGCACCGTCGCTCCCTCGCCGCCCTCGTCGCCAGCGCCGCCCTCCTGCTCACCTCGTGCGCCGCCGCCGCCGATGCGGGGGGCTCCGCCGCCCCTCCGGGAGCGGCGCTCGCCGCGCTCACCCCCGAGGCCCCCACCGGCGAGGTCATCGCCCAGGGAACGGTCCTCGACGACGGATCGTCCGTCGAGCTGTGCCTCGGGGCCGTCGCCGAATCCGCGCCGCCGCAGTGCAGCGGCATCCCGCTCTCCGGCTGGTCGTGGGCGGGCCTCGACGACGCCGCCTCGATGGGCGACGCCACCTGGGGGACGTATGCCGTCTACGGCACCTACGACGGCGACGCGTTCACGGTGACGCGCACCCCCGTGCCCCTCGCCCTTTTCGACCCGGTGGCCGCTCCCGACCCCACGGAGGGGAAACCGGGCACGGCCACGGCGGCGGACGTCGCGTCCGTCCAGGACGCGATCCCCGACGCGATCGGGGACGCCTACCTCGCATCCTCGGAGCAGGACGGCTGGGTGTTCGTCGACGTGGTGTGGGACGACGGCACCTGGCAGGAGGCCGCCGATCAGGACTTCGGGGCCGGCAAGGTGATCGTGCGCTCGGCGATCCGGGAGATCAGCTGACGGCGCCTCAGGTCAGCAGGGCGAGCTTGCCGCCGGGGTGCCCCTCCTTGAGGAAGCGCGCCGCCTCGACCGCGTCGGCGAACGGGTAGGTGCGTGCGACGGGCACCTCGAGCAGCCCGCGACGCGCGAGATCGACGAGCTCTCCCCGGACGGCATCGCGGAACGCGGCGCTCGCGGGCAGCATCCCGCCGATCGCGACGATGCCTTCGGACTCCAGGTCGCGACGGACGATCGTGATGATGCGCTTACGGTCCTCGATGAGCGCGAGGGAGGCGTCGATCGCCTCATCGGTCCCCACGCCGTCGAGCGATGCGACGAAGGCGGCGCCACCCGCGGCATCCTTCGCTCTGTCGATGAGGCCCGGACCGTAGGCGATCGGGATGCCGCCGTAGCGCCGGACGACGTCGGCGTTGCGCTCGCTCGCCGTCCCGACGACGCGGACGCCGCGCACCGCCGCCTGCTGCAGGAAGCTGACACCGACGGCGCCGGATGCCGCGTGGAAGAGCACGGTGTCGCCGCGGCCCGCGCCGCTCAGCTCGAGCAGCTCGGCGGCCGTGGCGCCCGCCAGGAACAGGTTGGCCGCCTCGGGATGCGTCACCGTCGCCGGCTTCGCGAAGGCCTTCTCTGCCGGAATGGTCACCTCGGTCGCGTACCCGCCACGCAGTCGGAACGCGAGGACCTCGTCGCCGATGTTCGCGTGCCCCGAGCCGATCTCCGTGTCAGGACCCAGAGCGGTGATCTCACCGGAGACCTCGTAGCCGAGAGGGAACGGGAACGACGCATCGGGTCGGGTCGGGTACTTGTAGTCGGCGGGGTTCATTCCGATGGCGTGCACCCGGATCGTCACCTCGCCGGCTGCGGGCGCGGGGACGTCCACCTCTCGTAGCTCCCAGTCGTCCAGCCCGTCGGGACCGGTCGCGAACCATGCCTGTGCCATGACGTCGTCCTTCCGTGGTGCCGGTGTCGCCGGTCAGAATCCGAGGCGCCCCAACTGCTTGGGGTCGCGCTGCCACTCCTTCGCGACGCGCACGCGCAGCGAGAGGAACACGCGACCGCCGACGAGCGGCTCGATGCCGGCGCGCGAGCGCGCGCCGACGTCTTTCAGTCGCGATCCGCCGCGACCGATGATGATCGCCTTCTGACTGTCGCGCTCGACGACGATGTTGGCGTACACGTCGGTGAGGTCGCTGTCCTCGCGGGCGGCGATGTCCTCGACGGTCACGGCGATCGAGTGCGGCAGTTCATCGCGGACACCGTCGAGCGCCGCCTCGCGGATGATCTCGGCGATCCGATCCTCGAGGCTCTCGTCCGTGACGATGCCCTCCGGGTACAGGGCGGGACCGGTCGGCATGAGCTTCAGCAGCTCGTCGGCCAGCACGTCGAGCTGGTCGTCGGTCACGGCGGACAGCGGGATGACGGCGTCCCAGTCCTCGCGGAGCGCGTCGACCTCCATGAGGCGCTCGGTGATCTCCTCGCGCGACGCGATGTCGACCTTCGTGACGATGGCGACCTTCTTCGCCCGGCCGTAGCCGTCGAGAGATGCCGCGATGCGCCGGTCGCCGGGGCCGACCTTCTCGGTGGCCGGCACGAGGAACCCGATCGCGTCGACGTCGCCGAGCACCTGCTCGACGAGGTCGTTCAGCCGCTGGCCCAGAAGGGTCCGCGGCTTGTGGATGCCGGGGGTGTCGACGATCACGAGCTGACCGCCCGGGCGGTTGAGGATGCCGCGGATCGCCTTGCGCGTGGTCTGGGGCTTGTCGCTCGTGATCGCGACCTTCTCGCCGACGAGGGCGTTGGTCAGGGTCGACTTGCCGACGTTGGGACGTCCGACGAACGTCACGAAACCGGAACGGCTGCTCACGGTCACTCCGATCCCCGCGCAACGCGGATCTCTGCGGTGGAAGGGGTTCCGGGTTCGGCGACCGGGCGCTCGGCGCGCTCGACGAACACCGTCGCGAGGCCGCGACCCCGGCCGAGGGACGTGCCGCCGGTGAGGACGAGGCCGCTGTGCTCGACGCGCACTCCCGGGACGGGGACGCTGCCGAGCGCCTTGCCGAACAGGCCGCCGATCGAGTCCACGTCGTCGTCCTCGAGTTCGATCCCGAACAGGTCGCCGACCTCGTCGAGCGCCAGACGGGTGCTCACACGGAAACGGCCGCCGCCGAGGTCCGAGACCTCGCTCGTGCGCAGGTCGTACTCGTCGGCGATCTCGCCCACGAGCTCCTCGATGAGGTCTTCGAGCGTCACGAGTCCCGACACCCCGCCGTACTCGTCAACGACGAGGCAGACGTGCACGGCTTCGCGCTTCATCTGCTGCAGGAGGGTCTCGGCGCGCATCGATTCGGGGACGAAGACGGCGGGCCGGGCGACCTGGGCGACCGGCACTCCGCGCCAGGCGGTCTCGTCGCGGTAGGCGAACTGCACGAGGTCCTTGAGGTACACGACGCCGGTGATGTCGTCGGCCTCGCCGTCGGCGATCGGGATGCGCGAGACGCCCTTGTCGAGGAAGAGGGTCATCGCCTCCTGCGTCGTGGCCGCGGCATCCATCGTCACCATGTCGGTGCGGGGCACCATCACGGCACGCACGAACCGGTCGGTGAAGTCGAAGACGGAGTGGATCAGGTCGCGGTCATCGGCCTCGATGAGGTCCTGCGAGGCGGCCTCGTCGACCATGCTCAGCAGCTGCTCCTCCGACGCGAAGGACGCGCCGCGGTGGATGCCGGGGGTCAGGCGGTCGCCGAGGAGGACCAGCAGGTGCGCGAGCGGCCCCAGCACGATGCGCGCCCCGCGGATGAGCCCGGCGCACGCCTTCAGGAACCCCTTCGCGTGCTGACGGCCCACGGCGCGCGGCGATGCGCCCACGAGGACGAACGAGGCGACCGTCATGACGACGACCGCAGCGAGCATGGCCCACCAGATGTTGTCGAAGACGAGGGTGAGGGCGACCGTGACGAGGACGGCCGCTGCAGTCTCGATGAGGATGCGGATGAAGACGACGGCCGTGCGGTGCGCGTCCGGGTCCGCCGCGATCCGCCGCAGACTCGCGCCGGTGCGCGCCTCATCGGCCAGATCCGCGAGGTCCGTACGCGAGGTCACATCGAGCGCGGCCTCCAGCGAGGCCATCAGGCCGCCGAGCGCGACGAGGAGCCCCGCCGCGACGAAGAGGAGGATCTCGGTCATGCGCGCCGGTGGCGCTCACTCGTGTGGAACGCCCCGATGAGCTCCTTCTGGAGTCCGAACATCTCGCGTTCCTCTTCGGGCTCCGCGTGGTCGAATCCGAGCAGGTGGAGCAGGCCGTGCGTCGTCAGGAGGATGAGCTCGTCCATCGTGGTGTGCTTCGCCGCCTGCGCCTGGGTCTCGGCGACCTGGGGGCAGAGCACGATGTCGCCGAGCAGCCCGGGAGGGGTGGGGGCCTCATCGGTGCCGGGGCGAAGCTCGTCCATGGGGAAGCTCAGCACATCGGTCGGCCCGGGCTCGTCCATCCACTGGACGTGCAGCGCCTCCATCGCTCCCTCGTCGACGAGAAGGATCGCGACGTCGGCATCCGGGCTCACGTGCAGCTCGGCGAAGTTGTTCTCGGTGAGGCGGAGGAGGACGGTCTCATCGACCTCGACGCCGGACTCGTTGGTGATCTCGATGGTCATGAACGTCCTCGCTTGGGCTGTCGATCTCGGGGGCCGGCGGGGCGCAGCCCCGTCCGGCGCTCGGCGCGGTTGGCGAACTCGCTCGCCTCGTCGCGCTCACGGCGCGCCACGAGCTTCTCCTCGTCGTAGGCGGTGTAGGCGTCGACGATGCGGCCGACCAGCGTGTGACGCACGACGTCGTCGCTCGTGAGGCGTGAGAAGTGGATGTCGTCGATGTCCTTCAGGACTCGGGTGACCAGGCGCAGACCCGACGCGCCCTGCGGCAGGTCGACCTGCGTGATGTCACCGGTCACGACCATGCGGGTGCCGAAGCCGAGGCGCGTGAGGAACATCTTCATCTGCTCGGGCGTCGTGTTCTGCGCCTCGTCGAGGACGACGAACGAGTCGTTGAGCGTGCGACCGCGCATGTACGCGAGGGGGGCGACCTCGATGGTTCCCGACGCCATGAGCTTGGGGACGAGCTCGGGGTCCATCATCTCGTTCAGGGCGTCGTAGAGCGGGCGGAGGTACGGGTCGATCTTGTCGGTCAGCGTTCCGGGGAGGAATCCGAGCCGCTCCCCCGCCTCGACGGCGGGACGGGTCAGGATGATGCGGCTGACCTCCTTGCGCTGCAGCGCCTGGACGGCCTTCGCCATCGCGAGGTAGGTCTTGCCGGTGCCGGCGGGGCCGATGCCGAAGACGATCGTGTTCTCCTCGATCGCGTCGACGTACTCCTTCTGACCGCGCGTCTTGGGCCGGATGACCTTGCCGCGCGAGGACAGGATCGCCTCGCCGAGCACCTCGGAGGGACGCATGCCGCTGTTCTCGCGGAGGATGCGGTTCGATTGGGTCACGTCGCTGGGGTCGAGGCCCTGACCCGCTCGCGCCATGCCGATCAGCTCGTCCACGAGCTCGTGGGCGCGGGCGACGGCGCCCTCGTCACCGGTGAGGGTGATCTCGTTGCCGCGGACGTGCACCTGCACGTCGGGGTGTTCGCGTTCCACGGTGCGCAGCAGACGGTCCTGCGGACCGAGTAGCTGCACCATGGCGACACCGTCGGCGTAGATGTGCGCGACGGTGGGTTCGGCGCTGTCAGCCACCGAGGCTCCCTTCCGTGAGCCCCCCGCCCAGCACGTGTGCATGGACGTGGAACACGGTCTGTCCGGCATCGGGGCCGGTGTTGAATACGAGTCTGAAGTCTCCGCCGGCGTGCTCGGCGGCGACGCTGTTCGCGAGGCCGATCAGCTCGGCGAGGAGGGCGGGGTCGCCTGCCGCGAGCTCGACCACGTCGCGGTAGTCCTCGGTCTTGGGGATCACGAGGAGATGGACGGGTGCCTGCGGGGCGATATCGCGGATCGCGAACGCATTGTCGGTCTCGGCGACGATCTCGGAGGGGATCTCACCCCGGAGGATGCGGGTGAACACCGATGGCTCGCTCATCCCCCCAGTCTACTCAGCGCCTTCCCGCGCCGGTCGGGGCCGCCTCACCAGCGACCGAGGGCGGCATTGACGACCGCGAGGGCAGCAGGACCCGCTGTGGAGGGTGCGCAGCACCGTGTCGCCGAGCCGCACCAGCGTCGCGCCCGCGGCCTGCAGCAGATCGAGTTCCTCGGGCGAGATGCCCCCTTCAGGCCCCACGACGAGGATCACGTCGCTCGCGTCGTCCGCATCGATCTCTATGCGCGACAGGGCGACGGATGCCGTGGGTTCGAGCACCAGCATCCGCGCGTCCCGGGCACGTGCCGCCAGCTCCCGCGTGGTCACCGGCTGGTCGAGGTCGGCGAGCCAGGGCCGGTGGGCCTGCTTCGCCGCCTCCCGGGCGATGGTCTCCCAGCGCGCGACGCCCTTGGCGACCTTCGGGCCCTCCCACCGCGAGACCGAACGGGCGGCCTGCCACGGCGTGATCGCATCGACACCGAGCTCCGTCGCGGCCTGTACGGCGAGCTCGTCGCGGTCGCCCTTCGCGAGGGCCTGGACGAGGACGGTGCGCGGCGACGCCGGCGGCACCGACGTACGACCGGAGAGCTCCACCGAGACCTCCTTCGGGGCGGCCTCGGACACCGTCCCGCTCAGCCACACGCCGCGGCCGTCGCCGACCGTGACCGCCTCGCCCACGCGGATGCGGCGGACGGCCGCGGCGTGGTGGGCTTCGGCCCCCGTCAACCGGACGACATCGCCCGGACCGGCGGACCCGGCATCCTCGATCAGGAAGTGGAGGGCCACGATCAGCGCTTGAACTTGCCGCGGAGCTTGGAGAACAGGCCGGGGTGGAACTCCGCCAGGTGCGGCGGCGCCGGACGCATCCGCTTCGCGAGCTCCTGCACGAGAGCCCGGGACTTGGGGTCGAGGTGCGAGGGAGTGACGACCTGCACGCCGACGCGGAGGTCGCCGCGCTGGTCGCCGCGGAGAGGCGTGATCCCCCGGCCGCGGATCGTGAGCTCGTCGCCCGCCTGGACGCCGGAGCGGATGTCGAGGTCGACCGAGCCGTCGAGCGAGTCGATCGTGACGCTCGTGCCGAGGATCGCGTCGACCATCGAGACCTCGAGGGTCGCGAGCAGGTCGTCGCCGTCACGGCTGAATACGTCGTGCGGGGCGACGGTGACCTCGAGGTACAGGTCGCCGTTCGGACCGCCGGCGGGGCCGACCTCGCCCGAACCGGGGAGCTGGAGGCGCAGACCGGTCTCGACACCGGCGGGAATGTCGATCGACACGGTGCGGCGCGCGCGCACACGGCCCTGGCCCTGGCAGGTGGAGCACGGGTACGGGATGGTCGTGCCGTACCCCTGGCACGTGGTGCAGGGCTGGGAGGTGACGACGTTGCCGAGGAGGCTCCGGACCGTCCGCTGGATCTGGCCCGATCCGTGGCAGATGTCGCACGTGACCGGCTGGGTGCCCGGCTGGCAGCACGAGCCCTGGCAGGTCTCGCAGAGGACGGCGGTGTCGACCTCGATATCGCGGTGGACGCCGAAGACGACGTCGCCGAGGTCGAGGTCGACGCGGACGAGGGCATCCTGACCGCGCTCGCGACGGGACCGGGGCCGTCCCGCGCGGGTTCCGCCTCCGCCGCCCCCGAAGAAGCTCTCGAAGATGTCGCTGAAGCCGCCGAAGCCGGCACCGGCCCCGCCGAAGCCGTCGGCGTCGCCGCCCATGTCGTAGCGCTGGCGCTGATCGGGGTCGCTCAGCACGTCGTATGCGTGCGTCACGAGCTTGAACTGCTCGGACGCATCCTCTCCGGGGTTCACATCCGGGTGCAGCTGGCGCGCCAGACGCCGGTATGCCTTCTTGATCTCCTCGGGGCTCGCGTCACGCGCGACGCCCAGGACCTCGTAGTGGTCAGCCACAATCACCTCTCCGGCCCGCGGGCCGATTCGTTCAGCGCGACGTCTCGTCTTCTTCGAGCAATCGCGTCAGATAGTGCGCGACGGCGCGAACCGCCGCGAGATTCGTGGGGTAGTCCATCCGTGTGGGCCCGAGCACGCCGATGCGGGCGTGAGAACCCCCGGCGTCGTACTCGCCCGCGACGATGGATGCCTCGGACAGTCCGAACGGCTCGTTCTCGCGCCCGATGCTGGTCGCCAGTCCGCGATCGTCGGCGACCATCTCGCCCATCAGACGCAGAAGGGTCACCTGCTCCTCGATCGCCTCGAGGAGGGGATAGATGCTGCCGCGGAAATCCGACTCGCGTCGCGCGAGGGTCGCCGATCCTGCCATCACCATGCGGTCCTGACGGAACTCGTCGAGCTCCTCGCCGATCGCGCGCAGCACGATGCGGCGGTTCTCCTCCCGCGGGACAGCGGTGTTCTCCTCGAGGATGCGGGCGATCGCTGCAACGCCGTCCTTGACGCTCTTCCCGGTGAGGAGCGTCGCCATCGCGAGCTTGAGCTGCGACGCCTCGTCCGCCGACGGCTCGGTCGCGAGGAAGACGACGCGCTGCGAGACCCGGCCGGTATCGGTCACGACGATGAGGACGAGGCGCGTGCCGCCGAGGTGCACGACCTCGACGTGGGAGATGTTCGCCCGCGAGAAGGACGGGTACTGCACGATCGCAACCTGGCCCGTCAGCCGGGTGAGGGTGCGGACCGTCCGGACGAGCAGATCGTCGAGGTCACCGGTGTCCTCGAGGAAGGACCCGATCGCCGAGCGCTGCGCCGACGTGAGCGGACGGACGTCGGCGAGGTGGTCGACGAAGACGCGGTAGCCCTTGTCGGTGGGCACGCGGCCCGACGAGGTGTGCGGCGCGGTGATGAGTTCCTCGTCCTCGAGGAGCGCCATGTCGTTGCGGATGGTCGCAGCCGACACGCCGAACTGGTGACGGTCGACGATCGCCTTGCTGCCGACCGGCTCGCGCGTGTCGACGTAGTCCTGCACGATCGCACGCAACACCTGGAGACCGCGTTCCGAGACCATCACCCCTCCTCCGCTGGCACTCTCGTTCTGGGAGTGCCAATTCTATCGCGCGAGAAGCGATCTGCTCGGATCACGCGGTGAGCGCGCGGACGACGGCGTCGGCCAGGAGCCGCCCGCGCCTGGTGAGGACGACGCGCCCGCGGACGGCCTCAGCGCCGTCGACGAGTCCGTCGGCGATGAGGGATGCCACGTTCCGCCGCCCCGCGACGGTCGCCTCGTCGACCGCGACACCGTCGACGATGCGCGAGCGGAGCAGGATGACCTCGAGGCGGCGGGCCTCGGCATCCGGTCGCTCCCGTCCCGCCGCCGGGGACTCCCCCAGCGCCAGGCGCTGCGCGTACGCGGCGGGGTGCTTGACGTTCCACCAGCGCAGCCCGCCGACGTGGCTGTGGGCACCGGGGCCGTAGCCCCACCAGTCCTGACCCCGCCAGTACGACAGGTTGTGGCGGGAGCGCTGGGCGGGAGTCGTCGACCAGTTCGAGACCTCGTACCAGCCGTAACCGGCTGCCGCGAGCAGCTCGTCGGCGAGCTCGTACATGTCGGCCTGCAGATCGTCGTCGGGGGCGGGTACCTCGCCGCGGCGGATCTGGCGCTCGAGCTTCGTCCCGTCCTCCACGATGAGGGCGTACGCCGAGATGTGATCAGGTGCGAGCGCGATCGCCGTCTCGAGCGAGGTGCGCCAGTCCTCGAGCGACTCCCCCGGCGCGCCGTAGATGAGATCGAGGCTGACCGCGAGCCCGGCCTTCCGCGCCGCCGCGACGGCCGTCGCGATGTTCGCGGGGTCGTGCGTGCGGTCGAGTGCCGCGAGGACGTGCGGCACGGACGACTGCATCCCGATCGAGAACCGTGTGACGCCGGCAGCGGCAAGGGTCTGCGCGACCTCATCGGTCAGCGTGTCGGGGTTCGCCTCGACCGTGACCTCGGCGCCGTCCGCGAGACCGAAGGTTCCCCGGATGCCGTCGAGCATGCGCGCGAGGTCGCCCGGCGGAAGGAGCGTGGGGGTGCCACCCCCGAAGAAGACGGTGCGAGCCGGACGCAGGGGTCCCTGTGCCGCGAGGACCTCACGGGACAGCGCGATCTCGTGGAGCACCTCGTCGGCGTAGGTGTCCTGGCGTGCACCGCGCAGCTCGGTCGCGGTGTACGTGTTGAAGTCGCAGTATCCGCAGCGGACCCGGCAGAACGGCACGTGCAGGTACACGCCGAAGTCGACGTCGGGATCGACCGGGACGTCGTGCGGCAGCGCGCCGTCGGCGGGTGCGGGATCGCCGAGGGGAAGAGCAGAGCCCATCAGGAACCGGTGGCGTACATGGGCGACATCGCCTGCAGGTACCCCTGGAACAGCGCACGGCGACGCCGCTTCACGAGCGGACGCCACAGGCGGTAGAGGACGCCCGTCGGCTTGTCGAACGCGCGGACCGTGAACCAGACCTCGTCGTCGTCCCGCCACTCGAGCAGGAACGACTCCTCGCCGCTGACGACCGATCCGCCGACGGTGCCGAGCGAGAACCCGACCCGACGCGGCTCGTCGATGACCGAGATGACGCGGAGTTCGGCATCCGCCCTCATCCCCGCGACCCGGCCGTGGAGGTGCGCCGTCGTGCCGGCGCCCACGAACGGGGTGCCGTCGGCGTCGAAGCGCTGTTCATCGTCCAATCGGCTCGGCTGCACGGCGTTGCCCTCGGCGTCGAAGCCGACGCCCGAGTACATGGGGCCGGATGCCGGGCGCACGTCGACCACCTGCAGACCCGCCCCGCGCTGGGCACCCCACCCGAGGAGTTGCTCGGTCGAGGTGACGAACCGGTCCTCACCGCTGCCGAGGCGCCATGACGCCTCCGCCGGGATCGTACCCCGCGGCGGATAGCCCATGAGGTCGGGGGCTTGCGTGGCCCCGACGGCGGCGTAGTCGACGGTCCCTGCCTGGAAACTCCCGCGGCGCATCGTGTCAGCCTACTTCTTGTCCTTGCCCTCGACATCGCCCGAGAGGGCGGCGATGAACGCCTCCTGGGGGACCTCGACGCGGCCGACCATCTTCATGCGCTTCTTGCCCTCTTTCTGCTTCTCGAGCAGCTTGCGCTTGCGACTGATGTCACCGCCGTAGCACTTGGCGAGGACGTCCTTGCGGATGGCACTGATGTTCTCGCGGGCGATGATGCGGGCGCCGATGGCGGCCTGGATCGGCACCTCGAACTGCTGGCGTGGAATGAGCTTGCGCAGGCGCTCGGTCATCAGCGTGCCGTAGGCGTAGGCCTTCTCGCGGTGGACGATCGAGCTGAACGCGTCGACCTTCTCGCCCTGCAGCAGGATGTCGACCTTCACGAGGTCCGCGGTCTGCGAGCCCGCCGGTTCGTAGTCGAGGCTCGCGTAGCCCTGCGTCTTCGACTTCAGGTGATCGAAGAAGTCGAACACGATCTCACCGAGCGGCATGTTGTAGCGGAGCTCGACGCGGTCCTCGCTGAGGTAGTCCATGCCGAGGAGCGTGCCGCGACGCGACTGGCAGAGCTCCATGACCGTGCCGACGTAGTCCTTCGGCAACAGGATGCCGACCTTGACCACCGGCTCGGACACCTCGGCGACGCGGCCGTCCGGGTACTCGGACGGGTTCGTCACCGTGACCGTCTCGTTGGTGTCGGTCGTGACCGTGTAGGTCACCGAGGGCGCCGTGGTGATGAGATCGAGGTCGAACTCCCGCGAGAGGCGCTCGGTGATGATCTCGAGGTGCAGCAGTCCGAGGAACCCGCAGCGGAAGCCGAAGCCGAGGGCCACGGAGGTCTCGGGCTCGTACTGCAGGGAGGCGTCCGAGAGCTTCAGCTTGTCGAGTGCCTCCCGGAGCACGGCGTAGTCGCTGCCGTCGATCGGGTAGATCCCCGAGAACACCATCGGCTTCGGGTCGGTGTAGCCGGCCAGCGCATCGGTCGCGGGCTTGCGGTGGTTCGTGATCGTGTCGCCCACCTTGGACTGGCGGACATCCTTCACACCCGTGATGAGGTAGCCGACCTCCCCGACGCCGAGGCCCTTGGTGGGCACCGGCTCGGGGCTCGACACGCCGATCTCGAGCAGGTCGTGGGCGGCGCGCGTCGACATCATCTGGATCCGCTCGCGCGGCTCGAGCTTGCCGTCGACCATGCGGACGTAGGTGACGACGCCGCGGTAGGCGTCGTAGACCGAATCGAAGATCATGGCGCGCGCGGGGGCGTCGGGATCGCCCACGGGAGCCGGGATGCGCTCGACGATCCGGTCGAGGAGGGCTTCGACGCCCATGCCGGTCTTGCCGCTCACCTTGAGGACGTCGGCCGGGTCGCCGCCGATCAGGTTCGCGAGCTCCGCCGCGTACTTCTCGGGGTCGGCCGCCGGCAGGTCGATCTTGTTGAGGACCGGAATGATCTCGAGATCGTTCTCGAGGGCGAGGTAGAGGTTCGCGAGCGTCTGGGCCTCGATGCCCTGTGCGGCGTCGACCAGGAGGATCGCGCCCTCGCACGCGGCGAGCGACCGGCTGACCTCGTACGTGAAGTCGACGTGACCGGGGGTGTCGATCATGTTGAGGGCGAACGTGCCGTCGTCGGTGGCCCACGGCATCCGGACAGCCTGGCTCTTGATCGTGATGCCGCGCTCACGCTCGATGTCCATGCGGTCGAGGTACTGGGCGCGCATGTCGCGGTCGGCGACCACGCCGGTGATCTGCAGCATGCGATCGGCCAGCGTGGACTTGCCGTGGTCGATGTGGGCGATGATGCAGAAGTTGCGAAGCTGCGCGGGCGGCGTGGCCGCAGGCTGCAGGGGCGTGAGTGCGCGGGGTGACATGACCAGGCGAGTCTACCGGCGACCGGCTGCGAGCTCGGTGCGCAGATCGGGCAGGATAACCGCTCGCGCCGACGACACGCCAGCGCTCGGAGTCATGAGAAAGAGTTAACCGATCTGACCCTTGCGGGGTGTCCCGGACCGCCCGAATGCTCAATGTGGCGGTCGGTTCCTGCGCGATAAGCCCCGCGCCCGAGCCGCCTGGGAGAACCCACCGTGTCGCACCCACCTGCCCCCGCGCCCGTCGCGCCTCCGGTTCTCCGCCGGACCTGCGCGGTGCTGACCGCCGCCACCATGACGGCAGCCGGACTCGCCCTCGTCCCCTCCGCAGCGTCCGCGGCCGTCTCGCCGGACTCGCCCGTCGTCATCTCGGAGGTGTACGGCGGCGGCGGCAACAGCGGCGCCGCCTTCAACCGTGACTTCGTCGAACTGGCCAACACCGGCGACGAGACGGTCGGCCTGAGCGGCTACAGCGTGCAGTACGCCTCCGCGACCGGCGCTTCGTGGCAGGTGACGAAGATCGGCGACGTCGATCTTCCCGCCGGCGCGAACCTCCTGATCGGTCAGGCTCCCGGCAGCAACACCTCGCTTCCCGGCTTCGACGCCGACATCGAGGGCTCGATCGCGATGAGCGGCAGCGGCGCCAAGGTCGCCCTGGTCTCGAGCGAGACGGCACTCACCGGCAGCACCGGCATCGCGACCCTCGACCAGGTCGTCGACCTCGTCGGCTGGGGGTCGACGGCCACGGCCTTCGCCGGATCCGCGCCTGCGCCCGGAACCTCGAACGCGACCAGCGTCTCGCGAGACGACGACGCCACCAACACCGCCGACAACGCGGCGGACTTCGCGGCCGTTGCCCCCACGCCTACCGGGCTCGGCGCCGGCACCGACCCGGAGCCCGAGCCCGAGCCCGAGCCGCAGAGCGCGACGATCGCCGAGATCCAGGGCACGACGGATGCCTCCCCTCTGGTAGGCCGCACCGTCACCACGACCGGTGTCGTCACCGCCCACTACCCCTCGGGCGGGTACAACGGCTACGTCATCCAGACGGCCGGGACCGGCGGCGAGCTCGACCTCGCCACGCACACGGCCTCCGACGCCGTCTTCGTCTACGCGCCCGGAGCGACCGGCGAGGTCGCCCTTGGCGACACCGTGACAGTCACCGGTGCCGTGTCGGAGTTCAACGGGCTCACCGAGATCACCGTCAAGGCCGGAGGCGCGAGGGTCCTCGCCGACGCCGAGGCGCCGACGCCCGCCACGATCGCCTGGCCGACCACGGCCGGTCAGCGCGAGTCGCTCGAGTCGATGTTGATCGCCCCGCAGGGCGAATTCACGGTCAGCGACACGTACAGCACCAACCGTTTCGGCGAGGTGGGTCTCGCCGCCGGCTCCGAGCCGCTCCGTCAGCCGACGGACGCCGCCCGTCCCGGAAGCGACGCCGCAGCCGCGGTCGCCGCGGACAACGCCGCGCGGGGTGTGCGCCTCGACGACGGAGCCGGACTCGACTACACGTCGGCCGCCAACCAGGCGCTGACGCCCGCGTACGTCTCCCTCACCGAGCCCATCACGGTCGGCGCGGGGGTCACGTTCACGGCACCGCTCATCGTCGACTACCGCAACGACTCGTGGAAGCTGAACCCGACCCAGCCGCTCGTCGGCGACGGCACGGGCACCGACGAGGTCGTCTTCGAGAACGTCCGCATCGACGCTCCTGCCGAGGTCGGCGGGGACCTCTCGATCGCATCATTCAACGTCCTCAACTACTTCACGACCCTCGGGACCGACACCGCGAGCTGCGAGGCGTACACCGACCGATTCGGCGACGGAGTGACCGTCCGAGACGGCTGCGCCCAGCGGGGTGCATGGGATGCCGACGACCTCGCGCGTCAGCAGGCCAAGCTCGTCGAGGCGATCACCTCGGTGGACGCCGGCGTCGTCGGTCTCATGGAGATCGAGAACTCGGCGGCCCTCGGCGAGGAGGCCGACGAAGCGACGTCGACCCTCGTCGCCGCGCTCAACGCGAAGGCCGGCGCCGGCACGTGGGCGTTCGTGCCCTCGTCGACGGACCTGCCCCCGGCATCCGAGCAGGACGTCATCACGAACGCGATCATCTACCAGCCCGCTCTCGTCTCCCCCGTCGGCGCGTCGCGCGCCCTCGGCGACCAGAGCGCCGACGGCGAGGCCTTCGGCAACGCGCGCGAACCCATCGCCCAGGTGTTCGAGCCCGCAGCGGGCGGCGACCCGTTCCTGTTCGTCGTGAACCACTTCAAGTCGAAGGGCTCCGCCGGTCCCTGGCCGGGCGACGCCGACACCGGCGACGGCCAGGGGTCGTCGAACGAGTCGCGCGTGCGTCAGGCGACCGCCCTCCGCGACTGGGTCGCGACGATCCAGGGCGACGTGGACGCGGTCGCCCTCGCGGGAGACTTCAACTCCTACAGCCAGGAGGACCCGCTGAAGGTCCTGTACGACGCCGGTTACGCGGATGCCGAGCAGGCCTTCGACGTCGACTCGTCGTCGTACAGCTTCTCGGGGCTGACGGGATCGCTCGACCACATCCTCCTGAACGAGGCGGCTCTCGCCCGCTCGACGGATGCGGACATCTGGAACATCAACTCGGGCGAATCGATCGCGCTGGAGTACAGCCGGTTCCGCACGCACGGCACGGAGTTCTACTCCGCCGACCCCTTCCGCTCGAGCGACCACGACCCCGTGATCGTCGGGATGAACGCGAAGGCCGCTCCCGTCCAGCTGACCCTCCTCGGCATCAACGACTTCCACGGACGCATCGACGGCAACACCGTCGCGTTCGCGGGGACCGTCGAAGAGCTGCGGAAGGCGGCATCCGGCCCGACCCTGTTCCTGTCCGCGGGTGACAACATCGGGGCGTCGCTGTTCGCGTCGTCGGTCGCGAAGGACCAGCCGACCATCGACGTCCTCAACGCGATGGGTCTGCAGGCGAGCGCGGTCGGCAACCACGAGTTCGACCGCGGGTTCGACGACCTTGCGGGCCGCGTGTCCGACGCGTTCGACGCGCCGCAGCTCGGCGCCAACGTCTACAAGAAGGGCACGACGACCCCGGCGCTCGACGAGTACACGCTGGTCGAAGCCGACGGTCTCACGGTCGGTGTCGTCGGCGCTGTCACCGAGGAGACTCCGACGCTCGTCACGCCGACCGGCATCGAGTCCGTCGACTTCGGCGACCCCGTCGAGGCGGTCAACCGCGTCGCCGCTCAGCTGAGCGACGGCGTCGAGTCCAACGGTGAAGCCGACGTCATCGTCGCGATGTACCACGAGGGGGCCGGCGCGGGCACGCCCGACGGTGCCACCCTCGATGAGGAGGTCGCCGCCGGCGGCGCCTTCGGTGCGATCATCACCGAGACGTCCGCAGAGGTCGACGCGATCTTCACCGGCCACACGCACAAGGAGTACGCGTGGTCGGCGCCGATCCCCGGCACGGACCGCACCCGACCGGTCGTCCAGACCGGCTCGTACGGCGCCAAGATCGGCGAGATCACGCTGACGGTGGATCCTGCCACGGGCGATGTCTCCGCACACACCGAGCGCAACGTGGCACGGACCGCGACGCCCGCCGCGGACCTCGTCGCCGCCTATCCCCGCGTCGCGGAGGTCGACCGCATCACGAAGGCGGCCCTCGCCAACGCCGCGGCCGTCGGCAACACCGAGGTCGGTCAGGTCGCCGGCGACATCACGACCGCCTACAGCGGCGGATCGTACGTCGACGGCGTCTACACCGGGGGCTCGCGCGACAACCGCGCCGCCGAGTCGACGCTCGGCAACACGGTCGCGAACATGCTGCGGGACAGCCTCGCCGACCTGCCGAACGGCGCCGTGATCGGCGTGACGAACCCGGGCGGCCTTCGCGCCGACCTGTTCGACACGCAGGCGGAGTTCGGCGCGGGCGCCGTGCCGGGTCTCGCGGACGGGTCGATCTCGTTCAGCCAGGCCAACGCGGTCCTGCCGTTCAACAACACCCTGGCGCTCGTCACCCTCACGGGCGAGGAGTTCACGCAGATGCTCGAGCAGCAGTGGCAGCGGGATGCCGCAGGCAACGTTCCGCAGCGGCCGTACCTGCAGCTGGGTCTGTCCGACAACGTCTCGTACACCTACGACCCGGCGCTGCCCGAGGGCGAACGCATCACGTCGGTGACGGTCGACGGAAAGGCGATCGATCCGGCCGGCACGTACCGCATCGGCACGTTCTCGTTCCTGGCGGCCGGCGGTGACAACTTCCGTGCCTTCACGGAGGGTGACGACTACGTCGACACGGGCCTCCTCGACTACGAGGCCTGGGTGGACTACCTCGCCGAGGGCTCCCCCGTCGCGCCGTCGTTCGCCAAGCACGGCGTGCAGGTGTCGGGTGTTCCTGAGACCGTCGCCGCAGGCGACACGGTGACCTTCGAGGTGGCGGGCATGGACCTGACCAGCAAGGGCGCTCCCGCCAACACCGAGGTGACCGTGAGCCTGGGCGACCAGGCGCTCGGCACCGCGCCGGTGACCGGCGGGGCGGCATCCGTCAGCGTCACACTGCCGGCAGGGACCCCTGCCGGGGCGGCGCAGCTGACGGTGACGGCAGCGCCCAGCGGCACCGTCGTTCGAGTTCCGCTGACGGTGGAGCAGGCGGCGGAGCCGGCGGCGACGACGCGCACGTCGCTCATCGCCCTCCCGCCGGTGCACATCAACCGCCTGCTGCCGGCGACGCTCCTCGCGATCGTCACGCAGGACGAGGGTCGTGCGGAGGGCGTCGTGGAGTTCCGCGAGGGCGACAAACTGATCGCGACGGCAGAGGTACGCGGCGGGTTCGCCTCGACCACGCTCGGTCGACTGTCCCGCGGCCTGCATTCGTACACCGCGACCTTCGTCCCGAAGGACCCGGCGGTCTCGGAGAGGTCGGTCAGCAACCGGTCGTCGGTGCTCGTCCTGTTCTGATCCCGGCGCATCGAGAACGGGGGCGGATCTTCGGATCCGCCCCCGTTCCGCGTTCCTGCAGGCGCCGGTTCGTAGGCTGGAGGCATGACGCCTCAGGTCGTGTTCGTCCACGGCATCCGGACCTCCGCGACGATGTGGCGCGCGCAGGTCGAGCACCTGACGACAGCCGGCATCGGCGCGAACGCCGTCGATCTGCCCGGACACGGTACCCGCATGAGCGAGACGTTCACGTTGGACGGCGCGTTCGAGACGATCGACGCCGCGGTGACGGATGCCGCGGCCCACGGCCCCGTGCTCCTGGTCGCCCACTCGATGGGTGGGCTCGTGTCCATCGAGTACATGGGCCGCGAGGATCGGCCGCCCGTCGAGGCGTTCATCGCGGCCGGGTGCACGTCGATTCCGCGCGGTGCGGGGTTGAGGATCTACCGGACGCTCGCGCGCGGCTTCGACCGCCTTCCGGGGCGCGGCCAGCGGCTGACCGACATGGTCCTGGATCGCACGCTGCCACCCGAGACCCGTGCCGACTTCGGCGCGGGCGGGTACGCATACGACACCCAGGACATCGCCCTGCGCAGCCTGTCCGTGCTCGACCTCGTGGCGGCGCTGAAGCGGATCTCGGTGCCGATGTGGTTCGTCAACGGGCAGTGGGACCAGCTGCGCCTGAACGAACGGCTCTTCACCGCGCTGAAGCCCGAAGCCGAGCTCATCGTGGTGCCCCGGACATCCCATCTGGTCACCGCCATGCGCCCCGGGGTGTTCAACGCGGTGATCGACCTCGCGCTCGCGACGATGGCGCAGGAGCGTTCGACTTCGGGATGAGCCTCCCACCTGATAGAATCGGTTTTTGGCTTGCGTGTGGGTTCCTCCCTCACACGACCGCTGTGCGACAGCCCTCTTCTGTTGCCGGCACATCCACCCGTAACTCCGAACGAAAGATACGTCGAACGTGGCGAACATCAAGTCGCAGATCAAGCGCAACAAGACCAACGAGAAGGCCCGCGAACGGAACAAGGCCGTCAAGAGCGAGCTGCGGACCGTCGTCCGTCAGACCCGCGCGGCGATCTCCGCCGGTGACAAGGCCGCTGCCGAGAAGGCTCTGGTGAAGGCGACCAAGAAGCTCGACAAGGCCGTCAGCAAGGGCGTCATCCACGAGAACCAGGCGGCCAACCGCAAGTCCTCGATCGCGAAGCAGGTCGCCGCTCTCTGAGCCGCGAACGCCTCGCCACGACGAAGGCCCGTCCCTCAAAGGATGGGCCTTCGTCGTTTCCGCGTGCGTCAGGCGCCGTACGGCGCGCGCGTGGCGACGACCGTGACGAGACGCTCGACCGCGAAGACGGCGTCGCGGGACGCGCCTTTGACTTCGGCATCCGCGCGAGCGGCGGCCTGGATCGCGATCCCGAGCGAGGACTCGGTCCAGCCCGCGAGGTCGCGACGGGCACGGTCGACCTGCCAGTCCTTCATGCCGATGCGGGCGGCGAGGGCGCCGGACGGTTCGCGCGTGCCGGCGACGCGCGCCATGGTGCGGAGCTTCGAGGCGATCGCGGCGACCATCGGCACCGGGTCCGCGCCCGAGGCGAGGGCGTGGCGAAGTGTCACGAGCGCGTCGCCGTAGCGGCCGGCGATCGCGGTGTCGGCGACGGCGAACGCGGTCGTCTCGACGCGGCCGCCGTAGTAGCGGGTGACGACCTGCTCGGTGATGTCGCCCTCGACGTCCGAGATGAGCTGCTGGCAGGCTGCCGCGAGCTCGGTGAGGTCGTCGGCGAAGGCCGAGACGAGGGCGCGGAGCGCGGGAGGGGCGATACGGCGTTTGGCGGCCTGGAACTCCCCCGCCGCGAAGTCGAACCGGTCGGAGTCGCGCTTGACCGCAGGGCACGCGATCTCGATGCCACCGCCGGTACCCGAGCGGATCGTGTCGAGCAGCTTCTTGCCGCGGACGCTCGCGCCAGTGTGGCGCAGCACGATGGTCGCGCCCTCCTGCGGGGCCTCGAGGTAGCGGATCGCCTCGGCGAGGAATGCGTCGGAGCACTTCTCGACGCCCGATACGCGCACCAGGCGCGGCTCGCCGAAGAGGGACGGTGAGGAGACCGCGAAGAGCGTGCCCGGCGCGTAGTCGTCGGCGCGGATGTCGGTGACTTCGAGGCTCGGATCCTCGGCGCGAAGGTATTCACGGATGCCGGCGGTCGCCCGCTCGGCGCAGATCTCTTCCGGTCCCGAGACGAGGACCACGGGCGCCGGCTGCGGCGCGCGCCAGGAGACCTGAGGTATCGCCGACTTGGTCGCTTTCGCGGCAGGACGACGGGGGCTCGGCATGATGTCCAGCCTACCGACGGCTACCGACGGTCCGCCGTCGTGGCGACGCGGAGTCGGGACAGCGCCCACACTGCGGCGGCAGCCGCGAGGAGCATCGCGAGGAGACCGAGGCTCGTGAGGACCAGCGCTCCGAACCCGCGGCTGGGCAGCAGGAACCCGTAAGGCACCCAGCCGTCGGTCTGGCCGCGCACGAGAACGACGACCAGCCAGAGAAGCGGGTAGGGCAGCACGAGCCACAGACTCCGCCACGGCAGGCTCGGGTGGTCTCGGACGAACGCCCAGTCGAGGACGGTGTATAGCGGGAGCGCGATGTGCAGGACGGCGCTCACCCACGGCGGGGCGGAACCGGTGCCGGGAACGAACCCGTTGTAGACGACGCCCACGACGATGAGACAGGCCACCGCGACCCCACGTGCCAGGGTCAGCCATGCGGGAACGATCCGATCGAGGAGGAGAAGGATCCCGGTCGCCCCGAGCACGATCGCGCTCCCCAGCGCGGTCTGGTTCGTGAAGTAGCCGAAGAAATCGAACGGATTGACGCTCCCCCGCTGCACGGAACGGGCGTAGGTCCACCCCAGGGCGACGAGGACGCCGACGGCCATGCCGACGCGCACGCCGCCGATCGCGACGACGGAACGCGGAATGCGGGAGGGCGGCATCCGGTCAGCCTACGAGAGTCAGCCGCCCTCCTCACGGGAGCGCCACAGCCGGATCCCGTCCCCGTCGCGCCAGAGGACGACGTCACCCGACGTGTCGGTGCGGGCGATGACCGCGTGCTCCTCTCGGAGGAGGTCGAGGATCTCGTCCCGCGGGTGGCCGTAGGTGTTCTCGCCGACCGTCACGAGGGCGACGGCCGCATCCAGTCCCTCGTACAGGCTGTGGTCCTGATCGGCGCTGCCGTGGTGCGCGACCTTGACGACCGCGTAGGTGCGGTCGATCGCACGAGAAGCCACCAGCGAGCGCTGCGACTGCGCCGACAGGTCGCCGAGGAAGATCGCGTCGGGGACGCGGCATCCGGTGATGTCGATCACGACGCTCGCGTCGTTCCCGTACGGATAGACCGGGTCGCGCGCCTTCGGCCACAGCGAGCGCCAGCGGCACTCCCCCAGCGTGCCGCTCTGACCGGCGGAGACCTCCTGCGCTTGCGCACCAGACTGCGTGAAGCCGGCGATCATCGCGGCCGCCTCGGCGTCGGGAACGGGACCGTGCAGCACGACGTCGGCACGACCGACCAGAGCCTCGGCGCCGCCGCGGTGGTCCATGTCGAAGTGGGTGAACACAAGGACGTCGACGCGGTCGACCGCGAACCGGTCAAGGCACGCGGCGAGGGGCGCTGGCTCCGGCCCTGTGTCGATCAGCATGATGGCCTCACCGGAGCGCACGAGGACGGCGTCGCCCTGTCCCACCTCGCACGCAGCGATGGCCCAATCGTCCGGCGCCCGCGTCCGGTCGATGAGGGTCCGGAACGGGCCGGCGCTCACCACGACGACGATGATGACGACGAGCGCCCACCCCGCCCACCGCTGCAACCGGTGCCGGCGTGCGGCGATCACGATGCCGATCGCGGCCCCTGTCGCTGCGAGGGCGATGAGCCCCGGCATCCCTTCCACCCATCCGATGGATGCCCCGGGCAGCCGCGCGGACAGGTCCGCCGTTCCCGCGATCCAGGCCGCCGGCAGCCACGCGATCGCCGCCAGCCCCTGCGCGAGTACCGGGAACGGCAGCGCGAGGCAGGCGAGAAGGCCGAGGACGGTTGCGGCGGGCGCGGCGGGACCCGCGAGCAGGTTCGCGAGCACGCCGACGAGGGGCACGGTCGGCTCGATCAGCACGAGCAGCGGTCCGCAGGCGAGCTGCGCCGCGAGCGGGACGGACAGGGCGAGCGCCAGCGGTGCGGGCATCCACCGCGACATCCCGTCGGCGAGCGGTCTGGCGAACAGCAGCAGCGACCCGGTCGCCACGGCGGACAGTGCGAAGCCGAGGGATGCCGCGAGCCACGGATCGAGCACGAGCAGCACGCACACCGACGCGGACAGGATCGACATCCCTGCGCCGATCCGCCCCAGCAGGACGCCCAGCATGGCGATCGCCGCCATCACGCCCGCTCGGACGACGCTGGGTTCGGGCGAGACGAGCACGATGAAGGCGACGAGCGTCGCCAGTCCCGCCGTGACGCGGATGCCGCGCCGCGCCCCGCACAGGGCGGCGATGCCGAACGCGATCCCGACGACGAGTGCGCAGTTCGCCCCGGAGACGGCGGTCAGGTGCGACAGCGACGATGCCTTCATCTGCTGGTCGAGGTCCTCAGTGACCGCGGACGTGTCGCCGACGGCGAGGCCTGGAACGAGCCCTGCACCGGGGTCGGGGAGACCGTCGACCGCGTTCACCAGGCCCGTCCTCAGCTGGGCCGCCGCGGCGAGCGGGCCCGTCGGCGGACGGGCGAGCTCGAGCGACGACGCCTCGACGACGAGGACTTCCCGGTCCTCGGCATCCGCCCGGAACGCGGTCCCCGTCACGACCGCACGCGCACCCAGGTCGAGCCCGGCGGGTCGCTCCTGTACCCGGACGAGGACGGGAGCCGAGACGGGAGCCGTGTCGGGGCCGATCGTGACGGACCGGGTGATCGCATCGAAGCGGAACCCGGTCGCGGACCGTTCGACCTTGCCGACGACATCGACCTCGAACGCGGCGCTCCGACCCCCGGTGATGTGCAGACCTGCGACGGCCTCTCGGGCGGGCTGGGCGAGTGCGACATGGGATGCCGCGCCCCCCGCGACGGCGAAGGCCACCGCGATCAGCGCCGCCGTCGTCGGCCGAGACGCTCGCGCGGCGACCGCTAACGCGAGGACGGCAGCCACCCAGAGGGCGACGGCGAAAGCCGTCGCATGCTCGGGGAACACGATCGCGGCGCCCGCGCCCGCCCAGGCCGTGAGCGCGACCGGCAGCAACCGCAGGTCGCGGCGGCGCGCGGTCCGAACGCTCACACCGTCACCAGGTCGCGGAGCGACGCGAGCATCTTCTCCCCGATCCCCGGCACCGCCATCAGGTCGTCGACGCTGGTGAACCGGCCGTTCTCCTCGCGCCAATCGAGGATCCGCTGAGCGATCGACGGTCCGACGCGGGGCAGCGTGTCGAGGGCAGCGAGATCGGCGGTGTTCAGGTTCACGCGCCCGTCACCTTCCGGCGCCGCAGGGGCACCGGCATCCGTCCCCCCTTCGCCCTCGGCAGGGATCAGGAGCTGCTCACCGTCGCTCACCGGACGCGCCAGGTTCACGCCGTCACGGGATGCCTTCTCCGAGAAGCCACCGGCGGCGGCTACCGCATCCACCACGCGCGCACCTTGGTCGAGACGATACAGACCGGGCTCGCGCACCTGACCCGAGACGTGGACGTACACCGACGCCGGCGCCGCCGTCTCGGAGACGACGCCCGGCACCGTCTCGACAGCGGACTCCGCGCCTGTCCGGATGATCCCGATCGCGATCGTCACCGCGGCGACGACGACCACGAGGACGATGGCGGCACCGATCCCCAGCCGACGTCGAGACACCGGCACCGCCTGCGCACCCATGGCACGATCCTCCCGGCGCCGCACCGCCCCCTCATCGGACGACGAGGGGGCGGTGGACGAACCGGGATCAGATGGCGGCGGTGGAGAAGACGCTCACGCGACGGTGAAGCTGACGACCTTCGGCGCGCGCACGACGGCGCGCGTGATCTCCTTGTCGCCGATCGCCCGACGCACCTTCTCGTCCGCGAGCGCGAGCTTCTCGAGCTCGTCGCCCGAGATCTTCGCCGGGACGGTGAGCGTGCCGCGCACCTTGCCGTTGACCTGCACGACCGCGGTCACCGACTCCTCCACGAGGAGCGTCGGGTCGGCCTGACGCCACGGCACCACGCCGACGAACGGCTCGTAGCCGAGGATCTCCCACATCTCCTCCGCGGTGTGCGGTGCGAAGAGGTCCAGGATCATCGCGACGGCCTCAGCGGCCTCGCGGACGGCGGGGTCGGCCGCGCCGGCTCCCGAGTCGATCGCCTTGCGCGTCGCGTTGACGAGCTCCATGAGGCGCGCGACGACGACGTTGAACTTCGACTGCTCGACGAGGCCGACGACGTCCGCCCAGAGACGGTGGGTGACGCGCCGGAGCGACGTGTCGCCGTCCGCCCACACCACGTCCTTCGAGCTTGCGACATCCGTCGCCACGCGCATCGCGCGGGCGAGGAACTTCTGGGCGCCGGTGGTCGACACGTCCTCCCAGTTGATGTCGTCCTCGACGGGTCCGGCGAACGCGATGGCGACACGGACGGCATCCGCGCCCGGGTCGTCCATGCTCGACGCGAACTCGACGAGGTTGCCCTTCGACTTCGACATCTTCGAACCGTCGAGCAGCACCATGCCCTGGTTGATCAGGCTCGTGAACGGCTCGGTGAAGTCGACGAGGCCCATGTCGAAGAGGACCTTCGTGATGAACCGGGCGTACAGCAGGTGGAGGATCGCGTGCTCGACGCCGCCGATGTACGAGTCGACCGGTGCCCACTTGGATGCCTCGGCGCTCGGGAACGGCTCCGTCGCCCCGTTCGGGGCCAGGAAGCGCAGGAAGTACCACGAGCTGTCGACGAACGTGTCCATCGTGTCAGCGTCGCGGAGCGCCGGCTCGCCGGTCTCGGGGTCGACCGTCGACATCCACTCGGTCGCGCCGCCCAGCGGCGACGTGCCCTTCGGCTTCAGGTCGAGACCCTTGGCGTCGGGGAGGATGACGGGCAGCTGCTCGTCGGGGACCGGGACGATGCGGCCGTCCTCGGTGTGGATCATCGGGATCGGGGTGCCCCAGAACCGCTGACGCGAGATCAGCCAGTCGCGCAGGCGATAGGTCTTCGCGGCACGGCCGGTTCCCGCCGAGGTGAGCTCTTCGATCGCGCGGGCGATCGCGTTGCGCTTGGACAGCCCGTTCAGCGACCCGGAGTTGATGAGGCGTCCATCGCCCGTCAGCGCGGTGCCGGTGCGGGCGGGGTCGATCGACTCGAGGTCGTCGCCGATCGGCACACCGTCCTCGTCGACCTCGATGACAGGGATCGCGCCGGTGACCGGAGCCGTCGTGTCGACGACGACCTTCACGGGCAGGTCGAACGCGCGGGCGAAATCGAGGTCGCGCTGGTCGTGCGCGGGGACGGCCATGACGGCACCGTGCCCGTAGTCGGCGAGGACGTAGTCCGCCGCCCAGATCGGCAGACGCTCGCCGTTGATCGGGTTGACCGCGAAGCGGTCGAGGAAGACACCCGTCTTGGGGCGGTCGGCGGTCTGACGCTCGATCTCGCTCGTCTTCTGCACCGTGTCGAGGTAACCGCGGAAGCGCTGCTGGACCTCGGGCGAGGCGCCCTCGGCCAGTTCGGCGGCGAGGTCGGAGTCCGGCGCGACGACCATGAAGGTCGCGCCGTGCAGAGTGTCGGGGCGGGTGGAGAAGACGGTGATCTTCTCGGCGCGCCCCTCGATCTCGAAGTCGATGTCGGCGCCGATCGAGCGGCCGATCCAGTTGCGCTGCATCTGCAGCACCTTGTGCGGCCAGAACCCCTCGAGCTGGTTCAGGTCATCGAGCAGGCGGTCGGCGTACTCGGTGATCTTGAAGTACCACTGCGTCAGCTTCTTCTTGACGACCTCGAAGCCGCAGCGCTCGCAGTGTCCGTCGACGACCTGCTCGTTCGCGAGCACGGTCTGGTCGTTGGGGCACCAGTTGACGGCGCTCTGCTTGCGGTAGGCGAGCCCGCGCTCGAACAGGCGTTGGAACAGCCACTGGTTCCAGCGGTAGTACTCGGGGTCGCTCGTGTGGAGCACGCGGCTCCAGTCGTACGACGACCCGAACGCGCGGAAGCTGACCTTGTGCTGGTCGATGTTGTTGTAGGTCCACTCGCGCGGGTCCGACCCTGCGCCGCCCTTGATCGCCGCGTTCTCGGCGGGCAGGCCGAAGGAGTCCCAGCCGATCGGATTCAAGACGTTGTACCCGCGGTGACGCCAGAAGCGTGCGACGGCGTCGACGTAGGCGTAGTTCTCGGCGTGACCCATGTGCAGGTCGCCCGAGGGGTACGGGAACATGCCGAGCACGTACTTGCGCGGTCGCGTGTCCTCGTCGCCGCCGGCCTTGAACGGGTCGGACTCCGCCCACCGGGCCTGCCACTTCGCCTGGATGGCGCGGGCGTCGAAGCCGGTCTGCTCGGGAGCCGATGCGTCGGAGGAGGTGCTGGAGGACACGGTGAACCAATCGTGCAAAGTCGGGAGGGCGCGCGAAAGCGCCTTTTCAGCCTAGCGGACCGGGACTTTCACCATCCCGGCGGCAGCTCGGCTCCGAGCGCACGGAGCGGCGCCCGGGCCTTGATCCCGACCTCCGCGACCTCGTCGGCCGCCGCCGAGCCCCACGTGATACCTCCGCCGGCGCCGACGTACGCTCCGCCCGGGTGCGTCACGATCGACCGGATCACCATCGCGAGGTCGAGGCCCCCATCGGAACCGATCCATCCGAAGCATCCCGCGAAGACGCCGCGCGGCGCGCCCTCCAGCCGGTGGAGGATCTGCATCGCCGACAGCTTCGGTGCGCCCGTCATGCTGCCGGCCGGGAAGGCGGCATCCCACAGGTCGCCGACCGTCGTCCCCGGCCGCAACCGCCCCGCTACCGTGCTCACCAGCTGGTGCACCGCGGGGTAGGACTCGACCTCGAGCAACCGCTCCGCCGCGACCGTCCCGGGCTCGCACACCCGCTGCAGGTCGTTGCGCATGAGGTCGACGATCATGACATTCTCGGCCTGCTCCTTCTCGCTCCTCCGCAGTTCGGAGGCGAGAGCGGCATCCTCCGCGGGGTCGGCGGAGCGCGGCCGTGTCCCCTTAATGGGGCGCGTACGTACGATTGCCTCCGAGACCGACAGGAATTGCTCGGGCGACGCGCTCAGAAGCGCCCACCCGCCGCTGCGGATGAGACCGCCGTGGTGCGCCGGCGTCGCGGTTCGCAGACGCAGGTAGGTGTCGACCGGGTCGACGGATGCCGCTGTCTCGAACCGCGTCGTCAGACACAGCTGGTACGCACGCCCCTCTCGGATCTCGTTGCGGCACTGCTCGATGAGGGCCGCATACCCATCGGGATCGTGGCGGGCGCGGACTCCGACCGGGGCCGGGTCCGCAGGCCGCGGAGCCCCTCCGGTCGACATCGCCCGCGCCACGGAGACGGACAGGCCGTCGAGGGCGTCCTCCGCCCCGAAAGCGATCAGGCGGCCCGCGGCGTGATCGAACCCCAGCATCCGATCGACACGGAGCCAGACCTCCGCGGGTCCCGCGTCGTCCGCTGCAGGCGCCCCGGCGCGACGCGCGGCCGCGTCGTACCCCGACCAGCCGACCCAGCCGCCGCGGAACGGTCCCGCAGCGGCATCCGTCGCACCATCGAGGCCCACATCGCGCGGAGGGGGCGACGGGATGCCGGTACCCACCCAGCTCCATCCGCAGGAAGCGCCGGGGCCGGCATCGAGCCAGAACGCGTCGGCAGCGTCACCGATGACCGCGGTGAAGGCGACCGCCGGATCGAGCCACCCGTGAAGGTCGCGTGAGGCGAGGTCGCTGGACACTCCATCAGGGTAGACGGCGGATAATCTGAGGTCGTGAACGAGATCCTCGACTGGCTGCTCGGCACCGTCCAGGCGGTGGATCCCGTTGTGCGCGTCATCGTCGCCGGCATCGCGATGATGCTCGAGACGAGCGTCCTCGTCGGACTCGTCGTCCCCGGTGACTCGATCGTCATCGTCGCCGGCACCGCCGTCGACAATCTGGCCGAGGGAACCTGGCTCGTCCTCGCCGTCCTCGTCGGCGCCCTCGTCGGCGAGAGCATCGGATTCGCTCTGGGCAGATGGCTGGGTCCCCGCATCCGGTTCTCCCGCGCGGGCCGGCTGATCGGCGAACGCAATTGGGTGCGCGCGGAGCTCTACCTGCGCCGGCGAGGTGGGCCGGCCATCTTCCTGTCGCGTTTCCTCCCCGTGCTCCATTCCCTCGTGCCCCTGACCGTCGGAATGAGCGGGTTCGCCTACCGCCGGTTCCTCGCGTGGACCGTGCCCGCCTGCACGGTCTGGTCGGTTGCGTACGTCTCCGTCGCCGCCGCGGCGGCGGAGGGCTACCGTGAACTCTCCGACAGCCTTCACTACGCCGGTTACCTGTTCGTCGGGATCATTGCCGCCTTCCTCGTGCTCGTTTACATCGCCAAGCGCGTCATCAGCGCGCGGGAGGCTCGCCACCTCGAACTCGACGATGCGATGGAGGGTCGCGCCGACGACGTGAAAGACTGAACCGATGGCTTCCTCCTCTGCGCCCGACACGAAAGTGCTGTGGCTGGCGCGCCTCGAGTACCGGTTCCACTCCTGGCGTGAGAACCGTGCTCGCGCGAGGGGAAGGCGTCCCACCGTCGCCGCGTTCCCCGGATACGGCAGCACCGAGTGGGTGCGCGTGCTCGGTCGAGTGCTGATCCCGCCGAAGGCGAAGCGCCGCGAGCGGGGCGACTACGCCGGCGTGCGGGGTTGGCGCAGCTTCGCCGCCGTGCCGATCGCCCACGCCACGGTCTCCGTGGTCATCGACGGGGTGAGTCATGAGGTCACGGCCGACCGCGGCGGCGTCATCGACGCGGTCCTGCCCGCCTCCCTCTCCGCGGGCTGGCAGACGATCACGATGAGCGTCGAAGAGGCAGACCCCGTCGACGCCCGCGTCTTCATCGTGGGAGACGACATCCGGTTCGGCGTCATCTCGGACGTCGACGACACCGTGATGGTCACCGCGCTCCCCCGGCCCTTCGTCGCAGCGTGGAACTCCTTCGTCCTCAACGAGCACGCCCGCCAGCCGGTCCCCGGAATGGCCGTTCTGCTCGAGCGGCTCGCGCGCGAGAACCCCGGATCGCCCATCCTGTATCTCTCGACCGGAGCATGGAACGTCGCGCCGACCCTCGTGCGATTCCAGCGCCGGCACCTGTTCCCTCTCGGCGCGATGCTCCTGACGGACTGGGGCCCGACGCACGACCGGTGGTTCCGCAGCGGCAAGGAGCACAAGAAGGAGAACCTGCGCCGCCTGGCCGACGAGTTCCCCCACATCGACTGGCTGCTCATCGGCGACGACGGACAGCACGACGACGAGATCTACACGCAGTTCACGATCGAGCATCCCGAGCAGGTCGCTGCCGTAGCCATCCGGCGACTGACACCGGCCGAGGCGGTCCTCGCCGGTGGCCGGACCGCGGTGGACGATCACAGCGCGGCCGGCGTGCCGTGGGTGACCGGAGACGACGGCGCGGAGCTGCTCGAGCGTCTGACCGACGTCGACATCGTCCGCGATGTCCCCACCTCCTCCTAGGCTGACACCCATGTGCGGTCGCTTCGTCGTTGCCAACGTCGCCTCGGAACTCGTCGGTGTGCTGCGCGTCGACGTCGAGAGCGATGACCTTCCCACTCCGTCGTACAACATCGCCCCGACGTCGCAGGTCGGGATCGTTCTCGACTCGGCCAAGACCGACCCGCCCACACGGCGGCTGGAGCCCGCGCGCTGGGGCCTCGTCCCCTCGTGGGCGAAGGACGTGAAGGTCGGCGCTCGGGCGTTCAACGCGCGTTCGGAGGAGATCGAGGACAAGCCGATGTTCCGGCAGGCGCTCATCAAGCGCCGCGCCATCGTCCCTGCCACCGGCTACTACGAGTGGCAGACGACCGACGAGGGCAAGACGCCGTACTTCATCCATCCCTCCGACGGGTCGCCTCTTTTGTTCGCAGGCCTCTACGAGTGGTGGAAGGACCCGGCCAAAGCCGAGGACGATCCCACCAAATGGGTGCTGTCGTTCACGATCATCACGCGCGACGCCGTCGCGCCGCTCGGGTCGATCCACGATCGGATGCCGCTGTTCCTCGACGCCGACTTCGCGGACGCCTGGCTCGACACCGAGGTCGACAACGTCGGGGATCTCCTGGACGCCGCCGTCGACGCGGCCCCCCAGGTCGTCACCGGGCTCACCGACCACGTCGTCTCGAGCGCCGTGGGCAACGTCCGCAACGACTCCCCCGAGCTGATCCAGCCCGTCTGATCCGCACCCGCATGCCCACCCTGACGAGCGCCGTCCTCGCACGGTCCGAGTGGACCGAACGGATGCAGGCGCACGCCGAGCGGGCCGAGGCCCTCACCGCCGGCCGTCGCCACCGCGCGGCCCGGGGCGAGACGCACCCGGTCGACGACTTCCTCTACACGTACTACTCCTACAAGCCGGCCGTCCTCCGCCGCTGGCACCCGGGGCGTGATGTGGGATTGGCGGATGCCGCCGACTCACCGCATGCCGCCTGGCGCTGGTACCGGGTGGTCGGCGACGACGTCACCGCCGACACCGAGGCGTTCCTCACCGAGAAGGCTCCGCTCGTCCGCGCGATCCGCGGCATCCTGTCGAGCACTCTCGGGAGGACCGGATCCTACGGCTGCTTCGGTCTGCACGAGTGGGCGATGGTCTACCGGGACGGCGAGACGCGGCATCCCGTGCCGTTACGGCTCGGTGCGGACGGAACGGATGCCGTCGTCGAGGCGAACGATCTGCGGTGCACGCACATCGACGCGTTCCGCTTCTTCACGCCTGAAGCCACGCCGCTCAACCGCTTCGCGCCGACGCGCGAGACGCAGGCGCTGACGGAGCAGCCGGGCTGCCTTCATGCCGGGATGGACCTGTACAAGTGGGCAGTGAAGCTCGGCCCGCTCGTCCCCGGGGAACTGCTTCTGGATGCGTTCGTGCTGGCCCGCGACATCCGGGAACTCGACATGCGGGCCTCGCCGTACGATCTCAGCGATTGGGGCTACTCCGCCGTGCCCATCGAGACGCCGACGGGCAAGGCCCAGTACGTGGCCGCGCAGCGCGCCTTCACCGAGCGTGCCCAACCGATCCGCGTACGGCTGCTTCATCTGCTGGAACCGGCGGAAACCAGCTGACTCCGTCAAGACCCTCGACGCGACGTTCGAGGTCCGAGAAGCTCGAAGAGTCGAGAGGACACCCATGAGCAACGATTCCACGTCCGACCTCGAGCGACTCGTCGGCGGAGAGCAGGACGGCCTGCCTCCTGCGCCCGCCGGTGCCGCAGATCGCCCGGATGAGCCGTCTCCCGAGGAGCGATTCGTCGCGCCTGACGCCGGAGATCTCGACGTCGAGGCCGCCGAGGCGGACGCGGAGGCTTCCGATTCCACCGAGTGAGCCGGGATCGAGAGCCCTTGATTCCCGCGACGTCGCTCGTCACACATTCACCACGTGGGTCTGTTTCGTCGCGGTAGTCGCCGTGTACATGTTCGTCCTAGCGATGCAGACGAGCGAGAGCGTGAAGGGTCTTCCCGTCTTCGTCGTGCTGGGCGCGGCCGCACTCTCGTTCGCGTTGGTGTGGCTCGGCGCGCCGATCGCGTGGCTCGTGGCCCGGTGGATGCGGAATGTGCGCGGCGTCGTCGCGCACGTGATGGTGTTCTGGCTGCTGGGGGCCGTGACGTCCGGGATCGTGCTGCTCTTCCTCTCCTCGGCGACCGGCGCGGCGCAGGGTTCTGATCAGGCCGGCGCGGTCCTCGCTGCAGCCGCCGTGTGCGGTGTCTGCACCGCCATTGGGCGGAGCTCCGTGTTCGTGTCGGAGTGGCATCACGCGCGCAGGCGTCGGCGCCGCGAAGCCAATACAGCTGAGCGATCGACTGATGGACAACCACAACCTCATAGCCAGCGACCGCCCCGAGAACCAGGAGATATTGGATTATCTCCGATTCTCCATGACTGCCAAGTGAGCCCATCAGGATGAAACGTTCCGCAGGTGTGGCCGCAGCCGTCTTCATAATCGCGGCTGTGGCCGGATGCTCTTCGACGACGAACGTAAACCCAGGAGGAGACGCCGTGAACGGTAAGCAACCGGGGCTGACCGTTGGGGCAGCCAAGAAGATCGCACAGGACGTCGAGGATGAGATCGTCTCGAAGCTGCCGGCGGAAAGTATCCGAGCTGCGGACCAGGAGGCCACAGGTGTTCTCATGCCGTGCAGCGCGCAAGGCGCGTATGCCTGGACCGGAGGCACCACGATCGAGCTGTCCCCGACTGCAGATCCATCCAAACTGATATCGATGGTGTTGGATGCCTACCGTGACAATTCTGAGCTGAAGCCCAAGGACATCACCAAAGACGGTCGTGCCCGCGCGCAACTTGTTGGCCCCTACGGGTCGGGTTACATCATCGCGGACTACCAGAACGGTCACTTAGAAATCAGCTCGTTCTCGCCGTGCTTCGTCCTCCCCCCCGACAAGGCCCCCGAGGACGAGTACTAGGCCTGTCGGCGTGCCGTTCAAGGTCGTCAGTGCCAAAATTGCATGAAGCGCCGCGCCGGGATCGTCTCGACGGATTGTTTGGCGGCCCGAAGCCGCTGGTAGCGACCGAGGGGGTTGGACGCGTCATCGAACGCGATGAAGCCGCCGTCGACGCTCACGACGAAACCCACGTGTCGCGCGCCGTCTTCGCAGACGTGCAATCCGGGTTCGGTCACTTTCCACCGGAGACGGTCCTTCTGCGGGCCGGTGTATGTCGGCATGACGATCCTCTGCTCTCGCTCGGTTGATATTGGCGAGCCGGGGTCCGGGGCAGCGTGGTGTCACTGTATTGGCATCCCGGAGACCAACACAAGGAGGACGACGCCCGCGCGGGGACTCCCTACAATGGGATCAGCGTCCCTGGACCTAGGCCGCCTCGGGATACCCAGGTCTGGAGGAAACGTGCTCGGTTCCCACTCAGTGGACGATGACCCGATTTGTGCCGTCTTTCTGACGATGCTTCCGGTTCATCATGTGGGCGTCTCGACGCTGGGCGACCCGTTCGACGTCGAGACCGTGTGTGCGAGCGACGGCGCGGCTGCGGCTCTCGAAGACATTCAGCTGAGTTCCGGGGTCGGGCCAGGCTGGGACGCCCGAGTCGCGCGCACCCCCGTCCTTCTGCACGATCTCCGCGACGCGGCGACGACGGACTGGCCGATGCTCCAGTCCGTCGCCGCGCATCACGGTGTTAGCTCCCTGTACGCGTTCCCGATGACCGTCGGTGCGCTCGAGGTGGGAGTCGTCGATCTGTACGCCGACGGCCGAGGAGCACTGAAGCAGCGGGACGTTGCCCTTGCCTCCCTGATGGCGGATGCGGCCGCCCTCCGTATCTTCGAGCGGGTTCTGGCCGGCAACGCTGCCGACGCCGGTTTCGGTTCATCGTCTCGACGGATCGTCCATCAGGCAACCGGCATGGTCTGCGCGCAGTTGCGAGTGAACTCCGATGACGCGCTCGTGGTCATCCGCGCCCACGCGTTCGCATCTGGACGGTCAGTGACGGAGATCGCGGAGTCCATCATCAGTCGCGAGATCGATTTCACCGCCTGAGACCAGCGTGATTCGGAGGAGGTTGGAGACATGAGCAGGGAACCGCGGGAAAAGCAGCTCATCGAGACGTTCGTGGAGATCGCGGACACCATGGTGGGTGGATATGACGTCGTCGATCTGCTGTATCGCCTGGTGTCACGGTGCTCGGAGATCTTCTCAGCGGCGGATGCCGGCATCCTTCTGCGCACCGGAGGGCAACCGCTCGAAGTCGTCGCCTCGACGACGGAGCGAAGCCAGCTCATCAGCCTCCTTCAGCTCACCGCGGATGAAGGTCCCTGCGTCGATGCCTACCGATCCGGCGAACCGGTGAGCGTCGACGACATCTCATCCATCCGGGAACGCTGGCCGCTCTTCGCTGAAAGCGCAGGGGCGCTGGGTTACAACTGGATGCACGCCGTGCCGTTGCGTCTGCGCAACGAGGTCATCGGCTCTCTCAACCTCTTCGGCGACGGTTCGGAGAGCCTCAGCCCCGAAGACTCTCTCGCAGCGCGCGGACTGGCGGATATCGCGACCATCGGCATCCTCCACGAGCAGGCATTCCGCGAGGCGGATGTCGCGCGCACGCAGCTGCAGCAGGCGCTCGACAGTCGAGTCGTGATCGAACAGGCGAAGGGCGTCCTGGCCCACACGCACAACATCGACATGGACGAGGCATTCCAGCGTCTGCGGGCGCACGCACGGACGAGTCAGCAGCGCCTCGCCGACGTCGCCCGCGACATCGTGGCGCATGCCAGCGACCCTACGCGCGACCTCAACGATCTGTGACCGGCAGGCTCAGGTCGACATGAGCCCGCGGAGAGCGCCCCAGACGTCGACGAACGAGTGACACCTTCGGTTTTCGGAAACACAAAAACCCCGGCGAACCGGGGTATTTGGTGGACCTGAGGGGACTCGAACCCCTGACCCCCTGCATGCCATGCAGGTGCGCTACCAGCTGCGCCACAGGCCCTTGGTCGCCGCTCGCGGCAACTCATCCAGCTTACTACACGCGGAGGAGTGCTCTGAACACGAGGCGACGATGTCACTCGCTCGGGGTGGGCTCCGCGATCGTCACGGGGATGATCGGGCAGTCCTTCCACAGGCGCTCGAGCCCGTAGAACACGCGCTCCTCCTCGTGGAAGACGTGGACGACGAGGTCGCCGAAGTCGAGGAGGACCCAGCGCGACTCGTCGCGTCCCTCACGGCGCAGACGCTTCTGGCCTGCGTCGAGCATCTTGTCCTCGACCTCGTCGGCGATGGCGGCGACGTTGCGCTCACTGTTACCGGTGACGAGGAGGAAGGCATCGATCAGCGGAAGGGGGCCCGACACATCGAAGGCGACGAAGTCCGTGCCGCCCTTGCTGTCTGCGGCGGCCGCAGCCACCTGGACGAGTTCGTGCGTGTGCTCTGCAGCAACCATCAGAAGTTTCCGTTCACAAGGGTGAGGATGAGCACCGTCGCGAGGGCCAGTCCGAGGGCACCGGCGCAGATCGCGAGGGTCATGATGAGACGGCTGCCCTTTTCGGGCGCCGGAGGGCGGATGATCTCATCCGCACTCTTAATGGTACTGATCGCCGACGACGCGGCGATCGGCGTGGGCGAGGATGCCGGGGGCAGCTCGCCGTCGATGAGGGCGGCGTCCGCATCCTTGCCATCAGAGTTCCCCGGCCCGACTCCCGTGGAGCCGAAGCTCTCGGGAAGTGCGTAGCTGCCGGTGATGATCAGCTCACCGGTTCCGAGGATGGGTACCGACAACGAGCCGGTCTCGGGCGTCTGAGACAGGATGAGGGCATTCGGCGCCGAGGCGGAACCGCTCCCCCCTCGGGTCAGGAGCTGGTCGAACGATGGCGGAAGCTCGACCGGGGCCGCCCCTTCCTCGAGCAGCTGCGCTCCGAGCTCCGGGGCGATGACGGGCGTCCGCTCCGCATCATCCGCGACGTCTTCCGCCTCCGCCGGCTCATCCTCGACGACAGGCTCATCCTCGACGACAGGCTCATCCTCGACGACAGGCTCATCCTCGACGACAGGCTCATCCTCGACGACAGGCTCATCCTCGACGACAGGCTCATCCTCGACGACAGGCTCATCCTCGACGACAGGCTCGGAGGACTCGACTTCGCCCACATCGGTGTGAGAGTCGTCGGACTCCGACGGCTCGGCATCCGTCGTCGCGACGTCGCCCGTCTCGGGCTCCGAGGGGAGGACGTCCACGGCGCCGGTTCGCATCTTCGCGAGGTACCGCGCCTGGCGGCGGCTGACAGGGTGCGCATCCGGGTCGAGCTCGGCATCGTCCGCGAGAGCGACGGGGGTCCGCTCAGGCGCGACCTCGACCTCCTGCTCCACTGCAGCGGCAGCAGCTTCTTCCGCGGCGGCGTCCGAAGCATCGACATCCGCCTGGGCCTCTTCGGGGGTGATGATGGGCGTGGATGCCGTGTTGCGCAGTTCGCGCAGCTGGCGCCGTGTGAGCGGCGGAGTGCCCGGCTGGTCTGGTGTACTCATGCCTTGCTCCGATACAGGTGATGCTTCGCAATGTATTGGACGACGCCGTCGGGGACGAGGTACCAGACGGGGTGTCCGCGACGCACGCGAGCGCGGCAGTCGGTGGAGGAGATCGACAGAGCCGGGATCTCGAGCTTGCTCACGTCGTCGGACGGGAGCCCTTCGACGTTCAGGGTGTGCCCCGGACGGGACACCGCGACGAAGTGAGCCAGGTCCCACAGCTCCGCAACGTCGCGCCAACCGAGGATCTGCGCGATGGCGTCCGCTCCGGTGATGAAGAAGAGGTCGGCATCCGGCCGCTGCTCCTTCAGATCCCGCAGGGTGTCGATCGTGTACGTCTTGCCGGTCCGGTCGACGTCCACGCGACTGACGGTGAACATCGGGTTGGATGCCGTCGCGATGACGGTCATCAGATACCGGTGCTCGGCGGACGAGACGCCCGACTTCTGCCACGGCTCACCGGTGGGGACGAAGATGACCTCGTCCAGCCCGAACGACTGCGCGACCTCGCTGGCCGCCACGAGGTGTCCGTGATGGATCGGGTCGAACGTGCCGCCCATCACACCGATACGCGGTGCGCGCGTGGTTGCCATCGACACGGCCTCAGTGGTGGCCGTGGCCCGCCTGCTGCACGGGGTTCTTCGCGGCGTACGCCTCGGCCTTGTGTGCGTGGCGGTTGGCCACGTTGCGGTACGACAGGGTCACGAGTCCGAGGAGCAGGAACAGCACGAACGCGACGATGCCGTACCCGAAGGTCGTGGCCATGACGTTGCCACCGTGGTGCTCGGTCTCGGCTGCGGCGCGGACGATGGTCGTCGCGAAGTTCATTCGGGCTCCGTTCGAGGGGTCGGGTGCAGAAACAGTTTAGGTGGTCAGGACCGGATCTGCCCGGCGCCCCGCGCGAGCCACTTCGTCGTGGTGAGCTCGGGCAGCCCCATGGGTCCCCGCGCATGGAGTTTCTGCGTCGAGATGCCGACCTCCGCGCCGAACCCGAATTCGCCACCGTCGGTGAACCTGGTGGACGCGTTGACCATGACGACGGCGGCATCCACTTCGGCGAGGAACCGTTCGGCGATCCCGTCGTCCGTCGTGATGATCGACTCGGTGTGCTGCGTGGAGTAGCGCCGGATGTGCGCCAGGGCGTCGTCGAGACCGTCGACGACGCGGATCGAGATGTCGAGGCTCATGTGCTCGGTCGCCCAGTCGTCCTCGGTCGCGGGGACGACATCGGATGCCAGCGCGGCGACCTCGGCGTCGCCGTGAACCGTTACCCCTCGTTCCTGGAGCGCGGCGACGACCGGCGGGACCAAGCGCGTCGCGGCGTCGCGATGCACGAGCAGGGTCTCGACGGCGTTGCAGACACTCGGCCGCTGGACCTTCGCGTTGACAGCGATGTCCGTCGCCCACTCGAGCGGGGCGGACGCGTCCAGCACGATGTGCACGACACCCGCACCCGTCTCGATGACGGGCACCGACGACTCCGTCACGACGGTCTCGATGAGCTGCGCGCTGCCACGGGGCACGAGGACGTCGACGAGGCCGCGCGCCCGCATGAGGGCCCGCGCACCATCGCGACCGAAGTCGTCCACTGTCTGGATCGCCTCGGGGTCGACGCCGGCGTTCGCGAGGGCGCCGCGCATGACCGAGATGAGCGCCGCATTCGAGGACTGCGCCGCACTGCCACCGCGGAGGACCACGGCGTTGCCCGGAGCGCAGCGCGAGCGCGGCGATGTCGACGGTCACATTCGGACGAGCTTCGTAGATCGAGCCGATCACCCCGAACGGCACCGACACCTTCTGGAGGTGCAGACCGTTGTCGAGGACGCGGTCATCGAGCACGCGGCCGACCGGGTCGGGGAGGTCGGCGACGTCGCGGACGGCGGTGGCCAGGGCGCGCACACGGGCCGGGTCGAGGGTGAGCCGGTCGATGAGACCCGTCGTGAGGCCATCGGCTCGACCTCGGGCCACATCCTCGGCGTTGGCCGAGACGATGAGGTCGACGTTCGCGTCGATCGCATCGGCGAGCCCCCACAGGACGCCGGCCTTGGCGGCATCCGTCAACAGCCCGACGGAGCGGGAGGCGGTCCGAGCCGACTGCATGCGCTCCTGCGGCGTTGCGGCGGTGGTGGTCATCCGCCAAGTCTAGGGCGGGCGGCTGGCCGCCTCAGCCGTCAGGCGCCGTCGACCCGGACAGGCGCCGTCGTGGTCGGAGCCGCGGGGTGCGGGTTGGGGGCGAACCACGTGCCGACCTGCTCGCCGCGGAGCGCGGAGTGCACGAGGTCGGCGCTCGTGACGAGGACGGCGATGCCCGCCGCGGACGCGAGGCGCGCAGCGGAGGCTTTCGTGGCCGCTCCCCCGGTGCCGACGCTGTTCACGACGACGGAGCCGAACTGGAAGCCGGAGAGGTCGTCACCGAAGGCGACGTCGATGATCGGCTCAGCACCCGGTTCGTCCGGTGGACGCGTGTACAGCGTCTCGATGTCGCTCAGGAGCACGAGGGCGTCGGCGCCGACGAGCTGCGCGACGAGGGCCGCCAGCCGGTCGTTGTCGCCGAAACGGATCTCGTGGGTGGCGACCGTATCGTTCTCGTTGACGATCGGGAGGATGCGCAGGCCCAGCAGCCGCTCCATCGCCCGCCGCGCGTTCGAGCGGTGCGTCGGGTTCTCGAGGTCTCCCGCCGTGAGCAGGACCTGGCCGGCCACGATGTCGAAGGGGCGGAGGGCTTCCTGGTAGCGGTAGATCAGGACGTTCTGACCGACGGCCGCGGCGGCCTGCTGCGTCGCGAGGTCGCTCGGGCGGGCGTCGAGCAGCAGGAACGGCATGCCGGTCGCGATCGCACCGGACGACACCAGGACGACCTCGGTCCCGCGTGCATGCGCCTCGGCGAGGGCATCGACGATCGGCCCGATCTTCTCCGCGTTCTCACCACTGATCGACGATGAGCCGACCTTGACGACGACGCGACGTGCGCCGGCGAGGCCGGCACGGTCCTGCAGCGTCACGACTCGTCCTCGTCCTCCCCCCGAGTCGCGGCGATCCGCTCGGACTCGAGTTCGGCGCGCGCTTCGGCCTTGGCATCCATGCGCTCGTGATAGCGATCACGGCGCTGCGAGGTCGTGCGACGGGGGTTCAGGTCGAGACGCGGGTCGGTGCCACGCGGCGCGGTCATGAGCTCGGCGGCGGAGCCGAGCGACGGGTGCCAGTCGAAGACGATGCCATCACCGGGGCCGATGACGACCGTCGATCCGGCCTGAGCGCCGGCCTTGAAGAGGCCGTCCTCGACGCCGAGCTTCTCGAGGCGGTCGGCCAGGAAGCCGACGGCCTCTTCGTTCTGGAAGTCCGTCTGCTGCACCCACCGCACCGGCTTGTCGCCCAGGATGCGGTAGATGTTGCCGTAGGTGCCGCCCTCGACGCGGATCTCGAAGTCCTTCTTCGATCCCTGCGGCCGGATGACGACGCGCTCGGGAGCGGGCGCCGCGGCCAGCGCAGCACGGTGCTCCTCGACGATCTCACCCAGTGCGAAGGTCAACTGACGGAGGCCGTCGCGGCTGACGGTGGAGATGTCGAAGACGCGGAATCCGCGGGCCTCGAGCTCGGGGCGCACGAGATCGGCGAGATCCTTCGCCTCGGGCACGTCGAGCTTGTTCAGCGCGACGAGCTGCGGGCGCTCCAGGAGCGGGATCTGCCCCTCGGGGACGGGGTAGGCGGCGAGCTCCGCGAGGATCACGTCGAGGTCGCTGATCGGGTCGCGGCCGGGCTCCAGCGTCGCGCAGTCGAGCACGTGCACGAGGGCCGTGCAGCGCTCGACGTGGCGGAGGAACTCGAGGCCGAGGCCCTTGCCCTCGCTCGCTCCTTCGATCAGGCCCGGGACGTCGGCCACCGTGTAGCGCGCGTCACCGGCCTGGACGACACCGAGGTTCGGGTGGAGCGTCGTGAAGGGGTAATCGGCGATCTTCGGGCGGGCTGCCGAGATCGCGGCGATGAGGCTCGACTTGCCGGCGGAAGGGAAGCCCACCAGGGCCACATCGGCGACGGTCTTCAGCTCGAGCTGGACGTCGCCGATCCACCCCGGGGTACCGAGCAGCGCGAATCCCGGCGCCTTGCGCTTGGGGTTCGCGAGGGCAGCGTTGCCGAGACCGCCCTGGCCGCCGGGGGCGACAACGAAGCGGATGCCGGGCGTCGCCATGTCGACGAGGACCTCACCCGTCTCGTCCTTGACGACCGTACCGACCGGGACCGGGAGTTCGAGGGCCTCGCCCTGGGCGCCGGAGCGGTGATCGCCCATGCCGAAACCGCCGTTGCCTGCGGAACGGTGCGGAGAGTGATGGTACGACAGGAGCGTCGTCACCTGAGGGTCGGAGACCAGGATGACGTCGCCGCCGTGACCGCCGTTCCCGCCGTCAGGACCGGCGAGGGGCTTGAACTTCTCGCGCTTCACCGACACGCATCCGTTGCCGCCCTTGCCGGCGCTCAAATGCAGCGTCACGCGATCAACGAACGTCACCATGCGGTGTCTCCTGACAGGGGGGCCGACGAACGTCGGCGGGGAAAGAGCGAGGGGCGGGCCGTAGCCCGCCCCTCGTCAAGGAATGTGTGTGGTCACTCAGCGACCGACACGATGTTGACGACCTTACGGCCGCCCTTCGTGCCGAACTCGACCGCACCGGCGGCCAGAGCGAACAGCGTGTCGTCGCCACCGCGGCCGACACCGGCGCCGGGGTGGAAGTGCGTACCGCGCTGGCGGACGATGATCTCGCCGGCGAGGACCTGCTGACCACCGAAGCGCTTCACGCCGAGGCGCTGTGCGTTGGAGTCACGACCGTTACGGGTGGAGCTTGCGCCCTTTTTGTGTGCCATCTCTCGTGTCCTCTCGGCTGCTTACTTGATGCCGGTGATCTTGACGCGCGTGAGGTCCTGACGGTGGCCCTGGCGCTTCTTGTAGCCGGTCTTGTTCTTGAACTTCTGGATGATGATCTTCGGGCCGCGCTCTTCACCGAGGACCTCGGCGGTGACCTTGACCTTGGCGAGCTTGTCGGCGTCGGTCGTCACGGCGTCGCCGTCGACGAACAGGACGGCGGGGAGCTCGATCTTGTCGCCGACCTTGGCCGACTGACGGTCGAGGACGACGATGGTGCCGACCTGAACCTTCTCCTGACGGCCACCGGCGCGCACAACTGCGTAAACCACTTCACACCTTGTTTCTTCTGTGGAGCGCACGGCTCCGATTGTCTGATGAGACTGGAAGTCATGGTGCGGAAGCCAGGCTCTGCATCGCAACTGCCTGCGACACGTGACGCACCAAGGGACCAGAATACCCGATCCCCGCAGTGAGGGCAAAAGCGCGGCCCGGCGCGCCGTGCCCGTCCGTGCGTTCCCGTGCCCGCTTATGATCGGCGGATGGCCATCCTCGTCGACTCCGCGATGTGGCCCGCCCACGGCAAGCTCTGGGCCCACCTGGTCTCGGACAGCGACCTCGCCGAGCTCCACGCATTCGCGGCGGGGCACGGCATCCCGCCCCGCGCATTCGACCGCGATCACTACGACGTGCCCGAAGACGTGATCGACAGGCTGGTCGCAGGCGGCGCGGAGCGCGTCGGAGCGCACGAGCTGGTGCGGCGCCTGATCGCTTCGGGCCTGCGCGTCACCGCCCGCGAACGTCGCGGGCGGTGACGGGCGAGGTCAGTCCTCGTTCGACGCGGTCTGGACCGGCGTACCCGTGAGGGCAGCGGTCGTGACGCGCCGGCGCGCACGGCCCTGACCGGGCGCCTTCGGCTCCGGAAGAGCCTCGAGCACCGAGTCGAGGAGTCGGTCGGCGTCACTCTTGGGCGCCGAGTCGGCTTTCTTGCGACGGGGACGCTTCGCCCGCTCGGGACGCTCCGCGGCGACGGGTTCTTCCACGGCCGCGGCAGCAGCCTCTTCGTGAGGCTGGATAGTGGATGCCGCGATCTGCGCGAGCGCCGACTTCACACCCTCTGTGATGACGTGCGTGTGCCCCGGGGCTGCGGGAGCGTTTCCGCCGCCCTGGCTCTGCGACGCTCCGCCGTTCTGACGCGGCCGACGGTTGTTCCCGTTGCCACCGTTGCCGTTGCCGCGGTCGCCGCCCGAGGAGCGGTGCTTGACGACGGGGTCGTGGTGGACGATGACGCCGCGGCCGGCGCACACCTCGCACGCCTCGCTGAAGGTCTCGAGCAGGCCCAGGCCGATCTTCTTGCGGGTCATCTGCACAAGGCCGAGCGACGTGACCTCGGCGACCTGGTGCTTCGTCCGGTCGCGGCTCAGGCACTCGACGAGGCGACGGAGGACGAGGTCTCGGTTGGACTCGAGCACCATGTCGATGAAGTCGACGACGATGATGCCGCCGATGTCGCGAAGGCGCAGCTGGCGGACGATCTCCTCCGCGGCCTCGAGGTTGTTCTTCGTGACCGTCTCTTCGAGGTTTCCGCCGGTGCCGACGAACTTGCCGGTGTTGACGTCGACGACCGTCATCGCCTCGGTGCGGTCGATCACGAGGGAACCGCCGGAGGGCAGCCACACCTTGCGGTCCAGCGCCTTCTCGATCTGCTCCGTGACGCGGAAGACGTCGAACGGGTCCTGCTCGCCCTCGTACTTCTCGATGCGCTCGAGCAGGTCGGGAGCGACGCCCGTCAGATACGACGTGATGGTGTCGTACGCCTCGTCGCCCTGGATGAGCATCTTGCGGAAGTCCTCGTTGAAGACGTCGCGGACGATCTTGACCAGGAGGTCGGGCTCGGAGTGCAGGAGGGCCGGAGCCTGGCCCGTCTGGGCCTGCGCGCTGATGTGCTCCCACTGCGAGGTGAGACGCTGGACGTCGCGCGTCAGCTGCTCCTCGGTGGCGCCTTCCGCCGCCGTTCGGACGATGACGCCCGAGGACTCCGGCAGGACCTCCTTGAGGATCTTCTTCAGACGCGCCCGCTCGGTATCGGGGAGCTTGCGCGAGATGCCGTTCATGGCACCGCCCGGCACGTACACGAGGTACCGCCCCGGAAGCGAGATCTGGCTCGTCAGGCGGGCGCCCTTGTGACCCACGGGGTCCTTCGTGACCTGCACGAGGACGCGGTCGCCGGACTTGAGGGCGAGCTCGATGCGGCGGGGCTGGTTGCCCGTCTCGACGGCATCCCAATCGACCTCGCCGGAGTACAGCACGGCGTTGCGGCCCCGACCGATATCAACGAAGGCGGCCTCCATGCTGGGGAGGACGTTCTGCACACGACCGAGGTACACGTTGCCGATGAGCGACGCGTCCTGGTTGCGGGCGACGTAGTGCTCGACGAGGACGTTGTCCTCGAGCACGCCGATCTGAATGCGGCCGCCGCGCGAACGGACGATCATGTCGCGGTCGACGGACTCGCGCCGGGCGAGGAACTCGGCCTCGGTGACGACGGCGCGGCGACGGCCGGCCTCGCGTCCATCGCGACGACGCTGCTTCTTGGCCTCGAGCCGCGTGGAACCCTTGATCCGCTGCGGTTCGGTGATGACCTCGACGGCACGGCGACGGGGCGCGGCTGGCTCGTCGCTCTGCTCAGGGGCGCTGCCGCCGCCACGGCGACGATTGCGACGGCGGGATCCACCGGATGCCTCGGCTCCGGCCTCCTCGCGGTCCTCGCGCTCGCTCTCATCCCTGGGCAGCGCCGGCAACGGGGCGACCTCGGGCGCGTAGAAGTGCAGAGCGGTCGACACGGCCGAGACGAACTGCTCCGGAAGCAGGCCCAAGCTGACCGCTGTCGGGATCTCGGGCTCAGTGGGCGCCTCGGGCTCGACGTCCTGCTGGGGCTCCGCGGGCGCCTCGGGCTCCGCGGGCGCCTCGGGCTCCGCGGGCGCCTCGGGCTCAGCGACCGCCTCAGCCTCGGCGACACCATCCGGCTGAGCGGCCGGCGCCTCAGCCGCAGTCTCGTCCTCGGATCCCGCCGCGGGAGCCGCGTCCTCGGCCGGCGCCTCAGCGACGGGTGCCGGGGTGATCTCCGCGGCCTGCTCCGTCTGCTCGGTCGTCTCGGGCGTCAGATCGCCGTCGACCGCATCGAATGCTGCTGTGTCGTTCTTCTCATCTGCCATCTCTGGCCTACTCCTAGCCGACGGCCCCGCGTGCCGTCCGGCGAAATCGGGCGGCGCCGCTCCGTTGTCGGGGGTGCCGCGAACTCATTCGGTCTGCAGCCGATCCCCGCACACTCGGCGGGGTGATGCTGCGCGGGCGTCGATAGCCCGAAGTCTTCTGGTGACATCTTGGCGGCGCGGCCGCGAGGACGTCGACCCCCATTATCCCACTACCCGGGGTGAAACCGTGACCGCAGGCCTCCGATATGCACGGCCGGGCGGTCAGAGGACCGATCAGTCCCGGTGCGATAATCGCCCGCATGACCACGCGGACCCGCTCTCCCCGCCCGACCGTCTTCGCCATCTGGCTGATCTTCGCCGGTGTCGTGGGATGGATCGCCGCGTTCGCGCTGACCACCGAGAAGTTCTCGCTCCTCCAAAACCCCGGCTCCTCGGCATCCTGCGACATCAGCATCCTGGTCCAGTGCGGGAAGAACCTCGATTCGGCGCAGGGATCGGTGTTCGGATTCCCGAACCCGATCCTTGGTCTCACCGGCTGGGTTGCCCCGATCGTGGTGGGTGCGGCGCTCCTGGCGGGGGCGCGGTTCGCGCGGTGGTTCTGGCTGCTGTTCGGGCTCGGGGTGACCGCCGCATTCGCCTTCGTGCTGTGGCTCATCACGCAGAGCATCTTCGTGCTCGCGACCCTCTGCCCGTGGTGCATGGTGACGTGGTCGGTCACGATCCCGACGTTCTTCGCCGTGGCCGTCCACCTCGTCAGGGAGGGCGCGATACCGGCATCTGCAGCCATTCGGCGCCGGGCCGACGCGCTGATGGCGTGGACGCCGCTGATGGCGATCGTCGCATTCGCCGTCGTCGGAGTCATCGCTCAGGTGCGCCTGGACTGGATCGCGGAGTTCACCCGCTGAGACGACGATGCGCCCGCCCCGGAGCCGGGACGGGCGCATGCGGATCGATCGTCAGTCGAACCAGATCGCGAGTTCGCGGTTCGCGGATTCGACACTGTCGCTGCCGTGGACGAGGTTCTGCTGCACCGCCAGGCCCCAATCGCGACCGAAGTCGCCACGGATCGTGCCGGGCGCGGCCGTGGTCGGGTCGGTGGTCCCCGCGAGCGAGCGGAAGCCCTCGATGACGCGGTTGCCGGCGAGGCGGATCGCCACGGACGGCCCGGACATCATGAACTCCAGCAGCGGCTCGTAGAACGGCTTGCCCTCGTGCTCGGCGTAGTGCTGCTCGAGGCGTTCGCGGTCCGGCTCCGCGAGGCGGATGTCGACGAGCGAGTACCCCTTCGCCTCGATGCGGGCGAGGATCGCGCCGGTCAGCCCGCGCGCGACGCCGTCGGGCTTCACGAGGACGAGTGTCTGTTCGGTGGCCATGTCAGTCTCCGTTCTTCTCCGCCTCGGCGGCGAGTGTGGCGTTGCGCTCGTCGAGCGCGCCGCCCTTGATGGTGCCATACACGTACAGCGCGCCGAAAACGGCGGCGGCGATCAGGAGCGCCGGCACGAGGAACGCACCGAGAGCGATGAGGACCTGCAGGGCGAAGCCCGCGATGACACCCCAGCGGTAGCGCGTGAACCCGCTGAGGATGATCATGACGACACCGAGGACCGCGCCGCCGACGATCCCCCACCACGGCTCGATGCCTGCGGGAAGGGCACGCAGGCCGTAGACGGCGAGACCTGCCAGGAACGCGACGATCGACTCGAAGCCGAGGATCACCGAGAGGAGCGACTCGCGCGCGCCGCGCTGTCGTCGCGGACGGGGCTGTCGTCGCGGACGGGGCTGACGGCTCACGAACGGTACCCCGACTTCCAGTCCTCGGCTTCGGCGAGCACGACGGCCTCCCCGGCGAGCACGACGCTGCCGGCGATCACCACGGCACGGCGGTCGGATTCCGACGCCCACGCGCGGGCCGCCTCGGCCGCCTCGGCGAGGTCGCGGTAGACCGTGACGGGTGTCTCGGTCTGCTCGACGAGGTCGGCGACGGCATCCGGCTCCTCCGCCCGGTCGGACTCCGGAGCGGTCGCGAACACGTGCGCGACCGCGGGGGCGAGCGTCTGCACGATCCCCGCGACGTCCTTGTCGGCGAACGCGCCGAGCACGAGACCCCAGTCGTCGAAATCGAACGAGTCGCCGAGGGCCGCGACCAGCGAACGGGCTCCGTGCGGGTTGTGCGCACTGTCGACGAGGACGGTGGGCGCGATGCCGACGAGCTGCAGACGACCGGGCGAGGTGACGTTGCCGAGGCCGTCCGCGAGCACGTCAGCGGCGATGGGCTGCGACCCGCCCCCGATGAGCGACTCGACGGCGGCGACCGCCAACGCGGCGTTGTGACCCTGGTGCGCGCCGTACAGGGGCAGGTAGAGCTCGTCGTACGTGGCCGCGAGTCCGCGGACGGTCAGCAGCTGACCGCCGACGGCGAGCTTCTGGTCGAGCAGACCGAACTGCTCCCCCTCGACCGCCAGCGACGCACCCTGAGCGCGCGCAACCGTCGTCAGGACGCTGAGCGCCGCGGTCTGCTGGGCCGCCGAGACGACGGCGGCGTTCGGCTTGATGATGCCGGACTTCACGGTGGCGATCTCGGCGATCGTGTCGCCGAGCTTGTCGGCGTGGTCGATGTCGATCGGTGCGAACACCGCGACGTCGCCGTCGGCGGTGTTCGTCGAGTCCCACGCACCACCCATGCCGACCTCGACCACCGCGACGTCGACGGGAGCATCGGCGAAGGCGACGAAGGCGAGCACCGTCAGCAGCTCGAAGAAGGTCAGCGGAGGCTCGTCCTTGCCGTCCAGTTCCTCGTCGACGAGCGCGACGATCGGTGCGATCTCGTCCCACGCGTCGGCGATCGCAGCATCGGCGATGGGCTCGCCGTCGACCATGATCCGTTCCGTGAAACGCTGCAGGTGCGGGCTCGTGAAGAGCCCGGTCCGAAGCCCGTGAGCACGGACGATCGACTCGGCGATGCGACTCGTCGAGGTCTTGCCGTTCGTTCCCGTCACATGGACGACGCGGTAGGTCCGCTGCGGGTCGCCGAGGAGTTCCAGGGCACGGCGGGTGCGCTCGACACGGGGTTCGACCCAGCGCTCGCCCTGCCGCTCCAGGAGCGCCGCGTAGACGGCATCCGCTCGTGTCCGGTCGCTCATGAGGTCGCTCCGATCCGGCGCACGCCGATCGTGAAGGAGCCGGCGTTCGCGTACGTGCCGACGGGGACGGATGCCGTGTGCTCCGGCGTCGAGCGCAGAGCCTCGCCGCGCAGGGTGTCGCCGTCGGCGGTGGCGACGAGGTCGGCGACCGCGAGGGTCTCCCCCGCGACGTCGGCCACGTCGAACGCGGCGGCGACCGCCTCGGCGTCGCCGGTGTCGTCGAACGTGAGCTGCAGCGCGATGCGGTCGCTCACCTCGAAGCCGGCCGCCTTACGGGCGTCCTGCACGGCGCGGATGACGTCGCGCGCGAGGCCCTCGGCCTCGAGCTCGGGCGTCGTCGTGGTGTCGAGCAGCACGAATCCGCCGCGCGGGAGGAGCGCGATCGCGGTGCCCTCGGCGACGCCGCCCGCCTCGAGCGTGAGGTCGTACTCCCCCGGCTCGAGCGCGATGCCGTCGACGACGACCACGCCGTCCTGCTCGCTCCACAGACCCGCCTTGGCGCCCTTGATAACGTGCTGCACCTGCTTGCCGAGGCGGGGACCTGCCGCGCGCGCGTTGACCGCGAGGCGCTGGCTGATGCCGTACTGCTCGGCCAGGCCGTCCGTGAGCTCGACGACCTGAACGGCCTTGACGTTGAGCTCCTCGCGCACGATGTCCTCGAACTGCGCGAGCGCGTCGGCACCGCCCACCGCGACCGTGAGGTTCGCGAGCGGCAGACGCACACGCTTGCCCTCCTTCTTGCGCAGGGCGTTCGCGACGGACGAGACCTCGCGGACGGTGTCCATCGCCTCGCGGATGTCGGATGCCGGGGCGAACTCGTCGGCGTCGGGCCAGTCCTCGAGGTGGACGCTGCGCCCCCCGGTGAGACCCTGCCAGATGCGCTCGGACACGAGCGGGATGAGCGGAGCCGCGACGCGGGTGAGCGTCTCGAGCACCGTGTAGAGCGTGTCGAAGGCCTCGGTCGTGGTCGGGTCGGCGGCATCCACCCCCACCCAGAACCGGTCGCGCGAGCGCCGGATGTACCAGTTGGTCAGCGCCTCGGCGAACTCGCGGAGCTTCGCGGCCGCCATCGTCGAGTCGAGCGCCTCGAGGTCGGCGGCGACGCCCCGGACGAGATCGCCCGTGAGCGCGAGGATGTGGCGGTCGAGGACGTTCGTCGAGTCCGTCCGACGACGCGCCTCGTAGCCGGCACCGTCGGGGCCGCCCGCCGCGTTCGCGTACGTCGAGAAGAAGTACCACGCGTTCCACAGCGGCAGCAGGAACTCGCGGACACCGGAGCGGATGCCCTCCTCGGTGACGACGAGGTTGCCGCCGCGGAGGACGGACGAGCTCATGAGGAACCAGCGCATCGCGTCGGAGCCGTCGCGGTCGAAGACCTCGCTGACGTCCGGGTAGTTGCGCAGCGACTTCGACATCTTCTGCCCGTCGCTGCCAAGCACGATGCCGTGGCAGGCGACGCCCGAGAACGCCGGGCGGTCGAAGAGCGCGCCCGAGAGTACGTGCATGACGTAGAACCAGCCGCGGGTCTGCCCGATGTACTCGACGATGAAGTCGGCGGGAGCGTGCTCGTCGAACCACTCGCGGTTCTCGAACGGGTAGTGCACCTGCGCGTACGGCATCGACCCGGAGTCGAACCACACGTCGAAGACGTCCTCGATGCGGCGCATCGTCGACTGACCCGTCGGGTCGTCGGGGTTCGGACGGGTCAGGTCGTCGATGAAGGGGCGGTGCAGGTCGACCTCGCCCGCCTCGTTGACCGGCAGTCGGCCGAAGTCGCGCTCGAGGTCCTCGAGCGAGCCGTAGACGTCGACGCGGGGGTACTCGGGGTCGTCGCTCTTCCACACCGGGATCGGCGACCCCCAGAACCGGTTGCGGCTGATCGACCAGTCGCGCGCACCCTCGAGCCACTTGCCGAACTGACCGTGCTTGACGTTCTCGGGCGCCCAGGTGATCTGCTCGTTGAACTCGACGAGGCGGTCCTTGATCGAGGTGACCCGGACGAACCAGCTCGAGACGGCCTTGTAGATGAGAGGGTTCCGGCAGCGCCAGCAGTGCGGGTACGAGTGCTCGTACGACGCCTCGCGCAGGAGGCGCCCCTCGGCCTTCAGCAGGCGGATGAGGGGGCGGTTGGCGTCCATCCACAGTTCGCCGGCGACGTCGGTCACCTGCGGCAGGAAGCGTCCGCCGTCGTCGAGGCTCATGATGAGCGGGATGCCGGCGGCCCCCGTCACGCGCTGGTCGTCCTCACCGTAGGCCGGGGCCTGGTGGACGATGCCCGTGCCGTCGGTCGTCGTGACGTAGTCGTCGACGAGGATGCGCCAGGCGTGCTGGGTGCCCCAGGTCTCCTCGTCGGCGTAGTAGTCGAAGAGCCGGTCGTAGGCGACGTCGGCGAGCTCCGCTCCGCGGACGGTCTGGTCGACGGCGTCGCGGGCCTCGTCGGCGGAGGCGTAGCCGAGGTCCTTCGCGTAGTTCGCGAGCAGGTCCGCGGCCAGCAGGTAGCGGTGCGACTGGCCCTCGAGGGCGTCCTCGTGGACATCGGCTGCTCCCGTGGGTCCGCCCGGGAGGACGACGTACTCGATGTCGGGGCCGACGGCGAGCGCGAGGTTGGTCGGGAGGGTCCACGGAGTCGTCGTCCAGGCGAGGGCGCGGACCGCGGTGAGTCCCAGAGCCTCGGCCTTCGCGCCGACGAGCGGGAAGGTCACCGTCACCGACGGGTCCTGGCGCATCTTGTAGACGTCGTCGTCCATGCGCAGCTCGTGATTCGACAGCGGCGTCTCGTCGCGCCAGCAGTACGGCAGCACGCGGTGCCCCTCGTAGGCGAGGTCCTTGTCGTAGAGCTCCTTGAAGGCCCACAGCACCGACTCCATGTACCCGGTGTCGAGCGTCTTGTAGCCGCGCTCGAAGTCGACCCACCGCGCTTGGCGGGTGACGTAGTTCTCCCACTCCTGCGTGTACTCGAGGACGGACGAGCGCGCCTTCGCGTTGAAGGCGGCGATCCCCATCTCCTCGATCTCGCTCTTCTCGGTGATGCCGAGCTGCTTCATGGCCTCGAGTTCGGCAGGAAGGCCGTGCGTGTCCCAGCCGAAGACGCGGTCGACCTTCTTGCCGCGCATCGTCTGGAAGCGCGGGAAGAGGTCCTTCGCATACCCGGTGAGGAGGTGGCCGTAGTGCGGCAGGCCGTTGGCGAACGGCGGGCCGTCGTAGAACACCCACTCGTCGGCGCCGTCGCGCTGCGCGATCGACGCGCGGAACGTGTCGTCCTGCTCCCAGAAGGCGAGGATGTCGCGCTCGAGGTCGGGAAAGCGCGGGCTCGGGACGACGGCCGCGGGCGCATCGGCTGCGGGGCCGAAGGCGGAAGATCGGGGGTAGGTCATGTCACTCCTGCAGGTCTGGTCCTGCGAGGACGATCCGGAGACCGCGGTACCACCCCGCTTGGCGCGACCCGGTTCCGGGTGCACCCACTCACCTGCGGCGATGACGGGCCTGCCCCGCTCGGTTCTACTGGGCGGCGGACCGCTGTTCTTCCGAGAGCTCCCCGGTGATGGCCGGATCGGTGCTGATGGGCACAATCATACCGTCGGCATAGCCTGGCGTCATGGCCCGTTCCCGCATCCGTCCCGAGCCTCCCCGCATCCCCGATCCGGATCTGCCCCGCGAATTCGCGCCCGCGACGCTTCGCCGGTCGGGCGAGACGTCCGAAGCGCGCATCGACCTCGACCCCGGGACGACGGATGCCGCGCACACCCGCATCAGCGAGAGCGTCGTAGCCCCGGCATCCGTTCAAACCCTCGATCTGAGTGGCGCGATCCTCACCGACGTCATCCTCGACGCCGTGTCGACAGCAGAGCTGATCGCCCGCGAGGGGACGTGGCGGACGGTCGTCGTCCGCGGCGGGCGGATCGGCACGCTCGATCTGTCCCGCGCGCGCTGCGACGGGCTCATCCTCGACGGCGTGCGCATCGACTACCTGACGGCGGGCGGCGCGACGCTGCGGGACGTCGACGTGACCGGATGCCGCATCGGCACCCTCGACCTCCCCGGCGCCCGCGTGGAGCGGATGAGGATCGCGGAGTCGACGGTGGACGAGATGGACGTCCGGGAGTGGCAGGCGGGCGACGTCGACCTGCGCGGCGCAGACGTGCTCTCCTTCACAGACGTCCGGATGCTGCGGGGCGTCACCCTGACCGCCGATCAGGCGACCTCGCACGCACTCGCGTTCGCGGCATCCCTCGGCATCGATGTGAGGACGGACGAGTGACGCTGCGGACGGCCCGGCTCGTCCTCCGCGACATGCGCGCGGACGACCTGCCGGCGCTCCGGGCGATCCTCACCGACCCGGTCGCGATGACCGCGTACGAGGGGGCGTTCACCGAGGCGGAGTCCCAGGCCTGGCTGGACCGGAACCTGCAGCGTTACGCGGAGGACGGCTTCGGCCTGTGGGCCGTCGAGCTCGTCGACGCCCCGGGCGAGATGGTCGGCCAGTGCGGCATCACCCGGCAACGGATCGACGACGACGAGGTCCTGGAGGTCGGGTACCTCTTCCGACGGGCGTACTGGCACCGGGGGTACGCGACGGAGGCTGCCGCGGCGTCGCGTGACTGGGCATTCCGGGACTTGGATACCCCGACCGTGTGGGCGAAGGTCCGCGACACGAACATCGCGTCGATGAACGTCGCCATCCGCCTCGGGATGACGGTCCGTCGCCGCTTCGTCACGCGCTACCGAGGCGTCGACATGCCGCACCTCGGGTTCGCGGTAGACCGTTAGTCGGCCCACTCCTCCGCGCGGATGCCGACGGTAGCCGCATCCCGAAGGAGACGGGAGATCGGGCATCGATCGTGCGCGGCCGCGACGAGGTCGTCCGTCTCGGTGAGCGTGCGCCCCTCGGCGGAGACGAACGCCGTGACGTGGAACTCGTAGCCGCCGCGCGCCGGGGAGTCGTGGAGCTCGACCTCGACGCGGACCCGCGTGCGGTGCGCGCCCGCCACGATCGCCTGCAGGGTGGCGTCGAGGCAGGTGGCCCAGGCGAGGGCGAGGAGCTGCTCCGGATTGCTGCGTGACAGGTCCGCGTCGGGGCTCAGCGGGTTGGAGACCGCGACCTCCAGACCGCCCGTGACCCGGCTGACACCGGTCCCGCCGTCGTCGTTGATCGCCTCGGTCCGGTACCTGGTGCTCATGGCAGAACTATAGTTGGACGGCATCCAACAACGTTCTGAGGTCCTCTCGTGCTGTCCCTGTCGCCCGTCGAGCTCGCTCGCGCGGGCGTGGCGTACCCCGGAGGCGTGCAGGGACTCGCCGAGGTGGACCTGACCGTCGCCGACCACGAGATCCTCGGCGTCATCGGCGAGAGCGGTGCCGGCAAGAGCACCCTGCTGAACCTCCTCACCGGCGAAGTCGCTGCTACCTCGGGTTCCGTGACCGTGCTGGGCGCCGACATCGGCCGCCTCGACCGCGCCGGTCTCCGCCGCCTGCGACGCGAGATCGGCGTCGTGTTCCAAGGGGTCCACCTGCTGGCGAACCGGACGGTCCGTCAGAACGTCGAGGTCGCCCTCCTGCTGCGCCCCCGGCGGGAGCGGGCGGCGAGCGCCGTCGACGACGCGCTGCGCTTCGTGGGGCTGGATCACCGCGCCGATGCGTACCCGGCGCAGCTCAGCGGCGGGCAGCGGCAACGCGTCGGGATCGCCCGGGCGCTGGTGAGCCGCCCCCGGCTGCTGCTGTGCGACGAGCCCACCTCCGCCCTCGATGCGGCGACGGCGGGCGAAGTACTCGATCTGCTCCGTGATGCACGCGACCGCTTCGGGACGACGGTCGTCATCGTCACCCACGATCTCGACGTCGTGCGCAGCGTCTGCGACCGGGTCGCCCTGTTCGAGGACGGCCGGCTGGTCGACGTCCTCGAGGTCGCGCCCTCGGCACGCGGCGAGCGCGAGACGTACCTCGACCGCGCACGGCGGGAGCTCGGCGCATGACCGGCGCCGAGGACGTCTTCGCCTCGCTGGGGGCGTCGCTCGCCGAGCGCGGCGACGACCTCCTCGAGTCCCTCGGCGAAACCGGCTACATGCTCGGCGCCTCGCTCGCGGCCGCGGTGGTGTTCGGACTGCCGCTCGGGGCCGCCGTCTACCTCACCCGCCCCGGCGGCATCCTCCCCCAGCGCCTCGTCTGGTCGGTCGCGAACTTCCTGATCAACGTCATCCGTTCGTTCCCGTTCCTCCTCCTCGTCGTCTTCCTGGTCCCCGTGACGCGCGCGGTCTACGGCACGACCTTCGGCACGCCCGCGGCGACCTTCTCGCTCTGCGTCGTCGCCGTGGCCGTCTACGGCCGGCTGGTGGAGCAGATCCTCCGCGAGGTGAGCCCCGGCATCCCCCGTGTCGCGCAGACCCTCGGCGCGACCGTCCCGCAGACGGTCTGGCGCTTCCTCCTGCCCGAAGCCCTGCCGGGTCTCGTCTATGCGCTGACGTCCGCGAGTATCAGCCTGCTCTCGTACTCGACGGTGCTCGGTGTCGTCGGCGGCGGCGGCATCGGCGACTTCGCGCTCCGCTACGGCTACCAGGAGTACGACGACGTGCTCATGTACTTCACGATCCTCGTCATCCTCATCATCGTCCTCGTCATCCAGGCGGTCGGCCAGCGGATCTCGGTCCGCCTCGACCACCGCTGAGTCCGGCCCACCACCGGCATCCGTCCCCATCCCACAAGGAGCACCATGTCCCCGCGCCGCTTCACCCTCGCCGCCGCCTTCACCGCCGCCGCCGTCGCCCTCCTGGCCGGCTGCGCCTCGCCCGCCGCGCAGGGCGGCGCCGACGTCCAGACCATCCGGGTCGGCGCCGTCACCTCGCCGATGACCGACATCGTCGAAGCGGCCGCCGACGAGATCGAGGACGGCTACGAGATCCAGCTCGTCGAGGTGGCCGACTACGTCACGATCAACAAGATGCTCGCCGCGGGCGACATCGACGCGAACTTCTCACAGCACAAGCCGTACATGGAGGAGTTCAACACCGCGAACGGTGCGGACCTCACGGCTGTGCAGCCGATCTACAACTTCACGATCGCGTTCTATTCGAAGACCCTCGACGACATCGCCGACCTCCCGCAGGGCGCGACCGTCGCGATCCCCAACGATGCGTCCAACACCGGTCGCGCACTGAAGATGCTCGCCGACGCGAAGATCATCACTCTCGCCGAGGGCATCGACCCGTACGCGGCAACGGTGGACGACATCGCCGAGAACCCGAAGGATCTGCAGTTCCTCGAGCTGCAGATCAACCAGCTCAACACCGCCTACGACGAGGCGGACCTCGTCTTCCAGTGGCCGTCCCACATCGCCGCGCTCGGGCTCACCCCGCAGGACGACGGCCTGCTGACCGAGCTCGACGACCGGTTCGCCCTGCAGCTGGTCGTCCCGGGCGAGGACAAGGATGCCGCGTCCACCAAGGCCCTCGTCGACGCGTTCACGAGCGACCCCGTGCGCGAGATCATCGACGGCAACGAGACCATCGAGACCGCGTTCTGAGCCTTGCGCGTCGCTTCGCGAGGAGATGGCGCGTCCCGAGGGCCGGATCCCGGCATCCGCTCCTCGGGAACCTCCATCTCCTCGCGAAGCGTCACCCCTCGGCGAGGTGCAATCCCTGTGCCACGGCGCGGGTGATCGTGTCCTGCACGACGTGCCAGCGGTGGACCACCTGGGCGTATCCGACACGGACCACCTGATAGCCGAGGAGCATCAGTTCGGCATCGTGAGCGTTATCGCCGTCGCGCTGGGCTCCCACGTGAGTGCCGCCGTCGATCTGCAGAACGAGGCGATCGCCGATCAGGAAGTCCACGCGGTGTCCTGCGATCCACGCCTGCGGGACGATGGGCACGCGCAGCCACGCGAGCCGCGGCGGGATGAAGGACTCGAGACCCGATCCGGCGAACGGCGTCGCCTGCGCCAAGACCTCCCGAGCCCGCCCGGGGAACGGGAGCCGGCGCAGAACCGGTAGCTGCACCATCCCGCGCTCGAGGGCCGACTCCCAGATCGCGAGGGCCTCCTCGAACGGTAGGCACGCGGCGGTCAGCGCGAGCACGTTCTCGATCGGATCGACGAGCGCGTCGGGCGCGCGGGGCACGATCGGTTCCGCCCAGTGGACGACCGTGTTCGGGTTCTCGATCCGGACCGAGCCCGAATGAGCGGATGCCGCAACGTGCACGGCATCCGATCGAAACACCCACAACCCGAGCCGCTGCGCCTGCGTCGCGCACGAGAGGACGACTCCCGCGGCGGCTGCCGCTCGGAGCGCGGGATCGCTCCTCGGCGTCGCGACCCAGCCCCGCCTCGGCCTCACCAGCTCGCCCGCGTCCACCGCCACTCGCACCGCTCGGTCGCTGAAGCCGTGTCGGCGCAACGCCGCCGATCGAACGATCCCGCCGCCCTGCGCCACCGCATCCGTCACCCTCATCCGCACAGCCTGGGCGCCCCGACCTTCCTGCGGCGCGCACGGCGGGACGGTGTGCACAGACAGACCCGACCCGTCCGCCCGGGAGGAGGCAGCGCGTCGCTTCGCGAGGAGATGACGCGTCCCGAGGGCCGGATCCCGGCATCCGCTCCTCGGGAACCTCCATCTCCTCGCGAAGCCGCGTCGCGCCTCGGTCCCACCAGCACCCCGGCGGTAGACTGTCTGCCACCCACACTCAGGCACGCTCACACAGTGCCGCACATATCGCTCGAGGAGCATCACCATGACGAACGCGCACATTCCCGACAAGCCCGCCCTGGAAGGCCTCGAGCAGAAGTGGGATGCCGCGTGGTCCGACGCCGGCACGTACCTGTTCGACCGCGATGCGGCCAAGGCCAAGGGGCGCGCGGGCGTCTTCTCGATCGACACCCCTCCCCCGACGGCATCCGGTTCGCTCCACATCGGGCACGTGTTCAGCTACACGCACACCGACGTGAAGGTGCGCTACGAGCGCATGCGCGGCAAGACGGTGTTCTACCCGATGGGCTGGGACGACAACGGTCTGCCCACCGAGCGCCGCGTGCAGAACTATTACGGCGTGCGCTGCGACACCTCGCTGCCCTACGACGCGGACTTCACGCCGCCGTTCCGCGGTGACGCGAAGAGCCTCAAGCCGGCCGATCAGGTGCCGATCAGCCGTCGCAACTTCATCGAGCTCTGCGAGGAGCTGACGATCGAGGACGAGAAGCAGTTCGAGGATCTGTTCCGCAAGCTCGGCCTGTCGGTGGACTGGACGCAGACGTACCGCACGATCTCGGACGACACCATCCGCACGAGCCAGCTCGCGTTCCTGCGGAACCTCGACCGCGGCGAGGCGTACCAGGCCATGGCGCCCACGCTCTGGGACATCGACTTCCGCTCGGCCATCGCGCAGGCCGAGCTCGAGGACCGCGACCAGCAGGCCTCGTACCACCGCGTCGCCTTCCACAAGTCCGACGGCTCCGGCGACATCCACATCGAGACGACCCGTCCCGAGCTGCTCCCCGCCTGCGTCGCACTCGTGGCGAATCCCGACGACGAGCGCTACCAGCCGTACTTCGGCTCGACGGTGCGCACGCCGCTGTTCGACGTCGAGGTGCCGATCCTCCCCCACCCGCTCGCGGTGAAGGACAAGGGCACCGGCATAGCGATGATCTGCACGTTCGGCGACGTGACCGACATCATCTGGTGGCGCGAGCTCGACCTGCCGAACCGCACGATCCTCGGTCGCGACGGCCGCATCATCGACGAGGCCCCCGACGTGCTCGGAACGGATGCCGCGAAGGCGGCGTACGCGGAGCTCGCCGGCAAGACGGTGTTCAGCGCCAAGAAGCGCATCGTCGAGCTGCTGCAGGAGTCCGGTGAGCTGCTCGAGGTCTCGAAGCCGTTCACGCACCCGGTGAAGTTCTACGAGAAGGGCGACCGCCCTCTCGAGATCGTCTCCACCCGCCAGTGGTACCTCCGCAACGGTGCCCGCGACGCGGATCTGCGCGACAAGCTCATCGAGATGGGCCGCGGCATGGGCTGGCACCCGGACTTCATGCGCGTGCGGTACGAGAACTGGACGAACGGCCTCACCGGCGACTGGCTCGTCTCGCGCCAGCGCTTCTTCGGTGTGCCGATCCCGGTCTGGTACGGCCTCGATGAGAACGGCGAGCGGGACTACGACCGCGTGCTGACCCCGGACCTCTCGCGCCTGCCGGTCGACCCGACCACGGACGTGCCGGACGGCTACACCGAGGACCAGCGCGGCGTGCCCGGCGGCTTCGACGCCGAGCGCGACATCTTCGACACCTGGGCGACGTCCTCCCTCACCCCGCAGCTCGCGGGCGGGTGGGAGCGCGACCCCGAGCTCTGGGACCTCGTGGCACCGTTCGACGTCCGCCCGCAGGGTCAGGACATCATCCGCACGTGGCTGTTCTCGACGATGGTGCGTTCGGTGCTCGAGGACGGCCGCGCGCCGTGGACGGATGCCGCCATCTCGGGCTTCATCGTCGACCCCGACCGCAAGAAGATGTCGAAGTCGAAGGGCAACGTCGTGACGCCCGCCGACATCCTCGACGCGCACGGCACCGACGCGGTCCGGTACTGGGCGGCCTCCAGCCGCCTCGGCGCCGACGCGGCGTTCGACCCGCAGAACCCGACGCAGGTGAAGATCGGCCGTCGCCTCGCCATCAAGGTGCTCAACGCGGCGAAGTTCGTGCTGTCGTTCCCGGTGCCCGAGGACGCCCGCATCACGCACGCGCTCGACGCGTCGATGCTCGCGACCCTCGACCAGGTCGTCCGGGATGCCACGAAGGCGTTCGACGCTTTCGACCACGCCCGGGCGCTGGAGATCACCGAGGCGTTCTTCTGGACGTTCTGCGACGACTACCTCGAGCTCGTGAAGGAGCGCGCGTACAACCAGGCCGACACCGGCCAGGCCTCGGCCGCCCTCGCGCTGCGCACGGCACTGTCGACGCTCCTGCGCCTGCTCGCCCCCGTGCTGTCGTTCGCGGCCGAGGAGGCGTGGTCCTGGTTCGAGGAGGGGTCGGTGCACACCGCGTCCTGGCCCGAGGCGCTCGGCATCGAGGGAGACCCCGCCGTGCTCAAGACCGTCGGCGAGGCCCTGATCAGCGTGCGTCGCGCGAAGACCGAGGCCAAGGCCTCGCAGAAGACGCCGGTGGAGTCCCTGACGATCACGGGACCGGATGCCGCGCTCGACGCCATCCGCTCCGCTGAGGGCGACCTCGCCGCGGTCGGACGCATCGCGCAGGTGTCGTACGCGTCCGGCGACACGGTGTCGGTCGGCGACATCGTCCTCACCCCGCAGGAGGTCTGACCATGCAGCTCGGAACCCGTTGGACGAGCGGCGACCAGCCGCCGTCCGCCGTGCCGGAGATCCTCCGCGAGCAGATCGCGGCCGTCGACGCATCCGTGGATCAGGACCCGCTCGGGCAGCCGCGACCGCGATGGACGCTGACCTGGCTCGAGGGTCGCCCCGTGGCGGAACTCGAGACGGGCGTCGTCGTCCGCGTGGACCGCGAGGGCGAGGTCGTCGTCGGTCACCTCGACGACGACGGCATGTCCTGAATCCGGCTCAGCTTCGCGGGTGACGCGCGATGTGGGCGAGGACGTGCGCACGCGTGTCGTTCCTGCGCTCCTCGGCCGCTGAGCGAGCGACCGCCTGATCGGCGCGACGCAGCATCCGCGCGGCGACCGCAGCCTGGACCGACGTCGTCGCCGCCCACAGCGCGGCCTCGAGCCGTGTGGGCCGGACGGTGACGTCCAGGGTGGGGATCGTGATCGTGGTCATCGTCCGTCTCCGTCTTCGGGCAGTGCGAATGCGTCCACCCGGACGGTGAACGGCAAGCGGTCGGGGTCTTCCTCATGGCCGCGCGCTGAGGCGACGACCTCGTCGACGATCTCGGACAGGCGCCGGATCATGTCCTTCGCCTGATCAGGGGTCAGATGGATGTTGGCGGTGGAGATGATGGCGGCGACATCGTCCTCTTTGTCCGGATCGGCGATGGCCTCGTTCACGTGCCGCATGAGCTGCTGCTGACGGCGTCCGAGGAACTCGTTCATGATCAGCTGGGTCGCGGAGCGCCCTGCGGGCGAGGCCATCGCCTCAGGACTGTCGAATGACACCGACTTGTCGGCACGCTCCCACCAGCGTTCACGCGCCGACCCCCGATCGGGGATCTCGCGGATGAGGTCCTGCTTCGCCAGCGCCCGCAAGTGGTAGCTGGTGGCGCCCGACGACTCCCCGGTGCGCTCGGCCAGCGAACTCGCGGTCTGGGGCCCGTACTGCGACAGGATGTCGAAGAGCTGCACGCGGAGCGGGTGAGCGAGGGCGCGGAGGGCCCCGGCATCCAGACTGCGGTCTTCACGCCGCTTCGGTGTCTCTGTCATGTTCCAAAGATATCTTTGCAAGTCTATCTTTGCAAGCTTTTCTTTGCATATGGGTGGCGCATTGCCGACGTACGCTGGGACGATGACGGATGCCGCGACCAACCCGCTCCTCTCCCCCTCTCCTCTCCCCTTCGACCTGCCGGACTACCCGAGCATCCGCCCGGAGCACTACCTCCCCGCTTTCGAGCAGGCTTTCGCGTCGCACCGTGCAGAGATCGACGCGATCGCGACGTCCTCCGAAGAGCCGACGTTCGAGAACACGCTGGTCGCGCTCGAGCAGTCCGGCGAGCCCCTCGGACGGATCGCGCGAACCTTCTATACAGTCAGCTCCGCGAACGCGACGGCGGAGATCCAGGAGATCGACGAGCAGCTCGCGCCGTTGATGGCCGCTCACCACGACGCCGTCACGCTCGATGCGCATCTGTACGCGCGGGTCGCCGAGGTTCACGCGCGTCTCGAGGAGCTCGGCCTCGAGGGTGAGGATCGATACCTCGTCGAGCGCACCTATCGCGAGATGACGGGCGCCGGCGCCGGCCTCGATGAGGCGGACAAGACCGTCCTCACCGAGCTCAACCAGCAGCTGTCCATGCTCACGACGACGTTCGAGAAGAATCTCCTCGCCGACACGAACGACCTCGCCGTCGTCTTCGACGACGCGGCGGAGCTCGACGGGTTGACCGACGGCGAGCTCTCGGCCGCCGCGCGCAACGCCGCCGAGCGCGGCCTCGAGGGCAAGTACGTCGTCACCCTCACCCTGTTCACGGGTCACCCGTACCTCTCGTCGCTCACCTCTCGGACGAGCCGAGAGCGCCTCATGGCGGCATCCCGCTCCCGCGGTCGTCGAGGCAACGCGAACGACAACCGCGAGGTGCTCACCGAGATCGTGCGATTGCGCTCGGAGCGGGCCCGCGTCCTCGGCTACGACTCGCATGCGGCCTACGTCACCGCCGACGAGACCGCCGGCTCCCCCGAAGCCGTGCACGACCTCCTGCGCCGACTCGCGGTCCCCGCCGCAGCGAACGCGCGACAGGAGCAGGCGGCCCTGCAGGAGATCATCGACGGCGAGGGCGGGGGGTTCCCCCTGGCTGCTCACGACTGGGCCTTCTACACCGAGCGGGTGCGCTCCAAGCCCGGTACGACCTCGATCGGACCGCTCTGCGCCCCTGGTTCGAGGCCGAACGAGTCCTGGTCGACGGCGTGTTCCGCGCGGCGACGGATCTCTACGGCATCACGTTCACCGAGCGTGCTGACCTTCCCGCGTATCACCCCGGGGCGCGTGTCTTCGAGGTCCGGAACGAGGACGGCTCCCACCTCGGGCTCTACGTCCTGGACCTGTACACACGGGACTCCAAGCGTGGCGGGGCGTGGATGAACTCGATCGTGTCGCAGTCCGCCCTGCGCGGCACGGCGCCGATCGTCGTCAACAACCTCAACGTGCCCCAGCCCGCTCCGGGGAGCCCCACGCTTCTGACCCTCGACGAGGTGACGACGCTCTTCCACGAGTTCGGTCATGCCCTGCACGGGTTGTTCGCCACGGTCACCTACCCGCACTTCGCGGGAACGTCGGTGTTCCGCGACTTCGTCGAGTTCCCGAGCCAGGTGAACGAGATGTGGATCTTCTGGCCCGAGGTGCTCGCGTCCTACGCGCGCCACATCGACACCGACGAGCCGCTTTCCGCCGAGGTCGTCCAGAAGCTCCGCGAATCCGAGGCCTTCAACCAGGGCTTCGCGACGAGCGAGTACCTCGCCGCGTCGTGGATCGACCAGGCCTGGCACAGTTTGGATGCCGATGACGCGGCCGTCGGCATCGACGTCGACGCGTTCGAAGCCACGGCGCTGGCCGACATCGGGCTGGACAACCCCGCGGTCCCGACCCGGTACTCCTCGACCTATTTCGCGCACATCTTCTCGGGTGGGTACAGCGCGGGCTACTACTCCTACATCTGGAGCGAGGTCCTCGACGCCGACACCGTGGAGTGGTTCCACGAGAACGGTGGGCTGACGCGCGAGAACGGCCACCGCTTCCGCACCCGGCTCCTGGGCGTCGGCGGCTCGAAGGATCCGCTCGAGGCCTACCGCGACTTCCGCGGACGCGACGCGCGCATCGAGCCCCTCCTGGAGCGGCGCGGCCTCACCGGCTGACCTCACTCCGTGGCAGCGCGGACCTCGTAGACGAGACGGGCGAACTGGCCGACGGCCTCCGCCGACCGCAGACGCAGCCGCTCCGACCCGATCCGGCGCGGGAAGAGCGGCGCACCCCCGGTCAGGAAGACCGGGGCCACGGAGATCGCGATCTCGTCGAGTGCGCCCGCGTCGAGGAACTGACCGGCGAGGTCTCCCCCGCCGACGACCCAGACGTCACCGGCTCCCGCAGCTGCACGGATCGTCGGGAGGACGGATGCCACCGGCCCCTGAACGAATCTGATGTCGGCGCCCTCCGGCTTCGGGAGGTCGCGGGTGGTGAAGACGAATGTGGGGCGGTCGCCGTGGAACTGCGCCCACCGTTCAGGGTGCGCGAGGATGTCGGACTCGGCGAGAACCCATTCGTAGGTCGTCGATCCTTCCACCAGCGCCGTCGCCCCCGCCGGCAACAGAGCGTCGTCCGGGGTGTCACCGTTCTCTACGGCGAAGAGCCATGCGAGCGAGTTCTCGTCGTCCGCGATGTAGCCGTCGATCGAGGTGGCCGTGTCGAAGAGGATGCGTCCCATGCCGGGAACGCTACCCGCGGCAACCGACACCGCGGGCCCGACGTCAGGCGCTCTTGCGCTTCTGCCGCAGGACGAGCGTCGGGGGTGCGCCCTCTTCGACGGATGCCCGGGTGACGACGACCTTGTCGACGTCCTCGGCGGACGGGATCTCGAACATGATCGGACCGAGGACGTCCTCGAGGATGGCGCGGAGACCGCGCGCGCCCGTCTTGCGTGCGACGGCCAGATCGGCGATGGCACGAAGGGCGTCATCCTCGAACTCGAGCTCGACACCGTCGAGCTCGAACATCCGCTGGTACTGCTTGACGAAGGCGTTCTTGGGTCCGGTGAGGATCTCGATGAGCGCGGTCTGGTCGAGGGGCGACACCGTCGTGACCACGGGGAGCCGACCGATGAACTCGGGGATCAGCCCGAACTTGTGGAGGTCTTCAGGAAGGACGTCGCGGAAGACGTCGAGCTCCTGCTCCTTGTCCTGCAGCGGAGCGCCGAAACCGACACCGTGCTTGCCGACGCGCGAGGAGATGATGTCCTCGAGGCCCGCGAAGGCGCCGGCGACGATGAACAGGACGTTCGTCGTGTCGATCTGGATGAACTCCTGGTGCGGGTGCTTGCGGCCACCCTGCGGCGGCACGGAAGCCACCGTGCCCTCGAGGATCTTCAGGAGCGCCTGCTGCACACCCTCACCGGAGACGTCACGCGTGATCGACGGGTTCTCCGCCTTGCGGGCGATCTTGTCGACCTCGTCGATGTAGATGATGCCGGTCTCGGCACGCTTCACGTCGAAGTCGGCCGCCTGCAACAGCTTCAGCAGGATGTTCTCGACGTCCTCGCCGACGTAGCCGGCCTCGGTGAGCGCGGTGGCATCCGCGACGGCGAAGGGGACGTTCAGGCGCTTCGCGAGGGTCTGCGCGAGGTAGGTCTTGCCGCAGCCGGTCGGACCGAGGAGCAGGATGTTGCTCTTGGCGATCTCGACCTCGTCGGCCCGCTGCTCGGCGGACTGGATCGTGCTGCGGGCACGGACGCGCTTGTAGTGGTTGTAGACGGCGACGGCGAGGGCGCGCTTGGCGGGATCCTGCCCGACGACGTACTCCTCGAGGAAGCTGAAGATCTCACGCGGCTTGGGGAGATCGAAGTCCTTGACCTCGCCGTCGCCGGACTCGGCCATGCGCTCTTCGATGATCTCGTTGCAGAGCTCGACGCACTCGTCGCAGATGTATACGCCGGGGCCGGCGATCAGCTGCTGGACCTGTTTCTGGCTCTTCCCACAGAAGGAACACTTGAACAGGTCGGCGCTCTCACCGATGCGTGCCATGGTGCTCCCCCTCAGGATTCAAGCTGGTGCAGTCGAGCCTAATCGCAGATCCGGACACCGGGCGGATTGCGACACGGGTGTGGACGACGATGCCCCGCCGACGGATCGGCGGGGCATCTGCTGACGGATGTCAGGCCGTGATGGCCGCAGGCGTCCGCTTGCGGGACGTCAGGACCTGGTCGACGATGCCGTACTCCAGCGCTTCCTGCGCGGAGAGGATCTTGTCGCGGTCGATGTCCTTGTTGACCTGCTCGACGGAGCGGTTCGTGTGGTGAGCCATCGTCTCTTCGAGCCAGGTGCGCATGCGGAGGATCTCCGCTGCCTGGATCTCGATGTCCGACGCCTGACCGTGACCGGACTCCCCGACCGCGGGCTGGTGCATCAGGATGCGGGCGTTCGGCAGGGCGAGGCGCTTGCCGGGAGCTCCTGCGGCGAGGAGAACGGATGCCGCCGACGCAGCCTGCCCGAGGACGACGGTCGACACCTGGGGCGAGATGTACTGCATCGTGTCGTAGATCGCCGTCATCGCGGTGAACGAACCACCGGGCGAGTTGATGTACATGATGATGTCGCGGTCGGGGTCCATCGACTCGAGGACCAGGAGCTGCGCCATGACATCGTCGGCGGACGCGTCGTCGACCTGCACACCGAGGAAGATCACGCGGTCTTCGAACAGCTTGTTGTACGGGTCCTGACGCTTGTAGCCGTAGGCGGTGCGCTCCTCGAACTGCGGAAGGATGTACCGGCTCGAGGGCATCATGTCGCTCTGCGCGCGACCGAAGATGGGGGTGTTCATGCGTTGTCCTCCGACGCTCAGTTCTCGGTTCCGCCGCCGCCGGCGACGTCGGCAGCGTGTTCGCGGATGTGGTCGACGAAGCCGTACTCGAGCGCTTCGTCGGCGGTGAACCAGCGGTCGCGGTCACCGTCGGCGTTGATCTGCTCGACCGACTTGCCGGTCTGGGCGGAGGTGATCTCCGCGAGACGGTTCTTCATCGACACGATGAGCTGCGCCTGCGTCTGGATGTCGCTGGACGTGCCGCCGAAGCCGCCGTGGGGCTGGTGCAGCAGGACGCGGGCGTTGGGAGTGATGTACCGCTTCCCCTTCGTGCCGCTGGTCAGCAGCAACTGGCCCATCGAGGCGGCCATGCCGATACCGACGGTGACGATGTCGTTCGGCACGAATTGCATCGTGTCGTAGATCGCCATACCCGCGGTGATCGAGCCACCGGGCGAGTTGATGTAGAGGTAGATGTCCTTCTCGGAATCCTCGGCCGCGAGCAGCAGGATCTTGGCGCAGATCTCGTTCGCGTTCTCGTCGCGCACCTCGGAACCGAGCCAGATGATTCGGTCCTTCAGCAGCCGGTCGAAGACACTGGTCGCCATAAGGGGTTCAGCCATGGATGCTCTCCTGGATTCGTGTTCGTGCTTCGAATCTAGTGGCGCGTTCCGAGCGTCTCGCCCGTGTTCGCCGTGGGCATACCGGGCGCGGCATCGACCGCCTCCGGCGCCGCGGGGAATGCCCGGAAACGACGACGGGCGGCGGGGCCCGAAGGCACCCGCCGCCCGTCGGTGAGGGTCACTCGCTGTCGGCGGCCTTCTTGGTCGCGCGCTTGGCGGGAGCCTTCTTCGCGGGCTCCTCGGCGGCATCCGCGTCGGCCTTCTTGGCGGCCGGCTTCTTGGCGGGAGCCTTCTTCGCGGCGGGCTTCTCGTCGGCAGCCTCGTCGGCGGCGTCTGCCTTCTTCGCGGCGGGCTTCTTGGCCGGAGCCTTCTTCGCAGGGGCCTTCTTGGCGGCCGGCTTCTCGTCCGCTGCCTCGGTGGCCTCGTCCGCTGCCTCGTCGTCCTCGGCGGCGAAGCCGGCCAGGTCGACCTTCTTGCCGTTGGTGTCGACGACGGTCACCTTGCCGAGTGCGACGGCGAGGGCCTTGTTGCGGGCGACTTCACCGACCATCATCGGGATCTGGTTGCCCTCCTGGAGCGCATTGACGAAGTCCTGCGGCGACATGCCGTACTGCGCCGACGACTGGATGAGGTACTGCGTCAGCTCCTCCTGGGAGACCTGCACCTCGTGCTTCTCGGCGATCTTGTCGAGGATCATCTGCGTGCGGAACCTGCTTCTCGCTCGCCTCGGTGACCTCGGCACGGTGCACGTCGTCCTCGAGGCGGCCCTCGCCCTCGAGGTGGGTGTGGACCTCGTCCTCGACCAGCTTGGCGGGCACGGGGATGTCCGCCTTCTCGATCAGGACCTCGATCAGCTTGTCGCGCGCGGCGGAGCCCTGCGTGAAGACAGCCTGCTCCGAGACGCGCTCGACGAGGCTCTCGCGGAGCTCGCCGATCGTGTCGAACTCGGAGGCGACCTGAGCGAAGTCGTCGTCGGCCTCGGGAAGCTCGCGCTCCTTGACGGCCTTGATGGTCACGGCGACCTCGGCCTCTTCACCGGCGTGGTCGCCGCCGACGAGCTTCGAACGGAACGTGGTGTCCTCGCCCGCGGTGAGCGACTCCACAGCCTCGTCGATGCCCTCGAGGAGCTCACCCGAGCCGACCTCGTACGAGACGCCTTCGGCGCGGTCGATCTCGTTGCCGTCGATCGTGGCGACGAGGTCGAGCTCGACGAAGTCGCCGGCCTTGGCGGGACGGTCGACGGTCACGAGCGTGCCGAAGCGGCTGCGGAGCTTGTCGAGCTCGGCATCCACTGCAGCCTCGTCGGTCTCGACCGCGTCGACCTCGATGGTGATGTCGTCGTAGGCGGGAAGCTCGAACTCGGGGCGGACGTCCACCTCGACCTCGACCTTGAGGTCGCCGGAGAAGTCCTTCGTGCTCGGCCACTCGACGATCTCGGCGGCGGGACGACCGACGATGCGGACGTCGTTCGCCGTCACGGCCTCGCGGTAGAAGACGTCGAGGCCTTCGCTGACGGCGTGCTCGAGGACGGCCTCACGGCCGACACGCTGATCGATGATCGGCGCCGGGACCTTGCCCTTGCGGAAGCCGGGGATCTGCACGTCCTGCGCGATGTGCTCGTACGCGTGCGAGATGCTCGGCTTGAGCTCCTCGGGGGTGACCGTGATGTGGAGCTTCACCCGGGTGGGGCTGAGCTGCTCGACGGTGCTGGTGACCATGCCTGTCGTTCTCCTTGTCCGGCCGCGCACACGCGCGTCCGTTCGGTGATCTGGGTTCGTGGGGCCGTTGTCGGGGCGACAGGATTTGAACCTGCGGCCTCCCGCTCCCAAAGCGGGCGCTCTACCAAGCTGAGCTACGCCCCGGGCGCGCACGCTGGCGAGCGCCGAAAAACGGCCGTTGGTAAGTCTAGCCGACCATGTCCGCTACACTCGTCGAGGCGCTGTTCACAGCGTCGACGGGGATGTAGCTCAATGGTAGAGCCTCAGTCTTCCAAACTGATTACGCGGGTTCGATTCCCGTCATCCCCTCCACACACCGGCGCCGGGGCTCACACAGAGCTGTAGGCCACGATCCCCCGCCGGACGGCATCCAAGGCCTTCCGAGCCGTCACCGCGACGTCGGCATCCGCGACGATCGACAGCTGGTCGAGCAGGTCGATGGTCTGCTTCGTCCAGCGCACGAAGTCGCCGGCCGCCATGTCGGCCTCGGTGAGGACGACGTCGAGAGACGCGCCTCGGGCCCAGGAGTTCATCGGCTGCGCAAGTCCGGTTGCCAGAGGCTCGGTCCCCGGCAGGCGGTGCTCCTGCTCGAGGTCGTCGAGACGGCTCCACAGATCCTGCGTCTTCGACAGCGCCTCGCGGAACGGTCCGCGCGGCAGCCGGAACTCCCCCGCCTCGTCGCGGCGCGGCTCGTACACGAGACACGAGGCGAGGGCAGCGAGACCCGCAGGGTCGAGGTCGCGCCACAGCCCCCGCCGGAGCGACTCCGCGACGAGCAGATCGCGCTCCCCGTAGATGCGGCGCATCGTCCGCCCGGCGGCCGTCAGAGCCGCGGCGCCGTCGTCGAAGGCGACGTAGTTCAGCTCTGCGAGCACGTCGATGATGCGGTCGAAGATCCGCGCGACGGTGCCGGTGCGGGTCTCGATGTCGCGTCGCGTGCGATCCGTGCGGCGCCGCAGCTTCCAGTACCGCTCCGCCCAGCGGGCGTGATTCTCGCGGTCGGGGCAGGAATGACAGGGATGCCGCTGCATGCGACGCCGGAGCGATTGGATCTCGTTCTGGTGCTGCTGCCGGATGCGCGCGGGGGCGGCGCGGTCGGCTCTGTTGAGCTTCTCGGCGTCGCTCAGATCGCGCCGGATGCCGGAATACTCGGCGAAATCTCCCCGATCGCACGTCATCGACTTCTCGTAGCCGGCGAGGGATGCCTCGGCATCCTTCACCTGACGGGCGAGACCGACGACGGCGCGGTCCGCCTGGAACTGGGCGAACGAGGATTCGAGGATCTCGCGGGCGCGCTCCCGACCGAACTGGTCGATCAGGTTGACGGCCATGTTGTACGTCGGGCGGAAGCTCGAGTTCAACGGGTAAGTGCGCCGCGAAGCCAGCGCGGCGACGGCTTGGGGGTCGAGGGACTCGGTCCACTGGACGACCGCGTGGCCCTCGACGTCGATGCCGCGGCGGCCGGCACGACCCGTCAGCTGCGTGTACTCGCCCGAGGTGATGGCGACGCGCGCCTCGCCGTTGAACTTCTCCAGCTTCTCGAGAACGACCGTGCGAGCGGGCATGTTGATGCCGAGGGCGAGGGTTTCGGTCGCGAAGACGACCTTGACGAGCTTGCGGCGGAAGAGCTCCTCGACGACCTCCTTGAACGCCGGCAGCATGCCCGCGTGGTGCGCAGCGACGCCGCGTTCCAGGTTCTCGCGCCACTCCCAGTAGCCGAGGACGGCGAGGTCCTCGTCCTGCAGCGGTTGGAGCCGTTCGTCGATGATGGAGCGGATCTCGTCGCGCTCTGCGGTGTCGGTCAGACGGACGCCCGCGCGGCGCACCTGCTGCACCGCGGCGTCGCACCCGACCCGGCTGAAGATGAAGAAGATCGCCGGAAGAAGATTCGAGCGCCCGAGGAGCTCCACGACCTGCGGGCGATCCATCCGCTCGATGCGCGCCGCTGTGGACGGACGCACGGGGCGCTTGCCGCCGCGGTGAGGCCTGCGCCGCTCCTGGTCGCCGCGCGACCGGTACTCCATCGCCCGTCGGTTGTTCTCGTAGGTGGCGCCCTTCGGCGATCGGATGCGCGTCAGCTCCTGGTTCACCTGAGCGGTGGCTACGCCCGCGCGATCATCGAAGAGCGGAAGCAGATCGCCGCGGACGAGGACATGCTGCTCGAGCGGCACCGGCCGCGTCTCGGACACGATGACCTCAGTGTCGCCCCGCACCGTATCGAGCCAGTCCCCGAACTCCTCGGCGTTCGACACGGTCGCCGACAGCGACACGAGCCGCACCGCCGGCGGAAGGTGGAGGATCACCTCTTCCCACACGGGTCCACGGAACCGGTCGGCGAGGTAGTGGACCTCGTCCATCACGACGTAGCGCAGGCCCCGGAGTGCCGGCGAATCCGCGTACAGCATGTTGCGGAGGACCTCGGTCGTCATCACGACCACACGCGCGTTGCCGTTGATGTTCGTGTCGCCGGTGAGCAGGCCGACCTCGTCCGCGCCGTAGACCTCCTGCAACTCCCGGAACTTCTGGTTCGACAGGGCCTTCATGGGCGTCGTGTAGAACGCCTTGTCGCCGGGTTCGCGCATCGCGAGGTGGATCGCGAACTCACCGACGATCGTCTTCCCCGCCCCTGTGGGTGCGGCGACGAGCACACTGCTCCCGTCCTCGAGTGCCTGGCATCCCTCGATCTGGAACGGGTCGAGGTCGAACCGCTGCATGTCGGCGAACGCCGCCGAGATCGGATGCCGTCGGCCGGACTGTGCGCGTGCGTATCGAGCGGCGAAGTCCGTCATGCGATCGGACCGAGGAGCGCAGCGTCGCGCTTGCTCTTGCGGCGGTCGAAGATCATCGAGAGACCGGCAGCGGCGAAGAACAGCAGCGTGAGGATTCCGGCGAGGATGAGCATGCTGACGACGTCCGCGGCCGGCGTGGCCGCTCCGGCGAATACCGTCGCGATGACGATCGCGACTCGCCACCCCTTCATGATCTCCTTGCCCGTCATCACTCCCGACAGGTTGAGCGCGACCAGGAAGACGGGCGTCACGTACGAGACCCCGACGACGATCAGGAGCTTGAAGACGAAGTCGTAGTAATACTTCGCGTCGTAGAAGTTCGACGCCCCGTCGGGGGTGAATCCGGCCATGAGCTCCACGAGGTGCGGGAGGATGAGCCATCCCGTGAACGCGCCGGCGAAGAAGAGCGGCACCGCCGCGGCGACGAAACCGATGGTGTACCGAACCTCTTTGCGGGTCAGTCCCGGCATGAGGAACGCCCAGATCTGCCACAACCAGACCGGTGCGGAGATCAGGATGCCGACGGCGAAGGCGATGCGGATGCGGAGGTCGAAGGCGGACGTGACCGTCGCGAACATGAGGGTCACGGCGTTCTCGTCGCCGCGCCTCTCCGCCACGACGCGGATCGGTTCCGTGATCGCCCAGATGATCGCGTCGCCGAGAGTGAATGAGACGACCATCCCCGCCACGATCGCGATGGCGGCGATGATCAGACGTTTGCGGAACTCACGAAGATGATCGCCCAGCGACATCCGCTTGTCTCGGCGCGGGGCGTCGCCCGTCGCGGCGTCCCGTTCGGTGGTCGTCACCGCCTCAGGAGGAGCTGGGGCCCTGCGGTGGGCCCTGCGCGGGCGGCGGCGTCAGCCCGGTGACGGACGTGGGCGCCTGAGGCTGCTGGTGGTTCGGCGTCTCGGCCGGGCCGTCCTCTTCCTTCATCGCCTTCATCTCGCCCTTGAACACACGGGCGGACTGGCCGACGCTCTTCGCGAGGGCAGGCAGCTTCGCCGCTCCGAACAGGAGCAGGATCACCACCAGAACGACGATCAGGTGCCATCCTTGCAAGCCGCCCATGAAAGCTCCTCGGGTTGGGGTGTCGGTTCAGTCTAACCGCCCCAGGTGAACAGAGACCCTCAGGTGTACTGGGCGAGCCCGGCATCCGCCCAGGCGCGGGCCGCCTCCCGGGCGTCCGCCGGCGAGACGATCTCGACATCGCCGCCGAGCCGCGCCGCGAGCCGCTTGAGGCTCCGCTCGTCGCCGACCCGAAGGCTGACGGTGCGGAACTCGCCCTTGCCCCGCACGACGGCGCGAGCCGCGAACTCGCCGAGGAGGGGCACGACGTCCTTGCGGCACCGGAGCTCGACGACCACGTCGGTCTCGGCCGGCTCGAACAGTCCGGGGAGGGCGTCCGACTGGTGGGTGCTCGGGATGTCGGTCGGCACCACGTCCGACACCCGGTCGAGGTGGAAGGTGCGCACCGCCTGGCGCAAGTGGCACCACCCCTGGAGGTACCACTGGCCGTCCGCGATGTGGACCTTGACGGGGTCGACGGTGCGCGTGGTCACCGGCGCGTCCGGGGCGCGATACGCGAACGACACGGCCACCCCTCGCTGCACCGCCTCCGCGACGGTCGTCCGCACGTCGTCCACGACCGGTGTCGCGACGATGACCTCCGCGGGCGCACTCGATGCCCCCGCGGCGAGCTTCGCCAGAAGCCCCTGCACCACGCCGCTGTCGCCGACGCCCGGGAGGCTCGCCGCCATCTGCAGCCCGGCGAGCAACGCCGCCGCCTCGCGTGCCGTGAGACGCGGGGTCCGCTCGAGACCGACGGCATTGGTGATCGAGATGGTGTCCTGCTCGTCGAGCAGGTCCCAATCGATGTCGAAGAGGTCGTTGGCCATCTGCCAGAATCCGCCGTCCCCGGGGAGCCCGATGACGGTGAGCTTCTCGACCATCGAGCGCATCTCGTCGGGCTCGACATCGAAGTCGCGCGCCGCTTCGACGACGGTGACCTCGCCCTTGGAGATCAGGTACGGGACGAGCTGGAGGATGAGGGAGGCGCGATCGGTCGCGACCAGCGGTTGCGCCCTCATCCGGCCGCCTCCATGTGCAGGTCACGCGCCCGACGCAGACGGGTCGCCACGAGCTCGGCGAGTTCGGGCGGATCGATCACGCGCACCTCCGGACCGTAGGACGCGAGTTCGTCGGCGAAGATCTGAGCGTCGACGTAGGGGACGAGGCATCCCGTGTCGTCTTCGCCGACAGATCGCCGATGCAGCCGCAGGACCGCTTCAGTGCCGGGCTCCACCTGAAGTCGCGCCCGCTGCCCGTCGGCGACCGCCCGAAGACCCGAAAGCGCCTTCTCGCCCGCGCCTTCTCGGAGCGCCAGGTCGAACGAGGTCCGCGTGACGACGACGTCCGAGGCGATGCGGGAGAGGAGGAAGGTCCGCTCGGCGTCCTGCAGCAGATCGAAGCCGTACACGTGCCAGCGGCCGTCGTACTCCACGAGCGCCCACGGCTGCACGCGCCGACGGTGGGCGGCATCCGATCCTCCCTTGATGTAGTCGAACTCGACGACGCGCGCCTGCTCGATGGCCCGCTGCAGCGGAGCGAACGAAGGTTCGCGCAGACTGATGCGGGGCGCGTATCCGATGATCGGCGCATCGACCTCGATGCCGAGCGCCTGGATCTTGCGCAGACCGCTGCGCGCCGACGCCGACATGGACGTCTCCCCCCAGACACCGCTGGCGAGGTTCAGGACAGCGATCTCGGCCGGCGTGAAGTCGATGTCGACGGGGAGCGAGTACTCCGCCGTGGGGACCCGGTACCTGGCCTCGCGCAGATCATCGGGGTCGGCGTAGTCTCCGATGGTCTCGATCGGCACACCGAGAGAACGGAGACTGTCCTTGTCTCGTTCGAACATCTTCTCGAGGGCATCCTTCGACGCACCGGCCGAACCCTGCTCGCGATATCCCGAGACCGAGGAGAGGATCGTGTCCTTCGTCAGGCCCTGATTCGTGGCCAGCAGGGCGACGACGAGGTTGACGAGACGTTCCTCGGGCGCGCTGCGGATCGGTTCGGTGGACACATCGCAATCCTAGGCGCGGAGACGCGCTGCGGCCCCGCCCCGACTCACTGTGTCGCGCTCTGAGCGTCCTCGCTGGTGTCGATCCCGAGCACGTCGATCACGAACACGAGAGTCGAGTTCGCCGGGATGCTTCCCGATTCCTTGTCGCCGTAGCCGAGGCTCGGCGGGATAACCACGAGAACCTGCGATCCGACGGTCTGGCCCTCGAGCGCGTCCGCGAACCCCTTGACGACGTTCGTCATCGACAGGGTGACGGGCGTGCCCTTCTCCCACGTCGAATCGAACACCTCTCCGGTTTTCCAGAGCACACCCGTGTAGTGCAGACGCGGAGTCGAATCAGCGGTGATCTTCTCGCCGTCGCCCTTCTTCAGCGTCTTGACGACCAGATCCTTCGGCGGTGCGGCGTCGGGCACGATGACTCCGGGTGTGCCGTCGGGGGCAAGGACCACCGTGGGGATGTTGCTGCCGTCGACGTACTGAGGGACGCCGTTCGCCGCGGGCAGGAACACGGTGTTCACGTCGACGATGAGGACGGCGGCCTGCCCCTCGGTGAGACCGATCTGGCTCACGAGCGACGGCTCGAGATCCTTCGCCGGGATCGCCGAGACGACACGCGCGCCGGGTCGGGTGCAGTCGAGCGCCTTGGCGATCGTCGGGAACGTCTGCTCCAGAACACTCAACTGGATCAGCCGCGACGGAGCCGAGAGCACGGTCTGACCCGTGGCGCCGTTGAGCAGCGTGATGCCGACCTGGACATCCTGCTTAGCCGTCGTGATCGGCGTGCCCTCGCCCGTGGCGAGGTCGGTGTACGAGGTCTTCGTGACGTAGACCGGATCGGTCGTCTTGGCCGTCGGCGACCCCTGCGCACCCGAGACGTCGACGAGGTCGAGCGAGGAGGCGGGAGCGGTGACGCGTTCGCATCCGCTGTCTGCGGGACCGGACGGGGCGCACCCGACGAGGGCCAGGGCGGTCAGGCCGATAACGGCCACGGCAGCGGGGATCTGACGCATTCGTTCAGTCTAGGGTCTCGCCGGAGCGATCCTCGGCAGCCTGCCGCGCCCCCTCGACGGCCTTCTGCGCGTCGCGCACCCGCTTGCGGAGGTTCTTGTCGGTGATCTCGCGATCGCCGACGGCGCCCGGCGTCCACGCCTCGACGTCCTCGTCCGCGTAGGACGGCTTCTTCAGCGCGCGCTTGCGGACATCGGGCGGCATCGCTCCCGGGGCGAGACGGCGCGCCGTGAGGAGGAAGCCGGTGTGGGCGACCATCCGATGATCGGGACGGACGGCCAGCCCCTCGACGTGCCATCCGCGCACCATCGTCTCGGTCGCCTCGGGCTCGGTGAACAGCCCGGAATGACGGATGTACTCGGCGACCCGGCTCAGCTGCGTCGCCGTCGCGATGTAGCAGAGGACCACACCACCGGGGGTGAGCGCCTCGGCGACGACGTCGATGCATTCCCACGGCGCGAGCATGTCGAGCACGACGCGGTCGACGCCGCCGGGTTCGGTCACCTCGGGGAGCTTGTCCCCCAGGTCTCCCACGACGACCTGCCACGACTCGGGGTAATGCCCGAGGAAGGTCTCGACATTGGCCTCGGCGACCTCGGAGAACTCCTCGCGGCGCTCGAACGAGAGCAGACGGCCCTCCGGACCGATCGCGCGCAGTAGCCACAGTGAGAGGGCGCCCGACCCGACCCCGGCCTCGACGACGGTGGCGCCGGGGAAGATGTCGGCAGAGGCGAGGATCTGGGCGGCATCCTTCGGATAGACGATGGCGGCACCGCGGGGCATCGACATGACGAAGTCACGGAGCAGAGGCCGCAGGGCCAGGTACTCGTGACCGCCGCTGTTGACCACGACCGACCCGTCGGGCTGACCGATGATCCCCTCGTGGCGGAGCACGCCGTGGTGCGTGTGCAGCTCGCCGCCCTCGCGGAGGGTGACGGTGTGCAGGCGACCCTTGGGGCCCGTCAGCTGAACGCGGTCGCCGATGCGGAACGGACCGCTCGGGCGCAGGTCGGCGCTCACGCCCCGACCCCCTGACGCACGCGGGTCAGCACCGCGGCGACGTCGGCAACCGTCCGACCTTCGAGGGTCGGCCAGAGCTCGTGAGCGCCGACCTCGTCGAGAGAGACCATGTGCGGGATGCCGACGGTCACCGTCCCGGCCGCGACGGCCGAACGAGCGCCCGTGATCGAATCCTCGAACGCGACGGTGTCGACGGGGTCCACCCCCAGCGCCTCGCAGGCCTGGAGGTAGGGGTCCGGATGGGGTTTGGGGCGCGTGACGTCGTCGCCTCCGATGACGACGTCGAAGGCCTCGAAGTCGATGAGCTCGGTGATGCTCCGTGCCATCCGGCTCATCGACATCGTGACGAGCGCGGTCGGGATCCCGGCATCCCGCAGTTCGCGGAGGAGTTCGCGCGCGCCGGGACGGAAGGGCACGCCCTCCTCGCGCAGCTGACGCATGACCTCGTCGGTCAGGTGGGCGACGATCTCGTCGACCTCCATGCGGACGCCGGCGCCCTGCAGGATGCGGGCGGCGTCGTCGAGGCCGAGTCCCACCATCCCGAGAGCGTCGTCGTGGGTCCAGGCACCGCCGAACCGCTCCACGAGCGGGGTCTCGGCGGCCATCCAGTACGGCTCGGTGTCGACGAGGGTGCCGTCCATGTCCCAGAGGACCGCGGCGGGGAGGGGGGAAGTCACCGGTCAATGCTACGCGAGCGCATCCGCCCGCCCCGGGGACGGCGGCGTATCGTGGGGGTACCGACAGAGAGGACGTCCGTGCAGGGACTGGGACAGCGGGTGCTCGTGATCGCCGTCGACGGCTGGAACGATGCCGGAGAGGCGGCGACCGCTGCGGCCTCTCAGCTGCGTACGGCGGGGACGTTCGAGAAGGTGTTCGGCGTCGACCCGGAGCTGTACTTCGACTACCAGTACACGCGGCCGCAGATGCAACTGGATGCCGACGGCTCCCGTCGCCTGGTGTGGCCCGACGCGACACTGTGGCGTCCGGCGACTCCCCGCGAGGACGGTCCCGACCTCTGGCTCCTCACCGGTACGGAGCCGGCGCGCGCCTGGCAGGCGTTCTCGGCGGAGTTCATCGATGCCGCCCTCCGGGAGGACATCACCGGCATCGTCGCGCTCGGCTCGATGATGAGCGACGTCCCCCACACCCGCCCGATCTCGGTGTTCGCCGGCTCCGAGAACGAGGAGCTCCGCTCGTCGCTCGGACTCGAGCGATCGACCTACGAGGGGCCTGTCGGCATCCTGTCGGCGCTCGCCGCGGCCGGTGAGGCAGCCGGCATCCCGACGGCAGGCCTCTGGGCCAGCATCCCCCACTACGTCGCCGGCCACACGCCCTCGCCCAAGGCGACGCTGGCGCTCCTCGACAAGCTCGAGGAGATCACCGGCGCCACGATCACTCGCGGCGCCCTGCCCGCGGACGCGCTCGCGTGGGAGGCGTCGGTGGATGCCGCCGCCGCCGACGACGAGGAGATGACGGAGTACATCCGGCAGCTCGAGACCGCACGCGACGCCTGGGACTCCCCCGAGGCATCCGGAGACGCGATCGCACAGGAGTTCGAGCGCTACCTGCGTCGTCGCGGCGACGGGCCGCGCGGGCCGAAGGACGACCCCCGCCGCTGACGCTCCACGCTCAGTAGGCCTGCAGCACCCCGAAGGCGAGCAGGATGAGCAGCACGATGCCGAGGACGACGCGGTAGAGCACGAACGGCAGGAAGCTGCCGCGCTTCAGGTACCGCATCAGGTAGGCGATGACGACGAGGCCGACGCCGAACGAGACCACGGTGGCGATCGCGGTCTCGCCGAGGGTGAACGGCGACTGACCGGGCTCGCGGATCGCCTGCAGGAGCTCGTACAGACCGCTGCCGAAGACGGCGGGAACCGCGAGCAGGAACGCGACCTCGGCCGCCGCGGGACGCGTGTAGCCCATCGCGAGCGCAGCCGTCGTGGTGGCTCCCGAGCGCGAGACGCCCGGGACGAGGGCCAAAGACTGGGCGATGCCGAGGGTGAGGCCGTGACCGACCGTGAGGTCCTTCTCGGTGCGGACGCGCTTTCCGAGCGCATCGGCGACGCCGAGGATGATTCCGAAGACGATCAGCACGATCGCCACGAGCCAGAGGTTCCGGAACGTGTCGCGGATCACGTCCTGGAAGAGGAAGCCGAGCACGCCGATCGGGATCGTGCCGATGATGACGATCCAGCCCATGCGGGCGTCGGGGTCATTGCGGGGCACGCGCCCGGTGAGCGACTTCGCCCACGCGGCGATGATCCGCATGATGCGCGTCCAGAAGTAGACCAGGACGGCGAGCTCCGTGCCGATCTGCGTGATGGCGGTGAAGGTCGCACCCGGGTCCTGCGCATTGGGGAGGAACTCCCCCACGATGCGCAGATGAGCGCTCGAGGAGATCGGGAGGAACTCTGTCAGGCCCTGGACGATACCCAGGATGATGGCGTCGAGGATCGACATGGGGGCCTTTCAGTACGTGCGGATCAGATCGGTGAGCACGCGCTGCCCGAAGACGAGCGCGTCGATCGGGACGCGTTCGTCGACACCGTGGAACATCCCCGTGAAGTCGAGGTCGGCGGGCAGTCGCAGCGGTGCGAACCCGAACCCGGCGATGCCGAGCTCGGCGAGGGCCTTGTTGTCGGTCCCTCCCCCCATAAGGTACGGGATGACCGGGATTCCGGGATCGTGGCGCCCCAGCGCGCCGACCATCGCGTCGACGAGGTCTCCGGCGAAGGGAACCTCGAGCCCGATGTCACGGTGGACGACCTCGATGCGGATGTCGTCTCCGACGATCCGCTGCACCTGCGCCAGGACCTGGTCCTCGTGCCCCGGCAGGGTGCGGATGTCGATCGCGGCGGTCGCGGCATCCGGGATCACGTTGTGCTTGTACCCGGCGGTCAGCCCGGTGGGGTTGGTCGTGGTCCGGAAGGTGGAGCGCAGGAACGCGGATGCCGCGCCCGCCGTATCGGCGACGGCGTCGGGATCGTCGGCCAGGGTCCCCGAGAGATCGGCGAGCGATCCGACGAGCTGTCGCGTCGTCGAGGTGAGTTCGATGGGCCAGCCCGTGCGGCCGAGGGCCGCGACCGCCTCGGCGAGACGCGTCACGGCGTTGTCGGGGTGGTGGCGGCTGCCGTGTCCGGCCTGCCCCGTGGCGTGGAGCCGGATCCAGATGAGCGCCTTCTCGCCCACCTGCAGCAGGTAGGCGCGCTCGTCCCCCACGGCGATCGAATAACCGCCGACCTCGCTGATCGCCTCGGTCGCACCGGCGAACCACTCGGCGCGGTCGCGGACGACCAGTTGGGAGCCTTCGACGCCGCCGTTCTCCTCATCGGCGAAGAAGGCGAGGATGAGGTCTCGCTCGGGGCGCTCACCCGCGCGAAGCAGATCGGCGACCGAGGTGAGGATCATGGCGTTCATGTCCTTCATGTCGACGGCGCCGCGGCCCCACAGCATCCCGTCCTTCACGGCGCCCTCGAAGGGGTCGACGCTCCAGTCGGCCGCCACCGCGGGGACGACGTCGAGGTGGCCGTGCAGGATGAGCGCGGGCTTGTCGGGGTTGCGTCCGGGCACCCGAGCGACCACGTTCGTGCGCCGCGGAATCGGTTCGTAGTACTCGGGCGTCAGCCCCAGCGACTCGAGGTAGGCGCCGACGTACTCGGCGGCCTCGCGTTCCCCGTTGGCGCGACCTTCGCCGTAGTTCGTGGTGTCGAAGCGGATCAGATCGCGGGCGACGCGCGCGACCTCGGGCAGATCGTCGGGAGCGGACATGCCGCCCACGCTACCCGCGGCGAAGGGGCGGTCCCTGCCACCACCCCGGAAACGAGAAATGGGCCCCTCTCGGGACCCATTTCTTCCTCTGTGCGCGAGGGGGGACTTGAACCCCCACGCCCTATTCGGGCACTAGCACCTCAAGCTAGCGCGTCTACCTATTCCGCCACCCGCGCAGAGTTTTTTCCCTTTGTTTCCTCCGGGATTTCGGTTTCGCAACCGAGGATCGACAGTAGCACGTTCTGAGCGGTCCGAATAATCGGGCCAGGCGTGCAGCCCGATCAGGCGGCGGACACGCCGAACAGCAGCCCGAGCAGGTAGGTGATCGCCGCAGCCCCGAAACCGATCGCCAGCTGACGCAGCCCGCGGCGCAGCGGCGGTGCACCCGAGAGCAGACCGACGGTAGCTCCGGTCAGGAGCAGCGCGAGCCCCACGAGGGCGAGTGCCAGAGCGACGGCCGCGAGGCCCGAGAGTCCGAAGATCCACGGCAGGACCGGGATGACGGCACCCGAGGCGAAGAACGCGAAGCTGGATGCCGCGGCTCCGAACGCAGAACCGACGGACTCGAGGTCGGCGGGCGGCTCGGCCGCACGCCGGTACGGGACGGCACGGTCGCTCGCCTGTGCCGTCGCGACGACCTGCCGCGCCCGCTCGAGAGCCTCATCTTCGCCGAGGCCCCGCGTCCGGTAGACGAGGGCGAGTTCGTTCGCGTCGAGGTCGAGATCCGGGAGGACGTGGTCGGTGTCGTTGTTCGGGTGCGTGGCCTCGATCAGCTCGCGCTGCGACCGGACCGAGACGAACTCCCCCGCGGCCATCGACAGCGCACCGGCCAGGAGACCCGCGACGCCGCTGAACAGGACGAACTGCGGCGCGACCCCTGTGGCGCCGATGCCCATGACGAGCGCGAGGTTCGACACGAGTCCGTCGTTCGCGCCGAAGACGGCGGCGCGGAAGGTGCCCGAGAGGCGCATCCGTCCGCGCGCCGCCAGGCCGCGGACGACCTCGCCGTGGATCTTCTCGTCGGCGCGCATGGCCGGCGTGGCATGGGGGTCGTCGTCGTAGGGCGAGCGGTTCTCGGCGTTCTGCGCGAGAGCCAGGACGAAGATCGACCCGAACCGACGGGCCATCGTGGCCAGCAGGCGGGTGCGGACCGACGCACGCGGGAGCCGGGCCGGCTCCCCGCCGAGGAGACCCAGCCAATGGGCCTCGTGACGCCCCTCGGCCTCGGCGAGCGCCTCGAGGATGTCGCGCTCCTCCCCGTCTTTACGGGCGGCGAGCTCTCGATACACGCGCGCCTCCGCGCGCTCGTCGGCGAGGTACGCGGCCCACCGCCGTCGATCTCGAGGGGTGGCGTCGGGAAGGGGCGTCGCGTCGATCGTGCTCATGTCCCTCTCACGCTAACCAGCGCGCGGGACGGAGACGGCCCGAAAGCCGGAACTGCCAGCATTTCGGGGATCCGAAGGGGTCAGGAGTGGACGCGCTTTCGCAGCACCTCGATGCGCGCCTGCAACTGCGCCACGGTGGCGCGGGCGACCTCGGGTCCACCGCACACCCGCCGGAGTTCCGCGTGCACGGCGCCGTGGGGTTCGCCGCTCTGCCGCGCGTAGAGACCGACGAGGCTGTTGAGGAGCTGCCGCTGCTCTCTGAGCGTGCGGTGGAGCGCCGGCGGCAGCGTGTTCTCCGGTTCTCCGGTCGCCTCCGCCGTCGTCTTCTCCTGCGCTTCCCGCGCGTGGCGGTGGCGGGTCTGCCGGGACTGCCGCTGCATGAGCAGCTCGTGCACGTGCTCCGGCTCGAGGAGCCCGGGGATCCCGAGGAACTCCTCCTCCTCCAGTGTCCCGGGCACGGCGAGCTGACCGAACTCCTTGCCGTCGTAGAGCACGCGATCGAAGTGTGCGCTCGACCCGAGAGCCTGGTAGCTGCCCTCCTCGATGAGCGAGTCGGACGCCTTGTCCTCGCGCTCGGCCTCTTCGAGCAGCGAATCCTCGAGGCCGTCGTCGTCGCTCTCCTCGCGATCGAGCGCATGATCGCGCTCGCGTTCCATCTCGTTCGCGAGGGCGAGCAGCGGGGGGACGTTGGGCAAGAAGACGGATGCCGCTTCGCCGCGACGTCGTGCGCGGACGAAACGCCCGATGGCCTGCGCGAAGAACAGCGGCGTCGAGGCACTGGTCGCGTAGACCCCGACCGCGAGCCGCGGGACGTCGACGCCTTCGGACACCATCCGGACCGCGACCATCCACCGGGTCGTCGACTGTCCGAAGGTCTCGATGCGCCCCGAAGCGGCCTTGTCATCCGAGAGGACGACCGTGGTCGGCTCCCCCGTGATGTCGCGGAGGATCGCGGCGTAGGCGCGCGCGGCGGTCTGATCCGTCGCGATGACGAGGCCCCCGGCATCCGGGACGTCCTGTCGCACTTCGGTGAGACGGCGGTCTGCGGAACGCAGGACGGCCGAGATCCACTCCCCCTCGGGGTTGAGCGCCGTCCGCCATGCCTGGGAGTTGATGTCCTTCGTGTTGTCCTGACCGAGGTGGGCTTCGTATTCGTCGCCCGCCTTCGTCCGCCACTTCATCTGCCCGGCGTAGACGTGGAAGAGCACGGGACGCACGACGCCGTCGGCCAGCGCCCGGCCGTACCCGTAGTTGTAGTCCGTCCGCGAGAGGCGGATGCCCTTGTCGTTCGGGTGGTACTCGACGAACGGGATGGGCGCGGTGTCGCTGCGGAACGGGGTCCCCGACAGCAGAAGCCGCCGCGTCGCGCGGCCGTACGCCTCGCGGAGCGCGTCGCCCCAGCTGAGCGCGTCGCCGCCGTGGTGCACCTCGTCGAGGATCACGAGGGCGCGAGAGTCCAGGACGAGGCGCTCGTGCACGGACGCCTTCACCGCGACCTGCGCGTAGGTGACGGCGACCCCGTGGTAGTGCCGCGCCGGCGAGAAGTGCTTGTTGCTGAACCGCGGGTCGAGGCGGATCGAGACGCGGGCCGCGGCATCCGCCCACTGGGTCTTCAGGTGCTCGGTCGGGGCGACGACGATGATGCGGTCGATGATGCGACGCCGCATCAGCTCGCTCGCGAGACGGAGGGCGAACGTCGTCTTGCCGGCGCCGGGGGTTGCGGCCGCGAGGAAGTCGCGTGGTCCCCCACCGACCCCGTCCGGCCCGTCGGTCTCGAAGTACTGCTCGAGAGCCTCGGCCTGCCACGCGCGGAGGTTCTGCGCCGTTCCCCACGGCGCGCGCTGCGGGAACGCGGGAGAGAGGTGCTCGGCGGCGAAACTCCCGAAGTGGGGCTCGTCCGAGGCCGCCCCCTCTTCGCTCATCATCTCGCTCGTCACGTCGATCCACCCTAATCGCGACCGGGGACACCGGTCGTCGATCGGGTGCGGCGGCATCCGGCGGGTAGCCTCGATGCGGAGGTGCCATGCGCGAGAACGACCAGGTTCCGGACGAGAACCGTTCGCCCTACGTCCCGAATGCGACCGCCCACCCGTGGCGGCGGATGGTCTCGATCGGAGACTCCTTCACGGAAGGCATCGGCGACCCCTACCTGGATCGCCCGGGTGAGCACCGCGGCTGGGCCGACCGCGTCGCGGCCGTGCTGTCCTCGCAGGTCGATGATTTCGCCTATGCGAACCTCGCGATCCGCGGCAAGCTCATCCGCCAGATCGTCGACGCCCAGATCGAGCCCGCGCTCGCGCTGAAGCCCGACCTGATCACCCTCTCCGCCGGCGGCAACGACGTGATCCGTCCGCAGGGTGATCCGGATGCCGTGGCGGAGCTGTTCGAGGATGCCGTCGCCCGCCTGTCTTCCCAAGGCGCGACGCTGCTGATCTTCACCGCGATCGACACCGAGTTCACGCCGGTCTTCCGCGGCATCCGCGGCCGCGTCGCGATCTACAACGAGAACATCCGAGCGATCGCCGACCGCTACGACTGCATCGTGGCCGACCAGTGGGCGCTGAAAGAGGTGCAGGATATGCGCTTCTTCGACGACGACCGCCTGCACTACAACTCGCTCGGACATCACGAGGTCGCACGCATGGTGCTCCGCGCGCTCAACGTGCCGAACGACCTTCAGCCGATGGCGCCCGAGGCATTGCCGACGACGACGTGGCGCGCGGCGCGGGCGAACGATCTGGTCTGGGCGCGAGCGCACCTCGTGCCGTGGGTCCTGCGGCGTCTGCGTCACCAGTCTTCGGGCGACCACGTCACGGCCAAGCGCCCCGAGGCGCTGCCCTTCTCGGCGATGCCGCCCGGCGACTGAGTCAGCGGAGGGCCCAGAGGGCGACGGCTGCCGCGGACGCGACATTGAGCGAGTCGACACCGCCCGACATCGGGATGGTGACGACCGAATCGGCGGCGTCGAGGGCCGAGGTCGACAAGCCCTCGCCTTCGGACCCCATGAGGATCGCCAGCCGCTCCGGTCGGGCTGCGGCGAACTCGTCGAGCGACAGGGCGTCGTCCGACAACGCCATCGCCGCCAGGTGCACCCCCGCCGCCGCGAACAGGGGCGCGGCGGCATCCCACTCCGGAAGGCGCGCCCACGGCACCTGGAAGACCGTCCCCATGCTGACCCGGACGCTGCGTCGGTAGAGCGGATCACCGCACCGGGGCGAGACGAGGACGGCATCGGCGCCCAGCGCGGCGGCGGCCCGGAAGGCGGCACCCACGTTGGTGTGGTCGACGATGTCTTCGAGGACGACGACCGTCCGCGCGCCGTCGAGCAGCTCCGCCGGCGCGGGCTGGTCGGGGCGGTGCATGGCGGCGAGCGCTCCCCGGTGGACGGCGAATCCGGTGAGCTGCTCGGCGACGGTGTCCGGGACGACGTAGACGGGAGCGTCGCCGGCGAGCACGGCGACGTCGTCGACCCATTTCTCCTGCACGAGCACGGACCGCGGCCGGTGCCCGGCACCCACCGCCCGGGAGATCACCTTCGCCGACTCGGCGATGTAGAGACCCCCCTCGGGCTCGGCGATCCGGCGCAGAGCCGTGTCGGTGAGTCCCCGGTAGTCCGACAGACGCGGATCCGACGGATCGTCGATGCGGATCATCGTCATGGCCCCATGCTGTCACGGGCGGGCTGTCACGGCGGGCTGTCACCGGGGGTCGTGACCTCCGCGAAACGACGACGGCGTAGGCTCGATCCCCTGAGGAGGGCCATGAGCGTGCTGGACCTGGATGCCGAGACGACGACCGCCGTGGAACGCGCGGCCGACGCGCTCGCCGGGCACCGCGTCGCCGTGCTGACGGGCGCCGGTGTCTCGACGGACTCCGGCATCCCGGACTACCGCGGCAAGGGCGCTCCCGTGCGGACGCCGATGACCGCGCAGCAGTTCCTCGCCGACGACGGGTCGCGGCGGCGCTACTGGGTTGGAAGCCATCTCGGGTGGCGGACGTTCGCCGCGGCAGCTCCGAACGAGGGCCATCGGGCGCTTGCGGCACTCGAGCACGCCGGCATCGCGTCAGGCGTCATCACGCAGAACGTGGACGGGCTGCACGTGCGCGCCGGCAGCAGACGCGTCGTCGAACTCCACGGCACGATGCGGCGGGTGTCGTGTCTGCACTGCGGTCAGGTCTTCGATCGCCGCGATCTGGCGGTGCGGATCGAGCGCGACAACCCCTGGATCACGGTGCCCGAGAACGTCGAACTCGGTCCCGACGGCGACGTGCTGCCCGGCGCGAGCGACGGTTTCGTCATCCCCGACTGCTCCGTCTGCGGCGGGATGCTGAAGCCCGAGGTCGTCTTCTTCGGGGAGTACATCCCGCTGGAGAAGTTCCGTGAGGCGGAACAGCTCGTCCGCTCGAGCTCGGCGCTGTTGATCGCCGGCTCCTCGCTCGTGGTGAACTCCGGCATCCGCCTTCTCGAGCGCGCCCGCCGCCGGCGGCTGCCCGTCGTGATCGTCAACCGCGGCGAGACGCGAGGGGACACGCGCGCGACTGTCAAGATCGATGCCGGGACCTCCGAGGTGCTCACCGCCCTCGGCCGGGAACTCGCCGGTCGGTGAGACCGCACCGTCGTCGTAGGCTCGTCCGGTGACCCTTCTCACCCTCGTGCGCCACGGCGAAACCGATTGGAACCGTACCCGCCGGATCCAGGGGTCGACCGACATCCCGCTGAACGACACCGGACGGGAGCAGGCCCGCGCGGCTGGCCTCGCCCTCGCGGATGCGCTCGACCGGGACACCCCGACCGTCATCGTGTCGAGCGACCTGTCGCGCGCGAACGAGACGGCGCGCATCATCGCCGGCATCCTCGACCTGCCCGAACCGCGCACGTACCCCGCACTCCAGGAGCGCGGCTACGGGGACGCCGAGGGACTCACCGACACCGAGTTCTTCGACCGCTGGGGGCCTTGGGCGACGGCAGAGGTCCCGGGCGCCGAACCGTGGCCGGAGGTCACGACCCGAGCACTGCGCGGGATCGAGGAAGCAGTTGCCGATGCCCGCGCCCTGGTCGCACCCGAGGAACCGCACGTCATCGCCGTCGCCCACGGCGCGCTCATCCGCACCGTGATCTCTCACTCCACGTCGGGCGAGTACCCCGAGCCGGGCCACAAGCTGGTCAACGGCTCGGCGCACACCTTCCGGGTCGAGGACGACTGGCTGTCGCTCCTGACCTCGTCCGCGCTGCCCGTCTGAGCCGCCGGTCCGGGCTCAGGCGAGCCCGAGCGACCGCGCGATGAGGAGCAGCTGCACCTCGGTCGTCCCCTCCCCCACCTCGAGGATCTTCGAGTCGCGGAAATGCCGCGCGACGGGGTACTCGTTGATGAACCCGTTGCCGCCGAAGATCTGCGTCGCGTCGCGGGCGTTCTCCATCGCCGCATCGCTCGACGTGAGCTTCGCGATCGCCGCCTCGGTCTTGAACGGGCGCCCGGCGTCGCGCAGGCGTGCCGCGTGCAGCCAGGCCAGTCGTGACACGTGGACCCGCTGCTGCATGCGCGCGAGCATGAACTGGATGCTCTGGCGCGTGCCCAGCGTCTCACCGAAGACGACACGGCTCTTCGCGTAGTCGACGGCTGCCTCGAGGCATCCCTCCGCCGCCCCCGTCGCGAGCGCCGCGATCGCGATGCGGCCCTCGTCGAGGATGTGGAGGAAGTTCGCGAACCCGCGCCCGCGCTGGCCGAGCAGATTCTCCTCCGGCACCCGCGCGCCCGTGAAGACGAGCGGATGCGTGTCGCTCGCGTGCCAGCCGACCTTGTCGTACGCGGGCCCGACGGTGAACCCCGGCGTGCCGTGCGGGACGATGATCGTCGAGATCTCGCGCGCCGCGGCGCCCGGCTCGCTCGTGACCGCGGTGACCGTCACGAAGCGGGTGATGGAGGTGCCCGAGTTGGTGATGAACTGCTTCGCGCCGTCGATCACCCAGTCGCCCGCGTCGAGGCGTGCGGTCGTGCGGGTCGCTCCGGCATCCGATCCCGCCTCCGGTTCCGTCAGCCCGAAGCCGGCGAGCGCACGTCCGGCCAGCAGGTCGGGCAGGTATTCCTCGCGCTGCACGTCGGTTCCGAAGCGGAAGATCGGCATGGCGCCCAGGCTCACCCCGGCTTCAAGCGTGATGGCGATCGACTGATCCACACGCGCGAGCGCCTCGATCGCGAGCCCGAGCGTGACGTAGTCGCCGCCCTGGCCGCCGACCTCGTCGGGGAACGGCAGTCCGAACAGCCCCATGTCGCCCATCTGCGCGACGACGTCCATCGGCAGGGTCTTGGTGCGGTCGGCCTCGTACGAGACCGGCGCGACCACCTCGTCGGCGAACGAGCGGACGAGCCCGGCCAGCTCGACCTGCTCCTCCGTGAGGTCGTATCCCGTCATCGGCAGACTCATGCGAACACCATCGCCCTTCCCGGCTCACGCAACACGTCGGCCACGTCGGTGAGGAACCGGGCCGCTTCGGCCCCGTCCACCAGCCGGTGGTCGAACGACAGACTCAGTGTCATGACATCGCGCAGCGCGACGCCTCCCTCGTGCTCCCACGGGCGACGCTGCACAGCACCGAGGCCGAGGATGCCGGCCTCCCCCGGCACGAGGATGGGGGTCCCGGCATCCACGCCGAACACCCCGTAATTCGTGATCGAGAAGGTCCCGCCCGACAGATCGGCCGGCGTCGCCTTGCCCGCCCGCGCCGTGTCGGCGAGGGCGCGGATCGACTGGGCGAGGTCCACGAGCGACAGGGCACCGGCGTCCTTCACCGACGGCACGACGAGCCCGCGGTCCGTCGCCGCAGCGATGCCGAGGTTCACCCGCCCGAAGCGGATGATCTCACCCGCCGCGTCGTCCCAGGTCGCGTTGAGCTCGGGGGTCCGGCGAAGCGCCAGGCATACGGCCTTCGCGGCGACGGCCATGATCCCGATGCGGTCGTCCGCGTAACGACGGTCGGCGCGCAGTCCCGCCACGAAGGCGACGGATGCCGTCACGTCGACCGTCAGGAAGGTGGCCGCGTGCGGGGCTGTGAAGGCCGACCGCACCATGGCGTCGGCCGTATGCTTGCGGACACCGCGGATCGGGATCCGCTCGTCGGCCGTCGAGGTCGACTCGGGAGCAGTGAACGCCGGGGCCGCCGCCACAGGCTCGGCGGCGGTCCGCGCCGCATAGGACTCGACGTCCTCCCGCGTGATCAGACCGTCGACACCCTGAGCCGCCAGGAGATCGAGGTCGACCCCGAGGTCGCGGGCGAGCTTGCGGACCGGCGGTGTGGAGCGGGGACGCTCGCGCGGCTCGCGCTCCGGCGCGCTCGGCGCGATCGCGTCGTGCGGCGCCGCCTCCCGGACGGCCAGGTCGATGGCGTCGCCACCTGCACCCGCGCGTGCCCGACGCTGCGGGCGGGCGTCACTCCGAGGCGCGGCGCCGTAGCCGACGAGGTTCGGCTCGCGCTTCGCCTCGGCGGTGGGCGACGTTGCGGCATCCGTCTCCGCCCCGGCGATGTCGAAAGCGATCAGCACCTCCCCGACCGGGACGACATCGCCCTCGGCGTGGTGGAGGGCGGAGACCGTGCCGGCGAACGGCGACGGAAGTTCGACGACGGCCTTCGCCGTCTCGACCTCGGCGATGGTCTGATTGAGTGCGACCTCGTCGCCGGCGGCGACGTGCCACTGCACGATCTCCGCCTCGCGCAGGCCCTCGCCGAGGTCGGGAAGACGGAATTCCGTGATCACGCGGTCACCTCCGGGACTCCGCTGGGGCGGCCGAGCACCCGGTCGACGGCGTCGAGGATGCGGTCGAGATCGGGCAGGTGGTGCTGTTCGAGCTTCGCCGGCGGATAGGGGATGTCGTGGCCCGTCACCCGCAGCGGCGGGGCTTCGAGGTAGTGGAAGCACTTCTCGGTGATGCTCGCGATGACCTCCGCCGCGACCCCCGCCTCGCGGGAAGCCTCGTGCGTGACAACGACCCGCCCGGTGCGGCGGACGGATGCCGCGACCGTGCCGTAGTCCACCGGCGACAGCGAGCGAAGATCGATCACCTCGAGCGATATGCCCTCGTCCTCGGCGGCGAGCGCGGCATCGAGTGCCGTCGTCACCTGCGCGCCATACGTCACGACGGTGACGTCGGTACCCTCGCGGACCACCCGCGCGAGACCCAGCGGCGCAGCGTCGGCGATGTCGGCGTCGAGGTCGACGTCGCCCTTGGCGTGATACAGCCGCTTGGGCTCGAAGAACACGACGGGGTCATCGCTGGCGATCGCCTGTCGGAGCATCGTGTACGCGTCCTGCGGATTCGACACGGCGACGACGCGCAGACCGGCGGTGTGCACGAAGTACGCCTCGGGCGACTCGGAGTGGTGCTCGGCGGCGCCGACACCACCCGCCCACGGGATGCGGATCGTGATGGGCATCTTCACGCGCCCCCGGGTCCGGTAGTGGAGTTTCGCGACCTGACTGACGATCTGGTCGAAGGCGGGGTAGACGAACCCGTCGAACTGGATCTCCACGATCGGACGGAACCCGCGGAACGCGAGGCCGACGGCGGTCCCGACGATCCCGGACTCGGCGAGCGGGGTGTCGACGACCCGACGCGGCCCGAAGTCGGACTGCAGTCCGTCGGTGATGCGGAACACGCCCCCGAGACGGCCGATGTCCTCGCCCATGACGAGGGTCTTCTCGTCATCGGCGAGCGCACGGCGCATGGCGGCGGTGAGGGCCTTGCCCATCGTCATCTCGGTCATCGTGCACCCCCGCCCGAGAAGCCGTCGAGGTACACGGCGTAGCGGGCGCGCTGCTCGTCGAGCCCGCTGTGCGGCTCGGCGTACACCTGGTCGAACACCCGCAGGGGCTCGGGAGCCTCGGCCCCCACGACGGCGCTGCGCATCGCGGCGGTGAAACGGTCGGCATCCGCGGTCAACGTCTGGGCGAACGCGTCGTCGAACGCACCGAGCGAACGCAGATACGCCTCGACGCGTGCCAGCGGGTCGCGGGCCTTCCAATGCGAGACCTCGTCGGCGTCGCGGTAGCGGGTCGGATCGTCCGAGGTCGTGTGCGGCCCGACGCGGTAGGTGACCGCCTCGAGGTACGCGGGACCGCGGCCGCTGCGGGCGTGGTCGGCCGCCCAGCGCATCGCGGCGATGCAGGCGAGGACGTCGTTGCCGTCGACGCGCAGGCTCGGGATGCCGAAGCCCGGCGCCCGATGCGAGATCGGCGTCCGCGACTGCAGCTGCACGGGCTCTGAGATCGCCCACTGGTTGTTGGAACACACGAAGACGACGGGCACGCCGTAGGACGACGCGAAGATCATCGCCTCGTTGACATCGCCCTGACTCGTCGCACCGTCTCCGAAGTAGGCCACCGCGACCTGGTCGCCGCCGTCGCGCTGGATGCCCATCGCGTAGCCGACGGCGTGGAGGCTCTGCGCCCCGATGATGATCTGCGGGTTCGCGACGTGCACGTCGAACGGGTTCCAGCTCGCGTGCTGCGCGCCGTGCCAGACCATCACGAAGTCCTTCGGCTGAACGTCGCGGACGACCTCGATTCCGATCTCGCGGTAGCTCGGGAAGAGGAAGTCGTCGTCGTGGCACGCCCACGCGGTACCGACCTGGACGGCCTCCTGCCCCTGCGCCGGCGCCCACAGGCCGAGATGCCCCTGGCGTTGGAGAGCCACCCCCTCGGCGTCGAGCCTGCGGGAGAGGAACATGTCGCGGTACACCTGCCGGAGCATCGGCGCATCGACGTCGGCGGCCCACGGGTCCAGCCGTTCGTCTCGCACGCGTCGCCCCTCGTGGTCGAGCAGGCGGGCCACGTCCTCGGTATCGCTCGCCAGTGCGGCGGCGGGGGTCAGAGTGTCGGTCATCATCGTCCCTCTCTGATCGCGGACGCACGTCTTGTGGACGGGCGACCGGCGCAGAACACCGGCCTCGTCGCCGGATGGTGCGAGACTAGGCCGACATCGCACCTCGCTCAAGCATCGTCACAAACATTGAGCAGGATGCGTAAGCGGGCGGGAACGCTGCTGCTATGGTGTGGCACTATGAGCGCCCTCGACCACGTGGATCTCGAGCTGCTGAACGCCCTCGCCGAGGATCATCGCGCCACCGTGGTCGCTCTCGCCGAACGGCTCGGCTTGTCGCGCAACACCGTCCAGGCCCGCATGGCCAAGCTGGAGAGGTCGGGCGTCTTCCTGTCCTTCGAGCGGGCCATGTCACCCGCCGCGCTCGGGTACACGATCGATGCGATCCTGCACGTGCAAGTGCGTCAGGCGGACCTCCCGCGCATCACCGCCGAACTGCAGGAGATCCCCGAGGTCGTGCAGTGCCACGGCCTCAGCGGGCCCGTGGATCTCCTCGTGCGCGTCGCGGCGCGGGACACGCAGCATCTCTTCGACATCGATGCACGGATCCTCGCGATCGACGGCGTCGAGCGCACCGAGACGTCCCTCGCGATGGGCGAGGTCATCGGGTACCGGGTGCGACCTCTCCTGGCAGCGGCTCGGCGGGAGAGCTGACATCCGCGGGCGCGCGCTCCTCCAGCCGGACGAGGACGACGCCCGCGAGGATGAGTGCGCCCCCGGCGAACTGCACCACCGCCGGCGCTTCCCCGAGCAGCAGCCACGCGAAGCTGAGGGCGAACAGCACCTCCGAGAGCCCGACGAACGACGCGAGTCGGGAACCGATGCACGGGACGGCCATGATCCCGAGGGAGTACCCCGCCGCCGTGCACAGCCCGACGAGGGCGAGCGGCACGAGCGGCGGGACCGTCATCCCCAGCAGATCGACGACCTCGGCCGAGGTCGTCAACGGCAGGATGCCGGCGGCCGCCAGCACGAGGATGGTCACCGTCCCCACGAGCAGGCCACCCGCCGCGAGGGCGAGGGGCGGGAGGTCGTCGCCGGCGCGCTCGCTCATGACGAAGTAGACGCACGCGCACACCGCCGCCAGCAGCGCGAACGCGGTCCCCAGGAGGTCGAAGCGCGCGCCCGACACGTCGACGACCAGCACGAGCCCGATCATCGCGACGATCGATCCGACGACGACGATCCGCGACGGTGCACGGCGCGTCCTCGCCCAGACGAAGAGGACGAGCATGACCGGCGCGAGGTACTGGATCAGCAGAGCGACGCCCACCGGCATCCGTTGCAGCGCAGAGAAGTAGAACACCTGGCAACCGACCACCGGGATGAGCCCGAAGGCGACGAGCGACACCCCGTGCAAGCGGAGGAAGTCGGGCCGGCGCAGCAGGGTGCGAACGAGCGCGGGCGAGAGCACGAGCCCCGCCACCCCCATGCGGATCGCGAGCACACTGGCCAGCGACCATCCGCCCTCGAGCAGCGGCTTGGCGATGGGTCCGCTCACCGAGAAGGTGAGGGCGCTCGCGACCGCGAGCAGGAGCCCGCGCGACGGGACCGGGCCGCGGGCGGCGGGTGGGGCGAGCCTGGCGGGCAGGGTGCGGGTCATCGGCGGTCCTGGAGGGTGCGAGCGGCAAGTCATGACCTAAGTGTCACTACACTGGTGACAGTACCGACGACGATCGTCAGGAGTCAAGAACATGTTCATCCGTGACACGGAGACCTCCCTGCGGGCAGCGACGGCGCTGGTCAACTCGCTCCCGGAGATCGACGACGACGGCACCGATCGCCTGGCTACGCTCGACGATCTGGCGGCGTTCCTGCGCGAACACCCGTACAGCGGCGTCATCCGCCGCGACGACGTCGAACTCTCCGAACTGCGGTCGGCGCGATCGAGGCTCCGGATGCTGTGGACGGGAGATCGCGTCTCGGCCGTCCCCATCGTCAACGCGATGCTCCGCGAGGGCAAGGCGCTCCCCCAGCTCGTCATCCACGACGGCTACGACTGGCACATCCACGCGACCGACGACGCCGCCCCGCTCGCCACGCGCATCACCGTCGAGGTGGCCATGGCCTTCGTCGACGTCATCCGCTCCGACGAGTTCGACCGCGTGCGCGTCTGCTCCGCGGACGACTGCGAGGCCGTGTACATCGACTACTCGAAGAACGGTTCGAAGCGCTACTGCGACACCGGCAACTGCGGCAACCGCATGAACGTCAACGCGTACCGTCGCCGAAAGGCCGAAGAAAGCGCGTGATGGCGGATGCCGCCGCCCTCGGCGTCTCGTAGTGGATGAGGTGTCCCACGTCGGGGATGACGACGAGGTCGGCATCCCGGAACATCTCCTGCAGCTCGAACTGCGCAGACAGCGGCGTGATGTCGTCGTTCTCCGCGGCGATGAGGAGCGTCGGGACGTCGATACGCCCCGCAGCCTCGCGCACGTCGTGCGAGACCGAAGTGACGAACGCCTCGTGCAGGGTGTCGCGGTCGGCGAACCGCGAGAAATAGGTGTCGTGCTGATCGTGGATGAACGCGCGGAGACCGCGGTCCTTCGTCTTGGCCATGGCGACGCTGGTGACCCGGACGATCAGACGATTGCGCAGGAGAGCGTCGCCGACCGGCCGGGGCAGCCGGGCACCGGCCCAGTAGTAGAAGATCGCGAGCCTCGTGAGGATCCCGCGGGGTCCCTCGAGCGCGGGCGCCCCGATGGGGTTCACGAGGATCAGGCGAGGAGTCCCGAGCCCGCGCGCGACCGCAGCCGACGACACAATGGAACCGAAGGAGTGCCCGAGGACGACGGCGCCGGGGGCGACCTCGGCGGCGAAGGCGGTCAGCCACGATGCGTACGCGTCGAGGTCGTGCCGCCCCGGGAACGCGGGGGTCTCGCCGAACCCGGGCAGGTCGGGCGAGACCACCCGGATGCCGTCGAGCTGCGCGACGATCGGCTCGAGGCCGTGGTGGTCGCCTCGGAAGCCGTGCACCGCGAGGATCTTCGTCTCGGCATCCACCGGTCCGTAGACCCAGTAGGCCGTCGGTACACCCGCGACGGTCACCTCTCGTCGCTCGACGGGGACGGCCGCGAGGCGCTCGGCGTACGGATTGGCGGCGGTCATCCGTCGAGTCTACGAGGGGGTGATGCGCCTGCCGCTCGGCGGCGCGTCGTCCGGCACGATGTCGGCGGTCGACCGTAGCGTCGGAGCATGGGCGCCTGGCACGAACTTCCGCTGTGGGATGACGACACCTGGGGCGAGCCAGCTCCTGCTGCGGTCGTCCCGTCGATCGCTGACCCCGCCCCCGCCGCCGTGGAGTCCGTCGTCGTCGCTGAGGAATCCGTCGTCGCCGTGGAGTCCGTCGTCGTCGCCGAGATCACGGCGGAGTCCGTCGCGCTGGGTCCGTGCGCGGGTCCGCTGGGCGTCTTCGACCTCGAGACGACGGGCATCGACGTCCGCTCCGATCGGATCGTGAGCGCCCACGTCGGTGTCCTCGACGCGTCCGGCGCCGTCATCGATGCACGCACGTGGCTCGCCGACCCCGGCGTCGAGATCCCCGCAGGTGCGACAGCGGTCCACGGAATCACGACGGAGCGAGCCCGCACCGAGGGCCGTCCTGCGGCGGAGGTCGTCGCCGAGGTGACCGCCACGCTGCGCGACCTGTTCGCCGCCGGCATCCCGGTCGTCGCGTACAACGCGCCCTTCGATTTCTCGCTCCTCAAGTACGAGAGCCTCCGTCACGGTGTCGAGCCGATCGACGCCCCGTCGCCGGTCATCGACCCGCTCGTCGTCGATAAGACCTACGACCGGTACCGCCGCGGCAAGCGCACCCTCGAGGTCGTCGCCGCGCATTACTCCGTCACCCTCGAGGGAGCGCACGACGCCGCCGCCGACGCGATCGCTGCGGGGCGCGTGGCGCAGGCGATCGCCGCGCGCTTCGACCTCGACGTCTCAGCCGACGACCTCCACACGCAGCAGATCGCGTGGGCGCGTGCGCAGGCGGAGAGCCTCAGCGAGTACTTCGTCCGCATCGGCCGGCTCGACGCCGACGTGGACGGCAGCTGGCCGATCCGCTGAGGGACCCGCGTCCGGGAACGACGAAGGCCCCGCCGGAGCGGGGCCTTCGAGGACGGCTGCTTACTTGCTGCCGAAGTTCTTGAAGCGCTGGTTGAACTTCTCGACGCGACCGGCCGAGTCCATGATGCGCTGCTTGCCCGTGTAGAACGGGTGCGAGGCGGACGAGATCTCGACGTCGATGACCGGGTAGGTCTCGCCGTCCAGCTCGATCGTCTTGTCGCTCGAGACCGTCGAACGGGTCAGGAAGGTCTCGCCGGAGCCGAGGTCGCGGAAAACGACGGCACGGTACTCGGGGTGGATGTCAGTCTTCATTGGGTTCCTCACGAAGTGCCCTGGATTTTGCCAGGAGCGGGTGAAAGTCTGCAGCGCGAACGCGCCAACGCAAGATTCTATCAGGATGCCGCGCGCGCGGCGAACCGGCCGTCCTCCGACGTCAGCGTGATCGGCATGCCGAAGGTCGCCGTCAGGTTCTCCGCCGTCAGGGTCTCGGCGATCGGCCCCTGCGCGACCGCAGCGCCGTCGCGCAGCAGGAGGACGTGGGTGAAGCCGACGGGGATCTCCTCGACATGGTGGGTGACCATGATCATGGCGGGCGTCGACTCCTCCTTCGCGTATCCGCTCAGCAGGCTCAGGAGCTCTTCGCGGGCACCGAGGTCGAGGCTCGCGGTCGGCTCGTCGAGCAGGAGGAGTTCCGGGTCCGTCATGACGGCGCGCGCGATCTGGACGCGCTTCTGCTCACCGTCCGAGAGGGTGCCGAACGTGCGGTCGGCCAGGTCGGCGAGGCCCCACTCCCCCAGGACGCGACGCGCACGACGCTCGTCGATCGTCTCGTAGTCCTCGCGCCAGCGCCCGACCACGGCGTAGGCGGCGGTCAGGACGACATCGAGGACGGTCTCGTCCTGAGGGACGCGCTTGGCCATCGCCGAGGACGCGAAGCCGATGCGAGGACGCAGGTCGAAGACGTCGGTGCGCCCGAGGACCTCGTCGAGCACGGTGACGGATCCCGAACTCGGGTGGGTCAGGGTGGCGGCGAGCTGCAGCACCGTCGTCTTGCCGGCGCCGTTCGGGCCGAGGACGACCCAGCGCTGATCCGCGTCGACGGTCCAGTCGATCCCGTCGACGATGTTGCGGGCATTGCGACGGACGACGACGTCTGCGAGTTCGAGCACCTGAGGCATGCTCCCAGCCTATCGACCGGGCGGAGCCACGCCGGCAGGCTACCGGCCGGTCGCGGTGACCTCTCGGTACAGCTCCGCCGTGGCATCCGCGATCGCTTCCCAGCTGAAGTCGGATGCCGCCCGCTCCCGACCGGCGCGTCCGTAGGCGCGGGCCTTCTCGGGATCGGACACGACCTCCGTCAGGGTCGCGGCCAGGTCTGCGACGAAGCGATCGGGGTCGACGGGGGTTCCCGTGCCGTCCTCGACCTGGTCGACCGGAACCAGACGTCCCGTGACGCCGTCGATGACCACCTCCGGGATGCCGCCGGTCGCCGTCCCGACGACGGCGGCGCCGCACGCCATCGCCTCGAGGTTGACGATGCCGAGGGGCTCGTAGATCGAGGGACAGACGAAGGTGGTCGCAGAGGTGAGGATCGCGCAGAGATCGGGGCGAGGCAGGAACTCCTCGATCCAGACGACGCCCTCGCGAGTCTCCTGGAGCTTCCGGACGAGGTCCTGGACCTCGCTCATGATCTCGGGCGTGTCCGGGGCTCCGGCGCAGAGGACGAGCTGCACCTCGGGCGGGAGGAGCTCCGCGGCCCGCAGGAAGTACGGCAGGCCCTTCTGACGCGTGATGCGGCCGACGAAGACGACGGACGGCCGCTCCGGGTCGATCCCCCACCGAGAGAGGAGCTCCGGATCCTCGCGCGGCTGCCAGGCGTCGACGTCGATGCCGTTGTAGATGACGCGGACCTTGGCGGGGTCGAGGGCCGGGTAGCTGCGGAGGATGTCGCGTCGCATGCCATCGCTGACGGCGACGACCGCGGCCGCGTTCTCATAGGCGGTCTTCTCGACGTAGCTCGACACGGCGTAACCGCCGCCGAGCTGCTCGGCCTTCCACGGGCGCAGCGGCTCGAGCGAGTGGGCCGTCACGATGTGCGGGACGCCGTGCAGTTTCGACGCGAGGAACCCGGCGAAATTCGCGTACCAGGTATGGCTGTGCACGACGTCGGCGCCGGCGACGTCGCCGACGATCTCGAGATCGGTGCCGAGGGTCTGAACGGCGGGGTTTGCGCCCGAGAGTCCCTCGGGGACCGCATACGAGGTGGTGTCCGCTTCGTCTCGCGACCCCCCGAACGCGCGGACCTGCACCTCCATGCGCGAGCGCAGCGCCGAGACGAGTTCGGTGACGTGAACCCCCGCTCCGCCGTAGATCTCCGGCGGGTACTCCTTCGTGACGATGTCGACGCGCATGGACCGAACTCTAGGCCACACGGAACACGCACCAAAGTCCTCGCTTGCCCGTTGCAAATCGCCATAGTGTGAGCACATGCCAGCATCACCGAAGGTCCTCGGTATCGTCCTCGCCGGTGGCGAGGGCAAGCGCCTCATGCCGCTCACCCAGGACCGCGCGAAACCCGCCGTCCCGTTCGGCGGGCAGTACCGTCTCATCGACTTCGCGATCTCCAACCTCATCAACTCGGAGCTCCGCCAGATCGTCGTCCTGACGCAGTACAAGTCGCACAGCCTCGACCGCCACGTCTCGCAGACCTGGCGGATGTCCGCTCTCCTCGGCGCCTACGTCACCTCGGTCCCGGCGCAGCAGCGGCTCGGGAAGCGGTGGTTCTCCGGCTCGGCCGATGCGATCCTGCAGTCGTTGAACCTCATCCACGACGAGAAGCCCGACATCGTCGCCGTGATCGGCGCCGACCACGTGTACCGCATGGACTTCCAGCAGATGATCGACGCGCACATCGCCTCCGGCGCCCGCGCCTCGGTCGCCGGCATCCGTCAGCCGATCGGCCTCGCGAATCAGTTCGGCGTCATCGACGTCGACCCGGCCGACGGCGTCACCATCCGCGACTTCCTCGAGAAGCCGCAGAACCCGACGGGCCTCCCCGACAGCCCGGGCGAGGTGCTCGCCTCGATGGGCAACTACGTCTTCGACACCGACGCCCTCATCGAAGCGGTCGAGGCCGACGGCGAACTGCCGACCTCGAACCACGACATGGGCGGCGACATCATCCCCTACTTCGTCTCGCGCGGTGAGGCGGCGGTGTACGACTTCAAGCGCAACGACGTCCCGGGGTCCACCGACCGCGATCGCGACTACTGGCGCGACGTGGGAACGATCGATTCGTTCTTCGATGCGCACATGGACCTGATCTCCGCGCTGCCGATCTTCAACCTGTACAACATGGACTGGCCGATCCGGTCGCAGTCGGTGAACTCGCCGCCCGCGAAGTTCGTCCGCGACGGGGTGGGGCGCATCGGGAACGCGATCGACTCGATCGTGTCGCTGGGCTGCGTACTGTCGGGCACGCACCTGGAGCGGAGCGTCCTCGGTCCCTGGACGCTCTCGGGCGGCGGATCGACCATCACCGACTCGGTCCTCTTCGACCACGTCAGTGTCGGCGCCGGTGCCCGCGTGCACCGCGCGATCCTCGATAAGAACGTCGTCCTGGAACCCGGCGCGACGGTGGGCGTGGACCGCGAGCTCGACCTCTCGCGAGGCTTCACCGTCACCGACAGCGGGCTGACGGTCGTCGGCAAGAACATCCGCATCACGTCCTGAGCGGACGTGCCGACGGCGTCGGAGCAGATAGCGTGGTCGGGTGCCTGCCGCCCGGTTCCTCGTCGTTTTCGACGCCGACTCCACGATCATCCGCAACGAGGTCATCGAACTGATCGCCGATGAAGCGGGCCGCGGCGCCGAAGTGGCCGCTGCCACCGAAGCGGCGATGCGCGGCGAGGTCGACTTCGCCACCAGCCTGCGCTCGCGCGTGAGCGAGCTCGCGGGCGTGCCGATCGCGTCCTTCGGTCGCGTCCTGTCGCGCATCGAGCCCACCCCCGGCGTGCACGAGCTGATCGCGGCGATCCATGAGCGCGGCGGCGTCGCCGCGGTCGTCTCGGGTGGATTCCACGAGATCCTCGACACGGTCGCGCCGGACCTCGGTGCGGACGTGTGGCGGGCGAATCGCCTGGCGGTGAGCGACGGCATCCTCACCGGCTCCGTCGACGGCGACATCGTCGATGCCGCCGCGAAGGCTTCGGCGCTGCGCGAATGGAGCCTCTCCTACGGCGTCGCCCCTGACGCGACGATCGCCGTGGGCGACGGGGCGAACGACCTCATGATGATGGATGCCGCGGGCCTCGGCATCGCCTTCAACGCCAAGCCCGCCGTGCGCCTCCGCGCGGACCTCGTGGCCGGTCCCGTCGACCTGGCGCAGCTCATCCCGCTGCTTCCCTGACGGCGAGCGGGATGTCGGAGGCAGGTCGTACCCTGCCGACATGGACATCATCCTGATCCCCGGCCTCTGGCTGGCAGCCGACTCATGGGACGACGTCGTCCCCGCCCTCCGCGACGCGGGGCACACGCCGCATCCGCTCACCCTCCCCGGCGTGGGCGCTCCCGAGTCCGACATCGGCCTCGCCGATTGGGTAGACGCGGTCATCGCGAAGATCGACCGGGTCGACGGGCCCGTGGTCCTCGTCGGTCACAGCGGTGGCGGCAACGTGGCGTGGGCCGCCGCGGAGCAGCGCGCCGATCGCGTCCGCCGAGTCGTCCTGGTCGACACGACACCTCCCCCGCCCGGAGCCGAGATCTCGGAGTTCCCCATCGTCGACGGGGTGATCCCCTTCCCGGGGTGGGACTTCTTCGATGCGGAGGACACTGCGGACCTCGACGAGCAGACCCGCGCTCGCACGGCACCCCTCACGGCATCCGTCCCCCGGCGGGTGCCGACCGATGCCGTCGTGATGGAGGGCACCGAACGCCACCGGGTGCCGGTGACGATGTTGATGGGATCGATGGACGACGAGACGTTCCGTCGGGTCGTGTCGGCGTGGGGCGATTTCGCGGCGGAGTTCGCCGCGATCAAGGACGCCGAGATCGTCCGGCTCGGAACCGGACACTGGCCGCAGTTCTCGGCGCCGGCTGAGCTGTCGCGCCGGATCGTCGAGGCGGTGCGCTGACGCGGGTCAGTGACCCATGCCGAGCCCGCCGTCGACGGGGATGACGGCGCCGGAGATGTAGGCCGCGTCGTCCGAGGCCAACCACACGACGGCTGCGGCGACCTCGTCGGCGGCACCGAACCGGCCGGCCGGGATGCTCTTCTTGTAGTCGGCCTGCGTCTCGTCGGGGAGAGCCGCCGTCATGTCCGTCTCGATGAACCCGGGCGCGACGACGTTGGCTGTGATCCCGCGTGAACCCAGCTCGCGCGTGAGCGACCGGGCGAAGCCGACGAGGGCGCTCTTGGATGACGAGTAGTTGATCTGCCCTGCGGAGCCGTAGAGGCCGACGACCGAGGAGATGAGGATGACGCGGCCCCACTTGGCCCGCAGCATGCCCTTCGCGGCACGCTTGACGACGCGGAAGGCGCCGCCCAGGTTGGTCGAGACGACAGAGTCGAAATCGTCCTCCGTCATGCGCAGGAGCAGCGTGTCCTTCGTGATGCCGGCGTTCGCGACGACCACCTCGACGGGACCCAGCTTCTGCTCGACCTCGGTGTAGGCGGCATCGAGGGACGCGGCGTCGGTGACATCGGCGCGGACGGTCAGAGTCCCCTCCGGGCCCTCTCCCGAGCGCGCGGTGACCGCGACGGCGAACCCCTCCGCGACGAATCGCTCGGCGATCGCGCGGCCGATGCCGCGGTTGCCTCCGGTGACCAGGACGACGCGCTCGCGGGACATTCTTCTCCTTGCTCCGAGGCGGGTGAACCGCACCAGCCTACCGGCGCGGTCGACGGGTAGTCTGGAGTCAACTCGCCTGAAGGAGACGGACGTGACCGACGCCACGAACACCCCGCCGCAGCCCTCGGAAGTGCCGCCGGCGCCTCCGGTGCCCGACGCTTCGTCGCCGGCCGCCCCGCCCTACGCGCCCCCCGCCTACGGCCAGCAGCCCGGATACGGGCAGCAGCCGAGCGCGGCGCCCGCACACGTGCAGCCGTCCTACCCGCAGTCCGGCTACGGGCAGCCTGGATACGGCCAGCCCGCGTACGGCTACGGCTACGCACCGGCACGGCCGACCAACGTCCTCGCGATCGTCTCGCTCGTCGCCTCGATCGCGGGCCTCACGATCCTCCCCTTCATCGCCTCCATCCCCGGCATCATCACGGGTCACATGGCCCTGAAGCAGCTGAAGACCTCCGGGGAGCAGGGCCAGGGGCTCGCACTCTGGGGCACGATCCTCGGTTGGATCGGCGGCGGTCTGCTCGTCATCGGCATCCTCATCTGGGTCTTCGTCCTCATCGCGATCGCCGCCACCGCGTCCAGCGTCGGCCTGTCTTCCTGAGGAGCCCTCCCACGTCCCGCCGCGCCGCGCACGATCGCACACCGTCGGCGACCTCGCTCACCACCGCTCCCGAGGTCGACGCTCGTTCGCGCACACGCCGATACGTCATCATGATGTCGGTCAGAGTGCTGTGCTTCATCCTCATGGTGACGGTGACCCCGTACGGCTGGCAGACCTGGATCTTCGCCGCCGGGGCTGCCGTCCTCCCCTACCTGGCGGTCGTGATCGCGAACGTCGGGAACGGCGACGAGGTCGTCGTGGCTGAACGACCCTCCCGCGAGATCGAGTCGACACCATCGGCATCCACGCCTCCGGAGGACCCGAATGGAGGCGTCATCCGCATCCAGGAGAGCCCCCCGCAGGAGGATCGATGAGCCCCACGGCGGGAGGATCGGACGCTGCACAGTGCTCGCGAGCAGGATGCCGCGCCGACGCCGCATGGCAGGTGGTGTGGCGCAATCCCCGCATCCACGCCGCGGATCGCCGCAAAGTGTGGGCCGCGTGCACCGATCACGTCGAGTTCCTGCGCGACTACCTGGCCTCACGCAACTTCCCGGTCGAGGTCCTCGCCCTCGCGCCCGCGTCCGCATCGTGAACCGCGAGACGGCGCTCCGCTGGAGCGGGTACGTGGCGATGGCCGTCGTCTTCGCCATCGCCTGCGCGATGCTGTCCAATTGGCAGTTCTCCCGCAACGCGGAACGGGACGCGGAACTCGCTCTCGTGGAGAGCAACTACTCGCAGCCGCCTGTGCCGTTCGAGGAACTGCTGCCCGACGGCACGTTCGATCCCACCGACGAATGGCGGCCGGTCGAGCTCACCGGACGCTACCTGACGGATGAGAGCCTTCTGGTGCGGAACCGTCCGCACGGCGGCACGAGCGCGTTCGAGGTGCTGGTCCCCCTCCGCACGGACGACGGTCGCGTCGTCCTCATCGACCGAGGCTGGGTCCGGCCCGGTGACGATCAGCCCGCCCCCGACAACATCCCCGCGCCGCCGACGGGCGAGGTGACGGTCGTCGGCCGCCTGCAGCCCGGTGAGGCCGCCGCCCGGGAGGGTCGCTCGGCTGCCGACGGTCAGGTGCCCACGATCGACCTGCGTCTGATCGGGCAGGAGACGGGCCAGGCGGGAAGCCTCGTCGAGTCCGCCTACGTGCTGATGACCGAAGAGACTCCAGCACCCGCCGAGCGTCCCAACGCCCTCGAGGACCCGTCCGCGGATCCCGGACCCTACCTGTCGTACGCGATCCAGTGGATCCTGTTCGCCGTCATGGGATTCGTCTTCATCTGGTACATGATCCGCACCGAGATCCGACACCGCCGCGAGGACGAGGAGAACGGTCCGAGGACCCGGACGCCGCGGAGCGCGCGTCGCCGCGACCGCGACATGGAAGCCGAAGACGAGCTGATCGACGCCCGCTGAGATCGCGCAGCTGCGGGCGGGATCAGGCCAGCGTGATGAGGTCGATGTAGTCCCGACCCCAGATGTCCTCGACGCCGTCCGGGAGGATCAGCACGCGCTCGGGATTGAGTGCCTCGACGGCGCCCTCGTCGTGCGAGACGAGGACGACAGCGCCCTCGTAGTGCGCGAGCGCGCCGAGGATCTCCTCACGGGATGCCGGGTCGAGGTTGTTCGTCGGCTCGTCGAGCAGCAGCATGTTCGCGGACGAGACGACCAGCGTCGCGAGCGAAAGGCGCGTCTTCTCGCCACCCGACAGGACGCCCGCCGGTTTCAGCACGTCGTCGCCGGTGAACAGGAACGAGCCGAGCACCTTGCGCGCTTCGGTGGCGGTGATGTCGGGTGCCGCCGACATCATGTTGTCGAGGACCGAACGGGTGACGTCGAGGTTCTCGTGCTCCTGCGCGTAGTACCCGATCTTCAAGCCGTGGCCCGGCTCGATGATCCCGGTGTCCGCCTTGTCGACGCCGGCGAGGATGCGCAGGAGAGTCGTCTTACCCGCACCGTTGAGGCCGAGGACCACGACGCGGGAGCCACGGTCGATCGCGAGGTCGACACCGGCGAAGATCTCGAGCGAGCCGTAGGACTTCGAGAGGTTCTTCGCCATGAGAGGTGTCTTGCCGCAGGGAGCCGGCTTCGGGAAGCGCAGCTTCGCGACCCGGTCGTCCTGACGGACGTCATCGAGACCGGCGAGGAGCTTCTCCGCCCGCGCGACCATCTGATGCGCCGCGGCAGCTTTGCTGGCCTTCGCGCCGAAGCGGGCGGCCTGCTGCTGCAAGGCCGTGGCCTTCTTCTCGGCGTTGGCGCGCTCCTTGCGGCGACGCTCCTCGTCGGCGGCGCGCTGGCGGAGGTAGTTCCTCCAGTTCATGTTGTAGACATCGATGACCTGGCGCATCGCGTCCAGGTAGAACACGCGATTGACGGTCTCGCCGACGAGCTCGATGTCGTGGCTGATCACGATCAGCCCGCCCTTGTAGCCCTTAAGGAACTCGCGCAGCCACACGACACTGTCGGCGTCGAGGTGGTTCGTCGGCTCGTCGAGGATCATCGTCTGCGCATCGGAGAAGAGGATGCGGGCGAGCTCGATGCGCCGGCGCTGGCCTCCCGAGAGCGTCTTCAGCGGCTGGTCGAGGATGCGGTCGGGGAGCGAGAGGTTGTGGGCGATCGAAGCTGCTTCGGCCTCGGCCGCGTATCCGCCGAGCGCTTCGAAACGCTCGGTCAGCGAGCCGTACTTCCGCATGGCCCGGTCGGCCACCGCGGCATCCGACGACGCCATCTGCTCCGCCGTCTCCCTCATACCGATCGCGAGGGACCCGAGGCCGCGAGCATCGAGGATGCGCGTGCGCGCGAGCATCTCAGGATCCCCCGTGCGCGGGTCCTGCGGCAGATAGCCGAGTTCGCCGGTGCGATCGACGCCGCCGTCCGCGGGGATGAGGTCGCCCGCAAGGACCTTGGTCAGAGTCGTCTTGCCGGCGCCGTTCCGACCGACCAATCCGATCTTGTCGCCGGGCGACACTCGGAACGAGACGTTCGACATGAGGGTGCGCGCACCGACGCGGATCTCGAGATCGTGCACGGCGAGCACAGCAGACATCCGTTCTTCGTGGGAGGCGGCCGAGTGGCCAAACCCCCAGTATACGTCGCCTGATGCCCGGGATCCTTCGTGCGTCGTCGGGCCGCGGCCGGATCGAGACTGAGCCGGAAAGAGCTTCACGGACGATAGGACTCGCACTCGCCCGCGCCTATCTACCCACCCTGACCGCGCGGCAGACTGTTCGCGCCTTCGGCCGTCGGCGCACCCACGCCCCGAGCGTCTCCACTCCAGGGCGACCGGTGATTTCCGGCAACCGGTGAGTCGATGTAAGGTTAGGCGACCCTAATCACTTCTCACAGGAGACCTCCGTGCCTCGCATCCGCACTGCGCTCGCCCTCGCCGCAGCATCCGTCCTCGTCCTGACCGGCTGCGCAACCAACAGCGCCCCGGCCGCAGGCGATGGACCGTCGGCTTCGAACGAAGCGAGCGGGTTCCCCGTCACGCTCAAGAACGCGTTCGGCGAGACGATGATCAAGACCAAGCCCGAGCGTGTCGCGACGGTGTCGTGGGGCAACCAGGAGGCGGCCCTCGCGCTCGGCGTGGTGCCGGTGGGCATGCCCGAGGTCACCTGGGGAGACGACGACGGCGACGGCGTCCTGCCGTGGGTGGAAGAGAAGTTGGCGTCTCTGGACGTCAAGACCCCTGTGCTGTTCGACGAAGCGCAGGGCATCGACTTCGAGGGAGTCGCGGACACCGCGCCTGATGTGATCCTCGCCGCGTACTCCGGTCTGAACCAGGCGGACTACGACAAGCTCAGCAAGATCGCCCCCGTCGTCGCCTACCCGACTGTCGCGTGGGGCACCACCTGGCAGGAACTGACGATCATCAACGGCACCGCGCTGGGGCTGAAGACCCAGGCTGAGGACCTCGTGTCCCAGCTCACGAAGACCCTCGACGACGAGGTCGCGAAGTACCCCGAGATCGCCGGCAAGAAGGTGATGTTCAGCTCGTACGACGCCACGAACCTCAGCCAGATCGGCTTCTACTCGCTCGCGGATCCGCGCGCCAAGTTCCTGGAAGACCTGGGAATGGTCCCCGCCAAGACGGTCGAGGAGCAGTCCAAGACGTCCACGGAGTTCTGGATCACCAACAGCACCGAAGACATCGAGCGCTTCGAGGACGTCCAGGTGATCGTGACGTACGGGGACGACTCGACGCTCGCCGCCATGCAGGGCGACCCGCTCCTGTCCCGAATCCCGGCCGTGAAGAACGGGGCCGTCGTCGTCCTTCCCGCCGTGAACAGCTCACTCGCGGCCGCCGCGAACCCGAGCCCGCTGTCGATCCCGAACGCTCTCACGGGCGAGTACATCGCGATGCTCGCCGAGGCGGCCAAGAAGGCCTCGTAAGGCACTCCTCCCCTCCGACGTGTCCACTTCACTCGCACCCCGCGCGATCGTCGCCGCGGCCCCGCCCTCCGGGCGGCGACCGCGGCGACGCCGTGTGGCCTGGCTGATCGTGCTCGTCGTGCTCGTCGCGCTCGCCGCCGTCCTCTCGGTCACGCTCGGGGCGAGGTCGGTGAGTCTCCACGACATCGCGGCAGGGCTGGCCGGGGACATCGACACGGCCTCGGCCGCCGCCGTCGCCAAACGCGTCCCCCGTACGATCCTGGCTCTCCTCGTCGGCGCGGCGCTCGCCATCGCGGGCACCGTCATGCAGGGCGTCACCCGCAACCCGCTCGCCGACCCGCAGATCCTCGGCATCAACGGCGGAGCCTCCCTCGCCGTCGTGATCGGCCTCGCGTTCTTCGGGATCACCGACGCGTTCGGGTACATCTGGCTCGCCATGCTCGGCGCGGCCGTCGCAGCCCTCTTCGTGTACATGGTCGGATCACTGGGACGAGGTGGCGCGAGTCCGTTGAAGCTCGCGCTGGCGGGCGCCGCGACCGCCGTCGCCTTCACATCGCTCATCAGCGCGATCCTCCTCCCCCGCATCGACGTCATGAGCGTCTTCCGGTTCTGGCAGATCGGCGGAGTCGGCGGCGCGACCGCCGACAAGAACCTGCTGGTCGTTCCGTTCCTCATCGTCGGCGCAGTGATCTGCTTCGCGTCCGCCGGCGGACTCAACTCGCTCGCCCTCGGCGACGATCTCGCCGCGGGCCTGGGTGAACGTGTGCAGCGGGCACGCCTGATCGCCGCACTCGGCGCGGTGATCCTGTGCGGTGCCGCCACGGCCGTCGCAGGGCCGATCGGCTTCGTCGGGCTGATCGTGCCCCACGTGTGCCGGCTCCTCGTCGGCCCGGACCACCGCTGGCTGCTCCCGGTATCCGCCCTCGTCGGGGGTGGTCTCCTCGCCACCGCCGATGTCGTCGGCCGGGTGATCGCTCCGCCGCAGGAGGTCGAGGTCGGTGTCGTCACCGCCCTCATCGGCGCCCCCTTCTTCATCGCGATCGTCCGTCGACAGAAGATGCGTGCACTGTGACCGCGGCATCCGTCCACCCGTCCACGCTCGACGTCGTCGCGCGCGGTCGGTCGCGGCGCATGCGCCGCCGTCTCCTCGTCACGACGGTGCTGGCGATCGCCGTTCTCGCGACCTACGCGGTATCGCTCATGGTGGGCCAGACCTTCTACTCCCCCGCCGAGGTGTGGGGCGTCATGACGGGTCAGCTGGTCCCGGGCGCCTCCTTCACCGTCGGTGAGCTCCGCCTGCCCCGCTCGACCGTCGCGCTCCTCGCGGGGGCGTGCTTCGGGATCGGCGGCGCCGTCTTCCAGACGATGCTCCGCAACCCTCTCGCCAGCCCCGACATCATCGGGATCAACGCGGGTGCGAGTGCCGCAGCCGTCGTCGGCATCGTGTTCCTCTCCCTCGACCAGACCCCTGTCGCCGTCCTGGCGACCGTCGGCGCTCTGGTCACAGCGCTGACGATCTACCTCCTGGCGTTCAAGGACGGCGGGGCCGGCGCGAGATTCATCCTGATCGGGATCGGCGTCGCCGCGATCTTCAACAGCGTGGTCGCGTACGTCCTCTCGCGCGCCGCCGAGTGGGACCTCCAGGCCGCGATGCGCTGGATCACCGGCAACCTGAACGGCGCTTCCTGGAGCGAAGCCGTGCCCCTCGCGGTCGCCGTTGCGATCGGGGTGCCCGTGATCCTGTGGCTGACGCGCGACCTCGAACTCATGCGCCTGGGCGACGACACTGCAGCGGCCCTCGGAGTTCCCGTCGAGCGCCGGCGCATCATGCTGATCATCGCCGCCGTGACCCTCCTTGCCTTCGCCACCGCGGCGGCGGGCCCCATCTCCTTCGTCGCTTTCCTCGCCGGTCCCATCGCCGCCCGGATGCTGGGTCCCGTGGGATCCCCCGTTCTGGCCGCTGGTCTTTTCGGAGCGCTCCTCGTCCTGGTCGCGGACTTCGTCGGGCAGTACCTGCTCGGCCTCCGTCTGCCCGTCGGCGTCGTCACCGGTGTCCTCGGCGCGCCGTACCTCATCGTTCTTCTCATCCGCAGCAGCCGCTCGGGAGGCTCCCTATGACCGCCCACCGCACCCTCTCCGCAGAGTCCGTCACCCTCGCCTACGGGGACCGGACGATCGTCGACGCGCTCGACTTCACGGTCCCGGCGGGGCAGGTGACCGCAATCGTCGGCGCCAACGCGTGCGGCAAGTCGACGATGCTGAAAGCGATGGCACGCCTGCTGTCGCCGAAGTCGGGTCGCGTCGTGCTCGACGGCAAGGACATCCATCGGATGCCGACGAAGCACGTCGCGCGCGATCTCGGACTGCTCCCGCAATCGCCGATAGCGCCCGAGGGTATCGCCGTCTCCGACCTCGTCAGCCGCGGACGCACGCCGCACCACGGGCCGCTCGCGCGGTGGACGCGGGCGGATGACGATGCGGTAGCGAGGGCACTCGAGGCGACAGACATCGTCGCGATCGCGGATCGTCCCGTCGACGAGCTGTCGGGTGGTCAGCGCCAGCGCGTCTGGATCGCGATGGCCCTGGCTCAGCAGACGGACGTCCTGCTGCTGGATGAGCCGACGACGTTCCTCGACGTCAGCCACCAGATCGACGTCCTGGACCTGCTCACCGATCTGAACCGCTCGCGGGGCACGACGATCGTGATGGTCCTGCACGACCTCAACCTGGCCGCACGGTATGCGGACCATCTGGTCGCCATGTCAGCCGGCCGGATCTTCGCGTCCGGCGAGCCTCAGACGGTCCTCACGGCCGACACGGTGCGCGAGGTGTTCGGCCTCGAGAGCCGCGTCATCCCCGACCCCCTCACCGGACGCCCGATGGTCCTTCCCATCGGCCGTCACCACGTCCCCACGCCGCTCGACGGCGCCGTCCGCTGATCCCACGGAGCGACCCGATGTCTTCGACCACCCTGGCCTTCTTCCGCGCACCCGTGGCCTCGATCGCCGAGGTGACCCCCAGCTTCCGCCGTTTCACCTTCAAGGACACCGCCCTCTCCGCTTACGGCGACCCCGGTTTCGACCAGCGGGTGAAGATCCTCTTCCCGACGCCGACGGCACCGATCGAATCGATGCCGACCGGTGAGGACTGGTACGAGCAGTGGCGCGCCCTCCCCGACGACGCGCGACCCGTCATGCGCACGTACACGACCCGCGCGGTCCGCAACGCGGACAACGAGGTCGACATCGACATGGTCGCGCACGATGTCATGGGCCCCGCGTCGGCGTGGATCGCCGAGGCGAAGGCGGGCGACGAGGTGCTCATCCTCGCACCGACCACGGATCACACCGGCGTCAACTACGGCATCGACTTCGTCCCGCCCGCCAAGACCGAGAACATCCTTCTCGCCGGCGACGAGACCGCGGCCCCGGCCATCGCGCGGATCCTCGAACAGCTCCCCGCTGACGCACGAGGCGTCGTCGTCCTCGAGGTCCCGCACCCGGAGGACATCGCCTACCTTCCCGCGCACCCCGGCTTCGAGATCATCACCGCGGCCCGCGCCGGAGAGGACCACCGTCACGACCACCTGATCGCGGCGGTCACTCAGGTTGCCGAGCGGCTCGTCCCGGAGGGGATCGGCGCCGAGGTCGAGGAGATCGACGTCGACCACGACATCCTGTGGGAGGTCCCCCGCACGGCGAAGGGCGGAGCCGCCCTGAAGAGCGCCCGGCTCTACGCGTGGCTGGCCGGCGAGGCATCCGCCATCAAGGCACTGCGACGCCATCTCGTCGGAGAGGTCGGCGTCGACCGTCGCGCCGTCGCCTTCATGGGCTACTGGCGCCTCGGTCGCTCCGAGAACTGACGAAGCGGTGCGACATCGTCGCACCGCTTCGTCGTCGGCCGGATGGCCGGGCTCCAGCTCAGATCGAGAATCCGAGCGCGCGCATCATGTCGCGCCCGTCGTCGGTGATCCGCTCGGGACCCCACGGCGGCATCCACACCCAGTTGATGCGGAATCGGTCCACAACGCCGTCCAGCGCCTGTCCGGTCTGTTCTTCGAGGACGTCCGTCAGCGGGCAACCGGCGGAGGTCAAGGTCATGTGGATGACGAGAGCGTCGTTCTCGTCATCCCAGCCGAGGTCGTAGATGAGTCCCAGGTCGACGACGTTGACTCCCAGTTCGGGGTCCATGACGTCCTTGAGGGCCTCGGTGACCTCGTCGTATTTCTCGGGTGCGAGCGTCTCGGTCATGCGACGATCCTAGGCCTGCTCGCCACCGACGGGAGCGAGGAAACGGTCGTAACCCTCATCCTCCAGTCGCGCCGCGAGTTCGGGGCCGCCTTCTTCCGCGACGCGACCGTTCACGAGGACGTGGACGAAGTCGGGCTGGATGTAGCGCAGGATGCGGGTGTAGTGCGTGATGAGCAGCACGCCCATGTCGCTCTGCTCCTTGGCGCGGTTGACACCCTCGGAGACGATCTTGAGCGCATCGACATCGAGGCCGGAGTCGGTCTCGTCGAGGATCGCCAACGTGGGCTTCAGGAGCTCGAGCTGCAGGATCTCATGACGCTTCTTCTCACCGCCGGAGAACCCCTCGTTGACGTTGCGCGCGGCGAACTTCGGGTCCATGCGGAGGTTCTGCATCGCCTGCTTGACGTCCTTCGTCCACGCGCGGATCGAGGGCGCTTCGCCGTCGACGGCGGTCTTGGCGGTGCGGAGGAAGTTCGTGACCGTGACACCGGGGATCTCGACGGGATACTGCATCGCCAGGAACAGGCCTGCGCGGGCACGCTCGTCGACGGACATCGCGAGGACGTCCTCGCCGTCGAGGGTGATGGAGCCGCTCGTGACGGTGTACTTGGGGTGACCGGCAATCGTGTAGGCCAGGGTCGACTTTCCGGAGCCGTTCGGACCCATGATGGCGTGGGTCTCACCCGTGCGGACGGTCAGGGTGACGCCGTTGAGGATCGGGGTCTCGCCGGCTTCCGTCTCGACCGTCACGTGGAGGTCGCGGATCTCGAGGACAGACATGTCAGCTTCTTTCTTCAGTTCACGGCTTTGGTCACGGCGGGGTCGATGAGGATGTCGTCCCCGTCGATCGTGACCTCGTAGACGGGCACCGGCTCGTAAGCCGGAAGATTCAGGGGGCGACCGGTCCGCAGCGAGAACGCGGACCCGTGGGCCCAGCACTCCAGCGACTCTCCTTCGACGAAACCGTCGGCCAGCGAGATGTCACCGTGGGTGCAGGTGTCGCCGATCGCGTGGACCTCGCCCTGGCCGTCGAGCACGACGGCGATCGCGACGCCGCCCACCTCGACGCGCACGGCGGTGTCCTGCTCGAGGTCGCTCAGTTGCAGGACCTTCTCCGCGGTCACTGCGCACCCTCCCCGACGAGCTCGGCCTCGATGGCGGCGATGAACTCGTCCTCGAGGGAGGGGATGCCGATCTTCTGCACGATCTCGGCGAGGAACCCGAGGACCACCAGGCGCCGAGCCTGCTCCTCGTCGATTCCGCGCGCCTGCAGGTAGAAGAGCTGCTCGTCGTCGAAGCGACCGGTCGCGCTCGCGTGACCGGCGCCGACGATGTCGCCGGTCTCGATCTCGAGATTCGGGATGGAGTCGGCACGCGCACCGTCGGTGAGGACCAGGTTGCGGTTCGCCTCGTATGAGTCGGTGCCGACGGCATCCGGTCCGATGAGGACGTCGCCGATCCAGACCGTTCGCGCGGACGCACCCTGCAGCGCACTCTTGTAGAGCACGTCGCCGCTGGTGTGCGCTCCCTTGTGGTGCAGGTAGACCTGGCTTTCGAGGTGCTGACCCGCGTCGGCGAAGGAGAGACCGTACAGGCGTCCCTGCGCGCCGGAGCCGGCGAGCTCGACGGACGGGTTGACGCGGACGAGTCCGCCGCCGAGGCTCACGACGATGTGCGTGAGGGTGGCGTCGCGGTCGACACGGGCCTGATGGGCAGCGAGGTGCACGGCGTCGTCGTCCCACCGCTGCACGGACACGACGGTCAGCGCGGCGCCGTCCCGGACGATGATCTCGACGTTCTGCGCCTGCGCGGCGGATCCCTCGTGACGCAGCACGACGGTGCCGCGGGAGTTCGGCTGCGCCTCGATCACGACGTGCGCGTGAGCGACCCCGCCGCGGCCGCGTGAGTGTCACGACGACGGGCTCGTCGAGCTCGACGTCCGCCGGAATGCGGATGAGGGGAGCCTCAGGCTCCTGCGCCCACGCGATGGCGCTCACGACGTCTTCCGGCCGGAAGACCTCGCCGCGAGGGGCATCGTTCTTCTGCAGACGGATGTGCTCGACGGCATCCGGACCGGTCACCTCGACGCCGATGACGTCGTGCGGAGCCGGCTCGTCAGCCAGCAGCGACGCGACGCGGTCGAGCGGCGTGTGCTTCCAGTTGACCTCGCGGCCGGTCGGTGTGCCGAAATCGGCCGGGTCGAACGACCACGGACGCTCCGAGCGGGTCTGCACGGGAACGCCCTGGTCGGTCACTTTCGCCGCAGGGTCGATGTGGCCCTTCGCATCGGATGCGGGGGCCTGAGTCGCTGTCGTCATCAGCCGACGGATCCTTCCATGCCCATCTCGATGAGCTTGTTCAGCTCGAGGGCGTACTCCATGGGCAGTTCGCGGGCGATCGGCTCGATGAATCCGCGCACGATCATCGCCATCGCTTCGTCCTCGGGCATGCCACGGCTCATGAGGTAGAACAGCTGCTCTTCGCTGACCTTCGAGACCGTGGCCTCGTGGCCGAGCTGGACATCGTCGACGCGGATGTCGATCGCCGGGTAGGTGTCCGAGCGCGAGATCGTGTCGACCAGCAGCGCGTCACAGCGCACCGTGTTCGCGGAGTGGTGCGCGTTCGCGTCCACCCGCACCTCGCCGCGGTAACCGGCGCGGCCACCGCCGCGGGCGATCGACTTCGACACGATCGACGACTGCGTGTACGGCGCCATGTGGATCATCTTCGCGCCGGCGTCCTGGTGCTGGCCGGGACCGGCGAAGGCGACGGATAGGGTCTCGCCCTTGGCGTGCTCGCCCATGAGGTAGATCGACGGGTACTTCATCGTCACCTTGGAGCCGATGTTGCCGTCGACCCACTCCATGGTCGCGCCCTCGTGGGCGACGGCGCGCTTGGTGACGAGGTTGTAGACGTTGTTCGACCAGTTCTGGATCGTCGTGTACCGAACGCGGGCGTTCTTCTTCACGATGATCTCGACGACGGCCGAGTGCAGCGAGTCGCTCTTGTAGATCGGCGCCGTGCAGCCCTCGATGTAGTGGACGTAGCTGTCCTCGTCCGCGATGATCAGGGTCCGCTCGAACTGGCCCATGTTCTCGGTGTTGATGCGGAAGTACGCCTGCAGCGGGATCTCGACGTGCACGCCCTTGGGGACGTAGACGAACGACCCCCCAGACCACACGGCGGTGTTCAGCGCGGCGAACTTGTTGTCGCCCGCGGGGATGACGGTGCCGAAGTACTCCTCGAAGAACTCGGGGTGCTCGCGGAGGGCCGTGTCGGTGTCCATGAAGATGACGCCCTGCTGCTCCAGGTCCTCACGGATCTGGTGGTACACGACCTCGGACTCGTACTGCGCGGCGACGCCGGCGACGAGGCGCTGACGCTCCGCCTCGGGGATGCCGAGCTTCTCGTACGTGTTCCGGATCTCCTCGGGGAGGTCCTCCCACGTCTGCGCCTGCTTCTCGGTCGAGCGCACGAAGTACTTGATGTTGTCGAAGTCGATGCCGGAAAGATCGGCACCCCACGTCGGCATCGGCTTGCGGCCGAACAGCTGATACCCCTTCAGACGGGTCTTCAGCATCCATTCGGGTTCGCTCTTGAGAGCGGAGATCCCGCGGACGACGTCCTCGTTGATCCCTCGCTGTGCGACGGCACCCGCGGCATCCGCGTCGTGCCAGCCGAACTCGTACACCCCCAGGCCTTCGAGTTCGGGGCGGTCGATGAGCACATCCGACATGAATTTCCTCCTCACGGGCGGCAACGGTGTCATCCGTTCCGGCATTCCCTCCCGCGAGAGGAGTGCACGAGGGGGATGCCGCTGCTGGCCGCTCTGACGACGCGATACCGCGCCTAGAATCGTTGTGCGGGCTGCGATGGGGATCGCGCTCGCCGACTCCTTCATTCTACAGGCACGGCCGTCCCCCGCGGCGTGCCGGCCCGCGCCCGGAGGCGACCCCATGCTCATCACCGCGTCGACACCGACCGCCCCGCCCGTCACGCGGATGCCGCGCCTGCTGCCCCTCGTCGCGTGGCTCTCGTTCCTCGCCGAGACGCTCATCATCGCCACCGGCGGCGCCGTCCGACTGACCGGGTCGGGCCTGGGCTGCCCCACGTGGCCGACCTGCACGCCGGAGTCGCTCGTGGCGACGCCCGAGATGGGCATCCACGGCGTGATCGAGTTCGGCAACCGCACGCTGACGGGACTCGTCGGCATCCTCGCTCTGATGGTGGTCGTGCTGGTCTGGCGGATGCGGCGCACCCGTCGCGACCTGTTCGTTCTGGCACTCGTGGTCCTCGGCGGCGTCGTCGCCCAGGCGATCGTCGGCGGCATCACCGTCCTGACGGGCCTCAACCCCTTCATCGTCGGCTTCCACTACGTCGTGTCGCTCATCCTCGTCTGCGTCTGCGCCGCGTTCCTCGTCCGCATGAAGGAGCCCGCGGCGCCTCGCGAACGGGTCGTCCCCGCGTGGTATGCCCGCCTGGCGCACCTGACGACCGCAGTTCTCGCCGTGACCATCGCCTTCGGCGTCCTGACCACGGGTGCCGGCCCCCACTCGGGTGATGCTGCAGCCGGACGCAACGGCTTCGACGCGGAGATCCTCGAGCACGTGCACGCCTGGCCCGGCTACACCCTGCTCGCGCTCACGCTGATCCTGGTCGGAGTCGCGTGGGCCCGCAGACTCCGCCCGCGCACGTGGGTCACCCTGCTGCTCGCCGCCGAAGCCGTGCAGATCGCCGTCGGCCTCTACCAGGCGCGCAACGGTCTGCCCGAGATCGCCGTCGGCGTGCACATGGTCCTGGCTGCGCTGACCGCGGCCGCCATGACGGTCGTCATCCTCCGCCTGAAGGCACCGGCGGCCCTCGAGGTGGAGACCGCTTCTCACTGACTCCTCATAGGTTCCGCATCGGTCCCGTCAGGGTGCATCGGGAACAGTGGCCCGGGCCGTCCGAATCCGGGCGGCTCCTACCCGGAGGAGATTCGATGAACACCCGCCCCCGCCTGACCCGCAGCATCCCGTTCTGGGTGCTCGTGGCAGGCTCCCTCGCATCCAGCGCCGCCGGCGCCGTCGTCCTGATCGACAAGCTCGGGACGATGGAGACCGCGCTGACCGCCGGTACCGCGACCGGCGTGGAGGTCTATGTCGGACAGGTCTGGGCCATCCTGGGCGCGATCCTCATCGGCGTCGGCGTGATCGGCCTGCTGCTGGCTTTCGCGCTCGGTGCCCTGCGCGCCTTCGCCACGCCGCGCGAGCAGCTCGCCCCCGCGACCGAGCCGTTTGCCGAAGAGATCGAAACCGACGCGACCGACGAGTCGGCGACGACCGAGCAGCCCGTCCTCGACGGCGCCGCACGCTGATCGACAGGTCGACCCGCTGCGTCAGAACGGCAGCAGCGGGTCGATCGCGATCGCGACGAAGAGCAGTGTGAGGTAGGTGATCGAGGCGTGGAACACGCGCATCGGCTGCACCTTCCCACCGCGGACAGCGCGTGCGTACAGCACGTGCGATTCGTAGATGAACCAGCCACCGAAGACGAGCGCTGACACGGTGTAGACGAGCCCCATGCCTGCGACCGGGATCAACAGCAGCGAGCTCGCGATCGTCGCCCAGGCGTAGAGGATGACCTGCAGACCGACCTGGACACCGTCGCGGGTCGCGCCCAGCATCGGAACGTCGACCTCGGCGTAGTCGCCCTTGTACTTCATGGACAGCGGCCAGTAGTGCGGCGGCGTCCACAGGAAAACCAGCAGGAACAGGATGAAGGGTGTCCACGTGAGCGACTCCGTGACGGCCGACCACCCGATGATCACCGGGAAGCACCCGGCGATACCGCCCCAGACGATGTTCTGCTCGGTGCGGCGCTTGAGAAGCATCGTGTAGATCACGACGTAGAAGAAGATCGCCCCCGCGCTGAGGGCAGCGGCGACCCAATTCGTGAAAGCCCAGAGCCACACGGTGGACACGATCGCGAGCGTCCACGAGAAGACCAGCGCCCCGCGCGGCGAGACCTCGCCGGTCACGAGGGGCCGGTTCTCGGTCCGCTTCATGTGCGCGTCGATGTCGCGATCGAGGTACATGTTGAAGGATGCCGCCGACCCCGCGCTCATGGCGCCGCCCACGACGGTGGCGACGATGAGCCAGAGGTTGGGAAGACCGTCGGCAGCCAGGAACATCACCGGGATGGTGGTGACCAGGAGAAGCTCGAGCACACGAGGCTTCGTCAACTGGATGTACGCGCGGACGGTGCGGCCGACCGACTGTCGAGCGGGCGCGGATACGCGCGCGCCGGTGTCCGTGAGTGCCATCGCCCCTGCCGTGTAGATCGTCTGGTCGAGTCTACGGCATCCTTCGCGAGCGGTCCCTGCGCCCCCACCCACCGGCACTTCGCTCACAGCGCACGTCACAGAGCGCCACCCGGCCTCGGCGAGTGGCCTACCTCGATATGCTGAAAATCCCGACGTGGGACGCCCCCTCCTCTTCCGAGATCAGCGGTCGTCCGCGCCGAATCACCGACGAAAGGCTTCCAGGTGTCAGAGCTGGTTTGGGACGAGATCGATCGACGCGCGGTGGACACCGCGCGGGTACTGGCGGCGGACGCCGTCGAGAAGGTCGGTAACGGCCACCCGGGGACCGCGATGAGCCTCGCCCCCGCGGCCTACCTGCTCTATCAGCGCGTCCTGCGGCATGATCCGACCGACACCCACTGGCTGGGCCGCGACCGCTTCATCCTCTCGGCCGGGCACTCGTCCCTCACGCAGTACGTGCAGCTCTACCTCGGTGGGTTCGGCCTCGAGCTCGACGACCTGAAGGCACTGCGCACCTGGGGCTCGCTGACCCCCGGTCACCCGGAGTACGGACACACGAAGGGCGTCGAGATCACGACCGGCCCCCTGGGCCAGGGTCTCGCGTCCGCCGTGGGCTTCGCCTACGCCGCACGCTACGAGCGCGGTCTGTTCGACCCCGAGGCCGCGGCGGGCACGTCCCCCTTCGACCACCACGTGTTCGTGATCGCCGGCGACGGCGACCTGCAAGAGGGCGTCACGTCCGAGGCCGGTTCGCTCGCGGGCCACCAGCAGCTCGGCAACCTGATCGCGATCTACGACTCCAACCAGATCTCGATCGAGGACGACACCAACGTCGCGTTCACGGAGGACGTCCAGGCTCGTTACGAGGCCTACGGCTGGCAGGTCCAGACGGTCGACTGGAAGAAGACGGGAGAGTACGTCGAGGACCTCGCAGCCCTCCACGCGGCGATCGAAGCCGCGAAGGCGGAGACCTCCAAGCCCTCCCTCATCGTCCTCAAGACGATCATCGGCTGGCCGGCTCCCGGCAAGCAGAACACCGGCAAGATCCACGGCTCCGCGCTCGGCGCCGACGAGCTCGCCGCCACGAAGAAGGTCCTCGGGTTCGACCCGGAGCAGAACTTCGCCGTCGCCGACGACGTGCTGGCGCACACGCGCGCACTCGCAGAGCGAGCCGCAGCCGACCGCGCCGGGTGGCAGGAGTCCTTCGACGCATGGGCCGAGGCGAACCCGGAGCGCAAAGCGCTCCTCGACCGCCTCGAGGCGGCGACCCTGCCCGACGCCATCGACGACGCCCTCCCCTCCTTCGAGGCCGGTAAGGACGTCTCCACCCGCGCCGCCTCGGGCGTGGTGATCAACGCCCTGGCCGCCGAGCTCCCCGAGCTCTGGGGCGGCTCCGCCGACCTCGCCGAGTCGAACCTGACCACGATCAAGGATGCGAAGAGCTTCATCCCGTCCGAGTGGTCCACCCACGAGTGGTCGGGTGACCCTTACGGTCGCGTCCTCCACTTCGGCATCCGCGAGCACGCCATGGGCGCGATCATCAACGGCATCAAGCTGCACGGGCCGACGCGTCCCTTCGGCGGCACGTTCCTGATCTTCAGCGACTACATGCGTCCTGCCGTGCGACTGGCGGCGCTCATGAACATCCCCTCGGTGTTCGTGTGGACCCACGACTCCGTCGCGCTCGGCGAAGACGGCCCCACGCACCAGCCGATCGAGCAGCTCGCGACGCTGCGTCTCATCCCGAACTTCACGGTCGTCCGTCCCGCGGACGCGAACGAGACGGCCGCGGCGTGGCTCGAGATCCTGCGCCGTCAGGACGGCCCGACCGGCATCGCCCTCACTCGTCAGAACATCGCGGTCTTCCCGCGCGGCGAGAACGGCTACGCCACCACGGAGGGCGTCGCCAGGGGTGCGTACACCCTCCTCGATGCCCCCGAGGGCGAGCCGGACGTGATCCTGATCGCCACCGGTTCCGAGGTCCAGCTGGCCGTCGCCGCCCGTGAGACCCTCGCCGGCGAAGGGATCGGCGCTCGCGTCGTCTCGGCTCCCAGCCTGGAATGGTTCGCCGAGCAGGATGCGGACTATCGCGACTCGGTGCTGCCCGCCTCGGTCAAGGCGCGCGTCTCGGTCGAGGCCGGGGCCACCGGCCTCTGGCGCGCGGTCGTCGGCGACAGCGGACGCACCGTCGGCATCGATCACTTCGGCGCCTCCGCCGACTACAAGACCCTGTTCGAGAAGTTCGGCGTCACCGCCGACGCGGTCGTCGAAGCGGCCCGCGCAACCGTCAAGGAGAACGCATGAGCACCCCCACTGAGGCCCTGTCCGGCGCCGGCGTCAGCATCTGGCTCGACGACCTCTCGCGATCGCGGATCGACACCGGGAACCTCGCACAGCTGATCGAGACCCGCGACGTCGTCGGCGTCACGACCAACCCGTCGATCTTCCAGGCCGCCATCGGCAACACCGAGGACGACTCCTACGACGCACCTCTGCAGGCCCTCGCCGCGCAGGGTGCCGACGTCGACACCGCGATCTTCGAGATCACCACGACCGACGTGCGCGACGCCGCCGACATCTTCCGTCCCGTGTTCGATCGCACGAACGGCGTCGACGGCCGGGTGTCCATCGAGGTCTCCCCCGACCTCGCGCACGACACCGACGCGACCGTCGCGCAGGCGAAGGAGCTGTGGGCCAAGGTCGACCGCCCCAATGCGCTCATCAAGATCCCCGCGACCCTGGCCGGTCTCCCCGCGATCAGCGCCGTGCTCGCTGAGGGAATCTCGGTGAACGTGACGCTCATCTTCAGCCTCGAGCGCTACGCCGCCGTCATCGACGCGTACCTCGACGGGATCCGGCGGGCGAAGGAGAACGGTCACGACATCGCGACCATCCACTCCGTCGCCTCGTTCTTCGTCTCCCGCGTCGACACCGAGGTCGACAAGCGCCTCGAAGCCGTCGGCACGAGCGAGGCCGCGGCTCTCAAGGGCAAAGCCGGCGTCGCGAACGCCCGTCTCGCGTACGAGCTGTTCGAGAAGCGGTTCGCCGAATCGGATGCCGCCGAGCTCATCGCGGCGGGCGCGACCGTCCAGCGTCCGCTGTGGGCGTCGACAGGTGTCAAGGACCCTGCGCTCCCCGACACCCTTTACGTGACCGAGCTCGTCGCACCGGGAACCGTGAACACGATGCCCGAGAAGACGCTCGAGGCCACCTTCGACCACGCCAAGGTCACCGGCGACACGATCACCGGTGCGTACGAGGACGCCCACCGCGTCTTCGACCAGCTGGCCGAGGCGGGCGTCGACCTGGTCGACGTCACCCAGGTGCTCGAGGATGAGGGTGTCGAGAAGTTCATCGTCTCCTGGCATGACCTGCAGGGCACGGTGCGCACGGCTCTCGACAGCGCGCGCTGACCGATGGTGGTGCAGATCTCGCGGGGGACGAACCCCCTCCGCGACCCCGACGATCGTCGCCTCAACCGCATCGCGGGTCCGAGCGCGCTCGTGATCTTCGGTGTGACGGGCGACCTGTCGCGCAAGAAGCTCATGCCCGCGGTGTACGACCTCGCCAATCGCGGTCTGCTCCCGCCCGGCTTCGCGCTGGTCGGGTTCGCGCGGCGCGACTGGGAGGATCAGGACTTCGCGAAGGTCGTCTACGAGGCGGTGCGTCAGTACGCTCGTACGCCCTTCCGTGAGGAGACCTGGAACCAGCTCCTGCAGGGCATCCGGTTCGTGCAGGGCGAGTTCGACGACCCGGCATCCTTCGCTCGTCTCCGCGACACCGTCGAGAAGCTCGACACCGAGCGGGGGACCATGGGCAACCACGCGTTCTACCTGTCGATCCCCCCGAAGGACTTCCCCGTCGTCGCGCGCCAGTTGCGCGATTCGGGCCTCGTCGACGAGAACGCCGACGGCGACACGTGGCGCCGTGTGGTCATCGAGAAGCCGTTCGGCAGCGACTTGCAGACCGCCCGAGAGTTGAACGAAGCGCTCGAGGTCGCCTTCCCCGCCGACGCGATCTTCCGCATAGACCACTACCTCGGCAAGGAGACGGTCCAGAACATCCTGGCCCTGCGCTTCGCCAACGAGCTGTACGAGCCGCTCTGGAACGCCAACTACGTCGATCACGTGCAGATCACCATGGCCGAGGACATCGGCGTGGGCGGGCGTGCCGGGTACTACGACGGGATCGGTGCGGCGCGCGACGTCATCCAGAACCACCTGTTGCAGCTCCTCGCCCTCACTGCGATGGAGGAGCCCATCTCCCTCGATGCGGAGCACCTGCGCGCAGAGAAGGAGAAGGTGCTCGCCGCCGTCACGCTGCCCGAGGACCTCTCGACGGCCACCGCCCGCGGCCAGTACGCCGGCGGGTGGCAGGGCGGCGAGGATGTCACCGGATTCCTCGACGAAGACGGGATGGATCCGCAGTCACGCACGGAGACCTACGCGGCGATCAAGCTCGAGATCGCCACGCGTAGGTGGAACGGCGTGCCGTTCTACCTGCGGACCGGCAAACGCCTGGGCCGCCGCGTGACCGAGATCGCGGTCGTCTTCAAGCACACCCCTCCCCTGCTGTTCCTGCGCTCGCAGGCGCTGCAGCTGGGGCAGAACGCGCTCGTCATCCGCATCCAGCCCGATGAGGGCGTGACGCTGCGTTTCGGCTCGAAGGTGCCCGGCGCCGGCAACGAAGTCCGCGACGTGACGATGGACTTCGGCTACGGCCACGCATTCACCGAGTCGAGCCCGGAGGCCTACGAGAGACTGATCCTCGACGTGCTCCTGGGCGACCCGCCGCTGTTCCCCCGGCACGAGGAGGTCGAGTTGTCCTGGCGCATCCTCGATCCCGTCGAACAGTACTGGGCGGAGCAGGACGAGCCGCTCGAACAGTACTCCCCCGGCTCGTGGGGTCCCCCGTCCGCCGATGAGCTCTTGGCCCGCGACGGCCGCGTCTGGAGGCGTCCATGATCGTCGATCTGCCCGACACCACGGTGTCCACGATCGCGAAGAAGCTCGTGAGCGTGCGCGAAGAAGGCGGCGCCGTCGCCCTCGGCCGTGTGCTCACCCTCGTGATCGTCTCGACCGGCGGTCTAGACGAGGAAGCGATCGATGCCGCGAACGCGGCATCCCGTGAACACCCGATGCGCGTCATCGTCCTCGTCGTCGAGCCCGACGCCCCCACGGGGCTGGACGCGCAGATCCGCGTCGGCGGCGACGCCGGTGCGAGCGAGGTCGTCGTCCTGCGCGCCCGCGGCGCGGCCGCCGGCAACCAGGAGAGTCTCATCAACGGGCTTCTCCTGCCGGACGCACCCGTCGTCGCCTGGTGGCCGGACGACCCGCCCACCGACACCGCGCACTCGCCCATCGGTCGCATCGCGAAGCGACGCATCACGGATGCCTCGACGGAGCCGTTCTCCCCCGATCGTCTCGAGCAGCTCGGCTCGGGGTACGAACCGGGCGACACGGATCTCGCGTGGACCCGTCTGACGCACTGGCGTGAGCAGTTGGCCGCCGTCCTGGACCAGCCGCCGTTCGAGCCCGTCACCGCCGTCACAGTGGTGGGTGCCGGTAGCTCGCCGTCCACAGGGCTCCTCGCGGCGTGGCTGCGACTCAAGCTCGACGTGGCCGTGGAGTGGCATTACACCGATGCGGACGAGTGGGCTCACGGCATCCGGTCGGTCACGCTGTCGCGCTCGTCCGGGGACATCGTGCTGGAACGCACCACCGCGACGGACGCCACACTTACGCAGCCGGGTCAGCCCACGCACGACATCGTGCTGCCGCGTCGATCCCTCCGCGAATGCCTGGCGGAGGAGCTGCGTCGCCTCGACCCGGACCTCTTGTATGGTCGAGTGATCACCGAAGGGTGGGAGCTCCTCGACCCTCCCACGAGGTAGGAGTCGCATGTCGGAGTTCCGCGCGGAGAAGCGCGTCGTCGTCAGTCCGGATGCCCGACGCCTGGCAGAGGGTGTCGCGAGGCGCTTCTTCCAACGGATCTCGTCGCGTGCCGCCGAAGGGAAGACGACGCACGTCCTTCTGACCGGCGGCACTGCGGGCACGTCGGTCCTGCAGGCTGCGGGTGAGAGTCCCGCACGTCACGAGGTCGACTGGTCGAACGTGCACTTCTGGTGGGGCGACGAACGCTTCGTCCCCTCGGACGATCCGGCGCGCAACGAGACCGCGGCACGTGAGGCCTTCCTGTCGCGTATCGACGTCCCGGCGCGGAACGTCCACCCGATCGCGTCCGCGGACGCCGGCCGCAGCCACGACGAGGCGGTCTCCGACTACGCCGCGGAACTCGCGGGGCACGGGACCGCGGAGCAGGCGTGGCCGCGCTTCAGCATCGCCTTCCTCGGCGTCGGCCCGGACGGTCACATCGCGTCTCTGTTCCCCGACAGGAGCGAGATCGGCGACACCGAGAACTCCGTCCTCGCCGTCCGGGACTCCCCCGTCCCACCGTCGGATCGGATCACGCTGACGCGACCGGTCATCAACTCATCCCGTCGCGTCTGGCTTGTTCTGCCTGGCACCGACAAGGCGTCCGCCCTCGGTCTCGCCCTCGCGGGCGCGAGTTACCACTCCGTTCCCGCCGCCGGCGCGAAGGGCCGCAAGCAGACCGTGTTCTTCGTGGACGAGGCTGCTGCGCAGGGTGTCCCGGAGGAACTGATAGACCCCGAGTTCTGAACGAACCCGGGGTCTGTCGAGGTGAGTCGCGCGCGGCTCAGTCCTGGCCGCGGCGCTCCCGAAGCTGCTGGAGCGCGTCGTCGAGGATCGACTCGGCCTCCTGGTCCGTCCGACGCTCCTTCACGTAGGCGAGGTGCGTCTTGTACGGCTCCGTCTTCGCGACTGCGGGCGGGTTCGCCTTATCGCGGCCGGCCGGAAGACCGGAGTGAGGCGAATCGATCGTCTCGGGGATCTCCTCCTCGGCGATGCCTGCGGCGAAGTAGCGCACCGTCTCATTGCCGAGTGCGTCCCAGTAGGACACCGCCACGCGGTCGGCGTGGTGCCCGTGGTCCTGCTCCCCCATGGGGCCCGCGCCGACACGCGTCCCCCGAATCGCGTTTCCCCCGGTGGCCATCAGATGCTCTGGAACTTCGTGATGAGTCCGAGCGCCACGATGGCGACGAACCAGACGAGCGCCAGCACCACGGTGAAGCGGTTGAGGTTGCGCTCGGCCAGGCCCGAGGAGCCCATGGCCGAGCTCATGCCGCCCCCGAACATGTCGGAGAGGCCGCCGCCGCGTCCCTTGTGCAGGAGGATCAGGAGCGTGAGCAGGAGGCTGGTGATTCCCAGCAGCACCTGCAGCACAAGCTGGAGGATGTCCACAGTCGTTGAAAGCCTTTCGGGTCGCCGAATGACTCGGCGTTCGCACGAGTATACCGGCTGAGCGGTGCGACGCCGTGAGGCACCGCACCGCTCGAGGTCACACGCCGACGTGCTTCTGGTATCGGATGATCGCGGCGAACTCGTCCGCCAACAGGCTCGCTCCGCCGACGAGGGCACCGTCGACGTCGGGCTCGCGCATGAAGCTGGCGATGTTGCCCGACTTCACGGATCCGCCGTAGAGGATGCGGGTGCGCTCGGCGGCGGCATCCCCCAACGACTCGGCGACGACCGCGCGCAGGGCCGCGCAGACTTCCTGAGCCTGCTCGGGCGACGCGACCTGTCCGGTTCCGATAGCCCAGACGGGCTCGTAGGCGACGACGACGTCCGCGTCGGACGCAACGCCCTCGAGCGCTGCGCGCAGCTGCGCGACGGACACGGCCGTGGGGCCGGACTCCTCGCGCTGCTCGAGCGTCTCACCGACGCAGATCACCGGAACGAGACCGTGCCGGAGAGCGGCCTGCACCTTGGCTGCGACGACCTCGTCGGACTCCGCGTGGTACTCGCGGCGCTCGGAGTGACCGATGATGACGTAGCCGACGTCGAGCTTCTTGAGGAACGCGCCCGAGACCTCACCGGTGTAGGCGCCCGAATCCTTCGCCGAAACGTCCTGCGCGCCGAGGGCGAACGGGATCTTGTCGGCGTCGATGAGGGTCTGCACCGTGCGGATGTCGGTGAACGGGGGGAACACGGCGACCTCGACCGAACCGGTCTCGTGCGCGGCATCCTTCAGCGTCCAGTGCAGCTTCTGGACGAACGCGACCGCCTGCAGGTGGTCGAGGTTCATCTTCCAGTTGCCGGCGATGAGCGGGGTGCGGGTCACGCTTCCCATCCGAGGATCTCCAATCCGGGGAGCTTCTTTCCCTCGAGGAACTCGAGGCTGGCTCCACCACCGGTGGAGATGTGACCGAACTGGTGGTCGTCGAACCCGAGCTGCCGCACGGCGGCCGCCGAGTCGCCGCCACCGACGACGGACAGACCGTCGACCTCGGTGAGCGCCTGCGCGACCGTCTTCGTCCCGGCGGCGAAGGCGTCCATCTCGAACACGCCCATGGGGCCGTTCCAGAACACCGTCTTCGCGCCGCGGATCGCGTCGGCGAACAGTTCGGCCGTCTTCGGGCCGATGTCGAGGCCCATGCCGTCGGCGCCGAAGTCGGTGTCCTCGAGCGCGTCGGCGGATGCCACGACGTGGTCCGCGTCGGCCGCGAAACCGGACGCCATCACAGCGTCGACGGGGAGAATGAGCTCCACGCCGCGCTCGTGTGCCGTCTCCATGTAGCCGCGGACGGTGTCGAGCTGGTCGACCTCGAGGAGGCTCTTGCCTACCTTGTGGCCCTGGGCCGCGAGGAAGGTGAAGAGCATGCCGCCGCCGACGAGGATCTTGTCCACGCGCGGCAGGAGGTGCTCGATGACACCGAGCTTGTCGCTGACCTTGGATCCGCCCAGGACGACCGCGTACGGGCGCTCGGGGCGCTCGGTGAGGCGGTCGAGGACGTCGACCTCCTTCTCGATCAGAAGCCCCGCTGCCGACGGCAGGAGCTCTGCGAGGTCGTAGACCGACGCCTGCTTGCGGTGCACGACACCGAAGCCGTCGGAGACGAGCGCGTCGCCGTGAGCAGCGAGCTGCTCGGCGAAGGCGCGACGCGTGGCGTCGTCTTTCGCCGTCTCGCCCGCGTTGAACCGCAGGTTCTCGAGCACGGCGACCTGGCCGTCCTCGAGAGCCGCGACGGTGTCACGAGCCGAGTCGCCCACGGTGTCCGTCGCGAAGGCGACGTCCAGGCCCAGCAGCTCGGACAGGCGCGACGCGACCGGCGCGAGGCTGTACTTCGCGTCCGGTGCGCCGTCGGGCCGGCCGAGGTGGGACACCGCGATGACGCGCGCCCCCTGCTCGACCAACGCGCGAAGCGTGGGGATGGCCGCACGCACGCGGCCATCGTCCGTGATGACGCCGTCCTTCAGGGGGACGTTGAAGTCGACACGGACGATGACGCGCTTGCCTGCGAGCGAACCCAGCGAATCGAGGGTGCGCAGAGCCATCGTCAGAGCTTGCTGGCGACGAGCTCGGTGAGGTCGACGAGACGGTTCGAGTAGCCCCACTCGTTGTCGTACCACGACGAGATCTTGACGAGGTTGCCCGACACGTTGGTCTGGCCGGCGTCGAAGACCGAGGAGTGCGGGTCGAGCTGAATGTCGCTCGAGACGATCGCGTCGGTGTTGTACTTCAGGTACCCGACGAGCTCGCCCTCAGCGGCGGCCTTCTCGAACGCCGCGTTGATGACCTCGGCAGTCAGGCCCTCGGTCGGGGTGACGACCGTGAGGTCGACGATCGAGCCGGTGGGGACCGGGACACGGTACGACGAGCCGCTCAGCTTGCCGTTGAGCTCGGGGAGGACGAGGCCGATGGCCTTGGCCGCACCGGTCGCGGCGGGGACGATGTTGATCGCCGCAGCGCGGGCGCGGTGAAGGTCGCCGTGCGGGCCGTCCTGCAGGTTCTGGTCTGCGGTGTAGGCGTGCGCCGTCATCATGAAGCCGCGCTCGATGCCGAAGTTGTCGTTGAAGACCTTGGCGATCGGGGCGAGGCAGTTCGTGGTGCAGGACGCGTTCGAGATGACGTGCATCGTCTCGGAGTCGTAGGAGCCGTCGTTGACACCCATGACGAAGGTGCCGTCGACGTCGGTCCCCGGCGCCGAGATGATGACCTTCTTCGCGCCGCCGTCGATGTGCTTCTTGGCGTCCGCGGCCTTGGTGAAGCGGCCGGTCGACTCGATGACGATGTCGACGCCCAGGTCGCCCCAGGGGAGGTTGGCGGGGTCGCGCTCTTCGAAGACCTTGATGGTCTTGCCGTTGACGGTGATCGAGTCCTCGGTGTACGAGACCTCGGCGTCCAGGCGACCGCCGACCGAGTCGTACTTGAGGAGGTGAGCGAGGCTCTTGTTGTCGGTGAGGTCGTTCACCGCCACGATCTCCAGGTCAGCTCCCTGCGCGAGTGCCGCGCGAAGGAAGTTGCGTCCGATACGGCCGAAGCCGTTGATGCCGATCTTGACAGACACGTTGTCTCCCGTTTTTCTTCGCGCACGCCCCATGGACGGGGTCGACCCGCGATGTGCTGGAAATGAGAGAGGATGCCGGGGCTCAGCCCCCGTTGCCGGGAGGAGCCCGGCATCCTCACCTGTGAACGACCCTACTACTAGAGCAGGCCCGCCGTCTTCTCGCGCGCGGCGTCGAGACGCTGGGCGACGTTCTGCCAGTTGGCGATGTTCCATGCCGCCTTGACGTAGTCCGCCTTGACGTTGAGGTAGTCGAGGTAGAAGGCGTGCTCCCACATGTCGAGCTGGAAGATGGGGACGGTGCCCTGAGCCGTGTTCGACTGCTGGTCGAACAGCTGCTGGATGATCAGCTGCTGGCCGATCGGGTCCCAGCTGAGGACGGCCCAGCCGGAGCCCTGGATGCCGGTGGCAGCCGCCGTGAAGTGAGCCTGGAACTTGTCGAAGCCGCCGAAGAACTCGTCGATGGCTGCGCGCAGCTCGCCCTCGGGCTCGCCACCGCCGCCCTGCGACGCGGGGGCGAGGTTGGTCCAGAAGATCGAGTGGTTGACGTGTCCGCCGAGGTTGAACGCGAGGTCCTTCTCGAGCTTGTTGACGTTCGCGAGGTTGCCGGTCTCGCGCGCTTCCGCGAGCTGCTCGAGGGCGGTGTTGGCTCCCGTGACATACGCCTGGTGGTGCTTCGAGTGGTGAAGCTCCATGATCTTGCCGCTGATGCTCGGCTCGAGTGCGGAGTAGTCGTACGGGAGCTCAGGCAGGGTGTACTTCGCCATGTCCTCTTCCTTCTGTCGGTGCCGCGCACGGGGCGCGGCCGGTCGGATTCATCCTATTGAGGGCCAACCCACCGGGCACCCGGTTGCTTCCCGGGAAGAGGGGATGTATTCCGTCAGTCCTCGAGACCGGCGGGAACGGCGGACTCCGTGTCCGGAACGCCGTCCTGCGCAGCCTTCTTGTCCGCCATCGCGAGAAGACGGCGGATGCGGCCGGCGACGGCATCCTTCGTCAGTGGCGGATCGGCGTGGTGCCCGAGCTCGTCGAGGCTCGCGTCGCGGTGGGCGAGACGAAGGTCGCCCGCCTGCTTGAGGTGGTCCGGGACGGTGTCGCCGAGGATCTCGAGTGCGCGCTCGACCCGGGCACATGCGGCGACGGCGGCCTGCGCGGAACGACGCAGGTTCGCGTCGTCGAAGTTGACGAGGCGGTTCACGCCGGCGCGCACCTCGCGACGCTGACGCATCTCCTCCCACGCGGCGGCCGTCTTCTGCGCGCCCATCATGAGGAGCGTGGCGCGGATCGCCTCACCGTCGCGGACGACCACGCGAGGCACACCGCGCACTTCGCGGGCCTTCGCAGCGATACCGAGGCGATGCGCCGCCCCGACGAGGGCCATCGCAGCCTCCCCCGACGGGCAGGCCACTTCGAGGGCGGCGGAGCGACCGGGGTCGGACAGTGTGCCGGCGGCGAGGAACGCTCCGCGCCACACCGCGGCGAGGTCGGGGCGCGCGCCCGTCGTGAGTTTGTTGGGAAGACCGCGGACGGGGCGGCGGCGGTTGTCGAGGAGGCCCGTCTGACGCGCCAGCGTCTCGCCCCCCTCGATCACGCGCACCGCGACCAGGTTTGCAGCGCGTCCGCCGGAGGACTGCACATGAGCGAGTTCCGGGCGGACGCCGTAGATCTCCACGAGATCGCGGGCGACGCGGCGGGCCAGGATGTCGGTCTCCACCTCGGCTTCGACCGCCACGCGGCCGGCGATCGAGTGCAGGCCGCCGGAGAACCGGAGGATCGTGGTCAGCTCTGCGACGCGGGCTGTGGGCCGGGGATCACGGACCGAAGTGAGTTCCGTCTTCACGTCAGCAGTCAGCGGCACGGGGATCCTTCGGTGGGGGCGATCGGGGACAAAGGATCAGCTTACTCGCGCACCGGTCATTCGCGACCCAGGTCACGGTGCGTGACCCTCACCGCTACGCCCGTTTCCTGGGCCAGACGCTGGCCGAGCTCGAGAGCGGTCACCACCGAGCGGTGCTTGCCGCCGGTGCAGCCGATCGCGACGACCGAGTGACGTTTGTTCTCGCGCTGATACCCCTGCAGAACGGGATGGAGAGCCGCCGCGTACGTGTCGATGAACTCACGGGCGCCCTCCTGGTCGAGGACGAAGTCGCGGACGGCCTCGTCTTCGCCTGTCAGCGCGCGCAGCGACGGCTCCCAATACGGGTTCGGGAGGAACCGCATGTCCGCGACGAGATCGACGTCGGGAGGGAGCCCGTATTTGAAACCGAAGCTCATGACGGTGACCGTGTGGCGCGCGTCTCCGTCGTCGCTGAACAGGTCGACGATCCGGTTCGCCAGCTGATGGATGTTGAGGGAGCTCGTGTCGACGATGACGTCGGCGGCTTCTCGGATGATCGCGACGCGTTCGCGTTCGCGACGGATGCCGTCGAGGATCGTCCCCTCCCCTTGCAGAGGGTGCGGCCGACGCACGGCCTCGAAGCGGCGGACGAGCACCTCGTCGGCGGCATCCAGGAACAGGACGCGCAGCTGACGGCCGTCTCGCAGCGATCGGGTCACCGACGGCAGCTCGCCGAACAGCTGGCGACCTCGGACATCGACGACGGCGGCGACCTTGGGGAGCGCGTCTGCGGCGAGGGCCGTGAGGTCCAGGAGATGCGAGAGCATCTGCGGCGGGAGGTTGTCGACGACGTACCAGTCGAGATCCTCGAGGGCGTTCGCCGCGGTCGTCCGCCCGGCGCCGGACATGCCCGTGACGATCAGGACCTCGCCTGTCGTCTGGCCGTCCATCCCTGCCCTGCCTTTCACGCGTGTGGACTCAGCCTAACCACCGGCACCGCTCGGGACCGAACCGGTCGCGAGATGCGAGTGGATGCTGGCGGCCAGTCGAGGGCCGATTCCGGGGAGCTCCTGGATCTCCTCCGGAGACGCCTGCTTCAGCTTGCTCACAGAGCCGAAGTGACGCAGGAGCGCTTTGATCCGCGACTCCCCCAGCCCGGGCACTTCCGCGAGCACCGTCGTGATGTCCCGTCCGCGCTTCTTGCGCTGATGGGTGATGGCGAATCGGTGCGCCTCGTCACGGAGTCGCTGGAGCAAATACAGCGCCTCTGACGAACGCGGCAGGATGACCGGGAAGTCGTCGTCGGGCAACCAGACCTCCTCGAGGCGCTTCGCGATGCCGCACAGGGCGATCTCCTCGTGGCCGGAGTCGCGGAGCGCGCGGGCCGCCGCGGCGACCTGCGGCTGGCCGCCGTCGACGAGGAGCAGCTGCGGACGGTAGGCGAAGCGCGGGCGCTTGCGGGTGGCATCCACCTCGCCGTCGGCCGTCGGATCGATCGCGTCCTGCTCGGCCTCGTCCCGGTCGATGTGGGCGAGTCGGCGCATGAGCACCTGATACATGGAGTCGGTGTCGTCGGTGGTCTCGCTCACCGAGAAGGACCGGTACTGATCCTTTCGGGGCAGACCGTCCTCGAAGACGACCATCGAGGCGACCACACCCGTCCCGCCGAGGTGCGAGACGTCGAAGCATTCGATCCGCAGCGGAGCCTCGGACATCCCGAGGGCCTCCTGCAGGTCGGTCAGCGCTTTCGTGCGCGACGTGTAATCGCTCGTCCGGCGCGTCTTGTGGAGCATGAGCGCCTGCTGGGCGTTGAGGGTCGCCGTGCGCATCAGGTCCGCCTTCTGACCGCGCTGCGCGATCTGGACCGTGACCCTCTTGCCGCGTCGGGACTGCAACCACTCCTCGAGCTCGGCGGTGTCGTCGGGGAGAGTCGGCACGAGCACCTGACGCGGGATGTCTTCAGCGCCGGCGGCTCCGTACGCGCGCTGGAGGATCTGGTCGACCAGCTCCGGGCCCGAGATGTCGAGCTCCTTGTCGATCGTCGTCGCACGAACGCCTCGCACGCGCCCACCGCGGACGATGAAGTGCTGCACGGCCGCGGAGAGTTCGTCTTCGGCGACTCCGAACAGATCGGCATCCGTGTCCTCGCTCAGGACCAGCGCGCTGCGGTTGAGGACGGCGTCGAGCGCCTGCAGCTTGTCGCGGTACGAGGCCGCGGTCTCGTAGTCCATCGCGGCAGCGGCTTCGCGCATGCGCGCTTCCATCCGCTTCGTGTAGCGCTTGTCACTGCCCGACATGAAGGCGATGAAGTCGTCGACGATCGCGCGGTGCTCGTCGATGGTGACCTTCATCGAGCACGGGCCGCCGCACCGGCCGATCTGACCGGGGAAGCAGGGCCGCCCCGTCGCCATCGCCTTCTTGTACGACGAATCGCTGCACGTGCGGATCGGGAACACCTTGATCAGCTGATCGATGGTGTCGTGGACGGCCCAGACCTTGGGGTACGGACCGAAGTACTTCGCGCCACGGATGCGGCGGTTCCGTGTGACGATCACCCGCGGCGCCTCGTCGCCCAGGGTCACCGCCATGTAGGGGTACGACTTGTCGTCCTTGTATCGGACGTTGAACGGCGGCGAGTACTCCTGGATCCACGTGTATTCGAGCTGCAAGGAGTCGATGTCGGTCGCGACGACCGTCCACTCGACCTTCGCAGCCGTCGTGACCATGCGTCGCGTGCGCTCGTGCAGGGTGTGCAGCGGCGCGAAATAGTTCGACAGCCGTGCGCGCAGATTCTTCGCCTTGCCGACGTACAGGATCCGGCCGTCCGCGTCGAGGAACCGGTAGACGCCCGGGTCGGTCGGGATCTCCCCCGGCTTCGGCTTGTAAGGCAGCGCGGAGGCCACGTCAGCCCGCCTTGCGCGCGGGCGCCACGTCCAAGAGCTCGGCGAGGAACTGACCCGTGTGGCTTTCGGAGACGGCCGCCACCTGCTCCGGCGTGCCGGTCGCGACGATCGTGCCGCCACCGGACCCGCCCTCGGGACCGAGGTCGATGACCCAGTCCGACGACTTGATGACGTCGAGGTTGTGCTCGATGACGAGAACCGAGTTGCCCTTGTCGACGAGGCTGTTCAGGACCTCGAGCAGGCGCTGGACGTCTTCGAAGTGCAGGCCCGTCGTCGGCTCGTCGAGGACGTAGATCGTCCTGCCGTTGGAACGCCGCTGCAGTTCGGTGGCGAGCTTGACGCGCTGCGCCTCGCCCCCCGAGAGCGTCGTCGCCGACTGCCCGAGCCGGACGTAGCCGAGCCCGACGTCGACGAGCGTCTTCAAGTAGCGGTGGATCGCCTGGATCGGCTCGAAGAAGTCGGCCGCCTCGGAGATCGGCATGTTGAGAACTTCGGCGATGTTCTTGCCCTTGTAGTGCACGGTCAGGGTGTCGCGGTTGTAGCGCTGGCCGTGGCACACCTCGCAGTCGACGTAGACGTCGGGCAGGAAGTTCATCTCGATCTTGATCGTGCCGTCACCCGAGCAGGCCTCGCAGCGCCCGCCCTTGACGTTGAAGCTGAAGCGACCCGGCTGGTATCCGCGGGTCTTCGCCTCGGTCGTCTCGGCGAACAGCGATCGGATCCGGTCGAAGACGCCCGTGTAGGTGGCCGGGTTCGAGCGGGGCGTGCGTCCGATGGGTGCCTGGTCGACGTGGACGACCTTGTCGAGGTGCTCGAGGCCGGTCACGCGGGTGTGCTTGCCGGCGACGCGACGTGCCCCGTTGAGCTTGGTCGCGAGGACTTCGTAGAGGATGCCGTTCACGAGAGACGACTTGCCCGACCCGCTCACCCCCGTGACGGCGGTCAGGACGCCCAGCGGGAAGTCCACCGTGACGTTCTGGAGGTTGTTCGCGCGCGCACCGACGACACGCAGCTGCCGGCCCTTGTCGATCTTCCGACGCTTCTTCGGCATGGCGATCGCGCGGCGTCCGCTGAGGTAGGCGCCCGTGATGGACTCCTCGTCGGTCAGGAGCTGGTCGACGGGACCGGAGTGGACCACGTTGCCGCCCTCGACACCCGCGCGCGGGCCGATGTCGACGATCCAGTCGGCCGCGTGGATGGTCTCTTCGTCGTGCTCGACGACGACGAGCGTGTTCCCGAGACTCTTGAGTCGCACGAGCGTCTCGATGAGTCGACGGTTGTCGCGCTGGTGGAGTCCGATCGAGGGCTCGTCGAGGACGTAGAGCACCCCTGTCAGGCCGGAGCCGATCTGCGTCGCCAGACGGATGCGCTGCGCCTCACCACCCGAGAGCGAACCGGCGGCGCGACTGAGGCTCAGGTAGTTCAGTCCCACCTGGATGAGGAAGTCGAGACGGGCGCGGATCTCGCGGAGCACCGCGGCCGCGATCGTCGCCTCGCGATCGGTGAGGGCCATGTCGGCGAAGAAGGCCTGCGCCTCGCCGAGGCTCAGGCGCGAGGCATCCGCGATCGAGTGCCCGTGGACGAGGACCGAGAGGACCTCGGGCTTGAGACGGTCGCCGTTGCAGACGGGGCACGGCACTTCGCGCAGGAACTCAGACCACCGCTGTCGCTGCGTGTCGGTCTCGGCCTGAGTGAACTGACGCTCGATGTAGGGGATCACTCCCTCGAACCCGGACGCGTACCGCATCTCACGTCCGTAGCGGTTCTTCCACTTGACCGTGACCTTGTAGTTCTCGCCCGAGAGGACCGCGTCCTGGATGTCGGCGGGCAGGTCCTTCCACGGGGTGTCGAGGGAGAAGCCGAGGTCGTCGGCGAGCCCGACGAGCAGACGCTCGTAGTACTGGAACAAGCCCTTGCCCTGCGTCGTCCACGGGACGATGACTCCCTCGGCGATGGAGAGCTCCTCGTCGCCGAGGAGCAGCTCGGTGTCGACGGACATACGCGTGCCCAGCCCGGAGCACGCCGGGCAGGCACCGAACGGTGCGTTGAACGAGAACGTCCGAGGCTCGATCTCGGTCAGCTGGAGCGGGTGGCCGTTCGGACAGGCCAGCTTCTCGCTGTAGCTCTGCCAGGCATCGTCACCCTCTTCGTCGACGAAGTTGACCTGCAGGATGCCGCCGGCCAGGCCGAGCGCCGTCTCGACCGAGTCGGTGACACGGCCGAGGATGTCGGGGCTCGCGACGAGTCGGTCGACAACGACCGCGATGTCGTGCTTGTAGCTCTTCTTCAACGTCGGCGGTTCGGCCAGCTGCACGGCCTCGCCGTCGACGATCGCGCGGGCGTAGCCCTTCGCCGACAGCTCCTTGAAGAGGTCGACGAATTCACCCTTCTTCTGCGAGACGACGGGAGCGACGATCTGGTAGCGCGTCCGCTCGGGCAGCTCCATGAGCTGGTCGGCGATCTGCTGCACCGTCTGTCGCTGGATGCGCTCACCGCACTCGGGGCAGTGCGGCACACCCACCCGCGCCCACAGCAGTCGCATGTAGTCGTTGATCTCGGTGATCGTGCCGACGGTCGAACGCGGGTTGCGGTTGGTCGACTTCTGATCGATCGACACCGCAGGGCTCAGTCCCTCGATGAAATCGACGTCCGGACGGTCGACCTGTCCCAGGAACTGCCGCGCGTAGGAGCTGAGCGACTCGATGTAGCGGCGCTGGCCTTCGGCGAAGATCGTGTCGAATGCGAGGCTCGACTTCCCCGACCCGGACAGGCCGGTGAACACGACGAGCGAGTCGCGCGGGATCTCGAGGTCGACGTTCTTCAGATTGTGGACGCGAGCGCCGCGGACACTGAGTTTGGAGGCGTGGGGAACGGGGACGATGGGCACCGGTCAATCCTAGGTTGGGCCACCGACACGGGCTCCGGTCTTCGCTCCGGGCGATCAGTCCGTTACAGTCGCACGCCCGCCGGCGAACGGCTGCAGGCCATCCCGAAGACGTGCGACGTCGTCGACGCCGAGCCCGACACGTTCCATGACCTGCCGAGGCACGTCGAGGGCGAGCTCGCGCAGCGCGCGCCCGTCGTCGGTCAGCTCGATGTCGAGGACGCGCTCGTCAGCCGCGCGACGTCGGCGGACCACTCGTCCCTGCGACTCCAGGCGCTTGATCGTCGGCGAGAGACTCGCGGGCTCCACGGCGAGGGCGGATGCCAGCTCGCTCAGAGACTGCGGGGCCCTCTCCCAGAGGGCGAGCATCACCAGGTACTGCGGGTGGGTGAGCCCGAGGGGGTCGAGGATCGGCCGGTAGATGGAGACGACGTTGCGTGCCGCCGTCACGATCGCGAAGCAGAGCTGGCTCTCCAGCTTCAGGGCGTCCTCGTTCATCCCGATCCTCACCTCACTAATCGTTAGTACACTAATGATTATGGATGAGGAACGGGAACAACGACCCCCACTCCGTCAGCGGATCCGTGCAGCCGGCGGCTTCTACACCTGGTGGAACAGCCGCCTCATCCGCTACGCCGGCCCCGCCTCCGTCGGACCCTATGACACCGAGCCGGAGCCGGTCCGCACGGAGCGTGCCTGCCCCCTGTGCGGCCGGCCGATGTCGCAGCACACGTTCGACCGCTCCGGCGAACGCCCGCTCATGCACTGCCCCTGATGGGCGTGGACCCGGTCAGGCGTGACCGGCGCGCTCCATCGCTCGCAGCTCCTTCTTGAGGTCCTGAACCTCGTCGCGAAGTCGACCCGCGAGCTCGAACTTGAGCTCATCGGCCGCCGCGAGCATCTGCCGGGTGAGGTCTTCGATGGTCGCCTCGAGCTGGTTCGCCCCCTCCGCCGCGATGCCTTCGCGCCGAAGCTGCGGTGTCGGGCTCTTTCCCTTGCCCGACTTCGTCTTGCCCTTGCCGCGGCTGTCCATCATGTCGCGCGTGTCGCTCGCCTCGCGGGCGAGGGCATCGGTGATGTCGGCGATCTTCTTCCGCAGCGGCTGCGGATCGATGCCGTGCTCGAGGTTATACGCGATCTGCTTCTCGCGACGGCGCTCGGTCTCCTCGATGGCCGCGGCCATCGAGTCGGTGATCTTGTCGGCGTACATGTGCACCTCGCCCGACACATTTCGGGCGGCACGACCGATCGTCTGGATGAGAGAGGTCCCGGACCGCAGGAAGCCCTCCTTGTCGGCATCCAGAATGGCCACGAGCGACACCTCCGGAAGGTCGAGGCCCTCGCGCAGGAGGTTGATGCCGACCAGAACGTCGTAGACGCCCTGACGGAGCTCGGTCAACAGCTCGACACGGCGGAGCGTGTCGACGTCCGAATGCAGGTAGCGCACCCGCACTCCGTGCTCGCCGAGGAAGTCCGTGAGTTCTTCGGCCATCTTCTTCGTGAGGGTCGTCACGAGGATGCGCTCGTCCTTGTCGACGCGGATGCGGATCTCCTCGAGCAGGTCGTCGATCTGCCCCTTCGACGGCTTGACGATGATCTCCGGGTCGATCAGGCCCGTCGGACGGATGATCTGCTCGACCACGCCGTCGGCGATCCCCATCTCGTACTTCCCCGGCGTCGCGGACAGGTAGACGCTCTGACCGATCCGCTGCTTGAACTCGTCGAAGCGCAATGGTCGGTTGTCCATCGCGCTCGGCAGCCGGAACCCGTGGTCGACGAGCGTGCGCTTGCGGGAGGCATCCCCCTCGTACATGGCACCGATCTGCGGCACGGTCACGTGCGATTCGTCGATCACGAGCAGGAAGTCGTCGGGGAAGAAGTCGAGGAGCGTGTGCGGGGCCTCCCCCGGCATCCGTCCATCGAGGTGGCGGGAGTAGTTCTCGATGCCCGAGCAGAACCCGAGTTGCTGCAGCATCTCGAGGTCGAACGTCGTGCGCATGCGCAGGCGCTGCGCCTCGAGGAGCTTGCCCTGCGACTCGAACTCCTTCAGTCGCTCCTCGAGCTCGTGCTCGATGGTGCCGATGGCGCGCTGGACGGTCTCGGTACCCGCGACGTAGTGGGATGCCGGGAAGATGGGCACACTCTCGAGCTTCTGCACCACGTCGCCGGTGAGCGGATGCAGCATGTACAGCGCTTCGATCTCGTCGCCGAAGAGCTCGATCCGCACGGCGAACTCCTCGTACACCGGGATGATCTCGATGGTGTCGCCGCGCACGCGGAAGTTTCCGCGCGAGAAGTCGACGTCGTTGCGGTTGTACTGCATCGCGATGAACTTGCGGATGAGGGCGTCGCGGTCGTACCGCTCCCCCACCTGCAGCGCGACCATCGCGCGGAGGTACTCCTCGGGAGCACCGAGGCCGTAGATGCACGAGACGGTCGACACAACGACCACGTCGCGCCGGCTCAGCAGCGAATTGGTCGTCGAGTGGCGCAGGCGCTCGACCTCGGCGTTGATCGAGGAGTCCTTCTCGATGAAGGTGTCCGTCTGCGGGACGTACGCCTCGGGCTGGTAGTAGTCGTAGTAGCTGACGAAGTACTCGACCGCGTTGTTCGGCAGGAGGTCGCGGAACTCGTTCGCGAGCTGGGCCGCCAGCGTCTTGTTGTGCGCCATCACGAGGGTCGGCCGCTGCACCTGTTCGATGAGCCACGCCGTCGTCGCGGACTTGCCGGTACCCGTGGCACCGAGCAGGACGACGTCGGTCTCACCCGCATTGATGCGCGCGGCGAGATCGGCGATCGCCTGCGGCTGGTCGCCGCTGGGGACGTATTCGCTGATGACCTCGAACGGCCGGACGGATCGCGTGGTCTGCATGAATCCAGCGTAGGCCGGGCCTCCGACACCGGCTCCGGCGTTCGCCGTCGGCGTGGGACCGACCCTCAGGCGGTGAGGCGGGTCCAGACGTCGTCAGTCTGCGCGAGCGTCTCGTCGAGCGTGCCGGCCGTATCGATCACGACGTCGGCGATCGCGAGCCGGCGCGCGTCGTCGACCTGGGCCGCCATCCGGGCGTCGGCGTCCTCGGTTGTCATCCCGCGCAGCGAGACGAGTCGCTCCCTGCGGAGGGCCGCCGGGGCGTGTGCGACGACGATCAGCTCCCACGGGTCCGCCGCCCGAGCCTCCAGCAGGAGCGGCACGTCGTAGACGACGACCGCGTCGGGATCCGCGTCGAATGCCATCTGGAATCGGCGGGCGGACTCAGCGCGCACGGCAGGATGGACGATCGCGTTGAGACGGCCGACGGCATCCGGATCGCCGAACACCCGTGACGCGAGGCCGGCGCGATCGAGCTCGCCGTGCGGCGTCAGCAGGTCGTTCCCGAACTCTGCGGCGATCGCGTCGAGGACCGGCGAACCGGGCTGCTGCACCTCGCGGACGAGCGCGTCGGCGTCGACGATCACGGCGCCGTGTTCGGCCAGCCGGCGGGCGATGGTGGACTTCCCCGAGGCGATTCCGCCGGTCAGCGCGATGAGAGGCACTCTCCGAGGATGCCACGGCTCGATCAGGTCAGGTGCGAGCGCGCTTCCTCGAGTCCGCCGAAGAGGACGGATGCCTCCAGGCTCCGCGATGCGCGGATGGCCGCCTCGCGAGCGGCGTTCATCAGGACGGTCGGGTCGTAGCCGACGGTCTCCGTCAGTCCGACTCCGATCCCGACGACCGGGAGAAGCCCCGTCGGGTTGTCCGCGAGATCGTCGATGCATCCGCGGTAGATCGCCGCGCCCTGCCGCCGCGCGTCGGCGGCGGTCGTCGCCACGCCGCACACGGCGAGCGTGGAGTCACCGTCCTCCCCCACGAAGGCGGAGGCGGGGGCGTGGCGTCGGACGGAGCGGCGCCACTGAGCCGCGAGCTCATCCGCGGCATCCGACCCGAAGGCGGCCGCCATCTCGTCCAAGCCGTCGACGTGGACGATGATCACGCTGACGAGCTCTCGACGCCATCCGGCGCGTTCGGTCATGTCCCGGAGCGCGTCACGGTAGGTGCGCCCGAGCATGATCCCGTCGGCCGCGACGCCGTTCTCGCCGAGCCACTCATACCGCTGGGTCGCGCTCTTGTTCGCTCTCAGGATGGAGGTGACCACGACGGCGACCATGGTCAGGACGACGGTTGCGATGTTGGCCGAGATGGAACCGAACCAGGTCACGAAGAAGGTTCCCTCAGGACCGTCGAGGACGAAAGCCGCCAGACGAGCGCCGTAGAAGGCGGCTCCGGCGAACAGGACCGCGGACAGCAGGTGGGCGTTGCCGATCCGGCCCATGGGGCGACGCGTCGCCTCCCACCCGCCTGCGAGGAAGAACACCACGATGGTGGCAGCCATGACCACCCATCCGCCCCAGGAGCCCTCGACCGGGACACGGATCACGGCGGCGACGAACGTGAACACGGCGAGGACACCGACGATCACCGAGGACCAGCCGATGGGGCGGTCGTTGAAGCGGCGGTTCCCCAGCCATATGAAGGCAGGGGTGAGCGCGAAGGCGGAGTTGCCGATGGCGATCGCGACCGCTCCCCCGATGCCCGCCGCCCAGGAGATGTAGGCGAAGGTCGTCGCCGTACCGCACAGGTACGCGACCGCCCAGAGTCGCCCCGCGCCGGCGTCGCGGCGACGCAACGTCTCTACGACGAAGATGCCCGTTGCGACGAAGGCGACGAGGGCCGTCATCACGGTCACCGAGAACAGATCGAGCGTCACCGGTCGCCCTCCTCGACAGGACGCGTGACGGCCGCCCGGGCGGGCAGACGGACCATGAACGTCGTGCCCTTGCCCTTGGTCGAGGTCACCGTGATGTCGCCACCGTGAGCGCGAACGATCTCGCGGCTGATGGCGAGCCCCAGCCCGGTTCCCGCAACACCGGACTCCGCTCGGAAGAACCGCTCGAACAATCGATCCTGGTCTTCTGGCGTCAGCCCGATCCCGGTGTCGCGGACGAGGAACCACGAGACGTCACCGTCCGTGGAACTGCTGAGCGTGATCGAGCCGCCGTCCCGGTTGAACTTGATGGCGTTGCTGATGAGGTTGTCGGCGACCTGACGGATCCTGGCGGGGTCGACGAAGGCCGGGGTCTCCAGGATGTCGTCGGCGTCGATACGGATCGCCCGCTCGCGAGCGATCGGCGTGAGGTCGGATGCCGACGCCCGAACGACGGACGCCAGGTCGTGCATCACGGGCGAGATCGTCACTTCGGCCGACATCCGCGATGCCGTGGATGCTGCGAGGATGCCGGACACGATGCCGAGCAGCCGCTCGCTGTTGCGGTAGGCCACGTCCACCTGACGGAACACCGTCTCGGGAAGGTCCTCCGTATCGAGGACCAGCTCCAGGTAGCCGAGGATCGAGGTGAGCGGTGTCCGCAACTCGTGCGAGACGGATGCGACCAGGCTGTCCCGGGCTTTGAGCGCCGTCCGCTCGTCGGTCACGTCGCGCGCGACGAGGACCACCCCCGCAGGATCGCCGTCGGCATCCCGCATCCGGCGCGCCGTCAGGCTGAGTGCCGCACGTCGCGACTCCGAGACGGCGTACCAGACGACGACGTCACTGAAGGTCTCCCCCCGCATGATGCGGGACAGCGGACGATCCTCAGTCGCCAACGGCGTCTCCCCGTCGGCGGCGAAGATCTGCTCCCTGCCATCGGCCCTGCCGAATCCGGGGATGCGCTGCTGGAATCGGCCGAGCGCGTCATTGACGAAGGTGATCTCGCCGTCGGGGCCGACGCGGAGGACTCCGAAATCGACGGTGTCGAGCACCTCCGTCAGCAGTTGTTCCTGTCGACTCGCGTGGCGCAGCGCCGCCGTCAGGCGCTGCGCCTGACGGTCGAGCAGGGCACGCTGAGCGAGGAAGCGCCGCGTCGAGTTGTAGGTGGATGCCCCGATGGCGATGACGACGGCCGGGAGGACGATGACCGCCCATGTGAGCTGGAAGTCGGGCACGAAGAGAAGAGCGACCCAGTACGAACCGATCGATCCGACGCACGCCACGATGAACCAGAGCCGCCCCATCGAGGACAGCCACATCGTCGGGAACGCCCAGAGGAGACCGATGCCGGGGACGTCCGACGTGCGCATGAGCCCGATCGCGACGATGTCGAGGAGTGGTATGACGGCGACCCAGGACGGGTGCAGACGTGACCAGGGGACGGCGAGACTCGCGACGGCAGCGACGACGACGATGACGACGCCGGGCGCGAACTGCGGAGCGTCGGCGAGCCACCCGCTGGGCAGACCCGACAAGAAGATCGCCGCCACGATCGCCGTGAGGAGGAGCTGATTGTTGGCGGCCACCCGGTCGCGCAGTTCGGTCAGCGGCAGCTGACGCAGCGGCGCGTCGAAGAATCGGTGCATGCGTGCTCCCGCCCGGTCGGACGACGATCGATCTGCGGTCGATCCCTCGTTCTCATGCGCCACACCTGCACGTTACCGGGAGCCGGGGCCGTCGGCATCCGTCGGTACAACGACCGAGGGGCCGGAGCACATTGCTCCGACCCCTCGATTCAGGTGTGTCGATCAGCGACCGGACAGCTTCTCGCGGAGAGCAGCCAGCGCCTCGTCGTCGGCGAGGGTGCCGGCGCCGCCGGAGACCTCGGACGAGAAGGACGACGAGCCCGAGTCGGCCGGAGCGGCGGCCTCGGCCTCGAGAGCCTTGGCGACAGCGGCCTTGTGAGCCTCCCAGCGACCCTGAGCAGCGGCGTACTCGGCCTCCCAGGCGAGGCGGGCCTCGTCGAAGCCTTCCTTCCACTGGTTGGTCTCGGGGTCGAAGCCCTCGGGGTACTTGTACTCGCCGTTCTCGTCGTACTCGGTGACCATGCCGTAAAGCGCCGGGTCGAACTCGGTGCCGTTGGGGTCGACAGACTCGTTGGCCTGCTTGAGCGAGAGCGAGATGCGACGACGCTCGAGGTCGATGTCGATGATCTTGACGAAGACCTCTTCACCGACGGAGACGACCTGCTCGGCGAGCTCGACGTGCTTGCCCGAGAGCTCGGAGATGTGCACGAGGCCCTCGATGCCGTCGGCGACGCGGACGAACGCACCGAACGGGACGAGCTTGGTGACCTTGCCCGGAGCGACCTGACCGATCGCGTGGGTGCGGGCGAAGACCTGCCACGGGTCCTCCTGCGTCGCCTTCAGCGACAGCGAGACGCGCTCGCGGTCCAGGTCGACCTCGAGGATCTCGACGGTGACTTCCTGACCGACCTCGACGACCTCGGATGCGTGCTCGATGTGCTTCCACGAGAGCTCCGAGACGTGGACGAGACCGTCGACGCCACCGAGGTCGACGAACGCACCGAAGTTGACGATCGACGAGACGGTGCCCTTGCGGACCTGACCCTTGTGGAGGTTGTTGAGGAAGTTCGAGCGCGACTCGGACTGCGTCTGCTCGAGCAGGGCGCGGCGCGACAGGACGACGTTGTTGCGGTTCTTGTCGAGCTCGAGGATCTTCGCCTCGATCTCCTGACCGAGGTACGGCGTGAGGTCGCGGACGCGGCGCAGCTCGATGAGCGACGCGGGCAGGAAGCCGCGGAGGCCGATGTCGACGATGAGGCCACCCTTGACGACCTCGATGACGGAACCGGTGACGACGCCGTCGTTCTCCTTGATCTTCTCGACGTCTCCCCAGGCACGCTCGTACTGTGCGCGCTTCTTGGAGAGGATCAGGCGGCCTTCCTTGTCCTCCTTCTGGAGGACGAGAGCCTCGACCTGGTCGCCGACGTTGACGACCTCGTTGGGGTCGACGTCGTGCTTGATCGAGAGCTCACGCGAGGGGATGACGCCCTCGGTCTTGTAGCCGACGTCGAGGAGGACCTCGTCGCGGTCGATCTTCACGACGGTGCCTTCGATGAGGTCTCCGTCGTTGAAGAACTTCAGGGTCTTCTCGACCGCGGCCAGGAAGTCCTCAGCAGATCCGATGTCGTTGATGGCGACCTGCTTGGTGGCCGGGGCGGTCGTTGCGTTAGTCATGTAGGGGGTTGTCCTTGGATGGTGTTGTGATCGGGCCCCGAGGCACATCCGCGCGAGGACGCGCGGCAGCCGATCGGAGCAGAGTGGTTGTTGTTGCGATGTCGCGAGAGCACGGCGGATGAGCCACGCGTGCGACGCTCTATGTTATCAGAGCGCGTCGACGTAGTACCAGCGCCCGGCCCGCCGGATGAAGCGACTGTGCTCCTCCATCGTCTCGAGGTCGCCGCCGGCACCTTCCCGCCATGACGCCCGGAAGCGCACCCGTCCCGACCGGCCGTCCGGAGCGATGTCGGAGCCCTGGATGTCGAGCCTCATCCATTCCGTGTCGGGGTCGATCGTCAGGTCGCCCGGCCGTGTGCCGGGGTACCACGTGTCGACCAGATGCCGCGCGTCGCCGAGCGCGAATGCCGTGTACCGCGAACGCATGAGGTCTTCGGGTGTTTCCGCTGCACGCCCGTCGAGCACTGGGCCGCAGCAGGACGCGAAGTCCCGCCGGCCGCAGGGACAAGGTGCGTCAGCGGCGAGCCGTCGCCCTCGACGAGCGGATGCCGCAGCCCCGAACGACATGATTCCTCCCCACGCTCACGAAAGACCCGAGTGAGCCTACGCGCTGTGGACAACCCTCGGAGAAGAGACGAGGGTTCACTACCGTGGTCGCATGATCGCTCGACGCACCGCAGCGCTGCTGGCCGCGACCGTACTCGCCGCCGCCCTCGCGGCGTGCGCACCGACCGCTTCCCCGACCCCGTCGCCGACAGCGACCGGATTCGCATCGGAAGAGGAGGCATTCGCTGCCGCGGAGGCGACCTATCGCGCATACGTCGACGCTCTGAATGAGGTCGATCTGTCCGATCCCGCGACATTTGAGCCCGTGTATTCGCATCTGTCAGGCGAGGCTCTCGACAGCGAGAAGAGAACCCTGACACAGATGCACTCCGATGGCTGGGCGGTGTCAGGTGATACGACCCTCCCAGCGATCTTCGAAGGCGAAGGTCTCGGCGAGCTAGTGGTCTGCCAGAACGTCTCAGAAGTCGACGTCCGGGACGCCGAAGGGACTTCCCAAGTGGCGGCTGATCGTCCCGACGTCTTCGCTCTGGAAGTGCGTGTTGTATTCGACCCGTCATCGGATACGAACGCAAGGGTCGCTGAGAGCCAGGCCGTCCAGGACTCGCGGTGTTGAAAAATCCAAGGTTGACCATGATCGGCGTCCTGAGCGCCATCGCGGTAGCCGCTGCCGTTGCGAGCCCAGCTTCGGCCGATGAGGGCGGCGGCTGTTTCGGGTCCAACACTTGGACAAACTGCCAGGTGCAGAACAACGGGTCATCCGTTTCGATCGGCGCGACCCGCGGCGAGTCCTCCACACCGACCCGCCCACAGACCGGGCCCCGGGGCGGCGGCGGCTCATCTGTCACTCCTCCTCCGCCGCGGAACCCGAACGCCTTCTATCCGGGTCAGCGGACCCGCGAAGAGTGGCTCGCAGAGTGCGCATTCAACCAAGCGTGCGCAGGCGCCATCGCCGCCCCGGGCGGCGCACCGATCCCCGGCACCGAACAGGCCGAGCTGCCGCCGCCCGATCCCGCTGTCCCGGCCGCCCCGGATCCGACGACGGCGACCATCCAGGACGTCGCGCAGTTCGCACCGGCGCCGCCGGCGATCGTCGGCGAACCCGACGGAATGGGCGTGGTGGGTATGCCCACCAACTTCGTGGTCGGGGCCGAGGAGCACATCGTGCAGGGCGACATCTTCGACATCCCCGTCACCGTTCGCTTCACTCCGGTCTCCTACGCCTTCAGCTATGGTGACGGGGCGACGCGGGAGACGAGGACCGCCGGCAGGTCGTGGGACGACCTGGGGGTTCCGCAGTTCACCGCGACCGCCACCAGCCACAGCTACGGCGCCGCAGGCGAGTACGAGGCCGCCGCGACCATCCGGTACGCAGCTGAAGCGGATGCCGGCGGCGGATGGTTCCCGATCGCCGGCCTTCTCGAGGTCGATACCCCGACCACCGTCATCCGGATCGTCGACGTCGAGACCGCGCTCGTGCAACGCACCTGCGACGAGGATCCGAGCGGACCCGGTTGCTGAGTGCGAGGATGAGCGCGTGACCGAACGCCTCATGCTGCTGGACTCCGCGAGCCTCTACTTCCGCGCCTTCTACGGCGTGCCCGACACGGTCAAGGCGCCCGACGGCCGCCCGGTGAACGCTGTCCGCGGGTTCCTCGACATGATCGCGAAGCTCGTGACCACCTACGAACCGACGCACCTGGTCGCCTGCTGGGACGACGATTGGCGGCCCCAATGGCGCGTCGACCTCATCCCTTCGTACAAGGCGCATCGGGTCGCCGAAGCCGTCGCCGCAGCACCGGACGTCGAGGAGGTCCCGGATCCCCTCGAGATCCAGGTACCGGTGATCCGCGAAACCCTCGGGGTGCTCGGCATCCCGATCGTCGGTGCCGCGGAACACGAAGCGGACGACGTGATCGGCACCCTCGCATCGACCAGCACCATGCCCGTCGACGTGATCACCGGAGACCGGGACCTCTTCCAGCTCGTCGACGACTCGCGCGGCATCCGGGTCATCTACACCGGTCGCGGAATGAGCAAGCTCGAGGAGCTCACGGACGCCGCGATCGTCACCAAATACGACATCCTGCCCTCGCAGTACGCGGACTTCGCCGCGATGCGCGGAGACGCGTCAGACGGACTCCCCGGGGTTGCGGGCGTGGGCGAGAAGACCGCCGCGACCCTCCTCGCGGCGCACGGCGATCTCGCCGGCATCCGCCGTGCCGCGGAGGCGGGCGAGGGCATGAGCGCGGGCGTGAGAACGAAGGTCCTGTCCGCCGCGGACTACCTCGACGTCGCACCACGCGTCGTCGAGGTGGTGCGAGACCTCCCACTTCCGGAGGTCGACGCTCGCATCACGACACCCGACGACGCAGAGCTCGCGACGCTGGCGAAAGCCTGGTCGCTGGGTTCATCGGCGACGCGCGCGGCCGAGGCGCTGTCCGCCCGGGCCTGACGACTCACCGAGACGATGTCCACTCCCGCAACCGCGCGAGCGGCCAGGTGGTGATGATCCGCTCCGCGGGAACACCCGCACGCTCCGCCCGGACGGCGCCATGATCCAGTAGCGACAGCTGACCGGGTGCATGCGCATCAGAATCGATCGAGAAGAGGCATCCGATCTCGAGGGCCAGCGCCACCAGGTCGTCGGGAGGATCCTCGCGCTCCGGGCGGGAATTGATCTCGACCGCGGTGCCGTGCTCGGCGCAGGCCTCGAACACGGCCCGCGCATCGAACACCGACGGCGGGCGCGTGCCACGAGAGCCCGACACGAGTCGTCCCGTCACGTGACCGAGGACGTCCACACGAGGGTCGGATGCCGCGGCCACGAGCCGACGCGTCATCGGCACCCGTTCCATCCGCAGGGCGGAGTGCGCGGAGGCCACCACCACGTCGAGCGTGCGCAGCAGATCATCCTCCTGGTCGAGGGAACCGTCGTCGAGGATGTCGACCTCGATCCCGCTCAGCAGCGTGAACGACGTCATCCGCGAAGCCCGGGATCACTGCGAGCTGTTCACGCAGCCGCTCGGCTGACAGTCCGCGCGCGACCCGCAACCGCGGCGAGTGGTCGGTCAGCGCGAGGTACTCGTGTCCGAGAGCGCGCGCCGCATCGACCATCAGCTCGATCGAAGTCAGCCCGTCGGACCATTCGGAGTGGGCATGGAGGTCACCGCGAAGCAGCGAGCGCAACTGAGACTGCTCGACGGGTGCGACCCGGTTCCGCAACTCGGCCAGGTAGGCCGGCACCTCACCGGAGAGCGCCTCGGCGATGACCTTGTAGGTGGAGTCGCCGATGCCCTTGCGCGATCGGAGGCGGCCGACGTCCGCACGCTCGTCGGCGTTCAGCCCCGCGAGCGTGTCGGCCGCGGCACGGAAGGCCTTGGACTTGTAGCGCGAAGCGCGGTCGCGCTCGAGGAGCTCCGCTATCTCGGTGAGCGCCTCGATCGGGTCCATCGTCTGCTCAGCGTCCGCTCGCCGAGACCCAGGCGTCGAGCTTGGCGCGCGCGGCGCCGGAGTCGACGGCGGCGCCGGCCTCTGCGTACGCGTCGGCGAGCCGTTCGACGAAGGGACGCTGCAGCTCGGCGGCATCCCGGAACAGGCGGTACGACACGATCCCCGCGGCCGCGTTCAGAAGGACGATGTCGCGCACCGGCCCCGCCTCGCCGTCCAGCACCCGCCGGACGATCTCGGCGTTGTGAGTCGCGTCGCCGCCCAGCAGGTCCGCGATGTCCGCGCGAGGGATGCCGAGATCGCGGGGATCGAGATCGTGCTCACGAACGTCGCCACGGCTGATCTCCCACACCCGGCTGTGGCCGGTCGTCGTGAGCTCGTCCAGGCCGTCGTCCCCGCGGAAGACCAGCGCGGTCGCTCCGCGAGTCTGGAAGACACCGGTGATGAGCGGGACGCGGTCGAGGTGGGCGACGCCGACCGCGTTCGCCTCGGCCCGTGCCGGGTTGCAGAGCGGCCCGAGGAAGTTGAAGACCGTCGGGATGCCGAGCTCGGCGCGTGTCGGTCCCGCGTGCCGGAAGCCGGGGTGGAACGCCGACGCGAAAGCGAACGTGATGCCCACCTCGTCGAGTACCTCGGCGACGCGCTCCGGGGACTGGGTGAGGTCGACGCCGAGTGCCGCCAACACATCCGACGAGCCCGATTTCGAGCTCGACGCGCGGTTGCCGTGTTTGACCACCGGGATGCCGCTGGCCGCCACCACCACGGATGCGGTCGTGGACACGTTCACGGTCCCGTAACGATCACCGCCCGTGCCTACGATGTCGAGCACATCCGCGCGGACCGGGAGGGGCACCGCCGCCTCGAGGATCGCGTCGCGGAACCCGACGATCTCGTCGACGGTCTCGCCCTTCGCGCGAAGTGCCACGAGGAAACCGGCGAGCTGCGAAGGCGTCGCGTCTCCCTGCATCACCTGGCGCATCGCCCACGTGGATTCGGACACGCTGAGGTCCTTCCGGTCCAGCACCGTGGTGAGGATCTCGGGCCAGGAGTACATGTCCGCCATGACCCCCGATCCTACTCAGCACTCTGACAGCCGACTCCCGGCGGGCCCATCGACCGCCCTGACGCCACGGAAAGACGGAAGTACCTTCAGGAATGCGAAACCCTCCCCCAACATCGGCCATAATGGGGAGTGTGACGACCACTCCCGCGACATACAACCAGGCGCTGCGTTCGGTGAAACGACCGGACCCCGTTGCCGTCGGCACGATCGTGTGGCTGGGCAGCGAGGTCATGTTCTTCGCCGGCCTCTTCGCCATCTACTTCACGATCCGCAACACCTCGCCGGAGCTGTGGGCCAGCCGAACCGAGCTGCTCAACGTGCCCTTCGCGGCCGTCAACACGCTCATCCTGGTTCTGTCGTCGTTCACCGCGCAGGCCGGCGTGTTCGCCGCCGAGCGCTTCCAGCCCTACCGCCGCGGATCGATCTGGAACTTCCGCCAGTGGGGCATGGTCGAGTGGTTCTACCTGACCTTCATCATGGGTGCCGTCTTCGTCTCCGGCCAGGTGTGGGAGTACGCCACGCTGGTCGCGGAAGGGCTGCCGATCAGCGCGGATTCCTACGCTTCCGCCTTCTACATCACAACCGGTTTCCACGCCCTCCACGTGACGGGTGGCCTCATCGCCTTCCTGCTCATCATCGGGCGTGCATTCGCGGTCAAGAACTTCGGCCGAAAGGAGATGACCTCCGCGATCGTCGTGTCCTACTACTGGCACTTCGTCGACGTCGTGTGGATCATCCTCTTCGCCGTCATCTACTTCATCCGGTAATACAGAGCGGAGCTGAGTTCCTCAATGGCATCCAAGACCCCGCGTCGGCACACGGGCCGTCGCAGCAAGTGGGCGGCCGCCGCTCTGATCGGCGTCGGCCTGCTGCTCACGGGTGGCATCTACGCCGGCGCGTCCGCGGCGATGGCCTCGACCTCCTCCACCGACTCGGCTTCAACGCTGACCGTCGAGGATGGCAAGAAGCTGTTCCAGGCGAACTGCGCAACGTGCCACGGCCTCGATCTGGAGGGCACGGAAGACGGCCCGTCGCTCTACGGCGTCGGTGAGCTGTCGGTCGAGTTCCAGGTCTCTACGGGCCGCATGCCGCTGCAGGCCCAGGGTCCCCAGGCTCCGCAGAAGGCACCGCAGTTCACGGAAGACCAGATCAAGGCGATGGCCTCGTGGGTCCAGTCCGTGGCTCCCGGCCCGACGTATCCGGACAAGCGGATCCTCGACGGCGAAGGCGACCTCACCGAGGGTGCGGAGCTGTTCCGCATCAACTGCGCGATGTGTCACAACGTCGCCGCAGCAGGTGGCGCGCTGACCGAGGGCAAGTACGCCCCCGCGCTGACGAAGACCAGCCCCCTGCACATCTACGCGGCGATGGTCACCGGCCCGCAGAACATGCCCGTGTTCAACGACATGACCATCACGCCCGACGAGAAGCGCGACATCATCTCGTCGCTGATGTACCTGCAGAAGAGCGAGCCGGTCGGTGGCTTCACCCTCGGATCCCTCGGTCCGGTCTCCGAAGGCCTGTTCATCTGGATCTTCGGCATCGGCACGCTGATCGGCATCTCGGTGTGGATCACCGCGAAGTCCAACTGATTTAACACTGACGACGAGAATTCCAGGACGAGGAGCACAATGTCACACGAGGAAGAGCCGCAGGCGCTCGAGAAGGCTCACCGGCCTTCGTCGGGACTCGTCGTCGCGGTCGCCGACCCCGTGCAGAACCCCGGTCTGCCGCCCCACCGCGAGCGGATGACCGACAAGGACCCGGCGGCGATGAGCCGCGCGGTCCGCACCGTCTACACGCTGTTCTACATCTCACTCGCTGCGAGCCTCTGGGCTGTCGCCGCGTACATGCTCTTCCCGATCGAGAGCGGCAACTTCGGAGACATCCGGAGCAACAACCTCTTCATCGGCCTCGGAATCGGGTTCGCTCTTCTGACCATCGGGATCGCGGCGATCCACTGGTCGAAGGCGATCATGCCCGACAAGGAGCACATCGAGGCCCGTCACTCGACCCGCGGCAAGGAGTCGACGCGCGAAGCCGCCGTCAACGTCTTCCGCGAGGCGAACGAGGAGTCCGGCTTCGGGCGTCGCACCGCGATCCGAGGCGGCCTCATCGCTGCGGTCGTCGCATCGATCGTCCCCGGCGTCACGCTCTTCCGCGGTCTGGCTCCGCACTCCTCCGAGGAGAACCCGCTGGCCGGTGACCCGGTCGCACTTCTGAAGCACACGATGTGGAAGGAAGGCGAGCGCCTGGCGCACGACCCCTCCGGCCTTCCGATCCGCGCGGCTGACGTTGCCCTGGGCTCCGCCGTCCATGTGATCCCCGAGTCCCTCAAGGATCTCGGTCACCTCGAGGGCTACCTGGAGGAGAAGGCGAAAGCGATCGTCCTCCTCATGCGGTTGCTCCCCGAGCAGCTCCCCGCCGAGTACAACCGCCTCGACTGGTCCTATGACGGGATCGTGGCGTACTCGAAGGTCTGCACGCACGTCGGATGCCCCGTCGCGCTGTACGAGCAGCAGACCCACCACCTTCTCTGCCCCTGCCACCAGTCGCAGTTCGACGTGTCGCGCGGTGCCGAAGTCATCTTCGGCCCGGCCGCACGGCCGCTCCCGCAGCTGCCTATCGCGGTGGACGCAGAGGGCTACCTCGTCGCGAAGAGCGACTTCGAAGAGCCCGTTGGGCCCAGCTTCTGGGAGCGTCATTGAGCACCTCGACTGAATCAGCGCCGGCTACCGCTCTCGCCACGCCGGCCGAAAAGCCCCTCGGCGGCCGGTTCATCGGCGCGACGGCGAACTACATCGACGAGCGCACGAGCATCTCGGGCCTCGTCAAGGAGATCGGTCGCAAGATCTTCCCCGACCACTGGTCGTTCATGCTCGGCGAGATCGCTCTGTGGAGCTTCGTCGTCGTCTTCCTGTCGGGCTCGTTCCTGACCTTCTTCTTCGAAGCATCGATGGCTCCGACGCACTACAACGGCGCCTACGTTCCGTTGCGCGGTATCGAGATGTCCGCTGCGCTCGAGTCGACGCTGAACATCTCGTTCGACCTGCGCGGCGGTCTCCTGGTTCGTCAGATCCACCACTGGGCGGCTCTGCTGTTCATCGCGGCCATCGGCGTGCACATGCTCCGCGTGTTCTTCACGGGTGCATTCCGCAAGCCGCGCGAGCTCAACTGGGTGATCGGCTTCGTGCTGTTCATCCTTGCGATGGCGCTCGGCTTCACGGGTTACTCGCTGCCCGACGACCTCCTCTCGGGCAACGGTCTCCGCATCATCGACGGCATGATCAAGGGCCTCCCGCTCATCGGTACCTGGACCTCGTACCTCCTCTTCGGCGGCGAGTTCCCGGGTACGGCGATCGTCGGCCGTCTGTACACGCTGCACATCCTGCTGCTGCCGTTGATCCTCATCGCCCTGATCGCAGCCCACCTGATGCTGATGATCATCAACAAGCACACGCAGTTCGCCGGCCCCGGCCGCACGAACGACAACGTCGTGGGCTACCCGATGGTCCCGGTCTACATGTCGAAGATGGGCGGCTTCCTGTTCATCACGTTCGGTGTCCTGGTGCTCATCGCCTCGATGTTCACGATCAACCCGATCTGGAACTACGGACCGTACGACCCCTCCCCCGTTTCCGCGGGTACCCAGCCTGACTGGTACATCGGATTCGCCGACGGAGCGCTGCGTCTGGCGCCGTCCAACCTCGACCTGGTGCTGTTCGACCACACCTTCTCGTTTGGGATCCTGTTGCCGGTCGCCGTGCTCGGCGTGTTCATCGTGCTCGTCGCGATCTACCCCTTCATCGAGGCGTGGGTCACCGGTGACAAGCGCGAGCACCACATCGCACAGCGCCCCCGTCACGCCCCGACGCGCACTGCGATCGGTGTGGCCGGTGTGATCTTCTACGCCGTCCTGTGGGCCGCCGCCTCGTCGGACATCATCGCGACGCACTTCCACCTGACGATGGAAGGCGTGATCCACTCCCTGCAGGCGCTGCTGTTCATCGGTCCGATCGTCGGGTACTTCGTCACGAAGCGCATCGCGATCGCCCTGCAGAAGAAGGATCGCGAGATCGCGCTCCACGGCTACGAGTCGGGTCGCATCGTCCGCCTGCCCGGCGGCGAGTACATCGAGGTCCACCAGCCCGTCGACGCCTACGAGCGTGTGAAACTGATCGACTTCGAGGTTCACGAGCCCCTCGTGGTTCGTCCGAACGACAACGGTCGCATCCCGTGGCACCAGAACGTCCGCGCCTCGCTGTCGCGGTGGTTCTTCGAAGACCGTCTGTCCCCGGTCACGCAAGCCGAAGTGGATGCCGCGATCGCTCACCAGCACCACGAGCTCGAGCACATCGACCACGAGGAGCAGGAAGAGATCCGTGGCGCGCACGAGCGTGCCGGCGCGGTCGATGCCCCGCTCCACCCGATCGATGACGGCCACAACCCGGAGACGGCCAACCGTCCGTCGAACATCATCGTGGTGGACGAGGACTCCAACAAGAAGAACGACCGCCCGAGCGACTGACCGCTCTGGCAGGAAAGCGGCGGGGTCTGACCGAGAGGTCGGACCCCGCCGCTGTTGTTCCTGCGTAGCGTCGATGACATGACCCTCTCCCCCGCAGTCGTCCTGTCCTACTTCGAGACGAAGCTCCTCGTCGAGACCGACCCGAGTGATGTCTACGCGGCCCAGCAAGCGAGCGATCCGTTCGTGCTCGTCGACGTGCGCAACCGCGAGGCCTGGGATCAGGGGCACGCCACAGGCGCGATCCACATGCCCCACCGTGAGATCGCGTCGCGTGCCGTGAGCGAGATCGCGTCGCATATCCCTGTAGTCGTCTACTGCTGGAGCCCGGGGTGCAACGGCGGGGCGCGGGGCGCCGCGGAGTTCGCGCGTCTCGGCTACTCAGTACGGGAGATGATCGGTGGATTCGAGTACTGGGCGAGGGAGGGACTCCCCGTCGAGGACGTCAACGGGCCGCTCCCCCGCCGATTCGATCCTCTGGTCATGCCGGTCCGCGCGCAGCGCTGACACGACCGCACGTTCAGCGACCCGATCTCGGAGAGCACTGCCTGCCGACGCGTGAGCACCCGGAGATCCGCCCGCCGGCGGGAGATGATCGCGCGCCGCGCTCAGGCCCTTGCGCTGGGCCCAGCGGGGCTCCCAGCAAAGTCCCTCCGCGCTCCTGGATACCGCTCATCAGGACTGGGCCGCCTGGGGGCTCGTCCGCGGCCTACGAAGGACCTCCGAGGACCCTACGAACGAAGCCGCCCGCCACGTGTTGCGGCAGACGGCTTCGTTAACGCGACGTCGTTATCGACGCCCGGACAATGCATGGTTCAGCGGGCGAAGTAGCCCCGGTAGTACTCGTAGACCCAGCCCACGATGGCGACGACGAAGATGCCGACGCCGATCGGGATCATGAACTCGCCGACGGCGAGGCCGATGAAGGCGATCGCGGCCGAACCAGCGAGGACGAGAGGCCACCAGGACCAGGGCGAGAACTCGCCCATCTCAGGGTCGCCGTCATCGATGTCCGCCGTGAGCGAGTCTTCAGGAAGCGTGCCGCCCTGGGCCTTTTCGACGCGGCTCGAGTAGAACGCGATCATCGCGGCCATCATCGTCACGAAGACGAGGCCCACGGACCCGACCCACTCGATCCGGTTGAACACCGGCAGCTGCGGGTGGGCGAGGATGTTCCAGCCGACGTACACGACGGCGACGAGGGCGAAGAATGCCGCCAGCACCCACCAGAGGTTGACGTTGGTCTTCACTTACTTGACCTCACCGTTCGACAGATCGACAACCGGAGCGTCGGGCGCGTCCTTCGCGGGTCCCACGCCCACCGGGATACCGGCTTCGGGGTGGTTCAGGTCGAAGGCCGGGCGTTCGCTGCGGATGCGCGGGATGGATGTGAAGTTGTGTCGCGGCGGCGGGCAGCTGGTCGCCCACTCGAGCGATCCGCCGTAGCCCCACGGGTCGTTGACCGTGACGCGAGGTGCGGTGCGTGCCGTGATCCAGACATTCAGGAGGAACGGAACCATGGATGCCGCGAGGATCATCGAACCGACCGTCGAGACCTGGTTCTGCCACGTCCAGCCGTCCGCTGCCGAGTAGTCGGCGTAGCGGCGGACCATGCCGTCCGCACCCAGCCAGTGCTGGATGAGGAAGGTCATGTGGAAGCCGATGAACAGGAGCCAGAAGTGGACGAGGCCGAGGCGCTCGTTCAGCATCTTGCCGGTCCACTTGGGCCACCAGAAGTAGAAGCCCGCGAACATCGCGAACACGACGGTTCCGAAGACCACGTAGTGGAAGTGCGCGACGACGAAATACGAGTCCGATACGTGGAAGTCGAGCGGCGGCGACGACAGGATGATGCCGGTCAGACCACCGAAGACGAACGAGACGAGGAAGCCGAGCGCGAAGACCATCGGGGTCTCGAAGGTGATCGAGCCTCGCCACATCGTGCCGATCCAGTTGAAGATCTTCACGCCCGTCGGGACGGCGATGAGCATCGTCATCAGCGCGAAGAACGGCAGGAGGACGGCGCCGGTCACGTACATGTGGTGTGCCCACACGGACACCGACAGGGCGGCGATGGCGATCGTCGCGTAGACGAGCGTCTTGTATCCGAAAATCGGCTTCCGGCTGAACACCGGGAAGATCTCCGACACGATGCCGAAGAACGGCAGCGCGATGATGTAGACCTCGGGGTGTCCGAAGAACCAGAAGAGGTGCTGCCAGAGCAGGACACCGCCGTTGGCCGGGTCGTAGATGTGAGCGCCGAGGATGCGGTCCGCCGCAGCGGCGAAGATCGCTGCAGCGAGCACCGGGAAGGCCATCAGGATCAGGATGCTGGTGACCAGGGTGTTCCAGCTGAAGATCGGCATGCGCCACATCGTCATGCCGGGAGCACGCATCGTCATGATCGTGGTGATGAAGTTGACGCCACCGAGGATCGTGCCGAAACCACTCATGCCGAGACCCAGCATCCACAGGTCACCGCCGGCGCCGGGGCTGAAGCTCTCGCCTGCCAGCGGCTGATAGGCGAACCATCCGAACGCCGCTGCACCCTGCGGGGTGAGGAAGCCGGCGACGGCGATGGTCGAGCCGAAGGTGAACAGCCAGAACGCGAAGGCGTTCAGACGCGGGAACGCGACGTCGGGGGCACCGATCTGCAGCGGCAGCAGCGCGTTCGCGAAGCCCGCGAAGAGCGGCGTCGCGAACATCAGCAGCATGATCGTGCCGTGCATCGTGAACAGCTGGTTGTACTGCTCCTTCGTCGGCACGATCTGCATGCCGGGCTCGAAGAGCTCGGCACGGATGATCAGCGCCATGACGCCACCGAGCATGAAGAACAGCACCGAGGCGATCAGGTACATGTACCCGATCGTCTTGTGGTCGGTGGAGGTGATCCACTTAACGACGATGTTGCCCTTGTGCTCGACGCGCGAGCTGCTGAGGAGTGCAGCCTGGCGAGGGGGAAGCGTGGGGGCCGGAGGTGCGATGGTGGCCATCAGTTGTGCTCTCCCTCAGCGGCGGGCGCGCCGGTGCCGGGCGCGTTCTGTTGCCGGTCGAATGCGTCGTCGATGTCGCCGGTCTGACCCTTGGCCTTCAGCGACGCGATGTAGGTCTCGTACTCGGACTCGGAGACGACCTTCACGTTGAAGAGCATCATCGAGTGGTACTGGCCGCACAGTTCGGCGCACTTGCCGACGAACGTGCCTTCCTTCGTGGGCTCGAAGGACCAGTAGTTCTCGCGGCCGGGGTACATGTCCTTCTTGTAGAGGAAGTCCACGATCCAGAACGAGTGGATGACGTCACGCGATTCGAGCTGGAGCGTGACCTTCTTGTTCACGGGCAGAACGAGCTCGGGGATCTCGTTGGTGATGTTGCCTTCGGCGTCGGTCTGCGCCTGGACGCCCATGGTCCACACCGGGTCCTGCGGCTCGTCGCAGTTGTTGCCGTTGTACTGGAAGTCCCAGGCCCACTGCTTGCCGATGGCGGTGACGCACACATCGGGGTTCTCGTACTGCGTCTCGAGGATCGCCTGGTCACGCGCGGTGAAGGCGAAGAAGCCGAGGACGAGGATCACCGGAGTGATCGTGAAGAACATCTCGATCGGCATGTTGTACCGCAGCTGGACGGGAAGACCCGACTGCCCCTTGCGGCGACGGTAGGCGATCGCCGCCCAGCCCATGAGAGCCCAGGTGATGACACCGACGGCGAGGACGACGATCCAGGACGTGGTCCAGAGGCCCGCGATCATCGACGTGTGGTTCGTCGCCTGCCCGCCTCCCTCATCGAAACCGGGGAGGAAGCCGTTCGCTGTTGTGGGGCTGCACGCCGCGAGCGTGACCGCGGAGGCGATCGCAAGCGGGAGGGCTACCCAACGGAGTCGGCGGTTGACGCGCACGGTGCACCTTTCGGGGACATGAAGGTCAGACTCATGCCAGTCTAGGGCAACCTCTTACGGGATTCCGGCCATCCGCTCAGGATGCCGGGGCCACGGAGGGAACCCGGGATGGATCAGTGGAAGCTGTCGCCGCAGGCGCAGCTGCCCGCAGCATTCGGGTTGTCGATCGTGAAGCCCTGCTCCGAGATCGTGTCCTTGAAATCGATCTTCGCGCCCTCGAGGTAGGGCACCGACATGTCGTCGACGATCACCTCGACACCGTCGAAGTCGACGGTCTGGTCGCCCTCGAGGTAACGCTCGTCGAAGTAGAGCTGGTAGATGAGACCCGAGCATCCGCCGGGCTGCACTGCCACCCGCAGACGCAGGTCATCGCGGTTCTCCTGCGAGAGCAGGCTCTTCACCTTGTCGGCCGCTGCCTCGGTGAGGGCGACGCCGTGTGCGGGAACGGTCTCGGTGGACTGCGTGGCGATGTCGGTCATGACTCTCCCCATGGTCGGGCCGCCAGTGCTCTTCAGGAACGGGGGCGGCGTGCTGACTCGATTCTACGTCGCGTCGCGCGGTCTGGTCGGGCGACGCGGGGATCCGCACGCGCGGATCATTCGGATGCGTCGAGGGATTCCAGCAGGAGCGCTTCGGAGAGCAACGCGTGACGGAACGTGTCGACGTGGAGCGACTCGTTCGGGCTGTGCGCCCGCGCGTGGGGGTCTTCCACTCCGGTGACGAGAATTTCCGCGCCCGGGAACTCCCGGACGAGATCCGCGATGAACGGGATGGACCCGCCCACGCCGATGTCGACGGGGGTCCGTCCGTATCCGCTCTCCAGGGCGGCCCGCGCCTTCTCAACCGCGGGGCCTGAGGTGTCGACGAGGAACGGGTTGCCGAAGTCGACGTCACGGAAGCTCAGGCGCGATCCGAACGGCGCGTGCGCGCGCAGGTGCGCCTCGATCGCGTCGAACGCCTCGGACGCGGCCTGTCCGGGCGCCACGCGGGTGCTGATGACCACCGTGACCTTCGGAGACAGGGTGTTGGACGCGTTGCGGACGCTGGGCGCATCGATTCCCGTGATGGTGATCGAGGGCTTGTTCCAGATCCGGCTCAAGATCTCGTCACGCCCGATGGGCGATACGCCTTCCGGCAGTCCGGCTTCGCTTCGAAGGGTCTCCTCCGAGTACGGCGGGGTCGCGGCATCCCGGGACGTCAGACCATCCACCGCAACGGCTCCATCTTCGTCCCAGAGGGTCGCCAGCAAGGTCACCGCCGCCATCATGGCGTCCGGGACGGCGCCGCCGAACATTCCCGAGTGGGAGGCGTGGTCGAGCGTCTCGATGTCCAGGGTGAAGCGCGCGTTTCCGCGCAGCGACACCGTCAGCGCGGGAGTCTCGGAGTCCCAGTTGCCGGAGTCGGCGACGACGATGACGTCGGCGCGGAGTGCGTCGGCGTTGTCGCTCAAGAACTGCGCGAACGATGCCGAACCGGCCTCCTCCTCGCCCTCGAAGAACAGGTTCACGCCCAGGTCGAAGTCATCGCCGAGCGTGGCTTTCAGGGCGCGGAGAGCTCCGATGTGGGCCATGATCCCGGCCTTGTCGTCTGCGGCGCCGCGGCCGTAGATGCGGCCGTCGCGCAGCGTCGGCTCGAACGGCGGGGACTCCCACAGCGATTCGTCGCCGACCGGCTGGACGTCATGGTGGGCGTACAGAAGGATCGTCGGCCGACCGTTGCGGGGCGCGCGCGTCGCGAGGACGGCCGGCATCCCCTCCTCCCCCGTCTCGGGGATCACGGCGGTCTTGATCTCGACGCGCTCGAAGATACCGAGATCGTCCACGAGCGCCTTCACCGCTTCGGCGCTGCGCTGCACCTCAGCACGGTCGAAGCCGGGGAAGGCGACGGACGGGATGCGGACGAGGGCTCCCAGATCGGCGAGGGCGGCGGGGACCTGGGTGAGGGCCGCCTCCCGCACCGCAGCGGACCGGGTCGTGTCGGAGGTCATGCGGCTAATCTTATGTGGCACGCCTTTTTCGCCGATTCCGAGGAACCGCCCCGTGGCAAAGACACCGCCCCCCGCCGACACCGCTCCCGACGCACCCGTCGGCTCGGGAAAGAACCGCCCGACGCCCACGCGCGCCGAGCAGGAAGCGGCGCGCAAGCGGCCTCTCGTCGCGAACACGAAGGAGGCGCGCGCCCGCGCGAAGGCCGAGCTCGCCGCGCAGCGGGAGAAGGCCCGCGTCGGCATGGCGAACGGGGACGAGCGGTACCTGACTCCCCGCGACCGAGGCCCCCAGCGCCGGTTCGCCCGCGACTACACCGACGCCGGATGGCACTTCGGTGAGCTCATCATGCCGCTGCTGGTGATCGTCATCCTCTTCGCGCTCGTTCCGAACACGGCCATCGTGTTCTACGCCTACGTCGGGCTCTGGGCCTACCTGCTCTTCGTGGTCGCTGACATGGCGCTGCTCTCGCGCAAGGTGAAGAAACTCGCCGCTGCCAAATGGGGCGACCGCCGCGAGAAGGGCCTCGGCTGGTACGCCGCGATGCGGTCGGTGCAGATGCGCTTCATGCGCCTGCCGAAGCCGCAGGTCAAGCGCGGCGAGTACCCGAACTGACTTCCCGCGACCGACGAGACGAAGCCCGCACCTCGAGGTGCGGGCTTCGTCTCGTCGTGATGATGATCGACTACTTCCCCATCACTTTGTAGCGGTACTCGACGGTGATCTTGTCAGACACGAAGTAGCTGTAGAGGCCCGTGGCTGCCGTGACCGAGAGCGTCGCCGGCTTACCGGGAACGCTGTACCAGCCCGGGGACGACGCGCCCTCCCTCATCTCCGTCAGTTTCGCCGTGGGGTTGCCGGCGGTTCCATATCCCCACACGGCCTGACCCGAAACGACCGGCGCGTTCAGCGTCATCTTGACCTTGACGCCGCCGAACCCGTAGGAGTCACGGACCTGCTTCGGAACACCGGTCGTACCTTCGGAGATGAGCGAAACGGAGTCGTCGCCGTAGTAGCCGTCGAACCCGATGCACGCGAAGGTCACCTCGTCGTAGTCGCAATAGCCGTCCTGGTATTCGTCGAGGGGTGTGTAGGTCTTGAGGACGGAGGACGTCTTGTACGTCTTCTTTACGGTCTTCTCAACGAGCTTCCCCGTCTTGACCACGACCGTAGTGGTGGCCGACTTCGTCGCCCCCTGCGGCCCCTTGATCTGGACTTTGACGGTGTAGGTGCCGGGCACGACTTTCCCGCCGACTTTGCCATCCCAAGTGACGTTCCAGCTCTTCGATGACGACAGCTTCCACGACCGCACGGTCTTGGTGCCCCGCAGGATCGTGACAGTGCCCTGGGCGGTCACGGCTTCAGCCGTACTCGTCTTGCTGGAGACGCTGATCTTGGTGGCGTCCAGATACCCGTCTTTGACCGGGTAGATCGTCCGAGCCGACGCGGAGACGGCCGTCGCGGTGATGGCGACGTCCTTGACCGTCAAGTTCGTGGACGTGCTCCGCGTCTTACCCGCAGCCTTCGCCGTGAACGTGACCTTCGCTGTCCCCGTGCCGAGCTTGACGCCAGACACCGTCGCCTTCGCGGGCGCCCCCGTCGCCGACGCGACCTTGAGCGTCGAGGACTTCGCACCTCGGACGGCCGTCACGACTCCCGTGAACGGAACCCGGAGACCCGTTTCGTCGACAGCGGCGACGGTCGCAGTCGATGTGTTGACCTTCGCCTTGGACCAACTCCAGATCGAGCGGGGGTTGAGCGACAGGGAGACGTCTACCGGAGCGCCTGAGCCCACGACGAGGTCCGTGCTCACGGGAGCTCCCGAGGCCGGCGTCACCTCGAGGCGATAGCGACCGGGCCGCGTGGTAAGGGAGACGTCGACAACGAGGCTGGCTCGTCTTTCGACCGTCGCCAGGTCCAGGGGTGCGAGCTCCGCGACGAGCGCGCCTTCAGGTGAGTAGATCCTCGGTACGCCCGTCGTATCTGCATCCGATGTCACGATGACCTGTGTCGTGTCGCGGACTCCGTCCGAGGCCGGCAGACTGATCACCGCCGGGCTGGACACAGTGAGCACGGCGTCTGAAGCCGGCTCCGTCGCCTGCGCGGCCGACACAGTGCCGAGAGTCAAAGCGGTCGCCACGCCAAACACGAGTGGCGTGAACATGGACGTTTTCATGAGAGATCCCCATCCCCTGACGTAGATGAGACGACTCTAATGTTTTCGGCAGCAGTCCCGCCACCGAATGATGTCAGCGCGCCAGGCCGCGGTTGATCTGCCACCCCCACAGCGGTCCGCGGTAGACGAACGCGCTGTAGCCCTGGACGAGGTCGGCGCCGGCCGCGAGCCGCTCCCGGACGTCGTCGGCCGTCTCCACTCCCCCGGCGGCGATCACGCAGAACTCGGCGGGGACTGCCGCGCGGACCCGACGGAGCACCTCGAGCGAGCGTTCGCGCAAGGGCGCGCCGGAGAGTCCGCCCGCGCCCATGGCCTCGACCTGATCGGCATCCGTCGTCAGCCCACTCCGGGCGATCGTCGTGTTCGTTGCCACGATCCCCGCGAGACCGGCGTCGACCGCCATCGTCGAGATGCCATCGATCTCCTCGTCGGAGAGGTCCGGGGCGATCTTCACGAGCAGGGGCGTGTCGCCGGCGGCATCCTTCACGGCCGTCAGCAGCGGCCGCAGGGTCTCGACGGCCTGCAGCCCGCGCAGTCCGGGTGTGTTCGGCGACGACACGTTGACCACGAGGTAGTCGGCGACGGGTGCGACGAGTCGCGTGCTCGCGACGTAGTCTGCCGTCGCGTCGGCGACGTCGACGACGCGGGACTTGCCGATGTTCGCGCCGAGGACAGGGCGCCGACGACGGCGGCGCATGCGGGCGAGCCGCTCGGCGACCACGGCCGCGCCCTCGTTGTTGAATCCCATGCGATTGATGAGCGCGCGATCGGCGGGCAGGCGGAACAGCCGCGGACGCGGGTTCCCGTCCTGCGGAATCGCGGTGACCGTCCCCACTTCGATGTGCCCGAACCCGAGGGCGTGCAGCCCCAGAGCTCCGATCGCGTTCTTGTCGAACCCGGCGGCGATGCCGAAGGGCGAGTCGAAGACGAGACCGAGGGCCTCGGTCCGGAGCTCAGGATCCGGTCTGGTCAGCCCGCGCGCGACCGCGGAGAACGGGGGCACCGCGGCGAGGCGGATGACCGCCATTCCGAGGTGGTGGGCGGTCTCGGGGTCGAGCCGGCGCAGGACGAGGTCGAAGAGGAGTCGATACATCGGCTCCCAGCCTAGAGGCGGCGCTCGCGTGGTTCGCTCAGGCGTCCTGTCGCGGGGCGCGCTGCGCCTGGTCCGCCCGCAGGAGGGCGATCGCCGCATCGAAGTCGTCGAGGGTCTCGAACGCCTGGTAGACGCTGGCGAAGCGGAGGTAGGCGATCTCGTCGAGTTCGCGGAGCGGCCCGAGGATCGCGAGACCGATCTCGTTCGTGTCGATCTGCGAGACACCTGTCTGGCGGACGGATTCCTCGACCGCCTGGGCGAGCATCGCGAGGTCCGCCTCGGTGACGGGGCGGCCCTGGCAGGCTTTGCGGACGCCCGACATGACCTTCTCCCGACTGAAGGACTCGATCACACCGGATCGCTTGATGACGTTGAGGCTCGCGGTCTCGATCGTGGAGAACCGACCGCCGCATTCGGGGCACTGACGGCGGCGGCGGATGCTGAGACCGTCGTCGCTCGTGCGCGAATCGATGACACGGGAGTCGGAGTGGCGGCAGAACGGACAGTGCATGGCGGCATCCAGCCTACGCGTCGAAGCGCGCCGAGACGGCTTCGCCGTGCGCGGGCAGCACCTCGGCGTTCGCGAGCGTCACGATGTCGCGGTGGACCGTCTGCAGCGCCTCGCGGTCGTAGGCAATCACCTGCTGCGGCCGGAGGAAGGTGGATGCCGACAGGCCCGACGCGTACCGGGCCTGACCACCGGTCGGGAGGACGTGATTGCTGCCGGCGAGGTAGTCGCCGAGGCTCACGGGGGTCCACTGCCCGACGAAGACCGCGCCCGCGTTGACGTACTCCTCGGGACGGGGGTCGCGCAGGTGGAGTTCGAGGTGCTCGGGAGCGTAGGCGTTGCTGAAGGCCGTGGCCGTCACGATGTCGTCGACGAGCACGACGGCGGACTGAGGGCCCGCGAGCGCCTGAGCCACGCGCTCCGCGTGGTGCGTGGCCGCGGCGCGCTTCTGGACCTCGGCCACGACGGCCTCGGCGAGCGTCGCCGAATCGGTGACCAGCACGGCGGCAGCCTGCTCATCGTGCTCCGCTTGGCTCACGAGGTCGGCCGCGACGAGGCGGGCATCGGCCGAATCGTCGGCGACGATGAGGATCTCCGTCGCACCGGCCTCGGAGTCGGTGCCCACCATGCCCGCCACGACGCGCTTGGCGAGGGCCACGAAGTTGTTGCCGGGCCCGGAGATGACGTCAACGGGGGCGAGGTCGATGGCGGGAACGCCGTGCGCGTAGGCGCCGATGGCCCCTGCCCCTCCCATCGCGTAGACCTCGGTCACCCCGAGGAGTTTGGCGGCCGCGAGGATGACGGGGTGCACCCGGCCGTCGTGGTCGCGCTGAGGCGGAGAGGCGAGCGCGACCTGCTGAACGCCTGCCACCTGCGCCGGAACCACGTTCATGACGACGCTCGACGGATAGACGGCCTTCCCTCCCGGGACGTAGACGCCGGCGCGACGGACCGGACGCCAGTGCTGCTCGACGCGGGCACCGGGACCGATCTCGGTCACGACCGGAGCTGGCACCTGCGCGGCGGACGCCAGTCGTACGCGACTGATCGCGTTCTCGAGCGCGGAGCGGATGCCGGGATCGAGGGACGCGAGCGCCTCGTCGAGGTGCGCAGCGGGTACACGGACAGCGTGACCGTCGACGCCGTCGAAGCGAGAGGCCTGCTCGCGGAGCGCGACCTCGCCCCGCTCCGCGACGTCGGCGACCACAGCGGCCGCCGTGGCGAGCGCCTCATCGCGGGCAGCCGTGGCCCGGGGAACAGCGGCGAGGAGGTCGGTCGGCGTGACGGCGCGACCCCGGAGGTCGATCGTGCGGAGCATCCCTCCAGGCTACCGGCGGCTCAGCCCCGTGTGACGCCCGAGACGTCGGTCAGGTACCCGATCCGGCCGTCCTCGTGACGGACGACGAACGAGTCGCCGCGGTCTTCGATGACGAGCGCCCAGGCCGTCGGGCCGACACGGAAGAGCGGCGCGCCGTTCTCATCAACGACATCACGCTCGACCGGCGCGAGAGCCCAGAACGCCTGATGCGCCGATGCGGAAACCGGTGCGGGCTCGTCGTCCTCCGCCGGCGCTCCGAAGGGGGTCGGGTCGGGCTCGACCTCCGGCGCCGCCATCGTGAATCGTGCGTCCGAGAGAGGACGCGCGACCACGGGACGCGCACGACGAGCCACGCGGTGAGCGGGCGCCTCGGCCCGGTGAAGGAAGTCCTCGTGGAACGGCGGGATGAACGGTGCGAAGACCGTCAACGCGACCCCGGCGGCCATCAGGAGGACCTCGACCCAGACCACCCAGCTGCTCAGCCAGACACCGGTGGCGGCACCGCGGGCGATGTTCGTCCACAGCCAGCTCAACCAGAGGACGGCGGAGACGGAGAACGCGACGGAGGCGAACTGGTCGACGCCGAGGGAGCCCACGCGGCGGATGCCGTCCGGCGAGAACCGGCGAAGGGTGATGAGGAACACGGCGACTGTCGGTGCGGCGATCGACAGGACCCAGTCGATGCCCGAGGTCCAGACCGACCCGCCGCCGAGGAGGCGGGTGAATTGGTTGTCGCCGTAGAGCGGGAAGAACGAGAAGAGGAACGCCAGCGCCCACACGCCCAGGAGCGAGACCTCGCGAAGGGAGAAGGGGCCGATCCCGTACTGCGGCGGGATGTGGCCCTCACCGGATGCCGCTGCGCCGGATTCGAGCGCGGCAGGTGACCCCGTCACGGCGGGATCGTCGACGACCGTCTCGGCCTCGACGGGCTCCGAGGCAGGCGCGTCGGCGTCAGCCGTGGCATCCGTCGAGAAATCGTAGGCTTCGGTCTCACGATCGAGGCCGTTCGCGTCGACGGCGGCGGTGTCGGGAGCCCGGACCACCGTGACGTCGAGGTCCTCGACGGTGCTTCCGGCGTCGTCGGGCGACTCGGGGTTCGTCTTCTGGTCGGTCACGGTGCTCCTTCCGAACAGCGCGGATCAGCGCCGCCTGCGATCCTACCCGCGTCGGCCCTGCGGATCAGCCCGCGCGACACGGCCTGTCGCACTCGCTCAGCCGAGGCACTGCGGACCGAGCAGCCCCTTCAACTCGCCGTACAGGTCGACGGTGACGCCTACCTGCGCCGGCACCTCGAAGACCTTCGCGACGCCGCCCTTGTGCAGCTTCAGCGTCACCTCCGTCGTCCCGGGGTGACGGTCGAAGACTGCCGCGAGCTGCCCGATCGTCGTCTCGGTCGCGCGATGCTCGGGCAGCAGCAGGACGAGCGGACCCGCGGCATCCACCGATCCGAGATCCGGGACGAATGCCGACTGGCCGTGCAGGTTGCGACCGTCGTCGCGCTGCGAAACGCGCCCTCGGACGACGAGGATCGAGTCGGCGACGAGCATCGACTGGAACTCGGTGTACGTCTTGCCCATGAACATGACGGTCACCTCGCCGTCGAAGTCCTCGACGGTGATCATGCCGTAGGGGTTGCCGCTCTGCTTGGCGACGCGGTGCTGGACGCTCGTGACGAGGCCTGCGACGGTGACGATGTCGCCGTCGGAGATGTCCTCAGAGACCAGCAGGTCGTGGATGGACGTCGACGCGTGCTTCGCGAGCGGGATCTCGAGACCTGCCAGCGGATGGTCCGAGACGTAGAGGCCGAGCATCTCGCGCTCGAAGGCGAGCTTGTCCTTCTTCGTCCACTCGGGGCGTTCCGGCACGCGTGCGACCTGCTGCGGCTCGTCGTCGCCCCACAGGCTGTCGAAATCGAATCCGACCTCGCCGTTCGCCTCGCGGCGCTTGTCGAGGACGGCCTGCTCGACGGCGTCCTCGTGGATCTCCATGAGGGCACGCCGGGTCGAGCCGAGCGAGTCGAAGGCCCCGGCCTTGATGAGCGACTCCACGGTCCGCTTGTTCGCGACGTGGACCGGGACCTTGCCGAGGAAGTCGTGGAAGCTCGCATACGGACCGTCCGAGCGGGCCGACACGATCCCGTCGACGACGTTCGTCCCGACGTTGCGGACGGCGCCGAGGCCGAAACGGATGTCCTCCCCGACGGCGGCGAAGAACCGGATGGACTCCCCCACGTCGGGCGGCAGCACCCGGATGCCCATGCGGCGGCACTCGTTGAGGTACACCGCCATCTTGTCCTTCGAGTCGCCGACGCTCGTGAGGAGGGCGGCCATGTACTCGGCGGGATAGTGCGCCTTGAGATAGGCCGTCCAGTAGGAGACGAGGCCGTACGCGGCCGAGTGGGCTTTGTTGAAGGCGTAGTCCGAGAACGGGAGCAGGATGTCCCACAGCGACTTGATCGCCGCCTCACCGAAGCCGCGCTCCTTCATGCCGCCCGAGAAGCCCTCGTACTGCTTGTCGAGCTCCGACTTCTTCTTCTTGCCCATCGCGCGACGCAGGATGTCCGCCTGGCCGAGCGAGAAGCCGGCCACCTTCTGCGCGATCGCCATGACCTGCTCCTGGTAGATGATCAGGCCGTAGGTCGTGTCGAGGATGTCCCGCAGCGGCTCTTCGAGCTCGGGGTGGATCGGGGTGATCGGCTGCACGCCGTTCTTGCGGAGCGCGTAGTTGGTGTGCGAGTTCGCGCCCATCGGACCCGGGCGGTACAGCGCGATGACGGCCGAGATGTCCTCGAAGTTGTCGGGCTTCATGAGGCGTAGCAGGGACCGCATCGGGCCGCCGTCGAGCTGGAACACACCCAGGGTGTCGCCGCGGCTCAGGAGGTCGTACGCCGCTCGGTCCTCGAGTTCGAGGTGCTCGAGGTCGAGCTCCTCACCGCGGTTGGTGCGGATGTTGTCGAGGGCGTCCGAGATGATCGTGAGGTTTCGGAGCCCGAGGAAGTCCATCTTGATCAGGCCGAGGGTCTCGCACGACGGGTAGTCGAACTGCGTGACGATCTGGCCGTCCTGCTCGCGGCGCATGATCGGGATGATGTCGATCAGCGGCTCGCTCGACATGATGACGCCGGCGGCGTGGACGCCCCACTGGCGCTTCAGGCCCTCGAGCCCGAGGGCGCGGTCGAAGACCGTCTTCGCGTCGGGATCGGTGTCGACGAGCGAGCGGAACTCGCTGGCCTCCTTGTAGCGCGGGTGCTTGGCGTCGAACATGCCGCCGAGCTCCATGTCCTTGCCCATGACGGGCGGCGGCATGGCCTTCGTGAGTCTCTCGCCCATGGAGAACGGGAAGCCCAGGACGCGACCGGCATCCTTCAGTGCCTGCTTCGACTTGATGGTCCCGTAGGTGACGATCTGCGCGACGCGCTCGGACCCGTACTTCTCGGTCACGTAGTCGATGACCTCGCCGCGGCGACGGTCGTCGAAGTCGACGTCGAAGTCGGGCATCGACACGCGGTCGGGGTTCAGGAACCGCTCGAAGATGAGGCCGTGCTCGAGCGGGTCGAGGTCGGTGATGCGCATCGCGTAGGCGACCATCGAGCCGGCACCGGAGCCACGGCCGGGCCCGACGCGGATGCCGTTGTCCTTCGCCCAGTTGATGAAGTCGGCGACGACGAGGAAGTAGCCCGGGAAGCCCATCTGCAGGATGATCCCGGTCTCGTACTCGGCCTGCTTGCGGACACGGTCGGGGATGCCGCCCGGGTACCGGTAGTGCAGGCCCGCCTCGACCTCTTTGATGAGCCAGCTGTCCTCGGTCTCGCCGTCGGGGACGGGAAAGCGCGGCATGTAGTTGGCGGAGGTGTTGAACTCCACCTCGCAGCGCTCGGCGATGAGGAGCGTGTTGTCGCACGCCTCTGGGTGGTCGCGGAAGAGCTGACGCATCTCCTGCGCCGTCTTGATGTAGTACCCGTCGCCGTCGAACTTGAAGCGGTTGGGGTCGTCGAGCGTGGACCCGGACTGGACGCACAGGAGCGTCTCGTGCGCGTCGGCCTCGTGCTGGTGCGTGTAGTGGGAGTCGTTGGTGGCGACCAGCGGGATGCCGAGATCCTTCGACAGTCGGATGAGGTCGGTCATGACGCGGCGCTCGATCGACAGACCGTGATCCATGATCTCGGCGAAGTAGTTCTCCTTGCCGAAGATGTCCTGGAACTCGGCGGCGGCGGCGCGTGCCGCGTCGTACTGGCCGAGCCGCAGACGGGTCTGCACCTCACCCGAGGGACACCCTGTCGTGGCGATGAGTCCCTTGCCGTAGGTCTGCAGGAGGTCGCGGTCCATGCGGGGCTTGAAGTAGTAGCCCTCGATGCTCGACAGCGAGCTCAACCGGAAGAGGTTGTGCATGCCCTCGGTGCTCTGGCTCCACATCGTCATGTGGGTGTACGCACCCGAACCCGAGACGTCGTCGCTCTTCTGGTCGGGCGATCCCCACGCCACGCGCGATTTGTCGCTGCGGTGCGTGCCGGGCGTGACGTACGCCTCGAGACCGACGATCGGCTTGACGCCCGCTGCCTTGGCAGCGCGATAGAACTCGAACGCCGCGAACGTGTTGCCGTGGTCGGTGACGGCAATCGCCGGCATCCCGTAATCAGCGGCGGCCTGCGTCATCGCGCCGATCTTCGCGGCCCCGTCGAGCATCGAGTATTCGCTGTGGACGTGCAGATGAACGAAGGAGTCGGATGCCACGGATCGAGTCTACGTTCCGCCTCGGACAGGGCGCCTAGGCTGATCGACATGACCACCCCCGAGTTCGTCCTGACCCTCCGCGAGAAGATCGGCACCGCACCGCTCCCCCTGGTCGGAGTCACCGCGATCGTGTTCCGCGACGAGAAGGTCCTCCTCGGCAAACGCGCCGACAACGGCGAATGGCAGGCGGTCTCGGGGATCGTCGAGCCCGGCGAGGAGCCGGCCGACACAGCCGCCCGCGAATGCCTCGAGGAGGCGGGCGTCGTCGTCCGCGCGACGCGGCTCGCCGCGGTGCAGCAGGTCCCCCGCATCGTCTACGCCAACGGCGATCAGGTCGACTACCTCGATCTCGTCTTCCGCTGCGATTGGGTCTCGGGCGACCCGCATCCCGCCGACGGCGAGTTGACCGAGGTCGGCTGGTACGGCCTCGGCGACCTGGTCGAGGTCGATCAGACGCACGTACGCAAGATCGCGCTCGCGATCGCCGAGGACGACCCGGCCACGTTCGCCGGCGGTCGTTGACTCCTCGTCGATCTCCCGGACGTCACTGGTCGCGGAGGATCTCCAGAGCACCTGCGAGGTCCGCCGGGTAGTCCGATCGGAACGTCGCCCAGTCCCCCGTGGACGGATGCGCGAACGACAGTTCGTGCGCGTGCAGCCACTGGCGCGCGAGCCCGAGCTTCTGCGCCAGCGTGGGGTCGCCGCCGTACAACGGATCGCCGACGCAGGGATGCCGGTGCGCGGCCATGTGCACGCGGATCTGGTGCGTGCGACCGGTCTCGAGGTGGACCTCGAGGAGCGACGCCCGCGGGAACGCCTCGAGCGTCTCGTAGTGGGTCACCGAATCCTTGCCGTCGGGGATGACCGCGAACTTCCACGAATGGTTCGGATGACGCCCGATCGGAGCATCGATCGTTCCGACCAGGGGGTCGGGATGCCCCTGGACCACGGTGTGGTAGATCTTGTCGACCTCGCGCTCCTTGAACGCGCGCTTGAGCGCCGTGTACGAACGCTCGGTCTTCGCCACCACCATGAGGCCGCTCGTGCCGACGTCGAGCCGGTGCACGACCCCCTGTCGCTCGGGCGCACCGGACGTGGCGATCCGGAAGCCGGCGGCGGCAAGGGCGCCGACGACGGTCGGCCCCTCCCACCCGAGCGACGGGTGAGCCGCGACGCCGGCGGGCTTGTCGACCACGACGATCTCGTCGTCGTCATGGACGATGCCGAGATCGGGTACCGCGATCGGCACGATCTCGGGGCCGCGCTTGTCCTCCCAATCGACCTGCAGCCAGGCGCCGGCGACGAGCTTGTCGGACTTGCCGACCGTGCGCGCGTCGAGCTGGACACCACCCGCCTCCGCGACCTCCGCCGCGAAGGTCCGCGAGAATCCGAGGAGCTTCGCGAGCGCCGCGTCGACGCGCGTGCCGTCGAGTCCGTCCGGAACAGGAAGGCTACGGCTGGGCATGAGGATCCGCCGACGTGGACGCGTCGTCGTCCGCATTCGACGAGGCAGCATCGGTCGAGGTCGCGGTGCGCGCGGCATCCTTCTCGCGCGTGCCGTCGAATCGGAGACCGATGAGCACCAGGATCGCGACCGCGATCATCATCGTGACGATGAACATGTCCGCGACGTTGTAGATGGCCGACGGGAACCACAGCCACAGCCAGGGTGTGTGGATGAAGTCCACGACGTGTCCGACCAGGAAGCCGGGCGCGCGCAGCAGACGGTCCGTGAGATTCCCGAGGATGCCGCCGAGCAGCAGTCCGAGCACGACCGCCCAGGCGCGGGTGCGCACGCGCGTGATGCCCAGGGCGACGATCGCGATCGCCGCTGCGGCGAGCACAAGGGTGAAGACCCAGGTCACGCCCTCACCGAGCGAGAACGCCGCGCCCGGATTGAACGTCAGGTAGAGCTGGAGGAAGTCCCCGATGACGGGCACGGCCTGCCGCTCGGGCAGGTTCTGGAGAGCGAGGTACTTCGTGAACTGATCAGCGGCCAGCACCAGCACCGCGAGGATCGCGATGGTGGTGCCGGCCGCTGCGGCGCGCAGTGTCGTCCGCGTCGCGGACGTTCGGCTCGACAATGTGCGAGTGGTCAGGACGCGGGGATGGGCGTCGAGCCCGACGTTCCGGCGACGTCGAGGTCGCGGAGCTTGTCCTCGATGAAGCCACGGAGCTGAACGCGGTAGTCGCGCTCGAACTGACGGAGCTCGCTGATGCGACCCTCGAGCGTGCCACGCTCGCTCTCGAGGCGCGTGATCTCGTCGCGCGCCTTCGAACGTGCGTCGTTGAGGATGGCGTCGGCCTCGGCCTGCGCCTCGGAGATGAGCTTCTCCTTCTGAGCCTTACCCTCGGCGACGTGCTCGTCGTGCAGACGCTGCGCGAGCTCGATGATGCCGGCGGAGGCGGCGGCGGGAGCGGTAGCTGCGGGGACGGGAGCCTCGGTCGGCTCGGCCGGGGTCGGGACCTCCTCGACGACCTGGGTCTCGGGCGCTGCTTCGACCTCGGGAGCGGACTCCTGGGCAGCGGGGGTCTCGCCGGACTCGTAGGCGGCGAGCTTCGCCTTCAGTTCCTCGTTCTCGGCGATGGTCTTACGCCACTCGATGACGATCTCGTCCAGGAAGTCGTCGACCTCGTCGGGGTCGAAGCCCTCCTTGAAGCGAACATGCTGGAACTGCTTGGTGACGACGTCTTCGGGAGTCAAAGGCATGTGTCTTTCCTCTTTCGGGGCTCAGGAGGCGGGCCGGTCAATGAAGACCCGCGAGGCGCGAGCCGTACCCCGACAGCATAGTCCGCGGCTGTCATGGGTGCGACGAGGGCGCGGTCAGTATCGGCTCAGCACCTGCGTGATCGACAGCAGCACGAAGCAGCTGAGCATGGTGATGGGGAATGCGAGGTCCAGGGCGATGGGACCGATGCGCAGTGGAGGGATGAAACGACGGAAGAACTTGATGGGCGGATCCGTCACCGTGAACACGACTTCTGCCACGACGAGCCAGCCGCCGCGCGGACGCCACTCCCGATTGAACATCGGGATGTACTCCAGGACCAGACGTGCCAGGAGGAACAGCACGTAGATGAGCAGGAGCGCGTTGAGGATCCCGGCGATGAGGCCGATGACCGACACGGCGTCAGTGGGTGAAGGGGGTGGAGTCCGTGTCACCCTGGGCGATCGCGCCCTCGCCCGACACGGCGACGTTCTCGGGCGAGAGCAGGAAGACCTTGCTCGTCACGCGCTCGATACGCCCGTACAGACCCAGCGACAGACCGCTCGCGAAGTCGATGAGGCGGCGCGCGTCGGCGTCGCTCATCTGCGAGAGGTTGATGATGATCGGGATGCCGTCGCGGAAGTTCTCGGCGATCGCCTGCGCGTCGCGGTACTGCTTCGGGTGGACCGTGACGATCTCGCTCACCGTCGCTGGAGCCGGCTGACGAACGACAGCGGGGCGGTGGATGGGCGTCACCGGCGCCGTCTTGTTCTCGATCTGCTTCTCCCGGCTCTCGCGGCGCGGAGTGGGCTCCTCGTAGACCTCTTCCTCATCGGCGAGGCCCAGGTACACCATGGTCTTCTTGAGCGGGTTCGACATCGCATCCTCCGTATTGCTCGTCTGTGACGAGGCTATCCGTGCACGGGCCTCGGGCCCGTGATTGCCGAACCGATCCGCAGGTGTGTCGCACCTGCCGCGATCGCTTCGACGAAGTCGCCGGTCATCCCGGCGGAGATCCAATCGGCATCCGGCACGACCATCCGGACGCCGGCTGAGTAGGAGGCCAACCGCTCGAAGGCGGGCGCGGGCTCCTCGCCCAGGGGGGCGACGGCCATGACGCCCCGCAGGCGGAGCGACGGACAGGTCGCGGCGACATGCTCGGCGAGCTCGGCCACGCCCGATGGAGCGACGCCCCCGCGTCCCGCGTCGTCGGTCAGATTGACCTGGATGAGGACGTCGAGGACGTCGGCGTCATCGGCCCGCGCGGCGTGCAGCGCGTCGGCGAGGCGAGTCCGGTCGAGCGAGTGCACGGCATCCGCATCGCGGCGCACCGCCCGGGCCTTGTTCGTCTGCGCCTGTCCGATGAAGTGCCATCGGACCGGGTCCCCGGCGTAGGCCTCGTGCTTCGCGCTGAGCTCCTGCTGGCGGTTCTCCCCGACGTCGGTCACGCCGAGTCCGGCGAGGTCCTGCACGAGGTCGACGGGGTGGAACTTCGTGACCACGATGCGGGTGATCCCCGATGGATCGCGGCCCGCCGACCGAGCGGCATCCGAGATGCGCGCGTCGATGTCGGCGAGCCGCGAACGCAGATCCACGATCCGGTTACTTCAGGAAGTCGGGGATGTCGAGGTCGTCGTCGCCGAATGCCGAGTCGTAGTCGCTCGACGAGGACGGCGCGGACACCGACACCGACTCACGCGTACCGGCGTTCTCGGCGGCTGCGAGGTCGCGAGCCACCGTGTCGGCCGGCAGCGGCGGCAGGACCGGGGCGGATGCCGGGCGGCTGGCCGTGATCGGCTCGACCTTCACCTGGGGCTCGCCACCGTCGAAGCCGGCGGCGATGACGGTCACCCGCACCTCGTCGCCGAGGGTGTCGTCGATGACCGTACCGAAGATGATGTTGGCCTCGGGGTGCGCGGCCTCCTTCACCAACTGGGCTGCGTCGTTGATCTCGAAGATGCCGAGGTTCGAGCCGCCCTGGATCGAGAGGAGCACACCGTGGGCGCCCTCGATCGACGCCTCGAGGAGAGGGGATTCGACCGCGAGCTCGGCGGCCTTGATCGCACGGTCGGCGCCGCGCGCCGAGCCGATGCCCATGAGCGCGGAGCCCGCGCCCTGCATGACCGACTTGACGTCGGCGAAGTCGAGGTTGATGAGACCCGGGGTGGTGATCAGGTCGGTGATGCCCTGCACACCGGCGAGGAGCACCTGGTCGGCCGTGGCGAACGCCTCGATCATCGAGATGCCGCGGTCGCTGATCTCGAGGAGGCGGTCGTTCGGGACGACGATGAGGGTGTCGACCTCTTCCTTCAGCTTCGAGACGCCGGACTCGGCCTGGGTCTGACGGCGACGACCCTCGAACGAGAAGGGCTTCGTGACGACACCGATCGTGAGGGCGCCGATCGACTTCGCGATCCGTGCGACGACGGGTGCGCCACCGGTACCGGTGCCACCACCCTCGCCCGCGGTCACGAAGACCATGTCGGCGCCGGCGAGGGCCTCTTCGATCTCCTCGGCGTGATCCTCGGCGGCGCGACGGCCCACCTCGGGGTCGGCGCCGGCGCCGAGACCGCGGGTGAGCTCACGTCCCACGTCGAGCTTGATGTCGGCGTCGCTCATGAGCAGCGCCTGTGCGTCCGTGTTGACGGCGATGAACTCGACGCCGCGAAGGCCGAGCTCGATCATTCGGTTGACGGCGTTGACACCGCCACCACCCACGCCAACGACCTTGATCACAGCAAGGTAGTTCTGGTTCTGGCTCACGCCGGCCTCCGTATCGTCCTGAACCTCGAGTGCAAACCTTCAACCTCAACCAGAGGTTTAAAGAATTGCCGAGTATGCAATTCCTGATTCCGAAGGTATGCGTCGATGAGACGCCCGCCCGCATCGCGGCGGCGTGTCGTCGGATCGGATTTCCGCGTCAGCGGATGACGACGGCGGTGGGCGACGAGACGTCGTATTCCTCGACCTCGGACGGGGGTTTGGCGGTCATCGCGGCCGACAGCACCCGAGCTTTCTCGAGTGGCTCCTCGGGGCTCCCCCACAGCACGTCCGCGCCGTCGATCGTCAGCGTGACGTCATCCGGGGTGGTCGCGGACATGGCGCTGATCTGCGTGCGGAGGTCCGCCGGGAGCGACCGGTAGACGGCGCCGACCGCCCGGAAGGCGCGCGACCCCGCACCACCCGACGCATCGATGACGGGATACCCCTCGGGTGCATCCTTCGTCGTCGCGAGGACGACACCTGCGGCATCCACGAGCGAGAAGCCCGCCCTCGTGGAGACGACACCGACAGGGGTCCGCTCGACGATCCGCACCACGAGCTCCTGCGGCGGTCTCGCTTCGATCGAGTAACTCTCGACGAGGGGGAAAGCGACCAAGGCCGCCTTCACGTCGCTCGAGTCGATCAGCGCGAGCGGTGTGCCCATCTCGCCGGCGAGGGCCTTCTCCACGGCGGCGCCGGCGAGACGGTCGGTCCCCACCACCGTGATCTTCGACACCGCGAACAGCGGGCTGTACGCCGTCGCGATCGCGCCCAGACCGACGATGACGACGGCGGCGAGTCCGCCGAGCCACGCGTACCGGCGGCGGCGCTGACGCACGGTGAAGCGCCGGACCTCGCGACGCAACGCACGTCGGCGGGCGCGTGCCGCCGCCCAGACGTCGCGCATGCTGAGCGATCGCTCCGGCTCGGCATCCTCTCGGGGCGTCTCCGGCGCGACATCGTCCGGCTGCTCGGTCGGCGTGAACGGGACGACCCGCCCGAGTCGGCCGGGTCGCGACGGCTCGATGACCTCGGTGACCTGCGCATCGGAGGCCGCCGTCCCGTCCTCATCCGCAGACGGTGCGGCGGGGGGCTCGATCAGCAGCTCCGGCTCGCGAGCGCGCTCGGTGCGCGACGGCTCCTCGGGGCGGCGCGTCGGCGTCGACGGGAGCGGCGAAGGCCGCCGCATCTCAGTCCCGCTCCATCTTCAGGCCCGACCCACGGTCAGTTCTCCGCCGAACCGAGGGCGTCGAGGACCTGCGGGATGATCCGGTACACGTCGCCGCATCCGAGGGTGATGATGTAGTCGCCCGGGCGGGCGATGGATGCCGTGTACTCGGCAGCCTGCTGCCAGTCGGCCACGAAACGCACCCGGTCCTGATCATCGAACGCCCCGCTGACGAGCGCGCCGGTGACACCCGGCACGGGGTCCTCGCGGGCACCGTACACGTCGAGGACGACGGTCTGATCGGCGCGCGACTCGAGAACGTCGGCGAACTCGCGGTACATCGCCTGGGTGCGCGAGTACGTGTGCGGCTGGTGGAGCGCGATGATGCGCCCCTCACCGACGACGGTGCGGGCCGCTGCCAGGGCGGCGTCGACCTCCGTCGGGTGATGCGCGTAGTCGTCGTAGACCGATACGCCGGAGCGGATGCCGTGCAGCTCGAACCGGCGAACGGTGCCGCCGAACTCCTCGACCGCGCGCACGGCGGGCTCGAGCTCGTGACCGAGCGTCAGCAGGACGGCGACCGCGCCGGCCGCGTTGATGGCGTTGTGCGCGCCGGGGACGGCGAGGGCGCCGGATGCCGAGTGTCCCCCGTGGTGGATCGTGAAGGACACCGGCCCCTCCGTGACGATGTCGCTCACGCGGACGTCGGCGTCGGGCGACGTCCCGAAGGACACCACGTTCGGGTGGGTCAGGGCGCCGGCGACCTCGCGGGCACCGGGGTCGTCGGAGGAGATGACGACCGCCTGGGACGCGGCATCCGCGAATCGGACGAACCCGTCATAGAAGGCCTCGCGCGACCCCCAGTGGTCGAGGTGGTCGGGGTCGACGTTCGTGATGAGAGCGACGGAGGTGTCGTAGAGGAGGAACGAGCCGTCGGACTCGTCGGCTTCGATGACGAAGAGATCATCCGATCCGGTGCCGCTCGAGACGCCGAGCGATGCGATGACTCCGCCGTTGACGAACGTCGGGTCGGCCCCGATGGCGCGGAGCGCGGTGACGATCATGCCCGTCGAGGTCGTCTTGCCGTGCGCCCCGGCGACGCTCACCAGGCGGCGGCCTCCGACGAGCCAGTGGAGCGCCTGCGAGCGGTGGATGACGGCGACGCCGCGCTCCTTCGCCCGGAGGTACTCGGGGTTCTCGGGCCAGATCGCCCCGGTGAACACCACCGCATCGACGCCGTCCGGCAGGTTCGACGCATCGTGACCGACGTGCACATCGGCTCCGCGGGCGGCGAGAGCGCGCATCGTGGCACTGTCGGAACGATCGGATCCCGAGACGCGGATGCCGCGGTCGAGGAACATCCCGGCGAGTCCCGACATCCCGGAACCGCCGATCCCGATGAAGTGGGCGGCGGTGATGTCCGTGGGGATGGGGAGCGAGAGATCGGGGCGAATCATGGCCCGTCAAGTCTAGATCGGGCCCACCGGGAGGACGCTGCGGCGCGCTGGGGCGACGGGCCCGGCGGCTCAGCGACCGAGTGCGCGATCGATGAGCGCGACGACGTTCTCGCTGCCCGCTCGCGTCCCCACCGTCGACGCCGCGTCACGCATGCGGTCGAGGGCTTCCGGGTCGGCGAGCAGCGGAACGACGCTCGAGCGGATGCGGTCCCCCGTGAGCTCGCCGTCCGGGATGAGCACAGCGGCACCGGCGGCGACCGCGGACGCGGCATTGAGCGCCTGCTCGCCGTTGCCCACCGCATACGGCACGTAGACCGCAGGGATGCCCAGAGCGCTGATCTCGCTCACGGTCGCCGCACCGGAGCGCGACACGATCGCGTCGGCGAGGGCGAAGGCGAGGTCCATGCGGTCGATGTACGGAACGACTCGGTAGGCGTCGTCGCCGGGGTCGGCGATGTCGTTGCGCTCTCCCGCCGCATGCAGAACCTGCCATCCCGCGGCGACGACGTCCCGCCACGAATCGGCGAGGGCGCGGTTGATGCGGACGGCCCCGAGCGAGCCGCCGAAGACGAGGAGGACCGGCCGTTCGGCGTCGAGGCCGAACACCTCTGCGGCCTCCGCTCGGAGCGCTGCCCGGTCGAGGTGCACGATCTCGGGACGCAGCGGCATCCCGACGACCTCCGCACCACGCAGCGGAGTGCCCTCGAAAGCGACACCGGATGCCGCGGCCCGCTGCGCGCCGAGGACGTTGGCGAGTCCCGGCTTGGCGTTCGCCTCGTGCACGACCACCGGGACGCCCGCGCGCCGCGCAGCGACATACGCGGGAGCAGAGGCGTAACCACCGAAGCCCACCACCACATCGACCCCCCGCTCGCGGATGTGCCCTCGGACCTGACGCACCGCGCGCGCGAAACGTTCGGGGAAGCGGAGAGCCGCGGCATCCGGTCGACGTGGGAAGGGCACCTTGTCGACGAACAGCAGCTCGTAGCCTCGCAGAGGCACCAGCCGCGCTTCGAGCCCTTCGCGTGTGCCGAGGACCAGGACGGTGGCGTCGGGTTCGCGAGCGACGAGAGCGTCGGCGACGGCGAGCAGCGGATTGACGTGGCCCGCGGTCCCGCCGCCGGCCAGAAGGTACGTGGTCACCGGATCGAGCCTACCGGCGGGCAGGCGCGGCCCCCGGCGCCGACGTCGGCAGCGTCCGGGCGAACGCGAGCAGTGCCCCGCAGGCAAGAAGCACCGACATCAGCGACGTGCCGCCTTGGGACATGAACGGGAGCGGAACGCCAAGTACCGGGAAGACCCGAAGCACGACGCCGATGTTGATGAGGGCCTGACCGACGATCCAGACGGTCACCGCCCCCGCGGCGATGCGGATGAAGGGGTCGGGAGTCTTCCGGATCACATGGAACGCACCGATGGCGAAGAGTGTGAACATCGCCAGCACCACGACGCACCCGATGAGGCCGAGCTCCTCGCCCACGATCGCGAAGATGTAGTCGTGGGATGCCGCTGGCAACCACGCGTACTTCTCTCGAGAATTGCCGAGCCCGAGCCCGAAGACACCGCCGCTTGCGAGCCCCCAGATGCCGTGGAGCGGCTGATAGCAGTCGCCGTAGTAGTCCGCGAGGCAGTCCGGGTTCATGAAGCTCATGATGCGCCGCATCCGGTCCGGACTCGTGATCGCCAAGAAGGCGACAGCGCCCACTGCCAGCACGAGCGGGATGACGAAGATCCGGAGTCGCACGCCGGAGAAGAACAGGGCCGCGAGGAGGATCAGCACGAGGATCATGGCTGTGCCGAGGTCCTTGCCTGCCACGACCGACCCGATGACGATGATGGCGACCGGGACGACGGGGATGAAGACGTGCCGCCAGTCACCGAGGAGCGTCTGCTTGCGGTAGAGGACGTAGGCGAGCCACAGGGCGAAGGCGAGTTTGAGGAACTCCGAGGGCTGGAGCTGGTTTCCCGCGATCATGATCCAGTTGCGGTTACCGCCGTCTGCGAATCCCAGCGGGGTGAAAACGAGCAGCTGGAGGAAGAGCGCCCCGATCAGCGCGATCCAGGAGATGCGCTTCCAGAACAGCATCGGCAACCGGCTCAGCACGAACATCAGCGGGATGCCGACCACAGCGAACACGCCCTGCTTGATCGCCGTCTCGAACGGACCGCCCGCTCCGGAGGTCGCCATCGTCGCCGACAGCACCATCACGAGGCCGAAGATCGTCAGGATCAGCGCCGTCGAGGCGATGAGGAGGAACTCGCTCGGGACCGGCGCGAGGACCTTCCCGAGACCGACGCGCGCCGTGAAAGCGGACGAGCCGCGGTCAGCCGGATCCGACGGGGCCGGACGGTCGGTCGTGGTTGTCACCGGCGTCCTTTCCGATCCGTGCGTTCACTGCGGCGGCGAAGCGCCGGCCGCGATCCGAGTACGAGGCGAACTGGTCGAAGGATGCCGCTGCCGGAGCGAGGAGGACCACGTCTCCGTCCTGCGCGACGCCCGCCGCCAACGCGACGACCTCGGTCATGACGTCCTCAGTCTGAGCGTGGTCGACCTCGAACACCGGAACCGTCGGGGCGTGTCGCGCGAAAGCCCCCACGATGTCGGCGCGCTCGACGCCGATCACGATCGCCGCCGCGACCGCAGGGCCGCGAGACGCGATCAGATCGTCGATGTCGACACCCTTCAGAAGGCCGCCGACGACCCAGACGGCACCCGGGTAGGCCTGGAGGGAGGATGCCGCCGCGTGCGGGTTCGTCGCCTTGGAGTCGTCGACCCACGTCACGCCGTCGGCGACGGCGACGACCTCGATCCGGTGCGGATCGAGACGGAAGGTGCGCAGGGCGTCTCGGACGGCGGCAGGAGGGACGTCGATCGAACGGGCGAGTGCAGCGGCGGCGAGGATGTTCGCCACGACGTGCGGAGCGGCCAGACCGGACTCGGCGAGGTCCTCGACGGTGGTGAGTTCCAGCGCGTTCGTGCGGCGCTCATCGAGGAAGGCACGGTCGACGAGGATGCCGTCGACGACACCGAGGTCGCTCGGGCCCGGAACGCCGAGATCGAACCCGATGGCGCGGCATCCCTCGACGACTTCGGCGTCCTCGACCATCTCGCGCGTCGCGACGTCGCTCTTGTTGTAGACGCAGGCCACGCGCGTCTGCCGGTAGACGACAGCCTTCGCGTCCCGGTACGCGTCGAAAGAGCCGTGCCACTCGAGGTGGTCCGCAGCGAGGTTGAGGCAGACGCTGGCGTGCGGCGACACCCGACCCGCGGCATCCGAGAGACTCAGGTACCAGAGCTGATGGCTCGAGACCTCGACCACGAGCACGTCGAACCCCGCGGGGTCGCGGACGGCGTCGAGGACCGGCACGCCGATGTTCCCGCACGGGGCGGCGCGGAGGCCTCCCGCCACGAGCATCGTGGCCGTGAGTTGCGTCGTGGTCGTCTTGCCGTTGGTGCCCGTGATGAGCATCCATTCGGCCGGCGTTCCGTCGGGACGGAGGACCTTGTCGCGGACGCGCCACGCGAGCTCGATGTCGCCCCACACGGCGACTCCCGCTTCGCGCGCCCATGCGACGACGGCGTGATGCGGGGGGAAGCCCGGCGACGCGATGACGACGTCGGGGCGGTGGGCGATCAGCTCGTCGGGGACGCCGTCGAGCGCCCCCTTCCAGAGGCGCGCACCGATGACCGGCAGCAGACGCGCGTACTCCTCGCTCGCCGTCTCGGTCACGACCAGGACGTCTGAGCCGAGCTCGGCCAGGGTGTCCGCGACCGAGAATCCCGTCATCGACAGGCCGAGGACCGCGACCCGCAGTCCCGACCAGTCCGCGTGCCAGCTCGTCAGGCGATCGAGGTCGGCGGTCACAGTGCAGCCAGCCAGCCGACGTAGAACAGGGCGACCCCGAAGATGGCGAGGATGCCGGCGATGACCCACATCCGGACGACGATGGTGATCTCGGGCCACCCGCGCATCTCGAGGTGGTGGTGGAAGGGGCTCATGAGGAAGAGCCGTTTGCCGCCCGTCGCCTTGAAGTAGTAGCGCTGCAGGATGACCGACGCGGGAGCGATGATGAAGACGCCCGCGAGGACGATGGAGAGGATCTCGGTACGGCTCAACACGGCCATCGCGACGACGACACCGCCGATCGCCATCGAACCCACGTCGCCCATGAACATCTTCGCCTTGGGGGCGTTCCACCAGAGGAACCCGACGAGGGCGCCGACGAACGAGGCGGCGACGATCGTGAGGCCCATGGGGTCCCGTGTGTCGTAGCAGGCGGCCGTGTACTCGGTCACCAGTGCGGCGGAATGGCAGCGCTGCTGCAGCTGCCAGAACGTCACGAGGCTGTAGGCGGACACCGTGAAGATGCCGGCTCCCGTGGCGAGGCCGTCCAGCCCGTCCGTCAGGTTCGTGGCGTTCGACCACGCGACCGACATGAACGAGATCCACAGGAGATAGAGGATCCAGCCCACGACAGCGCCGAGCGCCATGAAGGAGAGCGTCGGGATGTCGCGGAAGAACGAGATGTAGGCCGAACCCGGAGTCTCGCCGTACTGGTTCGGGAAGTTCAGGGCCATGATGGCGAAGGGGACGGCGACGGCGATCTGGCCGACGATCTTGCGCCAGCCCGAGAGGCCGAGGCTCCGTTGAGACCGGACTTTCATGTAGTCGTCGATGAAGCCGATGATGCCGAGGCCGACCATCATCCAGAGCACGAGCAGACCGGAGATGGTGGGCTCCGTGCCACCCGTGTAGCTGCCGACGAAGAACCCGACGATGGTCCCCAGGACGAAGACGATGCCGCCCATGGTGGGCGTCCCTCGCTTGGTGTGATGGCTCGGGTTGTTGATGTCTTCGGGTGTGCGGATGACCTGACCCCAGCCGATCTTCCGGAACAGCCGGATGAACAGCGGTGTCAGGAACAGGGTGAATGCCAGCGAGATCGTCGCAGCGGCCAACAGGGATCTCACGAGAAGAATTCTCCCAGACGATCGCCGAGGAACCTGAGCCCGGCGGAGTTCGAGGACTTCACCAGCACGCGATCACCGTCGCGGAGCTCGGCCGTCAGGTAGTCGTAGGCCTCGTCAGCGGTCTCGAAGAAGACGGCTTCGCCGTCCCACGAGCCTTCGCTGATGGCGGCCAGGTAGAGGCGTCGCGCCGCCGTCCCGATGACGACGATGCGTTCGTAGCGCAGCCGCACGGCCTGGAGCCCGATCCGATCGTGCTCCTCCCCGGCCTGCTCGCCGAGCTCCGTCATGGCACCGAGGACGGCGACCTTGCGCTGTCCCGGCTCGGCGATCTGGGCGACGGTCCGCAGCGCGGCGGCCATGGAGTCGGGGCTCGCGTTGTAGGCGTCGTTGATGACCCGCACGCGGTCGCCGCCGAGCGGCTGCATCCGCCAGCGCTCCGCGATCTTCACGGTCCCGATGCGCGCGATAGCGTCGGCCGGATCGACGCCGAGCAGCTGAGCGACCGTGATGGCGGCGAGGGCGTTCATGACGTGGTGTTCGCCGAGCACCTTCAGGTGCAGGGGCAGTTGACGGCCGTCGACGTGGACCGTCGCGGTCGTCCCGGATGCCGTGACTTCGACGTCGTCTGCGCGAACGTCGGCCGCGGTCCCGCGTCCGAACCACCGGACGTCGGCTCCGCGTTCCTGCGCCGCAGCTGCCATCGCCGCGACACGGGCGTCGTCCGCGTTGAGGACCGCGGTTCCGCCCGGACGGAGAGCCTGGACCAGTTCGGTCTTCGCCCTCTGCGTCGCCTCGACGCCCCCGAATCCGCCCGCGTGGGCGAGCCCGACCATAAGGACGACGCCGATGTCGGGCGTGATGAGACCTGCGAGCTCCGCGATGCGGCCCGGCCGCGAGGCGCCGAGCTCGCTGACGAGGAAGCGGGTGTCGTCGGTGACGCGGAGCATCGTGACGGGTGCGCCGACCTCGTTGTTGAACGACGCTCGCGGGGCGACCGTCGGCCCGTCCACCTCGAGGATGCGCGCCAGGAGGTTCTTCGTCGTCGTCTTGCCGTTCGATCCCGTGATGCCGACCACGCGGAGGTCTCCGGCGGAACGCACGCGTGCCACCACCTCGCGGGCGAGGGCACCCAGCGCGGCGACGGCGTCGGCGACGACGATCTGCGAGATCGCCGTCTCGACGCGGCGCTCGACGATCGCGAGCGTGGCGCCGGCTTCGGCGGCCACATCGACGAACAGGTGCCCGTCGGTCACGTCGCCGGGCTTGGCGACGAAGACCGAGCCCGGCTCCATCTCCCGGGAATCGGTGTCGACGGTGCCCGCGACAACCGTCTCGGGGGTGTCCGTGCCGTGGAGGTGGAGGGTGCCGCCGATGGCGTGCGTCACCTCGGCGAGCGTCATCCGGATCATGCTGGGGGTCTCCTCGTGCGCTCGGGTTCAGCCGGTGACGGGAAGGAGGGGGGTCTCCGAACCCGACGGCATGATGCGGTAGTGCGTGAGCACCTGCGCCATCGCCTTCTTGAACACCGAACGGTTGGCCGACGACATGCGCTGCTTCTTGGGCTCGTCGAAGACCGTCAGGACAACATACTTCGGATCATCGGCCGGAGCGAAGCCGACCAGTGAGGTGAAGTACAGGTTCTTCTTGTATCCGCCGTGACCGTCGGGGATCTGCGCGGTGCCCGTCTTGCCGCCCATCCGGTACCCGGGGAGTTCGACGTCCTCGGCGAGCGTGCCCTGTGCGAACACGTTCTCGAGCATGAGCGAGACCTCCTTCGCCGTCTCCTCTGTGATGACGCGTTCGGGCTTCGCGAGCTTCGGTGTGACGACCTCGCCGTTCGCCTTCGTGCACGATTCGACGAGGGATGCCGGCATCCGGACACCGCCGTTGGCGAAGGTCTGGTACGCATTCGCGACCTGGACGGCCGTCACGGTGAAGGCCTGACCGAAGGTCGTCGCGTACTTCGTCTGGTTGTCCCACGTGTCGGCGGGTCGGAGGATCCGTTCGGGCTCTCCCGACCAGCCCAGACCGTCGGTTTCGCCGGCACCGAACTTCTTGAGGTAGTCGTACCGGGTCTGCGGATCCACCATCGCGCCGAACTGCGACATCGCCACGTTCGACGAGGTCACGAGGCCACCGTTGAGGGTGAGGTTCTGCGTCGCGTGGTTCTCGGAGTCGTTCACGACGGCTCCGTTGGAGAACACCATGCGATCAGGGACGGTGACCGTCGTCTCCGGCGTGACGCCCGCCTGTTCGATCGCCGTCGCCGCCGTGACGGGCTTGAAGGTCGAGCCGGGCTCGAACGAGGTCCGCAGGAGGCGTGAGCCCCGGTCCTCGGACTTGCTGGCGCCCGGGTCGTTGGGGTCGACGGAGTCCGTCTCCGCGATCGCTCGGATCTTGCCCGTGGCGGTCTCCATCACGAGGATTCCGCCCCAGTTGGCCTGGTAGCGGTCGGTCTCCTCCGCGATCAGCTGCTGCATGTACCACTGCAGATCGGAGTCGATCGTCAGCTTGAGGGTGCCGCCGTCCGCGGCAGGCTCCTCGACCGCCGTACCGGGGATCGTCACGCCGTTCGCGCCGCGCTGGTACTTGATGCTCCCGCTCGTGGGTTCGAGGCACGAGTCCTGCAGCTTCTCGACCCCTTCGAGGGGCTCCCCGTCCGAGCCGACGAAGCCGATGATGTTTCCCGCCACCGCGCCGTCGGGGTACGACCGCGAGGCGACCGGCTCGAACGAGAGGAAAGGGATGCCGAGATCGTCGAGCTCGCGGAACTCCGCCGTCGACACGAGCCGTTTGATCACCTGATATCGGCTCTCGGGGTTCTTCGCGTAAGCGTCGTCGACCATGGTCCGGACCTCGTCCGAGCTCTGGTCGGTCACCTCGGCGATCTCTGCGGCGATCTCCGGCCACGTGACCATGACGGTGTCGCCGGCGTCGTCCTTCACGATCGCGCCATTGTCGTCGCGGAGGGACATGCCGCCCTCAGCGAGCTTCGGGTCGACGACGACGTTGTACCGCAGCATGCTCGTGGCCAACGGGCTGCCGTTCGCGTCGACGATGGTGCCCCGCGCACCCTCGAGGGTCGTCGTGGTCTGCATGCCCTTGCTGAAGGCGTCTTCGACGTGCTGGCTCGCGTTGACGACCTGGATGTCGATGAGGCGGGCGACGAAAGCGACCAGGACGACCAGGACGACGGCGAGGGCGACGACGGTGCGACGGCGCGGACTGCGGGTTGCTCGAGTCGTCATGTTCTCAGTGTGTGGCGGGGGTCGGCAGTCCGTCGGTGATGGACGGGGGTGTCGGCGTATCGGCCAGCAGCTTCGTGTCGATGGAGACCCCCGTGTCGAGGCTCGCCTCAGGATCGGTGACGAGCGGGACACCCGCCACGAGAGCGTTCGACACCGCCGCCCGCGACAGCGCCTCGATCGACGACGCGTCGGAGGCACCCGTCTTGGGGCCGAGGGTCGTGCCGTCGCTCAGACGGATGTAGCTGGGCTCACCGCCCGCGACCAGGCCGAGCGCCGCCGCATTGGCTGCGAGGAACTGAGGCGAGCTGAGACCCGCGACCTCGTCCTCGAGGATGTTCTTCTGGTAGTTCGCGTCCCGCTGCTGCGCCGTGAGGTTCTTCACTTCGAAGGCATCCTGCGTCGTGACGATCGACAGCCCCATCTGCACTCCGGCGATCGCGAGGGCGCCCGCGACGGCGATGACTCCGAACGCCCGCCGGGGGCGACGCCGGGGCTGGGGCGCGACGCCCCACCCGACGCGACCGACGGGCCGAAGCGCAGGTGCTGCCGAGCCGAGGAGCTCCTCATCGGGCGCGGTGTCGATGGCGGTGGTGGCCAGTGCCGAAGCGCTCATGACGCCTCCCTCACTCTCTCGGCCGCACGCAGCCGCACCGGGGTGGCACGGGGGTTACGGATCTTCTCTTCGTCGGACGCCAGCTCTGCACCCTTGGTGAGGAGCCGGAAACGGGGGGCATGCTCGGGCGGTTCGATCGGGAGCCCGGCGGGAGCGGTCGACCTGGTCGCTTCGGCGAGCACGCGCTTTACGAGTCGGTCTTCCAGCGACTGGTACGACATGACGACGATCCGGCCCGAGACGGGCAGGATGCCGAGCGCCGCGGGCAGGGCGCGCTCGAGGACCGTCAGCTCGCCGTTGACCTCGATTCGCAGCGCCTGGAAGACGCGCTTGGCGGGGTGCCCGCTGCGCTCACGCTGAACGGCGATCGGCGTCGCGGCGACCAAGATGTCGACGAGCTGCGCGGACCGCTCGATGGGGGCGTCCTGACGGGCGGCGATGATCGCCCGCGCGTAACGACCGGCGAGCTTCTCCTCGCCGTAGCGTTCGAAGATGCGACGCAGATCGCCCTCTCCGTACGTCGCGACGATGTCGGCCGCCGTCGTCCCCGCGGACTGATCCATCCGCATGTCGAGGGGCGCGTCCTTCGAGTAGGCGAAGCCGCGGTCCGCTTCGTCGAGCTGCAGCGACGAGACACCGAGATCGAAGAGGATGCCGTCGGCCCGGCGGACGCCCACGCTCGAGACGGCGTCGGCGATGCCGTCGTAGACGGTGTGCACGAGGTCCACGCGGTCGCCGAAGCGGGCGAGCCGCTCCCCCGCGATGCGCAGCGCGTCCGTGTCGCGGTCGAGGCCGATCAGACGCACCTGGGGGAAGCGTTCGAGAAGCGCCTCGGAGTGTCCGCCCATCCCGAGCGTCGCGTCGACGACGACCGCGCCGTCGTGCTGCAGCGCAGGCGCCAACAGCTCGATGCAACGGTCGAGCAGGACGGGGGTGTGGATCTCGTCGTGGGCCATGATTCCTTCGGTTCCGTGAGGCCCTCGACCCCGATCCCCATCCGCTCCGACCTGGCGCCGGGGAAGTGCGTCAGGGCGTGCGGCTGGGAGTCGCAGTCGAGGATCAGAAGAGTCCCGGGATCACCTCCTGCTCCATGTCCGAGTACGTGTCCTCATTGCTGTCGGCGTAGGCGTTCCACGCGTCCGCGTTCCAGATCTCGGCGTGTGCGCCGACACCCGTGACGATGAGCTCGCGCTCCAGCCCCGCGTAGGTGCGGAGGTGAGGCGGAATGGTGATGCGGTTCTGGGAGTCGGGCTCCTCGGCGCTGGCGCCCGAGAGGAACATGCGCTGGAAGTCGCGCGCCTGCTTGTTGGTCAGCGGCGCCTCGCGGATGCGCTCGTAGACCCGCTCGAACTCCGCCGAGCTGAACACGTAGAGGCAGCGTTCCTGGCCACGGGTGATGACGACACCGGGACCGAGATCGTCGCGGAACTTGGCGGGAAGGATGACCCGTCCTTTGTCGTCCAGCTTGGGGGTGTGGGTGCCCAACAACATCGCTCGGTCACCCCCTTCGTCCGGCCTGCTCCAGGATGACGCCACTTTACTCCACTTTCCTCCACTCCGCGACAGTTTCGACGCACGCCGCATCCCTGCCGCACCACCGGACGACGGCAAGGCGGGTGATAGCCCGCGCGGACACAAAAAAGCACCGACCCGAGGGTCGGTGCTTCAGAAGTGGAGCGCGGTGGAGGGCGCCGGATCAGCGATCGTCGTTGCGGCGATCCCAGCGGTCGTTCATGCGATCCATGAAGGAGGCGGATGCCGCTGCCTTCGCGGCACGCGGCTTACGCGTACCGGTCGCGTTCCGTGCGGCTGCCGCACCCTTGGCCGGGGTGAAGGCCAGGACGACGCCGACGACCATGACGACGAAGGCGATCACGCCGATCACGATCAGCGATGTGGCCACGCCGACGACGAGGCCGGCGATACCCAAGAGCACGATGACGGACCCGTAGACGATGTTGCGGTAGCTGAGCGGCGCCGCTCCACGGTCCGCGCTGACAACATCGGCGTCGTTGCGCATGAGATGGCGTTCCATCTCGTCCAGCAGACGCTGCTCCTGTTCTGACAGTGGCATGCATCCCCCTCGGGTCGGTCCGTCAAGTGTACGCGTCCGCGCGATCACTAGGCTAGGCCTGTGTCTTCCTCTCTCGACCCGATCGTCGCCGTTTCTCAGCGAGTCGAGAGGTTCCTCGAGGCGCAGCGCGAAGCCGCATCCGAATTCGGCGACGAAGCGCGCGCCTTCGTGGAATCCGGCGCATCCGCGGCGACCGGCGGCAAGGCGTTCCGAGCCCGCTTCTGCCTCGCGGGCTTCCGAGCGGTGGCGACGGCTGGCGGCGGGACGTCGAGCGTACCGGACGCGGCGATCACCGCCTCCGCAGCACTGGAGATCTTCCACGCCGCGGCGCTCGTGCACGACGACGTCATCGACAGGTCCGACACCCGGCGAGGGCGCCCTGCGTCCCATCGCGCGTGGGAAGCAGAGCACCGCGCGAACGCCTGGGCGGGTGACGCCGAGGAGTTCGGTCGATCTGCGGCGATCCTCTTGGGCGACCTCCTCGTGGCGTGGAGCGACGACCTGCTCGAAGAGGGGCTCGCGAACGTCGAGAACCCACGGGCCCACCGTGCGCGCACAGAGTTCGCACGGATGCGCCGCGAGGTGACGATCGGGCAGTTCCTCGACGTCGCGGAGGAATCCGCTTATGTCGTGGCACCCGTCGACACCCACCCCGACCGCGCTCTGCGCGTCGCGTCGTTGAAGTCCGCCCGGTACAGCGTCCAGCACCCGCTCCAGCTCGGCGCCACCCTCGCCGACGCGGACGACGAGCAGTACCGGGCTCTGGCGGCGTTCGGTCACCCCATCGGACTCGCCTTCCAGCTGCGCGACGACGTCCTCGGGGTGTTCGGAGACAGCGCGGTCACCGGCAAACCCGTCGGCGACGATCTCCGTGAAGGCAAGCGCACCCTCCTCATCGCGTACGCGCGCGCCTCCCTGCCTGCCGGCGCCCTCCGCATCTTCGATGAACTCGTCGGCGAGCGGGATCTCACCCCTGAGCAGGTGGCGCACCTGCAGCAGACGATCGTCGACACCGGAGCGCTCGCCCGCGTGGAAAGCCTGATCACGGATTGGGCGGCCGAGGCCGACAGAGCGCTCCGCGGCGCGCGGCTCGGTCACGGCGCCGTCGGTGATCTGCGCGACCTCGCTCGGGCGGCGACGGTACGCGCCGCCTGACGAGCAGGCATCCCCTCGGTCAGGCGAGCGTCTGCGCGACCCGTCGGACCTCGCTCTTGCGTCCCTGACGCAGGGCGTCGATCGGCGCGAAGCCGATCGAATCCTCGGGCGCGAGGAGCCAGTCGATGGTCTCGTCATCGGAGAACCCCGCATCGTGCAGCACGATGATGGTCCCCCGGAGGGAGGAGATCGGCGCCCCGTCCACCAGGAAGACGGAGGGAACCCGCGGCGCGCCGAAGCGGCGGGAGGCGACGAGCTGTTGCTCGTCGAGCATCCGCCGCACGCGCCCGAGCGGCTCTCCGGTCAGGTCGACCAGTTCGGGAAGACTCAGCCAATCGGTGGACACGGGCGTCGCAGAACTCACTCCCCCACTATCGCATCCGCCCCGCCCGATCGCCGCACTCCCATCTGGTCACACCCGTCACATACACCACACTGATTGACAGCAGTCACATCGGCGTGTCACGGTTTCGAGGGGGATCGACGATCTGGGACCGAACGAAGGAACACCTGTGCACCGGAACGACGTCATGCCCCCCTCTCTGTTCCACCGAGGCGCTCCCGCTGTGATCGGGTCGATCGCCCTCTCACTATCCCTCCTCCCCGTCGACGCGGCCACGGCCGACGATCACGAGCGCTCGGCGCCCCGACCGCTGTCGGCGAAGGCGCACGCGACGCCCATCCCAGCCGCGAGCCCCGCCACGATCGTCGGGACACCCGCCGCGCGCGCTGCTGTGCGGACACATGTCGTCGCCCGCGGGGAGACCATCAGCGCGATCGCGGCGGCGAACGGTGTCCGCACGGCGGACGTCCTGGCATGGAACGACCTCGGATGGCGTTCGCTCATCCACCCGGGCGACGTCCTCCGCCTCGGCCCGAAGACGGAGAAGACGGATGCCGAGCCCTCTCGGCCCGCCCGGGGTACGGCATCCGCCTATACAGTTCGTCCCGGCGACACGCTCTGGTCCATCGCACAGCGCCACGGGATGAGCGTCGCCTCTCTGGTCCGCGCCAACGAGCTCGGCGCGTCGTCGATCATCCACCCGGGCCAGAAGCTCACGGTCACGGAACTCGCCGCGCATCGCGCCGCGGCACCGGCGCCGTCTCCCCGAGTCGCGGCGGGGCCGGTGCACGAGGTATCCGCCGGCGAGACACTCTGGGCGATCGCCGCGGACAGCGGCACCTCCCTCGCACGACTCCTCGACGCGAACGGGCTCGATGAGGCATCCATCATCTACCCCGGGCAGAAGCTCCGCATCCCCGCCGCGGCAGCGCCTCGGGCCGCCTCCACGCAATCGCGTCCTGGGCAGACCGAACTGGATGGCGAGCAGATCGCGAACGTCCGGACCATCATCGAGGTCGGACGGGACCGGGGCGTCTCACGGGACGGAATCGCCATCGCGCTTGCGACGGCGATGGTCGAATCCTGGATCCGCAACCTGGACGGCGGCGACCGGGACTCGGTCGGCCTCTTCCAGCAGCGCCCGAGTGCCGGCTGGGGAAACGAGAAGCAGATCCGCGACCCCCGTCGGTCGGCGGCCGCGTTCTTCGGCGGCGCATCCGATCCGAACGGCGACCGCACGCGCGGCCTCCTCGACATCGACGGGTGGGAGGACATGGCCTTCGGGGACGCAGCCCAGGCCGTGCAGATCTCGGCGTACCCGGAACGCTACGGGCCCTGGAAGGACGAGGCCTACCGCTGGCTCGACCTGTACGGGTGATCACGTCTCCCCGCGGCGGAAGGTGCGCCGCTACCCGGGCTCGCAGGGTCTGCTCCGTAGACTTCTGACGTGACCGCCACCCCGCAGACCGACCCGCTGATCGGCCACCTGGTCGACGGCCGGTACCGCGTTCGCGGCCGCATCGCCCGAGGCGGGATGGCCACGGTCTACGTCGCCACCGATCTGCGTCTCGAACGCCGCGTGGCGCTGAAGGTCATGCACGGTCATCTCTCGGACGACACCGTCTTCCAGAACCGGTTCATCCAGGAGGCCAGGTCCGCTGCACGCCTGGCGGATCCGCACGTCGTCAACGTCTTCGACCAGGGTCAGGACGGCGAGATGGCGTATCTCGTCATGGAGTACCTGCCCGGCATCACGCTCCGCGAACTGCTGCGCGAACAGAAGCGGCTCACGCTCCCGCAGACGATCACCATCATGGACGCGATCCTGTCGGGTCTGTCCGCCGCGCACCGCGCGGGCATCGTTCACCGGGACGTGAAGCCGGAGAACGTCCTCCTCGCCGAAGACGGCCGGATCAAGATCGGCGATTTCGGTCTGGCACGCGCCACGAGCGCGAACACCGCCACCGGGCAGATGCTCCTCGGCACCATCGCCTACCTCGCTCCCGAGCTCGTCACGCGCGGCACGGCCGACGCGCGCAGCGACATCTACGCGCTCGGCATCATGCTCTACGAGATGCTCACGGGCGAACAGCCCTACAAGGGCGAGCAGCCGATGCAGATCGCCTATCAGCATGCGACGCACTCCGTCCCGCGACCGAGCGTCAAGAACCCCGCGGTGCCCGAACAGCTCGACGAGCTGGTCCTCTGGGCCACGGAACGCTCACCCGAGGACCGCCCCACCGATGCGCGCGAGATGCTCGAGCGCCTGCGCGAGATCGAGAAGCAGCTCGGGGTCTTCCCTCAGGTCGTGCGGTCGACGCCGGCCGGCTCGACCGTGGTCGTCGACGATTCGCTCGATTCGGACGAGGTCACCCGTGTCATGCCGGGGACGTTCACCGCCCCCAGTGTCACCACCGAGGTAGACAACGCCACCCGACTGCGCCGCCGTTCCCACCGCAACACGGTCAAGGGGAGCTGGCTCCTCGCCGTCGTCCTCCTCCTCGCCGCTGCCGCCGGCGGCCTCGGATGGTGGTTCGGGTCAGGGCCCGGATCACTCGTCTCCGTACCCACTGTCGAAGGGATGAGCTTCGAGGACGCTCGGGACCTCCTCGCCGACAACGCGCTCGTCGCGGAGCGCAGCGAGGTGCACAGCCTCACCGTGCCCGCCGGGCAGGCGGTCGACACCGACCCCGACCCCGGGACCTTCCTCGACCGCGACGCCACCGTGACGGTGAGGATCTCCTCAGGGCCGGCGACCGCGGAGCTGCCGGCGCTGCAGGACAAGACGCGCACCGACGTCGAGTCACTGCTGCAGGAGAAGAACATCGACGTCGCGGCAGTCAAGGAGTACTTCACGTCTTTCGCCTCGGGACGGGTCGTGCGCGTCTACGTCACGCAGACCGGCGCGGCGGACGCCGTCGAATGCACGGAGGGCTGTTCCGTCCTCGAGGGATCCCGAGCTGAGCTCCGTGTCTCTCTCGGGCCGCTCCCCGACGTCGTCGGGAAGAGCGCCGACGAGGCGTCCGCGGCCCTCACGGACGTTGAGATGAAGGTCGACGAGAAGCGCGAATACAGCAGCTCAGTGGCCGACGACCTCGTCATCCGCGTGGAGGATCGCCCCGGCGGCGGATCGTGGCAGCAGGGCGAAACCATCACGATCGTCGTCTCGGACGGGCCGAAGCCCGTGGAGGTTCCGAACGTCGTCGGCGAGACGGTGCGCACGGCCGTCGAGCGGCCTGCAGTCCGCCGGGTTCGAGGTCAATCCGAACATCGACGACGCCGAGATCCCGCTCGGTGGCCGCTACTGGGATGTCTACCGCGTCCGCTCCATGACCCCCGAGGGCGGGACCCTGCAGCGTCCGGGCGCGACGATCAGCCTGACGCCGCAGTTCCAGCCGTTCGGCTGAGACCCGGCATCCGTCTCCGAGGACGACGAGGGCCCGACGGTCATCACCGCCGGGCCCTCGCTCCGTGCGTCAGCGCTTGCCGAGCTCCTCGGCGACGAGGAATGCCAGTTCCAGCGACTGCATGTGGTTCAGTCGCGGGTCGCACAGCGACTCGTACCTCGTCGCCAGTGTCGCCTCGTCGATCATCTCCGAGCCGCCCAGGCACTCGGTGACGTCGTCGCCGGTGAGTTCCACGTGGATGCCGCCGGGGAAGGTTCCGACGGCGCGGTGAGCCTCGAAGAAGCCCCGGACCTCATCGACGACGTCGTCGAAGCGACGCGTCTTGTAGCCGGTGGGCGTCGTGATGCCGTTTCCGTGCATCGGGTCCGTGACCCAGAGCGGTGTCGCACCGGCATCCTTCACTGCCTGCAGGAGCGGCGGGAGGGCGTCGCGGATCTTGCCTGCGCCCATCCGTGTGATGAACGTGAGACGCCCGGGCTCGCGCTCGGGGTCCAGCTTGTCGATCAGCGCGAGAGCCGTCTCGGGGGTGGTCGAGGGTCCGAGCTTCACCCCGATGGGGTTGCGGATCTTCGAGAAGTAGTCGACGTGGGCGCCGTCGAGGTCGCGCGTGCGCTCCCCGACCCAGAGGAAGTGCGCCGACGTGTTGTAGGGAGTGCCGGTGCGCGAGTCGATGCGGGTCATGGGGTGCTCGTAGTCCATGAGCAGACCCTCGTGGCCGGTGTAGAACTCGACGCCGCGGAGCTCGTCGAAGTTCGCTCCCGCGGCCTCCATGAACTTGATGGCGCGGTCGATCTCGCCGGCCAGGCGCTCGTAGCGCTGGTTGGCCGGGTTCTTGGCGAAGCCCTGGTTCCAGCTGTGCACCTCGCGGAGATCCGCGAAGCCGCCCTGCGTGAACGCGCGGACGAGGTTCAACGTCGAGGCGGCCGTGTGGTAGCCCTTGAGCAGCCGCTGCGGGTCCGCGGTGCGCGACGCCTCGGTGAAGTCGTACCCGTTGACGATGTCTCCGCGGTAGGCCGGGAGCGTCACCTCGCCCCGCGTCTCGGTGTCGCTCGAGCGCGGCTTGGCGAACTGACCCGCCATGCGGCCCATCTTCACGACCGGCATCGACGCGCCGTAGGTCAGGACGACCGCCATCTGCAGGACCGTCTTGATCCGGTCGCGGATCTGCTGTGCCGTGGCGCCCGCGAACGTCTCGGCGCAGTCGCCGCCCTGCAGGAGGAAGGCCTGACCGGATGCGGCCTTCGCGAGGCGCGCACGGAGGTTGTCGACCTCGCCGGCGAAGACGAGCGGCGGGAGGGTCGCGATCTCGGCGGAGACGGCCGCGACCGCATCCGCGTCGGGCCACAACGGCTGCTGCTTGATCGGGAGCGAGCGCCAGTGGTCGAGAGGAGTGGGCATCCGTTCATTCTACCGACGAGGGAGGGGCCTGTCGGTCGTGTGACGGCGGCTCAGGCCGCGGCGGGGCGGCGGTCCTTGACCGTGGACGCGTAGACGTCGTCGTACTCCTGCTCCCCCATGCGCTGCAGCGCGACCATGATCTCGTCGGTCACCGATCGCAGCACGAAACGATCGGACTCCATGCCGTAGAACCGACTGAAGTCGAGCGGCTCCCCGATCACCATGCCCACGCGGCCCACCCGAGGGATGGAACGCCCGATCGGCATGACCTCGTCGGTGCCGATCATGACGACGGGGATGACGGGCACCCGCGCGGTCAGGGCCATGCGCGCGAGACCCGTACGACCCCGGTAGAGCTTGCCGTCGGGACTGCGGGTCCCCTCGGGGTAGATCCCGAGGATGTCGCCGCGGCCGAGCACCTGCAGGCCGGTGTTGAGGGAGGCCTCGGAGGCCTTGCCGCCGGTGCGGTCGATGGGGATCTGTCCCGTCCCCTGCATGAACACCCGGGTCGCCCACCCCTTCAGACCCTTGCCCGTGAAGTAGTCGCTCTTGGCGAGGAAGGACATGGACCTGTCGATCATGAGCGGCAGGAAGATGGAGTCGCTCACGGACAGATGGTTGCTCGCGATGATGGCCGCACCGGATGCCGGAATGTTGCTGCGTCCCACGATCCACGGTCGGAAGATCGCCTTCACGATCGGTCCGATGATCAGGTATTTCAGGACCCAGTAGATCATGTCAGACCCGGCCGCCCGCGAGGTCGGCGACGCCGATGAGGCCGGCATCGTTGCCGAGGGTCGCGATGGCGAACGAGGCGATGGGCCTCTCGCCGTAACCGGGCAGCGCGGTGGCGTAGGCCTCGCGCACGGGGTGCAGCAGGTGCTCGCCGAGGTCGGCGACGCCGCCGCCGATCACGAACAGCTCCGGGTCGAGCACCGCTTGAAATCCACCGCAGGCCTCCCCCAGCGCCGTCGCGACGCGGTCGACGGCCTCGAGGGCGCCCGCGTCGCCGGCGGCGATCAGCGCTTCCATCGCGGCGGCCGGCACGATCCCCTCGGCGGTGCGCGCTGCCGCCAGAGCCGCGCCCCGCGAACCGGACGCGGCGATATCGGCGGCCTCTCGCTGAAGCGCACGGCCGGACGCGTACTGTTCGAGGCACCCGTTCTGCCCGCATCCGCAGGGGCGCCCACCCCGTTCGAAACGGATGTGGCCAAGCTCGGCGCCGATACCGTTGCCTCCCACGAGAAGGTCGCCGTCGATGATCGCGGCGCCACCCACCCCGGTTCCCAGGGTGATCATGACCATGTCGCTGACCTCGCGCCCGGCGCCGAAGCGGAATTCGCCCCACCCGGCGGCGTTGGCGTCGTTCTCGAGCGTCACCGGACGCCCGATGCGCCTCTCGAGCTCGTCGCGCAGCGGCTCGTCGGTCCAGTCGATGTTGGGGGCGTGGAGGATGACGGCGCGGCTGGCATCGATGAACCCGGCTGCGGCGACGCCGACGGCGTGGACCACGCGACCAGAGACGAGTTCGTCGACCATTCCGGCCACGGCATCGGCCAGCGCGCCGGGGTCGGCGGGGGTGGGAACGCGGCGGCGGTCGACGATGATGCCGTCCGGGTCGACGATGCCGCCGGCGATCTTGGTCCCACCGATGTCGATGCCGACGTTGAGCACGCGACTCCTCTCCGCGCGTGCGAGGCCGCACGGCATCCGTGAGTCTAATGGGGCGGCGCATCCCGCTGCCGCCGCGGGATCGAGGATCACGATGCCCTAGACTCGGTCGCACCTGACGCCACCCGGTACCGAAGGAGTTGCCGCCCATGAGCGCCGTACAATTCGACGTCCCCGCTGTAGTGCCCGCGGATCCGACCGCGAACACCTCAGACATCCTCGTGGAGCGGGTGAAGGCGACTCCCTCGCTGGCCCTCTTCGCGGTCCCCGACGGGGACGCCTGGCGTGACATCACGGCCGCGGAATTCCACCGCGAGGTCCTCGCGCTGGCGAAGGGGTTCGCCGCGAGCGGCATCCAGCCCGGCGACAAGGTCGCGTTCCTCGCGCGGACCACGTACAACTGGACGCTCGTCGATTTCGCCCTCTTCTTCGCGGGGGCCGTCATGGTGCCCGTCTACGAGACGAGCTCGCCGTCGCAGATCAACTGGATCCTCAGCGACTCCGGGGCCATCGCCATCGTGGTCGAGAGCGACGTGCACGCGGATCGCGTCGCGGAGATCCGCTCCGAGGTACCTCTCCTGCGCGAGGTCTGGACGATGCAGTCCGGCGACCTCGACACGCTGCGCAAGAACGGGTCGTCCATCAGCGACGAGGAGATCGAACGCCGCCGGAACCTCGCGAACTCCGACGACATCGCGACCCTGATCTACACGTCCGGGTCGACCGGCCGACCGAAGGGGTGCGTCCTCACGCACAAGAACTTCGTCGAGCTCTCGCGCAACTCCGCCAGGGCGCTCCACGAGGTCGTCCAACAGCCGGGAGCCTCGACGCTGCTGTTCCTCCCGCTCGCGCACGTGTTCGCGCGGTTCATCTCCATCCTCAACATCCACGGCGGCGTCAAGACGGGCCACGAGCCCGACACCACGAAACTCCTCGCCGGACTCGGGTCGTTCAAGCCGACGTACCTCCTCGCCGTGCCCCGTGTGTTCGAGAAGGTCTACAACTCCGCCGAGCAGAAGGCCGAGGCCGGCGGCAAGGGCAAGATCTTCCGCGCCGCCGCAGCTGTGGCTGTCGAGCACTCGCGTCGCCTGCAGGACGGCGAGAAGATCCCGATCGGCATGAAGATCAAGTTCGCCCTGTTCGACCGGCTCGTCTACAGCAAGCTGCGCACCGCCATGGGCGGCCGTGTCCAGCACGCCGTGTCGGGATCCGCGCCTCTCGGGTCGCGCCTCGGCCACTTCTTCCACAGCCTCGGCGTACAGATCCTCGAGGGATACGGCCTGACCGAGACGACCGCTCCCGCGACCGTCAACCTCGCCACGAAGTCGAAGATCGGCACCGTCGGTCCCGCTCTCCCCGGCGTGGGCGTACGTCTGGCTGACGACGGCGAGATCGAGGTCCGCGGAATCAACGTGTTCAAGGAGTACTGGCGCAACCCCGAGGCGACCGCCGAAGCGTTCGACGACGGGTGGTTCCGCACCGGGGACATCGGGACGTTCGACTCCGAGGGATACCTCACGATCACGGGCCGCAAGAAGGAGATCATCGTCACCGCGGGCGGGAAGAACGTCGCGCCTGCGGTGCTCGAGGACCCGATCCGCGCGAACCCGATCGTCGGTCAGGTCGTCGTCGTGGGCGATCAGAAGCCGTTCATCGGAGCGCTCGTCACCCTCGACCGCGAGATGCTGCCGACGTGGATGTCGAACAACGGCCTCTCGTCCGACATGCCGATGTCGCAGGTCATCGCCCACCCGAAGGTCCTCGCCGAGGTGCAGAGCGCGGTGGACCGCGCCAACGCGTCGGTGTCGCGAGCGGAGTCGATCCGCAAGTTCGTGATCCTGGACACCGAGTGGACCGAGGCATCCGGTCATCTGACGCCGAAGATGAGCATCAAGCGGAACGTCATCCTGTCGGACTTCGCTGCCGACATCGACGAGCTCTACCAGGCGAACGTCTCGACGACGAACATCTCGCTCGGCAACTGAACCGAATGAGAGAAGGCCCCGGCGAGCCGGGGCCTTCTCTCAATCAGCGGTCAGAACCAGTCGGACTCCCGCACCTCGCGCATGGCCTGTCGGCGGACATCCTTCGGAAGGCGGTCGAGGTACAGCATGCCCTCGAGGTGGTCGCACTCGTGCTGGAGCGCCTGTGCGAGCAGCCCCTCCCCCTCGATGACGATCTCGTCGCCGCTGAGGTCCATGCCCGTGACCCGCGCCCACGGGTGCCGGATCGCGTCATGCCAGAGACCGGGGACGGACAGGCATCCCTCCCCCGTGGGCGCCGGATCGCCGGAGACCTCGAGGACGGGATTCAGGACGTATCCGATGACGCCGTCCACGTTGTAGCTGAAGGCCCGGACCCCTACACCGATCTGCGGGGCGGCGACACCGGCACGACCCGGCTCGGCGACGGAGTCGACGAGGTCGGCGACGAGTCGACGCACCCCCTCGTCGATCTCGTCGATCGGGGCGCACACGCTCCGAAGGACCGGGTCGCCGAAGATCCGGATCGGGCGGGCCGGCATCAGCGCACCACCCCGGCGGGGCGCAAGCCCTCGACCACGACGGCGGCGAGTTCACGCGCCGCGAGCCGCGTCGATGCCGACAGATCCCGGAACGTGATCGGCCCCCCGGTCGCGATGTGAGCGTCATACGGAATCGACACGACCGCGCGCACGCGGGTGCGGAAATGCGCCTCGAGTTCGCTCGGGCGCACCAGGCTCGCACCGGGACGGGACGTGTTGAGGACGACGACCGCGCTGCGAGCGAGTTCGGCGTAGCCGTTCGACTCCAGCCACGACAGGGTCTCTGACGCGAGCTTCGCCTCGTCGACGCTACGACCGGCCACGATGAGCAGCTGGTCGGCCAGCTCGAGGGTCGCATCCATCACGGAGTGGACGATGCCCGTACCGCTGTCGGTCAGGACGATCGAGTAGTAATGCGCGGCGATGGCGGCGACGTCGTGGTAATCGCGGTCGCTGAATGCCTCCGACAGATGCGGGTCGGCGTCGGAGGCCAGGATGTCCAGTCGTGTCTCGTCGCGCGCGACGATCGCGGACAGGTCGTTGAAACCCGTCACCTCGTCGCGCGATCGGACGAGGTCGCGCACGGTCTTGCCGCTGGTTCGCTCGATCCGCTCGGCAAGTGTGCCGCGATCGGGGTTCGCGTCGACGGCGATGACCCGGTCCTCGCGCGCGTCGGCGAGGGCCATGCCGAGCAGCGTCGTGACGCTCGTCTTACCGACACCGCCCTTGCGGGAGAGGACGGGGACGAACTTGGCGCCACCGGTGAGCGGCGCCGAGATGCGACGGTCAAGCTCCTTGCGGGCGCGGACGCGGGGGCTGTCGGCGAGGATGACGCGGCGCGCGGTGGCGCCGTAGACGAGGCGCTGCCAGAGCCCCTCGGGCTCGGACGCGGCGACGCGCGACCGGTCGATGAGTCGGTCGGCGGTGAGCAGCTCGGGGCTCTCGCGGTCGGCGCCGAGCTGGTCGAGGCGCCGCGACTGCAGCGGCTCCTCCTCGACCCGTGCGCCGCGGACGCGCTCCAGCGCGTGCTTGTCGCCGGCGGCGTGGTGCATGGCGCGTCGGGTCGAGCCCGTCTGCGCGGACACGGCGGTCGTCGTCGCGGCCGGGACGACCTCGGCGTCGACGACATCGCCCTCGGACACGGCGCCGGTCGGCTCTTCGGCTGGCTCGCCCGAGGCGGGTTCCGCGATGACCTCAGCAGGGGACACCTCGGCATCGGAGATCTCCGCACCGGCGATCGGCTGATCGTCCGCGGCAGTCTCGTCACCGTGCGCGACCGAGATGCCGTCGGCCGCACCGTCGTCGGCTACCGGACCGGCGTCCCCGCCATCGACGTAGTCCTCATCGTCGACGTAGTCGTCGTCGTCGTCGTCCGAGAGTGACGGAAGCGCGAGGTCGATCTGCGCGGTCGTCCCGTCGACGATGCCGATGCCGGTCGTCTCGAGGTTGTCGGTGCGCTCGAGCACACCGTTGTCGACGTCGTCCGACGTCTCGTTGTCGCGCTCACGCATCACGGGGGTCACTCCTGGTGGATCTCGGGGCTCGAAAAGCCCGACGCACCAGGTTAGTCCGCAGGACGGACGACGAGCAAAAGGTCTCCCGCCTCCACCTGAGCCGTCGCGGCGATCACGACACGCTCGACGACGCCGTCCACGGGGGCCGCGATGGCGGCCTCCATCTTCATGGCCTCGATGGATGCCACGGGCTCCCCGGCTCGCACCTTCGCCCCCTCGTCGGTCTTGATCGTGACGACGCCCGAGAAGGGCGCCGCCACCTGACCGGGCTTCGATGTGTCGGCTTTCTCGGCCTGGCGCGCTTCGACCGCGACGGAGCGGTCGCGCACGGCTACCGGGCGAAGCTGGCCGTTGAGGGTGGCCATGACGGTCCGCATCCCCTTGTCGTCGACCTCGCCGACGGCCTCGAGGCCGACGTAGAGCTGGACTCCCCGCTCGATCTCGACGACATGCTCCTGGCCCGGACGCATCCCATAGAGGTAGTCGATCGTGTCGAGCGCGCTCAGATCGCCATAGGTCTCCCGGACCTCGTGGAACGCCTTGGTCGGTGCCGGAAACAGCAAGCGGTTGAGCTTGTCGCGGCGCGTGGCGGAGTCGGCGTCGAGGGCGGCCGTGTCGTCGAGGGAGATCTCCGTGACTCCCGTCTTGACGGAGCGGCCCGCGAGGACCTTGGAACGGAACGGCTCGGGCCATCCTCCGGGGAGGTCTCCGAGCTCGCCGGCCATGAAGCCGACGACCGAATCGGGCACGTCGTACTTCTGGGGGTTCGCCTCGAAGTCCGCGGGGTCGGCCTTCACCGCCGCGAGGTGCAGGGCGAGATCGCCGACGACCTTCGACGACGGTGTGACCTTCGGAACACGCCCGAGGATGCGGTTCGCCGCGGCGTACATGTCCTCGATGAGCTCGAAGTCCTCCGAGAGCCCGAGGGCGATGGCCTGCTGCCGGAGGTTCGAGAGCTGACCGCCCGGGATCTCGTGGTGGTACACGCGGCCCGTGGGCCCCGGCAGGCCCGATTCGAAGGGTGCATAGAGGTTGCGCACTGCCTCCCAGTACGGCTCGAGGTCCGAGACCGACTGCAGATCCAGACCGGTGTCGCGGTCCGTGTCGGCCAACGCAGCGACGAGTGCCGAGAGCGACGGCTGGCTGGTGGTGCCCGACATCGGCGCGGCGGCGGCATCGACGGCATCCGCGCCTGCGGCACTGGCAGCGAGGAGTGTCGCGAGCTGACCGCCTGCGGTGTCGTGCGTGTGCACGTGGACGGGCAGGTCGAAGCGCTCGCGCAGAGCCGTGACGAGCTTCGTCGCGGCGGCCGGACGCAGCAGACCTGCCATGTCCTTCACGGCGAGGATGTGGGCACCGGCCTCGACGACCTGTTCAGCCAGACGCAGGTAGTAGTCGAGCGTGTAGAGGTCCTCCGCGGGGTCGAGGAGGTTGCCGGTGTAGCAGACGGCCGCCTCGGCCACGGCGGTGTCGGTGGAGAGGACCGCTTCGATGGCGGGGCGCATCTGAGCGACGTCGTTGAGCGCGTCGAAGATGCGGAAGATGTCGACACCGGATGCCGCGGCCTCCGCGACGAAGGCGTCGGTGACCTTCGTGGGGTAGGGCGTGTACCCGACCGTGTTGCGTCCGCGCAGAAGCATCTGGATGGCGACGTTGGGGAGCGCCGCCCGGAGTGCGTCGAGCCGCTCCCACGGGTCCTCGCCCAAGAAGCGGAGCGCGACGTCGTACGTCGCCCCGCCCCAGGCCTCGACCGAGAGGAGCTGCGGCGTGAGCCGCGCGACGTGCGGGGCGACGCGCACGAGATCTTTCGTCCGCACCCGCGTCGCAAGGAGCGACTGGTGCGCGTCGCGGAATGTCGTCTCCGTCACCGCCAGGCCCGGCTGCGCACGGAGTGCCTCGGCGAACCCGCGAGGGCCGAGCTCGAGCAGCCGCTGTCGCGATCCCGGGTCTGGTTCGGCGTCGAGATCCACGACGGGGAGCTTCGCGCTCGGATCGGTCTGGACGGGGCTGTCCCCGTTGGGGCGGTTCACCGTGACATCGGCGAGCCAGGACACGATCTTCGAGCCGCGGTCCTTCGACTCGCGTCCGAGGACGAGCTCGGGACGCTCGTCGATGAATGCCGTGCTGAGGTCGCCGGCGACGAAGGCCGGGTCGTCCAGCACCCGCTGGAGGAAGGGGATGTTGGTCGACACCCCGCGGATGCGGAACTCCGCCAGGGCGCGGCGCGAGCGGACGACGGCGGCCTCGAAGTCGCGGCCGCGGCAGGTCAACTTCGAGAGCATCGAGTCGAAGTGCGGGCTGATCTGCGACCCCGCTGCGGTCGTTCCGCCGTCGAGACGGATGCCGGCGCCGCCCGGGGACCGGTAGGTCGTGATCTTGCCGGTGTCGGGACGGAAGCCGTGGGCGGGGTCCTCTGTGGTGATGCGGCACTGGAGTGCGGCGCCACGCAGCTGGATCTGATCCTGGCGGAGGCCGAGGGTCTCGAGCGTCTCCCCCGCGGCGATGCGCATTTGCGACTGCACGAGGTCGACGTCGGTCACTTCCTCGGTCACGGTGTGCTCGACCTGGATGCGCGGGTTCATCTCGATGAAGACGACCTCGCCGGTGCGGGGTCCCGCCGTCTCGAGCAGGAACTCGACCGTGCCGGCGTTCTCGTACCCGATCGATTCGGCGAAGGCGACGGCGTAGGCATGCAGGCGGTGACGGACCTCGTCGGCCAGGTTCGGCGCGGGAGCTATCTCGACGACCTTCTGGTGGCGGCGCTGCACCGAGCAGTCGCGCTCGAAGAGGTGCACCGTCTCCCCCGCCTTGTCGGCGAGGATCTGCACCTCGACGTGGCGCGGTCGCTGGACGGCCTGCTCGAGGAAGACGCGGGCGTCGCCGAAGGCGCTGCCGGCTTCGCGCATGGCCTCGGACAACGCAGGCGGAAGAGCGTCGGGGTGCTCGACGCGCCGCATCCCGCGTCCACCGCCCCCGGCGACCGCCTTGACGAAGATCGGGAAGCCGATCTCACCGGCCTGCGCGATGAGAGCGTCGATGTCATCGGAAGCGTCCGTCGATCGGAGCACTGGAACGCCCGCGGCGATGGCGCGCTGCTTGGCGGTGACCTTGTTGCCCGCCATCTCGAGGACGGTGGACGACGGGCCGATGAAGGCGATGCCGTGCGCGGCGGCCTTCGCCGAGAGCTCCGGATTCTCGGACAGGAATCCGTACCCGGGGTAGATCGCGTCGGCACCGCACTCGAGCGCGACGCGGATGATCTCGTCGACGTCGAGGTAGGCCCGCACGGGATGCCCGACCTCGCCGATCTGGTAGGCCTCGTCCGCCTTCAGCCTGTGCAGCGAGTAGCGGTCCTCGTAGGGGAAGACGGCCACGGTCCGAGCACCCAGCTCATACGCGGCACGGAATGCGCGGATGGCGATCTCTCCGCGATTGGCGACCAGAATCTTGCGAAACATGCTCTTCACCTCTGTCAGGTGCGGGGCCGCTGCGCTGGGGCCACCGAGGTACGGGCTGAGTACCCTCACAGCCTAGGGGACGGTAACGTTGAGCCTTGTGCACGTACTCTCCGTCAGCTCCCTCAAAGGTGGCGTCGGCAAGACGACCGTGACCCTGGGCCTCGCCTCCGCGGCGTTCGCGCGCGGGGTACGGACCCTTGTCGTCGACCTGGACCCGCAGTCCGACGTGTCGACGGGCATGGACATCCAGGTCGCCGGGCGACTCAACGTCGCCGACGTCCTCGCCAACCCCAAAGAGAAGGTCGTCCGTCAGGCGATCACCTCGAGCGGGTGGGCGAAGGTCCACCCCGGCACGATCGACGTGATGATCGGCAGCCCGTCCGCCATCAACTTCGACGGCCCGCACCCGAGCGTCCGCGATGTGTGGAAGCTCGAAGAGGCACTCGCGACCATCGAGGCCGACTACGACCTCGTCCTCATCGACTGCGCGCCGTCGCTGAACGCGCTGACGCGTACGGCATGGGCGGCATCCGACCGTGTCGTCGTCGTCACCGAACCAGGACTCTTCTCGGTGGCCGCGGCCGACCGTGCGCTGCGCGCGATCGAAGAGATCCGCCGCGGTCTGTCTCCCCGGCTCCAGCCCCTCGGCATCGTCGTGAACCGGGTGCGCCCGCAGTCGATCGAGCACCAGTTCCGGATCAAGGAACTCCGTGACATGTTCGGGCCGCTCGTCCTCACCCCTCAGCTCCCGGAGCGCACATCGCTGCAGCAGGCGCAGGGCGCGGCGAAGCCGCTCCACATCTGGCCCGGTGACTCCGCGCAGGAGCTCGCAGCCGACTTCGACTCGCTCCTGGATCGGATCGTCCGAACGGGCCGCATCCCGGTCGCCGGGACTGCTTCCTCACCCGCCTGAGCGCGCCAGTCGTACGGAAGTGGATGCCTCACGGCATCCGGATCGGCGTCAGGCCGTGCGTGCGGCGCGACGGGCGGCGAGCTCGTCGGTCTGCTCGGGCTGCTGCGCGTCGAAGTCGACCAGAGTGGTCTCGACTTCACGCAGGACCTTGCCCACGGCGATCCCGAAGACGCCCTGCCCACGGCTGACGAGGTCGATGACCTCGTCGTTCGACGTGCACAGGTAGACGGAGGCGCCGTCGCTCATGAGGGTCGTCCCCGCGAGGTCGCGGATGCCCGCGGCGCGGAGCTGGTCGACGGCGATGCGGATCTGCTGAAGCGAGATGCCGGTGTCGAGCAGACGCTTGACCAGCTTGAGGACGAGGATGTCACGGAAGCCGTAGAGCCGCTGCGACCCGGAACCGCTCGCACCGCGGACGGTGGGTTCGACGAGCTCGGTGCGCGCCCAGTAGTCGAGCTGACGGTAAGTGATGCCGGCGGCCCGTGCCGCCTGGGCACCGCGGTAACCGACTTCATCGTCCATCTCGGGGAGGCCGTCGGTGAACAGGAGCTCCGTCGAGAACTTCTGCTCGCCCAGCGCGTCGTGCGCGGTCATCGAGGCCTCCTGCAGGTGAGTGGTGGTTCCACGCTAAAGGAGGGAACGGCCTCCGGCAACGACATCCGGCTCGCGGGTGTCGGCGTGTCGCGGAGGTCGGTCACGGCGTCAGGCGTTCGAGCGCGGCGCTGACGAAGACCTGGCGGATCTCCTCCAGCCGACGCGCGAGTTCCGGGGCCGTCTCGCTCGCCTGCGCGCGCGATCCGGCGTCCGTCCGACGCAGGAGCGGAGCGATGGCGCTCTCGATGAGAGAGACCTCGCGTTCCACGCTCTGACGGATCGTGCGCACGTGGCGGGGCTGGATTCCGTGGGCGTTCAGAGCGACCAGGGAACGGAGGATGCCGAGTGCTCGCTCATCGAACGAGTCGGACGGGCCGATCAGGCCTGCGGAGACCGCCTCGTTCATCAGCGTCGCGGTGGCACCGGCTGCGGTGATGAGTTCATCCCGTCGGTAGCGCCGGGACGTCTGGACGATCGATGCCGGCGGTGCCGGGGACGCCTCGTCGCCGTGCTCCTCGAGGTATTCGCGGATGCGCGCCAGCGGGATGCCGAAGTCGCGCTGCATCGTCAGGGCGGTGCGCAGGCGCTCGACGTCGGCAGAGGAGAACTTCCGGTAGCCGGAGTCCGTCCGGACGGGAGTGACGATGCCCTGCACCTCGAGGAAGCGGAGCTTGCTGGCGGTGAGGGCGGGGAACTCCGGACTCAACCGGGCGAGGACCTGACCAATGCTCAATGACCCCGAGGACGCAGCTCGTCCCCGGGTGGCGGCGGCCGAACTCACGCGCTGATCGCCCGCTCGGCGGGTGCGATGAAGAAGTTCAGGCGGAACTTGCCGACCCGAACCTCCGCGCCGTCGGTGAGCGTGGCGCGATCCACGCGCTCGCCGTTCACGTACGTCCCGTTGAGCGAGCGCTGATCGATCAGCTCGAACGTCGCTCCGGTGCGGGTGATCTCGGCGTGACGGCGCGACACGGTGACGTCGTCGAAGAAGATGTCGGCCTCAGGATGACGCCCGACGGTCGTCACGTCGGTGTCGAGCAGATAGCGTGCCCCTGCCGTCGGGCCGGAACGCACGATGAGGAGGGCCGCTCGTGCCGGCAGGGCGTTGATCGCCTCGACCTCGGCGGCCGTCAGTTCGGCGCCGAACGGCACGAAAGAGAGGTCGGAGTCGTGCCCGAAGGTCTGCGTCGAGTCCACGAGCCGCGGGTGCGCCGACGTCTCGGCACCGCGATGGATGTCGCCGTTCGGTCGCTGAGTGTCGTCCACGATGTCCTCCTTCTTCCACAGTAACCGATCGGTCACGCTCCCGGTGGCCGCGCACCAGGGATCGGCGCACGCCGACGGTGTTTCCCGCGTCTCGTCCGGGCGACGATCGCGACCCCGCCTGCGTAGCCTCGCGCACGCAGAGCCCGGGGCACAAGGAGGAGTCCCCGACCGCCGCATAGTAGCGGCGTCTCGCCTCCCACGACAGGCCTGCGGACGGCGGCGGCTCGCGGACTAGCCTCACGCGCATGTTCTTCACCACACGCCTCACCTCGCGGCGCGCGGGTGTCGTCGCCGCGACGGTCGCCGCCCTCCTCCTGCTCGCTCCGGCACCCGCGGCATCCGCTCACGACGAACTGCTCTCGTCGGACCCGAAGGCGGACGAGATCGCGGGCACCACCCCGGACAGCATCACCCTCACGTTCAGCGACGCGCCGTCGACCGAACCCGGCGCGACGCAGTTCGCCGTCTACGACGAGGCCTGCTCGGCGATCGCGGCCGGCGAGCCGACGGTCGACGGCAACACCGTCTCGCAAGCGATCAGCGGCCCGGTCGAGGGCGCCGTCCTCGTGCAGTGGCGGGTGGTGTCCAGCGACGGCCACCCGATCTCGGACGAGTACACGTTCTCGGTCGGGGAGGACGGCAAGGTCTCGGCGGTCGAGCAGTGCGGTGAGACCCTCGCCGAGCAGGCGGAAGGGTCTTCCGAGGGCTTCAACGCCGTTCCGTACGCGGTCGGTGGCGCGATCATCTTCACGGCCGTCGGCGTCGTCATCGCGGTCGCGATCGTCCGTGGTCGACGGGGTGCCACGAAGGAGTGAGGGCACCCGCGGCGGACTAGGCTGGGGGCATGCCTCACTACGACGTCGTCATCCTCGGTGCCGGCCCCGGCGGCTATGTCGCGGCCGTCCGCTCGGCACAGCTCGGACTGTCCACCGCCATCATCGAAGAGAAGTACTGGGGCGGTGTCTGCCTCAACGTCGGCTGCATCCCCTCCAAGGCGCTTCTGAAGAACGCCGACCTCGCGCACACCTTCACGCACAAGGCCGACCTCTTCGGCATCAGCGGTGACGTGAACTTCGACTTCGGGGTCGCGTGGGATCGCAGCCGCAAGGTCGCCGACACCCACGTCAAGGGCATCCACTTCCTGATGAAGAAGAACGAGGTGACCGAGTACGAGGGCCGCGGCTCCTTCGTCGACGCGAAGACCATCGAGGTCACGAAGGCGGACGGCTCGACCGAGACAGTCTCCGCCGACAACGTCATCATCTCGACCGGCTCGACCGTGCGTCTGCTCCCGGGCGTCACCCTGAGCGAGAACGTCGTCACCTACGAGGAGCAGATCCTCACCCGTGAGCTTCCGAGCTCGATCGTCATCGTGGGCGCCGGTGCCATCGGCATGGAGTTCGCGTTCTTCATGAGCAACTACGGCGTGAAGGTCACGATCATCGAGTTCCTCGATCGCGCACTGCCCAACGAGGACGTCGAGATCTCGAAGGAGATCCAGCGTCAGTACAAGAAGTACGGCATCGACATCCTGACCTCGACCAAGGTCGAGTCCGTGGTCGACTCCGGCGACAAGGTCACCGTGTCGTACTCGGCGAACGCCGACGGCGCGAAGGGTGAGATCGAGGCTGACAAGGTCCTCATGTCGATCGGCTTCGCTCCCCGCGTCGAGGGCTTCGGTCTCGACAAGACCGGCGTGAAGCTCACCGAGCGCGGCGCGATCGAGATCGACGACTACATGCGCACCAACGTCGAGGGCGTCTACGCCATCGGCGACGTCACCGCGAAGCTGCAGCTCGCCCACGTGGCCGAGGCGCAGGGCGTCGTCGCCGCCGAGACCATCGGCAAGGCGGAGACCCAGACGCTCGGCGACTACCGCAACATGCCCCGCGCGACGTTCTGCTCGCCGCAGGTCGCCTCGTTCGGACTCACCGAGCAGCAGGCCCGCGACGCCGGATACGACGTCAAGGTCGCGAAGTTCCCGTTCTCGGCCAACGGCAAGGCCAACGGCCTGGGTGAGCCGGTCGGCTTCGTGAAGCTGATCGCGGATGCCGAGCACCTCGAGCTGCTCGGTGGCCACCTCATCGGCCCCGACGTGTCGGAACTCCTCCCCGAGCTCACGCTCGCGCAGAAGTGGGACCTCACCGCCCTCGAAGCGGCGCGCAACGTGCACACGCACCCCACGCTCTCGGAGGGCCTGCAGGAGGCATTCCACGGCCTCGCCGGCCACATGATCAACCTCTGATCGCCGCGGGAGACCTATCGGAACGCATGGGTCTTCAGTAATCTGGCGAACACGACTGACGCCGCCCCGAACGAAGCCGGGGGCGGCGTCAGTGCGTTAACGAACGCTGCGGTCAGAGCCCGAGGGCGCGTTCGAGCTTGGACCCCGACGTCGAGACCTCTCCCCCCACGGCACGGACCAGCAGGTCCGCCGCATCGAAGAGCGCGTCGCGGGCAGCGGCATCCGTCGGCGCCGCGGGCCCCAGCTCGAGCTCCCACTCGCGCCAGGTGGTGTCGACGCCCCGGCGCACATCCGTCGCGGTGACGCGGTCGTCGACGAACTCGGCGAGGAGCCCGCCGGCGGTGTCGAGCAGGGCGTAGGCCGTCCGGGAGTTCCGGATCCGCGCAAGGGGTGCGAACGGCGGATCGGCGATCTCGGCGAGGACACTCTCGATCGCCGGCGGGACGACGATGTTCTCGGGGTCGCCGTCGTCGAGGGGCCACCGGGACTCGGCCTTGCCCTCGGGCGTCACCCGCTTGATGTGCCACCCCTCGTCCGGGCCGCCGCTGCGGCGACGCAGGGCGACACGAGCCCGACCGAGCGAGCCCTCCGCCGTGTCGAGGTAGTGGGCGTCGAGTTCGCGCGGCTCGGGCGCGCCGACGACGGCGACGCCGGGAAGCCGTGCCCAATCGGGCAGAGGCGTCCCGGCGTCGACGTCATAGGTGCGCTCGATCTCGAGCGAGTGCTCCGGCTCAGTCGTCAAGGGTCGATCGGTCGTCGCGCTCGTCTGCGGACGGGTCGATGTCGTCCTGCGAGGCGACGAAGTGGAAGTCCGCGGATGTCGGGCCGTCGCCCTCCCCCGTGTTCTCGTCGGCGCCCGATCGCTCGTAGGTGATCTGCGTCTCGCTGTAGGGCAGGATCAGTCGATCCGTGTCTTCCTCGAGCGGGATGACCTGGCCGTCGAGCGGGCCGCCGTGAAGTCGTGCAATAGCCATAGTTGTACCTCCGGATCCGACTCTAATCGCGGGAGCGCACCGGCCCGGGATGCCTTGTCAGCGCGCCGAGCCGGTGATATCCACCGGGCTCAGACGATCGGCGGAGTGTGCCAGATGCGGTCGATGTAGTCGCGCATGGACCGGTCCGACGAGAAGAAGCCGCACCGCGCGACGTTCAGGATCGCGGCGCGCGTCCAAGCATCCTGGTCCGCGTAGAGGGCGTCGACGCGCTTCTGGGCCGCGATGTAATCGGTGTAGTCCGCCAACGCCATGAACGGGTCGTGATGGATCAGATTCGACACGACAGGCTCGAAGACGGATGCATCACCGCCGGAGAACGTCCCAGAGGAGATGAGATCGAGCGCGCGGGACAGATTCTCGTCCGCGCGGACGAAATCGATCGGGTGGTACCCGCGCGTCTGGAGATCGGCGACCTCGGGCTCGGCCATACCGAAGAGGAAGAAGTTGTCGTCGCCGACGAGTTCGCGGATCTCGACGTTGGCGCCGTCGTCGGTGCCGATCGTGAGCGCGCCGTTGAGAGCGAACTTCATGTTGCCTGTTCCCGACGCCTCCTTTCCGGCGAGCGAGATCTGCTCCGAAAGATCGGCGGCGGGGACGACGCGCTCGGCGAGGGTGACGTTGTAGTTGGGCGGGAACAGTACCGCGAGGCGCCCCTCGACGCGCGGGTCGTCGTTGACGACCGAGCCGACCGCGTTGATGAGATGGATGATCCGCTTGGCCATCGCATACCCGGGCGCTGCCTTGGCGCCGAACACGAACGTCCGGGGCGTCACCTGATCGGCCGTGACCCGTCCCGAGGCGATGGCGTCGTACTCCGTGATGATGTGCAGGAGCTTGAGCGTCTGACGCTTGTACTCGTGCAGCCGCTTGACCATGACGTCGAGCAGATGATCATCGGCGACCGTCAGCCCGTCGCGCTCGGCCAGAGTCCGTGCGAGGGTCCGCTTGTTCGCGGCCTTGACGGCCCGGAAGGCGGAGCGGAACTCGGCGTCGTCTGCGTACTCCTCGAGTTCGCGCAGCCGGTCGAGGTCCGTGAGCCAGCCGGCACCGATCGTGTCGGTGATGAGCCGCGAGAGCCCGGGGTTCGCGAGACGCACGAAGCGGCGCGGCGTCACTCCGTTCGTGACGTTGGTGAACTTGCCGGGGTAGAACTCGTCGAAGTCCGGCAGCACCTTCTCGCGCAGCAGCTGCGAGTGGAGCTCCGCGACGCCGTTCACCTTCGATCCGGCGACCGTGGCGAGGTACGCCATCCGGATCGCACCGTCGGGCGAAACGATCGACATCCGCCGGATCCGCTCCGCGTCGTCACCGAACCGGTCGCGGACCTCCTCGAGGAACTCGTCGTTGATGCGGTAGATGATCTCGAGGTGCCGGGGCAGCAGCCGGCCCAGCAGGTCCGCCGGCCACACCTCGAGCGCTTCGGGCAGAAGGGTGTGGCACGTGTAGGCGAAACACTGCTGCGTGATCTGCCACGCGGCATCCCATTCGAGCTTCTTCTCGTCCACGAGGACGCGCATGAGCTCGGGCACGCCGATGACGGGGTGCGTGTCGTTGAGCTGGAAGATGACGCGGTCGGGGAGGTTCGCGAGGTCGAAGTCTGCCGGCAGGATGAGGTTCACAAAGTCGCTGATGGATGCCGCGACGAAGAAGTACTGCTGCTGCAGCCGCAGCTCCTTGCCCTGCGGCGTGGAGTCCTCGGGGTAGAGCACCTTCGAGATGTTCTCGGCGTAGGTCTGCGCGCGGACGGCCTCCTGGTAGTCGCCCGCGTTGAACACGCGGAGATCGAAGCCCTGCGTGGCCTGCGCACTCCAGAGCCGGAGCGTGTTGACGCGGCCGTTGTGATAGCCGGGGACCATGTAGTTGTAGGGGACGGCGAGGACGTTCCACGCCGGCTCCCACCGGGTCCGTTCGATTCCCCCGTCGTCGTACGTCTCGGTGTAGCCGCCGAACGAGATCGTCTGCGCGGCCTCGGGATGCGGGAACTCCCAGGGCGAGCCGAGCGCGAGCCACGAGTCGGCCTGCTCGACCTGCTCCCCGTCGACGAACGTCTGCCGGAAGATGCCGTATTCGTAACGGATGCCGTAGCCCACGCTCGGGACGCCGAGGGTCGCGAGCGAGTCGATGAAGCACGCGGCGAGCCGTCCCAGGCCGCCGTTGCCGAGCCCGGGCTCGACCTCCATCGCGCGGACATCCTCGAGATCGAGGCCGCACGCCACGAGCGCTTCATCGGCGATGTCGGTGAGGCCCGTCGCGAGCAGGTTGTTGTCGAGCTGGCGACCGAGCAGGTACTCCGCCGACAGGTAGGCGACGCCCTTGGACTGGATCGTGCGCTGACGGCGGACGTCCTCGAGCCAGCGGGCCATGAGGTAGTCACGGACCGTGGCGGCCAGCGCGAAGTAGCGATCGTTCGCCGTCGACGTCGACAGGGCGACCCCACGGCCGTTGTTGAGGTTGCGGAGGAACTGCGTCACGAAACCGTCGACCGTGGGCTCGGGTGCCTGGACGGGGGCGAGGGCGATGGGGTGACTCGGTTGAAGGCGCTGGTTCTTCACGCTTCGACGGTACACACCCCGCACGGCGGCATCGAGTGGATGCGTCAGAGTTCACACAGCGGTGATGCGGTCGTGACGCCGGGCCTCACCCGGCCCGCTCGGCGGCGAGCGCTTCGCGCGCGGCGTGGAGCTCGTCGGCCGCGGCCTTCACCTGATCCTCGGCGGTCTGCACGCGGCGCTCGATGAGGGTCGTCGCTCCGTGGACCCGTCGCACGCGATCCTCGCTCTCCAGCGTCGCGGCGACGATGTAGGACGAGGCGATGAGGATCACCTGGCACGACAGGTTGATCCACAGGAGCAGGGCGATGAGCGTGGCGAACGAGGCCAGCAGCGGGTTGGACCCCGCGCCGCCCACGAACAGGCTCGACAACTGCTGCAGGACGGTGAGCCCGAACCCGCCGATGAGCGCGCCGACCCAGAGGGCGCGGGCGGGGGCGCGCACCCCCGACAGCGTGCGGAAGAGGAGGGCGACGACGACGGTGTCGAGGATGAAGGTGACGAGGATGCCGACCCCGGCGCTGATTCCCACGGTGAGGGGACTGTCGGCGGACACCCCGACGAACTCCGAGACGAGCCCCACTCCCGCCGTGCCGAGGACCGTCGCCACGGCGGCGGCGGCGAGCCCCGCGCCGATCACGATGGCGAGGACCAGGTTCCGCGCGAGGACGATGAAGAAGAGCGTGTCGTCGTGCACTTTGTCGGCGAGGGTGCGCAGGGCCGTCCGGAGCGATCCGATCGCCCCGATGGCCGCCATCACCAGACCCACGAGCGACACCGCGCCCGCGAGGGAGAACGCGACCGGCTGGCTGAGGCTCTCGGGTTTGATGATGCCGTCCTCGCCGACGAGGCCGGGGATGACGCTGTCGACGGCGTCGATGAGGCCCTGCCACGCCTGCGGGTTCCCCGCGAGCCACAGCGCCGCCACCGAGAAGCCCAGCAGGACGCCGGCGAACACGCTGAAGAGGGTGCGGTAGGTGACGCTGTCGGCGAGGAGGGGACCGCGACGCTCGCTGTACCGCAGGTACGCGCGCACGATCCGCCAGGACAGTGCCTTCGCGATCAGGCGCGGGACGAGCGGGGTCTTCGTACGGTCGGCCATCCCCTCACGCTACTGACGGAGGGATGCCGGTCGGAGACCCTTGCGCCGCGACGGGGGATCTGGCATCCGCCGGCTCAGAGCCCGACGCGGTCGGCGATCGCTCCGCCGAACACGATGCCCGTCCAGGCGCCGAGCAGCATCCACGGCCCGAAGGCGACGGCGGTGCGCCGGCCGGCCCTCCGCGTCGCGAGAAGGATCACTCCGTACAGACCGCCGAAGACGAAGCCGGCGAAGGCGCCCACGGCGAGCGCCGACCAGCCCGCCCATCCGAGTGCGATGCCGAGGACGCCCGCGAGCTTCACGTCTCCCCCGCCCATACCCCCACCCGCAGCGCGGAGCAGCAGATAGAACGCGAACAGGACCGCGCCTCCGACCGCTGCGCGCAGCAGGGACGACCACGGCGCGCCCGCCAGACACGCGATCGCCAGCAGTCCGCCGAGCACGGGGTACCCGGGTAGGACCCAGGCGTTGGGCAGACGATGCGTTCGCGCGTCGATCAGGGCCAGAGCGATCGACACGACGAGGAGCCAGGCGTAAGCGAGCGCAACGGCGACGAGCGCGACAGGGCTGGGCGCCTCGGTGAGCAGGCCGAGCATCGGCTCAGCCGTCGAACACGTCGAGGCGAGCACGGACCGCGTCGCCGTCGGAGATGCCCTCCCGCTCGCGCACCGACCGTTTCAGCGGGAGCACGTACACCCCGCGGCCGGCGTCAGGGAAGATCGACGTCCGCCACCGAGAGGAGCCGATGGTCACCTCCACGGGGATCGATCCGAACCCACGCCCCGGACGCGGCACCTCGCGGATATCGGCGCTCACCTCTTCGGGCAGCGGGATGAAGTACCAGTCGTCCCTCCGCGACTCCCAGCGGTACAGGACTCCGGTGACGTCGACGATCATGTGGTCACGGTAGCGGCGTCGCGCGCCGGGCGGCGGGCGGCATCCCCACCCCTGCGTTCACCACTGGGGGTGGATGTCGGCGCGGAGCCTGCGGTCGTAGACGTCGACGACCGCGGCCGCGAAGGTCTCGAGATCGGCGGGATCGATCGACCCGGCGGCGGCGTTGCTGCGAGCTTGCGCCGTCGTCCGGGCGCCCGGGATGACGGAAGTGACGCCGGGACGGGACGCGATCCAGGCGAGGGATGCCGCGGGGAGCGACACCCCGTCGGGGAGGGCGGCGGCGAGCTCGTCCGCCGCGACGAGCCCGGTCTCGTAGTCGACGCCCGAGAAGGTCTCCCCCCGGTCGAACGCCTCACCGTTGCGGTTGAAGGAACGGTGGTCGTTGCCCGCGAACGACGTCGAGCTGGTGTACTTCCCGCTCAGGAGGCCGGAGGCCAGCGGCACCCGGGCGAAAACGGCGACGCCGGCGGCATCCGCAACGGGCAGCACCTCGTCGAGCGGCTTGAGCCGGAAGGGGTTGATGATGATCTGCACGTTGGTCACGCCGGGACGCGAGATGGCGGACAGCGCCTGACCGCACGTTTCCACGGAGACGCCGTAGGCCGCGATCGCGCCGTCGGCGACGAGGGCGTCGAGCGCGTCGAACGTCTCGTCGGCATCGATGACGGCGGACGGCGGGCAGTGGAGCTGCACGAGGTCCAGGGTGTCGACCCCGAGGTTCGAGCGCGACCTGTCCGTCCACGCCCGGAAGTTGTCACGGGTGTAGTTCTCAGGCTCCTGCGCGAGGCGGCGGCCCATCTTGGTCGCTACGGTCACATCGTGGCCCGGGTGCGCGGCCAGGAACGTGCCGATGAGGGATTCGCTGCGTCCGTCCCCGTACACGTCGGCGGTGTCGAAGAGGGTGACGCCCGCCTCGACCGACGCGGCGAGCACGTCGAGGGCGTCTGCTTCGGAGACGTCGCCCCAGTCCGCTCCCAACTGCCAGGTGCCGAGGCCGATGGTGGAGACGGAACGGCCGGTCGCGGCGAGGGGGCGCTGATGCATGGGGCTCACCCTACTTCGGCGCCGGGCGCTTCAGGGCCGGATGCCGCCATGTCTCCGACCGCATCGGCGAGGTGCCGCAGGACCGTCGCGACGGCCGGCACCCGCGCCGCGCCGCGCGCGGACACGGCGTGGAGCTCACGTCTGTCGCGTGACGCGAGTGGTCGCGTGAGGATGCCCTCGACGAGCGGGAAGGATGCGACGGCGAGCCGCGGGAGCGTCGCGACGCCGACTCGCTGGGCGACGAGCTGCTCGACGGCCGCGACGTTGTCGGTCTCGAACCGGATGCGCGGGGTGAAGCCCGCACGAGAGCACGAGTCGAGGAGATGGCTGCGGCACCGGGGGCATCCTGCGATCCAGTCGTCCGCGGCGAGGGTCTCGATGTCGACGATCACGTCGGAGGCGCGCGGATGCCCCTCGGGCAGGATCAGCAGCAGGTCCTCCTCCCCGATCCGTCGGGCGTCGAGCCCGCGGATGCTGTCGCCGTGAGCGTCGGTCCCGTCGCCGGGGTGGCTGAACGTGAGGGCGATGTCGGCACGGTCGGCGCGGACGGCTGCGACCGCTTCTGGCGGCTCGGCTTCGACGTAGGTGAGCGAGACGCCGGGGTCGGTCTCTGAGAGGCGTCGCATGAGCCGCGGGAGGACGGTCGGCGACGCGGAGGGGAATCCGACCAAGCGGACGGTGCCGGTCCGACCGCCGCTCAGGTCGGCGAGCTCACCGGCGACGGCGCCGAGAGCCGTCGTGATCGACGCAGCGTGACGGGCGAGGATGCGACCGGCCTCGGTGAGCCTCATCCGCCTGCCGACGCGCTCGACGACCGGTATGCCCAGACGTGATTCGAGCCGGCGGATCTGCTGGCTGACCGCCGGCTGGCTGTAGCCGAGCGCGGCCGCGGCGGCGGTCACCGACCCCGCGTCGCCGATCGCCTTGACGATGCGGAGTTCAGCGACGGACAGGTCGGGCAACGAAGACGGCACACCGATATATAACGCGACGTCATGGACTCGATGCAACACTTGCCGTGGTGCACTCTGACGAGTGTCGGGACGATGGACTCATGGCCCTCTCCCCCGCCGACGTCCGTGCCGCGTTCCCCGATGCTCGGGGATACGTCGCGGCCTGCACCGCGGGCATCCCGACCCGTGCCACCCGCGCCGCTGTCCGAGCGGACCTCGACGCGCTGCCGGACCCCGTCCGGTACGCCGCCGTGGCCGAGCGGTGCCGTACATCGTTCGCGCGACTCGTCGGGGTCGCGCCGGAGTCCGTCGCCCTCGGTGCCCAGACGTCGGCGATGGTGAGCCTGCTCGCGGCATCCCTCCCCGACGGTGCGGTCGTCCTCTGCCCCGACGGGGAGTTCTCCTCGCTCGTCCTCCCCTTCGTGCACGCCGGTCGCGGCATCACGGTGCGCACGGTCCCGCTCGAGGCGCTCGCCGCGTCGATCGAGCCCGGCGACACGATGGTCGCCTTCTCGATCGTCCAGTCCGCAACGGGAGCAGTGGCCGACGCGGACGCGATCGTCGCCGCCGCCCGGGCCCACGGGGTGCGCACCTTGTGCGATGCGACGCAGGCCGTCGGATGGATGCCGGTAGCCGCCGGCGCCTTCGATGCGCTCGTCTGCCACGCGTACAAGTGGCTGTGCGCGCCGCGCGGCGTCGCGTTCCTCACGGTCACCGAGGACTTCGCGGCCTCGATCCTCCCCCGCCAGGCCGGGTGGTACGCGGGAACCGACCCGTGGGCGTCCTGCTACGGCCGGGACGCGGCACTGGCGGCATCCGCTCGACGGTTCGACGTCTCGCCGGCGTGGCAGGCCTTCGTGGGGGCGGAGCCCGCGCTCGCGCTGTTCGCCGACGCGGATCCGGCCGCCCTGCGCGACGAGGTCACCGCGCTCGCCGCGGCGCTGAGGTCGCGCCTGGGGCTGCCGCAGCCCATCCGTGCGACGCCCATCGTGACGTGGCGGGACGAGAACGGGGCCGATATCGCGCGTCTGCGGGAGGCCGGGGTCGTCGCGTCGAGCCGGGCGGGCAACGCACGCGTCGCACTCCACGTGTTCAACGACCTGCGCGACGTGGACGACATCGCGCGGACGCTCGGACGCTGACCCGGGTCAGGCTCGGTCGGAGCGGAGCTCGATCGCGATCTGCGACGCGTCGATGACGGCGAGCTCGTGCGCGAGGACGTCGGCGTCGAAGGTCCCGCTATCGCGTGCATCGAGGAGCACCCGGCGCTGAACCGCCAACACCTCGAGTCGTCGAGCGCTCTCGACCTCGAAGATCTGGGACCGGTCCGCGTCCGCCGGTCGTTCGGCGGCCGGAACGGTCGCGGCGCTGTCGCGGAGGAGTTCGAGGATGTGACGACGCTCCTCGTGTTCGCGCTGCCGGGTCTCCTCCTGCGACCCGGCGGACGTGAGGGCCGTGACCATGGGGGCGACCGTGGCTCCCTGCCCGACGAGCGAGACGACGGCGACCGCGAAGGCGACGAGGATGAGGACCGACCGCTGCGGCGTGCCCTCAGGCAGCGTCTGCGCGGCGGCCAGCGTGATCGCGCCCCGCATGCCCGCCCACACGACGAGGGCCCCTTCTCGCCACCCCAAGGGCGCCTCCTGGAAGTACCGGATGTCCGCCAACCCGCGGGTCACGCGCGGTCCGAAGCGGCGCACCGTGTCACGCGAGACCGTTCTGCCCCGGCGCGCGAAGGCGTCGACGAGCTTCTTCTCGCCCTCTTCGCTCTCGAGCCGCTGGGCGATCGTCTCGAGTCGGGGCTGCAGCCGGCGCACGCGACGCGCACTCGCGGACAGGAGCGCCAGGAGCGGTGCGACGTAAGCGGCCCGGACGACGACGGTGAGCAGCCACGCCCCCGCCGCGATGAGGAGAGCGGGTGCCACGCCGGCGTGCACGGCTTGGACGTCCGAGATGATCGTCGTGAGCTGCAGGCCCATGAACAGGAAGACGAGTCCCTCGAGGATCAGCTCGATCGTGCGCCAGTTCTGCGCATCCGAGAGGCGGTTGCGTGCGGAGAAGACGCGCGGTCCCCCGACGCCCGTGATGATGCCTGCTACGACGGCGGCGACGAGCCCCGAGGCCCCGAGAAGCTCGGCCGGGATTGCGGCCAGGAACGGCACGGTGAAGGACAGGACGGTGTTCACGGTCGGGTCCGTCGCCCGACGACGGACGGTGAGGTTCAGCCAGCCCAGGAATGCTCCGATCAGCACGGCGACGACGACCGCGTAGGCGAACGTGCCGACGGCACCCCAGAACGAGAAGGATGCCGCAGCCGCCGCGATGGCCGTCCGCAGCAGCACGAGCGCCGTGGCGTCGTTGAGCAGACTCTCGCCCTCGAGGATGGCGATGACCCGTTTGGAGACCGGGGTGCGTTTGATGATCGATGTCGCGACCGCATCGGTCGGGCTCACGATGGCGCCGAGAGCGACTCCCCACGCGAACCCGAGGTCGGGGATCACGATCATGAAGAACAGCCCGAGGGCGAGCGCGGTCCCGATGACGAGGAAGACCGACAGCCCGGCGATCGCGCCGAACTCGCGTCGGAAGTGCATGGCCGGCATCGAGACGGCTGCGGAGTACAGCAGGGGCGGCAGGATGCCGAGGAGGATCCACTCCGGGTCGAGGACGAAGTCGTCGAAGACCGGGAGGAAGCTTCCTCCGACTCCGACGGCGACCATGAGGATGGGCGCCGCGATCCCGGCCCACCGGCCCACGACCGTGGTGAGGGCGACGACGAGGAGAGCGACCACCAGGCCGAGGAGTGACTCGATCACACCGAAAGCCTCTCAGAGCATCCGCATCGCCCGTCGACGATTCGGACAGTTCGTCACCGGCCGATAGGCTCCCGGATCGTGCTTCGCCTGATCTTCTCCGCAGCTGTGGGCGCTCTCGTCGGCGGTGCCATCGCCGCTCTCGTCGGCCCTCCTGGAGCCGGCATCTGGATCCTCGCGATCGCGCTGCCCGTCGGCATCCTGAGCCTGGTCTTCATCCGGCTCGGCGCCTCGGGGCTCGCTTCGACGTCCGTGTCACAGGATGATCTGACCCGCGCACGCGCCGAAGATCGTCTGGGCGTGGCGAGGATCGAGGCGGTCCGCCAGACCGGGACGCAGATCAACGATCAGCCTGTGTGCGAGATCGACGTGACGGTGCAGCCGCGTCGGGGTGCGGCGTACGCAACCACCCTTCGGAGCATCGTCCCGCTGGTCGAGCTCGGAGCACTTCGACCCGGCGCGATCCGGCCCGTCGCGATCCTCATCGAGGGCGGTCCCGAGTTCGGATTCATCGACGGCGAGGTCTCGCCTGAGGAGGTCGCCGGTCTCACCGTCCCTCCCCAGGGATCGGTTCCGACATTGGCATGGCCGAAGGCGCAGCGCGTGGTGAACGGCGCGCGGCGCGGGCCGCTCCTGGGCATCGGTCCGCGCGGGCGCGTGCTGCGCGGCATCCTCTTCGTCGTCGTCGCGCTCGCCGTGGCAGCCGCGGTCGTCGCGCCCTACAGTCGCGCCGTCGTCATGACCGTCCAGGCGGCGCAGGAGGGGCGCATCGGCGTCGACCTGCGACGCCCCGACGAGCTGGCCGTCGCCGTTCAGGCCCTCGAGGACGAGATCGGGCACGACGAGGTCAGTTCCGTGCTCATACGGTCCGATTTCATCCGCGTCGAGGCCCCCCTCATCCCCGGGAAGACCGAGACCGACGTGTGGATGTACCGAGGCGGGGTCGTGGACCACGAGGGAGCCGCCCCATCGCAGCCCGACCTCGCGTCCGAGCAGTTCTCATGGAAGGACATCGCCCTCTCGAAGGTGTGGGCGCTGATGGGGAAGGTGTCCGCGGAGTCGGGCATCGCCATCGGCGACGCGAGCGCTGTCGTGTCCCGAAGCACGGACGGCGACATCGACAGCGAGACGTTCGGGAAGTCCGTCGAAGCCCCCGAGATGTTCATCTCGCTCCGCACGGACTACAAGAGCGTCTCGTTCCGGGTGAACGCAGACGGGTCGGGTGACCTCGTCGCGCAGTGACGCGAGGCTCAGGCAGCGGTGAGGTCCCTCTGCACGGGAAGCGACGCCATCGCGTCGGCGCTGGGAAGGTCGACTCGCAGGCGCGTGGTTCCCGGGCGCGGACCGGCACCGTTGACGATCGCGGCCCCACCCAACCGGGCGAGCGGTGCGGCGAGCGCGGCAGCCGACTCGGCAGGGAGGAATCCGACGACGCGGCCGTGGGAGTGCACGGCGACGTCGGCAGTGCGACGCGTCCGACCGCGGCCGACGCGCAGGACGTAGAGCCGGTCGTTGCGGGTGCGCCGCTCAGGATCGTCGACGAGGTAGTACGTCCGCTCCACGTCTACCCGAGAAGTGGGAAGGTCACGGAGATCCGGGAGATCGTCGTGCGATCGCGTCCGGCCGACCAGGGAGTGACAGAGGTGTTCGAGCCAGGTGGGCACTACGCCCCCCTTTCCTGCACGCGACATGAAACGCCGCTGCGTCGAGCCTCTCACAGTGCGCCTGGCAATCCCCCGGTCTCGGAATGCGTGCGCGCTACGGTCGGTTCATGCCACGTATGAGAGCCATCGTCTACACCTCCCCGGGCGCCTCCGACGTCCTCTCCCTCGTCGACCGCGAGATCGCGGCTCCCGGACCCGGCGAGGTGCGCGTGCGCATCGCCGTGTCGGGCGTGAACCCGACCGACTGGAAGTCCCGCGCGGGCGGCACGGCGCGGGCGAGTTTCGCCGAGACCGTCCCGAACCAGGACGGGAGCGGGATCGTCGACGCGCTCGGCGACGGTGTCGAGGGACTGACCGTCGGCGATCGCGTGTGGGTGCACCTCGCGCAGCACCAGCGCCCCACGGGCACCGCGCAGGAGTACACGGTGGTACCGGCATCCCGGGCCATCCGGCTCCCCGAGGGCATCGACTTCGCGGCCGCCGCGAGCCTCGGCGTTCCCGCCGTGACCGCGCACCGCGCCCTCACGGTCCACGAGGACGGGCCGGCTCGCCTGGCCCCTGGAGCGCTCGCCGGACGCACCGTGCTCGTCGCGGGAGGCGCCGGAGCCGTCGGGCATGCCGCGATCCAGCTGGCCCGCTGGGCCGGCGCAACGGTGATCACGACCGTCAGCTCCGACGCCAAAGCGGAGCTCGCCCGGGCAGCCGGCGCGCATCACGTCATCGACTACACGCAGGGCGACCTCGTCGAGAGCATCCGCGAGGTCGCACCTGACGGCGTCGACCAGATCGTCGAGGTGTCGCTCGCCACGAACGCGGCGGTCGACGCGGAGGTCGCGGCCGGGCACGCGGTCATCGCGTTCTACGCCGACGACAACGGCGACACCTTCAGCATGCCGATCCGTCCGACCTTCGCGAAGAACATCCGTGTGCAGGGCGTTTTGCTCTACACCGTCGGAGAACCGGCCCTGGATGCCGCGGTCGCCGACATCACGCGCGCACTGGAGGACGGTGCACTGCCGGTGGGCGAAGATGCCGGCCTGCCGCTGACCTGGTTCCCACTGGAGGAGACCGCGGCCGCGCACGACGCGGTCGAAGCGGCGACGGTCGGCAAGGTACTCATCCGCGTCGCGGAGCTCTGAGTCCGCACGCGACCGCCTGACAGTGGCAAAGGGATGCCGCGGGTCGCACCTTCTGCGAGGGCGACCCGCGGCATCCGTCTCAGCGGACGACGACCGTCAGCGGAGTCGAGCGGGTCGCGCCCGCCTCGTTGCGGTACTCGACGACGTACTCGTACGTGCCCGGGGCACGGCCCGTGACCGCGGTGCGGGTGCGCTGCGCATTCGGCGACGCGGCGGTGAGCTGCTGCTCGTCGATGACCTTCCCGTTCTCGTACAGCGCGTACGAGGTCGCGTTGGTCCCCCACCACAGGTTCGACGTGACCGTGTAGGCGCCGTCCCGGTCGTGGTTGTCGTGCGAGAGCACGGGCGTTCCGGGAGCGGCATCCGTCACCGTGACGGTGATCGACGTCGTCTGGGTGACACCGGCCGCGTTGATCAGCTCGCCCGTGTAGACGTACGTGCCGTTCGAGCGGCCGGCGATCGGCACCGCGACCTGCTGCGCCCGCGGTGATTGCGGGGTCAGAAGGCGGGTGTCGAGGAGTTCACCGTTCTCGTACAGCCGGAACACGGAGCCGTTGACGCCCCACCACAGGTTCATGGTGACCGTGAACGATCCGTCGCGCAGGCCGTCACCCCACCCGCTGTCGCTCATGAGCGCACCCCGGCCGGGCCGGGCGGTCGCCCCTTCGTCGGCGTAGACCGAGAACCGGGACTCCGCCGTCGCGACGACGCCGTCGTGGTTGACGGCTCGGACCGTCAGCACGTGGTCCCCGGCCTTGTCCGACAGATCGATGACGGCGTCGGCCGCGATCGGCTCCCCGTCGAGGGCGACGTCGAGGTTCCGCACGCCGGACTCGGGGTCTGCCGCCGACACCCCGAGCGCCAGCTCGCCGCTGTCAGGCAGGAGCGCACCGTTCTTCGGGAGACCCGAGATCACCGGAGCGGTCTCGTCGGCACCGCCCGAGGGACCACCCGTCACGGCGATGCGCGGCATCGGAGCCGGTTCCATGCCGTCGCCGATGAAGAAGCTCGGGTGCGGCGGCTGGTTGTAGCCGGTGTTCTGCCAGGCGACCGCGACCCGGTACTGCATGTCGTGCATGAGCGTCGGGATGCGGATGTCGGTCTCGTCGGAGGTCGAGTAGATGCGCAGCTCCGACGAGTCCGCCGAGCGCCACACGATCTCTTCGCGCCAGTCGCCGAACAGGTCGGCCTGGAGGTTGGGCGTACCCTTCGTGCCGTTGTTCGACCGGGCCCCGGCATCCGAGAGGATCGTCTTCTGCTCCCCGGCCGCCCAGTCCCACTTCGCGACGACGGGCGTGCCCTGCGATGTCGTGGCATCCCAGTCGTGGTCGACGATCTCGCGCAGCGGGTCGCCGTCGAACCATGCGAGGAAGTTCGCCGCCGGGATGCGGTCCCCGATGACCTCGCCGTCGGCGGCGACGAGAGTCCCGGTCCGGGAGTTCCACGCGGCGTCGCCGCCGACGGCCCAGCCTTCGGCGCCGGGATGCCGCGGGTCGATGTCGCCCATGGCGGCACGGCCCGTGTCGACGGTGGCGGGAATGCTCCAGAGCACCTCTCCGGTCTTCGCGTCGCGGTACGTCGCGCCGCGGTTGCCCGATGCCGCCATGTTCTCGTGGGCGGCGAAGGCCTCGAGGCCCGGTCGCGACGGGTCGAAATCGCTGACGTGCAGCGCGTCGCCGTGGCCGAGCCCCGTCGAATAGAGGAGCTCCCCGTCGTCGTCGATCGTGGCCGAGCCGAAGATGATCTCGTCCTTCGCGTCACCGTCGACGTCGGCGACCGACATGGAGTGGTTACCCTGCCCGTACAGGGCTTCGGCACCGTCCTCGTCCGAATCGGCGACCCATCGCGTCGTCAGCTTCTCGCCGTCGAAGTCGACGGCGGCGACGACGGCACGCGTGTAGTACCCGCGGCTGAAGATCGCGCTCGGGTGCTCGCCGTCGAGGTACGCGACGGACGCGAGGAACCGGTCGACCCGGTTGCCGTAGGTGTCGCCCCACGATCCGACGTCGCCGCGCTGCGGGATGTAGTCGATCGTGTCGACCGCCGCGCCCGTCAGGCCGTTGAAGACCGTCAGGAACTCCGGGCCCTGCAGGACGTACCCCGAACTGTTGCGGTGGTCCGCGCTGGCATCGCCGATGACGCGCCCGGCGCCGTCGACCGTGCCGTCCGCGGTCCGCGTGATCAGCTCGGCACGGCCGTCGCCGTCGAAGTCGTAGAACATGAGGTCCGTGTAGTGCGCGCCCGCTCGGACGTTCACGCCCAGGTCGATCCGCCAGAGGCGCTCGCCGTCGAGCCGGTAGGCATCGACGTAGACGTTGCCGGTGTAGCCGCCCTGCGAGTTGTCCTTCGCGTTGGAGGGGTACCACTTCACGATGAGCTCGTACTGTCCGTCACCGTCGACGTCGCCGACGGTGGTGTCGTTGGCCGAGTAGGAGTAGGGCTGACCGTCCTTCGTGTAGGCGTCCGCCGGCTTCTGGAGCGCAACCGTTCGGTACGCCGCGGTCTGCACACGCACCGGATCGGACTCGGTCGTCTCGACGGTCTCGTCGCCCGACCCGCTCAACCGGGTGACGAAGTACTCCGAGGCATCCGTCCCATCGGGGTCGAGCAGGTTGGTCGACGCGGTGATCGGCGCCGTGGTGATGCGTCGGCCGTCACGGTACACGTGGAAACCTGCGTCGGCCGGGTCGGTGCCCAGCAGTCGCCACGACACGAGCACGCCGTCACCCGTCCGGACCGCGGCGACACCGCGGTCGAGGTACTCCGCCTGGCGCTGCAGCACCGTCGGCGCCGCCGTCTCGTACGGGTCGGATGCCGCACCGGCACCGCCCACGCCGACCGGGACGACCGTGTAGAAGTACGGCACCGTGGTCAGCACACCGTCGTCGTCGGTGAAGCGCGGGACGTCAGTCGTGCCGACGAGGGTGCCACGCTCGCCCTCGACCTCTGAGCGGAATACGAGGAAGTAGAGGCTGTCATCGGCGGCCGCCCAGGCGAGCTCGACCTCGCGCGGGTCGATGCGGACGGCGTCGATGCCCGTGGGCTTGCCGGGGGCGTCGACGTCAGGGTCGATCAGGCTCGTCTCGACCTTGGCCGACGGCACGGATTCGAGGCCCGTCCGGTCCACGGCGGTCACGTGGTAGCTGTAGTCCAGTCCGACGCGCGCCGTCCGGTCGGTGTACGCCGGCTCGGTGCTGCTGCCCACGAGCGCCGGGGCGGTGTCGAAGGCGGACGATCGGTAGATGTTCCAGGTGAGGCCGGATTCGGCATCCCATGCCAGGTCGATCTCGGGAGCGGCGGGGTCCGCCTCGACGCCCGTCACCTTCAGCCCCGTCGGGCCGAGGAGGATGGGCGTGATCTCGAGTCCGTTCAGACGCGTGCCGGCAGCGGCGCCGTAGGCCTCGATGTTCAGCTGACCGTCGGTGACGAGGAAGGGTCCGCGGAGGACGGCCGCGACCGAGCCTCGGCCGGCGTTGCCCGTTCCCGCTTCCTTCCCCTCGACGCGGAAGCTCGTGCGGGTCGACCCGATCCAGTCGCCCGAGAACGTCTTGACCGAGTAGGTGCCGTTCGGGACGTCGAGCGCGAAGGTCGAGCTGTCGCCCGGGAGGACGAAGTCGCGGATCAGGTCGTTCGACCCCTCGGAGGCGCCGCGGTCACGCCCCGCGTTGGCGGGCAGCGTGTTCGTGAAGCCGTACCCGCGGTCTTTCGTGTACCCGAGGTTCGGCGTGATCTCGGTGTACCCGGCGGCGAGCGGGTTGCCGGCGAGCTGGAAGTCGAACCGGTAGGCGGCCTGCTTGGTGGTGAACTCCACCGGCGCCGACGGTTCGGATTCGCCGCGACCGTTGACCGCGACGACGCGGTAGCGGACAGTCGCACCTTCGCTGAGACCCTGCACGATCGTCGTGGGCTGGGTCACGGTGCCGACCAGAGTCCAGGTGTCCTCACCGGCCGCCTGACGGAACACCTTGTAGATGTCCGCGGTCGGCACGGCGTCCCACTTCAGGGTGGCCCCGGCGTTGCTGATGGCGCCGGCGACGAGCTTCTGCGGGGCGGCTGGCGCATCGGCCGGGGGCTCCGTGTCGGTGATCTCGTCGGCGAGGGGGATGTCGAGGGTGCTGATGCCCTGGGCCACCAGGCGAGCCATCTGGATGGCGCCGTACTCCTGGAAGTGCGTGTCGTCGACCGTTCCGGCGGGCCGGTTGGGGAACACTCCCGGGTCGACGTGCAGGAAGACGGCCTTGGCCGCTTCAGGGCCGATCTCGTCGAGGTAGGCGCGGCTGGATGCCGAGAGGTCGACCAGCGGCACGTCCTCCTCCGCGGCGAGCTCGGTCATCTTCTCGACGTACTCGGGGAAGCTCACGCGGAAGAGCCCGGTCTCGGGGTCGAAGTTCCGGCGGGAGACGGGCGTCACGAGGACCGGGGTCGCACCGCGCTGGCGCGCGCCCTCGACGTACGTGCGGAGGTACTCCTTGTAGTCGGCCGGCGAGGCGTAGCGGTCGTCCACTCCCTGCGTCGCGTCGTTGTGGCCGAACTGCGCGAACAGGTAGTCGCCGGGGCGGATCGCGCGCAGCACCTCGTCGAGGCGGCCCTGCGTGAGGAAGTTCTTGGACGAGCGCCCGCCGATCGCGTGGTTCTTGACCGCGACGTCGTCGGAGAGGAAGCGCTCGAGCATCTGGCCCCACCCCGCCTGCGGCGCGTACGCCGTCGCGTCGTAGGTCTGGACGGTCGAGTCCCCCGTCAGATAGGTCGTGGACACGGCGCCGGCGGTGCGCTCGGGCAGCCGCGTGATCGTGAGCGCGTTGAGGGATGCCGCTCCGCCTGCGATCTGCAGCGTCAGGCGCCCGTCGACGAGGGCGATGGGGAACGCCATCTCGAGGTACTCCCCCGCCGCCTTCGCCGTCGGCTGCACCTTGGCGATCGATTCGGCCGTGATCGCGATGTCCGTTGCGCCCTCCGCATCGCCGGCGACGAGCGAGACCGAGTAGTCACCCGGCGCGAGGTCGACCTCGAAGGTGCCGCCCTGCGCCGCGACGAAGTCGGACCGCACGGCGTCGTCGCCCCCGCGGTCGACATCAGGGTCTGCGGATGTGGGCGCCGTGGAGAAGCCGTACCCCCACTCTGAGTCGAACGCCGTTGCGGACGTCACGCCGAGCGCGCCGGAGGCGACGGCGCCAGGCCCGAAGTCGAAAGCGACGACGTCGCCGTCGGGGAGCGGCGCGGGGGTGTCTGCAGCGGCCGCGGGCGTTGCAGCGATGAGCGACGCGGTGAGTGCGGCCGCGGACGCGAGAGCGAGCGCGGAGCGGGGACGGCGGATGGGCATGGGTCCTCCTGGACGTCGTCGGCGAAAAGGCGCGCCGGACGACCCGCACCGGATGGGCGGAGAACGGTCCGACAACCTCGAGAGGGGCTTATGTCACGTCATCGAGCCCACGCGCTCCCGTCGTTGGAAAGCGCATTCCAGCTCGTTGCGACCGATCCTGGCATGACCCATGAGGCAGGCGCAAGGCATCCATCCGAAAGAATGAATCGTGTCAATTCGCGGGTAGGTACGGAACGAACGACGAAAGCCCCGGAACCCGCATCTTCTGCGTGATTCCGAGGCTTCCTCGAACCGTCGGGATGACAGGATTTGAACCTGCGACCCCTTGACCCCCAGTCAAGTGCGCTACCAAGCTGCGCCACATCCCGGTCCGTTGCCCTCGCGGACAACTCCACTATCCTAACCGGTCCGAAGGCCGCCCGCGAACCGCCACGGGGTTCCGCGTGTCCGATGTCGCCGCTACCCTGCCCGGATGGCCGAGATATCGATCGAACCGGCGCGTGCGGATCGCTTCGCCGACGCCGAGCGCGCGTTGACCGGAGGCGGCGACGGCGCCGACTGCTGGTGCCAGTGGTGGATGCTCGCGCCGAAGGACTTCGGGGCCACCAGCGTCGACGAACGGCGTGAGCGACTGCGTCAGGATCTTTCGGCTTCGGTCCCGTCAGCACTGATCGCATACGTCGACGGCGTAGCCGCCGGCTGGGTGAAGGTCTCCCCTCGCCCCGATCAACCCCGCCTCGCCCGCACCCGCAACATCCAGACGTCGCCTGAGCCGATGGACGACCCGTCCGTCTGGGCGATCACCTGCTTCGTCGTCCGCAAAGAGCACCGCTCCCAGGGCATCGCGAGCCGCCTTCTGGACGCCGCAGTCGACCACGCCCGCACGCACGGCGCCCGCATCGTCGAGGGCTACCCGCTCGACACCGACGTCAAGCGGTTCTCCTCCAACGACCTCTACCACGGCACGCTGTCGAGCTTCCTCGCCGCAGGTTTCATTGAGACCGCCCGCCCCGGCGCGGCCCGTCCGATCGTCGCAAAGGAGCTCTCATGAGCCGCGTCACCGTCGTCCGCGGCGACATCACCCGCCAGCAGGTCGACGCCGTCGTGAACGCCGCCAACCGCGCCATGCGGGGCGGCGGGGGCGTCGACGGTGCCATCCACCGCGCGGGCGGTCCCGAGATCCTCGCCGACTGCATCGCCCGCTTCCCGCATGGCCTCGCGACCGGGGATGCCGGATGGACGACCGCCGGCGACCTGCCCGCACGCTGGGTCATCCACGTCGTCGGACCGAACCATACGGCCGGCGAACGCGACCGCGGCCTCCTCACCTCCTGCTACCGTCGTGCCCTCGAGGTCGCTGACGACCTCGGCGCGACGACCGTCGCGTTCCCGCTCATCAGCGCCGGGATCTACGGCTGGCCACTCGACGACGCGGTCGACGCCGCCGTCGCGACGCTCGCCGAGACCCCGTCGAACGTGACCGAGGCGCGCATCGTCGCTTTCGACGACGCCATGTTCACCCGCGTCGAGCGGCGACTCGCGGCATCCTGACCCGTCTTACGATGGATTCACCGGACGGGAGGAGGACCACATGGCGGATGCCGTGCGTGTCGACTCCTGGCTGTGGGCGGTCCGCGTCTACAAGACCAGATCGGCGGCAACCACCGCCTGCCGCGCCGGGCACGTCCGGGTCAACGGCGACAAGGCGAAAGCCGCCCAGCAGGTCAAACCGGGCGACGAGCTGCGCGTGCGGATCGCGGGCTTCGACCGCATCCTCGTCGTGCGTCAGACGCTCACCAAACGCGTCGGCGCTCCCCTGGCCGCCGTCGCCGCAGAGGACCGGACGCCCGAACGCGAACCCGTCGCGCAAGTCGCCGTCCGCGACCGCGGCGCCGGTCGGCCCACCAAGCGCGAGCGTCGCGACATCGAACGGCTACGCGGCCGCTGACACCGCCGCACGGTGACGCGCGAGCGCGCTGCGGACCGCGGCATCCGTCGCGCAGAGCACGACACCCGTCACCGCGTACACGAGCAGGTCGCGCGCGTCGAAGACGGTTCCGAACACGAGGACGATCGGCGGCCACTCCCCCGCCCACGCGACCGGCAGCCCCGTGAGCTGGAACAGTTCGACGCCGACCGACCACGCGACGACGATCGCGCCGATCAGCCAGGACGACAAACGGGGGAACAGCGCCACGAGCCCGCCCCACACCGCGACGACGTAGAGCGCATCACCGGCGATGTCGGATGCCGCGGTGTCCGCCGCCCCGAGGTGCACGGCCAGTCCGCAGGCCACCGCTGCCAGAGCGACAGCGACGCCGATCAGCTGTCGCTTCACACCCGGTCGCGCAGCCACGACGCCCCACGGACCTCCGCGCCCGCCGCGACCGCCCGCTCGCCGAGCGCGCGGTCGCTGGTCACGAGCAGGACTCGATCCCCGTCGCCGACGCGCCGCCGCGCCTCGGCGACGAGCGCGTCGTCACCCGCGGCATCCGCTCGCAGCACCTCGACGGAGCCGGCCGGATCCGCGGCGGCGCGCGCCTCACCCTCGAGCACGGCGACGACGGCGGGGAACCATGTGTCGCCCGGCAGCGACAGCTCGGAAGCCGTCACCCCCAGGCGCGACAGACCCTGAAGCCGCTCGAGCAACTTGGACGCGGCACCGGCACGGTCGCGCCACCACCCGTCGGGAACCGAGCCGACGACGTTCGCCGCGTCGACGAGCACGGTGGGTCGAACGGCGAGCAGGTCGCGCAGCGCAGGCCACGCATCCGCGAAGCCGGGATGCAGGGGCAGCGCGTCGACCTCGTCGAGCGGCACCCACTCCAGTGCGTAGCTCTCGGGGTCGGTGATCACCGGCTCGAACGGGTCGACGACGTCGGCGACGAGCGTCGTGTACGACCACACGCCGAGGTCGAGAACGCTCGTGAACTTCGGCCGGAGGGCTGCGACGGGAACGCCCGCCTCTTCGTGCGATTCACGGATCGCGGCATCCGTGGCGCTCTCGCCCTGGTGCCGCGCACCTCCGGGGATGCCCCACGTGCCACCGTGGTGACTCCACGCAACGCGGTGCTGCAGCAGGACGCCGCGCGCGGCATCGTGCGCGAGCAGGCCCGCGGCGCCGAATCGGCCCCAATACCGCTCACCCGCGTCGGTCACCACCCAGGCATCGCCCGGATCACGAGGACCGGAGGGGCGTGGCGGCCCGCTCGACGGTTCCTCGATCCTCATGCGATCAGCCTCTCACGCGCTCGGCGGCGAGGTGCGGCATCCGTCATGTCGCGGAACAGATCCCCAGCGTGCCCGCAGACAACTCAGCCTGCCCGCAGACAACGAAGGAGATGACGGCGGGCGGGCGTCAGCGCTGGCGACGCTCGCGCACGCGCATGTTCGTGATGATCGGGGTGCCCTCGAACCCGAAGATCTCGCGCAGGCGCCGCTGGATGAATCGGCGGTACCCGGGGTCGAGGAATCCGGTCGTGAACAGCACGAATGTCGGCGGACGCGTCGACGCCTGCGTCCCGAACAGGATGCGGGGCTGCTTGCCGCCGCGGAGCGGGTGCGGGTGCTCGGCGATGAGTTCGGCGAGGAACGCGTTGAACTTGCCGGTCGGGATGCGCTGATCCCACGATTCCAGCGCCGTCTCGAGCGCCGGGACGAGCTTGTCGAGGTGACGGCCGGTGCGGGCCGAGAGGTTCACGCGCGGCGCCCACGTGACGTGCGCGAGGTCCTGCTCGATCTCCCGCTCGAGGTAGCGGCGACGGTCGGCGTTGTCCATGTCGTCGTCGTTCAGGCGATCCCACTTGTTGAACGCGAGGACGAGGGCACGGCCGGACTCGAGGACCAGGTCGATGATGTTCAGGTCCTGCACGCTGATCGTCTCGGTCACATCCAGGACGACGACGGCGACCTCGGCCTTCTCGAGGGCCGCGCTGGTGCGGAGCGACGCGTAGAAGTCGGCGCCCTGCTGCAGGTGCACGCGACGACGGATGCCTGCGGTGTCGACCAGACGCCACAGCTTGCCGCCGAGCTCGACGACCTCGTCGACCGGGTCGCGGGTGGTGCCGGCGAGGTCGTTGACGACGACGCGCTCTTCGCCCGCGGCCTTGTTCAGCAGCGACGACTTGCCGACGTTCGGACGACCGAGGATCGCGACGCGGCGTGGCCCGCCGAGCTCGTTCTTCGCGACGGCCGAGACCTCGGGCAGCACCTTCATGATCTCGTCGAGCAGGTCGGCGACGCCGCGACCGTGGATCGCGGAGACGGGGTGCGGCTCGCCGAGGCCCAGGTTCCACAGCGCCGCGGCCTCAGGCTCCTGACGGGCGTCATCGATCTTGTTGGCGACGAGGAAGACCGGCTTGTCGGTCTTGCGGAGCATGCGGACGACCTGCTCGTCGGTCGCTGTCGCGCCGACCATCGCGTCGACGACGAACATCACGACGTCGCACAGCTCGATCGCGATCTCGGCTTGGGCTGCGACGGAACGGTCGATGCCCTTGGCGTCGTGCTCCCACCCGCCGGTGTCGACGAGCGTGAAGCGACGGTCCATCCACTCGGCCTTGTAGCTCACGCGGTCGCGGGTGACACCGGGGGTGTCCTCGACGACGGCCTCGCGGCGGCCGAGGATGCGGTTGACGAGGGCGGACTTGCCGACGTTGGGCCGTCCGACGATCGCGACGACCGGCAGGGCCGGCAGCATCTCCACGACCTCGCCGCCCGCGGTGAAGCCGGCCAGCAGGTCGTCGTCGTCCTCGTCGAGCTCGTAATCGGCGAGCGAGGCGCGGAGTGCGGCAGCGCGCTGCTCGGCGAGGTCCTCGTCGAGGTTCGCGAGCTTCTCCTCGAGCTGGTCGGGCCCGCCTTCGTATTCGTAATCGTCTTCGGCGCTCATCGCGAGCCTTCCGTTCCCGACCGCACGACGTCCAGGACGGCGTCGACGGTCTGTGCGAAGTCCAGGTCGGTCGAGTCGACAACCGTCACGCCGGGGGCGGCGGTGAGGAAGTCGACGACCTGGGAGTCAGATGCGTCACGCTTGTGCAGCGCGGCGGCGACAGCCGCGGCATCCTCTGTGGTCAATTCGGCGCTGCGCCGCGCGGCGCGCACCTCGGGGGCGGCGGTCAGAAGGATCCGCACGGGGGCGTCGGGGGCGACGACGGTCGTGATGTCGCGTCCCTCGACGATGACGCCGGGGCGACCGGATTCGGCCACGAGGCGACGGAACAGCACGTTGACCTGCTCGCGGATCACCGGCACGCGCGCCACACCGCTCACGGCTGAGCTGACGCGGGGCTCGCGGATCGCCTCGGTGACCGAGGTCTCCCCCACCCGCACCCAGTACTCGTCGGGGTCGAGCGAGATGGCGTAGTCGAAGTCGCCGGCGGCGTCGACGACGGCCGAGGCGTCGGACGTGTCGGCGCCGTGCTGCAGGACGTGCCAGGCCAGCGCCCGATAGGCGGCACCGGTGTCGAGGTAGCCGTAGCCCAGGCGTCGGGCAGCTTCCTTCGACACGCTCGACTTGCCGCTGCCTGCGGGGCCGTCGATGGCGATCGTGATCGGGTCAGTCATTGAGGCTCGCAATCTTCCAGCCGCGCGCCGAGAGGCCGTCGGTGGCGATGCTCACGGCGGAGGGGACGACGCTGATCTCGCCGAGGCCGAACTGGGCGCCCGGGGAGTGCTCGAGCCGGAAGTCCTCGACGTTGACGCGCAGCTCACCGAGGTCGCCGAACAAGCGCCCCAGCTGGCCGGGGGTGTCGTCGACCATGACGACCACCGTCTCGAATCGGCGGTTCTGTCCGTGCTTGCCGGGCAGTCGCTCGACGCCCTCGTTGCCGCGACGGATCGTGTCGGCGACGGCGCGACGCGAACCGGGGGCATCAGGGTCGCGGAGCGCTCCGGCGACGGTGGTCAGGTCGGCCGCGAGGGCGTCGAGCACGTCGACGACGGGCTCCGCGTTCGCGCCCAGGATCTGCACCCACAACTCGGGGGCGGACGCCGCGATGCGGGTCGTGTCGCGGACGCCCTGCCCGGCGAGGCGGAGCGACGCGTCCTCGGCGGCGACGAAGCGTCCCGCGAGGAGGGATGCCACGAGCTGCGGCACGTGCGAGACGAGAGCCACGGAGCGGTCGTGTTCCTCGGGGGTCATCTCGACGAGGCTGGCGCCGAGATCGAGGGCGAGGCCCTCCACGACGGCGAGGTCGCGCGCGGATGTCTCCTCGTCGCGGCAGATCACCCACGGTCGGCCGAAGAAGATGTCGGCGCGCGCCGAGATGGCTCCGCCACGTTCGCGACCGGCCATCGGGTGGGACCCGATGTAGCGCGACAGGTCGACTCCGCGCTCACGCAGCGCCAGGAGCGGCTCGAGCTTGACGCTCGCGACGTCCGTGACGACGGCATCCGGGAAGGCACCGAGTTCACGTTCGATGACATCGGCGGTGACATCCGGCGGGACGGCGACGACGACGAGGCTCGGCCGATCCTCGTCTCGGGCCACGCGCCCCGCGCCGTAGTCGACCGCCAGGCGGAGCTGGGCGGGCGACGCGTCGGCCAGGACGACGTCGACACCGAGCGCGCGCAGCGCGTGGCCGATGCTCGAACCGAGCAGGCCTGCGCCGACGATGCGGACGAGTCCGCTCGTACGGACGGCGCGGGCGCGCGCGTCGATGGCGTCGGTCACAACTGCTCCTGAGTGGGATCCCCGGGCGGGGTCTCCGCCTGGCGCGCGAGAGTCAACAGCGCACCGCGTTCCACTGTAGTCAATTCGCGTGCCCGACCCGCTGGGAGCGTGCCCAGGTGGAGCGGCCCGAACTGGCGGCGGACCAGCTCTTCGACGGGGTGGCCGACCGCCGCCATCATGCGGCGGACGATGCGGTTGCGTCCCGAGTGCAGCGTCAGCTCGACGAGACTCGTGTCGCCGCTCGCGTCGAGCAGCCGCGCCTTGTCGGCCGCGATCGGACCGTCCTCCAGCTCGATGCCCTTGGTGAGCTGCGCGATGGTCTGCGGCAGCACGCGACCCGACACCTTCGCGATGTACACCTTGGTGACCCCGAATGACGGGTGCGCGAGGACGTGGGCGAGCTCGCCGTCGTTGGTGAGGACGAGGAGTCCGCTCGTCTCGGCATCCAACCGCCCCACGTTGTAGAGGCGCTCGGGCCAGTCCTTCGTGAAGCGTCGCAAGTCGGGTCGGCCCTGGTCGTCCTTCATAGACGACACGACGCCCGTGGGCTTGTTGAGGATCACGTACCGCTTGCTGGTGTCGAGCTGGATCGCGGTGCCGTCGACGTCGACCTGATCGGTCTCTGGGTCGATCCGCGATCCGAGCTCGGTGACCACGACGCCGTTCACCCGCACGCGGCCCTCGACGATGTACTGCTCGCAGACGCGGCGCGAGGCGACTCCCGCGTTCGCGAGGACCTTCTGCAGCCGGACCCGGTTCTCGTCGGACTGGTCGTTCATCGGATGGTCTCTCCTTCGAATCCCGCGGAGCCGTCATCCAGCAGCGGGGAGATGGGGGGCAGCTCGTCGAGGGAGTTGATCCCCAGGTGACCGAGCAGCGCGTCGGTGGTGCGGTAGTTGATGGCCCCGGTCTCGGGGTCGGTGAACGCTTCGGTGATGAGGCCGCGGGCCAGGAGCGTTCGGACCACCGAGTCGACGTTCACGGCGCGGATCGACGCGACCTGACTGCGCGACACCGGCTGCTTGTAGGCGATGACGGCGAGCGTCTCGAGCGCGGCCTGCGACAGCCGCGACGGCGCCTGCCCGTTGACGAACTCGGCCACCAGGTCGTCGTGCTCGTCGCGCACGTAGAAGCGCCATCCCCCGCCGACCTCGCGCAGCTCGAACCCGCGCCGCGGCCCGGAACGCTCCCCGTCGTAGTCGGCGACGAGCTCGTCGACGGCGCGGCGGACGGCGGCGACGGGGGCGCCGACGGCGGCGGCGAGTGAGACGAGGCTCTGCGGCTCGTCGATGATCATCAGGATCGCCTCGAGGCGGCGAGCGATGTCCCCGGCGTCCTGCGAACGCGGTGGCGCCTCGATCTCGGTGGCGTCATCGGTCATAGTCGGCTCCCAACGTGGCGAGGTTCTCTTCGGACCAGCGGTCGGCGGTCCACCGGAGGGTCAGCTCCCCCAGCGGCTCGAGCTGCTCGAAAGACAGCGCGGCGTGACGGTACAGCTCGAGGACGGCGATGAAGCGCGCCACGACGACGCCGGTCTGCGTGACGCCGGCAACGAGCTCGCGGAAGTTGAGCTGACCGGCATCCCGCAGCAGCGTCACGACGATCGCGGCCTGCTCCCGGATCGACACGAGCGGCGCATGAAGGTGGTCGAGCCCGACGTGCGGGATCTCCTTCGGCGCGAAGGCGAGCATCGCGATCGCGGCGAAGTCGCCGGGAGACAGCGTCCAGACGAGCTCGGGCACGGCCCGCCGGTGCTTCTCGTCGAGGCGGACGGCCCGCATGTGACGCCTGCCCTCCCGCTCCAGGCACCGCGCGAACCACGCGGACACCTCCTTGAAGGCGCGGTACTGCAGCAGACGGGCGAAGAGCAGATCTCGGGCCTCGAGCAGGGCGACGGATTCCGCATCCACGAGCTCCCCCTGCGGCAGCAGCCCCGCGACCTTCATGTCGAGCAGGGTGGCTGCGACGACCAGGAACTCGGATGCCTGGTCGAGATCCGCGTCGTCGTCGAGCCCCTTCAGGTACGAGATGAACTCATCGGTGACTTTGCTCAGCGAGACCTCGGTGATGTCGAGTTCGTGCTTGGAGATCAGCGTCAGGAGCAGGTCGAACGGGCCGTCGAAGTTGCCCAGCGAGACGCGGAAACGATCACCCGCGGCCTCGATCGACTCGGCCTGGGGAGGCTCAGCGGCGGCGTCGGGGCCTTCGTCAGGCGACGGCGCCACGGGAGACCAGCTCCCGCGCGAGGCGCAGGTACGCCTGGGCGGCGGAGTGCTCGGGAGCGAACTTCGTGATCGGCACGCCCGCGACGGAGGCGTCGGGGAACTTCACCGTACGACCGATGACCGTCTCGAGCACGTCGTCACCGAAGGCGTCCACAACGCGCTCGAGGACCTCGCGCGAGTGCAGGGTGCGCGGGTCGTACATCGTGGCGAGCACGCCGTCGAGGGTGATCGCCGGGTTGAGCCGGTCGCGCACCTTGTCGATCGTCTCGATGAGGAGGGCGACGCCGCGGAGGGCGAAGAACTCGCACTCGAGCGGGATCAGCACACCGTGGCTCGCGGTCAGCGCGTTGACCGTGAGCAGGCCGAGCGAGGGCTGGCAGTCGATGAGGATGACGTCGTAGTCGCCGGCGACCTTGCGGAGCACGCGGGCCAGGATCGTCTCGCGGGCGACCTCGTTGACGAGGTGCACCTCGGCCGCCGACAGGTCGATGTTGGCGGGCAGGATGTCGAGGCCCTCTACCGACGTCGAGACGATGACCTCGTTCGGGTCCCGCTTCGGGTCGAGGAGGAGGTCGTAGATCGTCGCGGTCTCGTGCGTCTGCACGCCGAGTCCGGCGGACAGGGCGCCCTGCGGGTCGAAGTCGACCGCGAGCACCCGACGCCCGTAAGAAGCGAGACCGGCGGCCAGGTTGATGGTGGTCGTCGTCTTGCCGACGCCGCCCTTCTGGTTGCACAGCGAGATGATGCGTGCGGGACCGTGTCCGTCGAGCTTCGGCGGGGTCGGGAAGCCGTGGTAGGGACGACCCGTCGGCCCCATCGGGGTGTCGGTCGCCACCGTCGAATCGACGTCCGCCGTACTCCGCTTGCTCGCCACTGATCTCCCGCCTTCGCCGTGCTCACCCGAGTCTAGTCACCCCGTCGCGGCCCGCCGTGGAGCGACTCCCCGCAGCCGGGCACCCGGAGTCATCTCGCGCGCGGGTGCGAGGTGAGATACACGTCGCGGAGCGCATCCACCGTGACGTGCGTGTAGATCTGAGTCGTGGCGACCGAGGCGTGGCCGAGCAGCTCCTGCACGACGCGGACGTCGGCACCGCCCTGCAACAGGTGCGTCGCGAACGAGTGCCGGAGCGTGTGCGGAGACACGTGGGCGGTGATCCCCGCCCGCTCGGCGGCCTGCTGGATCACGAGCCACGCGCTCTGCCGCGACAGCGGAGCTCCCCGCGCGCCGAGGAACGCGCGCGGCGTCGCCCGCCCGCGGCGCGACAGCTCCGGCCTCGCGCGGGTGAGGTAGGCGTCCGCCGACGCCCGCGCGTACGACCCGACGGGGACGATGCGTTCCTTCGCTCCCTTGCCGCGAACCCGCAGGACCTCGCCGTGCATCAGATCGTCGACGTCCAGGTCGACGATCTCCGACACGCGCGCACCCGTCGCGTACAGGAGCTCGAGCAGCGCGCGATCACGCAGGCCGACGAGTTCACCGGGTGCGGCGTCCTCGGGCGCGGGGCCGGCGGCATCCAACAGCCGGAGGACGTCCTCGACGGGCAACGCCTTCGGAAGGCGCATCGGCGCCTTGGGTGGCCGCAGCTTCGTCGTCGGATCGTCCGTCACGATGCCCTCGCGCGCGAGGAAGCGATGGAAGCTGCGGATGGCGGACTGCAGCCGCGCCAACGAGGTCGACGCCGGCGGCGGATCGGATGACGCGCGTTCCGCCGCGAACCCGGTGACGAGCTCCCCCGTCACGGCATCCGTGTCCTCGACGCCCCGCTCAGCGAGCCACGCCAGGTACCCGGCCAGGTCGCGACGGTAGGCCGCGACGGTGTGCGCCGACAGTCCGCGCTCGATCGTGATGTGCCGGAGGAACGCGTCGACGGCGCGCGCGAGCCTCACGGCGCCTCAGCCCTGCGGTCGGTCCGCGCCCACGGGACGCGAGCGTCCCGGCCACGGCGCGTCGGCGGCGCCGAGCGTCGTCCACTCGCGGGAGCGGCCGGCAGCGGCGGCGAGGGCCGCGATGACGAGCGACGGGTTCTGGAGCTTCCGAGCCAGGACCGCGTCGACGACCTCATCCAGCGCCACCCACCGCACCTCGATGTCCGCTTCCTCCTCGGTGCGGGCGAAGGCTTCGGACGTCGCCGCGAGTCCGCGGGCCAGATAGATGCGGATCGCCTCGTCGCTGCCGCCGGGGCTCGTGAAGAAGTCCGAGAGCACGTCCCACCGCTCGGCGGTCAAGTCCGCCTCCTCGGCGAGCTCGCGCTTCGCGGCCTCGAGGGGGTCCTCCCCCGGCACGTCCAGCAGGCCTGCCGGGATCTCCCAATCGCGGAAGCCGACCGGGTGACGGTACTGACGGATGAGGAGGACGCGCCCGTCGTCGTCGAGCGCCAGGACGGCGACCGCACCGGAGTGGTCGACGTACTCGCGGACGATCGACCCGTCACCGTAGGCGAACTCGTCCCGGCGGAGATTCCAGACGTGCCCCTCGAAGACCGTCTCGGTCTGCGTCACACGAACCGCGACGGCGTCGTCCTGCAGAGGCGCAGCATCCGTCATCGCTCAGTCCTCGTTCTCGACGTCGAACAGCTCGCTCGCGCGGTGCCGGTCGAGAGCCGCGGCGATGAGACCTCGGAACAGCGGGTTCGCCTCGGTCGGCCGCGAGCGGAGCTCGGGGTGCGCCTGGGTCGCGATGTAGTACGGGTGCACGTCTCGCGGGAGCTCGACGTACTCGACGAGGTCGAGGTCGGGGTTCAGGCCCGAGAACCAGAGACCCGCGTCCGCGATCTGCTGGCGGTAGGCGTTGTTGACCTCGTAGCGGTGACGGTGACGCTCGGTCGCGCGGTCCGAGCCGTAGAGCTCCGCGGCGAGCGAGCCCTCGGCCAGTGCAGCCTCGTACAGACCCAGACGCATCGTGCCGCCCATGTCGCCGCGGTCGAGGATGTCGACCTGCTCCGCCATGGTCGCGATGACCGGGTGCGGCGTCTCCGGGTCGAACTCGCTCGAGGACGCGTCCTCGATACCGGCGACGTGGCGCGCGTACTCGATGACCATGCACTGCAGGCCGAGGCAGATGCCGAGCGTCGGCAGCCCCTGCTCGCGGGCGAACTTCAGCGCCCCCAGCTTGCCCTCGATGCCGCGGATGCCGAAGCCGCCGGGGATGACGATCCCGTCGACGGCCGACAGGGCCTTCGCGGCACCCTCGGGCGTCTCGCACAGGTCCGAAGGGATCCACACGATCTGGACCTTGGTCTCCTGCGCGAACCCGCCCGCCTTCAGGGCCTCGGTGACCGAGAGGTACGCGTCGGGCAGGTCGATGTACTTGCCGACGAGACCGACGGTCACCTCGTGCTTGGGGTTGTGGACCGCGTTCAGGACTTTGTTCCAGCGGGTCCAGTCGATGTCACCCGCCTTGGCGTCGAGGCCCAGGCGTCGCACGATGTACGCGTCGAGACCCTGGTCGCTGAGCGTCGAGGGGATGTCGTAGATGCTCGGCAGGTCGACGGTGTTGATGACCGCATCCTCGTCGACGTCGCACATGAGCGCGATCTTGCGCTTGTTGGACTCGGTGACGGGGCGGTCGCTGCGCAGGACAAGCGCGTCGGGCTGGATGCCGATGGAACGCAGCATCGCGACGGAGTGCTGCGTGGGCTTGGTCTTCTGCTCGCCCGAGGCACCCATGAACGGCACCAGCGAGACGTGCACGAAGAAGACGTTGTCGCGGCCGAGCTCGTGCCGGATCTGACGCGCCGACTCGATGAACGGCTGCGACTCGATGTCGCCGACCGTGCCGCCGACCTCGGTGATGATCACGTCGGGGCGGGGCTCTTCGCTCGCCTGCAGGCGCATGCGCCGCTTGATCTCGTCGGAGATGTGCGGGATGACCTGAACGGTGTCGCCCAGGTACTCGCCGCGGCGCTCCTTGGCGATGACCTCGGAGTAGATCTGACCCGTCGTGACGTTCGCGGCCTGGCTCAGCTCGATGTCGAGGAAGCGCTCGTAGTGACCGATGTCGAGGTCGGTCTCGGCGCCGTCGTCGGTCACGAAGACCTCACCGTGCTGGAACGGGTTCATCGTTCCCGGGTCGACATTCAGGTACGGGTCGAGCTTCTGCATCACGACGCGCAGGCCGCGCGCGGTGAGGAGGTTACCGAGGCTGGCGGCGGTCAAACCCTTGCCGAGAGACGAAACGACACCACCCGTCACGAAGATGTGCTTGGTGATGTCGTTGTTTTTGCGTCCCGCGCCCGAAGAGTCCGTCACGGGCTTTCACTCTATCAGCCCTCCTGCGCACCCGGTCCGGAGGCCGCCCGGGTGTCGCCTCGACCGGCGTCTCAGCGAGCGCGTCCGAGCTCGAGCAGTTCGCGCGCGTGCCCCAGTGCCGCGTCCGAATCCGCCATACCCGACAGCAGGCGTGCCATCTCGGCGGCGCGTTCCTCACCCTCCAGACGACGGACGCTCGACGCGGTGACCGATCCGTCGTTCGACTTGACGACCGACAGGTGGTTGCCGGCGAAGGCGGCCACCTGCGCCAGGTGGGTGACGGCGATGACCTGGCTCGTCTCGGCGAGTTTCGCGAGCCGACGGCCGACCTCGATCGCCGCGGCGCCGCCGATACCGGCATCCACCTCGTCGAAGACGAAGGTCGGAACGGGATCGGTCCCCGCGATCACGACCTCGATCGCGAGCATGACACGGCTGAGCTCGCCACCGGACGCGCCGCGGGCGACCGGACGCGGAGACGCGCCGGGATGCGGCGCGAGCTGGATCGTCACGACATCGCGGCCGTGAGCGGCCTCGGAGCCGGGGTCGACGGCGACCGTCAGCCGCGCGTCGGGGAGGGCGAGGTGACGGAGCTCCTCGGTGACGGCGTCGCCGAGACGGGATGCCGCGGCTCGCCGCGCCTCCGTCAGCTCGGCGGCGCGCGCGTCGACTTCGTCGCGGAGCCGATCGCGTTCGACGGTCAGCCGCTCGATGCGGTCGCCGTCGTCGTCGAGCTCGGCGAGGCGCGCGGAGCCCGTGGCGAGCAGCCCGATGGCCTCGTCCAGCGAACCGTGGACCCGGATGAGTGCACCCAGTGCGGCCCGTCGCTCTTCGACCGCCGCAAGCTCGTGCGGACCGCCCTCGTCGAGGTCGGCGAGATACCCGCTGAGCTCCCCCGCGATGTCGGCGACCCGGTAGCCGAGCTCCTCGATCGCCGCAGCGTGCGCTCGCAGCACCTCGTCGGTACCGGCAGCGCGCTCGAGGGCCCGTCGAGCCTCAGCCAGGAGCTCCTGCACATCGGGCAGGTCGTCCTCGTTCGAGAGCGCGGTGTGCGCGGTGGCCGCAGCCATCCGCAACTCCTCGACGTTCGCCAAGCGGTCGGCGCGCTGCGCCAGCTCGACGTCCTCACCGGGCTGCGGGTCGACCGCCTCGATCGCGTCGATCGCGCTCCGGAGTTCCTCCGCCTCACGCGCACGCGCGCTCTGCTCGGTCGTCAGCGTCTCGAGCTCAGCCGCCGCGGTCCGCCAGGCATCCCACACCGCGCGGTACCGTTCGAGCGACGTCGCGATCTCGGCACCGCCGAACCGGTCCAGCGCGTCGCGCTGCGCGGCGGCCGACGTCAACCGGAGCTGATCGGACTGACCGTGGACGACGACGAGCTGGTCCGCGAGGTCTGCGAGCACCCCCGCGGGCGCCGTCCGGCCGCCGACGGTGGCACGACTGCGACCCTCGCTCGACAGCGTGCGACCGAGGTAGAGCTCCGCCCGCCCGTCACCGAGCGGTTCGATGTCGCCCCCGGCATCCCGGACCCGTTCGACGACAGCGCCGGCCTCCGGAACGATCCACACGCCGTCGACCGCGGCCTGATCCGCTCCGGCGCGCACGGCGCCGGAGTCCGCCCGCGCTCCGAGGAGAAGGCCGAGACCCGTGACCACCATCGTCTTGCCGGCGCCGGTCTCACCCGTGATCGCGGTGAAGCCCGGACCGATCGGCAACGTCGCCCCCGCGATCACTCCGAGGTCGCGCAGCCGGATCTGCTCGATCACAGCACCGTCTCCGCATCGCCCCGCCACCCCGCGATGGGGAGCTGGAACTTGCGGACGAGCCGGTCGGTGAAGACCGACCGGTGCAGGCGCGCCAGGCGCACCGGCTGCGTCGATCGCCCGACGACGACACGTGCGCCGGGAGGCAGGTCGTGGGAGCGGCGGCCGTCGCACCACAGCACGCCCCGGCCCTGGTTGCGCTCGAGGACGTCGAGCGAGACGGACGTCTCGGGCCCGAGGACGAGAGGCCGGGCGAACAGGGCGTGCGCCGACAGCGGCACGAGGCAGAGTGCCTGCACCGAAGGCCAGACGACGGGGCCACCGGCCGAGAAGTTGTAGGCCGTCGACCCGGTGGGGGTCGCCACGACGACGCCATCGCACCCGAAGGACGACAGCGGCCGTCCGTCGATCTCGATCATGACCTCGAGCATGCGCTCTCGAGATGCCTTCTCGACGGTCGCCTCGTTGAGCGCCCACGTGGAGTAGACGACACTCCCATCGGCGTCACGGACCTCGACCGACAGCGTCATCCGCTCGTGGATCTCGTAGTCGCGGGCGAGGGCGCGGCCGATCGCCTCGTCGACGTCGTCCGCTTCGAGCTCGGCGAGGAACCCGACGTGACCCATGTTGACCCCCAGGAGGGGAACGGATGCCGCGCGCACCAGCTCGGCCGCGCGCAGGATCGTGCCGTCGCCGCCGAGGACGATCGCGATCTCGATGTCCGAGACGTCGATGCCGCCTTCGCCGAGGATCGCCGTGTCGAGGTCGCCGAGCGCAGCCGCGAGCTCGGGGTCGTCGCCCGGGACCACGGGGCGCAACCCCGCCGCGTGGACGGCGGCGACGACGCGCCGGGCGCCGGCCACGGTGTTCTCACGCAGCGCGTGCGCCACCACGAGGATGTTGCGCGTCGCGTCGGTCATGCGGCTCCCGCCAGTCGGTTCACGGTGTCCAACCATTGTGTCGGATTGACGTCGTCGGTCGTCCCGGGTCGCAGATGGATGAGGAACTCGCGGTTGCCGTGAGTCCCGGCGATCGGCGACGCGATCACCCCGTGGGTCCCGAGGCCGGCATCCCACGCCGACCACAGGACGCTCGCCACAGCGTCCGCCCGGCGCCCGGCATCCGTCACCAGACCCTCCCGGACACCCGTGCGGCCGACTTCGAACTGCGGCTTGACGAGCAGGACGAGATCGGATGCCGCAGCGCACACAGCCGCCGCTGCGGGGAGGACGTGCGTGAGCGAGATGAACGAGAGGTCCCCTGTCACGAGGGTCGGCACGTCGGCGACGCCGCTCGCCTCGGCGAGGGACGCGGGCGTCATGTGCCGTGCGTTGAAGCCTTCGACCACGGCCACCTCGGGAAGGGCGGCGACCTCCGCCGCAAGCTGCCCGTGTCCCACGTCGACGGCGAGCACCCGGGCGGCGCCGCGCTCGACGAGCACCTGGGTGAACCCTCCGGTCGAGGCTCCCATGTCGAGCGCGACGCGCCCGCCCGGGTCGACTCCGAACGCGTCGAGGGCGGCCAGGAGTTTGTGGGCGGCGCGGCTGACGTAGTGGTCGGATGCCGCGACCTCGATGTGCTGTTCGTCACCAACCTTGACCGAGGCCTTCACGACGGGCTGACCGTCGACGCTGACCAGTCCCGCGTCGATGAGCTGAGCCGCATGGGTGCGGCTGCGCGCGAGACCGCGTGCGGCCACGGCCGCGTCGAGTCGGCTGCTCATGCGTTCGGGTCGCGCGGACCCGATTCGAGACGCTTCGCGAGCTCGTCGTGCAGCAACGCATACGCGGCCGCGCGCTCCCCCAGCGGCTGGTCCTCGATCACTTCGAGCGTCGAGAGCAGGTCCTCGCGGCGCGCGTCGCCGTCAGCGGCATCCATCGACATGTTCCCCACCCTACGCGGCGCGGAGGACGGCGGACGTGAACGCGGCGGCGCCGTCGTCAGCGTCGGTGGAACGGGTCGGCGTAGAGCCGCTCGGGCACCCGGAAGCCGTAGATCGCCCGTCCGGTGCCCCAGATCGCCGCGGCGCCGGCGCGCACGAGATCGATCGGACGATCACCCTCGGCGACGATGTGCACGTCCGGCCCGTCGATCCGCACCGAGGCGGAGCCGACGGTGGTCACGTCGCCCTTCACGATCGTCTCGGGGTACGGCTCGTGGAGCTCTCTCAGGTCGCCGACGATGTAGGTCGGCCTTGAGGAGTTCGGCGCGGCCAGGACGTGCTTGGGCCTGTCGATCCCGGTGAGCACCAGGACGGAGTCGATCTCCGCGGCCTGCGCGCCGGCGATGTCGGTGTCGAGCCGGTCGCCGATGAAGAGCGGATGCCGTGCCCCGAACCGCGCGACCGCCTCGTCGAAGATGGGGCGCTCGGGCTTTCCCGCGACGGTGGCCAGTCGTCCCACAGCCGTGTGCACCGCGGAGACGAGAGTGCCGTTGCCCGGCGCGATGCCGCGTGCCTGCGGGATCGTCCAGTCGGTGTTCGTGGCGATCCAGGGGATGCCGCCCTCCTCTTCGGGGAGCGCGAGGGCGTATGCCGCCTCGGCGAGCTGCGCCCAGCCCACCTCGGGAGCGAAGCCCTGGACGACGGCGGCTGGACGATCGTCCGCGCTCCGGGTCACCGAGTACCCGGCCTTGTCGAGCTCGAAGACGAGACCGTCGCCGCCGACGACGAGGATGGTGGCACCCGAGGGGACCTTGTCGCGCAGCAACCGGACGGCCGCCTGCGGACTGGTGACGACCTCGTGCGGCTCGGTCGCGAGACCGAGCTCCGTGAGGTGCCCGGCCACGACACTGTCACGACGGGAGGCGTTGTTCGTGATGTACGCGAGCGGACGGTCTCGTCGCGATGCCGTCAGACTCTCCACGGCGTGCGGGATCGCAGCGTCACCCGCGTAGACGACGCCGTCGAGATCCGCGAGGACCAGGTCGACGCCGTCGAGAGGCGTGGGACGCGTGCGGGAGAAAAGCCCCATCAGGAGCGCTCCTCCTCGTCGTCCTCCTGAACGGATGCCGGTTCGTCGTCCACGTCGTCGTCACCGGCGTCGTCGGCCGGGTCCTCGATCTCTTCGTCGAGCTCGATCTCATCGATCTCGTCGATCTCGATCGTCTCCGAATCGGCATCGACCTCACCCAGAGCCGCGGCGGCGATGTCGGCCCGACGCTGCCACTGGGCGGCCTCATCGTCCTGGCCGAGCTCTTCGAGGACGGCGGCGCGCGCCGCGAACAGTCCGGGGCTCCACGGGAACGCCGTGTCCGGATCGAGTTCGGGAATGTCGAGTTCCTGGAGGGCACGGTCGGGTTGACCGAGGTCGAGACGGGCGCCCGACATCGCGATCGCGAGTTCGACACGGACGTCGGTCGGCAGAGAAGCACGGTCGACGGCACGTCCGACCTCGAGCGCGCGGTCGGGGCGACCGACACCGCGCTCGCTGTCGACCATCAGGGCGATCTGGTCGTCTCGACCGGAGATCCGGCGGAACGTCCGCAGTTCGCGCAGGGCGAGGGCGAAGTCTCCGACGGCGTAGGCCGTGATCGCGACGGTCTCGCGGACCACGGCGATGCGACCGGCGCTGCGGGATGCCGCCAGGGCATGCTCGTGGGCCAGGGTCGGGTCTTCATCGATGAGACGGGCGGCCATGGCGAGGTGACGAGCGACCTGCTCCGCGTTGTCCTTGCTGAGGGTCTTCAGCTCGTTACGCGCAGCACCGTTGAGATCGCGTGCCGTGACCTCATCGGGAACGACCGGGCCTGCCGGCATGCTCCGACGGTCCGAGTCCTGCGGCGGCCGCGAAGACCGACGCTCCCCGTCGCGCTGCGGGTACGACGGACGGTCGCCATCGCGGCGCGGGTACGACGGACGGTCGCCATCGCGGCGCGGGTACGACGGACGGTCGCCATCGCGGCGCGGGTACGACGGACGGTCACCATCGCGGCGCGGGTACGACGGACGGTCACCATCGCGGCGCGGGTACGACGGACGGTCACCATCACGACGCGGGTACGAAGGACGGTCACCGTCACGCTTCTCATACGGACGTCGCTCGCCGTCACGCTTCTCGTAGGGACGTCGCTCGCCGTCACGCTTCTCGTACGGACGTCGCTCTCCGTCACGCTTCGGGTACGACGGACGGTCACCGTCACGGCGCGGGTAGGACGGACGGTCGCCGTCACGCTTCTCGTAGGGGCGTCGCTCCCCGTCACGCTTCGGGTACGACGGCCGGTCGCCATCGCGGCGCGGATACGAGGGACGGTCACCGTCACGACGCGGGTACGAGGGACGGTCGCCGTCACGCTTCTCGTACGGACGACGCTCGCCATCGCGCTTCGGGTACGAGGGACGGTCGCCGTCACGCTTCTCGTAAGGACGACGCTCCCCGTCACGCTTCGGGTACGACGGACGGTCACCATCACGACGCGGATACGAGGGACGGTCACCATCACGACGCGGGTACGAGGGACGGTCGCCATCACGCTTCTCGTACGGACGACGCTCACCATCGCGCTTCGGATACGACGGACGGTCACCCTCGCGACGCGGCGCGGAACCGCGTTCGCTGTCGCGGCGCTCGGAGGGGCGACGGTCGCCGTCGCCGCGCGACGGGCGTCCGCTATCCCGCGACCGCTCGTCGCGTGAGCTCGAGGAAGCAGGGGTGAACTTCCGTTTGCCGCCCGACTTTTCAGGGCGCTGCTCGTCCGTCATCTCTCTGTCCTCTCACGTACGCGTTAACGAGAAATGGCCACCCAACTCTGGGTGGCCATTTCACGAAAGAAGTCCGGCGGTGTCCTACTCTCCCACAGGGTCCCCCCTGCAGTACCATCGGCGCTGTGAGGCTTAGCTTCCGGGTTCGGAATGTAACCGGGCGTTTCCCTCACGCTATGGCCGCCGAAACACTATTGATGTTTCAGTCTGCACAACGATTATTCGTTATGCGGTTCTCGACCGTACATCGAGAACCACTCAGTGGACGCAAGCACCTAAACGGTGTGTTATCAAGTCATCGGCTTATTAGTACCGGTCAGCTTCACGTGTTACCACGCTTCCACATCCGGCCTATCAACCCAGTAGTCTGGCTGGGAGCCTCTCACCCGAAGGTATGGAAATCTCATCTTGAGGCCGGCTTCCCGCTTAGATGCTTTCAGCGGTTATCCATCCCGAACGTAGCTAACCAGCGGTGCTCTTGGCAGAACAACTGGCACACCAGAGGTTCGTCCAACCCGGTCCTCTCGTACTAGGGTCAGATCCTCTCAAATTTCCTACGCGCGCAGCGGATAGGGACCGAACTGTCTCACGACGTTCTAAACCCAGCTCGCGTACCGCTTTAATGGGCGAACAGCCCAACCCTTGGGACCTACTCCAGCCCCAGGATGCGACGAGCCGACATCGAGGTGCCAAACCATGCCGTCGATATGGACTCTTGGGCAAGATCAGCCTGTTATCCCCGAGGTACCTTTTATCCGTTGAGCGACAGCGCTTCCACAAGCCACTGCCGGATCACTAGTCCCGACTTTCGTCCCTGCTCGACCTGTCAGTCTCACAGTCAAGCTCCCTTGTGCACTTACACTCGCCACCTGATTGCCAACCAGGTTGAGGGAACCTTTGGGCGCCTCCGTTACTTTTTGGGAGGCAACCGCCCCAGTTAAACTACCCACCAGGCACTGTCCCTGAACCGGATTACGGTTCGAAGTTAGATATCCAGAGTGACCAGAGTGGTATTTCAACAATGACTCCACGGTAACTGGCGTCACCGCTTCAAAGTCTCCCACCTATCCTACACAAGCCACACCGAACACCAATACCAAGCTGTAGTAAAGGTCACGGGGTCTTTCCGTCCTGCTGCGCGTAACGAGCATCTTTACTCGTAATGCAATTTCGCCGAGTTCGCGGTTGAGACAGTTGGGAAGTCGTTACGCCATTCGTGCAGGTCGGAACTTACCCGACAAGGAATTTCGCTACCTTAGGATGGTTATAGTTACCACCGCCGTTTACTGGGGCTTAAATTCTCAGCTTCGCCTTGCGGCTAACCGGTCCTCTTAACCTTCCAGCACCGGGCAGGCGTCAGTCCGTATACATCGTCTTGCGACTTGGCACGGACCTGTGTTTTTAGTAAACAGTCGCTACCCACTAGTCTCTGCGGCCTCCACGCCCTTTCGGAGTAAATCCTAATAAGCGGAAGGCCCCCCTTCTCCCGAAGTTACGGGGGCATTTTGCCGAGTTCCTTAACCACGATTCTCTCGATCTCCTTGGTATTCTCTACCTGACCACCTGAGTCGGTTTGGGGTACGGGCAGCTAGAACCTCGCGTCGATGCTTTTCTTGGCAGCATAGGATCACCCACTTTTTATCCGCATCGTGTCTCAGCCTATGTGAGAGACGGATTTGCCTATCTCTCGGCCTACGCACTTGCCCCGGGACAACCATCGCCCGGGTTGGGCTACCTTCCTGCGTCACACCTGTTAATACGCTAGCCGCACCAGAACGGGGTCGAGCGTTAGACCGGCCGGCTTCACCCCGAAGGGATCCACTCAGCCGGGTTAGGACTCTTAGCACCACTGGATTAGCTTGGGCGGTTCTTCGCCGGTACGGGAATATCAACCCGTTGTCCATCGACTACGCCTGTCGGCCTCGCCTTAGGTCCCGACTTACCCAGGGAAGATTAGCTTGACCCTGGAACCCTTGGTCTTTCGGAGGACGTGTTTCTCACACGTCTTTCGCTACTCATGCCTGCATTCTCACTCGTGTAGCCTCCACGGCTGGTTCACACCGCCGCTTCGCTGGCCACACGACGCTCTCCTACCCATCAACACGGCTGGACCACGAAGGCCTACCAATAATGTCAATGCCACAACTTCGGTGGCGTGCTTGAGCCCCGTTACATTGTCGGCGCGGAATCACTTGACCAGTGAGCTATTACGCACTCTTTCAAGGGTGGCTGCTTCTAAGCCAACCTCCTGGTTGTCACAGCAACTCCACATCCTTTCCCACTTAGCACGCGCTTTGGGACCTTAGTTGGTGGTCTGGGTTGTTTCCCTCTCGACTATGAAGCTTATCCCCCACAGTCTCACTGCTGCGCTCTCACTTACCGGCATTCGGAGTTTGGCTGACGTCAGTAACCTTGTAGGGCCCATCGGCCATCCAGTAGCTCTACCTCCGGCAAGAAACACGCAACGCTGCACCTAAATGCATTTCGGAGAGAACCAGCTATCACGAAGTTTGATTGGCCTTTCACCCCTATCCACAGCTCATCCCCTCAGTTTTCAACCTAAGTGGGTTCGGTCCTCCACGACGTCTTACCGTCGCTTCAACCTGGCCATGGATAGATCACTTCGCTTCGGGTCTAGGACATGCGACTGAATCGCCCTATTCAGACTCGCTTTCGCTACGGCTACCCCACACGGGTTAACCTCGCCACATATCGCTAACTCGCAGGCTCATTCTTCAAAAGGCACGCTGTCACCCCTACTAAGGAGGCTCCAACGGTTTGTAAGCAAACGGTTTCAGGTACTATTTCACTCCCCTCCCGGGGTACTTTTCACCTTTCCCTCACGGTACTTGTCCGCTATCGGTCATCTGGGAGTATTTAGGCTTATCAGGTGGTCCTGACAGATTCACACGGGATTTCTCGGGCCCCGTGCTACTTGGGATACTCTTCGCGTCAAGAGAAGCATTTCGACTACGGGGTTGGCACCCTCTATGACCCGCCTTTCAATGCGGTTCGTCTATACCTTCTTGTAACGCCGACAGTTCGGCAGAACTATCTGAAAAGTCCCACAACCCCGAATACGCAACTCCTGCCGGATATCACACGTACTCGGTTTAGCCTGTTCCGGTTTCGCTCGCCACTACTAACGGAATCGCGGTTGCTTTCTCTTCCTGTGGGTACTGAGATGTTTCACTTCCCCACGTTCCCTCTACCCGCCCTATATATTCAGGCGGGAGTCACTAGGTCGGCACGCCGCCCAGCGGGGTTTCCCCATTCGGACATCCTCGGATCAAAACTTGCTTATCAGTTCCCCGAGGCTTATCGCAGATTGCTACGTCCTTCTTCGGCTCCAGATGCCAAGGCATCCACCGTTTGCTCTTAAAGACTTGAAATCACATGAGTTGAATCGTCAATCGAAATTGACTAATGATCTTTAAGATCATCTTTCACGAACCGATCAAAAGATCAGCTCGCAAGATGCTCGCGTCCACTGTGTAGTTCTCAAAGTACGGGCGGTACCTTCCCCGCACCAGCAATCGCCGGCACAAGAAAAGGCCCAGAGGTTCGGACTTCCATCCGGTCCCTCAGGACCCAACAGCGTGCATGTGTCAGAAGCCTCACCCCGAACCGTTCCAAACCCGAAGGTCGTACTAGATCCGGAAGTCACCCTCCGACACCTCGTCAAATGTTCCACCCATGAGCTCCGGTCGAGAACATTCGTCTCGAAACCGGCTCTGTCACTCCGAAGAGTGCAGTGCTCCTTAGAAAGGAGGTGATCCAGCCGCACCTTCCGGTACGGCTACCTTGTTACGACTTAGTCCTAATTACCGATCCCACCTTCGACGGCTCCCTCCACAAGGGTTGGGCCACCGGCTTCAGGTGTTACCGACTTTCATGACTTGACGGGCGGTGTGTACAAGACCCGGGAACGTATTCACCGCAGCGTTGCTGATCTGCGATTACTAGCGACTCCGACTTCATGAGGTCGAGTTGCAGACCTCAATCCGAACTGGGACCGGCTTTTTGGGATTCGCTCCACCTCGCGGTATTGCAGCCCTTTGTACCGGCCATTGTAGCATGCGTGAAGCCCAAGACATAAGGGGCATGATGATTTGACGTCATCCCCACCTTCCTCCGAGTTGACCCCGGCAGTATCCCATGAGTTCCCACCATTACGTGCTGGCAACATAGAACGAGGGTTGCGCTCGTTGCGGGACTTAACCCAACATCTCACGACACGAGCTGACGACAACCATGCACCACCTGTTTACGAGTGTCCAAAGAGTTGACCATTTCTGGCCCGTTCTCGTATATGTCAAGCCTTGGTAAGGTTCTTCGCGTTGCATCGAATTAATCCGCATGCTCCGCCGCTTGTGCGGGTCCCCGTCAATTCCTTTGAGTTTTAGCCTTGCGGCCGTACTCCCCAGGCGGGGAACTTAATGCGTTAGCTGCGTCACGGAGTCCGTGGAATGGACCCCACAACTAGTTCCCAACGTTTACGGGGTGGACTACCAGGGTATCTAAGCCTGTTTGCTCCCCACCCTTTCGCTCCTCAGCGTCAGTAACGGCCCAGAGATCTGCCTTCGCCATCGGTGTTCCTCCTGATATCTGCGCATTCCACCGCTACACCAGGAATTCCAATCTCCCCTACCGCACTCTAGTCTGCCCGTACCCACTGCAGACCCGAGGTTGAGCCTCGGGATTTCACAGCAGACGCGACAAACCGCCTACGAGCTCTTTACGCCCAATAATTCCGGATAACGCTTGCGCCCTACGTATTACCGCGGCTGCTGGCACGTAGTTAGCCGGCGCTTTTTCTGCAGGTACCGTCACTTTCGCTTCTTCCCTGCTAAAAGAGGTTTACAACCCGAAGGCCGTCATCCCTCACGCGGCGTTGCTGCATCAGGCTTTCGCCCATTGTGCAATATTCCCCACTGCTGCCTCCCGTAGGAGTCTGGGCCGTGTCTCAGTCCCAGTGTGGCCGGTCACCCTCTCAGGCCGGCTACCCGTCGACGCCTTGGTGAGCCATTACCTCACCAACAAGCTGATAGGCCGTGAGCCCATCCCAGACCGAAAAATCTTTCCAACTGCTGACCATGCGATCGCAGCTCATATCCAGTATTAGACGCCGTTTCCAGCGCTTATCCCAGAGTCAGGGGCAGGTTGCTCACGTGTTACTCACCCGTTCGCCACTGATCCACAGAGCAAGCTCTGCTTCACCGTTCGACTTGCATGTGTTAAGCACGCCGCCAGCGTTCATCCTGAGCCAGGATCAAACTCTCCGTAAAAGAAAAATACTGACAACGACCGGAATAGGCCGAAGCAGCGAGTTTGAACTGACCAAAGAGATAAATCATTGCTGACTATCCGTTGCCGACACCGAAGTGCCGGACTTTGATCCAAAGGAATCTCACCTCAGCCAAAGCTGAGATCGAGGTTATTTGGCATTTGACAAGTGCACGCTGTTGAGTTCTCAAGGATCGGATGCTCCCACACCACCCCGCAGGGCTTCGTAGTGAGGCAACGTCACACTCTTCGCTCGACTCCCGAACGAGACGGCACGCAACGATCAGGAGATCGTGTCGGGCTCATCACCACGGGGCTTCGAGGTGGAGTCCCCATCCTAGACCACAAGGTCTTGTTCTCTCTAGGAGAGGTTTGGGATGGATGTGGTTCTCCGCTTGAGGGGGCCGGAGGCCTTTCGGTCTCTCGCTCTTCCCTGTGGGGCGAACAAGTAATAAGTTACGCGGCTCCCGCAGGTCCGGCAAATCACGCCCGCATCCCGGGCGTGTCGCGCTGATCAGGAGCCCAAACAACAGAGGCCGCTCCCCCCACGGATCGGGAAGAGCGGCCTCGGAGAGGGCCATTCGTCAGGACACGAACACGCCGGCCATCGTCTTCTTGCCGCGCCGGAGCACGGAGACGCCACCGGGGAGCGAACCCGTGATGACCTGCCCCTCGTCGACGACCTTCACACCGTCGACGGAGACACCTCCCTGCGAGATCGCGCGTCGCGCCTCGCTCGCACTGGAGACCAAGCCGGTGTCCAGGAGCGCCTGTACGACCGGGATCTCCCCGGCCGTCGCCACGTGCGGCAGCTCCTCGAGCGCAGAGCGGAGCGTGGGGGCGTCGAGGGCGGTGAGATCCCCCTGCCCGAAGAGTGCGTCGGACGCGGCGGCGACCGCATTCGCGGCATCCGCTCCATGCACCGTCGTCGTGACCTCCATCGCGAGACGACGCTGCGCCGCACGCCGGAAGGGCTCGTCGGCGACCAGCCGCTCGTACTCCTCGATGTCGGCGCGCGTCAGGAACGTGAACACCTTCAGGCGAGCGACGACGTCGGCATCATCGGTGTTGAGCCAGAACTGGTACATCCGGTACGGGCTGCACATGTCGGCATCCAGCCACACCGCGTTGCCCTCGCTTTTGCCGAACTTCGTCCCGTCGCTGTTGGTGATCAGCGGCGTGCCGATGGCATGCACGGACGTCCCCTCGACGCGGTGGATCAGATCCGTCCCACTCGTCAGGTTCCCCCACTGGTCGCTGCCACCCGTCTGCAGGACGCAGTCGTACTGGCGGTACAGCTCGAGGTAGTCCATCCCCTGCAGGATCTGGTAGCTGAACTCGGTGTAGCTGATGCCCGCGTCGGAGTTGAGGCGGGCGGCGACGGCATCCTTCTTAAGCATCGTGCCGACCCGGTAGTGCTTGCCGATCTCGCGCAGGAAGTCGATCGCGCTCATCGGCGCGGTCCAGTCGAGGTTGTTCACGAGCCGGGCCGCGTTCTCGCCCTCGAAGCTCAGGAACCGTTCCACCTGGCCCCGCAGCCGCTCGACCCACTCGGTCACGGTCTCTCGAGTGTTGAGCGTCCGCTCCGCCGTGGGCCGCGGATCGCCGATGAGACCGGTCGATCCACCCACGAGTCCGAGCGGCTTGTGCCCGGCGAGCTGCAGACGCCGCAGGAGGAGGAGCTGCACGAGGTTGCCGAGATGCAGGCTCGGCGCCGTCGGGTCGAAGCCGCAGTAGTACGTGATCGGCGATCCGGAGAGGAGGTCGCGAAGCGACGCTTCGTCGGTCGACACGTGCACGAGGCCGCGCCAGACGATCTCGTCCCACACGTTGGCGAAAGACGGGTCGTTGGCGGGCGCGAGCGCCGTCAGATCGGCGCTCGATACGGATTCAGACACGTCTTCCAGGCTATCAGCGGGGCCACGGCTGATCAGTCCGCCGCCACCTCGTCGTACAGGCCGATGACGTTCCCCTCGGAGTCGCGCAGATAGACCCGGCGCGAGCGTTCGTCGAGGAGCTGGATCTCGCCCATCTGCTCCCCCACCTGCGGCGACCGCGAGAGCGACCGTGTCGTCGATGCGGTCGACGGTGGGATGCGGCACGCAGACCCCGGCTTCCGCGACAAGGGTCAGGCGGCGGTGCCCCACCACAGGAGGAACGCCGCTCCGAGCGCGGTCACCCAGCTGACGAGACTGCCGATGAGGAAGTACTCCGCGCGCGTACCGAGGTCGGTGTCGCGCGAGATCTCGGGAAAGCGCACGATGCCCTTCGCGGCGAGCACGGCGGCGAGGAGCGTGAACGCGCCGGTCCCCGTCAGCGCGAACACCAGGACGCGCTCGAGCGGGCCGATCAGGCGCCCGCCCTTGAGGATCGTCGGGGCGTCGGACGCGACCTCGCCACCGCGCAGTGCCGCCCGCACGACGACGTTGCCCGACTCGGTGAGGAACGCGAGGGCACCGATCACGAAGACGCCGACGTCGAGACTCACCGCGCCGAGCGGGGAGCCGGTCGGCCAGATCGCTCCGAGCGGACCCTGATCGTCACGGACACCCGTGACGGCGACCGCAACCAGTGCGACCAGCGCGACGACGATCAGGGGCCAGAGGCCGGCCCGACCTCCTGTCGAACCGGGCGTCGTGACCACCCACATCGAGGCGACACCGGTCGCGGCGAATGCCCAGACCGCGGCATCCGCTCCGGAGGCGCCGACGAGGACGAGGAGGAACGCCACGATGTAGAGCAACGCTCTCAGCCGCGCGGGCGCATGACGACGGATGAGGTCCGCGAGACCGACCCCGAGCAGGACGATGCCGGCGCCGATCACGACGGATCCGTCGACAGATCGGTGAAACCCGCAACGAGGGCGGCGGAACCCGCAGCGGAGAGAGCTTGCGAGACGGCGGGCTGGGTGATCCCTTCCGCCTCCGCCAACTCCCGCTGCGTGCGTCCGAGGCACCGGCCGTACGTGAGTCGGCGGGTGCGCCCGCTCATGGCCGACACGAGCTCGTCGCGCGCCAGAACGTACGCGTTGGCGTAAGCGATGCGTTCGGTCATGACGGCATCCTGTCCCTGTTCCGTCGCGATGCGCGTGCGCGCGTGCGGCACGGCGCGGTCCTGCAGTCGATGAGCATGCTCGATCGCAGCACGCGCGGCCCACCAGCCGGGCCCATCGGTGATGCCGTCGTCGACGCGATCGACCGCACCTACTCCGAGTCCGAACCTGAGCTGGATGCCCTCCGGGAGGTGGAGCTGCAGGAGCAGCAGCGAGGCGAGCGCCGCGGGCAGGTCGGGGTACACCGCCTGGAATTCGTCACCGACCGTGGCGGCGAGCGGGGAGACGGAGACCGGGTGATCCGCATGTACCTGATGCGACGAAGCGATGATCGCGCGCTGGGCACCGGCGCGATCGGTCAGGGTGCGGGACCCGACGATGTCGGCGATCACGGCGACGTGAGAGGGCATGTCGGCATGCTACGGCGCTTATCATCGCAGCGCAATAAGCTTTTTGCTTATTTTATCGCCGGTATAAGCGGGATCAGATGTCGAGTTCGCGTGCGAGGTCCTGCACCCGGGACACCAACGCCGAACGCTGCTCACCCACCCGCACGGGAGCGGTGCCGCCCACGCCGTCACGGCTGGCCACAGACCCCTCGACCGTGAGGACGTCCCGCACGGCCGGCTCGAGATGCGGCGAGACCTCAGCCAACAGCGCGTCGTCCGCATCCTCGAGACCGATCCCCCGCTGCTCGCAGGCCTGCACCAACGCGCCGGAGATCTCGTGCGCGTCACGGAACGGAACGCCGCGCTTGACGAGCCAATCCGCCACGTCGGTCGCCAACGAGAATCCCTCGGGAGCGGATGCCGTCATCCGGTCGGTGTCGAAACGGAGAGTCGCGATCATCCCCGCGAACGCCGGGAGAAGGACTTCGAGCGTCGTCACCGAGTCGAAGACGGGCTCCTTGTCCTCCTGCAGATCGCGGTTGTACGCGAGAGGGAGAGCCTTCAGCGTGGCGAGCAGGCCGGTGAGGTTGCCGATCAAGCGGCCGGATTTTCCCCGAGCGAGCTCCGCGATGTCGGGATTCTTCTTCTGGGGCATGATGCTCGAGCCCGTCGAGAAGCCGTCGTCCAGGCGTACGAACGAGAACTCGCGCGTGTTCCAGATGATGATGTCCTCGGCGAAGCGGGAGATGTCGACGCCGATCATCGCGGCGATGAAGGCGAACTCCGCCACCACGTCGCGCGCCGACGTCCCGTCCATCGAGTTCTCGGCCGGCCGCGCCAGACCGAGGTCCTGCGCCACGGCGTGGGCGTCGAGACCGAACGTCGCACCGGCGAGCGCTCCCCCGCCGTAGGGCGAGACCGATGCCCGGGCCGTCCAGTCCCGCAGCCGTTCCAGGTCGCGGACGAGGGGCCAGGCATGCGCCTGCAGGTGATGCGCGAGAAGCACGGGCTGGGCGTGCTGGAGATGTGTCCGCCCCGGCATGATGGCCGTCGAGTGGGCCTCGGCTTGAGCGACGATCGCGTCGACGACGCGCACGATGTCCCGCGCGATCACCCGCGAGTGGTCGAGGAGGAACAGTCGCACCAGTGTCGCGATCTGATCATTGCGACTGCGGCCGGCGCGGAGCTTGCCACCCAGCTCGGAACCGACCTCACGGATCAGGGCGGCTTCGAGCGCACCGTGGACGTCTTCGTCGGACTCCACGGCCACCAGGTCACCGGAACGCAGGGCGTCACCGAGCGCGTCCAACCCGGCATGCATCCGCGACTCTTCCTCGGCCGTCAGGTATCCGGCGGCGGCGAGCGCACGCGCATGCGCGTGGGAGCCCGCCAGGTCGTAGTGGGCCAGAGCCCAGTCGAAATGCGTGGATCGACTCAGATTCGACGAGCTCCGGAGACGGGCCGGTGGCGAAGCGTCCGCCCCACAGTGCACCCTGGTTCGTCGCGTCGCTCTTGCTCTCACTCACGTGACCACCCTATCGGCGGGGTCGAGGTTCCATCCGGGCACCAGTGTGCGGGACAGGAAGGCCAGCGCGCGTTCCAAGGGCCCCCGGCCGCACAGTAGCGCCCATGCTGTGCAGAAGACGACGGCTCCCAGGCAGAACCACCAGAAGAGTCCGAGATCACGGAACGCCTGCAGGTCGGTCGTGTCATCGAAGACGCCGAGCGCGATGACGGCCCAGACGAGGACCTGCCCCACGTAGGCGGTCAACGGCATGGACCCGACCGCACGGAGGGGGGCGACCAGCCACGTGATCGGCGTGCGGCACAGGAGCAGGCAGGCTCCGAGGACCGCCAGGGCGAATCCCCCCGAGCCGATGACCTCCGCGAGCCCGCCGCTGTGGGCCTCCGCGGAGAGCGCCGCCTCGCCGTAGGTTCCCGGCGACGTCATACCGCTCGCCTCGGCGACGATCGAGATGATGCCGCCGACCACCACGGCGGCAACGCCCGCCGCGAGGATCGTCACCTGCACGGACAGGATGCGGAGGTCCGTGCGTCCGATGGCGATGCCGGCGACGACGAACGCGATCCACAGCGGGAACGGATACGCCCATCCCGTGAACAGGAAGAACTGCCTCCCCGACTCGCCCTCCCACACCGGGAGCGCGTCGAGGAACGGCAGGACCCACGGCATCACGAGCGCGACGGATGCCGCGATGCCCCAGAGCGCGCGTATCGACAGGGCGAGGAGCGGGAGGGCGAGGAGGAAGAGGATGCCGTAGGCCTGGAGGATGACGTAGATCGGCACACCCGTCTGCGTGAGGAGCACCCCGATCAGCCAGAGCGCGACGGCGCGGACCGCGAGGCGCTTGCGGCTCACGCCCAGTCGCGCCCCGCGATGCGGCGTCCGCCCGCCGGTCATCAGCGCGATCGAGACTCCCGCGAGGGTGGCGAACAAGATCGACGATCGGCCGTTGACGAGGTCGGCCCACGTCGACGGGTCCGTGAGGGCCAGGGGCTCCTCGATGGTGAGCAGGTGCGCAGCGAGCATGCCGAACACCGCGAGCGCGCGGGCGAGGTCGATGCCGTGGAGCCTGGCAGGGCCGTTCCAGCTCCACCAGGTTCGGGTCAGCTCTGCCGCAACAGCCACACCAGCAGCGCCTTCTGCGCGTGCAGGCGGTTCTCCGCCTCATCCCAGACGACGCTCTGCGGTCCGTCGATGACGTCGGCGTCCACCTCGTACCCGCGGTCGGCGGGGAGGCAGTGGATGAAGACGGCGTCGTCCTGAGCGAGCACCATCGTCTCCTGCGTCACCTTGTAGGAGCCGAGATCCCGCAGGCGCGCGATCTTCTCCTCTTCCTTGCCCATCGACACCCACGTGTCGGTCACGATGACGTCCGCACCGGAGGCGGCCTCGTTCGGGTCGGTGTAGAGGGTGAGGGATCCGCCGGTTTCGGCGGCGCGGCGGTCGGCGTCGGCGACGACGTCCTCACGGGGTGCGTAGTCCTCCGGCGAGGCGATGCGCACGTGCATGCCGGCCGTAACACCTGCAAGCGCGTAGGAGTGCGCCATGTTGGAGAGCCCGTCACCGAAGAAAGCGAGGGTGAGACCCTTCAGCTCGCCCTTGTGCTCGCGGATCGTGAGCAGGTCGGCGAGCAGCTGACAGGGGTGGAAGTCGTCACTCAGGGCGTTGACGACGGGGACGCGCGTGTCCTTCGCCATCTCCTCGAGCCCGGCCTGCGCGTACGTGCGCCACACGATCGCGGCGACCTGGCGCTCCAGCACCCGGGCGGTGTCGGAGGGGGTCTCCTTGCCGCCCAGCTGGCTGTTCGCGGTCGAGATGATGAGCGGCGAGCCGCCGAGGTCCGCGATGCCGACGGCGAAGGACACCCGCGTACGGGTCGACGACTTGTCGAAGATGACGGCGACCGTCTGCGGACCGGCGAGCGGCTTCTCCTTCCAGCGGTCGGCCTTCAGCTCGACGGCCAGGTCGAGGATCTCGGCCTGCTCGGCCGGGGTCAGGTCGTCGTCGCGCAGCAGGTGGCGGGTCATGCGGAGGCCTCCGAAGTGTCGTGGGTCGTGTCGTCGAGCATGAGGGCGTCCTCGACAGTCGCGAGGGAGCGGGCGAACAGGGTCTGGAACTCGTCGATCTCGACGTCGCCGATCGTGAGCGCCGGGGCGAGACGGATCGTCGAGTCGTTGGCGGCGTTGATGATCAGGCCGTGCTGCTGGGCAGCGGCGACCACGGCGCCGGCGACGGGATGCCGGAGGGCGACGCCGATCAGCAGCCCCTGGCCGCGGCATCCCTCCACCAGTGCCGAGCCGATCGCGCCGACGGCGTCGCGGACCTGGCGGCCGCGCTCTGCCGCCGCCTCGACGAGGCCGGCGTTCTCGATCTCGTCGAGGACCGCGGACGCCACGGCCGTCGCGAGCGGGTTGCCGCCGAACGTGGATCCGTGGGTGCCCGGGTAGAAGAGCTCGCTCGCGGCACCGAAGGTGATGAGGGCGCCGATCGGGATGCCGTTGCCGATGCCCTTGGCGACGGTGATCGCATCCGGGGTGATGCCGGTGTGCTGGAACGCGAACCATGCGCCGGTGCGCCCCGCTCCGGTCTGGATCTCGTCGATGATCAGCAGCGCGCCATGGCGACGGGTGATCTCCCGCGCGGCCGCGAGGTAGCCCTCGGGGAGATCGAGCACCCCCGCCTCGCCCTTGATCGGCTCGACGAACAGCGCCGCGACGCGGTCGTCGATGGCCTCTTCGAGCGCCTCGATCGTGGAGTCGAGGAACTCGACTCCCGGGACCATGGGCTCGAAGGGCTGCTGCATGGCGGGCTTGCCGGTGAGGGCGAGCGTCCCCATCGTGCGACCGTGGAAGGCGTTCTTGAGCGCGAGGATGCGGGGGCGGTCGGTGCCGCCGTGGAGGCGCGCAAGCTTGAAGGCGGCCTCGTTGGCCTCCGCGCCGGAGTTGCCGAAGTAGACCCGGCCGGAGTCCCCTGTGCCGGCGAGCCGCTTCAGCCGAGCGGCGAGACCGAGCTGCGGCGGCGTGGCGAAGTAGTTCGAGACGTGCCCGAGCGTCGCGGCCTGCTCGGCGACGGCCTGCACGAACACGGGGTGCGCGTGACCCAGGGAGATCACGGCGATGCCGCCGAGGAAGTCGAGGTATCGGGTGCCTTCGTCGTCCCACAGGTGCGCGCCTTCGCCGCGCACGAGCAGAGCGAACCGGTCCCCCGAGTTGAGGACGAGGTCGCGCGCTGCGTCGTCCTTCCAGCTCACCGTCGTCTGCGCGGTCATCCCGCCACCACCTCTGTTCCGATTCCGCGTTGTGTGAAGAGTTCGACGAGCACCGAGTGCGGCTGGCGTCCATCGATGATCGCCGCGCGATCGACGCCGCCGTCGACCGCGTCGAGGCAGGCCTGCATCTTCGGGATCATCCCCGACTCGAGGCTCGGTACCAGGGCGCGCAGCTCCATGGCCGTCAGGTGCGAGACGAGGGAGTCGCGGTTGGGCCAATCGGCGTAGAGGCCGGCGACGTCGGTGAGGATGACGAGCTTGACCGCGCCGAGAGCGACGGCGAGCGCCGCAGCCGCGGCATCCGCGTTGACGTTCAAGGAGCTGCCCGGTGCGTCGACGTCCGGCGCGATCGACGAGACGACCGGCACCCGGTCGGCGGCGAGGTGGTCGAGGATGGCCGTCGGGTCGACGCCGACGACGTCGCCCACGTGCCCGAGGTCGTGTTCGGCTCCGTCGACCACGACACCGCGACGGCGTCCTTGGAAGAGTCCGGCGTCCTCCCCCGACATCCCGGTGGCGAACGATCCGTGCGCGTTGATGCGCGACACCAGCTGGGGGTTGATCTGCCCGGCGAGCACCATGCGGACGACCCCGATCGCCTCGGTGCTCGTGACGCGGTAGCCGCCCTTGAACTCGCTGGAGATGTCGAGGCGGTCGAGCATGGTCGAGATCTGCGGTCCGCCGCCGTGCACGACGACGGGTTTCACCCCGACGTGGTGCAGGTAGGCGATGTCCTCGGCGAAGGCGGCCTGCAGCTCCTCGCTGACCATCGCGTTGCCGCCGTACTTGATGACGACGATCTGATCGCGGAAGCGCTGGAGCCAGGGCAGGGATTCGACGAGGACCGCGGCCTTGCCGGCGGCCTCTTCGGGCGTGGTCTGCTGGATGTCGGTCATGACGAATAGGCGCTGTTCTCGTGGACGTAGTCGTGCGTCAGGTCGTTGGTGAGGATCGTCGCCGCCGCCTGACCGACGCGCAGGTCGACGAGGATGTGCGTCGCGCGGGGAGTCAGGTCGACCTCCTCGCGGGGGCGGTCGGGTCCCCCGGCGGTGCAGACCCGGACCCCGTTGAACAACACGTCGACGTCGTACGGGTCGAAGGCGGCATCCGTCGTCCCGATCGCCGCCAGCACACGGCCCCAGTTCGGGTCGTTGCCGAAGATGGCGGCCTTGAAGAGGTTGTTGCGCGCGATCGAGCGGCCCACCGTGACGGCGTCCGCCTCGTTCTCGGCGCCGACGATCTCGATCGTGATGTCGTGGCTGGCGCCCTCGGCATCCCCCTGCAGCTGCGCGGCGAGGTCCAGGCAGAGCTCGGCGAGTGCGAGCGCGAAGGCGGCAGGCTCGGGACGGATGCCGCTGGCCCCGCTCGCGAGGAGCGTCACCTGGTCGTTCGTCGACATGCAGCCGTCGGAGTCGAGCCGGTCGAAGCTGACCCGTGTGGCCTCGCGGAGCGCGGCGTCGGCGGCCGCGGCATCCAGGTCAGCGTCGGTCGTGATGACGACGAGCATCGTCGCGAGGCCCGGAGCGAGCATGCCGGCGCCCTTGGCCATGCCGCCGATGGTCCAGCCGTCCTGCGAAACGACGGCGCGCTTGGGACGGGAGTCGGTGGTCATGATGGCGAGGGATGCCGCCTCTCCCCCGTCGGCGGAGAGGGCGGCGACCCCCTTCTCGACGCCGTCGAGGACCTTGCCGCGGAAGACCTCGTCACCGGTGCCGATGAGACCGGTCGAGCAGACGAGCACGTCACCGGCGCCGATGCCGAGGAGCTCGGCGGCCTTCTCGGCGGTCTGGTGCGTGGTCTGGAACCCGAACGTGCCGGTGAAGCAGTTCGCTCCCCCGGAGTTCAGGACGATCGCCTCGACGACGCCGTCCCCGATGGCCTGCTGCGACCACAGGATCGGGTTGGCCTTGGCGCGGTTGGTCGTGAAGACGGCCGCACCGACCTTCTTGGGCCCGCGGTTCACGACGACGGCGACATCGTTCGCCCCGGTCGACTTCAATCCGACGGCGACGCCGGCCGCCTCGAATCCCTGTGCTGCCGTGACGCTCACGGTGCCACCCCGTTCACGCTCAGGCCCGTCGTCTCGGTGAGACCGAGGGCGATGTTCATCGATTGGATCGCGGCACCGGCGGTGCCCTTGACGAGGTTGTCGACGGCCGCGACCACGACGACGCGACCTGCCGCCCGATCGATCGCGAGTCCGAGGAGGGCCGTATTCGCGCCCAGCACGTCGGCCGTCCGTGGGAACGAGCCCTCGGGCAGGAGGTGCACGAACGGCTCGTCGGCGTACGCGGACTCCCACGCGCCCCGGATCTGCGCGTCGGTGACACCGTGCGCGATGGGGGCGGTCGAGGTGGCGAGGATGCCGCGCGCCATGGGGACGAGCACCGGGGTGAACGAGATGCGGATGTCCGCCTCGGTCGGCGCAGCCGCGGCGAGCGCCTGCCGGATCTCGGGGATGTGCCGGTGCGTGCCGCCGACCGCGTACGGGTTGGCGGTGCCGAGGATCTCCGACGCCAGGAGGTTCGTCTTGAGGCTCTTGCCTGCCCCGGAGGGTCCGACGGCGAGCACGGTGACGATGTCACCCGGATCGATGACGCCGGCGGCGACGCCGGGTGCGAGGCTCAACGAGACGGTGGAGGCGTTGCAGCCGGGGGCCGCGACGCGCCGCGCGCCGACGAGGGCGCCCCGTTGCTTCGCGCTCCCGACGGGGAGCTCAGGAACCCCGTACGCCCACGGCTCGGAGAACGCTCCCCCGTAGAACGCGTTCCACGCGGACGGATCGGTGAGGCGGTGGTCCGCGCCGGCGTCGATGACGAGCGGAACGTCCTCGAGCATCTCGGTGTACTGCGCGGACTGGCCGTGCGGCAGGGCGAGGAAGACGACGTCGTGCCCCGAAAGGACCTCGGGGGTCGTGTCCTGCAGCGTCAGGTGCGCGAGGGACCGCAGGTGCGGCTGGTGGTCGATGAGGGGCTGTCCGGCGTTCGAGTGGGCCGTGACGGTGCGGATCTCGACGTCGGGATGCGACGCGAGGAGGCGGAGGATCTCTCCACCCGCATAGCCGGAAGCGCCGGAGACGGCGACCGAGAAGGTCATGGATTCAACCTTATTGTCTGGAGTGAGCGGGGCCGAAGACGGCGACACCTGCGGCTCGATCCGTCGTGCGCGGAGAGCGGGAGGGGTCGCCTAGCGTCGGCGGTCGCCCAGACGTCGACGCGCGCGGACCACCGTCGAGACGGTGAGGGTCGCGGGCGAGGACATACCGCGACGGTATCGCCGCGGCATCCGTTGCCGCAAATCGAGGTCAGCGCTCGGCGCGCAGCGCCTCGATGAGCGCGAGTTCCTCGGCGCGCTCGAGCCCCGACGTCCTGGAGCGCGCGACACCGCGCTCGCGTTCGTCCTCGAGGACGCGGGCGACCGTCTCGGCGAGCGGACGGGTTCTGCCCCCCGCCGCCCGGTAGGCCGCACCGCTTCGCGATGCGAAGCCCGGCATGTCGGCCGGCAGCCACAGCGGGAGCGATCTCGGTCCCGCCCAATGCGCGATCCCGTGACGCTCGAGCCAGTCGGCGGGAGCGGTGTGCACCTCGCCGGTGTGGCCCGCGGCATCCCGCGCGACGGTGACGACCTCCGCCAACGGGTGGGAGGGGCCAACCGCATCGACCAGGCCGTCGAATCCGCGTGCCCCCGAGGCGACGACGAAGGACACCAGGTCATCCACGTCGATCACCTGTGCACGGAGAGCGGTCGCTTCGGGAACGAGGACCGCCTCTGCGCCCGCGGCTGAGAACCGGGCCGGCCAGTAGCCGAAGCGGTCCGTCGGGTCCCCCGGGCCGACGATCAACCCTGGTCGGATCACTGAGACGCGGGCGCCGAGAGCCGCCGCCTCACCCTCGGCGGCGACTTTGGCTCGCGCGTAGTCGTAGGCATCCGCCTCGCCCAGGGGCTCGATGATCGCCGCCCGCTCGTCGGCGCCTACCCGGGTCGCGTCGGCGTAGACCGACACGCTCGAGATGTACGTGGCGTGCGCCGCGCGATCACCGAGAGCGGATGCCGCCTGCGCGACGTGTGCGGGAACCGAGGAGACGTCGACGATCTCGTCCCATTCGGTCCCGGCCAGCGCATCGTAGGCCTCTGGCAGGTCCCGGTCGGTGACGACGAGATCCGCGCCCGCGGGGGCAGCGCGACCGCCGCGCGCCGTCACACTCACGCGGGCGCCGCGCTCGAGCCATGCCTCGGCGACGCGGCGACCCACCCACCCGGTGCCGCCCAGGACGAGGATGCGGTCGGTCATGACGGCAGCGCCCGGATGCGCTCGAGCAGTTCCGGACCGGACCGGTCGAAGGTCCGCCCGCCGAGGTGGACACCCAGCGCGGCGATGCCGCCGCCGACGACGACTCCCGTGGCGAGCGTCGGCAGGCCCCACGCCGCAGGTCCCTGAACCATCCCCGTGACCGCGAGGAAGAGGACGGGCAGCGAGAGCACCGCGATGACGGCCCAGACGACGAACACCAGAAGACCGCCCACGAAGGTCTGACCGGGGACGCTCTTGAACGGGCTGTCCCCCGGCGCGGCGACGGGCGAGATGATCATGGCGGACGTCACGGCCGACACCCCGTACCCGGTGAGGAGGACCCCCAGGGCGGTGCCGAGGACGAGCGGGAGACGCCCGGCATCCGCACTCAGGACGCTGGTCGCGACCGTGAGCACGACGACAAGGGGGATGCCGAGACACGCCGCTCCCAGGAGCCGCCCGAGACGGTCGTCGCGGCCCCGCACGCCCGTTGCGAGCACCGTGGCGTACGCCGTGCCGTCGTAGGAGATGTCGCTGTAGCAGGCGATGGCCAGCACGAACGCCACGAGGACCGGCGACGCCGCGAACAGGAAGCCGTCGACGCCGCTCACGAAGGCGAACAGGATCGGGAAGATCGGCACCACGAGAAGCTGGCGCAGATACCGTGGATCGCGCAGCCAGGCGTTGAGCGAGCGTGCCCAGGTCGCACCGACTCCGCCGGTCGGCATGACCCCGAACAGCCCGAGCTTGCCCGCGGCGACCTGCCGGCTGGACTGCCGGGCCGGAGACGCCGTCGCCCCGGCGATGGCGCGCGACCACGCCCACCAGAGCGCGGCGAGAGCGGCGAGGGCGATCGCGAGGCGCGCGAGAGCGAGCAGGCCCTCCCCGGCGGCGAGGGCCGGCGCCACCGCCCACGCGGCTCCGAGCGGCGTCCACGGCAAGATCGCCGCCGCGGCGCCGAGCCTCTCGCCGAGCGATCCGTCGCCCCCGTCCAACAGGCTGAGGATGCCCGTGGTGATCGGTCCCGCGAGCATCACGACGACCAGCACGAGCGTCCCGATCAGCTCGCGCCCGCGGCGATTGCCGCCGACGCCACCGGAGAGCTCGGCGACGAGCCGGGAGGCGACGACGCAGATCGCCACGCCGATCAGGGCCGCGGGGATTCCCGCGAGCGCCGCGAGCGGCCATCGCGCCCACAGGATGACGGAGATGAGCGCCACGAGGGTCGACACGACGCCCGGGATCCCGGTCGCGGCCGTCCCGGCGAGCGCGAGCATCGTCTGACGACGGCTGAACGGGTACGGCGCGAGGCGACGCGCGTCGATCGCCGTGTCCATCCCCGCCACGACGATCGGCCCCACGACCCACCCGAGCACGAGCGCGCTGCCGCCGATGATGCTCACGGCGGCCGAGGCGTCGAGCGATCCGGCCAGGCTCAGCGAGACGATGCCGGCGGTGACGGAGATCAGGATGCCGATTCCCCACAGCGCGCCGGCGATGAAGCCGACGAGCTGCCAGGGTCGACGGGCGAGAGTGTTGAAGAGCGCGCGGTACCGGAGCTTCAGGACTGTCGCAACCACTGCGGCCCCTCACTCGTGTGACGCCCGCCGACGAGATCGACGAAGCGGTCCTGCAGACTCTGCCCGGCGCGAACCTCGTCGATCGTGCCGGACGAGAGGACCCGCCCCGCCGCGATGATGGCGACGTGATCGCACATGCGCTGCACGAGGTCCATCGAATGGCTCGAGACGATGACCGATCCGCCCGACGCGGTGTAGCTGCGCAGGACGTCCTCGATGTTCGCCGCAGAGACGGGATCGACCGATTCGAACGGCTCGTCGAGGACGAGGAGACGGGGTGCGTGCACCAGCGCGCAGGCGAGCGCGACCTTCTTGGTCATACCCGCGGAGTAGTCGGCGACGATCGTCCCCGCGGCGGGGCGAAGATCCATGAGATCCAGGAGATCCGAGACGCGCGGCGCGATCTCGGCGCGCGGCAGCCCGAACATCATGGCCGTGTAGGTGATGAGCTGCTCGCCGGTGAGGCGGTCGAAGAGTCGGATGCCGTCGGACAGGTTGCCGATGACGCGTTTGGCGGCCACCGGGTCCCGCCACACGTCGATCCCGTGCACCCAGGCGCCGCCCGCGTCGGGACGCAGAAGGCCCGTCGCCATCGACAGCGTGGTGGTCTTGCCGGCGCCGTTCGGGCCCACGAGGCCGTAGAACGAGCCGGACGGCACGATCAGGTCGATACCGGCGACCGCCGGGGTCGACCCGAAGTGCTTGACGAGGCCGGAGAGATGGAGGGCGGGGACGATCTGGTGCTCGCTCACCCGGCGAGCCTAGCGAACGGCCTCGTCGCGATGTCCACTCCACCTGGCACAGTGGGGGGATGCTGCGCACGCTCGCCGTCTCCGGCTACCGCTCTCTCCGCGATGTCGTGCTCCCGCTCGAGGAGCTCACCGTCGTGACCGGCGCGAACGGGTCGGGCAAGTCCAACCTGTACCGCGCACTGCGCCTGCTGGCTTCGGCCGCGCGCGGTGATCTCGTCGGTGCCGTCGCGCGGGAGGGCGGGCTGCCGTCGCTCCTGTGGGCCGGCTCGGAGGACGGCGGCGGGCAGGGCACCGTCCGACGCAACCCGATCGCAGTGCAGCTCGGCTTCGCATCGGACGAGCTCGGGTACCTCGTGGACCTCGGCATCCCCCAGGCGTCGCAGAACAGCGTCTTCGCCCGCGACCCCGAGATCAAGCGGGAGCAGGTCTTCGCCGGCAGACTCGCGAAGCCGGCGACCCTGCTGATCGACCGGCTCCGGGCGCAGACGCGCGTCCGTGACGGCGCGTGGGTGTCCCTCGATCAGAAGCTCGCGCCTTTCGAGAGCATCGTCACGGACCTCGCCGACGGCGACACGGCCCCGGAGCTGCTCGGTCTCCGGCGGATCATGAACGGCTGGCGCTTCTACGACCACTTCCGCGTCGACGCCGACGCCCCTGCCCGTCGTCCGCAGGTCGGCACCCGCTCGCCCCTCCTCGCCCACGACGGCTCGAACCTCGCCGCGGTGTGGGCCACCGTCCACGACGCGGGATTCGGGCACCTGCTGGACAGCGCCGTCGACGAGGCCTTCCCCGGCAGCCGGGTCAGGGTGGAGGCATCCGACGGGAACCTCCGTCTGACCCTGAGCCAGCCGGGCCTCCTGCGGCCGCTGGACGCAGCAGAACTCTCGGACGGAACCCTCCGCTACCTCCTCCTGTGCGCCGCACTCCTTCCTGCACGTCCGGCGCCGCTCACCGTCCTGAACGAGCCCGAGTCCAGCCTTCACGCGAGCCTGCTGGCGCCGCTCGCGAACCTCGTGCGGGCGGCGGCCGCGCAGACGCAAGTGCTGCTGGTCTCGCACGCGCCGGGACTCATCGACGCCATTCCTGATGCGCACCGCATCTCGCTGGAGCGTCGCATCGACGGCACAGTGGTCGAGGGTCAGGGACTGCTCGATGCTCCGCCCTGGAACTGGGGCACGCGCTGAGGTCAGAGGACGACGAACGACGAACCCAGCACCAGGACCAGGACGACGCCGGCGATGACCGCACCGCAGATCGTGATCGCGCGGAACGCTCCGTAGCCTCGGTGGGCGGCGGGAGACCGGAGGGCGCCGAGGGCCGCCGTGGCTGCCGCGATCGCGACGACGACGAACCACACGACGCCGCTCACGACGGGGCCGGTCCATGCCGCCGGGAAGAAGACGGACGCCTGGGGGAAGAGCAGCATCCCGTACTGCCACCCGAGGGAGTACGACACGAGGCTCGCCGCCACCGTCGTGACGTTGACAGCGGCGAGGAACCGGATGATCCTCGCCGCTCTCGGCATGCGTTCCGCGGCACCCCCGTGCGGAACGGGGGATGCCGGGGCTTCGGACGCGGTCGCCATACGCGAACGGTATCCTCCGAACGACCGGCTGTGCAGTCGGCCATTCGGAGGACAGCGGTTCAGTCGCGGATCGCCGCTCCGTGACGCTCGGCGGCGACAGCCACACCGGCGAGCTTCGCCTCCGTTGCCTCCGTCGCCGTCAGCGTGCGGTCGTCAGCGCGGAAGCGCAGGGCGAACGTGAGGCTCTTGGCTCCCTCGGGGACCCCGGCGCCGCGGTAGTCGTCGACGAGACGGAGGTCCTCCAGCAGAGGACCTGCGCCGTCGGCGAGCGCATCCCGCACCTCGCCGGCGGCGAGGTCGGCTGCGACGACGAGCGACACGTCCTGCGTCGCCGCGGGGTACGTCGCGAGTGACGGCGCGGCATCCGGTGCGGGTGTGAGGGCGAGGACGGCGTCGAGGTCGAGTTCGGCGACGAAGACCCGCCCCTGCAGGTCTGCCGCCTCTGCCACGGCCGGGAGCAGCTCGCCGACGTAGCCGACTTCGGCGTCCCCGACGAAGAGCGAACCGGCGCGGCCCGGGTGGAGCGCGGCGCGCTGGGCCTGCCGGACTTCGATCTCCACACCTGCGGCCGCGGCGATCGTCTGGATCGCACCGAGCGCATCGGCGAGGTCGAAGGCGACGGCCGGCTGGCCGGGTCGCTTCGCCAGCGCGTTGCCGTGCAGCAGGACGGCGACGTGCCGGGGCTGCGGCGGGATCGACGCGTGCAGTGCCGCGAGCGTCGCCTCAACGGGCAGCTGCGCGAGCGGCGGCACGGTCGTGGTGCCGTACTCGACGCCCTCGACGGGTGCGAACACCGTGCCGGTCTCGAAGAGGGCCACGTCGGTGAAGCCTCGGGACACGTTCCGGTGCGCGATCTGCAGGAGTCCCGGGAGCAGCGAGCGCCGCAGGAACGGCGCCTGACCGTCGAGCGGGTTGGCGAGCCGGATGGAGGGCACGTGCTCCCCCGTCGCCGAACCGTGCAGGTCGTTCTGTTCCTCGGTCGTGAACGGGAACGCGACGACCTCGACGTGACCGGAGGCAGCCAACGCGTTCGCGACGCGACGACGTCCGCGCTGAGGCGCCGTCAGGCCGCGGCCGGAGGGAGGCGTCGGGAGGATCGACGGGATCCGGTCGAGCCCGTGCAGTCGGGCGACTTCTTCCGCGAGCGTCCACCGGTCCGTGAGATCGGGGCGCCAGGAGGGCGGGATGACCTCCCAGCCGCCGTCACCGTCGATGACCTCGCACCCGATGGTCTCGAGCGCGCCGACGATCTCGTCGGGCGTGTAGTCGACGCCGATCAGGCCGGCGACGAACGACCCGGGGAGCTCGACCGACGGGACGAACACCTCGGCGAAGAGCGCGCCGCCCGTGGTCGTGTCGAGCGTGCCACCGGCGAGTTCGACCATCAGGTCGGCGACGCGGCGGGCCGCGACGAACGGGATGAGCGGGTCGACGCCCCGCTCGAAGCGCCGGGACGCCTCGCTGGGAAGCTTGTGCCGACGCGCCGTGCGGGCGATCGACACGGGGTCGAAGATGGCCGCCTCGATGAGGACGTTGCGTGTGGTATCCCCCATCTCGGTCTTGCCGCCGCCCATGACGCCCGCCAGGCCGATGGGGCCGGACTCGTCGGTGATGAGCAGGTCCTCGGCGTCGAGCGTGCGCTCCTTGCCGTCGAGGGTCGTGAGCTTCTCTCCCGCCGACGCGCGGCGCACGGTGATTCCACCGGTGAGCGCGTCGAGGTCGTAGCCGTGGATCGGGTTGCCGAGTTCGAGCATCACGTAGTTGGTGATATCGATCAGGATGCCGAGGGAGCGGATGCCTGCGAGCGACAGGCGCGCGGTCATCCAGGGCGGCGTCGGCCGCGAGGGGTCGACGTCGCGCACGATGCGCACGACGAACTCGCTCGCACCCGGCTTGCCGTGGATGGGTGCACCGTCGTCGACGGTGATGTCGAACCCGCCGGTGGGCTGCTCGAGCTCCTCGAAGGGGCGTAGGCCGGGGTCGGTGAAGGCGGCACGGGTCGCGTGCGCGTACTCGCGCGCCGCACCCCGGATCGAGAGGGCGTATCCGCGGTCGGGCGTGACGTTGATGTCGACGGCGGCGTCGTCGAGACCGAGGAGAGCGATCGCGTCGGTCCCGACCTCGGGGTCGAGGCCCAGATCCGTCAGGCGGAGGATGCCGGAGTGCTCCTCCCCCAGGCCGAGTTCCTTGGCGGAGGCGATCATGCCGTCCGAGACATGGCCGTACGTCTTGCGCGCAGCGATCGGGAACGGGCCGGGGAGGATCGCTCCCGGCAGCGTCACGACGACCTTGTCGCCTTCGAAGAAGTTGCCGGCGCCGCAGACGATGCCGCGGACGCCGCCGTTCGCCTCGCCGACGTCGACCTGGCACCACCGGATGGTCTTGCCGTTGGACTGCGGCTCGGCCTCGAACGAGACGACACGTCCGACGACGATGGGGCCCGTGAGGTCGAACGCGTGCACGTCCTCCTCTTCGAATCCGACGGAGACGAAGGAGGCCAGGACGTCCTCGGGGGTCGTGCCTTCGGCTACATCGACGTACTCGCCGAGCCAAGAGAGCGGGACGCGCATCAGACCACCATTCCGAACTGCTCGCTGAAGCGGACATCGCCCTCGGCCATGTCACGCATGTCCTGCACATCGCTGCGGAACATCAGGGTCCGCTCGATGCCCATGCCGAAGGCGAAGCCCGAGTAGACCTCGGGGTCGATGCCGGCGGCGCGGAGGACATTGGGGTTCACCATCCCGCATCCGCCCCACTCGATCCAGCGCGCGCCACCGGGGAAGGTGGGGTGCCACAGGTCGAGCTCGGCGGACGGCTCCGTGAACGGGAAGTAGTTGGTGCGGAACCGGGTCTTCGCCTCGGCTCCGAAAAGGACCTTCGCGGCATGATCGAGCGTGCCCTTGAGGTGCGCCATCGTGATGCCCTCGTCGATCACAAGCCCCTCGAACTGCGTGAAGGCAGGCAGGTGCGTCGCGTCGAACTCGTCGGTACGGTACACGCGGCCCGGGCAGAGGATGTAGATCGGGACCTCGCGCTCGAGCATCGAGCGGACCTGCACCGGGCTCGTGTGCGTGCGCATGACGAGGTGGCGGGCGACCGGGTCGACGAAGAACGTGTCCTGCATCTGGCGGGCCGGGTGATCGGGCGCGAAGTTGAGGGCGTCGAAGTTGAACCACTCGTGCTCGAGTTCGGGCCCCTCGGCGATCTCCCATCCCATGCCGACGAAGAGGTCGGCGATCTCCTCCTGGAGGAGTGAGATGGGATGCCGCGCCCCGACCCGCCCGCGCGGGGCGATCGCCGTGATGTCGACACGCTCCGCTTCGAGTTTCGCGGCGGTCTCGGCGGCGGCGAGCTCGGCCTCGCGAGCCGCGAGCGCCTGATTGACGCGACCGCGAGCCTGGCCGACGAGCTTGCCGGAGGCGGCCTTCTGGTCGTTCGGGACGTTGCGCAGCTCGGCGTTGAGACGCGCGAGCGGCGATCCCTCCGCGGTGTGAGCCGAACGGGCGGCCTTCAGCGCGGCGGTGTCGGGGGCGGCGGCGAAGGCGGCCAGCGCCTCGGCGACGGCGGCATCCACCGCCTCGGGGGTGATCTCGGGTGCGTCGGACACGAGAGACGAGTCTACCGGCGGGCCGGAGTGCGGCCCGCCGGTAGGACGTCAGACCCCCCGGCCGGTACCCGAGTCCTTCGAGCTCGCCCTCAACTGAGTGGCGATGAGCTCGGTGTCGGTGGTCTCCTGAAGAGGCCGGGCCGGAGCCGCGCCGGGAGTGCCGGGATTGCGGCTGAGGCGCTTCTCGACCAGCTTCGCGACACCGGACAGTGCCAGACACAGACCGATGTAGATGATGCCTGCGACGATCGTCGCCTGCACGATGGGTCGGTCGAGCGAGTTCTGCGAGCCGAGGTACTTCGCGTAGAAGAGGAGTTCCTCGTACGTGATGATGAAGCCGAGAGCGGTGTCCTTCAGCGTCACCACGAGCTGAGCGATGATCACCGGCATCATGGCCCGGATCGCCTGCGGCAGGAGGACGAGGCGCATGACGCCCGACTTGCCGAGGCCGAGGGCATAGCCAGCCTCGGACTGTCCGCGCGGGAGCGATTCGACCCCTGCGCGGATCACCTCGGCGAGCACCGAACCGTTGTAGACGATGAGGGCGATGACGACGACCCAGTACCCCTCGATCCGAACGCCGAGCACCGGCATCCCGTAGTAGAGGAGGAACATCGTCACGAGCACGGGCACCGCGCGCAGGAATTCGACGACGGCGGCGACCGGGACACGCACCCACGCGTGATCCGACAGACGGCCGATCGCGAGGATGAAGCCGAGGGCGAGCGCGCCGACCGCTGCGACGGCGAAGGCCGCCAGCGTCCGGCCCGCGGCCATCAGGAACTGCTCCCAGATGCGGGTGTAGGTGAAAGCGTTCCACTTCTCCGCCGAGAACTGTCCGGTCACGGCGAGGCGCCAGACCAGGAAGCCGATGACGGCCGCCACCACGAGGACGACGACCACACCGATGATGCGGTTGCGTGCGATCGCCCGAGGGCCGGGGACGTCGTAGAGGACGCTGCTGCTCATCGCGCCACCTTCCATCGGTTCTCGAGTGTCCGTTGACCCCACGAGAGAAGCAGGACAAGAGCGACGAAGATGACCATGACGCAGATGATGACCACGAGCTGGTTCTCGCCTCGTTCGCTCAACCAGTCGCGGGCGGACCCGAGGTTCATGACCGAGAATCCGGCGGCGACGGTCGTGTTCTTCAGAAGGGCGATGAAGACGCTCATCATCGGCGGGATGACGGAACGGAACGCCTGCGGGAGGACCACGAGCGACATCACCTGCCCGAAGGTCAGGCCGAGTGCTCGCGCAGCCTCGGCTTGGCCGACCGGGACCGTGTTGATTCCCGACCGCACCGTCTCGGCGACGTACGTGGCGGTGTAGATACCGAGGGCTGCCACGGCGAAGATCACCTGGACGCCACCACTCGCCCGAACTTCGAGAAGAGGCGGCAGGGTGAAGGCGAATCCGAAGAAGACGAGGGTCAGCGGTGTGTTGCGGATCGTGTTGACGTAGAACGTGCCCACGGCGCGGGCGATCGGCACCGGCGAGACGCGCATCGCGCCGACGATGATTCCGAGGATCAGGGCGATCAGCCCACCCCCGAAGAAGAGGACGAGCGTGCCGAGGAGCGCTTCACCCCAGAAGTCGAGGTTGTCGGTGATGACGCCCATGGGGTCCTTTCGAACGTCTCAAGAGAGGAGAAACCCCGGGGACACGAACACGTGTCCCCGGGGTGAGAGGTCAGTCGACCTGGGGCTGCGTGGCCTTGACGCCGGCCGGCTCGAGGTACTTCTCGTACAGCGCGGTCCAGACGTCGCCGCCGTCCGTGAACAGAGTGTTGATGTGGTCCTTGAGGACGGTGTCGCCGTCCGCGAGGCCGACGCCGTAGCGCTCCTCGCTGAAGGGGCTGCCAGCGAGCTTCAGGTTGTCCGGGTCCTCCGCGACGTAGCCGGCGAGAATCGCCTCATCCGTCGTGATGGCGTCGACCTGACCGTTCAGCAGCTGCTCGACGCACTCGGAGTACGTCTGACGCTCGGTGACCTCGCCGTTGTACTCGTCACGGATGCGCTGCAGCGGGGTGGAACCCGTCACCGAACACGTGACCTTGTCCTGGAGGTCGTCGGGACCGCTGATCGAGTCGTCATCCGCGGCGACCAGGAGGCCCTGACCCGTGATGAAGTACGGTCCCGCGAAGTCGATGACCTCGTCGCGCGCGTCCGTCATCGAGTACGTGCCGACGTAGTAGTCGATGTTGCCGTTGACGATCTCCTGCTCGCGGTTCGCCGACGGGATCGTCTGGAAGTCGATCTGATCCTCGTCGAAGCCGAGGGATGCCGCGATCCACCGAGCGATGTCGACGTCGAAGCCGGTGCGCTCACCCGAGACGGCGTCTTCGTAGCCGAGGCCGGGCTGGTCGCTCTTGACACCGACGACGATCTTGTCGGCCTTCGACGCACGGTCGAACGTCGGGCTGCCGTCGAGAGTCACGTCGCTGGCGACCTCCCAGAGGCCCTCCGTGTCGTCGTCGCCGCCGGCAGCGCCGCCGGGCGCGGTGGGGCTGCCGCTGTTGCAGCCTGCGAGCGCGAGTGCCGCGATCGCGATGCCGGCGAAGGCGCCGGCGAGTCGTGTCTTACGCATGTGATCCTCCTGGTTTCGTGTCGTTCGTCGTTCGTCGCGCCGGTGCAGGGCGCGGACGTCTCAATGGGTGATGAGCTTGGACAGGAAGTCCTTCGCGCGGTCGCTCTTCGGGTTCGTGAAGAACTCCTGCGGAGCGGCCTGCTCGACGATCTGTCCATCGGCCATGAAGACCACGCGATCCGCCGCCTTGCGGGCGAAGCCCATCTCGTGGGTGACGACGATCATCGTCATCCCGTCCTGCGCGAGGCCGACCATGACGTCGAGGACCTCGTTGATCATCTCGGGGTCGAGCGCGGAGGTCGGCTCGTCGAAGAGCATGACCTTCGGCTTCATCGCAAGAGCGCGGGCGATCGCGACACGCTGCTGCTGACCACCCGAGAGCTGGGCCGGGAGCTTGTCGGCCTGGTGGCCGACGCCCACACGGTCGAGCAGCTCACGAGCGAGCTTCTCGGCATCCGCCTTCTTCATGCCCTTGACCTTGATCGGACCGAGCGTGACGTTCTCGAGGATCGTCAGATGCGAGAACAGGTTGAAGGACTGGAAGACCATGCCGACATCGGCACGGAGCGCCGCGAGCGCTTTGCCCTCGGCCGGAAGATCGGCGCCGTCGATCGTGATCGAGCCGCTCGTGATCGTCTCGAGACGGTTGATCGTGCGGCACAGGGTCGACTTGCCGGACCCGGACGGACCGACCACGACGACGACCTCGCCGCGGTTGACCGACAGGTCGATGTCGGTAAGGGCCTGGAAGTCGCCGTAGTGCTTCTGCACGTTCGTCAGGACGACGAGCGGCTCGCCTCGGCGGACGTCGATGTTCGACGTACGCGGCGCAGGGTCGGCAGCAGGAGTGGTCATGTATCCGACCCTATGGGGCAGGGTGGCCCATAACCCTTCTGGTGGCGCGGGGTTTACAGTTCCGTAATGATTCGACGTCAGCCGGCCGAACGCTGCGCGAACGCCGATTCGTACAGGCACACGCTCGCCGCGGTCGCCAGGTTCAGCGACTCGGCCCGACCGTAGATCGGGAGACGGAGCGAAAGGTCGACGAGCGACAGTGCCTCGTCGTCGAGCCCGCGTGCCTCGTTGCCGAAGACCCACGCGGTCGGTTCGGCGAGCGTCGCACGGTGATCGACGAAGTCCTCTCCCCCGACGTCGGCGGCGACGATCCGGAGCCCCGCAGACCGGGCGCGGCCCGCGGCGTCCGCGAGATCCACCCCGACGGCGACGGGAAGGTGGAAGAGCGACCCGGTCGTCGCGCGGACGACCTTGGGGTTGAAAGGATCGACCGTCCGGCCGGTGAGGACGACAGCGTCGGCACCGACGGCATCCGCTGCACGGATGATGGTGCCGAGATTGCCGGGGTCCCGCACCTCCTCGCAGATCACGATGAGCTTCGGGTCGTCGGCGAAGATGTCGCGCACCGATGTCGGCACCTGACGCGCCACCGCGATGATGCCCTGCGGGGTGACCGTGTCGGCCATCGCCTCGATGACGGCCTCACTCGCGAACTCGACCTCGACGTCCGCGTCGGATGCCGCATCGCGAATGTCCTGGTGCTTCTCCCATGCCGAAGGAGTCGCATACAGCTCGATGAGCGTGTCGGGCCGCCACACGAGGCCCTCTCGCGCAGCCTGCGGACCTTCGAGGAGGTACAGCCCGGTCTCTTGCCGGGCTGCGCGCTTGGTCAGCTTCGCAACGGCGCGGACACGCGGCGATCGGGGGTTCTCGAGCACGTTCTCAGTGTAGGGCGCGGGTGCAGCGGGCATGCGAAAGGGCGCCCTCCGAAGAGGACGCCCTTTCTCAGAAGGTGACGCGATCAGGCCTTGGGGGCGTTGACGTCAGCCGGCAGCGCAGCCTTGGCGGTCGCGACGAGCGACGCGAAGACGGCGGGCTCGTTGACCGCGAGCTCGGCGAGCATGCGGCGGTCGACCTGGACACCCGCGAGGCCGAGGCCCTGGATGAAGCGGTTGTACGTGATGCCGTTCTGCCGGGCAGCGGCGTTGATGCGCTGGATCCAGAGGCGACGGAAGTCGCCCTTGCGCTTGCGGCGGTCGCGGTACGCGTAGACGAGCGAGTGGGTGACCTGCTCCTTCGCCTTGCGGTACAGACGCGAACGCTGTCCGCGGTAACCGGAGGCGCGCTCGAGGATGACGCGACGCTTCTTGTGGGCGTTGACAGCCCGCTTGACTCTAGCCATTTCTTCTACTTCCTAAATCTGCGTCGGCGATCAGATGCCGAGGAGCTTCTTGGCGACCTTGGCGTCACCCTTGGCCAGGACCTGCTCCTGGTCGAGGCGACGGGTACGACGGGTCGCCTTGCCCTCGAGGTTGTGGCGCAGGTTGGCCTGCTGCTTCATCAGCTTGCCGCTGCCGGTGACCTTGAAACGCTTCTTGGCACCCGAGTGGGTCTTCTGCTTCGGCATATCTCTTCCTTCGTTGGGGATCCCGCGGACGGGAGTCTGTGGTGCGCTTACTCCGCCGGAGCGGAAGCGGGGGTCTGTTCGTCGTCGGCCTGACCGCGCGCATCACGCGCAGCCTGCTTCGTCGCGGCGCGGGCCGCGTTCTGCTCCGTCTTGACCTCGGACTTGTTCTTGTGAGGGGCCACCACCATCACCATGTTGCGGCCGTCGATCGTGGGATTGGACTCCACGGTGCCGAACTCGGCGACATCCTCGGCGAACTTGCGGAGGAGGCGGACACCCTGCTCGGGACGCGACTGCTCGCGCCCGCGGAAGAGGATCATCGCCTTCACCTTGTCCCCCGCCTGGAGGAAGCCCTCGGCGCGCTTGAGCTTGGTTATGTAGTCGTGCGCCTCGATCTTCAGACGGAACCGGACCTCCTTGAGGACGGTGTTCGCCTGATTGCGCCGCGCTTCCTTGGCCTTCTGCGCAGCCTCGTACTTGAACTTGCCGTAATCCATGATCTTGACCACGGGGGGCTTCGAGTTCGGGGCTACCTCGACGAGATCGAGGTCGGCCTCCTGGGCCAGGCGCATGGCCACCTCGATGCGGACGACGCCGACCTGCTCACCCGCGGGTCCGACGAGGCGGACCTCGGGAACGCGGATGCGGTCATTGGTGCGGGGATCGCTGATGCGGAACTCCTCTTCGTGCGGTGGACGGCCTCCGGTGACACGGAAATGTGTCGCCGGGCGGAAGATCGTCACGTCCACCCCGCACGATGCATGCATCGGCGTTCTGTTCTGCACCCTGGACAACCTCGACGAGCGAGGCGGAGTGCGAGACCCGGTAGCCTGGAGCGGCAAGCGCGGGTGGGATGTGATCCTCTTTCGACACGGAGCAGAACACTCCGGTGCCCGCAGAAGTCTAGCAGAGAGCAGCACGTGAGTACTATTCCGGCCGACCACAGCGATCACGACCCCGAGCGCCTCTCGCGCTGGGAGGAACAGGAACGGGTCGCGCAGTCCGCCACCCGAGACATCGCGGACGTCCCCGCGGTCGAGGTGATCACGACGACATCGGTCCACCTGATGAGCGCCGCCGCCGTCAAACTCGGCCTGGCAGACGACCCCGACCAGCAGAAGGACCTCGACGAGGCCCGCAAGCTCATCAACGCCCTCGCGGGCCTGATCACCGCCGCCGCCCCCGAGGTGAGCGATATGCACGCGCGCTCGCTCCGCGACGGGCTGCGCACTCTGCAGCTCGCCTTCCGCGAGGCGTCGTCCATCCCCGACCCCATCGGCAAGGGTCCCGGCGAGAAGTGGACCGGCCCGGTCAACTGAGACGCTGAAGGGGGGATGCCGCGCGGCATCCCCCCTTTTGCGTGTCAGGCGCGGATGAGCTTGACGGTCAACGAGTCAACGAGGACGGCGACGCGGTCGTCCGTCGCCCACCTCGACGCCAGTCGCTGCAGGATGGCATCGAGAGCCGCCTGGTCGAGGCCGTCGACGAGGTGCAGGCTCACGACGAGTTCGGGTCCGCGCAGACGCGAATGAGGATCGCCCGCCGCGACGGAAAGATCCAGGACGCCGAGTTCTGTGCCGATCGACTCCTGAAGGCCGGCGAAGACGTCCGGCGAGACATGCGGCGGCTCCCACGCCTGACCCTGCCCGATCGCCCAGACGGCGGGGCGGCGGAGGACGAACTCCGTGTCGCTGCCCGGGTCGATGACGATGAGCTCGGTGTCGTCGGCCGCGGCCGACAGGGCCGTCCGGACGCCGTCCGCGGGTACGGGGCGCGCGGCGGCATCCCATCGCGACATGGTCGTGACCGAGGTGAAGACGGGGAGCACACGCCGCCCGTCCGGCGCGGCGACCGTCACGATCGACAGCTCCTGCGTCTTATCGACGGTCAGGCCCGTCGGACCGAGGCCTTCATCGCCCTTCTCGGCGACCAGGGGGATGAGGAGGCGAGCAGCTCGGTAGGCGTCGACCACGGCGGTCGCCGGCCCCTCCCCCGCGTGGAACGCGGTCAGCGCCGCGAGCAGCGCCGGGTCGGCGCTGCCGTCGTCGCCGCTGTGCGGATTCGCTTGGAAGCTCCGCCCCTCCCAGGGGACGCCCGCCGAGTCAGCCGCGTGACCCGAGTGCGGGTCAGTGTCCGGCGACATCCAGCGCCTCGGCCAGCGTGAACGCGCCGGCGTACAGGGCCTTTCCGACGATCGCACCCTCGACACCCAGCGGCACGAGTTCGCGAAGCGCCGCGATGTCGTCGAGGCTCGAGATGCCGCCGGATGCGACGACCGGCTTGTCGGTGCGGACGGCGACCTCGCGCAGGAGCTCGATGTTCGGCCCCTGCAACGTGCCGTCCTTCGTCACGTCGGTGAGCACGTAGCGGCTGCAGCCGGCATCCTCGAGACGGTCCAGGACCTGCCAGAGGTCGCCGCCGTCGCGCGTCCAGCCCCGTGCGGCGAGCGTCGTGCCGCGCACGTCCAGACCGACGGCGATGGCCTCGCCGTAGCGGAGGATCACATCGGCGGCCCACTCGGGGTTCTCGAGCGCCGCGGTGCCGAGGTTGATGCGGGTCGCACCGGAGTCGAGCGCTGCGTCGAGGGACTCGTCATCGCGGATGCCGCCGGAGAGCTCGACCTTCACGCCGCGGAGGGACTTGATCACCTTGCGCATGAGCGCTGCGTTCGAGCCGCGCCCGAATGCGGCGTCCAGGTCGACGAGGTGGATCCACTCCGCGCCCTGCCTCGCCCACTCCTGCGCGGCGTCGACGGGATCGCCGTAGCTGGTCTCGGTGCCGGCCTCGCCCTGCGTCAGTCGGACGGCCTTGCCGTCGGCGACGTCCACAGCGGGCAGCAGGGTCAGTTCGGGCGTGGATGCGAATTCGTTCATGGCTCCGGGTGGGACGGTGTGCACGCCGGGCGCGCGCACAAGGGGACAGGTTACTCCGACGCAGGCAGCGAGGAGATCCAGTTCGAGAGCAGGCGGATGCCGGCCGCTCCCGACTTCTCGGGGTGGAACTGCGTCGCCGACAACGGGCCGTTCTCGACAGCGGCGAGGAACGGCCTGCCGTAGTCGCACCACGTCAGCACCGGCTCGCGGAACGGCTTGATGACGTCGAGAGTCCAGTCCTGCGCCCCGTAGGAGTGGACGAAGTAGAACCGCTCCTCCTCGAGGCCCGCGAACAGCGTCGATCCTTCGCCGGCGCGGACCGTGTTCCAGCCCATGTGAGGCAGGACCGGCGCCTCGAGCTCGGTGACCGACCCCGGCCACTCCCCCAGACCCTGCGTGTCGACGCCGCGCTCGACACCGAGTTCGAACATGACCTGCATCCCGACGCAGATACCGAGGACCGGCATCCCTCCCGCCAGGCGGCGACCGATGAGTTCGTCTCCACGACTGGCGCGCAGAGCCGACATGACGGCGGAGAAGGCGCCGACTCCCGGGACGAGGAGCCCGGCGGCATCCGCGATCAGCCCGCGGTCCTTCGTGAGACGCGCGTCGGCCCCCGCCTCGATGAGCGCCTTGACGGCGGAGTGGACGTTGCCCGATCCGTAGTCGAGGACCGCGACCAGCGGCGGTGTCGTCACAGGGCGCCCTTCGTGCTCGGGATGCCCTGGACGAGCGGGTCGAGCGCCTTGGCCTGCCGGAACGCGCGGGCGAACGCCTTGTACTCCGCTTCGGCGATGTGGTGGGGGTCGCGGCCGGCGACCAGAGTGACGTGAACGGTCAGGCCGGCGTGGAAGGCGATGGCCTCGAACGTGTGACGCACGAGCGATCCGGTGAAGTGGCCGCCGATGAGGTGGAACTCGTAGCCCTCGGGTTCGCCCGAGTGGACGAGGTAGGGACGACCACTGATGTCGACGACCGCCTGAGCGAGGGCCTCATCCAGCGGGACCAGCGCGTCGCCGTAGCGCGAGATGCCGGCTTTGTCGCCGAGCGCCTGCCGGATGGCCTGCCCCAGCACGATCGCCGTGTCCTCGACGGTGTGGTGAGCGTCGATGTGGGTGTCCCCGCTCGCGCGGACGGTGAGGTCGACGAGCGAGTGCTTCGCGAAGGCGGTGAGCAGGTGGTCGAAGAACGGGACCGTCGTCTCGATCGTGCTCTGACCGGTTCCGTCGAGATCGAGCTCGAGCTCGATGGTCGACTCGCTTGTCGCACGCCGAACGGAGGCGGTGCGGGACGCGGGGATGCTCATGCATCGAGTCTATCGACGCGCGGCATCCGCCCTGCCCTCGTGACGACGCCGCGGGACTCAGAGCGAGGCGAGCGCCTCGAGGAACGCCGTGGACTCGTCCTCGCTGCCGGCCGAGACGCGCAGCGTGTGCGGCAGCCCGACATCGCGGACGAGGATGCCGCGGTCGTACAGACCCCGCCACGTCGCCCGAGGGTCCCTCACCCCGCCGAAGAGGACGAAGTTCGACCAGCTCTCGTAGGGCGAGTAGCCGAGGGCGGACAGCGTCGCCGAGATGCGATCCCGCTGAGCGACGATGTCGTCCACCATCCCGAGCATGGTCGGCGCGTGCCGCAGCGCAGCGGTCGCCGCAGCCTGGGTGAGCGCGCTCAGGTGGTACGGCAGACGAACGAGCCTGAGGGCGTCGATGACCGCCGGGTCGGCGGCGAGGTAGCCGACGCGGGCGCCGGCGAACGCGAACGCCTTGCTCATCGTCCGCGACACGACCAGACGCTCGCGTCCGGGAAGGAGCGTGAGTGCTGACGGCTCATCACGTGGCGCGAACTCCTGGTACGCCTCGTCGACGATGACGATGCCTCTCGAGGCTTCGTAGACGGCCTCGATCACGTCGAGCCGGAGAGGAGTGCCCGTCGGGTTGTTCGGCGCGCAGAGGAAGACGACGTCGGGCTGTGCGCGATCGATCTGCTCCGCGGCATCCGAAGCCGTCAGCGTGAAATCCTCGCCACGAGTGCCGCTGACGTACGTGGCGCCGGTCGCCCCGGTGAGGAGCGGGTACATCGAATAGGTGGGGGTGAAGCCGAAAGCCGTGCGTCCCGGGCCGGCGAAGGCCTGGAGGAGGTGGTGCAGCACCTCGTTCGACCCGTTCCCCGCCCAGATCTGTTCCGCCTGGAGGCCGTGCCCCAAGTAGTCCGCGAATCCTTCGCGAAGTCCGGTGAACTCCCTGTCGGGGTACCGATTGATGTCGCGGAGCGCCTGCGCGATCGCATCGAGGATGTCGTCCGCCACATCCTCGGGGACGGGGTGGGTGTTCTCGTTGACGTTCAGCGTCACCGGGAGCGACGCCTGCGGGGCGCCGTAAGGGATCTGTCCCCGCAGATCGTCGCGGAGGGGTAGGTCGTCGAGACTCGCACTCACCCCGCCATCGTAGGACGTCGCGCCGGTCTACTCGGCCGCCTGAGCCGTGTAGGCCGTGGGGATCGCCAGCGACTGACCCGCGTCGACGACAGACGACGGCAGCGCGTTCAGCCGGACGATGTCGTCGATCACGTCGCGGGGGTCGCTGTCGGGCGCGACGTCCTGAGCGATCGTCCAGAGCGAGTCACCGGAGTGGACCGTCACCGTCTTGAACGTCCCCGCCGCCGAGCCTGCGTCACCGCTGGCGAGTGCGCCACCGCTGGAGAGGATGCCGATCCCCAATGCCACGACCGCCGGCAGCGCTGCGAGCGTCGCGACGACGCGACGACCACGCGTCGTGAGACGCAGCCGCGTGCGGACGACGGGACGGGTGGGAGCGGGGGTGATGGTGGTGATCGAGTTCATGGTGTCCTCCTCGGGGCGACCCCGGTCAGATGAGATCTTCGCCCCCGCCCGTCGGCCGGGACGAGCGGGTGCGAAGTTCTCTTCCGAATCTATCTTCGATATTCGTACACTGTCAAGGGAGCGGTTATCCGCAGATCGATCGAAGACGACACGCGGTCGGCTGCGGCACGATCTCATCGACACCGGATACGGTTTCGATGACCAGAGCCCATCACCAACCTCCGACATTCGAAGGCGAGTGCCCCCGGCTCGACGTTCTAGGCCGGGGAATCGGCGGGGACGCGGGACCGTGAAAGGAACGACATGAGCGACAAGCCGCAGACGCGTCGGCGTAAGAGCCTGAGCGACAAGCAGCTCGCGATCCTCGAGGTGATCCAGAGGTCCATCGCTCGGTACGGGTATCCGCCGAGCATGCGAGAGATCGGGGACGCGGTCGGCTTGAAGTCGCTCTCGAGCGTGACCCATCAGCTGAACCAGCTCGAGTTGAGCGGCTACCTTCGTCGTGACCCCGGCAAGACCCGCGCCATGGAGGTGCTGATCGACCTGCCGGGCGCAGCCGGCGAGAATCCCGCGGACGCCGCGCCCGCTGTGGGCGACGCCGCCATGGTCCCCTTGGTCGGACGCATCGCCGCGGGCGTCCCGATCACCGCCGAGCAGCAGGTGGAGGAGATCTTCCCGCTCCCCCGTCAGCTCGTCGGCAAGGGCGAGCTGTTCATGCTGAAGGTGTCGGGCGACTCCATGATCGACGCGGCGATCTGCGACGGAGACTGGGTCGTCGTGCGTTCGCAGGCGGATGCGTCCAACGGCGAGATCGTTGCGGCCATGCTCGACGGCGAAGCGACGGTGAAGACCTTCCGCCAGCGCGACGGACACACCTGGCTCCTGCCGCGGAACTCGGCGTTCGAGCCCATCCTGGGCGACGATGCGGTCGTCCTCGGCAAGGTGGTCGCCGTGCTCCGCGCCGTGTGAGAACCGGATATGTCGAAGGGGAATGCCGCGCGGCATCCCCCTTCGACGTTCTCGAGGTCAGACGTCTGCGGTCGCCCGTGCGCGCACGCTCCGAGCCGCGGCGACGATGTTCCGGAGCGAGGCTGCCGTCTCCACGTATCCCCGGGTCTTCAGCCCGCAGTCCGGGTTCACCCACAGCCGCCGGACGTCGAGCTCGGCGGCAGCTCGCTCGAGGAGGGCGGTGACCTCCGCTTGCGAAGGGATTCGCGGCGAGTGGATGTCGTACACGCCGGGCCCGATTCCATGATCGAAACCGGATGCCGCGACATCCGAGATCACCTCTCCCCGGCTCCGGGCTGCCTCGATGGACGTCACGTCGGCATCCAGGGCCGCGATCGCACCGATGACGACGCCGAACTCGGAGTAGCAGAGGTGCGTGTGGATCTGCGTCGCGTCGGCGGCACCGGCGGTCGCGAGGCGGAAGGACGCCACCGACCAGGCGAGGTACGCGGGCTGGTCCGCTGCGGTCAACGGCAGGAGCTCACGTAGCGCGGGTTCGTCCACCTGCACGATGGCGATGCCGGCGCCCTCGAGGTCGGCAATCTCGTCGCGCAGGGCGAGGGCGACCTGATCAGCCGTCTCGCTGAGCGGTTGGTCGTCCCGCACGAACGACCACGCGAGGATCGTCACGGGACCGGTGAGCATCCCCTTCACCGGCGACGTCGACAACGACTGCGCGTACGCCGACCACCTCACGGTGATGGGTGTCGGACGTGACACGTCGCCCCACAGGATCGACGGTCGCGTCGCGCGCGAGCCGTACGACTGCACCCATCCGTTGCGCGTGACGGCGAACCCATCGAGGTTCTCGGCGAAGTACTGGACCATGTCGTTGCGCTCGGCCTCGCCGTGGACGAGCACGTCCAGCCCGACCTTCTTCTGCAGCTCCACGACGCGCGCGATCTCGTCGCGGAGGAAGCCCTCGTACGCGTCCGCGTCGATCTCGCCGCGACCGAACCGAGCGCGTGCTCGGCGGATCTCGCCGGTCTGCGGGAACGAGCCGATGGTGGTGGTCGGGAGCACCGGCAGGCCGAGAGCGGCGCCCTGCACGGCGACACGGACCTCGTACGGCGTCCGGATCCGGTCAGCGGGGGTCAGGGCGGCGACGCGGTCGCGCACGGCCCCGTCGCGCACGCCCGCGGCGTGACGGCGATCGGCGAGCGCGGCGGTCGCGGCATCCACCTCGTCGGCGATCGCCTCGCGTCCGTCGCGGAGACCTCGAGCAAGCGTCGCGATCTGTCGGACCTTCTGGTCGGCGAATGCGAGCCACGAGACCAGCCGCGGATCGAGCTCGGTCTCGTCGTCGAGGTCGTACGGGACGTGTTGGAGCGACGTCGACGTGCCCGCCACCGTCGCCGCAGCCCCCAGCCGCGCCACCTGATCGACCGCGTCGGCGGCGGAGGCGAGATCGCCCCGCCACACGTTCCGGCCGTCGATGACACCGGCCACGAGGACCTTCGACGCCAGGCCTGCCGTCGGGGCCGGGATCGATCCGCGGATCAGATCGACCGCGATCGCGTCGACGGGTGATGCCGCGAGTGCACGCCATGCCGCCGCCGACAGCTGGCCGTACCCGGCGGCCACGAGGATCGCGGGTCGTCGTTCGGCCGAGGCGAGCACCTCGGCCGCTCGTGCCGCTGCGGCGGCGAGCTCGTCGTCCGTGTAGCCGAGCGACTGGCTCACGAGTGCGGGCTCGTCGAGCTGGACCCATTCCGCGCCCGCGTCGCGGAGGGCCGCGAGAAGATCGACGTACACCGGGAGGAGGTCGTCGAGACGGTCGAGGGGACGCGCGGCGGGAGCAGCATCCGTCGTCTTCGACAGGGCCAGGAAGGTCACCGGACCGACGAGCACGGGGCGGGTCGTGAATCCGTCGGCGACGGCTTCCGCAACCTGGCGCGCGAAGCGATCGCTCGACAGGGTGAAGTGCGTCTCGGGACCGATCTCCGGAACGAGGTAGTGGTAGTTCGTGTCGAACCATTTCGTCATCTCCAGCGGCGCCGCGTCGCCCTCGCCCCGGGCGGCCGTGAAGTACGCGGCCAGCGGGATGGTCCCGTCCGCGCGGCGCAGGTGCGCGAAGCGTTCGGGGAGCGCACCGACCGCCGCGGCGACGTCGAGCACCTGGTCGTAGAAGGAGAACGATTCGGGGATGGCCGAATCCGCGCGTCCGAGGCCGAGATCGGCGAGCCGGTGCCGCGTGTCTCGGCGCAGGTCGGCGGCGACCCGTTCGAGCGCCGTCTCCTCGAGCTCTCCGCGCCAATGCGCCTCTACCGCGTGCTTGAGCTCGCGGCGTCGGCCGATGCGCGGGTAGCCGAGGATCGTTCCGGCGGCGAGTTCGGTCATGATGTCTCCTCTGTCGGGGTGATGACGCCCGCCTCGGCCAGGGTGGCGAGGACGGTGCGGTGGTGGTTGAAGGCGTACAGGTGAATGCCGGGTGCGCCGCCCTCGAGGACGGCGCGGCAGAGTCCGGCGGCGTAGCGGACGCCGACCTCGCGTCTCCCCTCGGCGGTGGGCTCCACGTCGAGGTCGACGGCGAGCGCGCCGGGGACGGGCTGGCCGGTGAGCTCGACGATCCGGGCCAACCGCGAGGGCGAGGTGATCGGCATGATGCCGGGGAGGATCGGTATGACGACCCCCGCTGCGCGGGCACGGGACACGAAGGCGAGGTAGTCGTCGGCGTGGAAGAACAGCTGGGTGATGGCGAGGGTCGCGCCCGCGGCCTGCTTGGCGAGCAGTGCGTCGATGTGCTCGGCGGGGTACCGCGATCGCGGATGCCCGTTCGGGAACGCGGCGACGGCGATGTCGACGTGTCGGCGCCGTTCGACCCGCGCGGCTCCCGGGACCCCGGGAATCGGTTCCTCCGTATACGGGGAGCATTCGGCCTGAACGCGGTCGATGAGCTGCACGAGTTGCGCGGCGCTCTCGAGGTCTCCCGCCCCGTCGGGGTCCTCGGGGGCACCCTGCGGCGCATCGCCGCGAAGCGCCAGGAACGAGCGGATGCCGGCATCCAGGAACTCGCGGATGAGCGCGGTCGCCTCGCGGTAGGAGTTGCCGACGCAGGTGAGATGGGCGAGAGGCTCGACGCGCGTCTCGCCGCGGATGTGTCGGAGCACCTCGAGCGAGCGCCCTGCCGTCGAGCCCCCCGCGCCGTAGGTGACCGAGATGAACGACGGCTCGACCTCGGCGAGACGCGCGATCGTCCGGTGCAACGCCGCGTCGGACGCGTCGCTGCGCGGCGGGTAGACCTCGAAGGAGACCGGCACGGTGGGGACGGACGGGGTCTGAATGATCGACATGTGGGCTCCGGGGACGACTCGGATGGCCTGGCGGCCGCGGACCGCACGCACTCGTGCGGGGACCTCGCGGGCGGGTGCCGGGCTCGGCTGTCGCTCCGGACCCGGGGTCTCCGGGCCACTGATGCGGTCATGCTAGCCACGCGCCCGGCGGCTCCGACAGGACTGTGACGCTCCGTGTCGGTGCGTGTCACGAGATGACCTCCGGCGACCTCGGCGTCGCGGAGTGACGCCGCGTAGCGTGGATGCATGAAGACGATCGCCCCGTTCGGTTCCTGGATCTCGCCCCTGTCGGCCGCGGACGCCTCAGCCGCGGCCGCGCGCTACGACGGGGCGCGCTTCGTCGGCGCTGAGGTGTGGTGGGGAGAGACCCTGCCCGACGAGGCGGGCCGATCCTCCGTGCGCCGTGCGATCGGCGAGGCGGTCGAGGACGTGCTCCCGGCACCCTGGAGCGCCCGGTCCCGGGTGCACGAGTACGGCGGCGGCTCGTGGACGGCGGACGACGATGGGCGACTGTTCTTCGTGGAGAAGACCGATCAGCGGGTGTGGACGATGCGGCCGGGCGAGCAGCCCGTCCCGCTCACCCCCGAGGACCCAGGGGCGCGGCACGGCGGTCTCCGATGGCAGAACGGGACGCTGCTGGCCGTCCGCGAAGTCCACGACGACGCTCCCGTACCTCGCCGCTCCGTGGTGTCGATCTCCCTCGACGGCACGGAGGTGCGTGAACTGGTGGCCGGGAGCGACTTCCTCGCCCAGCCCGCGCTCTCCCCCGACGGGCGTCGGCTCGCGTGGGTGGCGTGGGACCACCCCGACATGCCGTGGGACCGCACTGAGATCCGCGTCGGCGACCTCGAGGACGGTATCGTCACGACCTGGCGCGCCGTCACCTCTGGAGACACAGCGGCCCTCCAGCCCGAGTGGGATGCCGCGGGCCGCCTCTTCTACGTCGACGACGCGACCGGGCGGTGGAACATCCGGCGGCGGGATGCGGCATCCGATCGTCCCGCCGAGCTCATCGCCCCGGCCGACGCCGACACCGGCGGCGGACTGTGGGTCCTCGGCGTCCGGTGGTACGCACTGCTCGAGGACGGCGGCATCATCGCGGTCCGGACGAACGGGTCGGACGAGGTGGTCCGCATCGACGCAGACGAGTCCGTTCGCGCCACCGATGTCCCCGCACGTTCTCGCACGGTCGTCGAGGACGTGCAGGGGTCACGGGTCCTGGTGTCCGGCGCCGCGCCCGGGACGACGGGCATCTGGGAGATCGCGGCCGACGGGTCGAGCTCGCTCGCGGTCGGGACGCGCTCCCGCCTCGACGACGCGTGGATCCCGGCGGCGCGGCCGTTCACCGTGCCCGGGCTGCACGGCGAGGTGCACGCCTTCGACTACCCGCCCACCAGCCCGGATTTCGCCGCGCCCGATGGCGAGCTCCCGCCGTACGTCGTCTACGTCCACGGCGGTCCGACCGCGCACACGGGCGGCGTCCCCGACAGCCGGATCACGTTCTTCACGAGCCGGGGCATCGGCATCCTCGAGGTCAACTACGGCGGCTCGACGGGCTACGGCCGCGCCTACCGTGAGCGTCTGCGGGGACAGTGGGGCATCGTGGACCGAGACGACGTGGCCGCAGCCGCGTCCGGGCTCGCCGCCGACGGACGAGCGGATGCCGCGCGTCTCGGCATCGCCGGCGGTTCCGCGGGCGGCTGGACGGTGCTGACGGCCCTCGCCAGCACCGACGTGTTCGGCGCGGGGATCTCGCGGTACGGCGTCGGTGATGCGCGTCTGCTCGCCACGGACACCCATGACTTCGAGGCGCGCTACCTCGACGGTCTGATCGGACCGCTCTCCGAGGCCGAGGCGCTGTACCTCGAGCGCTCACCGCTCGGACACACCGACGGCTTCCGTGTCCCCGTGCTGCTCCTCCAGGGCGCGGAGGATGCGGTCGTCCCGCCCACGCAGGCTCAAGCTATCCGCGACGCCCTCGCCGAACGCGGCGTGCCCCACGCCTACGTGCTGTACGACGGCGAGGGGCACGGCTTCCGGCGTGCGGAGACCGTCATCCACGCGCTCGAGACCGAACTCGCGTTCCTCGGTCGGGTCTTCGGGTTCGATACGCCGGGAGTGCCCGCCCTCACCCTCGACTGAGGTCGAGGCGGGCCATCGTCACCGGGCGTACGGTGCCAGCTCCGCCGCCAGTCGCTCGGACACATGCGCGTGGACGGCGGTCCCGCCCTCCTCGTGCTGAGTGGACAGGATGTGGCCCGACTCGTGGACCGCGTTGACGAGGTCGCCGCGGTCGTACGGAACGAGAGCGTGAACCTCGACCGCCGGGAGCGGCAGCGCGTCCTCGATCGTGGCGCGGAGCTCCACGATGCCCTCGCCGGTGCGGGACGAGACGAAGTGCGCCTTCGGCTCGAGACCCCGGAGGACCAGACGCGTGTCCGGATCAATGAGGTCGGCCTTGTTGAACACGACGATCTCGTTCGTCGAGCGCGCTCCGACATCACCCATGACATCGCGGACGGTGGCCAGCTGGGCCGCCGGGTCGGGATGCGATCCATCGACCACGTGGACGATGACGTCCGCGTCGCCGACTTCCTCGAGGGTCGAACGGAACGCCTCGACGAGCTGGTGCGGGAGGTTCCGGACGAAGCCCACGGTGTCTGTCAGCGTGTAGACGCGTCCGTCGGCCGCCTGGGCGCGGCGCACCGTGGCGTCCAGCGTCGCGAACAGGGCGTTCTCGACGAGCACTCCTGCGCTGGTCAGCTTGTTGAGCAGGCTCGACTTGCCGGCGTTCGTGTACCCGGCGATCGCCACCGACGGAATCGTGTTGCGCTTGCGCTCGGCCCGCTTCGCCTCGCGGGCGGGCTTGTAGTCGCGGATCTGACGTCGCAGCATCGCCATCCGGGTACGGATGCGGCGGCGATCCAGCTCGATCTTCGTCTCACCGGGACCGCGGGACCCCATGCCGGCGCCACCGGCACCGACCTGGCCACCGGCCTGGCGACTCATCGAGTCACCCCACCCGCGCAGGCGCGGGAGGAGATACTCGAGCTGGGCGAGCTCGACCTGAGCCTTGCCCTCACGACTCTTCGCATGCTGGCTGAAGATGTCGAGGATGACGGTGGTGCGGTCGATCACCTTGACCTTGACGACGTCCTCGAGGGCACGCCGCTGGCTGGGCGCGAGCTCGGTGTCGGCGATGACGGTGTCGGCGCCCACGGCGACGACCAGGTCGCGGAGCTCCGCCGCCTTGCCGCGGCCGATGTACGTGGCGGGGTCGGGGTGGGGGCGCCGCTGCAGCACGCCGTCGAGGACGACGGCACCCGCGGTCTCGGCGAGCGCCGCAAGCTCGCGCAGCGAGTTCTCGGCATCCTCCGTCGATCCCTGCGGATACACGCCCACGAGGACGACGTTCTCCAGCCGCAGCTGGCGGTACTCGACCTCGGTGACGTCTTCGAGCTCGGTGGACAGTCCGGGGACGCGGCGCAGCGCCGCGCGCTCCTCACGATCCCACTGATCGCCGTCCGTGTCGCCGTAAGCGACGGTGCTCTCGTCCTGCAACGCCTGTGCGGCGCCGAACACGCGCACCCCCGAACGCGACTCCGCTCGCGCGAGCACGCGGTCGACCGGGTCCACCGGCTCGTCCGTCGTAGCAGGGGTGGTGGTGTCTGTCATGTGTTCCTTTCGCGGCCTCGCGGCCATCCGTGCACTCTAGCTTCCCGCGGCTCGCACCGCCTCCGCTACGCTCGTCGCATGGGGAGCGACCACTACTTCAGCGCGTCCCCGTCCAGCTCTGAGAATCTCCGCCGCATCCGTGTGTCCCTCGCCGGTCGCGACGTCGAGGTGATGACGGCGGGCGGGGTGTTCAGTCCCGACCACGTGGACGGCGGGACGGCGGTGCTTCTGGCGAACACTCCCCCGCCCCCGGTGGGCGGTCATCTGCTGGATCTCGGATGCGGCTGGGGCCCCATCGCACTGTCGCTCGCCATCGACGCCCCTCACGCGACGATCTGGGCCGTCGACGTCAACGAGCGAGCACTCGACCTCGTCCGCCGCAACGCCGCGGAACTCGGCCTCGATAACGTCAACGCCGTACTGCCCGAGGATGTTCCGGCAGACATCACGTTCCGCACGATCCGGTCCAATCCGCCGATCCGCGTCGGCAAGGACGTGCTGCACGGGCTGCTCGAGACGTGGATCCCCCGACTCGCCGAGCGCAGCGACGCCTGGCTCGTCGTGCAGCGGAACCTCGGCTCGGACTCCCTGCAACGGTGGCTAGCGGCATCCCTCGACCGCGGCTACTCCGTCAGCCGCGCAGCGACGGGGCGCGGTTTCCGCGTCCTGAAGGTGCGCCGGCACGGCACACCCGCGACGGGGACGATCCCCGTTCCCTGACCCGGTCAGGCGAGCGCGATCTCGCCCGAGAAGACGAGCGTGGCGGGCCCCGAGAGCAGAACCCGCTCCCCGGCATCCGTCCGGACGACGCGCACGCCGAGGCGCCCGCCGGGGACGTCGACCGTCCACCGGTCCGGTGCTCCCGCGCCCGCCCAGTGGCGGACGGCCAGAGCGGATGCCGCGACCCCGGTCCCGCACGAGAGCGTCTCGCCGACGCCACGCTCGAAGACCCGCATCCGGATGGCGCCGACACCGTCGGTGACGAGCGGTTCCTCGGGGACGACGAACTCGACGTTCGCGCCGGCCGTCGGTACGGGGTCCAGGATCGGCTGAACGGTCAGATCGAGCCCGTCGAGTTCGGCGATGCTCGAGAGGGCGACGACGACGTGGGGGTTCCCGACGTCGATGCCGAGGCCCGGGCGCGCGATCTTCAGACCGTGGGCGCGTACGAGGACCTCGTCGGAGGTCGGACGCCACAGACCGAGGTCGACTTCGAAGCCGTTGTCGGCGAGCGTGACGGTCTTCGTTCCCGCTCGCGTGCCGATGCGCAGGGTCTCGCCGGCGCCCAGCGTCGCATATCCCGCGCTCAGGAGGTATTTGACGAAGACGCGGACACCGTTGCCGCACATCTCGGCGACGGAGCCGTCGGCGTTGCGGTAGTCCATGAACCACTTGGCGTCGAGGGTGTCGGCGCCCGCGTCGATGGCGGCCGAGCGCACGACGCGGAGCAGCCCGTCGGCTCCGATCCCGAACCGCCGGTCGGTCAGCGCGGCGATCTGCTCGCCGGTCAGGTGGAGCGAGCCGTCGGGGTCGGCGACCACGACGAAATCGTTGCCCGTCCCGTGGCCCTTCGTGAATGCGATCGTCGACACCCGCCCAGTCTAGGCGGGGGCGGACGCCGCTTCGCCGGTCACGGCGAGTGCCGCCCCGCGCGCAGTCCGGCGTCCATCACTTCGAGCGACCATGCGACGCTCGCGTCGACGTCGACGTCGATCCGGAAGCCGCGCGCGGCGTCCAGGACGGCGAAACCGTGGAGGACACTGCGCAGCATCCGGATGGCGTGGACATGCTCCTGCTGCGGCAGACCGTAGCGGGCGAACACCTCGCCCAGGGCGTCGAGACTGTCGCGGAGCGCGATCGCGAGCGGATCGTCCGCATCCGCCGGTTCCGCAGCGGCGGTGGCTGCGTACCGACCCGGATGATTGACGACGTACCGCCGGAACCTCCCTGCGACGTCCGTGAGCGCCGGCGCACCGCCCTGGTCCGATCGCGTCCCGCGGAACAGCTCCGCGAGCTCCTGCGCCGCGAGGGTCGCCACCCGGTGGGTGAGCTCGACGAGTCCGCCCGGGACGTGCTTGTAGAGCGAGGGGGGACGGACGCCGACCCGCTCCGCCAGGGCCGTCATCGTCAGTGCGGCGAGCCCCTGTTCGTCGATGAGCTCTGCCGCCGCGCGCGTCACGGCATCGACATCGAGTCCCGCCCTAGGCATCCGCCGGTCCCGTCCGGGTCGAGAAGACCGATCGCAGGAACGGGACCGCGAGCTCGACGACCTCGCCGGGGCGTTCGACGTGCGGGTAGTGTCCCGCGCCGTCGATGATCGCCAGTCGGCCGATGCCGGGTCGGAGCGCGGCGATGACGCCTTCGCCCTCGGCCCGGGGGTCCGCCCAGTCCGGGTCGGCGGTGCCCATCACCACGAGGACCGGTACGGTCACGTGCGGAAGCTGCTCTCCCGCATCGGCGGGACTCGTCTGCCCCATGGCCCGGAGCGCCGCCATGCGCGCAGGGTCACCGAGGTGACCGGCGATGCGGGCCCGCTCCTGCGGCCAGTCGGCGGGCTTCTGCGGGATGGCGAGGTCGAGGTAGCGGAGCCACGCGGGGACGCTCCCGCGGAGCATCATGGTCGCCAGGTGCGTCATGCCCTTCCGGTGCCGGGCGTGCCGAAGCATGCCCAACAGGTCGAACCGCTGCGCGCGGGTGAACGGCGCCAGCTCGATGGCACCCACCACGTCCTGCGGGGCCCGCGCTGCGGCGACGGTCGCAGCTCCTCCGCTGATCGACTGCCCGATGACGACCGCGGGGCCGCCGAGGTGACGGATGACGGCGAGGAGGTCGCCGGCGATATCGCCGCGACTGTAGCTCGCCCACGTGGCGCTCGACTCGCCGCATCCGCGGATGTCGACGTTGGCCACGCGGAACCCCGCCGCAACCAGAGCCGGCACGACGAAGCGGTAGGAGTGACGGGTGTCCCCCATTCCGTGCGCCAGGACCACGAGCGGCCCCCGCCCGACCACGTCGAACGCGATCTCGCCGCCCTCGACCTGCAGTTTCTCGACCATCGCCGTCTCCTTCGCATCGTGTCCGATACGAAGAAGCTACGGCTATTAGCTTTAGCTTGTCAAGTGATCGAGCAGACGGATGCCGGGAGTCCCGGCATCCACCCAGCGAAGACCGGGATACCGTTTGAACCACGAGACCTGGCGCCGCGCGTACCGCCGCGTGAGCGCCTGGGTCTCGGCGACGGCCTCCTCCTCGTTTATCCGCCCCGCCAGTTGCGCGAGCGCCTGCGCATAACCGATCGCGCGGGGAGCCGTCGGACCGGACTCGAGTCCCCGGGCCCGCAGGGCGTCGACCTCAGCCAGCAGGCCGCCCCGCCACATCCCCCGGACCCGCGCGTCGAGGCGCAGGACGAGCTCTGCGCGGTCCAGGTGGACGCCGACGAGCTCGGTGGCGGGATGCCACAGCACCGGCGCCTCGGGAAGCGCAGCGCCGTGGGTGTCCGCCCCCTGGAGGAGCACTTCGAGAGCGCGGACGACCCGTCGGCCGTTGCGCGGATCGAGGCGCTCGGCCGCGCCGGGATCGACCGCGCGGATGCGCTCGATCAACGCGCTCGCGCCGAGCTCGTCGAGGTCGGCCTCGAGTCGGGCGCGCAGCGCCGAATCGCGGGGCGGGAAGCGGAAGTCGAAGACGACGCTCGAGACGTAGAGGCCCGATCCCCCGACGAGGATCGCATCGGCACCGCGGTCGAAGATGTCGCGGATCGTCGCGCGCGCCCGCTCCTGGTAGACGGCGACGGCGACGTCCTCCGTCACGTCGAACTCGTCGAACAGATGATGCGGGATGCCGCGGCGCTCGGGTACCGGGATCTTCGCCGTCCCGATGTCCATGCCGCGATAGAGCTGCATGGCATCGGCGTTGACGATCTCCGCCGGCCGACCACTGCGGATGAGCTCCTCGGCGAGGTCCAGCGACAGCGACGTCTTGCCCGTCCCGGTCGCCCCGACGATCGCCCAGAGGCGCTCTGCGCCCACGAGGTCAGAGTCCGGGCGTCGCGGTACGGATCAGCGGCAGGCCGAGCGACACGGCGCGCGGACCCGCGTCACCGGCCGGAGCCGGGACGCCGCAGGAGTCGGCCTGCGCACGATCCCACGCGTCGCCTGCCTTCGTGCGGCGGATGCTCAGCGGAGCTCCGTCCGGACTGTCGGCGAGCAGGTGGAACGGCGCGGCGTGCGTGACGACGGTCGTCACGACGTCACCGGGGCGGGGAGTCGGAGAGCCCTCGGGAACCTCGAAGTGGACCAGGCGATTGTCCGCGGCGCGGCCCGTCAAGCGGCGGGTCGCGGCATCCTTCTTCCCCTCTCCTGTAGAGACGAGGACCTCGACGGTGCGGCCGAGCTGCGCCTGGTTCTCTTCGAGCGAGATCCGCTCCTGCAGAGCGACGAGGCGGTTGTAGCGCTCCTGCACGACCTCCTTCGGGACCTGATCCGGCATGGTCGCCGCAGGTGTGCCCTCGCGGATCGAGTACTGGAACGTGAAGGCGCCCGCGAAGCGAGCCTGCTCGACGACGCGCATGGTGTCCTCGAAGTCCTCGTCGGTCTCGCCCGGGAAGCCCACGATGATGTCGGTGGAGATCGCCGCGTCCGGCATCTTCTCGCGCACGCGGTCGAGGATGCCGAGGAACCGCTCGCTCCGGTACGAACGCCGCATCGCCTTGAGGATGCGGTCCGACCCCGATTGCAGCGGCATATGCAGCTGCGGCATGACAGCGGGGGTCTCGGCCATCGCGTCGATGACGTCGTCGGTGAAGGCTGCCGGGTGCGGGCTCGTGAACCGGATGCGCTCGAGCCCCGGGATCTCGCCCGCTGCGCGGAGGAGCTTGCTGAACGCCTGGCGGTCACCGAACTCGACCCCGTAGCTGTTGACGTTCTGGCCGAGGAGGGTGACCTCGATGGCGCCGTCGTCGACGAGCAGGCGGATCTCGTTCAGGATGTCGCCGGGCCGGCGGTCCTTCTCCTTGCCGCGCAGGCTCGGCACGATGCAGAACGTGCAGGTGTTGTTGCACCCGACCGAGATCGAGACCCAGCCGCTGTGGGCCGCGTCGCGCTTGGTGGGGAGCGTCGAGGGGAACACCTCGAGCGACTCGAGGATCTCGAGCTCCGCCTCGCCGTTGTGACGCGCGCGCTCGAGCAGGCTCGGCAGGGATCCCATGTTGTGGGTGCCGAAGACGACGTCGACCCAGGGAGCCTTCTGCTGGACGGCATCCTTGTCCATCTGGGCGAGGCACCCGCCGACGGCGATCTGCATGCCGTCGTGCTTGTCCTTGCGGCTCTTCAGGTGGCCCAGGGTCCCGTAGAGCTTGCCCGCAGCGTTGTCGCGGACGGCGCACGTGTTGATGACGACGACGTCCGCTTCGACTCCCGCGTCAGCGCGGATGTAGCCCGCCGACTCGAGGGAACCGGACAGACGCTCGGAGTCGTGGACGTTCATCTGGCACCCGAAGGTCCGCACCTCGTAGGTGCGGACGCGGCCGTCGGCGGCGACGGCTGCGGCGGACGGGGCGATGAGAGTGGGGGCAGCGGAAGGGCTGGTCATGATCAGGCCATTCTACGAGCCGCGTCGCCTCGGGACGCCCCGGGCGGTGTCAGCGCAGGAGCGAGCGGATGCGGGCCGCAGATATGGCGCTGAAGGTGACGGCGATGGCGACGAGAACGGTGACGGCGAGCCACACGGGGACGACGCTCGAGCCGACGAAGAGATCGATCCCGTAGATCTCCTTGAGGTCACTGATGGCGCCGGCGTCCCCGCCGGCGAGAGCGGCGATCGTCTTGTCGGTGAACGGCAGGCGCAGGAGCATGGCTCCTTGGGCGAACGGGAGGGCGTTGATGGTCGACGCGACGCCATCGGGGAGAGACCCGACCGGGATGTAGGAACCCGCGACGAATCCGAGGACGGTACCCACGACCGTCGAGAACGCGGAGTAGGCACCGGTCGTCTTCAGGAAGGAGGCCCCGAAGGCTCCGAGGGAGGTGAAGGCGACGCAGCAGAGCACCATCGCACCGATCGCCCGCAGGATCTCGAGAGGACCGAGCCACGTGCCGCGGACGAGTCCGAGTTCGAGCACGGTGAGGATGAGGATGATGCCCGACATGACGATCGCGACGGACACCGAGGACAGCAGGTAGCCGAGCACCAGCTGCGATCGACGGATGGGGGCGACGAGGAAGTCGGCGAACCGGCCCGAGGCGCGATCGTCCACGAACACGGAGATCGCGCCGATCCCCGAGGTCACGGTAGTGAGCAGGACGATGCCCGACAGCATCCAACTGTCGACGAAGGCCTCGATGTCGCCGCGGGATGCGCGCGGGAGGGTGCGCTCGAGACCATCGACCTGCAGCCGGGAGAGGAAGAGCGTGTAGAGGAAGAAGAGGATGAGTCCGCTCAGCAACGAGAAGAAGACGTTCATCCGATCGCGGAAGAAAAGGGTCAGATTGCGGCGCACGATGGCCGCGATGATGCTCATGCGGCGTCCCCGACGAGCTCACCGCGGCCGGTGAGGGCTAGGAAGACGTCGTCCATCCGACCGTGCCGGAACTCGAAGTCCAGAACGTCCTCTCCGTGCGCCGCCAGCAGGTGTCGAGCGGCCCGCGCGTCGGGGACCTCGATCGTGACGACGCCGCCCTCCCGGCTCGCCCCCAGACCGCCGCGGATGGCGAGACCGGACAGCGCGTCGGGGTCGCGTGTCGTGACCGTGAGGACGCTGCGACTATGGCGCGACCGCAGCTGCGTGGGAGTCCCGCTCGCGACGACGCGACCGGCGTCGATGATGGTGACCTGGTCCGCCTCTTCGGTCTCGGCCATGTAGTGGGTCGTCAGGAAGACGGTGAGTCCACGCTCGGAGCGGAGCCGATCGATCGCCGCCCACACGGCGACGCGGCTGGCGGGGTCGAGACCGGCGGTCGGCTCATCGAGGAAGAGGATCGACGGCTCGTGCATGAGCGCACGAGCGATGTCGGCGCGGCGCCGCTGTCCGCCCGACAACCGTCCGTACGGGCGGTCGAGGAACTCGTCGAGTTCGATGAGGAGAGAGAGCTCGGCGAGCCTCTCTGAGAAGACGTGTCGGTCGACGAGAGAGAGCGTGGCGCGCAGCGCCAGGTTCTCCCGGACGGTGAGACCGTCGTCGAGCAGCGATCGCTGGAACACGACACCGATCCGTGACCGCACGCGTTCGCTCTGCACCGACACGTCGTAACCCGCGACGCGGACGCTTCCGGCATCGGCGCGGAGCAGCGTGGTGAGGCATCCGATCGTCGTGGACTTCCCCGCACCGTTGGCACCGAGGAAGGCGAACAGCTGACCGTCGGGCACCTCGAAGGAGACCCCGTCGACGGCAGTGACGGTCTTGTAGGACTTCACGAGACCGTCGACCTCGATCGCCATACGCACGCTCCTCCACCCGCGCGGGGCGCGCGTAGGGCGAGTCTGTCAGACGGACGCGACCATGGTCACGGTTCGAAGCGAACCCCATGCCGCGGCGGTGCGCTGGCCTCGTCGAGCGCGCGACGTGCCATCGACAAGGCGACGGAGCCGTACCCTCGCCGGGCCAGCTGCCCCGCAAGCCGCCGGAGCGCGGTGTCCCGGTCGAGACCGTCGAGCCCGCGAGCCTTCGAGCGGGCGAACTCGAGCGCTCGCTCGGCCTCGTCGTCGGGGAGCTGGTCGAGCGCCTCATCGATGACCTCGCGAGGGATGCCGCGCTGCGACAGGCCCTGCGCGATGGCCATGCGTCCCTGCGCCTTGCGGGATGTCGCTTTGTCGATCAGCTGTTCAGCGAGGGCGGCGTCATCGAGATAGCCCAACGACAGGAACCGTTCGACGATGCCCTCCCGGTCGGCCTCGTCGAGGTCGTGCTCGGTGAGCACGGACCTGGCCTCGCGAATCGACAGCGACCTCGTCCGGAGCTTGCGCAGCAACACGCGCTCTGCCACCGCCGCGGGTGCGTCCTCCCCTGCCGGGGCGACGACCGGCACCGTGCCGGTCGACGGGTGTGCAGCGCGCGCTGCGGACCGTTCGGACGCCGCACGTTCCGCGATCCACGTCGCGTGCCACGGCTGCGAGTCATCGGAGTCGGAGCGGGCGGCGTCGGTGGTGTCGGCGCGGGGCCCGAAGAGCGGGATGACGGGGGCGAGCGACTCGCGCTCGCCCCCGTTCGAGTCCGTCATGATCAGGCCGGACGGCGAGCCGCCAGCTCGTCGGGCGTCGCGGCATCCTCTGCCTGCTTCGACTGTCCGATGCCGAGCTTCTGCTTGATCTTCGTCTCGATCTCAGCGGCGACGTCGGTGTTCTTCAGGAGGAAGTTGCGGGAGTTCTCCTTGCCCTGACCGAGCTGCTCGCCCTCGTAGGTGTACCACGCACCCGACTTCTTCACGATGCCGTGCTCGACACCGAAGTCGATGAGGCTTCCCTCGCGGGAGATGCCGACGCCGTAGAGGATGTCGAACTCCGCCTGCTTGAAGGGCGGGGCCATCTTGTTCTTGACGACCTTCACGCGAGTACGGTTACCGACCGCCTCGGACCCGTCCTTCAGGGTCTCGATTCGGCGGATGTCGAGTCGCACGGAGGCGTAGAACTTGAGCGCCTTACCGCCGGCGGTGGTCTCGGGAGACCCGAAGAACACGCCGATCTTCTCGCGGAGCTGGTTGATGAAGATCGCGGTGGTCTTGGTCTGGTTCAGGCCACCGGTGATCTTGCGGAGAGCCTGAGACATCAGTCGGGCCTGGAGGCCGACGTGGGAGTCGCCCATCTCGCCCTTGATCTCGGCCTCGGGGACGAGGGCCGCGACGGAGTCGATGACGACGAGGTCGATGGCGCCGGAGCGGATCAGCATGTCGGCGATCTCGAGCGCCTGCTCACCGGTGTCGGGCTGCGAGACGAGGAGTGCGTCGATGTCGACACCCAACTTCTCGGCGTAGCTCGGGTCGAGCGCGTGCTCGGCGTCGATGAAGGCGGCGATGCCACCGGCACGCTGCGTGTTCGCGATGGCGTGAAGCGTGAGCGTCGTCTTACCGGAGGACTCGGGACCGTAGATCTCGACGACGCGGCCGCGGGGGATGCCGCCGATGCCGAGCGCGACGTCGAGTGCGATCGACCCGGTCGGGATGACCTCGACCGGAGCGCGCTCGTCGCTCCCCAGTCGCATGATCGATCCCTTGCCGAACTGGCGGTCGATCTGGGCGAGGGCCGATTCGAGGGCCTTCTCGCGGTCTGCAGGTGAGGGCATGTCGTGCTCCTTGATACTCGCGGTTCCGTCGCCCGTAGGCTGTCGCGCTCGTCACCGACGGATCGGATGCTGCGACAGGGCGTGGGTGTCATCTGACGAGATTCACGTTAGGAGGGGGCTCCGACATTACTGCCGGATCCGGCCCTGACGTGAACGACGTGTCTACGACACCCGTTGTGCAGGAGACTACGCCCGTATCGAACGCATCTTCGATACGACACGCCGGATCACCGGCGCGGATCGAGCCTTCCGGCGCCGTGACGGCGGTCCACGGGAACATCGGTCTCGGCGCACAGGGCGTACCAGACCTCACGCGGTGGGACGCCGGCGGCGAGGGCTTCCCTGGCGGTACGGTTGCCGACGTCCGTCAACACCAGGTCGGAGACGAGTGCGGCGCCTCCCGATCCGAACTCGTCGGCGACGGCGCGATCGAATTCGCTGTGACGCATCGAGCGGTCAGCGCAGCGACAGCTCGGGAGCGGGGACCTCGTCTCCCAACGACGCGAGGTCGTCCGGGACGACATCGGTGAGGGAGTGCAAGCCTTCGAGCACCGAGATGCGCTCTCCGACCTCGCGCATGATCGCCGAGATCGGCACATCGAGGGCTTCTGCGACCGCAGCGAGGATCTCGCTCGACGCTTCCTTCTGACCGCGCTCGACCTCGCTGAGGTAGCCGAGGGCGACGCTCGCCTTGCCCGACACCTGCCGGAGGGTGTGACCCTTCTGCAGACGGAAGTCGCGGAGCACGTCACCGATCTCTTGACGAACCAGGATCATGCGTGGGCCCTCCCTCTGCTGCGATCCACCGAAGCCCTTGCGGGAGGACCACGGTACAACACGTTCGCTGTCACCCTAGACCCCGAGCGCTGGGGAATGGATGGGAATCACCGAGACGTAACGTGCTCGGAACACGCGCTATTCCCGGGTCAGAGCGCGTCGACCGCCAAGGCGATCGCGCGCGCGGCGGCAGCGGTGCGGATCTCGTCCCGGTCTCCGTCGAGGGCGAGGGACTCGACGCGCGAACCGAGCGGAGTGGAGACCGCGATGTGGACGGTGCCGACGGGCTGCCCGTCGGAGGAGAGGGGACCTGCGATCCCCGTCGTCGCGATTCCCACGTCCGCGGGCTCTTCCTCGCCGACGGCGCGGCGGACGCCCTCCGCCATTTGGCGCGCGACGCGCGGATGAACAGGGCCGTGCGCCTCGAGAAGCGTGTCGTCGACGCCCAGCAGTCGCGCCTTGAGGTCGGTTGCGTACGCGACGATCCCGCCCCTGAAGACGGCGGACGCACCGGAGACGGAGACGACGGATGCCGCCACCAGCCCGCCGGTCAACGACTCGGCCACCCCGAGCGTCCATCCCAGTTCTTTGAGTCGTTCGACGAGCCGCTCGGAGTCGGACCGGGGACCGCGGGCGACGGCCGTCTCCTCGAGCTCGTCCGGCAGTTCGCTCGGCGTCCGGGGCATCACGCGCTCCGGACCCGGCGGGAGCGGAAGGCGGTCACGACGTAGTCGACGCCGCTCGCCACCGTCAGCAGCACGGCGATCGTCATCGCGACCGTGTTGACCACGTGGATCCACTCCCCCACCACCGTCCAGAGCGGCAGCAGCGCGAGCGACAGTGCGACGGCTTGAGCGACGGTCTTCAGCTTGCCCATCCACGCCGCGGCGACGACGTGGTCCGTGGCCACCACGAGACGGTGCATCGTGATGCCGAGCTCGCGCACGAGGACCAGCACCACGACCCAGGCGGGCAGTTCGCCGAGGATCGAGAGGGCGACGAACGCGCACCCCGTGAGGACCTTGTCAGCGATGGGGTCGAGCAGCTTGCCGAGATCGGTCACGATCTCGTAGCGGCGGGGCGAGATAGCCGTCGATCCCGTCGGTGGCGATCGCGACGATGAAGAGCGCGCCCGCCCACCACCGCAGGGCGCCGTCCGTGCCGCCGTCGGCCAGGAGGAGCCACACGAACACAGGTGCGCACAGAATGCGCACGATCGTGATGGCATTGGGCAGCTGCCGGGGGATCGTCACGGGACGAGCCTACCGAGCCGCACAGCTGACGTCAGTCGCGGCCGGTGAGACCCCAGGCATCCTCATCACCCTCGGACTCGACGACCTCGTAGCCCTCGAACTGCTCCGTGACGGCGTCGGGGCCGTAGGGATCCGTCGCGAGCGCGGCAGCAGCGGGGGCGGCGGCGGGCGCGGCATCCTCGGGCGGCTCCTCGCCTCGCAGGCGGGCCAGGACGGCGGGGAGTTCGTCGGGTGTCACGAGAACGTCGCGAGCCTTCGACCCCTCGGACGGGCCGACGATCTCGCGCGCCTCGAGCAGGTCCATGAGCCGGCCGGCCTTGGCGAACCCGACGCGGAGCTTGCGCTGCAGCATCGAGGTCGAGCCGAACTGCGTCGTAATGATCTGCTCGGCGGCCGCCAGGAGGAGCTCGAGGTCGTCACCGATGTCGGCGTCGATCTCCTTCTTCTCGACGATCGCCTCGACGTCCTTGCGGTACTCGGGTCGCGCCTGGTTCTTGACGTGGTTGACGACCTTCTCGATCTCCTTCTCGGCCACCCAGGCGCCCTGCACGCGGACCGCCTTGGACGCACCCATCGGGAGGAACAGACCGTCGCCCTGACCGATGAGTCGGTCGGCACCGGGCTGATCGAGGATGACCCGGGAGTCGGTGACGCTCGTCACGGCGAAGGCGAGACGGGACGGCACATTGGCCTTGATGAGACCGGTGACGACGTCGACCGAGGGCCGCTGCGTCGCGAGGACGAGGTGGATGCCGGAGGCACGGGCGAGCTGCGTGATGCGGACGATCGAATCCTCGACGTCGCGGGGGGCGACCATCATGAGGTCGGCGAGCTCGTCGACGACCACGAGGAGGTACGGGTAGGGCTTGAGGACGCGCTCGCTGCCCGCGGGGAGCTGGATCTCGTTCGCGACGACGGCCCGGTTGAAGTCGTCGATGTGACGGAAGCCGAACGACGCGAGGTCGTCGTACCGCATGTCCATCTCCTTCACGACCCACTGCAGCGCCTCGGCCGCCTTCTTCGGGTTCGTGATGATGGGGGTGATGAGGTGCGGCACGCCGGCGTAGGACGTGAGCTCGACGCGCTTCGGGTCGATGAGGACCATGCGGACGTCCGACGGCTTCGCGCGCATCAGGAGGCTCGTGATCATCGAGTTCACGAAGCTCGACTTACCCGAGCCGGTCGAACCGGCGACGAGCAGGTGGGGCATCTTCGCGAGGTTCGCGACGACGTACCCGCCACCGACGTCCTTGCCGATGCCGATCGTCATGGGGTGCGTCGCCTGCTGGGCATTGGGCGAGCGCAGCACGTCGCCCAGGGTGACGATCTCACGGTCGGTGTTCGGGATCTCGACCCCGATCGCGCTCTTGCCGGGGATCGGCGCGAGGATGCGGACCTCGTTGGAGGCGACGGCGTAGGCGATGTTGTTGGTGAGCGCCGTGATCCGCTCGACCTTGACCCCGGAACCGAGCGCGATCTCGTACTGCGTCACTGTCGGACCGCGCGAGAACCCGGTCACCTTCGCGTCGATCGAGAACTGCTCGAAGACGCCCATGATTGCGCGCACCATCGCGTCGTTCGCCTCGGAACGGGCTTTGTGCGGCGTGCCGGCCGCCAGAGCGTCGGCGGACGGAAGGCGGTAGTCGCCGGCATCCGGGTCGACGGAGTCGAGGTTAGCGGCGACGAAGTCGGGCACGGGCGGGATGGGCGGGGCCTCGGGCGCGGCGTCGCGCTTGCGGCCCGGTGTGCGCGGGGGTGCGGGCGCGATGATCTCGGTGACCGCGTCGGGCATGACGGCGGGCGTCGGAGTGGTGACGGGGTTGTCGAAGCTGCCGTCGCCGCTCGCCTCGAGCAGGGCGGTGAGGTCGTCGGCACCGAGGCCGCCGTCGGCGTCCTCCTCGCGGCCCGACTTGTTGCGGCGCCACCACGGCAGGGAGTCGCCGTCGTCCTCGGGGGCGTCGAACGCGACCGTGGGGCCGGTCTCGCCCTTCGTCGGCGCCGGGTCGCGTTCGGAACGCTCCGCACCGAACATCCAGGCGTACAGGTCGCCGAGGCGCTGCCCGATGCGGTTCGGAGGCGTCTTCGTGAGGATCAGGACGCTCAGAAGCGCCAGGAGACCGAGGACGATGCCCGCCCCGATCTCCGTCATGACCGTCAGCGGCTCACCGATCGCCCATCCGAACAGGCCGCCGGCGCCGCTGAGCTCGACGAGACCCTCGCTGGGCTGCGGGCGTCCCCCGGCGACGTGGCAGAAGCCTGCGACGACGAGGACGAAGAGTCCGGCGCCGATGCCGATGCGACCGTTGTCGTGCACGGACGGTGGATGCCGGAACAGCCACCCGGCGAGCAACAGCAGGATGACGGGGAAGACGAACGCCTCGCGGCCGATGAGGGCGCCGACGCTGTAGGCGCTGATGTTCGTTCCCACGTCAGTGCCGATCAGGAACCACTCCACGACGGCCCCGGCGATGGCCATCAGGACGAGCAGGAAGGGGAACCCGTCGCGGCGCTGATCCTTCTCGAGCGACTCCGATCCGAACGCGCGGAACATGCCCCCGGCGACGTGCGCGAGCCCCAGCCAAGCGCGAACGATGACAGGCGGGCGGTCGACGTCGTCGACGTAGCGGCGCGGGGCCGGCTCGGCCTTGCGCCGCGGGGTCGGTTCGGCTTTCTTGGCCCGCGCCGAGGAGCCCGACGCGGTCGCGCGGGGTTTGCTGGTCGGACTACTGCTCCTGGGCATAGCTTCCACGGTAGGCGGCATGTCCGACATGTCGCCGGATTGACGCGGGTTTCGGCGTCAGCCGAGGCGCTTGACCATCGTGTCGCGGCCGATGCCGCTCCGCGTCACCGCGAAACCCTCGGTCCGGTAGAGCACCTGAGCGAAGTTGCCGCGCTCCACCGACAGGCTGATCCGTGCACGCCCTTCGGCCCGCGCGGTCTCGCACAATCGGCGCAGCAGCGCTCGTCCGACTCCGTGGGACCGCCAGAGGGGCTTGACGCCGATGATGAGCTCCGGCACGCCGCTCCCGACATAGCCGAATCCCGACTCGATGCGCGGCAGCGTGCGATACCAGGCCGCGCCGATGTCCTCCGCCCCGGCCACGGCGACGAAGCCGACGTCCCCGGGACGCATCCACCCCGCGAGGTAGCGACGGTGGAACGGATCGGCGAGGACGTCGTGGCGCGGACGCGGCGGCCCCGGCCGCCAATTCGCCGCCTCGACGACCATCTCACCCAGAAAGACGCCGTCGGCCTGCGAGGCAGAGCGGAGCGTCCAGGACTCGGGCATGCCCGAATGTTAGCGGGCGGGCGAGCCCTTTCAGCGGGTCAGGCCTCGATGACCATCGGCACGATCATCGGACGGCGACGCAGCGACTGGTTCACCCAGCGGCCGATCGTGCGACGGACGACCTGCTGCAGGGCGTGCTGGTCGCGGACCCCCGACTGGGCCGCCTCGGTCAGCGCCTGCGCGATCTTAGGTTTGACCGAGTCGAACACGGCATCGTCTTCGGCGAACCCGCGAGCGTGGATCTCAGGACCCGTGATGATACGGCCGGACGCGGCATCCACCACCACGATGACGGAGATGAAGCCCTCTTCGCCGAGGATGCGACGGTCTTTGAGGTCGGCATCCGTGATCTCGCCGACCGACGAGCCGTCGACGTAGACGAAGCCGAGATCGAGCTGACCGACGACGTTGGCGACCCCGTCCTTGAGATCGATGACGGTGCCGTTCTCGGCGATGATCGTGTTCTCGGCGGGGATGCCGCTGTCCTGAGCGAGCTTCGCATTCGCCATCAGATGGCGGTACTCGCCGTGGACGGGGAGCACGTTCTTCGGCTGCAGGATGTTGTAGCAGTACAGAAGCTCCCCGGCGGCGGCGTGACCCGAGACGTGGACCTTCGCGTTGGCCTTGTGGACGACGTTGGCGCCGAGCTTGGTCAGCCCGTCGATCACGCGGTAGACCGCGTTCTCATTGCCCGGGATGAGGCTGGAGGCGAGGATGACGGTGTCGCCCTCCCCCGGCTCGATGGCGTGGTCGAGGTTCGCCATGCGCGACAGGACCGCCATCGGCTCTCCCTGCGAGCCGGTCGACATGTAGACGATGCGATCGTCGGGGAGGTCCTTGGCCTTCTTGTAATCGATGAGCACACCGTCGGGCACGTTCAGGTACCCGAGCTGCTCGGCGATCGTCATGTTGCGGACCATGGAACGCCCGAGGAACGCGACGCGACGGCCGTGCGCGGCAGCGGCGTCGATGACCTGCTGGACGCGGTGCACGTGACTCGAGAAGCTCGCGACGATCACGCGACGCGGTGCCTTGCCGATCACCTGGTCGAGCACCGGCCCGATCGCGCGCTCGAGCGGCGTGAACCCCGGGACGTCGGCGTTCGTGGAATCGACGAGGAACAGGTCGACCCCCTCCTCGCCGAGGCGGGCGAACGCGCGGAGGTCGGTGAGCCGGCCGTCGAGCGGAAGCTGGTCCATCTTGAAGTCACCCGTCGCCAGCACGAGGCCCGCGGGGGTCCGGATGCCGACGGCCAGTGCGTCGGGGATGGAGTGGTTGACGGCCACGAACTCGAGGTCGAACGGGCCGACCTGCTCGCGCTGGCCTTCCTTCACCGTCAGCGTGTACGGCTTGATCCGGTGCTCCTTGAGCTTCGCCTCGACGAGAGCGAGAGTCAGCTGCGAGCCGATGAGGGGGATGTCGCCCTTGCGCTTGAGGAGGTAGGGCACCGCCCCGATGTGGTCTTCGTGGCCGTGCGTGAGCACGACGCCGACGATGTCGTCGAGGCGACCGCGGATCGCTTCGAAGTCGGGGAGGATCAGGTCGACGCCGGGCTGGTGCTCTTCGGGGAAGAGGACGCCGCAGTCGACGATCAGCAGCTTGCCGTCGAACTCGAAGACGGTCATGTTGCGACCGACCTCACCGAGCCCGCCGACGGGGGTCACCCGGAGGGTTCCGGGCTCGAGCGGGTTCGGGGCGGAGACGGGGTTGCTCATCGAGTGGTTCCATGCACCTTCGGAAGGGCGCCGCCGGCAGCGGCATTGCGATCAGGTCGGAAGTTGGAGAAGTCGGCGCCCTGGATGTCCTTCACGAGATCGAGCTCGTCCTCGATGAGGGCGGCCTCCCACTCCTCCGGGCCCACGAGCGGCAGGCGCACGCGGGGGCTGGAGATGCGGCCGAGGCCGTGGAGGATGTATTTCGCGCTGACGGTGCCCGGCACGTGCGTCATGACGGCGCGGACGAGGGGTTCGAGCTTCTGGTGCGCGGCGGTCGCCGTCGCGAGGTCACCGCGATTGACGGCATCCACGATCACGCGGTACGGCGCGGACGTGATGTTCGCCGTGACACCGATCAGGCCCGCGGCTCCGATCGACAGGTGCGGCAGGACATTCGCGTCGTCGCCGGAGAAGTAGAGGAGGTCCGTCTGGTTGAGGACCCGGCTCACCTCGCTGAAGTCGCCCTTGGCGTCCTTCACCGCGAGGATGTTCGGGTGCTTGGCCAGGCGCAGGATCGTCTCGTACTTGATGGGCACACCCGTGCGTCCCGGGATGTCGTAGAGGATCACGGGCAGGTCGGTGGCATCCGCGACGAGGCGGAAGTGGGTCAGGATGCCGGCCTGCGTCGGCTTGTTGTAGTACGGCGTGACGATCATGATGCCGTCCGCGCCGGCCTTCTCGCTCGCCTTGTACAGCTCGATCGCGTGCGCGGTCTCGTTGGAACCGCCGCCCGTGATGATCTTCGCGCGGCCCGAGGAGACGGACTTGCCGACCTCGACGAGCTTCAGCTTCTCGGCATCCGTCAGCGTGCTCGTCTCACCGGGTCGTGCCGGTCACGACGATGCCGTCGGCTCCGCCGGTGATGACGTCGTCGATGTGCTTCTCAACGGCCGGCCAATCGACCTCGCCGTCGGCCGTCATCGGAGTGACGAGCGCGACGAGCACCTGACCGAACGGATTGGCGGAGTGCGTCATGGTTCCCAGGGTACCGGTCGGCGTCCGTCGGCCGTGTTCGGGGTTCGGTGGGTGTCAGCATCTCCCCGCGCGATCTCGATGAGCGGTCGGATGCCGGCGGGCACCGTGGCCCGCAACCCGTCGAGCTCCGCGCGGGTCAGCAGCCGCTGCCGGAGCGAGGATTCGAATGCGCAGAGGAACGCCTCCGCGCCGGCGCATCGCGCGATCTGCGCGAGGCAATGGGCGAGGCGTACCGCGACGAGGGCGTCGGGCTCGCCCCTCCCGTCCCGGTGGACGACGAACCCCGGCGGAACGGATGACGGATGCCGGTCGGGGTCGATCCAGACATGCGGCGGCGATGCGGGACCGCCGTCGAGGGTCCACAGCCCGTGATGTCGAGCCGCGCTGAGGCACGAGAGCCGGCCGCGGCATCCCAGCGCGGCCAGAATGACCGGCGACGTGCCCGGGACGGCGTAGACGCCCTGACGTGCGCGAACGAGAGCACCCCGTCGAACAGCGGCGCGGAGAGCGGCATCCGTCACTCCGGCGGCCCGAGGGCCGAGGTTCGCGCCACACCGCCGTGCGCCGCGACGACATCGACGGCTGAGCGACTCACCCGGTCGAGTGTGCGGAACCACCCCCGAGGGCGGTGATCGGACGGGCTCCCCGGTGGACCGATCCCGAGGTCGGCTGACTGGGGAGGATCCTCGACGTGCGGCATCCCGGATCGAAAGACCGGCGGAGGACACGACACGCCGTGCCACACCCCTGTGCCCCGGGGCGTCGCGGGACGGACCGGTCTTTCGCGTCAGCGGCCGCGGGAGGCGGCGGCGACCACGAGTCGGTCGGGCAGCAGGCGCGTCACGGCGACGAGCGCCTTGTACCGGAGGGACGGGATGCTGACGGCCCGGCCGTGCGCGGCATCCCTCAGGGATTCGCGGACCACCTTCGGGGCGGTCAGCCACATCCAGCGTGCGACGCCCTCCTCCCCCGGAGGGAGCCCGAGCCGCTCGTGGAAGTTCGTGTGGACGAAGCCCGGGCAGACGGCCGTCACCGTCACGCCCTTCGGCGCGTAGACCGCGTTCGCCCAGCGGCTGAAGCTCACCACCCACGCCTTGGCCGCGCCGTACGTCCCCCGCGGGATGAGTCCCGCGACGGACGCGATGTTCAGGATGCGGCCCCGGCCGCGCGCGAGCATCGCCGGGAGCGCGGCCCGGGTGAGCCGCATCGTGACCTCCACGTGCAGCTCGAGGTGCCGGGCCTCGTCCTCGATGTCGCCCGATGCGAACCCGAGCGACAGGCCGTACCCAGCGCTGTTGACGAGGAGGTCGACGCCCTGCTCGAGTCGCTGTTCGACACGGTGCCGCTGGCCCGGGTCCAGGAGGTCCGCGACGAGGACCTCGGCATGCCCGCCGCGTTCGTCGAGCTCGGCGGCGAGGGCCTCGAGGGCCGCACGGTCGCGCGCGACGAGGACGACGTCGGCGCCGCGCGCGGACAGCTGCCGGGCGTACTCGGCTCCGATCCCGGAGCTCGCGCCCGTGACGAGTGCGGTGCGGTTCATGCGCGTCAGCCTAGGACGCGCCGAGGCTCAGGGGGCGACTCGCCCGTTCGCGTTGAACGCGGCGTACGTGAGCGGCATGAGCTCCCGCCAGACGTTCTCCATCTTCTCGGCGCACATCTCGATCTCGCGCTGCGGGAACGACGGGAAGTGCGTGCCCTCGCGCGTCGTGCGCAGCGACAGGAAGTTCATGAGCGACCGCGCGTTCACCGTCACGTACATGGACGACATGATGTTGAGCGGCAGGACGATGCGGGCGACTTCGCGGGCGATGCCGGAATCCAGCATCCGCTGGTAGCTCTCGAAAGCGGCGACGGATGCCTCGCGCGTCTCGCGGGCGACGAGCTCGACCTGCTCGTCGGATCCGGGGAGGAAGTTGTACGCGCCGGGCTTGCCGACCTGCACGAGGTTGCGCTCGGGCGCGGGGACGTAGAAGACGGGGCGGAGCTCGCGGTATCGACCCGACTCCTCGTTGTACGACGCCATCCGGTGGCGCATGAACTCGCGGAAGACGAAGATCGGCGCCTGCACGTAGAAGGTCATCGAGTTGTGCTCGAACGGCGAGCCGTGCCGATCGCGCATCAGGTAGTTGATGAGGCCGCGGTCGCGCCCTGTCGCCTCGGAGCCGTCGGCCGCCGCCGCGAGAGTCTGCTCGCCCTGGGTCGACACGCGCGCCGCGAAGAGGACGTCGCTGTCGGAGGCGGACGATCGCACCAGCTCGACCGTGACATCGCTGCGGAACTCGATCTCGGGGCTTTCGGGGCGCTCACTCACGGCTCACACACTACCCGCCGGGCTCGTCACACATGACGTCGCGCGAGCCGCGACACCACGCGCGGGACTACTGTGGAGCGGTCATGGATCTCCTTCCCGCCATCCTCGTGCTGACCGCGCTCCTCGTGGTCACCGTGGGCATCGGTCTGACCCTGCGGTGGCGGCAGAACCGGCCGCGCCCCTTCGACCCCCGCGAGATCGTCGAACCCACCCGTCTCGGGGCCGAACGCCTCGGCGAGACCGCGACGCTGCTGCAGTTCAGCACCGAGATGTGCAGCCGGTGCCCCGGCGTCCACCGCACGCTGCGCGAGATCGCCGACGACCGCGACGGCGTCCTGCACCTGAACGTCGACCTCACGCACCGCGTCGACATCGCTCAGCACTTCCACGTCCTGCAGACCCCGACGACCCTCATCCTCGACAAGGACGGCATGGTCCGTTCCCGGTTCGGCGGAGTTCCGGGTCGCCAGGTCGTCGAGATGGAATTGGACCGCGTGACGACGGGAGCCGACCGTGGCTGAGGTGCGAGGGATCGATCCCCGGGGGCCGCGCTTCGCGGCATCCATCACCGCTGTGCTGCTGCTCATCGCGACGTTGCTCGCCCTGCTCGGTGGCTCGACGGCCCACACCGACGCGGGGTTCGGCTGGCTGAGCCCGCTCGGCGGCGGCATGTTCATCGTCCCCATGCAGGGATGGGTGCTTCCCTTCACCCCCGTGGGCATGCGGGTCCTGGATCCCGGCTTCCTCGCCGTGCTCGTCATCGCCCTCCTGTTCCTCTGGGGCGTCGTCTCGCCGCGCACCGCGCCGTGGAGCGTGCTCTATCGCCGTGCGATCCAGCCGCGCCTCGCTCCCCCGACCGACCTCGAAGACCCGCGCCCGCCGCGCTTCGCGCAGGGCGTCGGCCTGTTCGTCACGACCATCGGCCTCGTGCTCCACGCGCTCGGCGTTCCGCTCGCCCTGCCGATCTCGGGGGCGTTGGCGTTCATGGCCGCATTCCTCAACGCGGTGTCCGGCCTGTGCCTCGGATGCCAGTTGTGGCTCCTCCTGCAGCGCGTCGGTCTCGTCGGCCGCACCGCCTGAGTCCCCTCCCCCTCCTCGTCAAGACGTATCGCCCGCTGATCCGCGAGGCATATGCTCGGCAGCGATTCGTCACGACCACGACAGAGGAGACACCATGAGCGTCACGAGCGAAGCCACCACCAGCTGGAAGGGCACCCTGTTCGAAGGGTCGGGCGAGGTCGCCCTCGAGAGCTCCAACCAGGGCCCGCTTCCCGTGAACTGGAAGGCCCGCAGCGAGGGATCGACGTCGGTGACGACGCCCGAGGAGCTCATCGCAGCAGCCCACTCGTCGTGCTTCAGCATGGCTCTCTCCAACGCCCTGGCCGAATACGGCACTCCCCCTGAGAGCGTCGAGACGACGGCATCCGTCACCTTCATCCCGGGGACCGGCATCACGGGCTCGCACCTGAACGTCAGCGCATCCGTCCCCGGCCTCTCGGCCGAGGACTTCGACCGCATCGCGAACGAGGCGAAGACCGGATGCCCCGTCTCGGCAGCCCTGTCGGGCATCGAGATCACGCTCGAGGCGACGCTTGCCTGAGCGCCGCGTCGTCGTCTCGGGCGCGTCGGGCTTGATCGGACGCGCCCTCATCGACTCCCTCGTCGCCGACGGCTACGCCGTCACGCGGCTCGTCCGCCACCCGGCCCAGGGCCCCGACGAGGTCACCTGGTCGCCCGGTGAGAAGCCGCTCGATCCTCAGGTGCTCGCAGGCGCAGAAGCTGTCGTCAACTTCAACGGCGCGACCATCGGACGTTTCCCTTGGACGGCCTCGTACAAGAAGCAGCTCGTCTGGTCGCGCCTGCGCCCGACGCAGACGCTCGCCCGCGCACTCCGGGAGCTCGGCGAGGATGCGCCTCTGTTCGTCAGCTCGTCGGCGTCGGGGTACTACCCGCCCGACGGACACGGGCGCACGTTCGACGAGACCGGTCCGCGCGGCGACGCATTCCTTTCCGAGCTCTGCGGCGAGTGGGAGGCTGCCGCCGTCGCGTCGGGCGCTCGTACGGCGCTCCTGCGCACCGCCCCGGTCGTGCACCGCGACGGCGTCCTCAAGCCGCTGCTGCTGCTCACGAAGCTCGGACTGTCGGGACCGCTCGGACGCGGAACCCAGGTCTGGCCGTGGATCTCGCTCGATGACGAGATCCGCGGCATCCGTCACGTCATGGACCACAGCATCACGGGACCCGTCAACCTGACCGGGCCGGAGCGGGCCACGGCGAACGACCTCGGCTTCGCGCTCGCGCGTCGCTTGAACCGGCCGTACCTGCTCCGGGCGCCCCTCTGGGCCATCCGACTGGTCCTGGGGAAGGATGCCGTCGACGCGCTTCTCGCCACCGACTCGCACGTCGTGCCCGCGGTGCTCCTCGAGTCCAGGTTCGAGTTCCACCACCCGACCGTCGAGGACGCGGTGGCCGCGGCGGTCTGAGGACTCAGCGGCGCCGTTCGGCGCGCTCGTGCGAGATCGCGGTGCGGATCGCGCCGCGGGCGCGCCGGCGGTCGCCCGCTCCGTCGTAGAGGAGCCCGAGCCGGTACCAGGCGCGCCAATCCGTGGGGTTCGCCTCGACGGCGTCGCGGTAGGCGGGGAAGAGGGCGTCCACCTCGGCCTGGACGGGCCTGCCGCTGGGCCGGAGCGCGAGCTCCTCGGCGGGCAGGGCGCCCTCCGCCGCGAGCCGTCGCCCCAGCCGCTCCGCGCCCGCGCCGAAGCTCAGCTCGCGCCACAACGCCCAGACGGCGACGACGGGAAGCAGCACGAGCGCGACGCCCATCGCGATGCCCACGGCGTCGCCGCTCGTGAACAGCAGCACGGCTCGCTGTGCGACGAGAGCGATGTACAGGACGAGGACGACGGCGACGATCCCGACGCCGATACGCGTCCTCATCGGGTGGTCGCCGCCGCAGCCTGATCCGAGGCGTCCCCGTCCGCGACGGGCGCCGTACGGGCGGGCTGCGGCATCCGGATCCCGATGTCGATCATCGAATCGAGCCCGAGGACGAGGCCCGATGCGTCGCGAGCCGCAGCGAGGGCAACCCGGATGCCGGGGGCGTACGCCGCGGCCGGGTCGATCGTGTCGTGGACGATCGTGAGGGACTCCCCCGGCCCCGACAGGATCGTCTCCTGCCGTGCCACGACACCCGGCCGGCGCAGGGAGTGCACGGGGACGCTCGCGATCTGCTGCCCGCGGGCGCGCTGATCGACGTGCGGAGCCTCGACCGGGCCGGCCTCGGAGCGTGCGGCGGCGATCAGCTCCGCGGTGCGGACGGCGGTGCCGCTGGGCGAATCGACCTTGGTCTCACGGTGCGTCTCGACGATCTCGATCGACGGGAAGAACGGGGCGGATGCCGCCGCGAGAGCGGACCCGATGACGGAGCCGAGCGAGAAGTTCGGGATGAAGACCGCGCCGGTGCCCGCGGCATCCACGAGGGGACGGACGAGGGCGATGCGCTCGGCGGACCAGCCGGAGGTACCGACGAGGATGTTCTTGCCCCGTTCGATCGCCGCGCGGACGACATCGATCGACACGGCCGGCGTCGAGGCGTCGACGACGAGGTCGGCGGCGTCGATCTCGGCGAGATCGCTCGAGGAGCCGAGGACAGCGACGGTCTCGAAGCCGTCGGTCGCCGCGATGACCTCAGCGATGATGCTGCCGAGCTTGCCGGTCCCGCCCACGAGGGCCACACGCGTCGTCATGTCTCCAGCCTAGGCGGGCAGGAACCCGGCGACCGTGTCCCACGCGAGCTTCACGACCAGGAGTCCGAGGACGACGAGGAACACCACGCGGACGAAGCCGTTGCCCCCGCGGGTGGCCATCCGGGCGCCGATGAAGCCGCCGGTGATGTTCGCGCAGGCCATGACGAGACCGAGCGCCAGGATGATCTCGCCGTGGACGCCGTAGACGATCAGCGCGGCGAGGTTGGTGGTGAGGTTGGCGATCTTCGCATTGACGCTCGCCTGCAGGAAGCCGAACCCGAGGACCCCGACGAGGAGGATGACGAAGAACGACCCGGTGCCGGGACCGAGGATGCCGTCGTAGAACCCCACGCCGAGCCCGATGACCCCCGAGCGCCACACGACCGCGACGCGCTCGGCGTGCCGCGGCTCGTGGTGCAGGCCCATCTTCGGGCGGAGGAGCGTGTAAACGCCCACCGCGACGACCGCCACCAGGACGACCGGCGTGAGCACCTCGCGGGGGACGTACCTCGAGAGCGCGGCGCCCACCGCCGAGCCGCCGAAGGCCCCGAGGACGAGCGGGATCAGGAGGACGAGATGGACCTTCACCCGTCGGAGGTACACCCAGCTCGCCGACAGCGTCCCGAAGAACGAGCTCAGCTTGTTGGTTCCGAGGATGAACGGGGTGGCGACGTCCTCGGGCACGCCGATGACGAGGGCCGGCAGCTGGATGAGGCCGCCCCCGCCCACGACGGCGTCGACCCACCCGGCCACCCCTGCCGCGACCACGAGGAACAGCAGCGCGCTCGCGGAGACGGGGAGCCAGTCGGCGAGGAGAGGACCGGTCAGCACCTCACACCGAGAGGATGTCGGGAAGGCCCGTCCGGAGCTCCACCGGGAGGTGTGCGAGGTCGTTGTGGGCCACAAGGGACCACGGCCGCCCGGGACGCTGAGCGAGCACGGTGAGACCGCAGTGCGCCTGGTTGATCGTCAGCCAGCGCCATTCCGGAGCCTGCAGCACCTCTCGGACGAACCAGGCGATGACGAAGTTGTGGGTGATGAGCAGCTCGTGCGCGTTGGGGCGGTGAGCGAGGAACTCCGCCCCGGCATCCGCCATCTGCGCCGCGCCCGCGTCTGCCTCGGCCTCGGTCACTCCCCCGAAGAACGGCTCGTAGACGTTCGGTGTGTCGGGCGTCATCCCGCTCGGCACGCAGTCGAACAGCAGGGCGGTCGGCTCGGGGTCGACGGCGGGGAGCCGCTCCGAGACGGCCCGTGCCGTCTCGGCGGCGCGCAACAGCGGCGAGTGCCAGACGGCGGTCAGCGGAACGCCCGACAGGCGGTCCGCGAGGAGGTCCGCCTGTCGCCGACCGCGCGGCGAGAGCGGTCCGTCGGCGAGTCCGTGCTCCGCGTCGAGGTGTTCGCCGTGCCGCACCAGGTACAGATAGTGCGTCACGTGGTCGCTCGCTTCATCGTGGTTCCCCCGGGTCCCCGGACGTTCCCGGGGTAGCTCCAAGCCTAACCGAGGCTCAGTCGGTGGCCTTGGCGATCTCGGCGAGGTGCGCGCGGCTGAGATGCACGCCGACGCCCTGGACGAGCTCCTCGACGTGAGCGACCGCATAGGCGTTGACGATCGGTGCGGCGACGACACGCTGCGCGAGCAGCCAGGCGATCGCGACCGCCGCGGGCGGAACGGCGAGCTCCGCCGCGATGCGGTCGAGGGCGCGCAGCGTGCGGGCGCCGCGACGGTTCATGCTGGCGGCCAGCTGCCGCCCCCGGACCGAGCCGCCGACCCGGTCGCGAGCCCGGTGCACGCCGGAGAGGTAGCCGTGCTCCAACGCCTGCGAGGGCGTCACAGCGATGCCCTGGGCGCCGGCGACGAGACGGAGGTCGCCGTCGAACTCGTCGCGACGGAGCACGTTGTACGGGACGTCGAGCACCGTGAACCGGGGATACCCCGCGGCCGAGAGGATGCGGGCCTCGACGAGCTGGGCGGCGCGGTAGCCCGCAGCACCGATCGCACGCACCTTGCCGGTGTCCACGAGCCATTCCGCCGTGGCGAGGGTGTCTTCGAGGAGCGTCGTGCGGTCGGCGGTGCCGTCGAGCGAGAGGACGTCGATCCGGTCGGTGCCGAGACGGGTGAGGGATGCCTCGACCGCGCGCACGAGGTTGACGGACCCGAGTCCGGGGTTGTCGGCACCGCGGCCGACCTTGACCGTGAGGACGAGATCGTCGCGGTTGCGGCGCGCGGCCATCCAGCGACCGATCGCATGCTCGCTGCGGCCGGCGGCGTAGCTGTCGGAGGTGTGGACGGCGTTGCCACCCCGTTCGACGTATCGGTCGAGAATCGCGTGCGCCGCGGCGAGGTCCACGTGCCAGCCGAACTCCGCACCGCCGAGGACGAGCGGGAACACCGAGAACCCGGTCTCGCCGAGCGGAACGCGGATGTTGCGGCCGACCGGCGCACCGTGCACGGGGAGCGGACCGGAGGGGTGGATGCCGGGCACGACCGTCGGCGACGCCTGATCCGCCGTCTCGAACGCTGCCATACCCGTCTCCTTGCGGAGCGCTCGGGGGTTCGCGTGCCCACGCATCCTCCGATGCGCTCTCTCCGAGGGTAGAACAGCCCTCAGACCCGACGCGGACGCGCGCGAGACAACGGGTGACGTTTCCATAACGGTTCGATCCCACCGGATCGACTGAGCGTCCCGACACGACGAACGCCCGCCCTCCGAAGAGGACGGGCGTTCGCCAGAGCGTGGCTCAGGCCTCGGCGGGCGCCTCGGCCGCCGCGTCGCCGGCCGGAGCCGACTCCTCGACGACGGGCTCGAGCGAGAGCTTGCCGCGGTCATCGATCTTCGTGATGCGCACGAGGATCTTCTGTCCGACACCGAGCACGTCCTCGACGTTCTCGACGCGCTTTCCGCCGGCGAGCTTGCGGACCTCGCTGACGTGCAGCAGGCCGTCCTTGCCCGGCAGGAGCGAGACGAACGCACCGAAGGTCGCGATCTTGACGACCGTGCCCAGGAACTGCTCGCCGACCTCGGGGTTGGTCGGGTTGGCGATCGCGTTGACCTGCGCACGGGCGGCCTCTGCCGAGGGTCCGTCGACAGCGCCGATGTACACGGTGCCGTCGTCCTCGATCGAGATCTGCGCGCCGGTCTCGTCCTGGATCGCGTTGATCGTCTTGCCCTTGGGGCCGATCAGCTCGCCGATCTTGTCGACGGGGATCTGGACGCTGATGACGCGGGGCGCGGTGGGCGCCATCTCGTCGGGAGCGTCGATCGCCGAGTTCAGGACGTTCAGGATCGTGAGGCGAGCCTCCTTGGCCTGGGTCAGCGCGGCCGCGAGCACCGACGACGGGATGCCGTCGAGCTTCGTGTCGAGCTGGATAGCCGTGATGAACTCGCTCGTTCCGGCGACCTTGAAGTCCATGTCGCCGAGAGCGTCTTCGGCGCCGAGGATGTCGGTCAGCGCGGCGTAGCGCGTCTGGCCGTCGACCTCGTCGGAGACGAGACCCATGGCGATACCGGCGACGGGGGCGCGCAGCGGCACACCCGCGTTCAGCAGCGACAGGGTCGAGGCGCAGACCGAGCCCATCGACGTCGAGCCGTTGGAGCTCAGCGCCTCGGAGACCTGACGGATCGCGTACGGGAACTCCTCGCGGCTGGGCAGCACCGGCACGAGGGCGCGCTCGGCGAGGAAGCCGTGCCCGATCTCGCGACGCTTCGGGCTGCCGACACGGCCGGTCTCACCGGTCGAGTAGGGCGGGAAGTTGTAGTGGTGCATGTAGCGCTTGCTCGTCGTGGGCGACAGCGAGTCGATCTGCTGCTCCATCTTGAGCATGTTCAGCGTGGTGACGCCCATGATCTGGGTCTCGCCGCGCTGGAAGACCGCCGAGCCGTGAACGCGCGGGATGACCTGCACCTCGGCGTCGAGCGGGCGGATGTCGGCGAGCCCACGACCGTCCATACGGACACCCTCGGAGAGGATGCGGCCGCGAACGACGATCTTGGTGACCGACTTGTACGCCGCAGCGAACTCGATCGGCGCACCGGCGGGGAGCTGCTCGGCCTCGACGGCGGCGATCAGCTCGGCCTTGACGCGGTCCTTGACCTTGTCATCGGCTGCCTGACGCTCCTGCTTGTCGGCGATCTGGTAGACGTTCACCAGGTCGTCGTAGGCGCGGCCGGCGACGAAGTCGTAGACCTCGGAGCTGTACGGGGCGAAGACCGGGTAGACGCCGGGCTCGCGCGACGAGGAGGCAGCCATCTGAGCCTGCGCCTCGACGAGCTGCTTGAGGAACGGCTTCGCGGCCTCGAGGCCGCCGGCGACGATCTCTTCGCTCGGCTTGACGGCGCCACCCTTGATGAGGTTCCAGCTGTTCTCGGTGGCTTCGGCCTCGACCATCATGATCGCGACGTCGCCGTCGGGCAGGACGCGACCGGCGACCATCAGATCGAAGACGGCCTCTTCCACCTGAGCCTGGTTCGGGAACGCGACCCACTGGTCGGCGTGCTCGCCGTGGCCGGGGATGAGCGCGAGGCGCACACCGGCGATCGGACCCGAGAAGGGCAGACCGGAGATCTGCGTCGACGCGGAGGCCGCGTTGATCGCAAGGGCGTCGTAGTACTCGCCGGGTGCGATCGAGAGGACCGTGACGACGATCTGGACCTCGTTGCGCAGGCCGTCGACGAACGACGGACGCAGCGGCCGGTCGATGAGGCGGCAGACGAGGATCGCCTCGGTGGAGGGGCGGCCCTCGCGACGGAAGAACGAACCGGGGATCTTGCCCGCGGCGTACGAACGCTCTTCGACGTCGACGGTCAGCGGGAAGAAGTCGAAGCCCTCACGGGGGTGCTTGCCGGCGCTGGTGGCCGACAGGAGCATGGTTTCTTCGTCGAGGTAAGCGGCAACGGCGCCCTGCGCCTGCTGTGCCAGTCGTCCGGTCTCGAACCGGACGGTGCGGGTGCCGAAACGGCCGTTGTCGAGAACGGCTTCGGCGGCGGTGATTTCTGGACCTTCCAAGAGGTCTCTCCTTCTTTGTTTAGACTCGCACGCGCGTTTCGCGCACGAGATCGTGCGAAGGAGCAGGAACAGGCAGTTATGGGCGCGCGGAGACATCCGCGAAGTCCGCCTGCGCTGGCCACCAGTCGAAGACCACCATCCACCGGAACGGGATGGGAATCCACCACAGGGGACCAGCTTCCTGCCGGGCCTGCTCCATGAGCTCACTGTGAAGTTGAGCGGATGCCGCGAACAGAACCGCGGACAACCCGAGCCAGCCTATCAGCGCACCCCCTTCGGTGCGTATCGTGGCGGGATGAGCGACGACGAGAAGACCGCGGACGCGGCATCCGATGACATGAAGCGGAAATTCCGCGAGGCGCTCGAGAAGAAGAACTCGCGCACCCGGCAGGGCGAGGCCCACCTGGACGGCGACTCGGCCGTGCACGGCACGCACGGTGCGGTCACCAAGCGCGAGTTCCGACGCAAGAGCGGCTGAGCACGACACGACGAAGGCCCGGATGCCGAGTGGCGTCCGGGCCTTCGTCGTGACAGTCGCGTGTCAGCTGCCGAGATCGGCGCGGCGCGCGCGGGCCCGCTCCTCCTTGGCCTCCGCCTCGGCGAGCGCGGCGTCGTTGAGTCCTGAGGTATCGACGGCACCGGTGTCATCCGAGACGCCGTGGGCGGTCAACGTCGCCTCGTCGAATGGGCGACGCCCGGCGAGGACGGCCGCCACCTGCTCGCGGTCGATCTGCTTGGTCCACGTTCCGATGAGGAGGGTGGCGACGGCGTTGCCGGTGAAGTTCGTCAGCGCCCGCCCCTCGGACATGAACCGGTCGATCCCGACGATGACGCCGACGCCGTCGACCAGGTCGGGACGGTAGGCCTGCAGGCCGCCGGCGAGGGTCGCGAGACCCGCGCCCGTGACGCCCGCGGCGCCCTTGGAGGCGATGATCATGAAGACGAGGAGTCCGATCTGCTCGGGGATGGACATCGGGGCGCCGAGCCCGGTCGCGATGAACAGCGAGGCCATCGTCAGGTAGATCGCGGTGCCGTCGAGGTTGAACGAGTAGCCGGTGGGCACTGTGATGCCGACGACCGGCTTGGAGACGCCGAGGTGCTCCATCTTGGCGATGAGGCGCGGTAGGGCCGACTCGCTCGAGGACGTGCCGACGATGAGGAGGTACTCGCGCCCGAGGTACTTCATGACCTGGAAGATGTTGACCCGGGCGACGGCGTAGAGCATCGTGCCGAGCACACCCACGATGAAGACGATGCACGTGATGTAGAAGGCGATCATCAGGATGCCGAGGCTCACGATCGCCGCGAACCCGGTCTTGCCGACGACGGCGGCGATGGCGCCGAACGCACCGATCGGGGCGAGCCAGAGGATCATGCCCAGGATGCGGAAGACGAGGGCCTGGAGGTTCTTGACCGCATTCATGATGGGCTCGGCCTTCGCGCCCATCTTCTGCAGGGCGAAGCCGACCAGCAGCGCGATGAAGAGGACCTGCAGCACGCTCTCGCCGGTGAAGGCGGAGAAGAACGTGGTCGGGATGATGCCGAGGATGAACTCGGTCGTCGTCTTCGCCTCGCTCGTGTCGCCCGCGTCGTACTGGGCGTTCTGCATGTTCAGGCCCTCACCCGGGTGGATGATGTTGCCGACGACGAGACCGATCGCGAGGGCGAAGGTCGACATGGCCATGAAGTACAGCAGGGCGAGGCCGCCGATGCGACCGACCGTGGCTGCCTTCGCGATCGACCCGACACCGACGACGATCGTGCAGAAGATGATCGGCGCGATCATCATCTTGATGAGGTTGACGAACGCCTTGCCGACCGGTTCGAGGGACTCTCCGAAGGCGGGCCAGATCAGACCGACGACGCAGCCGAGGACGACGGCGATGATGACGGAGACGTAGAGCCATGTGTGCTTGTCCCACGCCTGCTTGCCCCGGCGCGGGTTGTATCCGGGGAGCCGGAACGAAGATGTGAGGGCCATGATCTCTCCTGGGTGACAGTCGTTGTCGGAGTCGACGGCGGTGTCGACGAGGATCAGCGTGCCGCGTGTGCACGCGCCCGAGCAGTTGTGGTCGTATTGGTCGCAGATCGACGAGAGGAGGCGATGTGGCCCGATCAGGCGCAGCGAGCGCGGCATCCCGCGTGTTCCTCGCCGTCGCCGCGGCCGTCGTGATCCTGTCGCTGGCGATCGCGGGGATCCTTCTGTGGGAGGGGCAGCGCGCCGCCCGCGCCGAGGCGGAGCGTGTCACCCGCGCCGTCGCCGAGACGATCGCCGACAGCACCGGGGTCGCCGATACCCTCGCGCGCGGAGACCGCGCCGCGGCGACGCGTCTCCTGCAGCCGGAGGTCGAGGCGGTCACGAAGGACGCCGGCGTCGATTTCGTCACGATCATGGACCCGGCCGGCATCCGCATCACCCATCCGGACCCGGCTCGCATCGGCAAGACGTACATCGGGACGATCCCGACCGGGACGGCCACGCTCACGGAGGAGTTCACCGGCACGCTCGGACCGTCGGTCCGCACGATCGTGCCCGTCCAGTCCGACGGCGTCGTGGTCGGACGGGTCTCGGTCGGCGTCACGATCGGCTCGATCACCGAGGCGCTCGGCCCGCGCATCCTCGTCGCCGTCGCCATCGCCGTCCTCCTCGCGGCGGCGGGACTCGCCGGCGCGGTCTACGCCCGCCGGGTGACCCGTCGGGTCGCGGGCGACCTGCCCGCCGGGGCCGTCCGCGACGCCGTCTCGTCCTACGAGTCGATGCGAACGCTCGGCGACGCGCTCCGGGCGCAGACCCACGAGCACGGGAACCGCCTGCACACGGCCATCGCCCTGCTCGAACTCGGACGCACGCGCGAAGCGATCGACATCCTCTCCGAGGACGCGCGGCAGAGTCAGCTCCTCGTCGACCAGGTCGCGGCGCGCCGTGAGGGCGATCCGACCGTCGGTGCGCTCCTGCTCGGCAAGGCGTCGCAGGCGGCCGAGCGCGGCGTCGAGTGGCGCGCCCGCATCGACGCCGACGCTCCGCGCTCGGTCCTCTCCCCCGTCGACGCGGTCTCGGTCGTCGGCAATCTCATCGACAACGCGCTGGATGCCGCGGCATCCGCTCCCCCGCCGCGGTGGGTCGACGTGCAGATGACGCGCACGACCGAGGACGAGCTCGCCCTCGAGGTCGCCGACAGCGGAGCCGGGATCCCCGCTGACATCGCGGACCGCATCTTCGAGCACGGGTTCTCGACGAAGCCCGCAGGCAAGGCCGGAAGAGGCGTCGGGCTCGCCCTCGTCCGCGCGATCGTCGACGAGGCCGAGGGCACGATCTCCCTGCATTCCGACCCGACGACCTTCCGCGTGATCCTCCCCCGGGGTGACGCATGATCGGCGTCATGCTCGTCGACGACGACGCTCTGACCCTCGAACTGCACCGCGGCTACGTCGAGCGGCTCGACGGCTTCGAGGTCGTCGCGGAGTGCACGGGCGCGCGCGCCGCCGTCTCCGCGCTCCTGGGCAGCCCCGGTGCGGGCGAGATCGATCTGGTCCTCCTCGACATGACGATGCCCGACGGCTCCGGTCTCGACGTCCTCCGCCACCTGCGGGCGCGCACCGGCACCGTCGACGTGATCGCCATCACCTCGGTCAGGGATTCCGAGGTCGTCCGTCAGGTGATCGCCCTCGGCGCCGCGCAGTACCTCGTGAAACCGTTCACCTTCAGCGACTTCCGCGACCGCATGATGCAATACCTGCGGTTCCGCGAGCGACTCTCGCTCGCCGCGGGGACAGCGACCCAGGCCGAGATCGATGCGATGGTGGGCGCCCTCCGCACCTCACCGACCCCCACCCTTCCGAAGGGGCTGTCCGCGGAGACGCTGGACAGGGTGAGCGCGCTCCTGCGGTCCGGACCCGCATCCGCGAGAGAGGCCGCCGACAGCCTCGGGATGTCGCGGGTCGCCGCGCGACGCTACCTCGAACACCTCGCCGAGGCGGGGCGCGCCGAGCGTGCGCAGCGCTACGGGACTCCCGGCCGCCCTGAGGCGGAGTACCGCTGGGTGCGCTGACCGCCCGCTACCGGCGGACGTCCGCGTGTCCCGTGGGGCGCCCGACGACGACGTAGTCGGGCAGCTTCGCGGAGCGGCCGTCGCCTGCCGTCCGTCCCCGCAGCCGACGCCACATCCACGGGAGGGCATCGCGGCGCAACCAGGTGCCGGAGGACGGCGGGTCCTCATCGACGTGGAACGCCTCGTCGAGGTCGGCGAGAGCGTCGGCGTGGGGCACGCCGAGCGCCTCGGCAGCGCGGTAGGCGACGGAGCGGTGCCCGCGGGAACGCAGGTGCACCTTGTCGTCCGCCCAGACGTCGACCCTCGCGAGATCGACGTCCGCAGCGAGATCGAGAAGGGTTGCCCCGGTGCGGGCGGCGACCGCACGCAGTCGGGCGTTGTAGACCGCGAACCGCCGCGTGAACACGCGTGCGGCCAGGCGGTCGGGCAGGAAGATCGTGGCCAGCAGCACGTCGCACCCGGCGCTCCGGAGCCGCGTGACGGCACCCTCCACCTCAGCCGCGAGGGAGAGGGGGTCGCACACCGGCTGCACGAGATCGTTGGCTCCGATGAGGATCGAGACGAGGTCCGGACGCAGCTCCAGGCATCGCGGCAGCTGCTCGTCGACCAGGTGGGAGACCCGTTGGCTGCGGACCGCCAGATTCGCGTAGCGGAACGGCCGGGTAGCCCCGCCGCTCAGTGCGAGCAGGTGCGCCAGCCGGTCCGCCCAGCCGCGGAACGACCCCACCGGCATCCGGGAGGTGTCGCACAGACCCTCGGTGATCGAGTCCCCGAGCGCGACGTAGCGGGACCATCGACGCGCAGGTGCGGGTCGGGCGACCGTGTCCGGACGGGGCCATGCGACGACGCGACGCCCGGCATCCCGTCGATGGAGGATTGCGGCCCGGTCGTAGTGCTCGAGCAGGCGCTCGGCGAGCGCGTCCCACGTGCGTCCGGCGACCGCGGTCCGCGCGGCGTGGGCGAAGGCGTGGCGCTTCGCATCGTCGCCCGCGAGGTCCACGACACGAGCGCGCAGGTCGTCGGCGTCCCCGGGACGGTACAGCCATCCGTCGACGCTGCTGCGGACGAGGTCGACCGGGCCGCCGGTCCCCGTCGCGACCACGGGGACCCCGCTGGCCTGCGCCTCCTGGATGGTCTGCCCGAACGTCTCGCTCTCACCGGGGTGCACGAAGACGTCGAACGACGCCAGGGCCGTCGCGAGCGCGTCCCCGTCGAGGTGTCCGAGGAAGACGGCTTCCGGGAGAAGCCGCTCCAGCGATGACCGCGCAGGGCCGTCGCCGACGATGACGAGACGGATGCCGGGGGTCCCCCGGAGCGCGATCAGATCCTCCACCTGCTTCTCGGGGGCGAGCCGACCAACGTACCCGACGATCACCTCGCCGGGGGCGATGCGGGCACGCCAGGCCTCGTCGCGTCGCTCGGGGGTGAACCGCTGCCCGTCGACGCCGCGCCCCCACAGGCCGACGCGGTCGACCCCGAGCGCCGCGAGCTGGACGCGCGCGGCCTCGGAGGGGGCGAGGGTGAGAGTGGCCCTCCGGTGCAGCCGGCGCACCTGCGCCTCGGCGAGCGCGGTGGCCTGCGGGACGCCGTACCGCCCCGCATAGGCGATGACGTCGGTCTGATACACGGCGACGCTCGGCAGACGCTGCGACTCGGCGGCGATGACGCCCTGCCACCCCAGCAGGAAGGGCGAGGCGAGATGGACGACGTCGGCATCGAAGCGTGCGAGGTCGCGCGCGATCGAGGCCGCGGGCGGGACCGCGAGCCGCACAGCGGGGTATTTCGGGAGCGGGATCGACGCGACGGCGCGGCCCGGCATCCCGAGGTCGTACCGCCTGACCCCGGGGGCGACCACGAACACGTCGTGCCCGCGGCGCTGGAGGTGCTCCCGGATCTGGAGGACGGATCCGGTGACCCCGTTCATGTGCGGGAGGAATGACTCGGTGACGACCGCGACTCTCACACGACCAGGGTGCCCGCGCGCACGGGGCGGGACAGGGCTCAGACCGCCGGATCGCGGACTGTTCATCCACCTCTCGTCTCGCCGTCACCGGAGCGTTCCCCGCCGGCTTCGCGTTCGCGCGGCGTTCACATCGCACTGGTACGCAGGGGCCGTGATCGGCGATCTCCTCACGAGCGTGGCCTCGAGTCCTTGGGCGCTCCCCGCGCTGTTCGCCCTCGTCTTCGCCGACGCAGTGCTCGTCATCGTCCCCGGCGAGGTGGCGGTGACAGCGACGGGGGCGCTCGCCGCCGCGACGGGCAGTCCCCCGCTCGTCGCCGTCGTCATCGTCGCCGCCGTCGCCGCCTTCTGCGGGGACGCACTCTGCTACGGCATCGGCAGGGTCGCAGGCGTGGACAGATGGCGGTGGATGCGGCATCCCCGCGTCCGCTCAGCTTTCGCGTGGGCCGGCGCCCGACTCGCCCAAGGCACGGCGACGGTCGTCTTCACGGCGCGATTCATCCCATTCGCCCGACTCGCGGTCAACCTCACGGCGGGCGCCACCCGGGTACCGCCCGGTCGCTACGTCGTGGCGGTCGCCGTCGCGGCGACGGCGTGGGCCGTCTACCAGGCCGTCATCGGCGCCGCGATCGGCACGCTGCTGCCGGACAACCCGATCGTCGCCGTCATCGCCTCGATCGTCGTCGCGATCGCGCTCGGACTCGTGATCGACGTGGCGGCGGCCCGGCTCGCGGGCCGCCGCACGCGATGAACGACTATTCGCCCGAGAGGCCGCCCCAGCAGGTGACCGAAGGATCCGCCCTTGCCGAGGTAGGACTCGGGGTCGAAGGGGTCGAGCGCCTCCTCCGCGGGGCGCCGGGTGACGGCATCCCCCAGTTCCCGTGCACCGCGCTCGATCCGTGCGGACAGGGGCGACACGTCGTCGGCACGGGCGCCCCAGTCCGACGACGCGGCGAACACGCCCGTCGAGACGGCCTCGGCGTGCAGGTAGGCGAACAGCGGTCGGATCGCGTAGTCGATGGCGAGCGAATGACGGGCCGTGCCCGCGTTCGCTCCGATCAGCACGGGCTTGCCCTGCAGGGCGTCGGGGTCGAGCACGTCGATGAACGACTTGAACAGCCCCGAGTAGCTCGTCGAGAAGATCGGCGTCACGACGATCAGCGCATCCGCCGAGACCACCGTGTTGATCATGGTCTCGAGCGCGGGCGGCGCGAAGCCGGTCAGCAGGTTGTTCGTGATGTCGTGCGCGTACTCGCGCAGTTCGAAGGTGTCGACGGATGCCTCCACCCCCCGCTCGCGCAGGTCCGCCAGCACGGCGGCGGAGAGCTTGTCGGCCAGCATTCGCGTCGACGAGGGGTTCGACAGCCCCGCCGACACGACCGCGATGCGGCGGGCGCTCATCGTGCACCACCCAGACCGAACGCGGCGCCGACGGGCGTCGGGGTGTCCTGGTAGGGACTCGGACCCGACAGGTTGTCGCCGCGGTTGGCGCGGGGACGCGCCTCGCGCACCGGTCCGTCGCCGTACGTCGCCGCGACCCGCGCCGCGTGCGTGGGCGCGTCGGGGACGATCGCCGGGCGGTCCTTCGCGAGCTCCTTGCGGAGGACGGGGACGACCTCGCCGCCCAGGAAGTCGAGCTGCTCGAGGACCATTTTGAGTGGAAGCCCGGCGTGGTCGACGAGGAACAGCTGCCGCTGGAAGTCGCCGAACAGGTCGCGCATCCCGGCGTAGCGGTCGATGACCTGCTGCGGCGAGCCGACGGTCAGCGGCGTCATCGCGGAGAAGTCCTCCATCGACGGACCGTGACCGTAGACAGGGGCGTTGTCGAAGTACGGGCGGAACTGCGCGACGGCGTCCTGCGAGTTCTTCGCCATGAACGCCTGCCCGCCGATCCCGACGATCGCCGTCTCGGGGGCGCCGTGGCCGTAGTGCTCCCAGCGCTGGCGGTACAGACCGATGAGGCGCTGGTAGTGCTCGGCGGGCCAGAAGATGTTGTTCGCGAAGAAGCCGTCACCGTAGTAGGCCGCCTGCTCGGCGATCTCGGGCGTGCGGATCGAACCGTGCCAGACGAACGGCGCCACTCCGTCGAGCGGACGCGGCGTCGAGGTGAAGCCCTGCAGCGGGGTGCGGAACTTGCCCTCGAAGTCGACGACGTCCTCGCGCCACAGCTTGTGCAGCAGCGCGTAGTTCTCGATCGCGAGAGGCACACCCTGACGGATGTCCTTGCCGAACCAGGGGTAGACGGGTCCGGTGTTGCCGCGGCCGAGCATGAGGTCCATGCGCCCGCCCGACAGGTGCTGCAGCATCGCATAGTCCTCGGCGATCTTCACCGGGTCGTTGGTCGTGATGAGCGTCGTCGAGGTCGAGAGGATGAGGCGCTCGGTCTGCGCGGCGATGTACGCGAGCGTCGTCGTCGGCGAGGACGACCAGAACGGCGGGTTGTGGTGCTCCCCGATCGCGAACACGTCGAGGCCGACCTCTTCAGCGTGCTTGGCGATCTCGACGGTCGCCGAGATGCGCTCACGCTCGCTGGGCGTGTGACCCGTGGTCGGGTCCTGCGTGATGTCGGTGACGGTGAAGATGCCGAACTGCACCCCGGGCCAGCTGGCGGTGCTGTTGGTGTCGCTCACGATGTCTCTCTCGATTCCCGGACGGATCGCGTCCGATTCATGCAAGTGAATATACCGGAGTCAACGTCTCAGCGTCCACGTTATTCCCGCAGGTACGCTGGCCCGAATGAGCACCCCCGGCCGCACCCGCCGCGTGCCCATCTGGGACAACGCCCGGGCCGCCTGCATCCTTCTCGTCGTCCTCGGGCACGCGATCCAGCGCCTGACCTACGACTCCGACATCGCGCAGAGCCTCTACTACCTGATCTACGCGTTCCACATGCCGGCGTTCGCGCTGATCTCCGGGTACTTCTCGAGGTCCGATCCGCCGAACCGGCGCCGGATGGTCCGCATCCTCACCGACATCGTGCTCCCCTACGTCATCTTCGACGGGCTCTGGACCCTCACGAAGCTGCTCGTCGAAGGACGCACCAACCCCAACCTCACGCAGCCGTCGTGGACGCTGTGGTTCCTGCTCGCCCTCGCGATCTTCCGACTCGTGCTTCCCTACCTCGCGCTGCTCAGGATGCCGCTGCTCTGGGCGTTCGTCGTGTCGATCTCGGTCGGCTACCTCCCGAACGTCGACTCCACACTCTCCCTGTCGCGGACCCTCGGCTTGCTGCCCTTCTTCACCCTCGGCTGGTGGCTGCATCACCACGGCTTCCTGGAGCGGCACGGATTCCTTCACCGCCGACGCGTCTCGCTCCGGATCGCCGCCGTCGCCGTCCTGGCCGCGGCGGGCATCTGCGCGTGGCTCTTCGTCGACGAGCTCACGACCATGCACCTCGGACAGTGGCTCTTCTACGAACAGGACTACGCCGATCTCGGCGGGACGCAGTGGTGGGCCGGCGGCATCCGCCTGCTGCTCATGGCCATCGCGCTCGTGCTCAGCGCATCGTTCTTCGCCCTCGTCCCCCGACGGGAGTACCGCTGGACGGCGATCGGGCGTTACACGATGTACGTGTACCTGCTGCACTCGTTCGTGCTCTACCCGCTGCGCGAATCGGGGATCCTCCGGGGCCTCGACCCGACCTGGCTGTGGCTTCCCCTCGTCGCACTCCTGTCCGCGGCGATCACGGTCGGGCTCGCGTCGAAACCGGTTCGCCGCGTCTTCCGACCGCTCGTCGAACCGCGTCCGGGGTGGCTCTTCGCCGATCCCGACCTGGTCCACCTCGGCGCGACGCGCACCGACCCGACCGGGTCGCGGCGTCCTCAGACGCCGACGCCGGCAGGGTCGTAGGCCAGCCCGAAGGCCGCCGCGACGCCCTCGTTGGTCACACGCCCGCCACGCACGTTGAGCCCCTTCGCGAGCGCAGGATCGGCGGCCGCCGCGGCATCCCAGCCGCGGTCGGCGAGTGCCGTCACGTAAGGGAGGGTCGCATTCGTCAGAGCACGCGTCGACGTTTCGGGAACCGCCCCGGGCATGTTCGCGACGCAGTAGTAGACCGCATCGTGAACGGCGAACGTCGGGTCGTCATGGGTCGTGGGCCTCGATCCCTCGAAGCACCCGCCCTGATCGATGGCGATGTCGACGAGTACCGCCCCCGCCTTCATCCCCGCAACCATGTCGAGCGTCACGAGCTTCGGCGCCGCCGCTCCCGGGATGAGGACCGATCCGATCACGAGATCGGCGGATGCCACCTGCTCGGCGATCTCGAAGCGGGTGGACGCCCGGGTGTGAAGGCCCGTGTAGCGCTTCTCCAGTTCACGCAGCCGCGGCAGCGACACATCCAGGACGGTGACGTCCGCGCCCATGCCGAGCGCGTTGGCCGCAGCATGCTCCCCGGCGACGCCGCCGCCGATCACGACGGCCTTCGCCTTCGGCGTGCCTGCGACGCCACCGAGCAGCGTACCGCGGCCACCGGCCGCGCTCATGAGCGTGTGAGCGCCGACCGTGATGGAGATGCGCCCCGCCACCTCGCTCATCGGCGACAGGAGCGGAAGGGCGCGGTCGGCGGTCTGCACGGTCTCGTAGGCCACGGCCGTGGTCCCCGCGGCGATGAGGGCGTCGGTCAGCGGCCGATCCGCAGCCAGGTGGAGGTACGCGAACAGCGTGAGATCGTCACGGAGGTGGGGGTACTCCGCTGCGATCGGCTCCTTCACCTTCACGACGAGCTCGGCCCTCCCCCACGTCGATTCCGCATCGGGGGTGATGACGGCACCGGCCGCGGCGAACGCGTCATCTCCGATGCGCGAGCCTGCACCGGCGCCGGACTGCACGAGCACCTCGTGACCGCGCGCCACGAGTGCGTCGACCCCCGCGGGGGTGATGGCCACGCGGTTCTCGTTGTTCTTGATTTCCGTAGGGATGCCGATGCGCATGGCGTCACGCTCCTCGTCAGCGAGTGATGTGCGAATCATCCTGCAGAAGATTCGTTACAGCCGGGTGACAGTCGAAGATCATTCGGTGAAAATGGATTCACACTCCCGAATCGAGGAAGAATGACCGCAACCCCGCTCGATGCGACGAAGAATCATCGGCCGGCGGCTGACCTCGACGAGGTCGATCGGGCCATCGTCGAGGCCCTGGCCGCGGAGGCGCGGCTCACGAACGCCGAGGTCGCCGCCCGGGTCGGCGTCGCGGCATCCACCGCCCACGCGCGCACCCGCGCGCTCGTGGACCGCGGCGTGATCACCGGCTTCCATGCGAGCGTGGACCAGCGGATCGCCGGCGCGGGCCTGCAGGCCATCGTCCATGTGACCCTGCGCCCCGGCTCCCGGCATGAGAGCATCACCGAGTTCGCGCACGAGGTGCGCGGCCTGCCGCAGGTGATCCAGATGTTCTTCCTCGGCGGGTCCGACGACTTCCTCATCCATATCGCCGTCGCGGATTCCAGCGATGTCCGTGCCTTCGTCGTCGAGCACCTCTCGGCGCAGCGCAGCGTCGCGAACACGCGCACGAGCATCATCTTCGACTACCACCGCAACCGCGTCGCCGCCCCGTTCCACTGAGTCGGTAACCGCTTGAAACAAAGCGCCGACCACCTGAAACCTCTGCTTATCCTCGGACCATGTCCGCGCAGAGTCTCCCCGTCCTCGACCTCTCCCTCCTCGATCAGGGAGCGGATGCCGCAGAGGCGTTCCGCACCGAGCTGCGCCGCGCGACCCACGAGGTCGGCTTCTTCTACCTCACCGGCACCGGCGTCTCCCCCGAGCTGGAAGATCGCCTCCACCGCGCCGCGCGCACCTTCTTCGAGCTGCCCGATGAAGCCAAGCTCGAGATCGAGAACATCAAGAGCCCCCACTTCCGCGGCTACACACGCATCGGCGGCGAACGCACGCAGGGTCTCGTGGACTGGCGCGAGCAGATCGACATCGGCCCCGAGCGTCCGGCGATCGACGATCCCGACGCTCCTCCCTATGCCGCCCTCGTCGGACCCAACCTGTGGCCGAGCGCCCAGCCCGAGCTCCGCGAGATCACCGACGAGTGGACCGCGATCCTCTCCGCCGTGGGACGAAAGCTCCTCCGCGCCTGGGCGGAGGCTCTCGGCGCACCGGCGACGTACTTCGACGATCACTTCGGCGAGGCGCAGACTCTGCTGAAGATCGTCCGCTACCCGGGGTCCAGCGCCCCCGAGCCCCAGCAGGGCGTCGGAGCGCACAAGGACGCCGGCGTCCTCACGCTGCTGTGGGTCGAGCCGGGCAAGGGCGGCCTGCAGGTCGAGAAGGACGGCGAATGGGTCGACGCCCCCGCCGTGCCCGGTACGTTCGTCGTCAACATCGGCGAGCTCCTCGAACACGCGACCGGCGGCTACCTCACGGCCACGAACCACCGGGTCGTGTCGCCGCGCGCCCCCGGGGACCGCATCTCGGTGCCGTTCTTCTTCAACCCGTCGCTCGATGCGGAACTCCCCGCTATCGAGCTGCCCGCCGAGCTCGCGGCGCAGGCCCGCGGGATCTCCCAGGACCCCCGCAACCCGATTCACGGCCTCCACGGCGAGAACGCGCTGAAGTCCCGACTGCGGGCCCACCCGGACGTCGCCGAGATCTGGCACCCCCACCTCGTCACGGCGCGCGTCTGAGTCGCGCGCCCCGCCGGGAACGATGAAGGCCGCCCCACACCGTGGGGCGGCCTTCTCAAGAATGTTCTGCGCGATTGAACGCTGGCAGCGATGCCTTATCGACGGAGGCCGAGGCGCTCGATGAGCGAGCGGTAACGGTTGATGTCGACGTCCTGGAGGTAGCCCAGGAGACGGCGGCGCTGACCGACGAGCAGGAACAGACCACGACGCGAGTGGTGGTCGTGCTTGTGCTCCTTGAGGTGCTCGGTGAGGTCCTTGATGCGCTGCGTCAGCATCGCGACCTGCACCTCGGGGGATCCGGTGTCACCGGGGTGCGTCGCGTACTCTTCGATGATCGCCTTCTTGACGTCTGCTTCCAGTGCCATAGGTGATCCCCTTCCTCTTCGTTGCGCGGCGCCCGACGCCTGATGCGTGGGCTCTCTTTATCCGCGGCCGATCGAACGGCAACCACAGGAGTCTACAGGACGACGCGGCCGCGGACGACCGGGGGCCTGGCCGCCGAAGCGACCAGGCCCTCGTGTGCGATGCGTCTCAGCCGACGGCGAGCAGATCGATGATGAAGATCAGCGTCTTGCCGCCGAGGAAGTGGCCGCCGGCCGGGCCGTAGGCCAGGTGCGGCGGGATGACGAGCTCACGCCGTCCGCCGACCTTCATCCCGGGGATGCCGTCCTGCCAGCCCTGGATGAGGCCGCGGAGGGGGAACTGGATGCTCTCGCCGCGGTTCCACGACGAGTCGAACTCCTCGCCGGAGACGTACTCGACGCCGACGTAGTGGACGGTGACGGTGTCGCCGGGCTTCGCCTCGGCGCCGTCGCCCTCGATCAGGTCGCGGACGACGAGGTCGGAGGGAGCGGCTCCCTGGGGAGCGTCGATCTCGGGCTTGGTGCGGTCTGCAGTCATGAGTCCATCCAAACCGAGCGGCATCCGGTGGTCAAACGCGACTCAGGCCTGGATCGAGCCCTGGAGGTCGAGCTCGATCGTGACGTCCTTGCCGACGAGCACGCCACCGGTCTCGAGCGCGGCGTTCCAGGTGAGGCCGAAGTCCTCGCGGTTGATGACCGTCTTCGCCGTGGCGCCGGCCTTGTAGTTGCCCCAGGGGTCGGTGCCGAAGCCGCCGAAGTCGACCTCGAAGGTGACGGGCTTGGTGACGTCCTTGATGGTCAGGTTTCCGTCGACGAGGAAGTCGCCCTTCTCGATGCGCACGCCGGTCGACGCGAAGGTGATCTCGGGGTAGGTCTCGACGTCGAAGAAGTCGGCGCTGCGAAGGTGACCGTCGCGGCCCTCGTCCTTGGTGTCCAGCGACGCGGCGTCGACCTTGGCCTCGAGCGTGGCCTCGAGCGGGTTCTCGGGGGCGACGAGGGTCGCCTCCTTGACGTTGAAGTGGCCGCGGACCTTGGAGATCATCATGTGGCGGACGCTGAAGCCCACCTCGCTGTGGGACGCGTCGAGGATCCAGGTCCCCGCCTTGTAGCCGGGGATGTCGAGGGTGGCGGTGGAGTCGGTCATGATCGTCCTTCGTGGAGGGGTTCCGGCACGCGCCGGCGGTCAAGAGGGCGAAACGTCGCCGGGTCCAAGCCTATTCCCATGAATGCAGATCCACCGGTACGCGACCCCTCTTGACACCGCGCGGGGGCGGCGGGATCATTTCAGTACGCCAACTCAGCGCCCGGAAGACTCGCAGGCATCGCCGCGGCACCGGGCGCTGAGTCTTTTCCCCGGCGCTCCACCGCCGCTCACCTCAGGGCGCGAGGACGGCCTGACGTGCGCGGGTGGCTCGTTCGAGGTAGACGCGTTCGTCCGCAGCGGCTCGAGGATCCCGTCCGCTGACGACTCGTTGCCGAGCCGCCGCGAGGGACGTCGCCTCCGCGATGAAGCGTCGCATCGCCGAGACCCGGTCGCCCGACAGCGACCGAGCCCAAGCGAGGGCGCGGGAGCGCCCGCCGCGCGTCGCCAGCATGTCGACCTCGGCGGGAGAGAACCAGCCCACCGCCGCATAGTCGGCGAGCCGGGCGCGTGTGAGACGCGCCTCCTCCCGGCGGAGGAGCACGATCCCCACGATGAACGCGGCGAACAGCGGGACCTGGAGCGTCACATACAGGACGAAGAAGTCCGCCATGGCCGCGGAACCGTTCCACAGCGCGTGCAGGCCGATGGCACACAGGACCCCGACGGTCCACCTGCCGAGAGCGGCACCTCCCCTCGCGCCCGTCCGTGCGGCGAGCCCGAGGGCGTATCCCGTGGCGGCCGTGAACATGACGTGCGCGAACGGAGAGAGGATGCCGCGCAGGAAGAACGTGAACGCGGCGCCCTCCGCACCGCCGGTGAGGAGACTGTCGCCGAAGTACAGGATGTTCTCCGTGAAGGCGAACCCCGCTCCGACCAGTGCGCCGTAGACGACGCCGTCGACGGGACCGTCGAACGCGCGACGAGCAGCGACGAAGAGGAGGAGGACTCCGGCCCCCTTCGCGATCTCTTCCACGATCGGAGCCTGCACCACCGACGACACCGTCTCGGGAAGCCAGGGCGCCACGACCGAGACGACCAGCCCGACGCCGAGCGCCACCGCTACCGATGCGACGGCTCCCCACAGGAGCGCGAAGACGACGAGCCCGCGCGGCTCCGGCTCCCATCGGTCGATGATCCGGATGGCCGCCACCACGACCGCGAGCGGGACCAGGGCGAGGACGGCCGAGACGACCGAGGCGATCGGCCCGAGGAACGCGAGGAAGTAGACCGCGAGACCCAGGGCGACGACCCCGAGCACGATCGCGACTACCCACAGGACCACGCGCCCACCCGAGGCCGCCGGCACCGGGAGCTCGCGGTGCGGCGGAGCTGGCGGTGGCGTCATCGCCGTCGCGTGGACCGGCTGCGCAAGGGGCGACGGGAACGACATGCGCTCAGCCTAGGGCGGCCCGATCGAGCGCCGGAGCGGGGGGACGATACCCTGGAGCAATGCGCTTCGCCCACGTTGTCCCCGACGGAGTCGACGAGCCGCAGCTGGTTCTCGTCGAGGAGGATCGCGCCACCGTGGTGTCGCGCCTGTTCGACGGGGCCCCGTCGCGACTGCAGCAGCTGATCGAGGGCGGCGACACTCTTCTCGACCGGGTGCGTGAAAGCGCACCCGCAGCCGAGTGGATGCCGCTGGGCACCCCTGTGTTCGCGTCGGCGATCCTCGACACACCGATCACCATCGCGATCGGCCTCAACTACTCCGCCCACTCCAGCGAGCTCGGCCTCAAAGCGGACGCCGCACCCACGGTCTTCATCCTGTGGCCCGGCTCCCTCACCGGCCACCGCCAGACCACGACCTGGCCTCGCTCGCTCAGCACGTCCGTCGACTACGAGGCTGAGCTCGGCGTGATCATCGGACGACCCGCGCGCGACGTGGCGATCGAGAACGCCCTCGACCACGTGTGGGGCTACACGGTGGTGAACGACATCACGGCACGCGACATCCAGTTCTCCGAGGCTCAGTGGTCGCGCTGCAAGTCGTTCGACGGGTTCACCCCCACCGGGCCCTTCGTCGTGACGGCGGACGAGATCCCCGACCCGCAGGATCTGCACATCTGGGCGATCGTCGACGGGAAGATGGTGCAGGACGCCTCGACCGATCAGATGATCCACCCGGTCGCGAAACTCGTCTCGTTCCTGTCGCAGTCGGCGACGCTGCTGCCGGGAACACTCATCTCGACCGGGTCGCCGGGCGGGGCCGGCTACTCCCGTGACCCGCAGATCTTCCTGCGCGACCGATCGACCGTCACGGTCGGCGTCGACGGGATCGGCGAACTCACGACCTTCTGCCGCATCCTCGACTGACGCGGCGAACGAACGACGAAGCGGCGACCACCCGAGGGTGATCGCCGCTTCGCTTTGTGCGATGTCAGTAATCCAGCTGGGTCGACCCGTTGAGGACGTCGGAGCACGGCAGGTCGACGCCGTACACGTTGACGATGGCCGTCGGGTCTGCCGCGCAGGTCATCCCCGCCGCGATGGGCGGCCAGACGAGCGCGAAGAAGATGATGATCCCGACGATCATGAGGACGACGCTCACGATGATAGCCGCGAGGGCCAGTCCGTTCTTGACGCCGGCCTTACGGCTCTGAACAAGGGCGACGATACCCAGGATGAGGCCGATGAGCTGCGTGAAGGGGATGATCGCGAGGATGAGCGCGACGATTCCCATCGTGCGCCCCGGCTTCGCACCGGGCGTGGCTCCACCCGCGTTGTACTGCGGCGCGTTGCCGTAGGCGGGAGCCTCGTACGCCGGCGGCGCGGGCGGGATGTTCTGAGAGTTCGGCTGGTTGGGGTCGGTCATGGGGTGTCCTTCACATCGCTGATCGGCCGAGATACGACCCTGACGCTAGCGTCCATGGTTCTCTCAGACAACCTGAAATCATTTCTGGTCCGCAGCGGTCGGTTTCGTGATAACCGGGATCGCGCGCGTGACCGCCTGCAGACCCGACAGCCGCGCCGGGGACAGCTGCTTGTCGACCTCCTCGCGTGACATCAGACCGGCCTCGACGACGAGGTCGCCAACGTTGCGCTTGGTCAGCAGCGCCGTCTTCGCGAGGGCCGCCGCCGCGGTGTACCCGATGAACGGCGTCAGCGCCGTGATGACGCCGACGGACGAGCCGACCATCGTGCCGAGCCGCTCGCGGTTCGCGGTGATGCCGTCGACGCAGTTGACGCGGAGGGTGCGCATGCCGCGCCGCATCCAGGTGATCGACTGGAAGATCGAGTGCGCGATGACCGGCTCGAACGCGTTGAGCTGCAGCTGCCCACCCTCGACGGCCATCGTCACGGTCAGGTCCGCACCGGCGACGGCGAATGCGACCTGGTTGACGACCTCGGGGATGACGGGGTTGACCTTTCCGGGCATGATGCTCGAGCCCGCCTGCCGCGGCGGCAGGTTGATCTCGCCGAATCCCGCCTGCGGGCCGCTCGAGAGCAGGCGCAGGTCGTTGCTGATCTTGGACAGCTTGATCGCGTTGCGCTTGAGCGACGACGAGAACGACATGAATGCGCCGGTGTCGCTCGTGGACTCGACGAGGTCTTCCGCGGTCTCGAGGTCCAGCTCGCTGATCTCACGCAGGTGCCGCAGGACGGCACCGGAGTAGTCCGGATGCGTCGTGATGCCGGTGCCGATGGCCGTCGCACCCATGTTGATCTCGTAGAGGAGGTGCGCGTTCTCGCGGAGGCGGTGGTAGTCCTCCCCGAGCGTTGTGGCGAACCCGTGGAACTCCTGCCCGAGCGTCATGGGGACGGCATCCTGCAACTGGGTGCGCCCCACCTTGAGCACGTCGTGGAACTCGTCGGCCTTCTTCAGGAAGGACTGCCGCAGCAGATCCAGCTCTTCGAGGAGGGACTGCAGGTCGAGGCCGAGTCCCACCTTGATCGCCGTCGGGTAGACGTCGTTGGTGGACTGGCTGCGGTTCGTGTGATCGATCGGAGACAGGAAGGCGTAGTCGCCCTTCTCGCGTCCGGCCATCTCGAGCGCGACGTTGGTGATGACCTCGTTCGCGTTCATGTTGGTCGAGGTGCCGGCGCCGCCCTGGATGACGCCCACGACGAACTGGTCGTGGAACTCGCCGTCGATGACGCGCTGAGCGGCCTGATCGATGAGGTCGGCGCGGGATGCCTCGAGCACGCCGATCTCCTTGTTGGCGCGCGCGGAGGCCTGCTTGACCATCGCGAGGGCGACGACGAGGTCGCGGTAGACCGAGATCGGTCGCATCGAGATGGGGAAGTTCTCCAGAGCCCTCGCCGTGTGGATGCCCCAATAGGCGTCGGCGGGGATCTCCATCGATCCCAGGGAGTCGGTTTCGGTGCGCGTCGTCGCGTCAGATGCCATGTGCGGTGTCCTCGTGGGTCACAGGGGTGCAGGGATGGATCGAGCCTATCCCCGCACCCCCCGACCTCACCGGTTCACGCTGGACATGTCTGCGTAACGATCGCCGACCGCCGGCGCCACGTCACCGAGTCGGCGCAGCTGGTCATCGGTCAATGTCAGGTCGGCGGCTCCGATGTTCTCCTCGAGTCGCTCGAGCTTGCGCGTCCCGGGGATCGGGACGATATCCTCGCCCTGCGCCAGGAGCCACGCGAGCGCCACCTGAGCCGGAGTCGCCTCGGCTTCCGCGGCGATCCCCTCGACGACCTCCACGATGCGGAGGTTGGCGGCGAGCGCCTCGTCCTCGAATCGCGGGTTGCTGCGACGGAAGTCGTCCTCGGCGAGCTGGTCGACCGAGCGGATGGTGCCGGTCAGGAAGCCGCGACCGAGCGGCGAGTACGGAACGAACCCGATGCCGAGTTCGCGCAGCGCCGGCAGCAGCTCCGCCTCGGGGTCGCGGCTCCAGAGGGAGTACTCCGTCTGCACGGCGGTCACCGGGTGCACCGCGTGCGCGCGGCGGATGGTGGCAACGGATGCCTCCGACAGTCCGTACCCGCGGATCTTGCCTTCCTGCACGAGCTCGGCGAGCGCACCGACGGTCTCCTCGATGGGGACGCCCGGGTCCATCCGGTGCTGATAGTAGAGGTCGATGCGATCGGTCTGCAGGCGCTGCAGTGACCCCTCGACCGAGCGGCGGACGTTCTCGACGCTGCCGTCGACACCGGAGCGGCCGTCCGGGTGACGGACGATGCCGAACTTCGTCGCGAGCACGACCTCGTCGCGGCGACCCGCCTCCGCGAGCGTCGCGCCGAGGAGCTCCTCGTTCGTGTGAGGTCCGTACATCTCCGCGGTGTCGAGCAGGGTCACGCCGCGATCGAGGGCGCCGAGGATCGTCCGCTTCCCTCCCGTGTCGTCCTGCCCCGCGCCGGTGTAGAACGCGCTGATGCCCATGAGGCCGAGGCCGATGCGACCGACCTGCGGTCCGTGGGCTCCGAGTGTGGTGGTCTTCATGATGGGCCGATCTCCTTGTCGTAGATGTCGATCTTGTGGTCGATGGCGGCGAGGCTCAGGGTGACCTCGTCGAGCTGCCGTCGGACGACCTCCCTGTGCTCGACGAGCAGCCGGCGGCGTTCGGCGACCGTCCCCTCCCCTTCGCGGGCGAGCTCGGTGTAGCGACGCATCGTGGCGATCGGCATCCCGGTCCAGCGCAGCCGCGCGAGGAAGCGGATCCAGACGAGGTCCGCGTCGGAGTAGCGACGGTGGGATGACGATGCCCGGTCGACCGGGTGCAGCATCAGCCCGGCCCGCTCGTAGTAGCGCAGCGTGTGGGCGCTGACGCCGGTGGCGTCGGCTGCTTCGGCGATCGAGGCGCCGGAGGGACCGGAGAGGAGGGTCATGCCTTCACGGTAGAACTTCGAGCGCGCTCGAAGTCAAGCGGTGGCTCAGGAAGGTTTGCGCGAGAACGCCTCGAGGCGCTCCTGCGGGCTGAGGGCTGCCATCCTCTCGACCCATTCGGCCGAGAAGTAGTCGCCGGTGGGGGCATCTACGACAGGCACGACGGTGTGGGTGATCGTGTCGTCGTACACGTGGACGAGGTGGAAGGACTGGCCGGCATCCATCCCGTTCACGTCCGTTGCGGGTCGCTGCAGATTCATCGTGTAGCAGGTGGCCGACGCCACACTCACGGGGATGCCGGCGAAGGTCCCGTTCGTCGAGTAGTGCAGGTGGCCGGCGAGGATGCCGCGCACGTCGGTTCCGGCGACGATGTCGGCGAGGGCGTCCTGCTCCCGGAGCTCGAGGATGTCGAAGAACGGGATGTGGCTCGGCAGAGGTGGGTGGTGGAGTGCGAGGAGGGTGCCGAGCGGCGCCGGCTCGGCGAGGACGCCGCGGAGCCAGTCGCGCTGGGCCGCGTCGACCTCGCCGTGATGCCAGCCGGGAACCGTCGAATCGAGCACGACCAGTCGCAGCCCGCCGAGGTCGTGCACGGCCGTGAGCGGCTCGAGCGAGGCTGGTTCGTCGAACAGACCCTCGCGCATCGCGGGGCGTTCGTCGTGGTTGCCCGCGACCCAGACGATCGGCGCGCCCAGGCGCTCGGCGACGGGTTCCACGATCTCGCGCAGGCGGCGATACGCGTCGGGCTCGCCGAGGTCCGTCAGGTCGCCCGTCACGACGAGGGCGTCGGGACGGATGCCGGTGCGCTCGATCGCCGCAAGGGCGGCCTCCGCTCCCCCGGTCGAGTCGTACGCGCCACCGAGCCGACGATCGCCCGCGAGCAGGTGGGTGTCGCTGAGGTGGACGATCGAGCGGAGGGCGGGCGCGTGCCGGCCGAAGGAGACGGACTGCATACCGTCAGCCTATTGACGGTCCCGGACGGTGCGCGGTCAGTGGTTGAAGAGGATCAGCAGGAGCCCACCGAGGACGACGAGCCCGCAGACGGCGAACGAGCCGTATGCGCTCACCAGGGCGACGCGCTTCTGCGCGGGGCTGAGCGGGTTCTTCTTCGCGGCCTTCTTGGCTGCTTTCGCGGCCCGCTTCTGCTCCTTCGGCGTCATGACCGTCAGCGCGTCCGTGAAGGTCGCGGGGATCACGACGGGCACGCGCCCGGCCAGGACGAGCAGCCGCAACCCGACGGCGTAGAAGAACACGACGACCGACGCGGCGAGGATCGCGGCGACGAAGACCTGGACGAAGGCCAGCCAGTCGATGCTCACGCTCATCGGACGCCCTCCTCGTCGGATGCGGCGGCCGCCTGCGCGACGCGTTGCTGACGCCGTGTGGGCGGCGGCTCCTCGGTGAGGTCGACCGCGGCGCCGGAGTCGGCCACCTCGCTCATCGCGTTGGCCGCGGTGACCTCGTTGCGACGCGAGCGCAGGAAGATCGCGAGGACGATCGCGACGGCGATGACCGCGCCGATGATGACGCCGATGAGCTCACCGACGCCCTGCCCGAACAGGTTCTCGAAGCCCACGATGAGGAACGCGGCGAGCGCTCCGACGATGCCGGCCGCCGGGAGCGTCAGAACCCAGCCCACCGTGATGCGTCCGACCGTGCCCCAGCGGACGACCGCGCCGCGGCGTCCGAGGCCGGATCCGATGACGGAGCCCGAGGCCACCTGGGTCGTCGACAGCGCGAACCCGAGGGCGCTCGAGGCGAGGATCGTCGAGGCGGTGGATGCCTCTGCCGAGAAGCCCTGCGCCGGCTTCACGTCGGTGAGGCCCTTGCCGAGGGTGCGGATGATGCGCCAGCCGCCCATGTAGGTGCCGAGGGCGATCGTGAACGCGCAGGCGAAGATCACCCAGAGCTGCGGGTCGGACTGGGTCTGCCAGCCGACCGTGATGAGCGCGAGGGTGATGACACCCATCGTCTTCTGCGCGTCGTTCGTGCCGTGGGCGAGCGCGACCAGCGATGACGTGAAGATCTGTCCCCAGCGGAAGCCGTCGCGCCCGTCGGGCTTGTTGTCGTAGCGACGGGTCACGACGTAGGCGATCTTGGTCGCCACGAAGGCGATGATGCCGGCGGTGAGCGGCGCGATGAGCGCCGGGAGGACGACCTTCGAGAGCACGACTCTCGTGTCGATGGCGCTGATGGAGGCGCCGACGACCGTCGCGCCGATGAGGCCGCCGAACAGGGCATGCGACGAGCTCGAGGGGAGCCCCAGGAGCCACGTCAGCATGTTCCAGGTGATGGCTCCGATGAGCCCGGCGAAGATGATGGCCGGGAAGATCGATTGCGAGAGCTGATCCTCGCGGATCATGCCGCCCGAGATGGTCTTGGCGACCTCGGTCGACAGGAACGCGCCGACGAGGTTGAGGACGGCCGCCAGGAGGACGGCGACCTTGGGCTTCAGGGCACCCGTCGCGATGGGCGTGGCCATCGCGTTCGCGGTGTCGTGGAAGCCGTTGGTGAAGTCGAAGAACAGTGCCAGTGCGATGACCAGGACGACGATGAGTGCTGCGGTCTCCACAGTTCGCTTTCCGTCGGGAATCGGGGGAACGGGCGCCGCGGCGATCGGCAGTGCGAACGAAAAGTTCACCCAGACGTCAGCGAGTGTTCAGTCGGGCCTGGAAAATCCTCGCACACGTTGCGCCATGGCATAACCCGCGCGCGCTCGCGAGGGTCGGTTAGCGTGGTCGGGTGACTTCCGAAGCTGTGACACCGCCCGTCGCCGACCGCCGCCCCTTCACCCGGACCCATCACGGCGACGCCGTCTCGGATCCGTATGAATGGCTGCGCGCGAAGGAGGACACCGAGGTCGTCGGTCACCTCGAGGCCGAGAACGCCTACACCGATCAGCGCACGGCGCACCTGGAGGGCCTCCGGAACCGGATCTTCGACGAGATCAAGGGCCGCACGCTCGAGACGGATCTCTCGGTACCCTCACGGCGCGGGCAGTGGTGGTACTACGGACGCACTCTCGAGGGCAAGCAGTACGGCATCAATTGCCGCGCCCCCATCGCGGACGTCGACGACTGGACCCCGCCGGTGCTCTCCCCCGACACGGACGTCCCCGGCGAACAGGTCCTGCTCGACGGCAACGTCGAAGCCGACGGCCACGACTTCTTCTCGCTCGGGAGCCTCGACGTCTCGAACGACGGTACGCGCCTGCTGTACGGCGTCGACATCGCCGGCGACGAGCGTTACACGCTCCGCATCCGCGACCTCGCGTCGGGTGAGGATCTGCCCGACGTCATCGAGAACACGTCCTCGGGCGCGGTCTTCTCCCCCGACGGCCGGCACGTCGTCTACACGACGGTCGACGACGCGTGGCGTCCCGACACCGTCTGGCTCCACGTCGTGGGGACGGATGCCGCTTCGGATCGGATCCTCTTCACCGAACCCGACGAGCGCTACTGGGTCGGCGCCGGTTTCACCCGCAGCGACCGGTTCCTCGTGATCGGGGTCGGATCGTCCATCACCTCCGAGGAGTACCTGGTCCCGGCCGACGACCTCACCGCCGAGCCGCGCTCCGTGTGGCCGCGCCGCGAAGGCGTGGAGTACTCGCTCACCCACGCGGTCGTCGGCGGCGAGGACGTCCTCTACATCCTGCACAACGACGGCGCCCTGGACTTCGAACTGGTCCGGGTCGCGGCATCCGATCCGACCGGGTCGCGCCACGTCGTCCTGCCGCATCTCCCGGGACGTCGGCTACTGGACGCCTCGGCGTACCGCGACTGGGCGATCGTCGAGTACCGACGCGACGGCCTCGCCCGGGTCGGCATCCTCGACTACGCGACCGACGACGTCCGCGAGATCGCGTTCGAGGAGCCGCTGTACGCGGTCGGGGCGAGTGGGTCGTCGGAGTGGGCACCGCCCGTCATCCGGCTCGGGTACGCCTCGTTCGTGACCCCGGGCACGGTCTTCGACTACGAGGTCGCCACCGGCGAGCTCCTGCACCGCAAGAGCCAGCCCGTCCTCGGGGGCTACGACCCCTCGGACTACGGACAGGAGAGGGTCTGGGCGGTCGCCGACGATGGCACGCGGATCCCGGTCTCGCTCGTGTGGAAGCGCTCGTTCGGCGAGCCGGGTACGTCGCCGCGCCCCGTCCATCTCTACGGCTACGGTTCCTACGAGCACTCGATCGAACCGGGGTTCTCGGTGGCGCGTCTTTCGCTGCTGGACCGCGGCGTGGTCTTCGCCATCGCCCACGTCCGCGGCGGCGGCGAGATGGGGCGTCAGTGGTACGAGGAGGGCAAGCTCCTCCACAAGCGCAACACGTTCACCGACTTCGTGGCCGTCGGCCGCCATCTCGTCGCCGAGGGGTACACCTCGCCCGATCGCCTCGTCGCCGAGGGCGGCTCCGCCGGCGGGCTCCTCATGGGCGCCGTGGCGAATCTCGCCCCCGATCTGTTCGCCGGCGTCCTCGCGGGTGTCCCGTTCGTCGATGCGCTGACCACGATCCTCGACCCCTCCTTGCCGCTGACCGTCATCGAGTGGGATGAGTGGGGTGACCCGCTGCACAACGAGGACGTCTACGCCTACATGAAGTCGTACACGCCCTATGAGAACGTCCAGGACGGTGTCTCGTACCCCCGCATCCTCGCCGTCACCTCCCTCAACGACACCCGCGTCCTCTACGTGGAACCGGCGAAGTGGGTGGCCCGCCTGCGCGAGGTCGGCGCGGACGCGCTCCTGAAGTGCGAGATGGTCGCCGGTCACGGCGGCGTCAGCGGTCGGTACAACTCGTGGCGCGAGCGCGCGTTCGAACTCGCGTGGCTGCTGGACGTGCTGGGACTCGCCGAGACCGACTGATCGTCGCGATCGCATCGCGCGGCTGGGTACGATTCCGCCATGGCCTCAGATCCTCGCTTCCGCGCGTCGGTCCGCATCGATCTCGATCTGGTCTGCGCGCACCCCGACAATCTCCTCACCGGCATCGACGGTTCGTCCCGCATGTCCGCGTCGACGATGGATGCCGAGGACGCACTGCTGTCGCTCCTCGACGTCGCGGTCGCCCCGGGAGCAGATCACCTCGTCCGGATCGAATCCGCCAGCACGGCGGTCGTCGACTCCGAGTGGGAGGGGACGTCGGGCGGCGTACCCGCAGGCTCGTCCGACACCGCCCGAGTGGCGCGCGCGGGCGCGAGACTGGCGGGCATCGACTGGGCGCTGAACGAGCTCTTCGGCGGGGCGACCGGTGACGCGACGGCATCCGAGTTGCGGCAGCGCACCATCATCAAGGGACTCGTCTGGAACGCCTCCGTCATGGTCGTGGACTGCCTGTTCGATGACGTCCTCCACCTGGCGGATGCCTCAGGCGACCACTCCGCGTGGCGGGACACCCACGTCATCTCGCAGTTGCCGCCGCAGTACGCGACCCATTACGACCGAGGGTTCGCGCAGAAGTTCCTCGCCGCGACGATCGAGGTCACGTCGCGCCTGAGCGCGTCGCCCGTGTACCCGCCGACCGTCGCGCACGAGCTGGCGCTCAAACTCGTCCTCGATGAGGCGGAGCGCAACGCGGACCGGCTCGGCGGCGACCTGCCCGATGGCTGGCGGGAGCACCTCGACACGGTCTTGTTCCAGGATCTCGACGTCGAGTCGCTCTTCGGCGAGCAGGACGAGACGACGAAGCGGGATGCCGCAGCGGCGACCCCTCCCCTCGACTTCGCGAGCTGGTTCATCCCGTACGCGCACGCACCGGCGCCCGCGCCGTACGCGAGCGACGACCTCAAGGAGCCCGCAGGGCGCTAGCACGGCCGACCCCGTCGAGGCAATTGTCAGTCTTGGCCTTCGGCATCCCATAAAATCGGAAGTCCCCAGGGGGAGTACTCCGATACGGTCGGTTCGTCATTACGGATGTGAAGGCGCATCCCGGACCACCGGTCTCGAGCAATCGAGATGGAGAAGACTCTGGCGTCATCTGTTCACGCCATCGAGGAGACTCCTGTGGAAATCACCCCGCTCGTCTGGGGCATCACGATCGCCGTCACGATCGCCTTCTTCGTCTACGAATTCTTCGCCCACGTGCGCAAGCCGCACGAGCCGTCCATCGCCGAATCGGCACGCTGGTCGGCCTTCTACATCGGCCTCGCCCTGTTGTTCGGCGTCGTCATCGGCTTCATCCCGGGCTGGGGATGGGTGTACTCGGGTGAGTACTTCGCCGGCTACCTGACCGAGAAGGCGCTGTCGATCGACAACCTCTTCGTCTTCCTGATCGTCATGGCCGGCTTCGCCGTTCCGAAGATCTACCAGCAGAAGGTGCTGATGATCGGCATCGTGATCGCCCTGATCATGCGCGGTGGGTTCATCGCGGTGGGCGCCGCCCTCATCGAGAACTTCTCGTGGATCTTCTACATCTTCGGCGCGCTGCTGCTGTTCCTCGCGTACCGTCAGGCCTTCACCCACGGCGAATCCGACCCGGCCAACGGCAAGTTCATGCAGTTCGTCCGCCGCCACCTGCCCGTCAGCGACGAGTACAACGGCGACAAGCTCACGGTCAAGAAGGACGGCAAGCGCTTCGTCACCCCGATGCTGCTCGTCATCGTCGCGATCGGCTTCGTCGACCTCATCTTCGCCGTGGACTCGATCCCGGCCATCTACGGCCTGACGAACGAGGCGTACATCGTCTTCACCGCGAACGCCTTCGCGCTCATGGGGCTCCGCCAGCTCTTCTTCCTCATCGGCGGTCTGCTCGAGCGCCTCGTGTACCTCGCTCAGGGCCTGGCGGTCATCCTCGCCTTCATCGGCATCAAGCTCCTCTTCCACGCCCTGCACGTCAACGAGCTGCCCTTCATCAACGGGGGCGAGCCGCTGCTGTGGGTTCCCGAGATCCCGATCTGGCTCTCGCTCCTGTTCATCGCCGCCACGATCGTCGTCGCCACGGTCGCGAGCCTCGCCAAGACGCGGCGCGACGACGCCAAGGCGCTCGCAAGCGGGGCGCCCACGACCACTCCCGAGCAGAAGAAGGAGCACAGCTGACCGATGATCAGCGACCATACGCAGACGCCCACCGTTGAGGCCGACGCCATCGAGCAGATCCGATGAACGACCTCGCCCTGAACATCGCCCTGGTCGTGGTGTTCGTTCTGGTGGGCGGAGTGTTCGCCGCCACCGAGATGGCTCTCGTCACGCTCCGTGAGAGTCAGATCAATGCGATCGCGGCGCGCGGCAAGCGGGGCGCCAAGGTGGCGGGACTGGCACGGAACCCCAACACGTTCCTGTCGGCCGTCCAGATCGGCGTGACCGTGGCGGGCTTCGCGTCGGCCGCCTACGGCGCCACGTCGATCGCCCCGTCTGTCGCCCCGCTCATCGAGTCGTGGGGCGTCGATCCCGGATTGGCGCTGACCTTCGCGACGCTGATCCTGACCCTGCTGATCGCCTACCTGTCGCTCGTGCTCGGAGAGCTCGTGCCGAAGCGGCTGGCGATCCAGCGGAATGCGCAGTTCGCCTACGCCGTCGCCCCTGTCCTCGACGGGTTCGCGAAGGTCATGCGACCCGTCATCTGGCTGCTGTCGGTCTCGACGAACGCGCTCGTGCGCCTGCTCGGCGGCGACCCCCACAAGACCGGTGAGGAGATGACCGATGAGGAGGTCCGCGACATCGTCGCGAGCCACGAAGGCCTGCCCGAGGACGAGCGACGGATCCTCGAGGACGTCCTTTCGCTGCGAGGCCGCCAGCTCAGCGAGGTCATGCGCCCGCGTCCCGAGGTGACCGCGCTGGATGACACCGCCACGATCGGGGAGGCCGTCGCCGAGGCACGGGAACTGCCGTTCTCCCGGTATCCCGTCGCCGACACCTCCATCGACGACATCGTCGGATTCGTCCACGTCCGTGACCTGTTCGAGGCGGTCGTCGAGGGCCGGGATGCCCCGTTGTCGGGCATCGTGCGTCCGATCCCGTACTTCCCGTCGACAGCGCGCGTCCTCCCGACGCTGACGAAGATGCGAGCCGAGGGCCACCAGATCGCGGTGGTCGTCGACGAATACGGCGGGACCGACGGCATCGTCACCCTCGAGGACCTCGTCGAGGAAGTCGTGGGCGAGATCTTCGACGAGTACGACACCGCCATCGCCCCGGACGCGGACCGCGAGATCATCGACGGTCGCCTGAACCTGCAGGACTTCTCGGAGGCGACGGGCGTCGTGCTCCCCCGTGGAGCGTCCGACACGGTCGCCGGCTTCGTCACGGAACGGCTCGGCCGTCTCGCGGTCGTCGGCGACGTGATCGAGGTCGACGGCGCGACGATCGAGGTCACGGCCCTCGACCGTCGCCGCATCGCCGAGGTCCGCGTGACCGCGCGCGACGCGGTCGAAGCAGACGAGAGCTGACCTCAGACGTCGCACAACAGAGAGCCCCTGCGTCCTCGAAAGGAGCGGGGGCTTTTCTGCGTTCTGATGTGGGGTTCGTGGTGCCGGCTACAGGACTTGAACCTGCAACCCCCGTATTACAAGTACGGTGCGCTACCAATTGCGCCAAGCCGGCAGATGGCCCAGTCTAACCGGGCCGCGCAGCTCACTCCGCAGGCGCAGTGGGCGTCGGTGTCGCGGTCTGCTCGGTGTAGAACTTGTCGCTCGCGCTCGTCAGGACGAACTGCGAGAACTCCGCGGCATCCTTCAGCGCACCCATGTACGGCTGGCCGTTGACGAGGATCATCGGCGTTCCGGCGAGCTGCAGACCGTCGGCGTCGGGGATGCCGGAGATCGCACGCTCCGTGGCGTCCTTCGTCCACTCGATGTAGTCGCCATCCTCGATGCAGTCGCGGACCTTGTCGGGCTCCTGGGCGCCGACGGCCTGCGCGAGGTCGGCGAGTTCGGTGTCGGAGAACCCATCGGTGTCCATCGCGGGCTGACGGCTCAGCAGTTCCGTGTTGTAGGCGAAGAAGACGTTCTCGTCGTGCGTGGCGACGCACGCCGCAGCGGCGGCGGCGCGCAGCGAGTACTTGGTGCCGTTGGACTTGGCGGTCAGCATCGACACGGGGTGGTAGCTGAGCGTCGCCGCGCCCTCGTCCACCCACGTCTTCAACTGATCCACGTTGGCGAGCTGCCATTCGCGTGCGCCCGGGGAGAGGTAGTCCACGTAGACGCGGATGTCGACGGGAGCCGCGGATGCCGTCGGTGCGGGTGCGGCCTTGTCCGACTCCGGGGTGGCCTCGACCGCGCTGTCGTCGATCGCGCCCTGGCTGCCCGCGACGCCGGCGACGTCGCTGACGGCGAAGCCGTCGGAGCTGGCGGTGTCCGGGGTCAGATCCCGTCCACCCATCGTCGAGGTCACCGACCAGACGACGACGGCAGCGACAGCGGCGACCGCTCCCGTGGCGAGGACACCGAGCGAGATGCGGCGTGCGAGCCGGACGCGCGACTGCTTGACGTGGACGCGCTGCGCTTTCTCGCGCACGGCCTCGCGACGATCGGTCGCGGATGACGGGGTGTCGCCGGAATCGGTGGACATGAAACCTCGGGAAGATCTGTGGTGCGGCCAGAGGGCGCGGCGCCCGGGTGTGGCGCACGCTCCGATGTTAGTCAGACGCGCTGGAAAAAGGCTGACGAGGAGGCATCCCTCAGCTCCCTGCAGCCGTGGCATACTGAACACGCACCCGATGGCGGGTGTGCGGGGTGTCCCCCGCTCGCTTCACAACGGATCGTCCGGCACGTACCTGCCGGTGAAGGAGAAGAAAAGATGGCGTCCGTCACGTTCGACAACGCAACCCGTCTGTACCCCGGTGGCACCCGCCCGGCGGTCGACAAGCTCAACCTCGAGGTCGCCGATGGCGAGTTCCTCGTCCTGGTCGGCCCCTCCGGTTGCGGTAAGTCCACGTCGCTCCGCATGCTCGCAGGCCTCGAAGAGGTCAACTCCGGCTCCATCCGCATCGGTGACCGCGACGTCACCGACGTGCCGCCGAAGGACCGCGACATCGCGATGGTGTTCCAGAACTACGCGCTCTACCCGCACATGACCGTCGCCGAGAACATGGGCTTCGCGCTCAAGATCGCCGGTGTCGGCAAGGAGGAGCGCGCCTCCCGCGTTCTCGAGGCAGCCAAGCTCCTCGACCTCGAGGAGTACCTGACCCGCAAGCCGAAGGCCCTCTCGGGTGGTCAGCGTCAGCGCGTCGCCATGGGTCGTGCCATCGTGCGTCAGCCCCAGGTCTTCCTCATGGACGAGCCGCTGTCGAACCTCGACGCCAAGCTCCGCGTCCAGACCCGTACGCAGATCGCCTCGCTGCAGCGCCGCCTCGGCGTCACCACGGTCTACGTCACCCACGACCAGACCGAGGCCCTCACGATGGGTGACCGCATCGCGGTCCTCAAGGACGGCCTCCTGCAGCAGGTCGGCACCCCGCGCGACCTGTACGAGAAGCCGAACAACGTCTTCGTCGCCGGCTTCATCGGCTCCCCCGCCATGAACCTGTTCCCGGCCGACCTGGCCGAGGGCGGCATCCGCTTCGGCTCCGAGGTCGTCCCGCTCGACCGCGACACCGTCGGCCGCGCCAACGGCAGCCAGGTCACGGTCGGCGTCCGCCCCGAGGACATCGAGGTCGGCCCCGCGGACGGCAAGGGCCTCGCGGTCCAGGTCGACCTGGTCGAGGAGCTCGGCGCCGACGGCTACCTCTACGGTCACGTGGACATCAACGGCAAGCGCACCGACATCGTCGCTCGCGTCGACGGCCGCAACCACCCGAACGCGGGCGAGACGGTCACCCTGGCCGCCAAGCCGGGCCACGTGCACGCGTTCGACATCGAGTCGGGCGACCGCCTCAACGACAAGCCGGTCGTCTCGGCCTGATCGTCATCATCAGCAGGACCGCGGCGCGGGTGGGTCTTCCGGACCCCCCGCGCCGCGGTGCGTGAGTCGGAGGTCACCCGCGTGGTCCATTCCCTGAGCATCACCGCCAGCAGCGTCGACGCGGGGCTTCTGGCTCTGCCCTGGTCGACTCCTCTCGGCGAATGGCCCAGTGACGCGATCGTCTCGCTCCCGAAGGGGCTCTCCCGCCATCTCGTGCGCTTCGCGAGCCTGTCGGGGCGTGTCGTGGCGGTGAAGGAGACGACGGCGGAGATGGCCCGTCGCGAGTACGAGATGCTCGGCTCGCTCGCTCGGCTGGACGTCCCCTGCGTGAGCCGCGTCGCCGTCATCGACGGCCGCCGCACCGCGAAGGGCGAGCCTCTCCCCGCCGCTCTCGTCACCGCGCACCTGCGCTTCTCGCTCCCCTACCGAGCTCTTTTCACCCAGGTCCTGCGTCCCGACACGGCCACGCGCCTCGTCGACGCCCTGGCGGCGCTCCTGGTCCGCCTCCACAACGTCGGCTTCTTCTGGGGCGACGTCTCGCTGTCGAACACGCTGTTCCGACGGGATGCCGGTGCGTTCGCCGCCTACCTCGTCGACGCCGAGACGGGCGAGCTTCACGAGGGCGGCCTGACGCGCGGCCAGCGCGAACACGACCTGGACGTCGCGCGCACGAACATCGCCGGCGAGATCATGGACCTCGAGGCCGGCGGGCGTCTCGAGGGCGGTGTGGACGCCGTGGCGATCGCGGACGGCATCATGTCGTCGTACCGGTCGCTGTGGAGCGCGCTCACCGAGACCGAGACGTTCGCGGCGAACGAGACCTGGCGCATCACCGAGCGCGTGCAGCGGTTGAACAGCCTCGGTTTCGACATCGGCGAGATGTCGATCGATGAGACATCCGACGGCACGAAGGTGCTGATCCAGCCGAAGGTGGTGGATGCCGGGCACCACCAGCGGCGTCTGCTGCGCTTGACGGGCCTGGATGTCGAAGAGAATCAGGCCCGCCGCCTGCTCAACGACATGGACGAGTTCGCTGCCCGCGTCTCGCGCCTCGGCAGCGACGAGGAGATGGTCGCCCACGAGTGGCTGACCCGCGTCTTCGAACCGGTCGTCAAGGCGATCCCGTGGGAGCTGCGCAGCAAGCTCGAGCCCGCCGAGGTGTTCCATCAGGTGCTCGAGCACCGCTGGTACATGTCACAGGCCCGCGGGCGGTCGATCCCGATCGCCGAGGTCCTGTCCTCCTACATCGACGGCGTGCTGCGTCACCGCCGCGACGAGGCGACCGTGATGGGTCCGCCGACCGAGACGACGGCGCTTCCGGTGATCACGTCGGACGTGCCCGTCAGCGACGACGACGAAGACGAGGTCGACTGGCGCGACCTCGTCTGATCGTGGTCGTCAGTATCCGACGGTGAACCGCTCGCGCACATGCGCGGGCGCCTCGATCTCATCGAGGACGGCGATCGCGAAATCGGCGCCGGAGATGAAGGACTCGCCCGTGTCGTCGGTGACGATGACGTCGCCGCCGGTGCGGTACGAGCCGGTGCGCTCCCCCGGCGCCCATGCGCCGAATCCGCCGGCCGGGTGGATGTAGAACCAGTCGCGACCGCTGGTGTCGGCCTGGAGGTCTTCGAGGATGCCGATGGCTTCCATCGCCTCGGGCTTGATCTCCTCGGGAAAGCCGCTGTCGATCACGCGGGGACCGCCCGGGGCGACGAGGCTGCCACCGGCGCCTCCGATGACGCCGACGCGCACCGAGAGCGGCAGCGCCGCGATGACGCCGTCGACGGCCTCTCGCATCTTGCCGACCATGTCTCCGCGGGGCGAGGTCGCGAAGACGACGACATCGACTCCGTCGAGTTCTGCCGCGAGTGCCGGGGCGTCGAGCATCGTGCCCTCGACGTAGGTCGCTCCCTCGATCCGGTCGGCGGGGATCTTGCGCGCGACGGAGACGACGGTGTGTCCTCGACGGACACCCTCGGCGACGATGTTGCTGCCGGCGTAGCCGGTGCCTCCGATGACGGCGATGCGGGTCATGATGGTTCCTCTCCTGCGGATGGACAGTCGAGTGCCAGTCTGACCCGTCTCCCTATGGTCGCGCTATCCGTCGGCCATGCAGCGACGCGTATGCGTCACTCGCTCGCGGAACGCAGCGTCGACACCTGGTACAGCGCGACGGATGCCGCGATGCCGGCGTTGAGCGATTCGGTCGCCGCGTTGATCGGGATCGACACGATCTGGTCGCAGGTCTCCGTCACGAGGCGCGACAGGCCCTTGCCTTCTGAACCCACGACGATGACCACGGGGCGGTCCGCGAGCTCGAGCGCCGGCAGCGACACGTCGCCTCCGCCGTCGAGACCGAGGATGAAGACGCCCTGCTTCTTGAACTCCTTGAGCGTCGTCGTCAGGTTCGGGGCGATCGAGACGGGGATGCGGGCGGCCGCGCCCGCGCTCGTCTTCCATGCGGCGGAGTTGACGCCCGCCGAGCGGCGCTGCGGCAGGATGATCGCCTGTCCACCGAAGGCGGCCGTGGAGCGGATGATCGCGCCGAGGTTGCGGGGGTCCGTGATCCCGTCGAGGGCGACGAACAGCGGCAGCTGGCCGCGGTCGATGACCTGCTCGAGCAGGTCCTGCGGGTGCGCGTACTCGTAGGGCGGCACCTTGAGCGCGACGCCCTGGTGCACGCCGTCGAACCCGGCCATGCGGTCGAGCTCCTGACGGGTGACCTCGAGGACGGGGATCTCGCGGTTCGTCGCGATGGAGAGCATCTCCTTGACGCGGTCGTCCATCTCGACACGCTGCGCGATGTAGAACGCGGTCGCGGGGATCTTGGCGCGGAGGGCTTCGAGCACGCTGTTGCGACCGGTCACGGTCTCGGTGTCGTCACCGGACTTCGCCTTGGGCGCGCGCCCGCCGGTCGTCTGCCGGATCTGCGGCTTGCCGCCCGCCGCGACGAAGCGCTCCTTCGCTGCCTTGCGCTTGCCGGCCGGGTGCCAGGCGCGGTCCTCGGCCTTGGGGGTCGGACCGCGACCTTCGAGCGAGCGCTTGTTCTTGCCGCCGGTCCCCTTCGTGGGGCCCTTCTTGCCGCGTCCCGCGGAGGGGTTGCCGTGCTTAGCCATCGTTCAGACTCCAATGGGTCCCCGAGGGACCGTCTTCGAGGACGACGCCTGCCGCCGCGATCGCATCGCGGATGCGGTCGGCTGCCGCCCAGTTCTTGGTCGCGCGGGCCTCCGCGCGCTGGTCGATCATGGTGCTGACGAGGCGGTGCAGGGCGGTCGCCATGGACTGCGCCATCACCGCGGACCACTTCGCATCCATGGGGTCTATGTCGAGAAGGCGCACCATCGCCGTCACCTGCCGGAGGGAATCCTCGGCGGCGGCGGAATCGCCTGCATCGAGGGCTGCGTTGCCCCGACGCACGGTCTCGTGGAGGACTGCCAGCGCCTGCGGCACACCGAGATCGTCATCCAGCGCCGCCGCGAACTCCTGTGGGACATCCGATGCGAACCAGCCGACGGATCCGTCACGGGCGCGGAGCCCGCGTTGCAGGAACGAGCGGATGCGGCCGAGCGCGGCATCCGCTTCGGTGAAGGTGGACTCGGTGATGTCGAGATTCGAGCGGTAGTGCGCCGAGATGAGCGCGTAGCGGACCACGAGCGGGTCGGTGTCGCGCAGGACATCCTCGGCCAGGAGGAAGTTGCCGAGAGACTTCGACATCTTCTGGTCGCCGACCGTGACGAGCCCGTTGTGCACCCAGTAGCGCGCGAAACCGTCGCCGGCCGCCGTCGATTGGGCGAGCTCGTTCTCGTGATGCGGGAAGCGGAGGTCGAGGCCGCCACCGTGGATGTCGAACTCGGGACCGAGGTATCGGCGGCTCATGGCCGAGCACTCGATGTGCCAGCCCGGTCGCCCGGAGCCCCAAGGAGAGTCCCATGTCGCGTCCGCGGGCTCGCCGGGCTTCGCACCTTTCCAGAGCGCGAAGTCGCGCGGGTCGCGCTTGCCGCGCGGGTCCGCATCGGCGGCCGATTCCATGGCGTCGACCGACTGACGGGTCAGCGCGCCGTAGGGCGCCCAGGAACGCACGTCGAAGTAGACGTCGCCGGCGGCGGCGTACGCGTGCCCCGCCTTGATCAGGCGCTCGATGAGCTCCTGCATCTGCGGGATGGACGCCGTCGCCCGCGGTTCGTAGGTGGGGGGCAGGATGCCGACCGCGGCATACGCGCGGGAGAATTCGAGCTCCATCCGGTAGGCCAGCGCCCACCACGGCTCCGATTCCGTCGCGTTCGCGAGGACCTTGTCGTCGATATCGGTGACGTTGCGGACGAAGGTGACCCGGCCGAATCGGTGCTCGAGCCACCGGCGGAGGATGTCGAAGCTCAGCGCCGCGCGGACGTGGCCGATGTGGGGTCCGGACTGGACCGTCGGACCGCAGACGTACATCGTGACGTTCTCGGGGTCGGCGGGCGCGAAGTCGCGCAGCGCCTGAGCCTGGGAGTCGTAGAGCCGAACCGTCACCGGTCCATGCTACCGGCGGGTGGCATCCGAGCCCGCTCCGAGGCGATAGAAAGGACGGGTGCTGCACGTGTTCGCCGTCTTGGCCGCCGCCCTCCTGTTCGGGACCACCGGAACGGCACGAGCACTCGGACCGGACGAGGCCTCGGCGCTCTCGGTCGGCGTCGCTCGGTCGGTGGTCGGCGGGACGGCCCTGGCCGTGCTGGCGTTCGGACTGGCCGCGGCGCATCGACGCCGGGTGCCGGACCGCCCTCGGCCGAAACCGACCTGGCGTCCGCTCGCCCTCATGGCCGTCACCGGTGTCGCGCTCAGCCTCTACCAGCCGCTCTTCTTCGTCGGCACGCAGACCAACGGTGTCGCGGTGAGCACGGTGATCGCCTTGGGCTCCGCTCCCGTGCTCGCCGGCATCCTGGAATGGATCCTCTCGCGCCGCGTGCCGTCGATGCTGTGGATGGGCGCGACCGCCCTGGCTGCGATCGGCGTGGTCCTGCTGGGGCTCGGCGGCGGAGGCGGCTCGGGCGGCGTCGACGCGCTCGGTCTCGCCGCCGCCGTCGGCGCGGGCGCGTGCTTCGCCGTGATCGCGAATGCGCAGCGCCGTCTCCTCGACGCAGGGTGGGACGCGTTCACCGTCGTGGGCGCCATGGGAGTCGGGTCCGCGCTGATGTGCGCGGCCGTCATCCCGTTCGTGGATCTGTCGTGGACCCTCACGCCGCCCGGCATCGCGATGGCACTGTGGCTCGGCCTCGCGACGATCGGCGTCGCCTACTCGCTCTTCACGTGGGGGCTGCAGGGACTCACTGCAGCGACCGCCGCGACGCTGACGCTCGCCGAGCCGTTGACCGCGACGGTGCTGGGCGTGACCGCGCTCGGCGAGACGCTGTCCCCCCTCGCCGTCGTCGGGCTCGCGGTCCTGGCCGCAGGCCTCGTCACCCTCGCGTGGGGCAGCCGTCGGCCCCGCGACCCCCGACCTTTCGCCGTGGAGGCCTGACATGCCCGTATCCGACGACCTCGACATCCGCGTCGACGATCTGACCGGCGAGTCGACGGTCGCGCTCGTCCGCCAGCACCTCGCGGGGATGCACGAGCTTTCGCCCGCCGAAAGCGTCCACGCACTGGACGTGTCCGCGCTTCGAGATCCCGCCGTGACGGTGTGGTCCGCGTGGCGACGCAACGACCTCGCGGGGATCGGCGCGCTCTCCCGCCTGAGCGACACGGACGGCGAGCTGAAGTCGATGCGCGTGACCGCCGACCACCTCGGGACGGGGGTGGGACGCGCGATCCTCCGCCACATCCTCGCCGACGCCAGGGCGCAGGGCGTCACCCGGGTGTGGCTCGAGACGGGCTCGGATGCCGGGTTCCTGGCCGCGCGGACGCTGTACGCCAGCGAGGGGTTCACCGAGTGCGAACCGTTCGGCTCCTACCGGCCGGACCCCGCGTCGACGTTCATGACGCGTCCCCTCTGACCCGCTCGATCAGGCGGGGACGACGACCGCGACCGCGAAGGCCGCCACGCCGTCTCCTGTTCCGGTGAACCCGAGGCCGTCGGTCGTCGTCGCCGACACGGTCACCGGCGCGCCGAGGGCGTCCGACAGCACGCGCTCGGCTTCGACGCGCCGCGCGGCGAAGCGCGGGCGCTTGGCCTGCACCTGAACGCTGACATTGCCGATCACCCAGCCGGCCTCCGCCGCGAGCGCGCGGGTCCGCGCGAGGAACGCCGCCGCATGCGCCCCCGCGTACTCGGGCTGATCCGTCCCGAAGTGCGTGCCGATGTCCCCCAGGCCCGCGGCCGCGAGGACCGCGTCCACGATCGCGTGGGCGACGGCATCCCCGTCGGAATGCCCATTCAGCCCCGGCTCCCCGGGCCACTCCAGACCGGCGAGCCACAGGGTGTCGTCCCCGCCGAAGGCGTGTACGTCTGTTCCGATCCCGACGCGCGGGATCGCCGGGGCGGGGACCCGGACGACCGGCGGGACGGGTGCGACGAGTGCGCGAGCGCGCTCGAGGTCTGCCGCTGTCGTGATCTTGAACGCGAAGTCGTCTCCGGGAACCGTTCGCACGACGGTTCCGGCTGCCTGGAGGAGCGCGGCGTCATCGGTGTGGTCGGCGGCCGCGTCGCGGTACGCCTCGTCGAGCACCGCGCGTCGGAACCCCTGCGGGGTCTGGGCCGCGGCGAGGACCGAGCGGTCGACCGGCTCGACCACCGCGTCGCCGTCGACGCGCTTGAGCGTGTCGACGACGGGGCGGACGGGGATGACGGCATCCGATCCGCCTTCAACGGCGTCGATCACACGTTCAAAGACCTCGGGAGGGGTGAGGGCGCGCGCGGCATCGTGGACGAGGACGATCTCGACGTCCGGCCAGACCGCCCCGAGTCCGGCGGCGACCGACGTCTGCCGGGTGGCTCCTCCCGCCACCACGGAGACCAGGTCCCGGCGATCCCTGGCAGCCTCGAGCGCCTCGGTCTCCGCGTCGCCGACCCGGTCGCCCGGCGCGACGACGATCACCTGTGCCTCGGGTGCGGCGAACACCCCGCGGAGGGCATGGCGCAGGATCGTGTGCGAGTCGATGCCGACGAACGCCTTCGCCGACCCCGTGCCGAGTCGCGTGCCCGAACCTGCGGCGACGACGATGACGGCAACACGCGGAACGGGGATGAGGCTCATGCCTCCGAGCGTACCGAGCCGTCGGCGACCGGGCTGCGGCGCAGCAGGAGGACGGCGACTCCCAGGAGGAGGGCGCCGACCACCGCTATCGGGAGGTCGAGGAACCACTCCATGACGGCGAAGGGCGGTACGAACGCGCACACCCACGCGACCGCCACGATCCCCGTGGCCGGCGCGCGCCCGAGCGTGCCCAGCGCCTCCCATTTCGCGAGGACCAGCGAGAGCGCGAGCAGCACTCCGAGCACCACGATGAACAGGATCGGACGCGACCACCACCACGCGGGCGACGCCGGCGCCGGTGCGGCGCCGGGGATCAGCAGGCTGACGCCCGTGAGGGCGAGCATGACCGGAAGGTGCCAGAGGTAGATCGTCATGAGGCGCGACCCGAGGACGAAGACCACGCCCTGCATCGCCCGGAGCGCCATGAGGCGCGCGAGCACCGGCTTGAGCAGGCGCAGCAGGCAGGCCTGCGCTATCCCGAGGATGACGAGCGGAACCGTCGGCGGATTCAGGTTGCCGAGCATGCTCGCGGAGTACGGGCCGAGGGAGGTGAGCGGCCAGAGCAGGAGGTAGCACGCCGCCGCGATGGCGACGAGGGAGAGCGGATGCCGTCGGTCGAACCATCCGTCGGCGTACCAGAACCCGAATTGCTGGATGAGCGGCCAGACGAAGAGGAGATTGAGCAGCCCGATCTCCGGGATGCCCGTCGAGAAGCGCACGGCGTCGACGAGGACGACCCCCATCGCGAGGGTCAGAAGCGTGAGGACCGGGCGGCGGGCATGGCACGCCGCCAGGAGCGGCACCGCTGCCTGACAGAGCAGGTATGCGGCGAGGAACCAGAGGGGGGATCCGGCGCCGATGGCGGCATCCGCAACGAGCTGGTCGGGCAGCCCCGCCGCGGTCGCGACCCCGAGGACGACGGCGAAGAAGATGAACAGCGGCAACGCCGGCTGAGCAAGGCGGAGCGTGCGGGTCCGCACGAACCCGGCGGCGTGGCCGCCCTTCGCGGTCCAGGAGCGCCAGCCCGTCGCCGAGGCGAACCCGCCGACGACGAAGAACAGCGGCATGATCTGCCCGACCCAGGTTGCTGCGTTGAACCAGGGCTGCTCTTCGGCGGGACGGGATGCCGCGAGCCCGCCGTCCGGGCCGGGACCGATCCCCACCTGCACGAGGTGGACGACGATGACGAAGAGGACGCACACCACGCGGGCGAGGTCGAGCGTGAGATCACGACGCGAGAGGTCGACGGTGGCGGTCACGGAACGGGTGGTCACGGGCACATCATGCCGCACCCCTTCACCGCCGTGCGGCATGTGCTCGAACAACGAAGAACGGCCGGCTGAGCAGCCGGCCGTTCTCAGAATGTGTCAGGAAGCGAGGACCTCGTCGAGGACGGTGGATGCCTTCTCCTCGTCGGCCTTCAGCGCCAGCGCGATCTCGGAGATGAGGATCTGCCGGGCCTTGGCCAGCATCCGCTTCTCCCCCGCGGACAAGCCACGGTCCTGGTCGCGGCGCCAGAGGTCGCGGACGACCTCGCTGACCTTGATGACATCGCCCGACGCAAGCTTCTCGAGGTTCGCCTTGTAGCGACGCGACCAGTTGGTCGGCTCCTCGGTGAAGGGTGCGCGCAGGACATCGAAGACCTTCTCGAGCCCGTCCTTGCCGATCACGTCGCGGACGCCCACGAGATCGACGTTGTCCGCAGGGACCTCGATGATGAGATCGCCCTGGGTGACGTTGAGCTTCAGGTATTTCTTCGTCTCGCCCTTGATGACGCGATCCTTGACCTCGATGATGGTCGCAGCGCCATGGTGCGGATAGACGACGGTTTCGCCAACCTCAAAAAGCATGCAGTTGTGTCCTTTCGGCAACCTCCAGAATACCACAGGCGACATACGCTAAGGTTCGCCGCCCACCTGCCCGATGCCACTCCCACGACCCCATAGGATGAGAGGGTCGCCGTTCGTGTCATCTGGAGGATCCGTGAAATCGCGTCTCATCGCGTCCCTGGCCCTGGGCGCCGCAGTCGTTCTGGGCACCACCGGCTGCAACATGCTGGCCCCGCAGGCGACGACCATCCAGTACTCCGCTTCCGACGGCGTCAACATCCCCGACTCCGGGCCTCTCAAGGTGCGCAACGCCCTGATCATCGCCGACGAGGAGGGCACGCTGGGCAACCTCGTCGCCTCGATCGTGAACTCCACCGATGACGCGCTCGCCCTGAACGTCTCGATCGAAGGCCAGCCGCAGAGCGTCGAGATCGCCGCGAACTCCTCCGTCACCCTCGGCGTCGACATGGCACCCATGACGTTCGACAACGTCGGCAAGCCCGGCGCCAACGTCGAGGTCTCATTCCAGTCCGGCGAAGGCGAAGGCGTCCGCGTCTTCGTCCCCATTCTCGACGGCACGCTGCCCTACTACACGCAGTTCGTGCCGACCCCCGCCGCGACGGCGACGCCCGCCGGCTGATCTCACGCTGCACGACGAAGGCCCCCACCGACTCGGTGGGGGCCTTCGTCGTGTGGCCGCGTCGTCAGGCTTCGAAGCGATAGCCGAGCCCGCGCACCGTGAGCAGCATGCTCGGGTCGCTGGGGCTCTTCTCGATGCGGGAGCGGATGCGCTTGATGTGGACGTCGAGGGTCTTCGTGTCGCCGAAGTAGTCGCTCCCCCACACCCGGTCGATGAGCTGACCGCGGGTCAGGACGCGACCGGCATTGCGCATGAGGAGCTCCAGGAGCTCGAACTCCTTGAGCGGCATCGAGATCTCGGTGCCTTCGACCGAGACGGTGTGGCGGTCGATGTCGAGGGTGACGCGCCCGCCTTCGATGATGCGGTCGTCGACGTCGAGCTCGTCGTTCTCGCTGCGGCGGAGGACCGCGCGCATGCGTGCGAGCAGTTCCCGAGACGAGTACGGCTTGGTGATGTAGTCGTCCGCGCCGAGTTCGAGTCCCACGACGATGTCGACTTCGCTGTCCTTGGCCGTCAGCATGATGATGGGCACCTTCGAGGTGGACCGGATGACGCGGCACACCTCGGTCCCCGGCATCCCGGGGAGCATGAGGTCGAGCAGGACGATGTCGGCGCCACGCGAGGTGAACGAGTCGAGGGCGATGCCGCCGTCTTCGGCGATCTCGACCTCGAATCCCTCTCTGCGCAGGAGGTAGGCGAGCGGGTCGGCGAGATCGGGTTCGTCTTCGACGATCAGGACGCGGGTCATGGTGTCTTCCTTTTGGCGGGCGCCTTCGCGCCGATCTTCTTGGGCTTCTTCTTGCGAGTGGGGGTGTCGCGATCCGCCTCGGCGACGAGGGGAAGTCGGATCGTGAACGTCGACCCGCGACCGGGACGCGACCACAGCTCGACCGACCCGCCGTGCCGCTGGACCGCGTGCTTCACGATCGCGAGGCCGAGGCCGGTTCCGCCGGTGCGGCGAGAGCGCGCTTGATCGGCGCGGTAGAACCGTTCGAAGACGCGCTGCTGGTCATCCTCGGGGATGCCGATGCCGTGGTCGGCGACGGCGATCTCGACGGCGCCGTCGGCTTCGCGCACGCCGATCCCCACCTGCGCTCCGGCGGGCGAGTAGGCGATCGCGTTGGCGAGCAGGTTGCTGACGGCTTCGGTGAGGATCTGCGGGTCGCCTCGCACGAAGAGCCCCTTCTCCCCTCCACTGGCGACGCTGATCTCCGCCGACTCCGCGGCGATGGCCTGGGATTCGATGGCCGACCGGACCACCTCGTCGACCGCCACGTCGCGCATCTCGGCGATCTCATCCGCCGACTGCAGGCGCGAGAGGTTCATGATGCGGGAGGTCAGCTGCCCGAGGCGGGTCGCCTCACCGCTGAGCCGCCGCACGAAGTGGCGCACCTGATCGGGGTCGTCGGCGGCGGACTCGATCGCCTCGGCGAGCAGCGTGACCGCGCCGACGGGCGTCTTGAGCTCGTGGGAGGTGTTCGAGACGAAGTCGCGGCGCATCTGCTCGACGCGCTCGCGCTCAGTGATGTCGCGGATGACGATCAGCGTGAGCCGCGGCGTGATGACACTGGCCCGCGCGGCGACGACGCGAGGCTCGACCCCGCGGTTGAGGGTCATGTTCTCGGTCGCGGGGAGCCCCGTCTGACGAGCGTTGCGCACGAGGTGCCGGAGGCGATCGGCGTCGAGGGTCTCGTTGACCGTGAGCGAGAACACCTCTGCCGTGGCGGATGCCGCGAGCACGAGCATGGACGGATCGACCACGACGGCGGCGTCGTCCATCGCCTGGAGGACGGAAGCGGTGCCCTCGGGCATGTCCAGCGATGTCACCAGCCGGGTGCGCGCGCGCTCCTGCATCGCGTAGACCACGAGTCCGACCGCGCCGGCGCCCACGAAGAGCCCCACGACGAGCGCCAGCAGCTCGAGCTGCGTCGAATCCATGACCCCAGCGTAAGGTGGTCGCACCCCCGCAATCGGACGGAAATCGGCCCGTGCGTCGCGCACCGTCGACTGTTCACCGTGTCGGCACCGACCGTTAACCTGAGCGCGGGAGGATCGCCGAGGTCTCTGCGCGACAGGTCGCGCCCCTCACCCGCCCGCACGAAGAGAAGGTGCTCCATGCGCGAAGTTTTCCACCAGTCCCTCGAGGACGTGCAGACCCGTCTCGTCGAGATCTCCGACCTCGTGACGGTCGCGATCGAGCGGGCGACCCGCGCGTTCGCGACGAGCGACGTCGCCCTCGCCGAGGACGTCATCGACAACGACAAGGTCATCGACGACAAGGCCATCGAGCTCGACGAACTGGCCATCGAGATCCTCGCCCGTCAGCAGCCGGTCGCCCGCGACCTGCGCATCGTCGTCGCGGCGCTGCGTGTGAGCGCCTCGCTCGAGCGGATGGGTGACATCGCCGAGCACATCGCCCAGCTGACGCGCATGCGCTTCCCCGAGCGCGCCGTCCCGAAGGGCCTCAAGAACACCTTCACCAAGATGGGCGAGATCGACACCGAGGTGGCACGCACCCTCGCCGACCTCCTGCGCACCGAGGACCTGTCGCTCGTGAGCCGTCTGCACGAGCTGGACGACGAGCTCGACGCGCTCCACCTCGCGGTCTTCGAGAAGGTGCTCAGCGACAACTGGCAGGGCGAAGCGTCGGCGACCGTCGACGCGACGCTCGCTTCCCGCTACCACGAGCGCTTCGGCGACCACGCGCTCTCCGTCGCGAAGAAGGTCTCGTACCTGGCCACGGGCACGTGGTCGGCCGACCCCGAGGGCGTCGACGCCGAGGTCTGATCCCGGCTCGGGTGCGCCCGGACGACGAAGAGCGGATGCCGCGAGGCATCCGCTCTTCGTGTTCCCGGTGGCGTGCCGGTTACTTCTTGCCCTGCGAGGCGACCGCGGCGGCGCCGGCGGCGGCGGCTTCGGGGTCGAGGTACTCGCCCGGCTCGAGCGGCTCGAGGTTCTCGTCGAGGCGGTACACGAGCGGGATGCCGGTGGGGATGTTCAGCTCGGCGATGTCGTCGTCGCTGATGCCGTCGAGGTGCTTCACGAGCGCGCGGAGGGAGTTGCCGTGGGCCGTGACCAGGACGGTCTTGCCGGTCTTGAGGTCGGGGACGATCTCGTTCTCCCAGTACGGGAGCAGGCGGTCGATGACGATCTTGAGCGACTCGGTGCGGGGCACGTCGCCGTCGATGTCGGCGTAGCGCACGTCGCCGACCTGCGTGTAGGGGTCGTCGTCGGAGATGTCCGGCGGCGGAACGTCGAACGACCGGCGCCAGAGCATGAACTGCTCCTCGCCGAACTCGTCGAGGGTCTGCGCCTTGTCCTTGCCCTGCAGGGCGCCGTAGTGACGCTCGTTCAGACGCCACGAACGCTTGACGGGCACCCAGAGGCGGTCGGCTGCGTCGAGCGCGATGTTCGCGGTCTGGATCGCACGCGACAGCAGCGACGTGTGGAGGATGTCGGGGAGCAGACCCGATTCCTTCAGCAGCTCGCCACCGCGCTGGGCCTCCGCCTTGCCCTGATCGGTGAGGCGGACATCCACCCAGCCGGTGAACTGGTTGGACTTGTTCCACTCGCTCTGACCGTGCCGAAGGAGGATCAACGTGTAGGGGGCTGTCATGCCCGCAATCCTACCGGCGCGCCGGATGGGATCATGGGGTCATGACGCGTTCCGATCCGGTCGTGGGGCAGGTGACCCGGGGGACGACGAACACCAACCGGCTGCGCCGGGTGGATCGTTGGATCGCTCGGCATCCGATCCTGCGACGGACAGCGGACCCGCTCGTGGTCGACCTCGGCTACGGGGCGAGCGGCGTGACCGCGTTCGAGCTCGAGGCGAGGCTCCGTCGCGCTCGCCCCGACGTCGAGGTGCTGGGGCTGGAGATCGAACCCGCGCGCGTCGGTCGGGCGCGCGAACAGCTCGCTCGGGTGCGCGCGGGCGAGGCGAGCTTCGCCCGGGATGCCCGGGTCTCCTTCGCGCGCGGCGGGTTCGAGGTACCGGTGCCGGACGGTCGACGTCCAGCCGTCATCCGCGCGTTCAACGTGCTGCGGCAGTACGACGAGCACGAGGTCGCCGACGCATGGGCGCGGATGGCGTCGCGCCTGCGCCCCGACGGCATGCTCGTCGAGGGGACGTGCGATGAGCTCGGTCGGATCTCGACCTGGATCGAGGTGGGGCCGGATGCCGCGCCGCGCAGCCTGACCATCTCGTTGCGGCTCGCGGAGCTCGACTCCCCCGCGATCGCGGCGGAGCGCCTGCCGAAGGCGCTCATCCACCGGAATGTGCCAGGGGAACGGGTGCACGACGTGATCGAGGCGCTCGACCGGGAGTGGACGCGCGCGGTCGCGGCGTCAGCGTTCGGGCCCGTGCAGCGGTGGCGCGCCGCGCTCGACGCGCTCGACGCCGCGGGATGGGCGATCGGCGGTCGCGCGCGATGGCGGCTCGGCGAGCTGACCCTGCCCTGGGACGCTGTCGCGCCGCGGTGACCCCGCGATTACGCCGTGGTGACGAACGGGGTCAGACCCGCGGCAACCGGGCCCGGGCGTCCGCCGGGCTGAGGCCCGTCGCGCACAGCAGGTCGGTGGCGAGGGGGCGGAGCGCCGTGATGAGCGTCTGGTCGCCGAGGGAGCCGTCGGGCACGAGTGCGATTGGATCGAGGCGCGCGGCGACCGCGGTGAGCACCTCGCGCGCAGCCGGTTCGTACGTGATGTCGGTGAGGGACTGCTGCACGAGGTCGGCGCCGCGGATCAGCTCGACCAGGAGGTCGGCTGCGACATCGCGCTTGCGGCCGTCGTCGACGAGGTAGGCGGCGCGGCGCGCGACGACGCGGAGGTTGCGCACCGCGAGGTCCATGCTCACCCGCATCCGTTCGTACCGTTCCAGCTCGAACCGTTGCCGCCGCAGGAACGGCGAGATGCGGGCGATCGCTGCGCCGGATTCCACCGAGGTCTTCCAGTCGTCCACGAGGCCCTGCAGCTCGCGCGCCTTCTCGAGACCACGTTCGGTCCGCACCCGACTGCCGCGGCGAAGCCCCTGGGCGACGGTGCCGGCGGCGCCCTGGAATGCGGAGAACAGGCGCCCGGCATCCGTCAGCGCGGTCCGCAGCGGACTGCGCGGGATGAGGGCCGTCACCAGCAGCGCCATCGCGCCGCCGATGAGCGCGTCGAGCAGGCGCAGGAACGGCACCTGGGCTGGCACGACGACGACGATGATCGACTGGATCGCCGCAGCGATCGCGAACCCCGCCTGCGGCGACACGAAACGGGCGATCGACAGACTGACCGCGAGAGTGAGTGCGAGCTGCCACCAGCCGTTGCCGGCGAGGAACACGACGAGCTCGGCGACGAACACGCCGAGCGTCATTCCGATGACGGTCTCGAGGACGCGCCACGGTCGCGCGTCACGGACGAGTCCGAGGCTCGAGATCGTGACGGTCGCCGCGATCAGCGGGGCGGGATGCCCGAGGCCGTAGTGCGCGATCGAGAACGCGGTGCTGGCTGCGACGACCAGCTGCAGGATCGCGACAGCGGAGCCCTTCAGGCGGGTCCACCCCTCCCGCGGGTACCGGCGGGCGGTGGGCACCGGAGCCGTCGCCGTCGGTTCCCCCGTCATCGTCAGCGGCGCTGGGACAGGCGCGGCAGGCGCGGGATGGATGCCGCGCGCCCCGCATCCGGGGGCACGACGACCTCTTGCGCGGCGGCGATCTCGCCGTCAGGCACCTCGACCGTCAGCGCGGCGTCGACCGGCACGGACCGCTTCACGATGGCGAGGGCGATGGGGCCCTCCACGTGATGACGTGCGACGGAGGTGACGGCGCCGACATCGGCCCCGTCGAGCCGGACCGCTGCGCCGGGTGCCGGGAGCTCGGCATCCGATCCGTCCAGCTGGAGCGACACGAGTCGTCGCGGCGGGTGGCCGAGGTTGTGGACCTTCGCGACGGTCTCCTGTCCGCGGTAGCACCCCTTGTCGAGGTGGACCGCGGTGCGGAGCCAGTCGACCTCGTGCGGCAGGGTGCGTCCGTCGGCCTCACTCGCGGCGCGCGGGCGCCACGCGGCGACGCGCAGAGCGTCCGCGGCGAGGTATCCGGCGAGGCGCGTCTCACCACGGACCGCGGCGGCGGCCAGGTCGTCGAGGACCGTGCGCGGCACGACGGCCTCCGCCCAGTCGAGGTCCGCCCCCGGGTGCGGGTCGACGGCGGCGTATCCCCAGCCGCCGATGCCGACGTTCGGCCACGGGTCGCGCCAGACGACCTCGGCACCGAGCGCATCGACGGCCGCGTTCGTGCCGGCGACGACGGCGAAGCCCTCGGACGCGTCCTGCGGGTCGACGCGCAGGCGGAAGCGCATGCGGGTCAGCCAGGTCAGGAGCGCGCCCGCCCGGTCCCGGTCGACGATGAGCCACGTGCGCTCCCCGTCGTCGACGACGGATGCCGCGTGCTCCACGTGCCCCTGCGGATCGAGCACCAGCAGTTCGGTGCCGACGCCGGGAGCGAGCGCGGCGAGCGCCTGCGATGTGATCGAGTCCAGCCACGAGAGCCGGTCCTCGCCCGCGACTGTGAGGACCGTGCGATCGGCCAAGGGCGCGACCGCAGAGCCTGCGGCGAGGTCGCGCTGCTCGCGGACGGGATTGCCGAGGTGCGCGAGACCGCGCTCGTCGACGACGGCGCCGGGGACTCCCGCGAAGACGTCGGCGGTCACTGGACCCTCGCCAGCCGCGCGGAGGCGTGCGACGACAGTGCGGTGCCGAGGGCCGCGATGTCCCAGGCCCAGAGCAGGTGGCCGTCGACGAGGCCGTACATCCGGGTGGCGGACGAGTAGTCCTTCGCACCGGCGGGACGCACGATCGCATCGGTCGCGATGTCGATGCGCGGGCCGCGGACCTGTCCGAGGTAGAGCTCGCTGATCCCGTCGGAGTGGACGAGCGCCACTTCGATCTCGAACCCGCCGCCGTCGGCGCGCAGCGCCTCGACGTCGTCCACGGTCCGGGCCGCGTCACGGGGGGCGAGGGCCGGAAGAAGTGCCGGTCCTGCGTCCTGCTCCGTCGAGGGACGGGACAGACGCCAGTATCCCGTCTCGGCGACGAGGTCGTGGCGGGTGCCGTCGGCATCTTCGAACCAGGCGGTCGCCGCGTAGTTGAGCGCGTCCCCACCGTCGTGGCTGAAGCTCACGCGGTGGGAGAACTCGCCCGACATGGTCCGACCCTGAGCGTCGTATTCGAGGACGCCGGTGCCTTCCCAGACCCCGATGAGCCAGGAGAGCGGGACCAGATCAGCCGGAAGGTCGGTCGGCAGATCGATCACGGTGTCAGCGCTGACCGCGGTAAAGGTTCCACACCACGACGCCGGACACGAACGCGATCGCGAGCGATGCGAGGCCGAGCAGCCCGACGAAGAAGAGTTCGAGTGCGACGAGATCCATGCCGTCCACTTTAGCCGCCGCGGACGCGGGTGCGGTCGACGGATGCCGCCGGCTCAGAAGCCGGCGAGGAGCTCGGCGAGCGCGAAGCCGGCACCGAGCAGGCCCATGACGGCCAGGGCACCGAGGACGCTCGCCGCGATGCGGACGATGAAGCCCTGCGACCGGCCCGAGGCGAGCTGGACCGCGAAGGCGACGAAGAAGCAGAGGCCGAAGCCGACGAGCAGCCACGCGCCGCGCCAGTCCGGTTCGACGAAGACGCCGACGGCGAGCGGGACGAGGGCGGCGACCACCCAGACCGCGATGACACCGGCGATCCGACGACGGGGCAGGATCTCGGGCGCGGTCATGGTCCCATTGTTGCGCACAGCCCGGGCGGGTGCACCGGCGGCGACACGGCGCCTGCCGGGGGTACCCCTAAGATGAAACGCGTTTCCGAGTCTGCACCGGAGGGTCCTCCTTGGCACAGCTGCTCGTCCTGAGCTCCGCCGCCGGCGGCGACTCCGTCCTGCCCGCCCTCGAGCTCCTCAGCCACCGCGTCCGGCAGATCCCCGCCGAAGCCGCGCAGCTGGTGAACGCCCCGAACGCGGACGTCGTCTTCGTGGATGCGCGCAAGGACCTCGTCGGAGCGAAGTCCCTCTGCAAGATCCTCACGACGACGGGGCTCGACTCTCCGCTCGTGCTCGTCGTCACCGAGGGCGGCCTCACCGCCGTCTCACCCGACTGGGGCATCGACGACGTCATCCTCGTCACCGCCGGTCCCGCCGAGGTCGACGCCCGCATCCGCCTCGCCGTCGGTCGCGTCTCGAAGGAGCAGGTGTCGACGCGCATCCAGACCTCGGGCATCAGCATCGACGAGTCCTCTTACTCGGCGAAGGTGCACGGGAGGCCGCTCGACCTCACCTACAAGGAGTTCCAGCTCCTGCACTTCTTCGCGACGCATCCGTCCCGGGTCTTCACCCGCGAGCAGTTGCTCAGCGAGGTCTGGGGATACGACTACTTCGGCGGCACCCGCACCGTCGACGTCCACGTCCGACGCCTGCGCGCCAAGCTCGGCGACCTCGAGCAGCTCATCGGCACCGTCCGCAACGTGGGCTATCGCTTCAACGTGTACGAGGACGACCAGCTGCCCGGCGCGCCCGCCTGAGGCCGACACAGCGGCATCCGTCCGTCGTGTTCACGCATGGGACACGTCGCCCTGCAATGATGTGGGGATGATCGACACCCAGGTTCACGACTCCGGACTGGGCGACGCGGACGACGACGACTTCGACGACGTCGTCGAGGCGTACGACTCGCAACTGCCCGACAACCGCTACCTCGACCGCGAGCTCAGCTGGCTCGCCTTCAATCAGCGCGTACTGGAGCTGGCCGAGGATCCGAACCTGCCCACGCTCGAACGCGCGAACTTCCTGGCGATCTTCGCGAGCAACCTCGACGAGTTCTTCATGGTGCGCGTCGCGGGTCTGAAGCGCCGCATCCTCACCGGACTCGCGGTTCCCACCAACGTGGGGCGCGCTCCCCTCGACGTGCTCGCCGACCTCGCCACCGCCGCGCACGCGCTGCAGGAGCGCCACGCCGCGGTCTGGTCGGAGCAGGTGCGGCCCGCCCTCGCCGAGTCCGGCATCGAGGTCGTGTCGTGGGCCGATCTGTCGGATGAGGAACGCGAGATCCTCTACGACTACTTCTCGTCGCAGGTGTTCCCGGTGCTCATGCCGCTGGCAGTCGACCCGGCGCACCCGTTCCCCTACATCTCGGGGCTCTCGCTCAATCTCGCGATCCGCATCCGCAACGCGCGGACCGGACGCCAGGAGTTCGCGCGTCTCAAGGTGCCCCCGATGATGCCGCGCCTCGTCGAGGTCCGGAAGGACGGCAACACCGTCCGCTACCTCCCGCTCGAGGAGCTGATCTCCGAGAACCTCGGCGACCTCTTCCCCGGCATGGAGATCCTCGAGCATCACACGTTCCGCCTCACCCGCAACGAGGACGTCGTGATCGAGGAGGACGAGACCGAGAACCTCATCCAGGCGCTCGAAGCGGAGTTGCTGCGTCGCCGGTTCGGTCCGCCGATCCGCCTCGAGATCACCGAGGACATGGACGACGTCACCCTGTCGCTGCTGCTCGACGAGCTCGACATCACCGAGAACGACGTCTACCGACTGCCCGCGCCATTGGATCTGCGCGGCCTGTTCTCGCTGTCGCAGATCGAGCGGCCCGACCTGCGCTACCCCGCGCACGTACCGAAGACGGCGACGCCCTTCCAGCCCGCCGAGCAGAACGGACGCGCGGACCTGTTCGCCGCCATCCGCAAGGAGGACATCCTCGTCCACCACCCGTACGAGTCGTTCACGACGAGCGTCGTCTCGTTCCTGCAGCAGGCCGCCCGCGACCCCCACGTGCTCGCGATCAAGCAGACGCTGTACCGCACCTCGGGCGACAGCCCGATCGTCGAGGCCCTCATCAACGCGGCGGAGAACGGCAAGCAGGTGCTCGCCCTCGTCGAGGTGAAGGCGCGCTTCGACGAAGCGGCGAACATCGGGTGGGCTCGCACGCTCGAGAAGGCCGGCGTCCACGTCGTCTACGGCCTCGTCGGACTGAAGACGCACTGCAAACTCCTGCACGTGATCCGCGAGGAGGACGGCGCCCTTCGCAGCTACAGCCACATCGGCACGGGCAACTACAACCCGAAGACGAGCCGCATCTACGAGGACTACGGGCTGTTCACGGCGAACGAGCAGGTCGGTCGCGACCTCACCCGTCTGTTCAACGAACTCAGCGGGTACGCGATCGAGAAGAAGTTCAAGCGCCTGCTCGTCGCTCCCCTGCACCTGCGCAAGGGACTGCTGCGCCTCATCGACGCCGAACGCCGCAACGCGCTGGACGGCAAGCCCGCCTACGTGCGCATCAAGGTGAACTCGATGGTCGACGAGCAGATCATCGACGCGCTGTACCGGGCGAGCCAGGCCGGCGTGAAGGTCGACGTGTGGGTGCGCGGCATCTGCTCCCTGCGCTCCGATCTGCCCGGGGTGAGCGACAACATCACGGTCCGCTCGATCCTCGGCCGCTACCTCGAGCACTCCCGGATCTTCGCGTTCGCGCACGGCGGGGAGCCGCAGGTCTACATCGGCAGCGCCGACATGATGCATCGGAACCTCGACCGTCGTGTCGAGGCGCTCGTGCGCGTCATGGAGCCGGCCCACGTGACCGAGCTGCTGGCGCTGTTCGACCTCGCGATGGACGACGGCACGAGCTCGTGGCACCTCGGTGCCGAGGGCGAATGGACGCGTCGTCACCTGGGCGCCGACGGCACGCCGCTCGTCGACCTGCAGGAGAAGACGATGTCGGACGTCCTGCGCCGGCGGCGCCAGCGGGCGGTGCGATGACCGAAACCGCGGTCTACGCCGCCGGCGGCGTGGTGTGGCGGATGCTCGACGGCAAGCTCCTCGTGCTCGCCATCCACCGCACCAAGTACCGCGACGTCACCCTGCCCAAGGGCAAAGTCGATCCCGGGGAGACGCTCGCCGAGACGGCCGTGCGCGAGATCCACGAGGAGACCGGCATCCGTGTGCACCTCGGCGTGCCCGTCGGGATCTCGAACTATCGCCTGCCGAGCAAGCGGACGAAGATCGTGCACTACTGGAGCGCGCAGGCGACCGAGAAGGCCATCCGCGAGTCCGCGTTCGTCCCGAACCGCGAGATCGCCGCACTGGAATGGATGCCGGCGCGCAAAGCGCTCGGCAAGCTGAGTTACCCCGTTGACGTCGAGATCCTCGAGAACTTCCTTCGCCTCGTGGACGACGGCGTGCTCGAGACCTTCCCCCTGGTGGTGCTGCGTCACGCGAAGGCGACTCCGCGCGATGACTGGTCGGGAGAGGATGCCGCGCGCACCCTCTCCCCTCGCGGCAAGAAGCAGGCGAAGGCGATCGTCGGACCGCTCCGGGCCTTCGGGGTGCGCCGCGTGTACTCGAGCGACGCGGTGCGGTGCGTCGACACTGTCACCCCGCTGGCGAAGTCGCTGCGCCGCGACATCCGTCGTACCGCCGCGATCTCGCAGGATGCCTGGGATGCCGGGACCGCGGACGCGCGCACTCTCGTCGGCACGCGCGTGCGGGCGCGAAAGCCAGCGGTGCTGTGCTCGCACCGGCCGGTCCTCCCCGACGTGATGCACGAGATCGCGCTGGCGACGGGAACGGTGAAGGGCTCGTACCTCGGCGCCGCGTCGTCCCTCGAACCGGGCGCCTTCTCGGTCGTCCACCTCTCGGCGACGAACCCCGGATCCGGGATCGTCGCGATCGAGACGCACGCGCCGCAGGTGTGATCCGACAGACGGACCCGTTCGGACCGGGTCCGTTCACCTGTCGTTCACCTCCGGAGCGGAACCTGGTCACCGGCGGCTCTTAGCGTCGAGCCAGCCCCGCACCGGGGTGTCCCGATCACCCGAAGGAAATCACACGTGAAGCTCAACCGCATCGCCCGCGTGGGCGCTGTCGCAGCCGTCGCCGTCCTGTCGCTCTCGGCCTGCGCGGCCAACGAGGGCACTCCTGCTGGCAGCGGCCAGCCCTCCGACGGCGGCTCCTCGCTGTCGGGCACCGTCAAGGCGACCGGCGCCTCGTCGCAGGGCGCGGCCCAGCAGGCGTGGACCGCTGCGTTCCAGACGGCGAACCCGGACGTCACGGTCAACTACCAGCCGACCGGTTCGGGCACCGGCCGCGACAACTTCATCGCGGGCTCCAGCAACTTCATCGGCTCGGACCGCGCGTACAAGACCGACGAGATCGCGGCCGGCAAGTTCGGCGCGTGCGCCACGGCCGACATCATCGAGGTCCCCGCCTACATCTCGCCCGTCGCCGTCGTCTTCAACCTCGAGGGCGTCAAGGAGCTGAACCTGACTCCTGAGGTCATCGGCAACATCTTCAACGAGAAGATCGAGAAGTGGAACGACCCGGCGATCGCCGATCTCAACGAGGGCGTCGAGCTCCCGGACCTGGCTATCACTCCCGTCTTCCGCGGCGACGAGTCGGGCACCACCGGCACGTTCACCGCGTACCTCGCGGCCGTCGCCCCGGATGCATGGCCCTACGAGGACGACGACGCCTGGCCCGTCAAGACCACGCGCTCTGAGGCAGCACAGCAGACCTCGGGCGTCGAGGCTGCCGTCAACGGCGGCCAGGGCACGATCGGCTACATCGACGCCTCCCGCGTCGGCGAGCTGGGCTCGGCCGCCGTCAAGGTCGGCGACGACTTCGTGCCGTTCTCCTCCGAGGCTGCTGCGGAGCTCGTCGCGTCGTCGCCGCTCGAAGAGGGCCGCGCCGACGGCGACCTGGTCTTCGACGTCGACCCCGCCGAGGCACCGGCCGGGTCGTACCCGATCGCTCTCGTGAGCTACCTCATCGGCTGCGCGCAGTACGAGGATGCGGCCACCGCCGACATCGTCAAGGCGTACTTCTCGTACATCGTCAGCGAAGAGGGCCAGAAGGTCGCCAACGAGGCTGCCGGCTCCGCTCCCCTGTCGACCGAGGTCGCCGAGAAGGCCCAGACCGCGATCGACATGATCAGCGCCAAGAAGTAAGACCCTCGCTGCTGGTGGCTCCCGCTTGTCGGGAGCCACCAGCAGCACTCACGTCCGCCCCGCTTCCGACCCGAGGACTGCGATGCCCCCCACCACCGAACTGGTCGCCGACCAGGACACCGCCCGGCGACCGACGCGTCGACGTGGCGATCTCGTCTTCTCGAGCACCGCGCTGGGCGCGGGCATCATCATCCTGATCGTCCTCGCCGCCGTCACGCTCTTCCTCATCGTCGAAAGCGTGCCGGCCTTCACCGCGAACCCCGACGAGACCCAGTTCCTGAGCGGTGAGCCGTTCTGGGAGTACGTCTGGCCGTTCGTCTTCGGCACCCTCTGGGCCTCCGTCATCGCACTCGTCGTCGCGACGCCGCTGGCGATCGGCATCGCCCTCTTCATCTCGCACTATGCGCCGCGAAAAGCTCGCCTCGGTGCTCGGATACGTCATCGATCTGCTCGCCGCGATCCCGTCGGTCGTCTACGGCCTGTGGGGCGCGCTGGTCTTCTCACAGCTCCTGCAGCCGTTCTACGTCTGGCTGAACGAGAACTTCGGCTGGATCCCCTTCTTCGCCGGTGCGGTCTCCCCCACCGGGCGGACGATCCTCACGGCATCCCTCGTCCTCGCCGTGATGATCCTGCCGATCATGACCGCGATCACCCGCGAGGTGTTCCTGCAGACCCCCGTGCTCCACGAGGAGGCGGCCCTCGCCCTCGGCGCGACGCGCTGGGAGATGATCCGGATGGCCGTCTTCCCCTTCGCCCGCGGCGGAATGGTCTCGGGCGCGATGCTCGGCCTCGGCCGCGCGCTCGGCGAGACGATGGCCGTCACGATGGTCCTCTCGGCGACGGGTGCGGTCACGTTCCAGGTGCTCAACTCGAACAACCCCACGCCGATACCCGCGAACATCGCCCTGAACTTCGGTGAGGCGTACGGCGACGGCGTCAACGTCCTCATCGCGACGGGCCTCATCCTCTTCATCGTGACCTTCGCGGTCAACGCGATCGCCCGGTGGGTCGTCAACCGCCGTGCCGAGTTCTCTGGAGCGAACTGATGACCACCCTCACCCGCTCCGAGACCCGCACGCCCGTGGGCAACTCGCTCACCGCGGGACAGCTGCCCAAGTGGATGCCGTGGGTGCTGCTCGCCGGCGCGCTCGTGCTGTCCGGCATCCTGTTCGCCATCATGAACAGCGGCAGCGATGTGGCCGACTTCAACATCGCCGGCGCCACCTTCGTGGGCGTCGTCCTGTTCGCGATCGTCCTCGTCGTCCTGTCGAGCGTCGTCGAGACGCGGCGCCGCGCCGCCGACCGGCTCGCGACCGTGCTGGTGTCGATCGCCTTCACGATCGCCCTGCTCCCGCTCATCTCGCTGCTGTTCACGGTCATCGTCAACGGCGTCGCCAGGTTCGACCCGACCTTCTTCTCCAACTCGATGCGCAACTTCGTGGGCGAAGGCGGCGGCGCCGTCCACGCGATCTGGGGCACCCTCATCGTGACCGGCTGGGCGACCGTCATCTCGGTGCCGATCGGTCTCATGACCTCGATCTACCTCGTCGAGTACGGCCGCGGCCGGGTCGCGAAGCTGATCACCTTCTTCGTGGACGTGATGACCGGCATCCCGTCGATCGTCGCGGGTCTGTTCATCGTCGCCGTGTGCGCGCTGCTGTTCGGTCCGGGGCTCAACACCGGCTTCATGGGCTCGCTCGCCCTGTCGGTGCTGATGATCCCGGTCGTCGTGCGTTCCAGCGAGGAGATGCTGCGACTGGTTCCGAACGAGTTGCGCGAGGCGAGCTACGCCCTCGGTGTGCCGAAGTGGCTGACGATCGTGAAGGTCGTCCTCCCCACCTCGATCGCCGGCATCACGACGGGCATCATGCTGTCGATCTCGCGCGTCATCGGCGAGACCGCGCCCCTTCTGCTGACAGCCGGGTTCACCCAGTCGCTCAACATGAACGCGTTCGACGGCCCCATGATGACGCTCCCGGTGTTCGTCTACGACCAGTTCCAGAACCCCGGCACGAACATCCCCGCCGCGCTCGAGCGCGCCTGGGCCGGAGCGCTCACGCTCATCATCATCGTCATGGCGCTGAACCTCATCGCACGCTTCGTCGCGAAGAAGTTCGCCCCCAAGTTCGGCCGCTGACCCGCGGCATCCGACAGAAAGCACCCCGAAGTGTCCAAGAGCATCGAAGTCAACGACCTCAACGTCTACTACAGCGACTTCCTCGCCGTGGAGGGCGTGTCCCTCGACATCGAGCCCCGCAGCGTCACCGCCTTCATCGGCCCGTCCGGGTGTGGCAAGTCCACGTTCCTGCGGACGCTGAACCGCATGCACGAGGTCATCCCCGGCGCCCGCGTCGAGGGTGAAGTGCTGCTCGACGGCGAGGACCTGTACGGTCAGGGCGTCGACCCGGTGCTCGTGCGCCGCCAGATCGGCATGGTCTTCCAGCGTCCGAACCCGTTCCCCACGATGTCGATCCGCGACAACGTGCTGGCCGGCGTGAAGCTCAACAACTCGCGCATCTCGAAGTCGGACGCCGACGCCCTCGTCGAGAAGTCGCTGCGCGGAGCGAACCTCTGGAACGAGGTCAAGGACCGGCTCGAGAAGCCCGGCTCCGGCCTCTCGGGCGGTCAGCAGCAGCGCCTCTGCATCGCGCGTGCGATCGCCGTCTCCCCCGACGTCCTGCTCATGGACGAGCCCTGCTCGGCCCTCGACCCGATCTCGACCTTCGCGATCGAGGAGCTCATCCAGGAGCTCAAGAGCGAGTACACGATCGTCATCGTCACGCACAACATGCAGCAGGCCTCGCGCGTCTCGGACAAGACCGCGTTCTTCAACATCGCCGGTACCGGCAAGCCGGGCAAGCTCATCGAGTACGACGAGACCGGCACGATCTTCACCAAGCCGTCCGTGCAGGCCACCGAGGACTACGTCTCGGGCCGCTTCGGGTGAGTCGGCTGTAGGGGGCGAGGGATGCCGCGCGGGAGCGCGGTGTCCCTCGTTCTGGTTTGCGGGGGCGCCGGGGGCGCGCCGTGTGCGGATGCAATGGATCGCCGGCGACACGCGGCATCCCGGGCCTGAACGGCGGGGTGTTGCGGCGGATCTCTTGCATCCGGTGACGTTTGTCGGCGGGCGTGCATGGTTCGGGCGGTGGCGACGGTGTGCGGCGCGCCGTTGCGGCGCTGTGTGCGGATGCAATAGATAGCCGGCGACACGCGGCATCCCGGGCCTGAACAGCGGGGTGTCGCCGCGGATCTATTGCATCCGATGACGCTGGGGCGCGGGCGCTCCCTCGTCGCGCCGATCGCGGCGGACAACTGCGATCGCGGACTCCTCCCCCGCGGGGGTGGGATGCCGGTTGTCCCCGGCATGAGCCGGCGCGGCTCGTGAGGGCCGGGAGCGGGCGAGGCTCGCGGGTATGTGCGAGCTCCGGCATCCGATCGTCCGTCTGCGGCAGCTGTTCGATGCGGGGTGGTCGCAGCGTCGGGTGCAACGGGCGCTGCGGCGCGGCGAGCTCGAGCGGGTGCGGATCGGGGTCTACGCGTGGCCTGAGACGTGCGCGGAGGCGCGACTGGCCGCGAGGCACGGCGGTTCGCTGGCGTGCGTGAGCGCGGCGCGGCACCGCGGCCTCTGGGTGATGGAAGATGCACGGATGCCGCATGTCTGGATGCGGCCCGGGCAGCGTACGCACGACCATCCGTGCGACTGCACCGAGCATTGGGATGCCGCCGGGCCCGGGGAGGATCGGCGGGAACCATCACTCGCTCGGATTCTGCGACAGGTCCTCACCTGCTACGGCGGCGAGGCGTTCTTCGTCGCGCTGGAATCCGCGCGGCGGCAGGACCTTCTGGACGGTGACGACATGCGATGGCTGAGCCGGCATGTGAATCAGGAAGGGCGCGACGCGCTCGGGCTCAGCAGAGACGACGCCGACAGCGGACTCGAGTCGATGCTGCGGTGGCGGCTGCGCGACCTCGGACTGCGAGTGCAGACACAGGTGCGTATCGCGGGCGTCGGCGTCGTGGACGCGCTGATCGGCGACCGGCTGATCGTCGAGGTCGATGGGCGCGACAACCACGACGGAGCGTCGATGCGACACAAGGACCTCGTCCGCGACGCGAACGCAGCCATGTGGGGGTACGTCACCCTCCGCTTCGACTACGCGCTCATCGTGCACGACTGGGACATGGTCGAGCGCGCGATCCTCGGGGCGCTCGCGCGGTTGTGAGGGCCGAGGTGCGTGCGCGGATGCAGTGGATCAGCGGCGACACGCGGTATCCCGGGGCGCATGGGCGGCGTGTCCGGTCGCAACTATTGCATCCGCGAACGCCGGCGACGGCTCAGTCGCGCGGGCTGAGCAGGTACTGGTTGAAGGATGCCGTGAGCTCGGCATCGAGGGTCAGGGACCGCTCGTCGACCGCCGTGATGGGCGCGGCCAGGCGGACGCTCGAGACGAGCCACGCGGCATCCGCGTCGTGGAGCGCCGAGACCGGCAGGGTCTCGTAGGCAGTCTCGAAGCCGCGCTCAGCGAGGTGGTCGAACAGGCTCAGCTGGGTGGTCCCGTGAAGGATGCCGCCGTTCGGCGCAGGGGTGACGAACGTGTCGCCTCGCCGGATGATGAGCGACGCGGTCGGCGCCTCGAGCACGAACCCGTCGGAGCTGACGAAGACGGCATCGTCGGCGCCGCGGCGCTTCGCCTCGCGGATCGCGGCCATGTTCACGGCGTACGACAGCGTCTTCGCGCCCAGCAGCAGCCACGGCGCCCGACCCGGCAGGTCGATGCTGTAGCCGCGGTCGAGGACGGCCACGGCGATACCCTCGGTGCGCGGCTTCGTGAAGTCCGCCGCCGGCGCCACCGTCACCCACGCGGTCGGGGTGGGACCGTGCTCGACGCCGCGGCTCAGGATCAGCTTGATGACCGCCTCGCCCTCCCCCGACGCCGCCTGCGCGCGGCTGATCGCCTCGCGCCACTGCTCGAGGTTCGGCGCGGGCAGCTCGCAGATCTCGGCGGAGTGCGCGAGCCGCGCGAGGTGCGGCTCGACCTCCTGCGCGTGTCCGTCGGCGACGCCGATCGACTCGAAGATCCCGTCACCGCGCTGCGTGCTCAACTCCCCCACGGTCAACGCGGGAGTCGAGGGATCGATCTCGCTGAACGTGTCGGCGAAGTCGGTGCGCGCATCGTCGGATGCCGCAGGGTCGATCATGAGAGCGAAGCGCCAAGCCATGGCACGAAGCCTACGCGGCGGCATCCGTGTCGGTGGATGTGAGGCATCCGCGAACGAGGATCCCGACACGCCCGACCGACCCCGGATCCGCGCCGGACCGGAATACCTCGGGAGCCCCTCCGTTACACTTTTCTAGCCGGGCCGCAGTAACCCCGGGCTCCATCTTCAGCCGCTGCGAGCGGCCACGCGCCGAGAGGCGTTCTGCGGTCCGGCACTTTTTATGCCTACGTGAGGCCGTCGCGTCGCCACAGCGCCGCGGCCGCGACGAGGTCCCCCGCGTACGTGTCGAGGCGCAGCGCCCGCGTCGTGAACGTCGAGGCCCGCACCGGCTCGCTCTCGTCGTAGTCGTCGGCGAGATCGGTCGCCCCCGCTGCCACGACGCGCGAGAAGGATGCCGCCCGCTCGAGCGCGAGTGCGAAGTCACCCGCGAACACCCCGCGCAGGATCAGGTCGATGAGCGAGACGAGCTCGTCGGGGCTCGCCGGAGCCGGCGCACCCGCGATGACGACGTCCGCCGACGACAGCCGTGTCCGCCCACGCTCGTAGAGCAGCGCAGCGGTCGCCGCGTCGTCGTGGATCATCAACTGCAGCAGGTACAGCCGCCACAGCGCACCCGGCAGCGAGCGTGCGGGCGAGTGCGCCCAGAGCTCCGCGATCGTCGCGATGCCGTGCGCGTCGGTGAAGGTCACGAGCCGCGGTCGATGACCTCGTCGCGCGGCTGTTCGCGCACCCGTGAGAGCAGAGCGGATGCCGTGGCGTGAGCCACACGGCTGGCTTCGGCGGGATCATCGGCGGCGAAGTTGCGATCGAACGAATCGGGTGAGCGGCGGACCGGCTTGTGGAAGTCGCGGGACGCGTCAGACATCCCTCCAGGCTACTCCGGCAGCAACGCACCCCGCCCGGCCGGAGCCGAGGCGGGGTGCGTTGTGAAAAAGGTCAGGCCGTGGGGATCGCGACGATCGGCTCGGTCGTCGGCTTGCCGTCGGGCGAGCCGCCCGCCTGCTCGACCGTGATCGCGATGATGTCGCCGGGCTGGAAGTCGCCGTCGAGAAGGGCGGTGACGTCGTCGGACGGGTCGAAGGTCCCGGCCGCGATCGGCTCATCGCCGCGGACGAACCAGAGTTCGAACGTGCGGTCATCGGCGATCCTGGGCGCATCGTCGGTGGTCAGGACGACCTTTCCGAGCGAGGGAGACCAATGCACCTCCGCCTCTCCGCCGTCGGTGAACTGACCCGTGGCGCTCTGCGCGTCGGGCGAGGCCTCGATCTGCTCGAGCGCCTGCACCTGAGCCGGCGTCCGCACCTGTTCCATGATGGAGCCGACGCCCCAGCCGATGCCGACGAGGAGAGCGGCTGACGCGACGAGGGCGAACAGTCCGCGTGTCCAGTTCCGACGCTGGACGGCCTGGACCGCCTCGGTCGGCGGGCCGGCGACGACGAGCTCGGGCTCGGGCTCGACGACGGGCTCGGGTTCGGGATTGGATGCGGCGGCCACCGGCATCCGCTGCGGGAGGGAGCCGATCTTCGCGAGGAGCCGGTCGCGTACGTCTGCGGGAGGCGCCTCTTCTCCCGTTCCTTCGGCGAGGAAGCCGGCAACGTGCGCATCGGCGTCGACGAGCTCTTCCCATTCGGGGTGAGCGGCGAGCGCCTGCTGGTACGCCTGCTCGTCCTCGGGCGACAGTGCGTCGAGCGCGTGTCCTGCCGAGAGTTCGGCGAAGTCCTTTTCGTTCACAGAGTCACCCCCATTTCCTGTCGTAGACGGTTCAATCCATCACGCATCCGTGTCTTGATCGTTCCGAGCGGTGCTCCGAGGAGGGCCGCGATCTCACTTTGGCTGTACCCCCCGAAATACGCGAGGGTGATGGCTTCGCGCTGCGGGTCGGGGAGCGTGCGAAGCGCGCGTACGACGCGACGACCTTCGATCCGCAACTCGACCTGCTCGGCGATGCCCTCTTGTTGTGTATGCGCGTCGCGAGTTCCGACGCGGACGTCCCGGTCCACGCTGGACTGCGATGCGCGAACCCGGTCGACGGCCCGACGATGAGCCATCGTCAGGATCCAACTTCTTCCTTGCCCCTTGTTCGGAGCGAACCCAGAAGCGGATTGCCAGACCTCCAAGAAGACCTCTTGTAATACTTCCTCGCTTTGGGAGGGGTCGACGAGGACCCGTCGGATCAGTCCGAACACCCGCGAGGACAGCATGTCGTAGAGCTCTGCGAAGGCTGCCTGATCGCCACCGGCGACGCGAACGAGGAGATCGCCGGCGTGATCCGCCGACTCCCCGTCCTCAGGGACTTCTACACCGTCGATAACCATTGGTCCCAGCATGCCATCCTCGCGCGCGCGAACACGGATGGCAGGGCGGGAATCCCTGGTGAGCAGAGCGGATCGAGAGCGATTCGTGACCCGCGCAAGCCCCGCGAAACCGCGGATCCAAAAAAATCTCGACAGATGTGCAATCCGTTTGCCTAGCGGTTCCGAAGACCTGTCATCGCCGCCGCAGAGGGCGGTCCCAACACATGGAGGAAATCATGTTCAGCACGAAGAAGAAGATGACCGCAGCACTCTCTCTGACGCTGGTCGGTGCCTTCGCACTCGCCGGATGTTCGTCCAACTCGATGGACAGCGGCAGCGGCTCGAGCGAGGCCCCGTCCTCGCAGGCTCCGATGGAGTCGCCCGAAGCCACCGACGGCGGCATGGACACCGCGTCGAACCTCGTCGGCCCCGGCTGCGCTGACTACGCCGCAGCTGTTCCGGACGGTGCCGGCTCGGTCGAGGGCATGTCGAAGGACCCGGTTGCGACCGCGGCCTCGAACAACCCGCTTCTCAAGACGCTCACCGCTGCTGTCAGCGGCCAGCTGAACCCCGACGTCAACCTCGTCGACACCCTGAACGGCGACAAGTTCACCGTCTTCGCTCCCGTTGACGACGCGTTCGCCAAGATCCCCGCCGAGACCATCGAGGGTCTGAAGACCGACTCGGCCGCCCTGACCAAGATCCTCACGTACCACGTGGTCCCGGGCGAGATCGCTCCGGCCGACATCGACGGCACCCACAAGACCGTCGAGGGCCAGGACCTCGAGGTCACCGGTTCGGGCGACGAGCTGATGGTCAACGACGCCAAGGTCATCTGCGGTGGCGTTGAGACCGCGAACGCAACCGTGTACCTCATCGACTCGGTGCTGATGCCCCCGATGTAATTCACGGTCTCCTGACCGGCGGCGTCGTCGAAGCTCTGCGGGCTTCGGCGGCGCCGCCTCCTTTTGTGTCTCCGCCTTCCGGGGGATGCCGAGGCCATGGACCCTGCGTAGCGTCGAAGCATGGCGAAGAACAACAAGCAGGAGATGTCGTTCGGACTGTGGATCGCGTTCGGAATGATCGGCGGCACGATCGCCGGAATGCTCTTCCTCGACAACATCGGCCTCGGCGCCGCCTTCGGCCTCTCATTCGGGATCATGTTCGGCATCATCTTCAGCTCGCAGAAGAGCACGAAGTGACGGATGCTTCCGCCCTCGCCCATTAGGCTGGGTCGCTGAGGGCCTCTAGCTCAGTCGGTAGAGCATCGGACTTTTAATCCGCGGGTCGTGGGTTCGAGCCCCACGGGGCCCACCTCTGTTGTCAGCCGCCGGGGCGGAGCACGGCCCAGCCCGCGTTCAATTCGTCCGCGAATATCTTGAGCTGCACGAGGGTGTCTGCGTCGAATGCGACCCCCTCGATCCGGCCGGGCGCACCGCAATCCTGGGTGACGGACGTCGACCCGACGGGGTTGGCCGGTTCCTCGCCTTCGGCGGGAGCCGGGGCCCATTCGAGCGTCACCCGGGCAGTCGACGGACTGCAGTCGAAGTCGATCACGTACCGCTCCCCGGCCTCCACCACACCCGAGACGGTCGCCTCGCCTTCGGAAACGCCGTCGGCCCCCTCGGCGACGAATGTGATCCGCGAGAGCTCGTCGTCAGCGACGCCGGGCACGGCATAGTCGCCGTCGACCGTCGCGGGAGGGCTGGGGGCGGACACCGTGGGAGAAGGCATCGCCGGCGGTGGAGTCGTCGTCGCGTCATCGCTCAGATCGGTCGTGGAGACACACCCCGTGAGCACCATCGACACGGCGAGTGTCACAGCGGTAGTCCACATCGAGCGTCGGCTCATGGGCGCCACGTTACCCGCGAGGCAGGATCGGCCGAAGGTGCTGTGAAAGCGGAGACCGAGATCGAAGCTCAAGCGACTGAAGGAGTCCGACGAGCGGTCGACTGACTGACGGTCAACTGCCTGCGCTCGTAGCGGCGGTCTGCCTGAGTATGAAAAAAGCCCCGACTGTTACCACACAGCCGGGGCGAGACGAATGAGAAGTCCGCCTATCGATCCCTATTATACGGCGGCAACCTGGGAGTCGCCCCGGCGCCTCCTCGACCCGGCGACAGCGCGGGAACGTTACGGTTGCGGAATGCTCCGCCTCGTCGCCCGGGTCTATTGGACGTTCAGCAGATGGACGCTCGCAACCGAGCCCGCGCCGACCCGACCCACCGTCGTCCTCGGGGCGCCGCACACCTCCAACTGGGACTTCGTGCTCATGCTGGCAATCGCCTGGCGCCTGAGGATGCGGTTCCGCTGGCTGGGCAAAGAAAGTCTCTTTCGCGGCTGGCGAGGCCCGCTGATGCGCTCCATCGGCGGCATCCCGGTCGACAGAGCGAACCCCGCCGGGGTGGTCGACGCCCTCGTCCGCCGCATCCGTGACGGCGAGGTCTTCGGCCTCGTGGTGACACCGGAGGGCACCCGCGGCGGCGTCGACCACTGGAAATCGGGCTTCTACCGCATCGCCCGCGAGGCCGGCCTTGCCGTCACGCTCGGGTACGTAGATCGCACGACCATGACGACCGGACTGGGACCCACTCTCGCACTCACCGGCGACGTCGGCGCGGACATGGATGCCATCCGCGCGTTCTACGCCGACAAGGCGGGCCTGCGTCCTGCTCGACGCGTCGAGCCTCGCTTGCGCGAGGAGGGCGATCCTCGGCCGGCAGCTTCGGCTTAGCCGCAGCTGAATCCGGCGACAAGAGGTCCTACTCCTCCGTCTCCGCTGCAGCCGATGTCACATACCAATCGGTGAACGACCTCGCGCGGCCGTCATCCGTCAAGCGAATGACCATGAGGTTGTCGTACAGCCGACTCTTCGTCGTTGCGCCCGGGTAGCTGGTCCGGCCGCGGATGATCGCGATGTCGCCGTCGACCGCCGTGAGCTCATGCTCGAATGACCACGTGTCGGGCTCATCCTTCTGACCGAGCCACCCCGCGAGGATGGCGTCGTGGCCGATCCATGGCTCGGTCGAGGGGCCGTCGCGGTACTCCGCGTCTGTCGTGAACAGAGACCGGATGTCGTCTGGGTCATTGGTGCCCCACGCACGGACGTATCGGCCGATCCAGTCGTTGGCGGCTACCGCCGCTGCCTCGCGATCCCACATGGCCTCAGGCTCGCTGACGCCTGCGGCGAGCGCAAGGTGCGTCGTCGCGCCACGACTATCAGCTAACGAACGCCCCACCCCATCGCCCGCGAGGTCAGACCGACCCCATCAGTAGTACACCGCCAGCCGCCCCCGCGGACCGTCGACCACATCGACCGGCGTATCGAAGATCCCCGTCAAGACATCCCCGCGAATGATCTCGTCAGGCGTCCCGAACGCAGCAACGCGCCCGTCCTTCATGGCGCACACCCGATCCGCGTAGTGGCCGGCGAAGTTGATGTCGTGCAGCACGACGACGATCGTGCGACCCAGCTCGCGCGCCGCGCGCTGCAGGTGGCTCATCATCTGCACGGCGTGCTGGATGTCGAGATTGTTGAGCGGCTCGTCGAGCAGCACGTACTCGGTGTCCTGTGCGAGCACCATCGCGACATACGCCCGCTGACGCTGCCCGCCCGACAGCTCGTCGAGATAGCGACCCTCGAGCCCGTCCAGGCCGAGGAAGTCGATCGCACGGTCAATGACTCGCTCGTCGTCGACCGTGAGCCGTCCCCGCGAGTGCGGATACCTCCCGAACCCGACCAGCTGTCGCACCGTCAGACGAGTGACGAAATGGTTCTCCTGTCGAAGGATCGCGACGACCTTCGCGAGCTCGCGCGACTTCACCGCCACGACGTCGTGTCCCCCGACCGAGATCGACCCGGCGTCGGCGGGCAGCAGACGACCGATCATCGTCAGCAGCGTCGACTTGCCGGCGCCGTTCGGCCCGATGAGCGCGGTGATGCCGCCCGCGGGCAGGTCGAGGGTCACCGGGCCGATCGCGACCTCGGTGGTGTAGCGCTTCTCGACGGCGGTGAGAGAGATCACAGGCGGCCCTTTCGGAGCAGGTGGATGAGGAAGAGCGTGCCGCCGACGATCTCGACGATGACGCCGACCGATCCGGCGGCGTAGAAGACGTGCTTGAGCACGACGTACGCACCACCGAGCACGACGAAACCGACGAGCGCGGCGAGCGCGAACATCCGGCGATGGTCGAACGTGTCGGCCAGCTGGTACGTGAGCATCGCGACGAGGAAGCCGAAGAAGGTCATCGGCCCGATCAGCGACGTCGACACGGCCATGAGGATCGAGACCAGCAGCAGGGCCAGGATCGAGTCGCGTCGCTGCGACGACCCGAGACTCAGGGCGACCTCGCGTCCCAGACCGAGCACGTTGAGACGGCCGCCGCCCCACACCAGCAGCGCTGCTGCGACCAAGACGAGCGGGATGGCGATCGGCAGGTTCGTACCGTCGGCGTTCGCGACGCTGCCGATGAGCCGCGCGGTGAGCAGGTCGAACTCGGTGGGCGTCAGCATCCGTTGCAGGAAGGTCGAGAAAGCCGCCAACGCACCGCCCAGGATGATGCCGACCAGCAGCATGATCTGCACGTTCGCGTAGCGGCCCGAAAGCAGCCAGCCGTAGAGAACACCCGAGAACGCGAGCATCGCGAGGATCTGCAGGAGGTAGGGCCCCGTCCCCTGAACGAGCAGCGCGCCGGCCGCCCCGAAGAAGAAGATCGCCGCAGTCGATATCGCCGTGTAGAGCGACTCGAAGCCCATGATCGACGGCGTGACGATGCGGTTGCCGGTCACGGTCTGAAAGGTGATGGTCGCGATCCCCTGACAGACGGCGACGATCGCGATGACGACGACGCTCGTGACCCTCAGCTGAGCGATCCGCCAGAAGCCGGCGCTGCCTGCGGGCGCGGGGTTATCCCAGGCGAGGATGCCGACGGCCACCACGACGGCGAGGACGATAATCACCGCGACGGTGAGCGCGTAGCGACGGGCCCGGATCGCGGTGGGGAAGGCGCCCGACAGCGCGACGGTGTCAGCCACGACGACGCTGCCGGAGGAGAAGGGCGATGAAGACGACGGCTCCCACCATGGCGAGGATGAGCGAGACGGGCACCTCGAAGGGCGCGTTCACGACGCGGGCGAGGATGTCGCACACGGTGACGAGCGCGATGCCGCCGAGCGCCACCCAGGGCAGGTTCGAACGCAGGTCGTCGCCCCGGATCAGCGACACGACGTTGGGGACGATGAGTCCGAGGAACGGCAGGTTGCCGACGACGACGGTGACGACACCGGCGGCGAGGGCGATGAGCACGGTGCCGATGAGGACGACGCGCGAGTAGTCGACGCCGACGTTCGTCGCGACATCGCGCCCGAGACCGGCGATCGTGAAGCGGTCCGCCGTGATGAACACGGCGATGACGACGAGCAGGACGATCCAGAGCGGCTCGTACTGCCCGCGCAGGACAGAGGTGAACGAGCCGGTGAACCAGGCCGCCATGCTCTGCAGAAGATTTGTCGACAGCGCGATGAAGGTCGACACCGCGCCGACGACGGCGCCGAGCATCATCCCCACGATCGGGACGATGATCGACGACGTCAGCATGACGCGACGAAGGAAGAGGAAGAACAGCATCGTGCCGACGAACGCCATGCCGACCGCACCGATCATCCGGACCATGAGCGGTGCGTCGGGGAAGACCAGCATGACGAGCAGCAGACCGAGCCCCGCCCACTCGGTCGTGCCGGTCGTGGTCGGTTCGACGAACCGGTTCTGCGTCAGCTGCTGCATGACCAGGCCGCACATCGCCAGCGCCGCGCCGGCGAGCACGAGTCCCACCGTGCGCGGGATGCGGGTGATCGCGAACATCTCCGCGCCGTCGGCAGCGCCGATCACGTCGTAGACGCCGACGAAGAGCGACAGGACCACCAGCCCCCCGACGACGGCGATGCCGCCGACGAGGGGCCAGGTGAGCAGGCGCCCGCGGGAGCGTCGGCTCACCGCGGGCGCCGTCAGGGCGTCGGTCATCGACCTTCGAGCGCGTCGGCCAGATCGTTGAAGAACTGCGTGTACGTCTCGATGCCCTCGTTCAGGTAGGTGCCCTGCGGCATGTAGACCACGTTGCCCTCGGTCACCGCGGTCACGTTCTTCAGAGCCTCGGAGTTGCTGATCAGGTCATTGGCGGGCGTGTACGCCTCGTCGGTGTTGACGCTGACCGCGGCATCCCGATCCATCACGAGGATCCAGTCGGGGTTCGACGATGCGACCGCCTCGACCGAGATGTCATCGCCCTGGTGGTCGGTCGAGCCCTCGGAGTCGAGCGCCGGGGTCAGCCCGAGGATGTCGTACACCGGGCCGAGGGTGCGACCGGTCGTAGGCGCGGCGTAGTTGATCTCGCCGCCCGATGTGATGAGACCCATTGCCGTCTCGCTCGTGTCGTACGCGGCCTTCACGCGATCGATGGCGGCGTCGAAGTCGGCGACGAGGGTCGCCGCTTCGTCCTGCTTTCCGAAGATCTCGCCGAGCGCGGTGACCTGGCGCTTCAGCTCGGCATCCAGCGGCTCGCCGTCGCGCGGGTCGAGCTCGACGATGGTGGCGTCCGGCACGAGGGTCTGGAAGTCGCCGTAGTACGTCGAGAAGCGCTGGCCGTTGACGATGAGGTCGGGGTCGGCGGCGACGACGGCTTCAAGGTCGGGCTCGCGGTGGTTGCCGAGGTTGGCGACGTTCGGGTCGTCCTTGAACGACAGCCCGGCGGGGAAGATGTCGAGCGGCGCGCCGACGACCTCGACACCCCAGGAGTCGAGCATCGCGATGGTGCGGTTGTCGGTCGCCACGACGCGCTTCGGCGGCGTCGTGACGGTCTGCTCACCGTGGTTGTCCTCCACCGTGACGGTCGTCGCCTCCGCCTCTGCGGCGGGTTCGGCTTCTGTCGTCGGGCTCGCGCACCCGGCGAGGATGACGGCCGCGAGTGCGACGAGCGGGGTGGCGGTGAGGGGACGGATGCTGCGCATGTGACTGCTCCTGTCGTCGGAAGCGCGGGCGCGTATGAGCGCGCTGGGGCGTCCGTTCGGAAGGGGATGCCGGGCGATCGCCGGTGCGTCTTAGGCTAGCCTTACCTATGTGAGCTCCGTCAAATCCGCCTCCTCTTTCCGCCTCGAGCGGCAGCCGCTCGACCTGACCTTCCGGCGGGCGACGCTCGCCGCCCGGACGTGGGAGACGTCGACGTACGTGCGCGTCCGACTCGAGGGCGACGATCTGCGAGGCTTCACGTCGCTCGGCAGCGATGATCACATGCGACTCTTCTTCCCCGCCGGGGACACCGACGACCTCGAGGTCATGCGCCAGTCACCGAGCCGCGAGTACACGCCGCTGGCGTGGGATGCCGATGCGGGCTGGCTCGAGGTGGAGTTCGCGGTGCACGGCGACGACGGTGTCGCGGCGCCGTGGGCGGCGACGGCCCTGCTCGGTTCGGTGATCGGCGTCGGCGGTCCGCGCGGGTCGATGGTGATCGCCGGCCGCCCGGACTCCTGGTTCCTCGCGGGTGACGAGACCGCCGTTCCGGCGATCCGGCGCTTCGCGGCGCTCATGGATGAGGATGCCACCGGCCGCGTCCTGATCGAGGTCACCGATGCCGCGCACGAGCTCGCCGTCGCGGCTCCGACCGGCGTGACCGTCGCATTCGCCCACCGGGGCGACGCATTGCCGGGGACGGCCCTGGCGGCTGCGCTCGACGACCTCTCGGAGAGCGAACACCCGGCCGGCGACGTCTTCGGGTTCGTCGCAGCCGAGCAGGGTGTCGTCAAAGCGGGGCGGCGCCTGCTGCTCGAGCGGTGGGGCGCGGCATCCGATCAGGTCGTCGTGAAGGGCTACTGGAAGGCCGGCGAAGCCGAGTATCACGCACCGCACTGACGTGAGATCGATGCCCGGGTAGCTTGCTCACTGCCCGGGCGCCGACCGCACGCCGCGAAGCGTTACATGCGGCCGAACGTCGCGTCGATCTCGGCCATCTCCATGGCAGCCGTCGCTTCGATGAGCGCTCGCAGCTCCTTGTCGGCTCCCGGAGAGAACTCCTCGGGCCGCTCCGGCGAGATGGTCATGGGCGAACCCGCGGGTGCCTGCTCACTGGCATCCAGCTGCGTTCCGTCGTTCGACGGCGACGCCCCCTGGAAGATCCGACCGGCCTCGGACTGATTGCCCAGGTCGAACGAATACTGCTTGCTCTGCAGCCCCAGGTCGACGAGACGCTTGACCTCGGGGAACTGCTCGGCGTTGGTCTTCGGGATCGGGAGCGACGTACGCCAGTTCACTCCGAGGGTCTCGAGAGCCTTGGCGTAGGCGTTCTCGTGTGCCTGGTCTCGCACGATGAGGTACGAGATCGTGCTGCGCGCCATCTTGTTGTCGGTCATCTCGTAAAGCCGGCACTTCTGCAGCCGGCCCGTCGACTCGAGCATGAGGTTGTAGAGCAGGTCGAGCACGAGGTTGCCCGAGTTGTAGACGTAGCTGCCCATCCACGGGTTACCCGCGGCATCCACCGGCAGCGCACCCTGCGCGCCGACGAGGTAGTGATGGATGTTGCTGTGATCGACGGCGATGCTCAGCGGCGTCGCACCGCCGGCACCCGGCTCGTCGACGGGATCGGTCGGCTTGCCTTTGTACCCGGGCGAGCCATCAAGCAGACGCGAGATCGTTGTGCCGATGAGCTCGACGTGGCTGATCTCCTCGGTGCCGATGCCCTGGATGAGGTCCTTGTAGGGCCTGCCCGAGGGTCCGCGGAAGTTGATGCTCTGGAACAGGTATTGCATCATCGTGCGCATCTCGCCGAACTGTCCGCCGAGACCCTCCTGCAGCGCATTCGCTGCGGCGGGATCCGGCTCGTCCTGTGCGATCTCGTTGATGAACTCTTGAACGTGGAAGTACATGGTTCCTCCGGGGGGTTGGGGATGCCGACGATCCACCTGTCTCCGCGCCCCGCCGCGCCCCTTGCCGACGTAGAGGACACCCGCTACCTTCCGGCCCGTGAGTCGATTCAGCCGACCCCGGCGATGCGTTCGTGGGTCGCGCGGACGAAGGCGGCATACCCTCCCGGCGTCCGTCCCCAGAAGCGGCCGGACGTGACCACTTCGTTCTCGTCCGTCGCGACTACGCGTGCGCCGAGCGACCGTGCGGCATGAACGAGCGCGACGTCCTCGTGCTCGTCGAGATCAGGGAACTCCCCCGCCGCGACGTACACGACGGCACGCACACCGAGGTTCGCTCCGTGCGTATTGCCCGCCGGACGGCCTCGCGGATGCGTCGCCAGCCAGTGCTCCGCGTGCTCGGCGGTGAGGTCCGCGAAATCCGGACGGACGGTGCCGAGGACCACATCTGCTCCCGCGGCGCGCAGGTCGAGCTGATGACTGAGCCAGGTGACCGGGACGGTCGAGTCTCCATCCGTCGTGCTGATCCACACGTCAGCCGGGGGCGATCGCAGCTCCGCGACGGCCGCCGCTACGCCGAGGCGTCGAGCCGTCCCCACGTTTCGCGCGGCGATCTCGATCGTGCGAACCGGCCACGACAGCGCGATCCGGGCCGAGGCATCCGTGCACGCATCGAGGACGACGACCGTCGAGATCCGCACTCCGGGATGGGTTTCACGGGTGTGCTCGATGGCCGCGGTGAGCGCCGCGAGACAGTCGTCGAGGAGCTCGGCTTCGTCGTGCACGGGGACGACGATCGCCACCGCGGGGCTGCCGGGCGTCACGGCACGAGCCTTGTCTCTGCGGCGACCGACCGGGCGCCGTCGAGTCCGTAGACCTCGAGGACGAAGTCCTCCTCTTCGTGCAGCACCAGGCGGACGAACCCCGCGGCCGCACGCAGCGCCGCGTGCACGTCGTCGCCGGACTGCGGATATTCCGTGACGGGATGCCGCCAATGGCAGGCGATGAGGTGGCCACCGGCATCCATTGCTCGTCGGATTCGGTCGATGGCGGTGGTCAGGTCTGCGGCATCCCAGTAATAGCCGACCTCCGACAGGACGACGAGGTCGAACGTGTCGGCGGGCCACTCCCCCGGCAGTGCGAGGCGTTCGAGACGCACACCCTCTCGATCGCCGAGGCGACGACGTGCGATCTCGAGGGGAGCGTCCGCGATGTCGATCGCGAGCACCGCGTCGCACCGGTCGGCGAGCGACTCGGTGAGAACACCGGTGGAGCACCCGAGCTCGAGGGCGGACGAATACCGCGCACGAGGCAGGCTCGCCAGGGCGATGCTGCGTTTGCGCTCCTCGTACCAGCGGGTCTCGAAACCCCACGGGTCGTCGCCGTTGCGGCGGTAGAAGTCCTCGAAGAATGTCTCCGCCAGACTGCGCCCGGCGGGGCGGATGAAGACCTCGAACGGCCGGTCGAAGTGCGCCTGCATCCCCTCGTGGAGCATCACCTCGTCGCCCGGTGCCGCTGAGAGCGGGGCGATCTGACTGCGGTGGTGTTGCGTGGCGGCGTGCTTGAGCCCCACCGTGGCCTCATCGAGCGCGACGATCTCGAGGTCATTCCAGGGCGCGTCGTCCGGCGACCCCCAGTGCCAGAGCCAGATCGGGTACTCCCGCCACGGGATGTCGAGAGCCGAGCACACCTCGGCGGTCACCTCGGCCGCGACTCGGTGATCGCGGTGGCCGTCGCCTGCCCACGGCGCTACGACGAAGCAGGCGCTCTCCCCTTGCAGCAGCGCACGAAGCGCGGACTCGATCGCGCCGCGGTGGTCGTCCGTGCCGCCGTCCGGTAGCCCGAGGAATTCGACGTCGATCGCCGTGCTCAGTTGATCGAGCGCGTCCGCGACTTCCCGCCGTCGCACCGCGGCGAGTTGCGCCGGCGCGTGCGAGGGCGAGTCCGGATGAGAGCCCTCGCCGTCGGTCGCGATGAGGACCGTGACTTTCGCACCGCGACGAACCGTGCGTGCCATCAGCCCGGCGGCACCGAGCGTCTCGTCATCGGGGTGCGCCGCGACGACGATGAGGTGCTCGAAGGTCTCGTCCACCGCCGGCAGCGTCCGGCCGGCGAACCCCTCGCGCCACACCGCTTCGTCCGTGCCCGGATCACGGTGACTGAAGCTCACCATGAGCCGCGCCCTTCCGCGATGTCGGCGCCGATGCGAGCCAGGTCGCGTTCGCCGTGGTGCTGACGCAGATAGATCTCGAGATCGGCCACCCGGCGGGCGTGCGCCTCGTCGGCCACGAGGGGCAACGGCCCCAGAGCGCGAGCGGATTCGACGAGCGTCGTCTCGACCGCGTCGGCGACGATCGCCCGGACGCGCGCGGCAAGGGTGGCGGGGTGGGATGCCGCCGGCAGCCCTTCCGTCTGGTGCGCGGCCGATCGCAGTGCCAACCTCGCGGTCCACAGCGCGGCATCCACCCTCCCCAGGTGGACGCGCGACAGCTGATCGGCGCCGTCGCGCCGCGCAGCCTGAACGAGCGCGTCGCGGACCGGCAGGGCGCCGCCCCACCAGCACGCCGCCACTCCGACGCCGCCGGCGGCGAAGCCGGGGCGACGCAGGTACCACCCCGGTCCACCGACCGGCACGGCGAGAGCCGAGGCGAAGTCCACGGGCGCGCTCACGACCTGCGGGAGCCCTCGCGCGTGCCAGGGTCCCGTGCGAGCTGTCACCTCGGGGGCCTGCAGGGCCACGGCCAACAGGCGACGCTCATCGCCGACCCACGCGGTGACGAGCGCGTGGGTCAGGTGCTGCGCCAGCGAGCACCACGGCTTCGTCCCCGTCACCCGCCACCCGGAACCGTCGTCGTGTGCCTCCAGCCGAGTCCCGGCGCCCTCGGCGGCGAACACCCCCCACGAGGATTCTGAGTCGGCCTGGACGGAGGCGAGGTCGAGGTCGTATCCGTCGCGATGTGCTTGGTCGAGGATGTCGAGCGCGTCGAGGTGGGGTTCGAGGATGCGTGCCGCACCGACATCCCGGCTCGCGACCGCAGCAAGGAACGACCAGTCGTCGGCGAGCGAGGGCTGCTTTCCGCGCGCGGCGCCTACGCCCACCGCCCAGGCGAGCGTGGCTGCAACGTCTGTCCCGAGCGCGTCGACCCGGTCAGCCTCGTCGAGCGACCCTGCGGCCGCATCACCGAACGGGCCAGCGCTGAGGTGGAGGTCGGACGAGTGTTCTCGCAGGCGGGTCACCCCCGCAGTGTGCGCGCGGAGCGAGCTGTGAGGCAGAGCCTTGCGGTTCCGGCGACGTGTCAGGTACGGGACGCCGTCCGATTCCGCGACAGCCATGTCCGCTGCAGCCGTTAGGCTCACCCAGGCCGGGGATCCGGCGATCACTGGGGGGAAAATGAAGATTCGTCACGCGCTCATCTCGTTCACTGCCGCTGGAGCACTTCTACTGGCGGGTTGCGCGGCTGTCGACGGTGAGGCGACAGCCAGTCCACCCGCCACGCCCGCCGCGGTCGAGGTCGACGAAAAACTGACGACGGTCGACGTCCGCGTGGCGAAGTCGATGCTCGACCCGGAAGGCGCGCTGTCCGACGATGAAATCATCGCGAGCGCGAAGGAGAACGGCCTCTCCGCGGTCGTCGAGGGCGACACGGTCGTCTACACGATGACGAAGTCTCAACGCGACGAGATGCTCGCCGGCATGCGGTCTTCAGCGCGGGAATCCGCCGATGATCTCGTCGCCGACGACGCAAACTCGGTCACCGCCGTCGACTTCGACGATGAGATGACGTCCTTCACGGTGTCGGTCGATCCCGCGAAGTACAGCGCGATGGAAGGATTCCTCGTGCTCGGCTTCTACATGCAGGGCGCGCTCTTACAGCAGTTCCAGGGAATCTCCGCCGACGACATCGACGTGACCGTCGACTTCGTTGACGACTCGACGGGCGAAGTGCTCGACTCTGGCTCGTTCCAGGACATGCGCAAGAACCTCGACCAGTAGGTCACCCCGTACGCCGGTCCGCCAGCGCTCAGCCTCCGATGGCGTTCATCCCTCGCGCGGGTTGCAGGAACGACGGGTCGTTGATCGCGTGACCCGGCAACTTGCCGAGCACGCACGCGTGAAGCGTCTCGGCGATGACACGGCGACGGTCGTCGGGCGCGGCGGCCACCGGCATCCCGCGCACAGCGCTCGTGACGTCGTACTCCGTCAGCGAGAAGAGGCAGTTGCGGAACTGACCGTCGGCGGTCAGGCGCAGGCGATCGCACGCTCCGCAGAAGGGTGCCGTCACCGACGCGATGACGCCGACCTCGTGCGGGCCGCCGTCGATCCGCCACTTCTCGGCGGGAGCACCGCCGCGGCCGGGGACCGGCTCGAGCGTCCATCGCTCCGACAACGCCTCGAGGATCTCCTCGCGCGTCACCATCGCGCTGCGGTCCCAGGTGTGCCCGGAATCCAGCGGCATCTGCTCGATGAAACGCAGCTGGGCCCCGACCTCCATCGCGAACGCCACGAGGTCCGCGAGCTGGTCGTCGTTCACGCCGCGCATCGCGACGGCGTTCAGCTTCAAAGGCTTCAGGTCGGATGCCGCGGCTGCCGCGATTCCCTCGAGCACGTCGTCGAGCCGGTCACGACGCGTGAGCGCGGCGAACCGCTCGCGGTCGATCGTGTCGATGCTGATGTTCAGCCGCGTCAGACCCGCATCGATCAGGTCGGGAAGCACCTCGGCGAGACGGATGCCGTTGGTCGTCATCGCGACCTCGACCGGACCGTCGGGTCCCGAGATCGCGGCGACGCGGCGCACCACGTCGACGATGTCGGTGCGGAGCAGAGGCTCGCCGCCGGTGAGCCGGAAGGTGCGGATGCCGAGGCTCGCGGCCATCTCCGCGATCTCGACGATCTCGTCAGTCGTCAGGATGCTCGTGCGCGCGAGCCACTCGTTGCCCTGCTCTGGCATGCAGTAGGTGCAGCGCAAGGAACAGCGGTCGGTCAGCGAGATCCGGAGATCGCGGTGGACTCGCCCGTGGGTGTCGACGAGGCCGACGGCGGGATCCGGGACGGCGCCCGGCGGGATCTGCGGCGCGGCGCGACCCAGCGAGATCGGAACGGCCGTCACCGCTCTCTCCCCCTGTGGCATCCCATTGTCCGAGCCTAATCGCCGCCACCTGCCGCCGGGGCGAGGAGGGCAGTCGCGGGCTGTGAAGTCGGCACCAATCCCCGGCTCAGTGCCAGATCGCACGCTAGTTTTCGGCACATGAGCCTCCGCCGCACCGCGCTGCCACTCCTCGCGGCGACTGCACTTCTCCTGACCGCCTGCTCGCCGGCGGAGTTCGGCCGAGAGCAGACCGCCGCGGACCGACCAGACTCCGTCGTCACCGGAGCGGAAGGAAAGCTCGACGTCGCGACACTGCGCTACGTCCGCAAGGCCGACGCTTACGACGTCTACCTCGCGCGCGCGGCGGATGACGGAGACTCCTTGTGCCTGTCGCTCACCCTCGACGACGTCTGGCAGACCACCGAGTGCGAGAGGGACTACGTGTCCATCCCGATCAGCGACAGCGCCAGTGTCGCCGCCGACCTGAGCTACCGCAGCGGGGAGGTCCGAGACATGATCTCCGACAACGTCTGGGTCACCCGCAAGTAGCCGCGCGCCTCATCGCCACGAACAGCTTCGTAACAGCTCCCGACGTCTCACCGCCGCTCCAGCCGTCAGGGCCGGATGCTGAAGAAGAGAACGAAGGTCGTCGCACTCGCGATGATCGCAACGCCGAGTCCGAGAATCGTCCAGACCGCGATGCGACTCGCGCGCGACGGACGCTGCCCGCCCAGACCTGCATACGCCGCGGCGCACGAGAGGCCGACCCAGCCCAGGAGGCCGCCCACACCCATCGCTATCCCCAACGCACGTTCTGTGTCATCCGAATCGGACAGCTGCGCGACGACGAGACCGCCGTCCCAGTGGACGCCCGCCAGACCGAGCATGAGAACGCCGAGGAGCCCGACGATGGTGGCGGCGAGAGCGAGGAAGAGGCTCCCGATGATGCGCATGACCCCATCCTTACGGACCGAGCGCTGCACGGAAGCTCAGCGCGCTGCTGCGAGGACGACCGGGTCCTCGCACCCCCTCGCGAAGCCTCGGATGCGCCGGTCCATGTCGAGCTGCAGCACGAACGCGCCGATCCGTTCGGCGAGCGGAGCGAGCCAGGCGGGGCGGCATGCGAAGTTGTACCGCCAGACGGCGAGCGTGCTGCCGGGCTCTTCGGCCACCGGCGTGAACTTCCACCCGCCGGCGAGACGCTCGAAGAACCAGGAGCCCTTCGTCATCTTCATCCCGACGTTCGACGGCGGGTTGTAGGAGACGTACTCGCTCTCCATCCGGAAGCCGAAGCGCTGCACGGTGAACGTGCGGACGCCCTTCCCCGGGGCGGTCGCGCCGTCGACGAAGTACTGACGGCGGATGAACGGATCCCAGCGCTTGCGGGTCTCGCCCGTGGTTTGCGACACCGCGAAGGCGACCTCCACCGGGACCGGCACGACGCAACGGGACTCGATGACGCGCATGGACTCATCGTTGCAGGTTCGACGGGCATGCCGGGACCGACGTCGTCACCCCCTGCCAGGATGAGCGCGTGAACACACTCGCGGGGTCTCGATGGGTCGTCACCGGCGCTGCCGGCACCATCGGAGTCGCCCTCCGCCGAGAGCTCCGGGCCGCAGGCGTCGAGCTCGTCTCGACCGACGTCAGAGACGTGGAGCCCGTCGACCGGACCGGCGATCGCGTCACCGTCGCCGACCTGGCCGACCTCGCCGCGCTCACGGCGATGTTCGAGGACGCCGACGGCGTGATCCATCTGGGCGGGTTGTCCGATGAAGCCGACCTCCACGACCTCGCGCAGGTGAACGTCGTCGGCACGTATCACGTGCTCGAAGCCGCTCGTCGGTCAGGCGTCCGCCGGGTCGTCTACGCGAGTAGCAACCGGGTCACCGGAATGTATCCCACGGACGCACTCGTCGACCCGGACATGCCCCCGCGACCCGACGGCTTCTACGGTGTGTCGAAGGTGGCGGCCGAGGCACTGTGCCGCCTCTACTCCGACAAGTTCGACCTCAGCACGATCGCGCTCAGGATCGGGAGCTACGAAGAGGAACCCCGAACCCCCCGCGAGCGTGCAACCTGGCTCAGCCATCGAGACGCGATCGCCGCGTTCACCGCCGCGATGACGACCGACGAGCATTACGCCGTCTTCTACGCGGTATCGGCGAACTCGGAAGTCTGGTGGGATCGGGCGGCCGGGGAGCTCGTCGGTTTCCGGCCCACGGACGACGCCGCGGAGTGGAACCTCCCCGGCGCCACCGTTGAGCCGCAGGGTGGGCCGTTCGCGACGCCGTCGTACTCGCTCGACCGGATGCGCGACTGACGCCCCTACTCACGACAGCGGCACGAACCGCACCCGCGACGGGTCGACCTGCAGCCAGACCGACTCTCCAGGCGACCACGACACAGTCGCGTCTGACACGTCGACCATCCCAGCCGAGGTGTGCACCCGCATCCCCGCCACCGTCGGCTCCACACGGACGACAGTCGCAGCCCACGCGTTCGACCCTGCCCCACCTACGATCCGCACGTCGCCCGGCCGGAACACGGCGGCGAGCGCGACGCCCTCACGCGCGGCGGGTGCGGCCTCCGCCCCCGTCAGCACCCGGCCCGCGGCATCCGTCCACCCGCCGCGGGCCGAGACTCCCGGCATCCGGTTCATGTCGGCAACCGATGCGACGAAGGCGGATGCCGGAGCGCCCAGCACCCGCCGCACCGGACCGCTCTGCACCACGGCACCCGCCTCCAGGACGAACAGCCGCTCCGCCAGCGCGATCGCATCGCCGGCATCGTGCGTCACGGCGACCGTCGTCACCCCGGCGAGTTGATCCCGCAGCATCCCCCGGATCTCGGATGCCGTTACGGGGTCGAGCGCGACCAGAGGCTCGTCGAGCAACACCACCCGGGGCGAGGCCGCCAGCGCCCGCGCGATCGCGACGCGCTGCTGCTCTCCCCCCGACAGCTCGCGCGGCATCCGAGATCCCAGCCCTCCCAGGCCGACCCGGTCGAGCCACTCGTCGGCGTCGGCGCGCGCCTGCGGGGCGGGCGTTCCGCCGGCGCGCGGCCCGAAGGCGACATTCTCACGCGCGCTCAGATGCGGGAACAGACGAGGGTCCTGGCCGAGCAGGACGACTCCGCGATGCATCGGCGGCGTGTGCACCCGGGGCGCGGTCGCACGCTCCACGGTCTTCCCGGCCACGACGACCTCGCCGCCGTTCAGCGGCGCGAGCCCGGCAAGCGCGTCCAGCAGCGTCGACTTGCCCGCCCCGCTCGGACCCATGACCGCGACGGTCTCTCCCGCGCCCGCGTCGATCGCGACGTCCACGCGGAACCGCGGCCGGGCGACGACGACGTGCGCCTGCAGCCCGCTCATCGCGCCGCCCCGGGTCGCCACCCGCGCACCAGCATGAGGACGATGACCGCGGTCGCGAGAAGCAGCAGGGCGAGGGCGACCGCGGTCCCCTGCGTCACGCCTGCGCCGTTGAACGCGGTGTAGATCGCGAGCGGCATCGTCTGTGTCACGCCGGGCCGATTGCCGGCGAACAGGGCCGTCGCACCGAACTCGCCGATCGCGCGGGCGAAGCACAGCACGACACCGGCGACGATGCCGGGTGCCGCGAGCGGCAGGGTGATGCGCCGCAGGATCGTCCAGCGCCCCGCGCCCAGGGCGGCGGCCGTCCGCTCGAAGTCCACTCCGGTCGACCGCACCGCGCCCTCGACGGCGAGCACGAGGAACGGCAGCGCCACGAACGTCTGCGCCACGACGACCGCCGGTGTGGTGAACGACAGCCCCCATCCGCCGAGCCACCCCTGACGACCGAACAGGTACAGCAGGGCGATCCCGCCGACCATCGGCGGCAGCACGAGCGGAACGGTCACCGCCGCGCGCAGCATTGCCGCCAACCGCGGACCCGACCGCGCGATCAGGAGCGCCAGCGGCACACCGATCACGACGCACGCCACGGTCGCTGCCGCTCCGGTACCGAACGACAGCCCGAGGGCCTCCAGAGCCGCGGGCGACGTCACGTCGACGACGAAGGTCGACCACTCCACCCGCGCGATGAGGGCCAGCAACGGCAGGATCAGGAAGGCGAGACCGACAAGCGCAGGGAACGCGAGGCTTCGCGGGACGTATCCCCGTGCGGAGCTCACGGCGCCCCGAAGCCGTGTCGCGCGAGGATCTTCTGCCCGGCCCCGGACCGCACGAAGGCGATGAACGCCGCGGCCGCGTCAGGATTCGCGGCATCCTTCAGTGCCGCGATCGGATAACGGTTGACGACCTCATCGGCCCCCTCGGGCGCGATCGACGCGACGTCGCTGCGCCCGACGACATCGGTCGTGTACACGAGGCCCGCATCGGCTTCGCCCGCTGCGACCTTGGTCAGCACCGCCGTGACGTTCTGCTCGAGGCTCGCGGCGTCGACGGTCACACCCGCTGCGGAGAGCAGCCTCGCGGATGCCGCGCCGCACGGCGCTTCGGGAGCGCACAGCACCGTGACGAGATCCGCGAGGTCGGCCAGCGTCTCGACCTTCTTCGGGTTGCCCGCCGGCACCGTGATCACCAGCGTGTTAGAGGCGAACACCGCGGGGTCGAGCGCGAACGGCGACACCTTCGCCATCGTGGCCTCGTCGGCCGACGCGAACACGTCCGCCGGGGCCCCCTCGGCGATCTGTGTCGCCAGCGTCGACGATCCGTCGTAGACCGGGCTGATCTCCACCTCCGGATGCTTCGCCGTGAACGCCTCAGCGATCTCGTCGAATGAGCCCTTGAGGGATGCCGCGGCATAGACCGTCAGCGAACCGCCGAGCTGGTCGCCGGAGGGCGACGGTACGGGCGCCGCGCACCCGGTGAGGAGAAGCGCGAGCGCGCTGAGGGCGAGCGGCCGGAGCAGGGCACGACGCATCTCACTCCCCCGCCAGCTCGACGACGACGTTCGTCGCCTTGACCGAGGCCCGCGCGAGGGTGCCGACGTCGAGCTGCAGCTCGCGCACCGCCTCGGCGGACAGGAGCGAGACGACGCGATGGGGACCGGACTGGATGTCGACCTGCGCCATGACGCCGTCGACCTGCACGCGCGTCACGATCCCGACGAAGGTGTTGCGCGCGCTGGAACGGTGCTCGTGTCCGTCACCCGGGTCGTTCGCCACCGAGACCGCGAAGGCGGCGAGCGCCTCGCCGGGGATCTCGGCGGGTACGGCATCGGTCACCGGCAGCAGACCCTGGTCGATCCAGCGACGCACCGAGTCGTCGCTCACACCGAGAAGACGAGCGGCTCGCGCCACACGGTACGTCGTCATGCGTCGATCATGCCGCATGCGCGGGTTGTGGAGGCGATTCAGAGCCGCATCCGCGGATTTCGAGCCGGGCGCGGATCCGATCCCGCGGCATCCACATCGCCGTAAACTCGGGACATGCGCCCCCTGGTCGATCCCGTGCCCGAGTTGGATCCCGACGAGCGCCGGCGGACCGCGCGCCACACGGTGCTCAGGGGCATCGGCGACGAAGGGCAACGGCGCCTCGCGAACACGCGCGTCGCCGTCGTCGGCGTGGGCGGCATCGGGTCCCCTGCGATCCTCGCCCTGGCCGCGGCGGGCGTCGGGGCGATCACCGTGATCGACGACGACACCGTCGAGCTCCACAATCTGCAGCGCCAGATCGCGCACCGCATCGAAGACATCGGCGTGCATAAGACCGAGAGCGCCGTGCGCGCGGTTGCGGCACTGTCTCCGGTCACCGTGGTCACCCCGGTCACGGCCCGCCTCGACGACGACAACGCGCAGGACTTCTTCGCCGATGCCGACATCGTGATCGACACGAGCGACTCTTTCGCGACGCGTCGTGCCGTCGCGGCCGCCACGGAGGCGCTCGGCCTCCCTCTCGTCTGGGGAGCGGTCCGCGAGTGGCACGCGCAGGTCACCGTGTTCTGGTCGCGGCCGTCCGAGGGCGACCCGGTCGTCCTGAACGATCTCTTCGCGGTCGGCACCGAGGGCGACCCGCCCACCTGTGCGCAGGTCGGGGTGCTCGGCGCCCTGTGCGTGCAGGTCGGCGGCATCCTCGCCACCGAGGTCGTGAAGCTCGCGATCGGCGTCGGCACGCCGCTGCTCGGCCGCATGCTCGTCCTCGACGCGCTCTCGAGCCGCCAGCACGAGATCCCGCTGCGGTCGGCCGCAACGGCTGCGGCGGCGAGCGCATGAGCGGGATCCGCAGCGTCGAGGAACACCTCGCGCGCGTCCTGGCCGCCGTCCGCACACTGCCCACCGAGGTCGTCCCTGTGGGGCTGTCCTCGGGCCGCACCCTCGCCGCACCCGCGGTGGCCACTCACGACATCCCGCCCTTCGACAACTCCGCGATGGACGGCTTCGCTGTGCGCGCTGTGGACGTGGCGTCGGCCGGGCCGGGGCATCCCGTCTCGCTGCGGGTCGTCGCGGATCTTCCCGCCGGGGTGTCGGACGACCCCGCGCTCTCCGCGGGTGAGGCGGCCCGCATCATGACGGGATCACCCACGCCCACCGATGCAGACGCGATCGTGCCGTTCGAGAACACCACCGGCGGACTCGCCGACTCGCTCGAGGTCGTCGAGGTGCTCGAGGCTCCCGCACCGGGTGCGTTCATCCGTCGTCGCGGCGCCGACCTGCGCGCCGGCGACGTCGTGATCGCCGCCGGCGAGCGGATGGGACCGTTCCAGGTCGCCGCTGCCGTCGCCGCCGGCATCGACGAGGTGACAGTGGTCCGCCCGCCGCGGGTCGCGATCGTCTCGACCGGCAGCGAGCTGACGGGACCGGGCGAGCCCGTGCGCCGCGGACTCATCCCCGATTCGAACGGACCGCTCCTCGCGCAGCTCGTCCCCGGGGCCGATGCCGAGGTCGTGATGGTCGCCCGCGTCGCGGACGATGGCGACGCCGTCGCGCAGGCCACCGCCGACGCGCGGGCCGCAGGGGCCGACGTCATCATCTTCACCGGCGGCGTCAGCGCCGGGGCCTACGAACCCGTGCGGGCCGCCTTCGACGGGCATGGCGAGGTCGAGTTCGCCAAAGTCTCGATGCAGCCCGGCAAGCCGCAGGCCTTCGGGACGGTGGGAGACGGATGCCTCGTCTTCGGCCTTCCCGGCAACCCGGTCAGCGTCGCCGTGTCGTTCGAGGTGTTCGTGCGCCCCGCCCTCTTGGCGCTGCAGGGACGGTCGGTCATCCAGCGCGCCCACATGACCATGGCCGCGGCGGAGTCGTGGACCACCCCGCCCGGACGGCGACAGTACCTGCCGGCCGTGGTCGACCTCGCGGCGGGGACCGTGCGCCCCGCGACCGCGGGAGGCTCGGGCTCGCACCTGGCCGGCGGGCTGGCACAGGCATCCGCTTTCGCGATCATCCCCGCCGACGTCGCGAGCGTCGCCGTGGGCGACGCCGTGGATGTCATGCTGGTCTGATGAGCTTCCCCCACCTCGATTCGGCCGGCCGCGCGCACATGGTCGACGTCACGGCGAAGGCCCCGACGGTCCGCACGGCCACCGCGCGCGGGTTCGTGCGGTGCAGCGCCGACGTCGTCGCCGCCCTCCGCGACGGCACCGCCCCGAAGGGCGACGTGCTGGCCGTCGCACGCATCGCCGGCATCCAGGCGGCGAAGTCGACGGCGACGCTCCTGCCCCTCGCCCACGTCATCGGTGTGCACCGGGCATCCGTCGAACTCGACATCGTCGACGACGGCGTCGAGATCGAGGCGACCGTCGGCACTGCCGACCGCACCGGTGTCGAGATGGAGGCGATCACCGCGGTGTCCGTCACCGCCCTCGCCGTCGTCGACATGATCAAGGGCCTCGACCGCGCTGTGGTGATCGAGAACGTCCGCATCGTCGCGAAATCGGGCGGCCGGTCGGGCGACTGGGTCCGGCCCGGCGAGGAGGACCCGTCATGACGCTCGTGCGCTACTTCGCCGCCGCCGCCGAGGCTGCCGGGACCGAGAGCGAGGAGCGCCCCGAGGCGACCCTCGCCGAGCTCCGCACCGCGATCCTCGACGAGCACCCCCAGCTGTGGTTCGTGCTGCCCGACTGCGCCGTACTCGTCGACGGCGTGCGGACCGACGGCGACACTCGGCTCGACGACGCACGCCTGATCGACGTCCTGCCGCCTTTCGCCGGCGGCTGACGCAGCGGCCGAGCCTCAGCCGCCGATGCCCTTCCACGCCGTCGTGCCGTCGACTTCGAGCTGACGCTTCCAGACGGGCAGGTCGGTCTTGATCGTCTCGATGACGTCGCGGCAGACCTCGAACGCTTCGGCCCGGTGCTCCGACGCGACGGCGATGACGACCGCGGCGTCGCCGACGGCGAGGTTGCCGACGCGGTGGCTGACGGCCACGACGGCGCCCGACGTGTCGCCGGCCTCGGCGGCGATCCGGTGCAGGGTCGTCTCGGCGTCGGGGTGAGCGCTGTACTCCAGCCCGACGACGGTGGTCGCGGCATCCGGATCGTTATCGCGCACCCGACCGACGAACGTCGTCACCGCGCCGTACTTCGGATCCTCGACAGCACGCAGGTGCGCGTCGAGGTCGAGGGCGGTCTCTTCGAGCCGGGCGATCCGAACGATGTTCACGAGTGGTCTCCGCCTCTCACCTGGTCGACGACGTGCGTCGCGACCGACACGATCACAGGGATGCCGGAGCTCACCGCGCGCGGCGATCCCGGCAGGTTGACGACCAGGGCCCCCTCGGGGTCGACGACACCCGCGACGCCGCGGGAGATCACCGACAGCGGGGTGTCGGTGAGGCCGACGCGCCGGAGCTCCTCGGCGATGCCCGGGAGCGACCGGGTCACGACGCGCTCGGTGCCCTCGGGCGTCTGATCACGGGGGCCGACGCCGGTGCCGCCGGTCGTCACGATGAGCTGCGCGCGGGTGGCGAGAGCGCGTCGCAGGGCGGCCTCCACCGAGTCCGCACCGTCGGGGACGACCTCGAGCCCGGCGATCTCGATACCCGCGGCCTCGAGAAGCTGCACTGCCAGCGGGCCGCCGCGGTCCTCGCGCTCGCCGGAGGCGGAGCGGTCGGACACCGTGATCACGACAGAGCGGAGAGACGTCACGTGCTCACCCTAGGTCGTGCATCACGACACGGTGACGAGCGAACGCTGCCAACCCGACGAGCCGTTCGGGGCGATGGCGGCACGCTCCTCGATCTGCATGTCGCCGTTCTTGTTGATCGCGCGGACCGCCACGTAGTGCGTGCCGGGCTCGGCATCCCATTCGAGGACCCACTGCACCCAGGTGTCCTCGTTGATGGGGGTGGACAGCTTGGCCGGCATCCACTCGCCGTTGTCGATGCTGACCTCGACGCGTTCGATGCCGACGGTCTGCGCCCAGGCGACGCCTGCGATCGGAACCTTGCCGGCTTTCACAGGGCTGCCGCTCTTCGGGGTGTCGACGCGCGACGAGAACTTGATGGGCGCTTCGGCGCTGTAGCCGCGCGGGGTCCAGTACGCCTCGTCCTCCGCGAACGTCGTGATCTTGAGCTCCGTGACCCACTTCGTCGCGGAGACGTAGCCGTAGAGACCGGGGATAACCATGCGGACGGGGAAGCCGTGCTCGGGAGGGAGCGGCTCGCCGTTCATCGCGACGGCGAGGATCGCGTCGAGGTTCTCGTCGGTGCCGGCCGAGAGCGGCGTGCTCGCGGTGTATCCGTCGACGCTGCGGGACAGGATCATGTCGGCGCCCGCCTTCGGGCCCGCCATCTTGAGGACCTCTCGGAGCGGCACGCCCTGCCAGATCGCGTTGCCGACGAGGTTGCCGCCGACCTCGTTCGAGACGCAGGTGAGCGTGATGGCGTACTCGTCGAGCCCCATGTCGAGGAGGTCCTGGAACGACAGCTCGACGCGCGTGTCGACCATGCCGTCGATGACGAGGCGCCAGGTCGACGGGTCGACGTTCGGCACCGTGAGCGCCGTGTCGACGCGGTAGAAATCAGCGTTCGGAGTGATGAGCGGGCTGATCCCCTCGACGTCGAGCTCGGCGCCCGAGGGAATCGTCACGGTGGATTTCGGGGCAGGCAGCTTGAGCGCGCGACGGATCGCGTCTGCGGATGCGGTGGCGGCGCTGACGGTACGGGCGGCGACGCCGACGATGACGGCGGATGCGCCGGCGATACCGGTCATCAGCAGGAAGCGTCGGCGGTCGAGACCGTCCTCGCGCGCCTCCCCGTCTGACGTGTGCGCGTCGCGCCAGGCCCGCAGCCGCCGGCCGAGGAGGAAGAGGATCGCGGCCCCGCCCAGCGTTCCGAGGAGGGGAGGCAGGAAGGCGAGCGGGGTCGCCTCGGCACGGGTGACGATCGCCGCGCCCGACAGGATGCCGGCGACGAAGAGTGCGACGACGCCGAGCGGGGGTCGGATGTATTCGAGGATTCCGGCGATCGCCGACGCGATGACGACAGCGAGACCGAGCCCGGCGAGGAGAGCGATCTTGTCGTACTCACCGAACGTGCTGATCGCGAATTCCTTCAGCGGCCGCGGGACGATGTCGATGACGAACGCGCCGACGGCGAGGATCGGACTGGCCGTGCTCGCGAAGATCAGCGCGGCCAGCTCGGCTACCGCGAGGAAGACCGCGCCTCCGACCAGGCCCGAGACGGCTGCCCAGAAGAAGAACCGCTTGCCTGTGGTGTGAGTGCTCATGTCATCCCTTCAGGGTTTGTTCGTAGCGAACACCGAATCGGATGCACCTGGCTGCGGCGATGACATGCGTGACGGGCTTGCGCGTCTCACTCTGACGCATCGGGCGCGGGGAAACTCCCTCTTGCGGATGCGAAGCGGATGGCCATCACCCCGCGAACGGCCACGCCACCGTCAGCCGCAGTGGCTCGTCGTCGCGGGGTGAGTTGTGCCAGATCTCCCGCGGCGGGCCGATGGGGGTACGGCCCGCATCCGTGATCCAGGCGTACACCTCGTCGTAGAGCGCGAGGATCTCGGGGAAGTCCGTCTCGCGGCCCTCCGCGTGACGGAGCGCGACCTGGCCGCCGGTCATCCGGTAGCTGCGGACGTCCTCGGTGCCGTCGATCAGCCCGTCGACGGGTATGACGATCTCGAGCGGACCGTCGGAGTCATCGGTGACGGGCGCGTGGAAGACCCCGAACGCATCCCCTGTCACCTGCAGCCCCGCACCCGCGGCGATCTGCCGCAGGTGGTAGACCTCATCGTGGATGATCTGGTCCATCTCGTGCGGCGCCATGCGGCGCATCACGCTCAGGACGGGGCGGTCGCCTTCGATCGCGGTGTCGACAGCGGACATCAGGGTCTCCTTCGTGAGATGAAGCCGCGCTCGAGCGAGCACGACATGGTGAGCCTGCGTGCGACGATCCATCGCTGCTGTCGCCTCGTCGAGCAGGGCGACAGCGGCATCCGGATCTTCCTCGGAGAGGTCGACGATCGACGCGATCTGATCGAGCGAGAGGTCGGCCGACCGCAAGAGCGCGATCAGCCATCCCGTCGGCACCTGATCGGCCGAGTAGTAGCGGTATCCGGTCTCGGCTTCCACCCGGCGCGGAGGGAGCAGCCCCCGCTCGGCGTAGATCCGGAGCGCCTTCGCCGACAGCAGGGTCGACGCGCCGAACCGTCCGGCAGTCATCCACTCGTCGTCTCGTGCAGTCACAGGTTCACCCTCAGCCCTGCCCCTGGGGCGAGGTCAAGCCCCCGCTCGAGACCGGGGCTCTCGAGGTTGTGGGCGCGCGCGCAGGAGCAGTCAGTCACGGTCGGAGCATGGCATACGTCCTCGCGGGGCGCACGGGTAGCGTGGGCCTGCGGCGAAATCGCCGGACCGGTACCGCGCGGGGGGCGTAGGACATGACGACAAACGAATGGCCTGCCCGCAGGGATCGGCTCACACCGTTCCTTCTCATCGGCGCGGCGGCCCTCGCGCTCGTCGCGGTCGTCTACCTCGCAGGCCGGGAGTTCGGCTTCCTCGCGCGGTGGTGGCTGTTCAGCGGGGCGCTCGCCTTCCCCGGCTTCGTGTTCGCCGGCATGCTCGCCGCATCCCTCATCCTGACCTTCCTCGCGCTACTCCTCCGGCGACGCCGGAAGGTCGCACTGTTCGGCACCGGTGTCGTGAGCGTCGGTCTGCTCGTCGTGCTCCTCGTGACGGCAGTCGCCATGCCTGCCGCGGTCACCCCCGAGGCCGTCCCGGCTCGCCAGGACGGTCAGCTGCGAGTGCTGGGATGGAACGTCTTGCAAGGAGCGGAGGACGCGGCATCCCGCGCCGCTCTCATCGGCACACTCCAGCCCGACATCGTCGTGCTCAGCGAGCTCTATCAGGGCAACCTGCAGGCCGACGACGTGCCGCCGGGGTATGTCAGCTACGGCGTGCGCGGCATCGCCGTCACCGTCCTCGCCGCCGACGACCTGCCGCGCTACCGGGTCACCGACGCGGACGAATCGGGCCGCACGTCCGGTTTCGTCCTCGCTCCCGAGGTCGACGGTGCTGCGCCGCGCATCGTCGCCGCGCACCTCGTCGCCCTCAGCTTCCGCGGCGATTCCTCGGGGCGGGATTTCGGACTGGACTGGATCGCGTCGCACTGCGACTCCCCCGACACGATCGTCGCCGGCGACCTCAACGCCGTCCCCGCGAACATGCCCGCCGGCGCGCTCGGCTCCTGCCGCACCGTCGGCACCTTCGCTCCGACCTGGCCGTCGATGGTCCCACCGCTGTTCGGCGCCGCGATCGACAATGTCCTCGCGACACCAGAGTGGGATGCCGCGCGGGTCGCCACACTCGATGTCGCCGGCATCGCGACGGACCACCGCCCCATCGTCGCCGACCTCGTCCGCCGCTGACCCTGCGGACGGGCATAGCCTCGAACGGTGCCCGACCTCGAGATCCTCCGATACGCCGCCTTCACCACGCACTCCGACGGCGGCAACCCCGCCGGCGTCGTGCTCGACGCGTCCGCCCTCGACGAGGCGTCGATGCAGGGCATCGCTGCGGACATCGACTTCTCCGAGACGGCGTTCGTGACGGGCGTCGGTGACGACGGCGCGATGACGATCCGCTACTTCTCCCCCATCGCCGAAGTGCCGTTCTGCGGCCACGCGACCGTCGCCACCGCCGTCGCCCTCGCGGACGCCGGCCGCGTCAGCGCGGGTGCGATCCGGTTCGCGACGCCCGTGGGTGTGGTCGAGATCACGGTGAGCATGGATGCCGCGAGCACACGCGCCTCGTTCACGAGCATCGAGCCGTCGGTGTCACCCCTCACCGAGGACGATCTCGCGGCGATCCTCGACGAGATCGGGCTCGAACCCTCAGCGCTCGATACGGAACTGCCGCCGCGCATCGCGCACGCGGGCAACCCGCATCCGGTCATCGTCGTCGCCGACCGCGCGGCCTTCGACGGCTTCTCGTTCGGCGCGGAGCGCGTGCGAGCGCTGATGGATCACCGCGGCTGGCCCGCCACGATCACGGTCGCCCACCGACTCGGCCGGGACCGCTTCGTCGCACGCAATCTCTTCCCCGTGGGGCGCATCACCGAGGACCCGGCCACCGGATCGGCCGCGGCGTCGTTCGGTGCGTACCTGCGGTCGCTCGGCGCGGTCGCACCGCCCGCGCAGATCGTCATCGAGCAGGGCGCGCACGTCGGCCGGGCCGGCGAGCTGACCGTCGACATACCGGCATCGGGCGGCATCGTCGTCACCGGTCACGCGGTCCGCATCGACTCCTAGAGCCTCGCACGGCGCAGTAGCCGGAGGACCTCGGCCGGCTGCTCGACGGCTGCGAAGTGGCCGGCGTCCGGCAGCACCACCTCGTCGAAGCCATCGATCAGCGCCGCGAGCCCGGCACCGTCATCCGTGCCCACGAACACGTCGCGCGCGCCGCGGACCGACCTCACCGAGCAGCGGATGCCGCGCCACGACGACTCGTCGTAGAGTGCGGCGGCACGGGACGCGGCGACGAACGCCCGCGGCCGGATCTCGTCGGCGAGCGCGTGCACGACGGAGGGGTCGATCCGGCGAGACAGCGCGAAGAGGGGTGCGCTCAGGGGTCGCAGGAGACCGCGGCGGTCGAGCGTGCGGAGCAGCGAAGTAGACGCGTCGCCGAGACCGCGGAGGATGCGCATGGCTAGAAGCATCCCCGCGAAGGCGGGCAGTCCGAGCCCGCCTCGGAGCGGCCGTCGCACGGCGTCGAACACGCCCGGTCCCGACGGCGAGACGAGGAAGACCGAATCGGTCCTCTCGGGAAATCGCGCAGCCAGGTCGAGGGCCAGCGCGCCGCCGAGCGAGTGACCGACGACATCCCATCGCTCGTACCCCAAGGCCGTGGCGACCTCGCGGATGGCCTCGCTGAAACGCCCGATGTCGATCCCATCGGACGGGAACGGGCTCTCGCCCCAGCCGGGCAGGTCGAGCGCGACGATGTTGCGCACCGGGTCGTCGCATCGAGCAGCGGCTCGCAGCAGCGGGGTCCAGGTCGTCCACGATCCGGCAGCGCCGTGCAGCAGGACGGTCGCCACGGGGCTGGCGGCGACCCCCACGCGTGCGACGACCGTGCCGATGGTCGTCGGGATCTCGACCCGACGCAGGCCGAGGGCTGCGGCATCCGTCTCCAGTCGCGTCCGAGCGTGCGCGGATTCGGGTTGCCAGGTGATCGTCACGGAGGGTGTTCGTCGCCGACCGCGCATCGGATCGGGCGGCGCGCCGAGCTCAGGCGGACTGATCCACCGTGGGGCAGAATCACCACGTGAGCACCGATTCCCGCGCCCGGCGCGTCGCCGTGGGTCAGGACGCTGAGATCCTCGTCAGTATGACGCAGCCGGTCGCGGTGATCCGGGCGGCCGGCGAGGATGACCGGGTCGTCTCCTGGCCGGATCTGGACGTCGGCGACGTCGCGGTCGGTGTGACCGTGTACGCCGCTCCGGACGGTGCGTGGGTCGTGTACGCGCCCAGCGAGGACGATGAGGGCGATCTGCATCGGCCGGTGACCGCCGTCCACGTCCGCTGGGTCGGCACGGTCGCCCAGGCACACGCGGACGGCAGCAGGTACGCCGTCGGGGCGACCCGCCACGGGCTCTGGCTGCGCGAGCGCCGCGACCCGGATCCCGACGACCGGGCAGCGTGGTCGACGGACACGGAGCTCATCGTGATCGCCGGCGGGACGCGCACGACGCACACGATCGATCGACGCGTCCTCATCGTCGAGGACGCCGGCGATGCGCCGCGCATGGTCTTCTCGCCCGACGCGCCCGATGTGCGCGCGGAGCACGGCGGAACCTCCTACCACTACCGGTACGCGACCGCTCTGCTGCCCACCGGTCCGCTCCCGGAACGACTCTTACCGATGAGCGATGCGGTACCGCTGTCCGAAGAGGAATTCATGGACATCCTCCACTGGAGACAGCCCGACGAGGTCGTCGACACCACGCCGGACGTGCCCTGGCGGCGCATCCATCTGCCGATGGAGCGACGGGATGCCGCGATCACCGCGCTCGTCGACGAGTTCGGCGACCTCGCCCAGTACTGGCGGGGACCGGATGGGGAACGTCAACCGCTGACTCCGGGGCTGAGCGAGCCCCGCATCGACATCGTGGGGGAATGGCCCGACACCCGTGTCGAGGTGACGTTCCGGCATCCGCTTCTTCCCGGTGGCCTCCTGCGGCGCGCGCTCCGCGTCTTCGACGACGCGGGTCGCATCACCCCTCATCCGTATGCGTCGATCCACCTCATGGAGGATCTCGACACCCACGCCCCGCTGCCGCCGGCGAGCCCGGGCGAGGTCCGCGCCTTCTGACGGGCGTCAGGGCACACCGGAGCGCGGGGCGGGCCTCGGGAATGCTTCTATGCTGACGGATACGACTGACACCGACCGGCGGGGGACCATGAAGGTGCGAACAGACGCGATCGAGGCGTGGGAGCAGCACGTAGCCCTGTTCGCGATCGTGAAGCTGGACTCGAGCGGCTTCGTGCGGGGATGGAACGTCGGGGCCGAGGACCTGAAGGGCTACTCCGCCGACGAGATCATCGGACAGCACTTCTCGCTGTTCTACCGCGCCGTCGACCGCGAGAACCGGCTCCCCGACACGCTGCTCGACAGGGCGCGTTCGGATGGGAGCGTCGAGGATCACGGGTGGCGGGTGCGCAAGGACGGCTCGCAGTTCTGGGCTCACGTGACGATCACCGCGATCCACGACGACACGGGCGTCGGCGGGTTCGTGAAGATCGTGCGCGACATTACAGCGGAGAAGCAGGCCCAGGACGAGCAGGTGTCCCTGCAGCGCACCTTCGCCCACGACCTCATCTCCCCTGTCACTGCCCTCCGCGGCTACCTCGACCTACTCGAGGACGAGATCGGTACGGACAACCGCTACCTGCGGCTCGCCCTCGAGACCAGTGAGCACCTTGCGGCGATGGCGGGCGCTTTGATGGCAGATGCCGTCCGCGGGATGCGCGACGACGAGCGCACGTTCGACGTGTCGCTCGTGGTGCGCGGATCGGCGACCGTCGTCCTCCGCGCCGGCGCGGAGGAGCGCATCCACTTCGACCGACTGGACACGGCGACAGTGCGCGGCGACGTCCTCGCCCTGCGCCGCGCGTTCGCGAACGTCCTCGAGAACGCGGCCCGCTACTCCGACGAGGACATCCACGTCGAGGTCGTCCGCGGCGACGATACGGTCTCCGTGACGGTGCGGGATGCGGGCCGCGGCATCCACCCGGATGACATCGACACCATCGCGGCGCCCGGCGAACGCGGACGTCTCGCTGAGCCCGAGGACGGCGGCACCGGGCTCGGGCTCGCCAGCGTCGTGGCCGCCGTCGCCGAGCACCACGGCGCACTCGAGATCGACAGCGCCATAGGCGTCGGGACGACCATCACCATCACGCTTCCGCTGGCAGGCTAGGGCCCCTCCTCATCCTCCGCCCCACAGTCCGAGGCGAGCCCGGAACCGGGCTGAACTCGTCGTCTCGTAGGGCCGTCCGTCGATCGAATACCGCGCGGTGTATCCCTCGGAGCCATGGGTGTCGCCCCCACCGACGGCCTCGACGACGAACAGCACGGTCACCTCCTCTCCGGGCGAGATTGCGGTCCCGGGGACGGCGACTCGCCGATCCCAGAATTCCGCCGCCGGCGGGAAGGCGTCCGCACCCAGGCTGACCTGGTTCTGAATCGGCACGAGGTAGACCTCGCGCAACGCGAGCCCCTCGGCGCCCTCCAGCTCGATGGACTCCATGACGACCGTGCCGGCTGCGGATGCCCGCGCCACGTCACCGAACGTCACCGGCTCATCGATTTCGGAGTTGCAGGACTCGTATCCCTCGCCCAGCGAAAGCGGCGGCCCACTCGCGCAGGCCGACAGACCGAGGACGAGCAGGAGCACCGCAGGAACGACGAGCCGACGGTGCGTCATGCGCCCACCCTGGCACAGGGTCAGCCGATGCGGGTGCGGAGGGCCTCGGCATCCGTCTCGCCGTCGACGAGCACGGCACGCGCGAGGTCGCGGGCGTCCTCGACGTTCCACAGCAGCACGCCGACCGGTGCGCCGGACTCGTCGCGGTAGTAAACGACGGTGCGGTCCTCGTCGAGATCGACGACGAGCGGATCCTTCTCGGGGTCGAGCGTGCCGACCGCCTCCCATCGCACGCGGAACACGGCCGAGTAGAAGTACGGGGTGTGGGTGTACGGGAGCCGCTCCCCCGCCATCGACCGACCGACGGCGGCGCCCATCTCGTTCGCGTTGTCCACGTGCTCGACGCGCGTGCGTCCGAGGATCGGGTCGGGGTAGGACGCGATGTCACCGGCCGCCCAGATCGCGTCGTCGCTCGTGACGAGGTGCTCGTCGACGATCACACCCTCGTCGACCTCGAGCCCCGCCTGCTCGGCGAGGTCGGTCACAGGGTCGACGCCGAGGCCCAGCACGACGATGTCGGCGGGACGCTCCTCGCCGCCCTCGAGCACGACGTGCAGGCGGTTGCCGGCGGCACGCACCTCGTCGACGCGCGCGCCCGAGACGAGCTCGACCCCGCCGTCGCGGAACAGCTGCTCGTAACGTTTCGCGAGCGCTGGCGGGAACGTGCCGTCGCCGAGGACCTCGGACGGGAAGACGAGCTCGGTCTCGACGCCGTTCTGCACGAGCGCCGCCGCGATCTCGGCGCCGATGTAGCCGCCGCCGATGACGACCGCACGCCCGCCGTTCGCGGCGAGGTCGCGGAGGCGCCGGTAGTCGCCTGCCGAGCGGAAGAACAGGATGCGGTCGTCCTCAGGCACGGGGATCTCGCGGGGTTTCGAGCCCGTCGCGATGAGGAGTCGACGGTAGCCGAGGTCGTTGCCCTCGCCGATCGACACGGTCTTCGCGTCGCGGTCGATACCGGTGACGAAAGTCTCCAGTCGGATCTCCGCGCCCGTCTCCTCGGTGCCGAGCGGCACCTGATCCCACGTGAAGTCGGGGTCGGTCCAGAGCTTCTTCGACAGGGCTGGACGCGTGTACGGCGGATCGACGTCCGCGCTGAGGATGCCGATGGTGCCGTCGGGATCCAGTTCCCGGATGCCGCGGGCCGCCGCATCCGCCACCATTCCGCCACCGACGATCAGATAGTCGTACGTCCGCATCACACGCTCCGTTCGCATCGTTTCGCCCACGGTATGTCGGGGTGTCGGCATGCGGCGCGGGGTTGCGGGATGCGGCCACGGCCGTTAGGTCGAGAGGATGAGGGATGCACACCGACGTGATCTTCATCGGCGGTCGCTCCGGGGTGGGCAAGTCCTCCGTCGCGGCCGAGGCCTCCCACCTACTCGCGCAGGCTGACGTCCGCCACGCTGTGATCGAGGGCGACAATCTGGATCAGGCCCATCCTCAGCCGTGGCGCAGCGGCGTCCCGCTCGCGGAGCGGAATCTCGCCGCGATGTGGGCGAATTATCGCGAGGTCGGGTATTCGAGGCTCATCTTCACGAACACCGTCAGTGTGCTGCAGGTCGCCGAGCTGGAGGCTGCCCTGGGCGGTCACGTGCGGTCGACGGCGGTGCTGCTGACGTCGACGGATGCCGTCGCCGCGGATCGACTTGCCAAGCGCGAGATCGGGACGGCGCTCGAGGAACACGTGGCCCGAAGCGCCGCGGCTGCGAGGCGGTTGGACGCCGGTGCCCCGGATGCCATACGGATCGCGACGGATGGGCGAGCGGTCGCCGAGATCGCGCGCGTTGCGCTGGAGCGGGCGGGTTGGATGTAGGACCTTCCGTCGGATGAGTGGTTTCTCATTATCGGATCTGTCCACGGGCTGTTGATTCGGCGCTTTTCGGGGTCGGAATGTCGGAGGTTGGTGCGAGAGTCCAGGTATGACGGAAGCAATGGAAACCCCCGGTAGCGAGACGTATCTCGCCGCCCTAGCGGGGATTCTTGCGGACGTTGAGGACGCGAGTCGTGTCATCGCTTCCGGGCAGATCGCGGAGCTTCGCGTGCTTGCGGCAGCGGGGCGGTTGGCAGAGGCGCAGGGCGTTCACTCCGACGCGAATGTCCTTCTGCACGACATGGCCCTGCGCTCCATCTCTGCCGAACTCGCCGGGACGATGCGGATGACCGACCGGACGGTGCAACGACGCATTGGTGAAGCTCGAGTGACGATCGAAGGGTTTCCGGCGGCGGTGGCCGCATGGGAAGCCGGCCGGATCGTCCGCGGGCACGTGAGTGCGATCGTCGACGCCGGAGTCAACCTGCCTGCGGAACTGTGGGCGGAGTTCGAGGCGATCGCGATCGAACGATGCGAGGGTCAGACGCCGAATCGGGTGCGAGGAGAGTTGGAAATCCTCGCACATCGCATGCACCCGCGGGCCTTCGCAGAGCGGCATGGCGAAGCGGCCTCGGGGCGGTGTGTGCGGTTGGTGACGGGGCGCGATGGCATGAGCGACCTCATCGCAACTCTCCCGACCGTGATCGCGGAGGGGATTCACGATCGACTCACCCAGCAGGCACGCGCGATCATCGACACGCGCGATGAACGCTCGGCAGGCTCGGAGGTCGTCGCGACCGACGCCCGATCGACCGATCAGGTTCGAGCGGACGTGTTCGCCGACCTCCTCCTCGCGGGCACCCCTGCACTCGACGACACGCGCGACACCACCGCCGGACCGCTCGGCGCGATCCGCGCGAGAGTGCAGGTGCTCGTCCCCGCCGCGACGCTCACCGGTGCGGACGACGGGCCGTGCGACCTCGCCGGCCGCTCTCCGATCGACCCCGCTACCGCCCGCACGCTCGCCGGGTCGACGCACATCTGGGAGCGACTGTTCCACGACCCGACGACCGTGGTCACCGTCGCAACCGACTCGTACCGCGTTCCCTCGGGGATGCGTCGGTTCCTGCAAGCCCGCGATCAGCACTGCCGGTTCCCCGGATGCCGGGTCGCGGCGATCCGTTGCGAGATCGACCACACTCACGACCACGCCCTCGGCGGACGAACCGAACTCACCAATCTCGCCCACCTGTGCCAACGGCACCACTCGATGAAGCAATTCACCGCCTGGAGAGTCCGACAACTGAAGGGTGGTGTCCTCGAATGGACCTCACCCCTGGGCAGGACCTACCGCGAAGACGCACCCACACCGGCCGTCGCCTTTATCCCTGCCCCGGCACAACCCGGAGACCCGGCACCCTTCTGAGAGGGCGCACCCCACGCGGTCTCGGACAGACACGTTCGCCACGATGACAGGCGCGCGCACTCCATCGCACGAGCGCGCGCAGGTCCGGTCGCACCCCATCGCCCCCGGCTCCGCCTACCCGAGACCCCGCAGCGCGGCAGCCTTGTCCCGCAGCACCCTCTGCTGCGCGGCATTCGCGGTCAGCGCCGCGGCCCTCGTCAGCTCCGTGCGTGCTTCATCGTTCCGACCCAGCCGCGCCAGCAACTCGCCTCGCACGCTTGGAACCACGTGCGACCCCTGCAGCGCGCCTGACCGGTCCAGATCGTCGACGATCGCGAGCGCCTCGGCCGGCCCCGCCGCCATCGAGACCGCCGCCGCCCGGTTCAGCTCCACCATCGGACTCGGCGCAACCCGACCCAGCACCTCGTAGAGCACGACAATGCGCTCCCATTCGGTCTCCGCCACGCTCGGCGCCAGGGCATGACACTGCGCGATGGCGGCCTGCAACGCGTACGGACCGCGACCCTTCCCTCGCGCGGCGGCCGCGGCATCCGCTCGGCGCAACTCGTCCGACGCCCGCGCGATCTGGCCGCGGTCCCACCGGGTCCGGTCCTGATCCCCGAGCAGAATCGGCGCACCACCCGCCGTCTCGCGCGCCGCGAAGCGCGCCCGCTGGAAGTCCATCAGTGCCAGCAGCGCGAGCACCTCAGGCTCCCGCGGGAGCAGACCCGCCACGACGCGCCCCAACCGGATCGCCTCGTCGGCCAGGTCGGGACGCACCCAGCGCTCCCCCGCCGTCGCCGCATACCCCTCGGTGAAGACCATGTACACGACACTCAACACGGCACCCAATCGGCCCGGCCACTCCGACGGGTCCGGAGTCTCGAACGGGATGCCGCCCGCCGCCAGCGTCTTCTTCGCCCGGGTGATCCGCGCCTGCACCGCCGGCACGGTCGCCAGCAGCATCCGCGCGATCTCCTCCGTCGTGAGACCCGCAACCACCCGCAACGTCAAGGCGACCTGCGACTCCCGCGACAGCGCGGGATGGCACGCCGTGAACACGAGCCGCAGCACGTCGTCGTCGATCGGCTCCCAGTCCGCATCGACCACCTCGGTCAGATCGTGTGCGATCCCGGCGTACCGGTCATCACGCGCTGTCCGTCGCCGCCACGCATCGATCACGCGCCGCTTCGCGACCGCCGTCAGCCACGCACCTGGATTGACCGGCATCCCGTCACGCGGCCACGCCGTCAAGGCTTCGACCAGCGCCTCTTGAGCGACATCCTCGGCGAGACCGAGATCCCGCGTGACCCTCGCGAGGGATGCCACGATCCGCACACCCTCGATCCGCCAGACCGCCTCGATCTCGCGCCGGACGTCACTCACCGGCTCACGCGCCCTGCTCTTCGCGCCAGCCCTTCTCCTTCTCGATGTACTCGTTGTCGGCGAAGTCCGCGAAGTCGCTCTCGTCGGTCACCCGCCGCACCTCGAGCTTGCTGCCCGGCGTCAGCGGTGCGCGCTTCGCCCACTCCAAGGCCTCCTCGGCGGTCCCCGTCTGCACGATCCAGAACCCGTTGAAGAGCTCGTGGACCTCGCCGTAGGGGCCGTCGCTGACCACCGGCGTCTCGCCGTCGAAGTCGACGACATACCCCGGCTCGGGCGCGAGGCCGTCGCCACCGACGAGAACGCCGGCGTTCATCATCGACTCGTTGTACGCGCCCATCGCATTGATGACCGCCTCGAAATCGGTCTCGGCGAAGGCCTCTGCCGCAGCCTGCGTGCTCCGCATGATCAGCATGTGCTTCATGGTCATCTCCTGAGTTCCGGGGGACGCTTTTCGTCCCTCTCACTATCGCGTCGAACAAGTGCGATCGGAATCGACATCGACGCCGAACAAACTCAGGCGGGTTCCGCCAGGACCGACGGACGCGGCTCGATGACGGCGGCCACGATCGCCTCGATCGCGAACTCCGACGCCCGCCCCAGGTCGACCGCCGTCGGATCGAGCAGCCACTGCACCTGCAACCCATCCATCACGGCGAGGATCGCCGCCGAGCCGTGCGCGATCGAGCCGGGATCCGTGATGCCTCGCTCCTCGCAGACCCGCTCGAACGCCTCGCGCAGGTCCTTTCGCAGCACGGTGTACCGGTGCTCGAAGTACGCCCGCCCGGGGTGGTCGTCGGTGACCGACTCCGCCGACAGCACGGCATACGCCTGCACGATCCCGGCCCGCTGCATGTTCATGATCGCGGTGTGCACGAGGTGGCGGAACAGCTCCATCCCGCCCGGGATGCGCCCGCCGTCCAGATCGACGACATCCGTCTGATCCCGATGCTCGAGCACGTCGAGCAGCAGCTGATCCTTCGACCCGAAGTGATGGAGGATGCCGGCGTGCGTCATCCCGACCTGGTCGGCGATGTCCTGCAGGGTGCCGTTCGCGAAGCCCTTGGAGCCGAAGATCTCCTGCGCCGCGTCGAGGATCTCTCGACGACGGACGAGCGTCGCGGGACGCGACTTCGTCTGGTGTCGGCTGTCGACCATGATCTGCCTTCTTCCCCGCGTGCGGATCAGATCATACGCAGATCGCGACGCCCGCATCACTGGAGGGTTGTGAACTTACTTACTTGATTGTAAGTTTTCCCATGCAATCACACTCAGCGCCGAGTGGCACTCCTTCGGAGGTCTGTTCGCGGCGCCGGGACCACAGATGAAGGAGAAGCAATGAGGCTGAAGACCTCCCTCGCCGCCGCCGGTCTCACCGCGGCACTCATCCTCACCGGCTGCGCCGCCGGCGGAGGAAACAACGACTCCGGGAACCAGGGCTCCGGAGCCGCTCTCACGATCGCGAAGCCCGACGGCGCGATCACCACGGAATCCCACAACCCCTATCTCGGCGACTCGGCCGGCTCGCGTTACGGCTACTCGAAGGTCATCTTCGAGCCCCTCGCGCTCGTCAACCCGACCGGAGACCTCGGCACCACCCCGTGGCTCGCCGAGAAGGTCGAGTGGAACGACGACTACACCCAGCTCACCGTCACGCCTCGCAGCGGCGTGAAGTGGAGCGACGGTGAGGACTTCACCGCCGACGACGTCGTCTTCACCTTCAATCAGTACCTGAGCGGCAAGCTCACCGACACCGGCGCTCTCGGCGTCACCGAGGTCACCGCCGACGGCGACACGGTCGTGCTGACCTTCTCGAGCTCGAAGTTCACCTCGCAGGGCCGCGTCCTGCACACCCCGATCGTCCCGGAGCACATCTGGAAGGACATCGAGGACCCCAACACCGACCCCCTGACCGATGAGGGCAAGCTCGTCGGCACCGGCCCGTACGTGATGTCGAACTGGTCGACCGAGTCCGTCTCGCTCAAGGCGAACCCCGACTACTGGGGCGGCGACCTCGCCGTTCCCCAGTTGAACTACGTTTCGTACGGCGACAACGCCGCGCTCACCACGGCGCTCGTGTCGGGCGACGCGGACTGGGCTCAGGCCTTCATCCCGCAGGTCCAGGAGAGCTACCTCTCCGCCGACCCGGACAACGTGTTCCTGGTCTCGCCCACCCCGGGCGCCGGCACGCTCTTCATGAACCTGCAGAAGAAGCCCTTCAACGACCCCGCACTGCGCGAGGCGCTCGCCTGGACGATCGACCGCGAGGCCTACGTCGACATCGCCCGAGAGGGTGCGAGCGAGGCGATCTGGAACAAGACCGGCCTCAGCTCCGTGCTCGAGAGCGAGATCATCGACGAGTACAAGGACGACAACTACTCCGTCGACGTCGACAAGGCCAAGGAGGTCCTCACGGACGCCGGCTACACCTGGAACAGCGGCACGCTGACCGACCCCGACGGTGAAGCTGTCGAGTTCTCGGTCTCCGTCCCCGCCGGCTGGAGCGACTGGAACACCGAGCAGGCCCTCATGTCGGAGGAGCTCGAGAAGGCGCTCGGCATCAAGGTCAACGTCGACCAGCCCGATTTCGGCGGCTGGGACGCCGGCAAGCAGGAGGGCAACTTCGACGCGATCATCCACTGGCTCGAGGACACCGGCAACGCGTACGGCCTGTACACGTCGACCATGGACCCGAAGTGGATCGTCGACGGCAAGGCGTCGTTCAACTTCGGCCGCTTCGACGACCCCGCGGTCACCGAGGCGCTGAACACCTACGCCAACGCTGCCTCGGATGACGAGCGCGCCGAAGCCGGCGCAATCCTGCAGAAGGCGTTCGTCGAGAACGTCCCCGCCATCCCGCTGGGTGCCCACCCGCTCCTCGGTGAGTTCAACACCCGCAACTACGTCGGCTGGCCCTCCGAGGACGACCAGTACGCCGCGGGTGACCCGACGCAGGTCGGCGTCGTTCAGATCCTGACGAAGCTGAAGCCCAAAGAGTAATCCGATCGACGGTGGGACGGATGCCGCATGGCCCGCGGCATCCGTCCCGCTCCCCCTGCTCACCTCCACGAAAGCGAGCACGCACCGATGCGCGATTCGTTACTGTCCGTCGACGACTTCTCGGTCGTCTACGACGTCGACCCCCCGGTCGAAGCCGTCACCCATGTCAGCCTCGAGCTGCGCCGCGGCGAGATCCTCGGCCTCGCCGGCGAGAGCGGATGCGGCAAGACCACGCTCGCCTACGGCGTCCAGCGCCTGCTCAAGGCACCCGCCGTCATCTCGAGCGGATCGGTCACCTTCCGCGACGTCTCCGGCGAGGACATCGACGTCAACTCGCTCGATCCGGAGCAGATGCGCCGCTTCCGCTGGGACAAGATCTCGATGGTCTTCCAGGGAGCGATGAACGCCCTGAACCCCGTCGCCACGATCGGGTCGCAGCTCGCCGACGTCTTCGAGGTGCACCGCCCCGACATGAACCGGGCCGCACGCCGTGACGCGGTGAACGAGCTGCTCGAGATCGTCAAGGTCGGTGCCGCCCGCAGCCGCTCGTACCCGCACGAGCTCTCGGGCGGTATGCGCCAGCGCGTCATGATCGCCATGGCGCTCGCGCTCCGCCCGCAGCTGATGATCATGGACGAGCCCACCACGGCGCTCGACGTCCTCGTCCAGCGCGAGATCCTCAAGCAGATCTCGCAGTTGCGCCACGAGTTCGGCTTCTCCGTCATCTTCATCACCCACGACCTGCCGCTGCTGCTGGAGATCAGCGACCGCATCGCCATCATGCGCAAGGGCGAGATCGTCGAGATCGACACCGCCGAGCGCATCTGGACCGCCCCGCAGCACGAGTACACGCGCACGCTGCTGTCCTCGTTCCCGCGACTGACCGGTGAAAGGGGGGTCGTCGTCCGATGACCACACTCGAATTCGACAGCGTCACGAAGATCTACCACGCTCCGCGGTGCGGGTCAGATGAAGGCCCTCGACGAGGTGTCCTTCACCCTCTCGTCCGGCCAGACGATCGGCCTCGTCGGCCAGTCCGGCAGCGGCAAGTCCACGATCGCGAAGATCCTCACCCAGCTCGAGACGCCCACGAGCGGCGAGGTCCGCCTCGACGGGAAGCCCATCCCCCGCCGCGGCAAGGGCCTGCGGGACTACCGGCAGCAGCTCCGCATGGTGTTCCAGGACCCGTTCGCCTCCCTGAACCCGTACCACTCGATCCGCCATCACGTCGAGCGCCCTCTGCGCCTCGACAACGTCGTCCCGATGAAGGAGGTCGAGGACGAGGTGCGCCGCCTCCTCGACCGCGTCCGGCTCGATCCGGACTCGGTCATCGACCGCCGACCTCACGAGCTCTCGGGCGGGCAGCGGCAGCGCGTCGCGATCGCCCGGGCCCTGGCATCCCGTCCTCGCCTCCTCGTCGCCGACGAACCGGTGTCGATGCTCGACGTCTCGATCCGCATGGGCGTCCTGAACCTCCTCGCCGACCTGCAGCGCGAGGAAGGGCTCGGGGTGCTCTACATCACCCACGACCTCGCCACCGCACGTCACTTCAGCGACGAGATCCTCGTGCTCAACCAGGGCAGGGTCGTTGAGAGCGGCACCGCCGACGACGTGATCCTGCGTCCCCAGAACCCGTACACGCAGGAGCTCCGCGCTGCGTCCCCCGACCCCGAGAGCCACTTCGCGTCGGCTCCGGGACTGCCCGGAGGTGCCCGATGACCGCCGTCGAACCCCAGCTGCCCGTCGAGACGTCCGACGCGCTCGAGGTCGGCACCACCGCGACCACCGCCGTGAAGGGGCGCTCCCGCATCCCGTGGCGCTTCCTCGGCAGCCGCGCCCTGTTCTACCTCTTCACGCTGTGGGCGGCGATCACGATCAACTTCTTCCTGCCCCGCCTGATGAAGGGCGACGCGGTCGATCAGTACCTCGCCCGCAACCGCAACGTCACGCCCGAGGCGGCCGACGCGCTCCGCGCCCTGCTCGGCATCGACACCGACAAGTCGATGTGGCAGCAGTACGTCGACTACTGGGGCCTGATGGTCCGCGGCGACCTCGGCGTCTCGCTCCTGCACGGCCTCCGCCCGGTCGGTGAGGTCATCAGCGCGGCCCTCCCCTGGACGGTGGGGCTCGTCGGATTCGCCACGATCATCTCGTTCCTCATCGGCACGATCGGCGGCGCCATCATCGGCTGGCGTCGAGGGAGCCGCTCCGAGGTGATGATCCCGATCACGACCTTCCTCAGCACCATCCCGTACTTCTGGCTGGGGCTCCTCGCCATCGCCCTCTTCTCGGTCAACCTCAAGTGGTTCCCGATCGGCAAGGCGTACGGCGTCGGCTACTCGCCCGAGTTCACCCCGGAGTTCATCGGGCAGGTGATCCACCACGGCACGCTCCCGGCGGTGACGATCATCATCGCCTCGCTCGGCGGCTGGATGCTCGGCATGCGAAACATGATGCTCACGGTCCTCGACGAGGACTACATCACCGTCGCGCAGGCCAAGGGCATGCCGAACTCGCGCGTGCTGTGGCGGTACGCCGCCCGCAACGCGGTCCTCCCCCAGATCCAGAGCTTCGCGCTGTCGATCGGCTTCATCGTCGGCGGCACGATCGTCATGGAGATGGTCTTCAGCTACCCCGGCGTCGGAAAACTTCTGCTGGATGCCACGAACGGCAAGGACTACGCGCTGATGCAGGGCGTCTTCCTGGTCATCACGCTGTCGGTGCTGGTGGCGAACATCCTCGCCGACATCGCCTACGCGTTCCTCGACCCGCGCACCCGCCAGACGGAGGCCTGACCATGACCACCACCGCCACCATCCGCATGGCCCGCACCGAGGACCCGACGCCCAACACGTTCTGGGCCCGCCTGGGGTCGGCGTTCGCGATGTTCCGCAACGCGAAGTCGATAACGGGGCTCGCCATCCTCGGCTTCTTCGTCCTCATCGCGATCTTCGCCGACGTCCTCGCTCCGTTCTCGCCCACCCAGGTCGACAACACGGCGCGGTTCCAACCGCCGTCCGCCGAGCACTGGCTGGGCACCACTCACATCGGCGAAGACGTCCTCAGCCAGGTCATCCACGGCACGCGCGGCGTCATCGTCGTCGGCTTCCTCGCTGCGATCCTGGCCACCGTCATCGCCATCGTCGTGGGTGTCGTCTCGGGCTACGTCCGCGGGTGGAAGAGCGAGGGCCTCTCGGCGCTGACGAACGTGTTCCTCGTCATCCCGGGTCTGCCGCTCATCATCATCGTCGCCTCGATGTTCGAGGAGCCGCCGCTCGTCCTCATCGCCGCGGTCCTCGGGATCACCGGCTGGGCGTGGGGCGCCCGGGTCCTGCGCGCGCAGACGATGTCGCTCCGCAACCGCGACTTCATCCAGGCCGCCCGAGCGAACGGCGAGCCGCTGCGCCGCATCATCACCGTCGAGATGCTGCCGAACCTCATGGCGCTCATCGCCGCGAGCTTCGTCGGCACCGTGACCGCCGCCATCCTCGGGCTCACGACTCTGTCGTACATCGGTGTCATCCCGGTGAACACGTACAACTGGGGCACCATCCTCAACTGGGCGAGCGCTCAGGGCGCATTCCGTCAGAACCAGTGGTGGTGGTACCTGCCCCCGGGGCTCTGCATCGCCGCCATCGGTGTGGCACTGTCGCTCATCAACTTCGGCATTGACGAGTACGTGAACCCCCGCCTGCGCTCCGCCGGCGAGCGGGCCCGCGCGATGAAGAAGAAGGGCCTGAACGTCAACGACGCCGTCACCGCCGTCCGCACCGTCGAGGTCCCCGTCACCCGCCGGGAGGCCCGCGAATGACGACCGTCGACACCGCTGCCGCCGCCTACCTGGATGCCGCTCTGTCAGTCGAGGAGCGCGTCGCCGACCTGCTCGGGCGCATGACGCTCCCCGAGAAGGTCGGACAGATGATGCAGTTCGACGCCCGCGAGGACCTCGAGCACATCGTGCACGAGCGTCACGCCGGCTCGATCCTCCACACGTCCCCCGAAAAGGTGCTCCGCGCCGCGGAGCTCACGGCACAGACCCGGCTGCGCATCCCGCTGCTGGTCGCGGAGGACTGCATCCACGGACACTCCTTCTGGGAGGGGGCGACGATCTTCCCGACACAACTCGGCATGGCCGCGTCCTGGGATGCGGACCTCATCGAGAGCGTCGCGAAGGCGACGGCGGCCGAAGTGGCGGCCACCGGCATCCACTGGACCTTCTCCCCCGTCCTCTGCATCGCACGCGACCTCCGCTGGGGCCGCGTCGGCGAGACGTTCGGCGAGGACCCGTTCCTCATCGGCGAGCTCGCTTCGGCGATGGTGCGCGGCTACCAGGGCGACGGCCTCGACGACCCCGACGCGATCCTCGCGACCGCGAAGCACTTCGCCGGGTACTCCGAGACTCAGGGCGGCCGTGATGCGAGCGAGGCCGACATCTCTCGGCGCAAGCTCCGCTCCTGGTTCCTGCCGCCGTTCGAACGCGTCGCGCGGGAGGGATGCCGCACCTTCATGCTCGGCTACCAGACCACCGACGGCGTGCCGATCACGGTGAACGACTGGCTGCTCAGTGACGTGCTCCGCGGCGAGTGGGGCTACACCGGCACCCTCATCACCGACTGGGACAACGTCGGTCGCATGGTGTGGGAGCAGAAGGTGCAGCCGGACTACGCGCACGCCGCCGCGGCCGCCGTGAAGGCCGGCAACGACATGGTCATGACGACGCCCGGGTTCTTCGCCGGCGCCCTCGAGGCCGTCGACCGCGGGATGCTGGCCGAGGCCGACATCGACCAGGCGGTCACGCGCATCCTGTCGCTCAAGTTCCGCTTCGGGCTGTTCGAGAACCCGCGCCTGCCCGACCGGGAGCGCATCGGGTCGGTCATCGCGCAGGGCGCTCACACCGACCTCAACCTCGAGGTCGCGCGGCGCTCGCTCGTCCTCCTCCGCAACGACGGCACCCTCCCGCTGGCTCCCGACACCCGGCGCATCGCCGTCGTCGGTCCGCTCGCCGACGACGCGCAGACGCAGCTCGGCGACTGGGCGGGCTCGTCCGGGCAGGTCGATTGGATGTCGGAGGGCCACCCGCGTGCGCAGATCACGACAGTCCTCGACGGCCTCCGCGAGCTCGCTGGCGGGGCGGTCGAGCATGCGCGGGGCGCAGAGATCCTCCGCCTGACAGACGACCCGGCGGGCGTCTTCCCCGACGGCCAGCCGCGGCCGCCGATCGTCGTCCCGAGCGAGCCGGATGCCGGGCAGATCGCCGAGGTGGTCGCTCTCGCTGAGCGATCCGACGTCGTCGTCGCCGTCGTCGGCGACCGGATCGAGCTCGTGGGCGAAGGCCGGTCGACCGCAACGCTCGAGCTCGTCGGCGGTCAGCGGGCGCTCCTCGACGCCCTCGCGGCGACGGGCACTCCGCTCGTCGTCGTGCTGATGGCGTCGAAGCCGCTGATCCTGCCCGAGTCGGTGCGCGAGGCATCCGTCATCTGGGTAGCGAATCCGGGCATGCAGGGCGGGCGTGCGATCGCGGAGGTGCTCCTCGGCGAGATCGAGCCCGCCGGGCGCCTGCCGATCTCGTTCGCGCGGCACGCCGGCCAGCAGCCGACGTACTACAACCAGATCCGAGGGCAGCACGGCGACCGCTACGCGGACCTCACGCAGGAGCCGGCGTTCGCCTTCGGCGACGGGCTGTCTTATACGACCGTCGAGTACGGCGACGCGGAGGTCCTGACGCCCGTCGTCTCGGCAGGCGACACGATCCGCGCGCAGATCACGCTGCGGAACACCGGCGAGCGCCCCGCGCACGAGATCGTCCAGGTCTACGTCCGCGACACGGTGACCTCGGTCAGCTGGGCCGACAAGGAGCTGAAGTCGTACCGGCACGTCGACCTCGCCGCCGGCGCCAGCGCGACCGTCGACATCGATCTGCCGGCATCCGACTGCACGATCGTGGATGCGGGGGGCCGCCGCATCGTGGAACCTGGGGAGTTCGAGCTCCTCATCGGGCCGTCGTCCCGCGACGAGGTGCTGCGGGCGGTCTCGTTCGAGATCCGCTGACGCGACGGCTCTCGCTATCGTCGAGGCATGCGTGCCATCCCCGCCGACCTCGATCCGGACGTCGTCGCCGAGATCGATCGTCGACTCGCTGCGGTGTCGCGGGACCACGATGTCGAGATCCCGTGGGCGATCGAGAGCGGCAGCCGCGCGTGGGGATTCCCCTCACCCGACAGCGACTACGACTGCCGCTTCATCTTCGTACGGCCACGCGAGCAGTACCTGACGCTGTGGCCCGAGCGCGACGTGATCGAAACCCCGCTGGACGCGGTGTTCGACGTCAACGGCTGGGATCTCGCGAAGTCCGTGAAGCTGATCGCGAAGGGCAACGCGACGGCGATCGAGTGGCTCCGCTCTCCCATCGTCTACACGGGCGACCCGGCATTCCGCGACGGCCTGCTCGATCTCGCCGACCGCATCGTCGAGCGCGGGGCGGTCGGACGTCATTACCTGCACGTCGCCCGGCAGCAGCGGGCGGGTAAGCCCACCCTCAAGCGGTTCTTCTATGTCCTCCGTCCTGCTGCCGCCCTGAGATGGCTCGAGGTCCATCCCGCGCAGGCTGTCCCGCCGATGGACCTCCCCACCCTGATCGAAGAGGGTGACCTCGACGACGACGTGCGGACTGCGGTGCACGATCTCATCGCCCAGAAGGCACAGACTCGCGAGCTCGGTGCGGGGACCCCGCCGGCGACCCTCGACCGCTTCGTCACCGCGCAGCTCGACCGGGCCGAGGTGTACGAGGACGCCGCGCCGGAACGGGACGGTGCGCTCGTCCGGTCGCTCGCGGACGAGTACTTCCTCTCGTTGGTTCGACCTACTTGAGCCCCGTCATCGTGATGCCCTGCACGAAGTAGCGCTGCAGGAAGAGGAACAGCAGCAGGATCGGTGTCACGACGAGCACGGACCCCGCCATGAGCAGACCGTAGTACGTGCCGTTCGACCCGACGGAGTAGAGCGACAGTGCGACGGGGAGCGTGTACATCTGCTCGGTCTGGGCGATCACGAGCGGCCAGAGGAAGTTGTTCCACGATCCGAGGAACGTGAGGATCGCGAGCGTCGCGATCGGCGGACCGCACTGCGGCAGCACGACCCGCAGGAAGATGCGCCACTCCCCCGCGCCGTCGATCCGCGCCGCCTCGATGAGGGCGTCGGGGACACCCATGATGAACTGCCGCATGAGGAAGACGCCGAGAGGTCCCGCCAGGAACGGCAGGATGAGCGCCGGATACGTGTTGACGAGCCCCATGTTCGCCACGAGGACGAACATCGGCACGAGCGTGACGACACCCGGCACCATGAGCGTCAGCAGCACGAGGCCGAACAGCACCTTCTTGCCGGGGAACTCGAGCTTGGCGAGCGCGTACGCGACCATCGAGCAGAACACGATGTTGCCGACGACCACCACGAGCGCGACGACCACCGAGTTGAAGAAGAACTGCCCGTAGTCCAGCTGCGTCAGCCAGCGGGAGTAGTTGTCGAGCGTCGCCTGCTCGGGCCACCACGTGATGGGACGCTGGAGCAGCTCGCCCTGTGTCTTGAAGCTGCCGAGCAGCATCCACATGAACGGGGCCAGCGTGACGATCAACCCGATCGTGAGCGCGAGGTAGGTGGCACCCCGCGACCAGCTCACCGATCGCCGCCGCCGGCGGGGCGCGGCATCCGTCGTCACCGCGGCCTTGTCGGGCTCGGTCACCGTCGTGATCGCCATGTCAGTTGTCCTTCGATCGCAGCAGCCGGAACTGCACGGCCGACAGCGCCGCGATGAACGCGAACAGCACGTAGGCCGCCGCGGACGCGAGCGAGTAGTCGCCGTATCCGAACTGGTTGTAGACGTAGTAGCTGATGGTCAGCGTCGAGTTGAGCGGTCCGCCTTGCGTCATGACGAACGGCTCCTCGAACACCTGCAGGAACCCGACGGAGAGCAGGACTGCGCCCAGCAGCAGCGTCGGGCGCATGAGGGGAAGCGTCATGCTCGTGAACCGTCGCCACGCGCTCGCGCCGTCGACCTCCGCGGCCTCGTAGACGTCCCGCGGAATCGCCTGCAGCCCCGCCAGGAAGATGATCATGAGCGTGCCCATGTTGCGCCATGCGCCCATGAGAATGATCGAGGGCATCGCCCAGAACGGGTCGTTCAACCAGTCCGGTCCGTTGATGCCGACCCACGACAGCACCGTGTTCAGGAGCCCCGAGTCCTGCAGGATGAACTTCCACACGACCGCGACGGCGACGATCGAGGTCACGACCGGGGTGTAGAACCCCACCCGGAAGACGCTCCGGAACTTCTCGATCCCGGAGTTCAACGCGACCGCGAGCAGCAGGCCGAGCGCCATCGTGAGCGGGATGCCGACGCCGACGAAGTAGAACGTGTTGACGATCGACTTCACGAACAACTCGTCCTGGAACAGCGCGACGAAGTTGTCGAACCCGATCACGTTCACCGAGAACGGCGAGCGCAGGTCCCGCACCCCGAGGTCGGTGAACGACATCGCGAAGGATCCCAGCAGCGGGCCCAGCATGAAGACCGCGAAGATGACGAGGAACGGCAGGGCGAACAGCCACGCCACCACGGCGGTGCGGCGCCGCTGGGCGGCGAAGCCTCCTCGCCGCCCAGCCGCACTCGTCGAGACGAGCGCCACGACGCCTACCAGCCCGTGCCGAGGGATTCGGCCTTGGCGACGATGGCGGATGCCGACTCCGCCGAGCTGCTGCCGTTGGCGACCTTCTCCGCTTCGGTCTCGATGAATGCCGACATCTCGTTCCAGCTCGGCACCGACGGCGGTGCGACGGTGTTCTCGAGCTGGTCGTTGAGGACCGACAGGCGCGGGTCGGAGGTGAACGGCTCGGAGTCGAGCGCGGAGGTCACGGCCGGGAGGGCGTTGACCGTCTCGAACCACTCCTGCTGCGTCTCGGGCTCGGACAGCCAACGGATCAGCTTCCAGGCTCCGTCGGCGTTCTTCGCGTCCTCGAACACACCCAGGTGGCCGCCGCCGAGGTACGAGTCGTTGTTGTCCGTGCCGGCGGGCACCGGCGTGGTGAGGACGTTCTCGTCGACCCACTCGGGCGACTCCTGGTCGCCGAGCACGCCCACCATCCAGGGACCGGAGATGAAGGTCGGGTTCGATCCGTTCGCGAACGCGGCCGTCTGCGCGTCGCCGTAGCCGGACATGGGCGCGAGCCCCGCGGTGAAGAACGAGGCGTAGTAGTCGAGCGCCTCGGTCAGGGCCGCCTCATCCCACGCGTAGGCGTCACCGGCGTTGTTCAGGACCTCGCCGCCCGCCTGCGCGTAGAACGGCAGGATCACCTGGGTCGAGTCCTCTGCGTCGCCCATGGGGAGTTGGATGCCGTAGTCGGAGCCGTTCGCCTTCATCGCCTCCGCGAAGGTTGTCAGGTCGTCCCACGTCTTCGGCGCCTCGACACCCGCCTGTTCGGCGAGGTCCTCCCGGTAGTACATGACACGCGTCTCGACGTACCACGGCACCGCGTAGGAGGTGCCTTCGACCTCGGTCGATTCGAGCGCCGTCTCGTTGAACGACTCCTCGTCGACGAGGTCGCCGGGGACCTTGGCGAGGCCGCCCGCGGCGACCATCGACGGAAGGAGCGACGACCCGATCATGATCGCATCGGGCACCGTGCCGGCGGCGACGGCGGTCTGATACTTCGTCATGACGTCGGTCCACGGGATCGACGTGACGGTCACCTTCGCGTCGGGGTTCTCCTTCACGAATCCGTCCGCGAAATCGGCGAGGTTCTCGCCCTCCTCACCCATCGCCCACACCTCGATGGTCCCCTTCGCCGCGGACTCGTCGACTGTCGCGGCCTCGCCGCCGCCACCCTGACCGGCATCGTCCGCCCTGCCGCACCCGGCGAGAGCCAGCATTCCGACCACACCGATCGCACCGAACGCGAGTGCCCTGTTCCGCATCTTCACGGGATCCTCCTCATCGAGTCTTGACGCCGCAGCAGTTGACGGGAAAAGTAACTTAGCAACTGCTCGCTTAGTTTGTTGAGCATAGACTGACGGCAACCGACCTCGCAAGAGAGCAGGCCATGAGCAACGCAGCCGAAGACACGCCCACCGACCTTCCCGGCCGACCCGACCTCCGTCGCGTGCGCGGGGACAAACGGCGGACCACGATCGTGGAGACCGCCGTCGAAGTGTTCGGCGAGCAGGGCTACCGCGGCACATCGCTGCGCGAGATCGCGCGCCGCGTCGGCATCTCGGACGCGGGCCTCTTGCACCACTTCGGTTCCAAGGTCGGACTGCTTGCCGCAACCATCGCGGCGCGCGACGAGATCGACCGCGCACGCCGCGAGGAGTCCGAAGCCGCCGGCGTCAGCTTCGTCGACACGATGCGCGAGCAGGTGGCGCGTAACACCCGCTCCCCCGGCCTCGTCGCCCTGCATGTCGTGCTCTCCGCCGAAGCGACCGACCCGCAGCATCCCGCCCACGAGTCCTTCCGCGATCGCTACCGCGCCCTCCGACACCAGGACGATGAGTCGTTCTCACGGTTGCAGGACGAGGGCCACCTGAGGAACGACCTCGACGCGGAGCGAGTCGGTCAGCTCGTGACGGCGATGATGGACGGCCTGCAGCTGCAGTGGCTTCTCGATCCGGACGCCGTCGACATGGCGGGACTGTTCGAGGACTTCCTGCACCTGCTCGAGATCCCCGCCCCCCGCGAGGACGACGCGGCCGAGGGGCGCGCTCCGGCTAGCCCTGAGTGAGCACCTCGGGAGAGGCGTCGTCGGATCCGTCCGACAGCTCGACGCGCGTCCACGGGATCGGCGCCTCGGCGAACACCGGCTCCAGCACGCGCCACATCTCGTCGGCGTCGTCGCCGTAGAAGAACACGTCGTAACCGCCGAGGCCCGCGCCGTTGCCGTCGGTCTGACCGACACCGGCGTCGAGCAGCGCCTGGTCGGCGGCGAGCTCGGTCTCGAACAGCGCGTTCATGAGATCGACGTCGAACTCCCCCTCAGGCACCTCGAAGGAGACGATGACCCAGTCGTACTCGTCGGCTGTATCGATCTCTTCCTCGAGCTCAGCGGATGCGTCGGGTTCGGTCCGGCCGGTCATGTCCGAGAGCTGCATCTGCAGCAGGGACAGCGGTGAGCACGCGCTCAGCGCGGCGCCCGCTGCGACGAACAGCATCGCGGCGAGCAGGCGATGAGCGCGGGAGACCACGTCGCGATCGTAGCGCCCGCGGCGCCGTCGAACCTCACCCCGGAGCGAGGCGGTACAGCACTTCGGGGCGTCCCCGCTTGCCGTACCGGTGCGACACCGCGATGGCGCCGGACTCCGCGAGGTGCGCGAGGTACCGATGCGCCGTCGCCCGCGACATCTCGCAGGCAGCGGCGACCTCGGCGACGGAACGCCCGTTCGCCGCGTCCAGGGCCCTCAACACCAGCTCCAGGGTCGGCGCGGCGAGGCCTTTGGGCAGCGTCCGTGCGCCTGCGGCCGACGCCGCGACGGTGCGGATGCCGCCGGTCGCCAGCAGCCGATCGATCTCCGCCTGTGCGAGCGGACGCTCGCGCCCGGCATCCGCTCTCGCGTCGCGCTCCTCGCGATACCGCTCGAGCCGCTCCCGCAGCGCAGGCTCGGTGAACGGCTTCACGAGGTACCCGACGACCCGACCGGCGAGCGCCTGACGGACGGTCGTCTGATCCTGCGACGAGCTGATCACGAGGACGTCGGGTCCACCGTCCGCGACCGTCCGCAGCCGGTGCAGCACCTCGACTCCGCTGATGTCGGGCAGGCGCATGTCGAGCAGGACGAGGTCGACCCCCGAGGAGCCCTGGGCGAGGGCTTCCCGGCCCGTGCCGGCGGATCCTGCGACGACGAACCCGGGCACGCCGTCGACGAATCGGCAGTGCAGGGCGCGCGCGCCCCGGTCATCATCGACGACCAGCACACGGATCGCCTGCCCGCTCACACGCGCTCCATCTCGAAGGCGAAACGCGCACCGCCGAGCGCGGACGAACCGACCTCGATCGTGCCGCCGCGGGATGCCACCGTGCGCCGCACGGTATCGAGGCCGTACCCCCGCCCGAAGCCCGACGGGTCCGTCTTCGTCGAGAACCCCTGGCCGAAGATGCGACCGATGACGGCCGGATCCACCCCCGGGCCGTCGTCGTCGACGGCCCCGATGAGGCGACCCTCGGCCTCGCGCAGCACGCAGCGCACCCGCCGCGCGCCGGCCTCGCCCGCATTGCGGCACAGGTTCGCGACGACCGACACGGCACCGTCGTCGAGGTCGCCGTCGAGCGCGAGGTCGAACTCGGCCTGCGCGCCGAGTTCCAGCAGCTCGGCACGCACGGCGTGCACGGTCGCGGCGGCGACGGGTTCTCCAGCGTCCTCGGCGCCGGCCGCGGTGCGCACCGGGGCGACCTCCTCGATGTAGCCGAGCGCCGCTGCCGTGTCGCCGTGCGAGACGAGCCCGTGGACGACGTGCAGTCGCGTGCCGAACTCGTGCGCCTGCTCGCGGAGGGCGGCGGTCGTCCGCCGCATCTGCGCGTTCTCCGCAGCGACCGCGTCCGCCCGCCGGAACCTCCGCTCGACCGCGGTCGTCAGCGCGGAACTCGCGAGCGACGCGACGACGAGCGCGCCGATCCCCCACGGCAGCAGAGCGCCGAGCGCGGCGTCCCGGTCCGCCGCGATGCTCGACTCCAGCACACCGACGGCGACCATGCCGACCACGACGCCGCCGTCGTCCCGCACCGGCACCTTCGCACGCAGCGACGGCCCCGAGGCGCCCCGCTCGGTGCCGAGGAACGTCCCACCCTCCAGCACGGGCCCGTTCGTGGTCTCGACCTGCACGCCGCGCTCGGAGGCGAGCGGATGCGTGATGCGGACGCCCTCGTCGTCGGTGATGACGACGTAGTAGACGCCCGCCGACTCGACCACGAGCTCGGCGAGCGGCTGCAGCGCCGTCGTCGCCGCGGCGAGATCGGCGGCGTCGGCGAGATCGCCCGGGCGACCGGCATCCGTCACCGTCGTCAGGGTCGTCCGGACCTCGGCGAGATCCGCGAGGCTCCGGGCGACGGCCATGACCCGCTCGGCCGTCGCCTCGCGGATCGTGCGCTCCTGCACCGTCATCGCGACCGCGACCGTCGCCGACAGCGCGGCGAGCGTCACCACCGAGGGCAGGACGAGCAGCGCGAGCCGGAGCACGCGGGGCCGCCGCGGAGACGCCATCGTTCACCACTCCCGTCCATGCACGGTGCGTGAGCGTTTAAGAGAACAAAAGCCGAAGGATGCCGCTGCCGCACCGCGCGCTGTCATCCTATTTCGATCTCGCGGAGACGACGATGTCCGCGCGAATGGAGCAATGATGACCCAGACAGATACCCCTGCACCGCCGCCGAGCAGGCGCCGCACCGTGGTCGGCCGCGTGGTCGGCGGTGTCATCGCCGCCGCCGCGATCGGAACCGCGGCCGCCGGGTCGATCGCCTCGGCGAGCACCGGCAGCGACATCAACGCGTCGATGACGATCGTCGCCCCCGCCGCCGCCGGCGGAGGCTGGGACGGCGTCGCCCGTGAACTCCAGCAGGCGCAGAAGGCCAACGGTCTCGTGAACAACGTGCAGGTCGTGAACATGCCGGGTGCCGGCGGCACGATCGCCCTCGGCAACGTCTCGGTCCTCGAGGGCCAGGCGAACAACATGCTCGTGGGCGGCACGGGTCTCCTGGCCGCCACGATCCAGTTCAACTCCGCCGCGACCCTCGACGACGTCACCCCGCTCGCGGTGGTCGTCGAGGAGTACGACGTCATCGTCGTCCCGGCCGACTCCCCTTACGAGACGCTCGACGACCTCGTGCAGGGCTGGAAGGAGGACCCGAAGGCCCTCCCCTGGACCGGCGGCGGCTCGTTCGACCAGCTCGTCGTCACCGACCTCGCGCTCTCTGCCGGCATCGAGCCGGTGGACACCACCTACATCTCCTCCGACGGCGGCGGCGAGGCGATCCAGGCGCTCCTCAACGGCACCGCGAAGGCCGCCGCCGGCGGTTACCCCGACAACATCGACCAGATCGAGGCGGGACGTCTGCGCGCCCTCGCCCTCGTGGCGAAGGAGCCCGTCGACGGGATCGACATCCCGACCGCCGCCGAGCAGGGCTACGACGTCTCGCTGACGAACTGGCGCTCGCTCTCGGCGCCGTCCGGTCTCGAGGACAGCGAGCGCGAGGCACTCACGCAGCTCGTCCTCGACAGCGTCGCGACCCCCGAGTGGGCTGACGCGATGGACCGTTACTACTGGACCGAACGCATCATCACGGGCGACGAGCTCGACACGTTCCTGAAGGACGAGGAGACGCGCATCCGCGCCCTCTACGAGGAGATGGGCCTGTGACCTTCCCCGCCAACCCCACCTCGGCGTCCGCCGTCGTCGGCCAGCGCCTACGGCTGGTCTCCGGGCCCGGTGCCGCGGCCCTCCTCAAGGGCCTTACGATGCCGGTGATCCTCGTCGCCTTCGCCACCTACCTCGTCGTCGGCATCGTCACCATGCGCGTACCCGAGGGCACGGCGTTCCCCGGGCCGCAGTTCTTCCCCGGCATCATCGCGGCCGGCCTCTACATCTTCGCCGCCACCCTCGCCGTCGGCGCGATCCGCGAGATCCGCGCGACGCCCGACGCCCTCACCGCCGAGATCGAGGCGGCGCGCGCCGAGGCGGCCGGCGAGGAGCCCGCAGCGAAGCCCGTCCGCGTCGACATCCGCTCGTTCGCGTGGGTGGTCCTGTCGTTCCTCGCCTTCGCCTTCCTGCTCGAGTTCCTCGGCTGGATCATCGCGGCGGGCCTGCTGTTCTGGTGCGTCGCGCGCGCGTTCGGCTCGACGAAGTGGCTGCAGAGCCTCATCGTGGGGCTCACGCTGAGCTCGCTCGCCTACATCGGTTTCGACATGGCCCTCGGGATGCCCCTCCCGTCGGGCATCCTCGGAGGGTTCTGACATGGACGTCCTGACACTTCTCGGCGAAGGATTCGCCGGCGCCCTCACCCCCGCGAACCTGCTGTGGGTCCTGATCGGATGCCTCCTCGGCACCGCCGTCGGAGTCCTCCCCGGCCTCGGGTCGTCCATGGCGGTCGCTTTGCTGCTTCCGATCACCTTCTCGCTCGACCCGACCGCGGCGTTCATCATGTTCGCGGGCGTCTACTTCGGCGGCCTGTTCGGCGATTCGACGATGGGCATCCTCATGAACACGCCGGGGCAGGCATCCGCCATCGCCTCGACGTTCGAGGGGCACAAGATGGCGCTCAACGGCCGCGCCGCCCAGGCCCTCGCCACGGCCGCCATCGGCGCCTTCATCGGAGGAATGGTCGCCTCGATCGTCGTCGTGTTCGTCGCCCCGGCCCTCGCCGACTTCTCGAGTCGGTTCGGTCCGGCCGAGTTCTTCGCCCTCGCCGTCTTCGCCTTCGCGGCGACGTCGTCGGTCGTCGCCGACAGCGCGATCAAGGGTCTGACGTCGCTGTTCATTGGTCTCGGGATCGCCGTCATCGGCATCGACGGCGTCTCTGGCGCACCGCGGTTCACGCTCGACTCGCCGAACCTGTTCGACGGCATCTCGCTCGTGACGGTCACGGTCGCCATCCTCGCCCTCGGCGAGGTCATCTACGTCGCCTGCCTCGAGCGGCACATGAAGGACAAGGCGCTCATCAAGCCCACGGGTCGCCCGTGGCTGAGCCGCCGAGAGCTGAGGGAGGCGGCGCCCGCCTGGCTGCGCGGCACCGCCATCGGCCTTCCGTTCGGCGTGGTCCCCGCGGGCGGGTCGGAGATCCCGACGTTCCTGGCCTACGGCCTAGAGAAGCGCCTCGACAAGCGGCGCAAGAACCCCATGTTCGGCAAGGGAGCCATCCGCGGTCTCGCCGCCCCCGAGGCGGCCGGCAACTCGACCACCGGCATGGCGATGGGCGCTCTCCTCGCCCTCGGCCTCCCGATCTCGGCGACCGCCGCGATCATGCTCGCCGCCTTCCGCCAGTACGGTCTGCAGCCCGGCCCCCTGCTGTTCGACCGCGCCCCCGACCTCGTCTGGGCGCTGCTGGCGAGCTTCTTCATCGCGATGGTCGTCCTCCTCATCCTGAACCTGCCGTTCGCGATGCTGTGGGCGAAGCTCCTGCTGATCCCGCGCCCGTACCTGTACGCCGGCATCACGCTCTTCTGCGGGCTCGGAATCTATGCCACATCGGGGTCGACCTTCGACCTGGTGATGCTGCTGGCCATCGGACTGCTGGGCTTCCTGATGCGAGCGCTCGACTTCCCGCTCGCCCCGCTCATCATCGGGATGGTCCTCGGCCCGCTGGCCGAGACGAGCCTGCGGGATGCCGCGATGAGCACCAACGGCGACTTCACCGTCCTCGTGCACGGACCCATCACGATCACCCTGTACGCGTTGCTCGCGGCGGTGCTGGTGTTCTCGATCCGAAGCAAAGTCGTGGCACGGAGGCGCGCGAAGTCCGCAGACAAGGAGCTCGTGGGCGCCTGACCCGAACGCGACGAAGGCCCCGGTGCGTGTGCGCCGGGGCCTTCGCCATGCGATCGTCAGGGGGTCGGCATCCCGCCGTTGACGTTCAGCGTCTCGCCCAGGACGTAGCTCGACTCGGCGGAGGCGAGGAACACGTAGGCGGGCGCGAGCTCGGCGGGCTGGCCCATGCGTCCGAGCGGGGTCTCCTCGCCGAACGACTCGATCTTCTCCTGGGGCTGACCGTCCGACACCTGTAGCGGTGTCCAGATGGGGCCCGGTGCGACCGCGTTGACCCGGATGCCCTTCGGTGCCAGCTGCTGCGCGAGCGCCTTCGTGAAGGCGTTGATCGTCGCCTTGGTCGAGGCGTAGTCGACGAGGGTCTCGGACGGCGAGTACGCCTGGATCGACGTCGTGTTGATGATCGTCGCGCCCGCGGGCAGGTGCGGCAGTGCCGCCTTGGTGATCCAGAACATCGCGTCGACGTTCGTCGTGAACGTGTCGTCGAACTGCTGGTCGTCGAGCGTCGTCAGATCCTTGTTGAAGATCTGCTTCCCGCCGTTGTTGACGACGATGTCGAGACCGCCGAGCGCCTCGACAGTCTTCGAGACGAGCTCGACGCAGTAGTCCTTCTGCCTCAGGTCGCCCGGGAAGGTGAGGACAGTCGCGCCGGCCTCACGGAGGATGTCTGCGATGCGCTGCGCGTCCTCCTCCTCCTCCGGAAGATACGACAACGCGACGTCGGCGCCCTCGCGGGCGAAGGCGATCGCGGTCGCCGCTCCGATACCGGAGTCGCCGCCCGTGATGAGGGCCTTCCGACCCGTCAGCCGGCCGGAGCCACGGTAGGTGTCCTCGCCGAGATCGGCCTTCGGGGCGAGATCGGCGTCGAGGCCGGGCTCGCTCTGGTAGCCCTTCTGAGGCTGGATCTCCGAGTAGAGCTCCACCGGGTTCGTGAACGTGTACTGGTCGCGTGCCATCGTGCTCTCCTTCTTCGTGGTGGTGTGGGGTTCGTCAGCGGCTGTCGGCGTCGTCGCCGACCAGCTCGCGGATGGTGAGCGCTGCTCGGATGAGGGCGAGGTGGCTGAGGGCCTGCGGCAGGTTGCCGAGGAACGCGCCGTCTTCGGGGTCGATCATCTCGGCGTACATGCCGACGTCGTTCCCGGCGGCGACGAGCTCGTTCATCGCCGCGAGGCCCTCGTCGTGGCGTCCGACGCACACGAGCGCGGCGGCACGCCAGAAGCTGCAGGCGACGAACGTCGCCTCCTCGTCGCGCATGCCGGTGTAACGGAACAGGTGCGGCCCCTCGCCGAGCTCTCCCGTCAGCGCGTCGATCGTGCGCGACATCCGCTCGCCGCGGTCGAACCCGCTCAGCGAGTGCAGCAGGACCGACGCGTCGAGGTCGCGGCTGCCCTGTGCCATGACGTACGCGCCGCGGGACTCCGACCAGCCGTGCTCGTCGACCCAGGTGCGGACGAGCGCCGCTTCGGCAGCCCATCGCTCGCTGCTGCCCGAGATCTGGCCGAGCTCGGCGAGAGCGACGGCGTCGTTGAGCGCCTGCCAGCACCCCATCTTCGACGAGGTGTAGTGCCGCTCCTCGGGGAGCTCCCACATGCCCGAATCGGGGTTCCGCCACGAATCGCACACCTTGTCGGCGTACATCGAGAGCATCCGCCCCGTCTCGACGTCGAGGGCGTTCCCGGCTTGGACGTACGCGCGGCAGATCGCGAACAGGTCGCCGTAGACGCCGAGCTGGACCTGCTCCCGGGCGGGGTTGCCGGTCACGACCGGACCGACGCCGCGCCAGCCGGGGACGTCGTAGGTCGTGACGTGTCCGTCGAGCTCGCCGTCGAGGGTGTACATGACGTGCAGTTCCGGGCCGTGCCGGCGGATCGTCCGCAGCAGCCACGAGATCGCCGCGTGGGTCTCCTCCCGCAGGCCGAAGCCGATGAGCGCGTCGACCGTGTAGGCGAGGTCGCGCACCCACGCGAGCCGGTAGTCCCAGTTCTTGCCGCCGGTCAGGTCCTCCGGCAGAGACGTGGTGGCCGCCGCGGCGATCGCACCCGTCGGGCTGTGGATCAGCATCTTGAGCATGAGCGCGCTGCGCTGAACGTCGTTCGCCCAGGGGCCGTCGTACGAGAACTCCCGGGACCACGCGCGCCACGCCTCGATCGTGCGATCGATGCCGCGATCGACGTTGTCGGGGTCGGGGAAGTGGATCGGCTCGTCGTGCGTGCCGACGACGATCAGCAGATGCCGGCTCCCCTGCGAGGTCGTGAAGCCGCCTGCGAGCCCCGTCGCGATGCCGTCCGACGAGGCGGCGGGCTCCGGGCCGTAGTCCCGCCCCGTGACCCCGATCGTCGTGAGTCCGGAACGGAGGATGCTGCGCTCGTTCGCGCGGTCGTGCCAGGGCGCGGCGGTCTTCAGCGACGTCCCCGGCTGCACCCGCCAACGGAAGGCGACCTCGCCGTCGACGCCGTCCACCCGCCGCGCGAGTTCGGCCCAAGGAAGCCGCCCCGCGACGCCCGTCACGAGCGCGTCGGTCACGGTCGCCTTGCCCGACGCCGTCATGAACGTCGTGACGAGCACGTTCGTGCGAGGCAGGTATCGCCGACGCACCTCGTACTCCTCCACCGGCTCGAGCTCGATGCAGCCGCCCGCGTCGTCGTCGAGCAGCCGCCCGAAGATCGGCAGGTCGTCGATGCCGGGGATCGGCATCCAGTCGATCTGGCCACGCAGCCCGATCAGCGCGATCGTGCGCCCGTCGCCGATCGGCGCATAGCTGCGCAGATCCTGACCGGGGCCGATGTCGTCGAGGTGAGGCACACGTCAACTCTCGCCGGGGCTGCGAGTGATGGGATGCCGGTTGACACCCCGCCGTCGATGTGTGACGAGGTGGAGTGCCTCAGGCGGCCACGTCGGCGCGCTCTGCGAGTCCGTCGATCGCGCCTCGATAGGCATCGAGCATCCGCCCCGACCCGACCCGGTGACGCGCGGCCAACGCGGCGGCACGGTAGTCCGGCCGGCGCGCGACGACCTTCGCCCATGCGCCCGCGATGGCGTCGGCGTCGTGCGGGGTGACGAGTCCGATCCCCGACACGACCTGCGCCGCGTCGCCGACGGCGGTCGTCACCGGCGTCGCTCCGCATGCCGCGCCCTCGATGAGGCACAGCGGCGACGCCTCGCCGAACGCGCTCGTGAGCGCGACGATGTCGGCGCTGCGGTAGACGCGCGGCATGTCGTCACGGATCCCGAGTCGGTGGATGCGATCGGCGGGTGCCCCCGCCTCGGTGATCGCGGCGGTCAGCGCGATGTTGTCGGCCGTCATCCCGGCGCCGCACATGACGTACTGCGCGCGGGCGTCCCGCCGCGCATGCGATGCGACGGCGCGGAGGAAGAGCCCGGGATCCTTCATCGCATCGAAACGGGCCGCGAAGACGACGACCGGAGCGGCCCCGGCGATGCCGAGCTGGGTGCGCAGCGGCATCCGCTCGTACGGCTTGGGGCGGTAGCGCGCGAGGTCGACCCCGTTCGGGATCACGAATCGGTCGACGGCGGGCGTGAGAAACCGCGCGTAGGCGTCGCTGGTCGATTCGGCGCACGAGATGGTCGACGTGAGACGACCGGATGCCGCCAGCTCCCCCAGCCAGCGAACCGCGGCGCCCGAGTGCGTCGGGTCCGACCGGTGCAGGCACGCGGCGATGGGCACGTCGGGCAGCAGGCCTCGCGCGTCGAGCGCGAGCAGGAGCCCGAGGGGCTGTTCCTTCAGCGTGAGGATCAGATCGGCGCGGGCGACGGCGTCCGCGGCGATCTCGAGCTCCGCCGCCGTGAAGCTCTCCGGCGCGGGGGCGACCACTCCCGCTTCGCGTCCGAGGTCGGACACCTCGATGCCCGCCTCGCGCAGCCACCGGTACCGCGGGTCGTCGGTCATCGGTTGCAGGGCGCCCTCGCGGCGTGCCTGCGAGGCGATCGACAGCACGGAATGCTCGTGCGCCCCGTCGACGTGGAGTCCCGTGATGACGTTCGTGTGCAGCACGCGGGCACCGCCGGCGAACAGGCCTTCGTAGAGCGAGAGGATGCGGGGACGACTCATTCACCCATGGTCGGGCGGCGAGGCCCGAGGGCGATGAACCCCAGGTGACCATCGCGTGAAGATCAGCGCGCGGTCGTCACCGCGGTCCACGCCGCGTCGGAGAACACCGTCACCCACGCCGCGAAGACGACGAGACCGAGCAGGGTCGCGGCCAGCCAGCCCCAGAGCGGAGCGAGCCCCCGGCCCGTGCGCCGACGCACGACGACCGAGCGTCCGACGACGTAGACGCCCAGCGTGGCCACGAAGGCGAGCGCCGCCCAGCCCCACGCGAACGGCGCGTCGATCCCGCGCCGACGGAGCGCCCGGCGGTCGAGCCAGGCGAACAGGACGGCGATCGCGACGAGCACCAGATCCACGGCGACGAGGAGAACGAGCCCCGCCGCGATGCCGCCCGAGGGCGTGAGTCCGTCGATCCGGGCGAGGGATGCCGCGTCGAAGAACACCCCCGAGTACAGCGGAAGGACGGACGCCAGGATCGCCAACCAGATCCACACCGTGCCCGGGCGCAGCCGCGAGGCCGGCGCGGGCGCGTGTGCCTGCGGAGCCGGCGCGGGAGCCGGAGTCGCAGCCGCGTTCTGCGGCGCGACCGTGTCCGTGGCCCAGTCGGTACCGTCCCACCAGCGCAGCTGACCGGGCTCGCCCGGATCGGCGTACCACCCGGCGGGTGCCTGACGGGTCACGGGGTTCCGTCGTGATCGTCAGCCGACTCGGCGAGCTCAGCTCCGGCGTGGGCGAGCTCGGCGAGAGCGGATTCACTCGGCGCGGATGCGACACCGGCGATCAGGTCGGTGAGGATGCGGACGCGACGCCCGTGCGCGATGGCGTCGAGAGCCGACGCGCGCACGCAGTGATCCGTGGCGATGCCGGTGACGTCGACCTCGACGACCCCGTGCGCCGTGAGGATGTCGGCGACCGTCTCACCGGCATCCGTCACCCCTTCGAACAGGGAGTACGCGGGGATCCCCTGCCCCTTCTTCACGTGATGGGTGACAGAGCTCGTGTCGAGGCCCGGGTCGTAGTCGGCCCCAGAGGTACCGGCGACGCAGTGCACCGGCCAGGAGTCGACGAAGTCCGGCGTGGCCGAGAAGTGGCCGCCGTTGTCGCCCTCGCCGTCGTGCCAGTCGCGCGAGGCGACGATCACGTCGTAGTCGGCGGCGTGGGCGTGCAGGTGCGCGGTGACCGCCGTGGCGACCGCGTCACCTCCGTCGACGCCCAGGGCGCCACCCTCCGTGAAATCGTTCTGCACATCGACGATGAACAGCGCTCGAGTCATGAGTCGAGAGTACGACGGGTGGGCCGCTGGTGCGCGCAGCCGGCGCGACTACCCTGACGGAATGGCCTCCCCCGACCGCTCCGCTCCCCCCACCGGCCAGATCCTCGCGGCGTTCGGCATCGACGTCGTCCTCGTGGTGATCTTCGCGGCGATCGGACGGGCGAGTCACGACGAAGCGCCGATCGCGGGGCTCGCGACGACGGCCGGCCCCTTCGTGGCCGCGCTCGTCCTCGGCTGGCTGCTCTCGCTCGCGTGGCGGGCGCCGCGGGCGGTCGTCCGTACCGGCATCCCCGTCTGGATCGTGACGGTCGCGGGCGGGATGATCCTCCGCGCCGTGACCGGTCAGGGCGTGCAGGTCGCCTTCGTCATCGTCGCGGCGTCCGTCCTGCTCCTGATGCTCGTGGGGTGGCGCGTCGTTGCGGCGCTCGTCGCACGGCGGCGCTCCCGCTGATCAGTCGTCGACGCGCGAGAGCTTCGAGGGCCACCAGATCTTCTTGCCGATGTCGTAGGCGAGCGCGGGCACGAGGAGCGACCGCACGATGAATGTGTCGAGCAGGACGCCGAACGCGACGATGAAGGCGAGCTGCACCAGGAACAGGATCTGGATGACCCCGAGCGCCGCGAACGTGGCCGCGAGCACGAGACCCGCCGAGGTGATCACCCCGCCCGTCGCGACGAGGCCGCGGAGGATGCCGCGCCGCGTGCCGTGATGGATCGACTCCTCCCGCACACGCGACATGAGGAAGATGTTGTAGTCGATGCCGAGCGCGACGAGGAACACGAAACCGTAGAGCGGTACCGCGGGGTCGCCGCCGGGGAAGCCGAACACCTCGTTGAAGACGAGGGCGCTGACGCCGAGCGCCGCCGCGAACGACACGATCACACTGACGATCAACAGCACCGGAGCGAGGATCGACCGGAGCAGCAGCATCAGGATCAGCAGGACGACCACGAGGATCACCGGGATGATGACCGTCCGGTCGCGGATGGACGTGTCGTTGGTGTCGAGGTCCACCGCGGTCGTGCCACCCACGACGGCGTCGAGCGTCGTGCCCGAGACCGCCGCGCGCAGGTCGCGGACCGTGTCCTCGGCGGCGAGGGAATCGGCGGCGTCGGACAGGGTCGCGACGAGCATGACGTCACCGCCGTCGACCGTCGGCGCCGGTGCGGGAGTGCCGGGAGGGCCCTGCGCGGTGAGGACCAGCGCGCCGCCCTCGACGGCGGCGTCCGCCTGACCGGCCGGCGCGTCGGCCGAGACGATGGCCACCGAATCGATACCCGCCTGGTCCGCGACCAGGTCCACGGCGTCGGGCGCCTCGCCCTCCGGGACGATCACGTACAGCGGGCTTCCGGACCCGGCGGGGAAGTGCTCGGCGAGCACGGCCTGCCCGTCGCGCGCCTGCGACGCACCGAGGACGAGCTCGCTCGCGGGAACGCCGTCGGCCTTCAACTGCGTGACACCGACGGATGCCGCCAGCAGCACCACCGTCGAGAGGATCCAGACGATCCGCGCGCGGCGCGCGACGAAACGCGCGAGCTTCGCCCACATGCCGCGTGTCGGCTGCGTCAGGTCGGCGGGGAGCTCGGTCATGCCGGTCGTGGGGATGAACGGCCAGAACGCCGCCCGCCCGACGAGGGCGAGGAGGGCCGGGAGGAAGGTGAGCGCCGACAGCATCGCGAACGCGATGCCGATCGAGGCGATGGGGCCGAGCGCGCGATTGCTCGCCAGGTCACTGAGCAGCAGGCACAGCAGACCTGCGATGACGGTTCCGCCCGACGCGAGGATCGGTTCGACCGCGCCCTTCCAGGCGGTGGTCGCGGCATCCCATCTCTTCCGCCCCGCTCCGATCGCCTCGCGGAACCGGGCGACGTACAAGAGGGCGTAGTCGGTGGCGGCACCGATCACGAGGATGAAGAGAATGCCCTGCACCTGTCCGTTGAGGACGAGGATCTCCGCCTTGGCGAGCCACCAGACGCTCAGAAGCGCGACGCACAGGGCGAACACCGAGGTCAACAGGACGAGGATCGGCAGGAGCGGCGACCGGTAGACGATCACGAGGATGACGAACACGGCGCCGAGCGCGACGAGCAGCAGGAGACCGTCGATGCCGGTGAACCCGGTCGCGAGGTCCGCCGTGAAGCCCGCGGGACCGGTCACCCACGCGCTCAGCCCGCCGGGCGCGTCGGCGGCGACGAGGTCGCGGACTTCTCCCACGATGTCCGTCACCTCCCCCGAGGCGTCGATCGAGACCACGACCTGGGCCGCTTCGCCGTCCTCGGACGGGATCGCGGGAGACACCTCCTGCACGCCTTCCAGCTCGCCGAGCTGGTCGGCGACGGCCTGCACGCCCTCCAGCTGCGTCCGGTCGAGGGTGCCATCGGCATCGAAGACCACGAGGGCGGGAATCGCGTCACCGCCGAGGAAGTCGCCGAGTCGCTCCTGCACCTGCGTCGACTCCGCACTCTGCGGCAGGAAGCTCGACTGGTCGTTCGTCGAGACCTCGTCGACCTTGCCGAAGTACGGTCCGCCGATGGACCCGCCGGCCAGCCAGATGACGACGAGGACGAGCGGGAGCGCGATGCGCAACCGGCGGGAGGGCGTCGATGTAGGAGACATATACCTAGATTAGCTAGATATACGCTTTTTCAGCAATGCGGCCGTCAGGCCGGTGCGACGCGGACGAAGTACGCGACGAGCGAGAGTGCCGATGCGAGAAGCCCGAGGGCCGCTCCGCCGACCGCCAATCCGGTGAGAAGCCGCAGGACCGGCGGTCGGCGCGTGAATCTCATCCGGTCGTGCCAGCCGTGCCGGTACCAGATGTTCGCGGCGGGCTCGTCGGGGAGGCGGTCGCGATCCTCGTCGGCGAGAGGAGCCGAATTGACCTCGCCCTCGCTGTCGATCCAGCGCAGCGTGCGCCCGTCATCGTCGAGGTACGCCTCGGCGGGGAGCCAGCTACCGTCGGATGCCCACACGACGACGGCGACGACACCGAAGGCCGCCGCCGCGCCGAATCCGACCCACGTGAAGATCTCGAGAATCGCATCGAGGGCCTGTGTCACCCGTGTGTCCTCTGTTCTGGAGCCACCTAAGGGAATCGAACCCTTGACCTATTCATTACGAGTGAATCGCTCTGCCGTCTGAGCTAAGGTGGCGCGCTTCGCTCGCGCGTTGCACGATCATCGATCCTACAGGGTCCGGAGCCATGCTGCGAACGCGAGCCTCACGGCGCCTCGCACCGGAGGTCTCCGTCCGGCACCCTGTCGTCCTCGAAGTACGCCACGACGGCGTCGTCGATGCACGCGTTTCCCTTGTTGAAGCCCGTGTGCCCCTCCCCCACACGAGTGAGCAGGATGCCGGAGCTCAGCTGCTTCGCGAGAGCGGCAGACCACTCGTACGGGGTTGCGGGGTCGTTGGTCGTGCCGATGACGAGGATCGGGGCGGCACCCTCCGCGTGGATCTCGTTGCGAGAGCCGGTCGGCGGGTACGGCCACGCGTCGCAGAGGCTCGCGTCGGAGGACCAGTACGGCGCGAAGGTCGGCGCCTTCGCCGCCACCTCGGCGTTCGCGTCCGCCACGACATCGGCCGGGTCGGCGGGGGTAGTCCATGCAGTTGTACGCCGAGAATGCCTCAGTCGAGTTGTCGAGGTACTGCCCGTCGTACCGGTTGTAGTACCGGTCGACGAGCTCGAACATCTCGTCCGCGTCGCCTTCGAGGACCCCCGTGATGGCCGACGACAGCGATGACCAGTTGCCCTCGCTGTAGAGCGCCGAGACGATGCCGGTGACGAGGGAATCGGCTCCCAGCTTCCGTCCATCGCTCGCCGTCAGCGGGCTGGCGTCGACCGCGGCGAGTGCGTCACCCATCTGCTGCCGGGCGTTCGCCTCTGTCCCGCTGAAGGGGCAGTCCGACCCCGTGAGACAGCTGGCGAGGTAGGCGTCGAACGCCGATTGGAATCCGGCTGCCTGGCGGGCGCCGACGATCGCGCTCGGGATCGACGGGTCGAGCCCGCCGTCGAGGACGACCCGGCCGACGTTCTTCGGGAACAGGTCCGCGTAGGTCGCGCCGAGGAAAGAACCATAGGAGTACCCGAGGTAGGAGAGCTTCTCGTCGCCGAGGACGCCGCGCAGGAGATCGAGGTCGCGCGCGGCGTTCTCCGTCGTGACGTAGGGCAGCAGACCGTCACTGTTGGAGTCGCACGCACGAGCGAAGGACTCCGCCGACGACTGCTGCTCCGCCGTCCGCTCGGGCGTCCCTCGGGGCGCCGACGGGATGGCGAACAGGTACCGGTCCATCGCCGCGGCATCCAGGCATCGGACCGCCGTCGAGCGCCCGACGCCGCGCGGGTCGAAGCCCACGACGTCGTAACTGTCGAGCAACTCGTCCCCCACGGCGAAGCTCGCCGCCTGCTGCACCAGATCGACGCCGCTCGCGCCCGGGCCACCGGGATTGACGAAGAGCGACCCCTTGGCCGTGCCGCTCGACGCGAGGTGGACGATCACGGAGAGCTCGATGTCTCCCCCACCGGCATCCGACCAGTCCTTCGGGGCGGTGATCTGTGCGCACTGGTAATCGCCGTCGCCGACCCCGCGGCAGCTCTCCCAGTCGACCTTCTGGCCGTAGTACGTCTCGAAGCCGGCCGGGGCGCCCTGGGTCACCGGCGTGCGATGCGGGGCCGGCCGGTCGTCGGACGACCGCTTCGGTGTGCAGCCGGCGACCAGGGCGACGGCTACGCCGACGGCGAGGACCGCAGCAGCGGCGCGATGCCACACTCCGCGGGTCACGGGGTGCGTCCCGTCGCGACGGTGATGAGCATGCTCTCGAGCGCGAGGGCGGGTGCCGCGTTGCCCTGCAGGTTGGTGCGCGTGAGCGCGATCGCGTCGAGCACCGTCAGGGTGTGCTGCGGAGTCCACGCCGTCGCCAGGGATTCGATCTCGGCCGTCAGCTCGCGGTTGATGAGCTCGGTGTCGCGCCCGAACTGGCGCATGAGCGTGTCGCGGTACAGCGACTCGAGGTCGGTCAGCACCCGGTCGATCCCGTCGCGGAGGCTGCGCGTCGCGCGGCGCTTCTGCTCGTCCTCCAGGGCACTGACCTGGCTTCGCACGGCGGGGGGCACGGCGCTTCCCGGCGGGACGCCGAGGGTCCGCAGCAGCGCGTCGCGCTCGCTCTCATCGCGTTCGGCTGTCAGCGCCTTGGCATCCTCGGTCGCGGACTGCACGATCGTGGCCGCGATCTCGACCGCGTCGCCGACGCCGCGGACCCCGAGGACACCTCGAAGGGTCCGTTCGCGGCGTTGTCGCGACGCGGCATCCGTCGCCAGTCGCTGCGCCATGCCGATGTGGCGCTGAGCGAGCCGCGCCGACTGCTCCGCCACCCCCTCGTCGACCCCGGTCCGCTGCACGATGAGTCGCGCGACATCGGCGACGTCGGGCTCCCGCAGCCGGAGGATCCGCACGCGGGAGCGGATCGTGGGCAGAAGGTCCGCGTCGCTGGGCGCGCACAGGATCCACACGGTCTGCTCGGGCGGCTCTTCGAGCGCCTTCAGCAGGACGTTGCTCGTGCGCTCGACCATGCGGTCGGCGTCCTCCATGACCATCACCCGGTAGCGGCCGAGGGACGGCGAGAAATAGGACCGCTCGACGAGCGAGCGCGCGTCCTTGATCGAGATGATGACACCTTCGGTGCGCAGAGCCGCGAGATCGGGGTGCGTGCGGGCCATGACCTGGCGCATCGCGTTCTCGTCGCCGGGCTCGGCGATGAGCGCCGCCGCGAAGGCGTAGGCGAGGGTCGAGCGTCCCGATCCGGGCGGGCCGGTGATGAGCCACGCGTGGGCGAGCTGCGAGGGGTCGGATGCCGCGGCCCGCAACTGCGCGACGGCCTCGTCCTGGCCCCAGACCTCGCCCCACGGGAGCGCGTCGACGGTGGTGGCGGTCATGCGGTTCAGCCTACGAGGTGGCGGCGACGCTCAGGACGAGCGTGTGGACAGACGCTCGTCCACTCGCGCGCGGATCGCGTCGGCGATCACCTCGATGGGTTGCGTCGCGTCGACGACGAGGAAGCGCTCCGGCTCGGCATCCGCCAACGCGAGGAAGGCTGCGCGCACTCGTTCGTGGAACGCGCTCTTCTCGGCTTCCAGCCGGTCGAACGGCTTGTCGGCGGCATCCAACCGATCCCGAGCGGTCGCGGGGTCGACGTCGAGCAGGACGGTGACGTCAGGCAGCGCGCCCTCGGCGGCCCACAGCGACAGGTCTCGGATCTCGCCGCCGTCGAGCACGCGCCCGGCGCCCTGGTAGGCGACCGAGCTGTCGAGGTAACGGTCCTGGATGACGACCTCGCCGCGGGCGAGGGCCGGTCGCACGTGCGTGGCGACGTGGTGCGCGCGGTCCGCGGCGTACAGGAGAGCCTCGGCGCGCGGGGCGATGTCGCCGCGGTGATGCAGCACGATGTCGCGGATCAGCACACCCACCTCGGTGCCGCCGGGTTCGCGCGTGCGGACGACGCTGCGGCCCTGCTGACGGAGCCACTGCTCCAGCAGGGCCGCCTGCGTCGTCTTGCCCGACCCGTCGCCACCCTCGAGGGTGATCCAGAGCCCGGAGGTCACTTCTTCTTCGCCGCCGGCTTGCGCGCGGCGGGCTTGCGGGTCGTGCGCTTGGGCGCCGGACCCTTCGCCCGCTTGTCGGCCAGCATCTGCACGGCGACCTCGAAGGTGATGTCGTCCGCGGTCTGCCCGCGCGGGATCGTGACGTTGGTCGTCCCGTCGGTGACGTAGGCGCCGAAGCGGCCGTCCTTGATGCGGATCGGCTTGCCGCTGACCGGATCGGCCTCGAACTCCTTGAGGGAGGTGGCGGCGCGGTTGGCGTATTTGGGCTGCGAATAGATCTCGAGGGCCTGTTCGAGGGTGATGTCGAAGATCATGTCCTCGCTCGCGATGCTGCGCGAGTCGGTGCCCTTCTTGATGTAGGGACCGTACGGACCGTTCTGCGCCGTGATGACGGTGCCCGACTCGGGGTCGGCCCCCACTTCGCGCGGCAGCGACAGGAGTTTCAGCGCCGTCTCGAGATCGATGGTCTCGGGCGACATGCTCTTGAACAGCGACGCGCGCTTGGGCTTCGGCGCGACCGCCTTCTTCGCACCGCGCTTGGGCTTGACCTCTTCGGCCGGTGCCTCCTCCTCGGGGAGCACCTCTTCGAGGTACGGACCGAACCGACCGTCCTTGATGACGACGTCGCGGCCGTTGTCGGGGTTCTGTCCGAGCACGCGGTCGCCGCCGACGGGAGCATCGATGAGCTCACGCGCCTTCTCGGGGGTCAGTTCGTCGGGCGCGAGGTCCTCGGGGACGTTGATGCGTCGGGGGGTCTCGGGGTCGTCGCCCGGCACCTCGAGGTACGGTCCGTAGCGACCGAACCGCAGGACCGCGACGTCGCCGATCTTCGTCGAGTTGATCTCGCGGGCGTCGATGTCGCCGAGGTTGTCGACGATGTTGCGCAGACCCACGTGGCCCTCGGAGCCGAAGTAGAACTCGCGCAGCCAAGCGGCGCGGTTCTGCTCGCCGCGGGCGATCGCGTCGAGGTCGTCCTCGAGAGCGGCTGTGAAGTCGTAGTCGACGAGGTCGGCGAAGTGCTCCTCGAGCAGACGCACGATGCTGAAGGCGAGCCAGCTCGGCACGAGCGCCTGGCCACGCTTGGACACGTAGCCGCGGTCGAGGATCACGTCGATGATGCTCGCGAAGGTCGACGGGCGTCCGATGCCGCGCTCTTCGAGCGCCTTGACGAGCGAGGCCTCGGTGTAGCGGGGCTTCGGGCTCGTCGCGTGACCCTTCGGCTCGACATCGGTCAGCGTCAGGGCGTCTCCCACGGCGAGCGCGGGCAGCGACTGGTCGTCGGTCCGGTCGTTGTCGTGGCGCTTCTCGTCGCGCCCCTCCTCGTAGGCCTCCAGGAAGCCCTTGAAGGTGTAGACGGTGCCGGATGCCGTGAACGTCGCGGTCTTGCCGGCGGCATCCGCGTCGATCGTGACGGTCGTGGTCTCGTACTTCGCGTCTGCCATCTGGCTGGCGACGGTGCGCTTCCAGATCAGCTCGTACAGGCGCAGTTCGTCGCGGTCGAGGCCCGAGGTGACCTCCTTGGGCGTGCGGAAGTGCTCGCCCGAGGGACGGATCGCCTCGTGCGCCTCCTGCGCGTTCTTGGCGTTGTTGCGGTAGCTGCGCGGGTTCGCGGGCACGGCCTTGTCGCCGTAGAGCGCGACCGCCTGCGTGCGCGCGGCCGTGACCGCCTGCGCCGACAGCGCGGTCGAGTCGGTGCGCATATAGGTGATGTAGCCCTTCTCGTACAGCCGCTGCGCGACGCCCATGGCGTGCTTGGCGCTCATCGAGAGCTTGCGGCCGGCCTCCTGCTGGAGGGTCGAGGTCGTGAAGGGCGGCTTGGGGCTGCGCGTGCCGGGCTTGGCCTCGACGCTGACGACGGATGCCGCAGCCGACGCCTCGAGCGCTGCGGCCAGCTCGCGCGCCTGGTCCTCGGTGAGGACGACGACGGCCTTCTTCAGGGAGCCGGTGTCGTCGAAGTCGGTGCCGCGGGCAAGCGGTGCGCCGTCGAGGCGGGCGAGACGGATGGCGAAGGCATCCGATCCCTTCACCGCGGTGGAGTCGACGTCCCAGTACGAGGCGGAGACGAACGCCATGCGCTCGCGTTCGCGCTCGACGACCATGCGGGTCGCGGCGGACTGCACGCGCCCGGCGCTCGTGCCCTGGCCGACCTTGCGGCGGGTGACGTCGGAGACGTCCCACCCGTAGAGGCGGTCGAGGATGCGGCGGGTCTCCTGCGCGTCGACGAGGGCGTGGTCGAGCTCGCGGGTGTTCTTCACCGCGGCCTGGATGGCGTCCTTCGTGATCTCGTGGAAGACCATCCGCTTGACGGGGACCTTGGGCTTGAGGGTCTCGAGCAGGTGCCACGCGATGGCTTCGCCTTCGCGGTCCTCATCAGTGGCGAGGAGGAGTTCGTCCGCTCCCTTCAACGCCCGCTTGAGCTCGCTGACCGTCTTCTTGCCGCGGTCGCTCTCCACATATAGAGGGGTGAAGTCGTTCTCGATGTCGATGGAGTACTTCCCGACGGAGGTCTTCTTCAGATCCGCGGGGATGTCCTTCTTGTCGGCGAGGTCGCGGATGTGTCCGACCGAACTCATGACCTCGTATCCGTCACCCAGGTATCCCTGGATCGAGCGCATCTTCGTCGGAGACTCGACGATGACGAGCTTCTTGCCCTGTGCCACGTGGCGTCCTTTCTTCGTTGCACACCATACACACCGCGTTGTCAAGAGTGCGCTGAGAGGGGTGGCCGTCGCGACGCTCACCCCGGCGGAGGCCCCGCGCGTGCACGGGCCCTCGCGTCCCACGCACCGAAGGCGATGGAGACCTCGACGGTCGCGACCAGTCCGTCGAGGCGACACGCGCTCACCGACGCGCCGACCCGACCCGCGACCGCCGCCGCCTGATCGCACGGCTCGCCCGGCACGAGTCCCGACGCGGTGTCGGCGGCCGCAAGCGCCGCAGCATCCGCGGCACCGGATGCACGGGCCGCGGTGGATGCGGCCGCACCCGCGGTCACGAAACCGACGGCGAGGGTCGCCGTGACCACGAGGACTCCGACCGTCGTCGCCGTCCCGGCCATCAGTCGCCCTCCGGCGCGGCGAGCGCACACGATGTCGCCCGCAGGTCCGGCAGCGGCAGCGGCAGCGGAACCCCGACACCTGCCGACAGATCCGCGCAGACCAGATCTCCCTCTCGCCGAGTCTGCACCGTGGCACCCGAAGCGAGAGCGGATGCCGCGGCCTGCACCCGGTCAGGCGACTCCTCGCGTGCCGCGAGGCGCGCTGCCTGCGCCGCAGCATGTTCCAGCCGCACCTGGCGCGCACCCACCGAGAGGGCCGAGACCGCCAACACGATGACGAGGACGACGGCGGGGACCGTCACGGCGAACTCCGCCGCGACCGATCCCCGCTCGTCCCGCCTCATGAGACGGTCAGGGCGCGCCGGACGAGGTCGGTCAGGATGCCGCGCACCTCGTCCGAGCGCATGATGATCACCAGCAGCCCGGCGAAGGCGACGGCTGCCATCGTCGCGATGGCGTATTCGGCGGTCGCCGCGCCGGACTCGTCGGCGAAGAGCTCGGCCGCGCGGCGGCGGGTCAGGGTGGGCAGGTCGTGGGTCGTCATGGTTCTCCTCCAGTGGGTTGCGAACGGTGGGCACGTCGTGGGCTCACAGGGTGAGCGGGGTCGTGGTGAGGACCGAGAGCAGCATCGGCCCGACGCCGAGCAGCAGGAAGGCGGGGAGAGTGCAGACTCCGAGCGGCAGCAGCAGTCGCCCCGAGAGGGTCGCGGCGCGAAGCCGCCCCTCCGTGCGTGCCGCTTGGCGGCGGGCCGCGGCATCCGCTCGCAGCAACTCCACGGCGGGGGCACCGGCCGATCGCGACAGGGCGAGCACCGCCTCTGTTCCCGCCGACGGCCCGAGCCCGGAGGCAGCCGTCGCCACCTCGATCGCCCGCGGGATGGACACCCCTCCCGACAGCGCGATCGCGATCACCTCGGCGTCGAGCCCCGGGATCTCCTCCCCCGGCTGAGCTCGGGCGACCAAGGCGCGCGTCCACCGGTGCGTCGTCAGCATGAGGAGCCCACCCGCGACGAGACAGGCCGCGCCGACGGGAGTCGCGAGCGCGGCGAACGGATCGAACCCGAGAGCAGCGCCCAGTCCCAGCGCCACGAGCGGCAGCCATGAGATGAGCCGTGCCGTCGTCTGAGGTTCGGCGAGCGCCGTGCGCACGTCATCGCGAGCCTGGTGAGCGTCGCGAAGCGCCTCGGCCAGCCCGCGTAAGCTCATCGCGAGCGGCGCGCCCACGACCGTCGCGACCTGCCACGCGATCCCGATCTGCCGCCAGGCATCGCCGCGTTCGGAGAGAGCGGATGCCGCCGAGCCACCGGCATCCCATCGGGCGCACACGGCGATCGCTGCCGGGTCTCCCGCATCGGCGAGATGTCGCCACGCGGCATGGGGCGCGATCCCCGCCTGCAGCAGGACGGCGAGGCGCTGCACGACGGCGGCGACCTCCGCCGCGTCGGGCGACGCCGCCTCCCGCGCCGTCGTTCGGCGCATCACGAGATCGCCTCGATCCCGAGCCGGTCGTCGCGGACCACGGGGCGGGCGAGCCCGACCACGCGTCGCACGCCGTCGGATCCGCGTTCCACGTGGACGACGGCGCCGATCGCACTGGCGGTCTGACGCGCAAGAGCACGATCATCCATTCCGGCGAGAGCACCCAGAGCCTCGAGCCGCGCGGGGAGGTCCGCGAGGCCGCTCGCGTGCACCGTCCCCGCACCACCGTCGTGGCCCGTGTTCAGGGCGGCGAGGAGCTCACGGACTTCCTCGCCGCGGCACTCGCCCACCACCAGACGGTCGGGACGCATGCGCAGCGCTTCGCGGAGGAGACGACCGAGCGGGATTGCCCCCACGCCCTCCAGGTTCGCCTGCCGCGCCTCCAGTCGGACGTGGTGAGGGTGGGCGATGCGGAGCTCCGCGACGTCCTCGATCGTGACGATCCGATCCGAGACCGGGACCCGCCCCAGCAGCGCGGCCAGCAACGTCGTCTTGCCGGCGCCTGTCGCCCCGGTCACCAGGACGTTGGTGCGCCGGTCGACAAGTCTCTCCAGCCGCGCACCCGTCGCCGCGTCGAACGCGCCGCGCCGACCGAGATCGTCGAGATCCGGCATCCCGGTTCCCGGCAACCGGATGGAGATCGTCGCCCCCGTGCAGGAGATCGGCGGCAGAACCGCGTGAACGCGGGCCCCGTGCTCCCACCTGACATCTGCGCAGGGAGTCGCATCGTCGAGGTGGCGCCCGCCGAGCGCGATGAGGCCGACCGCGAGGTCACGAACCGCGTGCTCGTCGAGTTCCCAGTCCGGGACGCGCTCCGTTCCTCGTCCGCGGTCGATGTAGAGACCGTCGCAGCCATTGACGAAGACGTCCGTGACATCCGGGTCCGCCAGGTACCGCCGGAGCGGCGCGACCACGGGATGCCCCGGCACCGGTCGCGGCTCTGCGGCGGCGCCGACACCTCGACGAACGACGATGAACGGATGCGGCATGCCCGAGACGCTAGGCAGCCCCACCCGATGGTGAGTCTCCGATGCCGACGCCCGTGTACGACGAGCGGCCGAGCGCATGTGTGCAGAAGACGGCGGCGAGCACGAACCCGGGAAAGAGAGAAGGGCGGCACCCAGTGGGGGGAAAGGGTGCCGCCCACGCGATCGCGCATCAGGGGGGATCAGTGCGATCGCGAAGCCGAATCGATGTTCGGGCGGTAACTATCTTACGCTCCTCGCGCCCACGGCTGCGCTTTCCACCCTATGAATCCGCCCTCACCCACTAACGGCGGTAGTCGGGCGTCCGCGACGAAAACTAGAGTGACCGCATCGCCGCACGGGGCCACGACGGCCGGGACGCAAAGGAGCGCCGCATGAGCAGCCAGATCGACCACCTCCTCACCGAGACCCGACGCTTCGCGCCGTCCACGGAGTTCGCCGCGCAGGCCAACGGGCGCGCCGACCTCTACGACGCCGCCGCCGCCGATCGGGAGACGTTCTGGGCCGAGCAGGCGCGCGCCCTCCACTGGGCGAAGCACTTCACGAAGACCCTGGACTGGTCGAACCCGCCGTTCGCGACCTGGTTCGAGGACGGCGAGCTCAACGTCGCCTACAACTGCCTCGACCGTCACGTGGAAGCAGGCAACGGCGACCGCGTCGCTCTGCTGTGGGAGGGCGAGCCGGGCGACGAGCGTCGTGTCACCTATGCAGAACTCACCGACGAGGTGAAGCGCCTCGCGAATGTGCTGACAGACCTCGGCGTCGAGGCCGGCGACCGCGTCGCGATCTACCTGCCGATGATCCCCGAGGCCGTCGCATCGATGCTCGCCGTCGCGCGCATCGGCGCGATCCACTCCGTCGTCTTCGGCGGATTCTCTGCCGACAGCCTCCGCTCCCGCATCGACGACGCCGGTGCGAAGCTCGTCATCACCAGCGACGGCGGATACCGTAAGGGCAAGGCCTCCCCTCTCAAGCCCGCCGTCGACCAGGCCCTCGGTGACCGCGGACACGGCCCGCAGGAGACCGTCGAGCACGTCCTGGTGGTCAAGCGCACCGGGAACGAGGTCAGCTGGCAGGACGGTCGCGACCTCTGGTGGCACGACCTCGTGCCCGCGGCATCCCCGGATCACGCAGCTCAGCCCTTCCCTGCCGAGAACCCCCTCTTCATCCTCTACACGTCGGGGACGACAGGGAAGCCGAAGGGCATCCTCCACACGAGCGGCGGGTACCTCACGCAGGCGGCGTTCACGAACAAGGTCGTCCACGACCTGCACCCCGAGAGCGACGTCTACTGGTGCACCGCAGACATCGGTTGGATCACGGGTCACACCTACGTCACCTACGGCCCGCTCGCCAACGGCGCGACCCAGGTCATCTACGAAGGCACGCCCGACACTCCCCACCCGGGCCGGTGGTGGGAGATCGTCGCGAAATACGGGGTGACGATCCTCTACACGGCGCCCACCGCCATCCGCTCGTTCATGAAGCTCGGCCGCAGCATCCCCGAGCAGCACGACCTGTCGTCGCTGCGCCTGCTGGGCAGCGTCGGCGAACCCATCAACCCCGAGGCGTGGATGTGGTACCGCCACGTGATCGGCGGCGATCGGGCCCCCATCGTCGACACGTGGTGGCAGACCGAGACCGGCGCGATCATGGTGTCCGCACTCCCGGGCGTCACCGAGACGAAGCCGGGCAGCGCGCAGGTCCCCCTCCCCGGCGTGAGCCTCGACGTCGTGGACGATCAGGGCAACGAGGTCGGCAACGGCAACGGCGGGCTCCTGGTTCTGACGGAGCCGTGGCCGAGCATGCTGCGCGGCATCTGGGGCGACCCGGAGCGCTTCGCCGAGACCTACTGGGACAAGTTCGGCGAACAGGGCTTCTACTTCGCCGGCGACGGTGCCCGCCTGGACGAGGACGGCGACGTCTGGTTCCTCGGGCGCGTCGATGACGTCATGAACGTCTCGGGCCACCGCCTGTCGACGACCGAGATCGAATCGGCCCTCGTCGGGAACGAAGCCGTCGCCGAGGCGGCCGTCGTCGGTGCGTCCGACGAGACGACCGGGCAGGCGGTCGTCGCCTTCTGCGTCATCAAGGAGTCGTACATGAAGGCGAACTCCCTCGATGGCCTCGTCGATACGCTCCGCGCGTGGGTGGGCGACCAGATCGGGCCGATCGCCCGCCCACGCGACGTCTACATCGTGACCGAGCTCCCCAAGACCCGCAGCGGCAAGATCATGCGGCGACTGCTGCGCGACGTGGCGGAGGGGCGTGAGGTCGGCGACACGACGACCCTTGCCGACACGATGGTGATGTCCACCATCAAGGGTCAGGTGACGAAGAACGTCTGAGTCGGCTCAGCCCGCCGGCGTGGTGGGCACGACGTCCCAGTGCTCACGGATGAGGTTGCCGTCGACGCGGAAGATGTCGAGCGCCGTGTACGGGTCGTCGGCCTTCGCGCCCACGGCCTGGGACAGGGTCCACACCAGGTCGCCGTCGGACAGCGACACCGTCGACTCGATGGGCGGGAAAGCGGCTCCCCCGCCGAAGAGGGACTTCAGCGCCGCTGTCCCGTTCGGTGCGACCGGATTGTGCTGCAGATAGTTCGGATCGAATGCACGGTCGAGGATGCCCGCATCCTGGTCCTTGAAGAGCGTGTCGAAGGCGGCGACGGCGAAGACCCGATTCTTCTCCTCCTGCGCCTCGGTGGGCGCGGGCGAAGGCGTGGCGGGGTCGTAGAGGTCGCTGAACATCGAGTTCGTGTTGCCGCTCGCCGCCGGTCCCTGCGCGATGGGCTGTGCGAACGCCCATCGTTCGACGATCTTGCCTCTGGCGAGACGGAAGACATCGGCCGCGGCCTCCCCTGTACGCTCATCGGAGGGGTCGGCGGTGACCTGGTAGTGGACGGCGACGAGATCACCGTCGGCGGCGGTGCGCTTGATGACGGCCTGCGCCCCCGAGACGCTCTTGTGCTCAGCGGCGAATTGCGCGAGGAGACCGGCGGGTCCCGACGCGTTGTTCCCGCCGTGCACCGTCGCGTCCTTCTCGACGCTCGCGGCGGCCGCAGCGCGGGCCTCAGCTGAATCCGGGTCGGGGAATGTCGCGGAGAAGAGCCGGGTGACGACCGCAAGGTTGGCCTTCTCCGTCGCCGCATCGTCCCGGGCGACGCGTGAACCGCCCGAGGTCGTGGATGCCGCCTGGGCTGGGCTCTCGGAAGACGACGGGGCCGCAGCGGCCGGCGGTCTACCGGCGGCGCACCCGGTCAGGAGGGCGGCGCCGGCGAAGACGGCGGCCGTGCGGAAGAGAGGGGACGATGAGAAGCGAGTGCTGATCATGGGGCCAGAGTGGCGCCGAGGTCTATGCGTATCTCACCGGCGTGTTATTGGGTGCCTGAGAAGTTGCACTCGGTTCAAGAAAGCGAGAAGACGACCTCGACCTCGACCGAGCTGTCGATGGGGAGAGCCGCCACGCCGACGGCGGAGCGGGCGTGTCGCCCTGCATCGCCGAAGATCTCACCGAGCACGGTGCTCGCTCCGTTGATGACCGCCGGGTGGCCGGTGAACTCCGGGGCGGATGCCACGAATCCCGTCACCTTCACCACGCCGGTCAGCCGGTCCACGCCGCCCACCGCCGCCGCAGCCGCAGCGATCGCGTTGAGGGCGCACTGGCGCGCGAGCGAGGCGGCCTCGTCCGCGGAGACGTACCCTTCGCCGTCGCCGACCTTGCCCGTGGCCGGCATCGCGCCGTCGACCATGGGGAGCTGACCCGAGGTGTAGACCAGATCGCCGTGCACCTTCGCAGGGATGTAGGCGGCCAGTGGCGGGACGACGGCGCCCAATTCGATGCCGAGCTCGGCCAGCCGGGCCGTGACCGACATCAGCCCTGTCCGAACTGACGAGCGGCGACGGCCGCGGCATCCAGCCCGGCGTTCGCCGAACCCTCGCCCCCCGACGGACGCTTGAAGTAGCCGACGAGGCCACCCTCGGGACCCGTCACCACCTGCACCAGCTCCCACCCCTGCTTGCCCCAGTTGTTGAGGATCGCGGCGGTGTTGTGGATCAGCAGCGGGGTGGTCATGTACTCCCACGTGGTCATTTCGAGTCTCCCGGAGGTCGTCACGGCGCGGCCCTGGCGGGCTCGACATAGGGAGCGTCACCGAGGCATCCCCCAGTTATCTCCCTTACGATCAGCCTATGCCCCACTCGAAACGCACGGCCACCGGTGTGCTCGGAGGCCTGATGGGCCTCGTCGGCCTCAGCACCGTCGCAGGCCTCCTCGTCTCGGCGACCGTCACCCCCGCCATCGCGGTGTCCGGTTATGCCGCCTCGAGCGCGATCCAGATGTTCGAGGACATGCCGAGCTACCTCAAGATCGAGAAGCTCATGCTCCCGACGACGATCTACGCCAAGAACGACGACGGCAAAGACGTCAAACTCACCGAGTTCTACGACCAGAATCGCATCCCGGTCACCTTCGACCAGGTCACCCCGGTCATGTACGACGCGATCCTCTCGAGCGAGGACAAGAACTTCTACACGCATGGCGGCATCGACCTGCTCGGCACGCTCGGCGCCCTCGCGCGCAACGCGACCTCGAGCACGACCCGCGGCGGCTCGTCGATCACACAGCAGTACGTCAAGAACGTGCTGCAGCAGGCGTGCGAGGCCAAGGCCACCGACCAGGACCAGGTGTACGCCTGCTACAAGGAGTCGACCGCCAACGAGGGCACCTCGGGGTATCAGCGCAAGATCCAGGAGATGCGCTACGCGATCCAGCTCGAGAAGAAGTACTCCAAGGACGAGATCCTGATCGGGTACCTCAACATCGCCCACTTCGGCGGGTCGGTGTACGGGATCGGCGCCGCCGCACGTCACTACTTCGACACGACTCCCGACAAGCTCACCATCGAGCAGGCCGCCGTGATCGCCGGCATGGTGCAGGAGCCGAACACTCTGCGTATCGACAAGCCCGGCGGCACGATCACCGCCAAGGACGGCACGCAGGTGAACGGCAAGGAGGACAGCTACCGCCTGACGACGGTCCGTCGCGACTACGTCCTCAACCGACTGCTCGAAGACAAGAAGATCACCCAGGCCGAACACGACGAAGCGATCAAGGCGCCGATCACCCCCAAGATCACGTCGCGTCCGCAGGGCTGTTCGGAGGCGAAGGACTCGGAGTTCTTCTGCGCCTACGTCACGTCGATCATCCGCAAGGACGAAGCCTTCGGGAAGACCGAGAACGACCGGCTGGCGACCCTGCGACGCGGGGGCCTCAAGGTGTACACCACCCTCGACACCTCGCTGCAGAAGAAGGCGAACGAGGCGATTTCCGTCGTCCCGGCTGACGTGAGCTACATGGACCTCGGCGCCTCCGGCGTGCAGGTCGAGGTGGGGACGGGTCGCGTTCTCTCCATGGTGCAGAACCGCCCCTGGAGCGACCAGGTCGGCGAGAAGGGCACCACCCAGGTCAACTACAACGTCCCCACGGCGAACGGCGGCGGAGGCCACTCGGCCGGATCGACCTACAAGGTCTTCAGCCTCATCAACTGGATGCAGCAGGGCCACTCGGTCAACGAGATGCTGAACGGACGCATCGGCAAGAAGACGGTGGAGACGTGCGACGGCAACACCCAGGCGGTGTGGACCGGCCCGGGCAAGGCACCGGACGGCTCGAACCGCATCGGCAACTTCGAGCGAAACCCGGGCTACAGCGGCACGGTCGCCCGCTTCACGAAGGACTCCCTCAACTCCGGCTTCCTCACGATGGCGGAAAAGATCTCAGTCTGCTCCACCAACCGCGTGGCCATGGACCTCGGTGTCACCACCGGCGGCGGCGGACCGCTGGACACCAAGAATCAGCCTTACGACGTGCTCGGGTCCCAGGCCGTGGCGCCGGTCGACATGGCGAACGCCTACGCGGCCATCGCCTCCAACGGCACGCTGTGCGCCGCGAAGGCCATCGATCGCGTCGTGGACGCGGATGGTAAGGAGCAGCCCATCCCCGACACGAAGTGCGAGCGGAAGCTCAGCGAGGACGTTGCCGCTACGGCTGCCTACGTCCTGGAGAGCGTCATGTCCGCCAGCGGAACCGGTAGCGGCGCCCGCACGTTCGACGGCGTTCCGATCTTCGGCAAGACCGGCATCCACGAGTTCATCCACACCTGGATGATCGGGTCGAGCTCCAAGGTCACGACCGCTGTCTGGGTGGGCAACGTCAACGCCATCGAGCGCAACGGCGCGTGGGAGAACGTGCGCCTGGACGAGCATGTCGAGAGCGGGTACAAGCTCTCCCGCATCCGCAACTCGATCTGGCCCGCCATGCAGCGGGCGGCCAACGCCGAGTTCGGGGGCTCCGCCTTCCCGAAGCCGTCCACGGAGCTGACCAAGCGCGCCTACGCCCAGCTGCCCAACGTCGTCGGTCTGGACGTCGACGCCGCGACGCAGCGCATCGAGGCGGCCGGCTTCAGTGTCACCGTCGGCGACCCCGTGGCCTCGCCCGAGGCCGAGGGCACGATCGTCGCGCAGAGCCCCGGTGCCGGCCGCGTCGTGTCGGGCACGACGGTCACGATCAGCCCCAGTGACGGCAAGGGTGTCGTCGTGCCCGGTGTCAGCGGAACGCCGCAACAGGCGGCTGCAGCACTCAACGGCGCCGGATTCACCAACCTCGAGCAGAGCTGCAAGCAGGACGATGCGGCTCCGCCCGAGGGAGTCGTGACCGGCACGGATCCCGCTGCAGGCGAGACGGTCGGACGGGACGACACCATCACGATCCAGTACCAGGCCAAGGACTGCGGCGACGGCGGCGACGACGGCGGCGGCCCCGGCAACGGTAACGGCAACAACGGCAACGGCAACGGCCCGTGAGGCCTGCGTCACGGACCGCCCTCACCGCGCTCGGCGCGGTGGGGGCGGTCGGCGTATCCGCCGCCGTCTGGGGCATCGGCATCGAGCGGTACCTCTTCACGGCGCGTCGTCACGAGCTCGCCGTGCTCCCCGAGGGCAGCCCGTCGCTGACGGTCCTCCACCTGTCGGACGCGCACATGGCCCCGTGGCAGCACCGCAAGCAGCGGTGGATCGCCGACCTGGCAGACGCCGTACAGCCCGATGTCGTCATCAACACGGGCGACAACCTCGGGCACGATGACGGGATCCGCGGCATCCGCGCGGCCTTCGAACCCCTCCGCGGCGTGCCGGGCTTCTTCGTCCACGGCTCGAACGACAAGGTCGCTCCCAGCGGGCGGAACCCGTTGAAGTACTTCACCGGCCCGTCCGACCACCCCGTGCGCGGTCGTCGCCTCGACACCGACGCGTTGGACGCGTATCTGAGCGATCTCGGACAGACCGCCCTCGACAACACGGCGGCGAGCATCCGCGTCGCGGGCCTCCGCGTCGACGCACTCGGCGTCGACGATGCCCACCGGCAGTGGGACGACCTCGAGGCCGCCACCACGGCTTTGGAAGCGCTGCCCGGCGATGACTCCCCCCGGTTGCGACTCGGGGTCACGCACGCGCCGTACCAACGGGTGCTGAACGCGTTCACGGATGCCGGTGCCGACCTCCTCCTCGCCGGTCACACTCACGGGGGCCAGGTCCGCATCCCCTTCGCGAGGAAGGCGCTCGTGGCCAACTGCGACATCCCGCTCGACCAGGCCCGCGGGCGGAGCGAGTGGACGCACGCAGGACGGACCGTTCCCCTGAACGTCAGCGCCGGTCTCGGCCACTCCATCTACGCCCCCATCCGGTTCGGCTGCCGGCCCGAGGCATCCGTCCTCGTCCTCCGCGCCCGACGCGCCGACGATTCGCCCGAGAGGCGGTCGGCAGGGTAAGCTTGGAGGGTTGCCACGGGGTGTGGCGCAGCTTGGTAGCGCGCGTCGTTCGGGACGACGAGGCCGCAGGTTCAAATCCTGTCACCCCGACCGCAGAGAGGCTCCGCCGGATTCCGGCGGGGCCTTTCGCATCCCTCCCCGGAGGGGCCATCGCACCTCCCACGGAACGGAGCACCATGACCTCTCCCCGCCTCGTCGCGTTCGATCTCGACGACACACTCGCCCCCTCGAAGACGGCGATCGACCCGCGCATGGGCGACCTGCTCCTCCGGCTCGCCGAGCGCGTCGAGGTCGCGATCATCTCCGGTGGTCAGCTGCAGCAGTTCCAGACCCAGGTGGTCGAGCGCCTGCCCGAGACGGATGCCGCGACCCTCGCCCGCCTGCACCTGATGCCGACATGCGGCACGCAGTACTACCGCCTCACGACGGACGGCATCGAGACGGTGTACGCGCTCTCGCTGACCGACGACGAGAAGTCCCGCGCCCTCGCCGCCGTCGAGGAGGAGGCGAAGCGCCTCGGCCTCTGGGAGAGCCAGACCTGGGGCCCCATCCTCGAGGACCGCGGCTCGCAGATCACGTTCTCCGCACTCGGCCAGTCCGCACCCCTCGACGCCAAGACGGCGTGGGACCCGACCGGCGAGAAGAAGAACGCCTTGCGCGACGCCGTGGCCGCCCGCATCCCGGACCTCGAAGTCCGCTCGGGCGGGTCGACGTCGGTCGACATCACGCACCGCGGCATCGACAAGGCCTACGGTATGCGCAAACTCGCCGAGCAGACCGGCATCCCCCTCGATGACATGCTCTTCGTCGGCGACCGCCTCGACGAGCACGGCAACGACTACCCCGTCCTGGCCATGGGTGTCACCTGTCACGCCGTGGAGGGCTGGGAGGACACCGCAGCCTTCCTCGACGAGCTGATCCCCACGCTCTGAGGCGTCAGCGCAGCCGGTCGCCCGACTCGCGCAGGTAGCACCGCGCGCACATCGACTCGTACGTGACCCGGTCGGACGACAGCTCATCGATCGCGACCTGGTCGCCGTCGAAGACGAACCGTCCGCCGACGAGCCGCGGGTTGAAGAGCGCCTTGCTGCCGCACCGGCAGATGGTCTTGAGCTCCTCGAGGCTGTGCGCGAGCTCCATGAGTCGCGCGGACCCGGGGAAGGCCCGGGTCTGGAAGTCCGTTCGGATGCCGTAAGCGAGGACGGGGATGCCGTCGCTCACCGCGATCCGGAGCAGGTCGTCGATCTGCTCCGGGGTCAGGAACTGAGCCTCGTCCACGAGCAGACAGGCGACGTCGGTGCGGACGTCGGGTACGAGAGCAGCCTCCGCCTCGCGCTGGACGCGCCGACGATGCTGGGCGAACAGCTCGCGAGCATCGTCGTCGGGGCCGATGAGGAAGTCGACGGTGCGCTCGACGCCGAGGCGACTCGAGATCTGGTCGGCGCCCTTCGTGTCGATCGCGGGCTTGGCCAGCAGCACATGCTGGCCGCGTTCTTCGTAGTTGAACGCCGCCTGCAGCAGGGCCGTCGACTTGCCCGAATTCATCGCGCCGTAGCGGAAGTACAGCTTCGCCACGGGCGCGCCTCAGACGTTGATCTGCAGCGCGGCTGCGGTCTTCTGCAGAACCTCGGAGGCCGTCTCGGGAGACGTGTTGAGCGTCTGACCGTACGTGGGGATGAGCGTCTTCAGGGTGGGCTCCCAGCCCGCCAGGCGGTCGGGGAAGCACGTCTTCAGCAGGCCGAGCATGATCGACGCGCCCGTCGAGGCCCCCGGAGAGGCACCCAGCAGACCCGCGATCGACCCATCGGCGGAGCTGACGACCTCGGTGCCGAACTGCAGCACGCCACCCTTCTTCGGGTCCTTCTTCATGACCTGCGCACGCTGGCCCGCCTGCAGCAGCTCCCAGTCCTCGTCCCGCGCGCTCGGCATGAAGTCGCGGAGGGAATCGACCTTCTTGCCGTGGCCCTTCAGCAGTTCGCTGACGAGGTACTTGATGAGGCCCGGGTTGTCGACGGCGACCTTCAGCATCGGCAGGATGTTGCCGGGCCGCACCTGGGCGATGATGTCGGTCATCCGACCGTTCTTGAGGAACTTCGGGCTGAACGTCGCGAACGGACCGAACAGCAGGGACGCCTCACCGTCGACGACGCGCGTGTCGAGGTGCGGCACCGACATGGGGGGCGCACCGACGGAGGCCTGCGAGTAGACCTTCGCCTTGTGCTGCGCGACGAGCTCGGGCTTCGAGGTCTTCAGCCACTGGCCGCCGATCGGGAACACGCCGTAGCCCGAGATCTCGGGGATGCCGGAGCGCTGCAGGAGCTTGATGGCCCAGCCGCCCGCGCCCACGAAGACGAACCGCGCGCGCACCTTGCCGGGCGTGCGACCGACCGTGTGACGGTAGGTGACCTCCCACGTGCCGTCCTTCTCGCGCTTCAGGTTCCGGACCTCGCGGTTGGTCTCGACGTCGACACCGGAAGCGGCGAGGTGCTCGAAGAGCTGGCGCGTGAGCGAACCGAAGTCGACGTCGGTGCCGGCGGGGACGCGGGTGGCCGCGAACGGCTCGCCCTTGCGGCGCTTCTGCATGAGCAGCGGCGCCCACTCGTTGATGACGCGGGAGTCCTCGGAGTACTCGATGCCGGCGAACAGCGGCTGCTCCCTGAGCACTTCGTAGCGCTTCTTGAGGAAGGCGACATCCTTCTCGCCGCGGACGAAGGTCATGTGCGGCGTCGCGTTGATGAAGGTGGACGGCTCATCGAGGACGCCGCGCTCGATGAGCGCGCTCCACAGCTGACGCGACTGCTGGAACTGCTCGTTGATGCCGATCGCCTTGGCCGGGTCGATCTTTCCGTCCGGACCCTCGGGCGTGTAGTTCAGCTCGCAGAGGGCGGCGTGACCCGTACCCGCGTTGTTCCACGCGTTGGAGGACTCCTGGGCGACCTCGGAGAGGCGTTCGAAGACGCCGATCTTCCAGTCCGGTTCGAGCTGCTGCAGGAGGGTGCCGAGCGTGGCGCTCATGATGCCGCCGCCGATGAGCAGGGCGTCGTAGGTGTCCGTCGGACTCACTGCGGCGGGGCCGGCTGCTGCGGCGTTCTCGGCGGCCTGATCGTCTGCTCCGGGATTGTCAGTCACGGTCATCCAGTCTACGTCGCCGCCACGGCGGGAGTCGCCGCCCGCCGCCGGTCGAGGCGGCAGGAAAGCGGGTTCTTTCCCCTGATGAAAGGCGGATGCCGGGTCCCACCGCGCGGGGCGGGACCCGGCATCCGTCCTCAGACGCGGGCGGCCAGGTCGGCCGCGACGAGCTCGGCGATCTGGACGGCGTTGAGCGCCGCGCCCTTGCGGAGGTTGTCGTTGCTGATGAAGAGCACGAGCCCCTTGCCCTCGGGCGCGGACTGGTCGGCGCGGATGCGTCCGACGAGGCTCGGGTCAGCTCCGGCGGCAGCGAGCGGCGTGGGGACGTCGGCCAGGGCGACGCCTGCGGCGTCCGCGAGGACCTCACGGGCGCGGTCGGGCGAGATGTCCTGCGCGAACTCCGCGTGGATCGACAGCGAGTGGCCCGTGAAGACCGGAACGCGGACGCACGTGCCGGCGACGCGGAGGCCCGGGAGCTCGAGGATCTTGCGGCTCTCGTTGCGGAGCTTCTTCTCCTCGTCAGTCTCGTTGTCGCCGTCGTCGACGAGGCTGCCCGCGAACGGGATGACGTTGAAGGCGATGGGCGCGACGTACTTCTGCGGCTCGGGGAAGTCCACCGCGGCGCCGTCGTGGACGAGGCCGACGGCTCCGCCCTGGGCGACGACGGATTCGACCTGGCCGAGGAGCTCCTCGGCGCCCGCGAGACCGGAGCCCGAGACCGCCTGGTACGTGCTGACGGTGAGTCGGACGAGCTCCGCCTCGACGTGCAGCGGCTTCAGGACGGGCATCGCGGCCATCGTCGTGCAGTTCGGGTTGGCGATGATGCCCTTGGGCAGGTTGCGGATCGCGTGCGGGTTGACCTCGCTGACGACGAGCGGCACCTCGGGGTCCATGCGCCAGGCGCTCGAGTTGTCGATGACGACGGCGCCGGCTTCCGCGAAGCGCGGGGCGTGGGCGCGTGATCCGGTTGCACCCGCCGAGAACAGGGCGATCTGGATGCCGCTGGGGTCCGCCGTCGCGACGTCCTCGACGACGATCTCGCGACCGTCGACCTCGATCGTCGAGCCCGCCGAGCGTGCCGTCGCGAACAGGCGCAGCTCGCGGATCGGGAAAGCGCGGTCGACGAGGATGTCGCGCATCACCGTCCCGACCTGTCCGGTGGCGCCGACGACGGCGACGGAGAATCCCGATTCGGAGAAGACGGTCATGGTGCGGTTCCTCGAGGGTGCGGCGCCGCGCGACGGGACGTCGCGGCAGGGCGCAGGAGAGCGGGTTCCGGCGATTCTACCGGCGCGCCGGGTACCGCGATCCGCATGTGTCGCCGCGGGACGCTACACCCACGCGCGAAGCTTCTCGGGGTTCCGCATCATCCAGACATCGGTGATCCGATCACCATCGGTGGCGAAGGTGACCGCGGCCGCGAGGACGCCGTCGACCCGGATCGCGAACCCGAGCCCGTCTCCGGTGACGGCCGGCTCGTAGGTCGCGGTCGGCTGCTTGGCCGCGAGCCCGAGCAGGAAGCGCGCGACGTGGTCCGCCCCGCGGACCGGCCGCCGCGCGGCGGACACGATCCCGCCGCCGTCGGAGACCAGGACGACGTCGGGCGCGAGCACCCGGACGAGGGCGTCGAGACTCCCGCTCGCACTCGCGGCGGCGAAGGCCGCGATCAGTTCGTCGTGACGGCCCCGCGGGACGCCGGCGCCCGCGCGGCGCCCGACGTGACGGCGAGCGGATGCCGCCAATTGCCGGCACGCGGCCGCCGACCTCCCCAGCACCTCGGCGATCTCGGCGAACGGCACCGCGAACGCCTCGTGCAGCACGAAGGCGACGCGCTCGGCGGGGGTGAGCGTCTCCAGCACCACCAGGAGGGCGGTCGACACGCCCTCGGCCCCGACGACGACATCGACAGGGTCACCGGACGCGCCGACGGGAACCGGCTCGGGCAGCCACTCCCCCACGTACGTCTCGTGCCGGACGCGTGCGGAGCCCAGCACGTCGAGGCAGATCCGTCCCGTCACGCGCATGAGCCAGCCGCCGGGATTCTCGATGGCCTCGCGCTCGGATGCGCTCAATCGCAGCCACCGGACGTAGGCCTCCTGCACGGCGTCCTCAGCGTCGGCCAACGTTCCGAGCATGCGGTACGCCGCGGCGACGAGCGTACGGCGGGAGGCGTCGACGTCGCCGATCGGGCGGGTCGCGGCATCCGTCATGGCGATCTCCGTCCCGGGCCTCACATTCGGGGAGGCTGCGTCGTCACCACAGTGACACACCTTCGGAAGGGACGACATGAAGATCGCAGTGGCAGGCGGGACAGGCACGGTGGGACGGCTCGTGGTGGAGCGAGCGCGGGAGGCGCGGCACGACGTCGTCGTCCTCTCGCGCGCCGCGGGGGTGGACCTCCGGGACCGGGCGGCGGTCGAGCGCGCCCTCGCGGGGACGGAGGCGGTCATCGACGCAGCGAGCGTCGGCACGACCAGCGCGGCGACGGCGACGGAGTTCTTCGCCGCGGCGTCCGGCACCCTCCTCTCCGCCGCGGCGAGCACCGGGGTCGGGCATGCCGTGCTCCTGTCGATCGTCGGGATCGACCGGAACCCGAACGGCTACTACGCCGGCAAGGTCCGGCAGGAGCAGCTCTTCGAGGACAGCGCCGTGCCGTGGAGCATCCTGCGGGCGACGCAGTTCCACGAGTTCGCCGGGCAGGTCGCGGTGCAGGCGCGCCTCGGGCCGCTTCAGCTCGCTCCGCGTGCACGGGTGCAGCCGGTCGCCGCGGCGGAGGTCGCGGCGCAGCTCATCGACCTCGCCGTCGCAGGCGCGCAGGGGCGGGTGCCGGACCTCGCCGGTCCCCGCGAGGAACGCCTGGACCGGATGATCCGGGCCTGGGTGCACCGCGACGGATCGCGGCGGCTCGTCATTCCGGTGGACATCCCGGGCGCTCAGATGCGCGGCATGCGCGAGGGCCTCGCCCTGCCGGGACCGGGGGCGACCATCGCCGGGCCGAGCTTCGTCGACTGGCTCCGCACGCAGAGGTGACGCGTCAGCGACCGGTGCCGGCGTGGACGACGGCTTCGGTGTCGCCGTCGAGCCCGTAGGCCGTGTGCACGACGCGCGCGGCCTCGGCGAGGTCGTCGCCGCGGACGACGACCGAGATGCGGATCTCCGAGGTCGAGATCATCTCGATGTTGACGCCCGTCGTCGACAGGGCCTCGAACAGCGTCGCCGAGACACCGGAGTGCGTGCGCATGCCGGCGCCGACGACCGAGAGCTTGCCGATCTGGTCGTCGTGGACGAGCTTGTCGAAGCCGACCGCGCCCTGCTCGACCGAGAGGGCGCGCAGCGCCGTGGACGCCTCGGCCTTGGGGAGCGTGAAGGAGATGTCGGTGCGGCCGGTCGCGGCGGCTGACACGTTCTGCACGATCATGTCGACGTTCGCGCCGGACTTCGCCACGATCTTGAAGATGTCGGCGGCCTTGCCGGGGACGTCGGGCACACCGACGACGGTGATCTTGGCCTGGCTGAGGTCGGTGGCGACACCGGTGACGATGGGCTCTTCCATCTCTTCTCCCTCTTCGTGGTCGGGGGCGGTCATCCCCGCACCGAGAACATACGTGCCGACGCCCGAGCTGAAGGTCGAGCGAGCGTGGATCATGACGCCGTGGCGGCGGGCGAATTCGACGGCGCGGATGTAGAGCACCTTCGCCCCGTTCGCGGCGAGCTCGAGCATCTCCTCGGAGGTGACGGTCGCAAGCTTGCGTGCCTTCGGCACGACGCGGGGGTCGGCCGTGAAGATGCCGTCGACGTCGCTGTAGATCTCGCAGACGTCGGCATTCAAGGCGGCGGCGAGCGCGACGGCGGTCGTGTCGGACCCGCCGCGGCCGAGCGTTGTGATGTCGCGGGTGTCGCGACTGAACCCCTGGAAGCCGGCGACGATGACGATCGCTCCCTCGTCGAGCGCCTCGCGCACGCGCACCGGCGTGACGTCGACGATCCGCGCGGCGCCGTGTGAGCTGTCGGTGATCATGCCGGCCTGGCTGCCCGTGAACGAGCGCGCCTCGAAGCCCATCGAGTTGATCGCCATCGCCAGCAGCGCCATCGAGATCCGCTCACCGCTGGAGAGCAGCATGTCGAGCTCGCGCGGCGCCGGCAGCGGCGAGACCTGCGAGGCGAGGTCGAGCAGCTCGTCGGTCGTGTCACCCATCGCGCTGACGGCGACGACGACGTCGTGACCGGCACGTCGGGCGTCGACGATCCGCTTCGCGACGCGGCGGATGCTCTCGGCGTCGGCGACGGACGAACCGCCGTACTTCTGGACGATCAGGGCCATGGTCGGATACTCCCGGGTGGATGCCGGGCGCAGCCGGCGGGCGGTGACTCACGCCCGGGCACCATCCTACGGAGCGCCTCGTACCGCCACCGCCATGTGACGCCCGCGAGAGCCGCTCATTTAGGCTGGACGACATGGGACGACGCCAGTTCTTCACGTCGCTGCAGGCGCTCGTCCGCTCCCCCGAGAGCTCGGCGCCGCACACCGAGATGCTGCCGGTGATCGACGACGCCTTCGCGGTCGGGGTCCTCGATCTCAGCATCCGCATCGGGGAGTCGATGCTCGCCTCGGGCGCGCCCGCGAGCGAGGTCACCCTGACGATCGTGCGGGTCGCCGGCGTCTACGGACTCGACCCCGTCCACGTCGATGTCAGCTACAACTCGATCATCGTGGCGCACCATCGGAGCGGCGCAGACAAGCCGATCACCCTCATGCGGGTCGTCCGCAGCCAGGCCCCCGATCATGCCCGCCTGCAGCGACTTCAGGCCCTCGTCACCCAGATCAGGGGCGGGATGCCGGTCGACGCCGCGCGCGCCGAGTTCCGTGTCGTGCGCCGCACACCGTTCGCCTACCACCCGCCCGTCATCGTCACTGCGCAGGCGCTCCTCGCGGTCGGCGTCGCCCTCATGTTCGGCGCCAACTGGCTCGTCATCCTGCTCTCCTTCATCGCCGCGGGAGGAGCCGCGATCACGCAGTTCCTCCTCGGCCGTGCCCACGTCCCCTTCTTCTTCAGCCAGGTCGCCGGCGCCTTCGTCCTGACGCTCATCGCCGCCGTCGCGCCCAGCCTCGAGGCGACGGGGTGGCCCGTCGCGCAGGACATCAAACCGACGGTCATCGTCGCATCGGGGATCGTGCTGATGCTCGCAGGGCTCACCGTGGTGGGCGCCGCGCAGGACGCGATCGACGGGTTCGCCCTGACGGCGACGGGCCGCATCCTCGAGCTCATGACGCAGACCCTCGGCGTCGTCCTCGGCATCCTCGCGGGCCTCGAGACCGCCCGGGTGGTGGGTGCCGGAATGGACGTCCCCAACGACCCGCTGCCGTTCGGACCGCTCCCGCTGCAGTTCGTCGGCGCGGCGCTCATCGCCGTCTCGGTCACGATCTACAACGGAGCCGGCCTTCGCGTCGTGGCGGTCAGCGTGGGTCTGAGTGTCGTCGCCTGGGCGGGGTACACCGCGGCATCCGCTCTCGGCTTCGAAACGGCGGCCGCGAGCGGCGTCGGCGCCTTCGCGGGCAGCCTCGTCGGCATCCTCGCGGCGTACCGGCTGCACGTGCCGTCGGTCGCCATCACGACCGCGGCGATCCTCCCCATGGTCCCCGGAGCGGCCGTCTTCCGCGGGCTCCTCGGTGTCGTCGAATCGGGCAGCAGCACAGCCCTGCTGCTCTCGGGCTTCACGACCCTCGCCTCGGCGGCGACGATCGGGATCGCCCTCGCGGTCGGCGCGTCGCTCGGCATCTACGTCGGCCAGCCGCTGCGCGCGTCGCTGGGCACGGTCATCCGGGCTCGCGCGCGCGAGCGCTCCTGACCTCCGCCCTCAACGCGCCCCCAGGCTCTGCCTTAGGCTCGCCGCATGAGCTCTGCCAGTGACGAGATCTGGAACCGTGCCGTCGACCTCGACGAACCGCTTTCCCTCCCCGGCGACCTCGCCGTCCGGCGGGTGCTGACCTTCCACGCCACGGTCCAGGGCGGCGGCTTCTGGAACGCGATCGAGTCGCACTCCGCGGACGAGGAGTTCCCCCTCGACGCCGTGGCCGACGGCTATCGCACCCTGGGTCTCGAACCGACGGCCGAGGCCGTCGACCGCGCCGCAGCGGAGTACGACGAGACCGCCGGCATCGGCGACGACGACGCGTGGGGCGAGGCCGAGGAGCGCGTCACCGAGGAATACCGCATCGAGGACGAGGACATCGCAGCTGCCGTCGAACGCACGCTCGCGCAGGAGCCGGAGCTGTTCGCCCCGACCGACTGACCTCAGACCGCGCGGCGGCCCTCGAACGCGCGACCGAGCGTGACCTCGTCCGCGTACTCGAGGTCGCCGCCGACCGGCAACCCCGAGGCGAGCCGGGTGACGCTGATCTCGAGAGTGCGGAGCAGGCGGCTGAGGTAGGTCGCCGTCGCCTCGCCTTCGAGGTTGGGATTGGTGGCGAGGATGACCTCTGTCACGGTGCCGTCGGCGAGGCGCTGCATGAGCTGCGCGATCCGCAGATCGTCGGGGCCGATGCCCGCCATCGGACTGATCGAGCCGCCGAGCACGTGGTAGAGACCGCGGAACTCGCGCGTGCGCTCGATGGCCGAGACATCCTTCGCGTCCTCGACGACGCAGATGAAGGTGCGGTCGCGCCGCGGATCACGGCAGATGGAGCACTGCGCCTGCTCCGAGACGTTGCCGCAGATCTCGCAGAAGCGCACGCGCTCGCGGAGCTCGGACAGCAACTGCGCCAGTCGGGACACGTCGAACGACGGGGTCTGCAGGATGTGGAACGCGATGCGCTGGGCCGACTTCGGGCCGATGCCGGGAAGACGACCGAATTCGTCGATCAGGTCTTGGACGATGCCGTCGTACATGGATCAGTTGAACCTCGTCGGAGGGGTGTACGGCTCTTCGCGGACGAAGCGCGCACCCAGAAGCTGGCGGACGGCGGCCTCGCCGACCCGCTCGATCCCGCCAGGGCGAGGTCCGCGGGGCGGCTCGGGGGCGGGACGGGGCGGCGGCGAGTGGACGGGAACCGGAGCATCGGCATCCACCGGCGGCGGGATGTCGTCCTCGTCATCGTCGGACGGGGCCTCGGCAGGAAGGACATCGCCCTCGCGCTGCACCGTGAGCGTCCGCACCGGTGACGGCGCCGCATCCTCGGGCTCGTCGTCGACGGGGAACTGCGCGGCCGGTGCGTTGTCGTCGGTCGGGATCGGGGCGACCGCCCACTCGGTCACAGGCGCCGCCGAAGCGGGCGCGGACCGGGTCGCTGACGCGGGCCGGGATGCCGCGACCGGCGACACCCCGTAGCCGCCCTCGGGCGCGTCGGGCTCGGGCGGTGCGTCCGGACCGATCCCGCCGGGCGGCGGCGGCGGAGTCGGATCGGTGTCATGGCGGGTGAGGTACTTCACCCGCACGCCGAGCACCGACAGGATCGCGCTGCGGAGGTCCTCGCTCGGCCCCTTGCCTGCGGAGAGCTTCTTGAACGACTGCACGTCGGAGTGACTCTGGAACGACAGCGTCAGGATGTCGCCTTCGGCGTACGCGACCGGACGCGACGCGGTGGCGATCATCCACGAGGTGCGGCTGATGTCTTCGAGGCGGCGCAGGATCTCGGGCCACGCGTCGCGGATCTGCTCGAAGGTCACCGGCCCGGTGGGGACCGCCGGCTCGGGAGCGGCAACGGGCGGAGCCGACGCGGGCTCGGGGGTCGCGGCGGGCGCAGGCGCCTGTGCTGCTGCAGGCGCCTGTGCTGCCGCAGGTGCCTGTGTTACTGCAGGTGCCGCGGGAGGGGTCGATGCCGACGCGGTCGCCGCGGGGCGAGGCGCAGCCGCCGACTGCGGAGCGGGAGCGGCCGCCGGGACCGAGGCCGCGGGGGCGCCGGCATCCGTCGCCGCGAGCACGCGTGCCACGAGGAGCTCCAGCTGCAGACGGGGCGAGGTCGTGCCGGTCATGTCGTCGAGCGCCGCCACGACGAGGTCGGCGATCCGTGAGAGCCGGTCGGTGCCGAACGCGGATGCCTGTCGCGCCATGCGCTCGAGCTCGTCGACCGGCACCCCGCGCAGCACGGCGCGGGCGCCCTCGCCGGTCGCGGCCACGATGATGAGGTCGCGCAGGCGCTCGAGCAGGTCGTCGACGAAGCGCCGCGGATCCTGACCGGTCTGCACGACGCGGTCGACGGCTCCGAACGCGGCCGCCGCGTCGTGGGACGAGAAGGCGTCGACGACCTCGTCGAGCAGCTCGGCGTGCGTGTACCCGAGGAGGGCGACGGCCCGCTCGTAGCCGACGGCGCCGTCCTCGGACCCGGCGATGAGCTGATCGAGCAGCGACAGCGTGTCACGGGGGGATCCGCCGCCCGCGCGGACGACGAGGGGCAGCACGCCCGCCTCGACGGAGACGCCCTCGGTGGCGCAGAGCTGCTCGACGTACTCGAGCATCGCGGCGGGCGCGACCAGGCGGAACGGATAGTGGTGGGTGCGCGAGCGGATGGTGCCGATGACCTTCTCGGGCTCGGTCGTCGCGAAGATGAACTTGACGTGCGCGGGCGGCTCCTCGACGAGCTTGAGCAGCGCGTTGAAGCCCTGCGCCGTGACCATGTGGGCCTCGTCGAGGATGAAGATCTTGAACCGGTCGCGTGCGGGCGCGAACACGGCGCGCTCGCGGAGGTCGCGCGCGTCGTCGACGCCGTTGTGGGATGCCGCGTCGATCTCGACCACGTCGAGGGAGCCGCCCCCGCCGCGACTGAGCTCGACGCAGGAGTCGCATGTGCCGCACGGAGTGTCGGTCGGACCCTGCGCGCAGTTGAGGCAGCGTGCGAGGATGCGCGCCGAGGTCGTCTTGCCGCACCCGCGCGGACCCGAGAAGAGGTACGCATGACCGACGCGGTCGCTGCGGAGCGCTGTCATGAGCGGCTCGGTCACCTGGCTCTGCCCGATCATCTCGCCGAAGGTCTCCGGGCGATAACGGCGGTACAGAGCGGTGGTCACCACAACAGACTACGGCGTGGCACCGACATCCGATCCGGTGCTCGCCCCCGGGAACAGCGCGCCCTCGGCGGGCGTTGCAGCGACCATGTCCCCCGCGCCCGTCGATGTCCTCGTCATCGGGGCAGGTCAGGCGGGACTGAGCGCTGCGTACCACCTGCGTCGCCGCGGGTTCGTCCCTCTCGGTGACGCTGACGGCTCGCCCACCTTCGTCGTGCTCGACGCTGAGTCCGAGCCCGGCGGCGCGTGGCAGCACCGCTGGGCGACCCTGCGCATGGGGACGGTGAACGGCATCCATGAACTGCCCGGTTACGCCGTGCCGCCGGCCGATCCGCAGGCCCCGAGCCGCGAGGTCCTGCCCGCCTACTTCGCCGCGTACGAGGATCGGTTCGACCTGCGCGTGCGACGCCCCGTCCGAGTCCGCGCGGTCCGACGCGCGGACGACGATCCGCGCGGGCTGCTGACGGTGGATGCGCAGGATGCCGACGGCCCGCTCTCGTGGTCGGCGCGATACGTCGTCAACGCCACCGGGACGTGGCGGAAGCCGTTCTGGCCGACCTACCCCGGGCAGAGCTCGTTCGCGGGCCGTCAGCTGCACGTCCACGACTACCGGTCCGCCGAGGAGTTCCGTGATCAGCGCGTCGTCATCGTGGGTGCCGGGGTCTCGGCGATCCAACTGCTCGACGAGATCTCGCAGGTGACCGACACGTTCTGGGTGTCGCGCACCGAGCCCCAGTGGGACGCGACCGGGTTCGATACGGCCGCGCGGATCCAGGCGATCGCGGGCGTGGAGGAACGCGTCCGGCAGGGGCTGCCGCCGGGGAGCGTCGTCTCGGTCACGGGCGCTCACTGGTCGCCGTGGGCGGAGGCCGCAGAGGACCGCGGCGCCCTGGTGTGGCATCCGATGTTCACCGCCATCGAACCGGAGGGCGTACGGATGCCCGACGGCACCCTCCAGCCCGCGGACGTCATCCTCTGGGCCACCGGTTTCCGCGCCGACATCGCGCACCTCGCACCGCTGCGGCTGCGCACCGCGGCCGGCGGCGTCCGCGTGCGCGACACCCGCGCGATCGACGAGCCGCGCCTGTTCCTCATCGGGTACGGCCCGTCGCAGTCGACGGTCGGTGCGAACCGCGCCGGTCGCGACGCGGTCCGGATGATCGTCCGCGACCGCGCCGCCGACTGAGCTCAGACCCGCGCGGTCACCTCACCGGCGCCCAGCGTCGGGATCTGCTGCGTGCGGGTGTCGGCGTCGGCCGCGATCTCGTCCGCGGCATCCGTCCCCTCCGGATCGACCGTCACGACCGGGATCGTGCCGGTGTGGACCGGAACCGAGGTCGCGGCCGTCGCGTCGGGAACCGAAGCGGACAGGAGCGTACCGTCCTCACGGAGCTGCTCGCCGATCTGCTGCAGCGTCGGCCGCCCTGGGATGACGGGGCCCTGGCCGTCGAGCGGAACGGTCACCGTCTCTCCGCCCACGACCGTGTAGCCCGCGCCGCGGACCGTGAACGACACGGCGTCGCCGTCTCCGGCAGTGACGACCATCTCGTCACGGCGGACCGTGACCTGCAGGCGCGTGCCGTGCCAGTGCAGCGTGTAGGACAGCGACGGCCAGTCCGCGGGCAGGCGCGGATCGAAGGTCAGTGCACCGCGATGGTCCCGCATGCCGCCGAATCCGGCGACGAGCGCGGTCCACACCCCGCCCGCGGAGGCAACGTGCACGCCGTCCGAGGCGTTCGCGTGCAGGTCGCCGAGGTCGACGAAGGCCGACTCCCGGAAGTACTCCAGCGCGAGGTCCTGATACCCGACCTCCGCCGCGAGGATCGCCTGGACGACGGCGGACAGCGTCGAGTCGCCCGTCGTCAGCGCGTCGTAGTACTCGAAGTCGGCGAGTTTCTCGGCGGGCGTGAACTGGTTGCCCTGCAGGAACAGCGCGAGCACGACGTCGGCCTGCTTGAGCACCTGGTAGCGGTAGATCACGAGCGGGTGGAAGTGCAGTAGGAGCGGACGCTGCTCCTCGGGGGTGTTCTCGAGGTCCCACACCTCCCGCTCGAGGAAGACCGCATCCTGCGGGTGGATGCCGAGGGCCTCGCTGTACGGGATGTGCATGGCCTCGCCGGCGCTCTGCCACGCGACGGGCTCGGCTTCGTCGAGATCGAGACGCTCGGCCATCGCGCGATACGCCTCGGGCTGGTCGATGGACATCTCGCGGACGACCCGCGCGGCGTAGCGCAGGTTGTAGCGGGCCATGACGTTCGTGAAGAGGTTGTCGTTGACGACCGTCGTGTACTCGTCGGGGCCCGTCACACCGTGGATGTGGAAGCTCTCGGGGTCGCCCGTCTCGGTGAACCGCCAGAACCCGAGGGTCGCCCACAGACGCGCCGTCTCGACGAGGATGTCGACGCCTTCGCGGTAGAGGAACTCGGTGTCCCCCGTCGCGCGGACGTACTTGCCGAGGGCGAAGGCGATGTCGGCGTTGATGTGGTACTGCGCGGTGCCCGCCGCGTAGTAGGCCGAGGCTTCCTCGCCGTTGATCGTCCGCCACGGGAAGAGGGCGCCCGCCTCGTTCAGCTGACCCGCACGCTTCCGAGCGGCGGGGAGCATGAGGTACCGCATCCGGAGAGCGTTCCGCGCCCAGAGCGGCGTCGTGTAGGCGAGGAACGGCAGGACGTAGACCTCGGTGTCCCAGAAGTAGTGGCCGCTGTACCCCGAGCCCGTGACGCCCTTCGCCGGCACGCCGAGCGAATCGGCGCGGGCGGCTGCCTGGGCGAGTTGGTACAGGCACCAGCGCGTCGCCTGCTGCAGATCGTCGTGCCCCTCGATGACGACGTCCGAACGCTCCCAGAACGCCGAGATCCACGCCTGCTGACGATCGAACAGGTTCTGGATGCCTTCGTGCTCGACGCGGTCGAGTGTGCGGCGACCGCGCTCCACGAGCTCACGGGCGGGGACACCGCGGGACGTGTGGTACGCGACGGCCTTCGTGATCGTGACGGGTACGCCCTGGCGGGCCTGCACACGGAAGACGTTCTTGGCGATGTCGGGCTCGACGAGCGACCGGGAGGAGTACTCGTTCTCGGTCTCGACGAGGTGGTCGGCGACGACGGCGACGGTCATGCCCGACTCCGTCACCTTGTACGACAGCGCCGAGCGGTCGCCGTCCTGCCAGTACTCCTCGGGCTGCAGAACACGCCCGTGGAATCCGTCGGCCTTCCGCGGGTCGAACGCGGCTTCGGGTTTCGCGCCGTGCGCGGCACCGCCGTAGACGTCCTGACCGTCCTGTCGGTTGATCAGCTGGCAGCTGACGGTGACGGGGGCGTCGGCGTTGAGGACGGTCACCGAGATCCGCATGACGGCGACGTGCCGCTCCTCGAACGACACGAGCCGTTCGTAGTCGACGACGACGTCCTTGCCGCTCGGGGTCATCCAGCGGACATGGCGGGTGAGGACGCCCCGTCGCATGTCCAGGGCGCGCTCGTACTCGCGGAGGTCCGCGATGTCGAGCGAGAGCGGCTCGTCGTCGACGTAGACCCGCATGACCTTGCTGTCGGGAGCGTTGATGATCGTCTGCCCGACCTCGGCGAACCCGAAGGCGCGCTCGGCGTGCCGGATGGGGAACACCTCGTGGAACCCGTTGAGGAAGGTGCCGTGCTCGTGCGCGTGGCGTCCCTCGGGGTGGTTGCCGCGCAGCCCCAGGTAGCCGTTGCCCTCGGCGAAGATGGTCTCGGTGACGCCGGGATCATCGAGGGAGAACGACGTCTCGACGAGACGCCACGGGTCCACGGGGAAGCGCTGACGATCGATCATGAAGGGTCCTTTTCGGGAGACAGGACGAGAGGTGAAGGAGATGCCGGGGGTCTGACGCGTCAGACGAAGACGGCGAGGTCGTCGACGACGACGTGGGCGCCGGCCTCGCGCAGCGCGTCCGCGCCCGCGCCTCGGTCGACACCCACCACGAGACCGTACCCGGCGGCAGCGGCCGAGCGCACGCCCGAGTGCGCGTCCTCGACCGCAGCGCTCCGCGCCGGATCGACGCCGAGCATCTCGGCGGCACGGGCGAAGACGTCGGGTGCGGGCTTGGAGGCCAGGTGCTCGGTCTCGGCGACGACGCCGTCCATGATGACCGGGAAGCGGTCGACGATCCCCGCGGCGGTGAGGACCTCGCGGGCGTTCTTCGAGCTGGAGACGACGGCGATCGGGATGCCGGCTGCCTGGAGCTTCTCGACGAGCGCGAGCGATCCGGGGTAGGCGGCGATCCCCTCGGCGCGCAGGACACGCTCGAACACGAGGTTCTTCCGGTTGCCGATGCCGCACACCGTGTCGGCCGACGGATCGTCGGACGGATCGCCCCACGGGACCTCGACGTCACGGGAGCGCAGGAGGCTCGCGACGCCGTCGTAGCGCTTCTTGCCGTCGAGGTGCTCGAAGTAGTCGCCCTCGGCGTAGGCCGGGTCGATGCCCCAGGCGGTGAACAGCTCGGTGAACATGCTCTCCCAGGCGTGCATGTGGACTTCGGCCGTGGGCGTCAGCACGCCGTCGAGGTCGAAGAGGACGCCGTCGTAGCGGGTGAGGTCGGGGAGGTCGGCCATCGTCACCGGTACAGCGTATCCGTCACGCCGTCGCGACCGCGTGGGCCTGGCGGGCGATCTCGAGTTCCTCGTCGGTGGGGACGACGAGGACGGTGACGGGCGAGTCGTCGGTGGAGATGACCCGGATGCCGCGCTCGCTCGAGGCGTTGCGCTCGGCGTCCAGTCGCACCCCGGCGAAGCCGAAGGTCTCGAGCGCGGCGGCGCGCACGACAGCGGAGTTCTCGCCCACGCCCGCCGTGAACGAGATGACGTCGGCGCCGCCGAGCTGCGCGAGATAGGCGCCGATGTAGGCGCGGAGCCGGTGGATGTAGACGTCGAAGGCGAGGCTCGCGTCGGCATCCCCCTCTCGGCGGCGCGAGTCGATGTCGCGCATGTCGGAGGCGCCGGCGAGGCCGAGCAGCCCGCTCCTCTTGTTGAGGAACGAGTCGAGCTCCCCCGGTGTCATGTCCTCGCGCCGGGCGAGGACGCCGAGGACGGAGGGGTCGATGTCGCCCGAGCGGGTTCCCATCACGAGGCCTTCGAGCGGAGTGAGCCCCATCGACGTGTCGACCGACTCGCCGCCGCGGATCGCGGTCGCGGAGGCACCGTTGCCGAGGTGCAGCACGATCTGGGAAAGGTCGGAGAGGGGCCGACCGAGGAAGGCGGCGGCTGCCTCGCTCACGAATTTGTGGCTCGTGCCGTGGAAGCCGTACTTGCGGATGCGGTGCTTCTGCGCCGTCTCGCGGTCGATGGCGTACGTATATGCCGCCGCCGGCATCGTCTGGTGGAAGGCGGTGTCGAACACGGCGACGTGGGGCACGTCGGCGAACGCCGCCCGCGCCGCGCGGATGCCCTGGAGCGCCCCGGGGTTGTGCAGTGGCGCGAGGGCCGAGAGCTCGTCGATGTTGATCTCGACGAGCGGGGTGACGAGCGTCGGCTCGAAGAAGCGCGCACCGCCCTGGACAACGCGATGGCCGACCGCGACGGGGCGGTCCCGCTCGAGCGACGGGCCCTGAGCGTCGAAGGCGTCGAGCATGACCGCGAAGCCTGTCGTGTGGTCAGGGATCGGGCGCTCGATGCGCGTCGTCGCCTTCGTCGCGGTGACGCCGGCTCCCTCCCCGGCGAAGAAGACGGTGTGCGTGGCGACGCCGGTCGCCTCGCCGATCCGCTCCACGAGCCCGGAGGCCAGAGCTCGCTCGGTCTCGACGTCGACGAGCTGGTACTTGAACGACGACGAGCCGCTGTTGATGACGAGGACGGGGGTCATGCGCGGGTCTCCGGGGCTGCGGCATCCGCCGCGTTCTGGGCTTGGATCGCGGTGATCGCGATCGTGTTCACGATGTCCTCGACGAGCGCTCCGCGGGAGAGGTCGTTGATGGGCTTGTTGAGACCCTGCAGGACCGGCCCCATCGCGACGGCGCCCGCCGAGCGCTGCACGGCCTTGTACGTGTTGTTGCCGGTGTTCAGGTCGGGGAACACGAAGACCGTGGCACGGCCCGCGACGTCCGACCCCGGCATCTTCGTCGCGGCGACGGCGGCATCGGTCGCGGCGTCGTATTGGATGGGACCTTCGACGAGAAGCTTCGGGGCGCGCTCGCGCACGAGCGCGGTGGCCTCGCGGACCTTCTCGACGTCGGCGCCGGAGCCGGACTCCCCGGTCGAGTACGACAGCATCGCGACCCGCGGCGAGATCCCGAACTGGTCCGCCGTCGCGGCTGACGACACGGCGATGTCGGCGAGCTGCGGTGCGGTCGGGTCGGGGATCACGGCGCAGTCGCCGTAGACGAGCACACGGTCGGCGAGCGCCATCAGGAACACGCTCGAGACCACGTCCACACCCGGCTTCGTCTTGATGATCTCGAACGCGGGACGGATCGTGTGCGCCGTCGTGTGCGCCGCACCCGAGACCATGCCGTCGGCGAGCCCCAGGTGCACCATGAGCGTGCCGAAGTAGGAGACGTCCGTGACGGTGTCGGCGGCCTGGCGGAACGTTAGGCCCTTGTGAGCGCGCAGCCGCTCGTACTCCCGGGCGAACTTGTCGACGTGGACGGCGTCGAACGGGCTGAGGACCTCGGCGGCCTGGATGTCGAGACCCAGTTCGAGCGCGCGGGAGCGCACCTCGATGGGCTCACCGAGGATCGTGATGTCGGCGATCCCGCGTGCGAGGGCCGTCGCGGCGGCGCGGAGGATGCGGTCGTCGCTCCCCTCGGGCAGCACGATGCGGCGCCGCTCGCTGCGCGCCCGCTCGATGAGGCCGTACTGGAACATGAGCGGCGTGACGACACTCGAGCTCGCGAGGCCGATGCGTCGCAGCAGGTCGTCGGTGTCGACGTGCTGGTCGAACAGCGACAGGGCGGTGTCGTAGCGGCGCTGCGAGTGGGCGGCGAGGCGACCGCGTGCGCTCATGATTCCGCGGACGGTCTCATAGGTGCCCTGATCGGTCGCGAGGATCGGGAGGTTCGAGTCGAGACCGTCGATCAACCGCTCGACGTGCTCGGGCAGCTCGAAGGGTCCGTAGAGGACGATGCCCGACAGCGACGGGAAGGTGCCGGACGCGTTGGCCAGCAGCGCTGCGAGCAGCACCTCGGTGCGGTCGGCCGCCACGGCGAGGATGGCCGCCTCTTCGAGACGCGGCAGGACGTTGTTGAGCGACATCCCCGCGACGACGACGTGGAGCACCTCCCGCTCGAGCAGGGCCTCGTCACCCTTCATGAGCGTCGCGTCCAGCGATCGGGCGACGTCACGAACCGAGGGCGCCACGAGGTAGGCGTCCTCGGGGATCGCCCAGACGCCGATGTCGCCCTCGGCGGCGGGCACACGCCGCACGGCGGAGACGATGTCGTCGAGTCGGTCGGGGTCGGCGCGGTTGACGACGACCGCGAAGATGCCCGCACGCTCGTGCTTGAGCTCGGCCAGGGCGAGCGTGGCGAGGTTCCCCACCTGCTCGGGAGACAGGCCCGCGGCATCCGTCGACCGCTCACCGTCGGCGGGCTGCCCCGACAACACGACGAGGACCGGAGCCCCGAGGTTCGCGGCGATCCGCGCGTTGTAGCCGAGCTCGGCGGGGCTCCCCACGTCGGTGTAGTCGCTGCCGATGATGACGACGGCGTCGCATTGGGCTTCGACGGCCTTGTACCGCTCGACGATGCGACCGAGGGCGGCATCGGGGTCGGCGCGGACCTCGTCGTAGGTGGCGCCGATGCACTCGTCGTAGCCGAGGTCAACGCCGTCGTGGTCGAGGAGCATCTCGAGCACGTAGTCGCGCTCCTCGGTGGACCGGGCGATCGCTCGGAACACCCCGACGCGCGGCGACCGACGGCTCAGGGTGTCGAGGACACCCAGGGCGATCGTCGACTTGCCGGAGTGACCTTCGGCGGAGGTGATGTAGATGCTCTGAGCCACGCTCCCAGCCTAGGCTCGCGGCCCATGCACCGGCTGGGTGCCGCCCCATCTCGCCGAACGGCATCAGGGCAAAAGAAAGACTCTCCGCGAACCCGGCAGAGCCCGGTTACCCTTGCTACGTTTCCGTCCTGGGGGAGTTGGCCTGGGTGCCGTCTCGCGGAGAGCTGCTGCAAGTCTACCCGACGTCGGCCGCCGCCCAGCGACGCCGGGTTAGCATCGGTCCTGGCGCGCTGCTGCGCCCACCGCGTGAGGGGGACGGATGACCGACGACCAGACGACCATGACGGCGCCGGAAGGCCAGGCCCCGATGCGGGCGACGACCCGAGTCGACGCGACCGCTTTCGCGGAGACGACCGCCGCGCTCGTCGATTCGGTGTCGAAGGTCATCGACGGCAAGCCGCACGCCGTGCGCGCCGCGCTCGTCTGCCTCCTGGCCGAGGGTCATCTGCTCATCGAAGACGTTCCGGGAGTCGGCAAGACGATGCTCGCGCGGGCACTGGGCAGCTCGATCCAGGCGACCGTGCGCCGCATCCAGTTCACGCCCGACCTGCTGCCCAGCGACGTGACCGGCGTGAGCGTCTACGACCAGTCCGAGGGCCGGTTCGATTTCAAACCGGGCGCGATCTTCGCCCACATCGTCATCGCCGACGAGATCAACCGGTCATCGCCCAAGACGCAGTCCGCTCTGCTCGAGGCGATGGAGGAGCGGCAGGTCACCGTCGACGGCACGAGCCGGGGCCTGCCCGAGCCCTTCCTCGTCGTCGCGACGCAGAATCCGCTCGAGATGGAGGGCACCTACGCCCTCCCCGAAGCCCAGCGGGATCGGTTCATGATGCGCATCTCGATGGGGTATCCGGATGCTGAGAACGAAGCGCTCATGCTGCGTCAGCGCGACACCGGAAACCCGCTCGACGCCATCCGCGCCGTGACCACCGCGGACCGCGTGTCCGCGCTCATCGCGTGGGCTCGGACCGTGCACGTCTCGCCCGCCGTCGAGGAATACGCCGTCGCACTGTCGCGCGCGACGCGCGAGCACGGCGATCTGCGCCTCGGCGCCAGCCCTCGCGCGACGCTGCAGCTCGTCCGGGCGGCGAAGGTCTGGGCGGCGCTCGAAGGCCGCGAATACGTCATCCCCGACGACCTCGTGTCGCTGCTCGAGCCCGTCTTCGCCCACCGTCTGATCGCCGCGCGCGGCGCCGCGGTCTCGCGCGGACGAGGCGGAGTCGACCTGGTCGCGGCGGCTCTCGAGCAGATCGTCAGGTCGGTGCGCGTGCCGGTCGCCGCGCGCTGAGCGAACGTCCCCATGACACGGTGGCCGCTCACCCCCCGAGGCACGGGCGCGATCGTGCTCGCCTTCGCGGCGTTCATCCTCGCTCCCGCGTTCGGCGTTCCGGCGCTCCTCTTCTTCGGCGTCCTGCTGGTGGCCGCGGTCGGCCTCTCCTTCGCCTCACTGTGGCTCGGTCACCGCGCCGACGGCGTCCGCCGCTCGTTCGCGCCGCCCGTCGCCTCGGTCGGGGCCGACGTCGATGTGCGCGTGCGCATCGAGTCGCGCTCGGTCCTGCCGACGATCGTCGGCACCTGGCACGATCGACTGCCTCGCGGCGTCGAGGGCGAACCGACCGGTGTCTACCCGGCGCTGCGATCCGGTCTCGTCTCGGGCAGCCACCGTGTCGACATCTCCTACCGCGTGCGCGCCCGGCGGCGCGGTGTCCGCCCGATCGGGCCGCTCGTGGTCGAGACCACGGATCCCTTCGGCCTGTCTCGCCGCCGGCAGGAGCTCGGCGGAGCCGTTCCCCTCACGATCGCCCCGGCCGTGGTGGCGCTGGAGATGTTCGACGACTTCCCCGGAGCAGCGGGCGGAACCATGCAGTCGGTCACCGACAAGCTCGGCCAGGGCGCCGACAACCTCATTCCCCGCACCTACGCCCCCGGCGACTCGATGCGCCGCATCCACTGGCGGGCCAGCGCTCACCGCGGCGAACTCATGGTGCGGCAGGAGGAACGCGAGTCGAACCCCGAGGCGGTCATCGTCTTCGACCGAGCGGTCGCGAGATGGAGCGCAGACGCGCTGCGCTCCCCCGGCGAGGACCTCGACTTCGAGGCAGCCGTCTCGACGGTCGTCTCGGCCGCCGCGCGCTTCATCCGTGAGGGGTACAGCGTCGCGGTCATCGACGTCGACGGGACGGAGCTCTTCGACCCGATCGAGGGTGGCGACACCGCTGCGCTCGAGGCGATGACGACAGCGTTCGCCACACTCACGGCGAGCCGCGCCGGCGCCCTGACGGACCTCGCCCCGCTGTTCGCCGGGGCGACTCTGGGACCCGTCGTCGTCATCACCGGGGAGATCTATCCGGCGGATGCCGCGTCCCTGGCTCCGATCGTGGGCCACAGCAGCATGCCGGTGCTGTTCGCCCTCGCCGGGGCGGGCGACGCGCTCCGCGTGGCGCGCGAGACGGGATGGCGCGTGCACAGCCTCGAGCCCGAGGACGAACTCGAATCGCTCTGGTCCGGCGTCCCCGGGATGGAAGGGTTACGCGGCCATGTCGGATGAGCTCAGCGAGGCGACGCGCCCTCGGCACGACGGCCTGTCGACGACGGCGCTGCTGCTGGCCCTGGTGGCATCCCTCGTCCCGCTGTTCACCGTGGTCTCCGGAGGTGCGTGGGCGGCGCTCGCGTTCGTGCTCGCGGCGGTGCTCCTGGGAGCGGGTTACCTGCTGCGTCGTCTGCGGGTGAGCGCCGTGCTCGTCACCCTCATCCTCGCGGCGGTGTGGACCGCGATCATGACAGCCGTCTTCTTCTCCGACGTGGCGTGGCTGTTCGTCGTCCCGTCGGGCGAGGCGTTCGCCCGGGTGCCGCGACTGATCGAGATCGCGAGCAACGACATCGCGGTGGGGGTCGCCCCCATCGACGCGTCCGCGTCGCTGACCTTCCTCATCGTGGGCGCCGTCGGGCTGCTCGCCATCGCGCTCGATCACGTCGTCCTGACGGCACGGATGCCGCTGCTCGCCGGTGTCGCACTGATCGCCGTCTGGCTGATCCCGACGCTCGCCGTCCCCCGCCCGATCGATCTCTGGGCGTTCACCCTTCTTGCGCTCGCGCTCCTGTGGCTGCTGCGCACCGAAACGCGCGGACGCGACCGGACCCGGTCGACGGCCGCGCCGCGCGGCGGTGTCGGCGCGGTCGCGGCCGTGATCGCGGCATCCGCCGTCGTCATCGCCGTCATCGCCGCACCGGCTCTCCCCTCACCCGCCGCGCCCAGCGGCGGGCTGGGCGGCGGCACGCGAATCGACGCGTCGCTGAACCTCGGCGACGATCTCCGTCGGCCCGCCGAGGTGCCGGTGGTCACGCAGTGGAGCGCGGCGTCCGCCCCGGCCTACCTCCGCGTGGCCACGCTGACCGAGCTCGAGGGCGACTCCTGGCAGCCCGATCGGAGCCGCTCGGTGCCGCTCGACGAGTGGTCGCCCGAGGACGCCGCCGGCGACGGGATCGAGATCGCCGAGGAGCGACGCACAGTCGAGGTGCTCGACCTGTCGTCGGCCCAGTTGCCGGTGCCCGCCGACGCCGTCTCGGTCGACGGGGTGACGGGGCTCTGGCGGATCGCCCCCGCCAACGGGACGGTCGTCTCCCCTTCGACGGCCGCGCGCGGGCAGCAGTTCGAGGTCGTCAGCCGCACACCCCGGCCCACCCTCGAGCAGGCACGGGCCGCCGAGGCGAGCGGCGGACCGCAGCAGGCCCGCGACCTGCCCGCCGACACCTCACCCGAGATCGCGGAACTGGCCGCCGAGGTTACCGCCGACGCGTCGAACGACTACGACCGTCTGCTCGCGCTGCAGTCGTGGTTCCGAGGTCCCGAGTTCGACTACTCCCTCGACGCACCCGTCGAGGACGGCTTCGACGGATCGGGGATCGAAGCCGTCTCGACCTTCCTCCAGGTCCGGTCCGGGTACTGCGTGCACTTCGCGTCGGCGTTCGCGATCATGGCGCGGACCCTCGACATGCCCTCGCGGGTCGTCGTCGGCTTTTTGCCCGGTCTGCCCACCGGCGACGTCGTCGACGACCAACGCGTGTATCAGGCCACCACGGCCCAGCTGCACGCCTGGCCCGAGATCTTCTTCGACGGCATCGGCTGGGTCCCCTTCGAACCGACGAAGAGCCTCGGCGTGGCCCAGCGGTTCACCTCCGAGCAGGACACGTCGAACGAGCCCGAGCCGACGCCGACGCCGACGGCCGCCGCGGAGCCGACCCCCACCGCATCCTCGGCGCCCCGCCCCGAAGAGGACCCCACGGCGGGCACCCCGCAGGCGACGACGTTCTCGATCCTGCGGGTCCTGCCGGCTATCGGCATCCTGCTCGGCGCTCTGCTCGTGCTCGCCCTGCCCGCCCTCGTCCGCGCGGCGCTGTTCCGGAGGCGCGTGACGCAGGCCCGCCGGGGCAGCGCCGGGGCGGCGTGGCGTCTCGTCCAGGATGCGGCGATCGACCTCGGCATCCCGGTCCCCGATTCCGAATCCCCTCGGGCGTTCGGCGACCGGCTCCGGCGCGACCACGGCGCCCCGGAGGCGGCGGTGGAGCGTCTGGTGAGCGCGGTCGAACGGTCGAGCTATGCCCTGCCCGGATCGTTCGCCGACACCGACGGGACGGAGCTGACGACGGATGCCGCCGCTGTCCGCTCCGGACTGTTCGCCTCCGTGTCGGCGTCCCGACGCCTCGTCGGGCGACTGCTCCCCCGGTCCCTCGTCATCCGTCCCGGCTCGACCTTCGCCGAGGCGACGCCGCTCGGGCGCTGACATCCGGGACGCCGGGAACGACGAAGCCCCGCACCTCGAGGTGCGGGGCTTCGCTCTGGCGGAAGCGACAGGATTTGAACCTGCGAGACGAGTTACCCCGCCTACATGGATTCCAGCCATGCTCCTTCGGCCGCTCGGACACGCTTCCAACGGGAGAGCCTACCACGCAGGCTCCGCGCGCCTCGCGCACCGGTCGGGCCGGCGGCATCCATCACACGGGGCTCAGTTGAGGGCTCGCGTGCTGTCGGGGATCACACCGTCCCGGTACAGATCGGCGGCGAGGTCCTGGTAGGCGGTCAGGGCGACGCGCTGCGTGAGCGGGCCGTACGAGATCCGGGCGACGCCGAGCTTCTCGTACTCCGCCGCGCGGAGGGCACCGGGAAGGCCGATCACGCTCACGCGGCCAATGCCCTCGACGAGCCGCGCCGTCGTCTCGGCGTCGAGCTGGCCGGGCACGAAGACGACATCGGCACCCGCGTCGATGAAAGCGCGGCCGCGGGCGACGGCATCCGCGATCGATTCCTCGAGCGGGCGGTCGCCGCCGCGGACGAACGCGTCGGTCCGGGCGTTGAGGGCGAACGGGACCCCCTCCGCCTCAGCGGCCCGGACGGCGGCGGCCACCCGGGCGACGGACTCGTCGAAGGGACGGAGCCGGTCTTCCATGTTCGCCCCGGCGATGCCGACACCGATCGCGCGCCGAACGGTGTCGCCGGTGTCGGCGTACCCGTCGTCGAGGTCGGCCGACACCGGCACGTCGCCGGCGGCGGCGACGATGCGCCCGACCATGTCGAGGGTCGTCTCGAGCGGGATGCTGCCGTCGTCGTATCCGAAGGATGCGGCGATGGAGTGGCCCGCCGTGGCGATGGCGCGCGTCTCCGGCAGGGCGAGGACGGCTTTCGCGGAGATCACGTCCCACACGTTGACGACGCGGAGGATCTCGGGGGCGGCGTGGAGGTCGCGGAGGCGGCGAGCGCGGCCGTCGACGGAGAGAGTGCTCATGCCTCCACCGTGCCACGACGGCCCGGTGGAATGCACCACCGGGCCGTCGAGGAGCGATCGGACGGGCCGTCCGCTCAGCCCACGTCGCCTCTCCAGGCACCGGTCTCAGCGCCGCGGGATTCGATGAATTCCTTGAACTTCTGCAGGTCCTTCTTCACCGCATGGTCGTCGATGCCGATCGCGGCGCCGACGGTCTCGACGAAGCCCTCGGGCTTCCAGTCGAGCTGCACGGTCACTCGCGTCTCGGTGTCGCTCAAGCGGTGGAAGGTGACGACGCCGGCGTGATCTTCGTCGACGCTCTTCCACGCGACGCGTTCGTCGGGGTGCTGCTCGGTGATGTGCGCGGTGAACTCCCGCTCCGCTCCGCCGATCTTCACGTTCCATCGCGTCGTCGTCTCGTCGATCTGGGTGATCGACTGCACGTAGCTGAGGAAGTGGGGGAAGGACTCGAACTGGGTCCACTGGTTGTACGCGGTCGACACGGGCACGGTGACGTCGACGGTTTCGATGATGCTGGCCACGGTTCTCCTCTCGTCGGAATGTGCGACCCATCATCGAGCGAGCCGGCCGATCGGCAGCAGGGGCTTGCGTCTCCTGCGTCGGACCGATAGGCGGCGGGTAGGCTCGTCGGCGACTCCGCCACTCCGACGCAAGGAGCCGCACCGTGCGCACCTCTGTCCTGCCGCTGCCCGTCGCCGCGGTCGCCCTCACCCTCGCCCTCGCCGGGTGCACGGGTCAGACCACGCCCGCTCCTCCCGCGTCGTCGGCGAGCGGCGCGCCCGCCCCCTCTCCGACCGCGACGGAACCGGCCCCCTCTCCCACGACAGCGGCTCCGGCCGTGGACACCCCGCCGGAGTGCGAGACCCTGGATCTCAGCGCCGGAACGGTCGCCGGCGCCGATCTCGGACCGTGCATCCAGGCGACGCTCGTCCGCTACGACTCAGGCACCCTGACCATCGACGGCGACGAACTGGCGGGCACGGTCGTCTATCACTACGACCCCGCGTTCGAGTTCCGCGGCGATCTCGAGACCGGGGCGGGCCCTGCCGCCATCAGCTTCGTCGACGGTGTCATGCTGCTCGACGAAGGAGACGGGCCGGTCGTCGCCGATGTGGGCGCCTCCGACGCCGGATCCCAGGCCGCCGGCTCCACCGCCGAGGTGTACCGGGTCTTCTCGGACCCTGGTTTCATGGGAGACCTCATCGGGGCGGGCGAGAGCTGGTCGGTGTCCGATGCTCCGGAGAAGGTCGAGACCCCGGATGGCGGATCGGTCGACGCTTACCGTCTCGAGAGCGGCGCGGCGTACTCGTGGTACGACATCCCGATCGATTCCTACACGCTGTGGCTGACCGCCGACGGTCGCCCCGTCGCCGCCGAATCCACGACCGGCTTCCTGGGTCGCACCGCGACGGTGACGCAGCACCTCACGGGTCTCGGCGAGCCCGTCACGATCACGCCCCTGTCCTGAGACGCGTCAGCGGGCGGCGAGGGCGGTGAGCGCCTCGCCGGTCATGCGCTGCGTCGTCCACTCGTCCATCGCCTCGGCGCGGATCGAACGGTAGAACCCGACGGCCGGCGCGTTCCAGTCCAGGACCGTCCATTCGAGGCGCGGATATCCGCGCTCGAGCGCGACCGTGGCGAGCGAGGCGAGGAGTGCGGTCCCGTAACCGCGGCCGCGATCGGCCTCGTCGACGAAGAGGTCCTCCAGCCAGATCCCGTGGCGTCCGGTCCAGGTCGAGAAGGTCAGGAACCACACGGCGATGGCGCGGATCTCACCGCCCCGTTCGATCACGTGCGCGAAAGCTTTCGGGTCGTCGCCGAACAGAGACGACGTCAGGTCGGTAGTCGTCGTGCGCACGGCATCCGGTTCCCGCTCGTACGCGGCGAGCGCATGGATGGCAGCGAGGATGCCGGCCTCGTCGCCGGGCGCGGCGACGCGCAGCGCGGCACCGTCGTCGAGCGTGCGAGAGGGGAACGCAGATGCAGCGGGCATGCCACGAATGTAGTGGGGATGCCGCGGGATCGCCGCCGATCAGAGCGGCACGCTAGTCTCGATCAACCGCCCTTTGGAGCAAAGCAGGTTCACTCATGGCCAGACGCGGAGCCAACCAACCGAGCGTCGGCGGATACAACGAGGCCGTCGTGCTGGACCAGATCCGTCGATCGCACGGCTACAGCCGTGTCGAGTTGGCCGATGCGACCGGGTTGTCGGCGCAGACGGTCTCGAACATCGTGCAGCGGCTGCTGGACGCGGGCATCGTCGAAGAGGCGGGCCGCACGAGTTCTGGACGCGGCAAGCCCCGCACGACCCTGCGCCTGGTCGGCAGCAGCCGGTACGCCGTGGGGGTGCACCTCGATCCGGGGCTCATCACCGTCGTCCTGTTGTCGATCGACGGCGAGGTCATCGCACGGCACGCCCGCGCCACTCCCCTCGCTCAGGACCCGTCCGACACGGTCGAGGTCCTGACGCAGGACATCGAGATGACCCTCACCGGCTCGGGAATCGACCGGAGCCGCATCGTCGGCCTCGGCATCGCGGCCCCGGGGCCGATCGACGTCGAGCGCGGCATCGTCCTCGACCCGCCCAACCTCGCCGGGTGGGACCGCGTGCCGCTGCGCGACGCGGTGGCGGGTGCCACCGGCCTCACCGTCCTCCTCGAGAAGGATGTGACGGCTGCGGCGGTGGCGGAGAAGTGGATCGCTGCTCCGGGCGGCGCGCAGAACTTCGCATTCCTGTACGTCGGCACGGGCCTCGGCGTCGGGCTCGTCATCGGCGACGAGGTCGTCCGAGGCGGATCGGGCAACGCCGGCGAGATCGGACACATCGTCGTCGACCCCGACGGCCTGCCCTGCGCATGCGGAATGCGCGGCTGCATCGCGGTGAGCTGTGCGCCCCTCCCCCTCATCGAGGAGGCCGAGCGGCGGGGCATCATCGACGCTCAGCGCACGGGGGACGATCCGACCGAGTTGGATGCCGCGCTCACCCGACTCGTGGCACGCGCCGATGGCGGCGACGCGGTCGCACAGACTCTCCTCGCCCGCTGCAGCGAACACATGGCGCGGGCGTTGGCCGTCGTCTCGAATCTTCTCGACGTCGACCGGATCGTCCTCGGTGGGCCCTTCTGGGGACGCCTCGAGCACGTGCTCGCAGAGACGGTGCCACCTCGTCTCGACGAGCTCCGTGCGGCGAGGGGCGTCCACCCGGTCGTCGTGTCGGGGACCGCGCTCGGATCCGACGTCGGAGCGATCGGTGCGGCCTGCCTCATCCTCGACGAGGCACTCACCCCCCGGCCGACGTCGCTGCTCGTGCCGACCGCGTGATGTCATTCACGTCACAGTCGCCGCGGCGCCTTGACTCGGCTATGTCCACTGGATTGACTTACCGTGTCCGGACACGGAGTGCGGGCATCATCGTTCGGAGCGAGGGGGCCCCGTGAGAGTTCGCAACGCCGTCACATCCATCGCAGCCGCATCGGCCGCCGTCCTCCTTCTCGGCGGATGCACCGCGGACGGCGGCGACGACGCCGGTGACACCGTCACGGTCGTCTACTCCAAGACCGATTCCTTCACCGTCCTCGACGAGCTGATGCAGACGGCGAAGAAGGAGTTCGAGGCATCCCACGAAGGGATCACCGTCGAACTGCAGCCGATCACCGCGACGGACGACGACTACAAGACCCGGCTCCAGCTCTCGCTAGCCTCGCCCGACACCGCACCGGATGTCTTCTACGAGGACACGTTCGCCGTCCGCAGCGACATCGAGGCCGGGTACCTCCTGAAGCTCGACGACAAGCTCGACTCATGGGATGACTGGGAGATGTTCGACGACGCGGGTCGCACCGCGGGACAGGGCGAGGACGGCAGCACCTACGCACTGCCGCTGGGTACGGACACCCGCGTCATCTGGTACAACAAGGACGTCCTCGAGAAGGCGGGCGTCAGCACACCCTGGCAGCCCGAGAGCTGGGACGACATCCTGGCGACCGCCGCGCAGATCACGCAGAGCGACCCGGATGTCGTGCCGTTCAACATGTACGCCGGCACCGGCACCGGCGAGGGCACCGTGATGCAGAGCTTCTACGAGCTGCTCTACGGTACGGGCGACGGGACGGGCCTGTTCGACGACGACTCCGGCAAATGGGTTGTCGGCTCGCAGGGCTTCGTCGACTCGCTGACCTTCCTCCAGACGCTGTACGACGAGGGATACGCGGTCAGCCCCGACAAGGCTCTCGACCCCAACGTGTGGCAGGCGGTCTTCGGAGACTGGTTCCCCCAGGGCACCCTCGGCGCGACGGTCGAAGGCTCGTACACGCCGTCGTTCTGGGCGGAGGGCGGCGACTTCGCGTGGCCCGAGTACGCCGACACCATGGGCGTGGCGCTGTTCCCGACGCAGGACGGCCAGGAGCCCGGCGGTGTCAGCATGTCCGGCGGCTGGACGCTCGCCGCCTCCGCGCAGACCGATGTGCCCGACCTCGCGTTCGAGTTCATGACGACGGTCGTCAACAAGGAGAACGCGCTCTGGTACGCGATCAACAACGCGCAGATCGCGGTCCGGACGGACGTGGCGCAGGAGCCGACCTACCTCGAGTCGAACCCGTTCGTGAAGGCGGTGACGGATGCCGTCTCGGTCACCCATTTCCGCCCGGCCAACAGCGACTACCCGCAGGTCTCGGTCGCCGCGCAGGAGGCGACGGAGGCCGTGATCACGGGGCAGAAGTCGCCCGCCGAAGCCGCCGCCGCCTACGACGACGCCGTGCGGAAGATCGCCGGTGACGACGGAGTCGTCACCGAGTGACCGCATGACAACGACCCTCACGCGTCATCCCCATCCGGCGGCGCCCGCGCCGCGGCGCGCCCGGACGCGGGTGGGCGCTCGCGTCACGCCGACCCGGGCGCTGCCGATGCTGCCGGCCGTCGGGCTCCTCGTCGTCTTCCTCGCCGGTCCCATCGCGTGGGCGGTCGGCGGGTCACTCACCGACCGGGCCCTTACCGGCGTGAGTGCGGCGAAGCCGGAGTTCGTCGGCCTCGACAACTTCGCGAGGCTCTTCGCCGACCCGGTCCTCCCCCTCTCGGTGCTGTTGACCGTGGTCTTCGTCGTAGGGTCGGCGGTCATCGGCCAGAACGTGCTCGGACTCCTGCTGGCGGTCCTCTTCCGGGCCGGGAGCCCTGCCGTCGCGGGCACCGTCGGGGTGATCGTCGTGACCGCCTGGGTGCTCCCCGAGATCGTGGCAGCCTTCGTCGGGTACGCCTTCCTGTCGGACGACGGCACGCTCAACGGGGCGCTGTCGCTCATCGGGGTGGCCGGACCGAACTGGCTGTACGCGCTGCCGATGCTCGCGATCATCCTCGCGAACACGTGGCGAGGGACGGCGTTCTCGATGCTGATCTACCGAGCCGCCCTCGATGACGTCCCGCCCGAGGTCACCGAGTCGGCGATGATCGACGGCGCGGGGGCGTGGCAGCGGCTGCGGTTCATCACGCTCCCCATGATCACGGGCACCATCTTCACCAACCTGCTCCTGACGACGCTCCAGACGCTGTCGGTGTTCACGCTCATCTGGGTCATGACGAAGGGCGGGCCGGGCGACCTGTCCGCCACGCTCCCGGTGTTCGCCTATTCGCAGGCGTTCTCGTTCGGGGACATCGGTTACGGGAACGCCATCGCGATCGTCATGCTGGCTCTGGGCGCGGTGTTCTCGCTCGCCTACGTCCTGTCGCTGCGCCGCCGAGGGAGCGTCTCGTGAGCGTGGCGACGCCACCTCGTCGGTCCCCGCTCGCAGCCAGCATCGCGTCGCCGCGGCGCGGAGCGACGCGGTTCTGGGCGAACCTCGTCCTCGTGGTGATCGGCGTGATCTTCGCCGCGCCGCTCGCCTGGGTCGTCCTGGCCTCGATCGATTCCGCCGCGACCTACCAGGTCGCGTGGCCCGCGGAACCCACCCTCGACAACTTCACGGACGTCCTGACCCCCGAATTGACGCTGCGCCCGCTCCTGAACAGCCTGTTGCTGTCGACCGGCGCGGCAGCGGTGACGGTCGTGGCATCCGTCCTCGCCGCCTATCCGCTCTCGCGCTACCGGTCCCGCTTCAATGCTCCGTTCCTCTACTCGGTGCTGTTCGCGAGCTGCCTGCCGATCACGGCGATCATGGTCCCCGTCTACAGCCTGTTCGTGCAGATGCGGCTCATCAATCAGCCGTGGGCGGTCGCCCTGTTCCTCGCCGCGAGCGCACTGCCGATGGCACTGTGGATGACGAAGAACTTCATGGACTCGCGTCCCGGTGAGCCTCGAAGAAGCCGCGTGGGTCGATGGGGCGAGCGCCATGCGCGCGCTCCTCACTGTCGTCGTCCCGCTCATGCGCCCGGCGCTCAGCGTCGTCTTCGTCTTCGTGTTCCTGCAGGCATGGGGCAACTTCTTCGTCCCGTTCGTTCTCCTGCTGACCCCCGACTGGCAGCCCGCGGCTGTCTCCATCTACTCGTTCTTCGGCCAGTACGGCACGGTCGCCTATGGACGTCTGGCCGCGTATTCGCTGCTGTACTCGATCCCCGTACTCGGCCTCTACCTCATCGTCACCCGCGGCCTCGGGGGCTCCTTCGCCCTCTCCGGTGCCGTCAAAGGCTGACCCGAACAGCCCCTCTCCCGCCGAACCTCTCCCGAAAGACGTCCTCCATGCATCGCAACGACCGACTCGCACTGCAACGGGTCGACCGGCTCGCCGGCGACCGACTGATCCCCGCGCTCTACCGCGACACGGCTCCGCTGGACATCACGGCGGTGGGAGGTCCCGGGCGAGCCCGTGCCGTTCGCCGAGGCGGTCGCGCAGGACTATGCCCCCGTCCCGGTGGGCACCGCGTGGGGGCGGCCGTGGGGCACGGTCTGGTTCCACGTCACCGGCAGCGTTCCGGCATCCTGGCGCGACACTCCGGGAACGCGTCCCGAGATCGTCGTCGACCTCGGGTTCGACTCTTCCGGTCCCGGCTTCCAAGCCGAAGCTCTCGTCTTCCGCCCCGACGGGTCGATCGTCAAGGCCATCGAACCCCGGAACGCCGCCGTGCCGATCGACGGCGACGTGATCGACCTGTGGATCGAAGCCGCCGGCAACCCCAGCGTCGCCGGGACCTTCACCTTCGCCGCGACCCCCCTCGGCGACCGTGCCACCGCCGGCGACGAGCCGATCTACCGGCTGCGACGGCTCGATCTCGGCCTGCTCGATCAGACCGTGTGGGAGCTGCAGCAGGACATCTGGACGCTCCGCGGCCTCGTCGACGAGCTCGAGCCGGACCGCACCCGTCACGCCCGCGTGCTCGCGGCGCTCGGACGCGCCGTCGACGCGGTCGACCCCGACGACGTCGCCGGCACCGCCGCGGCGGGTCGGGCCGCGCTCCGCGCCGTGCTCGCAGCCCCGGCATCCCCGTCTTCGCATCAGCTGACCGCCGTCGGTCACGCCCACATCGACTCCGCCTGGCTCTGGCCGATCCGCGAGACGGTGCGCAAGGTGGCGCGCACCTTCTCCAACGTCCTGGACCTCATGCGCACCGAGGACGACTTCGTCTTCGCCGCGTCGTCGGCGCAGCAGTACGCCTGGATGAAGGAGCACTACCCCGAGCTGTTCGGACGGATGAAGGATGCCGTCGCCGCCGGACGCTTCGCCCCGGTCGGGGGCATGTGGGTCGAATCGGACACGAACATGCCCGGCTCCGAAGCCCTCGCGCGTCAATTCGTCGAGGGCAAGCGGTTCTTCCTCGAGGAGTTCGGCGTCGAGCCACTCGAGGTCTGGCTGCCGGACTCGTTCGGATACTCCGCCGCGCTCCCCCAGATCATCACCGCCGCCGGGTCGCGATGGTTCCTCACGCAGAAGATCTCGTGGAACGAGACGAACCGGATGCCGCACCACACCTTCCTGTGGGAGGGCATCGACGGAACCCGCGTGTTCACGCACTTCCCCCCGGTCGACACGTACAACTCCGAACTGTCGGCGGCCGAGCTCGCCCTCGCCGAACGCCAGTTCGCCGAGAAGGCGGACGCCTCGCACTCCCTCGTCCCGTTCGGGTGGGGGGACGGGGGCGGCGGTCCGACCCGCGAGATGATCGCGGCGGCGCGGCGCACCGCAGACCTCGAGGGGTCGCCGCGCGTCCGCCTCGGATCACCCTCGCAGTTCTTCAGCGACGCCGAGGCGGAGTACACGGAACCGCCGGTCTGGTCGGGTGAGCTCTACCTCGAATACCACCGGGGCACCTACAGCGCGCAGGCGCGCACGAAGCGCGGCAACCGCCGCAGCGAGCATCTCCTCCGCGCGGCCGAGCTGTGGGCGACCGTCGACACGGTCCGCACGGGTGCGCCGTACCCTGCTGGACAGCTGCGATCGCTCTGGCAGACGGTGCTGCTCCACCAGTTCCACGACATCCTGCCCGGCACCTCGATCGCCTGGGTGCACCAGGAGGCCGAGGCGACCTATGCGCGCGTCGCCGCCGAGCTGCAGGAGATCATCGACACCGCGGTGCGTTCGCTCACCGGCGAGGGCGACCGCGCACTCACGGTGAACGCCGCGCCGATGCCGCTGGCCGGAGCCCCGGCGCTGGGCGTCGCGGAGGCGGCATCCGTCCTCCCCGTCGTTCCCGAACGGGACGGCGACGGGTGGTCGTTCCGGCACGAACGGTTCCACTGGGCGATCGACGGTCGCGGGCTCGTCGTGGGCGCCGTCGACCTCACCACCGGCCAGGAGCTCATCGACCCGGCGTTCCCCGCCGGCGTGCTGCAGCTGTTCCGCGACACGCCCCGCGAGTGGGACGCCTGGAACATCGACGCCGAGGACGGCACCCTCGGGACGACCCTCGCCGATGTCGTCGAGATCGTCGCGGACGGTGCAGACCTCGTCGTGCACCGGCGGTTCGGCTCCTCGGAGCTGGAGCAGCGCTACAGCGTCGACCCGTTCTCCGGCGCACTCGAGATCGCCCTGCGGCTCGACTGGCACGAACGTCAGAAGATGCTGAAGATCGCCTTCCCCCTCCGTGTGCGCGCCGAACGGGCCGAGTCCGAGATCCAGTTCGGTCACGTCTCCCGCCCGGTGCACGCGAACACGACATGGGATGCCGCCAAGTTCGAGACCGTCGCGCACCGCTGGATCCGCGTCGTCGAGGGCGGGTACGGGGTCGCCGTCGCCAACGACTCGTCCTACGGTCACGACGTGCAGCGCGCGCCGGGCGCCGACGGTGGCGCACGGACGGTCGCCCGCGTGACGCTCGTTCGGGCTCCGCTGTTCCCCGACCCGGAGGCCGACCAGGGGGCGCACGAGTTCCGGGTCTCGCTCCTCCCGTCCGCGACGGTCGCCGACGCGATCGGCGAGGGGCTCCGCCTCAATCTGCCCCCTGTCGCCGTGCGCGGCGCGGATGAGGTCGCGCCCCTGCTGACGCTGGACGACCCGGGCGTGGTCGTCGAGGCGGTCAAGCTGGCCGACGATGGTTCCGGCGACGTGATCGTGCGACTCTACGAGGGGCTCGGGTCGTCCCGCACGGCGCGGGTGACGGCAGGGTTCGCGGTGACGGCGGTCACGCAGACCGATCTGCTCGAGCGGGAGATCGAGTCGACGGCGCTCCGCGAGACGACCGGGACGGTCCGCCTCGACCTGTCGCCGTTCCAGCTGGTCACCCTGCGCCTGGCGCGCTGACCCGTCTCACTCCAGTCCGCGGACCGGGACCCCGAGCCATTCGCCGAGGTCCCGGATCTCGGCGTGCACCATCTCGCGTTCGTCCTCGTCGAGCGGGGCGAGCTCGTGGACCGCGGCGACCACGAGCGTCTCCTTCTTCTTGTCGAGCGCTGCGTCGAGGAGCGCGACGAAACGGTCGCCGACGAGGATCGGATGCGCGAAGTAGCCGTAGACCCGCTGATGCTTGGGCTTGAACTGCTCGAGGACGAAGGTGAAGTCGAACAGCTCGGTCAGGCGCGGCCGGTCGAAGAGCATCCGGTCGTACGGGTTGAGGATCGCCGCGCGCCCGCCCGGGTCGTCGTCCAGGGCCGCGATCGCCTCGGGGTCGACGCGCCAGCGCAACGAGCTCCCCTCCACCTCGGCTTCCTCGCCGGCCGTGCCGACGCCGGACCACGGCGACTTCTGCCGCGCGATGCCGAGGGCCTGCAGGCGCCGGCCCGCGAGTGCCTCCTCGGCGTCGGACGGGCTCATCGCGGCATCCGTCGCCCCGTAGACGCGCTCGGGCAGGTCCCACACCCGCTGCCGCCCGAGGCGACCACTGATCGCGACGTCGCCGAGGTACGACATGAGTTCCAGCATCCGCGGCACCTGGTTGGCGCCGTACCAGCCGCTCTCGTTCTTCGCCTGGACCGCGCTCGTGTCGGGGATCTCCGATGCCGGCAGGGGACCGTCGCGGTCGAGGCGGCGCAGGATCTCGGCGCGGAAGGCGGCATTCGCCTCGAGATAGGCCGCCGTCGCGGCGCTCAGGCGGCGGCTCGGCATGATCGCGCGCAGAGCGGGGAGGAGGGATGCCGGGCGGAAGTGCCCGTCGTACTCGAACAGCAGCCGATCGCCCTCGACGGCCTTCGACAGCTGGCCGGGCTCGTACGCCCACCCGATCCGCGACCAGCAGATCGACTGCTCGCTGGGGGCGATGACGGCGGTCGGGTCGATCTTGATCGCGGCGATCTGCTCCGCCACCTCGACGACGTCGCCGGGACGATCCGCGTCGAGCAGCTGCGCGCGCACCGCGATGCGGCGCGCCTCGTCCCTCGTGAGCCGGTGCATGGCACGAGGCTAGCGCCGACGTCCGACGCGGGTCAGCCCGTGGGCTGCAGCGACGCGTCGACGGTGCGACGCTCGTCGAAGACGAAGCAGTCGCCCTCGAATCCGTCGGCGCCGACGTGCTCGAAGTAGCCGAGGATGCCGCCCTCGAGCTGACGCGCGTCGATTCCGTCCTCGCGGAGGACGAGCGCGGCCTTCTCGCACCGGATGCCGCCGGTGCAGAAGCTGACGACGGTCTTGCCGACGAGCTCGTCCCGGTGCGCGGCGGCGGCCTCGGGGAACTCGGTGAACTTATCGATCCGCCAGTCGAGGGCGCCCGAGAATGTGCCGTGGTCGACTTCGAACGCGTTGCGGGTGTCCAGCAGCACGACCTCGCGCCCGTCGTCGTCGACGCCGGCCTCGAGCCAGCGGTGGAGCGTCGTCGGGTCGACGGCCGGAGCCCGGCCGGCGTCAGGACGGATCGTGGGGCGATCCATCCGGATGATCTCGCGCTTGTGTTTGACGAGCATCTTGCGGAACGGCTGCTCGTCCGACCAGCTCTCCTTCGTCGTGAGCGACGCGAAGCGCCCGTCTGTGCGCAGCTCGTCCACGAACCCGCGCACATCCTCGGCAGGTCCCGCCAGGAAAAGGTTGATGCCCTCCTCCGCGAGGAGGATCGTGCCGCGGAGTCCGCGCGCCTCCGCCCGCTCGTACAACACAGGACGCAGCGACGCGGGGTCCGCGATGTGCGTGAAGAGGTAGGCGGAGATGTTCAGGACGGATGCCACCCCACCAGCGTAGAGGCGGGGCGGCATCCGCTCGGATCATTGCGCCGACCACCCGCCGTCACTGGCCAGCACCACGCCGTTGATGTTGACGCCGTCGTCCGAGAGCAGGAACGTGATCGATGCGGCGAGCTGCTCCGGGGTGGCGACGCCGGGCATCGTGCCGTGGAACGCACCGAGGCGCTGCTGGCCGTACTCCGAGACGTTCGGGGGGAAGGGGATGCCGGTGGCCACCCCGCCGGGGGCGACGGCGTTGACGCGCAGACCCTTCGGCCCGTACATGACGGCCGCGCTCTTGGTGAGCCCGACGACGGCGTGCTTGCTGGTCGTGTAGGCGTTGCCCGAGGCGCTGCCGCGGAGGGCGGCCTCGCTGGCGACATTGACGATCGAGCCGGCGCCGGCCTTCAGCATCGCGGGGAGAACCGCGCGGGTCAGCTTGAACGGGCCGGTGACGTTGACGGCGATGACGCGGTCCCACATGGCATCGGATGTCTCCCCGAGCGGCGAGAAGTCGTCGTTGATGCCGGCGACGTTGGCGAGCGCGTCGATCCGCTCTCCGGCCGCGGCGACGATGGCGTCGATGGATTCCTGGGTCGTGACGTCGCCGGCCACGGTGACGATGTCGGCATCCGGCATCGATGCGGCGAACTCGGCGAGGCGGTCTGCGGAGATGTCGGTGGCGATCACCCGGGCGCCTTCTCGGGCGAGACGGCCGGCGGTGGCCCGACCGATGCCGGATGCCGCGCCGGTCACGATCACGGTCCTACCGGCGAAACGGCCGGCCGAGGTCGGCTCGGCCCCAACGATCGATTCGCTCTGGGGGATGACACCGCCGTTCGCCTGTCGCACGAGGTCGTCGACGGCTGCCTGGGGCATGGCGCCCTGACTGAGGACGACGAGCTGTTGCAGCGGGAGTCCCCGCACGGGCGCGAGGGACTCCGCGGTTCCGCCCCCGGCGGCGATCAGCCCGCGCAGGAGCGGACCGCCTACGTCGCTGTCGAGCCAGTCGCCGATGCTCGTGGCGGCAGTGAGAACCTCGTCGGTCATGGTCGTCCCTTCGTCTGAGCGGGTTATTCCCGCCCGGGAAATGATACTCTCGGCGGCGCCACCGCAAAAGGGAGTCTCATGACCGGAACGACCCGTCGCGGTCGCGGCACGCGAGCAGGGCTCGACCGAGAGCGCATCCTGAACGCGGCACGGGACCTCGACCCGGCGACCCTCACGATGCAGCAGGTCGCCGACGCCCTCGGCGTCGACCGGAAGGCACTCAACCATCACGTGACGGACCGCGAGAGCCTCCTCGAGATGCTCGCGGTGGATGCCTTCCGTCGCCGGTTCTCGTCGTCGGAGCTCGATCTCGGCTCGACCTGGCAGGATGCGTGCCGCGGCTACGCGGGAGCACTGTCCTCGAGCCTGATGGACATCGGCGCCTGGGTCGACCATCTTCCGTTCACGACGCCGGACGACCTCGCCATCATCGACCCCGCCGAGGAGCTGGCTGCCCGGCTGCGCGCGGCGGGCTTCGGCCTCGAGACGACGAGCCGCGGCATGCACCTGCTGATGAGCATCTGCCAGGGCTTCGCGCGCGAGGTCGTGACCGCCGGCTACTCCGCGCAGGATCCGCAGGTCGCGCATCTCCGAGACGCGCTCGACGCGTCGACCGGGGGCTACCCCGTTCTGCGCGAACTCATCGACGCCGCTGTCGACAACCACGGCGAAGCGCAGTTCCGGTTCGACGTGGACGCGTTCATCGCCGGCATGGAACGCCTGCTCTGACCGCGCCCACGTGCGTCGGAGTCAGCCGACGAACGGAGCGGACGCCGCATCGAGGGCGGAGACCTCGTCGGCGGCGAGGTCGATCGTCGCGCCGGCGATGAGCGCGTCCACCTGGTCGACGCGCGACGCCGACGCGATGGGGACGGTGCCCTTCGCGCGCAGCCAGGCGAGGGCGACGGATGCCGGGGCCACGTCGTGCGCCGCGGCGACGTCATCGAGCACCGAGAGCACCGCGAGTCCTTCCGGGGTCGCGTAGGCCGCCGCCGATCCGGCACGGGGAGAGGTCTGACCCGACGCGTCGGTGGAGCGGTACTTGCCGGTGAGGAACCCGCTGGCCAGGGCCGAGTACGGGACGACCGTGAGGCCGAGCTCCTCCGCAGCGGGCTTGACGGCCCGCTCGATGGCGCGGTCGACGAGGTTGTACCGGGGCTGGGTGACGATCGGCTCCGCGACACCCTGCTCGCGGGCCAGGCGCACCCACTCCCGGGTGTTCTCGGCGGAGAAGTTCGAGATCGCCGGGTAGCGGATGAGGCCGTCGGAGACGAGCGCGCCGAACGCGGCGACGGTCTCTGCCAGCGGAGTCGCGTCGTCTTCGGCGTGCGCGTAGTAGACGTCGATCGTGTCGACGCCGAGGCGCTTCAGCGAGGCCTCGGCACCGGCCCGCACGGTGCCGGCCGACAGACCGGGGAACTCGGGGTGCTTCGACACCTTCGTCGCCACGACGACGTCCGACGGCCGCCGCGAAGCGAGCCACTCGCCGAGGATCGTCTCGCTCTCGCCGCCGGAGTTGCCCGGCGCCCATGCGCTGTAGACGTCCGCCGAGTCGATGAAGTCGCCGCCGGCGGCGGTGAACGCATCGAGGACGGCGAAGGAGGTGTCGCGGTCCGCGGTCCAGCCGAAGACGTTGCCGCCGAAAGACAGGGGGAACACGGTCAGGTCACTCGTACCGAGAGCAGTCATGGTCTCGATCCTGACACGGACACGGATGCTGCGGGCCGGGGGGAGCGGGTCAGCGCGCGACGATCTCTTCGGCGTTCGCCTGGATCCAGCTCATCAGCGGCATGACCCGTTCCATCAGTTCGACACCGCGCGGCGTGAGGGAGTATTCGACCCGCGGCGGAACCTCGGGGTACGACGTCCGTTCGACGATGCCGTCGGCGGCGAGGGTGCGGAGAGTGGTGGCGAGCATCTTCTCGCTGATGCCGTCGACGCTGCGTCGCAACTCACCCCAACGGCGGGTGCCGTCCGTCAGCGCCAGCAGCACGAGGACGCCCCACTTGCTCATGACGTGGTCGAGGACAGTTCGCGATGGACACGCCTCGCTGAAGATTCCCGGCGACTCGCGTTGCATCTGCTCGAAACTGACCGACATGACAGCAACTTACCTGAAAGTGGGTACCCCCGGCGAGGAATGCATAGACGGGTCGGCGTGGTTCGGTCCGGTGTCGCGCACTTCGCTCGATCACCCGAAAGGACTCGCCATGACCATTCTCGTCACCGCCGCCAGCGGACAGCTCGGCCACCTCGTCGTCGACGCGCTCCTCGCCCGCGGCGCCTCGCCCGACAGCATCGTCGCCGGTGCACGCACCGTGGCGAAGGCCGCAGATCTGGCCGACAAGGGCGTGCGTGTCGTGCCGCTCGACTACACCGCACCGGAATCGATCGCCGCCGCCCTCGACGGCGTCGACAGCGTTCTGCTGATCTCGGGATCTGAGCCGGGCAGCCGCGTGGCGGGGCACGTCAACGTGATCGACGCGGCCGTCCGCGCCGGAGTGACGAAGCTCGTCTACACGAGCGTTTCGCACGCCGACACCGCCGACCTCGTCCTCGCCCCCGACCACAAGGCGACCGAAGAGGCCATCGCGGCCAGCGGCATCCCCGCCGTCCTGCTCCGCAACAACTGGTACATCGAGAACTACGCCGGCGACCTCGCCGGCGCCGCTCAGACCGGCGTGTTCTCGGCGGCCGTCGGCGACGCCGCCGTGGCTGCCGCCGCGCGCGTCGACTACGCCGAGGCGGCCGCGGTCGTCCTGCTCGAGGACGGCCACATCGGCCGGACCTACGAGCTCGCAGGCCCTCGCGCGACGTACGCCGACATCGCCGCGGCGATGGGCGAGGTCCTCGGGCGCGAGGTCGTCTACGCTCCCGCGACACCCGAAGAGCTGGCGGCCCGCCTGGCATCGTTCGGCCTCGACGAGGGCACGGTCGGGTTCGTCGTGGCCCTCGACGCCGGCATCGCGAGCGGCGCGCTCGACGCCACCGAGACCGATCTGACCGACCTCATCGGCCGTCCCACCACGTCGTGGGTCGACGCCCTGCGCGTGCTCGTCCCCGCGAACTGACGGCCCCCGCAGCGTCTCCGGCCGCGGCATCCATATTCAACGGAATGGATGCCGCGGCCGCTGCGTTGTTCCGGGTATGCAGAGCTTCGGAACGCTGTCCTTCGGCCACTACGGCCCCCTCGGCGGGGGTCGCGAACTCACCGCCGGCGAGTCGCTGACGCAGGCAATCGACCTCGCTCAGGGCATGGACGAGCTCGGGGTGAACGGCGCCTACTTCCGCGTGCACCACTTCGCCCGGCAGCAGGCCTCCCCCATGCCGCTGCTCGCCGCGATCGCCGCGCGGACCTCGCACATCGAGGTCGGGACCGGCGTCATCGACATGCGCTACGAGAACCCGCTGTACCTCGCCGAAGAGGCGGCGGCGCTGGACCTCATCAGCGACGGGCGGCTCGCCCTGGGCGTGAGCCGTGGCTCACCCGAGAGCGTCGTCCGCGGCTACGAGACGTTCGGCTACACCGGGTCCCAGGACCCCCGCGGCGCCGACCTCGCCCGCGAGCACTTCGACCTGTTCCTGCGCGCGATCGACGGCGAGGGTCTCGCCGAGAGCGACCCGCACAGCCCGTTCGGCGGCGGACAGGGGCTGCAGCGCATCGAGCCGCACTCCCCCGGGCTGCGCTCGCGGGTGTGGTGGGGCGCGGGCAACCGCGACTCGGCCGAGTGGGCGGGCCGGATGGGGGTCAACCTCATGTCCTCGACACTCCTCACGTCCGCGGACGGGCGTCCGTTCGACATCCTGCAGGCAGAGCAGATCGACGCCTTCCGCACCTCGTGGCGCGAGGCCGGTCACGCCGGTACGCCGCGGGTCTCGGTGAGCCGCAGCATCTTCCCGATCACCACGGCGGAAGATGCCATGTACTTCGGCGGACGCTCCGACGGCGACCAGATCGGCATAATCGACGGGATGCGCTCGACGTTCGGCAAGACCTACGCGGGCACGCCCGATGAACTCGTCGAGCAGCTGCAGCACGACGCCGCGGTGCGGGAAGCCGACACCCTCATGCTGACCATCCCGAGCCAGCTGGGCGTCGCGTTCAACCTGCGCCTCGTGGAGTCGTTCGCACGCTACGTCGCCCCGTCGCTGGGCTGGGTGCCGACCAACGCGGTCGCCACCGCCTGAGGCCGAACCCCGGGCGGGACCGCGTCGGCTAGCGTGACCCCGTGACGATCACCCGGCGACGCATCACCCGCGGCGACGTCGACCTGTCCGTCCTCGACGCGGGCGGAGCCGGGCCCCTCCTCGTCCTTCTTCACGGCCTGGCCGGAAGCGCGGCCGAAATGGTCGCGACGGCCGAGGCGCTCACGGACTCCTTCCGTATCGTCGCCCTGGACCAGCGCGGGCACGGACGGAGCACCCGGCGACCGGGGGATCTCTCGCGCCGCGCCTTCGTCGAGGATGTCGTCGCGGTGATCGACCTGTTCTCACCACGGGACCCGGCGACGCTCGTCGGCCAGTCGATGGGCGCGCACACCGCGTTCCTGACCGCTGCGACCCACCCCGATCTCGTCGCGGACATCGTCATGCTCGAAGGTCACGCGGAAGGAGGACGCCCGGGCGAGGCCGCGGCACTCGGCAGCTTCTTCGCGTCGTGGCCGACGCCGTTCGCGGACCCCGCCGCGGCGCTCGCGTTCCTCGGCGACTCGCCCCTCTCCCGCGCCTGGATCGCCGACTTCGAGGAAACGCCCGCAGGCCTGTCGCCGCGATTCGACGCGGATGTCATGGCGGCCGTCCTGGAAGACGTGCATCGACCTCAGTGGACGGCGTGGGAGAGCCTCACCGTGCCGACGCTCGTCGTCTTCGGGAAGGACGGCATGTTCACCGCGGCGCAGCGCGACGAGTTGATCGCCCGCCGTCCGCAGACGCGTCGCGCCGACCTCTCACAGGGGAGCCACGACGCTCACCTCGACGCGACCGGCGAGTGGGTCGCGACCCTTCGCCGCCACCTCACCGGCGAGCGCTCCGGAGCGGTTCAGCCGATGAGCGGACCGCCCTCGCGCCAGTAGCCGAGAAACGACACCCGATCCTTCGGCACGTCGAGTCGCCCGGTGAGCAGGCGCCGGAGCGAGGTGACCGTGCCGGACTCCCCCGCCAGCCAGACGTAGACCTCGTCCCGCGGCAGACCCGCCGTGGCACTCGCCCACGCCGCGACAGCGCGCTCGAGTCCGCCTGCATCCTCCCGATCGATGCGTCGCACGCGGTGCGGCGCGACGACGTGCGGTGACAGCAGGTCGTCGCCGGGGGCCGCGGCATCCACCAGCACATCGGCGACGACGCCGTCGGGCAGCGCCGACAGGATGTTGCGCGCCGCGGGGTACGCGGTCTCGTCGGCGACCAGCAGCACACGACGCGCGGAACCGGGATGCCAGTGCACGCCGTACCCCGTCCAGCCCACGCGGCGGTCGGGTCCGGTCACGACGAGGCGGTCACCGGGACGAGCCGACGCCGCCCAGGCGGAGGCCGGACCCGCGGGGGTGTGCAGGTACACGTCGACGTCGATCTCGGCGACGTCCGCCCGGATGGCTGCCGGCGTGTAGGTGCGGAGGACGTTCCGATCTGACTCGTCGAGCTCCTTCCACCGGGTGTACCAGTCCGAGGGATGCGGCGTCGGCTCCTCGAGCAGGCCGAAGTCCGCGAGCCCTCCGCCCGGGAGCGGCAGCACGAGCTTGATCCGCTGGTCGAGACCCCACTCCGCGAAGTTCCGCAGCGCGTCGCCTCGCAGCGTGATCCGGATGAACCGCATGCTCAGCCTCACGGTCGCGGCGACCTCCACCTCGAAGGCGCTGTACGCCCAGGGGCGTTCGAGGACTGCGGTCATGGTCGGACCTCCGTGGTGTGGGGCGCCCGGAGCGGGACGACGAGCGGCCCTCCCGTGACGGGATCGGGGATGACGGTGTTGGCGAGGCCGAAGACGGCCGACACGTTCTCGCTCGTCACCACCTCGGCCGGTGGACCCTCCGCTATGACCCGTCCGTCGCGCATGGCGACGACGGTCGTCGCATAACGGGCCGCCTGATTGAGATCGTGCAGCACAGCGACGATCGTCCGTCCCAGCTCGTGGAGCGCCGCGAGGAGCTCGAGCAGCTCGACCTGATGAGCGACATCGAGATACGTGGTCGGTTCGTCGAGGAGGAGCACCTCGGTCTGCTGGGCGAGGACCATTGCGATCCATACCCGCTGGCGCTGGCCGCCCGACAAGGCGTCGACGGGGCGGTCCGCCAGCTGGGTCGTCCCCGTCGCGACGAGGGCGTCGACGACGGCCGCCTCGTCCGCCGGCGACCAGGGTCGCAGCATCCCCCGATGCGGGTATCGGCCCCGCGAGACGAGGTCGCGCACCGTGATCCCCTCGGGAGCGACGGCGGTCTGCGGCAGCAACCCCACCCGTCGCGCGAGTGTCTTGGCGGGAATCCGGGCGATCGACCGACCGTCGAGGACGACCTGCCCCTCCTCTGGTGCGAGCAGGCGCGCGAGGCCCCGCAGGAGCGTCGACTTGCCGCACGCGTTCGGGCCGATGATGACGGTGAACGAGCCGGGTTCGATCTGCAGGGAGAGCTGCTCGACGACAGGGGTGTCGGCGTAGGCGAACGAGGCCCGGTCGACGGCGAGGGAGGCGGGAAGGCGATCAGGCACGACGACGGATCTCCAGGACGATGACGGACAGAAGGTAGAGGCCGCCGACCGAGACGGTGACGACGCCGACCGGGAGGGGCATCGGCAACGCATGCTGCGCGACGAGGTCGGAGGCGAGGAGCACGACTGCTCCGAGGAGCGCGGACAGCCCCAGCGGCAGCGACGGTGTGCGCGCGAGGCGGCGGGCGATCTGCGGGGCCGCGAGCGCGACGAAGGCGACGGGACCGGCGACGGTCGTGGCAGCCGAGACGAGGCCCACACCCAGCAGCAGAGCCACGGCCCGCACGACGTGTGGACGGGCGCCCGTAGCGGACGCGAGGTCGTCGCCGAGCTCGAGCTGCCGCATCCGCGGAACGAGGCAGAACGCCCCCACCACGATCGGAAGGGCGGCCACGAGCGCCCCCGCGACGGGACCCGCTGCGACCCCGTTGAGCGACCCCGCGCCCCAGGCCGACGCGAACATCGCGGTCTCGAGCTCGACCTGCAGCAGCAACCACGTGTTCATCGATGCGAGCATCGCCGAGACCCCGATACCGACCACGATGATGCGGAAGCCCTGCAGACCTTCTCGCGAGGCCAGCACCTGGATCGCGATGGCCGTCAGGAGTCCGCCGACGAGCGAGCCGGCGACGAGGGCCTGCCAGCTCGCCGAGACGAGCACGAGGGTGAGCAGCATGCCGCTGAACGCGCCGCTCGAGAGCCCCAGGATGTCGGGGCTCGCGAGCGGGTTGCGGGTGACGGTCTGGAAGAGCGCGCCTGCGATACCCAGGAGCGCCCCCACCCCGACCGCCGCGATCACGCGCGTCAGCCGCCAATCGACGACCACGGTGTGTTCGATCCCTTCGCCTCCGCCCGCCAGGATCGTCGGGATCCGCTCGAGCGGCACGGGGAAGTCCCCGAGGATCAGCCCGAGCGTCGTCAGCGCGACGAGCACGACGGATGCCGCGGCTCCCACCGCGAGCACGCGGCGCCGCCCTGCGGCGGTGGGCCGAACCGGTCGCATCACCCGGCCTGAGCGGTCCATGGTGGTCGCCACCATCACAGGGCCCTCGCCGTCCGTCGACGCGCGAGCGCGATGAGGAGCGGCGCGCCGACGAAGGCGACGACGATCCCGACCGGAACCTCGGCAGGGGCGATGACGACGCGGCCGAGGACATCGGCACCGAGCACGAGGATGGGCCCGGCGAGAAGCGACATCGGCAGAACCGCCCGCTGGTCGGGCCCCACGATCCACCGCACGGCGTGCGGGATCATGAGGCCGACGAACGAGATCGGCCCGGCGATCGCCGTGGCAGCTCCCGCGAGCAGGGTGACGGCCACGATCACCCCGACCCGGATGCGGCCGACGTCCACTCCCTGGGCGCGCGCGACGTCGTCACCGAGCGCCATCGCGTTGAGTCCGGGGGCGAGGACGAGCGCGAGGAGCGCCCCCGCGGCGGCGAAAGGCGCGATGGCTGCGAGGTCCTCCAGGCCCGCACCGAGCAGGGAGCCTGCGTTCCACCCGCGCATCCGGTCGAAGGCATCGGGGTCGGTCAACGTGATCGCCGTCGTAATCCCCGAGAGGACGGCGCCGAGCGCGACGCCCGCGAGGACCAGGCGCACGGCCCCGCCCGTGCCGCTCGCACCGATCACGTAGACCGCCATCGTCACCAGCAGCGCGCCGGCGAACGCCGGCCAGACGATCTCCCCCGCACCGGACAGACCGAACAGCGATACGCCGAGAGCGACGGCGAACGCCGCCCCCGCGCCGACCCCGAGGAGCCCCGGGTCGGCGAGGGGGTTGCGCGTGAACGCCTGCATCAGCGCTCCGGCCGCCCCGAGCGCCGCGCCGGCCACGAGCCCGACGACGGTGCGCGGCACCCGCAGGTCCCAGACGACGAACGCCGTCTCGCTCGTGCCCCGGCCGGCGAGCGCATCGATCACCGCCGACGGAGCGAGCGGGTTGGCGCCGAGCGCGAGCGAGGCGATGACGGCCACGGCGAGGATCAGCGCGACGGCACCGACTCCGAGGATGCTGCGCCCCGGACGTGCGGCAGCGGTCACCGGTTCGCGGAGAGGTACCGCTCGATGTCGCCGAGGACGGCGGCAGCACCCTTCGGGCCGACTCCGGACACCCAGGTGCTCGTGTCGACCAGCGTGGCGTCGGGGAATGCGGTCGCGACGGCGGTGGGGATCGCGGAACGGTCGGCGACGTCGGCCGCCGTGACGAACACGTGGTCGGCCTTCGCGGATGCGATGTTCTCGGGCGACAGGTCCGCCTGCAGGCCGTCCTCCCACTCCTGGTCGGGGATGCTGAAGCCCACGCACTGGAGCAGGCTGCCGGCGAACGACACCGGGCCGTACAGGCTCAGCGTGGTCTCGTCGCGGGGCCGGATGAGCTGCACCGTCTGACCGGCGACGTCGTACTCGTCGCGGATGCGGGCGCACTCGTCGTCGACGCCGGTGAGGAGCTCGGCGACCTCGTCCTCGCGCCCCAGCGCCTCGCCGATGAGCGACGCGTTCTCGCGCCAGGGATCGGCCTGCGAGGCGATGAAGACGGTCGGCGCGATGGCGGTCAGCTGCTCGAAGAGCTCCGAGTGCCGGGACTCGGTGCCGAGGATCAGATCGGGCTTCAGCGCCGCGATCGCCTCGAGATCCGGCTCGGGGACGGTTCCGACGGGGGCGACGTCCTCCGCACCGAGGTACGCGGGGATCGAGGTCACATTGCCTGCGACGGCGGCACCGACCGGGGTGATGCCGACCGCCACCGCGGTGTCGAGCTCCAGGGGCTCGAGCGTCACGACACGGGCGGGCTCCTCGGGTACGTCCGTCGCGCCGCGGGCGTGCTCGACGGACCGCGTTCCAGAGGCCGCCGAGGCCCCGGCGGGCTCGGGCGCGGTGGCGGCGGTGCAGCCCGCCAGGGCGAGCGCGATCATGCCGGCGGCGGAGGCGAGGACCAGTCGTGAACGAGGGGACATGTCGGGATGAGCCTTTCCTTGGAGCTAAGTAAGGTTAGCCTAACCACAAGAGCGTCGCGGGTTGGACCACCCGGCCCGCCGCGCGAGTCAGGGTCGCGGGCGTAGTGTGGACGCATGCGGACCCGCGCGGACATCGAGTGCTGGCTCACCGACATGGACGGTGTCCTCGTCCACGAGAACACGCCGATCCCCGGCGCTGCGGAGCTCCTCGAGCAATGGCGCGACGACGGCACCCCGTTCCTCGTCCTCACCAACAACTCGATCTTCACGCCGCGCGACCTCAGCGCGAGGCTCCGCGCGTCGGGGCTCGTGGTGCCCGAGGAGTCGATCTGGACGTCGGCGATGGCCACCGCGGACTTCCTCGCCTCGCAGAAGCCGGGCGGCACGGCCTTCGTCATCGGCGAAGCCGGCCTCACGACCGCACTGCACGAGGCCGGTTTCATCATGACCGAGACGAGCCCCGACTACGTCGTCGTCGGCGAGACGCGGAACTACTCGTTCGAGGCCATCACCAAGGCGATCAGGTTCATCGGCGCCGGGTCGCGCTTCATCGCCACGAACCCCGACGCCACCGGTCCCTCCATGCAGGGCGTCCTGCCCGCGACCGGAGCGATCTCCGCGCTCATCACGAAGGCGACGGGCAAGGAGCCCTATGTCGTCGGCAAGCCCAACCCCATGATGTTCCGATCGGCGCTCAACCGCATCGGCGCCCATTCCGAGAACACCGGGATGATCGGCGACCGCATGGACACCGACGTCGTCGCGGGCATCGAGGCAGGGCTCCACACCGTGCTGGTGCTCACCGGCATCAGCGACGCCGCGGAGATCGAGCGCTACCCGTTCCGACCCGACGAGATCCTGAGCTCCGTCGCCGACCTCGTCCGCGAGGATCCCCTCGAGAGCGACTCGCCGGACGTGCAGCCCTCGCTCGGGCTCTGATCACCACCCCATCGAACCCGGAGCACCCTTGAACGGCCCGGCCACCTGAGATGTGATCCACCCGCCGTAGAACCGACCCGGTTGCGGGGTGACGACCTCGCCCGCGACCGTGCACTCGTCCATCTCCTGCGCGTAGACCGCCACGCGGTCGGCGAGCTCCTCGTAACCCGGCTCGGGGCTCGGGTAGTTCCACGCCGCGCCGGGCACAAGGCGTCCGCCGCCGTGGACGTCGAGGTACCGCGCGGCGCCCTTGAACTCGCAGAACGATGCTCCCTGCGCCCGAGTCAGTGCGCCGGGCACGAAGTCCGCGATGGGCAGGTAGTAGACCGGTGGGTGGCTCGTCTCGAGGACCCGCAGGGCCCCGGTCGTCGAGGCGATGCGCTCTCCGCCGAGGGTGATCGTCACGGTGCCCGGGACGGGTTCGACGCGAGGGGGCCGGGGATAGTCCCAGACGCTCTCCTGCCCCGGTCCGACCGGGTCGGGTGTGGGATGCCGCATGTCCTCCAGATTAAGGGCGGAATCCCACTCAGGGGGCGCCCCCGCAGGCCGAGCATCCCGCGATAATGGATCCATGACGGCCCGGCGCCCGACGGCCTACAACGCCATCTCCACGTCCTCGCGAGTGGAGATCCTCCACTTGCTGCAGACGACCCCGCAGCAGACCGTCGGCGAGCTCGTGAAGGCGACGAAGCTCCACCCCAATACGGTTCGCGAACACCTGCAGCGCCTCATCGAACGCGGATTCGTCGCGACCGAGATCGAGAAGCGGACCGTCCGGGGCCGTCCGCGCGTCCTTTACCGCGCGGTCGACGGGGTGCGCGTGTCGAGTCCCGAGCATCGGCGCAAGGTGCAGGCCGCCGTCGAACGGGGCGACCTCATGCGTCGCGTCATGCCGGATACGGCCGGATCGCTCACCGGAGAAGAGCAGCACCAACTCGACGCCCTCGTCGAACAGCTCCTGGACGGCGGGTTCGACCCGGAGATCGACGAGGACGGCCTCACGATCGACCTCACGCCCTGCGTGCACGCCGCCGACCAGGCCGACAACCGCGAGACGCTCTGCGATGTGCACCTGGGGCTGATGCAGGGTGCTCTCAGCGAGGCAGGCGGGCCGCTCGCCGTCGACGGGATGCGCTCGTCGTGCGATCCGCAGCAGTGCGTCATCCAGCTGCTCCGTCGTCGCCCCGAGGCCTGATGCCGACGCCCGGCTGACGCCGCAGCCCGCGGGAGTCAGTAACGCAGGTTGGTGCGGACGTGGTGGTAGTACAGCCACGCGTAACCGCCCCGCCAGTGCACCTTGTACCAGTGGCGTCGGGAGTCCGACACCTGCAGAGGCGTTCCCGACGGGATGGTGCCGGCGATGGCGCCCCCGGCGGAGCTGCGGTACCACGGGGTGTTCCGCACGGTGCGCACGTGAAGGTCGGAGTGGGTCACGGCCGCTCCGAACGACCCGTTGAAGTGCGAGTACACGGTTCGCGCGATGTCCCGGATGCCGGCCTTCGACGCTCCGGGGGCGCCGATGACGGTGACCACGAACCGACTCGACGAGCTGCGGACCACGGCCGAGTCCGCCTGCAGCAACCCACCCGACACCCACAACGATCCGGGCTTGGACGCCTGGTACGCAGAGGCCGGCAGCCCGTTCGGCAGTCGCGAGCGGAAGAGCTGAGTGTGCATCAGGTTGAGCATGTGCCGGGTGTGCGTGGCATTCAGCAGACGCCCCTCCTCCAGCCGCTTGAGCAGATTCGTGAGGTCGTCGGAGGTCGTGCGGTTTCCGGCGTACAGCACGTCCTGCCCGCGCAGGACCTGCCCGTATGCGGTCCGGGAGTACCCTGCGGCCGCGATCTCCCTGTTCAACTGCGACAGGCCGATCCAGTGAACGAGGTCGGTGTGGCAGGAGTTGTCGGACATCCAGATCATCTCGCGCAGGCACTCACCCACTGTGAGACCCGACCCGAGCCGCGTGGACAGCGAACCCGCACCCCGCTCGATCCGCTTGTACGTTCCCCACGCGGCGAAGAGCTTCATCATGCTGGCGGGCTCGCGGCGCGTCGCGCCGCCCATGCTCACGGTCTCGCCGAGACCGCCGACCTCGCGAACGGTCGCCGTGTACGACGAGGAGGAGTTCCGGTTCAGCGCGGACTGCAGCGAGGAGCGCAGCTTGTCCTGCCGGGTGGTGCGCACGGCGGTGCACCCCTTGCCCGTTTCGACCTCGGCGCGCAGTTGCGCCGTCGGACCGACGACGAGGACTTTGTCGCCCCGTCGCTGGAGCACCGCGGCGGAGGCATCCGACAAGCAGCGCTCGCCGCTGAAGTAAAGCGGCTGCCCCGTCGTGGCCGCGAGTGCGGTCGCGGCGGGTGAGCCGAACCCGGTCGCCTCGGCAGAGGCGGTGACCACCCCGCGGGTCGTCGTCGAGGGGTATTCGGCGGTCGCGGAGTCGGCGATGCCGGCGCGGTCGGCGCCGGCGAGCCTCGCAACGGTGAACCCCTCGCTGCGCAACGCGTTGCCGTAGGACGTGGGGAGCCCCGACGTCCCGTTCATGAAGACGATCTGCCGTGCACCGACGGCGCGCAGCGTGGCGAGTGCGCCGGGCGACGGCGGCCGCGCACCTTCGACCACGAGGAATCCGCTACCGGTGGCCGCGGCAGTCGCGGCCGCCACCGGTGCCGCAGCGAGCTGGCGCACGTCGACGAGGTAGACGGTCTCCGCGGTGGGGGTGGCCGCGACGAGTGCCTTCTGCGACAGCGACATGGTCGTCCCCGCGTCGACGCGCACCGAGGTGCGCCCGGCCGAGAGCCGGGTCACGACGGCATCCGAGACGGCAGCGCGCGAGCCCATCACGACGATCCGATCCGGCGCGAGACGAGTGATCTCCGACGCCGTCGCGGCGGGGACCGACCCGGTGTCCACGAGCAGCATCGGTCCACCGACCGAGCCCGCGACGTAGGCCGCGAGCTGCTGATCGGCAGCGCGCTGGGACGAGACGATGACGACCGTGCGCGCACCCCGGGGGTAGACCGCTTTGCTGATCCCGGCGGCGAGCGTGTACCGGGTGCTGCCGGTGAGCCGTACCGACGACGGGAGGACAGGGGTCGTCGCTTCTCCCAGTGCGGCGGCTGCTGCGGCCGAGGAATCGCGGGCGGCCGGAGGGGCGGGAGCCGGGCTGGGCGACGGCGACGGGCTCGGCGACGGCGAGGGCGAGGGTTCCGGCGTGGGCGCCGGCGTGGGCGTGGGCGTGGGCGTGGGCGTCGGGGTCGGCGACGGCTCGGTCGTCGCCGTCGACGAAGGGGATGCCGTCGGGGTCGGCGAAGGCTCGGGCACCGCACCTGCCACGGCAGGACCGGCCGTCAAGACGAGCACCGCGGTCACCCAGACCGCAGTGAAGGCTGTCGTCCGCCGCAGCATCGCGGGAACACGGGAACTGTCACCGCGAGTCATGTGGTCCACCGTAGGCGGAGGGGGCGGTGTTTTGCACGGCCCGATCCGATTCGGCGGTGAACCGTGCGTCGTACGGTCGGACCATACCCGTGGAAGGACCAAGCCCGTGGACTTTCTGGACCCGCTCATCCTGGCTCGCCTGCAGTTCGGACTGACGACGCTCTACCACTACCTGTTCGTGCCGTTGACGCTCGGCATGGCACTCACCGTCGCGATCTTCCAGACGATCTGGCACCGCACCGGCGACGTGAAGTGGCTGCACCTCACCCGCCTGTTCGGCAAGATCTTCCTCATCAACTTCGCGATGGGCGTGGTCACCGGCATCGTGCAGGAGTTCCAGTTCGGCATGAACTGGTCGGACTACTCCCGCTTCGTCGGCGACGTATTCGGCGCTCCGCTCGCCTTCGAAGGGCTCATGGCCTTCTTCTTCGAGGCGACCTTCATCGGACTGTGGATCTTCGGGTGGGACAAGCTGCCCCGCCGCATCCACCTGCTCACCATCTGGGCCACCGCGTTCGGGTCGATCCTGTCGGCCTACTTCATCCTCACCGCCAACGCGTTCATGCAGAACCCGATCGGCTACCAGCTGAATCCCGAGACCGGCCGGGCGGAACTGAAGAACTTCTTCGAGCTCCTCACCAATCCGGTGGCGCTCGCCGCCTTCCCGCACACGATCTTCTCGGCGTTCATGTTCGCCGCCGCCGTCATCATCGCCGTCGCCGCGTGGCACCTCCGCCGCGGCCAGCACGTCGAGACGATGCGGCCTGCACTCCGCTACGGCATGTGGTTCATGATCATCTCCTTCGCCGGCACCGCGGTCAGCGGCGACCAGCTGGGACTCGTCATGGTCGAGACCCAGCCCATGAAGATGGCCGCCGCCGAGGCGCTGTGGAACACCGCCTGCGGCGCCGACGCATCCTTCTCGATCTTCTCCATCGGCACCCCGGACGGCACCGCCGAGGTCTGGTCGCTCCGCGTCCCGTACCTGCTCTCGTTCCTCTCCACGCACACGCTCGACGGCTGCGTCGAGGGCCTCAACAACCTGCAGTCCGAGTACACCGCGCAGTACGGCGCCGGCATCGACTACATGCCCGAGATCTGGGTCACCTACTGGTCGTTCCGCTGGATGATGGGCTTCGGCGGCATCGCCACCCTCATCTCGGTCGCCGGCCTCTGGGTCACCCGCAGGAAGGCGACGCGTCCCGTCGCCGGGTGGATGTGGCGCGTCGCCATCTGGTCCGCACCGCTCCCGCTGTTCGGCAGCCTCGTCGGCTGGATCTTCACCGAGATGGGCCGGCAGCCCTGGATCGTCTTCGGCCTCATGCACACCTCCGACGGCGTCTCACCCAACGTCCCCGCCTGGACCGTGCTCATCTCCCTGATCGCCTTCACCGCGATCTACGCGACGCTCGCCGTCGTCGAGTTCCGCCTCATCCTGAAAGCCGCGCAGAAGGGCCCGGATCCCCTGCCCGGTCCCGATGACCCCGACCCTCGGGACCTGCCGGTCGATCAGACCCCCTCGACGGTCTACTAGGAGCACGCCATGGATCTCGCCTACCTCTGGTTCTTCATCGTCGGGGTGTTCTTCGTCGGCTACTTCGTGCTCGACGGCTTCGACTTCGGCGTCGGGATGAGCCTGCCGTTCCTCGGTCGCGACGAGGTGTCGCGCCGCCAGGTCATCAACACGATCGGTCCCGTGTGGGACCTCAACGAGACCTGGGTCATCGTCGCCGGCGCCTGCCTGTTCGCCGCCTTCCCGGAGTGGTACGCCACGCTCTTCAGCGGGTTCTATCTGCCGCTGCTGCTCATCCTGCTCGCCCTCATCCTGCGCGGGGTCTCGTTCGAGTACCGCCACCAGCGCGACGGACACGCCTGGAAACGCGGCTTCGACCGGATGATCGTGATCGGTTCTGTGGTTCCCGCCCTCCTGTGGGGCGTCGCGTTCGGCAACATCGTGCGGGGCGTCCCGATCGACGCCGACAAGAACGTCACCGGCACCCTCCTCGATCTGCTGAACCCGTACGCGCTCTGCGTCGGGATCACGACGCTCCTCCTGTTCTTCCTCCACGGCGTGTACTTCGTCGGGCTGAAGGCCGACGGTCAGGTGAAAGAAGACGCCCACCGTCTCGCCCGCCGTGCCGCCCTGCCGACGATCGTCTTCGCGGCGGCGACCGTCGTCTGGACGACGCTCATCTCGATGGAGCGCGACGCTCCCCTGGTGTCTGCGGTCATCGCGTGCGGCGTCATCGCCGCGCTCGCTCTGCTCGCCTCGGCCGTCGCGAACGTCCGCCACCGCGACGGGTGGGCCTTCGCCCTGGGAGCGGCGACCATCGTCACCGCGGTCCTGATGCTCTGGTTCGCCCTCTTCCCCTACGTCATGCCCTCCTCGACCGACCCGGCGAACTCGCTGACGATCGAGAACGCGTCGAGCACCGACTACACGCTGACGGTCATGACCTGGGCGGCGGTCATCTTCCTGCCCGGAATCCTCGCCTACCAGGCCTGGACCTACTGGGTGTTCCGCAAGCGCATCACGCGGGTGCAGATCGAGAAAGCGGATGCCGCGGCCGCTCACTGAGCACGCGGGAGGAACGCGCCATGCCAGATGAGGCCACGCCGAGGCAGCCACCGGTCGACCCGCGGCTGTGGCGGTACGCGACGGCATCCCGCTCGTTCTTCGTCGCCATCGCGCTGCTGTCACTCCTGCAGACGGCGGCGATCATCGGCTTCGCCTTCTTCACGACCCGCGCGATCGTGGATGCGATCGCCGGGGCCGATATCGCGGGGACCCTCGTCGCCCTGGCCGGTGTGGTGCTCGCCCGGTCCGTCCTGTCGCTCCTGCGCGAGCGGGTCGCGGCCCGGGCGTCCGCCCGGGTCGAGTCACAACTGAGGGAGGCGGTGCTCGACGGCGTCGCCCGGCTGGGCCCGGGTTGGACCGCGACGCGCAGCACGTCGCACCTCGCGCTCGTCGCGGGTCGGGGACTCGACGCGCTCGAACCGTACGTCGGCCGGTACCTGCCGCAGCTCGTGCAGACCGTGATCGCGACGCCGATCATCGTCGCGGTGATGTGGTCCGCCGATGCGATCTCGGGGCTCACGGTGCTCCTCACCCTCCCCCTCATCCCGATCTTCATGATCCTCATCGGCCTCGCGACGCGCTCCGTGCAGCGACGGCAGTGGGACACCCTCACCCGGCTCGCGACACGGTTCTCCGACACCGTCCAGGGGCTGTCGACGCTCACGGTGTTCGGCCGTCAGCGTCGCGCTGCCGACGCGATCGAGCGGGTCACCGACGACTACCGCCGCGAGACGATGACGGTGCTGCGCGTGTCGTTCCTCTCGGGTTTCGCGCTGGAGTTCCTCGCCTCGATCTCGGTCGCGATCGTCGCAGTTGCCATCGGGTTCCGTCTGATCGACGGCTCGCTGACGTTGAGCGTGGGCCTGTTCGTCCTCCTCCTCGCGCCCGACGCCTTCCTGCCCCTGCGGCAGGTCGGCGTGCAGTTCCACGCCTCGAGCGAGGGTGTCGCGGCGACGCGGGACGTCTTCGCCGTGCTCGACGAGGCGGCCGCGGCATCCGCTGCTCCTGCGCCGGGAGCCGCGCCGACCAGGCCGGATCACACGCTGCGAGTGCTGGACGTGCGCGTACGCGACCTGCCGCCCGTGACCCTGGACGCGCGCTCGGGAGAGATCGTGCTGATCGAGGGGCCGAGTGGGGCCGGCAAATCGAGTCTCGTGCAGGCACTCCTCGGGTTCGCGCCCACGACGGGTCGCATCGAGTTCGACGACGCCCCGGTCGCCTCCCTGGCACCGTCGTCGTGGCTCGGGTGGGCGGGCCAGCGCGCGGGTCTGGCCGCCGGCACCATCGCGCAGAACATCCGCCTCGGCGACGACGACATGCCCGCCGAAACGGTTCGCGAGGCCCTCGGGCTCGTGGGTCTCGGCGACCTCGATCCCGACCGGATGCTCGGGGTCGAGGGGGCGGGACTGTCAGGAGGTCAGGCCCAGCGCGTCGCCGTCGCCCGAGCGCTCGCCCGCCACCTGCGCGGCCACGCTCCCGTGCTCGCGCTCGACGAGCCGTCTGCCGCTCTCGACGCCGCCGCCGAGAGCCATCTGTGGCGCTCGCTGCGTCAGGTGGCGGATGCCGGGGCGCTGATCCTCCTGGTCTCGCACCGCGAGAGCGCCCGGGCCATCGCCGACCGCGTCGTGCGCCTGAGCGCGGCGGAGGTGGCCGCGTGACGACCACGAGCGAGGTGCTGCGCGACGCGATTCCGACACCGCGGCGGTTCTGGCGGGCGCTCGCGTCGGGGTTCCTGTCCGAAGCATCGGCCGTGGCGCTCCTCGCGGTGAGCGCGTGGCTGATCGTCCGCGCCTCGGAACAGCCGCTCGTCATGCACGTCACGCTGGCGGTCGTGGGCGTTCGCGCCTTCGCCCTCTCGCGGGCCTTCTTCCGCTACACCGAGCGCCTGTCGAGTCACGACGCCGTCCTCCGACAGCTCGCCCGAACGCGTACCGGCCTCGTGCGACGGCTGCTCCCGCACGCCCCCGCCGGTCTCACCTCGTCCTCCCGCGGTGACGCCTCCGCCGCGCTCGTCGACGACGTCGACGACCTGCAGGATCTGCCTCTCCGCGTGATCCTGCCGCTCGTGTCGTCCGCCACCGTGGCGGCGGGATCGGTCATCCTCGTCGCCCTCGTATGGTGGCCGGCCGCCCTCACGCTGCTGGGGTGCCTCGTCGGCGCCGCGTTCGCGGCGCTGGCGTGGGGCTGGGCGGCGGGCGCCCGTGCCGAGCGGTCGATCGCCCCTCTGCGCGCCCGGCTCCGCGACGTCGTCCTCGACCACCTCTCCCGCCTCGACGTGCTCGTCGCCTTCGGCGCGGAAGACGCCTCGCGCGCCGCGGTCCGGAAGGCGGATGCCGCCCTCCGCCGCGCCGTCCTGCGCCGGGCGGGCGCCCAGGCGGGCACGGCGGCGCTCGTCTCGCTCGCCGCGGGCGGCGCGACGGTCGCCGCCCTCCTCGTCGCCGCTCCCGCCGCGGGGGGCGGCGGCCTCTCCGGCCCGGCGCTCGGCGTGGCGGTTCTCGTCCCGATGGCGGTGTTCGAGGTGTTCACGGCCGTTCCGCTCGCCGCATCCGCATGGCGGCGCGTGCGGGCCGCGGCATCCCGTGTCGCGAAGGTCGTCCCGGCGACGGTGCCCGCCGAGATCCCGGCACAGGGAACGTCGACGGGCGAGGCCCCGTCGCTGGGCGACGGGCTCCGGCTGCGCGGCGTCGACGTCCGCTGGCCGGGCGCGACCGAGGTCGCGCTCACGGGCGTCGACCTCGACGTCCGCCCCGGCGAGCGCCTCCACATCGTCGGCGCGAGCGGCGCCGGCAAGTCGACGCTCGCCCACGCCCTCGTGAGATTCCTGGCCGTCAGCGGCGAGTACTCGATCGGCGGAAGGCCGGTGGACGAGATCGCGCCCGACGACCTGCGCCTGACCGTGGGACTGTGCGAGCAGCATCCGATGCTCTTCGACGAGGACATCCGGCAGAACCTCCTCTTCGCGCGCGACACCGCGACCGACGCGGAGCTCGAGGCCGCGCTGGGGCGAGTCGGGCTCGGCGACTGGCTCCGCGCGCGTGGCGGACTCGATGCCCGGGTCGGCGAGCGCGGCGCCCTCGTGTCGGGCGGTCAAGCCCAGCGCATCTCGCTCGCGCGGGCGCTTCTGCGCGGGTTCCCCGTCCTGATCCTGGACGAGCCGACCGCGGGGGTGGACCCTGAGGCGGCCGATGCGCTCCTCACCGATCTGCTGGAAGCCGTCGACGGGTCGCACGCGGTCGTGCTCATCTCGCACGCCGCGGTCCCGGCATCCCTCGTCGACCGCACGGTGCGGGTCGCCGGCGGACGGCTGACGAACCCCTGAGCCTCAGCCTGTCGGGGCCTCGCGCTCCGCCGCCGCGGCGATGCGGTTCGCCATGCCCGCGAAGATGAACCCGTGGAAGGGGAGGACGGCGAACCAGTAGAGCCGGCCGGCGAGCCCGGTCGGGAAGAAAACGGCCCGCTGGTCGTATCGCGAGCCCGAGCCGTCGGGCGTCGCCCGCAGCTCGAGCCAGGCGAGTCCCGGCACCTTCATCTCGGCGCGGAGCCTGAGCAGATGCCCCTCCTCGACGGCTTCGACCCGCCAGAAGTCGATCGCGTCCCCCGCAGCGACCTTGCCGCGGCTGCGACGGCCGCGCTGCAGGCCGACACCGCCCACGAGGCGATCCATCCAGCCGCGAACGGCCCAGAGGAACGGTGACGAGTACCAGCCGTTCTCCCCGCCGATCCCGACGATGACGCGCCACAGCTGCTCGGGGCTGGCCGACGTCGTCGCGGACTGCTCGTCCGTGAAGACGAGCCGGCCCGCCCACTCGGGATCGCTCGGCAGCGGGTCGCTGGGAACCGACGAGACCTCCGCGTCCTGCCAGCTGGTCTCCACGGCGTCCGCTTCGACCTTGCGAAGAGCCAGCCGCACCGACTCGCGATACGGCGTGAGTCCGCCCTCGGGGCGCGGCAGCAGGTCGTCGACGTCGTGGTCGTCCATGATGCACTCGTTCTGCAGCGATGCGATGAGCGGACGGGCGATCGAGCGCGGCACCGGCGTCACGAGGTTCACCCAGTGCGAGGCGAGACCGGGGGTCAGCACGGGCAGGGCCGCGATCGCCCGCTGGCGGAGCCCGGCCTCGACGGCGTACCCGTTCATCATCTGCCCGTAGCGCAGCACGTCCGGACCGCCGATGTCGACCGCCCGGTTGACCTCCGGATCCACGTGGGCCGCGGCGAGCAGATAGTGCAGCACGTCGCGGACGGCGATCGGCTGGATGCGGTTGCGCACCCACTTCGGCGCCGGCATGTACGGCAGCACGTCGGTCAGGTGACGGACCATCTCGAACGAGGCCGAACCCGACCCGATGACGACACCGGCCTGCAGGACGAGGGTCGGCGCACCGCTGTGTAGCAGCGTCTCGCCCACCTCGACCCGCGAGCGCAGGTGGGGGCTCAGCTCGACGCCGTCCGGGTGCAGACCCCCGAGGTACACGATCCGTCGAACGGATGCCTCTGCCGCCGCATCGGCGACGGTCTCGGCCGCGCGCAGATCCTTCGTCTCGAAGTCGTCGCCGCCACCCATCGAATGGACGAGGTAGTACAGCACGTCGGCATCGTCGACCGCCCGGGTCACGGCATCCGCGTCTTCGGCAGCGCCCTCGACGACCTCGACATCACCGCCCCACACGAAAGCCGCGAGTCGCGCCGGCGTGCGGACGAGGACCCGCACGCGGTATCCCGCCGACAGCAGCCGCGGGACGAGCCGCCCGCCGAGGTATCCGGTAGCACCGAGGACGAGTGCACGAGGCGCGGACCCGTCCGGTCGGGGCTGCGCGACGAGGGCCGGTTCACGGCCGGTGGGGGCGGAGAGCTCGCTCATGTCGCCACGATAGACCGGTCTGGTGAGGGGCCGGCCCCCGCTCAGCGGGCTGCGTTTGTCAAGAGACACGCAGCCGGATGCACGGGGACGATCCGATACGTACCGTGGAGAGATGGCCAGGTCATCCCGCCCCTCGGTACCCCCGTCCTCCGAAGCACTGACCCGCTCGGCGCCGCCTCCCCGGCTGGCGGTGGACGACGTTGTCGTCGTGGATACCAAGCGCGTTCGTACCGCGATCGGCGGAACGGTCGTCGGCAACTTCATGGAGTGGTTCGACTTCGGGATCTACGGCTACCTCGCTGTGACGATCACCGCGGTGTTCACGGCCGATCTTCCGGAGCCCTGGGGTCTGCTGGCGACTCTGTTCGGGTTCGCGATCTCCTTCCTGGTCCGACCCATCGGCGGGCTCGTCCTCGGTCCGCTCGGCGACCGCATCGGGCGCCAGAAAGTGCTGTTCTTCACGATGGCGATGATGGCACTCGCCACAGCGCTCATCGGTGTCCTCCCCACCAGCGCGCAGATCGGCTTGTGGGCCATCATCCCCCTCTACGTCCTGAAGATGATCCAGGGCTTCTCGACGGGCGGGGAGTATGCGGGAGCGACCACCTACGTGGCGGAGTTCTCCCCCGACAAGCGGCGCGGCTTCTGGTCGTCATGGCTGGACCTCGGCTCGTACGTCGGCTTCGCCGCCGGCGCGTCCGTCGTCGCCCTCACGACGATCATCACCCAGTCGATCTGGGGCGAGACCGCCATGACCGACTTCGGCTGGCGCATCCCGTTCCTCGTCGCGATCCCCCTCGGGATCGTGGCGATCTGGTTCCGCCTCAAGATCCCCGAGACCCCCGCCTACGAGAACACCGCCGGGACCGACGAGCAACCCGACCGCGACGATCCTCTCGCGCGTCACGGCATCATCGGCATCCTCCGTCACCACTGGCGCGAGGTCCTCATCGGCATCGCGATCGTGGCGGCGACCAACACCGCCGGTTACGCGCTCACGAGCTACATGCCGACGTACCTCGAGAAGGAGGTCGGTGTCTCGAATCTCGGCGCCGCGGTCGCCACCGTTCCCGTTCTCCTCGTCATGTCGGCATGTCTGCCGTTCATCGGCCGGTTGAGCGATCGAATCGGGCGCCGCCCGGTGTACATGATCGCCGCCGGGTCGACGATCATCCTCATGATCCCGGCCTTCGCGATCATGCAGATCGGCCAGGAGTGGGCTGTCTTCGTCGCCCTCGGCATGGTCGCGATCCCCGTGGCCTTCTACGTCGCCGTGTCAGCCTCGACATTGCCGGCACTGTTCCCGACGGCTTCCCGCTTCGGTGCCATGGCGATCGCGTACAACGTCTCGGTGTCGCTGTTCGGCGGCACAACGCCGCTGTTCAGCCAGGCGCTCATCGACCTGACCGGGAACACGTTCATGCCGGCGTTCTACATCATGTTCTTCGCGCTCCTCGGGGGCATCGCACTGCTGTCGATGAAGGAGACCGCGAAGCGCCCCCTGCTCGGGTCGGTACCGACGGTCGAGACACACGAAGAGGCGGTCGAGGTCGTCGCACGCCAGGACGAGGACCCGCTCATCGACACGTCGACGATGCCGATCCCCGTCCACCGATCAGAGGTGGACTCCGTACGCCCGTGAGCCGGGCGATGAGGGCAGCGGCGTGAACCCCAGTCGGGTGTAGAACGCCATCGCTCCGGTGTTCTCGGCCGAGGCGACGAGGTGGAGTCCTGTGATGCCCCGCTCTGTGAGCGCGGCGAAGAGCGTCTCGATCAGTCGTCGGCCCGCACCCCTGCCCTGCGCCTGCGGCAGCAGGTCGATGTGCAGATGGGCGGGGAAGTCGGCCGCGTACCGCTCGGGCTTCTCGCCGCGCCCGTAGGCGTAGAGCAACGTGCCGTCCTGTCGCGTCACCTCGGTCTCGGGCTTCGGCCAGCGATGCGCGAACCGAGGCCACCACTGCGTCCGGAACCACTCCTCGAATGCATCGGTGTCGGCGGTGGCCACGACGTAGCCCACCGCCGTACCGTTCTCGTCCTCGACCACGAAGGCGAGATCGGGGTGGCGTTCAGCGTAGGGCAGCGCCCAGATGTGCCCCCAGATCGCGTCGTCCTCGAAGATGCCCGTCGCGTCGCCCCCGGCATCCGCGGTCCGCAGACAGATCTCCGCGAGCGCCGACTCGTCGCCGGGACGGAACGGACGGATGCCGCCGCCCCCGCTCATCGGCGACGCCCGTTCCCGAACACCCCGCGGATGACGCTGCCGATGATCGACTGGGTCGTCTTCGACCCGAGGATCTCCTCGAGGGGGGAAGGCTCTCGCTTGCGGCTCGTGCGGGTGCTCCCGCCCGTCGTCCGGAGGATCCGCTCGTACTCCCGCTGGGCGTCGCGCTCCGCCTTCTGCTGCGCTTTGTCCGCAGCGGCCTTCTGCTTCGCGTACTCCGCGTCGGCCTTGGCCTTCTCGGTCGCCGCCTTCGCCGCATCCGCCGCGGCATCCGCGGCGGCCATCTTGGCGCCGAGGATCTCTCGCGCGGACTCCCGGTCGACGGGGGTTCCGTAGGTCGCGAGGAGAGGCGAGGCGGCGACGACGGCCTGCACGGCCGCCGCGGGCGTCGGAGACATCAGACCCTGCGGTGCACGCAGCCGGGTCCACGCGACCGGGGTGGGGGCGCCCTTCTCGTTCATGACCGTGACGATCGCTTCGCCCGTTCCGAGCTCCTGGAGGACGCGTTCGAGGTCGTATCCCGAGGTCGGGTACGTGCTCACCGTCGCGCGGAGGGCCTTCGCATCATCGGGCGTGAAGGCACGGAGCGCGTGCTGGATGCGCGAGCCGAGCTGACCGAGCACGTCCGCCGGCACATCCTTGGGGGTCTGCGTCACGAAGAAGACGCCGACGCCCTTCGAACGGATGAGCCGCACGGTCTGCACGATGGCGGCGGTGAACGCCTTCGAGGCGTCGCGGAAGAGCAGGTGCGCCTCGTCGAAGAAGAACACCAGCTTGGGCTTGTCGGCATCCCCCACCTCGGGGAGGATCTCGAAGAGCTCTGCCAGCAGGTACATGAGGAAGGTCGAGAACAGTTCGGGCTTGTCGGCGATCCCCGGCACCTCGAGGAGAGAGATGACACCCCGCCCGTCGGGTGTCGTCCGCAGGAAGTCGTGGACATCGAATTCCGGTTCACCGAAGAAGACGTCCGCGCCGCCGTCGGCGAAGGTGATGAGCTCGCGCAGGATCACGCCCGCTGTCGCGGACGACAGGCCGCCGAGGTCCTTCAGCTCGGGCTTGCCCTCATCGCTCGTCAGGTACGAGAGCACCGCCCGGAGGTCCGAGAGGTCGACGAGCGGGAGTCCGTGGGCGTCGGCGTAGTGGAAGACGAGGCCGAGACTCGACTCCTGCGTCTCGTTGAGCCCCAGGACGCGGCTGAGCAGCAGCGGACCGAACCCGGTGACGGTCGCGCGCACGGGAACCCCGGTGCCGATGCCGCCGAGGGCGAAGTACTCCGTGACGGATGCCGCCGGTTCCCACGCCTGCCCGATCGCCTCGGTGCGGGCGAGGAGCTTGGGGTTCGACTCGCCCGGCGTCGCGACGCCCGTGAGGTCGCCCTTGATGTCGGCGGCGAAGACGGGCACGCCCTTCGCCGCGAGCTGCTCGGCGAGTCCCTGCAGCGTGCGGGTCTTGCCGGTGCCGGTCGCCCCCGCGACGAGGCCGTGCCGGTTGGTCATCGCGAGCGGGATGCGAATCTGCGCTTCCCGGACGGGTTCGCCGTTGACGAGGGCGCCGAGGTCGAGGGTCGTCTCGTCGAAGGTGTAGCCCTGGACGATCCGCGCGACCTCGGAGTCGTCGAGCGGACCCGCCGCGACCGGGGACGCGGCGGCATCCGGCGCCGCGGCGTGCTCGGCGTCCGTGATCTCGGTGGGCGGCGTCTCTGCAGGCGGCGCCCCTTCGGGCGGCGTCTCTGCAGGCGGCGCCCCTCCGGGCGGCGTCTCTGCGGCCGCTGTCTCGGTGGGCGAGGCGTCCGTCTTCGATGCCTGGGCGCGGGCGGCCGCGAGGGCGGCCTGCGCACGGGCGAGTTTCAGCTCCGCCGCGGCGGCAGCGGCCTCCGCTTCGAGACGGGCGAGTTCGGCAGCGGCTTCGTCGGCGCTCATGCCGTCAGCCTAGCGAGAGGCGCCGCTCGCGTTCCCGGACGACGGGGATCGTGAGTGCCGCCGCGACGAGCAGGGTCGTGGCGACCCCGAGAACCATCGCGCCCAGGGTGTCGGTGAGCCAGTGCGCGTGCACCTGCGTGCGACTGAAAGCCATGAGCAGGGTCCAGGCGATCCCCACCACGGCCACCCACACCCGCGGGAAGAGGATGACCGCGACGGTCGCGATGACGGCGGCGTTGGCGGTGTGACCCGAGGGGAAGGACCCGTGGTCCGAGATGACGAGCATCTCCTCCGGTCGCACCCGCCCGAACAGGCCCTTGAGCAGCTGGACGAGGAGAGCACCGACGATGGATGCCGCGAGGAAGAACACCGCACCCCACGGCCGACGGGCGAGCGCGAGCAGCGCGGCGCCGACGAGCGGGATGACGTAGGTGCCGACGACCCCCGCGCCCAGGATGTTCATGAGGAACGACACGGGACGGATGCCTGGCAGGAACGTCGTCACATAGGTGTTCCACCACGCATCGAGATCGATGAGCTCGGAGTCGGTGGATTCGACGGCGATACCCGTCGCGACGGCGACCACGAGGAGGATCGCGCCGATGACCGCCAGGCGCAGGCCGATGCCGATCTCGTGTTCGTGTGTGGGCACTGTCGTCATGGGCTCATCCTGTCCGACGGCGCATCGGCGAAACTGCCCCTTGCGCGCGGGCGTCACGGTCCCCCCACGTCACGAGACGCTATGAAGGAAGCCCGACCAGGGATCCAGCAGATGCAGGCGAATAAACTCGAACCGGCGCGCCCGCGCCTCCCCACCCCGACCGACGAGGCCACCCCATGACCCCGAACGATCCTGCCGGAAAGCGGACGAGCGGTAACCCCGCGACGCAGGCACAGCTCAACCTGACCGTCAAACAGCAGCGTGAGCAGCAGAAACAGCAGAAGCTCGCCGAGTATCAGCGTCAGCTCGCCAAGCGCCGCCGCACCAAGGCCACGTGGTGGATCGTCGGCACGACCGCGGCCATCGTCGTCATCGGGCTCGTCGCAGCCTCCTACTTCCTCACCCCGCGCCCCGTCTCGATCGCCCGCGGCGACGGCGACGGTGCCGGCATCAGCGGCGTGCAGACCTTCGAACACACCGCGAACCACGTCGAGGGTGTCGTCGACTACGAGCAGACGCCGCCGGCCGGAGGCGACCACAACGCCATCTGGCTCAACTGCGGCGTGTACACGCAGCCCGTCCCGAACGAGAACGCCGTCCACGCGCTGGAACACGGCGCCATCTGGATCACCTACGACCCCGCGCAGGTCGACGCGGCCGGCATCGACGCGCTCAAGGCGGAACTCCCCCGCGATTACACCGTCCTCTCCCCCTACGAGGACATGGACACCCCCATCGCCGTCAGCGCCTGGAACGCTCAGCTGAAGGTCGACTCCCCCGACGACGAGCGCATCGGCGAGTTCATCAAGGCGTACTGGCGCAACACGAACGGCCCCGAGCCGGGTGCGGCCTGCACCGGCGCGCTGGACGCCCCCGGCAAGCAGTGATGACCGAGACCGTCGGCGACGAGCCGGGCACCGAGCGCACCCTCCCGCCGTGGTGGGTGGTGCTGCTCGTCGGCCTGGCCGTCGCCGCGGTCGCGTTCGCTATCGGACGCTTCTCGACGTTCGGGATCGCCGGCTCCACGCCCGCTGAGGGGTCCGCCGACGCCGGGTTCGCCCGCGACATGCAGGTCCACCACGCTCAGGCGGTCGACATGGCGATGACGATCTACGCCGAGACCGACGACGCGGAGCTGCGCGCTCTGTCCTACGACATCGCGACGGGCCAGTCGTCCCAGCGCGGCGAAATGCTCGACTGGCTCGTGAAGTGGGGCCTGCCGGCGTACGGCGATGAGCCGATGGCGTGGATGGCGGCATCCGGAACATCGGGCCACTCGCACGGCGGCGCGTCCGGCGCGCCGCAGACCGACGAAGAGATCCGCGATGCGATGGGCATGGCCTCCGACGAGGAGCTGAGCGACCTGCGCGCCGCGACCGGCACCGACGCGGACTGCATGTTCCTGACGCTCATGATCCGCCACCATGAGGGCGCGATCCCCATGGCCGACGCCGTTCTCGAGCTCGGCTCCGACGAGCGCGTTCAGGTCGTGGCCGAGAACATGAAGAAGGGTCAGACCTTCGAGATCGAGGCGATGACCTCGATGCAGCAGCGCCTCGGCTGCAGCTGACACGCACGAACCAGAAGAGGGGGATGCCGGTGGCCACCGGCATCCCCCTCTTCGTCCGTTCGGGTGATCAGCCCTTCGTCGCGCCGGCCAGCAGGCCGCGGACGAAGAACCGCTGCAGCGCGAAGAACACGATGAGCGGGATGAGGATCGAGATGAACGTTCCCGCCGACTGCAGGAACCACTTGTTGCCCCAGGTCCCCGACAAGGAGTTGAGGGCCTGCGTGATCGGCAGCGCGCCGGGCGACGCGAAGATCGTCGCGACGAGCAGGTCGTTCCAGACCCAGAGGAACTGGAAGATGCCGAACGAGGCGATCGCGGGAGCGGCCAGCGGCAGGATGATCCGGAAGAACACCTGACCGTGTCCGGCGCCGTCGACGCGGGCGGCCTCGATGATCTCGCCGGGGATCTCGGCGATGAAGTTGTGCAGCATGAACGTCGCCAGCGGCAGCGCGAAGATCGCGTGCGCGATCCACACGCGGGCGAAGCTGTAGTCGACCTCGTTCAGTCCGAAGCCCGGGAAGATGGGCACGTCGTTGATGCTCAGGCCGTCCGAGAACAGGCTGAGCAGCGGGACGAGCGCCATCTGCAGCGGCACGATCTGCAGGGCGAAGACGAACACGAACAGTGCGCTGCGTCCCTTGAAGTCGATCCACGCGAACGCGTACGCCGCGAGGGCCGCCATGACGATCGGGAAGACGGTCGCGGGGATCGTGATCGCGAGCGAGTTCACGAAGGCGGAGGCGAGAGTCGTCGACGTCCCGCCCGAGTTCAGCGCCTGCAGGTAGTTGTCGAGCGTGAACTCCGGGTCGGTGAACGCCGTCCACCATCCGCTGGTCTGCGTGTCGCTGCCGGGGCGGAACGAGGTCACGAACAGACCGAACGTCGGGATCGTCCAGAAGATCGCGATGATGGCGGCCGCGATCGTGGCGCCCTTCGACGTGAGCTTCTTGTGGGCGATCGCTTCGTTCTTGCGGGTGTCGCGCGCAACCTGGCGCGCGGTGCGGTTGTCGACCGGTGTGGTCGGGGCTGCGACGGTCATCAGCGGATTTCCTTCTGCTTGGCCATCGATCGGGCGTTGTAGATGATCAGCGGCAGGACGAACAGGAACAGCACGACGGCCAGCGCGGACGAGTGTCCGAAGCTCTGGAACCGCTGCTGCTGGTTGACCATCTCGAATCCGAGGACGGTCGTGTCGTCGCGGCCGCCGGTCATGACGGCGACGATGTCGTAGACCTTCAGCGACGCGATGGTCACCGTGGTGAGCACGACGATCAGCGACGAACGGATGCCGGGCACCGTGACGTTGCGGAATCGCTGCCACGCGTTGGTGCCGTCGAGCTCCGCCGCTTCCATCTGCTCGACCGGGACCGCCTTGATCGCCGCCGACAGGATGACCATCGCGAAGCCGGTCTGGGTCCAGATGAAGACCACGAGCAGCATGAGCGTGTTGATGATCGGCTTGATGGCGAGCCACTGCACGGGATCGCCGCCGAAGGCGGTCACGATCGCGTTGAGGAGACCGATCTGGTCGCCCTGGCGGGCGTCGTACATGAACTTCCAGATGATGCCCGCGCCGACGAACGAGATGGCGACGGGCATGAAGACCAGGACCTTGAGGAGCTTCTCGCCGCGTGCGCGATCGATGAAGACGGCGTAGGCCAGACCGATGGCGACCGAGATGGTGGGCGCCAGGAGAGCCCACAGCAGGGTGTTCACGATCGACGCCGTGCCGGTGGGGTTCGTGAAGACCCAGATGTAGTTCTCCAGGCCGACGAACTCGTCACCGGTCTTGTTGAAGAACGACTTGAAGATCGTGGCGATCGCCGGGTAGACGAGCCCGAGGATGAGCATGATGCTCGCGGGGGCCATGAAGAGGACGAGCTGGAACAGGTAACCGGCGCCCTGACGGGAACGGAAGTCCGCGAAGAACAGGAGCGCTCCGACGAGCAGCGCGATGGCCACGACGTAGACGACGGCGTTGGCGTACGGACGCAGCAGCAGGAAGGCGAGCACCGGGATCACCAGGCAGGCGACGAGCCGCATGATGAAGTACCCGCGACCGGGCCGGGGGGCGAACTCGATGAGGACGAGGATGATGCCCACCACGATCCCGAACACCACGAGGATGACGGGGATCTGGATGAGGGGGTTCAGCGCGCCCAGCCACAGGAAGAAGCTGTTGAGCGAGAAGCCGATGGTGATGCGCGACGACTCTTCGCTGGATGCGGTGAAGGCGAGCAGGAACGCGACGAGCGCGATGAGGACGAAGCCCGCGGCGACGACGATCTTCGTGATCGAGCGCCCCTTCGGGTCTTGAGCGTGCGTGGTGACGGCAGGTTCGGTGTCGACAGGCCTGTCGACGGTCGTCTGCGACATGCGGGTTCCCTTCTGGGTACGGCGGCGTACCCGTGCGGTGCGGACGGGAGAAGCGGGGCCGGGCTTGTGCAGCCCGACCCCGCTCGGCTCAGCCGATCGTCAGGCGACGATCAGTTCTCGTAACCGGCCTGGATGTCGGAGAGCACCGAGTCGGTGTCCTTGCCGTCGATCCAGTCGACCATGCCCTTCCAGAAGGAGCCCTGACCCACGGTGGCGGGCATCAGGTCGGAGGCGTCGAAGCGGAGGACCGTGGAGTCGTCCTGCAGCGTCGTCATCGCTTCCTTCAGGAACTCGCTCGAGGCGAGGTTGGGGTCGGCCTTCTTGTTGGCCGAGATGACGCCGCCGAGCTCGACGCGAGCGTCAGCGAACTCGGGCGATGCCATGAACTCCAGCACCTTCTGCGTCGACTCGTCGTCCGAGAAGCCCGCGACGAACTCGCCGCCGCCCTCGATCTGGAGCTCACCCTCGGTGTAGCCGGGCATGATGAACGCGTAGACGTCACCCTCGGGAGCGACCTCGGGGGTGTTGCCGTCCGCGGTCTTCACGTCGAGGAAGTTCGCCGACAGGAACGAGGCCTGGTGGGTGAGGGCGCAGTCGCCGCTCGCCACGGCCGCCGCCACGTCGCCGAACGCCGTCGCGTTGATGCTCTTCACGTCGCCGTAGCCGGCGTTGACGTAGTCCGGGTTGAGGAGGATCTCGCCGACCGCGTCGAACGCCTTCTTGATCTCGGGGTCGGTGAACTTCACGTCGCCGGCGACCCACTGGTCGTAGACGTCGGCGCCGGACTGGCGCAGGACGAGGTCCTCGACCCAGTCGGTGCCCGGCCAGCCGGACGCCGCCTCGGACGCGAAACCGGCGCACCACGCGGGCTTGCCCGTGGTCTCGACGATCTTGTCGGTGAGGGCGATCATGTCGTCCCACGTCTTCGGGACCTCGACGCCCCACTCCGCGAACTGCTTCGGCGAGTACCAGACATACCCCTTCAGGTTCGCGAGCATCGGTGCCGCGTAGAAGGTGTCGTCGAAGGTGCCGTACTTCTTCCAGTCGGGCGACCAGTTCGCGTCGACGGCCGTCTCGACCGCCTCGGGGGCCTTCAGCACCTTGCCGGTGTCGACGAGGGTCTTCAGCAGACCCGGCTGCGGGACGACCGCGATGTCGGGGGCGTCGCCACCGGTCACCTTCGTGACGATGTTGCCCTCGAACGACTTGTCGCCGACGTACTCGACGGTGATGCCGGTGTCCTTCGTGAACTGATCGAACGACTTGTTCAGGGCGTCTGCCTCGCCGCCCGTGATGCCGCCGGAGATCCGGACGGTCTTCTTGGCGTCTCCGCCGCCGTCTCCGCTGCCACCTTCCGCGCACCCTGCCAGCATCAAGGCGGCCGCGCCGAGAACGGCGACGGGGGCAAGAAGACGGTATCGCTGTGACAATGCCATGTACTTCTCCTCTTTCGGGATCATCGTCCACCCAGAGGAGCCTTGGCCGCATCCTTGGGGAACCGATTCCAGGACAACCTACTGGGGCGGGTGCCCTCCGCACAACAGCGAAATATCAAGGTTCTGCAACTGTCGTTCCGTGCGCTACGATTCGCATGGGAGCGGTACCACTGCAAAACCATGGAACCGGTTCCTTTTTCGGCATCCCACCGGCTACGCTGAGTCCTCGTTCCGCAGTGGCGTCGAGAACCTGGTCGAGGAGGACCGATGAGCACCATCGCCGACGTGGCGCGCGAAGCCGGCGTCTCGAAGGCGACGGCGAGCCGCGCGCTGACCGGCAGCGCTCAGGTCTCCGCCGCAACCCGGCAGCGTGTCCTCGACGTCGCGATGCGCCTCGGTTACGTGCCCTCCACGAGCGCCGTCAGCCTCGCCACAGGCCGCACCCGCAACGTCGGGGTGATCCTCCCCCACGTCAACCGATGGTTCTTCGCCGAAGTGCTCGAGGGCATCCAGTCGGCCCTCCTCGACCGGGGCTTCGATCTCACCCTGTACGACGCCACGCCGGGCAGCGCCGGCCGCGAGCGCGTCTTCACCGACTTCCTCGCTCGCAAGAGGTTCGACGGTCTGATCGCGGTCGGGCTCGAACCGGCGGTGAGCGAGCTCCAGGCTCTGCTGTCGCTCGGTCGCCCGGTCGTCAGCGTTATCGGCACCGAGGAGAGCACGAGCCTCGTCACCCTCGACGACGGCCACGCGGCGGCGCTGGCCACATCGCACCTCGTCGATCTCGGACACCGCCGGATCGCCTTCCTTGGAGGCACGTCCGCCTCCCACTGGCCGCACGTCGAGTCGGCGCGGTACGAGGGCTACGAACGGGTGATGCGCGAGTCCGGTCTCGGCGAGTACGTCACGAGGACGCCTGCGGAATTGTCGATGCCCGCCGGGTACGAAGCGGCGGTCGACCTCCTGAGCGACTCGTCGCAGCGGCCGACGGCGGTCGTGGGAGCGTGCGACGAGGTGGCGATCGGCGCCGTCATCGCCGCCCGACGTCTCGGCATCCTCGTCCCCTCGGATCTCAGCGTCGTCGGCATCGACGATCACGTCAACGCCGAGATGTTCGCCCTCACCACACTGCGGCAGATCCCTCGAGAGCAGGGTGAGACCGCGGTAGACCTGCTCATGCGCCACCTCGACGATCCCGCCCTCAAGCCGGTCACGGTGGCCATCCGTCCGCGTCTCGTGGTGCGCAACTCGACCGCGGCGCCGTCGGGGTCGACGCCCGCGGCCGTCCGCGACTTCTCGCGCGCCTGAGCAGGGCTCGCCCCGACGCCGTTAACGCCGGAAGGCTCCGGATGCCGCGGCATCCGGAGCCTTCCGGTGAAGGGAATCGCCTTACTTGACGGAGACCGTCGCGCCGGCGGCCTCGAGGGCCTCCTTGGCCTTGTCGGCAGCTTCCTTGTTCGCGCCCTCGAGCACGGCCTTGGGAGCACCGTCGACGACGGCCTTGGCCTCGCCGAGGCCGAGCGAGGTGAGCTCGCGGACGACCTTGATGACCTGGATCTTCTTGTCGCCGGCAGCCTCGAGGATGACGTCGAAGGAGTCCTTCTCCTCAACCTCTTCAGCAGCAGCGCCACCGCCGGCACCGGCAACGGCGACGGGGGCAGCAGCGGTGACGTCGAACTTCTCCTCGAACGCCTTCACGAACTCGCTGAGCTCGACGAGGGTGAGGCCGGCGAACTGCTCGAGCAGCTCCTCGGTGGAAAGCTTCGCCATGATGTATCTCCTAGATAGATGGGGTTTGTGTAAAAGAGCTCGCTCGTCGCTTACGCGGCGTCAGCGGTCTCCAGCTTTTCGCGAAGCGCGTCGATGGTGGCGGCAGCCTTGCCCATCGTCGCCTTCATCATGCCCGCAGCCTTCGCCAGCAGAACCTCGCGGCTCTCGAGCGAGGCGTACTTGTTGACCTCGTCGGCAGTGAGGGCGTTGCCCTCGAAGATGCCGCCCTTGATCACCAGAAGCGGGTTGGCCTTGGCGAAGTCACGCAGAGCCTTGGCAGTGGCGACGAAGTCACCGTGCACGAAAGCAACGGCCGAGGGACCCTTGAGGTCCTCGTCCAGCGCCGTGATCCCCGCGTTGTTCGCGGCGATCTTGGTCAGCGTGTTCTTCACCACGGCGTACTGCGCGTCCTGACGGATGTTGTTGCGCAGCTGCTTGAGCTGGGCAACCGTCAGACCGCGGTACTCGGTCAGCAAGACGGCGTTCGAGTCCTCGAAGTTCTTCGTGAGCTCGGCGACCGATGCATCCTTCTGCGCCATGGTCACTCCTTGATGTGTACGAGACGCCCCGCAGTGGCGGGGCATCGACCTCGACGGTCGGGCTGCATGAGAAAAGCTCCGGCGCAAGCGCACGGAGCTTTGGGCCCGGTTTCCCGGAAGTCTGTCGTACACCTGCGTGGGCCCCTGCGATGCAGAGCTTCGATCGTGTGCGCGGACGCACAGCGATGACCGACGGTCTTTGGCTTGTGCACCACTGTACGCGCCGCCTCCCCGCCCGCCAAATCGCGACAGGCACGTACGCGCGTGACGCGCGAGCGCACGCCCTCGCGAACGCGCGCGGGTCAGCGCGCGGAGAACGCGGCGTCGAAGGCTGCGGCGGACGGCTCGTACGTCGAGAGGCGGCGGACGAAAGCGAGCGCTTCGGGGGCCCCGACGAGGCGGTCCATGCCGGCGTCCTCCCATTCGACGGAGAGCGGCCCGGTGTAGCCGATGGCGTTGAGCATGCGGAATGCGTCCTCCCACGGCACGTCGCCGTGACCGGTGGAGATGAAGTCCCAGCCGCGGCGCGGGTCGGCCCAGGCGAGGTGCGATGAGAGCAGCCCGTTACGACCGTTGTCGAGGCGCTTCTTCGTGTCCTTGCAATGGACGTGGATGACGCGGTCGCGGAAGTCCCAGAGGAACGACACCGGATCGAGGTCCTGCCAAACCATGTGGCTCGGATCCCAATTCAGACCGAAGGCCTCGCGGTGACCGATGGCCTCGAGGGCGCGGTGGGTGGTCCAGTAGTCGTACGCGATCTCGGACGGGTGGACCTCGTGCGCGAATCGCACGCCGACCTCGTCGAACACGTCGAGGATGGGATTCCAGCGGGCGGCGAAGTCCTCGTACCCGGCGTCGACCATGTCCTGGGATGCCGGTGGGAACATCGCGAGGTACTTCCAGATCGAGGAACCCGTGAAGCCGGTGACGATCTTCACGCCGAGCTTCGCCGCCATCCGCGCCGTGTCCTTCATGCCCTCGGCCGCTCGCCGGCGCACACCCTCGGCGTCGCCGTCGCCCCACACTCGGTCGGAGAGGATGTCGCGGTGTCGCTGATCGATCGGGTCGTCGCACACCGCCTGCCCACCCAGGTGGTTCGCGATCGCGTGCACCTGCAGCCCGTTGCGCTCCAGGATCTCGCGCCGGCTGCGGACGTACGCGGCGTCGTTCCACCGGGACACGTCGAGGTGGTCGCCCCAGCACGCGATCTCGAGTCCGTCGTAGCCCCACTCCCCCGCGAGGCGCGCGACCTCCTCGAAGGGCAGGTCGGCCCACTGGCCGGTGAACAGGGTGATCGGTCGCACCATTGCGGATCCTTTCTCGGATGCGGGGGTCCCGCGGTCAATCGTTCGTCTGCACCCAGCGGCTCTGGTCGGCGGAACTGCGCTCCACCGCGTCGAGGACGCGCTGCACGTGCAGACCGTCGGCGAAGGACGGCCGCGGCGCGGTCCCCTCGGCGATGGCCGTCGTGAAGTCGACCACCTGGTGCGAGAACCCGTGCTCGTAGCCGAGCATGTGGCCGGTGGGCCACCACGGCGACAGGTAGGGGTGGTCGTGCTCCGTGACGAGGATGCGGCGGAATCCGAGTTCGGTCTCGGCCGCGGTCGCGTCGAAGAAGTCCAGTTCGTTGAGCCGCTCGAGGTCGAAGGACAGGGCTCCGCGGGTCCCCGACACCTCCACGCGCAGCGCGTTCTTGCGACCCGTGCGGTAGCGCGTCGCCTCGAAGGAGGCGAGGGCGCCGGAGCTCAGCCGCCCCCGTGAACAGCGCGACGTCGTCGACGGAGACGCGCCCGCGCTCGGTGCTCCTGGTGCCCGAGAGTCCGATGCCCTCCCCGAGGAGCGGACGCTCCTCGACGAGGGTCTCGACGATGCCCGAGACGCTGTCGACAGTCTGCCCCGTGATGTACTCGGCGAGATCCACCGCGTGCGCACCGATGTCGCCGAGCGACCCCGAGCCGGCCTTCGCGCGGTCGAGGCGCCAGGTCATCGGTGCCTCCGGATCCATGAGCCAGTCCTGCAGGTACTCCGCCCGCACCTGACGGACCTCGCCGATCCGACCGGCGGCGACCAGGTCGCGGGCGAACGTCGCAGCGGGCACCCGGCGGTAGGTGAAGCCCACCATGGCGCGGATGCCGCGCGCTTCGGCGCGGGCCGCGGCATCCGTCATCGCCTCGGCCTCGGCCACAGAGTTGGCCAGCGGCTTCTCGCAGAGGACGTGCTTGCCGGCGTCGAGCGCGGCGATCGCGATCTCGGCGTGGGTGTCGCCGGGGGTGACGATGTCGACGACGTCCACGTCATCGCGGGCGATCGTCGTGCGCCAGTCGGTGGACGACTCGGACCACCCCCACTTCGCCGCCGCAGCGGCGGTCGAGGCCGCGTCGCGCCCGGTCACGACGTGCATGACGGGGTCGAGAGGGAGGTCGAAGAACCTCGGCGCGACCCTCCAGCCCTGCGAGTGGGCGGCGCCCATGAAGCCGTGGCCGATCATCGCGATCCGCAGCGTGTCCGTCATGTCGGTGTCCTCTCGGAGATGGTGGGGCGCCCACGCACCGGGCGCCCCCGTCGATGATCACTCGAACGAGAGGTCGATGTACTGGTCGACGTTGTCCTTCGTGACGACCGGCGCGTCGAGGACGATCCGGTTCGGGATGCCGGGGGTGATGATGTCCCCGAGCGTCTTGTTCTGGGCGATCAGGCGTGCGAGGGCGACGCCGTCGGCCGCCTGGGTCGACGGGTAGATCACGGTCGCCTTCAGGACGGTGTCGTCAGCCTCGATGGCTTCCATCGCGGCCTTGCTGCCGGCTCCGCCCATCATGAAGAACTCGTCGCGGCCGGCCGAGTCGATGGCGGCCATGACGCCGATGCCCTGGTCGTCGTCGTGGTTCCAGATCGCGTCGATCTTCGGGTTGGCCGACAGCAGCTGGGATGCCGCCGACTCGCCGCCGGCGACCGTGAAGTCCGCGGCGACACGGGCGGAGACCTCGAGCCCGCAGTCCTCGAGCGCGTCCTTGAAGCCCTGGGAGCGATCCTGAGTGAGCGGGAGCGAGTCGATCCCGGCGATCTCGGCGACGACGGCGTCCGACTGCCCTTCGAGCTGCCCGCAGATGTAGGTGCCCGCCGAGACCCCCATGCCGTAGTTGTCTCCCAAGATCGTCGCGCGAGCGGCGAACGGGCTCGAGAACTCGCGGTCGACGTTGATGACGGGGATGCCCGCCTCCATCGCGGCGATGGCAGCCTCGGTGAGCGCGGCGCCGTCGGTCGGCAGCAGGACGATCGCGTCGACGCCGTCGTTGACGAACGTTTCGACGGCGGCGATCTGCGCGATGGGGTCGTTGGTACCCTCCGCGGTCTTCAGCTCGACGTCGTCGAAGCTGGCGGCGGCGTCGGCTGCGCCGGAGTTGATGGCGCCGAGCCATCCGTGGTCGGCGGCGGGGCCCGAGAATCCGATCGTGACCGTGTCTCCGGTCTCGGCGTTCTCCTCGGCCGAAGTCCCCTGGTCGACGACGCTGTCCTCATCGGCGCCGGTCCCCGTACAACCCGCCAGCAGGCCGATCGCGGCGGCGGCGGCGACGCCGGTCAGGACGAGGCGCGTCCGGGCGGTCATGCGTGAGCGCATGTCTTCCTCCTTGAATGTGATGCAGCTCTGGTGTGAAGCGGCCAGCGCGCCTCTCGCTTTCGAGTCCACCTTCGAGGAGGGTCAGCGCTGACGGGATGAACATAACAGAACGAATGTCGGCTTCGTCAACTTTTGTTTCCTCCTCGACAGAAGCCGCACGAGCGCATTCCCGCTTCAAGAGCGGCGTACACGTCCGAGATGCTGAGGGTCCGGTCCTGCTGACGCGCGAATCTGAGTCTCGCGCCGCTCGAAGTCGGCATGTTATGTTCACCGCGTGATCAAAGTCGACCATGCATCGTCATTACTCGCCGTCCGGGGGGTGACGAAGGCCTTCTCCGGCGTTCGTGCGCTCCGCGGCGTCGACCTCGAGGTCCGCGCCGGCGAGGTCCACTGCATCCTCGGCCAGAATGGGGCGGGCAAGTCGACGCTCATCAAGACCCTCGCGGGCGTCCATCGGCCGGACGAAGGCGAGATCCGGTGGGCAGGCGAGGTCGTCGAGATCCCGGACCCGGATGCCGGGCTCGCCCTGGGCATCGCGACGATGTATCAGGAGCTCGACGTCGTCGACGGCCTGACCATCGCGGAGAACATCTTCCTCGGTCACGAGCTGTCGCGCGCCGGGTTCACCCGACGCGGTGAAGCCGCCGCGAGGACCCGCGAGCTCCTCCGCCGGCTGGGACACGGGGGTCTCTCCCCCCACGTCGAAGTGAGCCAGCTGAGCGCCGCCAACAAACAGATCGTCGCGATGGCCCGCGCACTCTCCCACGACGTGAAGCTCATCATCATGGACGAGCCGTCGGCCGTCCTCGACACGCACGAGGTACAGAACCTGTTCGGCGTCGTCCGGGAGCTGACCGCCGCCGGGATCGCCGTCGTCTACATCACCCACCGACTCGAGGAGATCCGCCAGATCGGCGACCGCATCACCGTCCTCAAGGACGGCAGGACCACCGCGACGGGCCTACCCGTGGCCGACACCCCGACGCCCGAGCTCATTCGCTTGATGACCGGACGCGAGGTCGCGAACGTGTTTCCTGCGCACGCCCCCCTCCCCACCGACGCCCCCGTCGTCCTCGATGTGGCCGACCTCTCGTTGCGCGGCGTATTCGAGGACGTGTCCTTCCAGGTGCGCGCCGGTGAGGTGGTGGGCCTCGCGGGGCTCGTCGGGTCGGGACGCTCCGAGATCCTCGAAACCGTCTACGGCGCTCGTCGCGCGACAACCGGCACCGTGTCGGTGGCCGGCCGCCGACTGCGGCGGGGCTCGGTCGTGGACGCGGTCGCCGCGGGCGTCGGGCTCTCACCCGAGGAACGCAAGAGCCAGGGGCTCGTCCTCGACGAGCCGATCGCGATGAACGTGAGCCTCCCCTCCATCCCACGATTCGCCCGCGCAGGGTTCTTGGACTTCCGCGCGGAGCGGACCGCTGCCCGGCAGCAGATCGACGCCTTGGAGCTGCGACCGGCAGACCCCGATCGCCCGGCGCGGACGCTGTCCGGCGGCAACCAGCAGAAGATCCTGCTCGCCCGATGGCTCGTGCACGGGACCCGGGTCCTCTTGCTCGACGAACCCACACGCGGGGTCGACGTCGGTGCCCGCGCGGAGATCTATGCGCTCATTCGACGGGTCGCCGCCGAGGGCAACGCCGTCGTGATCGTCTCGAGCGAGATCGAGGAGGTGATCGGTCTGTCCGACACCGTGCTGGTCGTCGCGGAGGGCCGCATCCTCTCCACCATCCCGTCCACCCAGATCGACGAGCACGGTGTGCTCGACCTCGTCATGAAAGGAACCGCCGCGTGAGCGAGCAGACCACCGCGGGGGCGGACACTCCCCTCACCCCGACAGAGCGCACGACGACGTCCGCCGTCACCACATCGGACGCCCCGATGTGGCGCCGCATCCTCTCCGGCTCCGTCGGGCGGAACCTCGGACTGGTCCTGGCCCTGCTCGTCCTCGTGATCGTGGGGGCGGCGACGGCGCCGGACACCTTCCTCGGCCTGTCGAACGTCATGGTGATCCTCCGTCAGGCGTCGATCGTCGGGGTGATCAGCATCGGGATGACGCTCGTCATCATCGCGGGCGGGATCGACCTGTCGGTCGGCTCGGTCCTCGGCCTCGCCTCGGTGGTGGGGGCACTCGCCGCGGGTGCAGGACCTCGCCGATCAGACGCACTGGATCGTGATGGTCGTCGTCGCCCTGGCGGTCGGCATGTTCGCGGGACTGCTCAACGGCATCGTCATCGCCTACGGCAACGTGGTCGCCTTCATGGCGACCCTCGCCATGCTGGTCGGTGCTCGCGGCCTCGCCGAGATTCTCGCCGACCGCCGCACGCTGCAAGTCGGCGGGCAGCGGGAGTTCATCACCTTCATGAACCTGGACATCCTCGGCGTCGACATGCTGATCTGGATCTTCCTCGTGGTCGCCGTCCTCGGCTGGGTCCTGTTGAACCGGACGACGTTCGGGCGGCGCACGGTCGCGATCGGCGGCAATCGCGAGGCGGCGCGCCTGGCCGGCATCAACGTCAAGCGCCACGTCCTGTACCTCTACGCGCTCTCCGGCCTCTGCGCCGGCATCGCCGGTGTGATGATCCTCGGCCGCACGACGGCGGGCACGTCGGTCAACGGTCAGCTCTACGAACTGGACGCCATCGCCGCAGTCGTCGTCGGCGGAACCCTTCTGATCGGCGGCCGCGGCACGATCACGGGCACCGTGCTGGGTGTCCTGATCTTCCAGACCCTGACCAACGTCTTCATCCAGAACAACCTCACGTCGTCGGTCCAGGCCGTCGCCAAGGGCGTCATCATCGTCGTGGCGGTGCTCCTGCAGCAGCGCTTCGCACGCCCCGCCGGGCGCTCGTCCTGAGCCGTCGACCCTGGGCGTCACATGCACGGCGCCCAGGATCACCGGGGAGACAATTGACGACAGCCGGAGCCCGCCGGCAGCAGGACCTGGAAGAAGTGACCCGATGACAGACTCCCCCTCCCTCGCCAGCGGCGTCAGCGAGCTCTTCCAGCTGCTGCGCGACGGAGTGCCACGCACCCGCGCCGAGCTCGCCAAGTCGACGGGGCTCGCGCGCTCGACGATCGCTGCGCGGGTCGACGAATTGATGCGGATGGGGCTGGTCACCGCAGTCGCCGACAAGGTGTCGACCGGCGGACGTCCACCGTCCCAGTTCGCGCTCAATCCCGGCGCAAAGGTCGTCGTCGCTGCCGACCTCGGCGCCTCGCACGCGACGGTGGCGATCGCCGACCTGGCCGGGACGATCCTCGCGGAGTTCTCGGAGCGGATCGACATCGCCGACGGACCGGACACCGTCCTCTCCTGGCTCCTCGACGCGGCGCACAGGCTGCTCGCCCAGGTCGATCGAGACGGCACCGCCGTCGCCGCGATCGGCATCGGCGTCCCGGGACCCGTCGAGCACTCCAGCGGCAAGCCGTCGACCCCGCCGATCATGCCGGGGTGGGACGGGTTCGACATCCCCGGCTGGCTGCAGGCGCACATCGCTGTACCGGTCCTGGTCGACAACGACGTGAACACGATGGCCCTCGGCGAGCGCGCGACGGCCTGGCCGTCGGTCGACAACCTCCTCTTCGTCAAGATCGCGACCGGCATCGGAGCGGGTCTCATCTCTGACGGACACCTGCAGCGCGGCGCGCAGGGCGTCGCCGGCGACATCGGACACGTTCACATCGCGCGCGGCGGGGATGTGCCGTGCACGTGCGGCAATCGCGGCTGCCTCGAGGCGCTCGCCTCGGGTCCCGCGATTGCTCGAAGTCTCCGCGCGATCGGGGTCGAGGCCCACACCGTGGGCGACGTGGTCGACCTCGTCAAGCACGGCAACGTCGACGCCATCCAGGCCGTGCGCCAGGCCGGGCGCGACATCGGCGAGGTGCTCACGACGTGCGTCAGCCTCGTGAATCCGTCGGTCATCGCCATCGGCGGATCGATGGCCCGTGTCGGCGAGCACCTGATCGCCGGTGTCCGCGAGGTGGTCTACGCCCGCTCCGCCCCGCTGGCCACGGCGCATCTGTCCATCGTGCAGTCGGCGACGGGCGCCGAGGCCGGCGTGCTGGGCGCCAGCATCCTCGCCGTCGAACATGCGCTCTCGCGCGACGTGCTCGCCGCCGGTGTCGCGACCGTCTGACGGGGCGACGGCCGCGCGGCGGGTCGGGTCCGTCGTGCGGGAGGGGCGACTTAGGATCGACGGGTGACTCCCGAACTCGCTGCCCGGATCGTCGCGGACTCCCGCGACCGGGTCGCCTGGATGCGGGCTCGCTCCCGCGGGATCACCGCCACCGACGTCGCCGCCCTCACCAGCGAGCGCGCGATCGCCCGCGCGGCCGAGGCCAAGCTCAACGGTTCCGGCTTCAGCGGCAACGCGTACACGGACCACGGTCGACGCCGCGAGCCCGAGATCGCCGCCTGGGTCGCGGCGACCCACGGCATCCTCCCCTCGTCGGCCCTGTTCCACGCCGAGGTCGAGAAGCGTCACCTCGCGACCCCCGACGGGATCATGGCGGATGCCGCGGGCCGCGTCGTCCTGGCCGAGATCAAGACGACCAACAAGACCTGGAAGTCCATCCCCCGCACCTACCTCCGCCAGGTGTGGTGGCAGCAGCACGTCCTCGGCGCCGAGCGCACGCTGGTCGTGTGGGAGGAGCACCAGGACTTCGTCCCGCTGCGGGACGAGCCGCGGTGCGCGTGGATCGACCGTGACGAAGCCGAGATCGGGTCGCTCGTGCGACTCGCGACTGCTCTCATCGACGAGCTCTACCACCGCACGACGGGCAACACGCCGCCGCGCCGCGAGCAGGCCGCGCCGGTCAGCCGTCGCGAGCAGCTCCGAGAGCGCGACATCTTCCGCGCCCTCGCCCTCGCGGACTGATCAGCCCCGTGCCTGACCGGGTCCCCGGTCCCGGCGCTCACGCACACCCCGATAGTTGACAGAGATCAATCAACGACATATAGTTGACTTCTCTCAAACTTTGACCTGTGTCAACCATCTGGAGCTGTACATGACCACCACCACACCGACCCGGCGTCGGGTGCTCGCCCCGCTGTCGGGCCTCCTCCTCGGCATGTTCGTCTCGATGATCGCCTCGACCGTCGTGTCGACCTCGCTGCCCGTGATCATCCACGACCTGAACGGCGACCAGAGCGCCTACACCTGGGTCGTCACCGCCACCCTGCTCACCACGGCCATCTCGACACCGGTCTGGGGCAAGCTCGCCGACCTCATGGGCCGCAAGACGCTCTACCAGATCGCCCTCGTGATCTTCGTCCTCGCGACCGCCGCCGCCGGCTTCGCGCAGGATCCGGGCACGCTCATCGCTTTCCGCGCGGCGCAGGGCATCGGCGCCGGTGGCCTCGCCGCCCTCAGCCAGGTCCTGATGGCCGACATCATCAGCCCGCGCGAGCGCGGTCGCTACATGGGCCTGTTCGGTGCCGTCATGGCCGTCGCCACCGTCGGCGGACCCCTTCTCGGCGGTGTCATCACCGACGGCTTCGGCTGGCGCTGGAACTTCTTCGTCTCGCTTCCTATCGCCGTCGCGGCCCTCATCATGGTGCAGCGCACCATCCCCGCATCCGCTCCCTCCACCCGCCGGGCGAAGATCGACTACATCGGCATCGTCCTGCTGTCGACGGCCGTCTCGCTCCTGCTCATCTGGGTCACCAGCGCCGGTCGCGACTACGACTGGTGGAGCACGGAGACGATCCTCATGGTCGGCGGCGCAGTCCTTTCGGCGATCCTGTTCGTCATCGTCGAGCTCCGCACCTCCGAGCCGCTGGTCCCGCTGACGCTGTTCCGCGACCGCACCTTCACCCTGTCGGTCGTCGCCTCGATAGCGACCGGCATCGCGATGTTCGGCGCATCGGTCTTCCTCGGCCAGTACATGCAGATGGCGCGCGGCGCGACGCCGACCGAAGCCGGCCTCATGACGATCCCGATGATCGCGGGGCTCCTGCTGTCCTCCGTCGGCGTCGGTGCGCTCATCACCCGCTACGGGCACTGGAAGCCGTACCTCGTCGTCGGCAGCATCCTGCTGACCGCGGGCGCGGCCCTCCTGTCGACGATCCACTACGACACCGACTTCTTCCTCGTGTCGGTCTACATGTTCCTGCTCGGCGCCGGTGTCGGTATGACGATGCAGAACCTCGTCCTGGCCGTCCAGAACAGCGCCAAGCCGAGCGAGATCGGTGTCGCCAGTTCGGGCGTCACGTTCTTCCGCAGCCTGGGCGGCACGATCGGCGTCTCCCTCATGGGCGCCGCCCTCGCCTCCCGTGTCGCAGACCTGTTCACCGGCGCGCACGACCGCCTCATCGAGACCCTCACCGCGCTCGGCCCGTCCGGCGCCGCGTGGGGTGAGCAGCTCAGCTCGGGCACGCTCCCCCGCGTCTCGGAGATGCCGGAGCAGCTGCGGGTCATCGTCGAGGACATCTACGCGCAGGGCATCTCCTCCGCATTCCTCATCGCCGTGCCCTTCGGCATCCTGAGCATCCTCGCGGTGGTCTTCCTGCCGAACCGGTCGCTCAGCACGATGACCACCTCCGAGCGCCGCAACGCCTCGGAAGCGGACCTCGCGACCGTGTCGGTCCCCGCCGGCATGGACAGCATCACGGCAACCGGCACCGTGCCCGTCCCGGACGTCGACTCCGATGCCGAGGCCGAGGCCACGACCCGCCGATAACATGGAAACGATGTCCACGCAGTCGGATCGAGAGGCGCGCACCCTGGCGGTGCGCGCCCTCGAGGGCGAGTTCAGCGATCTGATCGCGCTGTTCCGCCGACGGATCATGGAGAACGCCAACAGCGTCAGTCCCGGCATGCTGCCCGGCGCCTACAAGGTCTTCACGACGATCGCCCGCCATGAGCCGATCACGCAGTCGGCCCTCGCCGAGATGCTCATCCTCGACAAGGGCCAGCTGAGCCGCACCGTGCGCGAGCTCACAGATCTGGAGCTCATCGAACGCACCCCCGACCCGACCGACGGCCGGTCGAGCCTGCTGACCGCGACCGATCACGGCCGAGCCCGGCTCGCGGCTGCTCGCGGGCCGCAGGAGGGCGCCCTGCTCCAAGCCCTCAGCGACTGGCGCGTCGAGGACATCGAGAACCTCGCGCACCTGCTGCATGCCCTCGTCGCCGGATCGCGGCCCGACGGCGGCCCCACCACGTAGGCCGCCGCTCCCCCGCTCCGGCGGCTTCTCGACCCGGTGATGCCGATGTAACACCGCCGAGACAATCTCGCGGTTGACTGGTCATCCACCGAGCACCTCCAGCGCCCGCCGTCGAGCACTGGTGAGAAGGAGCAGCCGATGCGATTCCGGCCGCTGCGATCCGCAGCCCCCACCACGAGCGAGGTGGTCGAGGTGACCGCCCCTCCCCCGGCCATGCGTGCCGTCGTCTACGACGCACCCGGCGACGCCGACGTCCTGCGCGAGGCTCAGGTCCCGGTGCCCGAGCCCGCGATGAGCGAACTCCTGGTGCGCGTCGTGGCCGCCGGGGCGAACCCCATCGACGCGAAGACCCGATCCGGCCGCGGTGTGACGGGGCAGATCCCCGAGTACCCCTCCACGCTCGGGTTCGATTTCAGCGGCGTGGTGGTCAAGAGCCCGTACGAGGCGCACCCGCTGCAGCCGGGCGAGCAGGTCTTCGGCATGGTGCCGTTCCCCCGCTCAGGTGGCACGTACGCCGAGTACGTCGTCGTCCCCAGCCTCTCCGTCGCACGCAAGCCCGCGGCGCTGTCGCACGTCGAAGCCGCCGGGGTGCCTCTCGCTGCGCTCACCGCGTGGGGTCTCGTCGTCGAGACGGCTCACGCTCATGAGGGTCAGCGCGTGCTCATCCATGCCGGATCCGGCGGCGTCGGACACTTCGCCGTGCAGCTCGCCGCCTACTTCGGCGCGCACGTCACGGCGACCGGCTCGGCGGCCAACCTCGGCTGGCTCCGGGAGCTGGGGGCATCCGTCGTCGTGGACTACTCGACCACGCGCTTCGAGGACGTCGTCGGAGAGGTGGACGTCGTGATCGACCTCGTCGGCAACGTCCACGACGACACCGGCACGCGCTCTCTCGGAGTCCTGCGGCCCGGTGGCCTCTACGTCATGGTCCCCACGGGCGCCTGGCCCGGATACGCGGATGCCGCGGCTGCCGCGGGCGTGCGCGCGACCACCTACAAGGTGGTCCCCGACGGGGCGGTGCTGGCGACGCTCGGGCGCCTGCTGGACTCACGGTCGATCCAGGTGTTCGTCGACCGCGTCTTCGACCTCGCCGACGCCGCTGCCGCGCACCGCGAGGTCGAACGCGGCCACGTGCGCGGCAAAGTCGTCCTCACGGTGGCGGACGCGTGATGCGCCGCATCCGGTTGGTCGTCCGCGGCGTCGTCCAGGGTGTCGGGTTCCGCTACTCGATGCAGCACGTCGCGCGCGGCGCCGGCGCGACGGGGTGGGTCCGGAACCTCGCGGGCGGCTCCGTCGAGGCTGAAGTGCAGGGGGATGCCGCCGCGGTCGAGTCCGTGACGGACTGGGCTGCGATCGGACCGCGCGGCGGGGTCGTCGACGATGTCGCGATGACCGAGTTGACGCCGGTGACGGACGAGGACGGGTTCGAGATCCGCCGGGACGCCTGAGAGTCAGTCCTCGAGAGGCCGCAGGATCCGGTCGAGGAACCGGCGGGTCCGCTCGTTCTTCGGGGCGGTGAAGATGTCACGAGGGTGCCCGCGTTCGACGATGACACCCTCGTCGAAGAAGACGACCTCGTCCGCGACCTGACGCGCGAACTGAAGCTCGTGCGTCACGATGACCATCGTCCACCCCTCGTCGGCGAGTTCCTTGAGGACGAGGAGCACCTCGCCGACCAGCTCGGGATCGAGCGCGCTCGTCGGCTCGTCGAAGAGCAGAAGATCGGGGGTGAGGGCGAGCGCGCGGACGATGCCGACGCGCTGCTGCTGACCGCCCGAGAGCTCGTGGGGGTACGCGTCGCGCTTCTCGGCGAGGCCGACGCGCTGCAGCAGCCGCTCCGCCCCGGCGATCGCGGCATCCTTGGCCACGCCATGGGCGTGCACCGGTCCCTCGATCACGTTCTCGAGCACCGTGAGGTGCGGGAAGAGGTTGTTCTGCTGGAACACCATCGCCGACCGGTCGCGCAGCGCCGCCCGCTGCGCTTTGGCCGCCTTGCCCTTGACCGGCTCGGCGAAGTCGTGGCGCTGTCCGTCCGAGAAGACGACGACGCCGGCGTCGGGTGCCTCGAGTCCGTTGAGGCAGCGGAGGACCGTCGTCTTGCCGGACCCGCTGGGTCCGATGAGGCAGACGACCTGCCCCGGCGAGACGGCGAAGTCGACGCCGTCGAGGACGACGTTGTCACCGAACGACTTCCGGAGCCCGGTGACGGCGAGAAGGGGTGCGTCAGTGTGCGACACGGCGGTCGAGCCTCCGTTCGATGCGGTCCTGCCCGAACGACAGGACGAGGCAGAAGAGCCAGTAGATGAACGCCGCCTCGATGTAGATGACGAGGAAGTCGAGGCTGAACGCCGCGATGTTCTGCGCGACGCGGAACATCTCGGCGACGGTGATCGAGGCGACCAGCGACGTGTCCTTCACGAGCGAGATGAACGTGTTCGACAGGGGCGGCACCGACACGCGAGCCGCCTGAGGGAGGATGATGCGCCGCAGCGCCGTCGCCCGCGAGAGCCCGACCGTGAACCCCGCCTCCCACTGGCCCTTGGGGACCGAGAGGATCGCGGCGCGGATGACCTCGGCGGCGTATCCGCCCACGTTCAATGACAGGGCGATGACCGCCGCGAGGTACGCGTCGATCAGCACCCCGATCTGGGGCAGGCCGTAGAAGATGACGAAGATCTGCACGAGGAGCGGCGTGCCCCGGATCGCCGAGATGTAGAAGCGGGCGATGCCCGAGAGCACCCGGTTGCCGGAGATCCGCATCAGCGCCGCCGCGATGGCTAGCACGAGTCCGATTGCGAACGAGATCAGCGCGAGCGGGATCGTTACGGTGATCCCGGCGCTGAACATCGGCCAGAACGAGGTCAGGATCAACTGCCATGTATCGGCGTCCACCGGCATCCTTTCGCAGAATGGGGAACGGGCTCGGCGGTCGCGTCACCGCGCCGCGCCGAGCCCGTTGGGGCTGATGTCACTCGGTGACGTCGGCTCCGAAGTACTTCTCGCTGATCTCGGCGAGGGTTCCATCTTCGCGCAGGTCGGCCAGCGCGCCGTCGATCTTCTCGATGAGCGCCTTCTTGTTCTTCGTCGTGACGACCGCGCTCTTGGCGGGGTCGGTCTCGGCCGCGATCTTCAGACCCGTCGGTCCGTCGGTCTTCTCGTAGTCGAGGAACGTCAGCTTGTCGTTGACGGTTGCCTCGACGCGGTCCTGACGCAGCAGCTCGACCGCCTGCGCCCAGCCCTCGATCGGGGTGACGTCGGCGCCGGCCTCCTCGGCGAGCTTGTAGAAGTTGCTCGTGAGCGACTGCGCGGTCTTTTTGCCCTTGAGGTCGGCGAAGCTCGAGATCGAGTCATCGCTGTCTTTGACCACGACGACGCTCGGCGAGACCGTGTAGGGCTCGCTGAAGAGGTACTTCTCCTCGCGCTCGGGGTTGATCGAGACCTGGTTCGCGATGACGTCGACGCGCCCCGCGCGTCGAGGCCGGCGAAGATGCCGTCCCACTGCGTCTCCTGGAACTCGATGTTCAGGTCGAGCTTCTTCGCGACGGCCTCGATGATCTCGACGTCGTAGCCGACGAGCTTGCCGCTTTCGTCGTGGTACGTGAAGGGCCGGTAGGTCCCCTCCGTCGCGACCGTGAGCGTGCCGCCCTTCGCGAGACCGAGGTCGTCGCCGGCGGCCTCCGTCCCGTTCGAGCTCGAGGAGCAGGCGGTCAGCGCCAAAACGGCACTGAGGGCGAGGGCTCCGAGTGCGGCGATACGACGACGGGACATGGGTCTCCTTGGTGAGGGGGAAAGGGAGGCGCGCGAAGGCTGTGGCCCGCGCGGACCTCTCAATACAACACGCATCCGTGTGGATGATTCCCGCAGGTGACAGTCTGTGTCAGCGGGATGCCGGGGGAAGGCCCGCGGCGAGCTCCGCGAAGACCTCGTCCGCGTCGTCCGAGCGCGACAGCCCTGCCGCCTGTCCCGCCCAGAGCGAGATCAACTCCGCGTCGTCCCGCGCCGCCGCGCGGAACACCCCGGTGAGCCAGTTCTGCGCGGGGAACGGGGCGATGGCATCCGCGTCCTCGATGGCACGGACCGCCCGATTCGGGATGCCGCGGGCCAGCCGCCCGCTCATCGCGCGGGTCAGGACCGTGTCGGTGTCCGCCGCAGCTCGGAGCGCGTCGCGGTGCGCGTCGGAGGCGGCCGAGGCCCGGGTGCGGAGGAACGCGCTCCCGACTTGCACTCCCGCCGCGCCGAGCGCGAACGCGGCGGCGACACCCCGGCGGTCGGCGATCCCGCCCGCGGCGAGGACCGGGACGTCCACGGCGTCGACCACCTGCGGGACGAGGGCGAAGGTGCCGACGAGCGAATCCTCTGCACGCCGCAGGAAGCTGACCCGATGCCCGGCGGCCTCCGCGCCGCTCGCGACGATCGCGTCCACTCCCCCGTCCGCCAATACGACGGCCTCGGCGACGGAGGTGGCGGTCCCCACGACACGGATGCCGCGGCGATGAGCCTCGGCGACGGTCTCGGCCGCCGGCACGCCGAACACGACGCTGAGGACGGCGGGCGCGGCATCCCACACCGCGTCGAGCTGCTCGTCGAGGGAAGGGAGGAACGCGGACGGCAGAGGCGGGTCTGCGACACCGGCCGCGGCCAGGAGCGGAGCGACCGCCGCGCGGGCCGCGGCGAGGTCGGCCTCGGCGGGGAGGATCTCGTCGCCCGTGGGGAGCCAGAGGTTCAGTGCGAACGGGCGGCACGTCGCGGCGCGCAGCGCGGTCGCCGTCTCGCGGATGCGGTCGCCCGAGTACCCGTAGAGGCCGAACGAGCCGAGACCGCCCGCGTCGCTGACGGCCGCGGTGAGCGCCACGGATGACAGGCCGCCGAACGGCCCGAGCACGATGGGCGCCTCGATGTCGAACAGCGTCTGGATGTCGCGGGCCACGCGATGACGCTACCAAGGACGGAACGACGAAGGGGCCCCACCCGGAGGTGGAGCCCCTTGCTGTCTGGACGACTCAGACGAGAGCGTTGACGTCCAGCGGGATGCCGGGACCGAACGTGGTCGAGATGGCGCCCTTCTGGATGTAACGGCCCTTCGAGCTCGACGGCTTCAGACGCACGATCTCTTCGAGTGCAGCGTTGAAGTTCTCGTTCAGCTGGTCCTCCGAGAAGGACGCCTTGCCGACGACGAAGTGCACGTTGGCGTGCTTGTCGACGCGGAACTCGATCTTTCCGCCCTTGATCTCCTCGACGGCCTTGGCCGGGTTGGGGGTCACGGTGCCGGTCTTCGGGTTCGGCATGAGGCCGCGGGGTCCGAGGACCTTTCCGAGGCGACCGACCTGGCCCATGAGCTCGGGGGTCGAGACAGCCGAGTCGAACGCGGTGTAGCCACCGGCGACCTTCTCGATGAGCTCGGCGCCACCGACCTCGTCCGCACCGGCGGCGAGAGCGGCTTCAGCGGCGGGACCGGTCGCGAACACGATGACGCGGGCGGTCTTGCCGGTGCCGTGGGGCAGGATGACCGTGCCACGGACCATCTGGTCCGCCTTGCGCGGGTCGACGGCGAGCTTCAGAGCGACCTCGACGGTCGAGTCGAACTTGGCCGAACCGGTCTCCTTGGCGAGGGCGACAGCCTGCTCGGAGGAGTAGAACGTGGAGCGGTCGATCTTGGCCGCTGCTGCTTCGTAAGCCTTGGACTTAGCCATTGTTCTGTTCCCCTCAGCTCTCGACCGTGATGCCCATGGAACGGGCGGTGCCGGCGATGATCAGCGAGGCGGCCTCGATGTCGTTGGCGTTCAGGTCGGGCATCTTCGTCTCGGCGATCTGGCGAACCTGATCCTTGGTGAGCTTCGCGACCTTGGTGGTGTGCGGGGTCGCAGAACCCTTCGCCACACCGGCGGCCTTCTTGATGAGCTCCGCGGCGGGCGGGGTCTTCAGGATGAACGTGAAGCTGCGGTCCTCGTAGACGGTGATCTCGACGGGGATGACGTTGCCGCGCTGCGACTCGGTCGCGGCGTTGTACGCCTTGCAGAACTCCATGATGTTGACGCCATGCTGACCGAGCGCGGGGCCGATCGGCGGCGCCGGGTTGGCTGCACCGGCGTTGATCTGAAGCTTGATCAGGCCGGTCACCTTCTTCTTCGGTGCCATTTCCTCTTCCTTTCACGAGCGAGGCGGATGCCTCGTTCTCCCACGGTCCCGGCGGATCCGGGTCGTGGTGATGTCTGCGCGCACGACGAAGCGGCGCACAAACCACATGAGTCTACCGCATCCGGCATCCCCCGGCATGACGAAGGCCCCGCCGGAGCGGGGCCTTCGCGTCGCGCGATGCTGCGCTTACTGCTTGGTGACCTGATCGAACGACAGCTCGACCGGCGTCTCGCGCTCGAAGAGCGAGACGAGGACGGTGAGCTTGCCGCTCTCGGGCTTGATCTCGGAGATCGATCCGGGAAGACCCGCGAACGAGCCCTCCTTGATCGTGATCGTCTCGCCGATCTCGAAGTCGACCTCGGTGATGACCGAGCGGGCCTGCGTCGCAGAGCCCTTCGTGGCGGTGGCACCCTTGGCCGGCGCGACCTCCTTGGCCTCGACGAGCGGCTTCAGCATGGTGAAGGCCTCTTCGAAACGCAGCGGGGTCGGGTTGTGGGCGTTGCCCACGAAGCCGGTGACGCCGGGCGTGTGGCGCACGACCGACCAGGTGTCCTCGTTGAGCTCCATGCGCACGAGTACGTATCCGGGGATCCGGACACGGTTGACCATCTTGCGCTGGCCGTTCTTGATCTCGACGACGTCCTCCATCGGGACCTCGACCTGGTAGATGTCGTCCTCGACCTCGAGCGTGGACTTCCGCTGCTCGATGTTGGCCTTCACCTTGCGCTCGAAACCGGCGTAGGAGTGGATGACGTACCACTTGCCCTCGAGCGAGCGGAGCTCCTGACGGAAGGCCTCGTACGGGTCGTCCGAGGTCTCGTCCTCGTCATCGCCGAGCTCGGGACCGTCGTAGGGGGCGACCTCGTCGGCCGCAGCTGCGGCGCGCTCTTCCTCTTCGTCGGCGAGCGACTCGGTGAGAACCTCGGCGGCAGCCTCGGCTTCGTCCGCCTGGTCGATCTCGAGCGCGTCGTTGACGATGCGGTCGGCTTCGGGGTCCTCGATCACGACGGCGTCCTCTCCGGTGGGCTCGTCCTCGACGGGCTCCTCGTCCTCGATGTGCAGGGCGGCGTGCTCAGCGGACTCGGCGGAACGCTCCTGACCGGCCAGGACGTTGCCCTCCTGCGCTTCGTCGTCCTCGCTGGACTGCTCCGCGGCGGTCGACCAGTCGGCGTCGTCGACATATCGTTCGGTCACGTCATTCACTTCCCTGCAGGTTCGGCTTCGATGTTCAGCGGCAACGCGGCGGGCGGTTCAGATGATCCGGGATGCCGTCCGTCACCGCGACGGATGATCGTCCGGACGTCACCTGGGGACGTCGAAGACGATGTTCGTGATCCAGGTGAAGAACAGGTCGAGCCCGTACACGATGGCCATCACGACAACGACGAATCCCAGGACCACGAGGGTGAACTTCACCAGCTCCTGCCGGGTCGGTGTCACGACCTTGCGGAGCTCGGCGATCACCTGGCGGATGAAAAGGGCGATCCGCTGGAAGAAGTTGAGCTTCTTCTCACGGGTGGCGCCGCTGCTGGCAGCGACGACCTCGCCGTTCGGCTCATCCTGGACCATTCAACCCACCTGTTGCTCGGTTCGAGTCAGCTGACGCTGACGCGCAGGGCGGACAGGAATCGAACCTGCAACCTGCGGTTTTGGAGACCGCTGCTCTGCCAATTGAGCTACCGCCCTAAGGTCTTGCGACCCGGGAATCCACATCCTGTCGGGCCCATGGGCACGGCAAAAGAATGCAGACAACTGCGTGGACCAGCATACGGCATGGCCCGGAGGGTGGCGAACGCGCGGCATCCCTCGCCGTCCGAGGGCCGCCTCGTTAGGCTTGATCGGCCGTCACCGGCATGGGGAGCACGGCATCGGATGAACGACGACTACCGAGGAGCGCGGTGACGGACAGTACTGCCGCCCAACAGTTCCAGGTCGACCTCCGCGGGGTCATCGACCTGTTGAGCCGCCACATCTATTCGAGTCCTCGGGTGTTCCTGCGCGAGCTGCTGCAGAACGCCGTCGACGCGATCGCCGCGCGCCGGGCCGTCGACGGGGGCGGCGGCCGCATCCGCATCACGCCCGTCAGCGACGGCTCGGCCGAGTTCGTGATGCGCGACGACGGGGTGGGGCTCACCGAGACCGAGGTCGCCGACCTCCTGGCCACGGTGGGACGCAGCTCCAAGCGCGACATCTTCGACCTGCCGCGCGGCGACTTCCTCGGTCAGTTCGGCATCGGGATGCTCTCGTGCTTCATGGTGTGCGACACGATCGTCATCCGCTCGCGGAGCGCGTCAGGGTCCGCTCCCGTCGAGTGGACGGGACATTCGGACGGCACCTTCACGGTCGCCTCCCGCCCCGAGGACATCCCGGTCGGCACGAGCGTGCACCTCACGCCGCGCTCGGACACGCGGGCGCTGCTCGGGACGAGCACGGTCACGGAGCTCGCCGAGACCTTCGGACGCTATCTGCCGCACACGGTCGTCGTAGACCTCCCCGGCGGCGGCGAGACGACCGTCACCGAACCCGCCCCCTTCCTCGACGGCGATCTCGAGCGACAGCTCGGCTACGGGCGTGAGCTCATCGGCGCGGAACCGCTCGATGTCATCCCGCTGCACGTCCCGGGCACGCAGACGCGCGGGGTGGCCTTCGTGCTGCCGTTCGCGCCTCCCCCGACGGCACGCCAGAGCACCCGCGTGTACCTCCGGCGGATGCTGCTGACCGAGCGCGCCGACGAGCTGCTCCCCGCCTGGGCCTTCTTCGCCCGCGCCGTCGTCGACTCCGGCTCACTGCACCCGACCGCCAGTCGCGAATCGCTCGTCGACGACGACGCGCTCGAACAGACACGCCAGGAGATCGGCGAGGCGATCCGCCGCTGGATCCTGGAGGTCGCACTGCAGGACCCCGTCCGGCTCGCGCAGTTCGTGTCCATCCACGAGGTCGCACTCAAGTCGCTCGTCCGCCACGACGACGAACTCGCCCGGTTCATCGTCCGGTGGCTCTCGGTCGAGACGACCGCGGGTCGTCTGCGCGTCGAAGAGCTCGCCCGCAGGTTCCCGACCGTGCGCTACGCCGAGACCGTCGACGAGTTCCGCCAGGTCGCCAGCATGGCCTCCGCCGGCGGTGTCCTCGTCAACGGCGGCTACCTCTACGACGCGGACCTCGTCCGCCGGATCCCCGAGCTGTTCCCCGGCGTCGAGGTCGAGCGCGTCGACGTCGTCGGCGAGATCGACCGGCTGGACCTCGCCCCTCTCGACGACCGCGCCGCGGCGACAGCCCTCGAGCAGCGAGCGAAGGCTGCGCTCGAGGACGTCGACGTCGCGGTCCGCACGTTCGACCGTTCCGACCTGCCGGGGCTGTTCGTGGCCGATCCCGAGGTGCTGCGCGCCCTCGACCGCGGCCGTGCGCGCAGCGCCGGGGGCGCGTTGTGGGGCGGCGTCCTCGACCGCGCGGCGAGCATCGTCTCGAGCGGCCGGGCCGCGGACGAGCTCGCGGCTCGGCTGTGCCTCAACTGGACGAGTCCCATGATCCGCAAGCTCGCCGCGACGCCGCCCGGCCGGGTGTTCGACCTGAGCGTGCAGCTCCTCTACGTGCAGTCGCTTCTCGCGGGGCACCACCCCCTCGACCCCTCCGATCGCACGATGATGTCGAACGCCCTTTCGGAGCTGGTCGACCGCGCCATCGACGCCGACACCCCACCCTCGACAGAAGGAGCCTCATGACCGGTTACGCGACCCGCATCCGATCCCTCTTCGACGAGATCGACAACACCCCGTGGGGTCCGCAGGAGCAGTCCCTCGTCGCGCAGGCCGTCGCGCTCGCGCAGGAGAGCGGCGACGAACGACTCGAGTACGAAGCCCGCCTGCGGCAGACCTCGAGCGCGAACATGGGCGGCGACACGGATCTCATGCTCACCTCGTTCGCGTGGTGCCTGGCGCACCACGACGCCGATCCGGAACGGTTCCCCGCCGAGGTCGAGGGCGCCGGCGACGTGCTCTGGCAGTACAAGTGGATGGCGAGCGCCCTCGGCAGCTCGCCCGAGTTCCCCACGGAGCAGATCGCCGCCGTGCTCGACGATATGGAAGCGCACTACCGGCGGGCCGGCGTCGGTCCCAGCGGGGTCCTCATGGCCCGCTTCGAGGATGCCTGGGCGGCGGGCCGCTTGGACGAAGCCGCCGACCTGCAGCGCACGCTCGAGGCGACGCCCCGCGACGACTACAGCCATTGCGACGCGTGCGTCCGCAGCCAGTTCGCCGGATTCTTCATCGAGACCGGTCGCGAGGAAGAGGCCATCCGACTCGTCGGCGAGATGATCGAGAACGGGTTCTCGTGCGGCGAGGAGCCCGAGCACGCGCTGGCTCGCATCCTCCTCCCCTACCTGCGCGCGGGGATGCTCGACGACGCACGCACCGCTCACCTGCGCAGCTACCGCCTCGCGAAGGAGAACCCGGACAACCTCGCGATCGTCGCGAAGAACGTCGTGTTCTGCGCCGTCACCGGCAACGAGGCGCGTGCCCTCGCCCTCGTCGAGCGCCACCTGTCGTGGCTCGTGCACGACGGCCTCGACGCCGACGCGCACGCCACGGCTCTCGGCGCCTTCGCGCTCGCCCTCGACGCCGTCGCCGCGGCGGGCCACCCCGGCCTCACCGTCCGCGGCTCGGACGCGGAGGCCCTCGTGCCCGTCTTCGGCGCGCATAACGGCCCGTGGCGCGTCGACGAGCTCGCCGCCGCGGCGTGGAGTGCCGCCGGCGACATCGCCGCGGCATTCGACCGCCGGAACGGCACGGACGCCCACACGCGGAACCTCGCGCGCCTGCGCGAGGTCGGCACGGAGCACTACGACGTCCCCATACGCTCGCACGACTTCTCGACGGTGGTCGCACCCGCTCCCGTCCTCACGCGGGAGGACCGCGTCGCCCGTGCCGTCGCCCTGGCGCACGCCGCGTCATCCGCCGCGATCGACCCGCTCCGCGGGCTGCTGACGGATGCCGACCCCGCCGAGGGCGTGGTCCTGTCGTCGCACCTGCTGGGCGGCCTCGTCGCCACCGACCGGATTGTCGAGGCCGAGGCGTTCCTGCCCGAGCGTCTGACGATCCTGCGCGCCGCGGGGCACGCGGCGCAGGCCGACCTCGAAGAGCGCCTCGGCCTCGTCCTGTTCGGGCACGACCTGGCAGCGGCCGGCGACACGCTCGGCGCCGAGCTGGCAGCCGCGGTGGGCGCGCCCGCGGCAGTCCAGGCGGACCTGGTCTCGACGCGCGGCGTCGCGAAGATGTACGAGGGATCGTTCGCGGAAGCCCGTGACGACGCCCGCGCAGGGGTGCGCCTGTTCCTCGAGGCAGGCGACGCGGTGCGCGCACAGGGTGCGCGACTGCTCGCGGTCGACGCCGCGGCATCCGCTTCGCTCTTCGACGAGGCCCGCGCCGACCTGGACGACCTTCTCGCGGGGTCGCTCAGCGACGGTCGTCGCGCGCGGGCTCTCGCGTCGAAGGCCCGACTGCACGGCGTGGCCGAGGAGTTCGCCGAGGGCGCCGCCGCTGCGGACGAGGCGGCACGACTCCTCCTCTCGCTCGGTGCGGACGATGTCCGCATCGCGGAATCGTTCGTGCTGGCCGGAGCGCTCCATGAGGATGCCGGGGCCGCGTCGCTCGCCGCCGGCCGCTACCGCACCGCGGTCGAGCGGTACGAGTCGGCGGGCGCTCCGACGGCCGACCCGCGTTACCGGCTGGGCCGAGCGATGATCTCCGCCGGGATGCCGGAAGAAGCCGTCGACGCGCTCCACCAGGTTCTCTCGGATGAGACCGCCGCCGAGGTGCCCGCCGGGTCGCGCGCCATCACCGTGGGGCTCCTCGCCCGGGCCTACGAGGGTGCTCGCGACTTCGGCAACGCCGTCGGCGCGTGGGGTTTCGCCGCCGACCTGCACGAGGAGGCAGGCGAAGCCGAGGGGCAGGCCTTCGCGCTCGTCGCGCAGGGCCGACATCTCGGCAACTTCGGCGAGTACGACGATTCCGTGATCGCCCTCGAGACCGCCCTCGGCCTGACCGCCGGCACCGAGGAGCAGGTCGGTCTGCACGCCGAGGCGCTCCACCTGCTCGCGCAGGCGAAGATGCAGCGCGGCGACGAGGACGCGTACGAGGTCATCGACCAAGCGCTCGCCCTCGGCCGCGCGAACGAGGCCCATTGGTACGTCGCCGACGTGCTCGACACGCGCGCCCGTCTGCTCGCGGCGCACCAGCGCACCGACGAAGCGGTGGCGACCGCGCTCCAGGCCGCGGACGGGTTCGCCCAGGCCGGCGACCCGGGCTCGGGGGCCGGGTCCGAGCTGCTGGCCGCCCGGCTTCTCGTCGGCGCCGAGCGACCGGGCGATGCCCTCCCGCTCTACCGCGCCGCCATCGAGCACGCGACGGAGAGCGAGAACGAGCCGCTCCGCCAGCAGGCGGCGCTCGAGCTCGGCGACGTCTACGAGGGTCTCGGCCGCCACGGCGAGGCTGCCGACGTCCGCGCGACGACCTCGGCCTGACGCGAAAGCGGTGAGGGGCGGCATCCGATCGGATGCCGCCCCTCGTCGCTCGTTCAGCCGATGCGGACGAGCTTCTTGTTGACGAACTCGTCGGCGGCAAGCAGCCCCAGCTCGCGACCCGTGCCGCTGCGCTTGATGCCGCCGAACGGCAGCCCGGGCTCGTCGGCGAGGACGAGGTTGACGTAGACCATGCCCGCCTCGATCCGGTCGGCGACGCGGGTCGCCTGCTCGGGGTCGGTCGTGTAGACGTAGGACCCCAGGCCGAAGGGGGTGTCGTTGGCCACGCGGATCGCCTCGTCCTCGTCGGCGACGCGGTAGACGACACCGGCGGGGCCGAACAGCTCCTCGCGGTAGACGTCCATCTCGGGGGTGACGTCCGTCAGGACCGTCGGCGCGAAGAACGCGCCGTCGCGGGTGCCACCGGTGACGATCGTCGCGCCCTGGGCCGCGGCATCCTGGATCTGCTTCTCGAGACGCTCGGCCGCGGTGACCGAGGAGAGCGGCCCGAGGACGGTGTCGGAGCTCCACGGGTCGCCGACCGAAGCGGCCGCCATCTTGGCCGTGAACGCCTCGACGAACGCGTCGTAGAGACCGTCGACGACGATGAACCGCTTCGCGCCGTTGCAGGACTGGCCGGTGTTGTCGAGGCGCGCGTCGACGGCGGCCTGCGCGACCGCGTCGAGGTCATCGGCCGACAGGACGATGAACGGGTCCGAGCCGCCGAGCTCGAGGGCGACCTTCTTGAGATTGCGTCCGGCGACCTCGGCGACAGCGGCCCCGGCGCGCTCCGAGCCGGTCACCGATGCGCCGTGCACGCGCGGGTCGGCGATCACGTCGGCGGCCTGCTCGTTCGTGAGGTACACGTTCGTGTAGACGCCGGCGGGGAAGCCCGCGTCGCGGTAGATCTCTTCGATGGCGGCAGCCGACTCGGGGCACTGCGGCGCGTGCTTGAGCAGGATCGTGTTGCCGACCGCGACGTTGGGGGCGGCGAAGCGGGCCACCTGGTAGTACGGGAAGTTCCACGGCATGACACCGAGGAGCACACCCAGCGGCGCCTTGCGGATGACGGCGGTCCCCTCCCCCTCGATCGGGATCGGCGTGTCGGCGGTGATCTCGTCGATGTGGTCGGCGTAGTACTCCGTGATGTCGGCAGCGAAGTCGACCTCGCCGAGGGCGCCGTCGATCTGCTTGCCCATCTCGCGGACGATGATCTTCGCCAGGTCTTCGCGACGCTCGCGATGCAGCTGCGCCACGCGACGCAGCAGATCGGCCCGCTCGGCGGGAGTCGAGGTCCGACCCCAGCCTCGCGCGGCCTCGTCGGCGGCCCGGAGGGCGCGCTCGACGTCGTCGGCGGATGCCGTCGGGTACGTCGCGTGGGTCTCGCCGGTGGCGGGGTCGATGACGGCGTAGTCGCTCATGATGCTCCTCAGTACTTCCGGTCAAGCCGGGATCAGGGTGTACTTCACGTTCAGGTACTCGTGGATGCCTTCGAGGCCGCCCTCGCGGCCCATGCCGGACTGCTTCACACCGCCGAAGGGCGCGGCTGCGTTCGAGACGACACCGACGTTCAGCCCCATCATCCCCGTCTCGAGGCGGTCGATCATCCGGTGGCCGCGCGCGAGGTCCTGCGTGAACACGTACGAGACGAGGCCGTACTCGGTGTCGTTCGCGAGGCGCACGGCCTCGTCCTCGTCCGAGAACGTGCTGATGGCGAGCACGGGTCCGAAGATCTCCTCGCGGAGGATCGCACTGCCGGGGACGACGCCGTCGACGACGGTCGGCTCGTAAAACGTGCCGGGTCCCTCCAGGGCGTTGCCGCCCACGAGGACGCGCGCGCCGCGCTCGACGGCGTCGCCGACGAGCTCCGCCGCCTTCGCCACCGCGCGGTCGTCGATGAGCGGACCGATCTGCACTCCGTCCTCGGTGCCGCGGCCGATGGTCATCTCGCGCACGCGGTCCGCGACCCGGCGCGAGAACTCGGCCGCCACCGACTCGTGGACGATGAAGCGGTTCGCCGCGGTGCATGCCTGGCCGATGTTGCGGAACTTCGCGAGCATCGCGCCGTCGACGGCCTTGTCGAGATCGGCATCCTCGAACACGACGAAGGGGGCGTTGCCGCCGAGCTCCATCGAGACGCGCAGGACCCCCTCGGCGGCCTGTGCGATGAGCTTCTGCCCGACCGGAGTGGATCCCGTGAACGAGAGCTTCCGCAGTCGCGGGTCGGCGATGATCGGCGCCGAGACCGCGCCCGACGATGCGGTCGTGATGACGTTGACGACACCGGCGGGGACGCCGGCCTCGGCGAGCAGCTGCACGAAGAACACAGCGTCGTCAGCGGCGTCAGTTCCGCGGGCTTCACGACGACCGTGCAGCCGGCGGCGAGCGCCGGCGCGATCTTGCGGGTCGCCATCGCGAGCGGGAAGTTCCACGGGGTGATGAAGAACGAGGGTCCGACGGGACGCTGCGAGACGACGATGCGTCCGGTCCCCTCGGGGTTCAGCCCGTACCGGCCCGAGATGCGGACGGCCTCTTCGCTGAACCAGCGGAGAAACTCACCGCCGTAGGCGACCTCGCCGCGGGACTCGGCGAGGGGCTTGCCCATCTCGAGCGTCATGAGGAGCGCGAGGTCCTCCTTGCGCTCCTGCACGAGGTCGTATGCCCGACGGAGGATCTCGCTCCGCTCGCGGGGCGCGGTCGCCGCCCACGACTCCTGCGCGGCGACGGCTGCGTCGAGGGCGCGGATGCCGTCGGCCGGGGACGCGTCCGCGATGCGGCGGATGACCGCGCCCGTCGAGGGGTCGAAAACGTCGAGGGTCTTGCCCCCCTCGGCATCCACCCACTCCCCGCCGATGAAGAGCTGGTTCGGGATGCCGGAGAGGAGGTCTGACTCGCGGGAGGTCATCGGAGGGTCTCACTTTCTGCGCGCAGCTTTCGCGCGCTGGGGGGTGCGTCGAGGGACAGGGTCTGTCCGCGGAAGTAGGCGGGAGCGACGATACGCATCACGATCATCACCACGATGCCGAGCACGATGATGCCGAGGCCGAGGAAGAACACGATGCCGATGCCGAAGATGTCCTTCCCGCTCTCTGAGTAGGCCGGGTCGGCCGAGTCGATGAGCGTCGTGACGAACAGCACGGCCAGGATGATGCCGCCCACCAGCGGGAAGAGCAACGTGAAGAACACGTTCCTCACCGAGTCGAACCACTGGTGGCGGAAGTACCAGACGCACGCGAACGCCGTGATGCCGTAGTAGAAGCAGATCATGAGGCCGAGGGTGAGGATCGTGTCCCAGAGGGCGTTCTCGCTCACCGCGCGCATCACCGCGTAGAAGACCGCCGCCACGATCGCCGACACGACCGTCGCGAACCCGGGGGTGAAGAATCGCGGGCTCACCCGGGCGAACTGTCTCGGGAGGGCGCCGTAGTGCCCCATGGCGAGGAGTGTGCGGGCCGGGCTCACGAAGGTCGACTGCAGCGACGACGCCGAGCTCGTCAGGACGGCGAGCGATACGAGGAACGCCAGCGGACCCAGGATCGGACCGGAGAGGAAGAAGAACACGTTGTCCTGGATGTCGGCGTTGCCGAGCCCCAGCTCGCCGTCACCGGTCCCGGAGTACATGAGCATCGCGACGGCCAGGAGGAGGTAGATGGTCACGATCGTGATCACGGTGATCGTCGCCGACCGCCCGGGGGTGCGCTCCGGGTCCTTCGTCTCCTCGTTCATCGTGAGGGTGACGTCCCATCCCCAGAAGATGAAGATCGACAGTGACAGGCCCGCCGCGAGCGCGCTGAACGACGACACCGCGAACGGGTTGAACCATTCCAGATCGAACGGCTGGAAATCGAACCCGCCGCCGCTCACGGCGTTCCAGATGGCGGCGACGGCGAAGAACACCAGCACGACCACTTGGAAGCCGACGAGCACGTACTGCAGCTTCTGCGTCGTCTGCATATCTCGGTAGGAGATGAAGGTCGCCCCGGCGATGAACAGCAGGCAGCCCACGATGTTCAGCCACGGGATGCCGGCGAGGTCGGCGATCGACGGGTCGCCCGTGATCTGCGACACGAGGAGGAAGAGGAAGTCGACGGCGACCCCGGCGAGGTTCGACAGGACGAGCACCGTCGCGACGATGAGCCCCCACCCCGCCATCCACCCGATCCACGGCCCGAAGGCGCGCGTCGCCCACGTGAAGGAGGTGCCCGCGTCCGGCATCCGGTTGTTCAGTTCGCGGTAGCCGAAGGCCACCAGCAGCATCGGGATGAACCCCACGAGGATGACGGCGGGGATCTGGGCTCCCACCGCCGAGGCCGTCGGGCCGATCGCGGCCGTGAACGTGTACGCCGGCGCGATGCACGAGATGCCGATGACGACGGCACCGAGCAGGCCGATGGTCCCGGGGCTGAGGCCCTTCTTCGAGAGGCCGCCGTCGGCGACGGGGGCCTTCTCTGCGGCGTGGTGGCTCATCGTCGAGCTCCTTCGGGTCAGCGGGACGAGTCGGTGGTGCGGGTACGGGGGACGACGACCATCGGCACCGGGATCTCGCTCAGGAGCTTCGCGGCGACGGATCCGAGGAAGAGACGGCGCGGCTGGGCCAGGCGGCTCGAGCCGACGAGGATCATCTCGCCCGGCAGCCAGTCGAGGTGCGCGACGGCGTCCTCGATGCTGTCGCCCTTCGCGGTCACGATGTCGGCGCGGACACCCTCGGGGATCGCGGCGAGCACGTCGGCGAGCACCTTCTCGGCGTGGGCGGCTCCGGCGAGGCGGATGACGCCCGTGTCGACGGATGCCGGCAGGTCGACCGTCACGAGCGAGACGAGTCGCAGCGAGGCTCCGGTCGCCGAGGCGAGGGCGACGGCCTCCTCGAGGAGGACGTCCGCCCCGGCGCGCGTGCCGACGGCGACGGTGAGGCGCGGGACCCCGGCATCCGTCACCCGCTTGCGGGCACCCCGCGGCACGAGGACCACCGGGACGTCGGAGGAGTGCAGGAGCTGACTCGTCGTCGAGCCGAGCCGGTGACGGCCCCGGGCTCCGCCGTCGGCGGCGCCGACGACGAGGTGCGTCGCGCCGAACTCGTCGGCGGCCTCGACGAGCCCTTCGGCGAAGGACTCCGCGTAGCGCGCGTGCTCGCGGTGCACGACGCCCGCCTGCACCGACGCGGACGCCTCGGCGAGCCACGACTCGGCCTGGCCGAGCAGGTACCGGTCGTACGAGGCGTCCGGCGGAGTGATGACGCTCCGACCCTCGCCGGGCAGGACGAGGACGATGTCGAGTTCGGATCCGGATGCCGCCGCGAGCCCGCCCGCGACGGCCACCGCATCGCGGCCCGCCTTCGTGGCGGTGTAGCCGACGACGATGCGGCTCGTCATGCCCGGCCGTCCTCGAGGATGTTCCTTGCGGCGAGGCGTCCCATGCGGATCGCGCCGTCGACGTGCTGGTAACCCGCGCCTGCGATGTCGCTGCACGCGAACTGGATCGGACCGACCGGCGTGCGGACGTCGGCGCCGTAGCGGTGCAGGCCGCCGAGGTCGAAGCTCGCCGCGTACGCGCCGCGGGTCCACTCCTCGGTGCCCCAGTCGCTCTCGTAGTAGACGACGGGGTCCTTCGCCTCGGGACCGTAGTAGTGCGCGAGCGACTCGAGGATCCGTTCCTTGCGCTCCTCGGCGCTGAGGCGGAACATGTCGTCGGCGTTCCGGTCCGACACGAAGCCGACGAGCGTGCCCCGCGGGTCGTCGTGGTTCGTGTTGTCGTAGGCCTCGTGGCAGATCTCGTACGGGCTGAACGCGGTACCCGAGAGCCCCTTCTCGCGCCAGAACGGCGTCTCGTAGACGGCGTGGACCTTGATCACGAAGCCCATCGAGATGTGCTGGTGCATCTGGTGCTGCAGGCGCGGCATCGGCGGGACGAACGAGATGCGGTTGTAGAGCACGGGCGCGACGGCGAGGACGGCACTCCGGGCGCGGACCGTCAGTCCGTCCGCGTGCGCCGTGACCCCGGCATCCGACCACTCGATGGTGCGGACGGGACGGTTCAGGAAGACGTCGTCGCCGAGACGCTCGGCGAGGAGGACGGGGACCTGCTGGAGTCCGCCGACCACGCGCTTGTCGAGGATGAAGTCTGCGTCGACGAGGTGCGAGTAGCTGCCGGCGCTCGCGGCCATGAGGAGCGACTGCAACAGCGAGAACGCGTGGGTCGGCTTCGTGAGCATGGCGGAGCCGGTCGCGAAGGCGAGGTTGCGGACCGCCTCGTCGTCGTCGGTCTGCTGGCGCAGCCACGCGTCCCACGTGATCGTGTCCCACTCGGCGGCCTTCGGGTGCGCGAACGGACGGTCGGGGTCGATCTCGGCGACCATCGCGTCGAGGCGCTGGGTGATCTCGTCGATCGTCCGCTCGGTCTCGGGGCTCACGGGGAACATCTCCCCCGTGAAGCGCGAGACGGCGCCGTCGGGGCCGACGTAGACGCTGTCGCCCTCGCGGTATCGGCTGAAGGTGTCGAGTCCGAGCTCGGCCACCGTGTCGATGAGCGCGTCCTGGTCGGGCGAGACCCACTGACCGCCGAGCTCGAGCATGGCGCCGTCGATGACGTCGGTCCAGAGCCGCCCGCCGACGCGCTCGCGAGCCTCGAGGACCGCGACCGAGAGCCCTGCCTTGCGCAGTTCGTTCGCTGCGGTGAGGCCGGCGGCACCGGCGCCCACGATGACGACGTCACGGGTTATCTCAGTCATTCACGACTCCTTCGTTGGAGGGGATGCGCTCGTTCGACGCGTGGTCGGGACGGCGACGGAGGTTGCGACGGACGAGCGGCCAGAACACGAGCAGCACGCCGGTGGCGATGAGACTCGTCCACACCTGCGCACGGCCGGACTCGGAGGTGAGCATGACCACCACGACGGCGGCGATGGCCGCGATGAGGAGGATGTTCAGCCACGGGTGCAGCCACACCTTGAGCTTCAGCTTCGCGACCTCATCGGGGGTCATCTTCTGGCGCAGCCGCATCTGCGTGAGGGCGATGAAGACGTAGACGAACAGGGCGACGAGTCCGGCCGAGTTCATGATGAAGTCGAAGATGCCCGAGCTCGGCGCGACGAAGTTGACGAGCGTCGCGATCAGGCCGCCGATGGTGGAGGCGAGCAGCGCGATGACGGGGACGCCGGTCCGCGAGCGGGTGGCGACGACCTTCGGGGCGAACCCCTTGTCGGCGAGCGCGGCGAACATGCGCGACGCCGAGTACAGGCCGGAGTTGAGTACCGAGATGACCGCCGTGAAGATGACGAGCTGCATGATGACGTCGGCGAAGGGGATGCCGAACTTCGACAACGCGATCGTGAACGGGGCGTTGGCGACGTCGGTCGGCACGGGGAGTTCGTCCCACGGGACGACCGTCACGATGACGAGGACCGATCCGACGAAGAAGAGCAGGATGCGCCAGATGATCGTGCTCGTCGCCTGCCGGATGCCCTTGGCGGGGTCGACCGATTCGGCCGAGGCCATGACGGCGATCTCGGTGCCGAAGTAGGAGAAGATCACGAGGGCTACGCCGGTGAAGGCGACGCCGATGCCGTTGGGGGCGAAGCCGCCGTGCTCCCACAAGTTGGGGACGGCGACCGTCGCGTTCGGCCAGAGCCCGAGGGCGAAGAGGATGCCGGCGCCGAGGAAGACGACGATGGCGACCACCTTGATACTGGCCAGCCAGAACTCGACCTCGCCGAAGGTGCGCACCGAGATGACGTTCGTCCCGACGAAGATCGCGATGAGGATGAGCGACCAGGCCCAGGACGGCAGCGCCGGGATCCAGGTGTGCATCGTCTCGCCGCCGAGAACGGCTTCATAGGCGAGGACGCCGACCCAGAAGTACCAGTACAGCCAGCCCACGAGGTACGCGGCCCAATCGCCGAGACCGACGCGGGCGTACTCCATGAACGAGCCGATGGCGGGACGGGATGCCGCCATCTCGCCCAGCATCCGCATCGCGAAGAAGACGAGCAGACCGCCGATGAGGTACGAGACGATCGCGGCCGGTCCGACCTCGCGGATGACGTTGCCGGACCCGACGAACAGACTGGCCCCGATGATCCCGCCGAGGGTGATCATCGTCACGTGTCGCGAGCGCAGCTTGTTCGAGCGTGCCTTCGTGACCGCCCCGAGACCCGCCGACGTCTCGGGCGAGACGGGGTTCGACCAGTTGTCCGCACCCGCCATACTCAGGCCTTCCCCAGCGCCTCGGCGACGACGTCGAGGCCCTCCGTCAGCAGCTCGTCCGAGATCGACAGGGGCGGCAGGAACCGGATGACGTTGCCGTAGGTGCCGCAGGTGAGGACGATGACGCCCGCGGCGATGCACGCCTTCGCGATCGCACCCGTGAGCGCGGCATCGGGGGCACCCGTGGTCGGGTCGACGAACTCGGCGGCGATCATGGCTCCGAGTCCGCGCACCTCGCCGATGCGGGGGTCGGATGCCGCGAGATCCCGCAGCCGCGAGGTGAGGAGCTTCTCGATCTCCTGCGCCCGCTCGATGAGGCCGTCGTTCTCGAACGCGTCCATCGCGGCGAGGGCTGCGGCACAGGCGACGGGGTTCCCGCCGTAGGTGCCGCCGAGGCCACCGGTGTGCGTGGCATCCATGATGTCGGCGCGTCCGGTGACCGCGGCCAAGGGCATTCCCCCAGCGATGCCCTTGGCCGTGGTGATCAGGTCCGGAACGATGCCGAAGTGCTCGCTCGCGAACATGGCGCCGGTCCGGGCGAAACCGGACTGCACCTCGTCGGCGATGAAGACGACGCCGTTCTCGCGGCACCACTCGACGACGGCGGAGAGGAAGCCGTCGGCCGGGACGACGAAGCCGCCCTCGCCCTGGATGGGCTCGATGATGACGGCGGCCAGGTTGTCGGCACCGACCTGCTTCTCGATCATCGAGATCGCGCGGACCGCGGCATCCGCTCCGGAGAGTCCGTCGCGGAGCGGGTACGAACCCGGCACGCGGTAGATCTCGGAGGCGAACGGACCGAAGCCGCTCTTGTAGGGCATCGACTTGGCCGTCAGCGCCATCGTGAGGTTCGTGCGGCCGTGGTAGGCGTGGTCGAAGGCGACGACGGCCTGCTTGCCGGTGAACTTGCGGGCGATCTTGACCGCGTTCTCGACGGCCTCGGCGCCGGAGTTGAAGAGGGCGCTCTTCTTGGCGTGGTCGCCGGGGGTCAGGCGGTTGAGGGTCTCGGCGACCTCGATGTAGGACTCGTAGGGCGAGATCATGAAGCAGGTGTGGGTGAGCTGCGCGGCCTGCGCGGCGATCGCCTCGACGACCTTGGGGTGGGCGTTCCCCACCGTCGTGACGGCGATGCCCGAGCCGAGGTCGATGAGCGAGTTCCCGTCGGCGTCGAGCACGACGCCTCCACCGGCGGCGACGGCCGCGATCGGAACGGTGTGACCGACACCCGCAGCGACGGCGTCCGCCTTGCGCGAGAGCAGCTCCTGCGAGCGGGGGCCGGGGATCGCGGTCTCGAGGCGGCGTTCCTGCGGAAGGGACGGTCCACCGAGGGGCGTGCTGACGGAGGCGATCGAGGTGCTCATGCGGCGAGCGTAGAGGGGTGCGTGCGTGCGGTCACTCGCCGTTGCGTCTATTCTCGCGTCAGGACTGTACGACGCGTACAGAAGGGAGGCCGCATGGTTGCTCGGGATGCCGACCCCACCCTGCGCGCCCTCCTCGGCCGCAGGGAGCTCCGGCTGCGCCTCGCGGGCGAGGAGGACGAGCTGCCGCCGGGCGCCCTCGACCGCGCGACGCGGTGGGTGCACAGCTCCGACCTCGACGACCCGACCCCGTTCCTCGCCGACGATCTCGTCCTCCTGACCACCGGCACGCAGTTCCCCGCCGGCATCCGCTACCCCTTCGACACCTATGTGCGGCGACTCGTGGATCGCGGCGTGGCCGCATTGGGATTCGGGACCGAGGTGGCTCGCGACGGCATCCCGCCGGGACTCGCCGCCGCGTGCCGACGCGCGAACCTGCCGCTGTTCGAGGTGCCGTACGACACACCCTTCATCGCCGTCGCGCGCGCCAACGCTGAGGCCGTCGCGGCGCAGGCGTACGCCCGGCGCAGTTGGGCGCTGTCCGCGCAGCGCGCGATCGCGCTCGCGGCGCTGCGGCCCGACGGGCTCGACGCGACCATCGCCGAGCTGGCGCGTCAGCTCGACACGTGGGTGGGGATGTACGACGCGGCCGGCGAGCTCGTCCGCGAGCACCCGGCGGGTAGCCTCACGGCCGACGCATCAGCTGTGCTGAGGACGGAGGTCGACGCGGTCCTGCGTCGCGGCGCCCGCGCGGGCTCGTCGCTGCGCTCCGACACCGACGCGTTCACGCTGCAGACCCTGGGGCGGGGCGGGAGCCTGCGCGGCGTCCTCGCCATCGCGGCGAGCGAGCTCGACCAGGCCGGCCGCGACGTCGTGACCGCCGTGATCGCGATGGCAGGCCTCGCGCTCGAGCAGCACCAGCGCCTCTCGCGCGCCCGCACCGCACTCCGCTCCGGGATGGTCCGGTCGCTCCTCACCGGCGACGCCGCCCTCGCCCGGCAGATCTCACGCGACGTCTGGGGGCCGTTGCCCGCCGCTCCGGTCGTGGTGGCGGTGGCGGATGCCGCGGGTCCCCGCACGCACGCTCTCATCGACGTCCTCGAGCTCCGCGCCGACGAGCGGCACGGGGCACTGCTGTACGGCACCCTCGACGACGACGTCGTGATCGTGGTCCCCGCCTCGGCCGCCGCGACGCTCGAGGAGATTCCGGCGCGCTTCGCGCTCCGACTCGGAGTCTCGGAACCGGCGGGATACGCCGACGTCGCCCGCGCGCTCGACCAGGCACGCGCCGCCCGGGGCCGCGCCGCCGCCCCCGGGATCGTGCGCTTCGAAGAGGTGCAGGCCCGCGGCATCCTCTCGGCCCTGTCGGCGGGGCAGGCGTCGACGGTCGCCGCGGCCTACCTCGACCCGCTGCGCGAGCACGATCGCGCGCACGGCGCCCGGCTCGAGGAGACCCTCCGGGCCTGGGTCGTCGCCGACGGCTCGAACGACGCCGCCGCGACCGCGCTCGGGGTCCACCGGCACACCGTCCGCACGCGCCTCGCCGCCGCAGAGCGCATCCTCGGCGTGGACCTGTCTTCGTTCGCCGCCCGCGCCGAGCTGTGGGCGGCCCTGCACCTCGGGGGGTGAGGCGGGGCGAGGGGCTGACGAACGGCGGAGATCTCCCCGGCGCGCCGGGCTCGCCGGGGTGTTCCACGGCGTGTCGCGGTGGATCTCCGCCGCTGACGCGGCCGTGCGCATCGCCGCCGAGGACTCCTCCACCCGCACGTCGATGGGTGCGTGATCCACGACCTCGGCGGGCGGACGGCATCTGCGGGCGGCTCCGCGAGAGGGTGCGGTCGTGTGCGAGGACGGCGCAGGGCTGACGACGACGGCGGAACTCCGGAGATCGGGCCTGAGTCCCTCAGCCATCGCCGCCGCGGCACGGGCGGGCGCGATCTCTCGGGTCCGCCGCGGCACCTACGCCACCCGCGGGGCGTGCGCGCCCGTGCGGGATGCCGCGCGGCACGGCGGCGTCCTCGGCTGCGTGAGTGCGGCTCGCCACCTCGGCCTGTGGACGCTCGATGGCGGCGCCGACATCCATGTGTGGATGCGGGCCGACGGTCACCGCCTTCCCCATGACGGATGCCGGCGCCTCGACCACTGGGACGCTGCACCGGCGCCCGGGCGCCTCGCACCGGCATCCGTTCCTCGCGTGCTGCGGCAGATCTGGCTGTGCCGCGGCGTCGAGGAGTTCTTCGTGGCAGTCGAGTCGGCGCTGCACCTCGGCATGCTCACGCCTGCGGGCCGCGCGTGGCTGCGCCGGACGTGCGGAGACGCGGCCCGCGCGGCCCTGGACTTCGCCGGGCCGCACTCCGAGAGCGGCCTCGAATCGCTCCTGCGCTGGCGACTGCGGGGCACCGGCGTCTCGATGCGCGCCCAGGTCGAGATCACCTCCGTCGGACGGGTCGACTTCCTCATCGGCGACCGGATCATCCTCGAGGCCGACGGCGCGGAGCACCACGCATCACCCGCGGCGCGCCACCGCGACCTGGTGCGCGACGCGAACGCGGCGGCATGGGGCTACGTCACGCTGCGGGTCGACTACGCAATGATCGTCCACGACTGGGACACCGTCGTCGCCGCCCTGCACGGGCTTCTGGACGCCGACATCCACTGCGATCGCGCCTGAGGCGAGCCGTACGGCGGAGATCCGAGCCGACACTCCGACGGACGGATGCCGTACGGCGGCGCGTCTCGAGGATCTCCGCGGCTCGACCCGAGTCTCACCGCGGCGCGCACACCGCCCCGAGGTCGGGCATGCTGGTGCGCATGAGCGACGACGATGTCACCTTCCGCGCGAGCACGCAGGACGGCACCTACCCGAGGCCCCAGCTCGTCCGAGGCGCGTGGGCCGACCTCACCGGGACCTGGGGCTTCGCCTTCGACGACGAGGATGCCGGGGCCCGGCTCGGCTGGGAGGGCACCGGCATCCGTTCGGGTCGGATCATCGTCCCCTTCCCGCCCGAATCGACCGCCTCGGGAGTCGGGGACACCGGGCCGCACCGCGTGCTCTGGTACTCCCGCGACCTCACCGACGCGGATCTGGATGCCGCCGGGCACGGTGACGGGCGCCGCCTGCTGCTGCATTTCGGCGCCGTCGACTACCGCTGCGAGGTCTGGATCGGCGGACGCTCCGTCGGGCGGCACGAGGGCGGTCACACGCCGTTCTCCTTCGACATCACCACCGCCGTCGCCGCGGGAGAGCGGACGGTCGTCGTGCGGGTCGAGGACGATCCCACCGACATCGCGCAGCCCCGCGGCAAGCAGGACTGGCTCGAGCAGCCGCATTCGATCTGGTACCACCGGACGTCCGGGATCTGGCAGCCGGTCTGGCTCGAGAGCGTGCCCGAGGTGCACGTCGCAGCCGTCCGCTGGACGACCGATCCGCGCGGGGGCACGATCACCCTCGACCTCGAGCTGTCCGCTCCGTCGGAAACCGGGATCGAGGTCGATCTGTCGTTCGAGGGGCGCACGCTCGCCAGAGGCGCGGTCACGTCCGGAGCGCGCGAGGTGACCGTGATCCTGCACGTCGCGGACCTCGCGCACGGTCAGGCGTACGAGGAACTGCTGTGGTCGCCCGAGCACCCCCGCCTCGTGGACGCGAGGATCACGGTCGGCGACGACGTCGTGGACTCGTACCTCGGCATCCGGACCGCCCACGTCGCCCGGGGCCGGTTCTGGCTGAACGACCGCCCGTACTTCGTGCGGTCGGTCCTCAATCAGGGCTACTGGCCCGACACGCATCTCGCTGCGCCGTCGGCGGAGGCGTTGCGCGACGAGGTCGAGCTGATCCGCTCGCTCGGCTTCACGGCGACACGCGTGCATCAGAAGTTCGAGGACCCCCGGTTCCTGCTCGCGGCCGACCAGCTGGGCCTGCTCGTGTGGGGCGAGGCGCCCGGCACCTACACATTCACGCAGACCGCGATCGAGCGGACGACGCGCGAGTGGCTCGAGGTCGTGCGGCGCGACGCATCCCACCCCTCGATCGTCACGTGGGTGCCGCTCAACGAGAGCTGGGGCGTGCAGCACATCGCGAGCGACCCGCGTATGCAGCACTTCGCCCGAGCGCTCGTGTCGCTGACGAAGGCGCTGGACCCGACCCGCCCCGTCGTCTCGAACGACGGCTGGGAGCAGGTCGACACCGACATCGTCGCGATCCACGACTACGAGTGGCGGCCCGAGGTGGTTCGGGAGCGTTATCGGACGGATGCCGGCATCCGGCACCTTCTCGACACCACGGGCCCCGCGGGTCGCGACCTGATCCTCAGCGGCGACGTCGCCGATGCGCCCGTGATGCTCACCGAGTTCGGCGGCATCTCGTTCGACACCGCGGCGGCCGAGGGGGCGTGGGGATACTCGTCCGCGACCTCAGCGGACGACTTCGCGGAGCGCTTCGAGGGCCTCATGGCAGCCGTCCACGCGAGCGAGGTGCTCGCCGGGTTCTGCTACACCCAGCTCACCGACACGCTGCAGGAGACGAACGGGCTGGTGACCGCCGACCGCACACCGAAGATCGCGGTCGACCGCATCCGCGCCGCCATCACCGGGGGTGCGGACGGCTGAGCGGTAGGGCGGGGCGGCCGTCAGCGGATGCAAGAGTTTCGGCGCGACACGCCGCGAGTCTGACCCTTCACCCGGCGCGTCGCGCGCGATCCATTGCATCCGCGAACGGCGGCGGCCCTAGCCCGACACGGCGGCCGGACATCTCCGACCGAGCGGATGCTGCGGCACGCCGCTCGCTCAGCGGATGCGGTCAGTCGCGGCCGTGGCGCGGCTTGCGCTCCGGGCGGTCGTCGTACGAGCGCTTCGGGCGGTCGTCGAAGGAGCGCTTGGGACGCTCGCCGCCGGGGCGGCCTCGGTCGGGGCGGATCTCGATGAGCTGGCCCGAGATGCGGGTGCCGCTCAGGCGGTCGAGCACCGACGAGTCCATCGACGTCGGGAGCTCGACGAGCGAGAAGTCGGGACGGATCGTGATCGCACCGAAGTCGTCACGGCCGAGGCCGCCCTCGTTCGCGAGCGCTCCGACGATCTGGCGCGGCTCGACGCGGTGACGACGCCCGACCGCGATGCGGTACGTCGTGAAGTCACCCTTGCCGCGGCGCTCGCGGGGGCCGTCGGCGCGTGCCGGCCGGTCCTTGCGCGTGCCGCGCTCGGCGTCGGCGGCCAGCGTCTTGGCGAGCTGATCGGCTGCCGGGTCGAGCAGCAGCGGCGTCTCACCCTGCGCCACGACGGCGAGGGCGGCGGCGACGTCCTGCTCGGGCACGTCGTGGTTGCGGACGTAGTGCGCGATGACGTCGCGGAACCCGGTGATGCGGTCCGTCTCGGCGAGCGCGGCGGTGATCGCGTCGTCGAAGCGGGCGAGACGGGTCGAGTTGATGTCTTCGGTCGTCGGCAGCTGCATCTGCGTCGGCGCCTGACGCGTCGCGCGCTCGATGTGCGCGAGCAGGTAGCGCTCGCGCGGGGTCACGAAGCTGATCGCGTCGCCCTTGCGCCCGGCGCGGCCGGTGCGGCCGATGCGGTGCACGTACGACTCGGTGTCGGTCGGGATGTCGAAGTTCACGACGTGGCTGATGCGCTCCACGTCGAGACCGCGCGCGGCGACGTCGGTTGCGACGAGGATGTCGAGCTTGCCGTCCTTGAGCTGCTGGATGCTGCGCTCGCGCTGCGGCTGCGGAATGTCGCCGTTGATCGGCGCCGCGCTGAAGCCGCGGGCGCGCAGCTTCTCGGCGAGGGTCTCGGTCTCGTTCTTCGTGCGGACGAAGATGATCATCCCGTCGAAGTCCTCGACCTCGAGGATGCGCGTGAGGGCGTCGACCTTCTGCTGGTACGACACGATCAGGTAGCGCTGCGTGATGTTCGTGTTCGTGGAGGTCTTGGTCTTGACCGTGATCTCCTCCGGGTCGCGCAGGTACTGCTGCGCGAGACGACGGATGGATGCCGGCATGGTCGCCGAGAACAGGGCGACCTGCTTCTCGGCGGGCGTCTTGGCGAGGATCTGCTCGACGTCCTCGGCGAAGCCCATCTTCAGCATCTCGTCGGCCTCGTCGAGGACGAGGTTCTTCAGCTGCGAGAGGTCGAGCGTGCCCTTCTCGAGGTGGTCCATGATGCGGCCGGGGGTGCCGACGACGATGTGCACACCGCGGCGAAGGGCCGACAGCTGCACGCCGTAGCCCTGGCCGCCGTAGACGGGGAGGACGTGAACGCCCTTCATGCGGGCGGCGTAGGACTCGAACGCCTCGCAGACCTGGAGCGCGAGCTCACGGGTCGGGGCCAGGACGAGCGCCTGCGGCGTCTTCTGCGTCAGGTCGAGGTTCTCCATGATCGGCAGCGCGAATGCGGCCGTCTTGCCGGTACCGGTCTGCGCCATGCCGACGACGTCGCGGCCGCCGAGGAGGACGGGGATGGTCGCGGCCTGGATCGCGGAGGGCGTCTCGTAACCGAGGTCCTTGATGGCGGCGAGGACGGGACCGGTCAGACCCAGCTCGTCGAAGCCGGGGAGGGCGGGGGTGTCTGCGGGTTCGGTCGGGGTCTGGGGGTCACTCACCTATCCACCGTAGTGGAGCGGGCTGTGAAGCGCCCGGGCCGGTCAGCCGGCGGCGCTGCGGTACGCTCCCGACCAGCCTTCACGGTGCGGACGTATGATTGTCCGTTGCGCCTGCCGACCGAACGGACTGCCTCGTGATCGAGATCCTCACCCCTGACCAGATCGACCGTGCCCGCACGACGGGTGGACTCGTCGGCGACATCCTGCACGGGATCAAGGAGCGCGTGAAGCCGGGGACGAACCTCCTCGAGATCGACGCGTGGGCGAAGGACATGATCCTCGGCGCGGGCGCCGAGTCCTGCTACGTCGACTACGCGCCGTCGTTCGGTCGCGGCCCGTTCGGCCACTACATCTGCACGGCCGTGAACGACGCCGTCCTCCACGGCCGGCCCCGCGACCAGCGTGTCGTCGCGGGTGATCTGCTGACCCTCGACCTCGCGATCAAGACGAGCGGCGTCGCCGCGGACGCCGCGATCAGCTTCACCGTCGGCGGCGGCGCCCACGCCGAGAACGACCCGCTCATCACCGCGACCCAGGAGGCCCTGGCCGCCGGCATCGAGGCGGCGCAGCCCGGCGCCCGGATCGGCGACATCTCGGCCGCGATCGGCGACGTCCTCACCGCGGCGGGCTACCCCGTCAACACCGAGTTCGGCGGTCACGGCATCGGCACGACGATGCACCAGGACCCGCACGTGTCGAACATCGGCCGCGCGGGCCGCGGTTACCGTCTGCGCCCGGGCCTTATGCTGGCGATCGAGCCGTGGGTCATGGTCGACACCGACGAGCTGAAGGTCGACGACGACGGCTGGACGCTCCGGAGCGCGACGGGATGCCGCACCGCGCACACCGAGCACACGGTGGCCATCCTCGAATCGGGCAACGAGATCCTCACGCGCCCCACGCGCTGACCCGCGTCGCACCTCTCGTCCGAGCGATGCCCGACGGTACGCTCGGAGGGTGACCGAACGCGCCCCCGTCTCCCGCAAACTTTCCGCCATCGCCGAGTCCGCGACCCTCAAGGTCGACGCCAAGGCCAAGGCCCTGCAGGCCGCCGGTCGCCCGGTGATCTCATACGCGGCCGGAGAGCCCGACTTCGCGACGCCGCAGTTCGTCGTGGATGCCGCGGCCGAGGCCCTGCGCGACCCCGCCAACTTCCGCTACACGCCCGCCGCCGGCCTCCCGGTCCTGCGCGAGGCGATCGCCGCGAAGACGCTCCGCGACTCGGGTCTCGAGGTCGCGCCGTCGCAGGTCATCGTCACCAACGGCGGCAAGCAGTCGGTGTACCAGGCCTTCCAGGCCGTCGTGAACCCCGGCGACGAGGTCCTCCTCCCGGCCCCCTACTGGACGACGTACCCCGAGGCGATCGCCCTCGCCGACGGCGTGCCCGTCGAGGTGTTCGCGGGCGCCGACCAGGAGTACAAGGTCACGGTCGACCAGCTCGAGGCCGCCCGCACCGACAAGACCACGGTGCTCGTGTTCGTGTCGCCGTCGAACCCGACCGGCGCCGTCTACACGCCCGACGAGACGAAGGCCATCGGCGAGTGGGCCCTCGCCCACCGCATCTGGGTGATCAGCGACGAGATCTACCAGAACCTCGTCTACGAGGGCGCGCGGGCCCAGTCCATCGTCGAGGCCGTGCCGGAGCTCGCCGGTCAGACGATTCTCGTTAACGGCGTCGCGAAGACGTACGCCATGACCGGCTGGCGCGTGGGCTGGATGGTCGGCCCCGCCGACGCCATCAAGGTCGCCGGCAACCTGCAGTCGCACCTGTCCTCCAACGTCAACAACATCGCCCAGCGCGCCGCCCTCGCCGCCCTCACCGGGCCGCAGGACGAGGCCGAGAAGATGCGGCAGGCGTTCGACCGTCGTCGCGGGCTCATCGTCTCCGAACTCGCGAAGATCCCGGGCGTCACCGTCCCGAACCCGCTCGGTGCCTTCTACGTCTACCCCGACGTGACGGGCCTGCTCGGGCGCGAATGGGACGGCGTCCGCATCGAGACCTCCCTCGAGCTGGCGGACTTCATCCTCGAGCGCGCCGAGGTCGCCGTCGTCCCGGGCGAGGCCTTCGGCCCTTCGGGCTACCTGCGCTTGTCGTACGCGCTCGGCGAGGACCAGCTGCTCGAAGGCGTCCAGCGCCTGCAGCGCCTCTTCGCCTGACGTCGAGCTCCGTCGACGTCCCACTCCGGGCCGGGAACGGGCGCGCTGTTTCCGGCCGGATCGGGACCTCGGCGCCGAGTCAGAGCTCGACGTCGAAGAACACCGGCTCGGGCTGCAGGAGCACACCGAACTCGGACTGCACGCGCTGCTGGATGAGCCGCGCGAGGGCGGCGACCTCTTCGGCCGTCGCACGTCCCCGGTTCGTGAGCGCGAGGGCGTGCTTGGTCGACAGCGATGCCTGCGACCCGGGCAGACGGAAGCCCTTGCGCATCCCCGCGTGCTCGATCAGCCAGGCGGCGCTGATCTTGACGGGAGCGGGTCCTCCGGTGCGTGGCGGGATGAACCCCTCGAACCGGTCGAGCGGGATGACGCGATCCGCCTCGAGGGCGGGGGCCATCGACCAGCGCGGCGCCTCTGCGGGGAGGGTCGCGGCGAACTGCGCCGACACGACGGGGTTCTGGAAGAACGACCCGGCACTCCACGTGTCGTGGTCGTCCTCGTCGAGCACCATGCCCTTGCGGGCGCGGATCTCGAGGACGGTCTCGCGGATCCACGCGAGCGGGACCGCGGCATCCGCGTCGAGTCCCAGCGCCGACCGCAGCTGCGCCCCGCGGACGGGAACAGCGCCGTGGCCGACCTGCGCGAGTTCGAGGGTCACCGACAGGATCACGGCGGAACGCTCGGGAACCGAGCCGTAGTGCTTCTTCAGGACCGAGGTGCGAAGGCCGAGTCCCAGATCGGATGCCGGGACCACCGACACCTCGCCGGTCGACTCGTCGATCAGCTCCACCTCGACGAGCGTCTCGACGATCTCCTGGCCGTACGCACCGATGTTCTGGATGGGAGCGGCGCCGGTCGTGCCGGGGATTCCCGCCATGGCCTCGATCCCGCTCAGTCCTGCCGCGACCGTCTGCGCCACGAGGTCGTCCCACGAGTGGCCCGCCTGCACCGTGAGGCGCACGTGACCCGGGTTCGGCGAGGGCAGCCGTTCGATCCCGGTGGATCGGACGAGGATCACCGTGCCCTCGAACTCGTCGTCGGCGAACAGCAGGTTCGAGCCGCCGCCGAGGACCAGCCACGGGTCCCCCGCCGCCCAGACATCGCGGAGCGCGTCGGCGAGTTCATCGGCCGTCGTCGCCTCGACCATCCGCTGCGGCGACCCGCCGACGCGGAGCGTCGTGAGCTGGGAGAGCGGGACGGGCGTGATCTCGGGCATCAGGATGCCGCGCGGACGCGCACCTGCGCCTTGCCGAGGACCGTGGTGCCGTCGTGGCTGACCGTCAGGTCGATCCGAACGGCGTCGCCGTCGAGCGCGCCGACCTTCGCGACGACCGTGACGTCGGCTCCGGTCTCGGCGTCGACGACGACAGGGCGCGTGAAGCGCACACCGTATTCGAGGATGCGCCCGGAGTCGCCGAGCCACTCCACGATCGTCTCGACGGCCAGACCCATCGTCAGCATGCCGTGGGCGAGGACGCCGGGCAGGCCGACGCGCTCGGCGACGGCGTCGTTGTAGTGAATGGGGTTGAAGTCGCCCGACGCTCCCGCGTACCGGACGAGCGACGCGCGCGTCAGGTGGACGGTGCGCTCGGCCACGACGGTGCCGATCTCAAGAGAGGTCATTCGTCTCCTCCGACCAGCAGGACGGACGTCGCCGTGACGACGTGGTCGCCACCGGCATCCGTGATCTCGGCCTCACTCGTCACCATCGCACCCTTGCCGAACGCACGGATGCCGGTGACCGTCAGACGCCCGGTCAGCTCGTCGCCGGCGACGATGGGCCGCGTGTAGCGGAAGCGCTGCTCGGCGTGCACGACGCGCTCGAGCACGATGCCCGAGTCCGGTTCGCTCAGCAGCTGCTGCAGGGTGATGTCCTGGATCACCATCGCGAAAGTGGGCGGCGCGACGACGTCGGCGTAGCCGAGGGCCTGGGCGGCGGCGGGGTCGTCGTGCTGCGGGTCGGTCGCGAAGACGGCGCGGGCGAACTCGCGCACCTTCTCGCGGCCGACGAGGTACGGGGCGGTCGGCGGGAAGGCTCGACCGAGCAACTCGGGATTCACAGGCACCGCACGATCCTACCGTCCGGGCCTCCTGCGGGCCCGGTCAGCGGGCGCGATGGGCGCGGACCGCTTTGACCCCGAGCTGCACCGCGATGAAGGTGAGGTAGACCGCGAAGAGGACGTTCGCCGTGAAGGGATCGACGAGGGTCGCAAGCCAGGCGCCGAGGGCCGTGGTCGTGCACGCCGCGACGCCGATGACCGCCGCCGCGACGAGGTCGACGTTGTGGCGCCGGAGGTTGCCGATCGTCCCCGAGATCGCGGTCGGGATCATCATCAGCAGCGAGGTTCCTTTGGCGACGAGGTCGCTCGTGCCGAAGAGGAACATGAGCGCCGGCACGACGATGACGCCGCCGCCGACACCGAGGAGGCCCGCCATGATCCCGGTGAAGACACCGAGCACCGCGAACCCGATGCCGGTGCCCCACGTCAAGGGGACCTCCGCCTCACGGGAGGGCACCACGATGAACAGCATCACGATCACGACGACGAGGAAGGCGATGAAGCCCCAGCGGATCGCGTTCTGGGGCAGCCGCGCCAGCAGCCAGGTGCCGATCTGAGCGCCGACGACGGCGGCCGCCGCGAGGATGATCGCGGGGATCCAGGCGACGGCGTCGACGGCGGCGTAGGAGATGACGCCCACGGCGGCGGTCGGCACGATGGCGGCGAGCGAGGTCCCCGCTGCCCGCCGCTGATCGAAGACGAGCAGCGTCAGCAGGAGCGGGACGATGACCGTGCCGCCGCCGACGCCGAACATCCCCGACATGAGCCCGGCGAGCAGGCCGATCGCGAGGGCGCTCAGGTAGTAGCGCGGCGTACGGTCGGTGGTCGGGAGCGCGGTCACGAGGGCAGATCCGACACGAAACGCATGCGACGACCCTACTCCCGCGCCGACGCGGCACCGCTCGCAGGGAGCGGCATACGATCGATTCATGTCCTCTTCACTCGTCCTCGTGGCCAACGCCGGTGACTCCTCGATCAGCACCTTCCGCGTGACGGATGCCGGGCTCGAACGCCTCGCCGTGACGCCCGGAACCACCGGGTGCTCGAACTTCGCCGTCGACGGCGACCGCGGCCTCGTGTACGCGTCGGTGAAGGCGGACGACGACAACGCGGAGGCCGGCATCCTCACCCTGGCCCTCGACCGCGAGACCGGCGCGCTGACCCCGCTCTCGCGCGTCGCGCTGCCCGGCGGCGCGATGAACTACCTCGCCCTCACCCGCGGCGGGTCGGCCCTCCTCGGTGCCGCCTACTCGGGCGGCTACGGCATCGTCTGCGCCGTCGGCGAGGGCGGTGTCGTCTCGGCGCCGACCGCCGAGGTTCGCTTCCCCCGTCTGCACTCGGTGCTCGCGAGCGGGGACGGGCGCCACGCCTACTTCGTCTCGCTCGAGACCGACCTCATCGCCCAGTACGCCCTGGGCGAAGACCTCTCCCTGTCGCCCCTCGAGCCGGCGACCGCCGAAGCCCCCACCGGGAGCGGGCCGCGGCACCTCGCGTTCAGCGACGACGAGGCGACCGTCTACGTCCTCACCGAGTTCACCGGCGAGGTGCTCCGCTACCGCCGCGACTCCGCGACCGGAACGCTCGACCTGATCGACGCGACCCCCGCTCACGATCCGTCCGAGAAGCTCCGCCACAGCGTCATCGACGAGGACCCGCGCGAGAACCACTACGTCTGGGGTGCGGACATCCACCTCACCGACGGCGTGGTGTGGGCGTCCGAGCGCACGGCGAGCACCCTTGCCGCGCTGCGCATCGACGGCGACGGCTCTCTCTCGGAGCCCGCGGGGTTCGTCTCGACCGAGACGCAGCCGCGCGGCTTCGCCGTCAGCCCGGACCGCACGCTCCTCGTCGCTGCCGGCGAGGGCTCGACGACGGTGTCCCTCTACCGCGTCGACGACGCCGACCTGCACCTGCAGGGCCGGTACGAGACCGGTCGCGGCGCGAACTGGGTGCGCTTCGCCTGACCCCGCTCAGCGCAGGAACTGCTCCGGGTCGAACTCGTCGATGGGGATGATCCGCACGCGCGGCAGCTGCGCGTCGAACGCTCCCGCGTCGTATTCGAGGTCGAAGAAGCGGATGCCGGGGATCTGAGCGAAGCCGGCGTTGCGGAACTCCTCGAAGGCCAGCACACCCACCCGGCGCGAGCCGTCGGCGAGGACGCCGAGGTCGTCGACGAAGTCGCCGTCGTGGCTGACGAGCACGACGTCGTCGCCGTGCTCCTGCAGGGCGCGGAGCGTCCGCTGGATGGCGAGGTCGACGACCTTCTCGTCGGGGTCGCCTGACAGCGGCACGGGCTGGTAGCCGAGCGCGAGGAGGGCCTGCACGAACGACATCGGCAGGTTCGTCGAGGCGTTCAGGAAGAAGAGCCCGCGCGCGTCCTGATTCCACTGGTCGGCGACGAAGGAGAGGATCCGGTCCCATCGGGGCCGCTCATCGGGCTGCGGACGCCGCCCCAGGATCGAGCCGCCGAGCGTCGCGTCGATGTTCTCACCGTCGACGAGGATCCAGGTCCTGCGATTGCCGGCCATGCCGCCTCCTCCGCGCGCGCCGTTCGAGCCGTGCCGGCGCGCCCGACTCATCCTAGGCGGCGCCCCGCCTCACCAGCGGCGGCCGAACACCCCGGCGAGAAGGGCATGACCCAGCGGCAGCAGGGAGCCGGTCATCAGCACGCCGCCGAGCACGGGATCGTCCGGGCGAAGGGTGGCACCGCCCACGAGGAGTGCGGCGAACAGCAGCCCCGACAGGGTCCGCCGTCCCAGCTGCTCCAACCGGGCGACGCGACGTTCGAGTGCCGGGTCGGGGAACGAGACGCGTCGGTCCTCGATCCGCGTGAGGAAGCCGTCGACCCGGCCGGGAAGCCGCGCGGCCGTGGTCACACCGGTGACGGCGCGCCGCAGCACGTCGGTGACGGCGTTGCGTCCCTCCTCGCGCACGAGACGCGAGGCGTACGGCTCGACGGCGTCCCAGAGGTTGAAGGCCGGGTCCAGCGCACTGCAGACACCCGAGGTGAGCGACATCGCGCGCACGATGAGGAGGAAGTTCTCCGGCAGTTGGAACGGCAGAGACCGCACGACGTCCTGGAACTCGATCGCGAACGCGCGGAACTCCCGCGGGTCCACCTCTCGAAGTTCGGCGAAGCCCATCCCGCCGAACCGCGCGAACAGCTGCGTCATCGCGCGCTCGAGCTCGGTCGTATCGGCGCTGGGCAGCAGCACTCCCACGTCGCGGATGCTCTGGACGAGCGCGACGCCGTCCCGCGCCGCGACGGCGATCATGAGACGCCGCAGTCCGTTCCGCAGGCTCGGCGGGACCTCGCCCATCATGCCGAAGTCGATGAACGTGAGCCGCCACCGCGGAGCGTCGGCACCGGCGGCATCCGTCCCCGTCAGCGGCGTCACGAAGATGTTCCCCGGATGGGGATCGGCGTGGAAGAACCCGTGCGTGAACACCTGGTCGAACATGACCGAGGCGAACACCTGGGCGACCTCTGCCGGGTCGATGCCCGCCGCAAGGAGCGCCTCGTGATCGGTGATCTTGATCGCCGTGACGTCTTCGAGGGTGAGGGTCCGGCGCGAGGTCCGCTCCCAGACGACGGCGGGGACCCCGACGCGCGGGTCGCCGGCGAAGTCCGCCGCGAAGCGCTCACCGTTGGCGGCCTCGTGCAGGTAGTCGATCTCCTCGAGGCTCGTCTCGGCGAACTCCTCGACGAGCTGGGGCGCGTCGACGCGGTCCGACACGATGCGGACGTGGCTGAGCCAGCGTCCGACTCGGCGGAGCGCGGCGAGGTCGGTGTCGACGATCCGCTGGATGCCGGGCCGCTGCACCTTGACCACGACGGCGTCGAGTCCGGTGAGCGCGGCATCCTCCTCCGCCAGGCGGGCCCGATGGGCCTGACCGAGGGATGCCGCGGCCACCGGCACCGTCTCGACGCCCGCGAACGCGCGACCGAGCGGAACCCCCAGCTGCCCTTCGGCTTCGGCGCGGATCTCGGGGAACGGAACGGCGGGGACCTCGTCCTGCAGACCTTCGAGTTCCTTCGTGATCTCGGGAGGCAGGACGTCCAGTCGCGACGACATGAACTGACCGACCTTGATCATCAGTCCACCGAGATCGATCGCGAGTGCATGGAACCGGCGTGCGATGCGCTGCATGCGCGCCGACCGTCCGCGCACGCCGATCCAACCGAGGCCGATCCGCGGCAGGAAGAGCTCGAACCACCACGTGACGACGAGCGCCCTCGCCGCGAACCGGAGGATGCGTCGATAGCGCGCCCGCGCGTCGCGGTCGTCGGGAAGGTCCTCGCCTTCCCGACGCCGTGCTGCCACGCGGATCAGCCCTGCGCGAGCAGAGCGTAGAGCCGGCGGCGAGCCTCGTCGAGGATCTCCACGGCCTCCGCCACCTGCTCCGGTGACCCGGTGCGGGCGACCTGCGCCGCTGCCTGAGCCAGCTCGACGCCGGCCTTGGGGAGAGCGGATGCGCGGTGGTGGTGCTCCTTCGTCGGCGCGGCGCTCTCCCACGGAGCGGACCCGGCCGCTTCCTCGGCGACCATGCGGCCCGCGTCGGTGAGCGAGTAGGTCTTGCGACCGCCCGCCTCCTCGGCGACGATGAGGCCCTCGTCCGCCAGCAGCTGCAGGGTGGGGTAGACCGAGCCCGCGCTGGGCTTCCACGATCCGCCGCTGCGCGAGTCGATCTCCTGGATGATCTGGTACCCGTGCATCGGCTTCTCCACGAGAAGCGCGAGGACGGCGGTGCGCACGTCTCCCCGGCTCATGCGAGAGGGCGCCGGGCGCTGATCGAAGGACGTTCGGAACTGCTCGAAGGCCTCCATGAGACCGGCGCCGAGGTTGCCGAGATCGAAGCCCTGCGGCCCCGATCCGAACCCGCGGCCGGCGCCGCCGAAGCCGCTCGAGCCGAAGCCCTGCGAACCGAATGAGCTGTTCATGATGTCTCCTTCAGGTGGTGACCGATACCCAACGATATATCGTTCACAGGCATCCGCGGCTGGGGTCAGGAAGTTCCCAGGCTCCGTGATCAGGACTTTTCACACCGGGTGACCAATCGGGGACGTCCAGGTAACGTTCGGGTAACGCTCAGGTCCGTGAACCAGGGTGGGGGACTCGTGCCCGCCCGAACGGTCACGCACGCCCTTCGAGGCGTGTCCCCGCTACACGGAACCATTACTTTCTGCATGCCTACTGACTCGACGTACACGCCCACCCGCCGCTCCATCCGCTCCACCCGAACCGAAGAACGCAGACTCCGGCGCCGCCCGGTCCTCGTCCTCTCGACGATGACCACCGCCTTCGTGATCGCCGCCAGTGCGACGGCCATGGCACCCGCCCCTCAGGCCGCACAGGCCGAGACTCCGACACCCGCGATCGCCCTCGCCTCGTTCTCGCGGACTCTCCCCGAGTCCCTGACCGACGGCGTCGCAACCTCCGCACCGGAGTCGCGAATCCAGGCGGCGCTCGAGAAGGCCCAGACGTCCGTCGCCGCGTCGAAGGACGTCACCGCCGACATCAAGGCCTCCAAGCTCGACGTCGGAACCAAGGACACGACGGTCCCCACGGACGACCTGTCGAACGCGGTCGACGAGCTCGAGACGGTCGCCGGACTTCCGCTCCTGCTCGACACCCGCGACGCGACCGAGGCCGTCGAGGCCGAGATCGCCTCGGTCGACGAGCAGACGAGCGCTCTGCGCGGTCGCCTCGACGCCGCCGTGGCCAAGGAGAAGGAGCGCCAGGCCGAGGAGAAGCGCAAGGCCGAGGCCGCCGCGAAGGCCAAGGCTGAGGCCGAGGCCGAGAAGAAGGCCGCCGAGGAGGCTGCCGCCGCCGAGGCGAACTCTTCGAGCTCCAGCTCGAGCTCGAACGCCTCTGCCCCCGTGGCGCGGGCAGCCAGCGGCACGTCCGCGGCAGCTGCGCAGGAGACGGCGCGAGGCATGCTCGGAAGCTACGGCTGGGGCGACGACCAGTTCGGATGCCTCGTCTCGCTGTGGAACAAGGAGTCCGGCTGGAACTACCAGGCGTCCAACCCCTCGAGCGGCGCCTACGGCATCCCCCAGGCCCTCCCGGGCAGCAAGATGGGCTCCGCCGGATCCGACTGGCAGACGAACCCGGCGACGCAGATCGCATGGGGCCTCGGCTACATCGACGGTCGCTACGGCAGCCCCTGCGGCGCCTGGGGCCACTCGCAGTCGGTCGGCTGGTACTGATCGCCGCCTGACGCATCGCCCCTGACACCGCGGATGCCGCGGGTCCCCGACATCACGTCGGCGGGCCCGCGGCATCCGTCGTTCCCCCTGCGATCAGGCGGTGAAGAACGCCTCGGCCACGCGGGACAGGTCGTGGAGATCGCTGACCCCGGCGAGCTCGCGCGCGGAGTGCATCGACAGGATCGGGATGCCGACGTCCACCGTCGCGATCCCCAGCCGGGTCGCCGTGATCGGACCGATGGTGGATCCGCACGGCACCGCGTTGTTCGAGACGAACTCCTGCGAGCCGACACCGGCGACGTCGCACCAGCCGTGCCAGGCCGCGGCACCCGCGCCATCGGTGGCGTAGCGCTGGTTCGCGTTGATCTTGAGGATCGGTCCCGAGCCGAGCCGGGGCTGGACCACGGGGTCGTGCTTCTCGGCGTAGTTCGGGTGCACCGCGTGACCCACGTCGCTCGAGACGCACCATGACGACGCGAGCGAGCGCAGCTGCTGTTCACGGTCGGCGCCGAGCGAGAGCTGGATCCGCTCGAGCACATCCGCGAGGAACGGCCCGGCCGCCCCGGAGCGGGTCGCGGAGCCGACCTCCTCGTGGTCGAACACCGCGAGCATGGCGATGCGGGACGCATCGAACCCGTCGGCGGCGCGTTCGAGCGCGACGACGCCGGCGTGGACGGACGCCAGGTCGTCGAGACGGCCCGAGGCGAAGAACACGTCACCCTTGCCGAACACGGCGCCGCGGGCGGCGTCCGCCGTCACGACGTCGTACCCGCGGATGCGCGACGCGTCGACACCGGCTTCGGCGGCGAGCTCGCCGAGCAGGTCGGCGGAGTCGGCGTCGCCGAGACCCCACACCGGCTGGGTCTGGCGCTGCTTGTCGAGGGCGAGGCCGTCGTTGACCTCACGGTCGAGGTGGATCGCGAGCTGCGGCAGCCGCAGGAGGGCACCGGTCGCGGCGAGGACACTCGTCCCGTCATCGAGCACGAGACGGCCGGCGAGGCGCAGCTCGCGGTCGAGCCACGAGTTCAGCAACGGACCGCCGTAGACCTCGACGCCCGCCTGCAACCAGCCGAGGCTCCCCGTCGTCGGGCGGGGCTTGAGCTTCAGGGCCGGGGAGTCGCTGTGCGCACCGAAGACGTGGACGCCGGTCGCGGCATCCGCTCCGTTCGGGACGACCCAGGCGAGGACCGCACCGTCGCGGACTACGAAGAACCGGCCGCCGGGCTGCGCGGGCCAGGCCTCGCGCTCGTCGAGCTCCTGGAAGCCCGCCTCGCGCACTCTGCGGGCGACCTCCGTCGCGGCGTGGTAGCTGGAGGGCGACGCGGCGACGAATTCGGCGAGGTCGGCGGCGTGGTCGAGCGCTGCAGAGCCGGTCACGGGCGTGGACATGGGTGTACCTCCAGAGAAGGATGCCGGGCGGGACCCTCCGATCGTAGTTCGACCGGGTCCGCGCAACCCCGTGGCTCACGGGCCCGCGCCGCGGTAGACCGGGCGCATGGCGAAGAAGGACGATGCGGTCACGCTCGAGGTCGACGGGCACGAGGTGCGGCTCTCGAGCCCCGACAAGGTCGTGTTCCCGGAGCCCGGGATCACGAAGCGCGAGCTCGCGGAGTACTACCTCGCGGTGGCCGACGGAGCGCTCCGCGGCGTCGCGGACCGACCCATGGTGCTGAAGCGCTTCGTGAAGGGGATCGACCACGAAGCCTTCTTCCAGAAGCGCGTCCCGGAGAACCGACCGGATTTCGTCTCGTCCGCGACGCTCCGCTACGCCTCGGGGACGAGCGCCGAGGAGGCCGTGATCCGGGATGCCGCGGGCCTGGTCTGGGCGGTGGGGCTCGGATGCCTCGACCTGAATCCCCACCCCGTCCGCGCCGACGACCTCGACCACCCCGATGAGCTCCGCATCGACCTCGACCCCATGCCCGGGGTGGAGTGGTCGCAGATCGTCGACGTCGCGTTCGTCGCGCGCGACCTGCTGGCCGATGTCGGACTCGTGGGGTGGCCGAAGACGTCGGGCTCGCGCGGCATCCACATCCTCGTCCGTACCGATCGGCAGCACGACTACGCGCAGGTGCGGCTGGCGGCCCAGGCGTTCGCGCGCGAGATCGAGAACCGCGCGCCGGGGCTGGCGACCGCGCACTGGTGGAAGGAGGAGCGCGGCGAGAGCGTCTTCGTCGACTTCAACCAGAATGCGAAGGACCGGACGGTCGCGTCGGCGTACTCCGTGCGGCCTCTCGCCGACGCACGCGTCTCGATGCCGGTGGAATGGGACGCGCTGCGGACGATCCGTCCGGAGGAGTTCACCGTCCGGACGGTGCCCGCCCTCTTCGCGGAGCGAGGGGACGCCCACGCCGGCATCGATGACGCTCCCGGATCACTCGCGCAGCTGCTGGCGCTCGCGGAGGAGCTCGGACCCGCCGAACGCGCACCACGCGGCGGGGACGGCTCGGGGCGGCGGCAGTCGACGATGCCGCTCATCGAGATCTCCCGCGCCGCAACGAAAGACGAGGCGCTCGGCGGGCTCGACCGGTGGCGCGAACGCCACCCCGACGTCGCTGCGCACCTCTCCCCCGCCGATGTGATGGTCGACGGCATGCGCGGGTCGAGCTCGCTCTGGTACCGCGTGCGCGTCAACCTGCAACACGTCCCCGCAGCCGAACGCCCGGCCCAGGAGCCGCTCGAGGTCGACTACGACCCGTGGACGCGCTCCGCCGGTCGGGACTTCTGAGCCTCGTCGTCGCGGCGGCGGCCGGAGCCGAGGGCGAACGTCGCTCCGAGACCGATGACGAGGAAGCCCGCGGCCGTCAGGGCCGACGCGCGGGTGCCGTCCGAGAAGGCGGTGCGCGCGGCATCCGCGATCTGCGCCTGCGACGGGTCCGCCTCGAGCCCGGCGATGGCTGCTCCGGCCGAGTCGACGACGGCCGTCACGACTTTGTCGGCGGCGGCGGACGGGACACCGGCATCGTCGAGGGATGCCGCGAGCACACCGCCGGTCGTCGTGAACAGCACCGTCCCAAGGATCGCGACGCCGAGTGCCGATCCGACCTGGCGGGCGGTGGACTGCATGCCCGAACCCTGGCCGGACTTCTCGACGGGGACGTCCTGCAGGATCACACCCGTCAGCTGGGCGGTCGCGAGTCCGACGCCGAACCCGTAGACGGCGAGGGCGGGGATGAGCCAGCCCCAGGCGGCATCCGGTCCGATGATGAACCCTGCCCACGCGATGCCGACGATCTCCGCCAGGATGCCGAGGCGCACCACGACGACGGCCGGGACCTTTCCGCTGAACGCGCCCGCGGCGCCGCTGGCGATGAACGATCCGCCGGCGAGGGCGAGGAGCAGCAGGCCGACCTGGAGCGCATCGAAGCCGAGGACGAACTGCAGCCACAGCGGCAGCGCGAGGATGAGCCCGAACTCGCCGAGCGAGACGACGAGGGCCGCGATGTTGCCGTTCCGGAACGACGAGATGCTCAGCAGCGAGAAGTCGATGAGCGGGTCCTGGCCGCGGCGGCCGCGGCGGAGCCCCCACCAGACGAACAGGACCAGCGCGATGAGCGTGATGGCGAACGCGAAGGGGATCGGCGAGACGGCCAGGGGCCAGGTCCAGCCGCCGATCGTGAGCCCGTCCTCGGCGAGCCACCAGCCGAAGGTCCGGCCCTCGATGAGGCCGAACACGAGCGAGCCGAAGAGGATCACCGACAGCAGTGCGCCGACGCCGTCGATCGAGCGCCTACGGGTCTCGCGCGACTCCGCGACGGTCAGCAGAACACCGATCACGATGATGATGCCGAGGGGGATGTTGATGCCGAAGGCCCACCGCCACGAGAACGCGGTGGTCAGCCAGCCGCCCAGGAGCGGACCGACCGCCGCCATGCCACCGATCGTCGACCCCCAGACGGCGAAGGCGATGCCGCGCTCACGGCCGCGGAACGTGGAGTTGATGAGGGACAGGGTGGTCGGGAGGATCATCGCTCCGCCGACGCCCTGCACGAAGCGCGCGAGGATCAGCAGCTCACCCGTCGGTGCGACGCTCGCGAGCACCGACGACGCGGCGAAGACCGAGACGCCGATCAGCATCACCCGCCGCCTGCCGAAACGGTCGGCGAAGGCGCCGAACAGCAGCAGGAACGAGGCGAACACGAGGGTGTAGACCTCCTGCACCCACTGGACCTCGGTCGAGCTGATCTTCAGCTCTTCGACGATCGACGGCACGGCGACGTTGACGATCGTCGAGTCGACGATGATGAGTGACACCGCGACACTGATGAAGACCAGTCCGAGCCACCGGCGGGAGTCCTTCGCCATGAGATTTACCTCGCTTTTCTAGCAATCCGACAGCGATAGTACTCCTCCGACGACGGGGTGCAACCCGTCAGATGCTCCGGAGTTCGACGGAGCGGATGCCGCCGTCCGCCACCTCGACCACCATCAGCGTGTGGTCGGGTTGCCGCCGCCGGTCGGTCGGCGAGCCGGGGTTGAGGAGGCGCATGCCACTCGGCGCCGTCGTGTCCCACGGGATGTGACTGTGGCCGAACACGAGCAGGTCGGTGCCCGGGAAGGCGGCATCCATCCGCTCCTCGCGGCGCTGCTTCTGCCCCGTTTCGTGCACGACGGCGACGCGGACGCCCTCGATCTCGCGGCGCGCGACCTCGGGCAGGACGGCGCGCAGATCGTCGCCGTCGTTGTTGCCGTACACCCCGAGGACGTCGCCGTGCTGGCGCAGGTCGTCGAGGACGGATGCCGCAACCCAGTCGCCGGCGTGGATCGTGAGATCGGCGGCATCCGCTTCGCGTCTGACCGCGTCGGGCAGGGTGCGGGCGCGGCCGGGGATATGGGTGTCGGAGATCAACAGCAGTCGCGTGGTCACCGCGGCAGGGTAGCCCAGCCCGGCGCGAGGCGACAGCCTCTGCGCGAGCAAGGTGGAGTGGGTGAGGGTGGGGGTTCTCGAAGGAAGGAACACCATGAGCACTCCCGAGCAGACCGGCGACGACGGCATCCGCCTCGACCCGAACGACGCACCCACCGAGGACACCACGGTCGGAGACACCGAGGCCGCCGACGCCGAGTTCGAGGGACGCCCCCTCGACATCCCCGCGGACGAGCCCGAGGAGACATATGCCGGCACCGACATCCAGCCCGAGTCGCAGGGCGAGGATCCGGTCGTCGTCGAGCTCGGCGAGGAGGGCGAGGGCGACCTCTCCCCCATCGACATTTGACCTCTCGAACAACGCATCGCATTCACCGATGCAACAGATCGTGCTCGACACGCCGCCCACCGACCCGGTGAGGCGGCGTGTCGCGTCGAATCCCTTGCATCCGTCGACAGGTGAGGATGCCGCGGTTCGACCTGCGTCTTCATCTCCCCGAAGATCTGTGTCAGATTCAGGTCATGGATACCGCTGCCGATGCACAGGTGCCGTTCACGTTGGCCGACGCCACGGTGCATACGCTCACGACGTGGGCGCTCGGATCGGTCATGGTCGGTGCGTACTGGGTGGCAGAGGCGTCCTCGCCAGGCGGAGGGTTCGACTATCTCGGTTGGTTCCTCGCCTTCAGCACCGTCGCCGTGTTCATCCTCTGCTGCCTCGGCTCGCCGCTGGCATGGTTGACGGCGCGAGCGTTGCGGACCGTCACCTCGACGTGGGTGCACATCGTCGCGTTCGGGGCGTTGGGCGCTGTGGCCTCGGTGCCCGTCTTTTGGGCGATGCTCCCGTGGACGTCACTGGAGGGCGAACCCGTCCTGAGTCCGCGGATGCTGGGCTTCGCCGCACTCTGCGGCATCTGCGCAGCAGCGGCGCGAGCAGTGGCGTTCCTGTCGCGTGCACGCCGTGAGCGGCGGCCACCCTGTCCGGTCGATCCGGAGGATGCGTTGCTGGACGCTCTGGATCCGGCGCGCTGACCCCCGCCCGGACATGACAAAACCCCCGGGGTGGAGCCCAGGGGTTTTGCGTAGCGGGAGCGGGGCTTGAACCCGCGACCTCACGATTATGAGTCGTGCGCTCTGACCAGCTGAGCTACCCCGCCGTGGCGCATCTGAAGGATGCTGCGAGCCCCGAGTCAGGATTGAACTGACGACCCCTTCCTTACCATGGAAGTGCTCTGCCACTGAGCTATCGGGGCGTGCTGCCCGCAAGCGGGCAACTAGAAGAGGATACCAGAGTCGCGGCACCCGTCTGTAACCGGGTCAGCCTTGCGTGTGCTCCTTCAGCCACGGCAGCGGATCGATGCGCGTGGTCCCGCCGAGCAGCACCTCGAGGTGCAGGTGGGGGCCGGTGGACTTGCCCGTGCTGCCGACCTGGCCGATGACCTGACCGGCCTCGACGGTCTCTCCGGGCGAGACGCGCAGCGAGCCGTACTCCATGTGCCCGTAGCGGGTCGAGACGAGCTGACCGTCGATGATGTGGTCGATGACGACCGTCACTCCGTAGTCGCCGCCGGCCTCGGTAGCGATGCGGACGGTTCCCGCAGCCACCGCGTGGATCTCGGCTCCCCGGCCGGGGGTGAAATCCGTGCCGTGGTGAGCACGCGAGAACTTCGAGAGGTAGGACGTCGAGCCGAACTGCGCCGAGATCGGCACGCCCACGGGGAAGGGCCACTGCACGGCGGCCGTGGCGTCGTTCACCCAGGTGCCGGCGAACGCGGTGACACCGGACTCGGCGGCGACGTCGGCCATGGATTCGATGTCGTATTCGTCGGAACGGGCGAGATCCTTCGCCGCCGTGGCGGAGCCGGCGACGTACGCCTGGATCTCAGGGGCGTCGACGTCTGTCGCGTCGCTGGCGAGCGTCATGTCGCCCCGCACTTCCTGGCCGAACGCGCCGACGGCGGCGACGGGAGTCGTGATGCCGATGGCGAGCAGTCCGACGACCCCGACGACGCTGACGGAGAAGGATGCCGCGGCGACCCGCTTGAATATGATCCGGCCACGACGGGGGCGAGCGGGCTGATCCGCCATGCGCACCCGAGTTGTCGTGGGCTGCGCCTGCTCGTCAGCCTCGGCTGCCGCACGGGCGACCTGGATCGGCGTCTCGCCCGTGAAGGAGAAGACCTTCGCGGCGAGCTCGAACTCGTCGATGCTGGGCGCCGCGTCATGCGCGGAGGAGTGAACGGAGTCCGCGGCCGGGAGGACGATGGTCTCGTCGAGGAATTCGTGAACGGGGACCTCGGGGACCGGGACGGCGGGAGCGGCCGGCCGTGACCGGCGACGCCGCGGCAGAGTGGCCGCGGCGGCCTCGGCGATCACGGTCTCCGCGATCGACGCCGGTGCCGCCTGGGCGAGCTCCGGCTCGGGCGCGACGAACGCCACGACGGGTGCCTCCGCAACCGGCTCGGCAGCGACCGCGGTGACCGCTTCGACGGCTGCGGACGCCTCGCGCGCGCGCCGCCGGCGCAGAGCGGGCGCCTCCACCGTCTGAGCGATGGCGGGGACCTCGTTCGAGACGACAGCTCCGTCAGCCTGCCGACGGTACTCCGCACGGGTCAACGGCGCGGGGCCGGACACAGCGGGTCGCCGGCTACGACGCGCTGCGGGCGCGTCGGTAGAGGAGGCATCGAAAGTCAAACGTGCGGGCTCTCGTGTCGAGCGGCCGGGGCCGCGGGCTTCAGGGGTCGATCTTCTCCGCTCGGGCAGCGAAGGTAACGATCAGATAAACACGCTACACGACGGAGGCTGGGAATGGGATGCCGGTTCACACACCGATCGTCGCCGCCAACCGTTCGAAGAGCTCGGGGCCCGCAGCGATGGTCATCTCCCGCCCGGGAGCGCCGCCGGGCGCCCCGGTGACCCGTCCGCCGGCCTCTGTGACCAGCAGCGCACCCGCGGCGTGGTCCCACGGGTGCAGTCCCCGCTCGAAGTACCCGTCCAGCCGGCCGGCTGCGACGTACGCCAGGTCGAGGGATGCGGCGCCTGCGCGGCGCAGGTCGCGCAGGAGCGGCATGACGGCGGCGACCCTCGCGAGGTCCTCCGCATGGTGCTTCGGGTCGTATCCGAAGCCTGTGGCGACGAGCCCGCCGGCTTCACCGACGCTCGACACCGTCAACCGGTGCTCTCCTCGCCATGCGCCCTCGCCTCGGATCGCGTGGAAGGTCTCGTCGATGGCGGGGTTGTGCACGACCCCGGCGAGCGCGGTCCAGGTCGGCGGCGTGGGCTCTCCCGAGACCGCTGCGATGCTGACGGCGTAGTGCGGCATCCCGTAGGCGTAGTTCACGGTGCCGTCGATGGGGTCCACGACCCACGTGATATCGGAGGTCCCCCGCTCGGCGCCGGACTCCTCGCCGAGGAACCCGTCATCGGGCCTCTCGGTCGCGAGACGGGCACGGATGAGCGCCTCGACCTCGCGGTCCGCCTCCGTCACGATGTCGGCGAGCGCCGACTTGGTCGCGGCGATCGCGACACCTTCTTCACGGCGCGTGCGGGCGAGCTCACCCGCTTCGCGAGCGATGTCGAGGGCGAGGTCGGCGAGCGCGGCGGGATTCATCCCTCCACGGTACGCCGCCCGGCGGCCGTCGCCCGCGGAACGACGAACCGCCCGCGACGCCCTCGCGGAGGGCGAGGCGTCCCGGGCGGTTCGAGGAACAGGATTCAGTAGCGCGGCGGCGGCGGAACGTCGGGCGTCCCCGGAGCCGGCGGCATGGGAGGAACCGGCTGATCGGGCTGGGCCGGCGGTGCAGGCTGCGCCGGTGGTGCAGGCTGCGCCGGTGATGCGGGCTGCGCCGGCTCGCCGGGGATCGGCGCGGGCGGCGCGGGGGGCACCTCGGCGCCCGCGCCGTAGGGCTGCTGAGCGTAGGTCGGCTGACCCGTGTAGTACGCGTTCCAATCGGGGCTGCCGTCGGGCATCACCGGGAGCGGGGTGCGACCGTCCGCGTACGTCGGCCACGCCTGGACCGGCGCTGCTGGCGCGGCATCGTGCGGGGCGTACGCCGTCTGCGGCGCATAGGCGGGTGCGCCGTAGCCCTGCGCCGCATAACCGACCGCCTGGGGACGCTCCTTCTTCGGCGCGAAGAGGGCGTTCACGAGAGGAACGAGAGCCGTGCCGACGGCAGCGAGGATCGCGACCGAGACGAGCACACGCCAGTAGATGTCGCGGAAGTCGACGAACTCGCCCAGCATCAGCGGGATCACGAGCATGAACGCGAGGATGACGATGAGGCCCATCGTGACGTAGGCCACGATGCTGGTGAACGTCGTCTGGTGACGCGTGAACGACTTCACGTAGAGACGGATGTGGAGAAGGGCCCCCTGCAGGACCAGCAGGATGACGATGTACTTGAAGAAGCGTTCGACGCCGACACCGTAGTTGTCGCCCGCATCCGGCATCCAGATCAGGAAAGCCCCGATGATGAGCGCGACGACCCACGACACGATGCTCGCGAGAGCGAACCACGCCGGTCGACGGCTGGCGAGGGATGCCTCGAGGATCGACAGCCCGGCGAAAGCGGCCAGCAGCAGGATCGTGAGGAACGCCCGTCCGACGATGCCGGCGGAGTCGCCGACGATGACCCACACGACGCACACGATCGCAGCTGCGATGAGCGCGCCGATGGCGACCCAGATCGCGGCTCTGAAGATCTTGCTCGAACTGGGGGCGGTGATCGGTTCGCTCATCCTCGACATCCCTTCGGCGGAGGCCTCCCCCCGCCCTCGCCCCCATCCTGTCAGACCGCGCGGTGCGGCAACGCGATCTCCACAGGGCTTGCCCTGGCCACCGGGGGAATGAGAAAGAGCCGCGGAATGCTCCGCGGCTCTTCGTGTGGTGGCGAGTGAGGGATTCGAACCCCCGAATGCAATGCAGTCTGATTTACAGTCAGATCCCTTTGGCCGCTTGGGTAACTCGCCAGGTGCGCACCCGCCCGGCTTTCGCAGTCGACCGGAGGCGCGATCACCGATACTACCCTCCCTGAGGGCGTGACGAAAACCGAGGCGTCAGGCGGCCGCGGCGACGCGCTCGACGAAGGATTCGAGGCGGTGTCGGGTGCCGTCGATCCGCCGATCGACGCTCGCGCGGATCTCGCTCGGCGCCAGCGGCGCGGCGATCCGCACGTTGTCATGGCAGGTCAGATCGGCGCACACGTAGGTGCCGACGCTGTCGCCGCGGTCGCCGGCATCCCCCGCCCGTCGCGCAGTGAACATCGTCACCTGGTTGCCGGGCTGCATCGTGTGGCAGATGTTGCACATCGCCGATCGGGCGTGGGCGGCGCCGTTCGCGGCCCGCAGGACGATGCCCGTGGGCTCGCCGCCGATCTCGGCGACGACGTAGCCGCGGCTGCGCGTCGTGGGGTCGCGCCAGGCGAGGAAGTCGAGGTGATCCCATTCGAGGATTGGAAAGTCGTGGGGCAGTTCGAGACGGGTGCGTTCGTCCTTCGTCGCGTTGACGAGCACGTCGCGCAACTGGTCCTCTGTCAGCGGCCGCATCAGTCCAGTCTACGAAGGAGGGGATGCCGCGGCTCCGTCGTCAGCTTCCGATCGCGAGGATGATCGACGCAGCGCCGACGAGTCCGATCCCCAGGACCGTTCCGATCGCCGGCCAGACGAACCCGCTCCGGCGGATGCCGGCGAAGACGAGACCGACGATGCCGGCGAGCATCGCGGCCGACCCACCCGCGACGAGCAAGGCGAAGGTGACGATGAGGAGCCAGCCGTACTGCTCGTCGACCGTCGCAACCAGAAGGAGGACGAGGAACGTCGGCAGGACCGACAGGACCACGATGACGACGGCGGCGATGCCCCAGGCACGCTGCGCGAGCTGAGGGGGTGCGGGCGTGCTCACGTGGTCAGAGTAGGGGCGCCGAGCCTGCGGTCATGGTCGGCGCGCGGTGATCAGCCCTGAGATTCGATCGACCGGCTCGTCGGGCGCAGCTGCACGCGGTCTCCGGGCTGGAGGACATGCTCCGGGCCCCCGGCCTGGTTGAACTGCTGCACGGTGATCGCGTCGACGCAGAACCGGTCGCCGATCCCGCGGTACGTATCGCCCGGCTGCACCGTGTAGAAGGTGGGCGTGCCGTCGACGTTCTCGACCGGCCCCTCGGCGTATTCGCCCGTGCCGGTGTCGACGATCGTCCCCCTCATTGTCACCGCGATGCGACCAGAGGAGTCGGGCGTCGACAATTCGATGCGGGCGATCCCGTCGCAGTCCTGGTGGGTGCGATACCCGCCCTTGTTCGCCTCGTTGAGCGCGGCGGCCGTCGCGGTGCCCTCGGAGAGGATGGCGAGATAGTCACCCTCGTAGATCTCGCCCGCCCCGTCGAACGCGTTCGCGGCGTCGAAGTCGCCGCTGTCGAGGCAGAACCGCTCGACGATCGCCCAGTACGAATCGTTGGACACGACGCGGTAGACCGTCGCGAGTCCCTCCGCGTTCGAGCGCTCGACGGCCCCCGTCGCACCGGGAGAGATCGACCCCCGATCCTTGCCCGGCGGAACGCCGAGGCATTTGCTCTCGGGCGGCGCCGGAGTGGTCTCGACCGGTGCGGGCTGCGTCGGCTCCGGCGTCGGCGTCGGCGTCGGCGTCGGCGTCGGCGTCGGGGACGCGATCCGTATCGGCGTGGCCGACGGGGACGGTGCTTCCGCGACCACCTCGTCGGTCGGGATCATGCCGATGACGGCCGGCGCCGCGAGCGCAAGCAACCCCACCACGGCCCCCACGGCGATTCCGACCATGATCTTCCCCCGACGATCCATGCCTCGACGCTAGCGGCCGCGCATCACGGGCGCGCAACGATGTGGATGCCGGGACCCGCGGCATCCGCTCGGTACAGCGGTACCCTCGAACGCATGGCATCAGACTCTTCGTTCGACGTGGTCAGCAAGGTGGATCGTCAGGAGGCGGACAACGCCCTCAACCAGGCGCGCAAGGAGGTCGAGCAGCGCTACGACTTCAAGGGCACCGGCGCCTCGATCGAGTGGAGCGGCGAGTCGATCCTCATCAAGGCGAACAGCGACGAGCGGGCGAAGGCCGTGCTCGATGTCTTCCAGTCGAAGCTGATCAAGCGCGGCATCTCGCTGAAGAGCCTCGAGTCCGAGGACCCGCAGCCCTCGGGCAAGGAGTTCCGGCTCGTGTCCACCCTCAAGGAGGGCATCTCCTCCGAGGACGCGAAGAAGATCACCAAGCTGATCCGCGACGAGGGCCCCAAGTCGGTCAAGGCGCAGATCCAGGGCGACGAGCTGCGCGTGCAGTCGAAGTCCCGTGACGACCTGCAGGAAGTCCAGCGGATGCTGAAGGCCGCCGACCTCGACGTCGACCTGCAGTTCATCAACTACCGGTGACGCGCGGGTGAGTACCCCCGGGGGTTGTCAAGCCCGGGCGGGCTTCGAGCCCCTCACCTAGCGTGGCAAGTCAGCACCACGAGCAAGTGAGGTCCCCGTGCCCGAGCACTACTCATCCCCCGGCACGGTCTGGGCGCGCGTCGAAGACGGCTTCCACGTCGGCAGCCGCGACGGCAACTTCCTCGGTTACATCGAGCGGCGCACCGACGGACGGTTCGCGGCCTTCGACATGCGGTCCGCCCTGATCGGCACGTTCGCAGACCTGGTGTCCGCGATGCGCACGCTCTCGTCGGCTCCGACGCCCGCTCCGGGCGCGGACGGCATCCTCACGATCCGGGAGACCCGATGACCACCGCCGACGACACCGTGTTCTCCGTCGTGTACTCCAGCACCGCCACCGCGCCGTTCAGCCACGAGGCGCTCGGTGAGCTGCTCCAGCAGTGCCGGGCGGCGAACTCGGAGCGGGGCATCACGGGCATGCTGCTCTATCGGAACGGCCGCTTCATCCAGATCCTCGAAGGTCCCGAGCAGGCCGTCCGCGAGACCATGGGCAAAATCGAGCGCGACCCGCGCCACGACCACCTGCGGGTCTTGATCGACGAGTTCATCGAGGAACGCAACTTCGCCGAGTGGACGATGGGCTTCGAGCCCATCACGATGCCCCAGGGCGACGCACCCGAGGGCTTCCGCGACACCTTCGACGACCTCGAATCGCATGGCGATCCGTCGGCCACTCTGCGCGCTGCGCGCGAGTTGAGCCTGTGGTTCCGCGTGCGCGCGAACCAGCCGAACTGACCGCACGAACGGCGGCCCGGACCCCGCCAGGGATCCGGGCCGTCGCAGTGTCAGCCGATCAGAGCGTGCTGGCGAAGGGGTCGAAGTCGACCGGCACGGCGGGCACCGGCGCGACCGTGCTGTCGATCTCGAGGTACTGGCCGGTCTCCGCCGAGTCCTGAGCCGACAGCAGCACGTCGAGGACGTGGAAGCCGAGCTCGCCGGTGGCGACGTGCGTCCGGCTCTCCGCGATCGCGCGGACCATGTCGAGGACACCGAGACCGCGGCCGACGACCGTGCCCTGCTGCTCGACGTCGATCCACTCCTGCTCGGTCTTCATCCCGTCGCGGAAGACGCCGAGCGGCTTCACGTAGCGGGTCGGACCGTCGAAGCGGTTGGGGTCGGGCAGCACGATCGAGCCCTCGGTGCCGTGGATCTCGACGACACCGTGACGCTCGAGCGCCGAGTCGAAGCTCAGCAGGTGCGTGCCGTGCTGGCCGCCCTCGAACGTCGAGAGCACCTGCACCGACGAGGGGACCTCGACGGGGAAGGTCTCACCGGCGCGGGGACCGGTGTGGATGTGACGCTCCGTGCGGAAGCGCGATCCGCGCGCCGCGACACCGGCGATGGGCCCCAGCAGGCTGACGAGAGCCGAGAAGTAGTACGGCCCCATGTCGAGGAGGGGTCCGGCACCCTTCGCGAACAGGAACGCGGGCTCCGGATGCCAGAGGTCGGGCCCCTGCGTCTGGAACGCCGTCTGCACGAACAGGGGCGTACCGATGACGCCCTCGGCGATGGCGCGCTTCGCGGACTGGAAGCCCGGGCCGAGGATCGTGTCGGGCGCCGAGCCGACGCGGACGCCGGCGGCGTCGGCATCCTTCAGCAGCTGACGGGCACCCTCGCGGTCGAGGCCCAGCGGCTTCTCGGTCCACACATGCTTGCCGGCGGCGACCGCCTGCGACGAGACCGCGATGTGCGACTCGGGGATCGTGAGGTTCACGACGAGTTCGACGTCGGGGTTGGCGAGGACGTCCTCGAGCGTGCCCCACGAGGGGACGCCGTGCTCCTCTGCCTTGGCCTTGGCGCGCTCGGGGATGATGTCGCCGATCGCGACGACCTTCACGTCGGGGAACGACGTCAGGTTCTCGAGGTAGGTCTGGCTGATGACACCGGCACCGACGATGCCGACTCCGACGGGGCCGGTCATGCGATGAACCCGCCGTCCTTCAGGAAGGCGTACGACGCGGCGATGTCCTCGAACACGTCACCGGGAGCCTTGTCGTACTCGATGACGGCGTACTGGATGTTCGTCCCGGCGTGCAGCGATGCGGCGAGCGGAACGTCACCGGTGCCGGCACGCAGCTGCTCGAGCGAGTCGGAACCGAACTCGTCGGCGCCGGGTGCCCAGGGGTTGGATGCCGGGGCGATGCCGTCCTTCACGTGCACGGCGACGAGGCGGTCGCCCAACCTCTCGACGAGGGCCGGCACGTCCTGGCCACCGGTCAGGGCCCAGAACAGGTCGAGCTCGATCTGGACGCGGTCGTCGGTCAGCTCCAGGAAGCGCTCGTAGGCGGTCTGTCCGTCGAAGGACTTCACGAACTCCTGCGCGTGGTTGTGGTAGCCGACGGACATGCCGAAGCCGGCCGCGGTCTCGACGAGACGGTTGAGGCGCTCGGCGATGTCGGCGACGCCCTCTTCGGTGAACCAGCGCTCGGCGGGGACGAACGGGTCGATGACCGTGGTCATGCCGATCTTCGCGGCAGCCTCGAAGACGACCTCGGGAGCGGGAGTGGGGATCGAGCCGTCCGGCGTCCACAGCTCGTCCGACAGCAGCGGCGCGTGACCCGTGGGAGAGGCGAGGCCGCTGGCGTCGAGGGCCGCGCGGATCTCGTCGGGGCGGCGGACGAAGTCGAACGCCTCGACGTTGCGCAGGCCGAGAGCGGCCAGCTTGTCGAGCGATCCGGACATGTCCTCGCTGAACTCTTTGGCGAGCGTGTAGAGCTGGACTGAGGCGAGCGGCAGAGCCATGGGCCTTCCTTCGTAACGTCGTTGTCGGATGCCGCGAGGCGGCGTGGCCACGACGATATCAGAATTAACCTCCAAGTGGAGGTTTTCGTTCCGCCGTCCTACTCTGTCCCCATGAGCCAGGACGAGGACGATGTGATCGGCCGCCGCGGATCGCGGCCGAAGGGCGTCGCCAGGCGTCAGGAGATCCTCGACCGTGCCATCGAGGTGTTCCGCGAGCGCGGCGCCAGCGGCACGTCGCTCCGCAAGATCGCGGAGGCCATCGGCGTGTCCCACGCGGCGCTGCTCCATTACTTCGACTCCCGCGAGCAGCTCCTGGTCGCGGTCTACGCGCACGCCGAGCAGTCCCACGACGATCCGCCCGAACTCCGGCCCGGTATCGACACGATGATCCACGCCGCCCGGAGGAACGTCGGTATACCGGGGCTCGTGACGCTCTACTCCACCCTCCTCGCCGCGTCGCTCGAGACCGAGGACGGCGTCGGCCGAGACTTCTTCACCCTGCGATTCGAGGGCCTTCGCAGATCGATCACCGAGAGCCTTCGACTGCAGCAGCAGGAGGGCCTCGTGCGCGACGACGTGCCGGCCGAGCACCTGGCGGCGCTCCTCATCGCGGCATCCGACGGTCTGCAGATCCAGTGGCTCCTCGACCCCGGCGTCGGACTCGAGTCCACGCTCCGCACGCTCGGCGCGCTGCTGCGCCCCCGGGCATGACCGCGCCGCACCTCACCCGCCGGCTCGTCGTCGTCCTCGGGTTCCTCTCGGCCGTCGGGCCGTTCGCGATCGACATGTACCTCGCGTCGCTCCCCCAGATCGCCGACCAGCTCGAGGCCGCGCCCGCCACGGTCCAACTGACCCTCACCGCGTTCCTCCTCGGGCTGGGCGTCGGGCAGCTGCTGCTCGGCCCGCTCTCGGACATGTGGGGGCGCCGCCGCGTTCTCCTCCTCGCTACGGCGGCCTTCACCCTGACGAGCGTCGCCCTGATCGCATCCCCGAACATCGAGGTGTTCATCGGCCTGCGCCTGTTGCAGGGACTGTCGGGTGCGGCTGGCGTCGTGGTCGCGCGGGCCATCGCGGTCGATCTCAGCACGGGGCGCACCGCGGTGCGCGCGCTCAGCCTCATCGCGACCGTCGGCGGACTCGGCCCCCTCATCGCTCCCCCGATCGGCGGCCTCGTCGCCTCGTTCTCGGGGTGGCGGGGCGTACTCACGGCTCTCGCCGTCATCGCCGTCCTCATGCTCGTCCTCGCCTGGCTCGTCGTCCCGGAGTCTCTCCCCCGCGAACTCCGGCACACCGGCGGCCTGCGGACCATGCGCGCCTCATTCGCCCATTTCATGAGGGACCGGGTCTACCTGGGGTACACGGGCGCCTACGTCTCCGGCTTCGCGGGCCTGTTCGCCTACGTCGCGGCATCCCCCTTCGTCGGGCAGATCATCCTGGGGATGCCGCCCCTGCTCTACGGTCTCGGATTCGCCGGCGGCGGCGCCGCACTGCTGGTCGCGAACCTGATCAACGCGACGTACGCGCCGCGGATCGGGCCGGAGCGGATGCTGGTGGTCGGCGCCTCGCTCGGCGTCGCCTCAGGGGTGGTCATGACGGTCTCGGCGGCCACCGGCATCCTGTCCGTCCCGCTCTTCCTCGCCTGCGCGTTCACGACGATGGGCGGCGCGGGGCTGACCTTCGGAAACGCGAACGCGCTGGGCCTCGCCCGCGCGACGGCGAGCAACCGCGGGGCCGGAGCAGCGCTCATGGGCGCCTGCCAGTTCGCGGTCGGTGCGCTCGTGACCCCGATCGTGGGGTTGTGGGGAGAGGAGACGGCGGTGCCGATGGCGGGCGTCATGCTGCTGGGAGCAGCGGTCAGCCTGACTCTCGGGCTCGCCTCGAACCGCGCGAGCGGCCGAGCACACCCCGCATGAGCCACCGTTCGAGGGCCAGGTAGGCCTGCTCGCGCGGGGTGGGGCGGGACAGGAAGATGTCGTGGATGCCGCCCTCGATCCGTGCGAGCGTCACCTCCCGCCCGATCCGCGTCGCGGCGCGGGCGATGTCGTCGACGACGAGGACGGAGTCGCTGCCGGTCATCTCCGCGTTCCACGCGAAGGGGTTCGTCGACTTCGTCGACAGGAGCACGATCGTCGGGCACCCGACATCCACTCCCGCCGACACCCGCCGGTGGCCTTCGACGATCGCCGCCAACCACCCGGGATGCGTCGGGAACCCGCGCTCGGGCCGCCACTCGCGTCGGTACCCGCGCACCGGGAGGGCCCCGACCTCGGTCTGGGCCCGGGTGTAGAAGCCGAGGTCGACGACCGGGTGCGCACCCATCGGGTCGACTCTCGCGCGCATCTGGACGAGCGGCGACAGCGCCTGCCGCCCCAGTGTGCCGAGCTGCAGTTCGAGCCACGGGCTGTTGAGGACGAGCGCATCGAGCCGGCCGTGATGACGGGATGCCCACAGCGCGGCGGTGAGACCTCCGGTCGAGTGCCCCATCATCACGAGGCGGCGACGCGACCGCGGACGGTCGAGCGGATGCCCCATGGCGCCCAGCGCCGCGGCGATGTCGGCGTCGTACACGTCGAGCGAGGTGACGAAGCCGGGCGTGTTCCCCGGCCGCAGACTGCGACCGTACTTGCGAAGGTCGAGGGCGTGGAACCGCGCGCCGAGGGACGCCCAGAAGCGCGCGAGCTCGACCTGGAAGAAGTAGTCCGACCAGCCGTGCAGGTAGAGGACGTCGACGTCGCGCAGCGGCCCGGTGAGGCCCGCGAGCTTCGGCGGATCGAGCCGGACGAGCGTCGCGACGACCTCGCCCTCCGAGTCGCTGCCCAGGGGCAGCGTGAGCCGCTCGAACGGACGTCCCAGGACGTCCTGCTCCCAGCCGCCGGTCATGACGCGATCACTCGCCGCGCGAGACCCGCACCATCTCATCGCGGTCGACGACCTTGATGCGCTCGCGCTCGTGCGGAGCGCCGAGGGCGACCTCGTGCTCGTCGAGTCGGTGCCACCCGTCGAGGTCGGTCCAGGCGACCTGACGCTCGGCGAGCAGCGAGATGATTGCTTCGTCGGACGCGTCCTCGGGAGTCCACCACGATGCCTGGTCGTTGATCAGGTGGCGGATGGTCTCCATCGCGTCGGACTTGGTGTGGCCGATGAGGCCGACGGGTCCGCGCTTGATCCACCCGGTCGCGTAGACGCCGGGAACGCGCTCGTTCGAGCCCTTCTTCACGACCTGACCCTCATGGTTCGGGATCACGCCGTGGCGCTTGTCGAACGGCACGTCCGGCAGCGGCGAGCCGAAGTAGCCGACGGCGCGGTAGACCTGGCCGACGGGGATCTCGCGCATCTCGCCGGTTCCCTCGACCCCGCCGGAGCCGTCGGGTCGGGTGCGCTCGGTGACGATCGACGCGACGCGACCGTCGGCATCCTTGGTGATCTCGACGGGCCGCGCCCAGAAGTGCAGGTGCAGCCGTCGGCTCGCCTCGCCGCCGGCGTTGTTGACGCTCGGCCGCTGGCGCCATGACTGCAGCACGCGGTCGATCACCATGACCTGCTTGTTCGAGGCGATCGCGGCCTTCGAGGCCTCGTCGTAATCGAAGTCCTCGTCGTAGACGACCATGTCGACGTCGTTCAGCTCGCCGAGCTCGCGGAGCTCGAGCGGCGTGAACTTCACCTGCGCCGGGCCGCGGCGGCCGAAGACGTGCACGTCCGTGACGGGCGAGCCCTTGAGTCCCTCGTACACGTTCGCCGGGATCTCGGTGGGCAGCAGGTCGTCGGCGTGCTTGGCGAGCACGCGCGCGACGTCGAGGGCGACGTTGCCGTTGCCGAGGACCGCGACGGATGCCGCATCGAGCGGCCATTCGCGCGGGAAGTCGGGGTGGCCGTCGTACCAGCTCACGAAGTCGGCGGCACCGTACGAGCCTTCTGCGTCGATGCCGGGGATGTCGAGGTCGGCGTCCTTGATCGCACCGGTCGCGAAGATGACCGCGTTGTAGTGCTTCTTGAGGTCGGCGAGGGTGATGTCGGTGCCGAAGCGGACGTTGCCGAAGATGCGGATGTCACCGCGGTCGAGGACGTCGCGAAGCGCGTTGATGATGCCCTTGATGCGCGGGTGGTCGGGGGCGACGCCGTATCGGACGAGTCCGTAGGGCGCGGGCAGGTGGTCGAACAGGTCGATCGAGACGTCGAACTTGCGCTCAGCCTTGAGGAGGATGTCCGCCGCGTAGATGCCGGCGGGTCCTGCGCCGACGATGGCCAGCCGAAGCTTGGTCATGGGTGTCCTTTCCGAGAGCCCGCGTGCGGGCGTGACGAAGAAGCGGCGAATCCGCCGGGTGATCAGCTGGAGCGGTCGACGACGACCTGGGCGAAACGGGTCAGCGCCTCGCGGACCTGCCCGTCGGGCAGAGGGGCCAGAGCAGCGACGGCGCGATCGGACCACTCGTGCGCGAGCCGACGGGTCGCCTCGGTCGCGGGGTGTTCGCGGAGCTGCGTGAGCGGGTGGTCGAGGATCGCCGGGTCCGCGCCGTCGGAGATGCGGGCGACGCCCTCGTCGATCGTGACCTTCAGCGACTGCGACGCCGGGTCGCTCGCGCGGCCGAGCAGCAGGTAGGGCATCGTCGGCACGCCTGCGCGCAGGTCGGTGCCGGGCACCTTCCCGGTCTCGGCGGCGTCCGCCGACAGGTCGATGACGTCATCGAGCAGCTGGAAGGCGACCCCGACCCGCTCACCGAACTCGCGGACGGGAGCCGCGTATTCGTCCGAGGCATCCGAGAAGATGACGCCCGTCTCGGCCGCGGCGGCGATGAGCGAACCGGTCTTGTCGCTGAGGACCTGCAGGTAGAACTCCACCGGGTCATCGCCCGGCTGCGCACCGACGGTCTCGTGCATCTGGCCGAGGACGAGGCGCTCGAACGTGTCGGCCTGCAGACGGATCGCCCGCTCCCCCACCTTCGCCATCAGCTGGCTGGCGCGCGAGAACAGCAGGTCGCCCGTGAGGATCGCGACGCTGTTGCCCCACACGGCGTGAGCGCTGGGAACGCCGCGACGACGGTCCGCCTCGTCCATGACGTCGTCGTGGTACAGCGATCCGAGGTGGGTCATCTCGAGCGCGGTGGCACCGGCGAGGACGTCGTCGGTCACCCCCGAGCCGAGCTGCGCCGTGAGGATCGCCAGCATCGGCCGCATCCGCTTCCCGCCGGCCTCGTAGAGGTAGCGGGACGTGACGTCGGCGAGCGAATCGCCGACCTTCAACTCACCGGCGAGGCGGGCTTCGACGAGGTCGAGCCCTTCTTCGACCGTGGTGAGGAGCTTCCGCATCCGCGGTCCCACGAAAATGCGTTCGGTGACGCCGAGTCGGCTCGCGATCTGCGAGCCCGGAGTACCGGGGCGGGGGGTCATACCTCCAGCGTACCCGTCGCGCTCTAGGCCCGGTCCGGGGTTGCGGGCTTGTGCGCGCGGTGCAGGGCGACGATCCCGAAGCTGAGGTCGCGCCACGCCACCTGCTCCCAGCCTGCGCCGCGCATGCGCCCGGCGAGGGCGCGCTGGTCGGGCCAGTCGCGGATCGACTCGTTGAGGTAGTCGTAGGCTGCCGCGTTCGAGCTGAAGGCGCGGGCGACGACGGGCAGGATGCGGTCGTTGTAGAAGCGGTAGAGGCCGCGCATGAGCGCTGCCGGCGGGTGCGAGAACTCGCAGATCACGAGCGTTCCGCCCGGCTTGGTGACCCGCAGCATCTCCCGCAGAGCCTTGTCGGGGTCGTTGACGTTGCGAAGGCCGAACGAGATCGTGACGGTGTCGAACTCCTCGTCGGCGAAGGGCAGCGCCGTCGCGTCCGCCTCGACGAAGGACAGATTCGGGATGCCGCCGTGCCGCCGCGTGCCTTCGGCGATCATCCCCGCCGAGAAATCACCCGCGACGACGTCGGCACCCGAGCCGGCGAGCGAGACCGAGCTCGCGCCGGTGCCGGCGGCGAGGTCGAGGATGCGCTGACCACGGCGCGGCGCCACGGCGCGCGTCGTCGCGATGCGCCACAGCTTGTCGTTCCCGAGACTCAGCACCGCGTTGGTGCGGTCGTAGGCCGGCGCGACCTCGTCGAACATGCCGCTGACGCGGGCGGGATCCTTGCCGAGGTCCGCGCGGGTGGACGGGGTGCGGGAGGGCTGGTCGGTCACGTGTCGAGCCTAATCGGGGCGGGGCGCCGCCGGGCTGAGAGGGCGGGGCCGCCGCACCGGCGCCGGATTAGGCTGGCCGGGTGACCTCGTCTGCACTCGGCATCCCGCGGCTGCGTGCCGTCACCCGCCGGATCGAACCGGTCGATGAGCCGCTCGTCTACGCCTCGCCCGACGACCCGACCGTGTGGTCTCGCCGCGGCGACCTGCTCGTCGGCGTGGGTCGTGCGGCGGAGCTCCCCGCCGGCGCGCCGGCCGCGCAGTGGTGGCGCGATGTCGCCGCCGCAGCGGAGATCGACGACAAGGTGCGGATGCCGGGGTCCGGCCTCGTCGCCTTCGGCACCCTCCCCTTCGACCCGGCGAACACCTCGGCGAGCGCTGCGCTGGCCGTGCCGCGCATGATCATCGGTCGCCGCGGCGACACGAGCTGGGTGACCCATGTCTTCGTCGAGGGCGAGCCCGAGCGCGAGGAACCCCAGGCGGTCACCCTCGGCCCGCACTGGTCGGCCACCGTCGGCCCCGGTGCGTGCACGCCCGACGGCTATCAGGGCGAGGTGCGCGCCGGTCTCGAGGCGATCGCGTCCGGCGAGGTCGCCAAGGTCGTCCTGGCCCGCGATCTGGTGGGCACCGTTCCGGCCGGGTCGGACCTGCGACGTCTGGTCCGCGCGCTCGCCTCGGCGTACCCCGACACCTGGACCTTCGCGGTGGACGGCACGATCGGGGCGAGCCCCGAGACGCTCGTGACCGTCTCGGGCGGCACCGTCACTGCTCGCGTGCTGGCCGGGACCGCCGCGCGCGGTGCCGACGCCGACGCCGACACCGCGGCATCCGTCGCCCTCGCGACGAGCCCCAAGGATCTCGACGAACACCGGTACGCCGTGCAGAGCGTGCTGACGTCGCTTCGCGAGCACACGACCGCACTGGTCGCCGAGCCCGAGCCGTTCATGCTGAAGCTCCCCAATGTCTGGCATCTGGCGACCGATGTCGAAGGCTCGCTGTCGGGGCACGCGTCCTCTCTCGACCTGGTCGAGGTGCTGCACCCGACCGCCGCTGTCGCCGGGACTCCGACACAGGCGGCGCTCGAGGTCATCCGCCGCGTCGAGCCCTTCGACCGCGGCCGTTACGCCGGACCCGTCGGGTGGATCGACGCCGCGGGCGACGGTGAATGGGCCATCGCCCTGCGCTGCGCCCAGTTCGACGTGCACACAAATGCCGGGGCTGACATCCCGCTCATCGCTCACGCCGGCGCGGGCATCGTCGCCGGAAGCGACCCCGAGACGGAGATGCTCGAGACGCGGGTGAAGTTCCGCCCGATCGTGGACGCGCTCGCCTGAGGGGCGCGGCGATCACCCCTCGCCGGCCAGCTTCGACAGCAGGCCGGCGAGCGTCCTGCGCTCAGCGGCCGTGAGTGGTGCGAGGATCTCTCGTTCGGTCGTCAGATGATCGGGCAGCACCGCGTCGAGCAGCGCGCGCCCGGCGTCGGTGAGCCGCACGAACTTGCCACGGCCGTCGTCGGGATTCGGCTCGCGGATCACGAGACCCAGCCGATCCAGGCGGTTGAGGCGCTGGGCAACCGCACTCGAGGTGATCATCGCGTCGGCGGCGAGTTCGGCGGGAGTGATCCGGAAGGGCTCCCCCTGACGAGCGAGGGTTGCGAGCACGTCGAACGTTCCGGCGTCGATGCCGTGCGAGGCGAAGGTCTCAGCGAGCCTCCCGTCGACGACGGCTGCGGCGCGGCTCAGCCGACCGATCACCGCCATCGGACTCACATCCAGACCGGGCCGGGCGGTGCGCCACTGGGCGAGGATGCGATCGACGTGGTCCATTCCTCGACCATATCGCTAAGCAGTGAGCTATATTGACTAAGTGCTTAGCAAAACCACGTCGGCCGTCGCGATAACGGCAGTCGCTCCGATCCTCTGGGGCACGACGTACCTCACGGCGACGACGCTGCTCATCGCGGACCATCCGGTCCTCACCGCGACGGTGCGCGCGCTGCCCGCCGGCATCCTGCTCCTCACCATCGGACGGCGGCTCCCTCGAGGCTCGTGGTGGTGGAAGTCGGTCGTGCTCGGCGCGCTCAACATCGGCGGCTTCTTCGCCTTCCTCTTCATCGCCGCCGACCGGTTGCCCGGAGGAGTCGCGGCGGTGGTCGGGGGCATCCAGCCCCTGCTGGTCGCGGTGCTCGCCTCTCGCCTGCTCGCCGAGAAGCTGACGGGGCGGGTCGTCGCCGCGGGGATCGCCGGGGTGACCGGCGTCGCGCTCATCGTCCTGCGGGCCGCGGGCGGGCTCGATGCGATCGGCGTCGCGGCCGCCCTGCTGGGTGCGGTGTCGATGGCGCTCGGAGTGGTGTTGACGAAAGCCTGGTCGAGCGAGCACCCGCCTCTCGTGGTCACCGCATGGCAGCTCGTCGCCGGCGGTCTCATCCTCGCCGCGCTCGTCGCAGTCTTCGAGCCTCTCCCCGAGCAGCCGCCCACGCTCACCAACATCGCCGGTTACGTCTACCTCACCCTCATCGGCACCGCGCTCGCCTACGCCCTCTGGTTCCGCGGAATCGCCGCACTGCCAGCACGGGTTCCAGCCTTCCTCGGACTCCTGAGCCCGGTCGTGGCGCTCTCGATCGGCGGCCTCATCGCGGGAGAGACCCTCACTCTGACGCAGGGCTGCGGCGTCGTGCTGGTGTTCGCCTCCGTCGCTGCCGTGATCGGCGGAGTGTCAGGACGGGGCCGGCGTCTCACGGGCATTCCCACCAACCCAGATGCTGGATCGGCTGACCTTCCCAAGTGATCACCGTGCGGCTTGCGGTTCCTCGGACAGATTGATCAGTTCCGCGATGACGCGGGGATGCGCCAGCACGCGGAAGTGCCCTCCCGTATCCAGCCGGACGTTCTTCGCGGCGCCCGGGAGCTCGCTTCCCTCGGGGATGTGCGGATCGAACTGCCCGTAGACCGACACGATGCGGCCGTTCACCTCGTGCTCCTTCGACAGGGCGACGATCGTCGCGCTCCGCGGCGAGAAGATGCGCAACGAGGGGAGGACCATCACACGGCCGTAGCGCGATCCCCCGAAGGGTGTCGCCACCGCGAGCATGCTGTCTATCCGTCGCTCGTCCGTGTCCCGGACCATGGCGCGTTTGCCGACGAGGCCGCCCTTGCTGTGCGCCAGCAGGACGCATCCGTGCAGGTCGTGCTGGGCGAGGTACTCGACCACGCTGGCCGAAGCTTCGTCGACGGGACGTCGGTTGCGCCGCAGGACGGGCAGGACGTGCACGGGATGCCCCCGCTCATGCATCGCCGTGATGAGCGGGAGCATGAACCGCCAGGTCTCGTACACGCCGGGGAGGATCACCACGGGAGTCAGGTCCCCGGTCGTGAACTCCCGCGGATCGGTGCGGCCGAGCGCGGCGTTCACCTGCCACCGGAGTGCGTAGAGGTAGTCGCGCACCCACCATGCGGCGTTGCGGAGGAGTCGCATCATCGCCGGACCCCGGGCACCGGCGGTGTCCGTGCCGCAACGAAGGCGGTGATCGCGTCGGCGGCATCCCGCGGCGCCCTGTCCTGGACGACGTGGAACCCTCCCGGGATCTCCGCGACGGCCGCATCCGGAGCGGCGGCAGCCAGCCTGCGGCACCACGCCCCTCCCGCGACGGGATCGCGCGCGCCACGGAGCACGAGCAGGGGCAGCGAGAGCAAACGCACGCGATCTTCCAGGGGGTAGGCGAGCATGTGCCGGAGCTGTCGCGTGTACCAGGGGATGCCGCAGCGGACGTAGTCGCTGAGCACGAGCCAGTTCGCCCTCGGCGTCTCACCGAAGGTGTCCAGAGCGAGCGCGCGGGCCTGCGCGAAGGCCGTCCGGTGGCGATCGTCGACGACCGGGCCCATCGCGACCACATGAGTAATGAGATCGGGACGTTGGATCGCCAGCTCGACGACCCACTGACTGCCCATCGAGTGCCCCACGGCTACGACGTCCTGGAGACCCAGACGGTCGAGCAGTCCCGCGATCGCCGCCGCCATCGCGGGGACGTCGAGGTTTTCGCCCGGCTTGGGGGTTCCTCCGAATCCGGGCAGGTCGATCGACACGACCGACTCGGTACGCGCGAGTTCGGCGTGAAGCCGACGCAGGTAGCGATGCGACATCCCGATGCCGTGCACCAGCAGGATGGTCCGCGTCGTAGCGGGGCCTCGCGAGCGCACGATGCGAAATCGCCGTCCGTCGACCGTCGCATCCTCCGCGGTCGCAGCGTCTCGACGTCTCATGCGCCCTCTTCTCCCCCGTCCTGCCGACCGGGATGCATCACGCTATCCGCGCGAGGAGGGCTGACGCCGGGGGTTGACCTATGTGAGGCGACGGGTCAGACGAACGGTGACCGTGTCGCCGATCCCCTTCCCGAGTTTCTTGCGGACCGCCGCGTTCAGGGACAGCATGTGGCCACCGGTGCCTGTCACCATCAGCCCGACATTCGGCATCTCGACGGCGTCGACGGTCAGGTCCACCCGGACAGAGCGGCCGGTGCCGAAGAACTCGGCCGAGCCCGGCATCTCGACGCAGGCCCAGGTTTCGCCCTTCACCTCCACACCGATCGGTGCGGTGAAGGTGTGGTCGAGCGCGATGGGTTCGATCATGCCCCTCAATCTACGGGGATGTCATCCCGTGCCGTTGTCGCGTCGCTAGCCTCGACCCATGACCGTCGTCCTCCTGCACGGCTGGCCCGGACTCCCCTCGGACTACGACCAGGTCGTGGCCCACCTGAGCGGGGAACAAGTCATCGTCCCCGACCTCGCGGGGTTCGGCGCGGGATTCACCGGCACGTCGCCCGCATTCGATGCGACCGCGGCGGCGCACGCCGGTCGGCTCCTCTCCCAGCTCGACGAGACCGGTGTCACCGGGGGCGTCGTCATCGGCGGATACGACATCGGCAGCCGCATCGCTCAAGCAGCCCTCCGCGCCGACCCCGACCGGTTCGACGGCGCGGTGCTGACGCCTGCCTATCCGGGGATCGGCGACCGTGCGGCATCCCCCGCCCTCGCCTCGACCTTCTGGTATCAGCACTTCCACCGCGAACCCGTGGCCGCGGCCCTGATCGACGGCGACGAGCGCGCCGTCCGGACATACCTCACCCACATCTGGGAGACGTGGCGAGCGGATGCCGCTCCTCCCCCGCACCTCGACGAGATCGTCGCGGCCTACGCGCGGCCGGGGGCGTTCGCCGCGAGCCTCGAGTGGTACACCGCCAACCGGGGATACTCAGCGGACGAGGGCCCGATCACGGTCCCGACGACGATGCTCTGGGCCGAGCACGACCCGCTCTTCCCGGTGGAATGGGCGGACAACTTGCCCCAGCACTTCTCGGACGTCCACCTCGAGGTCGTGCCGGATTCCGGCCACTTCGTACCGGTGGAACGACCGGATGCCGTCGCGAAGGCCATCCGCTCCCACCTGCGATGAACGGCTCGAGTCGATGTCGGAGGTTGGTGCGAGGGTGGAGGCATGACGGAAGCGATGGAAACCCCCGATGGTGAGGCGTATACCGCCGCCGTCGCGGGCATCGTTGCGGACGTCGCGGACGTGGGCCGCCGGATCGCTGCGGGGCAGATCGCGGAGCTTCGCGTGCTGGCCGCTGCGGGGCGGCTGGCGGACGAGCAGGGCGCACCCCGCAACGCGAGAGTCCAGGTGCACGACATGGTGCTCCGGTCGATCTCTGCGGAGGTCGCGGGGGTGATGCGGCTCACCGACCGGGCGGTTCAGCGTCGGATCGGGGAGGCGCGGACGATCATCGAGGGATTCCCCGCGTCGGTCGCCGCGTGGGAAGCCGGGCGGATCGTCCGGGGGCACGTGAAGGCGATCGTCGACGCCGGGCTGAACCTGCCCGCGAAGTTGTGGGCCGAGTTCGAAGCCATCGCCATCGAACGGTGCGAAGGCGAGACCCCGAACCGAGTCCGGGGTGAGCTCGAGATCCTTGCGCACCGGATGCACCCGCGGACGTTCGCGGAACGCCACGAGGAAGCCGCGGCGGGTCGGTGTGTGCGGCTCATGCCCGGGCGGGATGGGATGAGCGAGCTGATCGCGACCCTCCCGACGGTGATCGCGGAGGGGATTCACGACCGCCTCACCCAGCAGGCGCGGGCGATCATCGACACGCGGGACGAGCGCTCGGCTGGTTCCGATGTCGTCACGACCGACGCACGCTCGACCGACCAGGTTCGCGCCGACGTGTTCGCCGATCTGCTGCTCGCGGGCACCCCGGCACTCGATGACACGCGTGACACGACCGCCGGGCCCCTCGGCGCGATCCGCGCGCGAGTACAGGTCTTGGTGCCCGCCGCGACGTTGACCGGGGCGGATGATGGGCCGTGCGATCTCACCGGTCGGTCCCCGATCGACCCCGCGACCGCGCGAGTGCTCGCCGGGGCGACGCACGTCTGGGAGCGCCTGTTCCACGACCCCACCACCGGGGTCACCGTCGCGACCGACTCGTACCGGGTTCCGTCCGCGATGCGACGGTTCCTGCAAGCCCGGGACCAGCACTGCCGGTTCCCCGGATGCCGGGTCGCGGCCATCCGCTGCGAGGTCGACCACACCCACGACCACGCCCTCGGCGGACGAACCGAATTGTCGAACCTCGCCCACCTCTGCCAACGGCATCATTCGATGAAGCAATTCACCGCCTGGAAAGTCCGACAACTGTCGGGTGGAGTCCTGGAATGGACCTCACCCCTCGGCAGGACCTACAGAGAAGACGCACCCACACCGGCCGTCGCCTTCACCCCTGCCACCGTTACTCCCGGAGACCCGGCACCCTTCTGACGACACACCCGCAGAGCGCCATCGTGTACCAATGCGGGCGAGGCGAGATCGTCCGACCCGCCGCTCTCCCAGAGACCGCCGTGGTGCGCGATGTCGGCGCTCACGTCGCAGCGAGCCGCGCCTTCTCGGCCGCCACGTCGAAGTCCGCCGCGGGCCACTGCGGATCGATACGCTCCAGGACGTCGATCAGCAGCGCCTGCACCGCGAGCCGGGCGTACCACTTGGCGTTCGCGGGAACGACGAACCAGGGCGCCCGGTCCGCCGACGTCCGCTCGAAGAGCGTCTGGTACGCGTCCATGTACGCCGGCCACAGCTCGCGCTCGTCGACATCGCCGGGGTTGTACTTCCAGTGCTTGTCGGGGCGCTCGAGCCGCTCCGCCAGCCGCGACTTCTGCTCGTCGCCGGAGATGTGCAGCATCACTTTCACGATGTGCACACCACGATCCACGAGTCGCTTCTCGAAGTCGACGATCGCTCCATAGCGTCGCTCGATCTCGTCCGCCGGGGCGAGCTGCCGGACACGTCCGATCAGGACATCCTCGTAGTGTGATCGGTCGAAGACGCCGATGTACCCCGGCTCCGGCACCTCCTTCTCGATCCGCCACAGAAAATCGTGCGCCAGTTCCTCCGGCGTCGGCTTCTTGAACGCCTTCAGGTGCACGCCCTGCGGGTCGGTGGCGCCGATGACGTGCCGGACGATACCCCCTTTGCCTGCCGAGTCCATCGCCTGAAGGACGAGCAGAACCGACGGGGAGTCCGGCTGCGTCCGGCTCTGGGCGTACAGCCGCTCCTGCAGCTGATCGAACTGCGCCGCCGCGGCGGCCAGGTCGGCCTGGCCCGCCTTCTTGCCCTTGCCGTACCCGGGCGTCGAATCGGGATCGACGTCCGCCAATCGGAAGCCCGAGCCGACCCGCAGCAGCGTGGTCGGCGAGGTGGTCCAGTGGCCGCCGGAAGGGTGAGGCGTCGCAGTCATGCCGCTCATCCTGCCGTGCGGCGACGCGCGACGCGACGGTCTTGCGGATGCCGGCGCTATCGCTCCAGCGGGACTTCGATGATCTGCCGCCCGCCGACCGGCGACGTCAGCGCCTGATCGAGAGCACCGCGCGTGGTGACCCGCCGGTACTCCCACCCGTACGCTCTCGCGAGTTCTTCGATGCGCGCGGTCTGCGGCGTGTACTGGACCCGGTCGAACGCCGCGGACCCTGCGACTCCCGCGACCTCGAGACCGTCGAAGATGGTGCCGCCGCCGTCGTTCCCGACGACGACCTGGATGCGCGGCTCCGCTTCGGCCGACGGATGCAGGAGCGCCCCGACGTCGTGCAGGAACGCGAGGTCGCCGAGCAGGACCCGGGTGACCCCGGGCGTCGCGCCCCGCTGGGACGCCGCCGCGATGCCGAGACCCGTCGCGATGGTCCCGTCGATCCCGGCGAGACCGCGGTTCGCGTGAACGGGCACCTTCTTCCCGCCCAGGATCGCGTCGGCCACCCGCACGAGACGGGACGAGCCGAACAGCAACCGGTCATGCGGCCAGGTCGCGCGCCAGAGTGCGTCGACGAGGCCTGCCCGGTCGAGCGGTGCACGGATCGCCCCGAGTTCGGCGGAGATCGCCCCCAGCCGCTCGGCGGGGACGGCCGACGCCAGGGCATCGGCGTCAGGAGCGGCGGGACTGAGATCGACGATCTGATCGCGTGACGCACGCATCCAGGCGCCCAGCCAGTCCCGATCGCCCCTCTCTGCGGCCACGGCATCGACCGGCAGCGTCGCCCCGTTGAGGTTCAGGTTCTCCCCCGGTCCGCGCACGGCGAGGACCTCGACGTCGTCGCGGCTGAGCAGGCGGGCGACCTCGCGGCTCAGGGTGGGGTGCCCGAAGACGACGACGCGTTCGATGCGCCCGCCGAGATCGGGATCGGACAGCAGACGGCGGTAGCCGTGCACGAGGTGTCGTCCGTAGCGTGCGCCGCTGACGATCTCGGCGATGAGGGGGAACCGGCCGTCATGCGCGAGCTGTTCGGCATCCGCTCCCGCATCGGCACCTGCAACAATGACCGTCCGCGGGCCCGCCTCGAGCACGACCGGCTCGGACTCGGCGGGCTCGACTGCGGCACCCACGCCGCCGCCGCCCTGGTAGTGCGCGCCCCATTCCGCTTCGACGGTCTCCTCCGTGACGGATGTCTCGGATGCCGGAGCATCGACCGGCGCCGACGGGAGCCACGCGGGCACCTCACCGGCGAGCGGCTCGCGGAAGGGGACGTTGAGGTGCACGGGGCCGGCGACGCGGGATCCGGCGCCGACAGCGGCATCCCACCCTTCGTCGGCCGCGGCTCGGAACGCGGCGACCTCGTCGGCGTCGAAGGAATCGGCCCGTAGCTCGGCCACCGGGAGATCGGCCTCGAGCCGCACGAACCCGGAGAACATCCCGGGCTGCCGCGTGGCCTGATTCGCGCCGATACCGCGGAGCTCCGGCGGACGGTCGGCGGTGAGCAGCAGCAGTGGCACACCGGAATGGTGTGCTTCCAGGACGGCGGGGAGGAGGTTCGCGACCGCTGTACCCGACGTGCAGACGACGACGGCCGGCAACCGGTCCTCGCGACCGATCCCGAGGGCGGTGAAGCCCGCGACGCGCTCGTCGATACGGACGTGGAGGCGGACGAGCCCGCGCGCTTCGAGCTCGGCGGCGACGAGCGCGAGCGCCTGCGACCGCGACCCGGGTGAGAGGACGATGTGGCGCAACCCGCGCTCCACGAGTCGAGTGAGCAGCGCCGCCGCGGCATCGGTCGCCGGCGCGCGCCCGGGTCCGGCAGTCGTCATGTCAGGAACGCGAGCCGCGCGACTGTTCGTCCGTGTCGTCGTCCGACTGCGGATCGACGGGTCGATCGCGCGGGTCGGGAGACTCGGAGTCGAGGGCGGCCAGTTCCTCCTCGAGGCGGCGGATGCGCTCGTCCTGATCGCTCGAGGTCCCGATACGACCGAGGAAGTCGGGATCGTCGTCGGGCGCCCGGAAGGCCACGCGCTGCGACGACGCGCGAGCGCGACCGATCACGAACCAGAGGATGCCGCCGACGACGGGAAGGAGGATGACGATGAGCAGCCAGATCGGCTTGCTGACCCCGCGATGACGGGTGGGCGGCTGCAGCGCGCAGTCGACGATGCTGTAGACCCAGAAAGCGGCGAACAGCAGCGCCAGAATCAGATACACGCGCGCCATTCCTCCATCCTAGGCGCGCCGTCGCGCCCTGAGGCGGCGCGGCTGCCGCTCAGACTGGCGGCCGTAGAATGGGCGCATGCGTGCTCGGTCCGCCTTCGTCTACGCGCTGCTGCGGCTGCTCGCCTTCTTCGTCCCGTTCGGGATCATGATGCTGTTCCCCGTGCTCCGCGAGCAGTACTGGCTCGCCGCGATCTTCTCGGCGCTCATCGGCCTCAGCCTCTCGATGCTGTTCCTCCGCCGCCCGCTCGACGACGTCTCGATGGGGATCGCCGAGCACCGCGAAGCGCGCCGTCGCGCGAACAGCGATGAGGCGGTCGAAGATGCGTTCCGCGATGAGGATGCCGCGTCCGACGGCACCGTCCGCTGACCGTCAGACTGCGACGTACGCCCAGAGGATGAACCCGCTCCATGCGAGCGACGCGATCGAGCTGAGCTGGAGCGCGACGATCAGTTCGCGCGGTGTCCGGTACGTCCAGACGATGAGGGTGGCCGACAGTGTCACCAGCAGCACGAGCAGCGACAGCCACGCGACCGGGTAGACGAGGCCGAGGACCGGCACCACGGCGAACGGCACCAGCATGAACACCGTGTAGAGCACCTGCGACGCGCGCTTGCCGATGAGGACCGTCAGGGTGCGCTTGCCCGCGACGCGATCCTGGGCGATGTCGCGCAGATTGTTGGTGATCAGCACGCCGCACGCGAGGGCGCCGACGGCGATCGAGGGGACCCACGACTCCTGGGGGACCGAACCCGCCTGCACGTAGGTGGTCCCGATGGTGGCGACCGGGCCGAAGAAGACGAAGACGAACAGCTCGCCCAGGCCGAAGTACCCGTAGGGCCGTTTGCCGCCGGTGTAGAACCAGGCGGCGACGATGCAGACGACGCCGACCGCCAGCATCCACCACAACTGCGTGCGGATGACCACCGCAATGCCCACCAATGCCGCGATCGCGAAGAAGATCAGCGCGGCCGTCAGGACGGCGCGGGGCGCCACCCGACCCGACGCGGTTAGGCGCGTGGGGCCGACACGGTGGTCGTCGGTGCCGCGGATGCCGTCGCTGTAGTCGTTCGCAAAGTTCACCGCGATCTGCAGCGACACTGCGACAGCGAGGCAGCACAGCGCGAGAACCCAGTGGAACCCGGCACCGACGGCGACCGCCGCGCCCGTGCCCACCAGGATCGGACTGATCGCGAGCGGCAGGGTCCGAAGGCGCGCCGCACCGATCCAGTCGCGGGCGGTGACCGGGGCGGGCTTCGGCGGCGCGGACGACATGCGCGCCTTCGCCGGGTTGCCACGCGGCGCGGTGCGCTTGGCGGCAGGCTTGCGGGAGGTCTTTCGGGATGCGGCCACGAGCAAGGATCCTATTCCCCGCGCGACGCCGGCTCCTCGTCGTCCGCGAGCAGACGGCCCAGGAGCGCGCGATCCGGCTTTCCGGTCGAGGTCATCGGCACCTCATCGAGCACGAGCAGCTCACGCGGTCGCGCGGGTGCACCGATCGCGGCTTCCACCGCGCTCCGCAGCTCCGCGAGAAGGTCGGGTTCCGTGTGCCCCGCGAGTGCGCGGCGCGCCAGGACGACGACGGATGCCTCGCCCCACCGCTCGTCGCGCGTCGGCACGACGACCGCTCCCTCGAGCCCTCCGATCGCACGAACGGCCTGCTCGACGCGATCGAGCGAGACGTTCACGCCCCCCGACACGATGACGTTGTCGCGACGACCCGTGATGCGCAGGACCCCGTCGTCGAACGACCCGGAATCGCCGGTGCGGTACCAGCGCGCGCCGTCGGCGCCGCGGACGAACGTCTTTGCCGTCCGCTCGGGATCGCCGAGGTAGCCGTCGGCGAGGGTCGGGCCGCCGAGCTGGACCTCGCCGTCCTCGATGCGCGCCCGCACGCCCTCCAGCGGCCGCCCGTCGTAGACGCACCCTCCGCTCGTCTCGGTCGACCCGTAGGTGCGGACGATGCGCGCGCCGAGCGCGGCGGCGCGATCGGCGAGCGCGGGCGGGAGCGCCTGCCCGCCGACGAGCACCGCGTCGAACGAGGCGAAGGCGCGGGCGACTGCGGCATCCGTCTCCCCCGCCTCGACCAGGGTCTGCACCTGAGCGGGAACGAGGGACGTGTACGTCGGCACCCGGTGCCCGCCCTCACTCGCGGCCATCGCCGATGCGGCCGCCGTGAAGGTCTGCGCCGTGAACGAACCGGCCAGGATCGCCGGGTCGCGACCGGCGACGAGCGCCCGCACCATGACCTGGACGCCGGCGACGTAGGTCGCGGGGAGGGCGAGCAGCCACGACCCGCTGCCGATCCGTTCCGCCGTCGCGAGCGCCGACGAGGTCAGCGCCGACCGGCTGAGGGCAACGGACTTCGGGTACCCGGTCGATCCGCTCGTCGTGACGATGACGGCCGTGCCTGCGGGGACGTCGGTCGGGAGATCGGATGCCGCGCCGAGGGCGACCGCCGGTCCTGCGCCGAGCACCGCGGCACGGAGCGCGCGGAGCACGTCACGCGGATCCGCGGAATGGAGGCGGCTCAGCTGCATGGTGCGGACTCAGTAGTGGTACGGGTACGGCGACCAGTCCGGATCGCGCTTCTCGAGGAAGGCGTCACGCCCTTCGACGGCCTCGTCGGTCGCGTAGGCGAGACGCGTCGCCTCGCCTGCGAACACCTGCTGGCCGACCATGCCGTCGTCGATCGCGTTGAACGCGAACTTCAGCATGCGGATCGCGGTCGGGGACTTGCCGAGGATCGTCCGCGCCATCGAGATGGCCTCGCGCTCGAGCTCGGCGTGCGGGACGACGCGACTCACCGCGCCCATCTCGTAGGCGCGCTGCGCGGAGTACTCCTCGGCGAGGAAGAACACCTCGCGGGCGACCTTCTGGCCGACCTGGCGAGCCATGTACGCCGAGCCGTAGCCGGCGTCGAACGAGCCGACATCGGCGTCGGTCTGCTTGAACCTGCCGTGCTCGGCGCTCGCGATCGACAGGTCGCAGACGATGTGCAGCGAGTGCCCTCCGCCCGCAGCCCACCCCGGGATGACGGCGATGACGACCTTCGGCATGAAGCGGATGAGGCGCTGCACCTCGAGGATGTGGAGCCTGCCCGCGCGCGCCGGGTCGGGGGTCGTCGCGTCGTCGGCGGCGTACGTGTAGCCGTCGCGGCCCCGGATGCGCTGGTCGCCGCCGGAGCAGAACGCCCAGCCGCCGTCCTTCGCGCTCGGGCCGTTGCCGGTGAGCAGCACGACGCCGACCTTCGGGTCCTGCCGGGCGATGTCGAGCGCGCGGTAGAGCTCGTCGACGGTGTGCGGCCGGAAGGCGTTCCGGACCTCGGGACGATCGAACGCGATGCGGGCGATCCGTCCGTCGGTCGAGACGTGCGCGGTGATGTCGGTGTAGCCCTGGGCGCCGGGCGCCTCGGTCCACTCCGACGGGTCGAAGAGCTCGGAGACGGTCACCCGGCCAGCCTACGCGCGGGGCCCACGCGGGCTCCGATCGTGCGAAGCTTGTAGGGCGGCTCTCACCCCCGACGAGGGCTGCAGAGAGACCCCCGCATGAAGATCACGAGATCATCCGACTGGCGGGACGCTCTTCCGTTCGAGGTCCCCGTCCTCGCCGCCGACGCCGTGCCCGGCGAGCCGACGCGCTGCGTGAGCTGCCCCGCAGGCAGCGAGCCGCGGGAGCGGACCGAACTGTGGGCCGTCAAGCACCGGCATCCCAACAATCACGCGGGATTCGTGCGCTACTACTGCGCCGAGCACTCCCCCAAGACTCCGCCGCCGCCCCCGCCGTCGGTCGCCCGCCCGGGCAAGGCCCGCGGCACCGCACCGAAGCCGCGTCCCGAGCGGACCGTCGCGCCGAAGCGCCCCGCGGCGTCGCTGGACGTCGTCCGCGCCATGTGCCCGAACTGCTTCGTCGAGGTCTCCGCGACCGGCGAGTGCGGCATGTGCGGCCAGCAGGTGGCCTGAGCCCGCATCAGGGCTCGGACGGGTCGGCGTCCGTACCGTGGAGACGCCACCACTGTTCGATGTGATCCACCGCGATCGCCGGGAGCAAGCCAGACGACGTCGTGCGCAGCCCAGGTGCGTCCGACAGCCGCAGACTCTGGAACGCGAAGATCCGATCCCCTTCCACATCCAGCCGGAGGTACGGCTCGTCGCCGTCGCGCAGCTCGAGCCGCTGTCCTTCGTCGCTGGGGGTGGAGACGACGCCGTCGCACGCGGCGACGGCATCGATGAGCGGGGCCTTCTGCGCCGCGGCGGATGAGTCGAAGCGCCAGGCCGACATGCGGTAGACGAATTGATCACCCTTCGTGCTGCGTCCCGATACCGAGGCCTGGATCTGGGAAGCCGCACCCGCCGCGAACATGTGATCGGTGGGTGCGAGGTACGCGGAGACGCCGTCCCGCGCCACCTGCGGAGCGCACAGCGCGTTGACGGCCTCCGTTCCGGCGGGCGCGCAGGCGCCGTCGCCGCGTTCGAAGAGAGCGACGCCGGCGGTGTACTCGGGACCGCGTTCCACCCCCGGCATCCCGTCGAGCGATTCTTCGACCGGCAGGGCCGCATCGCCCCCGCGGGTGCAGGACGAAGCGTCCGCCTCGCCATCGACGACGACGCGCGTCGGCGCCGGCCTCGGTGACTCTTCCGACTCGAGGCTCGCCGTGGAGACGCAGCCGGTGAGGACGATGACCAGGGCGAGGACGACGGGGAGGCCACGAAGTGCACGCATCTCCGCAGTATGCCGTGTCCGAGCCCTCGCCTACCGTCGGCACCGTGACGGAACCGGTGCGGTGGTGGTGGGAGCGTCGTCAGTTCTCGCGCGGCACCGATGTCCCTTACGCCGTCGGGACGTACCGGTCCACGTGGGCCGCGTATCCGGAGCTCGTCCGGCAGTACCACCCGGACCTCAACGGCGGCATCGTCCTGTCGCAGATCCCGCCCGCCGCAGACGTACTCCTGTGCTGGGAATGCTCCGCAGGCCATCGGTTCGCTGCGACGCCGACCGAGCAACGCGAACGCCCGGGACGCGTGCGACGTCGGTCGGCCTGGTGCCCGGAGTGCTCTGCGCTCGCGGCGCCTCGCCCCGTGAGGGTCGTCGAACGCATCGACGCGGGCGCGGCTCTCGCCGCCGTGCAGCGGGCGAAGGCGGTGCGGATGCCGGTGGCCCCCGCTCCGACTCCGGTGCGCAAGCGTTCTGCTCCAGGCCTCTGCGAGAAGACCCCGGACCTCCCGGCAGGCGAGCCGTTCGTCAGCGCGTGCGCTCCCCCACCGGCATCCGCCGCCGAAGCGCGGCTACGGGCGGACCTGAGCGCCGCGATCCTGTTCAGCGAAGGGATGACGGCGGTCCGGGTTGCGCGGCCGTTCTTCCGCCACCGGGAGGTGTGGCCCGACATCCTGCTCCCCGAGCTGCGGGTCGCGGTCGAGTACGACACCCCCGGACGTCACGGCCTCGAGCACGTCGGCACACGGGAGACATCCGACCGGCGCAAGGATGCGCTGCTGCGCGCGGCAGGCTGGGAGGTCGTGCGGGTGCGCACGGGCGGACTCGAACCGCTCGGGCCGCACGACGTCGTCCTCCGGACCGCGGGGACGCGAACGGTCGGCGCGATCGTCGACGCGCTCCGCGAGATCCGGGGCGCGTTGTTGGTCGATGCCTATCTGCGGTGATGTGCGGTCGACGCCGGATCAGACCGGCTCTTCCCAACCGATCACGCGGGCGCCGCGTACCGGCACGGCGCCGGGAGCGAGGACGTGCGGGATGCCGTGGAACCACGCTCCGCTGACGCCGCGGCGGACCATCTCCTCCAGCCACGCCCGGTTCGCGGCCGGTACTTCGGTGGCCGTCGTGAACGACGCCGGATCGAACGGTGCGACCTCTGCCGGGTCGAGGGGGTCGCCCACCGCCGAGACGGTCCGGTCGAGGACCACCGTCCCGTGCGGCAGGTCGTCCGCCGGGATCGCCCAGAACTCCGCCCGCGGCAGCTCTCTGCCGCGGATCTCGCGCCACGCCCGCCAGATCGCGTGCGGGTGGACCGGGCTCAGGAACACGACCTCGGTCCACGTCCGCGCGAGCCCGGGGATCTCCGTCACCTTCAGGCGCTGCCTCTCGGGAGTGTCGTCGTACTTCGACATCGCCCGCGCGTAGCCCGCGGGGTCGATGTCCGCCAGATCGGATGCCGGGACGAGCACGTCGCCGACGAGATCGACCCGCTGGTGGAAGGCGACCCTCATGAGGCTGGCCGCACCCCGTCGAAGGGGGTCAGGGTGCGCAGCCCGCTCTCGCCCCGTTGAAGGAACAGTCGCAGCGGCCCCTCCTGCAGGAGCGGGTCTCGCGACCCATAGGGCGCGTCCGAGCAGTTGTCGGCGGTCGATCCGACGCGAACCACCTCACCCATCACGACGTCACCCTTTTCCGCCTCGGCGACGGTGACCCGGTACGCGTTCGCGTCGAATCCCAGGATGTTCATCGTTCCGTCCGATTCGACGGCATCGGTGACGATGACCACATCTGCATCACGAGCGCGCTCCTCATCGGAGGAGTACGACACCCACGAGGCACACGACTGCGAGCTGCATCCCGTGAGCGACGCCGCGGCCAGCACGAGGACGACCACCACCACCGCATGCTTCATCTCGACCCCCTCGCCCGAGAGTGTCGCACAGGCGGCATCCGTCTCACTGCGGGGAACGGATGCCGCCTGGAACCGGCTCAGCCGAGCGCGACCGCCGTCCACGACACCGGCGGCAGCGTGATCGTGAGAATGCCGTCCTCGACGCGGACCGATTCGTTCGGCCGCGGGGCGACGCGCTCGCGGTCGGCGAGGGTGTTCTTCGCGTTGATGTCGTCGTCGGTGAGCGTGTGCGTCTCGAGGACCGAGAGGTCGCCGAGCGCCGCGACGTCGACCGAGACCTCGATCGACTCGGTCGTGCTCCGGTTCACGAGGAACAGGGCGCTGCGACCGGCCTCGGCGTCGTGCGTCGCGACGGCGTCGACGAGCGGCACCTCGCCGTACACCGCCGTCGTGTGGGTCGGCGACTCGAGCTTGACGCGGAGCGCGGCGCCCTTCGCCAGACGCGAGGTGATCGAGAACGGGAAGAACGTCGTCTGACGCCATGCCGGCCCGCCCGGCTCGGTCATGATCGGCGCGATCACGTTGACGAGCTGCGCGAGCGAGGCGCTCGCCACGCGGTCAGCGTGCTTGAGGAGCGAGATCATCAGGTTGCCGAAGACGACGGCGTCGAGCACCGAGTAGGAGTCCTCGAGCAGGCGCGGCGCCACCGGCCAGTTGTCGATGCCCTGGATCTTGTCGACGCCGTGGAAACGGTCGATGTACCAGACGTTCCACTCGTCGAACGAGATGTCGATCTTCTTCGACGATCCCCGCACCGCGCCGACGTGGTCGGCGGTCGCGACGACCTTCTCGATGAAGCCGTCCATGTCGACGGCCGAGGCGAGGAAGCTGTCGACGTCGCCGTTTCTCTCCTCGTAGTACGCGTGGCACGAGATCAGGTCGACGTCGTCGTAGGTGTGCGTCAGCACGACCCGCTCCCATTCGCCGAACGTCGGCATGTGGGCGCTCGAGGACCCGCACACGACGAGCTGGATGTCGGGGTCGAGCTGCCGCATCCCCTTCGCCGCCTGCGACGCGATCTTGCCGTAGTCGTCGGCGGAGCGGTGCCCCAGCTGCCAGGGACCGTCCATCTCGTTGCCGAGGCACCACATGCGAACGCCGAACGGCTCCGTGCGACCGTTGGCGATGCGCCGGTCGCTGAGCGCGGTCCCCGAGCGGATGTTGGAGTACTCGAGCAGGTCGATCGCCTCGAGCGTCCCGCGGGTGCCGAGGTTTACCGCCATCATGAGGTCACTGCCGACCTTCTCGAGCCACGACGAGAACTCGTGCAGGCCGACCTCGTTCGTTTCCGTCGAGTGCCAGGCCAGGTCGAGCCGACGCGGACGCTCGGAGACCGGTCCGACCGAATCCTCCCAGCGGAAGCCCGACACGAAGTTGCCGCCGGGATAGCGGATCGTGTCGACCCCGAGCTCCTTGACGAGGTCGATGACGTCGGTGCGGAAGCCCTCGGCATCCGCACTCTCGTGACCGGGCTCGTAGATGCCGTCGTAGACGTGGCGGCCGAGGTGCTCGACGAAGCCACCGAAGAGCTTTCGACGGACATCGCCGATCGCGAAGGCGGGATCGACGGTGAGACGTGCGCTGGGCATAGAGATGCTTTCTGTTTCGAGGGAGGACGAGGGATACGGGGCGGTCACTTGACCGAACCGAGGGCGAGACCGCCCTGCCAGTACCGCTGCAGGAACAGGAACGACAGCAGGAGCGGGAGGACCGAGATGAAGGCGCCCGAGGTGATCAGGTTCCAGACCTGCTCGCCGCCGGCGCCCGCGTTCGACAGCGCCAACCACCGGTTGAGGCCGACCGTGACGGGCAGCAGCTGCGGGTCGGTGAGGACAGCCAGCGGCAGGAAGAAGTTGTTCCAGGTGCCGACGACCGACAGCAGCAGGACCGTGACGATCGCCGGGCGGCAGCAGCGGCACGACGATCGTGCGGAACGTGCGCCACTCCCCGGCCCCGTCGATGCGCGCCGCCTCGAGCAGTTCGTCGGGGACGGCATCCTGCGTGTAGACGCGCATGAGGTAGACGCCGAACGGGTTCAGCAGCGACGGCAGGATGACCGCCCACGGGGTGTTGATCAGGCCGTACTGGCTGAGCAGCATGAAGGTCGGGATGACGAGCGCGGTGAGCGGCACCATCACCGAGCCGAGGATCATCCCGAAGACGACCCCGCGGCCCCGGAACTGGTACTTCGCGAACCCGTATCCGGCGAGGACGGCGACGACGGTCGCACCGAGCCCGGAGACGAACGCGTACAGGAACGAGTTGCCGAGCCAGCGCCAGTAGATGCCGCCCTGGTGGGTGAACAGACCCTGGATGTTGGTGAAGAAGTCGCCCGGCTGATCGAACCAGAACGCGGAGCTCGAGAAGAGCCCGCCGGTGTCCTTCGTGGCGGCGACGAAGAGCCACCAGATCGGGATGACGAAGTAGATCGCGAGGATGATCAGCAGCACGTGCGAGCCGATGCGGCGCCGGCCGCGAGGGCGGCCCGCCGAGCGGTTCTTGCGCGAGGGGATGCCGGTGACGGTCGTGTGGGCCTCGTCCGAGACCGACGCCGTGGTGGGGAGGGCGGACATCACTTCAGTCCGTTCTGCTTGCGGGTGAGGAAGAGGAAGCCGAACGAGCCGATGAACACGAGCACGCCCAGCGAGAAGGCGATCGTCGACGCGTAGTTGAACTGGCTGTAGCTGAAGGCCAGCGCGTAGGCGTACATGTTCGGGGTGTAGTCGGCGGGCAGGGCGCCCGAAGCGATCGAGCGGAGCACCGTCGGCTCGGTGAAGAACTGCAGCGTGCCGATCAGCGCGAAGGTGATCACCATGACCATCGAGGACGAGATCATCGGCACCTTGATGCGGGTGGCGATCTGGAACCCGTTGGCGCCGTCGATGCGGGCCGCCTCGTAGACCGCGGGGTCGATCGCGCGCAGCGCCGCGTAGACCACGATCATGTAGTACCCGGCCCACTGCCACGTGACGACGTTGACGAGGCTGAAGAAGATCGAATCGCTGGAGAGGAAGTTCGGCGCCTCAAGTCCGAAGATCCCGAAGATCGTGGCGCCCGGGCCGAAGCGGGGGCTGTAGAGGAAGCTCCACATGAGTGCGCCGATGACGACCGGGATCGCGTAGGGCGCGAAGATCAGCAGACGCGACAGCTTCGACACCCACGTGGTGAGGGAGTCGAGGACGAGCGCCGCGACGATCGCGACGAGCAGCTGCGCCGGGATCATGACGAGCGCGAAGAGGATCACGCGTCCGAGTCCGCCGAGGAACAGCGGGTCGGTGAACGCCTTCACATAGTTGTCGATGCCGACGAACTTCGTCCCCGTGGCCAGCGTCGAGCTGAACAGACTCATCCCGAATGCGTAGATGAGGGGGAAGACGAGGAACGCGGCGAAGACGACGAGGAACGGCGTGATGAACAGCCAACCGACCTGCTGACGTCGCTGGATGCCGCTGCGGCGGCGCGGCGGCGCGGGCCGCTCGAGTACCTGAGTGGTCATGGTGTCGCTTCCGGGGAGGGGCGGGGGCCGGCCGAACCGGCCCCCACCGCGCGTCAATCAGTGAGCGTGAAGCCCTGTTCGGTGGCGTACTTCTCGAGCGTGGCCTGCAGGTCGTCGAGGGCGGGCGCGGCATCCTTGTTCTTGTCGACGACGACCGCGGTCACCTCCTCCTGCAACTGGTCGTAGGCGTAGTTCTGGAACGGGCTGAACGTGAAGCCCGAGTACCCGGATGCCGCCGGCAGGAAGACGTCCTTGTTGATCTGCTGCCCGCCGAAGAACGGGTACTCCAGGTCGCGGAAGTAGTCCGACTCGAGGATGGGCTTCCAGAGCGGGAAGAGCGCGGCCTTCTCGATGCCGATCTTCCACGCCTCTTCGGTGCCGAAGATCTCCTTGGCGACGGTGGCCGCCGCCTCCTTGTCATCGGCCTGGGAGGTCACGGCGAACGTCGAGCCGCCCCAGTTGATCTGCACCGGGTTCGCGGCATCCCACTGCGGCACGGGTGCTGCGCGCCATACAGCGCCCTCGTCGGACCCTTCGAGCCCCTGCAGGTAGCCGGGACCCCAGGCCGCCGCGACGTAGATCGCGTACGAGCCGTCGACGAGCTTCGTGTTGTAGTCGGCCGTGAACGCCTCGTCGACGGCGACGAGGCCCTTGTCGGCGAGGTCCTGCCAGAAGGCGAGCACGTCCTTCGAGCCCTGGTCGGCGACGTCGATGCCGATCTCCTGCGGGGAGGCGCTGTCGTAGGTGAACGGCACGGAGCCGGCCTGGGCGAAGAGCGCCTGGGTGAACGCGCGGCCGTTGGGCGGGAAGTTGGCGAGCACACCCGGCGCACCCTCGTCCTTGAGCTTCTGCGCCGCCGCGGCGAACTCGTCCCACGTGGTGGGAGCCTTGATGCCGTACTCGTCGAGGATGTCCTGGCGATAGAGCATGCCCATGGGGCCGCCGTCGACGGGGATCGCGTAGACGGCGTCGCCGCTGGAGACGTCCTTCCAGGCGCCCTCGGTGTAGTCGTCCTTCACGTCTCCCGCGCCGTACTCCGAGAGGTCGACCAGCGAGTCGCGGATGGCGAAGCTCGAGAGGACCTCGGATTCGAGCATGATGACGTCGGGCGCCCCGCTGCCGGATTCGATCGCCGTGGAGAACTTCGTGTACTCGTCGTTGCCCTGGCCCGCGTTGGTCCAGCAGATCTGAACGTCGTCGTGCTTCTCGTTGAAGAGGTCGACGACCTCCTCGAAGGAGGGGTACCAGGCCCAGACCGACACCTGGGTCGCATCCGGGTTGACGATCTTGTTGGTGCACGACTCTGCCGTGGCGCCACCACCGGAGCATCCGGTGAGGGCGGCTGCGGCGACGACGGCGACGCCGGCGCCGGCGATGACCTTGGACTTCATGAGCTGTGAGCTTCCTCTCGCGGTGTGGACACCGGTGTCGAACGGAGACGGATGCAGGTGCGTCGATGCACGGGGGTGCCGCGTTGCACTCGCTTTTACAACGTTAGAAGTAAACGTTGTAAAAGTGATGATGCCGTCGGCGACCCCGACTGTCAAGCGACGTCACGGTAACGGCGCGGACTCTCGCACGGCGAGGTGGAAGTCGGCGAGCAGGAGCTTCGGCGAGGCGTCGGGAGCCGGTGCCGCGATGCGTGCGAGGAGCGTCTCGACCGCGGTCCGCGCGATCCATTGCTGACCGGGATCGATCGTCGTGAGCGAGGGAATCGAGTACTGCGCTTCGTCCAGATCGTCGAAGCCGACCACGGTGACGTCGTCCGGCACGCGGCGGCCGCTCTCCTGCAGCACACGCATCGCGCCGAGGGCGAGCGTGTCGTTGAGCCCGAACACCGCGTCGAACTCGACCCCCCGATCGATGAGTTCGTGCATCGTCCGCGCCCCGTTCGAGCGATGCCACATGGTGGTCGAGCCGATCAGCTGCGGGTCGAAGGGGATGCCGGCGGCATCCAGCGCCTCCCGGTAGCCCTTCAGCCGGAGTCCTGCCGAACCGATCACCTCGCCGTCGTGTGCGCCCACGACGGCGATCCGTCGGCGCCCGCCCGCGATGAGGTGCTGGGTCGCCGCCCGCGCGGCTTCGACGTTCTGCATCGTGACGTGATCGACGGGGCCGTCGAACACGCGCTCGCCCAGGAGGACCATCGGGTAGGGCACCCGCAGCCTGTCCCCGTCGTCCTGGCCCATGCCCAGCGGACTGAAGATGAGACCGTCCGTGAGCTTGAGGCGAGGGCTGCGCAGCAGGTCGAACTCGCGGTCACGGTCGCCGCCGGTCTGCTCGACGAGCACCACGACGCCGCGGCGCTCGGCCTCGGCGATGACGAGACCGGCGAGCTCGGCGAAGTAGCTGAGCGCCAGGTCGGGGACGGCGAGGGCGATCGCCCCTGTGCGGCCGCTGCGAAGGTTGCGCGCGGTGAGGTTCGGGGTGTAGCCGAGCTCAGCGATCGCACGCTCGACGCGCTCGCGTGTCGCCGGGCGGACGTGCGGATGGTCGTTGATGACATTCGACACCGTCTTGATGGACACCCCGGCGATCCGTGCGACGTCGTGCAGTGTCGGCGACATGGACCCTCCCCGCGTCACTGTACAACGTTGCAAGGAAGAGGGCCGCCGCGCGGCCCGTCGCTAGGCTGGCGCGATGAGTTCATCGGCGAAGAATGCGGCGCACGGGGCGAAGAACAGTCGGACCCTGCGCACGCTCGCGCGCGTCGGCTTCGCCGCCAGCGGTGTCGTGCACATCGTCATCGGCGTCATCGCGATCTCCCTCGCCACCGGCCGAGGAGGCGGAGAGCAGGCCGACCAGTCGGGCGCCCTGCAGCAGCTGGCGTCCGCACCCGGCGGCGTCCTCCTCCTTTGGGCGGCTGCCGTGGGCCTCGTCGTGCTCGGCCTCTGGCACCTCCTCAGCGCGTTCCTCGACCGCTCCAGCGACTCCCGGCGCGATCGCGCCGTGCACATCGCGAAGAACGGCGTCAAAGGTGTCGTCTACGTCGTTCTCGGCGTCACCGCCGTCACGGTCGCCGCGGGTGGTTCGGCCGACTCGTCCGACTCGACGCGGTCGCTCACGGCAGACCTGCTCGCCACCCCCGGTGGCGTCTTCCTCGTCGTCGCGATCGGGCTGGTCCTGATCGGCGTCGCGGGCTACCTCGTGTTCAAGGGCGTCACGCGACGCTTCGAGCGCGACCTCTCGATGCCCGGTGGCACTGCCGGGCGCGCGGTCCGCATCCTCGGCACCGTCGGGTACGTGGCCCGGGGCATCGCCTTCGCGGGCGTCGGCGTCCTGTTCCTCGTCGGTGCGGTCACGAACGATCCCGAGAAGTCGAGCGGACTCGACGGTGCCCTCCGCTCGTTCGCGGAACTCCCCGCCGGCGTCATCGTGCTGAGCGTGATCGGTGCGGGCTGGATCGCCTACGGCGTCTACGCGTTCTTCCGCGCCCGCTACACCCGGCTGTGACAGCCGACCCACCCGCGGACAAGACGCGCGCCGGCGCCTGAGCAGGCCAGGATGGGGGCATGTCCCTGCCCTCGCTCGCCGACCTCCGCGCGACGGCGCGCGTGGTGTCGCTGCCTCTCCACACCCGCTTCCGCGGGATCGACGTCCGTGAGGCCCTGCTGCTCGAGGGCCCGGAGGGATGGACCGAGTTCTCGCCGTTCGCGGAGTACGACGACGCTGAGTCCGCGGCCTGGCTCGCGGCGGCGATCGAGTACGGCTGGCAGCCCACGCCTGCGGCCGTCCGCGACACGATCCCGGTGAACGCGACGGTGCCGGCCGTGCCCGCGGCATCCGTTCCGGGGGTCCTCGCCCGCTTCGACGGATGCCGCACCGCCAAGGTGAAGGTCGCCGAACCCGGTCAGGTGCTCGCCGACGACGTGGCGCGCGTGCGAACGGTCCGGGAGGCGATGGGCCCCGAGGGCCGCATCCGCGTCGACGCGAACGGCGGCTGGAACCTCGACGAGGCCGAGCACGCCGTGCACGCTCTCGCCGAGTTCGACCTCGAGTACGTCGAACAGCCGTGCGCGACGGTGGCGGAGCTCGCCGAACTGCGCGGCCGCATCCGGTACATGGACATCCCGATCGCCGCCGACGAGAGCGTCCGCAAGGCCGACGACCCGGTCGCCGTCGCACGGGCCGGCGCGGCCGACCTGCTCGTGATCAAAGCCCAGCCGCTCGGCGGGCTGCGGCGCGCGCTCTCGGTCGTCGCCGAGGCCGGACTCCCTGCCGTCGTCTCGAGCGCCCTCGACACCTCGGTCGGCCTCGCGATGGGCGTCGCCCTGGCGGCATCCCTCCCCGACCTCGACTTCGACTGCGGACTGGGGACGGCGTCGCTGCTCGCCGCCGACGTCACCGACGAGCCGCTGCGGCCGCGGGGCGGATCGCTGCCGCTGCGCCGGGTCGTCCCGGACGCGTCCCTCCTCGACGCGCACGCCGCGACGCCGGAGCGCCGGGACTGGTGGCTCGCGCGGCTCGAGCGCTGCCACGCCGTCCTCGCCGAGTCGTCGTAGCGACCGGCAGGCGAGGATCAGCCGACCAGCAGCGGAACGAGCTGCTCGAGTCGCGACTGCATGGCCCGATTGGCCTGCCGCTCGGACAGGCGCTCGAGCGCGGCCTGCACGCTGCACTGCTCCGAGACGTCCAGGAGCAGTTGCGCGGCGTCGGCGACGGGCATCCGCAGCGGGAGCGCGTGGCGTTCGCTCACTTCGCGAACGATGGTCTCGATCCGCCCGAGCATCTGCGCCCGCCAGGCCAGGAACGCCTGCGCCAGCCGAGGATCGCGAAGCGCCTGGGTGCGGACCTCGCTGAGCAGCTGGGGCTCCATCCGCTCGGCGAGCGACATCGTCGCGATCTGGCGGACGAGATCGAGCGGATCGTCGGTGCCCGAGAGCCGCTTGACGCGCACCGAGACCTCGTCGAGCTTGTCTTCGGAGAGCTGAGTGATGAGGGCGAGGAAGAGCTCGTCCTTCGACTCGAAATTGGAGTAGAACGCGCCCCGGGTGAATCCTGCACGTTCGCAGATGGTCTCGACGGATGCCGCGTCGAGGCCGACCTCGGCGAACACCTCGTGTGCGGCGTCGAGCAGGCGAGCTCGCGTGTTCTCGCGGCTTCGCGCCATCTCACACCCACCCTTCAGGATTGCGACCTGTGTGCGGGTCTACGATACACATGTGTATTGGATACAGCGCTGTATCGAAACCGTCCGACTCTGATCCAGGAGCGCCTGTGTCCACCATCCTCTTCACCCTCGGCCGATGGGCCTACCGGCACTCGTGGCGCGTGCTCATCGCCTGGATCCTGCTGCTCGGGATGATCGGCGGGGGCGTCGCTCTCTTCATGAAGGGCACCGACAACTCCTTCACGATCCCCGGCACGGAGGCTCAGCAGGGCCTCGAGCTGCTGAACCGAACCTTCCCGCAGGCCAGCGGCGCGAGCGCGCAGCTCATTGTCGTCGCCCCCGAGGGCGAGACTGTCGAGGACCAGCCGCTCCGCGGGGAGATCGACGATCTCGTGACGCGCCTGGGCGACATCGACGGCGTGACCTCCGCGACCTCGCCGTTCGACGAGATGGTCACCGGACTCGTCTCGGACGACGACCGGGCGGCGCTCGTGCAGATGCAGTTCGACGGCCAGTCCACCGAGGTGAGCGACGCCACTGTCGAGGCCGTCGAGAAGACCGCGGCCGAGTTCCACGACGCGCTCCCCCAGGGCGCGCAGTCCGCACTCGGCGGCGATCTGTTCGCCGCATCGATCCCGGCGCTGTCGATCGTCGAGGTCATCGGCGTGCTCGTCGCCCTCTTCGTCCTCATCGTGACGTTCCGCTCGTTCGCCGTCGCCTGGTTCCCGCTCGTCAGCGCGCTCATCGGCGTCGCGCTCGCGATCGCGCTCATCTTCCTCGCGACGGCCGTGACGACCATCTCGTCGACGACGCCCATGCTCGCCGTCATGCTGGGGCTTGCCGTCGGCATCGACTACGCCCTGTTCATCGTGTCGAGACACCAGGATCAGGTCCGCGGCGGCATGGACCCCGAGGAGTCCGCCGCCCGCGCGGTCGGCACGGCAGGGTCCGCCGTGGTCTTCGCCGGCGTGACGGTCATGATCGCCCTCGTCGGACTCAGCATCGCCGGCATCCCGTTCCTCTCGACGATGGGCATCGCCGCCGCCGTCGCCGTGGCGGTCGCCGTGGCGGTCGCCGTCACCCTCACCCCCGCGCTCCTCGGCTTCGCGAAGGGTCGCGTCGTCGGCTGGGGAGGCAAGACGCTGCAGCGCGGCATCCCGACCCGTCGCCGCCGCCGCGGTTCCGACGCCGACGCGGCCGACGACACCGAAGAGACGTCCGAGCCGGAGCCCGCACCCGCCGCCGGCCCCGTCGCCCCCGCACGACCCAACCGCTGGGTGATGCTGGTGACGCGGCATCCGATCATCGCCACCGTCGCCGTCGTCGTCGGACTGGGCGTCATGGCGATCCCGTCGGCCAATCTGCACCTCGCCCTGCCCAATGCCGGTGTCCAGCCGACGTCGAGCCAGGCCCGCCAGGCCTACGACCTCAACGCGGAGTACTTCGGCGCGGGGTCGAACGGTCCGCTCGTGATGACCGGCACGATCGTGACCTCGACCGACCCGCTCGGCCTCATGGACGACCTGAAGAAGGAGGTCGAGGCGATCCCCGGCGTCGAGCGCGTCGCCCTCGCCACCCCCAATGAGACAGCCGACACCGGCCTCATCCAGATCGTCCCGACCACGGCCCCCGACGACCCCGCGACCGCCGACCTCGTCCGCGAGCTGCGCTCGCACCACGACGAGTGGCAGGAGAAGTACGGCGTCGACCTCAAGGTGACGGGCTTCACCGCCGTCGGCATCGATGTGTCCGACCGTCTCGGCGCCGCACTGCTGCCCTTCGGCATCTTCGTCGTCGGCCTGTCGTTCATCCTTCTGATGATCGTGTTCCGCTCGATCTGGGTGCCGCTCAAGGCGACCCTCGGGTACCTGCTGTCGATCCTCGCCGCCTTCGGCGCGGTCGCCGCGGTGTTCGAGTGGGGCTGGCTCGCCGACCTCCTGCACGTGACGCGCACGGGTCCCGTGATCAGCTTCATGCCGATCATCCTCATGGGCGTCCTGTTCGGCCTCGCGATGGATTACGAGGTCTTCCTGGTCTCGCGCATGCGAGAGGACTTCGTGCACGCCGTCCGCGCCCGCCGGGGCCGCGCGAACCGAGAGACCGCCATCGCCGCCGTCCGCTCCGGATTCACCGCCTCGGCGCGCGTCGTGGTCGCTGCGGCCGTCATCATGTTCGCCGTCTTCGCCGCGTTCGTCCCCGAGGGTGACAGTTCGATCAAACCGATCGCCCTGGGCCTCGCCGTGGGCATCGCCGTCGACGCCTTCCTCGTCCGCATGACTCTGACCCCCGCGGTCATGGCGCTGCTGGGCGACAAGGCGTGGTGGATGCCGCGCTGGCTGGAGCGCCTGCTCCCCAAGGTCGACATCGAAGGCGAGGCGGTCGAGCACGAACGCGCCCACGCGAAGTGGCCGGAACCCCACTGGACCGGTGCGCTCGCTGCCGACGACCTCGAGGTGCGGGCCGAATCGACCGGCACGGACGTGGTCCTGTTCTCCGGCGCGAACGCCCGGGTCGCCGACGGCGGCACGCTCCTCGTCACCGCCGCCGACCCGCACGCGGCACGAGCGTTCCTGCTGACCGTCGCCGGCCGCATCGCTCCGACCTCCGGCCTGCTGCGCGTGTCGGGGCACCTGCTGCCCGGCCGCGCGGCGTGGGTGCGTGCCCACGTCTCCGTCGCCGACCTCACCGGGGCGGACGCACCGCTCGCCGACCTCCGCCGCGCTCTGGCCGGCCGCACGCGGTTCGTCGTGATCGTCGGCCTCGACACCCTCACCGGCGCTGCCCGCGATCAGGCCGCCGCACTCCTGCGCGACGCGACCAACGCGGTCTCGGCCAAGGCCGGAGCCCTGACCGTCGTCGCCTCGGCCCGAGACGCGGAATCGGCCCGCGGCATCCTCGCCGACGCCTACCGGCCGGACCCCGATCTCCTGCGGCTCGCCGTCTCCACACCCCTCACCGTCGACACCCCCACCCAGGTGACCCCCTCATGACTCTCTCCATCGAACGCGCGCAGACCCGGCGCCCCATCTCGTGGCTCACGCTCCTCGGCGTGCTCCTGCTGCCCGCCGTCATCGGCGGCCTCCTCGTGGCGGCTCTCTACAACCCCACCGAGCGGCTCGACGCACTGAACACCGCGGTCGTGAACAACGACGAGCCGGTCGAGGTGAACGGACAGACCACTCCCCTCGGGCGCCTCCTGACCGCGGGACTCGTCGAAGGCTCGGATGAGCTCGACAGCAACCTCACCTGGACGATCTCCAACACGGAGGACGCCAAGGAGGGCCTCGAAGACGGCACCTACGACGCGATCGTCACCATCCCGAAGAACTTCTCCGCAGCGGCGACCTCGACCGCTCCCGGCAAGACCCCGGAACGCGCGACGATCGAGCTGACCTCCTCGCCCGATGCCCGCATCGTCGACGACGCCATCACGAACCAGGTGACCTCGACCGCGGCATCCGTCCTCGGCCAGCAACTCACGACGGGCTACCTCGAGAACGTGTTCCTCGGCTTCACGACGCTGAATGAGCAGCTGGGCACCGCGGCCGACGGCGCCGCGCAGCTCGCCGACGGCGCGAAGGCAGCCGCCGACGGCGCCTCGAAGCTCGCCGACGGCGCCTCCAGCGCGGCCGACGGCGGGTACTCGCTCGCCGACGGCCTGCGCAAGCTGCAGAGCGGTGCGAACCAGCTGGCCGGCGGCGCCGCGGCCACCTCGCAGGGCCTCTCCGAGTGGTCGGCCGGTGCCCGACCGATCGCCGAGGGCACCCAGCAGCTCGCGGACGGCCTGACGCGGGCCGCCGACCAGACGTCGGCGATCCCGGCGATCCCCTCCGATGTCGTCGACGGCATCAAGGCCCTCACCGCGGACGGCGAGCAGAACCGCGAGGCCGTGACCGGCATCGTCGACGCCCTGTCGGCTGCGGCGTCGTCGTGCGTGCCCGCGCAGGCCGGCGCGGAGCTCTGCGACCAGCTGACGGATGCCGCGGCTGACGCGACGTCCGCTCTCCCGGCTCTGCAGGCCACGGTCGGCGACTCTAAGAAGCTCGCCGAGAACATCGACGCGCTCGCGAACTTCGGTCCGAGCCTGACCGAGGGCCTCCGCACCTCGGCCGCCGCAGCGGAGCAGCTCGCCGGTGGGATGGGCCAGCTGGCCGACGGCGCGGAGCAGCTCTCCGCGGGGGCCGGTCAGCTGTCCACGGGTGCCCGCGACCTCGCGACCGGCGCCGGTACCGCGGCGGACGGCGGCGACCAGCTCGCGGCCGGTGTGGACGCGCTCGCCAGCGGCGCCGGAGACCTCTCGACCGGCGTCGGCAAGCTCGCGACCGGTACCGACGACCTCGCCGGCGGACTGGACAAGGCCGTCGACGGCGTGCCGTCCTACACGAAGAACGAAGCCGCAGACCTCGCCTCGATCGTCGCCGATCCGGTGGTGGCCGACGGCACCGGCACCTCGCTGTTCGGCGCATCCGCCGTGCCGCTGCTCGCCACCCTCGCGCTGTGGTTCGGCGGTCTCGCGTCGTTCGTCGTCCTGCGCGCCGTGCCGCGGACCGCGCTGTCGTCGCGACGATCCTCGGCTGCCCTCGCGCTGCGCGCACTCGCACCGGGCGCCGTGATCGGCGCCCTGCAGGGCGCTCTCGTCGCCACCGTCGTCCAGCTCGCGGCCGGGTACGACGCCGAGCAGTGGTGGCCCTTCGCGGCCATGTGCGTGCTCGCCGGTGTCGCCTTCGCCGCGATCAACCACGCGCTCGTGGCCCTGTTCGGCGGCATCGGCCGCTGGGTGTCGGTCCTCGTGGGCGTCATGGCGCTGGCGACCGGGATCGTGTCCACGGTGCCGGGCACCCTGCTCGACATCGCGGGCCTCCTGCCCACGGCGCCGGCATACACGTCGATGCTGGCGGCGCTGACGGATGCCGGAGGCGGCGCGACCGCAGCCGTCGGACTCGTGCTCTGGACGCTCGTCGCGATCGCCGCCGGCATCCTCGCCGTCGCGCGTCACCGTTCCACCTCGGCCCGGGCCGTACTCACGCAGCCCGCCTGATCCCGTCCGGAGCAGGCGCGCGCACGCGCCTGCTCCTAGGTCCGGTCCTGGCCCGGTCCTGGCCCGGTCCCCCTCTCGCCGAGTCACCACTCCACTGCCGAATCACCACCCGAATGCACGCCACAGGGTGGTGATTCGGCACGTGGATGGTGATTCGGCGACGTAGCTGGACGTGGGGCGCGGGGCGCGGCCCGGGGAGCGGCGCGCGGCCGCGGGCTCAGCCGGCGAGTGTGATCGACGTCGTCATGGTGAGCTGGATGCCGCCGGGCACCTCGTTCGCGTCGAGCGCGACCGTCAGCGCGCCGATCTGTGCGAGGGACGTCAGATGCGTCCCGCCGCACGGGATCTCGACGAGACCGTCGGGCAGGTCGCAGCGCCACGAGCGGCGCCCGGCGAGCGTGTGGTCGTCGCGATGGATGGAGATGGCCCCCGCCGAGTTGGCCCAGCCCGCCAGCGTCGCCTCGATTCGCGCCTCGAGCTCCGGGAGGTCGCCGAGCGCGCTCGTGTCGAAGCCCTTCTTCCGCAGAGACTTGCCGATGCGGTAGACGTCGACCGAGCCGTACGGCGCGATGCGGGAGGTCTGGATCGCGAGCATGTCGAACGCGGGGTGACCGGCGGCATCCGTCGGAACCTCCTTCGTCCACGCATCCGCGAGGGCGGCGTCGAGGGCGAGGGATGCCAGGTGGCAGGCGGTGTGCCCGGCGGACAGCGCAGCGCGCAGCTCGGGATCGACGTACGCCTCGACGCTCTCGCCGACGGCGGGGGCAGGCCCGTCGACGACGTGCACGACGACGAACGCCCACCCCTCGGTGCCGATGCGCACCGGGAGGTCCGGCCCGATGACGAGGTCGCCCTCGTGGACTCCCCCGGTCACGGTGGTGACGACGGGGAACTCGCCGGCTGACGTTCGCAGCACGCCGACGTCGGCGGGCTGGTCGGGCCAGGCGGTGTCGACGGGGTGGAACGGGGTGCGATCGAAGACGATGCCCGTCCGCCCGTCGGCGAGTGGCACGGCATGCACGACGGTGGCCGTTCCGGTGACCTCCCCGTCGGGGTAGGTCACGACGGTGGCGGGGATCTGCGTCACGAGGCTCAGCTGGACAGGCCGCTGTAGGAATGCAGGCCCTGGAAGAACTGATTCACGATCGTGAAGTTGAAGAGCACCGCGGTGAAGCCGACGATCGACAGCCAGGCCGAGCGCGTGCCGCGCCAGCCGCGCGTCGCACGCGCGTGGATGTAGCCGGCGTAGACCACCCAGATCACGAAGGTCCACACTTCCTTCGTGTCGAAGCCCCAGTAGCGACCCCACGCGTCGTTGGCCCAGATCGCGCCGGCGATGAGGGTGAAGGTCCACAGGACGAAGCCGATGATCGCGAAGCGGTAGGCCAGGGACTCGAGCACCTCGGCGCTGGGCAGCGTGCGCAGGAACGGCAGCCGCGTGCGGGGGGCGGCATCCGTCCCCACCGCGGCCAGCGCGACGCGCTCCCGTCGGGACTGCAGCAGCTGCACGACCGACAGCGCGAACGCGAGCGCGTAGAACGCCGAGGCGAGCGAGGCGACGAACACGTGGATGACGAGCCAGACGCTCTTCAGCGGGTCGGACAGCGGCACGACCTCGACGTAGTACGCCAGCGCGGCGCCACCGAGCAGGACCACGATGAGACCGTTGATGAACGCGCCGAGGAAGCGCAGGTCGTACTTGACCAGCACGGTCAGGAACACCATCACGACGAGCATCGTGCCGGTGAGGGCGAACTCGTAGTTGTTCGACCACGGCACGCGACCGGCCGCGATACCGCGGGTGACGTCCGCTCCGACGTGGAAGAGGAACGCGATCGTCGTCAGGACGACGCCGAGCCGTGCGAAGAGGTACCGACCGCGCTGCGACGGCGCCGCCTCGAGGGCGACCTTCGCGGCAGCTTCTTCGGCGCGGATGTCCTCGATGGTCTGCCCCCCGCCGGCGGCGACAAGGGTGCGCGCCTGCGTCCGCGCGTCCTGGGCCTTGATCGCGAGCTCGGAGCGCCGAGCGAGGTCGACCGTGAAGGCGAGGAAGCCGAGCGTGTAGATCGCGATGGCGGTCCACAGCAGAAGCACGGAGATGTCATCGAACGACATTGGGGGTCCTCCGGAGGGAATGGGTGAGTTCAGTTTACGTTCGCGGCGGGCGCGGGGGCGGATGCCGGTTCGTCGCCCAGCGCGCTCTCGTGCCGCTTCGCGAGGTCGGCGACGGCGACCCCGATGGCGGGATCCTCGCCGCGTGCGAGACCCGCGTACTCGATGTGCACCTGATCGCCGGCCGGTGTCGCCTTCACCCACATGCGTCGCCGCGGGACGAACAGCGCGGTGAAGAGGCCGATCATCGCGAGGACCGCGAACACGAGCACCCACGTGGCACTCGAGTCGTTGTGGATCGACAGTGAGACGTAACGCTTCACCGACTCCGGCGCGCCCGTGCGCGTCTCGTCCTCGAACGTCACGGTGCCGCGCCCGCCCGGCAGGTCGACGGTCTGCCCCGGCGAGAGTTCCAGCGACGGCGAGTCCGCATTCCGACCGGCGATCTCGGTCATCCCGTCGGTATCGAGCGCGTAGACCGACCGCGGCGTGCCGTCGTCGATCCCGAGATCGCCCTCGTAGACGAAGAATGTCAAGCGAGGATCGAGCAGGTCGCCGTAGCGCGAGGTGAGCGCGCCGCTCGAGAGCTGCGCGACCGTGGGGTAGAAGAACCCGACGAGTCCGAGCTGCTCGCCACCGGTGTCGGGGATCTTCACGACGCCCTGCGAGGTCATCGTCGCGCTCTGCGGCAGGAAGGGAACCGACTCGCTGAAGACGACGTCGCCCTCGCCGTTTCGGACCGTGATGGTCGGTGCGTAGCCGTTGCCCATGAGGTACACGCGGTCGCCCGCCATCGTGATCGGGTGGTTCACCTCGATCACCTGGTCCTCGGCCTCCTGACCGGGGAACCGGGTGGTGACGTGGGCTTCGAAGCCGCCCGCCTGCCCCGACGGCGGCGCATAGGTCACATCGAAACGGTCGAGGGTGATGGAGTACGGCGTGAGCGCCTCGGTGTCGACGAAGCGACCCGGGTTGAAGGACGTGTATCCGAGCCCGAGCGAGTTCACGAAGCCATCGCCCTCGGTGATGACGGTCTGGCCCGTGTACGTGAAGCCGCCCCCGATGCCGACCGAGATGAGCACGCCGACGAGCGCGCCGTGGAAGAGCAGGTTGCCCGTCTCGCGCAGGTAGCCGCGCTCGGCGGACACCGAGGCCACGCCGTTCCGGTCGTACCGCTCGACGCGGTAGCGGGCGGAGCGCAGCTGCGCCTCGGCGAGATCGACGACGTGGGCTGCGTGACCCGCGGCATCCTCTCCGTCGGGGACCGCGACGGTCCGCTCCGCGTGATCGGACAGCCGCGACAGCCGTGCCGGGGTCCTCGGCGGACGCGCCCGGAGCGCCTTCCAGTGGTGCTTCGTCCGCGGCAGGACGCAGCCGATCAGCGAGATGAACAGCAGGATGTAGATCGCCGAGAACCACGCCGACGTGTAGACGTCGAAGAGCTGGAACGCGTCGAAGGTCGGGTACAGATCGGGGTTCGTGGCCCGCCACTGCGTGACGCCGTTGGGGTCGGCGCTGCGCTGCGGCATGAGCGAACCGGGGATCGCCGCGATCGCGAGGAGCAGGAGCAGCACGAGGGCCGTCCGCATGCTCGTGAGCTGACGCCATCCCCAGCGGAGCCATCCGACGACGCCCAGCGCGGGCTGGCCGCCCGAGAAGGTGGGCTCGTCATCACCGGTCTTGTCGAGGTGGTCGCTCGGCCGAAGCGGTCCGTCGACCGTCTCAGAGCCGTCAGAGGAACGTCGGGACACCGGCAACCACCCCCTGGAACGCGGACATGAGAGACGTCCAGACACCGGTGACCATCAGCACGCCGAGCGCGATCAGAAGAGCACCGCCGATGATGTTGACGACGCGGATGTGGCGGCGGACGAACGCCACCGAGCGGGTCGCCCAGCCTGCGCCGAGGGCGAGGAGGACGAACGGGATGCCGAGGCCCAGCGAGTACGCCGCGGCGAGGGCGCCCGCCCGCGCGGGGTCGGCCTGACTGTACGCCATGCTCATGATCGCGGCGAGGGTCGGACCGATGCAGGGCGCCCAGCCGACGCCCATCGCGATGCCGAGAAGCGGAGCCCCGACGAGGCCGAGGTTCTGCTTCAGCTGCGGCCGGTAGATCTTCTGCGCGAACCCGAAGACGCCGATGAACACCAGGCCGAGCGCGACGACCACGGCGCCGAGGACGCGGGTGATGAGGTCCTGGTACTCGATGAAGACGCGACCGAGGGTCCCGGCGAAGATCCCGAACATGATGAACACGACGCTGAAGCCGGCGATGAACAGCGCGACGCCGAGCAGCAGGCGCCCGCGGGGCGGAGCCTCGGTGCGTGTGAGCGTGGTCGTGCCGGTGGCCCCGGCATCCTTCGACCTCTTCGGCTCACGCGGCGCGACGGCCCCGCCGAGGAAGCCGAGGTACCCGGGGACCAGCGGCAGGACGCAGGGCGAGAGGAACGAGGCGAGACCCGCGAGCGCCGCGATCGGGATCGCGATCCAGAGCGACTCGCCCATCACGATCGACCCGGGGTTCATCCCTTCTCCGCGAGAGTGTCGTCGACGAGGTCGCGGAGGGTCGTGGCATCCGGCAGCTGGCCGAACAGGCGTGCGGCGACGCGGCCCTCGCGATCGACGACGAGCGTCGTCGGGGCGGCCTGGAGCGAGGTCCAGTCGGCGAACGCGAGCTTCAGATCGACGTCGCCGCGGGCGAGGATCGACGGGTAGGTGATCTTGTACGTCTCGTCGAACGAGGTCGCCTGCTCGGGACCGTCGTAGATGTTGACGCCGAGGAAGTGCGCACCCTCCGCCTTCGTGTCCTGGTACGTCTGCTCGAGGACGGGAGCCTCGGCCCGGCACGGACCGCACGCGGCGTACCAGAAGTTGAGGACCAGCACGTCGCCGGTGAAGTCGGTGCTCGACACCGTCTTGCCGTCGACATCGGTACCCGTGAACGAGAGGGCCTCGCCGCGCTGCGCGGCGGGGATCGTCTCGACCCGACCGTCGCTGGAGATGAAGCCCTGCGTGTTGCCTTCGCGGTACAGGTTCGCCAGGTTGTCGTTCTCACTCGAGCACGCGGCGAGCCCCGCGACGAGGGTCACGGCCGCGAGGGCGGCCAGGATGCGGCGTCTCATACGGCTCCCACGTCGACGGCGCCGGCTGTCGCGGCCGGCTCGGCGTACTCGACCTCGCGCCAGACATCGCCGTCGAGCTCGAAGCTGGTGATGCTCGACAGGTCGCACCGGCGCCGCCGCGGGTCGTGGCGGAGCGGGAGACCCGCGACCGACAGGTGCGTGATCCAGATGGGGAGCTGGTGCGAGACGATGACCGCGTCACCCGACGGCGTGCGGTTCCAGGCGTCGAGCATCGCGGCCTCCATGCGCTCGACGACCTCGAGGTAGGCCTCACCCCAGCTCGGCAGAGCGGGCGTGCGCAGGTGCCACCAGTTGAGCGGGTTGCGCAGGGCACTCCGCATCCGCTTGCCCTCGAAGACGTTGGTCGGCTCGAGGACGCGGGCGTCGATGACGGGCGTCAGTCCGAACAGCTCCGCGATGGGGGCGGCGGACTCCCGCGCCCGCTCCAAAGGCGACGACACCAGCGAGCGGACCGGACGCCCCTGCGCCTTCAGGTGCTCGGCGGCCGCACGGGCCATGCCGTGACCGTCGTCGCTCAGGTGGAAGCCCGGGAGTCGCCCGTAGAGCACGCGTCCGGGGTTGTGGACCTCCCCATGGCGCACGAGATGGAGACGGGCGGCAGGCACCCCTTCAGTCTACGTGAGGGGGTCCTATGCAGGGCCTGAGCGCAGCCTGCGAGCGGGCCTCAGCCCGCGGCATCCCCCGGCGATTCCCGACGGCTGCGGACGGCGGCGCGCACGCGGACGACGACGAACCACACCACGAGGGCCACGACCACCACGATCACGATGTTCTGGAACACGCCGGCGTACTCCTCGACGATGTGCCAGTTCTCGCCGAGGAAGAACCCCGCGAGCACGAAGATCGAGTTCCAGATGAGACTGCCCGCCGTCGTGAGCAGGCCGAACTTCCACCAGTGCATCTTCGAGACCCCCGCCGGGATCGAGATGAGGCTCCGGAACAGCGGCACCATCCGACCGAAGAAGACCGCGGCGCCCCCGTGACGCTCGAACCAGTGCACGGTCTTGGTGACGTCCTCGCCTTTCATGAGCGGCAGCTTGTCGGCGATGCGCGTCAGTCGGTCTGCTCCGAGGACCCGGCCGAGCACGTAGAGGATGTAGGCGCCGAAGACCGACCCGAAGGTGGTCCAGCCGATCGCCTCCGCGAGGGTGAACGACCCGCGCGATGCCGCGAGACCGGCCAGCGGCAGGACGACCTCGCTCGGGATCGGCGGGAACAGGTTGTCGAGGCCGACGGCGACGGCCGCTCCCGCCGGGCCGATGGTGTCCATCAGCGAGACGACCCAGTCGGCCAGCGCCGAGAGCCAGGACCCGTCTCCGGAGGAGGTGGCGGCAGTGTTCATGACGGTCATCGGGTGCTCTCTCGCGCTCGGTGATCGGATGCCCGGCCGGGCCCCCCGTCCGGCCAGCCTACGGGGCGGCAATCCGCGCAACCTGGGTGCCGCGTAGACTCTCCCCTCGTGAGTGAACGCACCCTCGTCCAGCAGCTGCAGTCCCGTGAAGACGGACCCGTCTCGGTCTCCGGATGGGTCGAGACCGTCCGCGACCAGAAGAAGGTGCAGTTCGTCATCCTGCGCGATGAGACGGGCGCTGTGCAGCTCGTCAATCCCGCGACGCGCCCCGCCGAGGACGGCAGTGAGCAGGATGCCGCGGCCCTGGCGCTCACGGACCTCATCTCGAACCTGTCGACGGGCACCTTCCTGACTGCGACCGGCGAGCTCAAGCACGACGAGCGCGTCAAGCTCGGCGGTGTCGAGATCAAGATCAGCGGCCTCGAGATCGCGGCCGCCGCCCTGCCCGAGACGCCGATCGCGGCGGACTCCGGTCTCGACAAGCGCATGGACTGGCGTTTCATCGACCTGCGCCAGCGTCGCAACAACCTGGTGTTCCGCATCCAGACGACGCTCGAGCACGCCATGCGCACCTACTGGGTCGAGCGCGACTACATCGAGGTCCACTCCCCCAAGCTCATGGCCTCCCCGTCGGAGTCCAACGCCGAGCTGTTCGAGGTCCCCTACTTCGAGGACAAGACGGCCTACCTGGCGCAGAGCCCGCAGTTCTTCAAGCAGATGGCCCAGGTCGCCGGCTTCGGCAAGATCTTCGAGATCGCCCCCGCCTTCCGCGCCGACCCGTCGTTCACCTCGCGCCACGCCACCGAATTCACCTCGATCGACGCCGAGATCAGCTGGATCGACTCGCACGAGGACGTCGCGCGCATGCAGGAGGAGCTCCTCCAGACCGCGATCCGCGCCGTCGCCGACAAGCACGGCGACGAGATCAAGGCCCTCTTCGACATCGACGTGGTCGTCCCCGAGCTCCCGTTCCCGCGCATCCCGCTCGCCGAGGCACGCGAGATCGTCGCGGCCCGCGGCTACGAGATCCCCCGCACCGACGGCGACCTCGACCCCGAGGGCGAGCGCCAGATCGCGGCGCACGTGCAGGAGACCTACGGCCATCAGTTCGTGTTCATCACCGACTACCACCCCGAGATCCGCGCGTTCTACCACATGCGCGACGAGGAGACCGGACTGACAAAGTCGTACGACCTGCTCTTCAACGGTGTCGAGATCACGACGGGCGCTCAGCGCGAGCACCGCGTCGACGTCCTCATCGAGCAGGCGAAGGAGAAGGGCCTCGACCCCGAGCACCTCGACTTCTACCTCGACTTCTTCCGCTTCGGTGCCCCGCCCCACGGCGGCTTCGGCATGGGCCTCGCGCGCGTGCTGATGCTGCTGCTCGGTCAGGACTCGATCCGCGAGGTCACCTACCTCTTCCGCGGACCGACGCGCTTGGCCCCGTAACACGGCACCCCGCACTCTCGACAACCGCTCGGCTCCGGCCGGGCGGTTGTCGTATGGTGGCTGATTCCCCGACGGAAGGAACAGCTGCATGTGGGATGGATGGGTCGACTTCGGCATCGCCGCAGTGATCGGGATCGGCGTCGCGATCCTCATCGCCGTCGTCGCGATGATCGCCCTGGCGGTCATCGCGCGCCGACGCCGGTGGGCGGGGGGTCCTCAGCCGCCAATCCCGCGCGCCGTTCCGGATGCTGCTGCTCGTGGTCGCGCTCTGGGTCGCCGTCCGGGTAGCGTTCCCCGATGACACGTGGCGCGGCATCCTCGGCCAGATCCTGACCATCCTCATCATCGCGGCGAGCGCGTGGCTCCTCGCCTCGCTCGTCGTCGTCGCGACCGACGTGGCCCTCGGGCGCTACCGGATCGACGTTCCCGACAACCGGGTGGCCCGCCGCATCCGGACCCAGACGCTGGTCGTGAGGCGCCTCGCGATCGCGATCATCGTCATCATCGGGATCGGAGCCGTCCTCCTGACGTTCGACTCCGTGCGGGCCATCGGTGCGAGCGTGCTCGCCTCGGCGGGCATCGCGTCGATCGTCGCGGGCCTGGCCGCGCAGTCGGTGCTCGCCAACGTGTTCGCGGGCCTCCAGATCGTCTTCAGCGACGCCCTGCGCGTCGATGACGTCGTGGTGGCCGACGGCGAATGGGGGCGGGTGGGAGAGATCACCCTGAGCTACGTCGTGCTCGACCTCTGGGACGACCGCCGCCTCGTCCTGCCGTGCACGTACTTCACGACGACGCCGTTCGAGAACTGGACCCGCAAAGGGTCGGAGCTGCTCGGTGCCGTCGAGATGGACCTCGACTGGAACGTGTCGCCCGTCCTCATGCGCTCGCACCTGCAGCGCGTGCTCGGGCGGACCGACCTGTGGGACGGCCGCACGGCGGTCCTGCAGGTCACGGATGCGGTCGCCGGCTACGTCCGCGTCCGCATCCTCGTCACCGCGAAGGACGCGCCGACCCTGTTCGACCTCCGCTGCCTCGTCCGCGAGGCCATGGTGACCTGGGTGCAGGAGTCGATGCCGCAGGCCGTGCCGGTCCAGCGCGTCTTGATGACGGATGCCGCGACCCCCGCCACGCGCAGTCCCGCCGACGCGGCGATTGCAGATCCCACCCCGACGGGCGACGGCCTCTTCACGGGCAGCGCCGATGCCGAGCGTCGCGCCAGCACCTTCACGAACGCGATCCCGATCCTCCGGGAGGACGATCCGCAGCCGTCGTCGTAGCGTCACCGTCCGTTCAGATCGCAGGGGCCCCTGGGTCACCGAGCGGACGTAGCGTCCCCTCGTCCCCCCGGCGTCGCGAGCCCGCGCACGCCGGAACACCCGAGAGGAACCGCATGTTTCGTCCGTCCCGGCGGCGCGCCGCCGCACTGGCTGTCGCCACGATCGCCGCTCTGTCCCTCGCCGGCTGCGCCGGCGCGACCGATGCCCAGAACGCCTCCGGCGAGGGGCCCGCTGCCGCCACCGCGAAGAGCGTGAGCGACCTCGGCGGGTTCGCGAAGTTGGAGGAGGCCGCCAAGGCCGAAGGCGCCCTCAACGTCATCGCCCTGCCGCGCGATTGGGCCAACTACGGCGAGATCATCGACCTGTTCGCGAAGCGCTACCCCGAGATCGCCATCAACGAGCAGTCGCCGGACTTCTCGAGCGCCGAGGAGATCACCGCGGCCGAGACGAACGAGGGCCTCGACACCGCCCCCGACGTGTTCGACCTCGGTCTGACGGTCGCGCTCCAGAACACCGACCGGTTCGCGCCCTACAAGGTGCAGACCTGGGACGACATCCCCGCAGAGCTCAAGGAACCGTCCGGCCTGTTCGTGGGCGACTACGGCGGGTACATGTCGGTCGGCTACGACTCGGCGAAGTTCTCCGCCCCGACGCAGCTCAGCGATCTGCTCGACGGGTCCTACCGCGGGTCGGTCGCGATCAACGGCGACCCCACGCAGGCGGGCGCCGCTTTCGCGGCCGTCGGTCTCGCCACGGTGCAGTCGGGCGGGACCCTCGACGACTTCCAGCCGGGCATCGACTTCTTCTCGAAGCTCGACAAGGCGGGCAACATGCTGAAGCTCGACGTCACGAGCGCGACGGTCGCCAGCGGAGAGACGCCGGTCGTCTTCGACTGGGACTACCTGAACGCGGCGCACACCGCTGACGTCCCTACGTGGAAGACCGTCGTCTTCGATGGCGTCGGCTACGCGGGCTACTACAACCAGGCCGTGAACGCCGATGCTCCGCACCCGGCCGCCGCACGCCTGTGGCAGGAGTTCCTCTACAGCGACGAGGTCCAGAACCTGTGGCTGAAGGGGGGCGCCCGCCCCGTCCGCATGGAGGCCATGACGAAGGCCGGCACGATCGACGCCGCGCTCGCGGCGAAGCTCCCGAAGGCCCCCGCCGACACCGTCGTCCCCACCGAGGACCAGTCGACGACGGCCGGCACGCTGCTCGGCAAGGAATGGGCGGCCGCGGTCCAGTGACCGCGCTCGCCCCGGCGGGGAGCCCGGTCACGGGCTCCCCGCTCCCCCGCTCCCGCCGCATCGGGTGGGCGTGGCTCGGCCTCGTGCCGTTCCTTGCCTACCTCGCGCTGTTCCTCCTGCTACCGACGATCCTCGCGGTCGTCACCGGCTTCCAGGACGACCGCGGCGCTTTCACGTGGGACAACGTGACGGCGCTCGTCGATCCGGTGATCACCGCGACGTTCTGGAACTCGACCTGGGTCTCCCTGCTCACCGCGGTCATCGGCGCCGTCATCGGCGCCCTCGTCTGCTTCGCGATGCTGGGGCTACCCGAGACGGGCGCCGTGCGCGCGTCGGTGGATGCCGCATCCGGCGTCCTCGCGCAGTTCGGCGGCGTCATGCTCGCCTTCGTCATGGTCGCGACCCTCGGCACCCAGGGCGTCGTCACGCGGTTCCTCGCGGAGGCGTTCGGCATCGACATCTTCGCTCAGGGTGCGTGGATCTACTCGCTGCCCGGACTCATCCCCGCCTACATCGTCTTCCAGGTGCCGCTCATGGTCATCACCTTCATGCCGGCCCTCGGCGCCCTCCGCCCGCAGTGGGCCGAGGCGCACCTGACCCTGGGCGGCACGCGAGCCGGATTCTGGCTCCACGTGGGGCTGCCGGTCCTCGCGCCGTCCTTCCTCGCGAGCTTCCTCCTGCTGTTCACGAACGCGTTCTCGTCGTACGCGACGGCGGCGGCACTCGCCAGCCAGGGGTCGTCCATCGTCCCGCTGCAGATCCGCACGGCGCTCACGAGCGAGACCGTGCTCGGGCGCGAGAACCTCGCGGGCTCGCTCGCGCTCGGGATGATCGTCGTCGTCGCGGCGGCCATGGTCGTCTACAACCTCGTGCAGCGGCGGGCGTCGAGGTGGCACGCATGAGCCGCTCCCCGCTCGCCCCCTCCCGCACGTCGCGGTGGGCCATCGGCATCCTCGTCGGCCTGGTGTTCACCGTCCCATTCGCCGCGACCCTGCTGTTCACCCTGACCGCCGCGGACGGAAGCCTCACCCTCGACCGCTGGGCGGCGCTGTTCGATCCCGCGCGCGCGGCGGCCTACCGCCCGGTCTGGGCGGGCCTGATCAACTCCCTGATCCTCGCGGTCGTGACCGTCGCGATCGTCCTCGTCGTGCTCGCCCCGACGATGGTCCTGGTCGCGCTGCGCTACCCGCGGCTGCGACGAGTGTTCGAGTTCTTCGCGCTCCTGCCGATCACGATCCCGGCGATCGTGCTGGTCGTCGGCCTCGCCCCGATCTACCTGACGATCGGCCGGTCGCTCGGCACGGGGGCGTGGACCCTCGCCTTCGCGTACGGGGTGGTCGTCCTGCCCTTCGCCTACCGCTCCATCCAGGCATCCATCGACGCCGTCGACCTGCAGACGCTCACCGAGGCGGCCCGCACACTCGGCGCCGGGTGGCCGACGGTGCTGCTGCGCGTCATCGCGCCGAACCTGCGACAGGGGCTGCTCGCGGCATCCCTCATCACCGTGGCCGTCGTCCTCGGGGAGTTCACGATCGCGTCGCTCCTGAACCGTCAGGTGCTGCAGACGGGACTCGTCCTCATCAACAAGCAGGATGCCTGGGCCTCGGCGATCTTCACGTTGCTCGCCCTCGCCTTCGCGTTCGCGCTCCTGCTCATCATCGGCCGCGCGGGACGCGTCGGCGCCGGAAGGAAGACCCCATGACCATCGACGCCACCGCTGCCGCACGGGCGCTCCCGCGGACCGCGGACAACCACCTGCTGGCCGCCGCCGGCGACGGCACCCGCGTGGAGCTCCGCGGCATCGTGAAGGACTTCGGTGCGACGCGGGTGCTCCACGGGGTCGACCTCGACATCGCCCCGGGAGAGTTCGTGTCGCTGCTGGGTCCGTCCGGATGCGGCAAGACGACGGCGCTCCGAGTGATCTCGGGCCTCGAGGACGCAACGGCCGGCGTCGTGGCGTTCGGCGGCACGGATGTCTCGCGCACGCCCACGAACAAGCGCGACATCGGCATGGTGTTCCAGGCGTACTCGCTCTTCCCGCACCTGCGCGTCGTCGACAACGTCGCGTTCGGACTCCGCCGCCGCAAGGTGGATGCCCGGACCTCGCGTCGTCGGGCCGGCGAAGCCCTCGAGCTCGTCGGTCTGGACCACCTCGCTGACCGCTACCCGCACCAGCTCTCCGGGGGTCAGCAGCAGCGGGTCGCGTTGGCCCGTGCGCTCGTGACCGAGCCCCGGGTCCTGCTCCTGGACGAGCCGCTGTCGGCCCTCGACGCCAAGGTCCGCGTGCAACTGCGCGACGAGATCCGCCGCATCCAGCTGCGCCTGGGGACGACCACCGTCTTCGTCACCCACGACCAGGAGGAGGCCCTCGCGGTCTCGGACCGGATCGCGGTGATGGATGCCGGTCGCATCGAGCAGATCGGCTCGCCCGAGGAGCTCTACCGCCGTCCCGCAACACCCCGCGTCGCCGCGTTCATCGGGCTGTCGAGCTCCGTGCCGGGGGTCGCCCGCGGCGGCACCGTCACGCTCTGGGGCACCGAGGTCCCGGCGCAGTCCGCGGTTGAGGACGGCGACGTCGACGTGCTTCTGCGCCCCGAGCACGTGCTCCTGGTGGGTGCGGGGTCCGGGGTCGGTGCAGTCGTCGAAGAGAGCACGTTCCTCGGCAGCTTCCGCCGCTCCCTCGTGCGCACCGATGACGGAACCCTGGTGCGCCTGCAGCATGCCGCCGAGGACCGTCTCGAGTTCGGGGAGCGGGTCCACATCGCCGTCGCGCCCGTGCCCGTCGTCACGACGGAGCGCGCAAGGCCGCGGTGAGGCCTCAGACCTCGACGTCGACGGCCATCCGGCCGCCGGTCACGCTGCGGATGTACCCGGCGACCTCCTGGTGCGCGGGGTGCGCCTGGTAGGCGTCGAGGGCATCGAGGTCGTCGAGGTCGATCACGAGAGCGACGTCGGCATTGCTCTCGGGCACGGCGACGTTGACGCCCACGCTGAGGGAGCGGATGACGGGCACGACGCCGACCAGCCCCTCGAGCAGACGCGCGACCTCGGCTGCGTGCGCAGCGCGCGTCTCGGCGTCGTCGGCGGCCATCTTCCACATCACGATGTGGCGGATCATGCTCGGGCGCTCTCGGTCAGGGCCGTGCGCAGGCGGTCGGCCGACACGCGCCAGTGCGCGTGCAGGTCCCCGTCGATCAAGACGACGGGGATCTTCTCCCACCACGTCGCGTAGAGCTCCGCGTCGTCGGCGATCGACAGCTCCTCGACGTCGACCTGACCCTCGGGGAGGTCCGCGACGACGGTGTCGACGATCTCGCGGGCGACGTCGCAGAGGTGGCAGTCGGGTTTGGAGATGAGGGTGAGTGCGGTCACGGCATCCATTCTCACCCGGGAATGGAGGCCGCGGACGCAACACGAAGCGCCCCGACGACCGGCGAACCGGTCGGGGGCGCTTGGTGTGCGATGCCGCTTACTTCTTGTTGCGGCGCTGGTGGCGAGTCTTGCGAAGCAGCTTGCGGTGCTTCTTCTTCGCCATGCGCTTGCGGCGCTTCTTGATGACTGAACCCACGGTAAACCTCACTAAGTCGGGGTCTGGACGCGCAGTGTGGGCGTCCGGGAACGGCAAGACGGAAAAATGCCTCGGATCAGTCTAGCCGACGTCAGCGATAGGACGTTGCAAAGCTGCTGTGACGGCGGTTTCGGGAACGCGGTAGCTGCGACCGAAGCGGACGGCGGGAAGCTCGCCGGAGTGCACCAGGCGATAGACGGTCATCTTCGACACGCGCATGAGGTCAGCGACCTCAGCGACAGTGAGAAAGCGCACATCCGAGATGTCCGACATGTCCGTCCCCTTATGAATATGCGATCCCCCGCAGATTCCTCCACATTAGGGGTTCAGCGGGACGCGTGTAAACCTGTGTGACTCGTGGGGCGGGCGAGGCTCAGCGACCGGGGAGCTTGTTGAAGACGCTCGTCACCGCGTGCTTCGCCGACGCGGCTGCTCGACCCACAACCTCGGCGGCATGAGCGGCGCTCTCGGTGAGGGCGTGCGGCGTCGCCGCATCCTCGTCGTCGACGGCGAAGAAGGGGAACAGCCAGTCGTCGACGGCGTCGAGGGGTGCCGGAGACAGGCTGTAGTACCGGTGCTGCCCGTCCTCGCGGACGGAGACGAGGGATGCCTCCCGAAGCACCTTGAGGTGTTTGGAGACCGTCGGCTGGCTCACGCCGAGCGCCGACACGATCTGGGAGACGCTCGTCCCCTTCTCCCCCGACGCCCCGCGTTCGCGGAGGAGCTGGAGGATGTCCCGACGGGTCCCGTCGGCGATCACGTCGAAGATGTCCGCCATGGCATTAGGTTAGCCCGCCCGCGCGCGGGAGTACCATGACAACGATCCGAACGAGGAAGGGGCGCTGATGACGGGCCTGGCCGTCGACGAGCGCGCCCCCCGGCGCGGACCGGCGTGGCACCGCCGCGCATTCTCCGCGATGCGCGACCTCGCCACGGCGTCGCCGTCCCGCTTCGCCGTCCTCATCTTCTCGGCGCTCATCCTGCTGTTCACGGCGATCTTCTCCTTGCCCGTGATGGCGTCGGACGGGCAGGTCACCCCGCTCCCCGACGCGCTGTTCACCGCGGTGTCGACGATCTGCGTCACGGGACTCGCGACGGTCGACATGGCGACTCACTGGTCTCCGCTCGGCCACGTCGTGGTCTTCATCGGCGTCAACGTGGGCGCCCTCGGGGTGCTCACCCTCGCCTCGATCCTCGGCCTCGTCATCTCGAAGCGATTGGGCCTGCGAGCCAAGCTCCTCGCCGCCGGCGACAGCAACCCGATGCGCGCCCACGGCGGCCCGGTCAACGAGGGCCAAGCCGTCCGGCTGGGCGAGGTCGGCCAGCTGCTGGCGACCGTCGCCCTGTCGACGCTCGTGATCGAGGCCGCCCTCGCGGTCCTCCTCTACCCGATGCTGCTCGCCAGCGGGGTCGACGCACTGACCGCCCTGTGGGAGGCCCCGTACTACGCCGCGATGGCGTTCACGAACACGGGGTTCTCACCGAACGCCGAGGGGCTCGCACCCTTCGCCCAGAACTACCTCCTGCTGAGCGTCCTCATGGTGGGCGTCTTCCTCGGCTCGATCGGGTTCCCCGTCATCTACGCCCTGTGGAAGCACCACTGGCACGTGCGCAAGTGGTCGATCCACGTGAAGCTCACGCTCATCACGACCGTCGTCCTGTTCATCGCGGGAGCGATCGCCTTCGTCATCCTCGAGTACGGGAACCCGAAGACCTTCGGCACGATGGATGCCTGGGACACCACCTTCCAGGCTCTGTTCCTCTCCGCGATGACCCGCTCGGGCGGATTCTCGATCATCGACATCGGAGAGCTGCACGAGTCGTCGATCGTCGTCGGATCCATGCTCATGTTCGTCGGCGGCGGCTCCGCCTCGACCGCCGGCGGCATCAAGGTCACGACGCTCGCGGTCCTCGCCCTCGCGGTGTGGTCCGAGGCGAAGGGACGTCCGAGCGTCTCGGCGTTCGGCCGCCGCATCCCGAGCGACGTCCAGCGCGTCGCGCTGTCCGTCGTCGCGTGGGGCGCGACGATCGTCGCCCTGTCGACCATCACCATCGCCCACCTGACCAAAGCACCCCTCGACGAGGTGCTCTTCGACGTCGTGTCGGGCTTCGCGACGGTCGGCCTGTCGACGGGGCTGACGCAGGAGCTGCCCGACCCCGCCGTCTTCGTCATGGCGCTGACGATGTTCATGGGACGCGTTGGTACAGTCACACTCGCGGCCGCCGTGGCCGCGACCAGCCGAACGCAGCACTACGCGCTGCCCGTGGAAAGGCCCATCGTTGGTTGAGCAGTTGCGCAGCGATTCGCCCGTCCTCGTCATCGGACTCGGTCGCTTCGGCGCCGCGTGCGCGGGCGAGCTCGACCGGCTCGACCGAGATGTCCTCGCGATCGACGACAGCCTCGACCTCGTGCAGAAGTGGTCGGAGCGCGTCACGCACGCCGTCCAGGCCGACGCGCGCAACATCGAGGCGCTGAAGCAGATCGGCGCGCAGGACTTCCAGGTCGCCGTCGTCGCCGTCGGCTCCTCGATCGAGGCATCCGTCCTCATCACCGCCAACCTCGTCGACCTCAAGGTCCCGCAGATCTGGGCCAAGGCGGTCTCGCAATCGCACGGCAAGATCCTCGCCCGCGTCGGAGCGAACCACGTCATCTACCCCGAGCGCGAGGCCGGCGAGCGCGTCGCGCACCTCGTGAGCGGCCGGATGCTCGACTTCATCCGGTTCGACGACGACTTCGTGCTGGCCAAGATGTACCCTCCGCGCTTCATCCGCGGCGTCGGCCTGAACGAATCCGGAGTCCGCTCGAAGTACAACGTCACCGTGGTCGGGGTGAAGAGCCCCGGCAAGCCGTTCCGGTACGCAGAAGCGACGACCGTCGTCACCAATCACGACCTCATCATCGTTTCCGGGACGAACTCCGACATCGAGCGGTTCGCCTCGCTCGACCGCTGAGCCCCGCGCCGGGGTTCGTCGTCAGATCTCCCGCTGCGCGTTCGCGAGAAGGCGCGCGAGGAGGTCGGCGAGCTCGGCCCGCTCACTCTCGCTGAACCCGCCCAGCAGCCGCTCGTCGTGGGCGAGCGCGCGGGGCATCTCCCGCTCGACGACGGCGCGCCCGGCATCCGTCAACGACAGCTGCACCGCCCGACCGTCGCGGTCGGAACGCTCGCGACGGAGGAGGCCGACCGACTCGAGCCGCGTCGTGAGCTTCGTCGTCGCCGCCCCGCTGAGCATCGTCTCGGCGGTCACCTCGCTCGCGCGGAGCGGGCGATCCATTCGGGCAAGGACGCAGAGGACGTCGAACTCGGATCGCGAGACACCGCTGTCGGCGAGCAGACGCTCGATCTGGGCCGTGGCGAGTGCGCTCGTCCGGTTGAGTCTGCCCCAGACATCGATGGGCGCGGTGTCCATCGCGGGCATCGACGCCGCCCAGGCAGCACGGATGCGGTCGATCAGGTCGGCGCGCTCGGTCACGAATCCACTGTAGCCGCGCCCGTCTAAATAGTTCACTAGTAAATCATCGGTGTACAATCGGAGGAATGACCGCCCTCGACACCGGAACCACCTCGACCACCCCCGCTCCCGAGACCACCGCTCCGCGCCTGCTCTCGCAGCCGCCCCGCCGTCTGGGCCATCGCCTTCGCCGCGATGATCGCGTTCATGGGGATCGGGCTCGTCGGCCCCATCCTCCCCACGGTCGCCGCCACGCTGCACGCCGCCCCGGTCGAGACGTCGTTCCTGTTCACGAGCTACCTCGCGGTGACCGCGTCGGCGATGTTCTTCACCAGTTGGCTGTCGACCCGCATCGGGACGCGCGCGGTGATGATCCTGGGACTCTCCGTCATCGCCCTCGCCGCCGTCGGGTGCGCTCTGTCGCCGACGATCGGCGCCCTGATCGCGTGCCGCGCCGTGTGGGGACTCGGCAATGCGCTGTTCCTCTCGACCGCGCTCGCATCGATCGTCTCGGCATCCGGTGGGCGCAGCGAGCACGCCGTCATCTTCTACGAGGCGGCGCTCGGCATCGGACTGGCCGTCGGGCCGCTCGTGGGCGGCCTGCTCGGCGAGATCGGCTGGTTCGCGGCGTTCTGGGGAACGGCATCCCTCCTCGCCGTCGGCGTCGTCGCCCTGCTCACCCTCGTCCGCGATCCGGGGCATGCCGCGCAGCGCAGCTCGGTCGGTGCGCCCTTCCGCGCCTTCGCCGACAAGGGACTGCTCGCGATCAGCGTCGTCGCCTTCCTCTACAACGCCGGCTTCTTCGTCACCCTGTCGTATACGCCGTACGCCCTCGAGCTGCCGGCGGTCGGCATCGGCCTGGTCATGATGGGCTTCGGCATCGGCCTCGCGATCGCCGGCGTGCTCATCGCTCCGCGCCTCACGAAGCGGTACTCGGTCGTCCAGGTGCTGTTCTGGTTCCTCGTCGCGTTCGCCGCGACTCACGTTGCCGCCTCGCTCAGCGCGGGCTCGCGCCCCCTGCTCGTCCTCTGCGTCGTGCTCCTGGGCGTCGAGATCGGCGCCGTCAACACGATCCTCACCGAAGCGGCGATGGAGGCGACGACCCTGCCGCGCGCCGTCGCGAGCTCGGCCTACTCCGGGTTCCGCTTCTTCGGCGGCGCCATCGGCGCACCCGTCGGCACCGCCCTCGCGGTGTACGGCGTCGGTGCCCCCTATGCGGCCGCTGCGGTGTCTGCCGCGGTCGGCGCGGCGATCCTCTTCGCCGTGCGCCGCGTCGTGGGCCGAGCCGACCACACGGCGGTGCTCACCGAGCGCACGACGGCCGAGGATCTCACGCTCGGCGACGCCTGAGCGCCGGCGTCAGACGCCGGTCGCGAGCTCCCGCGCGCGGGCCAGCGCGGCATCCGTCGCCTGCGAGAAGAGACCGTCGAGGTTCCCCGTCTGCAGGACGCCGATAGCCCGCTCGGTCGTACCCTTCGGGCTCGTGACCCGGCGGCGGAGCTCGGCGGGATCCTCACCGGATGCCGCGAGCAGCGCGGTCGCGCCGATGAAGGTCTGCTCCGCCATGAGGCGCGCATCGGCCTCGTCGAAGCCCTTGCCCCGTGCGGCCTCGGTGAGGGCCTCGACCAGCAGGAAGACATATGCAGGGCCTGACCCCGAGATGGTCGAGAGCGCATCGATCTGCGTCTCGGGCACCTCGATGACCACACCGCACGTCTCGAACAGCCGTCGCACGAGTGCGACGTGCTCCGGCGTCGCGGTCGATCCGGCAGCGAGGCCGGTGACCGCCTTGCCGACGACCGCCGGCGTGTTCGGCATCGAGCGGATGACGGGGATCCCGGGACCGACGATGGCTTCGAAGGTCTCGATCGTGACACCCGCGGCCAGGCTGACCACGATCGTCCCCGGCCGCAGCGCTCCCGCGATCTCGCGCAGCACGTCGGGGACCAGGGCGGGCTTCACGCCGATCAGGAGGATGTCGGCGGATGCCGCGGCATCCGTGTTCGCGCTCGGTTCGTCCGCCAGCGCGATGCTCGTCACCGCGTCGAGACCGTCGAGCTCGCGAGCCTTGGCGGCGGTGCGGTTGGTCACGACGACCGACGTCGCCTCTCCGGAGCGCGCGATGCCCTGGGCGATCGCACCTCCCATGGTACCTGCTCCGAGAATGGCGACGGGAGGAAGGTGGTGCGTCATGCCCCCATCCTGTCACCGACCTCACTGCACGCGCCGGACGCAAGAGGCTGGGACCCTCGGAGGGGCCCGGCCTATCATCGGGTCATGACCCTCCTCGACGGAATCTCGTCCCGCATCATCGACACGGACCGCCTGGGCGTCAACATTCTCGAGCGCGCCGGCGACGACCCCGCGACCAGCCCCGACCGGACCGTCGTCCTCCTCCACGGTGGGCTCTCGTCGGCTCTCGTGTGGCAGGAGCTCATGCAGGACCTGCCTGCGGAGTTCCGCATCGTCGCGATCGATCTTCGCGGGTTCGGCGGAACGGAGCACATGCCCGTCGACGCGAGCCGCGGCATCCGCGACCTCAGCGACGATGTCGCCGCCGTGCTGTCGCAGCTCGACATCGACACCCCGCACCTCGTCGGCTGGGACCTCGGCGGAGCGGTCGCGCTGCAGTACGCGCTCGACCACCCGGTGAGGACGATCCTGCTCGAATCGCCCGTCTCTCCCTACGGGCTCGGCGGCACGCGCCTGGACGGCACGCGGCTGACGGACGACGATGCCGGATGCGGCGCGGGCATGGCGAACGCGGAGTTCGTCCGCCGCCTCACCGCGCGGGAGTCCGGCGACGAGGCTCCCACCTCCCCCCCGCAGTGTCTTCCGCGCGTCGTTCGTGGCGGAGGATTTCACCACCGAGCACGAGGACCTCTGGATCGAGGCGATGCTGTCGACCTCGACCGCGACCGGCAACTACCCGGGCGAGGCTGTCCCCAGTCCGCACTGGCCGGGCTACGCGCCGGGCCGGTTCGGCGTGCTGAACGCCCTCGCACCGTCGCACTTCGACGTGTCCGCCATCGTCGATCTGCCGGTCAAACCCACCATCCTGTGGGTGCGCGGCGTCCTCGATCCGATCATCTCGGACACGTCCTTCTCCGACCCGAACCACCTCGGCGCGCTCGGGATCCTGCCGGACTGGCCGGGCGCCGACGTCGCTCCCGCCCAGCCGATGGTGTCGCAGACCCGCGAGGTCCTGCGCCGCTACACGGATGCCGGGGGCACCGCGACCGAGCTCGCGCTCCCCGGCGTCGGCCACACACCCCACCTGGAACGTCCTGCCGTCTTCCGTCGCGCGCTGCTGGAGCTGACGGGGTACATCGGGTCTCCGGCATCCCCCGCCCCGCCGACCGAGGCGATCATCCTCAGCTCGTCCGACTGACCGGGGCGCTCAGCGCTTCGCGTCGAAGAAGGCGCGCAGCAGGTCGGCCGACTCCCCCGCGCGCACCCCGCCGAGGACTTCGGCGCGGTGTGGCATCCGCCTGTCGCGCAGCAGGTCGTGGACCGACCCGGCCGCACCCGCCTTCTCATCCCACGCGCCGAAGACGACCCGACCGACGCGCGTCTGCAGGATCGCCCCCGCGCACATGACGCACGGCTCGAGGGTGACGACGAGGGTGCACTCCTCGAGGTTCCACGACCCGAGAGCGGATGCCGCCGCCCGCAGCGCGACGATCTCGGCGTGCGCGAGCGGATCCCCGTCGCGCTCGCGCAGATTCCGGCCTTCGCCGATGATGCGGCCCGCGCGCATGACGGCGGCGCCGACGGGCACATCGCCGTGCGCGGGGGCGGATGCCGCCAGTTCCAGCGCCCGGACCATCGCCGCATCGTCGGCGGCGGGGACGGGCAGACTCACGAGGTCAGCGTAGCCCCGGTACCCTTGGGCTCATGCGTGTGCACGTCGCCGACCACCCCCTCATCACCCACAAGCTCACGGTGCTGCGCGACAAGCGCACCACCTCGCCGGTCTTCCGCCAGTTGACGGAGGAGCTCATCACGCTCCTCGCCTACGAGGCGACCCGCGGCGTCCGCGTCGAGGAGATCGAGATCGACACCCCGGTCACCCGGACGACGGGCCTGAAGATCAGCGAGCCCCGCCCGCTGGTCGTGCCGATCCTCCGCGCCGGCCTCGGCATGCTCGAGGGCATGACGAAGCTGCTGCCGACGGCCGAGGTCGGCTTCCTCGGGATGGCCCGCAACGAGGAGACCTTCGAGCCGTACACGTACGCCGAACGCCTCCCCGACGACCTGAGCGACCGTCAGTGCTTCGTCCTCGACCCGATGCTCGCCACGGGCGGCTCGCTCGGCGCCGCGATCGACTTCCTTTTCGCCCGCGGTGCGCAGGACGTCACCGCGGTCTGCATCCTCGCGGCTCCCGAAGGACTCGCCGCGATCGAGAAGCAGGTCGGCGACCGCGACGTGACCCTCGTCCTGGGCGCTCTGGACGAACGGCTCAACGAGAAGGGCTACATCGTGCCCGGCCTCGGCGACGCGGGCGACCGTCTCTACGGCACGGTTTGAGTCGGCACGGTCCAAGGCGGCACGGTCTGAACCTCCTGCCGCACGGACGCTGACGGGCTTCCGACCAGCCGCGCGAAGGCGCTGAGCCGGGCCACTCCGTCAGGCGTCCGCGGGAGGTCGTCGAGCAGCCCGGTGCTGTAGACGACGTACGCCGTGTGCATCGCTCTCGACACGGCCACGTTGATGCGGTTCTGCAACAGCAGGAACTCGAGTCCGCGCGGTGCATCCCGTCCTGACGACGCTGCGAGTGAGACGATGACGACGGCCGCTTCCTGACCCTGGAAGCGGTCCACCGTTCCGACACGGACGCCGGGGAACCCGGCGGCGACGAGCGCTTCTTCGACCAGGACCTGCTGCGCGTTGTACGGCGTCACGACGATGACATCCTCGGGCGCGAGCGGGCGGGGCCCGCCGCCGTCGGTCCACGGGATGCCGCTCAGCTCCCGGACGATCCGCACGACCTCGTCCGCCTCCTCGGGCGACTGCGTCGCGTTGCGGGTGTGGGCGATGGGCACGGGGATCACCCCGGCCGGCACACCCTCGAGACGTCGCAGGGCGGTGTCGGGGTGCGCCTCGAGCTGCCCTTCATAGGCGAGCTGCGACACGGGCTCGGCCACCTCGGGGCGCATCCGCCGCGTGCGGGCGAGGAAATACCCACGATCGGCGGGGATCACGGCGTGGCCGTCCATGACCCATCCGAGCGCGGAGGTGTCGACCGGCTCGGGATGGGTCCCCTGGCTCACCTGCGGCAGTTGCTGCGGGTCGCCGAGGAGGAGCAGCCTTTTCGCGGCGGCCGAGACCGCGATGGTCGAGGCGAGCGAGAACTGGCCCGCCTCGTCGATCACGAGAAGATCGAGCGAGCGGCGCGCGACGCGTCCGGAATGGGTGAGGTCCCAGGCCGTGCCGCCGACCACGAAGCCGGCAGGCTGCGCATCGATGTAGGCGGCCAGCTGATTCTTCGCGATGACGGTGAAACGCTCCCGGCCCGTCGCGGGCCCCTTCGGCGCCTTGGCGACCTGTGCGGCGTCCAACCCGGCCTCGACGATCCGGTCGAGCATGTGCTCGACGACGTTGTGCGACTGGGCGACGACCCCGACACGGAATCCGCGCTCACGGACGAGCCGCGCGACGACATGGGACCCGACGTAGGTCTTGCCGGTCCCCGGGGGACCCTGCACGGCGAGGTATCCGTCGGACAGCCCGGCGAGGGCTGCGGCGATGTCGGCGACGTCGTCACCGGTGCGCGGCAACGGTGCAGGCAGACGCGGCGGACGGCGCAGCAGCAGGTCGGTCGCGGGATCCGTCGGCAGGGCCGGGGCGGAGGCCAGGACCGCGTCGGCCCACTCGTCGATGGCGGCCTGCTGGCTTCCCGCGCGCGGCGGGGCGGGCGGGGTGAGCGCGACGGGGAGTTCCTGCCACGTGAATCCCTGGTAGGCGTTCTCCGCGATCACGACGCCGTCCTCGAGAACGTCGACGACCGAGACGGACCGCGCCGCGTGGATCCAGCGCGGACTGGTCTCGATGGGGAACGGTGCCGGCAGCTCGTACAGGGCGTACGGGTTCTGACCGACCGTGATGCGCGTCCCGGGGGCGAACTCGCCGCGGATCTCGATGACGCGTCTGACCGCGGTGAGACCCTCCGGGCGGTGCCAGTCGGTGAGCACACGGCACCGATCACGATCGATCACGACCACGTCGCGCGTGTCCTCCCACACCGACACCGGTTCACGGAGGCGCAGGAAATGCGTCGCCCAGAACGTCTTCGCCTCGCGCGGGTAGTAGTCGATGGCCGCCGCCCCGAGCCGGAGTGCCTGCGCGACCGATTCGTCCTCGGCATCGTCGGCGAACCGCGAGAGCGCCTCGGCCCGCGGGGAGGGCTCGTACACGGCCTCGCCGGCATCGGGCTCCCGAGAAGGCGTCAGCTTCGCCTCGCGCGCGCGGTCGACGAGCCAGTCCCGCAGGCGCCGCGTCGACACGCAGTCGTAGCGGTTGTAGTCGGCGAGGTCGTCGAGGATGACTTGTGCAGCCGCGACATCGCCGGCATCCTGCAGGGCGCGCGCCTCGACGTAGCGGACGATCGAGTCGTCGCCGCGCTGCACGTCGCTCGAGCGGACTTCGTCGCCCATGTAGAGCGGCTCGAGCTTCTTGATGGAGTACGAGCGCGACCCCACCCGCAGCGCCCGGCGGACGATCGGATAGAGATCGACGAACACGCCGTCGCGCAGCAGACGGTCGACAGCCGCCTCGCCCACCCCGTGACGTGCCGCCATGGCGAGCAGGTGCGTGGGCTCGTACGGCGCGTAGTGGTAGATGTGCATCCCGGGATGTGCGCGCCGCCGGACGGCGACGAACTCGAGGAAGTCCTCGAGGGCGCGCTTCTCGTCGGCGAACGAATGCGCCCAGAGCGCCGAATACTGCTCCGTCTCATCGACCCAGCCGAACAGGTAGTCGATCCCCCACTGCACGGCCGCGCCCTCGGTGTAGAGCGGATCGCCTTCGAAGTCGAAGAACAGGTCGCCGTGATCCGGTCGAGGCAGTGCTCCCAGGGCTTTGGGGAAGACGACGTCGAAGGTCGGGACCGCTGGGCTCGTCTGCGCGGGGGCGTCGTCGACTCCCCCGGCGGGGCTCTCGAGCTGCAGTCGCGCCTGGGTGCGTAGTCCCGAGAAGGTGTCCCACGACATCCGCGGCGGTGCCTCGCGGGATGCCGCGAGGTCGTCGATCGTGGCGACGCCCGCCGCGCGGAGGCGGTCGCGCTGGACGGGCCGCATCCCCGCGACGAGGAGGAGGTCCCGGTGCGCGACGACCTCAAGGTCGCACGTGGCGCATCGTCCGCAGGCGATCACGCGGAGCTCGCCGCGGTCATCGCCCCAGGGGATGGGCTCTCCGGCGGCGCCGGCGGCGAGGCTCCGGTCGGCGATGAGGGCGCGGAGCCGGTCGCGGCGCAGCGAGAAGACGGGCATCAGGTCGCGGACGGCGTGGGTCGAGACCGACCCGTCGCCCAGCAGCAGTTGGACCTCGGCGGCGCGCGGCACCCCGAGTCGGTCGAGCTGGTCCACGTATGCCGCGAGCTGCATGAGGGCCGTGACGCGCGCGTGACGCGCCAGCTTGGTGTCCTGCACGACCCAGCGCGCATCGACGCCGCGCACGAGGAAGTCCGCGAAGCCGACGAACTCCTCGGTCGAGAAGGCCGCTTGATAGATCACATGGACGGCGGGGTCGGCGAGCGCCGCATCGGTCGCGGCGACGGCGGCCGCGAGGGCCGCGGCATCCGACGACCTCGTCTCGGGGATCTCGACGACCGCACCCGGATGCGCGTCTCGGTACGCCTCGTAGACCCGCCGTTCGTGCTGCGTCCCGAGCCGGCCCGCCCGCTCCAGAGTGAGGTCCTCGGGGTCCTCGACCGCCGCGATCCGGCCGAGCTTCGCGTCGATCGCCCGCAGCCAGGCGAATTCGCACTCGGCCGCGGCCTTCAGATCGCTCGCGCTCCAGACGATCCGGCCGTCGTCTTCGATGTATCGCATGATCCCCTTTCGGGAATCGACACTATCCGCGGTCTCCGACACTCTCGCCGAGCATGCCCCGACGCCACGAATCCATGCGCTGTTGGGCGAACGTCGTCCCGAGCTCGTGGCGCATCTCGGGATGCTCCGCCCAGAATCGGATGGAGGCGTAGATGAGCCACGCGTGGGCGCGGAATCCGCTGATGTTGAGATCGAGCAGGATCTCGTCGTCGGCGGCTCGGAGCTCCACGGAAGGAGTGAAGTCGCCCGTCTTCTCGTCGACGGCGGACACCGTGGGAGTGACGTGAGCGATCCGGGACCACTCGATGTCGTCGGTGTCGTCGAGGTAGTAGCGGGTCACGCCCGCCGGTCCCATCCCCACCCCGATCGGCAGCCGACCGAACGAGGCCGCCCGCCAGGTCGTGACGACCGCGAGAGTACCGGCCAGCAGCAGCACGAGAGCGAGGAGGAGCAGCGGGATCAGCCAGATGAGCGCGAAGGCGGCATCCGTGACGACGGAACGGAAGATCGCCCATCCGAAGACGACGGCGCCGAACGCACCGGCCGCCGTGAAGCAACCGCTGAGCCACGCACCCGCACCGCGCTCGCGGAAGAAATGCACCCACGAATCGCGCGGGCCGTTCCTTCGCCCGAGTGAGTGCCACCGCGTTGAGGAGTTCGGGCAGGTCGCGTTCCGCACCCGCGCGTTCGAAGTGGACGCCGAAACCGGCGGTCGCGGCCAGGAAGACGAACGTCCGCCAGGTCGCCGCGCCGATGTCGTCGGCCAGGACGGCGAAGACCGCGGCCGCCCCGCTGAGGACCACGACGAGCGAGTAGGCCACGACGGTCCAGGGACGGATGCGGGTGGGGGTGCCGACCCGCCAGTCTTCGGGCAACGGATAGGGCGGCGGGAGAACGGGAGGTCCGGCGGCGCGGGAGGGCACCAGACGATGAAAGCACAGGCTGCCGCAGGCCGACGGCCACCTGACAGACTGGAGCCGTGACCCAGGACCTTCCGTTCGAGAACCCGTACCGGCACGGCTATGCGCGCGTGGCAGCGTGCACGGTCCCGGTCGCGATCGCCGATCCGGCGACCAACGCCGAGGCGGTCCTGGAGAGCGCACGCGCCTGTCACGACGAGGGCGTCGCGGTCGCCGTGTTCCCCGAACTCTGCCTCTCGGGGTATGCCATCGAGGACCTCGTCATGCAGGACGTCGTCCTCGACGCCGTCGTCACCGCGATCGAGCGGCTGGTCGTGGCATCCATCGATCTCTCCCCCCTCCTCGTCGTCGGCGCGCCGCTGCGGATGCAGAACCGGCTCTACAACTGCGCCGTCGTGATCCACCGCGGGCGTGTGCTCGGTGTCGCACCCAAGTCGCACCTGCCCACCTACCGCGAGTTCTACGAGTCCCGTTGGTACGCACGCGGCGACGGGGCCCCCGACACCGTGACCCTCGCCGGTGAGGAGGTGCCGGTCGGCACCGACCTGCTGTTCGAGGCGACCGACGTGCCGGGACTCGTCGTCCATGCCGAGATCTGCGAGGACTTCTGGGTGCCGGTGCCGCCGTCCTCGCACGCGGCCCTCGCCGGCGCGACGGTCCTCCTCAACCTTTCGGGCAGCCCCATCACGATCGCGCGCGCCGAGGACCGCCGCATCCTCGTGCAGTCGCAGTCCTTCCGCTGCCTCGCCGCCTACGTGTACGCCGCTGCGGGTCAGGGAGAGTCGACCAACGACGTCTCATGGGACGGGCAGACGATCATCTACGAGAACGGCACACTCCTCGCCGAGACCGAGCGCTTCCCCGACGGCCCGCGGCACGCGATCGCCGACATCGACCTCGACCGGCTCCGTCAGGACCGCCTGCGGCAGGGCACGTTCGAGGACAACGCCCGCAGCGAATCCGCGTGGCCGACTCGCATCCCGTTCACGGTGGAGCCGGCGGCATCCCTCACCGGCCTCCGCCGCCCGCTCGACCGCTTCCCCTTCGTGCCGGACGACCCTGCCCGCCTCGACCTCGACTGCTACGAAGCCTTCAACATCCAGGTGTCGGGTCTCGAGCAGCGCCTGCGCGCGATCGGGCAGCCGAAACCCGTCATCGGTGTCTCGGGTGGCCTCGACTCGACGCACGCCCTGCTCGTCGTCGCCCGGGCCATGGACCGGATGGGACGGCCGAGGAGCGACATCCTCGCCTTCACGATGCCCGGCTTCGCGACCGGAGAGCACACGAAGTCGAACGCGATCGCCCTCGCCGAGGCGATCGGCGCCACGATCGAGACGATCGACATCCGCCCGATGGCGACGGAGCTGTTGACCGGGCTCGGGCATCCGTTCGCGAAGGGCGAGCCCGTCTACGACGTGACGTTCGAGAACGTGCAGGCCGGCGCCCGCACCGACTTCCTGTTCCGCCTCGCGAACCAGCGGGGCGGGATCGTCATCGGCACGTCCGACCTGTCCGAGCTCGCCCTCGGCTGGGCGACCTACGGCGTCGGCGATCACATGGCCCACTACGGCGTGAACGCGGGGGTCCCGAAGACCCTTATCCAGCACCTCATCCGCTGGGTCATCGCGCACAGCGACGAGTCGGGCGCGACCCTCACCGACCGCGCCAAGGAGGTCCTGCAGGCTGTCCTCGACACCGAGATCAGCCCCGAGCTCGTGCCGGCCGGCCAGGACGGCAAGGTCCAGTCGACCGAGAGCACGATCGGCCCCTACGCCCTGCACGACTTCACGCTCTTCCACGTCCTCCGCTACGGCTTCCGCCCGTCGAAGATCGTCTTCCTCGCCGAGCACGCCTGGGCCGAGGCGGATGCCGGGGCGTGGCCTCCCGGCTTCCCCGCCGACGAGCGGTTCGCGTACGACCGAGCGACGATCGTGCGGTGGATGCGGGTGTTCCTGAAGCGCTACTTCGGGTTCGCGCAGTTCAAGCGCAGCGCCGTCCCGAACGCGCCGAAGGTCTCGCCTGCGGGCTCGCTCTCGCCGCGCGGCGACTGGCGCGCGCCGTCCGACGGCAACGCGACGGCGTGGCTGGCGGAGCTCGACGCGGCCTTCCCCGGCGAGGAGGGCTGACTTCCGGGTGGGATGATGGTTCGGTGAAGCTCCTCGTCGCCGCTCTGGATTCCGAACTCGTCGCCTTCCCCGAGGAGCTCCCCGGTTTCGACCGGCTCGTCACCGGGCCCGGCAAGCTGCAGGCCACGTATGCCCTGACGCGCGCGCTCGACCGCGCGAGCTACGACGAGATCGTCGTCGTCGGGACCGCCGGATCGGTGGATGCCGGCACGGTGGGTGTGCACGAGGTGACCACCGCACTGCAGCACGATGTGTCGGACGTCGACGGCGTCGCAGGTCAGCACGTCTCGCTGCCGCCGACGGTGTCGATCGCAGGCCGCGAGGGCACGACCATCGCGACGGGCGACCACTTCGTCGACGACGCGCAGACCGTGGAGGCGATCCGCGCTCTCGGCGGCACGCTCGTCGACATGGAGGCCTACGCCTACATCTGGGTGGCGCAGCAGTTCGGGGTGCCGATCCGCATCCTGAAGGCGGTCTCCGACAGTGCGCAGGATGACGCGATCACCGACTGGCGTGACGCCGTCGCGATCTGCAGCGGTCAGCTGCGCGAGCGGATCACCGAGCTCTACGGCGTCTGACGCTCACGGGATCGATCAGGCGTCGCGGCGGCTGAATAGCGAACGCAGCACGAAGAACACGATCAGCGCCACGACGGCGACGATGAGGATCTTCCCGAAGAAGAAGACCACCTTGAGCGCGATGTCGACGACGATCCACGCGATGATCACGGCGGCGATGACGCCGAGGATGGTCCAGATCGTGCCCTTTTTCATGTCTTCAGCCTAAGGGCTGGGTCATGACGTCCTGCCGGACGATGCTCGGCCCTTCCGGTGTCGCCTCGACGACGAGCTGAGCGGGGATCTGCTCCTTCATCGCCTCGACGTGACTGATGACGCCCACGATCCGACCGCCGGCGCGCAATTCGTCGAGGGTGCGCATGGCGAGTTCCAGTGTCTCGGGATCGAGGGAACCGAACCCCTCGTCGATGAACAGCGTGTCGAGACGGATGCCGCCGGCCCGAGACGTGACGACTTCGGCGAGCCCGAGGGCGAGCGCGAGCGAGGCCAGGAAGGACTCGCCGCCCGAGAGCGACTGCGGTGAGCGGAGCCGCCCCGTGTGCGCGTCGAGGACCTCGATCGACAGGCCGGATGCCGCGCCCCGAGCCTGCTTCGCATCGGAGTGGCGCAGGGTGTAGCGACCCGACGACATCTCTGCCAGCCGCAGGTTCGCGGCGGCGACGATCTCTTCGAGCTCCGCGGCGAGGACGAAGGTCTCGAGGTCCATCTTCATCGTGTTGGGAGCCCTGCCCGCGACGGTGTCGGCGAGACGCGTGATCGCGGCGGCGTCCTCGGCCTGCGTCGCGACGGCACCCGCGGCAGCGTCGATGCGCGTGACGAGGTCGCGCAGGCCCGTCGCAAGGTTCACGGCGTCGGCCTCGGCGGCGATCGCTGCGGACCGGGCGTCGTCGGCCTCGGCTGCCTCGCCTGCAGCGGCCGAGACGGTCTCGGGCTCGGCCGTCTGATCGACGGTCTCGAGTTCGAGTTCGAGCGCGCGCGCTCGGGCGGCGGTGAGCGCGGCGGCGTGCTCCTCGACGCGACGCACGAGTCGATCCGTCTCGTCGGCCGGCAGGAGCGCGGCGAGGACGTCGGTCGGCGACGCGAACATGGTGCCCGCGATGCGTGCGTCCTGGTCGCCCTCCGCCGCGTCCGCCGCCTCTCGACGGGTCTGCTCGCTCCGGCGAGCGTCGAGCAACGCCGCGGCGAGCCGGCGGAGCTTCTCGTCGGCGGCGATGCGCGCGGCGACGCTCTCGTGCTCACCACGCGCCGCCTCGACGGCTCGGCCGGCTGTCTGCAGCGCCCCGTCGACCGTCGCGAGCTCCTCACGGACGGCACCTGCGCGCTCGCGCGCTGCCGCGGCCTCGCGGAGCGCGTCGGCTTCGAGCTCGTCGATCTGCTCGGCATCGCGACTCAGCTCGTCGACGCGGGAGCGCGCGGCGGCGGCGGCCGTGATCCTATCGTCGAGGTCGGCCACGGCGTCAGCCAGTTCGTCGGCATCCCGACCGCCCGCCGCGGCTGCGGCCGCCGTGACGGCTTCCCGCGCGGCGGCCGCTGCCTGGGCGGCATCCTTCTCAGCCATGGCAGCATCGTCACGCGCATTCTCCGCGGCGGCGAGGTCGTCGTCCGTCACGGGGTCGCCGTCGTGGACCGCCGGACGAGGGTGGGCCGTGGATCCGCAGACAGCGCACGGTTCGCCGTCGACGAGGGATGCCGCGAGTTCACCCGCATAGCCGCGCAGTCTCCGGCGGAGCACCTCGCCGACGTGCGCGGATGCCGCCGCGGAGAGTGCATTGGCGTCCGCATACGCCGCTTCGGCCTCGGCAGCGCGGGGGCTCAGCCGTTCGAGCGACCGTGCGGCGTCGAGTCGAGCGGCGAGATCGGTGCGCGAGGCGGCGAGATCGTCGTGTCGCCCGGCCACGGTGCGGGCTTCTGCCAGCTGGAGCGCCGCGAGCCGGCGCCGCTCGGGCACGGCCCCGAGGACGGCATCGAGGTCGCGGAGCGCCTCGTCGAGGCGGGCCAGCTCGTCGCGGCGCAGCTGCTGAGCGTCGCCCAGCGCGGCGGCATCCCGTTCCGCCTCGGCGGCGGCCTGGGCGCGTGCGATACGGGTCGTGAGTCCCTCGATCGTCGCGGGAATGTCGTCGTCGGGCGACCCCCCCGCGGCGGTCCAGGCCTCCTCCGCGTCTCGATGATCCGCCTGTGCCGCGGCCAGGGCATCAGCGGCTCGCGCGGCGTTCTCGACGGGAGCACGCAGCGCCTCGGCGGCCCGTGCCCGGTAGAGGCGCTCTCGGAGAGCGTCGATCTCGGATCTCTCGGACTCACGCGCGGCGAGGTCGGCGCGGGCTCGCTGGAGGTCGGCGAGACGCTCCGCGATCTGAACGAGCCGCCGGTGCTCCGCCGTCGCTGCCTCGGCCCGAGCCGTCGCGACTGCTCGCTCGTTGCCGCGCGCATCGACGCGGTACTCTGCTCGCGCGAGGGCTCGCTCGACGGCTTCCTTCCGTCCGAGGACGTCCGCGTCGAGAGCAGCCTCGCCGGTATCCGCTCCGTGGAGGTCGTGCGTCGAGATCTCGCGCTCGGCGACCTCGAGCAGCGCGCGTACCCGTGCGCCGTTCTCGTCGAGCCGTTTCTGCGCGTCGCGCCGGCGTTCGTCGAGAGCGTCTTTGTAGCCCTCGAAGCGCTTGGTCCCGAAGAGGGTGCGGAGCAGCTGCTGACGTTCCGCGTTGGCCGCGAGCAGGAAGCGCGAGAACTTGTTCTGTGCGAGCAGGATGACCTGCTGGAACTGCTGCGCGCTGAGCCCGAGCACCTCGTCGAGGGCGATCCCGACCTCGCGCTGCTTGGCGGCACGGCCGACCCATCGGTCGTCGATCCACTCCTCGAGCTCGGCGCGCGCCGGTTCGAGGGTCAGACCGCCGCCGCGTTTGGCGGGCCGCTCGTACTCGGGCGCGCGGGTCACCCGCCAGCGGGTGCCCCCGACGGTGAACTCGAGGCGCACCTCGGTCGGGTCGGTGAGGAAACTGTGGTCGCTGCGCAGCCGCCGGTCGCCGCCCTCGTAGCGCGGCACCGAGCCGTACAGGGCGAAGCTGACGCCGTCCAGGATGCTCGACTTGCCCGCACCCGTACGACCCGAGATCAGGAAGAGACCGTCGTCGTCGAAGGCGTCGAAGTCGACGATCTGCCGCTCGCGGAACGGACCGAACCCCGTCACCTCGAGCCGGTGGAGCTTCACGCGAGGGCCTCCTGGCGCACCCGGTCGTCGAGTACGTCGTCGATGAGATCCGCCTCGCGCTCCGTCGCCCCCTGCCCCTCGCGCACGTGGACGAGGAAGGCATCGACGAGCTCGCGGTCGGAGCGCGCGGCGCGAACGCGCTCGACATAGGTCGCCGTGTCGCCGGCGCGGACGGTCGCCGGGGCGTGCACGACCTTCGCGCAGAAGGGGAACCGCTGCTGCAGCCGACGGAGAGGATCAGCCTCGGGAAGGTCATCGGTGTACTCGACGCACACCCAGGCCTCCGCATGGTCGGCGAGCGCCTCGTCGGACAGGATCTCGGCGAACGGACCACGGAGCGTCACGAGGCGACGGGGCACCGGCAGGTCGAGCCACTCGACGGCGGCGAGGCCGTCGGCATCCAGCTCGATGAGCCACGATCCGCGCGGCTTGTCACCCTCGCCGAAGCTGTAGTGCAGGGGCGCGCCGGCGTAACGGACGCTCTCGGACAGACGCTGCCGTCCGTGGATGTGCCCGAGCGCCATGTAGTCGACACCGTCGAAGGTCGACAGCGGCACGACGTCGAGGCCGCCCTGCTGGATGTCGCGCTCGAGGTGCGGTGTCGGCTCGACGCCCGCGGCGAAGCAGTGCGCGATCGCCACCGAGCGGCCGCCCCGCTCGGCGAGATCGGCGCGGACGAGATCCATGGCACGCCCGAGGACGGCCGCCTGGGTGCGCACTCCCTCCCACCGGTGCCGCAGGAGCGCCGGCTCGAGGTAGGGGATGCCGTAGAAGTGGACGGGCCCATGGGCGTCGTCGATCGTGAGCGGAGTACCCACGGCATCCGGATCGGTCAGGACGTGGATGCCGTCGCGCAGCAGCCCTGCCTGGAACCCGAGCCGCGCCGCGGAGTCGTGGTTGCCACTCGTGACCACGACGCGCGCGCCCGCGTCTGCGATGCCGCGGAGCGCGTCGGACAGGAGCGTGTAGCAGGCGGCGGCCGGGGTTGCGGAGTCGAACACGTCACCCGCCACGATCACGAGGTCGACGCGGTGCTCACGGACCTGCGCGATCAGTCCATCCAGCACACCGCGGAGCGCATCGAGCGTGGAGTGACCGTGGAAGGTCCGCCCGATGTGCCAGTCGGAGGTGTGCAGGATACGCATGCTCACACGGTAGATCGAGGCTCCGACATCGCCGTCGAGGCGTGCCGCGCGGGCGTCACTCGGCGGTCGGTGCCATTGCTCCGCGACGGCGCAGATTGATCAGATCCATGACCGAGATGAACGTCGCGATCGCCAGGAAGAGCCCGACCGCGGCCATGCCGTAAGCGTATGCGTCGTGGAAGATCGCGAGGGATTCCAGTCCGGCATCCGATTCGCGGTAGATCGTCGCGTAGAACAGGGACAGCCCGATGGCGGTACCGACGGCGGTCCCCACGCGCTGGCCGAGCTGGCCGACCGACCCCGCGAGTCCGCCCTCACGGACCGGGATCTCGGACAGGGTGAGGGTCTGATTCGGCGAGACGACGAGACCGCCGCCGGCTCCTGCGACCAGGAGAGCGGCAGCCATGCCGTAGGCGACCGTCTCGGGCGGCATCGTGTACGCGACGATCGTGAGCGCCACGACGCTGACGAGGACGGTCAGCAGCCCGATGGTCACCAGCTGGCGACCGAACCGATTGACGAGCAATCCGCCGTAGTACGACGAGAAAGCGCTGGCGACGGCGAAGCCGATCGAGACCATGCCCGCGAAGACCGGCTCGAGGCCCACACCGATCTGGAGGAACAGGGTCCCCAGCAGGAACATCGGCGGGATCGCGGTGAAGTAGGCCACCACGACGAATGTGCCGTTGCGATACGAGGGAATGCGGAACATCCGGAACGGGATGAGGGGCTGCCGGCCGGATGCCGCGTACCGCCGCTCCCACCAGAAGAACAGCGTCGCGAACAGGACGAACGCGGTCAGCAGCCACCAGCGGTTGGGGTCGTCATCGGGTGAGCCGGTCGTGAACAGGAACGGCCACATCAACGAGATGACCGTGAACGCGAACAGGACGATGCCGACGGGATCGAGCTGCAGTCGCTTGCCGCTCGCGGCGCGGGTCTGCGGCAGCAGCCAGATGACCCCGGCGAGGACGAGGAGGCACAGCGGCACGTTGAACCAGAAGATGCCGCGCCACCCGTCGGTCTCCCCGCCGATCGCGATCATGAGACCGCCGAGGGTGGGTCCGAACGCCGTGGCGATGCCGATCGTCGCGCCGAACAGGCCGAACGCGCGGCCGCGCTCCTTGCCCGTGAACAGCTGCTGGATCGTGCCCATGACCTGCGGCATCTGGATGCCGGCCGCGATGCCCTGCACGAGTCGGGCCGCCATGAGCACTTCGATGCTCGGCGCGAGGGCGCACGCGGCGCTCGTGAGGGTGAAGAGGCTGAGGCCGACGATGAAGAGGGCCTTGCGCGACCGCTGATCGCCGAGGCGGCCGAACGGGACGAGCGCGAGACCGAAGGTGAGGATGTACCCCGAGACCACGAGCTGCAGCTGGGTCGAGGTCGCACCGAGCGACGTCTCGATCGCCGGGAGCCCGACGTTGACCTTGCTGAGGTCGAGGATCGTGAACGCCGCGACCGACACGCAGACCCAGAACGCCCGCCAGCGCTGCGAGGAGGACAGGGGGATGCTGGCTGTTACAGGCGATGTCATGACCGTCCCACGCTACCGGCAGCCCGGCGGACGAGGGCGATGTCAGGATGCCGCGGCGCGCTCCGCCTTCTTCCGATCCTGAAACTCCCGGAGGGCCTCGTAGCGGTCCGCGGACCGGGCGCGACGCTTCTCCGCCTCCTCATCGCGATCCTTCGGGGGAATCGTCGACACGAGGTCGTCGAGCAGTCGTCGCGTCGCGGCGGCGATCTCCTCGACGGCGCGCTCGAACGCCTCGGTGTTGGCCTGCGACGGTTTGTTCATCCCGCTGATCTTGCGGACGAACTGCAGGGCGGCGTCGTGGCATTCGGCATCCGTCGCCGCCGGCTCGAAGTTGTGGAGCGGAACGATGTTGCGGCACATGGCCGTCACGGTACGCCCGCGCGTCCGCGTCCACCAGGGGACTCACTCGGCGCGGCGATCCGCCTGCTCGTCCGTGAGCACATCGGGGTCGAGGCCCTGCTGGATCTCGGCGCTCTCGACGAACGGGTCGGGCGCGGCATCCGGCATCGGAGCGCCCTCACCGCGTCCGCGGTCAGCGTCGTCCTCGGCTTCCTTCTGCTCGTTCGTCACGGCACCGGAAGCGGCGACGGGAGCATCCTGCTCCGACCATCCACCCGCGGGTGCGGCATCGCTCATCCGGTCGTCGGCGTCGTGATCCATGGTCGTCTCCTCATCGTGGTCGTCTCCTCATGGTGTCCCGCGGGCGACGGCCGACCTACGGGCTTGACCGCATCGGTCCGGCACGACTACGAACGAGGAGGACGGACGAAGGGAACGGGATGTCGGGACACGATCGGGACACGGCGAGCGGACCGTTCGTGGTGACCCTCGTCGTAGATCTGCCGATCACCAAACCCGACGCGCTGGAGACGATCGCGTTCGCGTGCGACGGCGTCGTCGAGCATGCGCGCACCGCGTACCCGCGCGTCAGCCTGTCTCCCGGCGCGTGGGCGGAAGTCCAGATCCCGAAGTTCGCCGACCCCCCGCCGCTGGCGATCGACGTCTGCTCCGACGAGTCCACGGCGGTCGCTCGAGCTGCCGCCGACCGCTTGCGCGGCGCGCTCGAGAATCTAGGGTGGCGGATCCGCGATCCGAGACCCGGCGAGGCCTAGGCCGTCCGACGCTCCTTCAGCAGGGACTCGTGGCCGGGGTTCGCGTCGAACCAGTCGGCGACGTACCAGCAGACGGGGATCACGCGCCGGTCACCGCGGCGCTCGAGGTCCGACACCACACGCCGCACCAGCTCTCCCGCGTAGCCCGAGCCGCGGAACGTGGGGATCGTGTACGCACGGGTCAGCGCGATCGTCGTGCCGTCGTCGTTGTAATCGAGGATGCTGACGAGATCCTTGCCGCGGTGCAGGCTGTACCGGGCGGCATCCTTCTCGTCGGTGAAGATCAGCTCACTCATGCGTTCACGGTACGCCGGTCGCCGGGTGTCGCACGCGATCTGCGTCGGATTGAGCAATCTGTCACATTCCGTCATCCGGAGCGCGCCGGGCACGGGCGGTTTGACACATCCCGACGCGGTTCGTCATAATCGGCCACATGACTGACTTCGCACGCACTCTGTCCGCCCGGGAGGCGAACGGAACTGCCGGCATCATGATGCCGCAGCGTGCTGTCATGTGTTGCCGAATGTGTCGCTGACACGGTGATCCCCGCCGGGTCGCTCCACCGCTTCTGAACGCGGCGATCGACCCCCGAGACTCCAGCCCCCCGCCCACAACGCGGATGCCGGTTTCTCGCACATCGGCCCCTGTGAGGCCACCCGCGCAACACTCTCGAACCCGCGTCCCGCTCCGGGTTCCCCCTTCGAAGGACATCGCCATGTCGACCTCCGCTCTCCTCTCCGCCCCCGCCGCCCCCCGTCACCTCCGCGCCGTTGAGGACATCGCCACCCCGCCGGTGACGGAGCGCCCCGCTCCCAAGGGACTCCCCGCCGGCACCGCCCCCCGCGGATTCGCCCTCTACGTCGGTCTCGACGAGCTGAAGGCAGCCGCTGACGGTGTCAGCCTCTCGGTCATCGTCGACGCGCTCCGCCGCACGATCGCCGAGCTCGCCCCGTCCGCCGAGACCCACGCCACCGTCGCGCTCGCCCCCGTCGGCGCCGGCGGCCGCGACGTCGACGTCGTCCGACTCGCCCTCCACGAGCCCGCCGCGGTGGCGCGCACCAAGCCCGAGGAACCGCTCGACGAGCACGTGCCCGGTGGTGTCACGATCGACATCTCCCGTCGCCGTGTGCACATCGACGGCGAGACGGCGTCGCTCACCTTCAAGGAGTTCGAACTGCTGCAGTACCTCGTGCTGCGCGAGGGCAGCACGATCGAGCGCACCGAGCTCGTCTCCTCCCTGTGGAGCCACGCCGACGGTGACGACGCTCCCGGCGAGCGCACGATCGACGTCCACGTCCGACGCCTGCGCTCCAAGCTCGGCCGCTACGAGGACATCGTCCGCACGGTCCGCGGCATCGGCTACCGCTTCGACCGGCACGCCGACGTCGTCATCCGCTACGGCCACGGCACCCCCTCGCCCGACCGCTTCTGATCAGCCGCCTGTCGGCACCCGGACGTAGGGTGTCGGCATGAGATCGGGACTGCGTGAACGGATGCCGCATCCGTCGCCGTCCCGGCACCTGAAGCCCCTCGAGGCGGAGTACCGCCCGAAGGTCCCGACCGATGTCGCGGGCGCGATCCGGTATCAGCAGCGCGGCGCGCACGATCCCTCGCAAACGACGGCGGACGGCGTCATCTGGCGGGCGACCCGCACTCCCGAGGGCGTCGCGACGATCGCGATCCGGCCGGGACTGCGGACGGTCCGGGCCGCCGCCTGGGGACCGGGTGCGGCATGGACGTTGGACCAGCTGCCGCGCCTCTGCGGCGCGGACGACGACCCAGGCGAATTCGACGCGTCTCGGCATCCGCTCATCGCGGCGACCCACCACCGCCGGCCCGACCTGCGGATCGGGGCGACCGACCTCGTGTTCGACGCGCTCGTCAGCAGCGTCTTCGAGCAGAAGGTGACCGGGCTCCAGGCCTTCGGCGCGTGGCGCTGGATCCTGACCCACTGCGGCGACGCCGCGCCCGGCCCGACACCGCGGCCGATGTACGCGCCGCCAGCGGACTGGCGGATGATCCCGAGCTGGTCGTGGCACCGCGCCGGCCTCGAACCGCCGCAGTCGCGCACGATCGTCGACGCCGCGCGTCGCCGTGCCTCGATCGAGCGGGCGGCCGTGGCCGCGACGACCGGTGATGACCGTGATCGGGTCTTCACGAGCCTGCCGGGCGTGGGGGTCTGGACGAGCGCCGAGACGCGCATCCGCGCGTTCGGCGACCCCGACGCGGTCAGCTTCGGCGACTATCACGTCGCCCATCAGGTCGGCTACGCACTGACGGGCTCACGCGTCGACGACGACGGGATGCGGGAGCTCCTCGAGCCGTGGAAGGGACAGCGGCAGCGGGTCATCCGCCTCATCTGGGCGAGCGGCGTCGTCGAACCGCGACGCGGTCCCCGCCTCGCCCCGGAGGACCACCGGGGCCGCTGACCGTCAGATCCGCTGGAGCGCAGCGAGTGCGGCGGGCAAATGGTCGAGGACCGCGATGTGTCCGACGTCAGGGATCCGCAGCAGCGTCGCCTGAGGGATGCCGCCGGCGATCGCGGTCGCATGCGACGGCGGGATGACGCGATCGAGCTCGCCCTGCAGGACCACCACCGGGGCGACGACGTCGGCGAGCGCGAACCCCCACGGCCGGGTGAAGGCGACGTCGTCGTCGACCAATCCGTCCGACCCCCACTGTGCGGATGCCGCGACGTCCTCGCCCAGCGACGCCCATGTCTCCTCGAGCGCGCGGTAGTCCGCCTCGACGAAGCTGGTCGGATCGAACTCCTCGACGTCGAGGTGAGCCGTGCGCGACGCGATCCCCGCGGTGGCGGATCGAAGACCCGACGGATCGGCCATGCCCGAGAACCACGACGCGTCGCCGGGACGGAACGGGGCGATCGACGCAAGGGTGACGACGCCGGCGACGCGCCCGGGTGAGAGCGCGGCGACGCCGAGCGCATGGGGTCCGCCCCCGGAGGCTCCCACCGACACGACGTCCCGAAGGTCGAGGATGTCCAACACGTCGGCGACCCGTGCAGCAGCGTCACGGACGCTTCGCCCGGGCAGGCGGGGCGCTCCCCCGTACGCCGGGCGGGCGATGGAGACGACGTCGAAACCTGCGGCATCCGCCATCGCGGCCACGGGCGGCAGGACGGCACCGGTCTGCGGGGAGCCGTGATGCCACAGGAGCACCGGGCGCTCCGCACCCGGCCGGTCGACGCCGGCGTGGACGACATGGTCGGCCAGCTCCGGACGAATGAGCCTCATGCGCGTCACGGTAACCGTCTGCGGTCCGATGCGCGAGCGCCGGGCGACGGGAACCGTAGGCTGGCCGCATGGTGCAGCGACAGCGGGGACGCGGGTTCTGGATCCTCGGCACGGTTCTGCTGTTCGCCGGCGGCATCGTGTTCGGGTTGATCCTACAGAACGTATGGGTCGGCCTCGTCCTGGCGGCGGCGATCTCGATCGGGTGGCTCATCGCCTACGAGTCGCGCCGCGGGCGGAATCAGGGCATCTACGACCGCGACGACGACGGCGCCCAGCTCTGACCCGGGCGCGGGGAAGGATCCTCCCGTGAACATCGGACCACTGCGTGAGAGCGATCTGACATCAACTCCCGCCTGGACGGCCGGACACGAGCTCCGACCGGATCTGTGGCGAGGCGAGCACACCCGGGCCGTGGTCGCGGAAACCGATGGGATCGTCGCGGTCGGGTTGATGTGGACGAGCCGCGTGCACGGTGACCGCTACTGGGTGAACGTGGTGGTCGACCCCGCGCATCGCCGCCGTGGGATCGGGACGGCGATGGTGCAGCACCTCACGTCGCTCCGCGCAGCGCCGCTCGCCCTCATGACACGCGGGTATGTGGACGATCCGGGGCTCGCCTTCGCCGACGCGCTCGGCGCACGGACGATCCAGGTCGTTCCGCCTGCACAGACGACGACGGCGGCGCGGACCGCGCTGCGCGCAGGCCCGGCCGCAATCGCCGTCGGTGCCGTCGACCGCGCGGTGATCGAGGCCACCAACGCCCGGATCTACGAGTGGACGCATGCGTCGTGGAGCCCGGTCGGCCCCGCCTTCGCCGATGCGCTCAACGAGGACCTGTGGGACGAGATCGACACCGAGGCATCCTCCGTCGTGGTGGATGCGACCGGTCGGGTCCTCGCGCTCGCCCTCGTCTACCTCGACGGCGAGACCCCGTTGCTGACGGCGGAGACGACGGATGCCGCGGCCCCCGACGGCGAGCGCCTCGTCGAAGCCTGCATCCTCCGCTCGCTCGATGTCCTGTCGAGCCGTGGCGTTGTCGGCGTCGAGTTCGACGGTCACGTCAGCGACCCGCACTTCCTTCCGGTTCTCGCCCGGCTGCAGCCGACCGGCCGCTGGTTCCGCCTCGTCGAGATCCCGGTGTGATCGCCGGGCGATCCGCTCCGGTTCAGAGGGTCACGACGATCTTCCGAGCAGAGACCCCCGCGCGCTGACGATCCAGCGCCTCCTGTATCGCACCCACCCCGTCGCCGGCCACGACCGCCTCGGGCAGCGGACGGACGGTGCCGTCCGCCAGCCACTCCGGCAGCAGCCGCCCCCACAGCCGTCGTCCGACCTCGTCGTCGCGCAGGCTCGTCCCCCAGATGAAGGCGGCTCGGATGCCGGCGCGACGCGCGCGAGCGTTCAGCAGAAGCGTCCTCAGCCCCAGGCGCGAGAACACGGGCAGCATCGCCGGGAAGAGCCGGCGGCGCCCGGCGAGCTCAGCGAGCGAGACCGGCATGCTCGCCATCGCGAGCACCGAACCGCCTGTCCGGCGCAGCACCTCGAGGCATCCGGCGGTCGATGTCTCGCCGAGGGCCACGGCACCGACGACGGTGCGACCGCTGATCCCCGCCACGAGATCATCGACGGCGCCGGGGGAACCGTGGTCGACGACGACGTCGGCACCCAGCGACCGAACGAGGTCGGCGTTGCGCGGCGACGCCGTACTGACCACGTCGTATCCGGCCGCGCGGGCGAGCTGGATCGCGTTCATGCCGACGCTCGTCGACCCGCCCCACACGACGACGACCCCGCGGTCGCGAGGACGCGCGTCGGCGGGGTCGTGGATCGCCAGTCCGAGGTGGCGCGGCTGGAACAGCGCGCACGCGGCGGTGGAGACGCCGAGGGGGAGGACGGATGCCTCCACGTGCGAGATGCCGTCCGGGATCGGGGCGGTGAGATGTTCCAGGAGCGTGGTGTACTCCTGGAACGCGCCCTCGCGCCGGGAGTCGCGACCGCGGTCCGTCCCCGTCGCCAGCCCGAAGACGCGATCGCCGATGCGGAACCGCGTGACCTCGGAGCCGATGGCGACCACCTCGCCGGCGACGTCGGAGCCGAGTACCGCCGGCATACGCAGCCACCGGTAGGTGACCGATCCCGTGCCCTGTATGACCCAGTCGATCGGGTTGATCGCGACGGCGCGGACGCGCACGACGACCTCGCGTGGCGCCGGGTCGGGCGTCGGCATCCGCTCGACGGAAAGACGCGCGCGGGGCGTTGCGAGGACGGCGGCGGCGTGGTGTCGGGGCATGTCGGTTCCTCCGGTCGTGATGTCACGTGGTGTCATCACTGTACCTCGCATGACACAGGGTGTCGTCACTATGCTGTCCGGATGGCCAGATGGGCACCGGACACCCGGGAACGACTGAGAGCGGCGGCGCTCTCGCTCTTCGAGGAGCGCGGTTACGCGGCGACCACCGTGCCCGACATCGTCGACCGGGCCGGTGTGACGCGTCGCACGTTCTTCCGCCACTTCAGCGACAAGCGCGAGGTCTTCTTCGACGACGACGAGATCCCGCAGCGCGCGACCCGCATGATCGCCGAGGCGACGCGGGACGCGCAGCCGATGCAGGTAGTGATCGACGGTCTCCGGGTGCTGGCGCGCGAGCGTTTCGAGCCCCGGCGTGCCGAGATGCGCTTCGCCCGTCGGGTGATCGCGTCCGAGCCGGCGCTGCGCGAACGGGACCTGCGCAAGCAGGCGGATCTGCGGGACGCCATCCGGGAGGGCTTCCGCCGTCGCGGCGAGGACGAGGCGACGGCGGCGGCGATCGCCGGAGTCACCGTCGAAGCCCTGCAGGCAGCACTGGAGGCATGGGCATCCGAGCCCGCGGGCGCCTCTCTGACCGATCACCTCGACGAGGTGCTCCGCCGGATGCGGGCGCTGCTGCAGTCGCTCTGAGCGGTCATTAAGGTGATGCCGTGAGCACCGTCATCCCGCTCGACCTCGATGCCGATCCGGACCTGCCCGACGCGATCGCGGTGCGGGTGGTGGCCGAGATCGACGGCACGATCCACAGCCTCATCGTCGACACCGGCGGCGCGCGCAGCGGCCTCGTCGACGGTCCGCTCACGGCCGGGCTCGAGCGGCTGACACCGCAGGACCCGGGCGGCGGCGGGGTCTTCTCCCGGGCCGGGTCGACAGAGCGCGTCACCGCGCGTGAGCTGCGCATCGGCGACCTCGTGATCGAGCGGCCGGTGCTCGACCTCGAACCGAATCCCGCCGCACCCTCGCTGCTCGGGCTCGATGTGCTGCGTCGGCTGGTGGGGCTACCTCGCCTGAGCTCTACCCCACGCGGGAGCGACGGTCGGCGGCATCCTCGCTTCCGTGGCGCGCGGCCAGCCGCACGACCCAGTAGATCCCCCAGACGATCAACGCGATCATCAGGACCACTCCGAGGATGATCAGGAGATGCCAGCCGACGAGTCCACCCATGCGGCCACCCTGCCACACGACGCAGGCATGCGCACGATCGACCTTTGACGCGACACGCCCGGGCCGCTAACGTAGCAAGGCTGTGCCGACCGGCACGGCGAGAACCCGGAGGACGCCATGACCACGCAGCAGCGTGATCTGCTCCAGCGGAACGAGACCAAGGTCCCGTTCCGCTACGAGCCGTACCCTCCGGCGCGCGCCGTCTGACGCCATCACCGTCCGACGCCCCGCACCGCACAGGTCCGGGGCGTCGTCTCGTGTGGTCCTCTCCGCACGAAGGCTCCCGGGCCCTCCACGAAGGAAAGGAACCATGGAGAAGCTCTCGAACAGGCTGCTGTCGTGGGCGAGCATCATCGACGAGAAGACCGTCGAACAGGCTCGCACCTCGTCCCGCATGCCGTTCATCCACCCCCATCTGGCGCTCATGCCGGATGCGCACCTCGGCAAGGGGGCGACCGTCGGCTCGGTCATCCCGACGCTGGGGGCCATCATGCCGGCGGCCGTCGGCGTCGACATCGGATGCGGCATGATCGCCGTCCGCACGCAGTTCACCAAGGCGCAGCTCGTCTCTCGTGACCTGACGACGCTCCGGCAGCAGATCGAGCGGGCGGTCCCGCTGTCGGCGGGCCATGACAACCGGACCATCGTCCTGACCGCTGAGCCGCGCATCGCCGAGCTGGAGGAGCTCGCGGCCAAGAACGACTTCGACCCGGCGTCATACGCGGGTCACTGGCGGAACCAGCTCGGCTCGCTCGGGTCGGGCAACCACTTCATCGAGATCTCGGTTGACGAGGCCGACGCGGTCTGGATGTTCCTCCACTCCGGTTCGCGGGGCGTGGGCAACAAGATCGCCATCCACCACATCGGCGTGGCGCAGCGGCTCGCGACGCAGTGGTGGATCGACCTGCCCGATCGGGACCTCGCCTACCTGGCGGAGGGCACGGACGAGTTCTGGTCGTACATCCGGCAGCTGAGGTGGGCGCAGCACTTCGCGCTGCTGAACCGTGAGGAGATGATGGACCGGGTCGCCCGGCAGCTGTCCGAGACGATGGGCGAGGACGTGATCGAGCAGGAGCGGATCAACTGTCACCACAACTTCACCGAGCGCGAGAAGCACTTCGGCAAGGAGGTGTGGGTGTCGAGGAAGGGCGCCATCCAGGCGGACAAGGGTCGGCCCGGTCTCATCCCGGGATCGATGGGCACGGCGTCGTACGTCGTCTCGGGACTCGGCAACCCGCTCTCGCTCAACTCCTCCCCGCACGGCGCTGGTCGCGAGTACTCGCGGTCGGCGGCGCGGCGCACCTTCACGCACGAGCAGCTGCGGGAGGCCATGACGGGCATCGAGTTCCGGGACACGGACGCGTTCATCGACGAGATCCCGCAGGCCTACAAGCCGATCGACCGGGTGATGTCCGACGCCGGTGATCTCGTCGAGATCCGCCACACGCTGCGCCAGCTCGTCAACGTGAAGGGCGACTAGACCCAGGCGGCTGCGGCATCCGAAAGATGGATGCCGCAGCCGCCTCCTACTGGTCAGCCGAGCGCGTGCGCCTCCGCCCGCGACAGCGACAGACCGCCGTCGCCGAGCGACCTGTACGTGTCGCCGTCGAGCTCGAAGGCCCCCTGATCCTCGCCGACGATGAAGGCAGGCGCGTCGGGAGGGGTCTCGAGGAAGAGCAGGGTCGGTACTCCCGCGGTCAGAGAGGCGACGTTCGCAAAGACGTAGTGGACACCGTCGAGGGTCCCACCCATCTGCGCGACGTCGATGGAGTCCCCCACCTCTGCGTCACCGTCGTGGACGGCGATCACCGATGCTTCGTACACCGTGATCGCAAGGGCCCCGTCCCCGGGAACCGGCGTCTCGTCCGTGCCGGCGAAGGGGTTCAGCCTGGGGTCAACGCCGCTGTACTCCGGCATGAGGACGTCGTTGCGCGGTCCGCTGAGCTCGACCTCGACGATCAGATCGGCCTCGGACCGCAGCGCCTCCACCGACTCCTACCTCTCGTAATCGACCCCCGACGTCGCACTTTCCACGGGTGCCGCGGAGCACCCCGCAAAGAGGGTGGCGCTGGCCACGACGACCAATCCGGCCAGCGCGCGGATCGGTGGTCGCGGACGCCGGGGCCGCGGCATCCGTACAGCGAAGCCGATGGCGAGCGCCGTCGACACCGCGGCGAGTACGTACCCGAGGACGACGGGTGCCGCCACGATCGCGGCGGCACCGCCCGGCAGCCCTACTGACTGTTCCCGCATGCTCATCCCCCGATGCCGTCCGCGATGCATCGAACGTTAGCGCCGTCGGTCACCGCTGCCAACGACCCCTGATTGCTCAGCGCTCGAAGGGGTGCCCCATGAACGAGAAGGACGAGGAGTGCTAAGGCCGTCCGCAGGGTTCGGTCTCCGTTCCGCACATCAACGCATTCAGAGGCACCACGAGCTCGTGCGGCGCACCACCCACGGAGTAGCGAACAGAGATCCCCTTCCACCCACCGCCCTCAGGCCCGGTGGCCTCGAGTCCGATGACGATCTGTTGCACCCCTCCCCGTGAGCCGCACGCATAGGTGAACTGTGCCCCCTTGGCAGCGACGAAGGTCACGTCGTCTGACATCGGGGGCGGATATCCCGTTGCAGATATCACGCCGCCCGCTGGTGATGGGGCGGATAGCACGAGCGGCGTCAAATCGATGACGCTTCCCACCTTCTCAACGGGCTCGACGGCGATGATCTTCGCCTCGGCACCGTCCACCATGCACACATCAACCCCGAAGACGGTCCTCGGCTCACTCTTCGTCCACCACGAGACGCCCGTCACCCAATTCGGTTCTGGAGAGCCGGACGTGTCCTCGAGGCCGACCCTCATCGGCTGAGATTCGCTCGGGCGCACCTCGGCCGCCGTGCACCCCATGAGGGCCGCCAGCATCACGGTGCCCATCACGATGACGCCCCGCCTCATACGGCCACGACCAGCCCTCGCCACCACCGCGGCCACGGCCCCATGACGAACCGTGTGCTTGTCACCATCCTCATTTCCCCCAGACATACCGAGTGATCAGTCGGAGCGCCACGCCGCACGCGAACGCTAACGCGGGGCGCGAGGTGGCGTCTGTAGGCCGTTCGGCGGACAGAGCGGAGGTTGCGCCGCTTCCGGCGGGGCGACGCCCTTTACATCTCCTCGTGGGTTTCGGGGTCGCCGTCCCACAGCCGGCCGCGCTCGAGGGCGGAAATCGCCGCGATCTCGTCGTCGGTTAGCGAGAAGCCGAACACGTCGGCGTTCTCGGCCTGGCGGGTGGGGTCGGCGGACTTCGGGATCGGGGTGGTCCCCAGCTGCACGTGCCAGCGGAGCACGACCTGGGTGGGCGTGACGCCGTGGGCGGCGGCGGCATCCGTTACGACCTGCTCGCTCAGGAGCTCGGACCGCCGCGCGAGGGGGCTCCAGCTCTCGGTGCGGATGCCCTGCGAGGCGTGGAACGCGCGCAGGTGCGCCTGGGGGAAGTAGGGGTGCAGCTCGACCTGGTTCACCGCGGGAACGACGCCGGTCGCCTCGATGATCCGGGCGAGCATCGGCTCGGTGAAGTTCGAGACGCCGACCGATCCGACGCGTCCCTCCTTCCGCAGGTCGACCATCGCGCGGTAGGTGTCGACGTACTTGTCGACGCTCGGGTTGGGCCAGTGGATGAGGTACAGGTCGAGGCGCTCGAGCCCGAGGCGCTCGAGCGAACCCTCGGCGCTGCGACGCGTCTCGTCGTAGCCGTGGTCGCGGCCGGGGACCTTCGTCGTCACGATCAGGTCGTCGCGGATGCCGCTTCGCCGGACGGCCTCGCCGACCTCGCGCTCGTTCTCGTAGTTGACCGCCGAGTCGAGCAGCCGGTAGCCGCCCTCGATCGCCGCGACGATCGACTGCGTGCCCTCCTCACCGCGCAGGTTGTAGGTGCCGAGACCGAGCTGGGGGAACGCGGTGCCGTCGTTCAGCGAGACGGTGGGGATGGTGACCATCCCCTCACGTTACGCCCCGGTGCGCCACGGCGAGTCGCGCAGCCCTTCACGAATACGAGCGATTTCCTGAAGCGGCCCGCTGACGTTCTCGCCGATGTTTCCGGCCACCCACTTGAAGTACCGTTCAGCTTCGTTGAGCACGCCGGGAAAGAAGGTTGCCGGATCGACGACCGATGTTTCCGTGTTGATCGTGAGCAGTGTGGACCCACGAACCCGTCGGAGCAGGATGGGCGCGGGTTGCCCGGGGAAGCTCGTTTCCGCTGAACCGTCCTCGAGGAAGCTTCCGATCGCGGCGACCAAGTTCGACCAGACGCCCCCGACGCGATCCCACAGGTCCCCGGCGATCAGATCGCGGCCGTAGTGCTCCAGAGCAACGTAACCTTCGTCACCGTAGGGGTTCCGCCGGAGACGCTCCCGCCACAACGACGCCGCTCTTTCGGGCTCCTCATACACGCTCACTAGATAGGTCGGGTGGTTCTCTGTGAAGTCCTGAAGGTCCGTCACCGTGTGAGGGATGAGGATGAACGAGTTGCTCGCAACTGCCGAAGCCGACGAGTCAGAACTGATGGAGCTCATTGATCGATCCTCAACATGGGTAGAACTGGACAACACGGCCGTTCTGAATCGTCATCGTGTATTTCACTCCCTCGGCACTTCCGCTCAAGGTGAACGTCGAACCAGTTCCCTTGGACTTGCGCGTATTGGGCCACTGCTTCATAGCCACATGAACGAGTGCCTTGACATCCGCAACGCTCATGTTCGGGTTGAAGAACGTTTGCGTTGCCTTGGTAGAGCCGTCCCAATACTTGGGGTGGTGGCGCGTCAGAATGTGTCGGATTCCAGCTTTATCCAACTTGAACGTGTGCGCACCCGCTCGGAGCTGGAGCGTTGTGAAATTCTTCAGAGCATTCGTCACCGTGGACGCAGCAGCGGGTACGTACCGGACTGTCCGGCTGCCTACCTTCACCGTCACGTGAGCTGCAGCCTTGAGCGCGACGATGATGATCGGAATCCAGAACGGGTCCGCGACCACGGGATATGCGACGTCCGCACTTCGGTGATCTACGATCTGCACCAATGCGCTTCCGCGGAGTTCGTACCGCGTAGCGACCTCGGTTCCTGTCGCATCAACGGCCCACGGCGCCTCAAAGCCGCCCACGACGAAAGGCTCCGACCCGCCCTCGATGGCCTGTGTTATGTCGACGCTGCCATCCGCATTGAGTATCGCCTCCGCGCCATCCACAAGATCCAGCTCGTAGACAAACTCCTCTGGCGCGTCCGGTCCTTTGATCACCGTCAGTGCAGGCACGGAGGAGTCATCGGCGTTCACCTGCAACGCGAGATCGACTTCGTCGCCGGTCCGCACGTATGTCCCGTCGTCGAGGACCACGCCGCCGTCCGCGGACACTGGCAGCTGAAGTCCTTCCAGGGCTCCGTCGTCCACGCCCAAAACCTGTCCCAGAACGATGACCTTCGCAGAATCATCGCCAAAGACAACACCCCCGCCTCCGGTGGACTCAGCGATATCGGCGGTAATGGGTTGCTGCTCGGCTTCGAAGAGCGCGGCGTCAAGAACCTCTCGAAGCTCGTGTTCGTCATCGGGCGAAGTCGTAGACCCTGCGGCCGACACACTTGTGGACAGAACGAGGGCAGCCGCAACTGCAACCGCCGTAGCTGTGCGAGGCAGGAAAGCTCTGATCATGAGTAGAAGTCATCAGTCCCGATCCGGCTGCCTACCCGCCCGACGGGCTCCGAGCGCGACCTGTTCGGCGAGGGACGCGCGAGGCCTACGCGCGCGGCGTCTCCGACGGCGTCGCTCAGGCTGGGGGATAACCCGAAACGAGGTCTCCGGTCGGCCCCGATGTGAGGGGCGGACCCCGCCCCTAGCGTGGGTGACATGACTTCCGACACCTCCTCGCCGCCCCGACGGCTGCGGCCGCTGCGGCGCCTCGGCGCGCTCGCGCAGCTCGCCGCCGTCGCCCTGGTGGGCATCGGCATCCTGACCACCGTCCTCACCCTCTTCGGCACCGGTGTCGGACTCGCGCTCGTGTTCGGCATCGGCATCCCCCTGATGATCGCCGCCGTCTACCTCGCGTGGGCCGGCGCCTGGCTCGAGCACGAGCGCGCCGAGGGGCTGTACGGTCACGGCATCCCCTCGCTGGCGATCCGCACGAGCGGCCAGCCGGGCTTCCGCGGATTCCTCCGCACACTGTGGCTCCAGTTCATCGACGGGGCGATGTGGCGCGGCATCGGCAGCTTCGCGATCGCCGCCGTGCTCGGCTGGATCGTCATCGGCGCCACGTCCGCCGTCGTCACCGGGATCGGCCTCGCCGTCTCGCCTCTCGGCGGCGCCGCAGGCGGGCGGGTACCGGTTCTCGGCATCCCGGTCACGGGCGGCTGGGCGGTTGCCGGCGGCATCCTCGCGGTCCTCGTGAGCCTCGGCATCCTGTTCGGCATCTCGCTCCTCGACGACCTGCTCACCCGGTCGATCCTCGTCCCGTCGCGCGAGGCCGTCCTCGCCGAGCAGGCGCGGACCGCCGGGGCGCAGCGGGCCGGTGCGGTGCGGGCCAGCGAGGTCGAGCGCACCCGCATCGAACGCGACCTGCACGACGGCGTCCAGCCGCGGCTCGTCTCGGTCGGGATGACCTTGGGGCTCGCGCAGCAGAAGATCGACTCCGACCCGGTCGCGGCGAAGGCGCTGATCGATGAGGCGCACACCTCGACGAAGGCGGCCATCACCGAGCTCCGCCAGCTTGCCCGCGGCATCCACGCGTCGGTCCTCGACGACCGGGGACTGGATGCCGCCCTCTCGGCCCTCGCGGCACGGTCCCACGTCCCCGTCGCCCTCGACGTCCGTCTCGACGAACGCTGCAGCGCGACGTCGGAGGCGGCCGTCTACTTCGTCATCGCCGAGTCGCTCACGAACGCCGCCAAGCACGCCCGCGCCACCGAGGTGCGCGTCGTGGTCCGAAGCCGCGGTGACGCCGCTACCGGCCGCCTCATCTGGGCGCGCGTCGAGGACAACGGCATCGGCGGCGCACGCGTGCTGCCCGGCGGCGGTCTCGACGGGATCATGAACCGGGTACTCGCCGCCGGCGGCACCGCGACGCTCGACAGCCCGACCGGCGGGCCGACCGCTCTGGAGGTGACGGTCCCGTGCGCATCCTGATCTGCGAGGACTCGACGCTCCTTCGCGAAGGCCTGGTCCGCGTGCTCGAGGACGCCGGTCACACCGTGGTCGCCGCCCTCCCCCACGCCGACGGCATCGTCGACACGGTCATCGAGACCGCGCCGGAGCTCTGCATCCTCGACGTCCGACTGCCGCCGACGTTCACCGACGAAGGCATCCAGGCGGCGCTGACGCTGCGGGCGCAGCATCCCACCCTCCCCGTGCTGGTGCTCAGTCAGTACGTCGAGGAGCGCTACGCGAGCGACCTCATCACCGGCCAGAACGCCGCCCTCGGATACCTGCTGAAGGACCGCGTGGCCGACGTGAAGGATTTCCTCGACTCAATCGACCGGATCGCCGCGGGCGCCACGGTCCTCGACCCCGAGGTCGTCGCTCAGCTGCTGACGCGCCGGGCACGGGACGAGCGGATGTCGCGCCTCACCGACCGGGAGCGCTCCGTCCTCGCGCTCATCGCCGAGGGGAAGAGCAACGCAGCGATCGCCGCCGCCCTCTTCGTCTCGGAGGCGAGCGTCGAGAAGTACATCACCTCGCTCTTCCAGAAGCTCGGCCTCGAACAGGACGAGCACGGCAACCGACGGGTGCTCGCGGCACTCGTCCACCTCGAACACGGCACACCGCCCGCCACCGGGCATCCCGATCAGAACGGAACACTCCGATGAGCATCGACCTCACTCCCCCGCCGACGGCTCCCGCCTCGCCGGAGCAGCAACCGCCGCGACAGCCCACCCGCTCGTCCGCCCAGATCGTGTCGATCATCGCGATGAGCGTCGGCGGCCTGCTTCTCCTCGGCACGCTCGTCTCGGGCGTCGGCTCGATCGCCTGGGCGGCCACCGATCGCGGCGAGGGCGGCCGCACGGCCGACGCGGCGGGGGTCACGGGCCTGTCGCTCGACGTCTCGGCCGGCCACCTCGTGGTCGAGTACGCCGACGTCGACGAGGCGATCCTCACCGTCGACGGGAACCGCGACTGGACGCTCGAACGACGCGGCGAGACCCTCTCGCTCTCGAACTCGCGCCCGTGGTGGGCACTGCAGGTGGGCTTCGATCCGACGGAGAACCGGGCCACGCTGACCCTCCCCGCGGCGATGGCGGACGAGAAGCTGGCTGCCGACTTCGACGTCGCCGCGGGATCGATCACGGCCGACGGGACGTACGGCCGCCTCGACGTCTCGGTCGGTGCGGGTGACGCCACCGTGACGGGCACCGCCGACGATGTGTCGGTCGATGTCAGCGCGGGCGATGCCGACGTCACGATCGACGGCGCGCAGCGCGCGAACCTGACGATCGGCGCGGGTCAGATCACTGCCGACCTCCGCGGCGACTCCCTCGACGCCGTCCGTGTGGACGTCAGCGCGGGCACCCTCCTGGCATCGCTCCCCGACGAGGCCTACCGCGTGACGTCCGACGTCTCCGTCGGGACGTTCGACAACCGCCTGCAGACCTCGACGAGCGCCAGCCGCACCATCGACGCCCAGGTCTCCGCCGGCACGGCCACCCTCCGCCCCGGCGAGTAGCCGTCACGCACCGCGAGCCGACGCGAAGTGCGCTCCCGAAAGCAGGGAGCAGCACTTCGCGTCGGCTCGACGACGTGCGGGGGCGTCAGCCGACGACGGCGATCTCGTTCGGGACGTGGTCGAGCTTCACGGTCTTCGCGATCTCGTCGGTCGTCAGGTCGACGACGACGATCTCGCTGTCGGCGGGGTCGGTGACGTACGCGAAGTTACCCGCGACCTTGACCGACGGGTGAGGGTCCTGCCACTCGGCCGGGCCCTCCCACGGGTCGACGACGGACAGTGACGAGACGACCTCACCCGTGGCCGGGTCGATCGTGTGCAGCTTGCCGTCGGTACCGATCAGGACGGCCTCGTCGTCCGGGCCGCGGCCGACGCCGCGGTAGGTGTACTCGACACCCTCGGGGAGCGCGACCTTCTCGAGCGTGTTCTCGTCCGTGTCGATCAGGGTGATGTTGCGGAGGAGGTACCCCTCGGCATCCGGGTCGTCCTTGTAGTCCATGACGACGAGCGGGCTGTCCTCGGAGACGTACGCGTTGCCCATACGGCCGTACTCGTCGGGCGACGTGAGCTTCGAGATCTTTCCGTCCTTCACGACGAGGGCGCCGTTCTCGCAGCCGAACACGAGGGTCTCCTCCTTCGCAGTCCCCTCGCCGTGGACGCCGGGGCACTCGTCGTTGGCCGCGATCTCGTTGCGGTCCTCGTCGAGGACGCGGATGCCGGTGCGCCCCGACTCGTCGCCGACGGTCGTCAACAGGGTGCCGTCCTCCAGCTCGACCGAGACGCCGTGGTGCGCCGTGACGCCGGGGATGACCTCGGCCTTCGGGAGCGCATCGCTCGTCTTCGCCAGTTCGGCGGAGTCGAAGATCGTCGTGTCGCTCGTCGCGTCGTCGTACAGAACGGTCCTGCCCGCGTGCGACACGACGTGACCCGCGGCAGCGGCAGGAACGACGAGGTCGGTCAGCTCGGGCTGCTGAACGTCCAGCAGCTGGAACCCCTTCGACGTGGTCACCATCACGTGGCGGCCGTCGCCGGCCGAGTTCAGCCGGATGAAGTCCTCGGAGTCGAACTCGCCGAGGTTCCCGTAGTCGTCACCGCCGAGGACGAGCACGCCGCCCTCGTAGGCGACCGCGACGCGCGGTCCGGCCGGTGCGGTCTGCGCGGCGCTGCCGGCGGGGTCGGATGCCGGCTGCTCGGCGGACGCGCAGCCCGCGAGTATCAGGGCAGCGCCGCCCGCCAGGGCGGCGAACTGCAGGGTCTTCTTCATGGGTTTCCTTTCCAGGGAATGCCTCATGGGGTGAGGCCGTCGGCGATGCTCTGCAGGTTGCGTCGCATCATGTCGAGGTAGGTGCCGCCCGGCGAGCCCTCCGGGGCGAGCGATTCGGTGAACAGCGAGACGACGTCGACGTCGCGGCCGGCTTCGTCGGCGAGAACCCGCATGAGCCGGTCGGGCTGCGAGGAGTCGGCGAAGATCGTCGTCACGCCGGCCTCGTCGATCGCGTCGACGAGGCCCTGCAGGTCGGCGGCGCTGGGAGCGGCGAGGGTCGTGCCCCCGGGGATCGCGGCGCCGAGGATCCGCACGTCGTAGCGCCGCGCGAGGTAGCCGAAGACGTGATGGTTCGTGACGAGCGCGCGGTGCTCGGCGGGGATCGCGCCGAGGGTGTCCGCCATGTCGGCATCCAACGCGTCGAGCTCGTCGAGGTACGTCGCGGCCGCGTCGTCGACGACGGATGCCTCGACCCCGTCGATGCGCGCGAGTTCGGGCGCGAGCGCCTCGACGACCCGGGCCGTCTGCGTGGGGTCCGTCCAGAAGTGCGGGTCGACGGCATCCGTGTCGACGTAGTCGAGCGGGTCGATGTGGTCTCCCGCGACGAACGAGGCGACCCCGTCCGCGACCGCGGCGTCGACGTGGTGCTGCACGCCCTCTTCGAGCCCGAGCCCGTTGGAGACGAGGAGGTCGGCGGTGCGGATGGTCGCCGCCTCGCGGGCCGACAGCTCGAACGAGTGCGGGTCGCTGCCGCGGGGCATGAGCGTGACGACATCGACCTGGTCGCCGACGAGGTTCGCCGTGATGTCGCCGAGCAGGTCCGTCGTGACGACGACGGTCGGTCGGTCGGGACCTGCGGCGGCGCAGCCGGTCAGGGCGGCGACGGCCGCGAGCACGACCGCGGCGAGCGCCCGCCTCATCGGCCGGTCTCCGCGACGAAGGCGGGCGCGTCGGCCTCGAACGTGCGCGCGATGCGCGCGGAATCGGCGTGGTCGATCTCGAACATCACGTTCTCGGCGGGTCCGTTCAGGTAGGTGCGGTTCGCGTCGATCTGCAGGGTCACGCCCGCCGCGAGGACGGGATCTGCGAGGGATGCCGCCACGAGCGGCTCCGTGCGGGCGAGAGCCTTGCCGCTCTCGCCGTCGATCACGAGGACCTCGCCCTTCTCCGTGAGAGCGACCACGTGCTGGTCGGCATCGTCGACCGCCGCGACACGGGCGAGAGGTTCGCCGGCGTCGATCCGGGTCCACGTGCGTTCGCGGGTGTCGAGCAGCCAGAACGCGTCGCCGTCCGTGGCGCCGGCGACGGTGGGACGGCTCTCGCGTGCCGCGAACGACAGCGCGCGGGCCTGGGCGCCGTCGGGGTACGGGATCCGCTCGAAGGCGGTGCCGTCGGCATCCGTCACCGCCAGGATCGCGCCGTCGGCGCACCCGACGACCACGCCGACGTTCGTGACGATCGAGCCCGCGGGGTCGGTGCAGGGCACGGTCTCGATCTCGGCGCCCGCCGCATCGACGTGCCGGAGACGGTCGGCATCCGTCACGAGGGCGCCCGTCGGGAGGGGGACGACCATGCCGGGGCCTGCGGGAACGTCGAGGCGGAAGCGCTCTTCGATGCGTCCCTTCTTGAGCGCGTCGAGGTCGAGGAGCACGGCCTCTCCCCCGTCGAACCGGACGCCGGCGCCGAGGTCGCTCGCGACGACGGTCGGCTCGCCGTCACCGGCGAGGTCGCCGAGCACGGCCGCGGGAGCCTCGTAGTAGTGGAAGTGGTCGACGTGGTTCCACGTCCAGACGCCGCTGTCGACGACTCCGACGCCGCCGTCGCGCCCCGCATAGAGGAAGCGGCCGTCGGTCTCGAGCGAGGTCGGCGGGGTGATCTCACCGAGGGTCTCGCTCGTCTCGTCGAGGAGGTCGAGGTGGTGGATCTCACCGGCCGGGGTGACGCTCGTGAGGTGCAGCGCGGGTTCGGCGAGCTCGGCCGCGCCCGCGATGGCGCCATGGCCGTCGCCTGTCGGTTCCGGGGCGGTGGCAGGGGCCGGGGCCGACTGGCAGCCGGCGAGGGAGAGCGCGAGTACGGGCACGAGGGCGATCGGGACGCGGCGGTTCATGCGGTCCTTTCGTCGAGGGCGGGGCGGGTGGGACGGACGAGGGCGCGGATGCCGGTGGACACCGCGCCGGAGCAGATCGCCGTGAAGGCGACGGTGGCTCCCGCGGCGGTGCCGAGGTGCCACGAGAGGACGAGCCCGACGGCGACGGCAGCGGTGCCGATGAGCGCTGCGAGCGCCATGGTCGGCACGATGCGTCGTGTCCAGGCGCCGGCAGCGACCGCGGGACCGAGGAGCATGCCGACCACGAGGAGCGATCCGACCGCCTGATAGGCCGAGACGACCGCGAGGGTGACGAGCCCGACGAGCAGGATGTGCGCGAGGCGGGGCCGGAGGCCGAGCAGCTGCGCCTGTCGAGGGTCGACGGCGAGGGCGACGAAGGAGCGGTGGCCCGCGGCGGCGACCAGCAGGGTCACGACTGCCGCGAGGGCGAGGAGCACGAGGTCGCCCCGCTCGATCGCCAGGATGTCGCCGAAGAGGATGGCCGAGGCATCCGTCGCGAAGCTGCGCGAGGCCGAGATGACGATGACGCCGAGCGAGAGGCTCGCGACGAAGAGGAGGCCGATACTCGTGTCGGCCGAGAGCCGTCCGCGACGCTGGAGGGCACCGACGCCGACCGACATCGCGGCGGCGCTGACAGCGGCGCCGGCGACGGGCGGGAAGCCGGTGAGGGTGGCGATCGCGATTCCGGGGAGCATGCCGTGAGCCATCGCCTCGCCGAGGAAGGCCATTCCTCGGAGGACGACCCAGGTGCCGACGACGGCGCAGACGACGGCGACGAGGGCGCCGCCGATGAGGGCGCGCTGGACGAAGGCGACGGCGAACGGATCGAGGAGGACGGACACGGTGCCCGACTGTACACGTAATTGAGAACGGTTTTCATTTGCAATAATGGCCGGATGCCGCACCCCGAAGAGCCCGTCGTCCGCCTGCGCGGCGTCCGCGTCGACCTCGAGGGCCACCGCGCGCTCGACGGGGTCGACCTCGACGTGCACGCCCGACGACTCACCGCCGTCGTCGGCGCGAACGGGTCGGGGAAGTCGACGCTCGTCTCGGTGCTCGCCGGACTCCGCGCACCCACGTCGGGGTCGGTGCAGCGGCGCCCCGGCACCACCGTCGCCCTCGTCGCGCAGCACACCGACGGCAGCGCGCGCCTGCCGCTCACCGTGACCGACCTCGTGACGATGGGCCGGTGGCGTGAGCGCGGCGCGTTCCGCCCGCTGCGGCGCAGCGACCGGGACCGCGTCGCCGAGGCGATCGACGCGGTCGGGCTGGCGCGGCTCGCCAGGCGTCCGCTCGGCGCCCTCTCCGGCGGTCAGCGGCAGCGGGCGTTCGTCGCGCAGGCCCTCGCGCAGGACGCGGATCTGCTGCTGCTCGACGAGCCGACGAGCGGTCTCGACGACGCGTCGCGGCGGGCCGCGGCATCCGCTCTGCGCGTCGCGACGGGCAGGGGCGCGGCGGTCGTCGTCGTGACGCACGACCTCGGCGAACTCGGGGAGGTCGATGAGGTGGTGACACTGGCGGAGGGCCGGGTCGGCGCGTCTGTCATGCGTGGACGGAGCCTCGAGAACGTGAGTAGCGTTGAGGGGTGACCAACGCTCCGATCGATGCCACCACCACGTCCGCCTGGGCTGAACTCGAGTCGCTGAAAGCCGGCTTCACCCCTGATCTGCGCGGCTGGTTCGCGGCAGACCCGGAGCGCGTTGCGAAGCTGACGCACGACGTCGCCGACCTGCACGTCGACCTGTCGAAGAACCTCGTGACCGACGAGATCGTCGCCGCCCTCGTGCGCCTCGCCGAGCAGACCGGCGTCGCCGAGCGGTACGCCGCGATGCTCGCGGGCGAGCACATCAACACGACCGAGGACCGTGCGGTCCTGCACACCGCCCTCCGCCGTCCCGCCGACGCGACGCCGTCGCTGACGGTCGACGGCCAAGACATCGACACCGATGTGCAGGGGGTGCTCGACGCGATGGCGGAGTTCGCCGGGCGGGTGCGCTCGGGCGAGTTCACCGGCATCACCGGCAAGAAGGTCGAGACGGTGGTCAACATCGGCATCGGCGGGTCGGACCTCGGTCCTGTGATGATCTCGGCGGCACTCGAGCCGTATGCGGATGCCGGCATCTCAGCGCGCTTCGTCTCCAACATCGACCCGTTCGACATCGCGTCGAAGACGAAGGACCTCGACCCCGAGACGACGCTGTTCATCGTCGCCTCGAAGACCTTCACGACGCTCGAAACCCTGACGAACGCTCGTCTCGCCCGTGACTGGCTGTGGGAGGGCCTCGCGTCGGCGGGGGCGATCGACGGCAGCGACGAGCAGAAGAAGGATGCCGTCGCCCACCACTTCGTGGCCGTCTCGACCGCGCTCGACAGGGTCGCGGACTTCGGCATCGACACCGCGAACGCGTTCGGCTTCTGGGATTGGGTGGGCGGCCGGTACTCGGTCGACTCGGCGATCGGTCTGTCGCTCGTGATCGAGTTCGGACCCGACACGTTCCGCGAGCTGCTCGCCGGCTTCCACGCGGTGGACGAGCACGTGCGGACGACGCCGCTGGCCGAGAACGTGCCGGTCCTGATGGGCCTGCTGAACGTCTGGTACACGAACTTCCTCGGCGCGCAGTCGCACGCGGTGCTGCCGTATGCGCAGCAGCTGAGCCGGTTCGCCGCCTACCTGCAGCAGCTGACGATGGAGTCGAACGGCAAGTCGGTGCGGTGGGACGGCTCGCCCGTCACGACCGACACCGGCGAGGTGTTCTGGGGCGAGCCCGGCACGAACGGGCAGCACGCGTTCTACCAGCTGATCCACCAGGGCACGCGGCTGATCCCCGCGGACTTCATCGCCTTCGCGAACCCCGCCTACGCACTGACGGACGGCGACCGGGACGTGCACGGGCTGTTCCTTGCGAACTTCCTCGCGCAGACGAAGGCGCTGGCGTTCGGCAAGACGGCCGAGGAGGTCGAGGCCGAGGGCACGACCGGTGCGCTGGTCGCGGCCCGCACGTTCCCCGGCAACCGTCCGACGACGTCGATCTTCGCGCCGTCGTTGACGCCGCGGGTGCTGGGCGAGCTCGTCGCGCTGTACGAGCACATCACCTTCACGCAGGGCGTGATCTGGGGCATCAACTCGTTCGACCAGTGGGGTGTGGAGCTCGGCAAGCAGCTCGCCATGCAGATCGCGCCGGCGATCGAGGGCGACAGCGACGCGTTCGAGTCGCAGGATGCCTCGACCAAGGCGCTCCTGGAGTACTACCGCGACCACCGGGCCTGAGGCTCGTGACGCGTCTCGAGGTCGAAGTCGGTGGGTGGGAGCGCGATTGCTGCGGCCCCGAACTCGTCCGGTTCACGCCTGTGGAATGGACTGTCATCCCCGCGGCTGACGGTCCCTTCGTCGAGACGCATCACGGCCTGGAGGAGTCGGAGGGCCTGAAGGTCATCGAGGTCGCCGGCACGATCGTGGAGTTGGAGGCCAGCGATCGTGATGGTTCCCGCATACCGATCACGCGTATCCCCAGCGGACGCGCCTTGCTCGGGATGGACGAAGAAGACGCAGGCGACGTGATCGAGATGTACACCGACCGCATCGTCGACGTGTCGGACGACGATTTCATCGTGACCGTTGACGTGCAGGACTGACCGTCGGTCCTAGAACGGTGGTGGGTCGGTGGTGAACTGCGGGATGCGTCGTTCGGGCTTTACGAGGTAGATCCGGCCGGCGGGTGAGGTCCATTCGAGTGCGCCGCCGGGTTGGGCTGTGAGCTGCCAGTCGGTGTGGTGTTTGAGGGTGTGATGCCCGCGGCAGAGGGGCGCGAGGTTGGTGGCGTCGGTGTGTCCGCCGTGGTGCCAGTCGACGGTGTGGTCGATGTCGCACCGATCCGCCGGGATCCCGCAGCCGGGTGCCATGCACCGGGCGGCCCGCCACGCGACGAGCCGGCGGAGGTCCGCGGGCGGTCGGTACTGCTCGCGTCCGACGGAGAGGACGACCCCGGTTTCGGGGTGGGTGAGGACCCGCATCCACCCGGATGCCGCCCCGCACAACTCCCGGGCACGGTCCAGGGGGATGGGTCCGACGCCGTCGACCTGCGCGGCAGGGCCATCGCCGGTGAGGAGGGTCAGGGCGGGCACGGTGATCGCGACCGTCGGACGGATCCCTCGTGCGGCGTCGGGGAGGGACGATGTCTCGCCGTCGATGAGGAGGTCGCCGAACACGTCGGCACGCTTCTGGTCGATCGTGCGCTCATCGTCGAGAGTTTTCGCAATAGCGGTCAGCCGCCCGTGGATCGCGTGGGCCTCCACGGCCGGGAGGTGGGCGGTCAGCCACGCCATCCCATCCACGCCGGGCTCCACACGCACATGCCGGTGGGTGACGGCATCCGCGTGCCGTTCCGCGATGGTCACCTCACGTTCCCGGTCGACAAGACGTCGCACCGCCCGCCGGAACGGCCCCGTCGGCATCTCCTCAGCCAGAGTGAGCACCTCCGACGTCAGCTCATCCCGGACGGTCTCGAGTTGGTCGAGGCCGTCGACGATGATCGTCGCGTGCGTGTCGGTGATCGCGGCGCGGCTCATCGCCTCCCACACGGCCGGGTACCGCTTCACCAACGCGCGTCCGAGGCCCATCAACCGGCCGGCGGCGTGGTCGGTGACCCGGAGCGCCGCCGCGACCTCCAGGCGCACCGACCGTTCCACGAGCAACGACGCACCCTCATCCCGGTTCGCGGCGCGGATCGCGTCATCCCACAACTCGACGATGCACCGGTAGCGCTGCGCCGCGTGGATGGTGGCCATGTCCGCGCTCATCACGACCCAGTCCAGGGTCGTCGGGATCCCCTCGGGAACCTCGTCGATGAAGGGAGCTGAACTGGACATAGTCCCAGACTAGAGGGGGGTTCCGACATCGCTTTTCGACGCCCGGCGACCACCGGCATCCACTCTCCTCGCCTGACACGAAGGACCGAAGTCCACATATTCTCCGACCGGCGAGCGCCCCGTCGCTGACCAGGCGACCCGGTAGCGTGCAAGCATGCGCGGACGCAGACTGACCTGGACCATAGGCGGCACCGGACTGATCGCATGCGGCGTGGCGGGCATCCTGCTGAGCGCGACCCTGGGCACATCGCTGACTGACGTGCTGGCGTTCTCGGTCGACCTGCTCTGGGCGGCAGCGGTCCTCGTCTTCGCGATCGGCACCTCCTCGCACGACAGCGTCGTCGCTCGTCGTCCGCTCGGGATGATCACGCTCGCGCTCGTCGCCGTCTGCCCCCTCCTGGTGCGGGGCGTCGGCCTCTTCCAGAACCCGGACGACCCCGCGCCCCTGATCCCGTGGGAGGTCACGACGTTCGTCCCGCTCGCACTCAGCCTCATCGCCGTCGTGCAGATCGGCCGCGCGGACGTGGCGCCGAAACGCTGGCGCTGGGCTCCCGCCGTAGCCCTCGCCGTCTCGCTCGCATGCGACGCGCTGAGCATGATCATCGTCGCGGGTGCGGACCAAGCCACGGCGGTCCAGTTCGTCGGACTCTCATCCGCACTCGGCGTGATTGGATTCCTCGTCCGCACTCTCGGGCTCGGGGTCGTCGCCCTCCTCGCCGTCGCGTCGGAGCGACCGGCATCCGTTCCCGTCTTCTCGTCGCCCTCGGACCCCGCGCCGGGCGCCTGACCCTTCGCCTGCCGTCACGCGGAGATCCGCGTTCGCGAGGACGGCGAGACTGCACGTGGGGCTCGAGACCGCGGCCCCGCATCGCGGTCTCGCCGCATACGTGCAGTCTCGCCGCCCGATGGGCTCGCCCACCCGGACCGCCCGCCGCCGAGCGGAGATCCGCGTTCCCGAGGACGTTCGGAGCGCACAACCTCCGCTCGAACGCAGATCTCCGCGCGAGCGCAGCCCCGTGCGAGAACAGCATGGCCCGGCACCGTCCCCCTGGACAACCGCCGCCGAGAGCGCGACCCTGGTCGCATCCCCGGACGAAGGAGACGGCCATGTTCCAGAACGACGGCGCGTACAGCGGCTTCGCGGTCGACGACCTCGATGCGGCGCGAGCGTTCTACGCCGACACTCTCGGCCTCGAGGTGTCGACACTCGACAGCGGCTTTCTGCAGCTGCACCTCGCCTCAGGCGCGACAGTGCTCGTTTACGGCAAGCCGCACCATGAACCCGCGAGCTTCACGATCCTGAACTTCCCGGTCGACGACGTCGATGCCGCGGTCGACGACCTGAACGCGAAGGGCGTCGAGACCGCGATCTACGACGACATGCCCACCGACTCGAAGGGCGTCATGCGGGGCCACGGCCCGACCATCGCGTGGTTCCGCGACCCCGCTGGCAACGTCCTCGCCGTGCACGAGCGCTGAGAATCAGGGCTCCCAGAACCCGACCGCGCAGAGCAGCCGCGTCTCGTCGTCGGCACCCGCCGGCGGATCGATGGCGGGGGGGAACACGCCCCACTGGCGCCACTCGTCGGCGTGCGGCACGACGTTCTCGTTCAGCCCCGCGATGAGCTCGGGAGACAGGTGGAACGGGATGCCGAGATGCTTGGCGATCAGCCACGCCTGGAACGCGCGATACGTCGCCAGGTGCGCGAACCCCTCCTCGGCGGAGTAGTCGCCGTACTGGAACCGGAACACGGTCCCCGGCTCGACGCCGTCGCGCACCGCAGCCGCCGCGGTGTCATTCAGACGGCCGTAAGACGCGATCGGATCCTCGCCGAGAAGGTCGGCGTTCCGGAACTCGTCGCCGTCGGCGGGCGACTTCCCGGCGAGCACATCGGGGATCCACGCCTCGTCGTACGCGTGGGCGAAGACGATGTCGAGGAACGTGGGATCGGGAGTGGACGTCCACTCCTTCGGGGCCGGCTTCGACAGGTCGGCCGGGTCGATGCGATCGATGACGGAGCGCAGCGCGGCATCCGCTTCGAGAAACAGTTCATCGGTTCTCATGCCGACACCGTACGACCGCCCGCCGACACTGTCACGAGCCGTGCACGTGGATGCGCTCGCCCGATGCGCTGAAGATGCTCACCACCTCGGCCGGACCGTCGTCGGTGGCGCTGATGCTGTGCGGCAAGCCCGTGTCGAACTCCGCCGCCTCCCCCGCGCCGATCCGGTGCTCCTCGCCGTCGAGCATCAGCCGGATCGTGCCGCTCAGCACGTAGAACCACTCGACCCCGTCGTGCACCTTCGGCGCCGGAGCGGCGGATGCCGCGGCGTAGCGGATCTTGTAGGTCTGCACCGGCGAGTGCTCGAGGGTCAGCGGCGCGACGACCATGCCGTGCCGACGCTCGGTCGCACGGCGCACCCGCGGGTCGACGGGCTCGCCGCGCACGAGGTCATCGAGACGCAGATCGAGGACCGACACGAGCGGCAGGAGCAGTTCGAGGGATGCCTGTCGTCGCCCCGCCTCGAGACGGGACAGCGTGCTGATCGACATCCCCGCCTTCTGCGCGAGGTCGGCCAGCGTCCAGCCGCGCTGCTGGCGCGCCGCGCGCAACCGCGGCCCCACTCGGGTCAGATCCGTCGTCATGACCTCGAGTTTGCCATTTCCGCAAAGACATTTGCCGTGACGACGACCGGCGAGGCACCGTGGAGCCATGACAGACACCCTTTACGACGCCGTCATCGTGGGCAGCGGCACCGCCGGACTCAGCGCCGCGCTGATGCTCGGGCGCGCACGCCGCCGCGTGCTCGTGATCGATGCCGGCGCTCCCCGTAATCGCTTCGCCGCGCACATGCACGGCGTGCTCGGCCACGACGGGCGCTCCCCCGCCGAGCTCCTGCGCATCGGCAGGACCGAGGCGGAGGCGTACGACGTCGAGTTCCTCGACACGACCGTCACCTCGATCGACGATGCCGGCGACCACCTCGCCGTCACCTACGACGGCGGCACGCTCGCCGCACGCGGCGCTGTCCTCACGACCGGCGTCGTCGACGACCTCCCCGACGTCCCGGGCCTGCGCGAGCAGTGGGGCCGCGGCGTGATCCACTGTCCGTACTGTCACGGTTACGAGGTCGCCGGGCGCCGTCTCGGCGTGCTCGCCACCTCACCCGCGAGCCTGCATCAGATCGAGCTCGTTCGACAGTGGAGCGACGACGTCACAGCCTTCACCGCAGGTCTCGGCGAGATCGACGACACGGTCACCGCACGCCTGGCGAGCCGCGGCATCCGCCTCGTCGACAGGCCGGTCACAGAGCTTCGCGCCGAGGACGACGTGGTGTCCGCAGCGATCACGGCGGACGGCACCGCGCACCCGATCGACGCGCTGTTCACCGCGCCGACGCCGCGCCTGCACCTGGACTACGCGGCGAACCTCGACCTCGCCGTGTCGACCGAGCCCGGCGAAGGCCTCCGCGTCGACATGCGCGGCGCAACGAGCCATCCGCGCGTCTTCGCCGCCGGCAACGTCGTGACCCCGTTCGGCAACGTCCCGCTCTCGATGGGCCAGGGCTCGATGGCCGGCGCCGGCCTCAACGCGGCGCTCGTGATGGAGGACGCCGCGTCAGCCCTGCGCAGCTGAGGCGGCCGCCGCGGCGCGGGCGAGCCACGCCGGCGGTTCGCCGTACCGCTGGAACGGCACGAGCCTGCCCGCCGCGCAGTCCTCGACCAGCGTCGCGAGCCGGTCGATGCGGGTCTGCTCGCGCTTGGCGCTCTGCAGCCAGTTCGCCACGGCACGGCGGTACGACGGGGTCGCTTCGTCCCAGAACGCCCGAGCGGCCGGGTTCGCGGCGAGGGATGCCGCCTGCTCGGGCGTGAGCTCGTTCCGCTGCTCGTGCGAATAAACGCCTGTCAGATCGGGGGTCCGCCGCTCGAAGGCGGCTAGCCCGGCGGGATGCATCCGCCCCTCGGTCTGCAGCCGCTCGATGTGCGCGATGTTGACGGCGCTCCAGATCGACCGGGACTTCCGCGGCGTCCAGCGCTGGATGCGGGCGCCGTCGCCGATGCCGCGGCTGACGGAGTCGATCCAGCCGAACCGCAGCGCCTCGGGAACCGCGTCGGCCCACGTCAGACCCAGCCGCGGATCGCCCTTCCGGTAGAAGACCGTCCACACCTCGACAGCCGTCTCGTGGTGGGCTTCGAGCCAGTCGCCGAACTCCGCCGCCGAGGCGAAGAAGATCGGGTCGGATGCCGGTTCCACCATGGTCGCGACGGTACCACCGGCATCCGACGCGGTCAGCGCAGCTGCAGGCTGTTCCACGCCCCGGGCTCGTCGAACTCGCCGTAGACGACCTCGGCTCCGCTCGCGGAGACCGATCCCGCGCAGACGAGGAGTGACAGCGTCGGGTAGCCGTGGGGGCGGTTGTCGCGGATGATGGCGCGGTCGTCGGTCGGTTCCAGCGCCGTGGTGCGTTCGAGCGCGCCGAGCCATTCCGCGATCCAGTCGTCTCCCGACGGCGCCGCGAACGCGTCGTGCCAGGCGACGATGCGCGCCGTCTTCGGGTCGTCGACGTCGTCGTGCGCGATCATGTGGACGCCCGGGGCGAGATCGACTGCGCGTACCGACTCGCCGTCCCACATCGAGACGCGGGCGCGACCCGGCGTGACCGTCAGCAGGTTGAAGCCGTGCGTCGGCGGCGCGTCGGACAGCCCGCGTCCGGCCGCCGCGTCGAGCACGATGTGCCCGCGGGAGCCGGTCGCGAGCGAGTCGTCGATGAGGTCGGCCCGGTTGAGCACGACGGCGAGGCGGGATGCCGACGGGTCCGCCGCCAGCCACGCGCCGCCCGCGCGGGTGTCGCGCACGCCGATCACCCCGGGAAGGTCGGGCCACCACGGCCCGAGCGGATCCCACGCACGGGCGGGATCCTCGTCGCGGACGGCCAGGACGCGGATCGCCGCCGTGGCGTCCTCGGGAACGTGGACGATGACGGTGCACATCGTTCCGGCCTTTCGCGTCCGACCCCGTGGGAGGATCGGACCATGTTCGTCGTCGTGGGCGTCTCGGGCGGCATCGCCGCGTACAAAACGGTGCAGGTGGTCCGCGCACTGGTGACGAACGGGCACGAGGTGCACGTTGTTCCCACGGAGGACTCGCTGCGCTTCGTCGGGACCGCCACATGGGAGGCGATCAGCCGCCATCCTGTCACGACGAGCGTGCACGACGACGTCGCCGAAGTCCGCCACGTCGCCCTCGGCACGCAGGCCGATCTCGTGATCGTCGCGCCGGCGACCGCGAACACGCTCGCCAAGATGGCCGCCGGCATCTCCGACAACCTCCTCGGCGTGACCCTCCTCGCCACGACCGCGCCCGTCGTCGTCGCACCCGCCATGCATACCGCCATGTGGGACCACGCCGCGACGCAGGCCAACATCTCGACGCTCCGCTCGCGCGGCGTGCACATCGTCGGCCCTGCGGACGGCCCGCTGACCGGCGGCGACAGCGGACCCGGGCGCATGGTCGAGCCCGACGAGATCGTCGCGGCCGCCCTCGATGTCGCCGGCGCCCCGGCATCCGATCTCGCCGCCCTCCGCGTCGCGGTGTCGACCGGCGGCACGCGCGAACCCATCGACCCCGTCCGCTTCCTCGGCAACCGGTCCAGCGGAAAGCAGGGGGCGGCCGTCGCCCTCGCCGCCGCCGACCGCGGCGCGTTCGTCCACCTCGTCGCGGCTCACGTCGACGAGGGTGTGCTCGACAAGGCCCTCCACCACCCGCGGATCGCCGTCGAACGTGCGTCGACCGCCGTCGAGATGGATGCCGCGATGCGCGCCGCGAGCACCGAGGCCGACGTCGTCGTGATGGCCGCCGCGGTCGCCGACTTCTCGGTCCCCGAGGTCTCGGACGTCAAGATCCGCAAGGAGGACGGCACCGTCACCCTCGATCTCGTCGAGAACCCCGACGTGCTCATCGGGCTCGTCCAGGCGCGCCGTCCGGGTCAGACGATCGTCGGTTTCGCGGCCGAGACGGCCGCCGACGACGCGGAGCTGCGCGAACGCGGCATCCGCAAACGCGCGCGCAAAGGCGTCGATCTGCTCGCCGTGAACCGCGTCGGCTGGCAGGAGGGCTTCGAGACGGCCGAGAACCGCGTGCTCTTCGTCGACGCCACCGACGAGGTCGCATCTCAGGCTGCTGGGACCAAGCGCGTCGTCGCCGACGCCCTGTGGGACGCGGTCCTGCGCCTGCGCTGACCCTCTCGCGCTCGCGCGGAAGATAGCGGCATCCGATCCGGTTCGGGCTCCGAATCATCTGTGTGCCGCAGATACACACTCCTCTTCTCGCGCCCGTGGACGGGCATCGCAACGTCACGGACCTCCTCGTCCAGCGTGCCGAGAAGGCTCCCCACCACGCCGCGTTCGACGTCGCCATCGGCGACGGTTCGTGGAGGCAGATATCCACCGTCCGATTCCTCGGCGAGGTCCGCCGGCTCGCGAAGGGCTTCATCGCCGCGGGTGTCGCCCCCGGCGACGCTCTCGCGATCATGGCTTCGACCCGCTACGAGTGGGCCGTCACCGACCTCGCCGCCTGGTTCGCCGGTGCCGTCGTCGTGCCGGTCTACGAGACGTCGTCGCCCGTCCAGATCGCCGGTATCGTCAGTGACGCCGGCGTCGTGCTCGGCGTCGGGGGCGCCGAGGCCCAGACCCGCCGTCTCGCCGACGCCTTCGCCGAGACCGGGGCCGGACGCCTCGGCGCCTACGCGATGGACCCGGCCGACCGGGTGGCCGGCGGCATCCGGACCCTCGACGACCTGCGCTCGCGGGACGACGAGGTGACGGATGCCGACCTCGAGCGCCACCGCACGGCGGCCGACCTCGACGCACCCGCGACCATCGTCTACACCTCCGGCACGACCGGGGAGCCCAAGGGAGCCGTGCTCACGCACCGGAACTTCCTCGGCCAGGTGCTCAACATCGCCGCGGCCTACGGCGAGGTCGTCCACGAGCAGGGCAACACGATCATCTTCCTTCCGCTCGCGCACGTCCTCGCACGCGGACTGCAGCTCATCTGCCTCGCGAACGGCATGCGCATCGCGCACCTCAGCGACCCGAGCACGGTCGTCGAGACGCTGTCGGTCCTCCGGCCGACGTTCCTCGTCGTCGTCCCCCGCGTTCTGGAGCGCATCCAGGCAGCCGCCGCGCAGAAGGCCGAGGCCGCGCACCTGACCCGGCTGTGGCGCACCGCCGTGGCGACCGCCGTCTCGGGTGGACGCGCGGCCGAGCAGAGCACGGACGGGCGGGCACCGGCATCCGTTCGTCAGCGCCTGTTCGAGGCGCTGTTCTTCCGCAGGCTGCGCGCGGTCATGGGCGGACGCGTCGACTACATCCTGTCGGGCGGCGCCCGGCTCGACCCCGAGGTCTCCCTGTTCTTCCGCGGCATCGGGGTGCCCGTCATCGAGGGGTACGGCCTCACCGAGACGACCGCGCCGCTCACCGGCAACCTGCCCGGCGACATCCGTGCAGGCACGGTCGGTCGACCCCTCCCCGGCTCGACCGTCCGGATCGGCGACGACGGCGAGATCCTCGCGAAGGGGATCGGCGTCTTCTGCGGCTATCGCGACCCCGCGCACGACGCCGACGCCTTCGTCGACGGGTTCTTCCGCACCGGCGACCTCGGCCGCTTCGACGCCGAAGGGCGGCTCATCATCGACGGCCGGGTCAAGGACGTCATCGTCACCTCGACCGGCAAGACCGTCGTCCCCGCCCCGTGGGAGTTCGCCGTCGAAGCGGACCCGCTCGTCTCGCACGCCGTCATGGTCGGCGAGGGACGGTCGTACCTCACCGCGCTCATCGTCCTCGATCCCGACGAGGCCGCCCGCCAGGGCGATGCGCCCGCCGCCGGCCAACTGCGCGAGATCCCCGACGAAAGCCTGCGGGCACGGATCCAGCGGAGCATCGACGCGGCCAACGCGCTCGTCTCGCGCAGCGAGCAGGTGCGCCGCTTCACGCTCATCGCCGCCGATCTCGCCGACACGACCATCATCACGCCGACGCTCAAGATCAAGCGCCGCGTGCTCCTCGAGCGCGGCTCCGACGTCGTCGCCGCCCTCTACCGCTGACTCCCCGCCTCGAAAGGCCCCCATGTCTTCGCAGAACCGTTCCGCCCTCATCACCGTCGTCGTCGGGCTCATCGTCGGGGCGCTCGTCGCGCTCGCGGGCAGCCAGGGAGGCGCGACCGTCGGCGGCTTCCCCGTGTTCGCCCTCGCCGTCGCCGCCGCGTTCGCCGTGCAGGTGCTGGTCTACATCCCGTCGGCGATCGCCCGCACCGAGCGCTTCTTCGACGCCACCGGCAGCGCGACCTTCATCCTCGTCACACTCGGCGTGGTGCTGCTCTCCCCGTCGCCCGACGCCCGCTCACTCGCTCTGGCGGCGATGGTGATCATCTGGGCCGTCCGCCTCGGCTCGTTCCTCTTCATCCGCATCCACCGCTCCGGCAGCGACGACCGCTTCGACGACATCAAGGTCAACCCGCTGTCGTTCCTGCGCGTCTGGATCATGCAGGGTCTCTGGGTCAGCATCACCGCGGCCGCGGCATGGATCGCGATCGCGACCGAACCCGCCGACCGCGTCTCGTTCGACGTGTTCGCCGGCGTCGGCATCGCGCTCTGGATCATCGGCATGCTCTTCGAGGTCGTCGCCGACCTGCAGAAGAACGCCTTCAAGGCCGACCCCGCCAACAAGGGCCGCTTCATCCGCACGGGCTTGTGGTCCCGCTCGCGCCACCCCAACTACTTCGGCGAGATCCTCGCCTGGGTCGGCGTCGCGATCGTCGCCGCTCCCGTCTTCGACGGCTGGCAGTGGATCGGTCTGCTCTCGCCCGTGTTCGTGCTCCTGCTGCTGACCCGGGTCAGCGGCATCCCGCTCCTCGAGAAGAAGGCCGACAAGCGCTGGGGAGGCGACGCCGACTACGAGGCGTACAAGACCGCGACGCCCGTGCTCGTGCCGACGCTCGGGCGGGTCAGGGTCACCGCGCGCTGAGGCGGCTTCCGGGGACGCGGGATGCCGCGGCGCGGCATCCGTCGCGACGCATCGCGTCCCCGGAACGGGACCTCAGCCGAGCCCTGTGACCTTCGGCGCGGGCTCACCGTGCACGTGCTCGCCGAGGAAGCCGAACACCGTCTCGTACCAGACGACGGCGTGCTGGGGCTTCAGCACCCAGTGGTTCTCGTCGGGGAAGTACAGGAACCGGTGCACGGTCGACCCGTCGTCCTCGCCGAAGTGCTCGTTGAGCTCCGACCACAGCCGCAGGCTCTCGCCGATCGGCACGCGGTAATCGCGGTCGCCGTGGATGACGAGCAGCGGTGTGGAGATGTTCTCGACGTAGCGGTGCGGTGAGTTCTCCACCATCGCCTCGGGCGTGAAGATCTCCTGCCAATAGGACGACGCGTCCGTGGTCCCGGCGAACTGGTCGAGCGCCCACAGGCTCGCGTGGGTCACGATCGCGCGGAACCGGTCGGTGTGCCCGGCGACCCAGTTCGCCATGTAGCCGCCGAACGAGCCGCCCATCGCGGCTGTCTTGGTCTCGTCGATGTCCGCGCGCGCGACGACCTCGTCGGTGATCGACATGAGGTCGGTGTAGGGCTTCTCGCCCCAGCTGTTCCACCCGCGGGCGATGAACTCGAGCCCATAGCCGGTCGACAGCGCCGGGTCGGGCAGCAGCACGGCGTAGCCGCGGGCGAGCGCGAGCTGCGGACTCCAGCGCCAGCTCCAGGCGTTCCAGCTGTTCAGGGGCCCGCCGTGGATCCAGAGCAGCAGGGGAGCGGGGGATGCCGCGTCCGCGCCTTCCGGCAGCAGCAGCCAGCCGCGCACCCGCGCACCGTCCTCGGCCGTCGTCTCGACCTCGGCCATCGTGCCGGCCGGTGTCGGCAGCGGAGCCGGCGTCGCGAGAGCGGTCACGGTGCCGTCGGGGTCGATGCGGACCGGGTGCGGGGGCACCATCCACGACGAGCGAAGCGCGACGAGCGCGCCCGTCGCGCGGTCGACCGATACGTTCGAGTACGCGTGGTCGTCGGTCGTCAGCTGCACGGGCGCGCCGCCGTCGAGAGGCACGCGGAACACCGGACCGCGCCCGTCCTGGTCGGCGGTCACGATGAGCGCGGTGTCGTCGTGCGCGAAAGCGATGCTCGTCGGCCAGCGGTCCCAGCCCTTCGCGAGCCGGCGCGGCTCGGAGCCGTCGATCCCGGCGATCCAGAGCTCCTGACCAGCGGGACCGGTGGGGTCCGAAAATGCCGCCCGGCCGTACGCGATCGACCGGCCGTCGTGGCTGATCGCGGGCGACTCGAAGTACGTCGACCGCTCCTCGAACAGGGTCGTGTGCGCGCCCGAGGCGACGTCGATCGAGACGATCGCGAACCGCTCCGCGCGGCCCTGCGGCAAGCGCATCGCGGCGATGAGGGTGCGTCCGTCAGGGGTGAGCGCCGCGCCGGCGGTGTCGGCCGTCCGGCCGGGCGCGGGTGTCAGGTCGCGCGGGCGCGGAAGCGACGCGGGGTAGGGGGTCGTGGCATCCGGTTCGTCCTCCGCCGTGTCCGAGGCGGCGAGCGACCCGATCGTGTCGGCGAGCGCGTCGAGGTCGAGCGAGAGCAGGTGCGGCTCGGCGGGTCCGAGATCGTGGTCCCAGTAGCGGACCGGGTAGGTCGTGTGCAGGATCGCGGACAGCTTGCGCTTCTTCCGCTCGGCGCGCAGCTTCGCGTCGGCCTCGAACGAGTCCGCGGACGGCAGCAGATCGGCGGCGAGGACGGCGACGGATGCCGCGTCCGCGACTGCGGCGATGCCCGACACTCCCCCGGCCAGGCGCGTGATGGCGCGCGCGTCGCCGCCGTTCGCGGGTAACAGCCAGAGCTGCGCCGACTCGTCCTCGCCGTCGCCCTCCGCGTCGGGACGGGCGCTGACGAACAGCAGGTCGCCGTCCGCCGTGAACGCGGCGCCCTGCTCGCCCTTCGCCGAGCGGGTCAGACGACGGGGCGTGCCGCCGCCGGTCGCCGGGACCTCCCAGAGCGCCCGGTCGTACCCGGTCTTATCCTTATTCAGCGTCGCGACCGTGAGGACGGCTCGCGTGCCGTCGGGCGAGAGTGCGACGGCGTCGATGCGGGGCAGGGCGATGTAGTCCTCGAGCGAGGCGAAGGGGTTCTGCGGCATCCCTCCACGCTAACCGCGGACCCCGCCGCGGCGACAGGGCGCGTTCAGCGGAGGATGTCGGCCGTCGAGCAGACGGTGGCGAACTCGCCGTCGAGGTTCGTCGCCGTGATCGCTGCAAGGGTCGCCGCGGGGATGACGGTGCCGTCGGGCGCCATCCGGTCGAACGAGTGGGTCGCGTCGAGGGCGAAGTACACGTCGTAGCCGAGGTTGCCGCCCACCCGGGCGGTCGTCTCGCAGCAGTGGTTCGTCGAGATTCCGGTGACGACGATCCGCCTTATGTCATTCGCGCGCAACCACGCGTCGAGGTCAGGCGAGCCGTGGAACGACGAGTTCACGCTCTTCGTGACGAGAAGGTCCGGGATGCCGGTGACCTCGGGTTTGAGGTCGTTGCCCGCCTGGCCGGGACGCAGCGGTGAGGCATCCGAGGTCGAATCGTGCCGGACGAACACGACCGGCCACCCGCGCTCGCGCCAGCGGTCGAGGAGTGCGGCGATGTTCGCCTCGCAGTCGGGGTTGTCGCGCTCGCCCCAGTGCGCGGTGTCGTCGAACCCGCGCTGCACGTCGATCACGACGAGCGCAGCGCGGCCGAGGGCGAGGTCTCGCGGCGGGATCTGCACGCATCGAGCCTGGCACGCGGCACTCCCCCGCGACGGTCAGGGAGCGGCGGGATCCTGCCAGGTGGCGTCAGAGGTCGGACGGATGCGGCGCCAGCAGGTCGCGATGGGCGTTCACGAACTCGTCGCGCTCCTGCGACGACGGGAAGATGATGTCGACTCCGGCCCAGTACGGGACGAACGCCCAGGTCACCTCCTTGTCCGTGAGGACGGCGTACCCCTCCTCCGCCACGATCTTCAGGAAGGCCTGGTTGACGGCTTGCGGGGACGGCCACTCACTGGCCCAGTAGTAGGCGACGGCGATCCCGTCCTCGTCGACGGGCAACTTCCGCCAAGCGAAGCTGTCAACCGGTACCGACTTCGACCATCCACCGGCCATGTCCAGGACGCCGTAGTCTTCCACGATCATCCGCAGATCCGAGTGGCCTTCCCAGGGCAGATCATCGAGCAACCCGCGCAACGTCTTGGCTGCGTCGATGTCGAACGCGGCGTCCGCGGGACCGCGCGTGTGGAATCGAGCCCAACGGTCCGGGAAGAGGTCTCGAAGCAGACCGGTGGGCGGCGCGTCTCCGAAAGCGCGCGTCCAGAGCTCGTCCAGCTCCCTGCGACGAGGGCTCGATTCAGGTACTCGGAACGTGCGGTGGCGGCCTCGTGCGGATCGAACGGCGAGACGCGTGAGATGCAGAGGATTCGGGATGTACACGGTGCAGGTCCTATGACCATGATGCCTTATCGACGCACGCGGGCGGTGGCCGCGCTGGACCGCGAATGCGTGGCGTACCCGCTCTTGCTGCCCGTCACCTTCACCGAGATCTTGTCCCCGACGAGGCCGGAGGTGAGCGTCAGCGACGAGCGAGTCGCTCCCTCGATCCGAACTCCGTCGGCATACCACTGGTACGTGAGCGACGTCCCACGCGTCCAGGCGCCGGGCTGGACGGTCAACGTCTTGCCGCGAGCGGTCGCCCCGGTGATCCGCGGGGTCGACGAGGTCAGGGTGCCGTAACCGACCGCCTTCGCCGCGCTCGTGCGGGACGCAGTGGCGTAGCCCGCCTTCTTCCCTGTCACCGTGACGGTCAGCTTCGCACCACGGTCGGCTGCGACCGGCGTGTAGGACGACTTCGTGGCCGAGGCGATCGGCTTCCCGTTCCGGCGCCATTGATACGTGACGGTTGTCCCGGACGTCCAGCCGGTGGTCCTCGCGGTCACGGAGCGTCCGACGGTCGGCGCCGCGGAAAGGGTCGGTGTCGGCGTCGCGAGCACCCGCGTGAGGGCTACGTCCAGCGTCGAGATCCGGCGGTTCACACCGGTCACTTGCGTCGAGTACTTCACCGTCGTGGTTCGGGCGGCGACCTCGACCGTCGTCTTGTGCCCGCCTTCGAGCCACGCCTCGAACCGTCCGGATGAATCCGTGCGCACCGTCACGGTCTCGGTGCGACCCCTCACAGTCACGACGGCCCCCGGAACGGGAGCACCGCTCTCCCGGACCATCCCGCGCAGGGTCGCGTGGTTCGGCTGATCCGTCTCGTCCGGCATCTTCTCGTCGACCCGGACGGTCTGCCCCTCGGCGAGGGTGAACACGCGCGAGGTCCTCCAGTCACCCTCCGAAGCCAGCCACACGGGGGCCACACCGTCCGTCCAGCGGGGATGATCGTCCATCTGCAGGTGGTACCGGCCGGGGAGCAGGCCGACTATCTGGAAACGTCCCTTGGCATCGACGATGCCGGTGCCGGCCCGTGCGACGGAGTTCCTGGTCTCCGCCCACGCGATGACTCGCGCGCCCTCGAACAGTTCGGGCAGCTTCGACGAAAGGGTACCGACGATGGTCGCCGATTCGGGCGGAAGCGTGCGCGCGAGCGTCGGCCTGACACTCGTCGTCTTGCCGGCGTCGACGCGGATTCGGGTGGCGTCCGCGAGGTCGCTGCCGCCCAACCATGTCGTCGTGTAGCGGTAACGATGTTCCGACGTGCTGTCCGCGAAGCGCAGGCGGTAGTCGCCGGGCGGGAGGGCGGGGAACGTGACCGAGTCGACCTGCAGAAGATCGCGCCCACGAACCACACCGTCCGCGTCGTACAGCCAGACAGCCGAATCGGTCACGGGTTCGCCCCGCGGTCCGACCGCGGCGACGGAGATGCTTCCGCTGTTCGCCGCCGTCGCCACACTGAGCCGGTAGTCGACCGGCGTGACCTCTCCGGGCACAACGGTCACGGTCCGCGCTCCCGCGCTGGTCGATGCGCCGTCGTACCAGCCGCCCAGGATGTCGCTGCTTCCGTCCGCGCCCAAGAAGTACTCGCCGGCGTCGAGGTCGTCGAACGTCACTGTCTCAGACAGGCCACGCTCACTGAGCTGCCGCTTCGCGATGAGTTTCAGGTCGCCGTCGTAGAGCGACACGGTCCGGCCGACGATCATCTCGTCAGCGCTAACGGTCACGGACAGAGCACCCCGCGGCGAGAGGGCGATGTCGAGGGGCGTCGTCTCGCCGAGCTGAACCCGCGCGGTCGTCGACAGACGTGAGTGGCCATTGCCCGACGACGTGATCCGGTACTCACCCGACCGCAGAGCGAGGATCCGATACCGGCCGTCACCGTCCGCCTGCGCCCATCCCGCTTCGACACCCGCGCTCGTGTATGCCGTGACGTAGGCTCCCGCAACCGGTGCGCTCGTTCCTGCGGATACGACCCTGCCCTCCACGACGCCACCCCGAACGAGGTCGGCCGTGATCTCGGTCGTCTGCCGAGAACGGATCGTGATGATCCCGGCATCAGCCCGCGTTTCGCCGGCGGGCCACCAGGTCTCGACGAAATCGTGCACGCCGCGCTCGGGGCTGATGCGCAGGTGATAGTCGCCTGGCGGGAGGTCCTCGGCGTTGACGACGTTGCTGCCGGTAGGTGCGTGGATCTCCCGCTCCTCGCCCACGGGGATCAGATCGGCCCGTACCGAGGAGTATCGCCCCGTGGTCACACGCAAGGTGCCCGTGGGCTCGGCGGAGACGGACCACGTCGTGAAACCTTCCGACACGGTGAGCGACGTGGTCGCGACGACGTAATCGCCGTCAGAGGGAGAGTCGACCCTGACGTCGTACTCTCCGGGCGGCAGCATCGAGAACCGGTAGCGGCCGTCACGGTTCGTGGTCTCCCATGTACGAAGAGGCCCGTCCAGCGAGACGCTCGCCCCCGCGACCGGCTGTCCCGTCAGCGCATCGGTCACGATTCCTGTGACCCCCGGGCCGACGGCTCCGAGCTGCCACGACGTATCGATCGTGCGGCCCTCCGTGAGGGAGACGATCTGAGCCTCTCCCGCGGTCCCCACGCCCGGGTACCACCGGGCGCCGTACGCCTCGCGCGCCGGATCGTGATGCGAGGACGCGGACACCCGATAATCGCCCGCGGGCAGAGTGCTGCGGAACCTCCCGTCAACGTCAGGGGACGTGTCCGACACGCGCCCGGTGTCGACGTTCTCGAACCGGACGGTCACGTTCCGGACCGCGTCGCCGTCGACGTTGGTGAGCACCCCGGTGATACGCGTCGGCGCAATCTCGGCGGCCTGTGCGGGGAGACCGGTGAAAACGAGCGCCACGACGGCGATCAGCGCGCCGACGAACCGAAACTGAAACCGCATGCGTCCCCCAGGATGACGTGCCGAACCCCTCGACCGGCATCTGAATACTACGGGCGTGTCAAGGGTGTCCGCGGATGCCGTTTCCTCGACCACCGTGGAGGGATGCCACGCCGCTCCACCCCTGCATCGTCCGCCCCCGATCGCGCCGAGGTCGAGCGCGTCGCCGCCGAGCGATTCGGCCTGACGCACCTACGACCGGCGCAGCTCGACGCGATCGAAGCGGCAGCCGGTGGGCGCGATGTGCTCGTCGTCTGGGCGACGGGATCGGGCAAGTCCGCCGTGTATCAGGTGACCGCGGCCCTGCGGCCGGGCGTCACCATCGTGGTCTCTCCGCTGATCGCGCTGCAAGAGGACCAGCTCGCCGGTCTCGAGCACGCCCCCGATGCGCCGAAGGCCGTGGCCCTCAACTCCGGGCGGGGCGAGAAGGCCCGCGCCGAGGCGTGGCGCCGCCTGCGCGAGGGCGAGGCGACCTACGTGCTCCTCGCACCCGAGCAACTGGCAGGCGACGAGGTCGTCGCCGACCTCGCCACCCTCGACATCGCGCTCCTCGCCGTCGACGAGGCGCACTGCATCGCCTCGTGGGGGCACGACTTCCGTCCCGATTACCTCGGTCTCGGCGAGGTCGCCGAGCGCCTCGGGCGACCACCGATCCTCGCGCTGACCGCGACGGCATCCACCCCCGTCCGCGAGGAGATCGCGGCCCGCCTCGGACTCGACGACCCCTCCATCCACATCGGCGACGTCGACCGACCGTCGATCCGCCTCGGCGTCCGACGGCACGGCGACGACCGCGAGAAGCGCGCCGCCGTGGTCGACGAGGTCGCCTCGCTTCCCGTCCCGGGGCTCCTCTACACATCGACGCGGCGCTCGGCGGAGCAGTACGCCGACGACCTGACCGAGCGCGGCAAGCGGGCGCGGGCGTACCACGCCGGTCTCCCGTCGAAGGAGCGGGCGGAGGTGCACCGGCAGTTCCTCTGCGACGAGCTCGACGTCGTCGTCGCGACGAGCGCGTTCGGCATGGGCATCGACAAGGAGAACGTGCGATTCGTCATCCACGCCGACGTCCCCGAGTCGATCGACGCCTACTTCCAGGAGCTCGGCCGCGCCGGCCGCGACGGCGAGGAGGCCCACGGCACCCTGCACTACCGCGCGGAGGATCTCGCCCTGCGGCGCTACTTCGCGACGAAGAATCCGGATGCCGCCGAGCTTCGCGCCCTCATGCGGGCGATGTCGACGCGGGCGCGCCTGAAGTCCGCTCTCGCGAAGGAATCCGGGCTGTCACCGCGCCGCGTGACGGGACTTCTCACGCTGCTGATCGACACCGGCTCGGCGCGCGCGTCGAAGTCCGGGGTGTCGCTGCGGCGGAACCTCGACGAGCGTGCCGCCGTGAAGGCGGCACTCGAGCGAGTCGAGGAGCGCGAGCGGATCGAGCGCTCCCGCATCGAGACGATGCGCGAGTACGCCGAGACGCGGCGCTGCCGGCGCCAGGTGCTGCTCGGCTATTTCGGGCAAGACCTCGACGAGCCGTGCGGCAACTGCGACACCTGCGCGGCGGGAGCAGCCGACGTCGTTCGGGAGCCGGCATCCGCTTCAGACGCGGGGTTCGAGATCGACGAGAAGGTGTCGCACCGCGAATGGGGCGCCGGCACCGTCGTCTCGATCGACGACGACCGCATGCGGGTGTTCTTCGACAGCGAGGGCTACAAAGTGCTCTCGCTCGAGATCGTCGAGCGAGAGCACCTGCTCAAGGCCGGCTGACGTGCCGAGTGCAGGTTAACCCGCAGCTTCGGGCCGCTACGGCTACCGCTGGGCGCGCTGAACCTGCATTCGGCGCAGCAACCAGGCGCCAAGGTCGAGCGGACCCGAGGCCTCGGCGCCGATGGCGCAACAGCCGGCGACGAAGCCTGAACGTGCCGAGTGCAGGTCAGAACGCCGCATCAGACCCGTATGGGCCGCTCGGTGCGCACCGAACCTGCACTCGGCACAGCGGCCGACCCTCAGACCTCGATGCCGACGGCGGCCGAGCAGCGAGCGAGCTCGTCGGCCGAGAGCTCGAGGTTCCGGGCCTGGAACGAGTCGGTGATGGATGCCGGGCGGCTCGCCCCGGGGATGGGGATGACGGTCTCGCCGAGCGACAGCTCCCACGCGAGGACGACCTGCTGCGGGCTGACGCCGTGCGCCTGGCCGATCTCGGCGAACGCACTGAACCGCTCGCCGATCGAGCCGGCGCCGCCGATGCCGCCGAGCGGGCTCCACGGCAGGAAGGCGATGCCGTTCTCAGCGCAGTAGGTCAGTTCGCCGTAACTGCCGGGATGCCGCGGCGAGAACTCGTTCTGCACGCTCGTGAGGTTCCCATCGCCCAGGACCTCCTGGGCGATCTGGATCTCTTCGACGCTGGCGTTCGAGATGCCGACCGTGCGGACGAGTCCTTCGTCCTGCAGGGTCTTGAGGTTCTGCATGACCTCGCCGTAGACCATCCAGCGGTCGGGGCGGTGGTACTGATACAGGTCGATGACGTCGACCTGCAGGTTCTTCAGCGACTTCTGAACCGCGCTGCGCAGGTACTCGAGCGACCCGTCGCGGCCGAAGTCCTTCTCGGCCGTCCGGGTGATTCCGCCCTTCGTGGTGACGACGATCGACGACCGGTCGCCGTCCCAGCCGGCGAGCGCGTCGGCGACGATCCGCTCGTTGTGGCCCATCTCGTCCCAGCTGGGGGCGTAGATGTCGGCGGTGTCGATGAGCGTCACGCCCGCGTCGAGCGCCGCGCGCACCGTCGCGACGGCGTCGTCGTGCGAGGGCAGACCGTTGCCGTTCATCGAAACCGGCATCGCGCCGAGTCCGATGGCCGAGACGGTGAACGGTCCGAGTGTGCGCTGCGACATGAGTCTCCTTCGACGGGGTGGGGTGCGGCATCCACCCTGCCAGTCGACACCGCCCGGCGCGACGACCCTTGACAGATCAGCGCGCGGTCAGCTGCTCCCGCACCTGTCGGCGCAGCACCTTGCCGATCTGCGAGCGCGGCAGATCGTCGAGTTGCACGACCTTGCGGGGCACCTTGTAGGCGGCGAGGTGCGAGCGGGCGAAGTCCTTGAGGGCGGATGCCTCGAACGCCGTCCCCGGCTTCATGACGACAGCCGCGACCACGTCCTCGCCGCCGGTGGCCCGTGGGACGCCCACGACCGCGGCGGACTCGACGTCGGGGTGCAGCGTCAGGACCTGCTCGACCTCGCTCGGGCTGACGTTGAACCCGCCCGTGATGATGAGCTCCTTGACGCGGTCGACGACCGTGACGAAGCCGTCCTCCGAGACGGTGACGATGTCGCCGGTGCGCAGCCATCCGCCGTCGAGGAGGACCGCGGCGGTCTCCTCGGGGCGGCGCCAGTACCCCTGGAACACCTGCGGGCCGCGGATGAGCAGCTCGCCCGCCTCGCCGACCGGGCGATCGACGGTCGGGTCGTCGGGGTCGACGACGCGGATGAAGGTGCTCGGGAACGGCACGCCGACGGTGCCGGGGCGCCGCGTCGGGCCGATCGGGTTGCCGAGCGCGACGGGCGAGGTCTCGGTCATGCCGTAGCCCTCGACGAGCAGACCGCCCGTGACCTCCTCCCACCGCGTCACGGTGGGGACCGGCAGGCTCATGGCGCCCGAGATCGCGAAGCGGATGCTGGAGAGGTCGACGCCCTTGCGGGTGCTCGCGCGCGACAGCGCGTCGTAGATCGGCGGGACGCCCGGCAGGAATGTGGGCGGCGACTTCTTCAGCGCCCCGACGACGAGGTCGACGTCGAACTTGGGGAACAGCACGATCCGCGCGCCGATCGACACCGCGAAGGTCAGGCAGAGGGTCAGCCCGTAGGCGTGGAACATCGGCAGGACGGCGTAGAACGTCTCAGCGCCTTCCGTGAGCCCCGGCACCCACGCGCGCCCCTGCTCGGCGTTCGAGCGGAGGTTCCGGTGCGAGAGGACGGCGGCCTTCGGCATCCCGGTCGTCCCGCTCGTGAGCTGCAGGAGCGCGGTGTCGTCGAGGACGGGCCGCGCGTACTTGCGGGGCAGCCGGCGGGCGTTCGTGAACTGCGACCACCGAATGATCCCCCGCGCGGTCGGCTTCGAGGTCAGCGCCTCGCGTCGCTCGCGGAGGGCGGGGACGGGCAGGCGCAGGGCGGTGCGCGATGCCCAGGGCAGGGCGTCGGTCATGTCGACGGCGACGATCGCGGCGGGCGCGATGTCGCTCGGGAACTCGGCGACCATGTCGGCGATCTTGTCCCAGACGATCGCGACGACGGCCTCGTGCACCTCGAACTGGTGCCGCAGCTCACGGGCCGTATAGGTCGGGTTGTGCTCGACGACGATCGCGCCGATGCGCAGCGCGGCGTAGAACGCGACGATGTGCTGCGGGCAGTTCGGGAGGACGAGCGCGACGCGGTCGCCGGCGCTGACGCCGAGCTTGCGCAGGGCGTTCGCCGCGCGCGAGACCTGCTCGCCGAGTTCGGCGTAGGTGGTTTCGGCGCCGAAGAACTCGGTCGCGACCTTTGACCCGTAGCGCGCGACCGAGTGGTCGAGCAGGTCGACGAGCGTCTCGTCGACGGGGTCGATGTCTGCGGGGACGCCGGGCGCGTAAGCGGCCAGCCAGGGGCGTTCCTGCAGATCGGATGCCGGCGGTGTCGAAGTCATCGTCGTGTGTCCTCCTCGGTGTCCCGCCAGCGTAGGGCGGTTTCTCGATGGGTCTGCTGTGCGTCCGCTACGCGCGTTCGAATGCGGCGAGCCCCGCGGCGAACACCCGGATGACATCGTCGACGTGGTCGTCGTCTCCGGTCGCGAGCCACCACGCGGCGAGTCCCTCGGCCGCCGCATGCACGACGGCCACGAGCGTCGCCGTCGGCGCGGTCAGCACACCGTCGCGGGACGCGATCCACGCCTCGACGAGCCGCTCGATCTCCCCGCGGACTGCCTCGGTCTCGGCCCGTGCGGCACCGGCGAGCGCCTCGGATGAGCGGGCCATCGCGGTGAGCTCGGCGAGGCGTTCGTGACGTACGCGCTCGCGCCGCAGCTCGGCGACGAAGGTGTGGAGCGCCGCAGCGACGGCATCGCCGAGGGGGAGCGGTGCGAGCGGCTCGGCCCACAGCCGGCGCGTCAGCAGCCCGGACTCCCGCTCGAGCAGGGCGGTCACGAGATCGGCCTTCGACCCGAAGGCGTAGCTCACGACGCGGTGGGCTACGCCCGCTCGCTGCGCGACGCTGCGGAGCGACAGCGCGGCGACCCCGTCGTGCACCATCACCTCGACCGCGGCGTCTAGCAGCTGGCGTCGGCGATCGTCGACGTCGAGATAGGTCCGGCGAGGTGACGGGTCGTTCACAGTGATCTCCGAGCGTGCGGCGCGTGGTGGCATCCATACTAGTTTTATCCACCCGGACCAATTGAGGAGATCTCATGATCAGCGTGACCCCCGCCCGCTCCACCGACCTCGCTCCCGCCGCCACGATCCTCGCCGAAGCATTCGCGCAGGACCCCGTCATGGCGGCTGTCGTGCCGGGCACGCGGCGTCGGCACGAACGGCTCACCGATCTGTTCCACGGCCTGCTCGCCAGTGGGCCGTACGCGACGGGCACGGTCGATCTCGCGCGCGATGCGGACGGCACGATCCTCGGCGTCGCCGCGTGGGAGGGGCCGCACGCCGAGCGGGGGGCGCTCGCACGCCAGGCGTCGGAGCTCCCCCGCTTCGCGCGGGCGCTCGGCTGGCTCGGGATGCCGCGGGCCCTGTCCCTGCTCTCGCGCCTCGCGCGCCACCGTCCGCGCGCCCCGCACTGGTACCTCGCCGAGATCGGGGTGAGCGCCGCGGCGCGGGGCAGAGGTGTAGGCAGGGCGCTGCTGTCGGCGCAGCTCGACACCCTCGACACCACCCGACAGACCGCGTACCTCGAATCCTCCACTCCCGACAACCGTCGCCTCTACCGACGCCTCGGGTTCGAGGAGCTCAGCCCGATCGAGGGCGTGCCGGGGGCGCGGCCGGTCGCGATGCTGAGGCTGCCCGCCGCGCGATAGCGTGCTGGCATGGACCGATCGGGCGATGACCAGTGGCGTCCGCTCGTGGCCGCGCTCGCGAACGACCGCGTCCGCGAAGCGTTCGCCCGGCTGACGCTCGGCGCCAGTGCCGACGACGCTCTCGGCGGCCTGTCGCCGTCGCGGCGGCGCCACGTGGTCGAGACGATGCGGCGCGCCGGACTGGTCACGGACGACCTGCGGGCGGACGGCGGTGTGTTCGCCCGCGTCCTCGCGTCCGCACCCGCCGCGGTGAGGCCGACGGGTGTCGCCCGCTACCTCTCGCGCGAGGGACGTGTGATCGGGTACCCGTCGAATCCGGACGAACGCCGCGAACTGCTGACGCTCCTCGCCGCCCGCATCCTCGTCCCCGGCGAGGTCCTGGACGAACGCGGGATCAACGAGCGGCTCGAAGCCCTCACCGACGACGTCGCCGCCCTCCGGCGGCACCTCGTCGACCACGACCTCGTCGAACGCACGCGGTCGGGTACCGAGTACGCGCTGGTCGTCGACCCGTCCTCGTAGGAGACGCTCTGCCGGCGCCGTCAACCGCTAGGCAGACGGCCGCCTCCGGGTGTGCAGTGGTGCGGTGAACTCGCTCCCGTTCTGGCTGGTCGTCGTCGTCTTCGTCGCAGCCGCCGCCGTCGTCTGGGTCGCCGGCATCCAACTCTCGAAGACCACCGACGTGCTCGACGCGCGCTGGCACATCGGCAGCGCCTTCGGCGGGCTGATCATCCTCGCCGTCGCGACGAACCTGCCCGAGATCGCCATCACGGTCAGCGCCGCTGCGGCGGGCAACCTCGGGGTGGCGGTCGGCAACATCCTCGGTGGCATCGCACTGCAGACCGTCGTCCTCGTCGTGCTCGACGCGTTCGGCCGCCGGGGCCGCGGGGTGAAGCCGTTGACCTACCGCGCGGCATCCCTCGTGCTGGTCCTCGAAGGGCTCGTGGTGGTGGCCGTGCTCGCGGCCGTCGTGGCCGGCAGCCAGCTGCCGGAAGGACTCGTCGCCCTGCGCCTCACGCCGGACGTCGTCCTCATCACCGCGCTCTGGATCGCGGGCCTGCTGCTCGTGCAGCGCGCCGGTCGCCACCTGCCCTGGAGCGGCAGCGGAACCGTCGACAACGCGTCGCCGCACACCCCCGGACACCGCCGCTCGAAGCCGCAGCACCCCCACAAGAGCCGGCCGACATGGCTGGTCGTCACAGTCTTCCTGGTCGCCGCCGCGGCGACGCTCGGCGCCGGTGTCGTCCTCGAGCGCGCCGGCGACGCCATCGCAGAGGACATCGGGCTCTCGGGCGTCCTGTTCGGCGCCACGTTCCTCGCCCTCGCGACCTCGCTCCCCGAGATCTCCACGGGCCTGCAGGCGATCCGGCAGGGCGACGACAACCTCGCGATGAGCGACATCTTCGGCGGCAACGCGTTCCTCCCGGTGCTCTTCCTCGGCGCGACCGTCATCTCTGGGCAGGCCGTCCTGCCGCGCGCGGGCGCGACGGACATCTACCTCACCGCCCTCGCCGCCCTGCTGACCCTGGTCTACGTGGTCGGGCTCATCTTCCGTCCTCCGCGGCGGGTACTGGGGATGGGCGTCGATTCGCTGACGGTCCTCGTGCTCTACGCGGTGGGGGTCGCGGGCCTGTTCGCGGTCGCCTCGGGCTGATCCCGCCCGTTCCGTCGTGGCATCCGGGGACCGTCACGCGCTGTTCACCGGCGATTCACCCCGACGCAGGAACGCCGACGGATCCTGGAACGGATCTGCACGAGAGGACCCCCTGTGACCACTGTGGAACCCCCCACCACCCGCACGACACTCCCCCTCGCGGCGCACGCCGTCGGCAAGCGCTCCGCGGTGACCTGCCAGTTAAAGTGCGCCAACGCCTGCCTCGGCCCCGAGTGCAACGGGTCGGACAACCCGACCTTCCGCAGCATCGCCGAGATCGCGCTCTCGCGCCGCATGCTGATCGGCGCAGCCGCCGCGAGCGCGGTCGTCGTCGCCACCGACGCCTTCGGCCTCTCGAACCCAACGACCGCCTCGGCTCTGCCCGGGGGACCCGTCGAGTCGACTTGGGGCTGGGGCCACAACAGCCTGCCGTTCCAGCCGATCGCTCCCGTCCCGGCATCCGTCGACGCGCTCACGGTTCCCAAGGGCTACACGTGGTCCCCGATCATCCGCTGGGGCGACCCGCTGTTCTCGGACGCGCCGAGGTTTTCGCTCGAGGCGCAGAGCCGTGCCGCGCAGGAGCGGCAGTTCGGGTACAACTGCGACTACCTCGACATCCTCGCCGACCGCAGCGGCAAGACGGGCGTGCTCGTCAACAACCACGAGTACGTGAACCCGAACATCATGTTCCCGCCGTCGACGGATGCCGCCGAGCTCCGCCGCCGCGGCGAGGTCTACAAGGCCGCCCAGGGCATGTCGGTCGTCGAGATCAAGCGACGCCGGCGCGGCGCTCCGTGGCGCTACGTGGTCGACGGGCGACGCAACCGACGGATCACCGTCGAGACGGTGTTCGAGCTGACCGGACCCGCCGCAGGATCGGACCTCGTGAAGACGGCCGCAGACCCCGAGGGCCGATGGGTCAAGGGAACGCTGGGCAACTGCGCGGGCGGCACCACGCCGTGGGGCACGATCCTCTCGGGTGAGGAGAACTTCAACGGCTACTTCGCGTGGGCCGCCGACACCGCCGGGCAGAAGCGCTACCAGGCGAGCGCCTCGCGGACGACCTCGACCGGGTGGGAGGCGTACGACCCCCGGTTCAACTCCTTCGACCCGGGATACGTCAACGAGCCCAACCGCTTCGGCTACATCGTCGAGATCGACCCCGAGGACCCCACCTCGACGCCGAAGAAGCACACCGCGATGGGCCGCTTCAAGCACGAGGGTGCGAACGTCATCGTCGCCGAGGACCGTCGCGTCGTCGCCTACATGGGTGACGACGAGCGCAACGACTACCTCTACAAGTTCGTCTCGAAGAACCGCATCAGCTCGTCTCGCAAGAAGAACATGACGCTGCTCTCGGAGGGCGACCTGTACGTCGCACGCTTCCGCGGCGACTCCCCCGCCTCGCAGATCGACGGCTCGGGGAAGCTGCCCGCCGACGGCGCCTTCGACGGATCCGGCGAGTGGATCGCGCTCACCCGCCACGGCCGGAGCGTCGTCCCGGGCATGACGACCGAAGAGGTCCTCGTCTACACGCGCCTCGCCGCCGACAAGATGGGTGCGACGAAGATGGACCGCCCCGAGGACGTGCAGCCGAGCCTGCGCACCGGCAAGATCTACGTCGCCCTCACCAACAACTCCGACCGTGGCAAGACCTCGATGGTGGATGAGGCTAACCCACGCACGGGCAACCGGTTCGGCCACGTGCTCGAGATGACCGAGCGCCGCGGGCAGGCGGGAACCTCCTTCGGCTGGAGCATCCTGCTGCAGTGCGGCAACCCGTCCGACCCGAGCACCTACTTCGCGGGTTATCCCAAGGACAAGGTGTCGCCGATCTCGTGCCCCGACAACCTCGCGTTCGACGAGGACGGCAACCTCTGGATCTCGACCGATGGCGCCCCCAGCACCATCGGGTTCAACGACGGCCTGTTCCGGGTCCCGCTCACCGGTCGGGAGCGCGGACGCGTGCAGCAGTTCCTCGCCGTCCCCCGCGAGGCTGAGACGTGCGGGCCCGTGATCCACGCGCGCGAGAAGCTCGTGTTCGTCGCGGTGCAGCATCCCGGCGAGAACGGCACCGTCGCGGCGCCGACGTCGCTGTTCCCCGACTACGGTTCGACGCGACGCGGCGACATCCCGAACGCGCCGCGGCCGTCCGTCGTGCAGGTGTACCGGAGCTGATCGAATGCCCGCGTCAGCCCGCCGGCGGGCTGACGCGGGAGCGATCGTCCGCCGCCAACGACCCGAGCAGCCCCAACCGCTCCGCCGAGGGTGAACCGGGCTCGGCGCTGTAGATCAACAGGACACGACCGGGCTCGGCGGTGACGGCGAGCTCCTCGTACACGAGGGTGAGTTCGCCGACCGCGGGATGCCGGAAGCGCTTCTTCCCGGAACCGTGGGCCCGGACGTTGTGGGCGGCCCACAGCTTCCGGAACTCGTCGCTGCGGGTCGACAGTTCGCCGACGAGATCCTGGATGCCCTTGTCGTGCGGGTCGCGGCCGGCCTCCGCGCGGATGACGGCGACGCACATGTCCGCGAACAGATCCCAGTCCGGATAGAAGTCCCGCGCGACGGGATCGAGGAACTGGAAGCGTGCGAAGTTCGGGACGCGTCCGCCGTCACCGATGAGAGGCGAGTAGAAGGCTCGGCCGAGATCGTTGAACGCGATCAGGTCCTGACGCTGGTCGCGCACGACGGCCACCGCATCCGTGATCGACGACAGCGCCCACTCGAGGCTCGGACGGACCGGCCCCGACTTCGAGGCGCGACGACGGTGGCGCCCCGAGGCGGGAATCCCGTCGGCGTTGCGTGCGAGGTCGAGAAGGTGCGCGTGCTCGGCGTCGGAGAGTTGCAAGGCGCGGGACAGGGACTCCAGCACCGCACCGGACGCGCCCGCGATCGCTCCCCGTTCGAGCTTGGCGTAGTACTCCACGCTCACGCCGGCGAGGGCAGCGACCTCGCTACGCCGGAGCCCCTCGACCCTTCGGCCCGGTCCCGCGGAGATCCCCGCCGCATCCGGCGTCACGCGTGCCCGACGCGTCATGAGGAACTCACGGACCTCAGCTCGATTGTCCATGCCCACAGGCTAGATCGGCCGAGCCGGATCAGGGATGCCCTCTCGGTACACCTTCCGGCAGGGACTCCCGCCCGCGCCCGAGCGCGACGACGCTGAAGGACATGACCGCATCCGCTCTCACGCAACGCACCGGCTCCCGGAGGGCGCTGCCGACCCTGCTCCTGCTGCTGACCGTGTTCGGCCCGATCTCGATGGACCTCTACCTCCCGGCCCTCCCCGCGCTGACGGCGGAGCTCGACGCCGTCACCTCCGTGGCTCAGCTCACCGTCACCGCCTGCCTGATCGGGCTCGCCGCCGGCCAGCTGATCGCGGGCCCCCTCTCGGACCGGTTCGGACGCCGCGGCATCCTGCTCGTCGGCATCGCCGCGTACATCCTGATGTCGGCGGTGTGCGCGCTGAGCCCAACGGTCGAACTGCTGATCGCGGCCCGGTTCGTGCAGGGGCTGGCCGGCGGGGTCGGCATCGTCATCTCGCAGGCCGCGGGCCGCGATGTGTACACGGGCGGCGCGTTGATCCGGTTCTACGGGCGCCTGACGGTCGTCGGCGGCCTCGCCGCGATCATCGGGCCCCTCCTCGGCGGACTCCTCGACGCGGTCACGGACTGGCGCGGCCTGTTCGTCTTCCTCGCCGCGATCGGGGCGGCCATCCTGGTCGTCACGCTAAGGATGTTCCCCGAGACGCTGGCACCCGAGGAGCGGACCGCCGGCGGCTTCGCGCACACCGTCGCCGACTTCCGGACGCTCCTGCGGGACCGGGCATTCGTCGGGGCCGTCCTGAACCAGGGGTTCCTCTACGCCGCCCTGTTCGCCTACCTCGCCGGATCGACCTTCGTCCTGCAGGACGTCTACGGGCTGTCCCCGCTCGGCTACGCGCTCGCTTTCGGGCTGAACTCGGCGGGCTTCATGACCCTGGGACACCTCGCCGGGCGCTCCGCCGAGCGGTGGAGCATTCCCGGCACCCTGACCGCCGGCGTCCTGACGTCAGGTGTCGGCGCGATCGGACTCCTCGTCGCCGGCCTCACCGCCCTTCCCCTGTGGGTCGTCATCGTGTCGCTGTTCCTCCTGGCGGGCGGGGTCGCGATCTCGTCTCCCCCGGCGACGACCCTCGCCCTCGCCGACTATCCGCGGATGGCGGGCACGGCCTCATCCCTCCTCGGGATGGTGAGGTTCGGGTTCGGGGGGATCGCGGCTCCGCTGGTCGGGGTCGCCGGTGCCCTCAGCATCCTGCCGCTCGGCATCGTCACAACGGTCTCCGTCCTCCTCGCGGGCGCCTCCTTCCTGTTCCTCGCCCGCGGACGCACCGCATCGGCGGTCCGCTCCCCGCAGGTCGGGAGCGCCTCGTGATCGGCGACCCCCGCGGACGGATGCCGCGCCGCAGGGCAGCTGTCGGCTTCGGGCTGCTCGGCGTGGCCCTGCTGGGCGGCTGCGCCGCCGAACCCACTCCGCAGCCCGCGGCGACCCGACCGGACGCGCCCTCGGCCTCGGCATCCGTTCCGGCGGAGGTCGTGGGGACGCGCATCCGGTTCTCGTCCGACCGCACCACGATCGACGTCACGATCGGCGAGGACAGCCCGGCGGTGCGCGATCTTCTATCCCTCCTCCCGGCCGAGCTGTCGTTCGAGGACCTGAACAGCCGGGAGAAGATCGCCTCCCTGCCCCGCGAACTCGCCTGGCAGGGATCACCGGGCTCCGACCCGGAGGACGGCGACCTCATCTACTACTCGCCCTGGGGGAACCTCGGGTTCTACTACGACGCCTCCGGGATCGAGTACTCCGACGACACGCTCCACATCGGCACCTACGACGCCACCGAAGAACAACTGGCGCTCCTCGTGGGCGGACCCGTCACCGTCGAGATCATCGACTGACCACTGAGACAAGGAACAGAAGTCATGCGCGCAACCCTCATGTACTCCGCGGGCGACGTCCGCGTCATCGACGTACCCGAGCCCACCCTCGAAGCGCCCACGGACGCGATCATCCGCGTCACCTACGCGTGCGTCTGCGGCTCCGACCTGCACCCGTATCACGACCTCGAGGACACCCCCGAGGGACGCCGCATGGGGCACGAGGCCGTCGGCGTGGTGGAGCGGATCGGCGAGGACGTGACGACCCTCCGGGTCGGCGACACCGTCATCGTCCCCTTCGCCTGGTCCGACGGCACCTGCACGTTCTGCCACGACGGGATCACGACCTCCTGCATCCATGGGGGCTTCTTCGACGGCGCCGCATCCGCCACCCAAGCCGAGAAGCTGCGGGTGCCGTACGCCGACGGCACCGCCGTCGCCATCCCGGCCGGCACCGACGAGGCGCTCATGCCGTCGCTGCTGACGCTGTCCGACGTCTACCTCACCGGCTACCACGCGGCTATCCGCGGCGGCGTCGAGGCGGGCAAGACCGTCGCGGTGATCGGCGACGGAGCGGTGGGCCTCTCCGCCGTGCTGGCTGCGCGGCAGCTCGGCGCCGAGACCATCATCCTGATGGGCCGGCACACCGCCCGCACCGACCTCGGCCGCGAGTTCGGGGCGACACACGTCGTCGCCGAGCGCGGCGAGGACGGCGTCGCGAAGGTGCTCGAGATCACCGGCGGCGAGGGCGCCCATGTCGTCCTCGAGGCGGTCGGCCACATGCCGGCATACGAGCAGGCTTACGGCATCGTCCGCCCCGGCGGCGTCATCTCGCGCGTCGGCGTCCCCCAGTACGAGGATGCCGCGGTCGGGTTCACCTCGCTGTTCGGCAAGAACGCGACCCTCACCGGCGGGCCGGCCACCGTCCGCGCCTACCTCGAGGGCGCCATCCCCCAGGTGCTCGACGGCACCATCGAGCCGGGCAAGGTCTTCGACCGCGAGCTCCCCCTCGACGACATCGCCGAGGGCTACCGCCTGATGGATTCGAGGGAAGCGCTGAAGGTCCTCATCCGCCCCTGATCAGCGGGCGACGCCGATCGGGTCGCCGGTGCGGGCGAGGTCGGCCTCCAGCTCGCGAACGATCGGGATGACCTTCTCGCCGAACGCCTCGAGCTCCTCCTGGAAGTGCAGGAAGCCGAGCAGGAACAGGTCCACCCCGCGCTTCTTGTAGGCGATGATGCGCTCGGCGACCTGCTCGGGCGGACCGAACAGCTGGGTGCGGAAGCCGTCGTTGTACTGCACGAGGTCCTCGAACGAGGAGTCGGCCCACATCCCCTTGCGGTCCGCAGTGGATGCCCCGGCCTGCTGCACCGACTTGCGGAAGCCTTCGACGGACGCCGGATCGGCCTGCGCGATGATCTCGCGCAGTTGCTCACGTGCTTCCGCCTCAGTGTCGCGGACGATCGCGAACCCGTTCAGACCGAACCGCACGGTGCGCCCGTGCTCAGCGGCGACCCGGGTGACGTCGTCGTACTGCTCGGTGAACCCGTCGAAGTCCTTGCCGTTCGAGAAGTACCAGTCGGCATGAGCGCCGCCATTGAAGCGCGCGGCCGTCGAGTTGCCGCCCTGGAAGATGTCCGGATGCGGGCGGCCGGGCACCGGGTAGGGGCCGGGGCGCAGCGTGAAGTCGTTCACGCGATAGAAGTCGCCGTGGAACTGCACGTTCTCCTCAGTCCAGAGCTTTCGCAGCACCTCGATGAACTCGGCGGACCGGCGGTAGCGCTCGTCGTGCTCGAGCCACGGGAGGCCGAGCTTCGTGTACTCGTCCTTGAACCAGCCCGAGACGACGTTGACCGCCGCACGCCCCTTCGAGAACTGGTCGGCGGTGAGGATGAACTTCGCGAGCACCGCCGGCTCCCAGAGCCCCGGGTGGACGGCGGCGATGACCTTCAGCTTCTCGGTCGCGAGCAGCAGAGCCAGGCTGATCGACGTCGACTCGTGCTGCTGAGCAGCGCCGTAGCTCGACAGGTAGCGCACCTGGCTCAGGGCGTACTCGAACCCGACGCGCTCGGCCGTCTGAGCGAGCTTCACGTTGTAGTCGTAGTCCCAGGACGTCCGCTGCTCGATGTTCGAGACCACGAGGCCGCCGCTGACGTTGGGCACCCAGTACGCGAACTTCAGCGGCTCGTGGGACGAGGCCTGGTCGAACGAGGATGTCTGCTCGGTCATGGTGTTCTCCGTGGGCTGGCGACGCGGTCGGGCGACGCGATCGGATGGGTTCCCCGGAACCTTCCGCCCGGGCGCCGGGCAGTGTCAATCGATGTGAACGCGTGTGTCGGGGCGTGACGGTGTGTGTCGGCCCGTGACGACGGGATGCCGCGATTCGCGTCACAAGCGCGCCCCGCGCGGATTCGGCGAGTAGCAAGGGTGCGACGACCACGACCCACAGCTGAGAGGCGACGACATGACCCGGCATCCCGACCCCGCACTCCACGACGGGCTCTCGCTCGGCACCGACTACGAGACGCTCGCGGCGCGGTTCCGGCCGTTGTTCGCGCAGATCGCCGACAGCGCGGTGGACCGCGAGAACGACCGTCGACTGCCGCACGAGGAGATCCGGCTGCTCACCGATGCCGGGTTCGGCGCCGTACGTGTGCCGCGTGCGTACGGCGGGTCAGGGGCATCCCTCCCCCAGCTGATCGAGCTGCTCACCGAGCTCGCTGCCGCCGACTCCAACATCCCGCAGGCGCTGCGGGGCCACTTCGCCTACGTCGAGGACCGCCTCAACCAGCACGCGACCGTCGACCAGTCGGCCTGGCTCACGCGCTTCGTCTCGGGCGAGATCGCCGGGAACGCCTGGACCGAGATCGGCGAGGTGAAGGTCGGCGACGTCAACACGAAGGTCACCCGTCGCGGCGACGACCTCGTCGTCAACGGCACGAAGTTCTACAGCACCGGCAGCATCTTCGCCGACTGGCTCGACGTGTACGCCGAGTACGAGGGCGTCCCCGTGATCGCGATCGTGCGCGCCGATCAACCCGGCGTGACCGTCCACGACGACTGGGACGGCTTCGGGCAGCGCACGACCGGCAGCGGCACGACGATCCTCGAGGACGCCCGCGTCGATCCCGACAACATCACCGTCTTCGCCGATCGCTTCCGCTACCAGACGGCCTTCTACCAGCTCGTCCACCTCGCCACGCAGGCCGGCCTCGTCGCGGGCGCGGCGCGGGAGGTCGCGGCACACGCCCGCGCCCGCACGCGTGTCTTCAGCCATGGCTCCGCCGGAACGTGGTCGGAGGATCCGCTCGTGCAGCAGACCGTCGGGGTCGCGACCGCGCAGGGGTTCGCGGCCCGGGCAGTCGCGGTGCGGGCAGCCGAATCCGCGCAGGCCGCCTACCTCGCACGCTTCGCGGGCGACGCCGAGGCCGAGGAACGCGCCAATCAGCGCGCCGAGCTCGAGTCGGCCCAGGGACAGATCGTCCTCACGCCCCTTTCCCTCGAGGCGACGAGCACGGTCCTCAATGCGCTGAGCGCGTCCGCCGTCTCCGAGACGAAGCGCCTCGATCGGTTCTGGCGGAACGCTCGGGCCGTGTCGTCCCACAACCCGGTCATCTTCAAACAGCGCATCGTCGGGGACTGGGCGATCAACGGCACCCCGGTGCCGTACGCGTGGGCCATCGGGCAGCAGCGCACACCAAGCTCGCTCATCACAGATTGATAACAGGAATCCCTTGCCACCGTTATCTCGTCGTTATACAGTCATTGCCAGGTAGTTGTTTTGCTGTGGCAGCTACCGACATGTGATTGCAGGACACTCTTGGTGCAAAGGGACAAGGGCCGGCTGGATGCCTCTCCAGCCGGCCCTTACTGCGTGACGAGTCAGACGATGCCGCTCCGGCGACGTCGCATCGTCAGGACGATGCCAAGGGCGAGCAGAGCCGTCCCGGCGCTTCCCGCAATCCACAGCGGCGCACTCTGACCGCCGGCCGCGGCCAATTCCTCATCGCCGATCGCGGCGGCCTGGCCGCGGCCGATTGTGACCGCAGCCCAGCCGATGAGGTCTCCGGCTGCATCGACCACGGCGACGCGATGCGTCCCCGCCTCGAGGCCGCTCGGCAGGGCAAAGGTGGCGGAACCCGCGGCATCCGCCGTCGACTGTCCGAGGGACGTCGGAGTCGAGTAAATGAAGCCGTAGTACGTCTGCCCTGCCGTGAGTCCGGAGACGACGATCCGGTCACCACGGACGGATGCCTGGATCGTCCCCTCCGCCGCGGCAGGCAGGTCGTCACCGTTCGCGGCGGGCGCGCTCGGTGCGCCGCCGGTTGCGGGCGGAGTGGGCTGCGGAGCGGGGGTCGGCTGCGGGGCCGGCGTCGGCTCGGGGTCGGGCGTGGGCTCGGGGTCCGGGGTCGGCTCGGGGTCGGGCGTCGGCTCCGGATCCGGAGTGGGCTCGCTACCGCCGTTGCCGATCACAACGGAGCCGTCGGAGCGCACGGTCACCTCGGCCGCCATCGCGGCGGCGAGGTTCATCCGCTGCCAGCTCTCCTGCTCACCGACGTCGAGCGGGTTGCCCGAGTCGACCGCGGTCAGCGCGAGCACCTGACGGCGCTGTTCCGGCGTCAATCCCGGGTGAGCCGAGACGAGCAGCTCCTCCGCGCCGTCGGGCACCACGACGGGAACCCCCTTCGGGCCGGTGGCCGGGAATCCGTAGCCCAGGTGCTCCTGGTAATAGGCGAGCGCCTTGTCGGTCGTCAGGTACGGGACGTCCTTCTCGATGCAGTTCGCGAGTGTGTCACCACAGCCGCGCTCGAGGACGCCGCGCAACTCCTCGGCGGCTTCGCCCACCAACGACCGCATCGCGGGATCGGCGAGACGGAGCGCGATGATCTTCTGGCCCATCATCCGGCCGCTGATGACGTCGAGCGGGTAGTGCGCCCCCATCACGATGCGGTTGTTCCCGGCCTCGGCGGTGCGGGCCAGGATCTGCGGTGCGAGCTCGGGCAGCATCTCGGCGAGCGCCGTTCCCTGCCAGTACGCCTGCGACGTGTGGCCGGAGGGGAAGGAGCCGCTCGTGGAACCCCACGCGTCGCCGCCTTCTTTGTCTCGGTAGACGAGGTCCTTCGTCGTGTCGAGGCGGAGGTACGGCCGGTCGTAGTCGAAGAAGTTCTTCGGCGGATTGCTCGATGACGTCGAGCCGAGCTTGCCGCCTGCCTTGCTGAGGAGCCACGTGAGCTTGGGCAGCTCGCCCGCGGCCACCGCGTCGGCGTAGATCGCCCCGAGGTTCTCACCGAAGGCATCGCCCATGCTGACGGACATGTCGTCGTACTGGTCGACGATGGCCCGCTGAACCTGGGCATCGGATGCGGTCCGGTTGATCTCGCTCGTCAGCGCGTCGTTGTAGTCCATGACGGCCGCGTTGCCCGCCGGGCCGCGATCGATGCGGAGGCCGTCGAAGACGTCCATCATGCGGACCGACCAGTTGTCGGCACTGGGCGCCTTCGCGTCACCGGTCGACGCGGCGGCGTCCGACGCGTAGGTCGCCGTCTTCTGCTCCTCGGTGAAGCCGGCGGCCGCGAACGCGGGTCCGGCGGTCAGGGTGCAGGCGACGAGGACGCCGAGTCCGCCCATCGCCATCCCGGCACGAGTGCCTCGTCGTCTTGTCTGTCTCATCACGCTCACGGGCGCGCCTCGCTTCCATCGGGTGAGCCAGAATGCTTTCCTGAACGCGGGAACGGCGCGTGACGTCCGGGTGACCACGAAGCGACGAACCGCGCTCGTCGTGCGGGCACGCGACGATACAGTGGACGCCATGACCGATCGACGCCTCGCCATCGCGGCATGGGAGAGCCTCTTCCGCGCGCAGCACGAGGTTTTGGCCGAGATCTCACAGGACTTCGACGACGACGACCTCTCCAGCGCGGAGTACGACGTCCTCCTCACCGTGACCCGATGCGACGAGCACACGGCGCGACTTCGCGACGTCACCGCGAACATGCTGATCAGCCAGCCCAGCGTGTCCCGCCTCGTGGATCGGATGGTAGCTCGGGGTCTCGTCGCCAAATGCCCGGACCCCCAAGACGGTCGCGGCGCGATCCTGCGCGCCACGGAGAAGGGCGCGGCGACGTTCCGCCGCATGGCCACTGCTCATGGCCGAACGATCGCCGAGCGGATGTCGGTGCTCACCGACGACGAACTCGCCCAGCTCGAGAAGCTGACGGCGCGTCTGCGCGGAGTGTGACCGCAGACGAATCGCCCCGCATCCGACACGGGATGCGGGGCGATTCGTCAGAGCGGGAGCGCTCCGCCGATCACTGGTCGATCGGCTGCGGCTCGCTCTCGTGGGTCGCGATGGTCGGGGCCGACCCCTCAGCGACGACCTCGACCTTGCGCGGCTTGGCCTTCTCGCTCACCGGGATCGTGACGGTCAGCACGCCGTTGTTGTAGGTCGCGGTGATGGCGTCGGTGTCGATGCCCTGGCCGAGGTTCAACTGGCGCAGGAAGCTCGCGGTCTCGCGCTCGCGCGTGATCCACTTCACCCCGTCGGCAGCGCCCACCGTGCGCTCGGCGCGGATGGTAAGCAGCTGGCCGTCGACGTCGATGTCGACCGAGCCCGGGTCGATGCCCGGCAGGTCGGCATTCAGGACGTAGTGGTCGCCGTCGCGGTACAGGTCCATCGGCATCCGTCGCGGGCCGCGGCGCGTGTCGAAGAGGGTCGACGCGATGCGGTCGAGGTCACGGAACGGGTCGTAGGTTGCCATGATTCTCCCTTGGTGATGTGGTCTCAAAGTTGAGCCCTTGTGGCTCAAGTACGTTCAGATTAGCACTCTGACCCCTCGAGTGCCAACGGTTCTCGCACGGCGAACGTCTGCGCCGAGGACGGCCTTAGGCTGGCGACATGAGCGCCTCCGAGACCGCCCCCGAGCCCGCCGACCCGTTCCTCTGGCTGGAGGAGATCGACGGACCCGAGGCCCGCGCCTGGGCAGCCGAACGGACCGCCGAGACCGAGGCGGCCTTCTCGGGCGACACCCGCACCGCGCTCGAGCGCCGCCTGACCGGCATCCTTCAGGACCCCGATCGACTCGTCGTCCCGAGCCGCCACGGCGATCTCATGTACGACCTGTGGCGGGATGCCGCGAACCCCCGCGGCCTGTGGCGACGGACATCCCGCGCCGCCTTCGCAGCGGGCGAACCGACCTGGGAGGTGCTGCTCGACGTCGACGCGCTCGGCCGCGAGGAAGGCGTGGCGTGGGCGTTCGCGGGCGCGGCTCACGGACCTGCGGGCAGCGGGCGGGCGCTCGTGCGGCTGAGCCCCGACGGCGGCGACGCCACCGTCGTGCGCGAGTTCGACCTCGACGCACGTCGTTTCGTCGACGACACCCCGTTCGCCCTCGACGCCGAGAAGACGATGATCGCGTGGGTCGACCGCGACACCCTGCTCGTCGCCACCGCACTGCACGGCGGCGGCGTGACCGACTCGGGGTATCCGATCAGCGCCCGCGCCTGGCGACGGGGCGAGTCGCTCGCGGACGCGCCGCCCATCGTGACGGGTGTCGCCTCGGACGTCGGCGTGTTCGCGCACGTCGACCGCACCGGCGGTACGGCGACGCCGATCGTGGTCATCGCGCACGACTTCTTCCACTCCGAATCGTGGGTCTGGGACAGCGGCGAGCCGCGTCTGATCGCCGTGCCGCAGGACGCGAACGTCGATGTTCACGGCGACCTCGTCACCGTGCGGACCACGACCCCGTGGCGCATCGGCGAGACGACGCATCCGTCGGGCACCCTCCTCATCGGTCCACTCGAGACCGTCACGGAGGGCGACGGGTCGAACCTGCGCGTCGCCTTCGCCCCGAGCGACACGGCGGTGCTCGAAACGTGGACATGGACCCGCACGCGCCTGGTCCTGACGATCCTCGACCGCGTGCAGAGCCGGCTCGTGTCGCTCGATCCCGAGACGCTGACCGGAGTCGACATCGACCTGGGCCTCGGCGACGCCGACCTCTTCAGCGCGAGCGTCGCCACCGCCGACGACGACGAGGACGACGAGCTGTGGGTGGTCGCTCGCGGCTTCCTCACTCCCCCGACGCTCCTGGTGATCGCCCCCGGCGCCGAGCCCCGCGTCGTCGACCGCAGCCGCCCCACCTTCGACGCGTCCGGACTCGTCGCGGAGCAGCACTGGGCGACGTCGGCCGACGGCACGCGCGTGCCCTACTTCGAGGTCGGTCCGCGGGAGCGCTCCGGCACTCTCCCCGTCCTCATGAACGGCTACGGCGGGTTTGAGCACGCGCTCACCCCGGAGTATCCGACGATCGTCGGCCCCGCCTGGCTCGAGGAGGGACGCGTGTACGTCGTCGCGAACATCCGCGGCGGCGGGGAGTTCGGACCCGAGTGGCACCTGGCCGCCCTGCGCGAGAACCGCCACCGCGCATACGAGGACTTCGCCGCCGTCTCGCGCGACCTCGTCGCACGCGGCGTCTCGACCCCCGACCGCATCGCCTGCCACGGCCGCAGCAACGGCGGCCTGCTCGTCGGCAACATGCTGACCCAGTACCCCGACGACTTCGGGGCGATCGTCTGCGGCGTGCCCCTCCTCGACATGAGGCGGTACACGCGACTGTCGGCCGGTGCCAGTTGGATCGCGGAATACGGCGACCCCGACGACCCGGCCGAGTGGGAGTTCGTGAAGACCTTCTCGCCGTATCACCTCATCGAGCCCGGGCGGCGGTACCCGGCATCCCTCATCTACGCGGCCGCGAGCGACGACCGGGTCGGCCCCGTGCAGGCGCGCAAGATGGCGGCGCGGCTGGCGGACGAGACGGATGCCGAGGTGCACTACCTCGAGCCCATCGAGGGCGGTCACTCCGGGGCCATCGACGCGGCGTCGACCGCGGCGTTGCACGCGACGATCCACGCGTTCCTCGACCGCACGGTGGCGCGCGCCGACTGAGCGGCGGGGGCCCGCCCTCTACGCTGGGGGCGGGAGGTCCACCGCATGAGCACCATCGGGGCCGTCGAGGATGACCTCGCGGCGACGCTGTCCGCTGTCGCGGAGCGCGTCCGCATCGACGACGCCGCGGCCGAGCGGGTCCGCCAGCACGTCCCCGGGCTGCGCGCGGCGCTGGCCCGACGCGGATCGTCTGCCGATCTCGTCGACCTCGTGACGGCGGCGGTCGTCGCCGCGAACGGTCGCTCCCTCGACCTCAAGGTGCACGGCGAGCAGCGCGCCGCGAACCCCGTGCGCACGAGTTCGCGGTTCGCCCTCGGCGCCGCCTGCTACGCCGACAGGTACGCCGGCAACCTCGCCGGGCTCCGAGACGAGATCCCCGCGCTCCGCGACCTCGGCGTGAGCGTGCTGCACGTCCAGTCACCGTTCGCCCGCCGGGAGGACGGCACGATCGACCTCCGTCGCGGCGACCCCGGCCTCGGATCGATCGACCGCCTCTCCGACCTGGCGGGCCGGCTTCGGCTGTCGGGGATCTCGCTCGCGGTAGACGTCCCCGTTCGCGATGATCTCGCCGGGCTCGTCGACGACCTTCTCTTCCTCGCCGGGCGCGGTGTCGAGTTCTTCCTGATCCCGGATCGCGACACGGTGGACGTCATCGCCCCCGTGCTGGCGATCGGTGCACCGGGGGTCGATGTGCTCCCGGCATCCCCCGGTTCAGCTCCGCTCTGGCACGCACTCGCCACAGGCGACGCCACGCCCCTGCAACGCGCGCTCGAGGCACGTGACGGCAGTATCGACGTCGCCGCCGTGCGGGATGCGGACGCCGTGGTGTGGCGGACGGATGCCGCCGAGCTCACCGCTCGCTACACGGACGGCTCGTCGTTCGGCCGCGGCCTGCCGACGGCGGACGGCGTGGCCGGGACGACCGCGTCGCTCGCCGGGGTCGAGGCCGGCGACCCGCTCGGCGAAGCTCGCGTGGCCCTCGCGCACGCGTTCGTGCTGAGCGTGCCGGGCCTGCCCATGCTGTGGCTGGGCGACGAGGTCGGGCAGCTGAACGACCCGACGTTCCGCGACGATCCGGAGCGTCGTGACGACCCGCGATGGACGCACCGAGGTCAGAAGCCGCGCGATCGCTACGCGCAGCGGACGGATGCCGCCACCTCGGCCGGCCGCATCCACCGCGACCTCACGAAGCTCATCGCCGTCCGGCACACGACCCCGGAGTTCGACGGGTCGCGCCTGGTCGGTTTCGGGGTACCCGCGGCATCCGTCGTCGGGTACCAGCGCCCAGGGAACGGCACCGTCGTGCTGGTGCTCGCGAACGTCGGCGCAGAGCCGGCGCACGTCCCCGCGGTGACACTGTCGGGCTTCGCCCATATGGCTCTCGACCTGGTCGAGGGTGTCGAGGTCGGAATCGACGAAGGGCTCACGCTGCCCGCCTGCGGTTTCCGCTGGCTGCGCGTGAGCCCTGTCGTCTGAGTCAGGCGGAGGTCAGTCCTCGACGACCGTGACGGTGACCTCGATGTTGCCGCGCGTGGCGTTCGAGTAGGGGCACACCTGGTGTGCGGCGTCGGCGAGCGCCTGCGCCTGGTCGTGCGGGAGGTTCGGGATGACGACCTCGAGCTGGACGGCGAGACCGAAGCCACCCTCGCCGTTGGAGCCGATGCTGACGCGCGAGCCGACGCTGGTGTCCTCGAGGGTCACCTTCTGGGCGCGGGCGACGGACTGCAGGGCGCTGTGGAAGCACGCGGCGTAGCCCGCGGCGAAGAACACCTCGGGGTTCGGAGCGCCACCGGCGCCGCCCATCTCCTTGGGGACGCGCACGTCGGTGTCGACGAGGCCGTCGACGGTGCGGACGTGACCGTTACGGCCGCCTCCGGTAGCGAGTGCTTCTGCGGTGTAGAGAGCTTCCATGATGTCCTTCGGGTCAGGAGGCGATTGCCTCGTCGGTGGTACGCATGACGCGGTTCAGGTCGTGGACCACGTCGAGCAGCATCCGCGCCTTCTCCTCGTCGAGTCCGGTGCAGCGCGCGATCTCCGCGCCGACGACGGACAGCTCCGAGCGGAGCGCACGGCCGTCGTCCGTCAGCGAGACCTCCACGACGCGGTCGTCGTGAGGGCTGCGCGAACGGGAGACGATGCCGCGCGCCTCGAGGCGGCGGATGAGCGGCGAGAGGGTGCCCGAGTCGAGGAAGAGCTCTGCGCCCAACTCCTTGACCGACCGGGGCTCCTGATCGCCGAGAGCGACGATGACGAGGTACTGCGGGTACGTCAGCTTCCACGGCGCGAGCACGCGCCGATACGCCTGGCCGAAGGCGTGGCTCGCGGAGTAGACCCCGAAGCACACCATCTGCTCGATCGCTCTCATATCGATATGGTTGCACGCAATTGAGTTGTGCACAACTTAATCAAGGATGAACGATCGGCAGGATCGTTCGTAGAGTGAGCGCATGCGTCGTGTACTCGTCTTCTCGGGCGGTGCGGATTACGCCGACCCGTGGCATCCGTTCGCCGAAACCAGTGCGATCGTGGCCGAGGTGCTTCGCGAGGACGGCAGTGACGTCACGGTCGTCGACACGCTGGACGACCTCGCCGCGCGGATCGACGCTGCGGACCTGGTCGTGATCAACGCCGGCGGCGGCACCGCGCCGCATCCGCTCGACGCACGCCTCGCTGAGATCATCGCGGGGTACCGCGGACCGCTGCTCGTCCTGCACGTCGCGGCGACGTTGCTGCCGGAGCACGCGGCGTGGGAGGCGCGTCTCGGCGGACGCTGGGTGCGCGACGTGACCTTCCACCCCGAGCGCGGCCCTCTGCGCGTGCGTGCCCTCTCGGCATCCGTTGCGGATCTGGCCGACCTCGACACCGTGGACGAGGCGTACTCGGCGCTGCGGGTCTCTCCCGAAGCCGACGTTCTGCTCGTGCACGACGACGCCGACGGCGTCGCGCACCCGATCGCTTGGACGCACGAGAGCGACGGATGCCGCGCCGCCTACAGCGCGCTCGGCCACGACGCCGAGGCTTACGCGTCGCCGCTCGCTCCGGAGGTCGTCCGGCGGCTCAGTCGCTGGCTGCTCGCCTGACGGGCGGAGAATAAGAAGAGCCCCGACGAAGCGGAGCGTTTCTCAGACTGTTTCAACACAGCGTTCACCCGAAGGGACTCGAACCCCTGACCTTCTGATCTGTAGGGACGGCCCACCCGACAAGAATCGCGCGGTCCTGCATATCGTCGACGCCGATCACAATTGTGTGCGCACATTCGCGCATGGGGCCTGAACTGCGTTGCGGGCTCTGCGCAAGATGAGGCTCCCTAAACGGGCACTGCCAGTTGAGGGGCTCCGCCCGGTCGAACCCGCCGTTCTCCCCGACTGGAGAGTGAGCGGCTTCAGCCCCGGGACTGTCGTCCTGAGCAACCCTCCGCTAGGCCGAGCGTGACCCCTGAGCGGGCGACGAACGAAGATCAGCGCGCAACGAGCCTCCGAAGCGCTGTCCGGAGGCAACCCCGTCGCAGAGTTGCCCGTGGTTGGGCGGCTGGGTGCGTTTCCCAAGGGTTGACTCGGTCGCGGTTCCGAGTCGTCAGAGGTGTGGCCTATCGTTGTGAGCCACCGAACGGAGGACGCGTGGTAACAGCAAGTGATCTCGATCGTTTGCGTCGAGATGCCGCCCGGCTTCAGTCGGACATCGCCGGCAAGTCTTCAACCGTAGCGACCAAGCGCAAGAAGGCCGCGGACGCACGAAGCTCCGCATCCCGGAGCAGGTCCCAGGCGACCACCTCATCGAAACTGCGGGAGGCCGAGTCCGCCGATCGAGACGCCAATGCTGCTGAAAAGCGGAGGAGCGAACTCGAGCGCAAACTGGCGGACAAGCAGCGGAGCATCGCGACTGCTGAGGCGAAGCTTCTCAAGGCGCAGCAAGCCGATCAGAAGCGTGCCTTCGACGCACTCCGGAGTCAGAATGACGCGTCCATGCGCCAGTTCCAGCCCGCTATCCGAGCAGTGAGTGACACGACCGCCCGGCCATCCGCGCCGAAGGGTTCGATGCCAGAGGTTGACGTGTTTCTGTCTCACGCGAGCGAGGATAAGGACGACATCGCACGCCCGCTGAAGGAGGCGCTGGAAGCTCGCGGGCTGACTGTGTGGTTCGACGAGATCGAAATCAAGATCGGGCAAAGTATCCGCCAGGAGATCGAGTCGGGAATCGCCCGGGCGCGGTTCGGCGTCGTCATCCTTTCACCTGACTTCTTCAACAAGCAGTGGACACGGGCGGAGTTGGACGCGCTGTTCTCGATGAAGATGTCGACCGGCGAGAATCTGATCCTGCCTGTGTGGCATCGAGTCACGAAGGAAGAAGTGCTAGCTCACTCGCCGCTTCTGGCAGGGCTGCTTGCCGCGAACACGACCCTCCACACCGTGGACGAAATCGCGGAGCAAATCGTGGCCGTCGTCCAGTCTTAGGCGCCCGTTGGCGATCCCCACAAGGGCGATGCCCGTGGGCTGAGCCGAACCGGGCGCTGGAGACGCGAGCAAGTAGTGCGGCGAACAGCGTGGATCGCGGGATGAAGTGCACGCGCGAATGCCCGCGAGTGGTTCGTTGGTGCTCACAGCTGCACAACGACTACTCCCTCGACGAGATCCGCCACCGACGGCGGCACAGATTGATCGGCTAGGACGTCGAGGACGTACGCCGGAGCCGCGGTCCTCAACCCACGCAGGATGTGCTCAAAGTACGCGACGCCCAAGTGCCCTCGATCGGATGGATATCGATCGAAAAGCTGTTCCGAGTCGCCCTCAATCATCAGCTCCGATGCAGCAGAGAACTGCATGGCGCGCACGCTCGAGACTCGCTCGAACAGTGCCTTTGCCACATGTCGGGCACCATGCTGATTGGCTAGCAGAAGGTCCCGAAGCTCACCATCGACGAGCGCAAGATTGCGATCGTAGGCACAATCGGGCTGTTCAGCCGGATCCACTAGCGTCTCGAATGGGATGGCGTGCTCCACAGCCCATATGGCGTCGTTGTCGCTGTTCATGCCGCCGCCGACGGTGGCGAGAATGGCTGGAAGGAGCGAGACGGTGGCCATTCGACACGCTAGGCAGTCGCTATCGTCATGATCCGCTCGACCACATGTCACGGGTGCTCGGTACGCCTGGGTTCCGAGGTAAAGACCATAAACAGGTGGAACCCCGAGCTCCCGCGCTGATGCGAAGAGTTTGTCGCGTTGCGCGCTTGTGCCGTCCGGGTATGAAAAATCGATGGTCCATCGAGAGCCGACTTTCAGCCTCTTTGCCTGGACGAGCATCCCAAACGCTTCGCCGGACTCATCGACCCACCACCAAAGCCAGTCCGCGCCTGTAGTCCCTTCCTGGCGCTGGCTAAAGTCGACGAACTTCACAGTCGGATGCGCATGTTGAAGCACGATGCCGGTGATCGTGGTCTCGTGCCAAGTGCTGCCCGCATCGTCCATTGCGATCATGTGCTCTTCGGCTGCCAGCCGAGCAGCCCGGAACGCCGCAACAACATCCTCGCCCGATTCAATCTCGTCCACGTGTCGATTCTCGCGGAGCCGACCTGCCAACTGCAGCGAGACACCCGGAAAGGTCGAGGTCGGAGCGACCCGCCGGATCCCTCTACGAACATCGCGCGTTGGCGGCGCGTAGCGTGCATTGGACGATCCCGAACCTTTCGGCTGGGTATGCGACCCAATCATCTCCGCAGGCGCTGGCGGTTTCGCAAGGAGCGGAGCCACCCAGAGATCGGAGAGCAATAATCGAAACTAAGAGGCGCTCCAGCAGTCGAATTGTTCTCGATACGCTCGCGGGGTGGATGGGAACGCACTACTCGACGCTCTGCGCAATCGCGGATGGGTTTCTGCTAAAGGTAACCTTCCGGCACTTAAGATGGCACTCGCCCTCGCTGGCGTTCAGCCCGCTCCCACACAACGAGGGCAATCGCACGGCGTCTTGCGCCCGTACACGGTTGACGAAGCGCCCCCCAGCTCGATGAGTTCCGTTTACGGGCTCGACGAGCAACCGCTCCACACAGATGGAGCCCATCTCCTCAACCCGCCAGACGTGATCGCCCTATGGAGCGCGGAACCGAATACAACGCCTACATACGTTTGGGCATCATCGTCCGCCTACGTGACGACACCTGGGCACATGCGCACTGGAATCTTCACAGTGCGCTCGAAGAGCGGGAGCTTTCTCGCGTCAGCTCTCACGGGAAATCGCCTGCGCTTCGATCCTGTGTGCATGAGCCCAGCCGACGGCCTCGCGCGCCGCAGCGCGGAGTTCATCGCTTCGCTTCGCGGCGAGGCGGTCGCTCACCATTGGTCTGAACCTGACACCGTGCTGCTAATTGACAACCGTCGGTGTTTCCACGCGCGGGGCGCGGTGCAGGCGCAGGACACGGATAGACGTCTTGAGCGCGTGAGCTTTCGAGAGGGGGCAGAAGCGTGAGCGCAGTCGCACCATGGGACGCAGACGGCCTGTGGATGAAAGCTCGACTCTTTATCAACCGCGCCCTAGACCCTGAACGCGAGTTTGAGGAGTCAGCGTTCTGGGCGAGTTCAGCGCTGGAGATGCTTGGGAAGTCAGCGCTCGCGCGAGTGAGCCCTGCGCTCATCGCGAACGCGGTGGATGACGAGGGTACGAGTCTCTTGATGGCCAGCGGTCTGCTAGATGTGTCCAAGCGTTTCGTCTCGGTGCAGGCTAAGACCGTCTGGTCGAGATGCGCTCGAGCTTTCAGGCCCTTCAACTCAAAAGAGGCGGGCCTCATTGCCGAAGGCCGCAACGAGTACATACACGGAGCGCGCATCGGATACGACGCCATCCCCGAGTCCGCCTGGTGGCCACGTTACTGGGCGCAAGCGGTCATCCTATTGAGCCATGTCGAGCGGACAGTAGGCGAGTTCGTCGGCTCAGAGCGTGAGCAGGCTGTCGAGGTATATCTCACGGTCAATCGCGAACACCAGCAGCGCCGCTTGGAGGCTGCGCTTGAATCGGCGCGCGTCAGTCTCCGACTTCATACGGCGAATGCCATGACCGGTCGGCGCCTGGCCGAGTGGAATCTCTTCACACTGTCACGCTGGGGGTACAGCCAACCGACCGAATGCCCTGCTTGCGCAAGCGGCCTCGGAGAGTACGGCGGCGAGGAGATTCTGGATACCGACGTTTCCCATCACGGCGACGTGGACGACTACTGGTCGAGCGTCAGCGTCACTCATACGGTCGCGACAGAGGGCTTTCAGTGCGCGACTTGCCATCTTTCCATCGACGACTATGAGCTTCTCCAACTCATCAACGGTGTTCCACTCGATTTCGAGGCAGAAGGCGACCCTGCTGACATCGCTGACTATGAGTACGAGGAGTACAACAACGAGTAACGTGGTCGCCCGCGATCGACGTACATCCCTATGCGGGCATTGCGCAGAAGCGGAGTCACACGTGCAGCATCTCGGCTTGAACGATCAGCGATCTATCTGCCTCTGTAGCGATCGGTGAGCGCACACTGTCGATCGTGCTGTGTTCCTCGGACGCCCTGGTGAGACCGGTGCGCACAGAAGTGGGCGACCCGCTGGCACCGTGACCGGAGGGCGTCCAGCAACACCCTGCCTGTCCCTTCCGAGCAAGCCATACGTTTCCGCTAACTTGGGCACATGGAAGAGGGGGATGAGGTCAGCGTGCATGACCTTCAACCCCCAGCTCTAACCTCATCGCTAACCGCCGCTCAGGCCGAGCACGGACTTCGTCTAGCTCCTCGGAAGGTCATTCAGACCTACGACCCGGACGAATGGGAGGTCTTCATTGAAGAGTGGGCGACGGGATTGTCGCTCAATTACGTTCGAGTTCAGCGTTTCGGTGGATCAGGCGACCGCGGCGTCGATGTCGCCGGTTTTAAGACTGATCGCGGCTTCGAGGGGGAGTGGGACTGCTTCCAGGGCAAGCACTACGACAAGAGTTTGACGCCTTCGATCGCATGGCCAGAGGTGCTCAAGGTCTTCCTGCTTCCAGTGCGCACGCCTCTTTACAAGCTGCCGTCCAGCTACAGCTTCATCGCGCCTCGCGGCTTGGGGACTAGCCTGGCGCACTTGATCTCGACGCCGACGGAACTGCGCGGGAAGTTTCTCGAACAGGTCGAGTCCGGCACGGCGAAGCCTTTTAGAGAACTCGATGTCGACACTCGAAGCGCCGTATACGAGCTCGCCAGCGCGACCGACTTCTCGATGTTCGGATCGGTTGAGGTTCTTGCCCTGATAGATCAACATAGGGCGACTCCGTACTACGCAGCTCGATTCGGAGGCGGACTGCCCGCTCGCCCCGCGTCCGAAGACCCGCCGCAGGCGGTTGGCCCCGACGAGCTCGTCTACCTGACCAAGCTTGTCGACGCCTATCGGGAGCGCTACGTGACGGTCGACACCATCGCGTCTGCCGAGCTGCACGACAAGGCGCGGGCGCATCTCCGGCGACAACGGGAAAGCTTCTTCCGCGCGGAGGCGCTCCGCACGTTCGCTCGCGATCAGGTGCTACCCAACACGTTCGAAGGACTCCAGAACGAGCTGTTGGACGCCGTCATCGAGACCGCTGAGGCAGATCACTCCGACGGGCTGGAGCGTCTTCGCCACACCCTCGAGCAAGCGGTGAACGCACAGTTGAGCGCCAATGCGCTCATTCAAGTCACCGAGCCGGCTGATAGACGGGGCATCTGCCACCAGCTGGCTAACGACGACCGACTCACCTGGGTCGTCGACAAGTGACTCAACTGCTGAACAGCCCGCTTGAGATCGGTATTCGTGTCGTCGCACTGCTCACCGCGCTGTATCCCGCGCGAGCCGACCTCGCCCGAGTCGTACTCCTCGACTACGTCGTGCTTCATAGCGGTGACTTCGCGGGTGCGAGCAGCCTCCACCCGGAGATCCCGGGTCGTGCCGGCGAACTTGGGGTAAAGCGAGAGCTCATCCGTGAGGGAATAACCCTGATGGGCGCGCGGGGACTTATCGTCCGCGACCTGACGACGGCGGGAATCTACTACAGCGCCGGTGAAGATGCGCGTCCGTTCCTCGACTCGATGGATGCGGTCTACCTCACTCACCTTCGGGCGCGGTGCGCGTGGGCGGCCTCCAAGTTTGGGGCTCTCGATGACGACGAGATCAGGGCAAGGCTTGGTGCCGTGTTTGGAAGCTGGGCTGAGGAATTCGAATCGTTGAACGGACAGGATCGCCATGGTTAGTCGACTCCACCTCGTTCACCTCACTGCTGTCGGCAAGAACGTCGCTCCGGCCTCTATCGAGTTCGGCGATCGCCTCACCGTGATCCACGGCGCATCGGACACCGGGAAATCACACGTTTTTGACCTTCTGAACTATTCGTTCGGACTCGCTCAGACGATTGAGGTCCCGGACGAGGCGAAGGGCTACCAATACGTGCATCTCGGCGTTCGGACCGAGGAGGGCGAAGTCGTCACGCTGATCCGTGACCTGACTGGAGGCAAGATCGGGCTGGTCGAAGAAGATCTTCGCGAGCTTATGACCGAACCGGCCCCCGAGTACCTGGCACCGAAACACATCTCGAACGATCCGCGTAGCGTCTCACGAGTTCTTCTCTCACTTACGGATCTCGACGAAGCGGTGGTCCGAAGGAATCAAAACAACGAGACGCGCCCGCTGCAGTGGCGGGACGTCATCCGCCTCATCGCAGTCGACGAGGAGACGATTCTCACCAAGCGATCGCCCATTGAGTTCGGCCAGTACTCTGATCGCCCTGTCGAGGCCGCGATCTTCCGCATGTTCATCGAAGGCAAGGATGATTCCGGACTGACACCGATCCCCAAGGCTGCCGAGTTGAAGAAGATCTCAGCGAACAAGCTCGAGGTCCTCGATCAGGTCATCACGGAGCTTGAGCAAGAGCTGGCTGCGTCTCCGCCGGTAGATCAACTCCGCGATCAGCTTGCGCGCCTCAATGATTCGCTGATGGCCGCCAGTAGAGCACTCAACGACGTCAGTTCTGATCGCGACGAGCTCGTGCTGCGTCGCGCGGCAAACACCAAGAAGCTGGCCGGCTTCGTCGGACGCCAGGACGAACTCGGCAGCCTCGAAAGGCGATTCGGCCTGCTCCGTAGCCAGTACGAGTCAGACCTTTCTCGCCTTGACATGCTTGCTCAGGCTTCCGACGTGCTTGCGGTTGAAGACGGCGGAACCTGTCCCTTCTGTGGCGCGGAGCCCGCGCATCAGCACTGGCCGGATGCCCCGCTTGACGCGGACGAGCCGGCGACATTCGCAGCCGCCATCGCATCCGAGCAAGCCAAAGTTCTAGCGCTGCGCGCCAACCTCGACGAGACGATCAGCACTATCCAGGTCGAACGACAAGACATCGCCTCCCGTGCCGCTGCGCTCTCGGACGACAGCCTGCGGCTCACCCGCGAAATTCAACGCCTCGACAGCGAGATAAAGACGCCGGGTGGTGAGCTATCACCGCTTCTCGAGACCCGGTCTCGCGTGGAGCGAGAGATCGACAATCACGGTCGCCTCTTGAACCTCCTCGCGCTGCGGAACGCGACCGCCCAAGTCGAGAAACCGAAGACATCGACCGAAGTCCCGATCGTTGCGGCCGACCTACATCAGTTCGATGCGGTCGCACAGGAGATACTTCGGCTGTGGTCCTTCTCGGCGGACAGCTCGGTCCACTACTCCACCAGCGAGCGCGACCTGGTCGTCGACCAACACGTTCGCCGAGTGCGAGGCAAAGGAGTCCGCTCGATCCTCCGTGCTCTATTCAACGTGGCGCTCGCGGAGTATTGCCTCCGCCGTGACTACCGACACCCGGGGTTCGTCATCCTCGATTCGCCGATTGTCACGTACCGGCAGCCTGGGGATCCGGAGCTCAGCGGGGAAGACGAAACAATCAGCACCAACGTTGTCGACGCGTTCTACGCCTATCTTCAGAATCAGTTCCCTGGCCAATCGCTCATCCTCGAGAACAAGTCGCCGGTTTCGCCGCTGCCAGTCGGAAGCCGTGAGTACTTCTTCGGTGGCACAGCGACGACCAGCCAGCGGGCGGGATTCTACCCACCTCAGGTCTGATTGGCGCCAAACGCCAACTGCTTCCCCTGGGTGGGCGTGAGGGCAGATTGGTGACAGTTCGACACCGATTCGTTCATCACGCCCACAGTCGCATTGCGCAAGGGCGGTTCGTCGGACGAGCAGTAGTTCCGGTGCCCGCGGTCCGCTTGTCGGGCGGTGACTCCGCCAGGGGGAGCTGAGCACGCGGCCAGACTACTGAACCGCCAAGCGACTGAGACACTCTATGAGTGAGTCAACTTACGGTCGGCGATAGAACATTCCTCGAAGCTGCGCTGCAACTCGGCGGCGGATACGTCCTCGACTTCAGCAACTCCTCCTTCGCGCAGTTCTTCGACGCGCTCGGGATCGACATCTTCGAAGAACGCTACGCGGAGTACGGCACCTCGAAGGCGAATAGGCTTCGGGCCTTCTGGAAGCTCGGGACCGAGTTGGAAGTCTCTGCAAGCCTGACCGCTCTCGCTGACTATGTGCAAGCGAAGAGGATCGCCGAGGCCTACGACGCGGTGACGGACGACCATGAGGCGAAGATTCGCGAGATCGCGTCGAGTTTGGCTGGCACGTCGCCGCTGAGATCAACGCTCTCCGGCGCGACCACCACGGAAGCCACGGTGACTAAGAACCTCATTTCGATCGAGATTCATGAGGACATCTACGGCCACATCCAGCGGTACCTCGCCACAGACGACTATTTTCACGCCGTAGAAGAGTCGTACAAGGTCGTCCGAGAGAAGCTCCGAGAGTTGACCGGCAGTGAGCGGTCGACCGACGTGTTCAACGAGAATGCACAAAGCAACAAGCACTATTCGGCGCTGCTCGGCAAGTCAGCGCCAGCCGGCATGGCCGAGGCTGACTTCTTCCGCGGGATCGGATACCTGCACCTCGGCGTGCAGTTCCTCCGCAATGAGAAGGCGCACAGCCTCGCCACGTTCGTCGAACCCAACCTCGCGATCCACTACATCTCGCTCGCGAGCCTTGCGTACGATCTGATCACGCGGTTTCTGAGCGAGGAGACAGTCGCGGAGATCGAAGAACTTGTCAGAGCCAAGCGCAAGTCCTATAGGTCCGTTCGGGCGTTCTACGCCGACTTCGAGGATGGCAAGTGGCTTCAGGGGATCTCTCTGCCTGGGTCCGTGCAAAGCGCCTCGGCTCGCAGACTGCTGAAGGCCAGGTGGCTGGAAGAAGCTGACCTCACTAAAAGCTACGACCACAGCAACATGGTCTTTATGCGCCTCGAGTTGGTCGTCGACGAACTCACTGAGGCGGACCTCGACCTGCTCATTGATCTGCCGACGGAGGACTCCTACGGCAACGATCAGGAGGCGGGAATGTGGCCTTTCCTCGAGTTCGTTCAGCGGCGTGACCCCGGCAAGCTCTCCGAGCGGGCGAAGAAGCGACTCGCGGAATTCGCAGCACGCTGAGGGGTCGTCTCTCGTCGAGGCAAGTCAATGTCTCTGAAGCCGTCGCACCGGCCCAGCTTTCGACTCGAATAGCCCGCCCAGGCGAACGCGCGATCACGGAACGACCAACGCGCGTCAACCGGCGTCGCCCGAGCGCATATTTACGTGCTCAGATTCCCGAGCTCGCGTCCTTGCTGCTCAGTCCGTGACAGACGGACACTGGCAACGAAAGCCGCGTGTCAACAGCCAAGGCCGAACAAGCGACGGGAGTAGCCCGGAGAACAAGAAAGGCCCCGCCTAAGCGGGGCCTTTCTCAGACTGTCTCAACACAGTGTGCGCCCGAAGGGACTCGAACCCCTAACCTTCTGATCCGTAGTCAGATGCTCTATCCATTGAGCTACGGGCGCATGGCCTGTTTCCGGGCCGAGGAACAGCATACGTCACGTCGGGCCCCAATCCGAAATCGGGCCGCTACTCCAGCTCCCCCGGGTCGATCCCGGCGGGATCGGACTCGAGGATCGGCTCGGGTTCGACGCCGCCGTCGCGGAGCGCCTGCTGCTTCGCGACGCTCCGGCGGTGCGCGCGGAGCTTCGGCAGGTCGACCAGGCGCAGCGCCTGCATGCGGGCCACCCGCATCCGCTCGTAGTCGGCGTCCAGGTCGGGACGCGCCGCGGCGATCCGCAGCGACCGGTCGATGTTCTTCGACACCTCGGCCCAGGCGGCGTCGCGCGCATCGGCGATGAGCTTGCGCAGCTCTTCCTGATCTTCCGACCGGGCGCGCAGCTCCTTCGCGACGTGCAGGGACTGCTTGCGGCGGCGGCGCAGGTTGCGGACGTCGCGACTGCGGTAGTCGTGCGTGCCGCTCGAGTCGGAGTAGCGGTTGCGGGCGGCCTTGCGCTCGCGCTCGGTGCGGGCGGCATCCGCTTCGGCCTCGTCGGCGAGCGAGATCAGGATGTCGCGGGCATCCCCCAGGAAGCGATCGGAGTCGAAGTCATCGCCCTCGACGAGGATGTCGACCAGGATGCGGTTCTTCAACGCCAAACGTGTCGCCGCGGACGCGATGTAGAGCCCCTCGGCGACGACCTCTCGGGTCTTGACCCGCTCATTGTCCGTCACGCTCACCCCTCGCCTCCCAGTCTACCGAGCAAGGGGTGTCGGATGCCGGTCAGTCGAGCGACCGCAGCGCGTGCCCTGCGGGCCCGTCGCCGCGCAGCGGAGGGAACCGCCAGGCGAGCGATGCCATCCCCGTCGGGGCGATGTCGACGTGGAGCGTGTGCGGCGTCTGGATCATGCGCAGCCGCGCGTGCCACGCGCCGTCCGCATCCACGCCGGCGACGGAACGGAACGGCACCGCATCAAGGCCCCCGGCCGGAGCCGGCCACTCCCCTGCGGCCCAGTCGCCGCGACCGACGGGCAGCTCGACGTCGACGCCGTCACCGACGAAGCGGATGGTCCAGCCGTCACCGGTCTCGACGACCTCGACCCGCTCTGCACCCGGTACGGGGCCGCCGCTCGTGAAGGGTCCGGGCGGGTAGGAGGTCGCATCGACGTCGAAGGTGCCCGCGAACCCGGCACCGCTGTCGTCGGGCACGGGGAGCGCCAGCGACGACAGCCGCTCGGCGAGCGCGGCATCCGCGTCCGCGGACCCGGCACCGGCCATCGCAGGACGCAGGTGCTCGGTGATGAGGCTCAGGAGGGTCTGCATGTCGATGGTCTCGGCCGTCGTGATGATGACGGCATCCTCTTCGGGCCACACGATGATGAACTGCCCGTATGCGCCGTCGCCGCGGAACCCGTGCCTGTTCATCCAGTACTGGAAGCCGTACCCCTGCTGCCAGTCGATCGGGTCGGGGGCTCCCGGCCCGCGGTGACCCGTGTCGTTCTGCATCTGCGTCGACGTGGCGGTCGCGACCCAGTCGGGGTCGAGGATCTGCTCGCCCAGCCAGCGCCCCTTGTCGAGCATGAGCTGACCGGTCTTGGCGAGGGATTCCGTGAAGACGTGGATGCCGCTGAATCCCATCTCGACGTCGCCCAGCATCATCCACTGCGCCTCATGGATGCCGAGGGGCTCGAGCAGACGCGGGCGCAGGTAGTCGAGGATCGTGCCGCCGGTCGTCTTCGCGACGAGACGCCCGACGCCGTAGATCGTGGGCTGGTTGTAGGCGAACACGGTGCCCGGTTCGCGGTCCGGCGCGACGCGGAAGAAACCGCCCAGCAGGTCGCCGCCCACCTCGCGCGAGGCGGCCGCCGCACGGTCGAGGGTCTCGCCCTCATGGCCGCTCGACATCGAGAGGGCGTGCCGCACCAGGTAGCGGCGGTACTTGTCGTCGAGGTCGTCGGGGACGAGCTCGCCGAAGTGATCGACCATCACGTCGTCGAGCCCGAAACGCCCCTCCGCGATCGCGAGGCCCGCCGCGGCCGAGGTGAACGTCTTCGACAGCGAGTAGACGAGATGCTTCAGGTGTGGCGCGAACGGCGCCCACCACCCCTCGGCGATGACGTGTCCGTGGCGCACGACCATGAGGCTGTGCATCTCGGTGTCGGTCTGCCCGATCGCATCGAGCAGGCGGTCGACACCGGCGGCATCCACCCCCTGCTCTGACGGAGTGGACCGGGGCAGGGAGGAGGACGTCGACGTCATGCCGCCATCCTAGGGACGGCCGCTATCAGAGGGCCGAGATGCGCCAGGATGCCGCGAACGTCGCGCCGGGCGCCAGCACGAGCAGTCCCGCGTCGTAGTCGTAGGCGCTCGCGTTGAAGGCGTCGGGCGCGCACGTCATCGGCTCGACGGCGAGGCCCTTCCGGTGGCCCGGGTGGGCTGCTCCGGCCGGCTTGTCGGCGGTGTGCACCTGCACCCACGAGCACTCGGGACCCCAGGTGACCGCGACGCCGACACCCGACGGGTCGGTGACGCGGACCGTGACGGTGCCGTCGGCATCCGTCTCGATCCCGGTGAACGCGTGGTCGAGCTCGACGTCGCCGAGGACGCGCGGCGCACGACGGTCGAAGCGGTCCGGCTCGTAGTCGGTGACGGGGTGCACGGCGACGGGGCTGAGCCGGTCGGGTGTCACCTCGAGGACGGATGCCGCGGGCAGCGCGAGCGTCCACTCGTCGAGCGGCGCGGGGCCGGCCATCACGTAGGGGTGCGGGCCGGTGCCGAAGGGCGCGGGCTTCGTGCCGAGGTTGCGCGCGCGGACCGTCTGGGTGAGGCCGTCGGCGGCGAGCGCGAACGTCGTCTCGACGCGCACCCGCCACGGATAGCCGGTCTGGGGCTCGATGACGGCCGCGAGGGTCACGCTGTCATCGGAGCGCTCGACCTCGGCGAACTCGAGCCAGGCGACGAGCCCGTGGAGGGCGTGCGAGCGATTCGGCTCGGTCAGGGCGGTGACGAGTTCCTCGCCGTCGAACGTGTACGTCCCGTCGACGATGCGGTTCGGCCAGGGCGCGAGGGTGGCACCTCGGAAGTCGGGCCGCACCTGGTCGGCCTCGAACGGGACCACGAGGTCGCGACCGTCGTGGCGCAGCTCGCGGAGCGTCGCACCGACCGAGGCGATGACGGCGTCGTAGGCGCCGGAGCGCAGCGAGAACTGGACGCCCGAGAGCGGGGCGGGGGCTGAGGTCACGGGCGGAGCATCACTTTCAGGGCGGCGCGGTCATCCATCAGGCGGTAGCCGTCGGCGGCCTCGCCGAGGCCCAGCTCGCGATCGAAGACGGCCCCGGGGTCGACTGTACCGTCGAGCACGCCCGGCAGGAGACGGTCGATGTACGCGCGGACGGGAGCCACGCCGCCCGTGACGGTGACGTTCTTCTCGAACTGCTTCCGCTGGAGCGGAGCGTCGGTGTACTGCGGAGCGCCGACGCGCGACATCGTGCCGCCCGGGCGGACCGCACCGAGGGCCTGCTCGTAGGCCGGGAGGTGGCCGACTGCGTCGATGACGACGTGCGCGCCGAACCCGCCGGTGAGGTCGCGGACGGCGGCGACGCCCTCGTCGCCCCGCTCCGCGATGACGTCCGTCGCGCCGTATCGGCGGCCGAGGTCGGTGCGCGCCTCGTGGCGCCCCATCAGGATGATGCGCTCCGCGCCGAGCTGTCGCGCCGACAGGACGGCGAGCAGGCCCACCGCGCCGTCACCGATGACCACCACGTCCTTGCCGGCCGCAGCGCCGCCGGTCACGGCGGCGTGCCAGCCCGTGCCGTACACGTCGCTCAGGGTGAGGAGCCCCGGCATCCGCTCATCGTCTTCGGCGACATCCACGCGGTACAGCGTGCCGTCGGCGAAGGGGGCGCGGCGCCGTTCGGCCTGCGCGCCGCCGGCGCCCGTGGGCTTCGTGGTCCCCGCGTTCACGCACGAGGTCTGCAGACCCGCGCGGCAGAACTCGCACTCGCCGCACGAGAAGACGAACGGCACGATGACGACATCGCCCGGCTTCACGGTGCGGACGTCCGCGCCGACGTCTTCGACGACGCCGATCATCTCGTGCCCCATCGACCGGCCCGCGTCGCTCGGCTGCATGGAGTGGTACGGATGCAGGTCGCTGCCGCACACGCACGCCACGACGGTGCGGAGCACGGCGTCGGTGGGCTGTTCGATCCGGGGTTCGGGGGCGTCGACCACGCGAACGTCGCCGGGGCCGTACATGTAAGCAGCTCGCATCCTCCGATTCAACTACGGATGCCGCGCCCGCGCGCCGTGCCAGGCTGTGGGCATGAGCGCGGTCCATGATGTGGCGGTCGTCGGCGCGGGTCTCGCGGGGCTCCGCGCCGCCACCCTGCTCGCCCGCGCCGGGCGGGACGTCGTCGTGGTCGAGGCGCAGGACGAGGTGGGCGGCCGGCAGCGCACCGATCGCGTCGACGGGTTCCTGCTCGACCACGGGTTCCAGGTGATCAATCCTCGTTACGACGCGCTGGCCCGCGCGGTCGACCCCGCCGACCTCGATCTGCGCTCCTTCCCCGTCGGCGTCCGCGTCGTGCGCGGCGCCCGGTCGAACGTCCTCGCTCACCCCGTGCGCCACCCCGGGATGCTGCCCGCGACGATCGCGGGCGCGCTGTCGGGACTCGTGGCGCCGGCGGACGTCGTGGGCGCCGTGCGGTGGCTGCTGCCGGCACTCGTGCGACCGGCATCCGTCGCCCACGGCCCGGATGAGACGCTGCACGAGGCGTGGGATCGCGCCGGCCTCACGGGGCCGCTGCGGCGGTCGGTGCTCGAGCCATTCCTGACCGGGGTGCTCGCCGACGACGGCGGCGAGACCTCGGCGGCTTACGCGACGCTGATCGCGCGGTTGTTCGCGGTCGGGCGTCCCGGCGTTCCGGCGGCGGGCGTCGCCGTGCTGCCGCGACGGCTCGCCGAGCTCGCCCGCGCAGCCGGGGCGGAGATCCGACTGTCGCATCCGGTCGACGGCGTGACGGTGCGCATCGACCGGGTCGAGCTCGGCGGGGCGGAGCCCGTGGCAGCACGCGAGGTGATCGTCGCGGTCAGCGGCGAGGCCGTGTCACGGCTGACGGGCGAGCCGTCGCCGCCGATGCGCGGGCTGCAGACGTGGTGGTTCGGGACGGGAGCGGAGGCACCGGCATCCGCTCTGCTCACGGTCGACGGCGAGCGCTCCGGGCCGATCGTGAACAGCGTCGTGATGTCGCGCACCGCTCCCGAGTACGCGCCCGAGGGACGGCACCTCGTGGCCGCGAGCTGCCTGTTGCAGGATGCCGCCGACGAGGCGGCCGTGCGCGCGCAGCTCGCGCGGATGTGGGGCGGCGAGGCCGCGTCGTGGGAGCTGCTGCGGCGCGACGACATCCCGCACGCGCTCCCGGCGCTCGCGCCGCCCATGCGACATGCGTCACGGGTGCGACTGTCGGAGCGCGTGGTCGTCGCGGGCGATCACCGCGAGACGCCGTCGATCGCGGGCGCGCTCGTGTCAGGCGAGCGCGCGGCTGCGTCGGTGCTCGGTCAGGGCTGATCGCCGGTCGCGACGGGGCGGTCGGGGTGGTTCGACCACTGGCTCCACGATCCGCCGTACAGCGCGGCGTCGATGCCGGCGAGGCTGAGCGCGAACGCCGCCTGCGCGGCCGACACCCCCGAGCCGCAGCTGACGCCGACGGTCGTGTCGCCCGTGACGCCGAGCGCCTCGTAGCGTGCGCGGAGTTCCTCCGGCGAACGGAACCGGCCGTGCTCGTCGACGTTCCCGCCGGTGGGCGCGTTCACGGCGCCCGGGATGTGACCGGCGCGCGGGTCGATCGGTTCGACGTCGCCCCGGTAGCGCTCGGGCGCACGGACGTCGAACAGGATGCCGGTGGTCGGCAACGCGGCGGCCTCGTCGATGTCGAGGCGGGTCAGGTGCCCCGGGGTGAGGGCGACGTCGCCACGGGCGGCGTGCACGGGTCCGGACTCGATCGGCAGTCCGGCGTCGCGCCAGGCCTGCAGGCCGCCGTCGAGGACGCGGACGTCGGAGACACCGGCATCCGCCAGAACCCACCAGGCACGAGCGGCACCGAACGTCTGCCAGTCGTCGTAGATGACAACGGTGTCGCCCCGGTCGACGCCCCAGCGCCGCGCCGCCGTCTGCAGGTCGGCGATCTCGGGCAGCGGATGCCGGCCGTCCTCCGGCGCGCCATGGGCGGCCAGTTCGTCGTCGAGGCTCACGTAGACCGCCGTCGGGACGTGACCCGCCTCGTAGTCGCTGCGGCCGTCGGGTCGGTCGAGACGCCACCGGACGTCGAGGACCGTCAGTGGAGCGGCATCCCGGATCAGGTCGTCGAGCTCTGCGGGGGTGATCAGTCGCGCACGCGTCATGCCCCCGACTGTACGACGGACGGGCTGCGGCGGGGGGCGCTGCGGCCAGGGCACGGCCTCCCACCGTCCCCCGCCTCGAGGGGTCGCAGATGGTCGCTCTGCGCCAGGTGGGGTGACCATCCGCGACCTCTCGACGGCACCGAACACGACGATGCCGGGACCCCGATGAGGGGCCCCGGCATGTGTCAGGGGTGCGGGATCACCGCATGCGGGCGATCAGTTGCCCAGAACGCCGTCGACGAGGTCGTTCACGCTCGAGGACACGTCGCCGACCGAGTTGTCGACGTCGCTCGTGATGTCCTTCACCAGGTCACCGGTCTTCGACGAGACGTCGGTCTGGGGCGCGACGTCCGTGTCCGGCGAGACGTTCGTGTCGTTGCCCGAGCCGACGTCGTTGCCGTTGCCGACCTCGTTGCCCGAGCCGACGGGAGCGTCGACCGAGGTGTCGTTGCCCGAGCCGATGGGGGCGTCGACGCTGTTGCCCGAACCGATGGGGGCGTCGTTGCCGGAGCCGATGTCGCCGACGAAGAGGTCACCGGTGGAGACGTCGCCCAGCAGCTGGCTGTCGAGCAGCGACGAGACCGACGCCGCGAGGTCGTTGTTGGCGTTGAGGAAGTCGGTGAAGCCCTCTGCCGCCGTGGTGGTCGTGGTGGTGTCCTCGCTCTGCGCGGCGTTCGCCGGAAGAGCGAATCCCGCGGTGAGGGCGACGGCCGCGAGGCCGGTCGAGCCGAGGACGATGGTCCGCTTCAGGTTGGTACGCATGGGGTGTTTTCCTTCCTTCAGTGCGGCTTTCGCACGATGGGTTGTCCGGACACCCCCCCGAGATCGGATTGGAACGGATGCCGCCGGAGCCGCCGGCCCGAGGGCGATCAACTCGCTCCTCCCGCGTGTTTCCGGGCGACGATCGGCATCCTGAACGTTTCTTATGAGGTGCCCCGCGACCCGACGCAAACGGCATCCATGTCTCTCGAATGGCCGCCGTTCCCGTCGGGTCGAGGCGTCTCAGATGGTCGTCTCGCGAGAGGTGGGACGACCAGGTGCGACGGCTCGGCGTCGGGTCAGGAGCGCAGCGCCTCGGGCGCGACGCCGAGCAGCGCGGCGAGCGCGCGGCGGGTGAGGTCGGTGCGCGCGGGGTCGGCGCGCCAGCGCACGAGACCCTGAGCGCCGAGGCCGTCGATGATCGCGAGCAGGTGCCATGCGATCGCGTCGGCGTCGATCGCACCGAACTCGCCGCGCTCGCGGCCGCGGTCGATCTCGGCGGCGAGCGCACGCTGCCACGCGCCCATCTCGGCGCGCACCCGCACGGCGAGCTCCTCGTTGCGCGTGCCGAGCGCCCACCCCTGCACCCACACGAGGGTGACGTCGTTCGGTTCCTCACCGAAGACGGTGTCGAGCAGGATGCCGAGGCGCGTCGTCGCGGCATCCGTCACCCGCATCGCGGCGACGACGGCGGCGAGCTCCTCGGCGACGACAGCGCCGAAAGCCTCAGCCACCAGCGCGTCCATCCCGTCGGCGTGGTGCGCGACGAGGCCGGGCGCGACGCCGACCCGGGCGGCGACCGCGCGCAGGGTGACGGCGTCCAGGCCGTCGGCGAGCGCGATCTCTCGAGCGGCGAGGGCGATCTCCTCGCGACGCTCGGCGGGGCTCTTGCGGGCCCGGCGGGCAGTTGACGCCTGAGACATCGACTCGGTAGCCTCCCCTTGTTGATCAATCGATCAATAAGCTACCCGACACCCGAGGGAGACGCCATGGCCTGGCGCATGCCGAGCGAGACCGCCGCGCACGAGCGCACCTGGATGGCCTTCCCCTGTGAGGGCTTCACCCTCGGCGACACCGATTCCGGGCGCGAAGAGGGCTACGCGACCTGGACGGCCGTCGCCGCCGCGGTGGCGCGCTTCGAGCCGGTGACGATGGTCGTCGACCCGACGGAACTCGCCCGCGCGCGGCGCATGCTGCCGGGCGACGTGACCATCGTCGAGGCCCCCGTCGACGAGTTCTGGATGCGGGACCACGGCCCCACCTTCGTCGTCGACGACGAGCGGCCCGGCGTCCTCGGCGCCGTCGACTGGATCTTCAACGGCTGGGGCGCCCCCGACTGGGCGGAGTGGCAGAAGTCGGCGGCCCACGCCCGGAGGATCGCCGGCGAGGTCGGCGCCGAGCTGATCCCCTCCGACATCGTCAACGAGGGTGGCGGCATCCACGTCGACGGCGAGGGCACCGTCCTGCTTACGCAGACCGTACAGCTCGACCCGCGACGCAACCCCACCGCCGACCGTGCCCGCATCGAAGCCGAGATGGCCCGCACCCTCGGCGCGACCCACGCCGTGTGGTTGAGTCAGGGGCTCACCCGCGACTACGACGACCTCGGCACCAACGGTCACGTCGACATCGTCGCGACGATCCCCTCGCCGGGCCGCATCCTGCTCCACGATCAGCGCGATCCCGCGCACCCCGATCACGCCGTGACCGCAACGCTGCGCCGAGAGCTGGAGGCGCAGACGGATGCCGCCGGCCGCCGCTTCGACATCGTCTCCCTCCCCGCACCCGAGACCCTCACCGACGCGCACGGCCCGGTCGACTGGAGCTACGTCAACCACCTCGTCGTGAACGGCGGTGTCATCGCGTGCGGCTTCGGCGAGGAGCGCGCCGACGCGAACGCGCGGGCGATCCTCGCGGAGGCCTACCCGGGCCGCGAGGTCGTCACGGTCGATGCCCGTGGCCTGTTCGCCCGAGGGGGCGGCATCCACTGCATCACGCAGCAGCAGCCGGCGGTGACCCGATGATCGACGTCGTCGAAGCCTCGATCGCCGACCTGCGCGCGGCGCTGGAATCCGGCGAGACCACAGCGGTCGGGCTCGTCGACGCCTACCTCGCACGGATCGACGCCTACGACGGACCCGACACCGCGACCGCGCTGAACGCCGTCGTGGTGCACAACCCCGACGCGCGCGCCGAGGCCGCGGCATCCGACGCCCGTCGCGCCCGTGGCGAGACGCTCGGTCCGCTCGACGGCATCCCGTACACCGCGAAGGACAGCTACCTCGTGCGGGGGCTCACCGCCGCGGCCGGCTCCCCCGCCTTCGCCGAGCTCGTCGCCCAGCGCGACGCGTTCACGATCGAGCGACTGCGCGCCGGCGGGGCGATCTGCCTCGGCCTCACCAACATGCCGCCGATGGCCAACGGCGGGATGCAGCGCGGCGTCTACGGCCGCGCCGAGAGCCCCTACAACGCGGACTGGCTCACCGCGCCGTTCGCCAGCGGCTCGTCGAACGGGTCGGGCACGGCCACCGCCGCGAGCTTCGCCGCGTTCGGCCTGGGCGAGGAGACCTGGTCGTCGGGACGCGGTCCCGCCTCGAACAACGCGCTCTGCGCCTACACGCCCTCGCGCGGCGTCATCTCGGTGCGCGGCAACTGGCCGCTCGTCCCGACGATGGACGTCGTCGTGCCGCACACCCGCACGATGGCCGACCTGCTCGAGGTGCTCGACGTCATCGTCGCCGACGACCCCGAGACACGCGGCGACTTCTGGCGCGTGCAGCCGTGGGTCGACCTCCCCGCCGCCTCGACCGTGCGGCCTCCGTCGTACGCGGCGCTCGCGGGGGGCGCCTCGCTCGACGGGGTGCGCCTCGGCATCCCCCGCATGTACGTGAACGCCGATCCGGATGCCGGGACCGGGACGGGCATCGGCGGCCCGACCGGTCAGCGCATCGAGACCCGGGAATCGGTCCTCGAGCTCTGGCGCGCGGCGCGCGAAGACCTCGAGGCCGCCGGAGCCACCGTCGTCGAGGTCGACTTCCCCGTCGTGAGCGACTACGAGGGCGACCGGGCGGGCGCGTCGACCATCGCCGATCGCCTGCCCGAGGGATACCTGCACCGCGAGATCGTCGACCTGTCGGCGTGGGCGTGGGACGACTTCCTCGAGGCGAACGGCGATCCGGCGCTCAGCACCCTTGCGGATGTCGACGGCGCGACGATCTTCCCCCACCCGCCCGGCGCCCTGCCCGACCGCTACACCGGGTTCGACGACGACATCGCCGAGTACCCCGAGTGGGTGCGCACGCACCCCGGCGCCGGGCTCGACGACATGCCCGAGCTCGGGGCGGGCCTGCGCGCTCTCGAACGCATCCGTCGCACCGATCTCGAGGAGTGGATGGATGCCGCCGGCCTGGACGCCGTCGTGTTCCCCGCCGCCGCCGACGTGGGCGCCGCCGACATGGACGTGAACCCGGCCTCGGCAGACCTCGGGTGGCGCAACGGGGTGTGGATCGCCAACGGCAACCTCGCGATCCGGCACCTCGGCATCCCCACCGTCACCGTCCCGATGGGGACGATGACCGACACCCGGATGCCGGTGGGCCTCACCATCGCCGGCCGCGCCTACGACGATTCCGCCCTGCTGCGCCTCGGCGTAGCCTTCGAACGTCTGGGCACCCGCCGGACCGCACCCCCGCGCACACCCGCGCTCCCCCGCACCACCCCGGAGACCCGATGACCCAGCCCGCCCGCATGCACGACGTGACCGACGAGACCCGCCAGATCGTCGATCTCGTCCTCGATTACTCCCGGCAGCGCCTCCTCACCGACGACAATCCGCTCGACAAGCCGCTGCCCCCGGCAGAGCTAGCGCGCCTGGCGGGCGTGACCATCAGCGAACAGGGCATCGGCGCGCGCAAGGCGCTGGGGATCTTCGAGCACGTGCTGGCGCCGGCCTGCATCACGACCGATGACCCGCGATACCTGTCGTTCATCCCGAGCGCGCCGTCGAAGGCCGCTGCCGCGTTCGATCTCGTCGTCTCTGCGAGCGCGCTCTACGGCGGATCCTGGCTCGAAGGCGCGGGCGCCGTCCACGCCGAGAACGAGGTGCTCCGCTGGCTGGCGAACGAGTTCGGCCTGCCCGCGACCGCCGGTGGCGTGTTCGTGCAGGGCGGGACGCTCGGCAACCTGTCGGCGCTCGTCGCCGCGCGGGAGACCGCCCGGGAGCGCGGCATCCATCCCGACCGCTGGCGCGTCGTCTGCTCGGCGGAGGCCCACTCGTCGATCGCGTCGGCCGCGCGTGTCATGGACGTCGAGGTCGTCCCGGTCGCCCCGGATGCCCGGGGTGTGCTGCGCGGAGATGCGGTGCGCGCCGCGCTCGAGGAGCACGGCGACAGCGTGTTCGCCGTGGTCGCGACCGCCGGGTCGACGAACTTCGGGATCGTCGACGACATCGCGTCGGTCGCCGATGCGACCCGGGAGTTCGGCGTGTGGCTGCACGTCGACGGCGCCTACGGGCTCGCGGCCGCCCTCTCGACCGAGGCGCGGCACTACTTCTCCGGGTTGGAGCACGCCGACTCGCTCATCGTGGACCCGCACAAGTGGCTGTTCGCACCGTTCGACGCGTGCGCACTGCTCTACCGCGATCCCGAGCTCGGCCGCCGCGCGCACACGCAGCACGCCGAGTACCTCGACACCCTCACCGAGACGAGCGACTGGAGCCCGTCGGACTTCGCCGCGCACCTCACGCGCCGGGCCCGTGGCCTGCCGCTGTGGTTCTCGCTCGCGACCTACGGCGCCGAGGTCTACCGCGAGGCGATCACGTCGTCCATCACGCTCGCCGAGCGCATCGCCGCCGAGATCGAGTCGCGCGACGAGTTCGAGCTCGTGCGCCGCCCGCAGCTGAGCGTCGTCGTCTTCGAACGGCGCGGGTGGACGAAGGACGACTACACCGTTTGGTCGAATCGCCTGCTCGACGACCAGCACGCCTTCGTCACGCCGTCGAGCCACGCGGGGCGCACCAACGCCCGATTCGCGATCCTCAACCCCCGCACGACGTTCGAGGACCTCGTCGGCATTTTGGACACGATGCGCTGAGCCGGGCTTCCGGGCTCAGGCGATGACGTTGCGTCGCGTGAGCTCGGGCTCCCGCGGCGGCACCAGCCAGTTGACGGCCGCGATCCCCAGCGGCAGCGCGACAGCGAGTACGCCGAGCAGCCACCACGGGATATCGGCCAGGCTGAGCGGCTCGTACCCGGTCTGCGACTGCAGCCAGAACCCGATGGGCGGAAGGATGCCGGCGGTCGCCCCCGCGAAGGTGCCGAACCCCGCGATCACGAGGCCCTGCCACAGACCGATGCGGCGCCGGAGGCCAGGCGTGCCGCCGACCGCGGCGAGCGTCGCGTCGTCAGGGCGCCGCTCGAAGCGAGCGAGCCCGAGGGCGACGGCGCTCGCGCCGAGGACGAGGACGGTGACGGCCGCGAGCAGGGGCACGAGCCAGACGGCAGGGCTGGCAGGACCGCTTTCGCGGTAGAGGGAGATCTGGTAGTCGTCGGTCGTGAGAGCCTCTGCCAGTTCGGAGAGGTGGTCCTGCGAATTCATCTGCGACCCCTCGGGGAATGTCGCCAGGACATGGCGCGGAACCACACCCATGCCCCAGGCGCGAGCCGTCGAAGGAGCGACTGCGCTGATGATCCTCTGATGCGGCGCCGCGACCGGGATCGCCGGCGCACTGCGCTCCCATCGCGGGTCGGCCATACCGACCTCGTCGTGCCAGACGTTGCTGGGGACGCTGCGCTCGAAGTAGTCCCGGGCACTCCATGCAGCCACCTCGACGCGGCCGTCAGTGATGTACGTGTCATCGGCGACGATCACGGCCCCATCGTTGTACGCCTCGCGCTGCGCTGGAGTCAGCGCGATGCCCATGGCGGTCTCGAGGCCGTCCACGTCCACCACCGCGATGTTGTCGGTGGGATCACCGGAGTAGGAGACTCCCCGCCCGCCGTCCTCCTCGGGCGAGAGCAACGACCTGGCCGGCTTGACGAGCATCGCGTGATCCAGATCGGCCGGCAGGTCCGCGGAGGTCTCGACGTAGAACACGTCCGGCTGGGAGCTCACGACGCGCAGCTCGAGCGCTCCTGATGACGTGAACAACCGCTCAGCCTCCTTCGCGGCCTTCTCGGCGACCTGCGCGCTGAGAAGCGGGTCGTCCATGGGGCCGATGTCCGCGACGACCGTTCCCACCGGCGCGCTGTAGCCGTAGTTCCGTGCGGACTGCTCAGCACTCATCATTCCCATCGCGACGGCGAAGACGCCGACGAACACGGTGGCACCGATCGCGGCGAACGCGGGGACCGTGCGCGCGCCGTTGGCGACCGCATCCCGCGATGCCAGCCGTGCAGCGAGCCCGACGCGGGAGAGCAGGCGCGAGGCGAGCCAGAGGAGCCACCGTCCCGACACGAGGATGCCGACCTGCGCCAGAATCGGGCCGCCCACGATTCCCACGATCGGAAGCCACCGCAGCGGCGAATCCCACGGAATCGTGGTGCTGATCGCGACGGCGCCCGCAGCGATGCCCGAGACGATGGTGACCGCGATGCCGACGATGATCAGGAGGGATCCCCACAGCGGTCGCGCGGCCGTCACCTTCATCGGGCGACGCGCCCCACGCAGCGCGGAGATCGTGTCGGACCTGCCCACCGTCCGCGCCGGCATCCACGCCGATGCCGAACCGACGAGGACCGCGAAAATCAGCACCCCTACGAGCAGCAGCCAGGGCACGTGGAACCCCCAGAACGCCGTCGCGGATCCATTGGCCAGGAGCGGCATGAGGATCGCCGCGCCGGCCACGCCCACCGCGAGACCGACACCACCGGCGATGAGACCGAGGACGGCCCCCTGGAAGAGCACGATGCGGCGCAGGTCCCGGGGCTCGGCACCGACGCTGGCGGCGATCGCGAGGGCGCGCTGCTGTCGGCGCGCACTCACGGCGAAGGCCGCACCGGCGAGCATGACGACCATGTACCCCGCCGCGAGTCCGCCACCCCCGATACCCGCCGCGAGGCCGAGCTCGCGCTGCTGATCGAGCTCGGCGGTTGTCGGAATGGAGTAGTCGTCGAACGGCTGATCGAACGGAGGCGGATCCACGACGAACTCTCTCGCATAGACACCGAAACCCGCCGCGTTCAGCGCGCTCAGCAGGTCCGTGTCGATGTCGATATCCGGCAGGAACGATCGGACCGGGCTGTACCTGTCCGCGTCGAAGAACGCGAGCACGGGGTCGGCGTCGGCGGCGGTGGCGTCGTCGAAGGTTCCCGTGATGGTGAACTGCTCGCCATTGGTGAGTGTCAAGGTCCGGCCGATGGTGAGCCCCGCGCGCTCGAGCACGGCGGGGGACACCAAGACCTCACCGTCGCTCGACGGCGCCCGGCCGTCGATCAGCGCATATGCGCCCGCGAAGCGCTCGTCCGCCACGTCGCCCGCTATGGCGCGGGCACCGGCGTTTCCGGCGACCGTCTCGATACGCTCGTCGCCGAACGACAGCGGCACGATCTCCGTGCCCGGATCGAGCACACGCGCCGGGTCGGCAGTCGGATCCGGTTCCGTCGATCCGTCGGACCCGCCCCACTGCGACTCGTCGCCGTACTCGTAAGGGTCCTCCGGGTCCTGCCAGAAGCCGGCGTCGGCCGCCCAGACAGGCTCCACCCACGCCGACATCCTCCCCAGCTGCACGGTGACCCGCTCCGCGGGCGTGGCGAATGTGCTGGAGACCATCACCGCGACCCCCGCCATCCCGGCGATCGGCAACGCGATGAGCGACATGATCAGCAGCGACGACACCCACGCGCGGCGCACCTGACGCCGCGCGATGCGCGCAGACACCCGCAGACGCGCCGTGCGCGACGGCTTCGGTCGTTCGGCGCGACGCCGCGCCCCGGCATCCACTCGGGGCCGGTCCTGCACCGCGGTCATCGCGCGTCCGACAAGAGCGCGTCGGCACCGCGGCGGGCGGACTCGTCGACGATGCGGCCGTCGCGGAGGAACACGATGCGGTCCGCCCACGCCGCGTGGCGCGGCTCATGCGTGACGAGGATGCCGGCGGCCCCCTGGTCGACGCGGTGCCGGATCATCTTCATGACCGCCTCCCCCGTCACCGAGTCGAGTGCGCCGGTCGGCTCGTCGGCGAGGATCAGCCGGCGCCCGCCGACCACGGCGCGGGCGATCGCGACGCGCTGCTGCTGACCGCCCGACAGATCGTCGGGGTAGGCGTCGAGTTTGTCCTCGAGGCCGACCGAGGCGAGGGCATCCCGGCCCGCACGGCGCGCCACCCGGGCTCGGAAGCCGTCGAGCTCGAGCGGCAGCGTCACGTTCTCGACGGCCGTGAGGGTCGGGATGAGATTGAAGTCCTGGAAGACGAACCCCAGGGAGCGCCGCCGGAGCTGCGCGAGATCGCGACGTGTCGCCGTCGAGAGGTAGGTCCCCTCGACGACGACTTCGCCGCTGGTGGGCTTCTGCAACCCGCCCGCGATCGACAGGAGCGTGGATTTGCCCGAACCGGACGCTCCCATGATCGCGACGAGCTCACCCTTGTCGACCGTCAGATCGACGCCCGACAGTGCTGAGACGCTCGTCTCGCCCTCGCCGTACTGCTGCGTGACCCCCACCAGCTGCAGAACGGCGGCGCTCATCCGACGACCGCCTCGGTGTTGCTCGCCTCGGATTTGGCGGGCCTCCCCCGTTTGGGAGTCTCTGTGGACAGCTCGAGCCCCATCGTACGATGCGGATGCCGCGCGAGCCGCTGCTCGGTGTGGTCGAGCCATCGCGCCTCGGCCTCGGCGGCGAAGATCATCGAGTCCACGACGAGAGACCACGCGAGTTCTTCGGGACCGTCCGGGTTCGAACCGGCGTACTTCGCACGGTTGAGCTCCTGGAGCTGGCGCAGCGACGCGGAACGCTGTCGCTGGATGACGGCGCCGAGGTCGACGCCCGGCAGGGTCGCCGCGACGGCGAGCTTGATGGCGAGCTCGTCGCGCGTCCCCTGCGCGCGCTCGACGGGTGCGTCGAGCCAGGCCTGCACCTCGGCGGATCCGGCATCCGTGATCTGCCAGTACACGTGACCCTGCTCGTCGACGTCGCCCTTTTCGACGAGGCCGTCGCGTTCGAGCCGGTCGAGCGTGTTGTAGATCTGCCCCACGTTGAGGGGCCAGGTGGACCCGGTGCGGCGGTCGAACTCCGCGCGCAGCTGATAGCCGTAGCAGGGACCCTGATCCAGGATCGCCAGCAGGCTCTGTCGTACCGACATCGGGACTCCTCGCTGCATACCGGGTATGTGTTTTCTGAGTATATGCATACCGGGCAACATCCACACAACGCCCGCCCGTCCTACGCTGGAGGAATGGCCGACGACCGAGCCGCGAACGACGACCCCCGCCTCATTGCGGCGCGCTATCGCGTCGAAAAGGCGGCGCAGGAGAACGGCGAGGAGCCGCCGGCCGAACCGGAGCGTCACGCCGGGACGCCCACCGGCACGGAGCGCGCGATGTACGTCGAGACCGCGATCCAGCAGGCCATCCGGCGCGGCGACTTCGACGACCTCCCCGGCGCCGGCAAGCCCCTCGAAGGCCTGGGTGGCTCGCACGACCCGGACTGGTGGATCAAGCGCAAGATCCAGACCGAGCAGCTCAGCGGACTCGGTCCGCCCGCTCTGCGGCTGCGGATCGAGCACGCCGAGTTCGAGGACCGCGTCGACGCCCTCCACCGCGAGGAGGACGTCCGCGAGTACACCGCCGACTTCTCGCGCCGCGTCGTCGAGGCGCGTCGGCAGCTGCAGGGCGGGCCTCCCGTCGTCACCCCGACGCGCGACCCCGACGCCGAGGTCGCGGCGTGGCGGGAACGGCGCGCGGCGCGGGCCGCGGCATCCGATCCTCCCGCCCCACCCGAGATCAAGCGTCGGCGCTGGCGGCGGCGGTAGGGCTCAGCCGATCGCTGCGCGCCACTCGGCGAGCAGGCGCGCGATCGTGCGGGTCTCGTCCCACGGGACCTCCGGCGCCTCGGTGCGCCCCTCGCGGAGCGCACGGATCGTCGCATCCGCCTCGGCCGCCATCGGCTGCACCGTCGGCACCTCGATCTCGTCGCGCGTGCCGTCGGTCCGGATGAGGGTCGCCGCCTCCGTGCTGTCGGTGCGGCTCCCCCACGCGTTCGGGACCTCGAGCGTCGCGTCCCGCCCGACGATGCGCGTCAGACGCGGCAGGTCGTGCACGATCGCCGTGCGGATGTTCGCCGTCGCACCGCCCAGATCGATGGATGCCGCCGCGCCCACGTCGACGCCCGTCTCGCCGATCGTGCCCGCCGCCGCCTGCACGGCCAGTCCCGAGAGGTCGCGTCCCGTCCAGGCCGCGACGCCGACGACGAGCGACAGCGGGTAGCAGCCGACGTCGAGGATCGCCCCGCCCGCCGTCGCGGGGTCGAACAGCCTGCCCGTCTGGGAGCCGGCGGCGAAGCCGAGCGACGACTCGATCTCGACGAGGTCGCCGAGCGCGCCGCCGCCGACGAGCTCCCGCAGGCGGTCGGCGAACGGGCCGAAGCGGTACTTGAACGCCTCGACGAGCGGCAGTCCCGCCTCGCGGGCGGCGCGGACCGCGGCATCCGTCTCCTCCGGCGAGACGCCGAGCGGCTTCTCGCAGAGGACGGCCTTGCCTGCAGCGAGCGCCCGGTGGACGAGCTCGGTGTGCGTCGTGTGGACCGTGCCGATGTAAACCGCGTCGATGTCGTCGCGGTCGAGGATCTCGTCGTACGTGCCGACGACGGCTGCGCCGTGGGCCGCGGCGAACTCCTCCGCACGCGACACGTCGCGCGCGCCGACCGCGTGGAGGCGTCCGAACTCCGAGTCGGGGAGCGCGTGGGCGAAGTCGCCGCTGATCGCTCCGGCACCGATGATGGCCCAACGTGCGTGTGTCATCCGGCCACGCTATCGCCCGCGCCGCGGACCGAACTCAGGTTCAGCAGCGCTTCGGATGCCGGATGGGACCCGATGGCACCGTTCTCCCTGCACTCGGCACGCGCAGCGCCGTGGCGCCGCCGCCGTCAGGCCTCGAGCGCCTGCGCGATGTCGGCGAGCAGGTCGTCGATGTCCTCGATGCCGACCGACAACCGGACGACCTCGACCGGCACGGCCGCCTCGGTGCCGCGCACCGAGGCGTGCGTCATCGCGTCGGGGTAGTTCACGAGCGACTCGACGCCGCCGAGCGACTCGGCCAGCGTGAACAGCCGCAGCGACTCGGCGAAGCGGCGCGCCGCCTCGCCCGATTCGAGCGCGAGCGACACGATTCCGCCGAAGCCCGACATCTGGCGTGCGGCGAGCTCGTGCCCGGGGTGCGAGGCGAGGCCCGGGTAGTAGACCTGCGCGACCCGGTCGTGTCCCTCGAGGAAGGATGCCACGGCCAGGCCGTTCTCGCTGTGGCGCTGCATGCGCACCGCGAGCGTCTTGATGCCGCGCGTCGTGAGCCACGCGTCGAGGGGGCCGGACACGGCGCCGACCGCGAACTGGAGGAAGCCGATCTTCTCGGCGAGCGCGTCGTCGTTCAGCACGAGCGCGCCACCGACGACGTCGGAGTGGCCGCCGAGGTACTTCGTGGTCGAGTGCACGACGACGTCGGCCCCGAACGAGAGGGGGCGCTGCAGCGCGGGCGTGGCGAAGGTGTTGTCGACGACGACGAGCGCGCCGGCGGAGTGGCCGACCTCGGCGAGGCCGGCGATGTCGGTGATGCGCAGCAGCGGGTTGGACGGCGTCTCGACCCAGAGGATGCGCGGCGCCTTCTCGGCGACCGCGGAGCGGACGGCGTCGAGGTCGCTCATGTCGACGACGCGGAGCGTCACGCCCCAGTCGCCGAGCACGCGGGAGATGAGACGGAACGTTCCGCCGTAGACGTCGTTGCCGAGGAGGACCTCGTCGCCGGGGCGCAGCACGGCGCGCAGCAGCGCGTCCTCGGCGGCGAGGCCCGAGGCGAACGATAGGGCGTGCGCACCGCCCTCGATCGCGGCGAGCTGAGTCTGCAGCGCCGTTCGGGTCGGGTTGCCGCTGCGGCCGTACTCGTACCCGCCGCGAAGGCCGCCGATGCCGTCCTGGGCGTAGGTGGTCGAGAAGTGGACCGGGGGGATGACGGCGCCGGTCGCCTCGTCGGGCTCTTGACCTGCGTGGACGGCGAGGCTCGCGAAGCCGCGAGCGGAGGACTGTGCACTCATGCGAGGCTCCCGGTGGTCTCGGATTCGGTGACGATGGAGAAGCCGTGGTCGGTCATCCAGTCGTCGTCGTAGATCTTGCTGAGGTAGCCGCGGCCGTGGTCGGGCAGGATCACGACGAGGACGGCATCCGCGGGCAGGTCGCGGGCGACGCGCAGGGCCGCCACGACCGCCATGCCCGAGGATCCGCCGACGAGCAGTCCCTCCTCGCGCGCCAGGCGACGCGTCATCGCGAACGCCTCGGCGTCCCCTACCCGCTCGTACGCGTCGACGACCGTCGGGTCGAAGGTCGCGGGCATGAAGTCCTCGCCGACGCCCTCGACGAGGTAGCCGTGGATGTCCCCACCCGAGTAGATCGACCCTTCCGGGTCGGCTCCCACGACGGTGACCTGCCCGGAGGACGCCTCCTTGAGGAACCGTCCCGTGCCGCTGATCGTGCCGCCCGTGCCGACGCCGGCGACGAAGTGGGTCACCGTACCGTCGGTGTCGCGCCAGATCTCGGGGCCGGTCGTCTCGTAGTGCCCGCGCGGCCCGTTGTGGTTGGCGAACTGATTGGGCTTGAACGCGCCGGGGATGGATGCCGCGAGGCGATCCGACACGCTGTAGTAGGAGTCGGGGTGCTCGGGCGGGACACTCGTGGCCGTCATGACGACCTCGGCGCCGTACGCCTTGAGGACGGCGACCTTCTCGCCGGCGAACTTGTCGGGGACGACGAAGATCATCCGGTAGCCGCGCTGCTGCGCGATGAGAGCGAGACCGACGCCGGTGTTGCCGCTCGTCGGCTCGACGATCGTGCCACCGGGCTTCAGGTGGCCGTCGCGCTCCGCGGCATCGATGATGTTCCGCGCGATGCGGTCCTTCGCGGAGCTGCCGGGGTTGAAGTACTCGACCTTCGCGAGCACCGTGGCGGCGATGCCTTCGGTGACCGCGTTCAAGCGGACAAGCGGGGTGTTGCCGACGAGATCGGCGATGGAGCTGGCGTAACGCACGTGATTCTTCCTGACGGGATGCCGCACTCGCAGAGGTGCGGTCGCTGTGTGGGGTCGCGGAGGTCGCCGGGGAACCGGCGGTCAGCGACGACAACAGCGAAGAGTCAGCACCCGATCAGAATAGCGGACGCCCGGCATCCGCGGCGGTCGTCATCTGCCGCAACAGAAGGAAAGGTTCGGACACATGGCCCTCGCTGCCGCTGCGCGAACGTAGGTTCGTCGTATGACTTCCCCCGCACACGCCGCACCGGACGACCGGGCCGCCTCCGGGTTCTCGGAGTCGCTGTCCCCCGACGAGTTCAAAGCCGTGTTCCGCGGTCACCCGGGCGGCGTCGCCGTCATCACCGCCGACGCCGGGGACGGCCCCGTCGCACTCACGGCGACGTCGGTGTCGTCGGTCAGCGCCGACCCGCCCCTGCTCATCTTCTCGGTGTCCGCTCAGTCGTCGGCCGCGCCCGTCCTGGCCGCGGCGGAGACCGTCGTCGTCCACCTCCTCGATTCGGACGACCTCCGGGTCGCCGAGGTGGGCGCCACGAGCGGGATCGACCGCTTCGCCGAGCTCCCCTGGTCGCGCCTCGTGACGGGCGAGCCGGTGTACAACGGGGTGCGCGCATGGGTGCGGTGCGCCGTCATCGATCGGATGGATGCCGGTGGCTCCACCGTCATCGCCGCGCACGCCGTCCAGGCGAACATCGCACGCGAGTCGACCGCGCCGCTTGTTTACCACAACCGGACGTGGCACCGGCTGGGACCTGACACCGCCCTCTGATCAGGCGTCACCGCCCGGCCTCAGGCCCGGCGGGCGAGCTCCTCGAGAGCTGAGGCGATTCGCCGGATGGTCTCCGCGGTGGTCGCCGCGTCCTTCTCGTCGAGGCTGTCGATCACGGAAACGACTGCGGCGTGGTGAGCCCCGTACACCTCGTCCACGAGGTGGTTCGCGGATTCCGTCGGCAGCAGGTAGTGCGCGCGCCGGTCGGTGGGGTGCTGCTCGCGAAGGACGTAGCCCTTGCCGACGAGGCGCTCGATCACATTGGTCACCGTCGCGCTCGAGGTACCGAGCATCACGATGAGGTCTTTCGGGCTGATCTCGCGCTCTTCGCGGCGGGCCTGCACGAGATAGCGGAGCGCCGTCAGGTCGATGCCGCCGAGACCGGAGATGCGCTGCGAACGGTCGGCTTGCACCTGCTCGGCGTGACGGAGCTCCAAGATCGCACTGCTCAGCCGCCGGCCTGCCTCGGACTGGGGCTCAGCGGCGTAGAGGTGGGTGTGCTCGTGCCGGACGATGGACTGAGGCATGTCAACTCCTCGGCTCGTGAAGATTCATCGACATCATCCGACTGCCGCCCGAGCCTCGGCTGCATCCGGATACGTTCCCACGAGACGCCTGGCGTGATCTCGGGCGATCCAACCGGAGCGGCTCTTCTCGACGGTTCCTACGAACCGTCCATGGGTGTTGCCGACCCAGAAGCCCTTCTCCACTTCGTGCCACGTCGCGGTCTCCTCACTGACGTCCACGGAGCTGAACAAGTCGAGCACCTCCATCGGCTTCACCACCTTACATGTCTAAGTCTGTGACAGTTCGTGTCCTTGTCGAAATCAATGATAGACATGACTTGTGAAATCTACTAGATGTATTGTTTAGCTAGTAATTCAGGAACGGATCGATGACACCTACACCCGCACACCCCATCCCGGCGCCTTTCGCGGCGATCGGCGTCGCGCTCATCCCCGAGCCGCGCACGGGTCTGCGGGCGCGCATCCTCGATGCGCTCACGCGACAGCGCCCGCACCGCACAACGGCACGGGCCGTCGGCCACTGACCCCCACTCACCCGCACCCACACCAGGAGAACGTCATGGGAAGCCTCTACTACGGGAACGTCGAATCCCCCATCGTCATGCCCGACCGCATCCTCGCCCACCTCGCTGCCATCGCGACGACCAAGCTGCGCCGGAGCGAGAGCTTCGTCGTCTCCTGGAAGGGAACCGGCGAGGACGGCGAGGGCCGCACCACGCTGTGGTTCCAGCCCGCGATCCCGCTGCGCTTCGTCTACGAGCAGTCGGCAGCGATCGCTCTGAACCCGGCAACGCTGCGCGAGATGGCCGACCAGGCCACCTCCAACGGCGGACTCGTCCTCGACGCTGACCTCGACATCCCCGAGATCTCCGCCGCACGACCCGAGTCCCGCCGTTCGGTCGCAGCCGCATGAGCCACCCCGACCTCATCGACGAGGCGGACGCTTACGAGGACGCTCTCGCCGCGGACTTCACAGAACGATTCGGTACTCCGCCGTTGCTGGTCTGAACACCGCTTCGGCGCAAGACTCGTGCCGCCCCATCCACCGCCCCCCACGGTGTCGATGGGGCGGCATGTTTTTTTGCGAGCGGATGCCGCGCCTCAGGCGCCGGCGTCTGCCTCTCCCGCGTCCGCGGGCTCGGGGACCAAGTGGAGGCCCGCCGGCGAGTTCGCGGCGTACATGAGGGCCTCCGACCACGCGCGGTTGATGCGCGACTGACGGCTGCCGTAGTACTTGAAGACGAGCGACGCGTGCGGGTGCAGCCACACCGATGTGCGGCCCTCGCCGATGCTCTTGTCATCGCGCCAGGTGAAGTGGAACGACTCGCCACGGCGGAGCTTGTTGCCGATCACCTGCTGCAGATGCGCGAGCGTGCGGTCTTCGAAGTCCACCTTGATGGAATCCTCATAGATGAACTTGCCCACAGCGGCTCCTCGTCTCGTCATCTCGGTTTCGAGACGGCGCCCTCCCATTATGGTGTCCCCATGGGCTTGATCTACTACGGCGGCTCGGCGATGCCCATCCGCATCGACGACCGAGCGCTCGCTCATCTGAAGGTCGTGGTCGCGACCAAGCTTCGCCGTGCGGAGAGTTTCACGGTCTCCTGGTCGCACCCGGACGACTCACCGGCCGGGCGCACCACCATCTGGCTGCACCCCGCGATCCCGCTCCGGTTCGTCTTCGACGCGGCAGAACCCCCGACGCTCGACCGCGAGTGGATCGAGGAACTCGCGGCATCCGCCAGCTCCTCCGGGGGCATCCAGCTCACCGCACGCATGTTCGAGGACGACGCGAAGCGCACGACAGCGGAATGACGACGGCGGTGACGGCCTCAGCCGTCACCGCCGTTCAGCCGCTGGCACGCTGCCCCGGGGTCACCGAGGGGTGCGGTTCTCCGCGCTGATCATCCAAGCGAACTGCTCGAGGCTTTCGAGGATGCTGTGCAGGATGTCCGCGCTCGTGGGGTCCTCGTCGTCGACCTCATCGTGGACCTCGCGGCACGTGCCGATGACGGCCTCGAGACGTTCGGTGACCAGATCGATGACGTCGGCGGTCAGGACCTCGCCGTGGGGGAACTCGGGGAGGGTGGTCGTCTCGGCGACCGTGTCACTGCGGCCGTCGGGGACGGCGTGGAGCGCCCGCATCCGCTCGGCGACCGTGTCGCTGAACTCGCGCGCCGCGTCGATGATCTCGTCGAGCTGGAGGTGCGTGTCGCGGAAGTTCTTGCCGACGACGTTCCAGTGAGCCTGCTTGCCCTGGATCGCCAGTTCGAGGAGGTCGACGAGGACTGCCTGCAGGTTGTCGCTCAGCTTCTTCGAGGCGGTGAAGCCGCGCTCGGCGTTCTGCTCGTCGGTCAGCTGCGCACCCGACTTTGCGGGGCGGCGCTTGTTGCGGGTGGCGGGCTTCGTCTGCGTGGTCGTCATGGGACACACCCTTCTGTAGCGGAACGTGGTGGTTCCACGCTAGATCGGAGGCACGGGGGTCGTCAGCGGGTTGCGCGACCCCGGTACCGGTGATAATTCGGAGTCTGGATCAGGCCTGGACGCGGGCGACGGCGGCGGCCATTTCGTCGTCGGTGAGGTCGATGCCCGCATCCCGCAGTCGCTGGGCGAGCACGCTCGCGCCATCGAGCCCGTCCTGGCCGGCGAGGTCCGCGCGCGTCTGCACCACGATGCCGTCGAGCTTCTGCGTGGCATCGGCGGGATTCTGCGACATGGCGGGCTCGGACTGGATCGCTTCGCCGGGACGACCGGCATCCTGTGGATCACTCATGACGCCAGTGTGCGCGCAGGCATGCGCGGCGGTCATCCCCTTGACCGGTGCCGGAGGGGTGGATATATCTCAGTGGAGGCGAGGCCGGTCGGGGTGGATGGTCGGGCCGTTCCACAGCGGCGCGACGCCCTCGTGCTCGGTGTCCTCGAACGCGGCGACGTGTCCCTCGGCGGGCGTCTCGCGGGGTTCCGGCACGGGGATGACGGCGATGGGCACGCCGGGGGTGATGAACAGATACGCCGGGCTGGCGCTCCCTTCGCCGTCGTTGACGGCGAGCCAGTGCTGGCCATCGCGAGCACCCTCTTGGATCTCGCGGTGCACGTCCTCGAGGGTCCGGTCGCCGACGCTGTACCACTGGCCGCCGTAGGAGATGTCGATGCGGGTCATCGCGTCCTTTCGACTTCCGTCGGATTTCCGGCATCCAGCTTCCGGCCTCTCCGGCCGCGTGTCACCTTCTTGACAGGTCGCGGGGCTCGGGCTTAGGGCTGCCTCACAGAGCCGCGAGGGGCGGCCGATGAGCGATCGGCTTCGGCTTCCGGCGCCGCGAGGCACACGCGGCGAGGTGTTGGACTGCGCCGACCAGCAGCTCGTCCATCCCGCGGAACCACGCGGTTCCCGCACCGCCGTGGACCCATGTGACGTCATAGCCGCCGCGATCCGACTCTTCGACGTAGGCGAGAACGCTCGCGGCGTCCGATCGGGCGACACGCGTGTCGCAGAGTCGCCACGTCGTGGGAGACAGCGGCTCCAACGACAGGTGTGGGACGGGGTCCGCACTCATGATGCACCTCCGAGGTGACGCGAGCAGCGATCGACGATGACCGCTGCAGGGCGAGGCTTGTATGACCCTCACCATCGCTCCGCCGAGCTCGGGATCTGAGGGGCTTGACACCGCGCGGGAGCAGAGTTACCCGCGGCGAATCAAGTAGCAGACGGCGACTCTCGCAGTCAATGCCCCCATGGCGATTCCTTCGCGCACGTACGGTGATAACCGCAAGGTAAATAGGCGAACGGTCGAGACGTGAGGTGTTCGGGTCACCGATCCTCTCCCACGCTTATGACAGGCCCCGGCGATCGGGCTTATCGCCGGGGCCTCACCTTTGCAAGGGGCTCGGACCGGTCCGGTCGGCGACGTAGGTTCGCGGGAACGAGAGGAGCACTCATGACCGATGACCAGGCCGTTCCCGACTCGGAGGCCCCCGTCCCCGGTGGCGACCTGCCCGATGAAGACCCCATCGAGGCGGTGTCGCAGGCTGCGGCAGACGATGAGGCCGTCCCGATCGAGCGGGTGGAGCCAGGCGTCGACCCCGACTCCGCGGACTCGAGCAGATCACTGAACCGCACGGACGACTGACCCCGACCGCGACTCCGAAGGCCGCACCTCACAGGTGCGGCCTTCGTCGTGTCAGCTGACGGCGACGCTCTGCGCGTACTGGTTGGCGCGGGTCGCGACGTCGTCGATATAGCGGGTCAGCGGGTTGTACGTGAACACGGCATCCCGCCAAGCGGTCTCGGTCGCCAGCGGCCCCCGGCGGCAGAGGTAGCGAGCCGCCGCGAGCGCCGCGTCGTCGATCTGGTTCGGATCCCGGGTGCCGTCGGCGTTACCGTCCGCGCCCCATCGCCGCCAGGTCTCGGGAATGAACTGCAGCGGACCGACGGCACGATCCCACCGGTCGTCGCCGTCGAGGTCACCACCGTCGGTGTCTTCGATGGCCGCGACCCCCTCACCGGTCAAGCGGGGTCCGAGGATGCGGGGCGACACGAGACCGTCGTCGCCCAGCCGCGCGCCGCCGTAGGAGCCGTGCCGGGACTCCACCCACCCGATCCCGGCGAGGGTGTTCCAGGCGATCGCGCACGAGGGTTGCTCGTGCGCGACGGTGAGATCGGCTGCCGCGTAGGCGATGACGGCGCGACGCGGGATGCCGGTGGCATCCGAAACCCGCGACGCCCAAGCGCCGTCGACGAGGTCGACCGCAGGCGCGCGCGACGGGTCTGCTCCCGCGACGGCGACCGCCGGCGGCGGCGGGCTATCGGCCCACCTCGAAGACACCGGCGGTAGCGGGGTCCCCCGCGGCTCGGACGACGTGGTGGCTGGGGGCAGACAGGCAGCGAGGAGGATGACGACCGTGGCCGGTGCGACGCCGATCCCGACGGCGAGCGCCGCCGTCCGTCGCCTTGCGGCGCGCGTCGCGGAACGCGTGCGGCGTGCCGCCATGTGCGCCTCCCCGATTCGATGCCGGATCAACGCTAACCCGCCTCCGTCGGCGCGCATCGCACATGACCGCAGGCACCCTCGAGGTGACGCCTCAGATGGTCTCCACGGAACCCGTGGACACGTCGTCCGCGGGTTCGGACATGATGAACAGCCCGCCCGTCGAGTTCGCGGCGTGCGCCAGCTTCTCGAGCCACGTTCGGTTCATGGTCGGCGCGCCCGAGCCGTAGTACTTGAAGTGCAGGTCCGCGGACGGGTGGATCCAGACGGATCGCCGTCCGTCGCCGACGCTCACGTCATCACGCCACGTGAAGAAGAAGGATTCACCCCGGCGGAGCTTGTTGCCGATGACGACCTGCAAATGCGCGAGCGCCCTGTCCTCGACCTCGGTCTTCACCTGACTGCTGTAGTTGAATCGGCCCATGAGGCGGCCCTCCGGTCGAGGAGCCCTCCACCGACTGCGAACACATCGCGTGGGCGGTGCTGCGGATCCGCGGGGCGGCGCTCCTCCGTTGAAGAGCCACGTTCCTCGCTTGCACCGCCGGGCACAACCTCGGACCCGTACGCACGGCGGTCCCGATGTCGCCCCGGGCGTGTCGGGTGCGGCGCCGTCAGCGGCGGGATGCCGGGACGAGCGCCGCGCGTGCGATCCGGAACACGACGACGGCGGCCACGACCCACGGACCCAGGACGAGGAGGGGATCCAGCCAGGCGTGCTTCATGTCGACGCGGCCGCGACCGAACCGCGACGCGAGCGGGCGCCGCCCGCGTTCGCCGAACACCCCGGACTGGGTGACCGGGTCGTCAGGATGCCGCGAGAACAGGGACCTCACGTGCGCGCCGGCCGACTCGACGCGATCGCCGAAGATCAGCAGCATCCAGTGCGGGGTCTGCCCCTCGCTGTAACGCGCGTAGGCGATGCGCCGGATGACGCCCGAGAGACCGTGGAGCGGCTGCGCGGTGCCGAAGACCGGCGTGAGGCGCTGGTGCTCGATCGAGCGCTCGCGCCCGGCGCCCTCCGGCTGCTGCTCGGGGATGTCCCAGTGCGCGCCCGTCTCGATCCCCGGCTGCTCGCGCGGGAAGGCGGGGCGGTCCGCCGGATCGAGGTCCGCACCCCACCCGGGGATGCGGCGACGGAGCTCGTCAGGATCGGGGGTCTGGCCGGGCTTGTCTGCGGTGTACGGCATGGTTCCTCCTCGGGTGCCGGTCAGGCGCCGAATGTGACGACGGGCTTGACGATGCCGTCGAGTTTCGACGAGAACACGTGGTACCCCTCGGCGATGTCGTCGAGGTCGAAGCGATGGGTGATGAGGTCGCGCGGGGCGATGTGTCCCGCACGGATGTGGTCGAGCAGCCGCGGCCACTGCCGCTTCACCGGCGCCTGGTTGGCGCGGATCGTGAGTCCCTTGTTCATCGCGTCGCCGAACTTGATCGCGCTGAACAGCGGACCGTAGGCGCCCATGACCGAGACGGTGCCGCCCTTCCGGACCGCGTCGATGGCCCAGTTGAGCGCCACGGGGGAACCGCCCTGAAGCTTGAGCTTCGCGGCGGTGACGTGCTGAAGGACGTGCCCGTCAGCCTCAGCGCCGACGGCCTCGATGACCGCGTCGGCGCCGAGCCCGTCGGTCATCTTCTTCAGCGTCAGCACGATGTCGTCGACCTCGCCGAAGTGCACCGTCTCGGCGAACGCGAATTCGCGCGCCTTCTGAAGGCGGTAGTCGAGGTGGTCGACGACGATGACGCGCCCGGCACCCATCAGCCAGCTCGAGCGAGCGGCAGAGAGACCGACGGGGCCTGCACCCAGCACGACGACGGTGTCCCCCTCGACGATGTCGGCGAGCTGCGACCCGAAATAGCCCGTCGAGAACGCGTCGGTGAGCAGCAGTGCGTCCTCCGAGGCGATGTCGCCCGGGATCACCTGCGGGCCCACGTCGGCGAACGGCACGCGCACGAGCTCGGCCTGGCCGCCGTCGAACCCGCCGGTCGAGTGGGAGTACCCGTAGATCCCGCCGATCGCGGTCGCGTTGGCATTGACGTTGTGGCAGTTCGAGTACAGCCCTCGGGCGCAGAAGAAGCAGGAGCCGCAGTAGATGTTGAAGGGGACCATGACGCGGTCACCGGGCTTGAGGTTCCGCACAGACGGCCCGACCTCCTCGACCCAGCCGATGAACTCGTGCCCGAAGGTGTGCCCGACACGCGTGTCGGGCATCATGCCGTGGTACAGGTGCAGGTCGGAACCGCAGATCGACGCCAGCTCGACGCGCACGATGGCATCGTTCGGATGCGCGATCACGGGGTCGGGCTTGCGGTCGACGCGGATCTTGTACGGTCCGCGATAGGTCATCGCCTTCATCGATCCTCCTCAGGTTCCGGGCGAGCCTGCTCGGAGGAGTCCGGAGGAGGGAGGGGGTTGCGCGTGCGGAGAGGACGTGTCAGTCCCGGATGGGAGCCCCCAGCTCGAAGCGATAACCCATGCCCGCCTCGGTGAGGATGTGCCGTGGGTGCGTCGGATCCTCCTCGAGCTTGCGGCGCAGCTGCGACACGTACAGCCGGAGGTATCCGGTGTCGCTCACGTGCTCGCTCCCCCAGATGGACGTGAGGATCGTCTGCCGGGTGACGAGCTTGCCGGGGTTGCGCAGCAGGATCTCGAGCAGCTGCCATTCCGTCGGGGTCAATCGGACGCGCTCGGTGTGATCGCCCGTCGTCTTCGTGACGCTGCGGGCGGCGAGGTCGACCGAGATGGCACCGAACTCGGTGACGGGGTCGGGCTCCTGCTGCGGGGCCCGACGCGTGAGCGCGCGGATGCGCGCCAGGAGCTCATCGATCGAGAAGGGCTTCGTGACGTAGTCGTCGGCGCCGGCGTCGAGCGCGTCAACCTTGTCGGCTGCTCCGGTACGCCCCGACACGACGAGGATCGGCGCTTCGGACCAGCCGCGGATCGCGTGGATCACCTCGATGCCGTCGAGCTGCGGCATTCCGAGATCGAGGAGGAAGATGTCGGGGTGGTGATCCACCGCGGCGGAGATCGCCTGCGCGCCGTCGGCTGCCGTGAACACCTCGTAGCCACGCGCGGCGAGGGTGATGCGCAGTGCCCGGACGATCTGCGGGTCATCGTCTGCGATGAGGATCCTCACGCGTGCTCCTCCTCTTCGGCGACCGGCAACGAGACCACCATCGTCAGTCCCCCACCCGGGGTGTCCTCGGGGGTGAGCGTACCGCCCATCCCTTCGACGAATCCCTTCGAGAGAGCGAGCCCGAGCCCGAGCCCGGTGCTGTTGTCGGTGTCGCCGAGGCGCTGGAAGGGAACGAAGACGTCATCGCGCCGCTCGGCGGGAATGCCCGGACCGTGGTCGATGATCCGGATCTCGACGACCCGACCGAAGCTGCTCGTGGCAACGCGGACCTTGCGCCCCTCCGGCGAGTGCCGCAGGGCGTTCGCGAGGAGGTTCACCACGACACGCTGCAAGAGGACGGGGTCGGCGAGGACGGCGGCATCCGGTTCGAGATGGATGTCGACGGACGCGGGTCCCGCATCCAACTCCTCGAGCGCGGGGAGGATCGCGTCGGCCGGATCGATCGCGAACAGCGAGACGGCGAGCGCGCCCGCCTGCAGTCGGCTGACGTCGAGGAGGTCCGTGACGAGCGACGCGAGCATGCCGAGGGATTCGTCGGCGGTCTGCAGGAGCTCGTCGCGGTCTCGATCGCTGTAGGTCCCGCTGCGGAGGCCGCCGACGGCGGCGGTCGCGGCGGCGAGGGGGCGGCGCAGGTCGTGGCTGAGAGCGGACAGCAGCGCACTTCGCACCCGGTCGGACGCCTCGAGGGGCGCGAGCCCGCTCGCGACCTCGGCGAGGTCCTGCCGTTGCAGCGCGGCGTCGAGCTGAGAGACGATCGCGGCCAGGATGCGGCGCTCGGACGCCGGCAGGTCGTGCCCGTGCAGCTCGAGCACCGCTCGGTCACCGACCGGCATCGCGGTGTGCCGCCCGTCGCGCAACGGCTCTCCGCTCGAGGCGAGCGTCGTCTCGCCCGAGACCAGACGGACACCGGCCAGCCGGAACGCCTCTCGGGTCCACTCGACGAGCGCCTCGATCGCGCCCCCGCCGCGGAGGACGCTGCCGGCGACGGTCTGCAGGAGTTCCGCCTCGGCCGCCGCGCGTCGCGCGACCCGCGTCGTCCGGGCGGCGCGATCGACGACGACGCTCACGAGGATGCCGGTGATCACGTAGAGCGCGAGGGCGAGCACTTCGCGCGGGGATTTGACCTGCACCGTGTAGAGGGGCTCGACGAAGAAGAAGTTGAGGGTCACACCGCTCAGGACCGCAGCCCACAGCGCCGGCCACAGCCCGCCGATGAGGGCGACGACGACGACGAGCAGCTGATAGCTGAGGACGTCGCTCGTGATCGACTCGGTCGACCGGAAGGCGACGAGGAGCCACGTCAGCAGCGGGCCACCGAGGAAGGCGAGCGCGAAGCCCGCGATCCGTCGGCGCATCGACAGGGCGCCACCGAGCCGCGGCAGCGCGAACCGGCCGCCCGCGGCGGAGTGGGTGACGATGTGGACGTCGATGTCGCCGGATTCGCGGATGACGGTCGCGCCGATGCCCGGGCCGGTGACGAGGGCCGCGAGACGGCTGCGGCGGCTGACTCCGAGGACGAGCTGCGTCGCGTTGACCGACCGCGCGAACTCGACGAGGGCGGTGGGCACGTCGTCCCCGACGACCTGATGGAAGGTGCCGCCCAGCTTCTCGACGAGAGCGCGCTGCTCGGCGAGGGCGCCCGGGTCGGCGCTGCGCAGACCGTCGTTGCTCGTGACGTGCACGGCGAGCAGCTGGCCCCCCGCCGATCTCGCCGCGATGCGGGCGCCGCGGCGCAGCAGCGTCTCACCTTCGGGGCCACCCGTGAGGGTGACGACCACCCGCTCGCGCGCCTCCCACCGGCTGTCGATGCCGTGCTCGGCGCGGTAGGACGTGAGCGCCTGATCCACCTCGTCGGCGAGCCACAGGAGCGCGAGTTCGCGCAAGGCCGTGAGGTTGCCGAGGCGGAAGTAGTTCGAGAGGGCGGCATCCACCCGCTCCGCCGGGTAGACGAGCCCTCCCGCCAGCCGATCGCGGAGGGCCTGCGGGGCGAGGTCCACGACCTCCACCTGATCGGCGGTGCGGAGGACCTCGTCGGGGACCGTCTCGCGCTGCGGGGCGCCGGTGATCTGCTCGACGACGTCGTTGAGGGATTCGATGTGCTGGATGTTGACGGTCGAGATGACCGAGATACCGGCATCCAGCAGCTGCCGCACGTCCTCCCAGCGCTTCTCGTTCGTCGAACCCGGGGCATTGGTGTGGGCGAGTTCGTCGACGAGGGCGACGCCCGGGTGCCGCGCGATCACCGCGGCGAGGTCCATCTCGGTCAGCGTGACGCCGCGATGGGTGACCTCGCGACGGGGGACCTGCTCGACCCCGTCGGTCATGCGCGCCGTGGCCGCGCGACCATGGGTCTCGACGACCGCGATGACGACGTCGGTCCCCTCCCCCGCCAGGCGCCTGCCCTCTTCGAGCATCGCGTAGGTCTTGCCGACACCGGGGGCCGCGCCGAGCAGCACGCGCAAGCGCCCCCGTCCACCCACTGTCAGCCTCCTAGCCGGTCGAGGGCGAGATTGAGCTCCACGACGTTCACGGTCGGGTCGCCGAGGTACCCGAGATCGGGTCCCCGAGTGTGCTCCGCGACGAGTCCGCGGACCTCCGACGCCGGGAGCTTCCGGGCCGCGGCGACGCGCTCGACCTGGATCGAAGCGTACGCGGGGCTGATGTCGGGGTCGAGTCCGGATGCCGAGGCGGTCACCGCGTCGGCGGGAACGTCGGACTCCGCGACGCCCTCGCGCGCGGCGACGGCCTCCCTGCGCTCCCGGATGGCGGCGACGAGGTCTGCGTTCTCGGGGCCCAGGTTCGAGCCCGATGACGCTCCGGCGTCGTAGCCGTCACCGGCCGCTGAGGGCCGGGACTGGAAGTACTGCGGGAGCGCGGCACCGTCGGCATCCGTGAAGGACTGACCGATCAGCGACGAGCCGACGACCTCGCCCGAGGCGCTTCGCAGGAGGGAGCCGTTCGCCTGTGCGGGCAGGGCGACCTGTCCGACGAGGGTGATGAGCGCCGTGTAGCCGAGGCCGAGGATCACGGTCAGGACGGCCATGGCGCGGACGGCGACGAGGACGGTGCGCCCAGTGGCGCGGGAGGAACTGTTCATGACGGGGAGTCCTTGAGTCAGAAGCCGGGGATGAGGCGGACGAGGAGGTCGATCAGCCAGATGCCGAGGAAGGGGGCGACGACGCCGCCGAGACCGTAGACGGCGAGGTTGCGGCCGAGGATCGACGAAGCACCGCCCGCCCGGTAGCGCACGCCACGGAGGGCGAGCGGGATGAGGACGACGATGATGAGCGCGTTGAAGACGATCGCGGAGAGCACAGCGGATGCCGGTGAGTGCAGGCCCATGATGTTGAGCGCCCCGAGCTGTGGGAAGACACCCATGAACATCGCCGGGATGATGGCGAAGTACTTGGCGATGTCGTTCGCGATCGAGAACGTCGTGAGCGCGCCGCGCGTGATGAGCAGCTGCTTGCCGATGCGGACGATGTCGATGAGCTTGGTCGGGTCGGAGTCGAGGTCGACCATGTTGCCGGCCTCCTTCGCGGCTGATGTGCCCGAGTTCATCGCGACGCCTACGTCCGCCTGTGCGAGCGCGGGCGCGTCGTTCGTGCCGTCGCCGGTCATAGCGACGAGGTTGCCGCCCTCCTGCTCGGTGCGGATGTAGGCGAGCTTGTCCTCGGGGGTCGCCTCGGCGAGGAAGTCGTCGACACCGGCCTCCTTCGCGATCGCCGCGGCGGTCAACGGGTTGTCGCCCGTGATCATGACCGTCCGGATGCCCATGGAACGCAGCTCGGCGAAGCGCTCGCTGAGCCCGTCCTTGACGACGTCCTTCAGGTGCACGACGCCGAGCACGCGCCCGGCACCGACGGCATCCTTCGTCGCCACCACCAGCGGGGTGCCGCCCGACTGCGAGATCTGTTCGGTGCGTGCGGTCAGATCTGCCCGGATGCCGTCGGGCAAAGGCGTGACGCCCTGCTCGAGCCAGCCGATGATCGCGGAGCCGGCGCCCTTGCGGATCGATGAGCCGTCCGGCAGGTCGAGACCGCTCATGCGGGTCTGCGCGGTGAACGGGACGATGACGCCCTGGGTGTCGCCGGTCACGTCGATGCCGCGGCGGGTGGCCAGGTCGACGATCGAGCTGCCCTCGGGAGTCGGGTCGGCGAGCGACGACAGCGCCGCCGCACGGGTGAGCTCGACCTGCGCCATCCCCTCGAGCGGGACGAACTCGGACGCCTGGCGGTTGCCGTAGGTGATCGTGCCCGTCTTGTCGAGGAGCAGCGTGGTCACATCACCGGCGGCCTCGACCGCTCGGCCCGACATGGCGAGGACGTTCCGCTGCACGAGCCGGTCCATGCCGGCGATGCCGATCGCCGACAGGAGGGCGCCGATCGTCGTCGGGATGAGGCACACGAGGAGCGCGACCAGCACGGGGATGCTGACCGGTGCCGCGGCGTAGGACGCGACCGGGTTCAAGATGAGCGCCACGACCACGAAGATGATCGACAGGCTCGCCAGCAGGATGTTCAGCGCGATCTCGTTCGGTGTCTTCTGCCGTGCGGCGCCCTCGACGAGGGCGATCATCCGGTCGACGAAGGTCTCGCCGGGCTTCGACGTGATGCGCACGACGATGCGGTCCGAGAGCACCCGGGTGCCGCCCGTGACGGCGCTGCGGTCGCCGCCGGATTCGCGGATGACGGGGGCCGACTCTCCCGTGATCGCGGACTCGTCCACCGAGGCGATGCCGTGGACGACGTCACCGTCACCCGGGATGAGGTCGCCGGCCGCGACGACGACCACGTCGCCGAGGGTGAGGTCCGCCGACGAGACGTCGTCGATCGCAACGCGGTCGGCCGCGGCATCCGTCCGCTCGTCGTACCCGGTCACCCGGTGGGCCACCGTGCTCGTGCGGGTCTTGCGCAGCGTCTCGGCCTGCGCCTTGCCGCGACCCTCTGCGACGGACTCGGCGACGCCTGCGAAGAGGACCGTGAGCCACAGCCAGGCGGCGATGACCCCGGTGAACGAGACGGGGACGGGCGTGCCGCCCGAGTCGGACGGTCCGCCCGTGAAGGGCTCGACGATCGCGAGGACGGTCGTGAGGGCGGCGCCGAGCCAGACGATGAACATGACGGGGTTCCGCCACTGCGCGCGGGGGTCGAGCTTCCGGAACGCCCCCGGCAGGGCCGCGGCGATCGCGGCGCCGTCGATGCCGCGACGGGGCGCGGACGCCGTGGCGGGTTCGGGAGTGGTGAGTGTGGACATGGTCAGATCAGTCCTTCTGCCAGGGGGCCCAGCGCGAGTACGGGGAAGTAGGTGAGAGCGGTGACGATGACGATCACGCCGACGAGCAGCCCCACGAAGAGGGGGCGATGGGTCGGGAGCGTGCCCGCCGTCGCGGGTACCCGGTCCTGCGCGGCGAACGAGCCGGCGAGAGCCAGCACGAGCACGATCGGCACGAAGCGGCCGAGCAGCATCGCGACCCCGAGGGCCGTGTTGAGCCACGGTGTGTTCGCCGTGAGCCCCGCGAAGGCGGACCCGTTGTTGTTCGCCGCCGAGGTGAAGGCGTACAGAACCTCGCTGAAGCCGTGGATGCCGGGGTTCCAGATCGAGGTCGTCGTGACGTCCTCACGCACGCCGGGGATGGCGAAGCTGAGGGCCGTGCCGCCCAGGACGAGGATCGGCGTCACGAGGATGTAGATGCTCGCGAGGGTGATCTCGCGGGGGCCGATCTTCTTGCCCAGGTACTCCGGGGTGCGCCCGACGAGGAGCCCCGCGATGAAGACGGCGATGACCGCCATCACGAGGATGCCGTAGAGCCCCGACCCGACACCGCCGGGAGCGAGCTCGCCGAGCATCATGTTGAGCATCGGCATCATGCCGCCGAATGCCGTGTACGAGTCGTGCATCGAGTTGACGGCGCCGGTCGAGGTGAGCGTGCTCGTGGATCCGAAGAGGGTCGAGCCGACGATGCCGAACCGGATGTCCTTGCCTTCCATCGCCGCGCCCGCGAGCTCGGGAGCCGTGCCGCGGCCGGCGAGTTCGACCGCAGTGAGGATCACCGACGAGGCGACGAAGAGGACGCCCATCGCGCCGAGGATCGCGTAGCCCTGACGCCTGTCGCCGAGCATCGTGCCGAAGGTCCGCGGCAGCGAGAACGGGATGATCAGCATGAGGACGATCTCGAACAGGTTCGTCCAGCCCGTCGGGTTCTCGAACGGGTGCGCCGAGTTCGCGTTGAAGAAGCCGCCGCCGTTGGTGCCGAGGAGCTTGATCGCCTCCTGCGATGCGACAGGGCCGCCGGGGATGCTCTGGGTCGCACCGGCGACGGTCGTCGCGTCGCTGAAGCCGGCGACGTTCTGGATGACGCCGCCCGCGAGCAGGACGACCGCCGCGATCACCGAGAGAGGCAGGAGCAGACGGAAGGTGCCACGGGTCAGATCGACCCAGAAGTTGCCGATCGTGCCGGTGCGGCGGAAGACGAGACCGCGGACGAGGGCGACGGCGACGGCGAGACCGACGGCGGCCGACACGAAGTTCTGCACCGAGAGCGCCGCGAACTGCACCGTGTAGCCGAGGGTCAGCTCGGGCGAGTAGGACTGCCAGTTCGTGTTCGTCACGAACGAGACGGCCGTGTTGAACGACAGGGCTTCGCTCGGGGCGGGGAGCCCGAGCGACCAGGGCAGCCACTGCTGGATGCGCTGCAGGCCGTAGACGAGGAGGACACCGATCGCGGAGAACGCGAGGACGCTGCGGGCGTATGCCTGCCAGGTCTGGCCGGATGCCGGGTCGACGCCGATCACGCGGTAGAGGCCGCGCTCAGCCCGGGCATCTTTCGGCGCACCGTAGACCCAGGCCATGTAGTCGCCCAGCGGACGGTAGGCCACAGCCAGGATCAGGGCGAGAGTGGCGAGGGTGAGGACCGCGGCGAGCCACGCCATCAGAACTTCTCCGGCTTCACGAGAGCGACGAAGAGGTAGACGAGGACGGCGACGCCGAGGACGGCGGCGACGATGTCGAAGACGCTCACAGCCGATCCACCGCCTTGGCGAACAGACCGATGATCACGAACAGGGCGAGGACGCCCAGGACGTAGACGATGTCGAGCACGAGGGAGGCTCCGATTTCGAGGGACGCGGGCCCTGATCGGACCGGCACGCCGGTGGGGCGCATCCCTGATGGAACACCCCGGCGAAGACCCTTCCCGCTGTGCTCACGGAATCCATACGCCCGCGTGAGCACTCCTCACGGGATCCTCACACCGGCGGCGCCGGGCGCAGCGCGCGAATCAGCCACGCCGGCCGCGCGTACAGCCCCGGAACGGCCCGGGTCAGGCGGTGCACGAGAAGGCATCCGGCGATCGTGAGGGCCGTCATCACCGGAGCGAGCACGTCGGTGAAGACACCGGCGCCGCGAGGGAACACCGTGTTGACGACGGCGTAGACGAGCAGCAGGACGTACCAGTGCAGCAGGTAGACGGGCAGGGTGTTGCGCCCGAGCGCGGACACCCACGCGAAGCCTCGGAGCGCGGAGATCTGACGCGCGACCAGGCACCCGGCCGCGACCGCCAGCAGCCCCAGGACGAGCCGCACACCGACGATGTCGAGCAGGGAGAACTTCGCCACGACAGCCGCCCCGGCGCCGAAGCCGACGACGGCCGCGACCGCCCACCAGATCCCGGTGGAGGCCACGGCCGGCCGGACCCAGGCCGAGATCTGCACAGCCAGCACGAAGAAGACGAGGTGGTACAGCGTCTTGTCGATCTCCAGCGTCCCCGTGGTCAGCAGGCCCGAGGCGAAGACGAGACTGACGACCGTCGCGACGCCCAGCCCGATCGCCGGCGGAACGCGGACGGCGAACCACGCCAGGACGAAATGCACGATCAGCGCCCAGATGAACCATGTGGCAGGGGTGGGCAGGACGGGGATCAGGAGCAGGGCGAGCGCCGGCGGCCGGTCGGTCGCGCCGGTGAGCGGCAGATACAGGACGGCGATGACCGCGACGATCGACCAGATGACGTAGATCCAGGTCAGGTGCGAGATGCGCTCACGCAACAGCACCGCGAGCGGTCGGCGGAGGACCTTGCCTGCGAACAGACCCGCCGTGAAGAAGAACAGCGGCAAGCGGAAGGCGTCGAGCAGGCCGACGAACGGTCCCCAATGACCGGTAGCGCCGCTGCCGGCATGGTTGAAGACGGTGTGCAGGAACACCACCATGATGATGGCGATCGCCTTGGCGGCATCCACCCATTCGACTCGTGCGACGCGCGTCGCGTCCGCCTCGTCGGCCGGCGCGTGCGCCACCGTGCGTCCCCAAGATCTGTGCATTGTCCGGCTCCCCAGCCCGAAGTCAGCCGAGGAGATCGACTGCGACAGTTGTCCGCCAGCGTAGCGAGGATCGTGCCGTCGCGCTCGCGAAGCTCAGCCGAGGCGGATGCCGGCCGAATCGAGCGCGCGGACGGCGACGTCGAGCACGGCGGCACTGTGATCCAGGCGACGGTCCCGCTCGGCGATGTCGTGGTCGGCGATCATCCGGACGAACGACCGGAACTCCGCCACCATCCGGTGCGGATCCTCGTCGAGCGCGATGCGCTCGTGCGTTCCGTCCCGCAGCTGCAGCTCGACGGCCGGCACCTCGTTGGGCGGCCCGTCGAAGACCATGGTGCCGTCGGTGCCCTGGATCTTGGTCCGCGAGGGTCCGGGTGAATCCTTGGCGGCCACGCACACGGCGGTCAGATCGCCGTAGCCGAGGACCGTCACGCCCGAGGTGTCGACGCCGCGTTCCATCCGCGGCGTGTACGCCACCGTCGCGGGGGTGCCGAGGAGTCCGACCACGAGGTGCAGCGTGTAGATGCCGAGGTCCATCAGTGCACCGCCTCCCGCCGCCGGATCGAAGGCCGGTGCGATCGTCCCGGTGCGGAACGCGTCGTAGCGCGAGGAGTACTGCGAGTACTCGCACTGCACGAGCCGCAGCTCACCGAGGCGGGACAGGTTCTCGCGCATCCACTCGACGTTCGCGAGGTACTGGTTGCTGATCGCTTCGACGAGGATGAGGTCGCGCTCCGCGGCGAGAGCGCGGAGTTCCGCGAGCTCCTCGAGCCGGAGCACGAACGGCTTCTCGCAGATGACGTTCTTGCCTGCGAGCAGGGCACGACGGGCGACGTCCGCGTGCAGGGCGTTCGGCAGTGCGACCCACACCGTGTCGACACGGGCGTCGGCGAGGCATTCGTCGAGATCGGTGAAGACGAGGGGGATGCCGTGGGTCGACGCCACGTCGTCGAGGTTGGCACGGCTGGACTCGCGACCGACGATCGCCGCCACGGTCAGCCCGGGGACGCCGGAGGCGTGCGGGAGGAACTCGGCGACGATCTTTCCCGCGCCGACGACAGCGAGGTTCACGTCAGACGGCCAGCCCGATGGCGAGCAGCACCACTCCGACCAGGGGCGCACTCAGCTGGATGAGCGCCGCGCGCGCCTTCGAGCGATCCGACAGGAGCAGCACGAGGCCCGCCGCGACCATCGAGCCCGCCCCGACGAACACGAGGGTCGCGCCGACTGCCGTCGACCCGGTGGCGACGAACACGATGCCGAGGAAGACCGCGATCGCGAGGAACAGGTTGTAGAAGCCCTGATTGAAGGCGAACGGCTTCGTGACGTCGACCGTCGCGTCCGTCGTCCCGAAGGTGCGCCGCGCCGCGGGCCCGGTCCAGGCGATCGACTCGAGGAAGAAGATGTAGACGTGGATGGCGGCGCCGAGCGCCGCGAACACCAACCCGGCGATGATCATGGCGCCATCCTCTCAGACCACGCGCGAAGCGCGAGGGCGGACGTGCCGGAGCGCGATCGAACGACGCGGGGCCCGCTCCCGGCCCTTCAGCCGAACAGGGGTGCCACCGGGGTGTCGAGGTTCGCTCCACCTCGGTAGCGCGTGGCGATGTGGTTCTCGGGCAGCAGCGGTCCGCGCTCGAACAGACGCTCCCGCAGCGTCGGACCGCCTTCCAGCAACCGTCCGCGTCGCCGCAGCTCGGGCACGACGAGTTCCGCGAAGTCTCGAGCGGTGTCGAAGGAGTGGTACTGCCGGAGGTTGATGCCGTCGATGCCGTCCTCGTCGAGCCACCGCTCGATCTCGTCGGCGACGACCGTCGGTGTGCCCGCGACGAAGAAGCGGCCCTCGCGTCCCGTGGCGATCCCGTCCAGAAGCTGTCCAATCGTCGTGTCGGGTCCGGCGGTCGGCACGGAGCCTGCGGCGACGCCCACCTGCGCCAGGGCGTCGGTGACGAGTGTCTCGCGGGAGAACGCGGTCGGGTCGAACGGGAACCCGGCGTGGGCGAGGATGCCGTCGACGCTCGTGTTCTCGCGGTACGTCCGCCACTTGTCGGCCGCTTCGTTCTCGGTGCGACCGACGACGACGCCCGCCTGCACGATGAAGCGGAGGTCGTCTGCGCCGCGCCCCTGGCGGGCGGCCGCCGCCCGCATCTGCTCGACGTTGCGGATGAAGTCCGCCGTCGAGCGCCCTCCCGTGAAGACGAGCTCCGCGTGGCGTCCGGCGAACTCGATGCCGGCGGGCGATCCGGTCGCCTGGTAGAGGACGGGCGTGCGCTGCGGCGAGGGCTGGCTCAGGTGGGGACCCGCGACGCGGAAGTTCTCCCCCACGTGATCGACGTAGCGGACCTTGGACGGGTCCGTGTAGGTCCGGGTCGCGGCATCCGCGATGACCGCATCGTCGTCCCACGAGCCCTCCCACAGCTTGTAGACGACGTCGAGGAACTCGTCCGCGATCGCGTAGCGGCGATCATGCGGGATCTCATCGGCCAGCCCGAAGTTCCGGGCCGCGTTCGGCAGGTACGAGGTGACGATGTTCCACCCCACCCGTCCCCGGGTGAGGTGATCGAGAGTCGACATGCGGCGGGCGAACGAGAACGGCGGCTCGTAGCTGGTCGAGAACGTGACGCCGAAGCCCAGGCGCTCAGTCACGGCCGCCATGGCGGGGATGACGAGCAGCGGATCGTTCGAGGGGATCTGCAGCCCCTCGCGGATAGCGGTCTCGGGGCCGCCCCGGAACACGTCGTACGCACCGACGACGTCAGCGAGGAAGACCCCGTCGAATCCGCCGTGCTCGAGGATCTGCGCGAGCTCGATCCAGTACGAGATGTCGTTGATCCGGTGCCGGTTGTTCCCCGGCAACGACCACAGCCCGTGGGTGATGTGACTGACCGTGTTCATCTCGAAGAGATTGAGGATGAGCTTCTTGCGCTCCGCCATGCGGGTCCTTTCTGGAGACGTCGGGGTCTCTGCGGCGTCAGGCTTCGCCCGTGCTCCACCACCCGGGCACGGGGGTGTCGTTGAGCAGCAGGTCGCCGAGAGCGCGCGCCTTGAAGGCGAGCGGATTGTGGGATGCCAGGGTTCGAGCGTTCCGCCAGTGCCGGTCCAGCGCGAGGTCGGTGTCGACGGCGCTCGCTCCGCCGACCTCGAAGAGCAGAGTAGCCGCCTCGAGCACGGCCGGGAGGACGACGAGTTGCGCGCGAGCGGTCGCCGCCTCGACGGGGGCGATCACCTCGCGGAGCGCCTCTCCCGCGACACCGGCCGATTGGGCCGCAACCGACTCGTCGAGTCCTACGACGGCGGCGGTGAGTGCGGCATCCGCCGTGAACGACAGCGCCGACAGCCGACCGACGATCTCCTGCACGAGCGGATCCTCGCGGGCCGACGCGGCCGAGGCATGACTGTACGTTCGGGTGCGCTTCTGAACGAACGCCACGGCGTCGTCGACGATCGCCCGCCCGATGCCCGCGGCAGCCGCCAGCAGGACCAATTGAACGAACGCCCCGCCGTGCGACGGCCCGGCGACGGCGCGGCGGGCGACGGCATCCTCGTCGATGACGACCGAGCGGAAGACGGTCGTCCCGCTCCCGGTCAGGCGCTGCCCGAAGCCGCGCCAGTCGTCGATGACGTCGACGCCCTCGGCCGTCGCCGGGACGAGCGCAGCGACGAGGGCGCCCTCGTCGTCCTGCGCGGCCACCGATACGAGGTCGGCGAAGAGCGTCCCGGTGCTGTAGTACTTCGTGCCGTCCAGACGGAGCCCGTCGCCCGAAGCGGTCACCGTCGTGGACAGCGAGCCGACCTTCGCCCCCGACCGCTCGTGGGTCGCGTTGCCGATGATGGCGCCGTCGGCGACGAGGGCGAGCCTGCGCGATCGCTCGGCGGACGGCGTCGCGAGAACCGTCCGATCGACGAACGAGAAGTGCGACCGCAGCAGCTGGGCGAGGTTCGGATCGCGACGACCGAGCTCGGCGAGGAGGGCGAACAGCACCGACGGCGGCTCACCGCCTCCGCCGAACTCCTCGGGCACCGTGACCCGTGTGAACCCCGCGCGCCGGAGCAGCGCGACCTCCTCGTGCGGCAGTCTCCGCGCGAGTTCTCGGGCGACGGCATCCCGACCTACCTCGTCGAAGACGGGCGCGAAACGCGCCACGGCGTCGGTGATGCGGCTCATGCGAGCGCAGCCTCGGCGGGCCGTGGGGCCTCAGCTCCCGGCGCCTGCCACTCCGGCAGGGTCCCGGTGAGTGCCACCTGACCGAGCGCACGCGTGCGCTGGATGACCGGATTGTGCGAGGCGATCGTGCGGACGTTGCGCCAGTGCCGGTCGAGCGCGCGGCCCGTTCCGACCGCCGACGCGCCGCCGACCTCGAACAGGCGCGTCGTCGCGTCGAGGACGAGGCGGGGCACGAGCTCCTGGAGCCGGAAGACCTCGAACTGGATCTCACGCATCTCGGCCGCGGTCGCCCGACGATCGGATGCCGCCCCCAGGTCGGCGGCGACCGACAGCACCAGCCGTCGCGTCGTCGCCGCCACGACGTCGAGCTCGCCGACGACCAGCTGCACGAGCGGGTCCTCGCGAGGAAGCGTCTCGCCCGCGAATCCGAAGGTCCGCCGCCGCGGGGTGACGAAGCCGACGGTGTCGTCGAGGGCGCGTTGCGCGATGCCGGCGATCACCGCGAGCAGGGTGAGCTGAAGGATCGCCCCCAGGTGATGCCCGCGCACGTCGGCGCCCTCGGCGGGCGACACGAGGATGCCGTCCTCCCCCACCGGCGCCCGGTCGAACACCGTGGTGCCGCTTCCCGTGAGCAGCTGGCCGAATCCGTCCCAGTCGTCCGTGGATCGGACCCCCGGGTGGTGGGCCGACACCGTGACCGCGACCCGCTCGTCGCCGTCGAGGGCGGCGAGGTGGATCCAGTCCGCGTAGATGCTGCCGGTCGTGTAGTACTTCGTCCCCGACAGCAGCGGTTCGCCGCTCGACCGGTCGAGGCGGGTCTCGAGGTGCGCCGTGTCGTGCCGTTCGGACTGCGCGTTGCCCACGAAGTCCCCCGCGAGGATCCGCTCGAACCACGGCTGGGCCTGCTCGATCGGCTGCAACCGGAGCGACTCGACGAACGCGAGATGCCCGCGCCAGACATGGCCGAGGCTGGCGTCCGCCGCCGACAGCCGGATGAGACGGGCGAACTGCTCCTGCAGCGTGATCGGCGACCCCCCGGATGCCGCCGGCACCCGCCACGTGCCGAAGCCGATATCGCGCAGCTCGGCGAGCTCCGCGGTCAGCAGGCGCCGCTCGCGCTCACGCTGCGGCGCGTCCGGTGCGATGCGGGCGAGGAACTCGTCGAAGCGCCCGGTCACCGGTGCATCACCTTCCGGGCGACGGTGTTCCCCAGCAGCTGCGCGAGCTGCACCAGGACGATGAGGGCGAGGACGACGATGCCGACCGAGATCCAGTCGAAGCGCTGGTACCCGTAGTTCATGGCCAGCGACCCGAGCCCGCCACCGCCGAGCACCCCCGCGACCGCGGTCGCGTCGACGAGTGCGACGAGGATGTAGGTGAGCCCCAGCGTGAGCGGACCGAGGGCCTCGGGCACGACGATCGTGAACAGCACCCGCGCCGGGCTCGCGCCCATCGCGGCACCCGCCTCGATCGACCCCGGGCTCACGGCGACGAGGTTGGATTCCGAGACACGGGCGATCGCGACGCACGCGACGATGATGAGCGGGATCGTCTGGGGCAGGGGGCCGAGCCCCGTGCCGAAGAGGAACCGCGTGAACGGGATCAGCGCGATCGCCACGATCAGGAACGGGATCGGACGGACCACGTTGATGATGAGGTTCAGGACCGAGAAGACCACGCGGTTCTGCAGCAGATTGCCGGGCCGGCTCGCGTAGAGCAGGAGGCCGAGGAGCACTCCGATGACGGCGGCTCCCGCGAAGGCGACGACCACCATGAGTCCGGTCTCGCCGACGGCGTTCCAGAACCGGGGGAAGAACGCATCCGGGTCGAAGTCACGCATGGACGGCCTCCTTCTCGATCGTCCGGGCGTCCGTGGCCGGCAGCTCCGAGACGGTCGTCGTCTGGCGGAGACCCTCGATGGCGGCATCCACTGCGGCATCCGTTCCGAGGAGTTCCACCGTCAGGCTGCCGAACAGACGCCCCTGCAGCTCGTCGACGCCGCCGAAGACGACGTTGACGTCGACGTCGTGCTCGCGGGCGACCTGCGAGAGGAACGGGTGATTGGTGTCGCGGTCCTCGACGTGCAGTTGGACGAGGCGGCCGCGATGGACGGCGCGGATCTTCGCTAGGGCGTCCGCCGACGGGATGTGATGAAGCACCGACGACACGAATCGCCGCGTGGTGGGATGCTGCGGCGACGAGAAGACGTCGTAGATGCTGCCGTGCTCGACGACCGCACCGTCCTCCATGACCGCGACCTTGTGAGCGAGCTCGCGGACCACGTCGATCTCGTGGGTGACGAGCAGGATGGTCACGCCGTACTCCTCGTTCACCCGCCGGAGGAGGGCCAGGACCTCGCCCGTCGTCTGCGGATCGAGCGCGCTCGTCGCCTCGTCGGAGATCAGGACGTCGGGCCGGGTGGCCAGCGCGCGGGCGATGCCCACGCGTTGCTTCTGGCCACCCGACAGCTGCGACGGATACGCGAGTGCCTTGTCGGTGAGACCGACGAACCGCAGCAGCTCCTCGACGCGATCGAGGGTCTCCGCCTCGGACAGGCCCGCGAGCCGCAGGGGGTAGGCGATGTTCTTGTAGACGTTCCGCGACTCGAGCAGATTGAACTGCTGGAACACCATGCCGATCCGCTGCCGCGCCGCGTACAGCGCACGACCCTGCAGGGCCGAGATCTCGCGACCGTCGACGACCACCCGGCCGTTCGTCGGCCGCTCCAGCGCATTCACGGTGCGCAGCAGCGTCGATTTGCCGGCGCCCGAGAAGCCGACGATTCCGAAGATCTCCCCCTTCTCGACCGTCAGGCTGACGTCGCGGAGGGCGTCGACCGTGCGGCCCTTCGACCTGAAGGACTTGGAGACGTTCTCGAAGGCGATGGCGGTGCTCATGGATTCCTCATCTCGGGCCGGGTGCAGTCGCGAGTAGCCGCGGTCAGTTCTTCGCGGCCTGCTTCTCGAGGTCGGCGAGCTTGGTCCGGAGCTGCTCCACCGGCACGTCGACGAGCACCACGGAGCCCTGGTTCTCCTTCTCGTTGGCGGCCGCGACGCGCTCATCGGCGTAGACGTCCTTAAGGATCTTCCACGCGGGGTTGTCCTTGTTGTCCTCGCGGGTCGCGATGACGTTGACGTAAGGCAGGTTCTGCTCGGAGAGCGCCTTGTCGAGGAAGAGCGCGTCGTCGGAGCCGATGTTCTGGCTCGGGTCGAAGTACGACGTGCCGACGACGACCGCAGCCAGGCTCGGGTCGGTGAACTGCTGAGCGATCGACGTCGCCGGGATCTCCGCGAACTGCAGCTTCTTCGGGTTGGCGGTGATGTCCTCGACCGCCGGGAAGTCGCCCTTGTCTGCCGAGAGGGTGATGAGACCGGCGGCTTCGAGGATGTTCAGCGCGCGGCCGCCGTTGGAGGGGTCGTCGGGGATGGCGATCTTCGCACCGTCGGCGATGTCGTCGAGGGACGTGGCCGTCGCGGAGAAGATCCCCCACTGCGTGATGAGCGTCGAGAAGACGGGGGTGAGGTCCGCGCCGTTCTCGGTGTTGAAGGCGCTGAGGTACAGGATGTGCTGGAAGGCGTTGGCGTCGACCGTGCCGGCGGCGAGCTCGGTGTTCGGCAGCACCCAGTCCTCGACGTTGACCCACTCGATGTTGAGGCCCTTCTCGGCGGCGACCTCCTTGACGGCGTCTTGGAACGGGCTGTCCTCGGACACGGCGATCTTGACGCTGATCGGCTTCGCGGGGGCGTCACCGCCGGACGCGGCGGCATCGGCGGGGCGGAGCGCGGGAATCAAGAGCGCGGCTCCGCCGACGATCGCGGCGACCGCAACGATCGCGATGGCGACGGTCAAGCCGATGCGCGTGCGCTTCTTGTCACCCGCGACGGCGGCGCGAAGGTCGCTCTGCGGGGTCTGGTTCTGGTCGGACATGGGGTGGTCTCCTCGTGGTGCGTCGGGCGTGGATGTTCGCTGTGACTGCGACATTCCTAGCCCGACGCACCCTGGACGACGAGTTGCGAGACGCTCCGTGACCGGGCGTTACCTTCCTTGACGCGCACGCACGGCAAGGGTCGAAACGTGGCCCCGGATCGTGGTAGACGCGCGTGCGCGCGCTGCGACCGCTACAGGGAGAGATCGACCTCGAGCCGGTCGAGCAGGATTTCGAGGGCGGTGTCGAACTCCTCCTTGCTGTGGTCCTCGCTCAGCAGGGGACGGAGTCGCCGCACTTCAGGGGCATCGTCCAGCGAGGACGTCTGCGCCTCCCCGGTGGGGACCGGCCCGGTCTCCCCTTGCCCCGCAATGGTTCCACCGACGTCGGCGCCGCGGACGGCCGCTTCGAGCAGCAGCTGACCGATGAGGAAGCTGCTGAACCCCCGGTAGGCGCCGACGGCCTGCTCATCGCTGAAGCCCTGCGCCAGGAGCACGCGGAGGAAGATGTCGACGGCCTCGATGCTCCGCAGCGGTGGCCGGAGCCACGGAGCGGCGGGATGCCTCGTGGCGATCAGCGGGAAGGCCCGCGGATGCTCGACGGCGATGTCTCTAACCGCATGGGCGACGTTCTGCAGGAACGTCTGCCAGTGCGCCTGGGCCTCGCGCTCCATGACGACCACGAGCTCGGCCGTCAACTCATCCACGACACCCTCGAGGAGATCCTCCTTGCCGTGCACGTGGCGGTAGAGCGACATCGCCTCGACGCCCAGCTCGTTGCCCAGGGCCCGCATGGAGAGTCCTGCGGCCCCCTTGCGGTCCACGAGGCTCAGCGCGGCGTCGATGATCGCGTCGCGACTCAACCTCGACCCGATCGATCGATCAGACTGACTGCTCATGGGAGCCTCCACTCCGATCCTCCCCCGACTCGCACTCTTTTGTCTGCTTACGCCGTAAGCTTGGTGGAATGGGACGCTTGGCCTTCGGCAGCGAAACGGTCACGCTCGATGACCGTCTCCTCGGTCATCTCGAGGTCGTGATGGTGACGAAACTGCGGCGGCGTGAGCCGTTCATCCTCACCTGGACCGTTGACCCCAGCCTCGGCAGCGGGCGGGTCTCGCGCTGGGTCGGAGTGTCGACGAGCTGGGACATCCGCTACCACTCGCGCGCGATCGGGCCGCTCAACCCGGCATGGATCGACGCGCTCATGTCGACGGCGAACTCGCCGGGCGGGCTGCGGATCGTTCCCGAGCCCGATCAGGACGACGCCGCCACCGGCTGAGGCCGACGCACCCCCGCACTCAGACGAAAAGCCCCGGATATCCGGGGCTTTTCTCGTGGCGGAGACGGAGGGATTTGAACCCTCGGTCCCCGTGAGGGGACTCCACCTTAGCAGGGTGGTGCACTAGGCCTGACTATGCGACGTCTCCAGGCATCCGACCGCGAACGGCGCGAACGCACCACGCAAGCATAACGGGTACGGGACGCTGATCCGAACCGATGTCACTGCTGCGCGACGGTGCAGGTGACCTCGTTCGCCGACTGGCCCGTGATCTGGCTCGGGAGCTCGACGGTGCCGGCCTCCTCGCCGTCGTCGGGCGCATCGGTTTTGTCGGGGGTGGCCTCGCCGGTCGGCGTGCCGGTGGCCTCCGGAGTCTCAGTCGGCTTCGCGCCGCCGGGCTCGTCGGCCTCGCCGACGACCTCGACGCCGTTCCCGCCGCTGGCGGAGCCCGTGATGCGGATCGGCTTGTTCTCGGACAGGGCCGTGAACAGGACATCCGCTGCCGATGTGACCGGCAGAACGCGCTCGCCACCGGGGGCGTAGACCGTGGGGTACTGCACGAAGACGATGTCCTTGTACGGCACGTCGGCGACGGCCATCGCGATCTGGGCCATCCGCTGCGGGTTGGCGAGCGACTCGCTGAGGACCAGCTGCTTCTCGTTCACCTGGCGGACGGCGGTGTTCGCCAGGTTGAGCAGTGCGGGGTAGTCCGAGAGGACCGCGCCCGACTGCAGCTTGCGAACGAGGGAACTCATGAACTGCTGCTGGTTGGAGATGCGTCCGAGGTCCGACCCGTCGCCGATGCCGTGACGGATGCGGAGGAACTGCAGAGCCTGGGCACCGACGAGGTTCTGCTCGCCCTTCTTCAGGTGCAGACCCGTGTGACGGTCGTTGATGTCGGCGCTGAGGCAGACATCGACGCCGCCGATCGCATCGGACATGTTGATGACTCCGGTCCAACGGATGGCACCGGCGAACTGGATGTCGACGCCCGTCAGTGCCTCGACCGTGGCGACCGTGCAGCCGAGTCCGCCGTACGCGTAGGAGTTGTTGATCATCTGCGCGCTCATGGCCGAGTACGACCCGCCCTCGGGTTTCGTGCAGGAGGGGATGGGCACGATCATGTCGCGCGGGAACGAGACCACCGTCACGCGGCGGGGCGCGTCGCTGATGTGCACGAGCATCGTGACGTCGTTGCGCTCGCCCCCTTCATCGTCCGCGCAGCGCGGGAAGAGTTTGAGGTCCTGCCCTTCGCACGAGTCGGTTCCGGCGATCAGCATGTTGACGCCGCCCTCGATCTCGCCGATGTGCGGCGGGAGGGGCTTGTCGTCGTCTCCGATCGAGACACCGTTGTCGCTGAGGCTGCGCGCGGCATCCCACACGTAGAATCCGCCGATCGCCGCGGTGCTCACGAGCACGACAGCGACGACCGCAGCCAGGATCGTGAAGACCTGACGGAGCGGATGCGGCGACCTCAGCGCTCCGTGACGGGCTACGGGTTGACGGCGGAACTTCGTCGCCTTCGCGTCGTGCCTTGCGCTCACGGATCACCTTTCGGACAGTGCGGAGGGTGTGGGATTCGAACCCACGGGACATTGCTGCCCACCGGTTTTCAAGACCGGATCCTTCGGCCGCTCGGACAACCCTCCCGACCGCACCGAGTGGCACCGGTCGAACAGGCCGAGTCTAGCCGACCCCAGAACCCATTCATTCTTGCGGGATCGCCTGGGCGAGCCCTGAACGAGCCGGTCAGAGGGCCTTCAGCACCGCCGTGACGCCACCTTCGGTGACGGATGCCGTGAGCTCCGACGCCTCCGACAGCACCTCGTCGGGGCCTTGGCCCATGGCGATCGCGCGCCCGCCGTGGGCGCGCGCCCACCGGAACATGCCGATGTCGTTGCGACCGTCGCCGATGACGACGACCCGTGCCGCGTCGATGCCGAGCCAGTCGCGGACCAGCTCGAGCCCCGTGGCCTTGTCGATGCCCTGCGGGGCGATGTCGAGCCACGCCGACCAGCCGACCGCGTACGACACCTCGTTGAGGCCGATCCGCGAGACCAGGTCGACGAAGTCCTCGTCGGTGTCGTCCTCCGAGACGACGACGACGCGGGAGACGGGTTGGGCGGAGAGCTGCTCGAAGGGCACCCGGTCGGCGCGCGAGACGTTCCACTCGTCCATGTGGTCGGTGTACAGCCGTCGCCCGTCGGGCAGCTCGACCATGTACCGGGCCGAGGGCAGGTGGTCGCGCAGCAGCTGCAGCACCTCGGTCGCGTCGAATTCCTCCGTGTGGAAGCGCTCGTAGGACGCGCCGGCGTCGGCGGCGCCGACCCGCTTGAGGATCACGGCGCCGTTGGAGCAGACGACGTACTCGGGCGTGATGGCGAGGTGCTCGAGGATGTGCCGGGTGCCCTCCCACGAGCGTCCGGTCGCGAGCATCACCTCGTGCCCGAGTCCCTGCGCCTCGGCGACCGCGTCGACGACGCCGGGGCTGTAGGTCTCGTCCTCGAGGAGGATCGTGCCGTCGATGTCGAGCGCGATCAGCAGCCGCTCACGGGGGGCGGATGCGGCATCCTCGACGATCTCCTCGACGACGTCGGCGGCCTCATCGACCGAAACCGCCTCGATGCTGCCAGTGACGGGGGCGCTCTCGGACGTCACGCGACGGGCTCCGCCACCTCGAGGCCGCCCAGGTAGGGGCGGAGGACCTCGGGGATGACGACCGAGCCGTCTTCGCGTTGGTGCGTCTCGAGCAGGGCTACGATCCAGCGGGTCGTCGCGAGCGTGCCGTTCAGCGTCGCGACGGGAGCGGTGCGGCCGCCCTCGGGGCGGTGGCGGATGTCGAGACGGCGCGCCTGGTACGTCGTGCAGTTCGACGTCGAGGTGAGCTCGCGGTACGCGCCCTGCGTCGGGACCCACGCCTCGACGTCGTACTTCCGCGCGGCCGACGACCCGAGGTCGCCCGCGGCCACGTCGATCACGCGGTACGAGAGGCCGAGGTCCTGGAGCATGCGCTCCTGCATCTCGACGAGGCGCAGGTGCTCGGCTTCGGCATCCTCGGGGGTCGTGTAGACGAACATCTCGAGCTTGTTGAACTGGTGCAGGCGGATGATGCCGCGCGTGTCCTTGCCGTACGACCCGGCCTCGCGGCGGTAGCACGTCGACCACCCGGCGTAGCGCTTCGCACCCGGCTCCAGGTCGAGGATCTCGTCCATGTGGTAGCCGGCGAGGGGCACCTCGCTCGTGCCCACGAGATACAGGTCGTCGTCATCGAGGTGGTAGACCTCGTCGGCGTGCTGACCGAGGAAGCCGGTACCGCGCATGACCTCTGCGCGCACGAGGGTCGGCGGGATCATCGGGATGAAGCCCGCCTCGAGGGCGCGCTGCATGCCGAGGTTCATGAGGGCCAGCTCGAGGCGCGCCCCGATGCCGGTGAGGAAGGTGAACCGGGCGCCCGAGACCTTCGCGCCGCGCTCGGTGTCGATCGCGCCGAGCATCTCGCCGAGGGCGAGGTGGTCGCGCGGGCTCGAAGTCGAACGAGACGGGTTCGCCGTGCGTGCGAAGGGTGACGAAATCGTCCTCGCCGCCGGCCGGGACGCCGTCGATGACGATGTTCTCGATGCGCGCGAGCGCGGCGGATGCGGCATCCTCCGCCACGGTCACGGCCTGCTGCGCGGCCTTGACGCGCTCGCTCAGGTCCTTCGCCTCGGCGACCAGCGCGGCCTTCTCGTCCTTCGGGGCCTTCGCGACGCGCTTGCCGTGCGCGTTCTGCTCGGCGCGGAGCTCTTCGAAGGCGGTGATCGCGGTGCGACGCTCGCGGTCGGCGGCCAGTGCCTCGTCGACCGTGTCGGGCGACTCGCCGCGAGCCTCCTGCGAACGCTTCACGAGGGCGGGGTCGTCACGGAGGAGGGCGAGATCGATCACCCGTCGAGTCTAGTCGCGGCCTCCCCACCCCCGCCCTGGTGCGGAAGGGACGCGAGCGCAAGGGTCTCCGAGAGGCGGATGCCGAGCCCTATCCTGTACGCATGGCGACCGATCCCGGCACGACGCACCGCTCCGACGACGCGCACGACCCGGCTACCGCAGCCGAACCCGACGGGGTGATCCGCGAGCCCGAGGACGTCTCCGCCGACACACGGGACGACGAGACCGGAGAGGCACGCCGCGTCGATCGCAGCGGGTCGCCGGAGCCGATGCCCGATGTGGAGGGCCGGCCGAGCCCCAAAGCCGCCCTCGTCTACAACCCGATCAAGGTCGACGGCGACGAGCTGCGCGAGCAGGTGGCCCGTGCGGCGAAGGATGCCGGCTGGTCCGAGCCGCTCTTCTACGAGACGACGGTCGACGACCTCGGCGACGACGTCGCACGCCAGGCGCTGGCGGAAGGTGTCAACGCCGTGCTCGTCGCCGGCGGCGACGGCACGGTCCGGGCCGTCAGCGAGGCGATGACCGGCTCGAGCGTCCCTCTCACGATCGTCCCGAGCGGCACCGGAAACCTCCTCGCCCGCAACCTGCAGCTCCCCCTCGCCGACCCGGCCGCGATGATCGCGGCGACCTTCGACGGCGACACCCTCGCGATCGACGTGGGTCTCGCGCAGCTGCGGCGGCCCGACGGCGAGACGGCGGAGCACGCATTCGTCGTCATGGGCGGTATGGGCCTCGACGCCGCGATGATCGCCAACACCAACAGCGACCTCAAGAAGAAGGTCGGCTGGGTCGCCTACGTCGACGGTGCGGCCCGCTCGATCGCGCAGGCCAAGCCGTTCCCCGTCGTCTACCAGGTGCCCGGTCATCGCATCCACCGCGCCGACGTGCAGAGCGTCCTGTTCGCCAACTGCGGCTCGCTGCAAGCGGGGCTCGAACTCATCCCCGAGGCATCCATCACCGACGGCGAACTCGACGTCGCCATCCTGCAACCGCGCTCGGCCTTCGGCTGGCTGCTGGTCTGGCGCCGCCTCGCGTGGGACAACAGCGTGCTGCGCAAGTTCCGCGCCGGCCGCAAGATCCTCGCCGTGCGCACCGCCGACAACTCCGTCCGCTACTCGCGCGGCAAGGGCATCGACCTCGCCGCCGAAGAGGCGCACCCCGTGCAGCTCGACGGCGATGAGTTCGGCGAGGCGACGCGCATCGCGGTGCGCGTCGTCGCCGGCGGCCTCACCCTCGCGATCCCCCGCGGGCACTCGGTCGAGGCCGTCTGACCCGACCCGCTGAGCGATCCGGCGTCGGATTGCAAGGGGCGGAATCGCGGAGCCGCGACGGTCAGGATGAGGGGATGCCGTCCCCTTCGATCGTCTGGTTCCGCGACGACCTCCGCCTCGCCGACCATCCCGCGCTCCGCGCCGCACTCGATCGCGGCGAGCCGGTGATCGGGGTGTACGTGCTCGATGAAGAGAGCGACGGCATCCGTCCCCTCGGCGGCGCGGCTCGCTGGTGGCTGCATCACTCGCTCGCCTCCCTCGCCGAGCGACTCGCCGACCGCGGCTCGCGGCTGATCCTGCGCCGCGGCCCCGCCCACCGCGTCATCCGCGAGGTGGCGGCGGATGCCGACGCGGGCGCGGTGTTCTGGAACCGCCGGTACGGCGGCCCCGAGCGGGAGATCGACGCGGCGCTCAAGTCCGATCTGCGGGAGGGCGACGTCGAGGTCGCGTCGTTCGCGGCATCCCTCCTCTTCGAACCGTGGACGATCGCGACCGGAGCCGGCAAGCACTTCTCCGTCTACAGCCCGTTCTGGCGCGCCTGCCTCGGGCAGCCGGCGCCGCGCGCTCCCCTGCCCGAGCCCCGCGAGGTACCGGGGCCGTCGCGGTACCCGACCTCAGACGACCTCGACGACTGGGAGCTGCTGCCGACGAAGCCGGACTGGGCGCAGGGCCTCCGCGACACGTGGGAGCCGGGCGAGCCGGCGGCGCAGCGGCGACTGAAGGAGTTCCTCGAGGAGGACCTCGGACACTACGACGACGCCCGCGACCGGCCGTCCGCCGGCGCGACCTCCCTGTTGTCGCCGCGGCTGCGCTGGGGCGAGCTCAGCCCCCACACGGTGTGGCATGCCGCCGTCGAGACGCCGGGCGCCTCCGGATTCCTCTCCGAGATCGGGTGGCGCGAATTCGCCTGGCACACGCTGCACCACTTCCCGGATCTCGCGACGAAGAACCTCCGCCCCGAGTTCGACGCGTTCCCGTGGCCGCGGCTCAAGCCGACGGCGCTGCAGGCGTGGCAGAAAGGACAGACCGGCTACGCGATGGTCGACGCCGGGATGCGGGAGCTCTGGGAGACCGGGTACATGCACAACCGGGTGCGGATGATCACGGCATCCTTCCTCATCAAGAACCTGATGATCGACTGGCGCCGCGGCGAGGAATGGTTCTGGGACTGCCTGGTCGATGCCGACGGAGCGAGCAACACCTTCAACTGGCAATGGGTGGCGGGCTCCGGCGCAGACGCGGCTCCCTACTTCCGCGTCTTCAACCCCGAGTTGCAGGCCGACAAGTTCGACAAGCGCCGCGAGTACATCGGGCAGTGGGCACCGGAGTACACGGATGCCGACGGCCAGCCGCCCATGCCGATGGTCGACCTGAAGGCGACGCGGCAGAACGCGCTCGCCGCCTACGAGAAGGTCAAGCAGGCCTCACGTCAGGCGTGACACCGCACACGCGACCGCGCCGCGGATCGGAGCCCGAAGGCCCGACCCGCGGCGCGGATGCGTGGTGTCAGTGAATCGTGGTGTCAGTGAATGACGGGTGTCAGCGAGTGGTCACTCGGCGACGGGGATGGACTGCGCCTTGAGGGCGTCGACCGTCTTGGTCTGCGCGGACTCGAGCGCCTCGAGCAGCGTTCCCTGGCCGCTGGCGGCCTTCTGGAAGCCGTCCGACACGTCGGCGTACGTCTGCGTCATGGTCGGGCCCCACACGAAGTCGGGGTTGACCTCGGAGGCAGCCTGGGCGAAGACGTCGTAGATCTTCTGTCCGCCGTAGAACTCCACACCCTCCTGCAGCGAGGGGAGCTTCAGACCCTCGGTGGTGGCGGGGTAGATGTTCGCCGACTTGTTGAGAGCCGTGAGCGCCTCTTCGGACGTGTTCAGCCACAGCGCGAACTTCGCGGCCTCGTACGGGTGCTCGGTGCCCTTGAAGACGGCGACCGACGAGCCGCCCCAGTTGCCCGAGGCCTTCTCGCCTGCAGCCCACTGCGGGGAGGGAGCGACCGACCACTTGCCGGTGGTGTCAGGAGCACCGGACGAGATGGAGTTGGCGCCCCACACGGCCGAGTTCCAGCTCCAGACCTTGCCCGAGTTGTAGGCGTTGTTCCACTCCTCGGTCCAGGCCGGGTAGGTGGAGACGAGGTCCTCGTCGATCAGGTCCTGCCAGTAGTCGGCGACCTTCTTGGACTCGTCGCCCGTCAGGTTGACCTTCCACTCCTGGCCGTCGTTGGCGAACCAGTCGCCACCGGTCTGCCAGACGAGGCCGGCGAACTGGTTGATGTCGGCGGTCGAGAAGTTGGTGATGTAGCCACCGGTCTTGCGGACCTCCTTGGCGGCTTCCTTGTACTCGTCCCACGTCGTCGGAACGGCGATGTTGTTCTGCTCGAACAGGTCGGAGCGGTAGAACAGCGCCATGGGGCCCGAGTCCTGCGGGATGCCGTAGACGCCGTCGGAGCCGAGGGTGACCTGGTTCCAGGTCCACGGGATGAACTCGTCCTTCGCGGCGACGACGTCCTCGCACGCGGACAGGTCCTCGAGACCGTCCTGGACGCGGAAGCTCGACAGCGCGTCGTACTCGATCTGGCCGAGGTCGGGGGCGTTACCCGCCTCGAGCTGGCTGAAGAAGCTCGCGTACGTGCCGGAGTTGCCGTTGGGGCCCGTCTGGACCTTGACCTGGATGTCGGGGTTCTCGTCGTTCCACATCTTCGCGGCGTCCTCGATGCCCGGGATCCACGACGTGAAGTCGAGGGTGACCTTGCCGTCGGAGGGGGCGCACGCGGCGGGGTCCGCTGCCCCGTCGCCGCTGCCGCCACCGTTGCCGCCGGCGCAGCCGGCGAGGGTGAACGCAGTGAGCAGTGCGACGCCGGCGACGACTGCCTTCTTGGTGTGCTGCATGGGATTTCCAATCTGATCGTTGATCGGGTGACAGGTACTGGTATTGCAGGGATGCCGAGGGGTCCGCCCTCGGCAGGAGCTCACTTCACGGAACCGGTGCCGAGTCCGTTGCGCCAGAAGCGCTGAAGCAAGAGGAAGGCGATGATGAGCGGCACGATCGACAGGAAGGCGCCGACCAGGACGTAGGTGCGCAGCTCGGGGATCTGGTTGAGCTGCGTGTTCCACGTGTAGAGCCCGTAGGTGACGGGGAACAGGTCCTGGCTGCGGAGCATGATCAGCGGCAGGAAGAAGTTGTTCCAGATGGACACGAACTGGAAGAGGAACACCGTCACGAGAGCCGGCGCCATGAGCCGCGTCGAGACCGTGAAGAACGTTCTGACCTCACCCGAACCGTCGAGGCGCGCGGCCTCGATGAGCTCGTCGGGCACCGACGACGACGCGTAGATGCGCGCGAGGTAGACGCCGAAGGGACTCACGATGCTCGGCAGGAGGACCGCCCAGAACGTGTTGGTCAGGTTCACCTGGCTGAACAGGAGGAACAGGGGCAGTGCGAGCGCGGTCGCCGGGACGAGCACGCCACCGAGGACGATGTTGAAGAACGCCTCACGACCACGGAACCGGTACTTGCCGAGGGCATAGCCCGCCATGCCGGCGAACACGGTCGCCAGCAGAGCGCCGAGACCCGCGTACCCCAGGCTGTTGAGCAGCCAGCGGAAGTAGATCCCGTTGTTGTAGGAGATGAGGTCGCCGATGTTGGCGAACAGGTTCCAGTCGGCGAACCACAGCGGGTTGGTCGTCAGCAGCTGACCACGGTCCTTCGAGGAGGCGATGAACAGCCACCAGATCGGCACGATGAAGTACAGCGTGAAGATCCCCATGATGAGCAGGGCTGCGCCGCGCGAGAGGATTGACTCCCGCGGACCGCGGGTCTTCGGGAGGTCGGTCGCCAGGGCGCCGTTGGTACGGGTGAGGAGGCTCATTGCTCGGCCTTCCGCTGGGTGAGCTTCAAGAACGCGAACGACAGGACGCAGGTGGCGAGCGCCAGCACGACCGAGAAGGCCGCCGCGAGGTACGGGTTCGGCACCGAGCTGGTCGCGTAGATCGTCATGTTCGGCGTGAACGTGGACGAGACCGCCGTGCTGAACGAGCGGAAGACCTGCGGCTCGGCCAGCAGCTGCAGCGTGCCGATGATCGAGAACACGGCCGTGAGGATGATGGCGGGGGCCACCATCGGGATCTTGATCGACCAGGCGATGCGGATCTGCCCGGCACCGTCGAGGCGCGCGGCCTCGTAGACCTCGGCGGGGATCGCGAGGAGGGCCGAGTAGATGATGAGCATGTTGTAGCCCACGAAGACCCACGTCACGACGTTGGCGATCGACCAGAGGACCATCTCGGGCGAGAGGAAGTCGACCGAGTTCGTCAGGCCCGTGAACGGCGACAGGTTCGGCGAGTACAGGAAGCCCCACATGATCGCCGCGATGACACCGGGAACGGCGTAGGGCGCGAAGAAGGCGAGACGGAAGAACCGCTTGCCCTTGAGGACCGGCGAGTCCAGCAGCAGCGCGAACAGCAGCGCGAGGCCCAGCATGACCGGCACCTGGACGACGCCGAACAGCAGCACCCGACCGACGGACTCCCAGAATGGCGCGTTCTGGAACACCTGGATGTACTGCGTCAGTCCGCCGAACACCTCGGTGGGCTCGCCGTAGAGACCGTCGCGCTGGACGACCAGCAGCGACTGCCAGATGGCATAGCCGATCGGCAACAGATAGAAGAGGGCGAAGAGGATGCCGAACGGTCCCAGGAAGACCGCGATCGCCCCCTTGTGCGGGGTCTTGGCCCGCGGGATCCGCTTCGCGCGCGGCGGCTTGGCCGACGAACGCGTCACGAGGACTTCCGTGGCGGTCATGCAGCCGCCTCCTCTCTGATGATGCGCACCGCGCCGGCGGGCACGGTGGCGCGACCGGCGACGGGCGTGCCGGTCACGAGGTCCACGCCGTCGGAGTCGACGTGGACATCGGTCTCGCCGTGGTTGATCACGAAGAGATAGGACGCGAGCTCCCCGCGTCGGCGGACGATCTCGAGGTCGCGCGAACGGGGCTCGACGACGGCGGCCGGAGCGACTCCGGCCTCGTCGGCGAGACGCGCGACCAGGTCACGGTAGTCGGCGTCGCTGGGAACGGTGGCGAGGTACCACGCGGCACCCTCGCCCCAGTCGTTGCGGGTGAGCGCCGGCATCCCCGCGGCGGGGCCGTCGGTGAAGGATGCCTGGGCCTCGGCCGTGGTGGTGCGGGACCGCTCGGACCACAGCCGTGCCGTCGATCCGTCGCTCAGGGTCAGCGACACCTCGGGGGCGACGGGGGCGAACTCCTCGATGTGCAGACCGAGGGCCTCGCGGAGCGGACCCGCGTACCCGCCGGTGTAGACCCGGTCGTTCTCGTCGACGATGGCGGTCGAGAAGGTGACGAGTGCGGTGCCGCCGGTGGCGATCCACGCGGTCAGGACCGCGGCATCCGCTTCGGTCATGAGGTGGACGCCCGGGACGACGACCATGCGGTAGCCGGAGAGGTCCGAGCCGGGGGCCACGACGTCGACGGTGAGGCCGTTCGCGTGCAGGGCACGGTACGAGGCGTGCACCTGCTCGAGGTAGCCGAACGCCTGGCTCGGGCGGGTCTCGCTCTGGGTCGCCCACCAGGACTCCCACGAGAAGAGGAACGCGATGTCGGACTCGACGCGGGAGCCTGCGACCTCGCCGAGGCGGTCGACGATCCCGCCGAGCTCGACGACCTCGCGCCACACGGCGGAGTCGGTGCCGGCGTGGGGAAGCATCGCGGAGTGGAACTTCTCGCTCCCCTGCACCGAGGCGCGCCACTGGAAGAAGCAGACGCCGTCGGCGCCGCGTGCGACGTGGGTCAGCGAGTTGCGGATCATCTCACCGGCAGCCTTGGGCTTGTTCAGCGGCTGCCAGTTGACGGCGCCGGTCGAGTGCTCCATGAGGATCCACGGAGACCCCTGCGCGAGACCGCGCGAGAGGTCCGCGGCGAACGCGAGTTCGGACCGCGGGTCGCCGAGTCGGTGGTCGAGGTAGTGATCGTTCGCGATGACGTCCATCTCGCCCGCCCACGACCAGTAGTCGAGGTTCTCGATGTGCGCGGTCACCATGAAGTTCGTGGTGATCGCGATCTCGCTGTGGGCGCGGATGGCCTCCGCCTCGGCACGGTAGTGCGCGAGAAGGGCGTCGCTGCTGAAGCGGTGGAAGTCGAGCATCTGCCCCGGGTTGCGGCTGGACAGGGTCGCCTTGGGAGTGAGGATCTCGTCCCACTCGTAGTAGGTCTGGCTCCAGAACGCGGTGCCCCACGCTCGGTTCACGGCCTCGACGGTGCCGTAACGGGCCTGCAGCCAGACGCGGAACGCGGCGGCGCTCTCGTCGCAGTGGCAGAGCGCGTTGTGGCAGCCGAGCTCGTTCGACACGTGCCAGAGCGCGATCGCGGGGTGCGAGCCGTAGCGGGCGGCGACGGCGTCCACGAGCGCGAGGGCGGCCTGGCGGTAGACGGGCGAACTCGGGCACCACGCCTGACGCCCACCCGGGTAGCGGCGCGTGCCGTCCTCGACCACGGGGAGGATCTCGGGGTGGGCGGTCGTCAGCCAGGCGGGGGTGGAGGCGGTACCGGTGCCGAGGTTGATGCGGATGCCGGCCGCGTGCAGCCGGCCGATGATGTCGTCGAGGCGGGCGAAGTCGTACTGACCGGCACGGGGCTCGATGTGCGCCCAGCCGAAGATGTTGATCGCGACCAGGTCGACTCCGGCTTCGCGCATGAGCGCGATGTCCTCATCCCAGACGTCGGGCGTCCACTGTTCGGGGTTGTAATCACAACCGAACGCGATGCCGTCGTGCGCGAAGGGGCGGGCGGGGACCGACATGTTCTCCTCTTGGATCCTGTGAACGTGCACAGGATCAAGCGGTGTTCCTCCGCGTTGAGGCTCTGTGAACGTGTACAGAGTAGGCAGAGCGAATCCCCGATGTCAACACGGGTGGGCGCGACACCCGTTCTCCCGCGAATCGGCGGCAGAGGCGGTATCCCTGGACCTGCGACTCGCTCACCAGCGGGCGCACGGAGCGTGTGTGCGTGCACATACGATGAGCGCGTGAGCAACGACCACACGGATGTCATCGGCCGGCGCCGTCGCGCGACCGTCAAGGATGTGGCCACCGAAGCCGGGGTCTCGCGCGGAACGGTGAGCCGCGTGCTGAACGGCCAGCCCTACGTCTCGAACGAGGCGCGTGAGGCCATCGAGGCCGCGATCGCCAAGGTGGGCTTCGTCCCCAACCGTGCCGCGCGCAGCCTCGTCATGCAGAGCTCGCAAGCCATCGGCCTGATCGTCCACGAGCCCCACTCGCTCTTCGTCGAGGATCCGAACATCGGCTCGATCCTTCTCGGCGCGAATGCGGCGCTGTCCGAGGCGGACTACCAGCTGTCGTTCATGATCGCCGACACCACCCGCGACATCGAACGCCTCGCCCGATACCTGAGTGGCGGCCTGATCGACGGCGTCATCATCGTCTCGGCACGCGTGGGCGACCCGATCACCCGTGCGGTCGCCGACCTCGGCCTGCCCGCCGCTTTCGTCGGCCACCCCCGCGACATCGGCGACGCCGCCTACGTCGCGATCGACAACCGCGGGGCCGCGCGCGAGATCACGAACCGGCTCGCGGCCACGGGACGTCGGCGCATCGGGATGATCGCCTCCGCCCTCGACCGCGACTCGGGCTCGGACCGTCTCGCCGGTTTCGTCGACGCCCTCGGCAACAGATTCGACCCGCAGCTCGTCGAGCGGGTGCCCCTGTACTCCTACTCCGACGGGCAGGAGGGCATGCGTGCACTGCTCGAGCGTGCACCCGACATCGACGGCGTCTTCGCGTCGAGCGACGCCGTCGCCGCCGGAGCGATGGACGTCCTGCAGGCAGCCGGCCGTGTCGTACCGGAGGACGTCGGCATCGTCGGATTCGACGACAGCTCCTGGGCCCTCCGGTGCGATCCGCCGCTGTCGACCGTGCACCAGCCCGCCGGCGAGCTCGGTCGGGCGGCAGCGGAGTCCGTGCTGCGCCAGCTTCGCGGTGAGGACCCCGGCACGAGCGGACGCGTGCTCGAATGTCCCGTGGTCTGGCGCGACTCCGCCTGACGCCTGATGGCCTGACGCCCGACGCGTGCACATATGCGCACGTCGTGCGCTGTGCGTTGACATCGCGGATGATGCGGTGCCACTCTGTGTGCACGTTCACAGCGGATCCATCACCACCTCCGTGAACGTGCACAGTCACACCGGGCAGCGACGCCCGGCATCCCACAAGGAAGTAGGAGTCCGTGAATTCTCACGTCCCTCGACGGCGCCGTCTGGCCGCCATCACCGCCGCGGCAGCCGTCGCGACGTCGCTCTGCATCGCCACCCCCGCGCTGGCCGCTCCCTCGGCCCAGCCGATCTCCCCCGCAGCCAGCGCCACGACATCGCCGGGTACCAGCGTGTCGCTCGACCTCGGGGGCACCTGGAAGTTCGCGAAGGGCGACGACCCGTCCTACGCCGCGCCGGACTTCGACGACTCGTCCTGGCAGGACATCACCGTCCCCGGCGACGGCACCCCCTTCGACGACTACGACGGGTTCGGCTGGTACCGCCTGACCTTCACCTTGCCTCCGGATGCCGCGGGCACGAACCTCGTCGCATCGCTCGGCTTCCTCGACGACGTCGACGAGGCCTACCTCAACGGCACGCGGATCGGCGGTTCGGGCACGATGCCGCCGGCTGCCAGCAGCCAGTGGTTCGAGAAGCGTCTCTACCCCGTTCCGGCCGACGCACCGAACTTCGGCGGCGAGAACACCCTCGCGGTGCGCCTGTACGACATGAACGGCGGCGGCGGCTGGTACGAAGGACCCGTCGGGATCTACTCGAAGGATGCCGTCCGCGCGAACGTCTACGGCATCACCGGGCCCCGCGCCTCGGCCGCGCAGTCGGCCGCCGTGGCGGATGTCCTCGAGGCGCAGAAGACCGCTCTCGCGGCCGGCGATGTCGACGCGTACCTGAAGACGCTCGACAAGAGCTACTTCCACGACGGCCGGTCGAAGGACCGGCGCGCCCGCGAGCTGCGCGACTGGATGAAGGAGTCGGGCTCCCTCACCCTCACCGACAGCGAGGTCGAGGTCGTCACCGGCGAGGACGGCGCCCTCGTCGTCGACACCAACCGGACGATCACGGGCACGCGTGACGGCGAGCCGTACACCTTCCAGCCGGCATCCCAGCAGTTCCTCCACATCGACGGGACCACGCTCCGCGAGACCGGCAACGATTCCCGGTTCTTCCGCGAGACGGTGGATTCCGACCTCGAGGGTCAGCCGCGCGAGTTCGCGACCTACCTGCCCCCGTCCTACCTGAGCGAGCCGAACCGCGAATACCCGGTCGTCTATCTGCTGCACGGCATCAACGGCGGCAGCCGCGAGTGGGAACCGCGCGACATCGACGACGTCCTCGACGGCCTCTGGAAGCAGGGCCTCGCCGAATCGATCGTCATCATGCCCGACGGCGAATCGCTCTGGTATTCCGACCAGCCGAACGGCGGCACGCCGTGGCGCAGCATGTTCCTCACCGAGATGGTGCCCCTCGTCGACAAGGAGTACCGCACCCTCGAGGGCCGCGACTTCCGCGCCCTGACGGGTGTGTCGATGGGTGGCTTCGGCGCCTGGTCGCTCGGACTCTCGAACCCCGGGATGTTCTCCTCCATCGCTTCGCACATCGGTTCGCTGAGCTACTCCGGCTCCGCCCTTCCCACGCCGCTCAAGCAGGCCGGCGACATGACCGCGAAGCAGCTGAAGAAGTTCGACCTCTACTTCGACGCGTGCGAGTTCGACGAGTACCGCTTCGATGACGCCGCACGCTCGATGAACACGATCCTCACCGACAAGGGCGTGCCCCACACGTGGGCCGTCTACCCCGAGGGCCGACACAACGACGCCTGCTGGATGCCGCACCTGAAGGACTCGTTCGGCATGCACTCGACGCACTTCCGCGAGGCGGGCCTGCGCGAGGACTTCGTGAAGCCCGAGATCAGCGTCCCGGCATCCACCACCGTCAGCTTCGGATCGACCTTCGACGCTCTCGCCGGCGTGACCGCGCGCGACGCGGTCGACGGCGACCTCACCGCCGAGCTGTCGGTCCGCGGCACGGTCGACACGAAGAAGCTCGGCACGTACACCCTCCGCTACGTCGTGAAGGATGCCGCAGGCAACCGCGCTCGCGTCGACCGCACGGTCACGGTGGCGCCCGCCGCTCTGACCGTCGGCACGCCGACGGTGTCGGGTACGGCGAAGGTCGGCGCCACGCTGACGGCGAAGCCCGGCACGTGGACGAAGGGCACGGCGTTCGCGTACCAGTGGATGCGTGACGGCTCGCCGATCCGCGGTGCGGTCACCTCGACGCACCGACTGACGGCCGCCGACGCCGGAACCCGCATCTCGGTGCGCGTGACCGGCACCCAGTCCGGGTACACGACCGCGGCGAAGACCTCGGCTGCGACGGCGAAGGTCGCGAAGGGCACCCTGCGCGCGTCGACGCCGACCGTCACCGGCTCGGCCAAGGTCGGCAAGACGCTGACCGCCCGTGCCGGCGCGTGGACCGAGGGAACGCGGCTGTCGTACCAGTGGCTGAACAACGGCAGGGCGATCGCCGGCGCGACCAAGGCGTCGTACTCGGTCGCCCGGGGCGACCGTGGTGACCGCCTGTCGGTGCGCATCACGGGCAGCCTCAGCGGCTACGACACGGTGAGCCGGACCTCCGGCGCCGTGCGCATCGCCCGCTGAATCGAAGGCGGCGCGGAATGCGCCGCCCGCGGCCGGGGTTGCAGTGTTCGTTATGAGCATCGCGACCCCGGCCCTTTCCGTTCTCGACCTCGTCCCCGTCCGCACGGGGCAGACCAGCAGCCAGGCGATCGCCGCCTCGATCGCCCTCGCACAGCGCGCAGACGACCTCGGCTACCAGCGCTACTGGTTCGCGGAACACCACAACATGCCGGCCGTCGCCTCGACGACACCCCCGGTTCTCATCGCCGCGACCGCCTCGCGGACCCGCCGCATCCGGGTCGGCTCCGGCGGCGTCATGCTCCCCAACCACTCCCCCCTCGTCGTCGCCGAGCAGTTCGCGGCGCTCGAAGCCCTCGCGCCCGGTCGCATCGACCTCGGCATCGGGCGCGCGCCCGGGTCGGACCCGGTCATCACGCAGCTGCTGCGCCAGTCGGGGACCACGAGCGACGTGGAGCGCTTCCCGAACCACGTCACCGACATCCGCTCGCTGGTGTCGGCGGAGGGCGCGACGCTGCGGTTCACCTCGGGCGGCACCTACACCGTGACCGCCACACCCGCCTCGACGAGCGCGCCCGAGGTGTGGTTGCTCGGATCGAGCGACTACTCCGCCCAGCTCGCCGCCGGCATGGGCCTGCCGTACGTCTTCGCCAACCACTTCTCGGGCGACGGCCTCGAGCGCGCGCTCGACCTGTACCGCGGGCAGTTCCAGCCGTCCGAGACCCTCGCCGCACCCCGGACCTTCGTCACGGCCAACGCGGTCGTCGCAGACACCGACGACGAGGCGCGCGCCGCGGCCCTCCCGCAGGCACGCATGATGGCGCGGCTGCGCGGCGGCAAGCCGCTGACGGCCCTCGAGACGGTCGAGCAGGCAGCAGCAGCAGAGGCATCCGATTCCCTCGCCGCCCCCGTCTTCGACGCGATGATGTCGCGCTGGTTCGTCGGGACCGGGCCGGAGGTCCGCACGCGCCTCGCCGACTTCGCTGCTCGTCACGGCGTCGACGAGGTCATGGTCTCGCCCGTCGCCGGTGCGACCGAGGCGGAGCCGATGGATGCCGCGCCCTCGCGGATCCGCACGCTGGAGCTCCTCGCCGCCTGACGCAGTCGTCGCGGGCCGCGGGCCGCCCACGACGGTAACTCCTCGAAATCGAGCCCGAAAAACGGACGCAACCGGTTCCGCGAGCAGCGGGCCGCGGGTCTTTGAGGAGTTGCGGACCGGCTCAGGCCTCGGGCTCGCCCGAGACGAGACCCCGCAGCCAGTCGCGCGCCTCGACGAACACCTCGTCGGAGTACCGCTCCGGGTAGCGGACGATCGCGCGGTCGGCGCGCGGGTACGACCCGAGGTAGAGGACGCGCGGCGAGAAACGGCGCAGGCCCAGGAGGGCGTCGGCCATGCGCTCGTCCTCGATGTGTCCATCGGCGTCGATGACGAATCGGTAGCGACCGAGCTCGTCGCCGATCGGGCGCGAGGCCAGCAGCGACAGGTTGATCCCGCGGGTGGCGAACTGCTCGAGGAGCTCGAGCAGGGCACCCGGGTGATCCTCGGGGAGCTCGACGATGAGCGAGGTCTTGTCCGCCCCGGTCGGTGCGGGCGGCGGCGCAGTACGACTCACGAGCACGAAGCGCGTCACGGCGTGCGCGTTGTCGCCGATCTTCTCGGCGAGGAGCTCGAGGTCGTGGAGGGAGAGGATGCCGGGCGGCGCGATCGCGGCATCCGCGGTGATCGTGCCATCGACGATGCCGACGGCCGCCGCGACGTTGCTGGTCGCCGGGATGTGCGAGTGCTCCGGCAGCGCGCTGGTCAGCCACGTGAGGCACTGCGCGTACGCGACGGGGTGAGCGGCGATGACCGAGACGTCCTCGAGGCGGACGCCGGGCTTCGCGACCAGCACGAACTCGACGGGGACGAGGTACTCCCCCACGATCCGCAGACCCGCAACGGTGGCGAGCGCGTCCTGCGTGGTCGAGACGCCGCCGTCGACGGAGTTCTCGATCGCGATCATCGCCGCATCCGATCGGCCCTCGATCACGTCGGCGAGAGCCTCGCCGACGTTGCGGACGGGTCGCCAGTTCTGGTCGCGCGCTTCTGGGACCTGCGCGAGGGCGGCTTCGGTGAAGGTGCCTGCGGGGCCGAGGAAGCTGTACGTGCGACGGGTGGGGGAAGCCGGGGGCTCGGATGTCACGCGGACAGCCTAGTGGGCACCCCCATGAGCTCGACCGCCGGCGACACCCGCTGACGACGGCGGATGCCGCTGACCAGCACCCCCGCGACGAGCACCGCCCCGCCGACCACCTCCCCGACGCTCGGGGCCTCGCCGCGCAGCAGTGCGGCAGAGGCCATCGCGACAACGGGTGCGAGCAGGATCCACGGCACGACCGCCGCCGACGGGTTTCGGCCGAGCAGTCCGTTGAAGACGGCGTAGGCGAACAGCGTGCAGAGCCCCGCCGTGTACAGCGTCGAGATGACGGCCTGCGGACCGATGGCGGCGAGGCCCGCGCCGATCGCGGCGGGACCGTCGATCACGAACGACAGGGCGAGCGCGGGCACGGGGACCACGAGCGACGACCACACCGTCAGCGAGAGAGTCCCGCCCGCGGCCGATGCCGGTGACGACGCCCGCGCGGCGCGAGATCACATTGCCGACCGCCCACGACAGCGCGGCGGCGAGCGCGAGGCAGACGGCCAGGACGGGGGCATCCCCGCCGCGGAAGGTCGCGACGACCGCGAGGCCGACGACCCCCAGCCCCACCCCGACGATCTGCATCGCCGAGGGCCGCTCGCGCAGTGTGATCGCCGCGATCACGATCGTGAACACCGCCTGCGCCTGCATCAGGAGCGCCGCGAGGCCCGGGCTCAGCCCCAGGGCGAGCGAGGTGTAGAGCAGGGCGAACTGCCCGAGGCTCATGAACAGGCCGACTCCGACGATCACGCGCCACCCGGTCTGGGGCCTCGGCACGACGAGGACGGCGAGCGCGACCACGGCGAACCGGATCGCCGCGAACAGCAGGGGCGGGATGCCGCTCATCCCCCAGTCGATGACGACGAAGTTCAGGCCCCACAGCGAGGCGACGAGAGCGGCGAGGAGCATGTCACGGCGGGTCACGTGATCCATTCAGCCCGCGGCATCCATGAAGGACAAGCGATCATTCTTTGGGGCAAATCGGTAGCATCGCTACATGATCGATCTCGAGGCCGTCGTCTCCCTTCGCGCCGTCGCCACGGAGGGGAGCGTCGCGGCCGCCGCGACCGCCCTCGGTTTCACGCCGTCGGCCGTGTCGCAGCAGATCAAGCGGCTCGAGCGCGACACCGGCGTGGCCCTGCTGGAACGAGTCGGCCGAGGTGTCGTGCTCACGGAGTCCGCGACGCGCCTCGTGGTATCCGCGACGCCCATCCTCGCCGACCTCGAGCGCGTCCGCGCCGATCTGCACGGGGGCGGCGAGCCCGGTCGCGTCAGCGGGGAGATCCGCATCGGCGCGTTCTCCACGGTCGTGCGCGGAGTCATGGTGCCCCTCATCGCGGACCTCGGCCGGCGGCATCCGGACCTGCGGGTACCCCTGCGCGAGAGCGAGCCCTGGGAGACGATCGCCCTCGTGGCGTCCGGTCAGCGCGACCTCGGCATCGTGCACCGCTGGGGGAACGTCGCGCTCTCGATCCCCGAGCACCTCGTCGAGACCCCGCTGTTCACCGATGTCGCCGACGTGATCCTGCACCGCGATCACCCGCTCGCGGGCCGTGCCGAACTGCGCCCCGACGAGATCGGCGGTGAGCCGTGGGTCGCGACCTTCGAGTCGACCATCTGCCGTCAGTGGCTCCGGCGGCTGTTCGACGGCGTCGGCGGCGCTCCCCGCATCGTCCACGAGTCGATGGAGTTCGAGAACCACCTCGAGATCGCCCGCGCCGGCATCGCCGTCGCCCTGGTGCCCCGGCTCGGCCGGCCTCCCCTGGGCCCGGACCTCGTCGCGATCCCCACCGTGTCGCCGGAGTCCATCCGCGAGGTGTCGGCGATCCACCGCCGCACGATGTCGGACTCCCCCGCCCTGCGGACGGTCCTCGACGCGCTCACCGCACGCACGGAGTCGATGGCGACGGATGCCGGGCGGCTGCCCGCCTGAACAAGCGATGCGGATCCGCGACACGCAGGCGCTCCCGCCCGACTTCCCTGGCAGACTGGGCGGATGAGCCGCGCAGGACAGCCCGCCGAATCCTCTGACCTGATCGATGTCGACGCGCTGATCAGCGCGTACTACGACCTCTCCCCCGATCCGGCGGTCCCCGCCCAGCGGGTCGCGTTCGGCACGAGCGGCCACCGCGGCTCCTCGCTCTCGCGGAGCTTCAACGAGGTCCACATCCTCGCCACGACGCAGGCGATCGTCGACTACCGCGCGGCGCAGGGCATCTCGGGTCCCCTCTTCCTGGGGCGCGACACGCACGGCCTCTCGCTTCCGGCGGAGCACACCGCGATCGAGGTCCTCGTGGCGAACGGCGTCGACGTCCGCGTCGACAGCCGCGACTCGTGGGTGCCGACGCCGGCGCTGAGCCACGCGATCCTCACCTACAACAAGGGACGGGACGAGGCGGATGCCGGTCGTGCCGACGGCATCGTCGTCACCCCGTCGCACAACCCGCCGCGCGACGGCGGCTTCAAGTACAACCCGCCGCACGGCGGCCCGGCCGACACCGATGCCACCGGCTGGATCGCCGACCGTGCGAACGAGCTCATCGAGGCCGGCCTCGAGGGCGTCAAACGGGTCCGCCACGCCGACATCGACGACGCGACGCTCGGCGAGTACGACTTCCGCGAGGGCTACGTCGCCGACCTCGCGTCGATCATCGACGTCGAGGCGATCGCCCGCGCGGGCGTGCGGATCGGCGCCGACCCGCTCGGCGGCGCCTCGGTCGAGTACTGGGCCCTCATCGGCGAGCGCTACGGCCTCGACCTGACGGTCGTGAACCCCGAGGTCGACCCGACGTGGCGGTTCATGACGCTCGACTGGGACGAGAAGATCCGCATGGATCCGTCGTCGCCCTCGGCGATGGCCGCGCTCGTCGCCCGGCGCGACGAGTACGACATCCTGACGGGCAACGACGCCGACGCCGACCGCCACGGCATCGTGACGCCCGATGCGGGTCTCATGAACCCGAACCACTTCCTCGCCGTCGCGATCGACTACCTGTACGCGCACCGCGAGGGGTGGCCGAAGGATGCCGCGATCGGCAAGACCCTCGTCTCGTCGATGATCATCGACCGCGTCGCCGCCTCGCTCGGCCGGACCCTCCTCGAGGTCCCCGTCGGCTTCAAGTGGTTCGTCCCGGGGCTCCTCGACGGCTCCGTCGCCTTCGGCGGCGAGGAGTCCGCCGGCGCGTCGTTCCTCCGCAAGGACGGCAGCGTGTGGACGACCGACAAGGACGGCATCCTCCTCTGCCTGCTCGCGGCCGAGATCCTCGCCGTCACGGGCAAGACCCCGTCGCAGCGGTACGCCGAGCTCGAGGCCGAGTTCGGGGCATCCGCTTATCAGCGCGTGGACGCGCCTGCCTCACCCGAGCAGAAGGCGGCTCTCTCGATGCTGTCGGGCGACGCCGTCACGGCGAGCGAGCTCGCCGGCGACCCGGTGACCGCCAAGCTGTCGCACGCCCCGGGCAACGGTGCCGCGATCGGCGGCCTCAAGGTGCAGACAGAGTTCGCCTGGTTCGCGGCGCGCCCCTCGGGCACCGAGGACGTCTACAAGCTGTACGCCGAGAGTCTCAAGGGGCCGGAGCACCTCGCGCAGGTGCAGGAGGAGGCCCGCAAGGTCGTCGCGGCAGCGCTGGGTTCCTGAGGCTCGCGGCGCTGGGCTCCTGAGGCTCGCGGCGCTGGGCTCCTAGGCTCGCAGCGCTCGGTTCCTGACGTCCGGGCCGCCGGTCCCGCGCCAGTAGGCTCGGGATCATGAGTTGGCTCGTCACCGGAGGCGCCGGGTACATCGGCGCCCACATCGTCCGCGCTCTCGCCGAGGCGGGTCTCGACCCGGTCGTCCTCGACGACCTCTCGAGCGGGGACGCCTCGTTCGTGCCCGAGGGGGTGCCCTTCGTTCAGGGCACGATCCTCGACCGGGAGCTCGTCGCGAACACCCTGCGCGAGCACGGCGCCGAAGGCGTCATCCACGTCGCCGGGTTCAAGTACGCGGGCGTCTCGGTCCAGCGGCCCCTGCACACGTACGAGCAGAACGTCGAAGGGACGCGCGTCGTCCTCGCCGCGATGGCGGATGCCGGTGTCTCGAACATCGTCTTCTCCTCCAGCGCCGCCGTCTACGGGACTCCCGACGTGCCGCTCGTGACCGAGGACCTGCCGAAGCGTCCCGCCTCGCCCTACGGCGAGTCGAAGCTCATCGGCGAGTGGCTGCTCGCTGCGCAGGGCGTCGCGACGGCGGCATCCGATGCGCCCCTGCGCCACACCTCGCTCCGATACTTCAACGTCGTCGGCTCGGGCGATGCGTCGGTATGGGACAAGAGCCCGCACAACCTGTTCCCGATCGTGTTCGAGATGCTGATCGACGGCAAGACGCCGCGCATCAACGGCGACGACTACAACACCCCCGACGGCACGAACGTCCGCGACTACGTGCACGTGTCGGACATCGCCGCCGCGCACGCCGTCGCGGCGCAGCGCCTTCGTGCGGGCGAGCCGGTCGAGCCGGCGTACAACCTGGGTTCGCAGAACGGCCTGTCGGTCCGCGAGATCATGGATGCCGTCGCCCGCGTCACCGGCATCGAGTTCACCCCCGAGGTGGGCCCGCGCCGCGCCGGCGATCCCGACCGGATCGTTGCGACCGGCGAGCTCGCCGCCCGCGACCTCGACTGGAAGATGCGGTACACCCTCGACGAGATGGTGCAGAGCGGCTGGGAGGCCCGCCGCAACGCCGGCTGACCCCATCCCGTCGTACCGACCCCACCTCCTGCGCACCGCGCGGGCAGGGTGGGGTCGGTCGTTGCAGGCGGGGTCGGCGCGTCAGCCCGACGCGCGGGCGATGAGCGTCGTCGGGACGACGGTCCGCGTCGCGGGCGCGCCGTCGAGCGTCGCCGCGAGGGCGGCGACGGCGGCCTCGCCGAGGGCGTCGAAGTCCTGTCGGACGGTGGTGAGCGGCGGGCGGTAGTCGGCGGCATCCGCGACATCGTCGAACCCGATGACGGCGACGTCGTCGCGGTCGGCCTCGGCGAGCGCACGCAGCACGCCGAGCGCCATCTGGTCGTTCGCGGCGAACACGGCGTCCACCGCGGGGTCCGCTGCGAGCGCCCGACCCGCCGCGTGACCGGATGCCGCGCCCCAGTCCCCGCGCACGGGTTCGGGCACGCGCGCCCCGTCGTGCGCGGCGCGCCAGCCGCGCTCGCGCTCGTCCGCCGCGAACGAGCCGGCGGGACCGGCGACGTGCGCGACCGTGCGACGTCCGGCATCCCGCAGCCGGCGCGTAGCCGCCTCGGCGCCGCCCGCGTGATCGGACTGGACCGTGGCGAACGCACCGCCGGGCGAGTCGACGGCCACGAGTGCGAGGCCCGCGGGCGGCGTGACGCCTTCGGCGATCGCGGTCGCCTCGTTGAGCACGACGGCGCCGTCGACGCCGAGGTCGTGCAGCCGGTCGAACGCGGCACCGACGTCGGCGCGGCCCGCAAGCGCGACGAGGGTGACGGCGAGGTCTCGTCGGGCGGCGGCGGATGCCACGGCTTCGAGCATCCGCGAGTTGCCGACCGTCGACAGGGTGGCGACGATAACGCCGATCGTGCCGGAGCGCCCGGTGCGCAGAGCCCGGGCGGCGCGGTGGGGCCGGTAACCGAGGTCGGCCATGGCGGCCTCGACACGGATCCGCGTCTCGGGGTCGACCCGCGGGCTGGCGTTGACGACCCGAGAAACGGTCTGCCCCGAGACGCCCGCGGCCGCGGCCACGTCGGCCATCGAGATGCGTCGCTGCACGGCATCCTCCCCTGCCCGGACTTCGCCTCGCGAATGCGTGCTCGACTCCGGAGACTCGCGTGATGTTGACGATAACATAGCCGTTCGGCTACCGTGTTGACGTGAACACACCGGAGAACGGCACGCACGCGCCCGCCGAGACGAGTGACCTCGGCGCCGGCGTCGTCAAGCGCAGCACCCGCCTGGCCGACGGCCGCGAGCTGATCTACTTCGACGACCCGGGCACGACGCTCGGCGTCGACCGCGCCGTCGACGCCCGCGACCTCGGCGCGCGGCCCGAGACCGCCACCATGCGGCAGGACGTCCTGACGGGCGACTGGGTCTCGATCGCCGCGAACCGCCAGAACCGCGCTTTCCTGCCCCCTGCCGAACTCGACCCGCTCGCACCGCAGACCGCGACCAACCCCTCCGAGATCCCCTCGGTGTACGACGTCGCCGTCTTCGAGAACAAGTCGCCCTCGTTCGGTCCCGCCCTCGCCGAGGCCACGGACGACGTGCCCGCCGGCATCGACCCGCCGCGCGGACTCGACGACCTCGCGCACCTCGGTCTCGGTCGCACCCGCACGAGCGTCGGCCGCACCGAGGTCGTCTGCTTCTCGCCCGAGCGCACCGGGTCGTTCGGCACGCAGACCGTGACGCGCGCCCGCACCGTCATCGAGGCGTGGGCCGACCGCACCGCAGCCCTCTCGGCGCTGCCCGGCATCGAGCAGGTCTTCCCGTTCGAGAACCGCGGCGAGGCCATCGGAGTGACGCTGCAGCACCCGCACGGGCAGATCTACGCCTACCCCTACGTCACCCCGCGGACGACCCGCCTGCTCGACTCGATCGATCGGACCGCCCCCGATCTGTTCCAGCGCATCCTCGAGTTCGAGCAGGCCGGGCCCCGCGTGCTGCTGCGCGGCGAGCACTGGACCGCGTTCGTGCCGTTCGCCGCGCGCTGGCCGATCGAGATCCACATGCTCCCGCATCGCCACGTCGCCGACTTCGCGGGCCTGACCGACGAGGAGAAGAACGAGCTCGCTCCGCTCTACCTGCGTCTGCTCCGCGGCGTCGACGCGCTCTACGAGTCCGAGACGCCGTACATCGCCGCCTGGCACCAGGCGCCGGTCCACGTCGGCCGCGAGACGGTGCGCCTGAGCCTGCAGCTCACGAGCCCGCGCCGCGCCGCCGACAAGCTCAAGTTCCTCGCCGGATCCGAGGCCGCCATGGGCGCCTGGATCGGCGACGTCCCCCCGGAGGATGCCGCCGCGCGCCTCCGCACCGCCATCGAAGGAGTCACGCTGTGACCGCTGCCGCCGAGGCCCGGAGCCTCTTCGCCACCCTCACTGGATCCGAGCCGGTCGGACTCTGGTCGGCTCCCGGCCGCGTGAACCTGATCGGCGAGCACACCGACTACAACGACGGCTTCGTCTTCCCGTTCGCGACGCCGCACCGCACGCACGTCGCGCTCGGAAGACGCGCGGACGGCCGCATCCGCGTCGTCTCGACCTTCGACGAGGCACCGGTCGAGGTCGCCCTCGCCGACCTCGACGCGCTCTTCCCCGAGCGCCGCGACGAGGTCGTCGAGTGGGCCCGCTATCCGCTCGGTGTCGCGTGGGCGCTGCTGCAGGCGACCGGGACGGATGCGGCATCCGTCACCGGTGTCGACCTCGCCTTCGCCTCGGACGTCCCCGTCGGCGCAGGGCTCTCGTCGTCGGCGGCCATCGAGGGCGCGACCGGTTCGGCCCTGAACGACGTGTGGGGCCTGGGCCTCGACCGCGTCGCGCTCGCCCAGGCCGGCCGCCGCGCCGAGAACGAGGCCGTCGGGGCCCCGACCGGGATCATGGATCAGATGGCGTCGATGCTCGGTGAGACGGATGCCGGGACCTTCCTCGACTGCCGGAGCCTCGACGCCCAGGTGGTCGAACTCGGCTTCGACGCGTCGGGCCTCGAGCTCATGGTGATCGACACCCGCGTCGCCCACGCCCACTCGACCGGCGGCTACGGCGAGCGCCGAGCGGCGTGCGAGCGCGGCGCTCAGGCGATGGACGTCCCCGCCCTCCGCGACGTGAGGGTGGATCAGCTCCCCCGCGTCGAGGAGCTCGTCGACGAGCAGACCTACCGCCGCGTGCGTCACGTCGTGACCGAGAACCAGCGCGTGCTCGACACCGTCCGCACACTCCGCGAGCAGGGCCCGCGTGCCATCGGCGACCTGCTGTACGCCTCGCACGCCTCGATGCGCGACGACTTCGAGATCTCGGTGCCCGAGCTCGACCTCGCCGTCGAGACCGCCCGTGCGAACGGCGCGATCGGCGCCCGCATGACCGGCGGCGGCTTCGGCGGCTCGGCGATCGCGCTCATCGAGCGCGACGCCGTACCCGCGGTGCGCGAGGCGGTGCTCGCGGCCTTCGCCGCCGCGGGCCACACCGAGCCGCACGTCTTCACGGTCCGGCCCTCCGAGGGCGCCCGCCGCGACGGCTGAGACACCGCGGGTCGTTACGGCTGGGTAAAGCCGGGCGATCCACCCGTGCGCAGGCGGCGGGCGGAGGGCAGGATGGGGGAATGCCCTTCGAGACCTCCCCCGCCCCCGGCGCGCCCCTCCTGCAGGTCCGCGACCTCGCCGTCGAGTTCCAGACCATCGACGGCTCCGTGCGGGCGGTCGAGGGCGTCGACCTCGACCTCGCCGCCGGCGAGACCGTCGCGATCGTCGGAGAGTCCGGCTCGGGCAAGTCGACGACGGCGATGGCCGTGATCGGCCTGCTCGCCGGCAACGGTCGCGTCGCGCAGGGCAGCATCCGCCTCGACGGCCAAGAGCTCGTCGGGGCCTCCGAGTCGACGATGCGAGGCATCCGCGGCGCACAGATCGGACTCGTCCCGCAGGACCCGATGTCGAACCTCAACCCGACATCGAAGATCGGCACTCAGGTCGCCGAGACCCTGCTCGCCCACGGACTCGCGACCAGGAAGGACGTCGACCGCAAGGTCGTCGAGACCCTCGCCGCCGCGGGCCTGCCGAACGCAGAGGACCGCGCGAAGCAGTACCCGCACGAGTTCTCGGGCGGCATGCGCCAGCGCGCGCTCATCGCGATCGGGCTCGCCTGCAACCCCCGTCTGCTCATCGCCGACGAGCCCACGAGTGCGCTCGACGTGACCGTGCAGAAGACGATCCTCGACCAGCTCGGACGCATGACCACCGAGCTCGGCACCTCGGTCCTCCTCATCACGCACGACCTGGGGCTGGCCGCCGAGCGCGCCGCCCGCGTCGTCGTCATGCACCGCGGACGCATCGTCGAGCAGGGCCCGGCCCGGCAGATCCTCGAGGACCCGCAGCATCCCTACACGCAGTCCCTCGTGCAGGCGGCGCCGTCGGTCGCCGTCGCTCGGTTGCGTCCCGAGGCGTTCACCGAGCCGACTCCGGATGCCGCACCGAAGCCGGTCGACAACATCGTCGAGGTCGAGGGACTCACCAAGCTCTACAACGTCCGCGGCCAGAAGGAGGACTTCGCTGCCGTCAAGGACGTGTCGTTCTCGATCCCGCGCGGAGAGACCGTCGCGATCGTCGGCGAGTCGGGTTCCGGCAAGACGACGACTGCGCGGATGCTGCTGAAGGTCGTGGACCCCACGGAGGGCGTCATCCGCTACGACGGCACGGACGTGGCATCCCTCAAAGGACGACAGCTCCGCGAGTTCCGTCAGAAGGTGCAGCCGATCTTCCAGGACCCGTACTCGTCGCTGAACCCCATGTTCACGATCGAGCGGATCGTGCAGGAGCCGCTCGACTTCTACAACCGCGGGTCGGCGAAGGACCGCGCCGCGCGCGTGCGGAAGCTGCTCGACGACGTCGCCCTGCCCGCGTCGATGCTGCGCCGCTACCCGTCGGAGCTCTCCGGAGGCCAGCGCCAGCGCGTCGCGATCGCGCGCGCGCTCGCTCTGTCGCCGGAGCTCATCGTGTGCGACGAGCCCGTGTCGGCGCTCGACGTGCTCGTGCAGGACCAGATCCTGACCCTGCTCCGCGACCTGCAGACCGAGTACGGCCTCAGCTACCTCTTCATCTCGCACGACCTCGCCGTCGTTCGGTTGATCAGCGACTACGTCTGCGTCATGAAGGACGGCGCGCTCGTCGAGGCGGCCTCGAGCGAGGAGATCTTCACGAACCCGCGTGACCCGTACACGCGGAACCTGCTCTCCTCGATCCCCGGCAACGAACTCGACATCGCCGTCTGACCCGGGTTCCGCGCCGATACGCCCCGACGCGCGTTCCGTATTCAGTCTCGCGACGATCGGCGAGGACGTTTTCGCACGTCATCTCGTGCCCTTCGTCCCCTCTCCGCGCCGCGGAGACTGAATACGGAACACCGGCACACCCGCCCACTCGCCATCCCCGGGCAGCGAAGCGATCCCGGTGGGCCGGACAGTCGGGGAAGGGGCCCTGTCGTCCGACCCGCCGGGATCGCGGAGCGGTACCAGCGGTGTCAGCCGCGCTCCTGCAGAAGCTCAGCGCCCGCGCGTCCGCGGGTCCATGGCCTCGCGCAGCGCCTCACCGAACAGCGTGAATCCGAGCGCCGTGATGGCGATGCAGATACCGGGGAGGAACGCGAGCCACGGCGCGATCGCGAGTTCGGCCTGCGCGTAGGTGAGCATGCGGCCCCACTCCGCCGTCTCGGGGCGCCCGCCGCCGAGGCCGAGGAACGACAGCGCCGCGGCGTCGATGACGGCCGTCGCGAGCGACAGGGTGCCCTGCACGATGACGGGGCCTACCGCGTTCGGCAGGACGTGGGTCATCGTGATGCGCCCGCGACCGAGGCCCAGGGTCTGTGCCGACAGGACGTAGTCCGCCGAGCGCTGCTGCAGCATCGAGGCGCGGAGCAGGCGCGCGAAGATCGGCACCTGCGCGACACCGATGGCGATCATGACCGAGTTCTGGTTCTGACCGAGGATCGCGGCGATCGAGACGGCGAGCAGCAGGCTCGGCACCGACAGCAGGATGTCGACGAGTCGCATGATGACGTTGTCGACCCAGCCGCCGAACGTCCCGGCGATGAGGCCCAGCAGCATCCCTCCGATGAGGCCGTAGGCCGTCGAGACGACACCGATGAGGAGGGATGCCTGTGCTCCCCAGATGAGCTTCGACACCACGTCGCCGCCGAAGCGGTCGAGGCCGAGCGGGAACGCGGCGATCTCGCCGGGCCCGGGGATGTACGTCGGGGTGATCTCGCGTGCTCCGGGCAACGCCGTCTCGGGGTACGGGGCGAGCAGCGGGGCGAGGAGGGCGACCACCACGAACAGCAGCACGATGGCGAGGCCCACCCACGCGGTGGGGCTGCGCCGGAGCCGGCGGAAGACGTCGTGCCAGAAACCGCCGCGCGGGGCGCCGCCGGTGCCCGCGGTGAGGACGGCGACGGTCGAGTCGTCGGCGGCGCTGCCGCCTGCGGCGGGGGGAAGGACGGTGCTCATGAGACCCTCACTCTCGGGTCGATCAGGCTGTACGAGACGTCGACGAGCAGGTTGATGAGCGCGTAGACGATCGCGATGAAGATGATGAAGCCCTGCAGCACGGCGAAGTCGCGGTTGAAGATCGCGCTGGAGAGGAACGACCCGATACCGGGGAACGCGAAGACCGTCTCGGTGAGGATCGCCCCCGACAGCAGCAGGCCCGCCTGCAGACCGATCGTCGTGATGACCGGGAGCATGGCGTTCCGCAGGATGAATCGGTTGCGCAGCAGCGCACCGGGAACGCCCTTGGCCTTGCCCGTGCGGACGTAGTCGGCGTTCTGCACTTCGAGGACGGATGCCCGGGTGATGCGCACGATGATCGCGAGAGGGATCGTGCCGAGGGCGATGGCCGGCAGGATCAGGTGCAGGATCGCGTCCCACGCGGCGTCGAATTCGCCCGTGATCAGCCCGTCGAGCACGTAGAAGTTCGTGTAGTGGGTGGCCTCGATGCGAGGGTCCTGACGTCCGTCCGACGGGAGCCAGCCGAGCTGGACCGCGAACACGTACTTCAGGATGAAGGCCAGGAAGAACACCGGCACGACGATCCCCAGCAGGCTGAAGACGACGGCGGTGCTGTCGGCTGCCTTGCCGTGGCGGCGCGCGGCCCAATAGCCGAGCGGCACGCCGACTCCGACGGCGATGATCAGCGCCGCGACCGAGAGCTCGATGGTCGCCGGGAACCGGCGGAGGAACTCGTCGAGCACCGGCTGGCTCGTGCGCAGCGAGGTGCCGAAGTCGCCCGACAGCAGTCGCCCGATCCAGGTGAAGTACTGCTCGATCAGAGGACGGTTGAATCCGTAGAGCTCGTTGATCCGAGCGACGGCTTCGGGGGTGGCCTTCTCGCCCAGGAGCGCCTGGGCGGGACCGCCGGGGAGGGTTCGGACCCACCAGAAGAGCAGGATGCTCAGGCCGAGGAGGGTGGGGATCAGCAGCAGGAGCCTATTGCCGATGGTTCGCAGCACGGGTGTCGCTTTCGTGGAGGTCGGTGCGGGGCGGGAGGTCATCCCGCCCCGCACCGGTCAGGCAGCAGGCGCTGCCTCGATCGGCTTACTTCGTGAGGACGATCTGGCTGAACACCTCATCGTTCACGGGGCTCGCCGGGTAGCTCTCGACGCGGGAGTCGAAGGCCAGCGTGGGAGCCGGGTGGGCCAGCGGGACGCCGGGGATGAACTTCGCGACCTCTTCGTTGATCTCCGAGTAGAGCTTCGTCTGCTCGTCGAGGTCCGCGATGCCGCGGGCGTCGGTGAGGTCCTGGAAGAGCTCGGGGTTGTCGAAGCCCCACTCCGCCGACTTCTGGCCGAAGAAGACGCCGAGGAAGTTGTCGGTGTCGTTGTAGTCACCGGTCCAGCCCAGCAGGTGGATGCCGTGGTCCGTGCCGCCCGTGATGAGGTCGAGGTACTCGCCCCACTCGTTCGACTTCGGCGTGGCCTCGACGCCGACGTCCTTCAGCTGGGACGACAGAACCGTGAAGATCTGCTCGGGGTCCGGCATGTAGGGACGCGAGACGTTGACCGGGTAGTTGAAGGTCAGCTTCAGCGGGTTGGCCTCGGTGTAGCCGGCCTCGGCGAGGAGCGACTTGGCCTTCTCAGGGTCGTAGTCGTAGGTCGTGACGTCGGCGTTCCAGCCGTTGACGCTCGGCGGCATGAACTGCGTCGCCTTCTCGGTGCCCTCGGGGAGGACCTGCGAGATCAGGGCGTCCTTGTCGACCGCGTACGAGAGCGCCTCACGGACCTTCGGGTCCTGGAGTTCCTCGACCGCCTGGTTGAAGGCGAGGTACAGGATCGTGAAGGGCGGGCGGGACACCATCGTGAAGCCGGCGTCCTCGAGCGCTCCGGTGTCGGCGGGACCCACGAGGTCGTAGCCGTCGATCGAGCCGGACTCGAGAGCCTGGCGACGCGCGGTGGGGTCGTCGATCGTGCGGAAGATGATCTTGTCGATCTGGCCCTTGTCGCCCCAGTAGTCGGCGTACGAGCTCAGGGTGACCTGCTCGCCGCGGGACCACTCGTCGAACTTGTAGGGGCCGGTGCCGGCCGGGTGGCCGGTGGCGTATTCGCTGAGGGTCGGAGCCTCGGCGGTCCCGCCCACCTCGTCGGCCTTGTACTCCTCGAGCGCCTTCGGCGACTGCATCCCGAAGGCTGGCAGCGACAGCGCGGCGACGAAGCCGGCGAAGGGCTTCTTGAGGGCGATCGTGACGGACGAGTCGCCGTCGGGCGTGCACGAGTCGTACACGGCCGCGTCGGGGCTCGACGCGTAGCCCTTGAAGAGCTTGTTGTAGTAGTACCCGAGCGCCTCGCTGGCGGCCAGGCCCTCCCAGTTGTACCAACGGTCGAAGTTGACGCAGACGGCCTCGGCGTTGAACGGGGTGCCGTCGTGGAACGTCACGTCCTTCTTGAGGGCGAACGTGTAGCTCAGCGCGTCGTCGGACGTCTCCCACGACTCGGCGAGGAGAGGGGCGGGGTCGGCCGTACCGGGCTCGGTGCCCACGAGGCCTTCGAAGATCTGGCGCGAGACGCGGAACGTCTCGCCGTCCTGGGCGAAGGCGGGGTCGAGGCTCGCGGGGTCGGACGACGCCGCGAAGACGAACGTGCCGTCGACGTCCGCGGGTCCTTCCGCGTTGTCGTCGCCGCCTCGCTGACTGGCGCACGCGCTGAGCGCGAGCGCACCGATGACGAGGGCCGCGGCGCCCGCGACCACCCGCTTCCGGGAAATGGGGAGCATTGCTGTGCACCTTCCGATGGGGCTCGTCGGCGGCGCGCCAGGAGGCGGCGCTGCCGAAGGGATGCGGCTGACGCTACCGTCCACACTGCCGGTAAGCGGTTACAGCTGTATCTCGATCGTGTTTCTTCCTGCGGGCTACCGTAGTCGGATGGCCCGCTCCCGCGCCCCCCTCGACCCGCCTGTCGCCAGACTGTCCGACGGGAGGCAGGCGCGCATCATCCCCGGCCGGTTCGCCGGCGGGTGGGAATTGGTCGTCGAGACCACCCCGCAGTCGCACGTCGATCTCGACGATCCGTCGCATCTCCACTTCGAGTACGTCGCCCGTATGGGCGCCGTCATCGATCAGATGGGGATGCCGGGAGAACCCCTCACCGCGGTGCATCTCGGCGCGGGCGCCATGACCCTCCCCCGGTACGTCGAGCACACCCGACCGGGGTCGCGGCAGCAGGTCATCGAGCTCGAGCAGGCGCTCGTCGACCTCGTCCGGGAGCACCTCCCCCTGCCGCGCACGGGTCAGCTGCGCGTGCGGATCGGCGACGCCCGCGACGTCGCGGCGCGCCTCCCTCCCGGCATCGTCGGCCAGGTGGACCTCGTCGTCTCGGACGTGTTCGCCGGCGCGCAGACGCCCGCCCACATCACGAGCGTCGAGTACTACCGGATCCTCGCGGGGCTCCTCGCGCCGACCGGCATCCTGCTCGTCAACATCGCCGACGGCAGCGGGCTCGCCTTCGCCCGCAGGCAGGTCGCGACCGTCCGCTCCGTCCTCGAGCACGTCGTCGTCCTCGCCGAGGTGCGGACGCTCAAGAGCGGGCGGTTCGGGAACATCGTCATCGCGGCCTCACCCTCCGAGCTGCCGATGGAGTGGCTGCCGCGTCTGATGGCGGCCGGACCCCATCCCGCGAAGGTCGCCCACGGCGCCGAACTCGAGGCGTTCGCGCGCGATGCGCGGATCATGACGGATGCCGATTCCACCCCGTCCCCGAAACCTGCGGCATCCGTCTTCGACCGCTGAGGCCACGACGCGCGGCGCGCCCTCAGCGCATTCCGGGCGAGCCGCGGCGACACTGGAGACACACGTTGCAGGGTCGGAAGGAACAGCTGTGGGCTTCATCAAGGGATACGACCCGGAGACTCTCCGAGAGATCGTCGACCTCGACGAATGCCAGGCACGCCTCGCCGACCTCGGCGAGCAGCGGAGCCTCGCGGCGATGCTCGAGAAGGTGTGGCTGCTGAAGGTCCTCGGACGCCTCGACGACGCTCTCGTCGTCTCGGAGGAGTCCGTGCGCGTGGCCCGCATGGCCGGCACACGCAAGGACCTGCTGCGCGCCCGGATGCTGCACGCGAGCGTGCAGCAGTTCCGCGGCGCATACGCCGCCGCGATCCACGAGCTCAACACGTGCGTCGAGGAGGCCGAAGGCCAGGGCTGGTCGGCGGTCGCTGCCTTCGGATGCCAGCACCGCGGCAAGGTCCACTTCGACGCGGGCGACGACGCCGCAGCACGCGCCGACTTCAAGAAGGCGCTGTTCCTGCGGCAGGAGGCGGGCGCTCCCGAGGATCAGCTCGAGTCGACGCTGCTCGCCATCGACGCCGTCGACCGTCGCCGCAACAGCACGACGGTCGCCGGCTGAGACCTTCGACCCGAGTGTCGTACCTGCGTCCTATCGTGCTGGCATGAGCGACCTCATCGACGTGCGCCGCGAGGCCGAGACGCTGCTGCGGCAGCTGCTCGACGACTCGTGGAGCTTCGCCTTCGACAACGCCAAACGGCGCGCCGGCGCGTGCGACTACCTGCGCAAGCGCATCACCCTCTCGCGATACCTGGCCGCGCGCTACGACGCCGAGACCAACCGTCAGACGATCCTGCACGAGATCGCCCACGCGATCGCGGGCGCAGCCGCCGGGCACGGCGCGGAATGGAAGCGCATCGCGCGCTCACTCGGATACACCGGCGGCGTCACCCATCGCGGCGAGACGGCGACGGAGCTCGCTCCCTGGGTCGGCGTGTGCCCCGCCGGACACGTCGCATACCGCCACCGCAAGGCGACGCGGGCGACGTCGTGTGCGCGCTGCGCGCCGACGTTCGACGAGCGCTACCTGATCACCTGGCGGCGCCGCGAGATCACCGCTGCGACCCGGCGCGAGGCCCTCACGCCGCGCTGACCACCTCGTAGGCCTGCCACACGCCGTCACGGAGGACGGGGACCGTCTCGTCCGCGTCGTGAACCGCGGCGGCGAGCACCTCGTCGCGGCGACCGGCGTCGAGCAGTTCCTGGCCGGAGCCACTCGCCGTGAGGAGATGGCGGACCGCCGACCGGAGACCCCGGAACGCTTCGGATGCCGCCGCGGCCTCCGGCGACGAGTGATCCAGACCGATCGTCTCGAGCGCGGCGAACACCGCGCCCGCGCCGAGCTGGTCCTCGACGGAGAAGCGCAGGACCGCGGCATCCCCCGGTCCGTGCAGTTCGCCGGCGGCGACGATGCTCACGCTCGTCCGCGCCGCGCGACGGTTCTGCTCCGCGAGGACCGCCTGTGCGACGGCGGTCGCATTGCGGAGGCTCCCGAGGAAGACGGTCGCGCCCGTCTCTGCTGCGGCAGTCGCGACTGCCGCCCCGTTGCGCGACACGGCGTGGGCGGCCTCGTCGTGCGTCACCGTCTCGCCGGCGGCGACGCGTGCCGAGACCGTCGACGAGAAACGCAGGACATCGACGACGACGACCACATCGGCGGGTGCGAGACGGGTCAGCCCGTCCCGCCCCCAGTCGAAGCGCAGCTGATAGCGGGACTGATCGAACGGGCTCGCGGTCATCCCTCCAGCGTACGAGCGTCGACGACCGGCTTCAGCGACATGACGAGCCCGAGGACGTTCCGGGCCGTCCGCTGGAGTTCACCCCGCGTGATCCCTTCCTCACGGGCGAGGGAGTCGAGGATCGTCGTGTCGGCCTGCGCTTGGGGAGCGGCATCCCGTTTCACACCTCCGGGCATGAGGACGTCGACCTGTGCGCGGACGCGGTAGGCGTTGTCCTCGAGGGCGGGGAAGTCGGGATCGACGGCGTTCTCGATCCACCAGTCGGTGATGACGACGCCCTCGTAGCGCCATTCCTCGCGGAGGATGACGGTCGCGAGGTCGTAGTGATAGTGCGCCCACACGCCGTTGATCTGGTTGTACGAGGTCATGATCGCGCGGGGCGCGGCCTCGCGGACGCAGATCTCGAACCCGCGCAGGTAGATCTCGCGGAGCGCCCGCTCCGAGACGCGCGAGTCGTTGCGGGTGCGGTTGGTCTCCTGGTTGTTCGCGGCGAAGTGCTTGGGGCACGCCGACAGGCCCGTGCGCTGCACTCCGCGCACCACGGCTGCCGCGATCCGGCCGGTCACGACCGGGTCCTCGCTGAAGTACTCGAAGTTCCGCCCGCACAGCGGGTCGCGATGGATGTTCATGCCGGGGCTCAGCAGGACGTCGGAGCCCTTCCGGCGCATCTCCTCTCCGTGAAGTGCGGCGAGCTCCTCGATGAGGGCCGTGTTCCAGGTCGAGGCGAGCGCCGTCCCCGACGGGAGCAGCGACGCGTACGCCGACAGACGGATGCCGCTCGGTCCGTCCGTCGTGGTGACGGGCGACACGCCCTTCGCGCGAAGCGACTCGGAGACCCCGCCGAGCACCCCCGCGTTGCCGGGCGCGCCCAGCGGGCTGTCCATCGTGACGTCGCCCCGCGCCAGGAGCGACAGTTCCTCGTCGGTGAGCTGGGCGACGAAGTCGTCGAGGGATGCCGCGCCGCGAGCGACGGCGGCGAGGTCGATGCCCCGGTCCCCGGTCTGCGCGAACTCCGCCGGCAGCGATCCGAGAACGCGCTCGGCACGGGAGACGGTGCGGGTGGGGACGCTCTCGTGGGCGACGACGGCCGAGCCGTCGTCCGCGCGGCCCACGGTGAGCCGCTCGAACGCGTGGACGGGCGCGGCGACCTCGGTCGCGGTGCGCACGACGCGCGTTTCGGGCACCTCGAACGCGGCGACGCGCGCCGCGGAGCGGACGTCGGTTCCGACGAACACGGGGTACGCGCCCGCTTCCAGGACCCAGGCGCTCCGCGTCCCCGTCGCGCCGCCGTCGTCGTAGGAGGCGAGGTCGTCGAGCCGGACGTCGAGGTGGACGGTCTCGCTCGCGCCGGGGGCGAGCAGGCCGGTCTTGCCGAAGGCCGCGAGGTGGCGCGCGGGCTTGCCGAGGGCGCCGTCGGGCGCGCCGGTGTAGACCTGCACGACCTCCTTGCCGGGACGTGCGCCGGTGTTGGTCACGGTGACGTCGAGTCGGACCGTCTCGGCATCCGTCGTCGCCTCGGTCGCCAGCGCGAACGTCGTGTACGAGAGTCCGTGCCCGAAGGGGAAGAGCACCCGGTCGGGGGCGAAGGTCTCGAAGTAGCGATAGCCGACGAAGACGTCCTCGGCGTAGACGTTGACGTCGAGGTGGCCGAAGTTCGGCGCACTCGGATAGTCCTCGTAGGTGAGGGCGATCGTGTCGGTGAGCTTGCCGCTCGGGGTCTGCTCGCCCGACAGCACGCCCGCGACGGCGCGCGCACCCTCCATTCCGCCCTGCCACGCGAAGAGCACCGCGCCGATCCGATCGCCGTAGTCGACGACCCACGAGAGGTCCATGACATTGCCGGCATCCACGACGACGACCGTGTGGGCGAAGTGCGAGGTGACGGAGTCGAGGAGCGTCCGCTCGTCGGCCGTCAGGTAGTAGCTGCCGGGTTCGAGGATGCTGTCGCGCGCCTCGCCCGCGGCGCGTCCGATCGCGACGACGGCGGTGTCGGCACGGGAAGCCGCAGCTGCGACATCGGCGTCGGCGACGGCCATCTCGGGGAAGTGGTGCGGCCACTCGCCCCAGGTGGCGGCGAAGGCGGGGCGGTTCGCCGCCGACCAGGTCGAGTACCGCGTCGCGAGCTCGTCGTCGACCCGGACGCCCGCGTCGCGGAGACCGGCGAGGAGGTTCCAGATGTAAGGCACCTTCACGTCGCCGCCGGAGCCGTAGCCGACCGCGAACCAGTCGATCTGCACGCGCCCGAACACGGCGACCGCACGCTCACCGAGCGGCAGGGTCCCGTCGTTGGTGAGGAGGACGACGCCCTCGGTGGCCGCGACCCGCGCCGCCTCGGCCAGAGCCGGGTCGAGGGTGGGGTCGGTGTCGAGCAGCATCGAGGAGATCTGCGCGACCGACTCGACGGGGGCGAGGGTGTGCGAGCGGTCGCCGGATTCGATGGCGGGTTCGAGGGGCATAGCGGTCTTTCCGGAGGGTCGACGATGACGTCGCGGGAGTGGGAGCGCTCCCAACGTATCGAGTGCCGAAGAGGAATGCGAGAGTGGTCCGATGCGGATCCTCCTGAAGCTCGAGCTCGACTGCACCGCGGATGCCGCTTGGCGGGCCCTCCACTCGCCTCGCGCCGTCACCGAGCTCTACGGCCCTCTGCTCGACATGGCCCCGATGGCCGGCGAGCTCCCGACCTCGTTCGAGCCGGGGACCGACGTGCCGGTCGAGATCCGCGCCCTCGGCATCATCCCCGCCGGCCAGCAGCTCATCCACGCGAGCGACCGGTACACCGAGGACACGAACGGTCCGGTGCGGATCTTCCGGGACAGCGGCATCCCGCTGACCGGTGCACTCGCCGCCCTCGACGTCTGGGACCACCAGATGGCGGTGAGCCCGCTGCCGGGGGATCCCACGCGGACGCTCTGGCGCGATCGGCTCACGATCGGCGGAGCCGCGGCCCTGCCCCTGTGGCCCGTCCTGTGGGCGGCGTGGCAGTACCGCGGCATGCGCCTGCGCGCCCTGGCGCCCACCTGGTCGTACGACCCGCCGGCTGCCGAAGCCGACTGACGGACGGATGCCGCGCCTCCCCGCGCCCGTGGCAGGGAGGCGCGGCACCGGTCACTCGGCGAGCGCCTCGACGGGAGCCGTGCGCGTCGCGATCCGGGTCGGAGCGACCGCTGCCCCGAGGGTGAGTGCCGCGGTCGCGACGATCACGATCGCGACGGGGACCAGCGGGATCGCCGGGGCGACGAACGTCGGCGACAGCCACAGCGGCGGCATGGCGACGGATCCGAGGAGCGACTGCGCCGCGACCCAGCCGTACAGGATGCCGAGCGCCAGGCCGAACAGGAGCGCCGTGACGGTGACGTGCGCCGCTTCGATGAGCACCATGCGGCGGATCTGCGCGGAGGTGAGCCCGAGAGCGCGCAGGAGACCGAGCTCCCGCTTGCGCTGCACGATGCCGATCGTGAGGAGGTTCACGAGACCGACGGCGGCGATCACGGCGCTGACGGCGACGAGGCACATCATGACCGTCGAGAAGACGTCCATCATCTCGTTGAAGCTCGCATCCGGCTCACCGCCCGCCGATGCCGCTACGAGGGACTTCGCCGACTCGGCGGCGACGGCGAACATCACGACGAGCGCGACGCCCATGACCACGCCGATCGCCATGCGGCTCGACCGCTCCGGATAGCGGACCGCGTTCTCCGCGGCCAGGCGCGCGGTCACGGACCTTCCGAACAGACGCCCGGTGGCTTTCAGGAGCGGCGGCATGACTGATACCGCGCTGATCGATACGGCGGTGAAGGAGAAGAGTCCGCCGAAGAACGCGACGAGCACGCCGGCGGGGCTCAGGAGGCCGAGGAGGAGTCCACCGACCAGGAGCACGACACCGATCGCGCCGAGGACCACCGCGCCCGTCCTGCGTCCGCGCTTCGCGGCGATCTCCTCACGCGAACGCTCGACCGAGCCGCCCAGCGCCTCGAGAGGTGTCACCGCCAGCACCCGGCGAGACCCCGACCACGCGGCGATCCAGGTCGTGAGCGCGACGGCGATCGCCGGCAGGAGCAGCACGGGCTGCAGCGGCGACCACTCCGAGGTGACCCCGAGGGCGCGGTTCAGTACGGGGACGGCCACGACCACCCCGGCCGTCGTCACCACGAGGCCGAGGACCGCACCGATGGCACCCACGACGAGTCCCTGGGTCGCGACCTCGCTGCGCTGCGAGCGCGCGGTCGCGCCGATGAGACGCATGAGCGCGATGCGGCGGGTGCGCCCGGCGATGATCGTCGAGAACGTGTTGGCGGTGACGATCGCGGCGACGTAGACCGCGACGGCGAGCAGGATGCCGCTGAGCAGCGCCAGCACGACCACCATCGTGCCGGACGAGCCGTACTCCGGGTTCGACCCGAGCACGACGGCGAGATAGCCGGTCGCCGACAGGAGCACGACGCCGAACGCCGTCGAGATGGCCGAGACGAGGACCGTCGCCCCCATGCCACGCTCTCGCAGCCAGGCGAAGCGGGACGCCCGCGGGGCTTCGGGGACGATGGTGTTCACCACCGATGGGGCGATGGCGGTCATGCGGTCACCTCCGTGCTGAGCATGTGAGCGGAGATCTGCTCGGCGGTCTGACGGGGCTTGTCGGCGACGATGCGCCCGTCTCCGAGGAACAGGACGCGGTCGGCGTACGACGCGGCTACGGGGTCGTGGGTGACCATGGCGATCGACTGACCGTGCTCGCGGCTGGCGGCGGCAAGCAGCGAGAGCACCTCGCGGCCCGACCGCGAGTCGAGGTTTCCGGTGGGCTCGTCGGCGAAGACGAGGTCGGGGGCGGTCGCGAGGGCGCGCGCGATCGCGACGCGCTGCTGCTGGCCGCCCGAGAGCTGGTGCGGACGGTGGCCGAGGCGCGGGCCGAGGCCGAGGGTCGCGACGAGTCCGTCGATGCGCGCCTTCTCCTGCGAGGTGGGCCGGCGTCCGTCGAGGTCGAACGGCAGCGTGATGTTGCTGATCGCGTCGAGGGTCGGGACGAGGTTGAAGGACTGGAAGACGAAGCCGACCCGCCGGCGGCGGAGGATCGTGAGCTCGACGTCGGAGAGCCCGGTGATCTCGGTGTCGCCGATCCAGACCGAGCCGGAGGCGGGCGCGTCGAGGCCGGCCATGATGTGCATGAGCGTCGACTTGCCCGAGCCCGACGGGCCCATGATGGCGGTGAACTCGCCACGACGGATGCCGACGGTGACGTCGTCGAGCGCGCGGACGGCGTTCTCGCCGCCGCCGTAGGTCTTCGTGAGGTTCTGGACGCGGGCGGCGAGGCCCATCTCGGTGGTCGTGATCTGCATGTCTCCGACGCTACGGAGAGGCCCCGGTGCGCCGCGTCGGTCGCTCGTCGCGACCTCCTACATCGGGAGGATGATCCCGTGTGCGCCGATCAGGCGAGTCCGTGCTCGAAGGCGAAGACGACCAGCTGCACGCGGTCGCGGAGCGATAGCTTCGCGAGGATGCGCGAGACGTGCGTCTTGACCGTCGCCTCTGAGAGGAACTCCCGTGCGGCGATCTCGGCGTTCGAGAGACCCCGTGCGGCGAGGGCGAAGATCTCGCGCTCGCGGTCCGTGAGCTCACCGAACGTCGGCGGGACGGCGCGCACGGGTTCGTTCAGCTGCGCGAAGAGTTCCCGCGTCGCGGCGGCCGCGATGACCGACGAGCCCGCGTGCACCGTGCGGATCGCGGCGAGGAGGAACTCGGGATCGGCGTCCTTCAGCAGGAACCCGCTCGCCCCGCGCTGGATGGCCCGGGCCGCGGCCTCGTCGAGGTCGAAGGTCGTCAGCATGACGACCTTCGGCGGCTCGGCGTCGGCGAGCAGTGCCTCGGTCGCGGCGAGCCCGTCCATCACCGGCATCCGGATGTCCATGAGGACGACGTCGGGGCGCGTCTGGCGGACGACCTCGATCGCCTGCGCGCCGTCGGAGGCCTCGCCGACGACCTCGAGGTCGGGTTGCGAGGCGACGACCATCCGGATGCCGGCACGGAACAGGGCCTGGTCGTCGACGAGGACGACGCGGATGACGCTCACCGAGCGCTCCTCTCGAGGGGGTCGGGGTTCTCGGACGCGGATCCGGTGGGCAGCGAGGCCTCGACGGTGAAGACGCCGTCTGCGGCCGCGGCATCCAATCGACCGCCGATCAGTTGCGCGCGCTCGCGCATGCCGATCAGACCGTGGCCGCCGGTGCGCCGCTCCGCTCCCTCGGGGACGGGGGCGACCTCGTTGCGGACGCGCAGCTCGACACGATCCGGGTGCCACGCGAGCGAGACGTCGACGCCGGTGGCGGCGCCGTGGCGGAGCGCGTTCGTGAGGGCTTCCTGCAGGATGCGGTAGACCGACAGCTGCACGGATGCCGCGACCTCGCCGCGCGGCGCCGGGTCGACGTCCACCCGCAGCTCGACGCCCGCCGCGCGCACCTGGGCGTAGAGCTGCTCGAGGTCGGCGAGCGTCGGCTGCGGCCCCTCGGCCTGCGAGTGGCGGAGCTGGGTGAGCAGCAGGCGCACGTCCGAGAGGGCGGAGCGCGCAGTGGACGAGATGGTGCCGAGCGCCGCGGCCTGGGCGTCGGGATCGGATGCCGCGGCGTACCGCGCGCCGTCCGACTGGGCGATGATGACCGCGAGCGAATGCGCGACGATGTCGTGCATGTCGCGAGCGATGCGGGTGCGTTCCTGCTCGGCGACCGTCTGCTCCTCGGCGCGCGACTGCGCGGCTCGGTTGGCGCGGGCGCGCATCGCGGTGCGGACGAGGGCGCCGGCGGTCCACGAGAGACCGAGTGCGAACAGCGCCGCCAGCAGGACGAAGATCAGCGTCGGGACGTCGGAGAGCGACCCGCTTCCGAGGAACGCCCATCGGAAGAGATAGATCGTGATCGTTCCGGAGCCGACGACGACCGAGGCGAGACCGAGCCAGAACACCAGCCTCGTACCGTAGGCGGCGGTCGCGAAGAGCACCGCGAAGATCGCGATGTCGGCGAACCCGGGACCGCGGCCGAGCCCCATCTGCACGATCGCGCCACCCCAGGCGACGGCGAGGGCGAGGCCCGGCGAGAACCGGCGGAGTCCGAGTGCGCCGGAGAGGAGCAGCACGACCGGTATCGCTCCCCATCCGCCGATGTCGTACGACGAACTGGTCGACGTGCCCAGCTCATACGGAAGCGACACCAGCGCGAACAGCACCGCGACGGACGCGTCGACGGCGACCTGGTACGGGCGGAGCGAGCGGAACACCCTTGAACGCTACGCGGTCGGGGTCGGGCGAGGCATCCGTCTGGGGATGTATCCGCCCTCAGATCTATCCGTCATTCCCGCGCGGGCAGGTAGACCCGCAGGCCCTCGGGGACCGCGCGGACCCGCAGACGGAAGCCGTCCTGCCCCACCTCTTCGAGCTCGCCGTCGTGCACCCAGATGTCGGGGGCACTGCCGGCACGGACCTCTATCTCGAAGTCCTCGTCGAGGATGCGTTCGATGTCGGATGCCGGGGGCATCACGCGGAGTGCGCGCAGGATCGTGACGGTCTTCTCCCCGAACGCGAGCGACGCGATGGCCCGCGCCCGCGTCCCGCGAGCGTGGTGCACGCGGACGTCGATGACGGGCTCGTCGAGCGTCGCACGCTGCATCGTGGCGATGCGATCGGGGTCGTTGGGTCCGACGCCGGCGAACACCGACCAGACCGAGGCGCGCTTGCCGCCGCGGGCGATGTCGACCGCGTGAGCATCGTGCATCTCTCTCCAGGCGGCAACGGCGCCGCCCCACCACTTGCCCAGGCTCGTGCGACGCTCGCGCTCGGCGAGGAACTCGGGGTACGCCCCGAGCGAGACGGCGTTCAACACCGTGATCGGGTCAGCTCCGTTCACCGAGGCCTCGGCGACCGCGACGGGCCGGATGTTCGCCGCTGCATAGGCGTCGAGTCCAGCATCGACGTCGGGGATGCCGGCCGACCGGGCGAAGTGATTGAACGTGCCGTTCGGCAGGACGAGGAGGGTCAGGTCGTGGCGGCGCGCGAGGTGCGCCGCTCGCGAGACCGACCCGTCGCCGCCGAGGATCGCGAGCACGCGGGGCGGTTCCTCCTCGGCCATGGCCTCGGCCACGACGTCATCGAGAGTCTCGTCCTCGGCGAGTTCGCGGATGGTGGCCCCCGGCATCCGGCGACGCACGTCGGGAACCCGGTCGGGCCGTCCCAGCGAGGCGCCGGATCGACTGTTCGCGACGACGAGGACCTCGCGGCCGATGGGGGTGTCGCTCATGCCTCCACGCTAGGCAGGGCGAGCCGGTCCCGCCTCCTCTTGACAGCGCGCGGGCGTCAGCCGGGCGGCACGCGCCGGGGCGCGCGTGCCGGACGGGACGCGCGCGCAGGCCGGCGTCCCCGCCGAATCACCACTGACGTGCCGAATCACCACCCCGTGGCGCGCATTCGAGTGGTGACTCGGCAGTCGAGTGGTGACTCGGCGCGGGGATGCCGGGGCGCGGGCACCGGCACCGCCCGCGGGATCGGGCGCGGCACGGGCGCATGGCGCACGGGGCGCGGCACGGGCGCATGGCGCACGGGGCGCGGCACGGGATGCCGGCGGGCGTCAGGCGGGCGAGATCGGACGGTGCTCGAAGAAGGTCTGCAGCACGACCGTCGTGCGGGTGTTCACGGACGCGGCGGAACGGATGTCGCGGATCAGCCGCTCGAGGTCGCGCGGAGTCGCGACGCGGACGAACAGCATGTAGGCCGCGTCGCCCGCGATGGAGTGGCACGCCTCGATCTCGTCGAGGTGCGCGATGAGTTCGGGGGCGTTGTCGGGCTGGCCGGGGTCGAGCGGCGTGATCTCGACGAACGCCGCGAGCGGCTTGCCCGCGATCTCGGGATCGATGACGGCGCGGTAGCCGGCGATCAGCCCCCTCGCCTCGAGCCGTCGGACGCGCGCCTGCGTCGCCGACACCGACAGCCCTGCGACCGCGGAGAGCTCCGCCAGCGTCGCCCTCGCGTTGGCCGAGAGCGCAGCGATGATCGCGGAATCGGCGGGGTCGGTCTCGTCTGCGGGCACGCTCCGACGCTACCGCAGCCAGGTTGCACACGAGATCCTTACGGCCTTACGCTGAAATCACCGGAAATCTTCCCGTTAAGCGCCGGGAAACCGTCAAGAACCGATAGGAGGTCCACCATGAGCACCGTCACTACATCGACGATCATCGGAATGCCCGAGGTCGTCGAAGACGCCCGCGTGGCCGAGACCTCCGAGGCCTGGGCGCTGCTGCGGGATGCCGCGACCGCCCTGCAGGACCTGCAGACCACCGACGGCTCGGTACCCGACCCCGCCGACCACGACGCGGCCCGCGCGCACGTCGAGGCGATCACCGCCGGCATCCGTGCCCTCTCCCCCGCCTTCCCGCACGACGCCGCCTACCTCGAGGCGAGCGTCGCCGACTTCGACCGGTGGGCGTCCGACGACTTCGCGGTGCCCGATTTCCTCGACTCGCTCATGGCCTTCCAGCCGCAGCAGAACCGCATCGACGGCCTCCGACACCTCGTCGTGTTCCCGATGTACACGCAGAACGGCACCCGCGACCGCAAGGTCGAGGCCGTCCTCGTCGAGACGATCTGGCCGGAGTTCATCGCCGAGCTCGAGCAGACCTATACGAACCGTCTGTTCGTGTCCTTCCGTCTGCTCGATTTCACCCCGGGCTACGACACGAACTCGGCCGTCCTCTTCCCCGAGACGGTCGCCATGCGCGAGGTGCCGACCTTCACGTGGGGCGCGATCTTCCAGGACCGCGAGGCCGCACGCTACCGCCGCGTCGTGCGGGCGGCATCCGAGATCACCCGCCTCGAGCTGCCCGAGGCCGCCGCCCGTCTGCTCGACGACCAGCGCTTGGCAGAGAAGACGTTCGTCATGTGGGACCTCATCCACGACCGCACCCACATGCGCGGCGACCTGCCGTTCGACCCGTTCATGATCAAGCAGCGGATGCCGTTCTTCCTGTACTCGCTCGAGGAGCTGCGCTGCGACCTGACGGCGTTCCGCGAGTGCGTCGCGATCGAGAAGGACCTGTCGGCGAAGCCGACGCGGACGGATGCCGAAGGCGAGATGCTCGAGCACGCCGGCCTCGTGCAGTACGCGGTCATCTTCGACCGCATCTTCCGTTTCGCGATCACCGGCACCCGCGTCCGAAACTACGACGGGCTCGGCGGTCAGCTGCTGTTCGCCTGGCTGCACCAGCGCGGGGTCCTGCACTGGACCGACACCTCGCTCGCGTTCGAGTGGGACCGCGTCGCCGACGCCGTCATCGCGCTGAGCGACGCGATCGACCGGCTCTACTGGGAGTCGATCGACCGCCCGAAGGTGGCGCACTGGCTCGCCGCCTACGACCTCGTGCGCACGACCGTGACGCCCCACCCCGCGTCGCAGTGGGCCCGCGGGCTGTCCGACGAGATCCTCGCCGGCCCGCCCAAGGGGTACACCGACGCGGTCCTCGACGACGAATTCCCGCTGTCGATGTTCTTCGAGGCCCTCGAGAAGAAGATGCGTCCCGTCATCGCCGGCGTCGCCGGCATCCGCGCTTCCGACGCCTAGGCGTTCGGGAGCCGCTTCGGCGTCCGAGCTCTGGGGAGACTCGGGCGCCGAAGCCGTTCCGACCCATGGCATCAGTCGGCGGCGACGCCCCCTGCCGCTTCGCGCGACGATGAAGGGATGCCGGTGGCCGGGGCCGCGGCATCCGCTTCTGCCGTCTCGGGAGCGTCGCGGTACTCGGCCGAGAGCGTCCGGTACGACCGGGTGAGGAACGCGGCGAGCGCCGCGGCCACCATGATGAGTCCGCCGACGAGGAAGATCAGCGCGATCCCCCGCATTTCGCCCTCGCCGAGCAGCCAGGACCACGTCCGCTCACCCTCGTCGGTGCGCAGGTACGGGATGATCCAGAACTCCGCGATCGGCGCGATGGCGAACGAGGTGATCGGACCGGTCGACACCTCGAGCGCGGTGGCCGCTCCGAAGACGCGGCCCTGGCGTTCGAACGGGACGACCTTCTGGATGACCGTCTGCTCGGCCGACTCGATCACCGGCACGAGGGTCATGTACGCCCAGATCCCGACCGCGTAGAGCCACCACCACTCCCGCAGCGTGAAGACCGCACCGAGCAGACCCATGACGGCGACCGCGAGCAACAGGGTGCGGATGGGGTTCTTGCCCAGCCCCTTGGCCGCGACGATGCCACCGCCGATGAGGAACCCCGTCGCCGTCACCGCGAGGACGACGCCCCACATCTTCACGTCGAACAGTTCCAGACCGTACGGGTCCATCAACGCCATGTAGAGGCCGCCGATGAGGTTGTTGAAGGTCGAGAAGAGGATGAGGGCGAACAGGCCCGGCACCGCCCGGATGGCTGCAGCCGCCCCCCGGATGTCGAGGATCTTCGAGCCCGGATCGGGCGTCGGCGCGTCTTCGGGGATGCGCACGAAGAGCAGGTGGACGAGCGGCACGGCGGTGAAGGCGATCGCGACGGCGAGGGTCCAGCCCATGCCGACGAGTCCGATCGCGAGACCCGAGAGTGCGCTCGTCACGATGAAGGCGATGCCCTGCACCGTCCCGACGAGGCCGTTGGCGTTCGCGTGGCGCTCGGTCGGCACGAGGAGGGTGACCGTCGTCGACAGGGCGATGTTGCGCAGATTCTCGACGACGGCGCCGGTCAGGATGATGCCGGAGAAGAGCCAGAACCACGGTCCGCCGAGGTCGAGGATCGCGGACTCCGGCTGGGACACGTAGATCGCACCTGCCGCGAGGAAGGCCGCGAGCGTGAAGACCCCGGAGAACACCATGACGGCGCGCTTGCGGAAGCGGTCGACGAGCGTGCCGAAGACCATGCCGAAGATCGCCAGCAGCAGCATGTAAGCGCCGCCGATGATCCCCGTGGCCAGCACGGACGTGGTCTCGAGGTACACCCAGAAGGTGAGGGCGAACCACAGGAAACTCGTCGTGACGTTCGCGACGGCCGTGTTCACGAGGACGTGCAGGAACGTGCGCATCCCGCCCGGAGGAACGGTGCGCGACGACGGTGTCGCTTCACTCATGCGGCGAGGGTATCGCCGGGCTCCGACACGGGGAAGCCCACCGGCGTGAGACCTAGGCTTAGGGGGTGACGACGCTCCACGACCCGACGATCCGTTCCTTCGCCAGCGACAACTACTCCGGGGTCCACCCCGAGGTGCTCGCGGCCATCGCCGCCGCGAACGACGGCCACCAGGTCGCGTACGGCGAGGACGTGTACACCGCACGCCTGCAGGAGGTCTTCGCGCGTCACTTCGGCGAGGACGCGCAGGCGTTCCCCGTCTTCAACGGGACCGGCGCGAACGTCACCGGCCTGCAGTCGATGCTCCCCCGCTGGGGCGCTGTGGTCGCGGCATCCACCGCTCACATCAACGTCGACGAGGGCGGAGCTCCCGAGAAGGTCGCGGGCATCAAGATCCTCAACGTGCCGACCGACGACGGCAAGCTCACTCCCGAGCTCGTCGACATGGAGGCCTGGGGCTGGGGCGACGAGCACCGCGCGCAGCCGCTCGTCGTCTCGATCACGCAGTCCACCGAGCTCGGCACCCTCTACACGCCTAACGAGATCCGCGCCCTCGCCGACCACGCGCACGCCCGCGGCATGCGCCTGCACCTCGACGGCGCACGCCTGTCGAACGCGGCCGCGGCCCTCGACCTGCCGATCCGCTCCTTCACGAAGGACGCCGGCGTCGACCTCGTCAGCGCGGGAGGCACGAAGAACGGCGCGCTCGCGGCCGAAGCGATCGTCGTGCTCGACCCGGCGGCATCCCAGGGGCTCCCCTACCTGCGCAAGCTCAACATGCAGCTCTCGTCGAAGATGCGCTTCGTCTCGGCGCAGCTGATCGCACTCTACGAGGACGACCTCTACCTGCGGAACGCCCGCCACGCGAACGCGATGGCGGCGCGACTTCGCGGGGCGATCGAGGCCGGTCTGGCGGACGGTTCGATCACCGGCGTGCGTTTCAGCCAGCCGACGCAGGCGAACGGCGTCTTCGCGACGCTGCCCGACGGCGTCGCCGACCAGCTCCGCGAGTCGTTCCGCTTCTACGACTGGGATGCCTCGAAGAACGAGGTGCGTTGGATGTGCTCCTTCGACACCACGGAGGCCGACGTCGACGCGTTCGTCGCGGCGCTGTCGCGCCTCACGCGCGGCTGACGGTCGCGCGGCGGCGCGGGTCGCGCGCGGGGCTGGGTCAGCGCAGGGCGCCGACCGAGGCGAGTGCCTGCCGGACGAGGGTCGAGCGGCCGCCCTCCATCTCGGCGGCGAGGGCGTCGGACGACGCCTCCTCGGGCGACATCCAGGTGACTTCGAGGGCGTCCTGACGCGGCTCGCACGTGCCGGTCACCGGCACGACGAACGCGAGCGAGACGGCGTGCTGCCGGTCGTCGTGGAACGCGCTCACGCCGGGGATCGGGAAGTACTCCGCGACCGTGAACGGGGCGGGCTGCGGCGGCAGCAGCGGGAAGGCCATCGGGCCGAGGTCGTTCTCGAGGTGACGGAACAGCGCGTCGCGCACGGTCTCGCCGTAGCGGACGCGCCCTGACACGATGGTGCGGGAGATCTCGCCCATCGGCGTCGCGCGCAGCAGGATGCCGACGTCGGTCACCGCGCCCATGCCGTCCAGACGCACCGGCACGGCCTCGACGTACAGCATCGGCAGGCGGCGACGCGCCTCGGCGAGCTCGACGTCGCTCAGCCACGCCGGGTTGCCGGCGGAGCCCGGACGCCCCATCGACGACCCCAGCCCGCGCAGCGGATCGCGCGAGGCGCCCTCGTCGCCCTGCTCGTTCGGGTCGGGGTCGGGAGTGCGGACGGCCATGCCTCATGTATACCCGAGCGGATGCCGCGGCGCCCCGCCCGCGGTCTCCCCGCCCGCGGTTCCCTCGCCCGCGTCCCTCGCCCGAGTCGGAGGGCTGGGGCAGGATGGACGCATGGTGGCCGCCTCCCCGCTCGATCCCGACGCCGTCCTGTGGTCCGCATCCGCCGAGGAACGCGGCGACCGTCCGCTGCTGGTGCTGCTCCACGGCTACGGGTCGAACGAAGCGGACCTGTTCAGCCTGGTGCCGCACCTGCCCGACGAGTTCGTCGTGGCCGCCGTCCGCGCGCCCCTCGCGCCGCGCTTCCCGATGCCCGGATACTCCTGGTTCACGATCGACGGCGTCGAGAGTCGCAACCACGGCGAGGTCATCGCGTCGACCTCCGCCGTCTGGGAGTGGGTCGACGAGGTGCGGAGGGATGCGGCATCCGTCGGCCTTCTCGGGTTCTCGCAGGGCGGGGTCATCGCCCTGCAGATGCTGCGGATGCGACCGCAGGCCGCCGCGTTCGCGGTCAGCCTCGCCGGGTACGCCTTCCCCGAACCTGCGGACGGGGATGCCGAGCTGGCCGAGGTGCGCCCGCCGGTGTTCTGGGGCCGCGGCGCGCGCGACGAGGTGATCCCGCCGCGCTTCGTCGATCACACGGCGCAGTGGCTGCCGAGCCACACCGACCTGAGTGGGCGCGTCTATCCGAACCTCGCGCACAGCGTCTCGGCCGAGCAGCTCGGCGACGTGCGCGTGTTCCTCGAGAAGCAGCTGACGCGTCTGCGCGGCTGACGCCCTGGCATCCGCTCGGCATCGTCGCTACCATGGTCGGCGTCCTGTCCCGAGTGTGAGGAAGAGCCGTTGAAGGCTGTCGACGCGATCGCGCTGTGATCCCGCGCTGACCCGTCGACCCTCCTCGAGGACGATGCGACGGTCCGCCCGGTGATCGATTCACCGACCGGCGCGGACCGTCCCCCTTCGACCGCAGCACACCGTGTTGCCCGGCCGCACCGAGCGCTGCGGACCGGTTCGTCGACGCCGGCGTCCGCGCACCCCGAACAGGGAGGCGCACATGCCCACCACTCCTACCTCCGCGGTCACCCTCGACCGCCTCTCCTTCGCCTGGCCCGACGGCACCGTCGCGCTGAGCGACGTCACCGGAGCCTTCAGCGGCGGTCGCACCGGCCTCGTCGGCCGGAACGGGTCCGGCAAGTCCACGCTGCTGAAGCTCATCGCCGGGACTCTCGAACCGGCATCCGGATCGATCACGACGGCGGGACGGGTCGACCTGCTGCCCCAGCAGCTCACGCTCGACGTCTCGCGGCGCATCGCAGACGTGCTCGGCATCGGGTCCGTCCTCGACGCGGTGCGCGCGATCGAGCGCGGCGACGTCGACGAGCGTCACTTCGACACGGTCGGCGACGACTGGGACGTCGAGGCTCGAGCGACGGCGGCGCTCGCCGAGGTCGGGCTGCCGGACGGAGCTCTCGATCGCCGCGTCGGCGAGCTCTCGGGCGGTGAGGCGGTGCTCGCGGCGCTCATCGGCGTCCGCCTGCGCGGCGCCGAGATCGCCCTCCTCGACGAGCCGACGAACAACCTCGACCGCGACGCGCGTCGCCGTGTGCACGAGCTCGTGCGGACGTGGCGCGGGACGCTGATCGTGGTGAGTCACGACACGGCGCTGCTCGAAGAACTCGACGACACCGCGGAGCTGTACGGCTCCGAGCTGTCGGTCTTCGGCGGCCCGTACTCGGCGTGGCGGTCCTGGCTCGAGACGGAGCAGGCCGCCGCTGCACAGGCCGAGACGGCGGCGCGGCAGGTGCTACGGCGCGAGAAGCGGGACCGCCAGCAGGTCGAATCGGCGATCGCCACGCGCGATGCGCACGGCAAGAAGCTCGCCGCACGGAAGGCGGCGCCGAAGATCGTGTTGGGCGCCATGAAGCGCTCCGCGCAGGTGACGGCGGGCAGGCTCCGCGTCGAGGCGAACGAGAAGGTGGATGCCGCGCGCGCCGCCGTCGACACCGCCGGACGGCGCGTGCGAGACGACGACACGGTCCGCATCGATCTGCCCGATCCGGACGTCGGCACCGGCCGCCGAATCGCGACGATCGGCGACGGCGAGCGCTCCTGGATCATCCAGGGACCGGAGCGGGTGGCGCTGATCGGACCCAACGGCGCCGGCAAGACGACGCTGCTCGAGCGGCTCGTCGCGTCGGCGGGGGCAGCGGATCGCGTGCCGAGTGCAGGTTCAGACGACGGTGAAGGGTCGACGCCGGGGCCGGATGCGGCATCCGCCCTGCACTGGGCGCGCGAGGATGCCCGGGCAGAGGCGCACACCGGCCGGATCGGGTACTTGTCGCAGCGGGTGGACGGGCTGGCGGAGGCAGCGTCGGTGCTCGACAACATCCGGGCGGCCGCACCCGGAGTGGGCGACGTCGAGCTGCGGAACCGGCTGGCGAGGTTCCTCATCCGCGGCGACACGGTGCACCGGCCCGTCGCGGCGCTCTCGGGCGGTGAGCGGTTCCGCGTGGCGCTCGCCCGCCTGCTTCTGGCCGACCCGCCGCCGCACCTGCTGGTGCTCGACGAGCCGACGAACAACCTCGACCTCGACACGGTCGACCAGCTCGTCGAGGCCCTCTCGGCCTACCGGGGAGCGGTGCTCGTGGTCAGCCACGACGATGCGTTCCTCGCGCGGATCGGGGCGGGGCTCACGCTCGAACTCCGGGACGGACGGATGACGAAGGTCTGACCGACGGGCCGGGGCGCAAGCCCCGGCCCGATGTCGGTGGTCCGCGCGATGATGGGAGCATGGCGGACGTCCTCGAGCGGTTCAGCCCTGCGACGCAGGACTGGTTCCGCAGCGCCTTCCACGCGCCCACGGCCGCGCAGGCCGGCGCGTGGCAGGCGATCTCGGCCGGCAAGCACGCGCTGGTGGTCGCCCCGACCGGTTCCGGCAAGACACTCTCGGCGTTCCTCTGGGCACTCGACCGCATCTTCCGGGACCGCGTCGCCGACAAGCCGGCCGCCGAGGGCGAGAAGCCCGCGCGCGGCAAGAAGAAGCGAGCGGATGCCGCGCCTCCGCGCACGCGCGTCCTCTACGTCTCGCCGCTCAAGGCCCTCGGCGTCGACGTCGAGCGCAACCTCCGCTCTCCGCTGGTGGGCATCGGGCAGTCCGCCCGCAGGCTCGGGATGCCGGCGCCAGATGTGACGGTCGGGGTCCGGTCGGGTGACACGCCCTCCGCCGACCGGCGACGCCTGCTCGCCGATCCGCCGGACATCCTCATCACGACGCCCGAGTCGCTCTATCTGATGCTGACCTCGCAGGCGGCCGAGACGCTCCGCGGCATCCACACCGTCATCGTCGACGAGGTCCACGCCGTCGCGGCGACCAAGCGCGGTGCGCACCTCGCCGTCAGCCTCGAGCGGCTCGACGCCTTGCTCGACACCCCGGCGCAGCGCATCGGCCTGTCGGCGACGGTGCGTCCGATCGACGAGGTCGCCCGCTTCCTGGGCGGCGCAGCTCCCGTCGACATCGTGGCGCCGAAGGCGACGAAGGCATTCGACCTCTCCGTCGTCGTGCCGATCGACGACCTCACCAACCCGCCCCCGCCGCCTGGCGCGCCGGAAGAGGAGGATCCGGTCGCGGTCGATGCCGACGACGACGGTGGCGATGGCGGCAACTGGTACACGCCGCCGCAGTCGTCGGAGATGACCGGATCGGTCTGGCCGCACGTCGAAGAAGCGATCGTCGACCGCATCCTCGCCCACCGGTCCACGATCGTCTTCTCGAACTCGCGGCGCCTCGCCGAGCGCCTGACGGGACGGCTGAACGAGATCTACGCCGAGCGTGTCGGCATCGACGTGCCGGATCAAACGGTGCCGGCCGCCATGAGGGTCCCGGCAGCAGAGGCTCCGGGCGGCGCGAATGCGCCGTCTGGAGGAGCGGTCAGGGCGGCGCAGGCGGGAGCGTCGGCGGGCGTCGAGGCGATCCTCGCGAAGGCCCACCACGGCTCGGTGTCGAAGGAGCAGCGTGCGCAGGTCGAGGACGAGCTGAAGTCCGGGGCGCTGCGCTGCGTCGTCGCGACGAGCAGCCTCGAGCTCGGCATCGACATGGGCGCCGTCGACCTCGTGATCCAGGTCGAGGCGCCGCCCTCGGCGGCATCCGGTCTGCAACGCGTCGGCCGCGCCGGTCACCAGGTCGGCGAGGTCAGCCGCGCGGCCCTGTTCCCCAAGCACCGGGGCGACGTCCTGCACACGGCCGTCGTGACCGAGCGGATGCTCGCGGGGCAGATCGAGGCCATCTCGGTGCCGCAGAACCCGCTCGACATCCTCGCCCAGCACACGATCGCCGCCTCCGCCGTGGCCGTGCTCGACGTCGAGGGCTGGTTCGAGACCGTCAAGCGCTCGGCCCCGTTCCGCTCGCTTCCCCGCTCGGCGTACGAGGCGACCCTCGACCTGCTCGCGGGGCGGTATCCCTCCGACGCCTTCGCCGAGCTGCGGCCGCGCGTCGTGTGGGATCGGGATGCCGGGACCATCACCGGCCGGCCCGGCGCGCAGCGCATCGCGGTCACCAGCGGCGGCACGATCCCCGACCGGGGGCTGTTCGGCGTCTTCATCTCGGGCGAGGCCCGCAACGCCCGCGTCGGCGAGCTCGACGAGGAGATGGTCTACGAGTCCCGCGTGGGCGACGTGTTCACCCTCGGCACCACCAGCTGGCGAATCGTCGAGATCACCCACGACCGCGTCAACGTCCTCCCCGCCTACGGGCAGCCGGGCAAGCTCCCGTTCTGGCACGGCGACGGACTCGGCCGTCCCGCCGAGCTCGGCGAGGCGCTCGGCAAGTTCTCGCGCGAGCTGTCGACGTCGAAGCCCGAGAAGGCCACCGAACGACTCCGCGAGTCCGGCCTCGACGACAACGCCATCGGCAACCTGCTCGCCTACATCGGCGAACAGCGCGAAGCGACCGGCAGCCTGCCGACCGACAAGACGCTCACCGTGGAGCGTTCGCGCGACGAGGTCGGCGACTGGCGGGTCATCCTGCATTCCCCGTACGGCATGCACGTACACGCACCGTGGGCGCTGGCCGTCAACGCGCGGATCCGGGAACGCCTCGGTGTCGAAGGAGCCGCCGTCGCGAGTGACGACGGGATCATCGCGCGGGTGCCGGACACGGATGCCGAGCCGCCGGGAGCCGAGCTGTTCGTCTTCGACGCCGACGAGCTCGAGCAGCTCGTCACTTCGGAGGTCGGCGGGTCTGCGCTGTTCGCCTCGCGGTTCCGCGAGTGCGCCGCACGCGCGCTGCTGCTGCCGCGACTGAACCCCAACAAGCGGTCGCCGCTGTGGCAGCAGCGGCAGCGTTCCGCGCAGTTGCTCGAGGTCGCGAAGGAACACCCGACCTTCCCGATCATCCTCGAGACGCTCCGCGAGGTGCTGCAGGACGTCTACGACCTGCCTGCCCTCCTGCGCATCGCGCGGAGCATCGCCGACCGCCGCATCCGTCTCGTCGAGACGACGACCAGCTCGCCCTCGCCATACGCGCGCGACCTGCTCTTCGGATATGTCGGCGCGTTCATGTACGAGGGCGACTCGCCCCTCGCGGAGCGGCGGGCGGCCGCGCTGTCGGTCGACCCGGCCCTGCTGAGCGAACTGCTCGGCAAGATCGAGATGCGCGAGCTGCTCGACCCGGGCGTCATCGAGCAGTACGAGCGTGAGCTCCAGCGCCTCGACCCCACAAGGCGGGTGCGCGGTGTCGAGGGCGTCGCCGACCTGCTGCGGCTGCTCGGGCCCCTGTCTGTCGCCGAGGTCGCCGAGCGGCTCGAAGGCGCCGCGGCGGACCCCGACGCGCCGGCGCCCGCTGCGACCGATACGGATGCCGCCGCGCTCCTCGACGAGCTCGTCGAGACCCGCCGCGCGATCCGCGTCACGTTCGGCGGCGCGGCCCGCATCGCCGGGATCGAGGATGCGGGTCGTCTGCGCGACGCGCTCGGGGCGGCGTTGCCCGTCGGCATCCCGACCGCCTTCCTCGAACCGGTCGCCGATCCGCTCGCCGACCTCGTCGCCCGGTACGCCCGCACACACGGTCCGTTTCGGACCGCCGACGTCGCGACGCGCCTCGGCGTGGGCGGCGCCGTCGCCCGTCAGACGCTGCAGCGGCTCGAAGCTCAGGGCCGGCTCGCGAGCGGGTTCTTCCTGCCCGCGGACTCCGCCCACCCCGACGACCTCGAGTGGTGCGACAGCGAGGTGCTGCGCCGCATCCGGATGCGCTCGCTCGCCGCGATCCGCGGAAGCGTCGAGCCCGTCGAACCGCAGGCGCTGGGACGATTCCTGCCCGTCTGGCAGCACCTGACGCGTCCGCTCGAAGGCGTCGACGGGGTGCTCGCCGTCGTCGAGCAACTGGCCGGCGTGCCGCTTCCCGCGAGCGCATGGGAGTCGCTCATCCTGCCGTCGCGGGTGCGGAACTACTCCCCCGCTCTGCTCGACGAGCTGACCGCGACGGGCGAGGTGCTGTGGTCGGGACACGGCTCGCTGCCCGGGCGCGACGGGTGGATCGCACTGCACCCCGCAGACGTCGCCACCCTCACACTCCCGACGCCCGAGGACGAGCCGACGCCGTTCGAGCAGTCGATCCTCGAGGCGCTCGGAGCCGGTGGCGCGTACTTCGCGGGACAGCTGGCCGGCATGGTCGACGCGCCGAACGAGCAATCCGTCATCGACGCGCTCTGGAACCTGACCTGGTCGGGACGCGTCACGAACGACACCTTCGCCCCCGTCCGGGGACTCCTCGCCGGCGGATCGCAGGCGCACCGTGTGACGCGGCGGACGCCCCGCACCCGGATGTTCCGCGGCACGCCGATCGCGGCCGCCGCACGGCCCGCACCGCAGCGCCCCGCGATGGTCGGCGGCCGCTGGTCGCTCCTGCCTATTCCCGACGACGACGCGACCCTCCGGGCGACCGCGACGGCGGGCATGCTCCTCGAGCGCTACGGCGTCGTGACGCGCGGTTCGGTGCAGGCCGAGGGCGTGCCCGGCGGCTTCGCGCAGGTGTACCGGATCCTGGCGGGATTCGAGGATGCCGGGCACTGCCGGCGCGGCTACTTCGTCGAGAAGCTCGGCGCCGCCCAGTTCGCCACCTCCGCGACCGTCGACAGGCTCCGCGAGTTCGCGTCGGTGCCCGAGCCCGCTCCGCTCACCGCGCGGACGCTCGCCGCCACCGATCCCGCGAACCCCTATGGCGCGGCGCTGAACTGGCCGTCGATCGAGGGCGTGAACCACCGCCCGGGCCGCAAGGCCGGCGGACTGGTCGTGCTCGTCGACGGCACGCTCGTGCTGTACCTCGAGCGGGGCGGGCGCACCGCCCTCGCGTTCACCGACGACGAGGACGTCCTGGTCGCCGCCGCGCGGAGCCTCGTCGAGACCTCGCGGGCCCGCGGACTCGACACCCTCACGATCGAGCAGGTCAGCGGCGCCTTCGTCTACACGACCGCCGCCGGCCGCGCCCTCCGAGACGCCGGCTTCGTCGAATCGCCTAAGGGCCTCACCCTGCGGCGCGGCGCACGGGAGCCGCAGCGTGCCTGAGCCGGAGGCGACCCATGCCTGAGGGTGACACCGTCTTCCGCGCCGCGCGGAAGCTGCACGAGGCGCTCGCGGGCCACGAGGTCACGCGTTTCGAGGTGCGGGTGCCGCGGAGCGCCACGGTCGACCTGCGCGGCGAGACCGTGCGCGAAGTCGTGCCGCGCGGCAAGCACCTCCTGATGCGCATCGGGGCGCAGACCCTGCACTCGCACCTCAAGATGGAAGGCCGCTGGCACGTCTACCGCCCGGGTCAGAAGTGGCGCGCCCCCGCGTTCCAGGCCCGCGCGATCGTCGGGACGAGACCCGCGGATGCCGTCGGCTTCGAACTCGCGATGGTCGAGGTCCTCCCCACCGCCGACGAGGACCGCGTCGTCGGCCACCTCGGACCCGATCCGCTCGCCGCCGACTGGGATGCGGCGAAGGCCGTGGCCAACGTCGCGGCGGACGAGCGCGCAATCCATGTCGCGCTGCTCGACCAGCGGAATGTCGCCGGGTTCGGCAACGAATACGCCAACGAGCTGCTGTTCGTGCGCGGCATCCGCCCCACCGCGCTCGCAAAGGACGTCGACATTGCGGGGCTCATCGAGACGGGCGTGCGCATGATTCGCGCCAACCGGGACCGGCAGGGACGCACGTTCACCGGCGACAACCGCCCGGGCAAGCAGACCTGGGTCTACGGGCGCGGCGGTAAGCCGTGCCGGCGCTGCGGCACGCTCATCCAAGGGTCGGAGCTCGGTGCCCGCGCGACGAGCGAGCGCGTCGTGTTCTGGTGCCCCGTCTGCCAGCCGTGAGCGGCTGACGCGTCACTCCTCAGGCGGGAGACCTTCGATGCGGTACCGGCGCTCGATGCCCGCCGTCGCGCGACCCCATTCGCTCTCGGCCGCGCGCCGCTGATGCTCCCGGAACGCGTGCGCATCGGTGAAGAGCTCCTCCACCGACCACGCGCGGCCGCCCCCGAGCGGCGTTATTTCGAAGAGCAGACAACCCGGTTCCGCGCGGGTGCGAGCGATGTGCGCGTCGAGGTGGCGACGCACGGCATCCGCTTCGTCCTTCGTGGCGCAGATCATGCGTCCCGAGAGGCGTACACCGCCGATGTCGACCATCATCAGTGGCCGATGTACCGGCCCGGCCGGTGGTTCAGAGCGAGGACGAGGTTCAGCACGACGGCCCCGGCAGCGCTGAGGAGGACGTTCGGCCACGGAACGACGAGGAGGGCGAGAAGGATGACGAGGACATCGAAGACCATCATGGTCCACCCCACGCGGATGCCGGTCGCATCCTGGATGACGAGGGCTACGACATTGATGCCGCCGAGGCTCGCGCCGTGGCGGAACACGATGAGCAGACCGATGCCGGCGAGGAGGTTGCCGGCGACGGTGCCGAAGATCGGATCGATCCGTTCGACGAGGAAGAAATGCTCGATGACGACGGAGAAGCCCGACACCGCCCCGATGCACACCATGGTGCGGAGCGCGAAGTTCCACCCGCGCTTCCAGACGGCAAGGACGCCGAACGGAAGGTTCACCACTGCGAACAGCGCCCAGAACGGCCATTCGAGGGCGTAGTTCAGCAGCAGCGACAGGCCCGCCGTGCCGCCGGTGACGGCCGTGCTGAGGTGCAGCAGGAACAGGCCGAGCGAGACGGTGAACGTTCCCGTCGCGAGTCCGACGACGTCATCCAGCCAGCTGTGCGGCGCGGCCTTCTGATCGAAGACGAGCGACGGTCCGGTCTCGGGAGCGGCGGAGTCGATCGGATCTGCGGGGGCTGTCACCGAATCAGGTTACCCAGCCGCGGTCAACCCCGTGATTTCGGGCGCCGTTCGGGAATGAAATGCCTTGTGGGACGTTGTATCCGCCAAGGAGGATTCCCGTGGGCAAGAACTACATCGACATCGAGAACGACCGAGGCGAGACGCTGCGCTACCGCAAGCACGCCAACGGGCGTGGCTTGATCGCGAACGGCGCCAAGGTGCACCCGAGCGCGATCGTCGAAGCAGGCACCTACGTCGAACCCGGGGCGCAGATCGCGGCGGGAGCCCGAATCGGCCGCGGCGTGTGGATCGAACCGGATGCCGTCATCGGCCCGAACGCAGAGATCGCCCCGCACGCGCACATCGGCCCTGGAGCGGCTATCGGTGCCGGCGCGAAGATCGGCGTCCGCTGCTTCGTCGGCGCGGGAGCGCGCGTCGCCAATGAGTCGCTGATCGGCGACGACGAGAGCATTCCCGACGGCGAACGCGTCGCCACCGACCGACGCGGACTGCGGCTGGCGGCCTGACCCGCTCCTCGCAGACTCACGAAGGCCCGATTCCCCTCAGGGAGTCGGGCCTTCGTCTGTGGTCGGGGTTAGCCTCGGCGGATGACCACGCCCAGCCGATCGACCCGTGCCGTCGTCGCGGGGTTCGTCGGTGCGCTTCTGCTCGCGGGGATCTGGGTGGCGGCATCCGCTCTGCGCGAGGAGCCCGGCGACGGGATCCCGGCGGGTGCCGTCGCCGTGTCCGTCGAGCGCGTCGTCGACGGAGACACGCTCGTGACGGCGGACGGAGCGCGGGTCCGCCTGATCGGCATCGACGCTCCTGAGGTGCGCCCCGAGCCGGAATGCGGGGCGGATGCCGCGACCGCCCGGCTACGCGAGCTCGCTCCCGAGGGAGCCCGACTCTGGATGCTCGCGGACCGGGAGGACCTCGACCGGTTCGAGCGTGAACTGCGCTACCTGTGGACCGAGGGCGGCGCGTTCGTCAACGATCTCCTCGTCGCCGAGGGGCATGCCGAGACGCTCCGCATCCCGCCCAACACCCGATACGCCGATCGCTTCGCCGAGAGCGAGGCCGCCGCCCGAGCCCGCGGTACCGGACGATGGGGTGCCTGTTGAGCCGCGGCATCCCGGGGCATCCCGCGGCGCGCGGCTACGCTGACAGGCATGGCGACACGAGGCGGACCCCAGCGCGGGGGCGGTCGTCCGTCGCCGGCGAAAGCGCGTTCCGGGGGTTCGAAGCCGCCGCAGAAGCGGAAGCCCGCACCCGCGCCGCCGACGCCCGCGCCGCCGTCCGGCCCCTTCCGCCTCGGCGCGATCCCGGGGGCGACGCCGGGCAAGTGGATCGACATCTGGAAGACGCGGATGCCGCAGAATCCGCTCGAGCTCGTAACCCTCTCGGTGGTGGACCAACGGACAGCCTTGACCGATGACGACGTGGACGCCGCGATCGTCCGGCTGCCGATCGAACGCGACGGCCTGAACGTCATCCCCCTGTACGAGGAGACGACGGTCGTGGTGTGCGCCGCGGACTCCCACCTGACCGCTGCGGACGAGTTGACTGCCGACGACCTCCGCGGCGAGGTGCGGATCGTGCCTCTCGACGACGTGCTGTCGTTCGAGGTCTCAGGGACCGACGCACCACGGTTCGCGGCGCCGGCGACCACCGGCGACGCGATCGAGACCGTCGCCGCAGGCGTCGGGATCGTGCTCGTCCCCATGTCGCTCGCGCGACTGCATCACCGCAAGGACGTGGCGTTCCGTCCACTCGCGGATGCGCCGGCCTCCGCCGTCGCGCTCGCCTGGCGCGCCCAGGGTGCGAGCGAGCTGGTCGACACGTTCGTGGGGATCGTGCGCGGTCGCACGTCGAACTCGTCGCGCTGACGCACGGCGTTCGGCCTCGGACCGGGCATTTAGACTTGTCGAATGGCTCCGCTCGTCTACCTGTGCGTTCGCCCGCAGGTGGATGCCGCGGACGGCGAGTACGCGTCGTTCCACGAAGCGATGGGGGTCGGCGAGAGCGGCCTCGAGCGGTGGAACCTCGTCGACGACGCCCTACCCGCCGACGCGTTCGAACGCTGGCGCGGCTTCGTGGTCGGCGGCAGCCCGTTCAACACGACGGATGCCGATGGCTCCAAGCCTGCGGAGCAGGTGCGGATCGAGACAGGACTCAGAGCCGTCGCGCAGGCTGCGGCAGCGGGGCGGACCACCGCGCTGTTCACGTGCTTCGGCATCGGTGTCGCCTCACGTGCCCTCGGCGGCGAGGTGACGCGGGAGTACCCGGAGGGGACGGGGCCCACCGGCATCCGTCTCACCGATGCGGGTCGGGAGGACCCGCTGTTCGGCGGGCTGACCACCGAGTTCACGGCCTTGACGGCTCACAAGGAAGCCATCGAACGCCTGCCCGAGGGAGCGGTGCTCCTGGCGACGAACGACGACTGCCCCGTGCAGGCCTACCGGTTCCGTGAGCGCCTCTATGCGACGCAGTTCCACCCCGAGCCGACCGGTATCGCCTTCACGGAGCGGATGACGATCTACCGCAACCACGGCTACTTCGACGCCGACGCGTACGACACCGTCGCTGCGCGGGTGCTGGCTGCAGACCTCGACGAACCGCAGCGGCTGCTGCGACGATTCGCCGAGATCTTCTGACCGCTCAGCTGCGCGCGAGAGCCAGTTCGCCGCGACGGCCGCGTGCCCAGAGGACGAGCGGGACGACGACGACGATCGCTGCCGCGATCCACGCCGTGATGGCGATCGGGGTGGACTCGGGCTCGGTAGCGAAGCGGCCGATGCCGATCCACAGGAGCCCCCACGCCGAGGCGAGGGCCGGGGCGAGGCGCCCGCCGGTGCGGATGGCGCTCGCGGCGGCGATCAGGACCACCGCGATGATGACGGCGATGCCCCACCCGGTGGCGGCGTCGCCCCACGACCTCGGGGCGACCTCTGCGGTGAGCCAGGCCGTCGTGTTCGCGACGGTGGCGAGGGTGACCCATCCGAGGTGGAGGCCGACGGTGACGTCGGTGAAGAACGTCTCGGCGAACGTTCGCGGCGGGTTGAGGACGAGGATGCGGATGGTCCAGCCGAGGGCGACGAGCAGCGCGACGATCGTCACGACGGTGACGAGGAGCGTCGTGTACTGAGCGGCCAGCAGCCACAGCCCGTTGAGGACGGCGGTGAGGGCGATCGGGTAGCCGACCTTGCGCTGACGATCGCTGGCGCGCTGCGAGGGGAGCGCCTGCCAGATCGTGTACGCGATCATGAAGAGGTAGATGACGCTCCAGATCGAGAACGCCTGGGCCGCGGGAGCGAGCACCGTCGAGGTGGCGGAGAGAGCGCCGCCCTGCAGGTCCTGCACGGGAGTCCCGCCGAGGACACCGGCTCCGAACAGCGCGGCGATCAGCATGAACGTCACCGCCGAGATCACGACGATCTGGCGGGTGAGGTCCGACGAACGGGATGGGGTGGAGCTCATCATGACGTCACGGTACGTTCCCGGAGCGTGAGGCAGCGACCTCTTGACAGGCCTCGAGCGGGGGCTTGAAGGGATGGGGTGGGCTCCGGGCTTCGGGTCTTCGGGCTTCGAGTCTTCGGGCCTTCAGGTCTTCGGGCCTTCAGGTCTTCGGGCCTTCAGGCCTTCAGGCTTCGGGCGCTTTGTGCAGATGAGAGGTTTCTCACATCGAGCCCGACCAGTGGGCGTTGATTCAGCGAATTTCCGGGTCTGAATGTCGGAGGTTGGTGCAAGAGTGCAGGTATGACGGATGCGGCGGAAACCGCGGGTGGCGAGTCATATCTCGCCGCCATCGCGGGTGTGGTTGCGGACGTCGAAGATGTCGAGCGGCGGATGGCCGCTGTGCAGATCGCGCAGCTTCGCACGCTTGCTGCGGCCGGCCGATTGGCGGAGGCGCAGAGCGCGGACGCGAATGTCCTCCTGCACGACATGGCGCTGCGGTCGATCGCAGCAGAAGTCGCCGGGGCGATGCGGATGACCGATCGGACGGTGCAACGCCGCATCGGGGAAGCGCGGGTGACGATCGAAGGGTTCCCCGCAGCGGTCGCTGCGTGGGAAACCGGGCGGATTGTGCGCGGGCATGTGACCGCGATCGTGGATGCCGGGGTGAGTTTGCCCGCCGAGATGTGGGCGGATTTCGAAGCCGTCGCGATCGAACGGTGCGAACGTGACACTCCGAACCGAGTACGGGGCGAGTTGGAGATACTCGCACACCGGATGAACCCGCGGAGCTTCGCCGAACGACACGAAGAGGCCGCCGCAGGAAGATGCGTCCGGTTAGTGCCCGGGCGGGAGGGGATGTCGGATCTCATCGCAACCCTCCCGACGGTGATCGCCGAGGGGATCCACGATCGCCTCACCCAGCAGGCGCGGGCGATCATCGACACCCGGGCGGAACGCAGCGTGAGCTCGGAAGCCGTCGCGAGCGACGCCCGCTCGACCGATCAGGTCCGCGCCGACGTGTTCGCCGATCTCCTCCTCGCGGGCACACCCGCGCTTGATGACACGCGGGACACGACCGCCGGGCCGCTCGGCGCGATCCGCGCCCGAATTCAGGTCCTCGTGCCCGCGGCGACACTCACCGGCGCCGACCACGGTCCGTGCGATCTCGCCGGTCGCTCCCCCATCGACCCCGCGACCGCGCGGGCGCTGGCCGGATCGACGCACATCTGGGAGCGACTGTTCCACGACCCCACCACAGGGGTCACCGTCGCAACCGACTCGTACCGCGTGCCCTCCGGGATGCGACGGTTCCTGCAAGCCCGCGACCAACACTGCAGGTTCCCCGGATGCCGCGTCGCCGCGATCCGGTGCGAAGTCGATCACACGCATGATCACGCGCTCGGCGGTCGGACCGAACTGTCGAACCTCGCTCACCTGTGCCAACGGCATCATTCGATGAAGCAATTCACTGCCTGGCGGGTGCGACAACTGTCGGGTGGTGTCCTGGAATGGACCTCACCCCTCGGCAGGGCCTACAGAGAAGACGCACCCACCCCGGCCGTCGCCTTCACCCTTGCCGCAACACCACCCGGAGACCCCGCACCCTTCTGAACCGGCACAGCTGTGACCCAGGGCTGCCGTTATTCGGCACCTCTCTGGCGCGGCACCACTGTGACCCAACGCCACCGCGACTCGGCACGCTCATGACACGGCACCCTTCTGACCCGATACCGCCTGACCCGGCACCGTCCTGACCCGGCACCGTCCTGAGCCACAGCCAGCCGCCCCACACGCGAACGAGCCCGCGGCATCCAATCCCCCCGTCGCGGATTGCGTCCGCGCACGGCGCGTCGCGACAGGGGAGGCGCGTCCAGGGGAACGCGCTTACGCCCCGACGACCACCGCGGACTCCGGCGCCACGACCACCCGGTCACCCGCCGACGTCGGCTCGACGGACGCGATCCAGATGTCGCCGCCGGCCACCTCCCACGGCTCGGACGACAGGTTCACGAGCACCCGCGCCGCGCCGCGGTGCAGCACGTACCGCGGACCCGTCGGGGTGGTCTGCACCTCGGCATCCCGCCCACCGGGACCGGGATGCGTCAGCTCGGGCCGCGAGCGACGCAGCTCCGCCAGCCGGCGATACAGATCCAGCAACCGCGCGTGATCACCCTGCGACACCTCCGACCAGTCGAGCTTCGACCGCTCGAACGTCGCGGCGTCGTTGGGGTGCGGCACGACGCTCTCGTCCCAGCCCATCTTCACGAACTCCGCGATCCGGCCCTTCGCCGTCGCCTCGGCGAGTTCCGGCTCGGGGTGCGAGGTGAAGAATTGCCACGGCGTCGACGCGCCCCACTCCTCACCCATGAACAGCATCGGCGTCCCCGGCGCGGTCAGCGTCAACACCGCCGCGACCGCCAGACGGTCGGTCGACAGCGTCGCCGTCAGCCGGTCTCCCGCGGCTCGGTTGCCGATCTGATCGTGATCCTGCGCGTAGGTCACGAGACGCCAGGATGCCGCCTCGTCGGGAACGGGCTTGCCGTGATCCCGCTCGCGGAACGACGAGTACGTGCCGTTGTGGAAGAAGCCCTCCGTCCACACCTTCGGCAGCGCCTCGGGGTCGGCGAAGTCCTCGTAGTAGCCGACAGCCTCACCGGTCAGTGCGACGTGCACCGCGTGATGCCAGTCGTCGGACCACTGCGCCGTCAGGCCGTACCCGCCCGCCTCGCGCGGCAGGAACATCACCGGGTCGTTCAGGTCGCTCTCGGCGATCAGCGTCAGCGGCCGACCGACGTGAGCGCTCAGCGCGTCGGTCCGCTCCGCGATCTCCTGCAGGATGTGCACCGGCTGCTTCCCCGACTCGTGCAGCGCGTGCACGGCATCCAGCCGCAGGCCGTCGACGTGGAAGTCCCGCATCCACATCAGCGCGTTCTCGACGATGAACGACCGCACGGCCGCCTCGTCGAGGTTGAGGCTGTCGCCCCACGTGTTCCGCGACCCGTCGCGCAGGTACGGACCGTACTCGGGCAGGTAGTTGCCACTCGGTCCGAGGTGGTTGTAGACCACGTCCTGGATCACGGCGAGGCCCGCCGCGTGCGCGGCATCCACGAAGCGCTGATACGCCGCCGGACCGCCGTACGTCTCCTGCACCGCGTACCAGAGCACACCGTCGTAGCCCCAGTTGTGCGTGCCGTTGAAGGCGTTCACCGGAAGCAGCTCGATGTGCGTCACGCCGATGTCGATGAGGTGGTCGAACCGGGCGATCGCGGCATCCAGCGTCCCCTCGGGGGTGAACGTCCCGAGGTGCAGCTCGTAGATCAGCCCGCCGGCCAGCTGTCGCCCGGTCCACGCCTCATCCGACCATGCGAAGGATGCCGGGTCGAACCACGCCGACGCCTCGTGCACCCCTCGCGGCTGCCGCCGCGACCGCGGGTCGGGACGGAGGTCATCCCCGTCACCCAGCACGAAACCGTACTCGTCGCCGTCCGCCAGCTCGACGTCGGCGCGCCACCAGCCGTCTCCGGCGGCCGTCAGCGCGACGTCGTCCGCACCCGGACGACGTAGCCGCACCCGTTCGACACGCGGAGCCCAGACCTCGATCACGATGCGTTCCCCTCGATGACATCCGCCGGCGCGAGGAGCGCGACGGGATAGGTGTCCAGCAGGTCGGCGAGCCGCAGGCGACCGCCGTCGAATCGACGCCCGGTGAGCACGTCGACCGTGGGGCCCGCGTGCGTCAGCACCTCGGTGTCACCCCAGCGGCCGTGGGCGGCGAGCCCGGCCGGCAGCCGCGTCGCCACCGCGACCGCACCGCCGCGGTCGAAGGCGACCGCGTGGTCCGCGGCCTCCCCTGTGACCGTCATCGGCGTGTACCGCGTGAACAGCTCCGGGTGGTCGCGCTTCAGGCGCAGGGCGCGCGAGACGACGAGCAGCTTCGCCGCGCCCGACGCGTCGACCGGCGGCATCCATCCCTCGTCGAGACGTGCGAGCAGGCGGCGGCGTTCCGCGAAGTCGACCTCGCGGCGGTTGTCGGGGTCGACGAGCGAGTGGTCCCACAGCTCGGTGCCCTGGTAGACGTCCGGGACGCCCGGGCCTGCGAGCTGCAGCAGCTTCAGCGACAGCGAGTTCGACCGGCCGAGCGGCGTGATCTCATCGACGAAGCCCTCGACGATCGCCCGCGCGTCGCCGAAAGCGGCATCGACGAGGTCGTGCATCTTCTCCTCGAACGCCTCATCGGGGTCCGACCACGTCGTGCTGTTCCCCGCCTCACGCGACGCCTTCTCGGCGTACGCGTGCAGACGCTCGCGCGATGCGGGCCACGCGCCGACGATCGCCTGCCAGAGCAGGTTGTCGAACGGGCCGTCACCGGTCGAGGCGACCGCGCGGAGCTCGCCGAGGACCTCGGTCCACCGCTCCGGCATCTCGGCCAGCACCGACAGGCGCGTCCGGACGTCCTCGCTGCGCTTCGTGTCGTGCGTCGACAGCGACGTCATCGCCGCCGGCCATGAGGCCTGACGATGAGCGGATGCCGCATGGAACCCGTCGACGTCGACCGCGAACTCCGTCGGGTCGCCGCCCACCTCGGTGAGCGTGCCGAGCCGGGTCCAGCGGTAGAACGTCGTGTCCTCGACGCCCTTCGCCATGACGGGACCGGTCGACTGCATGAACCGTCGGGTGAACTCGCTGTCGGGGCCCGCGACCAGCCGCGCGGCGATCGTCGCAAAGACCTCAGCCAGCTCGGGACGACGCGACGACGCCAGCGCGACCGCCTCGTCGACCTCCTCGACTCCTGCGGGAAGGTAGGCGCGGTACACCGGGAACGCCGCGAGCAGCTCGGCGAGCGCGTCGAGCCACTGCTCGTCGGACGCACCGTTCCGCTCATCGGCGGGCACGAGAGCCGCGAGCCGCAGCACCTCGGCGTGCAGACCCTCGGTCGCCCACGCGAGCTTCGCCTCGTGCATCATGTCGGCGTAGTCGGCCGCCGGACCGCCGCGCAGCTGTGTGTCGAGCGCGGTGAGCCCCTGCTCGCCGGCCGGATCGACGAGCACACGGTCGAGGACCGCCATCGCGTCGTAGCCGGTCGTGCCCTCGGTCGCCCACCACGACGGCAGCTCCTCGCCGTGCTCGAGGATCTTCTCCACCAGTACGTACGCGCCACCCGTGGCATCCGCCAACAGGTCGAGGTAGCCGCCCGGATCGGCCAGGCCGTCCGGGTGGTCGACGCGCAGCCCGTCGGCGAGGCCCTCGTCGATCCACCGGACGATCTCGACGTGGCTCGCGTCGAACACGGCCGGGTCCTCGACGCGGACGCCCGCGAGCGTCGTCACGGCGAAGAAGCGACGGTAGTTGAGCTCCGCGTCGCCGCGACGCCAGAACAGCAGCTCGTAGTGCTGCGCCGCGAGGACGTTGCGGACGTCGCCCTCGCCCGTCCCGTCCGCGAGCGGGAACTCGTGATCGAAGTACCGGACGACGCCCGCCTCGGCGTCGATCGTGATCTCGCCCGCCTCGAGGGCGGCATCGAGCTCCGACCCGAGCACGGGCAGCCGCAACCGTCCGCCGAGCGCCCAGTTCACGTCGAACGCCGCGGCGTGCGGCGAGGCCTGTCCCCGGAGCAGGACGTCCCACCACCACGGGTTCTGTCGCGGATCCGACACGCCCTGATGGTTCGGCACGATGTCGATGAGGATGCCGAGCCCCGCCGCGCGGGCCGCGGCGGCGAACCGCGACAGCCCCTCAGGGCCGCCGCGCTCCGGGTCGACGACCGTCGGATCGACGACGTCGTAACCGTGGTCCGACCCGCTCGTCGCCGCCAGGATCGGCGACAGGTAGGCCCAGTCCACGCCGAGGTCCCTCAGGTAGTCGGTGAGCTCTGCCGCGGCATCCAGGTCGAATCCGGCCCGGATTTGCAGCCGGTAGGTCGAACGCGGTGTCTTCTCGGGACCGGTCATCAGTGGGGAAGCTCGGTCTGGGGCGCCTGAGCCGGGATGATGTCGATCGTTCCCGTGAGGGCCGCAAGCGATGCCGCCACCGACGGGTCGGGTTCGATGGTCTCCCCCTCGTGGTCGCGGAGGACGACGAGCGCGCGACCGCCGACGGACACGGTGCCGCCCGGGTCGACGATCGGAGCATCCGCTGCCCCGCCTGCCGTGTCGACGATGATTTCCCACTTAGGGCTCGCCGACGCCGTCGGCACCGTGAACTCGACCGTCTCGTCGCCCGCGTTGAAGAAGACGAAGAAGTGCCGGTCGTGGATCTCCTCACCACGACGGTCGCGCTCGCGGATGCCGTCGCCGTTGAGGAACACGCCGACCGCGCGGCCGAAGCCGGAGTCCCAGTCCTCGGGCTGCATCTCCGAGCCGTCGGGACGGATCCACGCGATGTCGGGGAGCGGTGCCCCCTCTTCGCGGCGCACGGGACGCCCGTCGAAGAAGCGGCGGCGACGGAACGTGGGGTGGTCGCGACGCAGCCGCGCCAGCACCGAGGTGAACTCGATGAGCGGCTGGTCGATCGAGGTCCAGTCGATCCAGGTCAGCTCGTTGTCCTGCGCGTACCCGTTGTTATTGCCGTTCTGCGTACGGCCGAGCTCGTCGCCGTGCGAGATCATCGGCACGCCCTGGCTGAGCAGCATCGTCGCGAGGAAGTTGCGCTGCTGCCGCGCCCGCACCCGCAGGACGTCGGGGTCGTCTGTAGGGCCCTCGACGCCGTGGTTGTACGAGCGGTTGTGCGATTCGCCGTCGTTGTTGTCCTCGCCGTTGGCCTCGTTGTGCTTCTCGTTGTATGAGACGAGGTCGCGCAGGGTGAACCCGTCGTGCGCGGTGACGAAGTTGATGGATGCCACCGGCCACCGCCCGTCCTGCTCGTACAGGTCCGCCGAGCCCGTGAGGCGCAGCGCGAACTCGCCGAGTGTCGACGGCTCGCCGCGCCAGAAGTCGCGGACGGTGTCGCGGTACTTGCCGTTCCACTCGGTCCACTGGGGCGGGAAGTTGCCGACCTGGTACCCACCGGGGCCGATGTCCCACGGCTCGGCGATCAACTTCACCTGGCTGACGATCGGATCCTGCTGCACGAGCTCGAAGAACGCCGACAGCCGGTCGACGTCGTAGAACTCGCGGGCGAGGGTCGAGGCCAGGTCGAAGCGGAAGCCGTCGACGTGCATCTCGAGCACCCAGTACCGGAGCGAGTCCATGATCAGCTGCAGCGTGTGCGGGTTGCCGACGTTCAGGCTGTTGCCGGTGCCGGTGTAGTCCGTGTAGTACCGCTTGTCGTCGTCCTCGAGCCGGTAGTACGCGAGGTTGTCGATGCCGCGCATCGAGAGCGTCGGGCCCATGTGGTTGCCCTCGGCGGTGTGGTTGTAGACGACGTCGAGGATGACCTCGATGCCCGCGGCGTGGAGAGCGCGGACCATCGCCTTGAACTCCTGCACCTGCTGACCCACGCCGCCGGCGGCGGAGTACGTGTTCTGCGGCGCGAAGAAGGCGATCGTGTTGTAGCCCCAGTAGTTGGAGAGGTCCTTCTCCTGGAGCGTCGAGTCGTTCACGAACTGATGCACGGGCATGAGCTCGAGCGCCGTGACGCCGATCTTCTTCAGGTGCTCGATGACGACGGGGTGCGCGATGGCGCTGTAGGTGCCGCGGATGTCCTCGGGGATGTCGGGGTGGGTCATCGTGAGGCCCTTGACGTGGGCCTCGTAGATGACGCTCTCGGCGTAGGGCGTCTTCGGCTGGCGGTCGCCCTGCCAGTCGAAGTACGGGTTCACGACGACGCCCTTCATCATGGCGGCGGCCGAGTCGTCGTCGTTCGTCGAGTCGGGATCGCCGAAGGTGTAGCTGAAGACGGACTGGTCCCACTCGATCTGGCCGTCGACCGCCTTCGCATAGGGGTCGAGGAGCAGCTTGTTCGGGTTGAACCGCTGACCGTTCTCGGGGTCGTACGGACCGTGCACGCGGTAGCCGTAGCGCTGCCCCGGCTGCACCGACGGCAGGTAGGCGTGCCAGACGAACGCGTCGACGTCGATGAGCTCGACGCGGGTCTCCTCGCCGTTCTCGTCGAACAGGCAGAGCTCGACTTTCTCAGCGCACTCGCTGAACAGGGCGAAGTTCGTCCCATTGCCGTCGAAGGTCGCTCCCAGGGGGTAAGCGGAACCGGGCCATACCTGCATGCGTACTCCTGAGATAGGTGGAAGGCCACACTATCCACGGGGTGTTTCCGGTCCCGGGCCCTTGACAGGTCAGCGCAGGGACAGCATGTCGTCGAGGTAGTCCGCGAGGGGTCGCGGCGGGCCGGTGTGGCTCCACGCGATGTGCGGCACGCCGTTCACGAGCGAGAGGATGCCCGAGCTCTCGCCGCGGTCGACGGCGTCGGCATCCATCTCGGTCCAGCCGAGGTGCAGCACCTCGCCCTCGGCGAACCCGCCCCGGGCGGCCGCGGCAGCCCGTTCCGACCGCGCCCGCTGCGCCTCGGCGGTGTACCCGCGGATCGCGTCGTGCCGCGCGCGGAGCACCTCCCCGGTCGCGAACACACGCCCGTCGCCGAGCAGCAGCGCCCCGACATGCCACGCCTCTGTCACGGGCACGATCCGGGGCGCCCGCCCGATGCCCAGGATGCGACGGTTCGCCGCCCATTCCCCCAGCCGCTCGCGCGGCGAGCCGGCCAGGCGCTCGCGTGCCGCCTGCAGCAGGCCGGTGACGGATGCCACCGTCAGACGAGGTGCGTCGGCGACACCGCTCCGGCGCCGCGGATCTGCTGGTGCAGGCGGGTCATCCGGGCGTCGAGCTCGGCGGCGGCGTCGGCGGCGTCCTTCAGCTGTCGGAGCAGATTGTCGGGGACCTGACGCTCGTACTTGTAGTAGATCTTGTGCTCCAGGCTCGCCCAGAAGTCCATCGCGATCGTGCGGAACTGCACCTCGACCGGCACGTCCACGCGCCCGGTCGAGAGGTAGACCGGCACCTCGAGGATTGCGTGCAGACTCTTGTAGCCGTTGCCCTTGGGGGTCGCGATGTAGTCCTCGACCTCGCGCACGGTGATGTCGTCCTGCGCGCTCAGCAGGTCGAACAGGCGGTACACGTCGTTCACGAAACTGCAGGTGATGCGGATGCCGGCGATGTCGGTGATGCGCGCTCGAACGGAATCGAAATCGGGATCGATGCCGCGGCGCTGGATCTTCTCGACGAGACTGTCGGGCGACTTCACGCGGCTCGAGACGTGCTCGATCGGGTTGTAGTCGTGCATCTCGTGGAACTCCTCGCGGAGGATCGAGATCTTCGTCTCGATCTCCTGCAGCCCGAACCGGTACTCCATGAGGAAACGCTGGAACTCGTCGCGCATGCTGCGGAGGGAGGAGGCGGAGACCGTGATCTGCTGCTCTTCGAGCGGAGTGGACATGAGCCGACCGTATCGGGAACCACCCAGAGCGTGCTGGGAGAGATTCCTCAATCGGGCGGAGGCGGCGCGGTCGTCGCCCGGGGCACGAGCGCCGTGGGCAGTCGCAGGTGGGTGGCGGCGGGCGCACCCCCGCCCATGAGCTCCAGCAGCATCGTGACCGCTTCGGCGCCGAGGCGCTGCATGGGCTGACGGACGGTCGTCAGCGCGGGCACCGCCTGCGAGGCATCCGGAACGTCGTCGAAACCCACGACCGAAAGATCGTCGGGCACCGACAGTCCGTGCTCGTGCGCGACGCGGATCACCGTGAGCGCCGAGACGTCGTTGGCGGCGAACACGGCGGTGGGTCGATCGGGGCGTCGCAGCAACCGCGTCGCCGCCTCGCGTGAGATGTCCTCGACGTAGCGTCCGACACCGACGAGTCCCGGATCGAACGGGATGCGGGCGTCCTCGAGCGCCCGCCGGTAGCCGCCCTCGCGCAGCATCGACGACCGCAGATCGGGACGCCCCGCGACGAAGCCGATGCGCCGGTGCCCGAGCGAGACGAGGTAGGCGACCGCGTGCCGGGCGCCGGCGAAGCTGTCGGACTCGACGGTGGGGAGATCCGCCGGTCCCGTGTGCGGATCGATCGCGACCACGGGAACCTCAGCCGTGACGTTCACGACGGTGGGCGTCACCATGATGACCCCGTCGACGAGGGTGCCGCTGAGCCGGCTGAGCGAACGCCGCTCCCACCCGTCGCTCGAGACCGCTCGCGACCCGCTGTAGGCGAGCAGGTCGAGGCGCGAGTCTCGCAGAGCCGCGCCCACCCCTTTGAGGACCTCGGCGGAGAAGGGCTCGAAATCGGCGACGAGGACGCCGACGACACCGGTCTGACGCGCCCGCATGCTGCTCGCGACGAGGCTCGACTCGTAGCCGAGTTCCTCGACGGCGGTGAGCACGCGCTGCACCGTCGCCGGCGCGACGCCGTATCGGCCGTTCACGGCTTTCGACACGGTCGCCACCGAGACGCCCGCCGCGGCGGCGACGTCGTGGATTGTGGCGCGGCTTCGCATGCTTCGAAGCGTAGCGCCATGGAAAACATTTTCGAAAACGTTTGACGCCGGCGACAACAATTCCGACACTGGGGACCGAACCCCCGGCACGCACCGCCGGGACCACCTGCACCTCGACGACCGAGCGTGCACTCAATGAGGAGATCGGTGATCACATGAGGACCAGAAGGATCATGGCGGGGCTCGCGGCAGTAGCCGCAGCGACCCTCGCGCTCAGCGCCTGTTCGGGCGACAACGGCGGCGGCAGCGGCGACGGCACCGTCGAGATGACGCTGTGGCAGAACTCGACGACCGGCCCGGGCCAGCAGTTCTGGAAGGACGCGATCGCCGCCTTCGAGAAGGAGAACGACGGCGTCACGATCACCATGCAGTCCGTCCAGAACGAGGACATGGACGGCAAGCTGCAGACCGCCCTCAACGCAGGCGACCCGCCCGACATCTTCCTGCAGCGCGGCGGCGGCAAGATGACCGCGATGGCGAACGCGGGCCAGCTGATGGACCTGACGGACCTCATCTCCGACGACATCCGCGGTGAGATCTCCGAGGGCTCCTTCGCCGCCGAGACCTACCAGGACAAGGTCTGGGCGATGCCACTGTCGGTCCTCCCGGGCGGCTTCTTCTACAGCCAGGACGCCTTCGACGCGGCAGGCATCTCCGACACCCCCACGACGATCGACGACCTGAAGAGCTCTGTCGAAGCGCTGAAGGGCACCGGCATCGCGCCCATCGCCCTCGGCGCGAAGGATGCGTGGCCCGCCGCGCACTGGTACTACTTCTTCGCCATTCGCGAGTGCAGCCCGAAGGTGATCGAAGAGACGGGCGACTCGAAGGACTTCAGCGACGAGTGCTGGACACGCGCCGCCGAGGACCTCACGGACTTCGCCGCGATCGAGCCCTTCAACGACGGCTTCCTCACCACCGCCGCACAGCAGGGCGCCGGCAGCTCGGCAGGCCTCGTCGCCAACCGCAAGGCCGCGATGGAGCTCATGGGTGCGTGGGACCCGGGCGTGATCGCCTCGCTGACGCCCGACGAGAAGCCGCTCCCCGACCTCGCCTGGTTCCCGTTCCCCGAGATCTCGGGCGGTGACGGCGAACCCGGTTCGATGATGGGTGGCGTCGACGGCTACTCATGCGCCGCACAGGCACCCAAGGAGTGCGCCGACTTCCTGAACTTCATCGCCGGCTCCGAGCAGCAGACGAAGTACTACGAGGCGTTCCAGTCGCCGCCGGTCAACTCCGTCGCGCAGGAGGCCGTGACCGAGCCCTACCTGCAGCAGATCCTCGAGGCGTACAACAGCGCCCCGTTCGTCTCGCAGTGGCTCGACACCGTCCTCGGCCAGAACGTCGGCAACGCGCTGAACGTCGCCGTCGTCGACATGCTCGCCGGAGGCAGCGACCCGCAGAAGTTCATCGCCGCCGTCAACGCCGCCGGCGCGCAGGGCTGAAATGACCGTTCGCGAGATGTCCGTCTCGGACGCCCCTGCTCTCGCGGCGCACGCCGGGGGCGGCGACTCGTCGCCCCCGGCTCGGCCGCGGTCCCGCCGCCGGCGGGGCCTCGGCTGGTCGGGGCGGTTGGAGGTCCTCCTCCTCGCCGGACCCGCCGTCGTGTTCTTCGTCGGGTTCGTGATACTGCCGGTCCTGATGGCCGCCTACTACGGCTTTTTCCGGTGGTCGGGGTTCGGGCCTGCCACCGACTTCGTCGGGCTGAAGAACTACATCACGATCTTCAGCGACCCGAACTTCCAGAGCGCTCTGCTGCACAACGCCTTCATCGTCGTCATGTCGCTCGTCCTGCAGGGGCCGATCGCGATCCTGTTGGCGCTGCTCCTCAACCGCAAGATGCGGGGACAGTCCGTCATCCGCGTCCTCATCTTCGTGCCCTACGTCATCGCCGAGGTCGTCGTCGGCACGGGGTTCAGCCTGCTGCTGTCGACGAACGGCGCCGCGAACGGCGTGCTCGAGAAGCTCGGCCTCGGCGGGCTCACACAGGACTGGCTCGCCGACCCGTCGATCGCGATCTGGACGCTCATGGCGATCCTCACCTGGAAGTACGTCGGCTTCGCCGTCATCCTCTTCCTCGCGGGACTCCAGGGGATCCCCGAGGAGCTCTACGAGGCGGCCGCCATCGACGGCGCGTCGTACTGGCAGATCCAGCGGCAGATCGCACTCCCCCTGCTCGCACCCACCCTGCGCATCTGGGCGTTCCTGTCGATCATCGGCGCCCTGCAGCTGTTCGACCTCGTCTACATCATCTGGGGCCAGTACGTCTCGTCGGTCGCCGGCACCAACACGATGGCGATCTACATGGTCGTGACCGGCCGCAACGCCGGCAACTTCGGCTACGGCAACGCGGTCGCCGTCGTCATCTTCGTCATCTCGCTCATCGTCGCGCTGATCTACCAGCGCTCCGTGCTCCGCCGCGACACCGCGGGGGCCATCACAGAGAGGGGCGTGCAGTGAGCGCCACCATGACCCTCGTCACGGCACCGCCCGCCGACGTCCGTCCGCGCCGTGCGCCGCGGGAGAAGCTGCCGTGGGGCTCCCCCGTCGTCTACTTCGTCGCGCTCGCGGTCATCGCGCTCATGCTCGGCCCGGTGATCTACATCATCATCGGAGGGTTCCGCTCGAACTCCGCGATCACGGTCGACCCAGCAGGGTTCCCCGACCCGTGGAACGTCGAGAACTACGTCGGCGTCATCACGAGCGGCCAGTTCTGGGGACAGGTCGGCAACTCGACCTTCGTCGCCCTCGCGACCACGATCGGCGCCGTCGCCCTCGGCATCGCTGCCAGCTACGTCATCGCCCGCTACAGCTTCCGCGGGCGCGGGTTCCTCTACGCACTGTTCGCGTCGGGCCTCATGTTCCCCATCACCGTCGCGATCACGCCGCTGTACATCGTGATCCGGTCGCTCGGGCTGATGAACACCCTGCCGGGCATCATCCTTCCGCAGATCGCGTTCGCCCTGCCGACGACCATCATCATCCTGGTTCCGTTCCTGCGGGCGATCCCCGACGAGATCCAGGAGGCCGCGTCCATCGACGGCTGCAGCCGTCTCGGGTTCTTCTGGCGGATGGTGCTGCCGCTGGCCGTACCCGGTGTCATCACCGTCGGCATCCTCGCCTTCATCGGCAGCTGGAACGCGTACCTGCTGCCCTTGTTCATCCTCAACAACGAGTCGCAGTTCACCCTCCCGCTGGGCGTTCAGGCGTTCTCGTCGCAGTACTCCGTCGACACGGCGCGCGTGCTGGCGTTCACCTCGCTGTCGATGCTCCCCGCACTGCTGTTCTTCAGCCTGTTCGAGCGACGCATCGTGGGCGGCCTCACCGGAGCCGTGAAGGGCTGACATGACCGATCTCTCCTCGCGGGCCTCGGCCCGCGTGCACGATCTGCTCGCGCAGATGACCCTCGAAGAGAAGGCCGCGCAGCTCGTCGGATACTGGGTGGACCAGGGCGGCGAGGTCGTCGCTCCCCTGGCCGACGAGATGGTGACGACGATGAAATACGCGGATGCCACGGCTCACGGCCTCGGCCATCTCACCCGTGTCTACGGCACGCGTCCCGTCGACCCGGTCGAGCGGGCGGCCTGGCTCTGGGAGGAGCAGCGGCGCCTGCGCGCCGAAACCCGGCTCGGGATCCCCGCGATCGTCCACGAGGAGTGCCTCACCGGCCTCGCCGCGTGGAAGGCGGCGACGTATCCGACTCCGCTCGCGTGGGGCGCATCGTTCGATCCGGAGCTGGTCGCCGAGATGGGCGCCGCGATCGGCGATTCGATGCGCGAGCTGGGCATCCACCAGGGACTCGCCCCCGTGCTCGACGTCATCCGCGACCCCCGCTGGGGACGCGTCGACGAGTGCATCGGCGAAGACCCGTACCTCGTCGGAACGGTCGGGACGGCGTACGTGCAGGGGGTCCAGTCGGCGGGGGTCGACGCGACCCTCAAGCACTTCGTCGGGTACTCCGGGTCGCAGGCGGCGCGCAACCACGCCCCCGTGCACGCCGGCCCCCGCGAAGTCGCCGACGTGCTGCTGCCGCCGTTCGAGATGGCGATCCGCGACGGCGGCGCGGCATCCGTCATGAACTCGTACGCCGAGATCGACGGCGAACCCGTCGCGGCGAGCGCGCACTACCTCGACGAGGTGCTGCGCGACCGGCTCGGCTTCTCGGGGCCGGTCGTGTCGGACTACTTCTCGGTCGCCTTCCTGCAGACCACCCACGGGGTGGCGGCGGACCTCGGTGAGGCGGCGGAGCTGGCCCTGCGCGCCGGCATCGACGTCGAGCTGCCGACGGGTGACGCGTTCGCCGCCCCGATGCTCGAGCGCATCCGCTCGGGTGGGATGGATGCCGCGCTGCTGGATGCCGCCGTGCTCCGCGTCCTGGCGCAGAAGGAGCGACTCGGTCTGCTCGACGAGACGTTCGAGACCCCGCCGGTCGAGGTCGACCTCGACGGGCCGCGTCACCGCGACCTCGCGCGCAGGCTCGCGGCCGAGTCGGTCGTGCTCGTGAGCAACGACGGGACGCTGCCGGCGGCATCCGCTCGTCGTATCGCCCTCATCGGGCCGAACGCCGACTCGGCGGAGGCGCTCATGGGCTGCTATTCGTTCGTCAACCATGTGCTCGCGCACCACCCGGGCACACCGCACGGGATCGAACTCCCGACCGTCCGCGACGCGTTCGTCGCCGAGTATCGGGATACCGAGATCGCCTACGCACGCGGCTGCGGTGTCGAGGACGGCGACGAGTCCGGCATCGGCGACGCGGTCGACGCCGCAGCGGCGGCGGAGATCGCCGTCGTGGTCGTCGGCGACCGCGCCGGACTGTTCGGCCGCGGGACCGTCGGCGAGGGCAACGACGTCGACGACCTCGAACTGCCCGGCGTGCAACGGCAGCTCGTCGAGCGCGTCGTCGCGACCGGCACCCCCGTCGTGCTCGTGATCTTGTCGGGCCGCCCGTACGCGATCGGGTGGGCCCTCGACGGCGAGCGCCCCGTCGCCGCCGCACTGCAGTCCTTCTTCCCCGGCGAGGAGGGCGCCGACCCGATCGCGGGAATCGTCTCGGGACGGCTGTCGCCGTCGGGCCGGCTCCCCGTGACCCTGCCGCGGTCGGCGGGCGCCCAGCCCTACAGCTATCTGCACCCGCGGCTGGGGGGACCGATCGATGTGACGAGCGCCGACCCGACCCCGGTGCGTCCGTTCGGGCACGGGCTGACCTACACGACGTTCGTGCACGAGGATCTGCGGGCGGCCGCATCGGTCGCCGCCGGCGACACCCTCGAGGTCTCGGTCGTTGTCCGCAACACCGGCGAGCGTGCGGGTACCGATGTCGTCCAGCTCTACGCGCACGACCCGGTCGCGAGCCTCACGCGCCCCGTCGCGCAGCTGATGGCCTACCACCGCGTCGAGCTCGAACCGGGCGAGAGCGCGCGCGTCGTGTTCGCGCTGCCGACGGCGCGCTTCGCGTTCACGGGGCGCGACGGCCGCCGCATCGTCGAGGCGGGACGGATCGACCTCTGGATCGGCTCGTCGTGCGAGGACCGCGAGAGCGTCGCCGCCGTCGAGGTGACCGGCGAGCACGTCGTCACACCCGACGACGCCCGGATCGTCCCCGTGCGCGTCGTGGCGGACGCCGAGCTCGTCAGTCCGTGACGGTGAGGATCGTGCTCACGTCGAGGGCGTCGGCCGACGGTCCCGCCGCGAGGCGGTAGTCCCCCGGTTGCACCCGCAGCGCCTCGCCGTCCCACACGGCGAGGCGCTCGACCGTGAAGCGCACCTCCGCCGTCTGCGTCTCGCCCGGCTCGACCCGCACGCGGGTGTATCCGAGCAGCAGCCGGCGCGGCGCCGCGATCGGCAGCTCCGGAGCCACGGAGTAGACCTGCACGAGCTCCTCCACGGCACGCTCCGACCGGTTCGCGAGCCGGACGCGCGCGGTGACGACCTGCTCGTCGGCGCGAGGATCGAGGGCGGGATGCCGCAGGGTGGGTGCGGGCGCCGTGACCGTTCCGGCATCCGCCTCGACGGCCTCGTAGACGACGTCGCCGTAGCCGAGCCCGTGGCCGAACGCGAAGGCGTACGGGGCGGGCTGGTGCCGGTAGGTCGCCTGTTGGCGCTGGGTGTCGTAGTCGAAGAGGTCGCCCGCCTGGTCGGGGTGCGCCGGCCAGGATTGCGCGAGGCGTCCTGAGGGCTCGCGGTCGCCGCTCAGGACGTCGAGCAGGCCGTGGCCGAGTTCCTGCCCCGCGTGACTCGACCAGACGACGGTCGCCGCGTCGGCGGCATCCGCGAGGACGTACGGAAAGCTCGAGACGATCGTCAGCACGGACCGCGGGTTGGCGGAGCGCGCCGCCTGCCACAGGTCCGTCGCCGCGTCCGGCAGCAGCAGGTGAGGACGGTCGGCGGTCTCGCGGCCGGACAGGTGCGGGTCGTTGCCCACGGCGACGAGGACGACGTCGGCCGCCGCGGCGGCGCGCGCAACCTCGTCCAGCCCGCGGCGGACCGTCTCGACCTCGAAGCGCGTGGCGTCGTCGAGGGTGACCCCCTCGGCCACGAGTAGACCCACGTCGCGGACGACGCGCACCCACCGGCCCGAGCCGAGGTGCAGCAGCGACCACGAGCCGTCCTCGTGCACGTGCCGGCGGAAGCTCTCCTGCACGACCCAGCCGCCCACCCGCTCGGCGTCGGCCCGCATGGGCCAGGCACCACCTGTGAGCAGGCGTCCGCTCGCGTGGGAACGGAGGGTCAGGATGCCGTCGCCCCAGTCCGTGACGTGGAACAGGCTCGCGTCGGTGCGGCCGGCCGCAACGGCGTCGACGACCCCCTCGAGCGCGGCGGTGACATAGCCCGACGCGGCCCGGAGCGCGACGGTGTCGGCGCCGGTCACGACCTCGACCGCGGCTGTCGGGTAGCGCTCGCGCACACCCTGCGCGATGCCGACTGCGTAGGGCGTCGTGCCGGAGTACCAGTCGGTGAGGACGACATCCGCCATCGGTCCGACGACGGCGACCGACGCGGGCTCGGCGAACGGCAGCACCCCGGCGTCGTTCCGCAGCAGCACGACCTGACGGGCGACCGCCTCGCGGGCGAGCTCGCGCGCGGCGGGCGTGTCGATCTCGTCAGGTCCGATCGCGGCGTACGGATCGTCGTCGCCGTCGAACTCACCGGTGCGGATGCGCATCTCGAGGAGTCGCAGGACCGCGGCATCCACGTCGTCGTCCGTCAGCAGCCCCTGCGCGAGCGCGCCGCGGACCGCCTCGAGGCTCGGCGTCGGGTCGGGACCGTCGTCGGTGAAGGAGTCCATGCCGCTCCGCACGAGAGCCGCGGCGCCGCGCACTTTGTCGGGCTGCGCGCGCTGGATCGAGACGAGGAAGCTCGGTGCACCGGCATCCGACACGACCGCGATCGACTCGTCGCTCCAGCTGCGGGCTTCGGCCACCAGCTCGGGCTGCGTGTGCGCCGGCACGCCGTTCACGCGGTTGTAGGCGAGCATCATGCTGCCGGCGACCTTCTGCTCGATCGCCGGGCGGAACGCCGGCAGCTCCTCTTCGTGGAGCGTGCGCGGCGACATCTCGGACGACGTCGCGGACCGGTCGGTCTCGTTGCTGTAGGCGAGGAAGTGCTTGAGCGAGGGCACCGTCTTCCAGACGCGCGGGTGGTCGCCGCGAAGCCCGCGGCTGTAGGCCGCGCCGAGCTGACCCGTGTAGTGCGGGTCCTCGGAGTACCCCTCTTCATTGCGCCCCCAGGCGGGATGCCGGAGCGTGTTGACCACGGGCGCCCACACGTTGAGGTCGACGTCCGCCCCCGAGGCGCGCTTGGCCCGGACTTCCGTCGCGACGAGCTCGCCGACTCGGGTCACGAACTCGGGGTCCCACGTCGCCGCGAGCCCCACCGGCTGCGGGAAGACCGTCGCGACGCCCACCCACGCGAGACCGTGCAGCGCCTCGCATCCGGTGTGGAACGGGCGGATACCGAGGCGCCCCACCGCTGGCATGGCCTGGTGGAGCATCGCGATGCGTTCCTCCCGCGAGAGCCGCTCGAGCAGGTCGCGCGAGCGCTCGCTCAGCGGCAGGTCGATCCGGCGAAAGGCGTCGACCGTCATCCGGCGACCTCCAGCGAGACCGTCCCGGCGCCGACGACCGACGCCGTCCGCTCGCCGACCTGCAGGCTCCACGGCGCACGCGCATCCGACGACTCCGCGACGATCCGTCCGCCCTCGCGGCGCACGCGGAACACCGTCGCCGCCGCGCCGTCGTGACCGGGGACGACCGTCTCGCCGTCGTACCCCTCGGGCAGCTCGAAGCAGCGCAGCGTCACCCCGTCGGCCCAGTCGTAGTCGGGCCGGTCCTCGCGCGCACCCCACGGCAGCACGGAGCCGGGACGCACACGCAGGGGAACCGATTCGTAGCCGTGTCGCTCGGACTGCCACGTGCGGCCGTCGACCGCGTCACCGGTGAGGAGCGAGGTCCACCGACCTTCGGGCAGGTAGTACTCGACGCTGCCGTCCTCGGCGAACACGGGGGCGACCATGAGGGAGTCGCCCAGCATGTACTGGACGTCGGCGTCGTGCGTCGACCGGTCACCGGGGAACTCGAGCACGAGCGGGCGCATCATCGGGATGCCGGCGGTGTGCGCCTCCTCCGCGATCCGGGCGAGGTACGGCATGAGGCGCAGCTTCAGCCGCGTGAACCGGCGCGTCACCTCGACCGCCTCGTCGTCGAACGCCCACGGCACCCGCACCGTGCCCGAGCCGTGCAGGCGGGAGTGCGAGGAGAGCAGACCGAACGCGAGCCAGCGCTTGAAGACACCGGCATCCGGTGTCCCCTCGAAGCCGCCGATGTCGTGGCTCCAGTATCCGAACCCGCTCATCGCGAGCGACAGGCCGCCGCGCAGGGTCTCGGCCATCGACAGGAGCGTCGAGTCGTTGTCGCCGCCCCAGTGCACCGGGAACTGCTGGCCACCCGCGGTCGCCGAGCGGGCGTAGAGGACCGCCTCGCCGACGCCGCGCTCCTCCTCGAGCACCCGGAAGACGATCTCGTTGTAGAGCTGCGGGTAGTAGTTGTGCATCCGCTGCGGGTCGGAGCCGTCGTGCCACACGACGCCCTCGGTCGGAATGCGCTCACCGAAGTCGGTCTTGAAGCTGTCCGCCCCCTGCCGCACGAGGCGGCGCAGATGCTCGGCGTACCAGTCGGCCGCCTCGGGGTTCGTGAAGTCGACGATCGCCATGCCGGCCTGCCACATGTCCCACTGCCAGACCCCGCCGTCGGTCGTCTTCAGCAGGTAGCCGCGCTCCGCGGCCTCGGCGAAGATCGCGGAGCGCTGCGCGATGTAGGGATTGATCCACAGCGAGACGTGCAGGCCGCGCTCGCGGAGCCGCGCGAGCTGTCCGTCGGGGTCGGGGAACATGCGCGGGTCCCACGTGAAGTCGGTCCACTGGAACTCCCGCATCCAGAAGCAGTCGAAGTGGAACACCGACAGCGGCAGGTCGCGCGCGGCCATCCCGTCGACGAACTCGGTGACGCTCGCCTCGTCGTAGGCGGCCGTGAAAGATGTCGTCAGCCACAGGCCGAACGACCACGCCGGCACGCGGGCGGGACGCCCGGTGAGCGCCGTGTAGCGCCGCAGCACGTCCTTCGGCTCGGGCCCGGCGATGACGTAGTAGTCGAGGGTCTCGCCGGGAACCGAGAACTGCACGCGCGAATTGATCTCGGACCCGACCTCGAACGAGACCGCGTCGGGGCTGTCGACGAAGACGCCGTAGCCCCGGCTCGTCAGGTAGAACGGCACCGACTTGTACGCCTGCTCGCTCGAGGTGCCGCCGTCGGCGTTCCACGTGTCGATCGACTGGCCGTTCTTCGTGAACGCTCCGAAGCGCTCTCCGAACCCGTAGACGCGCTCCCCCGGTTCGATCGACAGCTGCTGGTGCACCCAGGTTCCGTCGGGTCCCATCATGTGGCCGATCGACCGCGGCAGCGACGTCGTGAGCACACGGTCGCCCTGTTCGAACGCGACCCGCCAGGCGCCGTCGCGCGACACGCGGACGCGGAGGTCACCGGCATCCAGCACACCCTCGGCGTCGTCGGCCGTCACGGTCGGCGTGTATTCCTCCTCGCCCGTCACCGCGAAGTCGGGACCGCGGTGACGCCCGCCGGCATGCCGCTGCACCCGCACCTTGATGACCCCGGGGGCCGGCGCCGAGAATGTCGTCGTGATCATCGGCCGGTTGAGCGTGTCGCCGCGGTGGCGGATGGCGGCGGTCGGCGCGAAGACGGTGAGGGTGCCCGCCCCGGTGTCGACGCGCACGTCGTCCACGGCGCTCGCATAGAGGCCGGTCACTCCCGGCCGCATGAGCCAGTAGCCGTCGGTGAACTTCATGTCCTTCGCCTTTCTGTCACGACTCGCGCGTCCCCCCGGGGGATCGTCACGTGATCGTCGATCTCGTCATCCGTCAGCAGGTCGATCCAGGCTCCAGGGAGCGGGATCGTCGCGTCGCGTGCGCCGCGGTTCAGCAGGAAGAGCGCGTCGCCTCGACGGACGGCCTCGACCCCGTCGGACGGGTCGGCGAGCGCGCCGGCGACACCTGCGGCACCCAGGGCCTCGGCGACGATCGCGTCGAGCAGATCGTCCGCCAGCACGGCGCCCACGTACCAAGCGGTCCCGTTCCGCGTGACGACCGGACGCCCCGCGAGATCCCCTGAAGCGAAACTCGCCAGAACGTCGGCACCGTCGGTGCGCAGCTTCTCGCCGAGGGTGTGAGCGAGCGATGCCGCCCACCGCCCGTCAGCAGAGGCGACGGCGACGCCGTCGTCGGGGAGCCCGGCCCACTCCTCGCCGCTGACGCCGAGCATCTCGCGCAGGAGCACGGGCGAGCGACCCGTGAGGATGTGCCCGTGCTCGTCGGCGACGCCGCTGAACGGGCCGACGACGACCTGGGCGCCGCGGGCTGCGGCCTCGGTCAGGCGGGCCGCGTCGTCGGGGCGAAGGACGTACCCGTGCGGCAGGAGCACGACGTCGTAGGCGCTGAGGTCGGCACCGAACCGGACGACGTCGACGGGGATGCCGCGCCGCCACAAGGGGCGGTACCACCGACGCATCTGCTCGAGACCGTCGAAGCGGGCCGTCGGACGCGCAGGTTCGTCCGAGGCCCACCACGACGGCCAGTCGAAGAGCACCGCAGTTCGCGCGGCGACGCGGCCGCCCACCACGGGCCGAAGTCGCTCGAGCTCGCGACCCTGGCGGCAGACACCCTCGAAGACCTCCGTGTCGGCGCCGGCGTGGGGCAGCATCGCGGAGTGGAAGCGCTCGGCCCCGGCCGAGGACTGTCGCCACTGGAAGAAGCAGATGCCGTCGGCACCGCGCGCGACCGCCTGCAGGGTGTCGAGGCGCGCCCGCGCGGGCGTCTTCGGGAGGTTGTGCGGGCGCCACTGGACGGCGCTGATCGCCTGTTCCATCAGTACCCACGGCCGGCCGTCGCCGAGACCGCGCATGAGGTCCTGCACGAAGGCCATGTCGAGCGGGCTGTCGGGGTCGGCGGGGTCGGGGTACTGGTCGTCGCTCACGACGTCGACGTCGTCCGCCCACGACCAGTAGTCGACGTGCGCGAACGCGCCCATGAAGTTGGTCGTGATCGGCTGAGTGGCCCCGGCGCCCCGGATGGTGTCGCGGAGCTCTCGGTAGCAGTCGCGGAGCTCGTCGGAGGTGAACCGGCGGAAGTCGAGCGACTGCGTCGGGTTGATGAGGTACGGCGCGCGGCGCGGCGGCAGGATCTCGGCGACGTCCGCATAGCGCTGCGCCCAGAACGCGGTGCCCCACGCGCGGTTGATCTCGTCGATCGAGCCGTACCGGCGCAGCAGCCATTCGCGGAAGGCCCGCGCCGCCTCGTCGCCGTGGTCGATCTGCCCGTACTCGTTGCCGACATGCCACATCCGGACGGCCGGGTGGTTCGCGTACCGGGACGCGAGGTCTGCCGTGATCGCGCGCGCCGCCTCGCGGTACACCCGCGAGGACGGGGAGAACTGGTTGCGCGAGCCGGCGACCAGTCGCACGCCGTCACGGTCGACGGGAAGTGTCTCGGGATGCCGGACCCCGAGCCACGGCGGCGGTGAGGCCGTCGGCGTCGCGAGGTCGACGGCGATCCCGCCGGCGTGGAGCAGGTCCAGGACCTCGTCGAGCCAGGCGAACTCCCGCGCCCCGGGGGTCGGTTCGAGCTCCGCCCAGCTGAAGACGCCGACCGTGACGAGGTTCACGCCGGCGCGCTGCATGAGGGCGACGTCCTCGCGCCAGACCTCGGGCGACCACTGCTCGGGGTTGTAGTCCCCGCCGAAGAGGATGCCGCGCTCGGCCGACAGGGATGCGAAGGCCGAGGAGGAGGCAGAGGTCATGACCGGACGGGCCTTTCAGCGAATGTGGACGACAGTGTCGAAGCGCTTCAACGATCTCAACCTATACTAGCGATCACGACCGTGTCCATCGGTCGGCAGGGCAGCGTTCGAGGCGTCAGACCAGCCGATACGCTCGATCCATCCGCGGTGTCGAGGTCGACGCCGCCGGAGAAGGAGGGTCCATGACCACGATCGCCGACGTGGCTCAGGCCGCGGGGGTCTCGATCTCGACGGTGTCCTACGTGATGAGCGGCAAACGCACCATCTCGCAGGAGACGCGCGACCGCGTCGAGCAGGCGATGGCCGACCTCTCCTACAGCCCGCAGGCCAGCGCCCGTTCGCTCGCCTCACGATCGACGAGCATCTTGGGGCTCCAAGCCCCCATCCGCGCCGGCGTCGACGTCCACGTCGTCATGCAGGTCGTCGCGGGAGCTCTCAAAGAGGCGCGTCTGCACCACCACGACATTTTGCTGCTCACGAGCGACGACGCCGCCGGAGTCGAACGCGCCGCACGGGCGGGCATGGTCGACGGTGTGCTGATCCTCGACGTCGAGACGAGCGATCCGCGCGTCGGCTCGCTCGCCGACCTGAGCATCCCGAGCGTCCTCATCGGCCTTCCCGACGCAGCCGACCAGCTCATCTGCGTCGATTTCGACTTCGAGGCCGCCGGCCGCCTCGCCGCCGAGCGTCTCGCTGAACGCGGCCACCGCACCGTCACCCTCCTCGGCGCTCCGCCGCAGGTGCAGGCGCGGCACACGTCGTACTCGGACCGCCTGACACGCGGGTTCCTCGCCCGCAGCCGGGAGGTGGGGCTCACGGCGACCGTCCACCCCTGCCCCGCGGGGCCCGGTGCGACCGAGGTCGTCGACGCCGTGCTCGCGGAGTCTCCGGAGACGACGGCGTTGTTCGTGCACAACGAGGCGGCGCTGCCGTTCGTCGCGGCACGACTCATGGGTTCCGCCTCCGCCGGACTCGTCGAGATCGTCGCCCTGAGCCCTGCCGAACTGGCGCTCCACGTGCCGGGGGTCTCGGACGTCATCGATCTCCCCGCCGAAGAGCTCGGCGCGGCCGGCGCCCGCACCCTGCTCGCCGCGATCCGCGGCGAGCGGCCGCTCGGCCCTGAGCTCCTCGCGCCTCGATTCGCGCTCGCACCGACGGAACCGGCGACGGTCTGAGACATGAAGATCGACCCCGAGAATCGCGCCGTCCAAGGTCTGTCGTCGTTCCTCGAGTTCGTCGCACTCAACATCCTGTTCCTCCTGTGCTGCGTGCCGATCGTGACGATCGGAGCATCGACGAGCGCGCTCCTGGAGGTCACGCGACGCTACGCCGATGAGGAGGGGGGCCGCCCCCTGCGCGACTTCCTGCCGGCGCTGGTGCGGAACTTCCTGCCCGCAACCGGGCTCAGCCTCATCCTGCTGACAGCGAGCGTCGCGCTCGCCTTCAGCGGCGTCTTCTGGCTGTCGGCACCCGAGCCGCTCCTCACCGGCCTCGCCGCCCTCGCGTTCGCCGGAGCGGCGTACGCCGTCGCCGCGTTCATCCACGCCATGGGGCTCGTCGCCGCCTACCGGGCGCCGTTCCGGCAGACGCTGAAGAACGCCGTGCTCCTCCCCGCTGTGGAACCACTGCGTACGCTCGCCCTCCTCGTGGTCCCCGTCACCGTCGTGTGCCTCGTCATCGTCTTCCCGCCCACCATGTTCCTGGTGGCCACGATCGGGTTCTCCGTCGGCGCCTACGGCTGCGCGTTCCTCTTCCGGAGCATCTACCGGCGCCGCTCCGGCACCGCCGCCTGAGACGCAACGGGAAGGGCCCCGCCGGATCACCGACGGGGCCCTTCCTACGTGCGGGGGTGCGGTCAGTCGCCGAACTCCGCCGCGACCGCCTTGCGGGCGGCATCCTGCGATTCGGCGTTGGCCATGTCGACCTCGAGGACCTTGTCGTAACCCAGGCCCTTCGCGGTCTCCTGCATCGAGGCCAGCAGCGAATCGAACTGCGCGTCGCTCTCGGCGAAGACCATCTGCCACGAGGTCTGGACGATGGTCGCCTTGACCTGGTTGCGGAGCGTCTCGATCTCGGAGGAGTCGGTCGGCGCGGTGAAGCTCGCGCCGGCGCCGACCATGAGCTGGTCGTTGTCCCGGAGGTAGTCCATCGTCGTCGGAGCACCCATCTTCGCGGTCCAGTCGTCGGTGAGCGGGTTGCTCGTCTCCGCCTGGTAGCTCGGCCACATCTTGTAGCTGTAGGGGAAGCCGGTGTTCGGATCGGTGTCGATCGGCAGCACGGCGCTGATGTTCAGCTGCGAGGCGCCGTCGATGTAGCTGCCGCCACCCCATTCGGCCGGAACCTCGGCGTCACCCTCGAAGAAGACCTTGTGGCCCAGGTCGGTGAGCGCGGGCTCCTTGTCGGCGTTGAGCTCCCACGTGAGACCCTCGGGGCCGGCGGCGCCCTGCGTCTGGCTGTTGTTGGCGAGCGCGCCCTCGGGCGAGAAAAGCCAGTCGACGAACGCCGCGATGCGCTCGGGGTCCTCGGCCTTGGCGCCGATCGCGAACACCTGCTTGCCGCCGTAAGCCTCGGCGCCGTACGAGAAGACCTTCATGTCGTCCATCGGGGCCATCATGAAGCCGCGACCCTCGTCGACGTTCTTGTCGGTGTTGTACGCGGCCTGTCCGAGCCACGGCCAGAACGAGAAAAGCACCTGACCGTTCTGGTACTTGTTCCACAGGGTGTCGTAGTTCTGCGTCGTCGAGTCGGGGTCGAGGATGCCGAGCTCGTTCGCCTCGTGGAAGAAGCGCAGCGCGCGGACGTACTGCCCGTCCTCGTCGAGGATGCCCTCGAACTCGGAGCCGTCACCCTTGGCGAGCGCGAAGCCGACCTCGTCGAAGCCGAAGTAGGTGGTGGGCTGCTTGGCGTTGTTCAGCATGTTGCCGTCCCAGTCCTTGAACAGCGAGACCGCGTAGGTCTTCTGCCCGTTGGGGGCGGTGGGCTCGGCATCCTGCATCTTCTTCAACACCGGGAGGAGGTCTTCGAGCGTGCCGATCTCGGGGTAGCCGGCCTCCTTGAAGAGGTCCCAGCGCAGGTACGGGCCGAACGTCGGGTCCAGGCCCTCGGAGGGCTCGGTGGGCTTCAGGGAGGAGACCTGCGACGGGAAGGCGTACGTGCCGTCGGCGCCCTCGTTGATCTTGTCGACGGCGGCGTCGAAGCGGCCGACGTTCTTCATGGCCGGGTAGAAGCTCGCCGAATCGAGGAGCAGACCGCCCTCGCGGAGCTCCTCGAGGCGCTGACCCTTGTCGGTGATGATGAGGTCGCCGAGGTCGCCCGCTGTGACGCGCGTGTTGAAGAGGGTGTCGCCGCCGCCGGCGACGTTGGGGGCGATGATGTTCAGCTTCATGTTGAACTTCTTCTCGACGAGGTCGCCGAACCACCCCTCCTGCATCCCCATGTAGTTGGCGAGGCCGTCGAAGACGTCGATCGTGATGGGCTCGTCCCACGAGGTCGGGAACGCGGTGATCTCCTCGCGTTTCTCGGTGGGAGCCGGGCCGGTGCAGGCGCTCAGCAGCCCGACCGTCGCCAGAGCGGCGACGGCGCCGATGGCCTTGCGTGATAGCTTCATTGCTTTCCTCTCGGTGGTGTGACCGTGATGGTCGGGTTCAGCCCTTGACCGCGCCGAGCATGATGCCCTTGACGAAGAAGCGCTGGAACAGCGGGTAGACGAAGATGATGGGCAGGATGACGATGACCGAGATCGTCATCCGGATCGAGGTCGGCGTCTGACTCGTGGCCGCGTCGACGATCGAGCTGATGTTGCCGCCGTTCTGCATGGCCTGAGCCAGGCTGTTGGCCTGGTTGATGAACATGTAGAGCAGGTACTGCAGGGTGTAGAGGCTCTGATCGGTGATGTAGATGAGGGTGTCCTGGAAGCTGTTCCACTGCGCGACGGCCGAGAAGATGGCCACGGTCGCGAGGATCGGCGTCATGTTGGGCAGGTACACCCGGAAGAAGATCTGCAGGATGTTCGCGCCGTCCATCTCGGCGGCCTCCTGCAGTTCGCTGGGCATCGCCTCGACGTACGTCTTCACGAGGATGATGAAGAACGGCTGCACGACGAACGGCAGCACGTAGACCCAGAAGTTGTTCGTCAATCCGAGGTTCCGGATGATGATGAACACCGGGATGAGGCCCGCGCTGAAGTACATCGTGATGATGACGAAGCGGTACCAGAACCGGCGCCCCCACATCCGACTCTGGGTGAACATGAACCCGAGGAAGGCGGACGCGAGGACGGCTGCGACCGTGCCGAGGACCGTGCGGCCGACGGAGACGATCGCGGCCTGCGTGAGCCCGCCGAGCTGGAAGACCTGCTCGTAGTTGGAGAGGTGGATGCCGGTGGGCAGCCACCGGACCTGGCCGAGCGCGGCGAGGTCGTTCGAGCTGATCGAGTTGATGATCAGGTAGTAGAACGGGTAGGCGCAGACGAAGGCGAGCGCCAGGAACACCGAGTAGTTGACGATCGCGAAGACGACGCGGCCCGACAGATCGGCGTCGCGCCGCACGGCGCGGCGGCGGGTGGGAGTCGTGGTGACCATGTGCGGGCTCCTGCCTCAGACGATGGATTCGCCGCGGACGCGCTTGGCGATGCCGTTGACGGTGAACAGGAGGATGACGGAGATGAGGCTCTTGAGCATGCCGATCGCCGTCGCCATGGACAGGTTGTTGCCCGTCATGCCGATGTTGTAGACGTACAGGTCGAGGACCTGGATGTACTCCTTGTTGAAGGCGTTCTGGAAGACGAAGTACTGCTCCATGCCGTTGTTGAGCAGGTTCGCGATCGACAGGAGCAGGAGCACGAGGTAGGTCGGCATGAGCTGCGGCACCGTGATGTACCACATCTTCTGGAAGCGCCCCGCGCCGTCGATCTCGGCCGACTCGTAGAGCGACTGGTCGATGCCGGCGATCGCAGCGAGGTAGATGATCGCGCCCCAGCCGAGCCCCTTCCAGACCGACCACAGAGTCATCGTGAGCCAGACGTTCTGATCGGTGTCGAGGAACTTCACCGGCGTCGTGATGAGACCCGCGTCGCTCAGCACGCCGTTGACGAGCCCCGAGCTCGAGAAGAGCGAGAAGGCGATCATGTAGACGAGGACCCATGAGATGAAGTTCGGGAGGGTCGTCAGCGTCTGGACGGCGTTGCGGAACCAGGGCGCCCGGATCTCGTTGAGGAAGATCGCGAACGCCAGCGGCAGGACCGAGGTGGCGATGCCGAGGAAGCTGATCGCCAGCGTGTTGGCGAGGACCTGCCCGACCTGCGCGACCTGCGTCGGCGAGCTCACGAGGAGCTGGAACCACTGCAGCCCGACGAAGTCGCTGCCGGCGAGCCCGAGCGCCGGGCGGTAGTCGTACAGCGAATAGATCCAGCCGTAGAGCGGGAAGTAGGAGAAGAGGAAGACGAGCACCAGGAAAGGGACGATGCACAGGAACATCCGGAACGAGCGGCGGTTCTTGGAGACCCGGCGTTCCGCGCGCGGAGGCGTCTTCTCTTCGATCGTGGTGGCCGCAACCTCGGTGACGATCGCTTGCTGTGTCATCGGTCGCGCCGTTCGAGGCGCTCACGCGTGTGCCGGGTCATCTCACTCCTTCGTGATCGAAGCGCTTCCGCGACGGGCGTCGAACCGCTTCGATATGAAGATAACGCGCGGGGGCGGACCCGTCAAACATCCGTTCCGGTCACACGCGAACGCCGCCCCGGCCTGTCGGCGGGGCGGCGTTCGCGAGGGCAGGGCGGATCAGTCGCCGAGGCGCGTCCAGTCCGCAGCAGCGGTGAGCGGGACCAGGGACGGCCGCTCCACCGTCGTGCCGATCTCGAGACGTCGCCCCTCGGCGGAGGAGCGCAGGAGGCTCTCCATGACGTCGAGGACGTGGAGCGCGACCGCGCCGCCGGCTCGACCGGCTCCTCCGGACGAGACCGCGTCGATCAGACCGATCCCCCGGCCGGAACTCTCGTAGCCTGCCGAGGCCGGAACCGGCCGCCAGTCGTCCTCGCCGAGCGCCGCGAGGCGGACCTCGCCGTCGAACATGTTCGGATCGGGCACCGACAGCGAGCCCCGCTCGCCGTGCACCTCGATCGGCGGGGCCGCGGTTCTCACGGCGTCGAAGCTCGTGACGACGGTAGACACCGCCCCGCCCGCGTGCTCGAGCAGCCCGCTCACATGCGTGTCGACCTCGACCTGGATCCGCTCGCCGGCGCGCGGTCCCGTCGCGATGGTGCGCTCGGCGCGGGCCCGGCGGGCGGCCCCGGTGACGGCGACGACCGGTCCCAACAGGTGGACGAGGCTCGTCAGGTAGTACGGCCCCATGTCGAACAGCGGTCCCCCGCCGGGTGCGTAGTAGAACCCGGGGGCGGGATGCCACAGCTCGTGACCCGGCGACACCCACGTCGCGCTGGCCGCGACCGGCCGCCCGATCGCCCCGTCGTCGATGAGGCGACGGGCGGTCTGGATGCCGGTGCCGAGCACCGTGTCGGGCGCGGCCGAGACGTGCACGCCGGCAGCGGTCGCGGCATCCATCACCGCCTGCCCTTCTGCGACGCTCAGCGCGAGCGGCTTCTCCCCGTGGACCGATTTTCCTGCGGCGATCGCGGCGTGCGCGACCTGCGCGTGCGCGGCGGGCACGGTCAGGTTGACGACCGTCTGCACCTCGGAGTCGGCCATGAGTTCGTCGACCGTCAGCGCTCGCGCGCCGGGGATGCCGGCGGCGACCTCCGCCGTGCGATCCGGCCGCAGGTCGGCGACCGCGGCGACCCGGATCGACGAGCTCTGCGCGAACAGGTCGAGGTACTGACTCGAGATGACGCCGAGACCGACGATCCCTACGGCGTGCGGGCTGCCCACAGCAGGCCCCTTTCGACGATGGTGCGGATGTTCGGATCGGCGAGGACCTCGGGCGTGTGGCCCGGCGTCGCGACGAAGACGCGCCCCTCGCCCCACAGCCGGGTCCAGACCGCGGGACTCACGATCGGCCGGTGCCAGGGGTGGTACTCCTGCGTGGGGTGCGTCGTGGTCGCGAGGACGTCGATGAGGTCGTCGTGGAGCACCCAGTACTGCTCGGTGTGCAGCGTGAAGTCCTCGATGCCGGCCGTGATCTCGTGGTCGCGCCCGAGACCCGTGATCTGGACCGTGTAGTCGAGGTAGTTGTCGCGCTCGTCTCCCGGTCTGTCCTCGGGGTGGCGCCCGGGATGGGTCGCGAATTGACCCCCGACGAGCTGCAGGTAGTCGGAGCTGTTCCGGTACGAATCCGCGATGCCGCCGTGCCACCCGGCCAGTCCCGCCCCCGCCTCGACCGCCGCTCGCAGACCGCGGACGGCATCGTCCGAGATCGACGACATGGTCACCGCCTGCACGATGAGGTCGACCCCCGACATCCGCTCGGCGTCGGCGTAGACGTCGTTCGACTCCTCGATGGCGACCTCGAAGCCGTTCTGCTCGAGGAACGGCACGAACATGTCCGTCGCGGCGATCGGGTGGTGTCCGTCCCACCCGCCGCGGACGATGAGCGCGCGACGGGTCATCGGGCCTCCTCCGCCCGCCTCGAGGCCACGGCGTCGTAGCGCTCGCGAACCTCCGGACGGGGGTCGGATGCCGCCTCCCGGTCCATCGCGACGGCCCAAGCCGGCCACGCACCGGCCAGCACTGCCGCCGCCTGACGCGCCGCGCCCTGCGCGACGTACTCCCCGGGAGCGGGGACCGCCACGGGCACGTCGAACACCTGCGCAGCGACGGCGGCGACCGCCGCATTCCGCGCCGCACCGCCGACGAGCAAGACGCGCTCGGCGGTGACTCCGAGGCCCCGGATCGCGTCGAGACCGGTCGCGAGTCCCGCGAGCATGCCCTCGATCGCGGCCCGGGCGAGATTCTCGCGCGTCGTGTTCACGAGCGACAGCCCGTCGATCGACGCGCGCGCGGACGGCAGGTTGGGGGTGCGCTCCCCCTCGAACCACGGCACGAGCACGACGCCGCCGGCGCCGGGGTCTGCCGCCGCGGCGAGCTCGGTGAGACCGTCGTGGTCGACGCCGAGCAGACGGGCGGTCGCATCGAGCACCCGCGCGGCGTTGAGCGTGGCGACGAGCGGCAGGAACCGGCCGGTCGCGTCGGCGAAGCCCGCCGCCGTGCCGGTCGGATCGATCGTGCGGGTGTCGCTGACGGCGAAGACCGTGCCCGACGTGCCGATCGACACGACGACGTCGCCCGCCGTCGCCCCGACACCGAGAGCGGCTCCCGCGTTATCGCCCGCACCAGGGCCGACGCGGCGACCGCCGGCATCCGTCACCCACTCGAGGGGACCGAGCACCCGCGGCAGGATCGCGTCGTGGCCGAGCGCGGCCGCGAGCAGCTCGCGGTCGTACTCGCCCGACGCGGGGTCCCAATAGCCGGTGCCCGAGGCGTCCGAGCGGTCGGTGACGAGCTCGTCGAGGTCCGGGCGCTCCGGCCCGAAGCCCCGCAGGCGCCACGTCAGCCAGTCGTGCGGCAGCGCGACGGCGGCGACCCGGGCGGCGTTGCCGGGCTCCGCGTCCCGCAGCCACCGCAGCTTGGTGATCGTGAACGACGCGACCGGCACGAGTCCCGTGCGCTGCGCGAGTTCCTCGGCGCCGAATTCGATCGTGAGATCGGATGCCGCCTGCCCCGAGCGCGTGTCGTTCCACAGCAGCGCGTCGCGCACCACGGCGCCCGAGGCGTCGAGCGCGACCATGCCGTGCTGCTGACCCCCGATCGACCACGCCGCGACGTCGTCGAGGCCTCCGGCATCCGCGATCGCGCCCTGCAGGGCCGACCACCAGGCCTCGGGATCGACCGACGTTCCCTCGGGGTGCGACGCGCGACCGGAGCGGACGATCGCTCCGGTCGCGGCGTCGACGATGACGACCTTGCAGGACTGCGTCGAGGAGTCGACGCCCATCACGAGCGTCACGTCAGCGCGCGCCCAGCAGGTGCTCGGTCGCCAGCTGCTGCAGGCGCACGAAGCCGGCGCCCTTGCCGCCGAGGTAGGCACCGGCGTCGAAGTCCTCGTAGGCCGACCGGTCGGCGAGGAAGTCGTCGTAGCTCTCGCCGGGGTTCAGCGTCGGGGTCGACAGGTCGTCGACCTTCGCCGCGGCGAGCGCCTCCTGCACCTCGGGGTCGGCCCGGAACGCCTGCGCGCGCTCCTTGAGGAGGAGGTAGGTGCGCATGTTCGCGGCGGCGGATTCCCAGACGCCGGTCTCGTCCTCGGTGCGGCTCGGCTTGTAGTCGAAGTGACGCGGGCCGTCGTAGGCCGGGACCCCGCCGGGGCCACCGTTCTCGAGCAGGTCGACGAGCGAGAACGCGTTGTGCAGGTCGCCGTGACCGAACACGAGGTCCTGGTCGTACTTGATGCCGCGCTGGCCGTTGAGGTCGATGTGGAAGAGCTTGCCGTGGTACAGCGCCTGGGCGATGCCGGCGGTGAAGTTCAGGCCCGCCATCTGCTCGTGGCCGACCTCGGGGTTCACGCCGAACAGCTCGGAGCGCTCGAGCGAGTCGATGAATGCGATCGCGTGGCCGAGCGTGGGCAGCAGGATGTCGCCGCGGGGCTCGTTCGGCTTCGGCTCGATCGCGAAGCGGATGTCGTAGCCCTTGTCGGTGACGTAGTCGCCGAGCAGGTTCACGGCCTCGCGGTAGCGCTCGAGCGCCTGGCGGACGTCCTTGGCCGAGTCGTACTCGGCGCCCTCGCGGCCGCCCCACATGACGAACGTCTTGGCGCCGAGCTCGGCGCCGAGGTCGAGCTGACGGAAGACCTTGCGCAAGGCGAACCGTCGCACGTCGCGGTCGTTCGCGGTGAAGCCGCCGTCCTTGAAGACGGGTGCGCTGAAGAGGTTGGTCGTGACCATCGGGACGATCATGCCGGTCGCGTCGAGGGCGCCCTTCAGGCGGTCGATCTCGCGCTGACGATCGGCGTCGCTCGACCCGAAGGCGAACAGGTCGTCGTCGTGGAAGGTGAGACCGTATGCGCCGAGTTCGGCGAGCTTCTCGACCGCGTGGACGACGTCGAGCGGGGGACGGGTGGGGCCGCCGAACGGGTCGGTGCCGTTGTAGCCGACGGTCCACAGACCGAAGCTGAACTTGTCTGCGGGGGTGGGGGTGACCATGACGCTCCTTCGCGAGCCGGACAAAATGTTGTTGTCAGCAACGTATACCAGGCGCGCCGCGGCGACAAACCCCTTTCGGTGGCTATCGTGGGGTCTGTGACCGATCAGGGGCGAACCGTCGAATCCGTGCGGCGCGCGAACCTGGGCAGCATCCTCCGCATCGTGCACCGCGAGGGGCCGCAGTCGCGTGCCGCCCTCACCGAATCGACCGGACTCAACCGCTCGACCGTCGCCGACCTCGTCGGCACGCTCGTGTCGTTCGGTCTCGTCGCCGAGCGCGCTCCCGACCCGTCCCACCGCGTGGGACGCCCCTCCCCCGTCGTCGCCGTCGACCCCGCCGTCGTCGCGATCGCCGTCAACCCCGAGGTAGATGCGCTCGAGCTCGCCGCCGTCGGCCTCGACCGCGACATCCGCGCCGTCGTGGTCCTGCCGCAGGATCGCCTCCTCACCCCCGAACGGACCGCGGCGCTCATCGCCGAGCAGATCTCCGCGTGGCACTCCGCAGAACTCGCGGACGCCCGCATCCTGGGCGTCGGCCTGGCGGTCCCGGGGCTCGTCCGCATCGAAGACGGGCTCGTCCGCCGACGCGCCCCACCTGGGCTGGGTCGACGTGCCACTCCGGGACCTCGTCGCGGGGGCCACCGGCATCCCCGTCGTCACCGGCAACGACGCGACCCTCGGCACCATCGCCGAGCACCTGTTCGGCGCCGCGCGCGGCATCGACCACGCGGTCTACCTCAACGGCGGCGCGAGCGGCATCGGCGGCGGGATCATCGTGAACGGGATGCCGGTGGTCGGCGCCGGCGGCTACGCCGGGGAGTTCGGGCAGAACCGGCCCGGCATCGCGACCCTCGCCGACCGCCGCGCCCGCGACGGTGTGCTCGAGGACGAGGTCAGCCGCGCGCGCCTGCTGTCGGTCGTGGGACTGACCCGCGGCGACGACCGTGAGCTCGCCGACGCACTCGCAGCGCACGCCGACACCCCGTCTGTCGCGGGAGAGGTCGACCGACAGCGCCGCATCCTCGCCACCGCTCTCGCGAACGCGGTCAACGTCCTGAACCCGTCGGCGATCGTACTGGGCGGGGTTCCTCGCGGTGCTCGCGGAGCTCGACGTCGATGCGCTCCTGCAGGCCGTGCGGGCACAGGCGATGCCGGCCTGCGGGGAGGATCTGCAGATCCTGCCCGCCGCCCTCGCCGAGCATCGGTTGCTCATCGGCGCGGCCGAGGCCGTCTTCGAGGGTGTGCTCGCGAACCCGCAGGCCGTCTGAACGGTCCGCGACTGTTCGCGCGTGTGCCGAGTGCAGGTTGAGTAGCCCCGGCAGACCCCGAACACCCCCGGATGCGGGGCTGAACCTGCACTCGGCACATCACAGGCGAACCCGGCGCGTCAGTCGCCGAGGCACCAGGTGACGAACGGGATGCCGGTGACGCCGTCGCGCGTGCGGTCGGTCGCCCGCCAGCCGCGCGCGGCGTAGAAGGCCTTCGCGCGCGCGTTGCCGTCCCACACCTCGAGCTCGGCCGGGCGACCGCCGCGGATCCGGTCGAACCGCTCGTGCAGGGCCGATCCGATGCCCCGGCCGAAGAGCTCCGGCCGGACGTACAGGCTCACCAACTCGACGGTTTCCCCGAGCCGCACGTGCAGGAACCCCGTCGGCCCCTCGTCCTCAGCGACGACGGTGACCCGCCCGTCCTCGGCGACGAGCCGCCGCCACATCGGCTGCCGGTCGCGCGCCGCCTCGGCCGGGTCAAGGTGCTCGCCGTAGTACGCGGCGCGCGATGCGACGTGGATCGCGGCGATCGCCGCGGCATCCGCCACCGTCGCCATCCGAAACATCGTCAGCGCGGGCCGGGCTTCACCGACAGATCGGTGATGACGGCGTCGCGGGGCAGGTCGAGGGCGGCGAGGACGGCGGTGACGACGGATGCCGGTTGGATCCAGGCATCCGCGTCGTAGTCCCTGCCCTCCTGCGCGTGGACCTGCGCCTGCATCGGCGTGGCGGTGCGGCCGGGGTAGACGGTCGTGACGCGCACGCCGCGCTCGGCCTCCTCGCCGCGGAGCGCGTCGGCGAGCGCCTTGAGCCCGTGCTTCGACGCGGCGTACGCGGCCCACTGCGGGTGGGCGGTGAGCCCCGCGCCGGAGTTCACGAACAGCACCTGCCCGCGCGCGGCGCGCACGCGCGGCAGCAGCAGGCGCGTCAGCTCCGCCGGCGCGACGAGATTGACGGCGAGCTGGTCTCGCCACGACTGCACCGTCAGATCGGCGACGTGTCCGAGGTCGACGATGCCCGCGGCGTGCACGATCGCGTCGACCTCGTCGGGGAGATCGGATGCCGCGACCGCCGCCGCGAGCGATTCGGGCCGCGCGAGGTCGGCGACGATCGCGCCGGCGCCGGGGTGCTCGGCGACGAGGTCCTCGGCCCGCGAGGCGTCCCGCGCGACGAGGACGAGCCGGTCGCCGCGCTCGGTCAGATGCTGGGCGAGGAGCTGCCCGATGCCCGATCCGGCACCGGTGAGGACGATGGTGTGCGGCATCCCCTCATCCTGTCATCGCGGCGCGCGTCAGTCGTCGAGCAGTGCGCGGCGGGCCATCCCGGCCAGGATCCCGCCCGCCCGCTCGCCGCTGGGCGCGGCCGAGTGCGGGGTCGAGTTCAACAGCCCGAACGCGGCGAGCAGCCGGGTCTCGCGCTCGGCGTCGTCGAGGTCCGGCCGGAGCGCGGCGAGCGGCCGATCCCATTCCCGGACGTACTCGCGCTGCAGCCGGCGCACCCGCTGGTTGACGTCCGCGGGGAGGTTCGCCAGCTCGCGATCCTGCACGCGGATGACGTCGGCGTCGCTCGTGGCGAAATCGAGGTGGAAGGCGATGAGCGCGTCGAAGACCTCCCGCGGCCCGCCGCCGGACGACGTGAGCCCTCGCCCACCCTCGAGCAGTCGTTCGCTCGCATCGACCAGCAGGTCGCACAGCAGCGCCTCCTTGCTCGCGAAGTGCCGGTACAGCGCGGGGCCGCTCATCCCGACCGCATCGCCGAGGTCTCCGGTCGACACGGCCGCGAACCCGCGCTCCGCGAACAGCCGCGCCGCCGAGGTCATGAGCTCCGCGCGGCGGTTCGCCTTCTGCGTCGCCCGCCAGGTGGTCATCGCGACAGCGCCCGCCGCGCCTGCCGCAGCACCGGCTCGTCGATCATCTGCCCGCGGAACCGGAACACCCCGGGCTGCCGCGTCGCCTCGTCGAGCACGGCCTCGGCCCACTCGACTTCCTCGGGCGTCGCCGCGTACGCGCGGCGGATCACCTCGACCTGGGACGGATGGATGCAGGCGGTCGCCGCGAACCCGGAGGCCGCGGCATCCCGCGCCTCGTCCTCGAGCCCGGCGGTGTCGGCGATGTCGAGGTGGACCGCGTCGATCGCATCGATCCCGGCAGCGGCCGCGGCGATCAGCACGCGCGAGCGGGCGTAGCGCGCGACGTCGCGGTACCGGCCGTCCTCGAAGCGGCTCGAGCGCCCGCCGATCCCGGCGACGAGGTCCTCGGCGCCCCACATGAGCCCCTCGACGAGCGGATGCCGCGCCAGCTCGCCCGCGTTCTCGACACCGCGCGGCGTCTCGCACAGCGCGATGACCCGGTACCCGTCGAGCCCGTCGACCTCGGCGGTCTCCTCGGCCTTCGCGAGCATCAACCGGCGGAACCCCGTGCCCTGCAGCGCCGCCAGGTCGCGCTCGAGTTCGGGAGTGGATGCCGGATTCACGCGCACGATCACGCGCGCCGCGTCGACGTCCGCCGCGGCGAGCGCCTCGCGGGCGCCGGCTTTCTCGGCCGGCGCGACGGCGTCCTCGAGGTCGAGGATCACGGCATCGGCCACGGCGAGCGCCTTCGCGTACCGCTCGGGTCGGTCGGCAGGGCAGAACAGCAGCGCAGGGCCCAGGCTCATGCCGGCGCTCCCGGCGACATCCGCATGAGGGTCGAGCGGCGGGCAGTCGCGACGACCTGGTCGTGCTGATTGCGCATCATGTGCACGAACTCGACGACGCCCTGGCCCGGCCGCGAGCGCGATTCCCGCTTCGAGGCGACGACGGTCTCGGCGTAGAGCGTGTCGCCGTGGCGGACGGGCGCCGGGAAGCTCACCTCCGAGAAGCCGAGGTTCGCGACGATCGTCCCCTGCGTGAGCTGCGCGACCGACAGCCCGACGAGGGTCGACAGGGTGAACATGCTGTTGACCAGCCGGTCGCCGAACTCGGTCTGCTCCGACCACGCGGCGTCCAGGTGCAGCGACTGCGTGTTCATCGTGAGCGTCGTGAACAGCACGTTGTCGGCCTCGGTCACGGTACGGCCCGGGCTGTGGACGTAGACCGCGCCCTCCTCGAGCTCGTCGAAGTACAGCCCGCGCTGCACGATGCGCCGCGGGGTCTCCTCGCTCATGCGTCCTCCTCCGGGGTCGGGGTCACGACGGCCAGGGTCTGCCCGCGGCCGACGCTGTCGCCGGTCGCGACGCGCAGCGCCACGGTGCCCGCGACCTCCGCTCTCACCACATGTTCCATCTTCATCGCTTCGACGACCACCACCGCGTCACCGGCGGCGACCTCGGCCCCGTCGGCGACCGAGGTCATCACGACCACACCGGGCATGGGCGAGACGAGTTCGGGCACGGCCGACGCGTCCGCGTCGCGGCGATGGTCGAGCCGCACGCGCCGCACCTCGTACGCGCGTTCGCCCGTCGAGAACCAGACGATGTCGCCGTCGACCGCCGCGACGAGCGAGACATTCCGGTCGCCGATCCGCACGACGACCCGGTCCCCGGCAGGACGGACGGATGCCGGGGCCGCCGCGCCGTCGACGATCACCCCCTCGCCGACCAGCTCCACGGTCCGCTCCTGCCCGCCGGACACGAGCCGGTACCGGCGCGGCGCGGGCGGGCCCAGACGCCAGCCGTCCGCGCGCCGCCACGGATCGCCGGTGCGCGGGACCGCGGCATCCATCAGCACGGCGGCTTCGGCGAAGGGGGCCTCGCCGTCGGCGGCGACGAGCCCGTCGAGCTCCCGCGCGATGAGCCCCGTGTCGACATCACCGGCGGCGACCGCGGGCAGCTCGAGCAGCGCCCGCAGGAACGGGATGTTCGTCTCGAACCCGAGCACGGCGGTATCGCCGAGCGCCGCGACGAGCCGGCGCCGCGCCTCGTCGCGGGTGGCACCCGTCGCGATGACCTTCGCGAGCATCGGGTCGTAGTCGACCGAGACGTCGAGTCCGTCGGCGAGGGCACTGTCGACCCGGATGCCGGGGCCCACCGGGTGCACGACCCGCACGACGCGCCCGCCGGTCGGCAGGAAGCCCGCCGCGGGATCCTCCGCGTACACCCGCGCCTCGATGCTGTGCCCCGTGAGCACGACGTCGTCCTGCCCGAACCCGAGCGCCTCCCCCGCGGCGATCCGCAGCTGCGCCGCGACGAGGTCGATGCCGGTGACCTCCTCGGTGACGGGGTGCTCGACCTGCAGGCGGGTGTTCATCTCCATGAAGAAGAACTCGTCGGGGCGGTCCGCCGCCACGATGAACTCGACCGTCCCCGCACCTCGGTAGCCGACGCTCCGCGCGGTCTCGCACGCGGCCTGCCCGATGCGCGCGCGGGTCGCCTCGTCGAGCAGCGGCGACGGCGCCTCTTCGATGACCTTCTGGTGCCGACGCTGCAGCGAGCACTCCCGCTCGCCCAGGTGCACGACGTTGCCGTGCGCATCGGCGAGCACCTGCACCTCGATGTGCCGCGGGGTGTTGACGTAGCGCTCGAGGAACAGGGTGTCGTCGCCGAAGCTCGCGCCCGCTTCGCGCCGGGCGGCGGCGAGCGCGGCCGGGAGGGCCGCGGCATCCGTCACGACGTGCATCCCCTTGCCGCCGCCGCCCGCGGACGGCTTGATGAGCAGCGGATAGCCGACCTCGGGCGCCGCGGCGATGAGTTCGTCGTCGGCCATACCGGCTCGCGCGACGCCGGGCACCGTGGGTACGCCGCGCGCTTCGACGGCGTGCTTCGCGGCGATCTTGTCGCCCATCGTGCGGATCGCGTCGGCGCTCGGCCCGATGAACACGATCCCGGCCCGCTCGCACGCCGCCGCGAAGGCGGTGTTCTCGGACAGGAACCCGTAACCGGGGTGGATCGCCTCGGCCCCCGTCGCTCCGGCCACGGCGATCACCGCGTCGATGTCGAGGTAGCTCTGCGCGGCGGGCGCGGGCCCGAGCCGCACGGCCTCGTCGGCGAGCGCGACGTGGCGGGCACCGGCATCCGCGTCGCTGTAGACGGCGACCGAGCGGATGCCGAGCTCCCGCAGTGTGCGGATGACGCGGCAGGCGATCTCGCCGCGGTTCGCGACCAGGACGGCGGAGAACATGCGCATCACATCCGGAAGACGCCGTAGCCCGGCGCATCGAAGGGGGCCCGCAGGCAGACGTCGAGCGCGAGGCCGAGGGCGTCGCGGGTCTCGGCGGGGGCGAGGATGCCGTCGTCCCAGAGGCGCGCGGTCGAGTAGTACGGGCTGCCCTGCGCCTCGTACTGCGCACGGATCGGCGCCTGGAACGCCGCCTCGTCGTCCACCGACCACTCCTCACCGCGCGCTTCGATCTGCTCGCGGCGGACGGTGGAGAGGACGGATGCCGCCTGCGGACCGCCCATGACCGACACCCGCGCTCCCGGCCACAGCCACAGGAACCGCGGCGAGTAGGCACGGCCGCACATCGAGTACGTGCCAGCGCCGAACGACCCGCCGACGACGACGGTGAGCTTGGGCACCGAGGCGCACGCCACGGCGTTCACCATCTTCGCGCCGTGCTTGGCGATGCCGGCCGACTCGTACTCGCGGCCGACCATGAATCCGGTGATGTTCTGCAGGAACACGAGCGGGATGCCGCGTTGATCGCACAGCTCGATGAAGTGCGCACCCTTCAGCGCCGACTCCCCGAACAGGACGCCGTTGTTCGCGAGGATGCCGACGCGGTGCCCGTGCAGGCGGGCGAAGCCGGTGACGAGCGTCTCGCCGTACTCCCGTTTGAACTCGTGCCAGCTGCCCGCGTCGACGAGCCGATCGACGATCGCTCGGGCGTCGTAGGGCGTCGTGAGTTCCACGGGCACGACATCGACGAGGGTCGTCGGATCCGCCGCCGGTGCCGTCACGGGCTCGGGCTGCTCGCGAAGCGGCGCCGGAGCCGGCAGCGTCGCGACGATGTCGCGGACGATCTGCAGCGCGTGCTCGTCGTTCTCGGCGAGGTGGTCCGTGACGCCCGATACCTTCGTGTGCAGGTCGCCGCCCCCGAGGTCCTCGGCCGAGACGACCTCGCCCGTCGCCGCCTTCACGAGCGGCGGGCCGCCGAGGAAGATCGTGCCCTGATTCCGGACGATGACCGTCTCGTCGCTCATGGCCGGCACGTACGCGCCGCCGGCGGTCGACGACCCGAGGACGGCTGCGATCTGCGGGATGCCGTCTCGAGACATCCGTGCCTGGTTGTAGAAGATGCGCCCGAAATGGTCGCGGTCGGGGAAGACCTCGTCCTGCATCGGCAGGAACGCACCGCCCGAGTCGACGAGGTACACGCACGGCAGGCGGTTCTCGGTGGCGATCTCCTGCGCACGGAGGTGCTTCTTGACGGTGATCGGGTAGTACGTGCCGCCCTTCACCGTCGCGTCGTTGGCGACGACCATGACATGCCGGCCGTGGATCAGTCCGATGCCAGCGACGACACCACCCGAGGGGCAGTCGTCCTCGTACAGGTCGAGCCCGGCGAGCGCGCCGACCTCGAGGAAGGGACTGCCGACGTCGAGCAGGGTGTCGATGCGGTCTCGGGCGAGGAGTTTGCCGCGCGCCGTGTGCCGCTCGCGCGCCCGCTCGGGCCCGCCGCGTGCCGCCTCGGCGCGACGGCGCTCGAGGTCGGCGACCAGATCGGGATACGTCGTGGGGGCTGTCATCGTCGACGGCACCTCCGGAAGAGTGCGTCAGTTATCGATTGATAACTCAGACGAACGATAACACCGCCGCCGCGCCGCGGGAAGAGCCGGTCAGCCCTCCAGGATCGCGCGCAGGGCCTCGAGGTCCGCCTCGATCGCGGCGGCATCCTCGGCGAACTCCACGTCCGTGACGCCGTCGCGACGGAAGAGCGTGAAGACCACCTCGCTCCCGGCGTCGTTGCGCAGCACGCGCAGCGGATTGTGCACGACCGTCCCGTCGGGGAGGGCCACATCGTGATCGAGCACGCCCGCCTCGACCGGCCCCGGGAACGACACCTCGATGTCGCCCATCGGCGATTCCGCGAGCCAGCGACCGCCCTCGTTCCGGATGCCGCTGCTCAATCCCGCGGCCCAGCGCGGCAGGTTCGCGGGGTCACCCGCGAAGGCGATCACGTCGCGAGGCGGAGACTCGATCGTGCGAGACAGGTGATGCGCGGTCCAGGTCATGACCGGGACGCTACTCCGCCTCGGCGACACCCGCCTCGGAAGCGACGAGGATGGAGGGATGGCGACGTTCGACGATCCGGTCCTCCAGGCGATGGCGATGCGACGGTCGCTCGCGAAGGTGGGCCCGGGTGCCCCCACCGATGACGAACTGCGCGAATTGCTCGCGGCGGTCACGCCGGTGGCAGACCACAAAGCCCTCCGACCCTGGCGGCTGCTCATCCTGCGCGGTGACGACCGTACTCGCCTGGGCGATGCGCTGGACGCCGCCACCGGAACCGAGCGCGAGCCCGGCGAACGCAACGGGAAGCCGTTCCGCGCGGACCTGCTGATCGCCGTCGTCGCGAGCCCGAAGAATCACCCGGCCGTTCCCGTCTGGGAACAGCATGCGACCGCCGCCGGCGCCGCGCATCTGCTCGAGCTCGCCCTCTGGCGGGCCGGGTGGGGCGTCATGTGGCGGACGGGTCTGGTCGTGAACTCGCCCGAGGTCCGCGCACTGCACGGCGTCGCCGACCACGAACTGCTCATGGGGTGGCTCTACGTCGGCAGCGTCGACGCAGAGCTCCGCGCCAGAATCGACGACGCGCCGAGGAAGACGCTCGATCCCGAACCCTTCCTCGGCGCGCTCCCGGGCTGATCCCGGTCGGTCAGCCGCGGCGCATCGTCGCGGTCATCGGGCAGTCGAACGGATCGCGCGCGGCGAGGCCCACGCGGTTCAGGTACTCGATGACGATGGCGTACGACCGCCCGAGGCTCGTCTCGGTGTACGGAACGCCGAGCGTCGCGCAATGCTCGCGCACGATCGCGCGCGCCTTCGACAGGTGCGGACGGGGCATGTTCGGGAACAGGTGGTGCTCCACCTGGTAGTTCAGACCGCCCATGAGCCAGGTCGCCCACCAGCCGCCGCGGATGTTGCGGGAGGTGCGCACCTGCTTGCTGAAGAAGTCGAGCTTCGCGTCGGGGGCGATGACCGGCATCCCCTTGTGGTTCGGGGCGAAAGACGCACCCATGTACACACCGAAGACGGCGAGCTGCACACCGACGAAGGCGAACGCCATGCCGAGAGGCAGGAGCAGGAAGACCGGGACGAGGACCACGGCGAGGCGGACGACGATCATGCCGATCTCGAGCCAGCGCGCCTTCACGTCCTTCTCGGTGAAGAGGTACTTCAGGCCGAGGTAATGCAGATTGAGACCCTCGAGGGTCAGGAGGGGGAAGAACAACCAACCCTGGCGCTTCGTGATCTCGCGTCGCAGGCCGCGAGCCGATGCGGCATCCGTCTCGAGGAACGAGATCGTGTCGATCTCGATGTCGGGATCCTTGCCGACGCGGTTGGGATTCGCGTGGTGGCGCGTGTGCTTACCGGTCCACCAGGCGTAGCTGATGCCGACGACGCCGGCCGCGAGGATGCGTGCCAGGCGGTCGTTGGCAGGACCGGAGCTCAGGATCTGACGGTGCGCCGCCTCGTGGGCGAGGAAGGCGGCCTGCGTGAAGATGATGCCGAGGGCGCCCGCCATGAGCAGCTGGAACCAGCTATCGCCGAGGAGGATGAAGCCGGTGACCGCACCGCCGAAGGCCAGGGTCAGAGCGATGCCGACCATGAGGTAGAAGACGGACGTGCGCTGCAGCAGTCCCGTCTCGCGGACGATGCGCGAGACGTCGGTGAACGCCTTCGTCATCGGGGGGAACTGCGTTGTTCCGGAGTACGTCTGACGGACGGGACCGAGACGCGACTCGGTGATGGTGGAAGCGATAGAAGCACCTGCTCGAGATCGGGTGTCCGCCGCGGCGGAGAGGAGCGAGCAGCGTATGCCGATCACGTGAAGGCCACGCTACGGGGAGGTGCATCGCTGTGGCGGCATGCATCGGCGATGCCCACGCGACTGCCAGGGCCTGCCCAGGCTCGGGGCTAGCTCTCGCCCGATCGCGCGGACGCCGTTTCGGGGAACTTCTGCACCGGGACGATGACGACGTCGTGCATCTTCCAGTCCAGCTCACGGCACTCGGCGCTCGCCCGCTCGAGCTGGGAGAGGCGCGGCATCCGCCCCTTGCGCGGCCTGACGAAAGCCTCGACGTGGAAGAACTGGCCCTGGTCGCGGGTACGGGTGCGCACCTCGTCCACCCATCCGAGCGACGACAGGTGATCGTGGATCCGGTCGATGTCGGGATGCGGCTCCACGTCGTCGAAGGTCGTGGCACGGGTGTCCATCAGGTCGGTGATCGAGCCCTTCGTGTTCTTCACCCCGTCCCACAGGATGCTGCCCGAGATGAAGATCGCAGCCGCGGCATCCGCCCACCAGAGTCCCAGCCCGATGCCGCCGACACCGACGATCGAGCCGACCGCCGTCATCCAGTCGGCCTTGTTCATGTCGGCATCGGCGTAGAGGACCTTGTTGTGCAGCTGGCGCGCCAGCCGCATCTTCACGCGGCCGAACCAGATGGGGAGCGGGATCGTCGCCGCCATGACGGCCATCATGAACCAGCCGAGCCACACCGACTGTCCGAAGATCTCGACCGAGCCGATCGGCGGACGCTCGCCGCGGACGAGGGTCGACGCGGACTCGATCAGCAGGAACGCGCCCATGGTGAGCAGCGCGACCCCCGCCACCAGGTGAGCGACGCCCACCGAACGGAAGTATCCGTAGGGGTAGCGCGGGGTCGCCGCTCGCGACATCACCCTCACGGCGACCAGGAACGCGATCGGCGGGGCGAGCGAGAGCACGTCCTCGATCCATGCGGCGCGCATCGCCTGCGAGCTGCCGGTGACGATGCCGACGACCGGGATGGTGACGGCGAGGAAGGCGATCGTCGCCCACTCCATCCGCACGGCTCGGCGAAGCGCCTTCCGACCGGCGTCGTCGAGTCCCTGCTGCAAGGCGGTCCGCGTCATCGCCGGCCCTCCTCACGCAGGAAGACCTCGAGGTCCATGAGGAACCCGTTCTCCCCGGCGCGGGTGAGCATGACGTGCTTCTCGGTCTCGCCCGACGCACGCGTCACCTCGCGGTACACGTCGCTGACCGCGGCCTTGTCGACCCACGGCGTCGTGTCGGTGAGTCCACCCACGACGATGTCCAGCTCGCCCGCATGAAGGGCGTCGACGAGGACCTCCTCGGTCCCCTCCCGCCAGCGGACATCCGCACCGTGCCCGGCCGCGTACTCCTCGACCAGGGCGACCTCCGTCCCCGACGGCTGATCACCGAGTTCGGTCCAGGGTGGATTCTCGGTCACGCCCACTCGCAGGACACCGCCCTCCGCGATGCGCTCGAGGGTGCTGTCGGCATCGGCGGGACGGACCCCGCAGCCGACCAGACCGAGTCCGACGATGAGGGATGCGGCTGCAGCCGCTCGCACGCGACGTGACATGGGAACCTCCATCGGCACCCTATGAACGGGACGGATCCTCCCCCGCCGGGGTTGACAGCTCCCTCGGGTCGCCTCAGCCGACCCGCTGCTCCTCGATCGGCGAGGACGACGAGCGCCCGTTGACGTCGAGGTACAGCTGCCGCTCGGTGACGGACACCGTGATCACGTTGCGTCGTTCGAGAGCGGATGCCGCATCCTCGACGAAGTCGCGGTCGAAGCTGAACAGCGGGATGTCAGCCGCGCGATGGATGGTCTTGCCCGCCCACGCCTGTGCGAGCCGGTTCGGCTCCCGCTGCGTGTACACGGCCACCCGATCGGCCGCCTTGCTGCCGGCGTGGAGGCGCGCGGCATCCGGTGCACCCACCTCGATCCACGCGGTGAGCCGACCCGTCGCATCGCGCACGAGGACGGCGGGCTCGTCCGTCGCCGAGATCCCCTCGCTGAAGGCGATCCCCTCCTCGTACTCCAGGGCGTACGCGAGCACCCGCAGGAGGACGTTCGCGGCCGTCTCGGATGCGTGTCGCGCGAGACGCAGGGAAAGCTCCTCATACACGCCGCGATCGACGTCGGCGAGCTGCACGGTGAATGTGTGCATCGTGGATCCGATGGCCATCCTCCGAGCCTAGGCGGGGGATGCCGCACCCAGACGCACGGGTCATAATGGTCGCACCCCATCCGATGCACTCAGTCAGGGAGTCGTGTCATGCCCTTCCACAGCAAGGAGATGCTCGAGCAGTGGCTCGAGGAGTTCGCCGCGCTGGGCTACTCGATCAGTGATCGCGTGAAGGTCATCCCGCAGGACGGTGCCGATGGCCTCGACACCGGGCTCATCTCGCTGAACCTGCTGGACTCGATGACCCTCACCTACATCCAGCCCGAGCCGCTGGGCTCCGTCCACTGGGGCATCACGTTCGAAGCGCGCGACGTCGACCTCAAGCTGAACCCCGGGCGCACACTCGAGCTCTCGAGCGAACTCGCGATGGTGTCGATCCTCTGCACGTTCTTGCAGACCAAGTCCCTCGCCGAAGTCGAAGCGGTGGCCGGCACCGTCGAATCCGGATCGCTCGGTCTGTGATGGACGGCGACCTGCAGGCCGAACTGCGCGAACTGCAGGCGAGGGCATACGGACCCGGTGGTGGCCTCGGCGACGACCCCGTTGCGCGACGGCGTCTGAACGAGCTGGAATCTCGGGCCCGTGCCGAGCAGCGCCACCCTCGGATCGTCGACCAGGTTCCTGCGCCGACGCGCACTGCAGCGGTGAGTCCGGCGGCGCCTATGCAGCTCCCGCCGGCCCCGACGGTACCCGCCGCGGTCGCCGCCACCGCCCGAGCCGCGCAGCGCAGTGCCGCGCCCCCGTCCGGGGGCTCACGGAAACGTCGGCTCCTGACGGGCATCGCGTGGGCCGGATCGCTCGCGATGGTCGCGACCGTCGCGGTGGGCATCACCGCAGCCGCCAATGCACGGGTGAGCGGTGCGGGCGCGCCGACCACGTCCGGCGCCGCCATCACCCACGTGACGACACTCTCGCTCGACCCCGACCGCGCCTGGCCGGAAGTGCTCAGCGCTCCACCCTCGGACGGGCGCATCTACGCGGCCCTCGCCGGAATGACCCCCATCGTGGCTCAGTACGACACCGGGTACGGGGACAAGGCACAGTGCATCCAGGTCCTCCCGGACGAGGCCTGGAGCGCATCCCCCGAGGACGGCTGGTCGGGTGCCTGGTACACCAGTTGCGCTGCAGAGCCGTTCGCTCCGGCGGCGAGCGTCATCGTGTCGGACGAGACGCCGGCCGAGCTCCGCGAGCGGTTCCCGGAGGGCACCCGCCTGCAGTTCGTGCTCGGCGACGGCGTCGTCGAGGTCTACTCGGCCGACGCTCCCACCGGCGAAGCGACGGGTTGATCGAGAGGGACGGGCGTCAGGCGCGGCATCCAGCACCGCACCCGATCCCGGTAGCGGCGGAACTCTTCGCCGAATCGCGCCTCGAGGTCGCGCTCCTCGAGCGGGCGGATCGCGCCGTTCCACACCACTGATCCGCACACCGCATAGATCACGACGATCCACGACGAGAGCATCACCCCGACGGCGATGCCCTGCGTGATCCCCGCGACCGCCATCGGATTCCGGACGAACCGGTAGGGGCCGCGGATCACCAGTCGTCGCGCCGTCGCGATCGGAAGCGGAGTGCCGTCCCCGTGCGCGGACATGACGGCACCGGACCACAGCCCCGCAGCGCTGGCGGCGACGAACAGGACGGCCCCGCCGATGCGCACCCCGGCGGGAACCGGGACGTGCAGCATCCACCGCGTCTCGACCCAGACCAGCAACGCCGGAACGGCCCCGAGCGCGAGGCCCCAGAAGACGACGATCTGCCCTGCCGTCGCGCCGACATGGCGCCTCGTCGGCAGACCGGCCTTCGCGGGACGGATGCGGAAGGGTCCGACCATGAGCCAGTGCGTGGGCGCGGAACCGTGCAGGATCACGACGCAGGCGAGGACGGATGCCGCCGATGCCGCCGTCATGAGAACGGCTCCCCACCCCGCCGTCATGGTCACGAGCGCAAAGACACCGAGGAATGTCGTGACGCCGATGGTCCACGCCGTCGCGACGATCACGGCGATCCGCTGTCCGGTCGCTGCGATCGCCGATGCGACGACGAACAGCGGCACGTCCCACAGGGCCATCGCGACGGGGTCGATCGTCGCGAGCGTCGCCTCGCGGACGACGGGCACCGTGAAGACGGCGACCCACCACAGCGCTCCTGCTGCCGCCTGGAGTGCGAAGTAGGTGCGCGCGACGGCGGGGGTCAGGCGGCCTGGTAGGTGAGGCAGTCCGCCGACTCCGCTCCGGGTCCGACGCGCACCGCGGTCGCGGTGCACTCGAGCGACGAGTTGAAGACGCACTCCGACCGCTGGCACGCGCCGACGTGGCTGACGACCTTGTCGAGGCCGCCCTTCGTGCCGAGCGGGATGAAGGTCGCGCACTCGGCGTCGCCGGGAGCACCACCGATGGTGACGGCGGCGGCGTGACAGTGCGAGTGGTCGTTGTACGAACAGCCGAGGGCGTTGCACTCGGACACGCGGGGCAGGTCGTCGAGAGTCATGCTCATGAGAGCCTCCTTCAGGGGTCGTGCCTCGAGAGTACGCGCCGAACCCCGCGGTTCGGACAGCCTAAGTTCCGTCTTTCTCCCCGGTCAGATCGGGAAAGTTCGGTAAGGTGAGCCTGACCTTCGTACGGCGCCGTAGCGCTCCGCGGAAGAACTCTGCTACCACACAATCCACCGGTTTCACATCTGCTCCCGCGCAGACCCTGGGCGGTGGTACATTTCCGAGAATCTCGCCGCGGGTGGGAAACCCCGGGTCGGACCCGAAACTCGACACGGGCGTCGAGGGGACGGTTCGACGTAGGCGCGTCGGATCAGAGGGTCAGCCGGCTGGACGTCGAAACGTCGCGCCGGATGGCCGCTCGTCCCGTCCAGAGGAAGGGGAACGCGATGGCACTCGCAGCGATGTCCGCCGACCTCCCCCCTTCGCTTCTGCTGTGGCCTCAACTCGCGTTGGCCCACGTCGAAGAAGAGCTGAGCGCCGAGACACGTCCTGCGCGGTTGGTGGTGGTCGGCGCCGCGGGCTCCGGCAAGAGCCCCCTCCTCGACGAGATCGCCCTGCGGGTCACCCACGTCGAGCACACCCTCTTCGTGGACGATGCGCACCTTCTGACCGATGACCAGGTCCGCGTCCTCGACCGGCATCTCGACGACCCTGGCGCAGGACTCATCATCGGCTGCCGACCGTGGCCGTGGACTCCGGCGCTGACGGCCCTCATCCGCCGCATCGAGCAGTCCCGACCGGCCTTGGCGGTGGGACAGGTCGACACCGAGGACGTCGTCCGAGCCGTCGAGCGTGCCGGCCGGTCGATCGACACGGGGTGCATCGGAGCGATCGTCCGAATGTCGGCATCCGTTACCTGGCTCGTGCAGCAAGCACTGGCGGCCCACGGTGACGGATACTGCAGCGACCCCTCGCACGAGCGCATCATCCGTGCCGTCGGAGAGGTGATCGCTTTGCGGATCGACACACTCGAACCATCCGTCGCCGCCGTCGTCCGCCGCGCGAGTCTCGGCGGTGACGAAGACCTGCCCGCTGCGAGCGACGAGGCCGTCGCCACGGCGCTCGCCATCGGACACGCCGAAGGACTCCTCCTGCGGGGAGGTCGCCCGGTGCCCATCGTCCGCACGACCGTCACCCGGACGACGCCCGTCTCCCAGCTGATCGAGGCGATGGACACATCGGCGATTCCCTCTCTCGACGCCGAGGTGGCATCATCACTCGGCCACCACGTCGACGCCCGCCTCGCTCGGGTCCTCCAGGCTCACGCAGACCAGGCCGCCACCCACGACCTGGGTCGGGCCACCGAACTCTACGATGCCGCACTGGCAGCAGGGGCGGATCCGAACCGCATCGCGCTCCGGAAAGCGCGCATGGCGTGGGACCGAGGCGACATCGACGAGGCTGCCTCCTTGGTCGACGAGGTGGCGCTGTCGGCGACAGGCGACGATCACAGCGAAGCGCTGCGCATCCTCGGCTCCGCCTGGAGTGCGCGCGGATTCCTCCGCGCCAGCGCGATGACCTACCGCGCACAGCCCGGTGACGACTTCCTTCTGCACGCGCAGGGCGCCGTGGCCTCGTTCGGCACAGGCGACCCGGCTCCCCTGCTCGCCGCGGTCGAACGCCTGAACGCCGGAACCGGAGGCGTCCCGACGACGCTGAGGGTGGCGCACGCCAAATTGATGCGGGGTCTGGCGGCGTCGCTCAGCTGGCCGTCGGGCGGCGCGTTCGACGAACTCGTGCGCGCCAGCGAGACCTACGGGGACTCGGCGGAGGACGGCCCGGTGCCCGAACTGCCGGCAGTGATCGCCGCGATCGGGGCGATCAACCTCGGGGAACTGCAGACCGCCGCGACCCTCCTCGGTGACGCGTTGATGGACGACCACGGCGGCCCCTGGGCGCGCTCGAGGCTCCTTCTCTGGGCCGCCTGGGTCGCGGTGCACCGGCAGCATCCGGAGGAGTCGGTCGCCCGCCTGGCCGACGTCGACGCGTCGTTCCTGCCGCTCAGCAGCCGCGAGATCCTCATCCGGGATGCCGTCATGCTCGCCCATGTGCGCCGCTACGGTTCGATCGACGAGCTTCGCGCACTGTGGATGCGGGTGCGAGACGATGTCCGTCACGTCGAGCCGGACCTCTTCCTCCTCCACCCTCTGCGGGAGTTCATCGAGACAGCCCCGGTGTTCGATGACTCCGAGCGCGTCGCGCCCGCGCTCGACGCCCTGAACGGCATCCTCCACGGACTCGGTAACCCGCTGATGTGGTCGGTTCCGCTGACCTGGTCGTCCTTCCAGCGCGCACTGCTCGCGCGGGACTCGCACAGCCAGGCGCAGACGGTGCGGGCCCTCGCCACCGTCGCGCGCGAGTCGCGACTGGCGGGGGCGCTGTCGGCGGCCGCCACCGAATGGTCTCGGAACCGGGTCGACGAGGGCGCCGCGGAACGCGTCGAAGATGTGGCGTCTCGCCTGGCCGAGATGGGCCTCGGGTGGGAGGGTGCGCGACTGGCGATCGCTTTGTCGGAACGCTCCCGCGATCGCCGCACAGGTACTCGGCTTGCCGCGTTCGCGCGGACGTTGCACCCGAACGCGGCCCCGGGGACGACGAGCGACGATGTCGCGCTCGGGGACAGCGGGCTCCTGAGCGCGCGCGAGCGCGAGGTCGCCGCCCTCGTCCTCAGCGGCATGACCTATGCCGAGATCGGCGAGGCCATCTTCATGTCGCCGCGAACGGCCGAGCACCACATCGCGCGCATCCGCCGCCGCCTCGGTGCGACATCCCGCACAGACCTGATCGCCAAACTCCAGGCGATCGTCGGCACCGAAGAAGGCGGCGCGGACAGCACCGCGGGACGCTGAGGGACGGCCACGAAGGGGCGGACCCCCTCGGGCCAGTTCAGTGGGGACTGCGGCGTGAGGGGGTCCGCGAAGCCATCCGGGACGCCAGAGACGAACACGTTTGGGGACAATGCGCGTCGAGACCGTTTGGGGAACGGCCTGGCAGCCGTAGGGGGATGGCCCTCCAATGCTAAAGGAAAGCTCGCTCTTTCCGGATACAGATCCGAGAAATCTTGAGGTGAGTGACCTCACCTCACGCCGCGGGACACTCCATCGCCGACGACGCGACCTCGACCCGCTTCAACAGGGGCGTGTGGAGGAGCTCAGGTACTGCCGCGTCGGGCGGGACGTCCGGTCCGGCGATGAACCGGAAAAGTCAGGACGTGCGAGCCCCCCGGTTCGACGTCGACGCGCCGGGTGACGAGGATGCGGCCGCCGTCATCGGCGTCCACGGATGCCGACGGTGCGCCGTCGAGCGACACCCCACCCGCGTACCACCCCGGCGGCGTGACGACCGTCAGTGTCGGCGAGATATGGCCGGCGGCGACACCGTAGAAGCCACCCCCGGTGACGCTGACCGGCAGGATCGCGGCATCCCGGTTCGTCAAAGAGTTGGCGAGGGAGACCTCCACCTCGACCTCGCGGAGACCGTCGGCTCGACACACCCCCGAGCGCGTCGCGAGTCCGACCGTCAGGTAGGGGGTGAGCTTTCCGCCTGTCGCGTCGTTGAAGTACGCCGCGAAGGCGTTCGGGCCGGCGGCATCCTGCCTCGCGAGCGGACCGGCCAGAGCGGTGCCGGCGAGGACCGTCTGCTCGTCGGAATGCCGGCTCCACACCGAGATCCGTCCCTCGTCGACCGCTCCCACGAGCCCGGGGATCATTGCGGCGGGGCGGGCCCGTTCAGTGAGAGCAGTGAAGACGGCAGCCGCGGCATCCGAGAACAGACGCCCTTGTGCGTCCTGGTCGAGCGTGCGGTACGGCTCGACCAGGAGGCGATCGATGACGTTCTTCTGATCCAGGACGCCGACCGGCGTCTCGACCGGGCCGATGGCTCCGAGGATCGCCGAGAGGACGACGGGGTCCATCGAGACCACGACGTCCGGTACGGCCTCGCCCGACTTCTGCCACCACGCCGACGCGAGCTCGGCGGTCACCCGGAAGTCGGAGGTCATCGACGCGTTCTGCACGTAGCGACCGATTCCGTCGCCCAGAGAGCGCACCTCCGCGGCGGGCACCGTCGTCAGAGGGGCCGCGACCGGCGAGAACTGGGACGAGTCGCGCTGAGCCCCGAGTGACAGAACCCCGTCGCGGGCCCGCAGTTCGAGGAAAGTGCCCGTGATCCCGCCGCCGGTGCGCAGCTCTGCGGTGTTCTGGAGGACGACCAGGATGCGGCGGTCCCCCTCGGCACCGAGGATCGCGGGCACCAGGTCCGCCGCCTGCGAGGCACCGTCCGTCAGCGGCTGGAGCGCGTCGACCGCGTCGACGACACGGCCGACGCCGCCCGCCAGCTGCGGCACAAGGGCGTTCCGATCGATATCGACGAGGTCGTCCGCAACGTGGTCGCGCGACGCCGCCGCACGGGCGAGGGAGGGAGCCGCGTGTCGCAGGACGCGGACCGCGGCCTCGGCGTCGGCACCCTCGAGGTCCCGCGCCGTGTCGAGTACGGCGGGGGCGACGCCGTCCGCGACGTCGACGACCGCGGTGGCGGCTCGTCGTGCGGCGGAGAGGTTCGGCCCGATACCCGGAAGGGCCTCGGCGGCGAACCACAGCGGGTCGTCCGGGATCTCGTGCGAGATCCCGTCGACGAGCCGGTCGGCCGCAGCTTTCGCGCCCTCGATGTCACCCGAACCGACGGCCTCGGCCGCGAGCGCGGCATCGTCGCCCGCGGCATCAAGCGCCTCTGCGAGATCCCAGGCCGACCGACCGACGTGCACGGCCGCGGCCGCGGTTCCGATGAGGAGGAGTGCGCCGGCGACCAGAACGAGTCGACGGCGCCTTCTCACGATTCGACCCGGCGGCGACGACGCGAGACGAGGACGGCACCCGCGACGACCGCGGCGGTCCCCCCGACGGCAGCAGCGACAGGCCACTGGCCGCCCGTCTGCGGCAAGCCGCCGGAGACGCCGCCCGACGCGACGCCGACAGGCGTCGCACAGTCGTCGGAGTACCCCGGGTAGGCGAGCGGGACGTCGATACTGTCATCCCCGACCCGCAACTGGGCGGTCACGTCTCCGGTAGTCCAGGCCGCGGCATCGTTGCGCGGCTCCCACCCATCACCGGACCGCACCCAGCCCGGCAGAGCCTCGACGGTGCCGTCGCTCGCAACCTCGACACCGGGCCAGAGGATGCTGCCGGAGCCTTCACCCGAGGCATCCACTCGGAGCGGTACGGCGATCTCCTGCCCGTTGCCCCGGATCACGAGCTCGGCGGTCGGTGTCGACGGCGCGGCCGCGACGACCGCGGCCCGGACCGTCGACAGTGCAGCCAGAGCGGTCGACACCGTCACCGGGCCCGTCGACAGGCTGCCCGCGGACGCCGTCGCGGCGACGCGCACGATCGAGTAGCCGATCGTCGGCGCCTCATTCACGCACAGTGCCTGCACGACAGAGCCGTCGAGCCCGTCCTCGGGCGGGCTGCTCGGGACGTACGATCCGTCCGCGGCGTACGCCGACGTCGAGCCGGCTCCTGCGATGACAGCGACCACGATCGCGGCACGCCAGATGTTCCCCCACATGTCAGCCTCCCCAAAGGCATTTCGAGATCACGCCTCAGGCAGGCGCGCTCGATGTACAGGCGCCACGTTATCCCCGATCCGGCGGATGGGCCTCCCGTGTTTCTCCCGGAACCCCTAATCGGACCCCCTAGCTGTCCCCCAATTGGGGGACAAGCAGATTAGGTTTGTCCCCCTATTGGTGGACGCCCGACTCGGCTGTAGCGTTCGGATATCGCCGCCGTCGAGGCTTTGGGGAGTCGAAACGGCACACGGCGGAGCAGAGGAAGTGGCGCGAGCTTGGGGGCCGTAACCATGTCTGCCTGGGCTCTTCGTACGTCTTCGTTCGCGCAACGAACACGTACGAAGAGCCCACATACCGCGCGACGTCGGGGGCGCCGCGCGGCGGTCGCTGAGCGACCAGGGGGAGAGAGTGCGGTGACCGAGAGGGTCGGCTCACCGCGCAGACGCCGACGGGGACCGGCGTCAGTAAAAGGGGACGGCGGATCGGTTCCGCACTGGGGCACAGGTCAGGGGCCGGTCGTTAATCGGGGGGATGGAACGTTCATGGGGACAGAACGGAACACGAGTGCGCGCCGACTTCGTCGCGCACTCGGCGCAGGACAGCTCTGCGCCGCAGGCCTATCGGTGCTGCGAACGCGGCGGGGGGTCTGATGGCCATTCGCACGGTGACTTCACCGATACGGACTGATGCCCACCTCACCGATGCATCGGGCGCGTGCGACCACATCGCCGCCACGATCCATGATCGTCATCTCTTGCCGCTCGCCGTGGTCCCGGCGACGCTCGACCATTATCCGACCGCATCTCCTGCGGGAGGCATCCGGCACCTGACCCTCGTCGACGACGGGCCGATGACGTCGCGCGCGCGGCGAGCAGCGGGAGCGGATCGGCCGCGGTGGCACGGCAGCGATCTGATCGGCGGCGTCCTGGACCGCGCGAGCGCCCAGCGCTGGCGCGTGGCGGTGGTGGGTGGAACCCCCGACATGCGCGAGACACTCCACCGGCGTGTGATGGCCGGCTGGCCCGGTGTCGCACTTATCGGCCACTGGACGCCGACGCCTGAACAGGTCTCGTCTCCGGGCGCGTCCGCGGAGATTGCGGAGCAGCTCCGGCACACCGACACCGACCTCGTGATCGTCTGCGTCGATCGTGCCTCGCAGGAGCCGTGGATCGAGACGTTCGGCGAAGCCACGGGCGCACGCGTGCTGCTGGCTGCCGACACGGTGATGGATTTTCTGACAGGTCGAGTCGTGCGCGTCCCCCGGTGGGTCGGACGAGCCGGACTCGACAAGATGTGGCGGCTCATGCTCGAGCCGAAGCGATCAGCGACGCGGGGCCTCATCGAGGAACCGCAGGCCTCTCTGGCCGACCGCCGGTCCTCGGCTCATCACGATGCATGATCCGTCACCCGCACGCGGGCACGGCCGGACCTCCCCCCGTCCGTCCGTGCCCGCCTGATGGGTCGTTGAGGACCTATCCGGCGCCCGCCTGAGCGGATCCCTACGCGCACAGTCGCGCGACAGGGCCATCCGCTCGTCAGCGGAGAACGCAGGTGCTCAGCGAACGATCTCCGCCGCCGTCGCAACCGCACGCCGGGTCCCGGTCAGGAGCGCGATGACGCGACCCTGCTCCGCATCCGTGAGCGCATGGTGGACCGGGAGGACGAGCGTGCCGTCCGTCAATCGGTCGGTCCCGGGCAAGCCCTCCGGCGGAGTGAGCGAACGGTACGGCGCCTGCCGGTGCGCGGCCGGCGTGCCGCGGCGCGCGAACACCCCTGCGTCGTGGAGCGCCGCGAGCAGCTGGTCGCGCTCGAGCGGATAGACCCGCTCGACCTCGACCCAGAGGTCGAGGTCGTTGCCGGTACCCCACGCAGGATCGGCGACGAGACGGAGGCCGGGGACGCCCTGCAGCTCCCGGCGATAACGATCGGCGATCTCGCGTCGCCGACGAAGGATCGCGGGAAGCCTCATGAGCTGCACGAGACCCACCGCGGCCTGCAGATCGGTCATCCGGCAGTCCCAGCCCACTTCCACGTACTCCTCGGCCGGCGGGGGCAGGACATCGCCGCCATCCTGCGCGGCAGCGTCCTTCGCGTGCCCGCGCAGACGCCTCGCTCGCGTGGCCCACCGCGCGTGGCTCGTCGAGAGCATGCCACCCTCCCCGGTGGTGAGGAGGGAACGGTCGCTGAACGACCAGGCCGTGACCTCGGCCGTGGCTCCCACCGGCCGCGCGCGATAGGTCGATCCCGCGGCGCACGCGGCGTCCTCGATCACGATGATCCCGAGCGGATCCGTCACATCGCGGATGTCCTCCAGATCGACGGGGATTCCCGCATGATCGACGACGACGACCGCCGTCGTGACCGGAGTGAGAACGCTCTCGATGGTCGCCCCCGTGACGGTGCCGGTGTGCGGATCGACATCGGCGAAGACGGGCGTCGCACCGACGTGCCGCACGGCGTTCGCCGTGGCGATGAAGGCCAAGGACGGAACGACGACGTCGTCGCCGGGTCGCACGCCCGCCACGATCAGCGCCAGCTGCAGCGCAGCACTCCCGCTGGCGACGGCCACGGCATAGGGCGCCCTCATGACACGGGCGAACTCCTCCTCGAAGCGGGCGACCGTCAGCCCCTCTGCGATCCATCCTCCGGCGACGACGCGAGCGACCGCCTCAGCCTCCTCCGGACCGAGGCAGGGAACCATGACCTCGATGATCGACTCAGCCACGATCGTCATCCCGCACGAGGCCCGTGCCTGCAGCTCGACCGGCGACCGGGATACCGGTCGCGCGGCTCGTGGTCATGCCGCGACCCCGGCCGAGCGGCGCGCAAGCCGCAGGGGCTGCGGCACACCGTACGCAGCCAGGCTCCGGGCCGCGGCATCCAGGATCGACAGAACGCGCAAGCCCGCCGCCCCGCTCGTGCGCGGCGCGCGCTTCTCACGGATCGCCGAGGCGAATTCCGAGACCACGGCACCGAGGGCTTCCCGCTCCTCGACAGCCTGTGCGCGGATGCCTCCGATGCGGAATGTGTCGGCGGCACGACGGTCGCGCGCGGTCGCACGCGAGATCGACGAGACGTCGACCCCCGGGTCGTAGACGCTGAGACGCTGTTCCGGATCGAGGTCGTCCCAGACGAGCGTGTGGCGCGTCCCGCCGATCACCATCCGACGGGTGCGGGTGGGACTCAGCCAGTTGACGTGCACGTGCGCCATCGCTCCCCCGTCGAGGGGCATCGAAAGATGGCCGATGCACGATTTGCCGGTGTTCGTCGGATCGGATCCGTGCGCTGCCACCGAGGTCGCCTGCAGGCCGCCGGGCAGGATGAAGTCCATGATCGACAGCTCGTGAGGCGCGAGATCCCAGAACACGTCGACGTCGGGCTGTGTGAGGCCGAAGTTGATGCGCACACTGTCGATGAAGAGGATGTCGCCGAGCGCACCGCCGGCGATCAGCTCGCGCATCTTCATCACGGCCGGTGTGTAGCACTGGGTGTGGTCGGTCATCAGCACGAGGCTGCGTTCGGATGCCCGGCGCACCATCTCGGCGCCGCGTTTCTGCGTGTCGGCCAGGGGCTTCTCGACCATGACGTGCTTGCCCGCGTCGAGAGCCGCCATGGCGATCCCGTGGTGCGTGGCGGCAGGGGGTGGCGATGGCTATCGCATCGACGAGCGGATCCGCGAGCACCGACCCGACCTCTGACGTGACCGGGGCCCCTCCCACCGCATCAGCCACCCGACGCGCACGATCGATGTCGACGTCGCAGATGGCAGCGAGGTTCCACTCCCGATTGGCGCGCAGATTGCGCGCCAATTGAGGCCCCCAGTACCCCGCACCGATGACGGCGATGTTCAATTTCCTGCTCACGTGTGTCCCCCCACATTTCCCCAAGTCGTGCACGCTCCCCAAGAGCGTCCCCTCGCGGCTCACGCCGCAGCCCGGACAGCGCCGTCGCCGGTGCCGTCTCCGAGCCTTGTCATCGCGGGGGTTCGGGCCCCCGCCGCAAAGTCATCCGTCGGCGCGCGGGTCGCATCGCCAGGCGCCGATAGGTGCTGTTCGGAGCCCGGCGCGGATCGGATGGGCACGAGAACGATCGGCGCGCAGATGGGCACGAGAACGATCGGCGCACCGATACGCTCGCGGCTCGCCGCTCGTGCGACGGCTGTCTCCACTGTCCCCATTGCTCTTCCCCAGTCGCGAACACCCCGAGCAAGAGGTGCGTGCGTTAGACCGGCGCCGGCGACGATCCCATTCGTCGCCGGTGTGCACGCCTCCCCAGGCGGGCACGACCGGTGTCCCCGTCGATATGAAACCAGACCCGGGCGCTGCGCACAACACGATTCGTCACACGGATGGGGAAGGCGCGTCCCGCGGCCGATATGGGGTCGCCCGCGGTATCAGCCCCACCCGCCGAGGTACGCGGCGACATCGGGCTCGCCGGCCAGGAGCCGGACCCCCTCGACGCGTTCCGACACGTGCGGGAACAGGTCTTCCCGACCCCACCGCCCCTCTCGCGCGGACGCGCGCGACGAGCGGATGCGCAGGAGCACATCGTCGTCCTCGTCGAGGATGCTGACGGTGCCGATCCCGTCGCGCGCGATGCGCGCGAGGAGGTCGTCGAGCCGGCGATCCACGCGCACCTGCCGGACGATCTCGATGTGCAGCCGCACGCGGTCGAGGCGCCCCCGGGCGTCGACGAGGGCGGCGGCATCCACCCACTCCGATCCGGGGACGGCCGCGACGACGGAGTCGACGCTCACGAACGTGGCACCCTCGGACGCCCCAGGTGGTGCGGTCACCGCGATGTCGACGTGCGACGAGGGCAGCCCTCGCGGGCGGGTCCTGGGGACCGGGATGAGGCCCGCGAGCAGGATCGCCTCCGCGTTCCGGGTCGCACGATCGTGGTCGTCTCGGGCCCCGGCATCCGGTCCGTCGTGCCAGGCGACCGCCTCGGGAACGTGAGCGAGAAGGGCCCCGCTCAGCCACGCCCGGTACGTCCACTCCCAGTCCTCGCCGCCATAGGAGCGGAACGACTCGTCGAAGCCCCCGGTCGCGTCGAAGACGACGCGGCTGCAGGCGAGGACCGCACCGATCGTGTGCCGATAGCTCCGATCGTCGGCATCCAGGAGGTTGCGGGATCGGTCGTAGGCCTCGGCGAGCCACGCGGGCTCGGGCAGTTGGCGCCCCGTCACGACGGAACGGACGTCTGCGACCGGCGCCACCCCGGTGAGGTCGGCGTGGCGCCGCCGCCCGACCGTGACGACGTCGGGGGCGAGCCCCGGCATCCGCGTCAGCTCGCGGACGAAACCGGGCTCGGGAACGGTGTCGGCATCGAGGAAGACGAGCACGTCGCCGGTCGCGTGAGCCGCACCGAGGTTCCGCACGGCCGCGAGCCGGAACCCTTCGTCAGCGTGGCGAACGAGACGAACCCCCTCGGGAACGTCCGGTGCGACGGCCGACCCGTCGTCGGCGACGATCACTTCGAGGCGGTCCGCGGGGTGATCCTGCCCGGCGAGGCCCGCGAGGCACCTCCCGAGCTGTTCGGGCTGCTCGTAGTGGGCCACGACGACGGAGACCGACGGGGCGACATCGGGCGTGCGCCCGTCGAGGAGATCCCAGCGATTGCCCGGCAGTGCGATGCCCCCCGTCATCACGCCGCCCACCAGCGGACGTACGCGGCGGCCACGTCGTCGAGTGTCGGCGCCAGGGAAACGCCCGCTGCCAGCCGAGTGGATGCCGGATCGCGCCACGCGTCGACGAGTCGATCGGCGAGGTCGTCGGCGCTGTATCGCGCGAGCGTCCCCGGCCGCAGCTCGTCCATCTCCGCCGCGTACCGGGAGTCGACGACGAGCGGGCGCCGCCCGGCTTCGACCCAGTCGAGCATCGAGCGCGAGGCCGACACGTGTTCGTGGGCTGCGAGCGGGATGCCGGGGGCGGCGAGTTCGCGGGCGAAGGCGTCGTCGCCCAGGAATCCGGTCACCTCGACGGCGACCCCTAGTGCCGCAGCCTCTTCCCGCAACTGCTCGACGTCGGCCTCGTGCCCGCGTGAGGGTGCGCCGATGGCGCGAACGGCGACGACCTCCGGTCCGTCGCCGCGCTCCCGCAGCACCTCGGCTGCGCGGGCCGCGGCGATCACCGCGGGACGGTGCCCCTTGCCGGGGTAGATGAAACCGGCGATGAGCACGCGGAGGTCGCTGCCTCCGGTGACGGCTCCGACGGGAGGGATGCCGGTGCGCGCCCCCAGGGCGATCGCGTGCGCCTGGGCGGAGCCGGGGAGGTACTCGTCCATCAGGTGCTGCTCGTGACGACTGTTGACGACGACCCGATCCGCCGCGGCGATCATGCGCGCATAGGCAGCACGGCGTCGGTCGAACATGGTGCCGTCGGAGGGCTGCGGCACGTCGTGGAGCGTCATCGTGAGGCGGCAGCGTCCGGCCCACCGCTCGACGACGTCGGCGGCATCCTCCGGCCGGGAGCCGAACAGGCGATCCGTGGCGTGGAGATGGACGCGGGTCCCCGCCTCGACATCGTCGAGGGCGAGATCCCCGGACGCCACATCGGCGACTCGGACGACCCTCGCGTCGGGGTGCGCAGCCGTCACCGCCGCGGCGACGTCGTCGCCGTACCGGGTGACCCCGTGCCCCTCCGGACCGAGGACGAGCAGGACGGGCGGCGCAGAGATCACTCGGCATGGTTATCCGCCCGTGGGGGTGAGGTCAAGCCCCCCTCTCGGCTACCGCTTCGTTGCGTACGGTCGGGGCGTTCAGGCGCACCCATTCCACACTGGTCGGCGCGTTTCCCTCTGCTCGGCGCGATGGCGCCGGAAGGAGCCACGTGGATACGACGATGCGCATCGACCCGCCGACGGGAGCGGGATCCACCGCCGCGGTGACGATCGTCTCCGTTCCTGCGGGTCATCCGTACGTGCAGCAGGCCACCGCGGATCCTCGCGTGGCGGTGCTCGACGACCCGATCGCGCCCGGCTCGGACCCCGCGGTCTGGTGGCCGCCGGCAGCGCTTGATCCCGCCTGGATCCGCGCCTACGCCGACGAGGCATCTCTTCTCCACATCCACTTCGGCACGGAGTCGTTCCCGCCAGGGCACCTGACCGCATGCCTCGACGCGGCCCACGCCGCCGGATGGCCCGTCGCGTTCACGCTCCACGACCTCGAGCACCCGCAACTGGGCGACAGCTCCGCCTACCTCGCGCAGCTCGACGAGATCATGGCGGGCGCCGACGCCGTCACGACGCTGACGGTCGGCGCGGCCCGCGCGGTGCGCGAACGGTGGGGTCGGCACGCCACCGTCATTCCGCACCCGTCGGTCCTCCCCCGCGACGCGACCATCGAACCGGCCGTGGGTGCGGGGCGCGTCGTCGGCGTCCACCTGAAGGACCTCCGGCCCAGCGTCGACGGACCGGGCACCGTGCGGACGCTCGACGCGGCGCTCACCGCGCTCCGCGACGCAGGGCACGACGTCCGCGGCGAGGTCCGACTGCACCAGCAGGCCCGGGATGCGGATGCCGCAGCCGAGGTGCGTGCGCTGTGCGCGGCATCCGACGCCCTCGATCTCGTCGAGCACGAGCGGCTCGACGATGCCGGGCTCTTCGCGGCGTTGGCGCGACTGGACGCCTGCGTCCTGCCCTACCGGCACGGCACGCACTCGGGATGGCTCGAACTGTGCTGGGACCTCGGCGTCCCCGTCGCCGCCCCGAAGGTGGGGTTCTTCGCCGAGCAGCACGACGACGGCACGGTCGCGTCGTTCTCGCCGGGCGACGCGACGGGGCTCGCCGGCGCACTGGCCGCGCTGTGGACCGCTCCCGCGTCGCGCCCGGCGAGTCCCGCGCGGGATGCGCTGGTCGATCAGCGCCGTGGTGTGCGCTCCGTGATGGATGCCGCGATCGCCCAGCGTCATGCGGAGCTGTATCTCTCGTTGCTCGAAAGCCGCACCGCGTGAGCGCCCGCCCGCTCCGCATCGTCGTCATCGCACCGCTGCGCTTCCCCATCCGCCGCCCGCACGCCGGGGGTCTCGAATCCGCCGTCTGGGCCGAGGTCGACGCCCTCCGGCGTCGCGGCCACGAGGTCACGTTCATCGCACCGGAGGGGTCGGACTTCCTCTCGGACGCGAGCGTGTTCCGCCTGCCGCCCGTCGTGTGGCCCGAGGGCGCGCGGCCCACCGACAAGACCTGGCCCGAGAGCTACCACCGCGAGAGCGCGCCGGCGCTCGGTCGCGCCCTCGACCGGATCGCAGCGCACCCCGAGCGGTACGACGTGATCTCGAACCACTGCCTCGACGCCCTGCCGCTGCAGCGGGCGTCGCAGCTCGGCGTACCCATGGTGACGACCCTGCACACGCCGGTCGACGCACTCGCGGTCGCCGCGCACGCCGCGGCCGACGGCGGCGGTTCGCAGTTCCTGTCGGTGAGCACGCACACGAAGACGCAGTGGGATGCCGCCGGTGTCCCCTCGACGCTTCTCCCCAACGGCGTCGACCCGCGGGCGTGGCCCCTGGGTCCCGGCGGCGACGACCTCGTCTGGTTCGGGCGGATCGTTCCCGAGAAAGCTCCGCACGTCGCGGTGGAGGTGGCGCGGCGTCTCGGGCGGCGCCTCGTGATCGCGGGTCGTATTGGCGACGAGGAGTACGCCCGCGAGGTCGTGTTCCCGCGCCTCGGCGACGGTGTCGAGTACGCGGGGGAGCTCGCTCCGGCGCCGCTCGCGGACCTCGTGGGACGCAGCGGCCTCGCCCTGGCGACGCCGGCGTGGGCCGAGCCGTTCGGGCTCGTCGGCCCCGAGGCGCTCATGTGCGGAACGCCCGCCGTCGGCTTCGCCGTCGGCGGCGTCCCCGAGATCGCTGCGGCGACGATGGGCATGCAGCTGGTCGCTGCGGGCGACATCGACGCGATGACGGAGCGCGCGGCGGCGATGCTGCCGAGCGGGAGGGACGCCGCGTACCGCGCGGTCGTCCGCGAGACCGCCGAGCGCCGCTTCTCGCTCGACCTGCGCATCGACGCCCTCGAGGCGAGCTTCGCGCGACTGCTCGCGACGGAGAGCGCCGCGTGAGCGACGGCGCGCCCCGACTCGGGTGGTACGTCCACCACCACGGCCGCGGGCACCTCACCCGCCTGCTCGCGATCGCCCCGTACCTGGACGCCGCGGTCGACTGCCTCAGCAGCCTCCCTGCTCCGCCCGGTCTGCCCTCGGGGTGGACCTGGACCGTCCTCGAGCGCGACGACGACGGCGGCGATCCCGTCGACCCGACCGTGGACGGGCTGCTGCACTGGGCACCCATCGGACACGTCGGTCACCGCTCTCGACTCTCGGTCATCGCCGCTGCGGCAACCGCGCGGCGGTGGGACGGCATGGTCGTCGACACGTCCGTCGAGGTGACGCTCCTCGCCCGCCTGCTGGGGCTGCGCACCGTCGTGGTGACGCAGCCGGGCAACCGTGTCGACCGCCCTCACCTGCTCGGCTTCGCGGCAGCCGACACCGTCCTGGCACCGTGGGCGCGCGGCATCCTGTCGCCTCCGCACCTCGAGGCGCTCGGCGACAAGGTCGTGCACACGGGCGGGATCAGCCGCTTCTCGGGCCGCACTCCGCGGAGCGGGCGCACCGATGAGGTCGTCCTGCTGGCCGGCGCGGGCGGGTCCGCCGTGGGGCCGGCGGCGATCCGGGATGCCGAGAAGGCGACGGGTCGGCCGTGGCGAGTCCTCGGGGGCAGCACCTGGGCCGACGACCCCTGGGAGGCGCTGACCTCCGCGGCGATCGTCGTCTCGTACGCCGGCCAGAACGCCGTCGCCGACCTCGCCGCCGCACACGCTCCCGCGATCGTCGTCCCGCAGGATCGTCCGTTCGACGAGCAGCGCGAGACAGGACGCGCCCTTCGCCGCGCCGGCCTCGCCCAGGTCTCGGACGAATGGCCCGACGCGGCGGGGTGGCCGGAGCTCGTCGACCGCGCGTCGACCGCGAAGCCGGAATGGGAGCGCTGGGAGGTGACGGGCGCGCCGGAGCGTGCGGCCTCGGCCATCGTCGACACCGTGCGGGGCGACCGATGAGCATCGCCGTCGTCAGCATGTGCTCACTGCCGCGTGTCGAGCACCTGCGCGCGCAGTTACGGGCCCTGGCGGGCGTGCCGGACGTCCGCCGCATCGTCGTCTGGATCGGCGACGACGACCCGCCGGAGCTGGACGCCGAGACGGTCCTGAGGGTGCCTCCTGGCCCCGAGGGACTGCGACTGGCCGCCGGGCGCAACGCGGGCGCCGCCGCCGCCGAGGGCGCCGACCTGCTCGTCTTCCTCGACGCGGACTGCATCCCGGGGCCCGACCTGCTACGCCGTTACGGCGAGACGGCAGGGCGCCACCCGGGTGCCGTGCTGTGCGGACCGGTCACCTACCTCGCCGAGGGGGTCACGGCATCCGACCCCGCCGACCTGGTCGCTCACACCGCACCGCACGCGGCTCGCCCGATGCCCGCCGACGACGAGGATCGTGTCGCCGCCGACGCGGAGTACGCACTGTTCTGGTCGCTCTCGTTCGCCCTCACGCCCGAGACCTGGCGGCGCATCGGCGGATTCGACGAGGCCTACGAGGGGTATGGCGGCGAGGACACCGACTTCGCGTTCCGGATGCGGTCGCACGGAATCCCGCTCGTCTGGACGGGCGGAGCGCACGCCTACCACCAGTACCACCCGACGTCATCACCCCCGTGGCAGCACGTCGACGACATCCTCCGCAACGGCGCGCACTTCCATCGACGCTGGGACGAGTGGCCGATGACCGGGTGGCTCGAGGCCTTCGAGCGCGGCGGCGCTGTGGTGAGGGATGCCGCCGGCTGGCGGCGTGCCGACGGCATCCGTTCGTAGCCCCCGTGCGCGGTGCGACCCGACAGGTCGTATCCTTCGCTCATGGCAGACACGGGGGTGAAGACGTGGTCCCGAGGGCACCGCACCCGCGAGATGACGCGCGTGCTTCGGCCGGCCGGCTTCGAGCGCCGCGGCGACGAGTGGATCCTGGACACGTCCGAGCTCCGGTGGTGGGTCCACCTCGGCACGGCAAAGTGGGACGCCCACGAGCACGAGCTGGCCGTGGGTTCCCTGATCCTTCGGGACGGCGAGCCCGACTATGACGCCCCTCACCCCGCCACCTTCGGGCTGAGCGACCTGCCCGGTGCATCCCGCCGCCGGTATCTCGACACGGACGAGGCTGCCCGTGATCCCCTCGTACTCGATACCGAAGCGCTTCTGATCCCCCTGCTCGCGAGGCTCAGGACGATCGATTCGGTGATCGAGATGTGGCTCGCCGGGGATGTCGCGGCGGGAACCGTCTCGGACAGTCGGCCGCTGCAGGTGTGGCATGCGTGGCTCCTCGCGAAGAGCACCGACCGGTACGTGCTCGCCGATCGCGCGCTGAGGATCGCCGAGACCGTGCGGTGGACGCCCGACGCCCGGAGGACCCTGGCCGACCTGGGGATGCCGATCGATCGACCTGCGGGGCGTGCGAAGAACCTCACGGCTGTCGACCGCGTGGTGCAGCGGGCCTACGTCCGCAGGTTCAGTCCGTACGCCGACGCGGAGCGCCTGCCCCTGTGAAGGCGGGGGTCGAGCCCGCTCAGCGCCTCGGCACGTAGGTCTCGGCGGTCACGCCGGAGGCGAACGAGACGCGATCCACGAGCTCCAGATCCAGCGGCTCCTGCAGCCCCTCGAACAGCCGCGGACCGTGCCCGGCGAGGCGAGGGTGGACCACGAACGTGTACTCGTCGATGAGCCCCCAGCCCGCAAGCGTCGTCGCGAGGGTGACGCCCGCCGTGTACAGCCCGTCTCCCGACGTCGCCTTGAGCGACTCGACCTCCGTGCGCAGGTCCCCGGTGACCAGCTCGGCGTTCCAGTCCACCGAGCCCAGCGTCGACGAGACGACGTACTTCTTCGCGGCGTCGATGGTGTGCGCGAACGGTTGCATCCACTCCGGCCGCCCATCGGATGCCGGTGGACGCCAGGCATCCTCCATCATCCGGTAGACGGTGCGGCCGAACAGGAGGGCGTCGGCGCGGGCGATCTGCTCTGCGGCGTGGGCATGCGTCTGCGGATCGGGGATGCCGGCGAGGTGGTCGACGCACCCGTCGAGGGTGACGTTGATGGAGTAGCGGAGGGGGCGCACAGCGCGAGGCTACGCCCGGACCCCTGCCCCGCGCATCAGCCGATCGACCGCCGCCGTGCGCGCGTCAGAACGACTCCTCGAACCAGGGGTCGTCCTCCTCGTAGGGGTACTCGCCCATCGACGCCGGCGGATGGACGAGCCGGTCGTTGCGACTGAGGAGGTCCATGACTGCCGCCTCGTCGTCCAGGCGGACCGCGAAGCCCGTGTGCGGCGTCGTGTAGAGCTGGCTCGCGGGGCCGATGAGCATCGACGAGGTCGCCGCGCCCTCGGTGGTCGAGATGGGGACGGTGATGAGGTCCGAGGCTTTCTGCTCCGCGAGGCTCTTCGCGTACCGCATCACCGCATCCGCGATCGCGTCCGTCGTCACGACGTAGCCATCGGAGTAGTGCAGTTCGAGCATTGGTCGATAGTGCGGGCCGTTCGCGTCACGCAGATGGGGGTCGCGCCCCCGGCATCCGTCTCCTACACTGCGGCGTCTGCGGAACGGGTCATCGGTACGTGCGGAATGCGGTCCTCGACGTAGGACGCACCGCTGACGACGAACCCGAAGCGGCCGTACCAGTCCGCGAGGTGCTCCTGCGCGTCGAGGACGAACGGGCGCGAGGCGTCCTGGGCGATCGCGTGATCGATCGCGAGGCGCATGAGGTCGGCGCCGACACCTCGGCCGCGGGCGGCGGCACTCGTGACGACGCGTCCGATCCGCCACCGCGTGCCCTCATCCAGCACGCGGAGCGTTCCGAGGACCTCGCCGTCCTCCTCCGCCCACGCGAGGAGCGCGCCGGGCTCGATGTCGCGACCGTCGAGCTCCGGATAGGCGGCCTCCTGCTCGACGACGAACACGCCGACCCGCAGCCACAGGATCCGGTAGAGGGTCGTCGCCGGGATCTCGGCGAGCGGGGACAGATGGATGCCGACGGTCACCGCTTCACGCTACGCGAACCCGGCCACCACACTCACCCGGTGCTCGCAAGCCCCTGCCGCGGGCACCGCCGGAGTCGGAGCGTGGGGACATGAGCGAATCCGATGACATCCGACAGCCCCTGGACCACCTGCCCAAGAAGGAGGACCGCGACCGCGCGATCGAGATCGAGGAGCCGTCGTACCCCGGCACCGATTCCCCGCACGGCGAGTCGGCGGCATCTCCCGCGACCGCCGCGGAACCGGACGAGCCCGCCCGCCACGGCGTCGCGAAGCTCCCGCCCACCGGTCGATGACCCGGGTTCGGGGCGTCAGCCGCGCCGGATGACGCCCTGAACCTGTTCCCCCGCCCGCGATCGCAGCCACCGGGTCGCGAAGAACAGTGCGACGCCGACCACGAGCAGACCCGCGCCGAACAGCCAGACGATGCCGGACTGCTGCGTGAGCAGCAGGATGCAGGACGCGATCCCGAGGATCGGGATGACCGTCCAGACGCGGAAGTGATCGTGCTCGACCCGGTCGCGGCGCAGGACGAGAACCGACACGTTCGCGCTCAGGAAGACGAACAGCAGCAGGAGCACGACCGTCTCCGCGAGCAGACCGAGATCGCCGACGAGTGTGAGCAGCATGGCGATGAGCGTGGTCGTGAGGATCGCCACCCACGGCGTGCGGCGCTTCGGGAGCACCCGTCCGAGGACACCGGGGAGAAGCCCCTGCTCAGACATCCCGTACGTCAGACGACTCGCCATGATCATCGTGAGGATCGCTCCGTTGGCGACCGCGACGAGCGCGATCAGGCTGAAGAGCCAGGCCGGCACGCCGACTCCCGCAGCCGCCACCACGTCGAGAAGGGGACCGCTGGAGTCGACGAGGTCCTCCGGCGGCAGGGCGGTCGCGCTCGCGAGGCCTACCAGTACGTACACGACCCCCGCCGTGATGAGCTGCGGGCGCCGTCTTCCCGTGCGGACCCCCTTGCGCCGCGCGCCGGGCTGTGGCATCCGCGCCCGGTCGCGTCGCGGGATACCGACCTCAGGCGCGGTGGAAGGGGCAGCGCGCGCTGCCCGCCGGCGACCCGCTCGCGCGGACGCGACCGCCGGAGCGGGGCTTGGTCGGCATCCGGCGCTCGTTCACGTCGAGGCCCGCCGGAAGGATCGCGAGCCGCGGGTCGCTCATCGCGCTGATGGATGCCGCGAGCCCGGCGATCGCGAGCTTCTCGCCCGGGCAGCGGTGCCCCGTCGCGACGTCGGCGCCGCCGTGCGGGACGAAGGCGGCGATCGCCTCGTAGTCGTCGACGTCGACGAAGCGCTCGGGATCGAACTCGTCCGCGCGATCCCAGGAGCGCTCGTCCGTGTCGGTGCCGAGGATGTCGAGGACGATCCGCCCGCCGGCGCGGACCGTGCGCCCGTCGACCTCGATGTCCTGCGTCGCGAAGGCGGGGAGCATCGGGACGAACGGTGAGGTGCGGCGGACCTCCTGCGCGAAGGCTGTCGCAAGGGTGCCGCCTTCGAGTGATCCGCGCTCGGCGACCTCCGCCGCGATCCGCTCGCGCCATTCAGGGTGCTCCTGCAGCCGCTTCGCCGCAAAGGCCGTGAACCGCGCGACGGCGATCATCGGCCGGAAGCTGTTCTGCAGCTCGATGCCGGCGAGGCGCGCGGGAAGCAACTGCCCGTCGCGATCACGGTGCCACGCCCAGGCGTTCAGCGCCGTCCCGGGCTGCGCGTCGAGACGACCCGCGCGCACCGCCCGGACCAGCCGCTCAGCGTGACGGTCGGACCAGCGTCGGTTCGCGAACGCCAGCACGTATTCGGGCGAGTACGGCACTCCGAAGCCGTCGACGATCTGCGCCTGCCGGCGAGCCCATCTCGTCTTGGCGTCGCCGGTCCCCGGCAGCCCCGCCCAGCGCATGATCGCGCGACCCAGAGCACCGACCGCCGCGTCGTACGCCGACTGTTCGCCGCCGGCGATCCACGCGTCGACCTCGTGCCGCCACTCCCCTTCGAGGTGCGGACGCAGCCTTGCGACCTGCTCGTCCTCGTACAGCGCCGAGACGAAGGTGGCCTTGCGGTGCCGATGCTCGTCGCCGTCGAGGCTGTGCACCGAGTCGTGTCCGAAGAGGGTCTCCTGGATGAACGGCGGCATCGCGCCGTGCCGTGCCACACGCTCGTCGTCGTAGAACGCCGCCACACCCTCGGCACCGCGGACGAGCATCGCGTCGGAGAACAGCAGGCGCAAAGGTGCGGAACGCGCCCCCCGCGGAGCGCGGCTCCAGATTCGCTCACCGAACCGGTAGCCGCGGATCAGAAGCGACGCCGAGTCGTCGCGCCAGGCAGGGCGCGAGACGACGCCGAGCGTCGGGTCCGCGCTACGCTCCGCGCGGGTCGAGGGGACGGCGGTCGAGGGCTCATCGATGGTCGACATACCTCGACGCTCTCAGCGGCGGACGGCCTCTGCCCAGGGGCGTGCGCCCACGGATGCTGTGTGGTACCCGGGCTCAGTCGCACTCGTCGCGGGGGCCCGCGTAGAACCAGATCCCGGAGTCCTCGGGCGACGATACGGCCCGCTGCACGCCCAGACCGGAGACGGTCACCTGAGGCGGCGTCGGCATGAACCCGGAGCAGCCGGTGTACCCATCGGCATCCTCGGCGTTCGCTTCGAGGATGACCGTAAAGGCCCGCTGTTCCCCGGCGGGGACGGGCATGCCCTCGATCGCGAAGACCGCCGCGTCGTCGGTGTCGGTGAGCCTCGTCTGACCGTTCGGATTCACCATCGTCGGACGGACGAGGGAGACGTGCTCCTCCTGCATCCCCGGGAGGGCGACGGCCTGGGCATCGACCTCGCTCCAGCCGTCGTTGACGACGAAGAACCGGATCGCGCAGGTCATCCCGGGCTCGACCCACAGAACCGACGAGTAGAACGTCTCGTCCCACGCGAAGCCGTTGTCACCCGTGACCTCGCCCGACGCGCCCGACGGCTGGAGGCCCACCTCGGCGCCTTCGCATGCGACCGGCCGCGCGTCGTAGACGATCCGCACCGCGCCGAGCGCCGTCCATGCGGCGATCTGCCACCCGGCGACCACCACGGCGATCGCCCCGACCGCGAGCGCGGCGATCAGCAGGACACGACGACGCGGTGCCCATCGCTTCTTCTCCGGCGCCGTCCCGAGCCGCTCCGCGAGCATCGTCTCCCCCATGCGCCGATCATGGCAGGCGGATCCCTAACCTGCGAACGAATCGCCGTCCACCCCTTCCGCGATCCCGCTTCGCCACGCCACAGTGATCGTGTGCGATTCGACGACGACCTCAGCGCCTGGGTGGCGCGACAGCGCTGGTACGCGGGCAAGAGTCACGATCCGCGATTCCGCATCCTCGATGCGCAGCCGGCACCCGGTGGCGCCACGAGCTATCTCCTCATGGACGACGCCGGAGCGCTTCCCACGCTCTACAACGTGCCCCTCGCCGAGGCCGACGACGCGCCGGACGAGGAGGTCGTCACCACGACCGATGACGGGCACCGCCTGATCGACGCGACGCGGCATCCCGGATTCACGGTCGGTCTCCTCGCCCGGATGGGCGTCGACACGAGCCGCGTCACCGGCTCGCGGGTGCTGACCGGCGAGCAGTCGAACACCTCGATCGTGTACGAGGTCGACGGGTCGCCCACGATCATCCTCAAGCTCTTCCGTACCCTGCACCACGGCGAGAATCCGGACGTGACCGTCCAGCGCGTCCTCAGCGACGCGGGGTCGCCCTACGTGCCGACCTTCTATGGCAGCGCGGATGCCGAGTGGCCCGACGTCGGCCGCGAGACCGGCACCGCCCAGGGCACCCTCGGGTTCGCGCAGGAGTTCCTGCCCGGTGTCCGCGACGGCTGGGCGATCGCGCTCGACGCCGCTCGCGAGGGACGCGACTTCACAGACGCGGCGCGCGACCTGGGGGTCGCAGTCGCCGGCGTGCACGGCGCACTCGGCGACGCGCTCGAGTCGGTGGACGCCTCGCCCGAGCAGCTCGAGGCCGTCGGGCGCGCGTGGCGTCGCCGGCTGGCGATCGCCTCGGCCGAGGTTCCCGCCGTCGCCGACCGGCTCTCGGCCATCGACGCCGTCTACGCCGACGCTCTCGAGCGCCCGTGGCCGCGGTTGCAACGGATCCACGGCGACCTGCACTTGGGACAGGTGCTCGCCGTGCCGAACGGCGGCTGGCGCATCGTCGACTTCGAGGGCGAACCGCTCCGGCCGATGGCCGAGCGTGCGATCCCGGACCTGCCGCCGCGTGACGTGGCCGGCATGCTGCGGTCGTTCGACTACGCGGGCGCCGTCGGCGGAGGACCGGATGCCGCGGCGTGGGCGGCAGCGTGCCGTGAGGCATTCCTGTCGGCGTACGACGCGGCCCCGGGCGCGATAGAGCTCGACACTGCTCTGCTGCGAGCGCTCGTGCTCGACAAGGCCGTCTACGAGTCGATCTACGAGGCGCGGAACCGTCCGGACTGGCTGCCCGTACCGCTCGCCGGGATCGACGCCGCGCTCGCCTGATCGGGCGAACGCGGCGTCAGTCGGGTCAGTTCGAGGCGCCGCGGCCGGTCGCCTGCTGCAGGCGATCGATGTGCTCGGAGGCCTCGGCCTTCGTCAGGTTCGCGGGGATCTCCTCTCCGGCCTCGCGCGCGAGGGTGTCGAGGTAGCTGCGCTGCGCGCCCGTCATCGGCTCGTCGCCGGTGACCCACTCGTCGGGGTCCTTCACCGCGGTGTCACCGCTGGGGCCACCGAGCATCTCGGGCTCGTCGGCAGGGTCGTTCTCGGGGGAGCTGCTCTGATCAGTCATGACATGACGCTACGCAGGATCCCCGACATCGCACGGGGGCTTGCGCAGCGCCGCGTCAGTCCTCTTCGACCTGCGGCTGCAGGACGAGGAACCGCGCGCCATAGGCGGGCAGCGACACCGAGAAGCTCTGCAGGTCGTCGACCCGGCCGACGACCTCCCCCTGCGCCGCGTCGAAGACGTCGCTCTGCGCAGTGAGATGCTCCGACCGGACGGTGCCCTCGATCGGCTCGGGCGAGAAGTTGAGGACGGTCACCTGGAGAGGGGCGTCGGCCTCCGGCATCCCCTCGTCGAGACGGTGGACGAGCACGAGCATGCCCGCGTGCGCGACCTCGGGGATGTCGACGGCCGACGCCGTCGCGATGCCGTACTCGCGACGCAGGTCGAGGATCGCCGACAGCTTCGAGGCGAACGACTCGGGGTCCTCGAGCTGGGCGGGGAGCGGCCCGTACAGGGCGCGCCCGCGCGGCATGCCCGAGATCGAGCGGGTCGCGGCGGGGTCGACGTCGAGCAGGTCGTGCGCCCCGCGTTCGATCCAGCGGGTGTCGCCGACCCGGATCAGGTCGGCCACCTCGTCGCCGGGGAGCGTCAGCATGCCGACGAGGTCCCAGCCCGACAGGGCGAACACCCCCGGCTGCCAGGCGTTGTAAGCCGAGAGCAGCAGGTGCGCGTCGCGGATGGCGGGCACCTCCGCCTCGGTGATGTCGTCGAGGGTCGGGATGCCGCGGGTCGCCGCGATGAGCGACGTCGTCGTGCAGGCGATGCCGTTCTGCGTGAAGACGCGGTTGTAGTCACCGGCATCCACCAGCTTCTCGGTCAGCTCCGCGCGGACGACCTCGGCGAGGTCGGCGCCCGTGATGACGTCGCCGCGGAAGCCGTACTCCTCCTCGGCGTGCCGCGTCGCCCAGTGCACGAGCTCGTAGGTGAGCTCGTCGTGGTTCTGCAGGCCGTGCACGAGCTGCACCGGCGCGACCCCGAGCGCGAGCGAGGACGTGAGCGCCAGGCGCAGGAACTCGGTCTGACCGGTGGCGAGGGCGTGGTGGTAGCCCGGGCGTCCGATGAAGTCGTACGACAGGTCGGCGCCGACGGCGCCGGTGTCGCGGATGTCCTCCATCGTGAGGTTCAGCTCCTGGAAGGTGAACCCGCCGACCTTGCGGACCATGCCCGCGATGATGTGGTTCGCGGCGTGCGAGAGTGGATGACCCTCGGACCACGCCGGCAGCCCCTCGGCGCTCTTCTCGACGCCGAGGAAGCCGTTGGCGTCGAGGCGCAGCGCGCTCGTGCCGAGCTCGCCCAGGGAGTGCAGCGCGTCACCGATGACCAGTCGCATGCCCGCGAAGGTCGGGTCGAGCCAGTTGATCGAGGGCTGGCCCTGCTTGAAGTAGTGCAGGTACACCCAGCGTCGGGTCACGCCGTCGGGGCCGATCGAGGGCGCCGTCGCGCTCCAGTTCGTCTCCTTCACGCCCGGCGTGTAGAAGATCACGCGCTGCAGGGCGCCGATGATGTAGCCGTGCTCGGCGAGCGTGTGCTCGGTCGCGGGGTCGAGGTTGACGCTGTCGTAGCCCTCGGGGACGTCGGGCAGCAGGTGCCAGTCCTCGGGCGGGATCGCGACCATGTGGTAGATCCCGGGGTAGTCCTTGAAGCCCATCTCGGCGAGGCGGAAGTCCGCGCCCTTGCCGGTGTGGCCGGGCACGATGTCGTCGATGATGCTGCCGCCGTGCGTGTCGGCGACGTCGCACAGGGCACGGAACTCGTCCTCCGTGCCGAAGGTCGCGTCGATCGCCGTACTGATGCGGTCGAAGTGACCGTCGACGCTGGGCGTCTCGCCCCACCCCTCGATGCCGCCCGCGCGCTTGACGGGGCCGGTGTGGACGGCAGTGATGCCGATGCGCTCGAACACCGACCACAGCTCCTCGTCGCCGAGCGCCGAGAGGAAGGACTGCCCCGGTCGCGTGATGAGCGAGATCGGGTAGGCGGTGAACCACACGTCACTGGTCGCGATCGCGCGACGCGCGTCGGGGCGCGCATAGGCGTTCCGCCACATCGTCGGCTGACCGGACAGCTGACGGGCGAGGACGTCGGCATCCTTCAACATCGACTGCCGCACCAGCCACTCGACGTACGACGGGTTCGTGCCGTTCGCGGTGCGCGGGTCGGTGCGGATGCGTCGCACACTGCTGCCGCGCAGGTTGTCGCGCGGGCGGAGTCTGCGCGGACGGGCGGGATAGCGCTGCTCGTCGTAGCTGATCTCGGGCATCTCGAGATCGCCGTCCTCGGCCGCGGCGAGCGCCGCCAGGTCGATGGGTCCGGTGTAGAGATCCTCGGGTCGATCGTCGTCACGCGCCATGGAGTCCACGCTACGAAGTCGCGCCGGTCGGCCGGAAGGGGTGGTGCGCAGATTCTCGAACCGTTATGGGATGCCGCCGGCCGGCATCCCGCTCGTTCGTGCGCCGACGCGTCGCAGATGGTCGCCCCGTCCCTCGCAACGCGACCATCTGCGACGGCTCAGCGGCGTTATGCGCTCCGACCCGACGCGACCTGCGGCTCCCCGGCCGGAATGGGCGCAGTTCGCGTCGGCTCGACGTCGTTACAAACGCGGGTCGATCGGGTCGGACTCCAGGGCGAGCACGCCGAACACCGCCTCGTGCACACGCCAGAGCGGCTCGCCGGCGATGAAGCGGTGCAGCGATTCGATCCCGAGGGCGTACTCGCGGGCCGCGAGCGAGCGCTTGTGTCCGACGTTGCGGTCGCGCAGGCGCGAGAGGTTCGCAGGGTCGGTGTAGTCCGGCCCGTAGATGATCCGCAGGTATTCGCGCCCGCGCACCTTGATGCCCGGCTGCACGAGCCCTTTCTCGGTGCGCGTGAGGTTGGCGAACGGCTTCACGACCATGCCCTCCGCGCCCGCGCCGGTCAGCTCCTCCCACCAGTCGACGGCCGCGGTGACGGATGCCTCGTCCCCGAGGTCGATCCGTCGTCGCCGCGTCGGCGCCACGAGGTCGGGCGCAACCTCGACGAGGCGGTCGGCGATCCCGAGGTGCCAGCCGTGGTCCCGCGTCTCGAAGGTCGTCTTTCCCGCGGCCAGCACCTGGAACGGCGCGATGCGGGCGTCGGACCCGTCGCCGACGTACCGGCGGTAGGCCGCGCGGAACCCGCGCGCACCCTCGGCGCGTGCCCGGTTCCGTGAGGCGAGGGCGCTGACGTCGATCCCGGATGCCGCGGCCCGGGCGAGCACCGCACCGGCGGCATCCGTGGCCGTCTCAGCCGCAGCGGCCACCGAGGCGTAGAGGTCCCGGATGAGGTCGCCGGCCTTGAGCGACCACGGCAGGATTTCGGCATCGAGGAGGACCCACGACGAGCCGAGCTCGTCCCACAGTCCCGCGCGCTCGAGCGCCGTGCCGAGACGCGCGAGCATGTCGGCCTCGCCGTCGGGCGAGAAGAAAGGACGACCCGTTCGCGTGTGGATCGCGCCGCGCCATCCCTCGGGCGCCGAGAACCGCGCCGGGTCGCGCGCGACGAGCACGAGGGCGCGCGAGCCCATGTGCTTCTCCTCGGCGATCAGGTCGGTGACGCCGTTCGCGCGGTACGTCGCGAAGGCCTCGTCGGGGTGCTCGAGGTAGCCCTCCCGAGCCGACGTGTTCGGCGGCGACATCGTGGGCGGCAGATGGATGAGCCAACGGGGGTCGGTCGCCCACCGGCTGATCGTCTCGAGACCGCCGGCGGACTGCTCCTCCTGGATGCCGACACGGCCGTGCAGGCTCGTCTGGACGATGAGCTTGCCCTGCACGTCGGCGAGGTCGAGTACACCGGGGGCGCGTACGGGCGCGGCGGGAGCGAGCGGACGGATCGGCTCGTACCAGACCTGCTCGGCCGGCACCGAGACGACCTCGCGCTCGGGGTAGCGCATCGCCGACAGCGCCCCGCCGAAGACGCACCCGGTGTCGAGGCACGCGGTGTTGTTCACCCACTCGACCGTCGGCACCGGCGTGTGCCCGTAGAGGACGACCGCCTTGCCGCGGTAGTCCTGCGCCCACGGGTGGCGCACGGGCAGCCCGTACTCGTCGGTCTCGCCGGTCGTCTCGCCGTACAGGGCGAAGGCGCGCACACGTCCGGACGCGCGACCGTGGTACTGCTCCTTGAGCCCGGCGTGCGCCACGACGAGCCGCCCCTCGTCGAGGATCAGGTGCGACACGAGGTCGTAGCAGAACGCCTCGACCTGCTCGCGGAACTCCGCGCTCTCGCCCGCCAACTGCGCGAGCGTCTCCTCGAGTCCATGCGAGATGGTCACCTTCGCGCCGCGGAGCGCGCGGACGAGCTTGGCCTCGTGGTTCCCCGGGACGGCGAGGGCGCTCCCCGAGGCGACCATCCCCATCGCGAGGCGCAGCACGCCGACGACGTCGGGCCCGCGGTCGACGAGGTCGCCGACGAACACGACGCGACGCTCTTCGGGATGCCGCGCGTCGACCGCCCGGCCCTGCTCGTCTCGCACGAGCTCGTAGCCGAGCTCGCGGAGCAGGGTCTCGAGCTCGCTGCGGCATCCGTGCACGTCGCCGATGACATCGAATGGACCGCGTTCATCGGTGCGGTCGTTGAGGAGGCGGGTGCGTTCGATCGTGGCGTCGGCGACGTCCTCGGGGCTGCGAAGCACGTGCACCTTGCGGAAGCCCTCGCGCCCGAGGTGGCGGAGTCCGCGGCGCAGCTGGTCGTTCTGCCGCTTCACGACACCCGCTGGGATGTGACGGTCGGTGCGCGCGGCGTTGCGTTCGACCGAGACCGCCTCGGGCACGTCGAAGACGATCGCGACGGGGAGCACGTCGTGGGCCTTCGCGAGCTCGACGAGCTTGCGCCTCGCCTCGGGCTGCACGCTCGTCGCGTCGACGACGGTGAGCAGGCCTGCGTCGAGACGCTTGCCGGCGACGTACTGCAGCGCGTCGAAGGCGGCGGCGGTCACGGACTGGTCCGACTCGTCGTTGCCGACGAGGCCGCGGAAGGCGTCGCTCGAGAGCGTCTCGTACGGGCCGAAGTGCTCCCGCGCGAAGGTCGACTTGCCCGATCCGGATGCCCCGACGAGGACGACGAGCGAGAGGGCGGGGATGTCGAGGACGGTCATGCCGCGGCCTCCTTGCGGAACAGGGCGAGCTGCGTGGGGGCGCCCCGGTCGGCATCCAGATCACCGACCGGACGGAACGAGACCGCGTACCCGCGCCGAGCGGCGACCCCCTCGGCCCACTCCTGGAACTCCGTGCGCGTCCACTCGAACCGGTGGTCGTCGTGACGGAACGAGCCCGCGGGCAGGTCGGGATAGAGGACGTTGTAGTCGGCGTTGGGTGTCGTGACGACGACAGCGCCGGGCGCGGCCGAGGCGAAGACGGCGTCTTCGAGCGCTCCGAGCCGCGACGGATCGACGTGCTCGATGACCTCCATGAGCACCATCGCATCGAACCCTCGCAGGCGCTCGTCGCGGTAGACGACCGAGCCGTGGAGCAGGTCGATGCGCTCGCGTTCGGCGTCGGACGCCTCGGCTAGCCGCAGCATCCGTGCCGCCTGGTCGAGCGAGCGGGCCGACACGTCGACGCCGACGATCTTCGTGAAGGACCGGTCCTTGGCGAAGCGGGCGAGGAGGGCTCCGGGGCCGCAGCCCATGTCGACGACGCGGTGCGCGCCGACGTCCGCGAGCGCGGCGAGGACGGCCTCGGCGCGGTGCTCGCGCAGCGGTGTGGGGCAGTCCGCCGGAGCGGGCTCGTCCAGGAGCGCGCGCTGGTGCACGAGGTAGCGCCGCGTGATGAGGTCGCGCTCGGGGTGGACTGCGAGCCATCCCTCTCCGGCGCGTTCGAGCTTGCCGATCTCGTCGTCCCCGACCCAGTAGTGCTTCGCGTCGTCGAGGACGGGGAGCAGCACATAGAGCTGGCGGAGCGCCTCGGCGAGCCGGACCTCTCCCGTCAGGACGACGGAGCTGTACCGCGAGTCGCCCCACTCCCGATGCTCGTCATCGAGCGCGATGCGAGTCTGTTCGACGGACCATCCGCACGGCTCGAACAGCCGGCGCACGAGATCCTCATCACCCCGGGCCGACACGACCGGAACCTCGATCCGCAGAGGCAGAGCGGATGCCGCCAGCTCGGGGTACGAATCGCTGCGACCGGTCATCGCGGTGCGGAAGACGGTCCCGATCGCGACGGCGAGCATGCTCGAGGCGGCGTACGGGCGATCGTTGACGTAGTGACCGAGAGCCCCGGCATCCCCTCGGAACCGCTTGTTGCGGACGAGTGCGATCGGATCCACCTCGAGCATCACCGCGACGGTAGTGACCTCAGGGGTCGCCTCAGGATAGAAGACGTGGATGTCGCCGACCGGCGCCGAGAACGTCTGGACTTTGGCGGGGTGTTTGTGCACGAGGAATCCGAGCGCGGTCGCATCCTGACCGTCCGTCGGCGCATAGGTCACCGTCACGAGCATAGTCGCCTCCCCCGTCGTGGCATCCGATTCACTCTAGGGCGGCGGGGTGTGCTCGAGACGGCGCAGATGGTCGCTGTCAGGCGCGTCGCGCGACCATCTGCGACGTCTCGGCGAAGCGAGCCGACGCGAAGTGCGCGTTCGGGGCGGGAATGAGCGCAGTTCGCGTCGGGTCGGCGGCGCGGGCGGGGGTCAGACGGCGAGGAACTCCGCGACCCCCGCGAGCGCCTCGGGCTGCAGCCGGTAGTACGCCCACGTCCCGCGCTTGGAGCGAGAGAGGAAGCCGGCTTCGGTCAGCACCTTGAGGTGATGCGACACGGTCGGTTGCGAGAGGCCGATCGGCTCGATGAGGTCGCAGACGCACGCTTCCTGATCGGCCGACGACGCGACGATCGAGAGGAGTCGCAGGCGGGCCGGATCGGCGAGCGCCTTGAGGGTCGCGGCGAGACGCTCCGCCTCGCTCTGGCTGATCGGCTCCTTCACCAGCGGCGCGCAGCAGACTGCCGCATCGTTCGCCGGACGGTCGATCAGCGGGAGCACGGTCCTCATGTATCGATGCTAATCGATATTGACAGTCATCGATAGAGCGACGCATACTTTCCCTCGACATCCATCGATACCGGAGGACCGGATGACGCTGCTCGACCTCACCCCCCGCACGGCGACCGCGCCTCGGCTCGACGCCCTCCCGGTCGTCGTGATCGGCGCCGGCCCGATCGGACTCGCCGCGGCCGCCAATCTCGTCGAACGCGGGATCGACGTGGTGGTCCTCGAGGCGGGCGAGGAGCCCGCCGCCGCCGTCCGACGGTGGGGCCACATCCGCCTCTTCTCGCCCTGGCGACACCTCGTCGACCCGGCATCCCGCCGCCTGCTCGAGGCTTCGGGGTGGACCGAGCCCGACGCGGATGCCGCACCGACCGGGCGCGAGCTGGTCGATGCCTACGTCGCTCCGCTCGCCGAGCTCAAGCCGCTGCGCTCCCGTATCCGCTACGGGTCTCGGGTCCTCGCCGTCGCGCGCGAGGGCATGGATCGCACCCGCAGCGCCGGCCGCGAGACAACCCCCTTCGTCGTCCGCTACGCCACGGCCGACGGGGTCGTCGAGCTCACGGCCAGGGCCGTCATCGACGCCTCGGGAACGTTCGACTCCCCTAATCCCCTGGGCTCGACGGGCCTCGATCCGCTGGGCGCGCCGGATCTCGGCGACCGGCTCGTCCATCCCCTCCCCGATGTCCTCGGCATCGACCGGGCGCGCTTCGCGGGGCGACACACGACGGTGGTGGGCGCCGGACACTCCGCCGCGAACACGCTTCTCGCTCTCGCAACGCTCGCCGAGTCCGAACCGGGTACCCGCATCACCTGGCTGATCCGCAACGACTCCGCGGTCCGGGTCTCGTCGTCCGCTGACGACGAGCTCGGCGACCGGGCCGCGCTCGGGTCACGGCTGGACACGCTCGTGCACCGCGGCATCGTCGAGAAGATCGACGCGTTCGAGATCGCGACGGTGGAGCGCCGGGCGGGCGGTGTGAGATTGATCGGGATGCGGCGGGGCGCGGCATCCGTCCATGACACCGACCTCGTGGTCGCTGCCACCGGCTTCCGTCCCGACCTGTCGATGCTGCGCGAGATTCGGCTCGGTCTCGACGACATCGTCGAGGCTCCCGTCCGACTCGCTCCGCTCATCGATCCCAACGTGCACTCCTGCGGCACGGTGGAGCCGCACGGGTTCGACGAGCTGCGGCATCCCGAGCATGGCTTCTTCATCGTCGGCATGAAGTCCTATGGTCGCGCGCCGACCTTCCTGCTGGCGACGGGATACGAGCAGGTGCGGTCTGTCGTGGCGTGGATCGACGGCGACATGCGCTCTGCCACCCGAGTGCAGTTGACCCTGCCGGCTACGGGCGTGTGCTCGACGGATGCCGGGGGATGCTGCTGATGGCACGCACCCGGCCGATGACCGCCGCCGACTGGCCCGCCGTCGAGCGCATCCTCGCGGCGGGGATCGCGGGCGGAGAGGCGACCTTCGAGACGTCCACGCCGACCTGGGAAGCGTTCGACGCGGGCAAGGTACCGGACGCGCGCCTGGTCGCCGTCGATGCCGACGACCAGGTCGTGGGGTGGGTGGCGGCATCCCGCGTGTCCGCCCGCGACGTATACCGGGGCGTCATCGAGCACTCCGTCTACGTAGACCCCGCCGATACGGGCCGGGGTGTGGGACGCGCGCTGCTCGACGCCTTCATCGACGCCGCGGAGGCAGCCGGGTACTGGACGATCCAGGCGAGCGTCTTCCCCGAGAACGCGGCGAGCCTCCACCTTCACGCCAGCGCCGGATTCCGCACCGTCGGACGGCGCGAACGCATCGCCCGCTCCACGCTCGGCGCCCACGCCGGGCAGTGGCGCGACACCATCTTCATCGAACGCCGATCCACCCGAAACGGAAGCGACCTCCCATGACCACCACCCCCACCGTCCTCTTCGTCTGCGTCCACAACGCGGGCCGCTCCCAGATGGCTGCCGGCTACCTGCAGCACCTCGCCGGCGACCGCATCCAGGTGCTGTCGGCCGGCTCGGAGCCGAAGGACCGGATCAACCCGGTCGCGATCGACGCCATGGCGGAAGAGGGCATCGACATCACCTCGAACACCCCGAAGCTGCTGACCGTCGATGCGGTCCGCGAGTCGGACGTCGTGATCACGATGGGGTGCGGCGACGCCTGCCCGATCTTCCCCGGCAAGCGTTACGAGGACTGGGAGCTCGATGACCCGGCGGGTCGGGGCATCGACGACGTCCGCCGCATCCGCGACGACATCCGCGGTCGCGTCGAATCGCTTATCACCGACCTGACCCCGTGACGGCGCCGCTGTGGCGCCGCGCCGTCGCCGAAGCGCTCGGCACGGGGCTGCTCGTCGCAGTGATAGTCGGCTCGGGCATCACCGCTGAGCGACTGCCGGCCGATGCCGGGCTCCGCCTGCTCGAGAACTCCATCGCGACCGCGCTCGGTCTCTTCGCCATCATCGTGTTGCTCGCCCCGGTGTCGGGTGCGCACCTGAACCCGGCGGTGACTGCAGCGGATGCCATGCTGCGACGCGTGCGGGTCGGCGAGGCGCTCGCGTACGTGGCCGCACAGCTCGCCGGTGCGGTCTGCGGTGGACTCCTCGCCGGCGCCATGTTCGCACAGCCCGTCGCATTGTCGTCGACCCCGCGTGCCGAGCCGGCGACCTTCCTCGCCGAAGTCGTGGCGACGGCCGGGCTCGTGCTGCTGATCACTGGTCTCGTGCGGACGCGCGCGGCGATCGCGGTGATCGCCGCCGCCGTCGGCGCATACATCGGGGCCGCCTACTGGTTCACCAGCTCGACGTCGTTCGCGAACCCCGCGGTCACCCTCGGCCGGGTGTTCACCGACACGTTCTCCGGCATCGCGCCCGCCTCGGCCGCTGCCTTCGTCCTCGCCCAGTGCCTCGGGGCGGCCGTCGGCACAGTGCTTACCCTGGTGATCTTCCCGCGCGGCGCGTCCTCCGCCTCCCCCGCGAGCCCACGCGACCTGTCGCTCCGGCGCTGCTGAAGCAACCGGTCGGGGCGGCTGTCCAAGAAAAGCGAAAACCCCCGCATCAGCAGGGGTTTTCATGGCGGTGACGGTGGGATTTGAACCCACGGTAGGGGGTTACCCTACACAACTTTTCGAGAGTTGCACCTTCGGCCGCTCGGACACGTCACCGTCGTCCAGCTTACGACACGAGAGCGGATGCCGCGAACCGAGCCTCATCACGGCTCGCCGAGGCGTCGCAGATGGTCACTTCCCGGCCGCGAGGGCGACCATCTGCGACCTCTCGACGAACGGGCGGGCGGGGTAGCGTCGCGGTGTGATCACCACCGGAGTCGACCTCGCGGCGCAGCCGGCGCGCACGGCTGTCGCGGTCGTCGACTGGCAGGGCGGGGGCGCCCGGCTCACGACGCTCCGCCTCGGCAACACGGACGGCGACATCGTCGGGCTCGCGCAGGGCTCAGCGCGAGTCGGCGTCGACTGCGCCTTCGGCTGGCCCGACGACTTCGTCGCCTACGTCGCGGCGAATGCACGGGGCGAAGCACCCGACCCGGACCTGCGCGGCATCGAGGGACGCCGCCGGCTCGCCTACCGCGAGACCGACCGCGCCACCCACCGGATCACGGGACGCCTCCCGCTCAGCGTCTCGACCGATCGCCTGGGAGTCACCGCCATGCGGTGCACCGACCTGCTCGCCGCGTTCGCCGACGCGGGCGACGTCGTCGACCGGTCCGGCGCGACGGGACGACTCGTCGAGGTCTACCCGGCGGCATCCCTCCGTCTCTGGGGCGTCGCCGTGTCCGGATACAAGACGGATGCCGCGGCCCGCCGCGCGGCGACGGCGAACCTCCTCGCCGTAGCCCCCTGGCTCATCGTCTCCCTCGACCAGCGCGCGCTGATGGAAGCATCCGACGACGCGTTCGACGCCGTCGTCGCCGCGCTCATCACCCGCGCACACGCGCTGCGCGCGACGCACCCCATCCCGCCCGCGGCGCTCGACCGCGCCCGCCGGGAAGGCTGGATCGCCCTCCCCGCCGCTCCCCTCGACGAGCTCGACCCGACGCGAACTGTCGCTTCACTCCCGGAATAGCGACAGTTCCCGTCGGCTCGACCTCCCGAACGGCCCTGCCCCGGGCGTAACGTGAGCCTGTGAGCGCTCCGACGACATCCCCCCGGTTCGGGCTGATCGTCGCGATCGCAGCCCTCGCCTCGGCGGTCGCGTTCCTCGACGGCACTGTCGTCAACGTGGCACTCCCCGCCATCCGCGATGAGCTGGGCGGCGGCCTGTCGACGCAGCAGTGGGCGGTGGATGCCTACCTCCTCACCCTGAGCTCTCTCATCCTGTTCGCGGGGTCGGTGAGCGACGCGTTCGGTCGCGTGCTCGTCCTCCGGATCGGGCTGATCGGCTTCGGGATCGCGTCGATCGGCGTCGGTCTCGCACCCGATCCGGTCGTGCTGATCATCGCGCGCGCCCTGCAGGGCGCCGCGGGCGCGTTCCTCGTACCGAGCTCGCTCGCCCTCATCACGTCGCTGCTGAACGGACCGGCGCAGGCCCGGGCGATCGGCCAATGGACCGCGTGGACGACGGCCGCCAACCTCGCCGGCCCCCTCATCGGCGGCCTCTTCGTCGACCTGCTGTCATGGCGGTTCGCGTTCCTCGTCAACATCCTCCCGATCGTCGTGACGTTCGTCCTCCTGTCCCGCCTCGGCCACGTCGACCACCGCCGCGACGACGCGCACATCGACCTCGTGAGCGCGGCCCTGTGCACCCTGGGCCTCGGCGGTATCGTCTTCGCGCTCATCGAACAGCCGAACCTGGGGTGGGCGCATCCGGCGATCTGGATGCCGCTGGCCGCCGGCATCCTTCTGTTCGCGGCGTTCCTGCTGCGTCAGCGCACCGTGCGCTCGCCGATCCTGCCGCTCGGGATCTTCCGCGTCCGGAACTTCTGGACCGGCAACCTGGCCACCTTCTTCATCTACGCGGCACTCTCGCTGAACGGTTTCGTCGTCGGGGTCTACCTGCAGCAGGGCGCGGGGCTGAGCGCGACCTTCGCCGGGCTCGCGAGCCTGCCGACGACCGTCGCGCTGATCGCGCTCAGTTCGGTCGTGGGCGGGTGGGTGAACCGGTTCGGCCCACGCCTGTTCATGACGGTCGGCCCGCTCGTGATGGCGGTCGGCGCGCTGATGCTGCTCGCCGTCCGCGAGGACTTCGACTACTGGACTCAGGTCCTGCCGGGTCTCGTCGTCTTCGGTCTGGGGCTCGGCGTCACCGTGTCCCCCCTGACATCGACGATCCTCGGCGCGATCGGGGGCGAGCGCTCCGGCATCGCGTCGGCGACGAACAACGCCGTCTCGCGGATCGCGGGGCTCGTCGTCATCGCGATCCTCGCGGTCATCATCGGCGGTGCGCTCGACCTCGACGGGTTCCACCGCGCGGCGCTGGTCACGGCCGTCCTCATGGTGCTGGGCGGCGTGGTTTCGTTCCTCGGCATCCGCCGGCCCGCCGCCGCTGACGCCCAGCCCATCTGATTTGCACGGCTGGATCCGGGCATTCGGCATCCGTCCACTGCCACACTGGCGGTATGAGCGTCATCGAGAACTCGAAACTGACCGTCGTCGGCGCGGGCGCCGTCGGATCGAGCGTCGCCTACGCCGCCCTCATTCGCGGATCGGCCCGGCACGTCGCCCTGTACGACATCGCTGCGGAGAAGGTCGAGGCCGAGGTCCTCGACCTCGCCCACGGCGCGCAGTTCACCGGATCGAGCGACATCTCCGGCGGCTCGGACGTCTCGGTCGCCGCGGGTTCCCACGTCGTCGTCATCACCGCGGGGGCCAAGCAGAACCCCGGGCAGACCCGCACCGAGCTCGCCGGGGTGAACGCCGGCATCCTCAAGCGGATGCTGCCCGAGCTTCTCGAGGTCGCCCCGAACGCCGTCTACGTCATCGTCACGAACCCGTGCGACGTGCTCACCGTCATCGGGCAGGAGGTCACCGGGCTCCCGCCCGAGCGGATCTTCGCGTCCGGCACCGTGCTCGACACGTCCCGCCTGCGCTGGAAGCTCGCGCAGCGCGCGGGGGTGTCGACCTCGAGCGTCCACGCCTACATCGTCGGCGAGCACGGCGACACCGAGTTCCCGCACTGGTCGCGCGCGACGATCGGCACCGTCCCGATCCTCGACTGGCAGCCGCTCGACGGGCAGCCGCCCTTCACGGTCGAGGAGCTCGACCGCATCGCCGTCGATGTGCGGGACGCCGCCTACACAGTGATCCGCGGCAAGGGCGCGACGAACTACGCGATCGGCCTGTCGAGCGCCCGCATCGTCGAGGCGATCCTCGGCGACCAGCACGCGGTCATGCCCGTGTCGACCGTGCTGAGCGACTTCCAGGGCGTCGACGGCGTCGCGCTCTCGGTGCCGTCCGTCGTCAGCAGCGCGGGCGCCCGGCCGATCCTCGAGACGTCGTTCTCGGACGACGAGCTGGCGCTCTTCCACCGTTCCGCCGACGCTTTGAAGACGGTCGCCGCCTCGCTGCGCTGAAGCCCGCGGGTCGCACGACGGCGGTGATGTCGGATGCCGCGATTAGCCTGAACGCATGGCTTCACGACGACCCGCCCCGACCGCGGCCTTCCGCTGCACCGAGTGCGGGTGGACGACCGCGAAGTGGGTCGGTCGCTGCGGCGAATGCCAGCAGTGGGGCACGGTCGTCGAAGCCGCCACGCCGACCGGGATCACGGCATCCGTCACCCCGATCGCGCCGACGCGGAGCGCGCGTCGCATCACCGAGATCGACACCCGCGAGACGCCGCGACGCTCGAGCGGAGTCGGCGAGTTCGACCGCGTCCTGGGCGGCGGCATCGTCCCCGGTGCGGCGATCCTGCTCTCGGGCGAGCCGGGGGTCGGCAAGTCGACCCTCCTTCTCGAGGTCGCCGCGCAGAGCGCACGCGCCGGGCGACGCGTCCTCTATGTCAGCGCGGAGGAGTCCCTCAGCCAGGTGCGCCTACGCGCCGAACGGACCGGAGCGCTGCACGACGAGCTCTACCTCGCGAGCGAGACCGACCTGGCCACGACCCTCGGGCACATCGACGACGTGCGGCCCGACCTGCTCATCGTCGACTCGGTGCAGACCGTCTCGTCAGGGCTCATCGACGGGGCGGCGGGGCAGCCGAGTCAGGTGCGGGAGGTGGCATCCACCCTCATCCGCGTCGCGAAGGAACGCGACCTGCCCGTCGTGATCGTCGGGCACGTCACGAAGGACGGTCAGGTCGCGGGACCGCGGATCCTCGAACACCTCGTCGACGTCGTCTGCCACTTCGAAGGCGACCGGCAGACGTCGCTGCGCTTCGTGCGGGCGCTCAAGAATCGGTTCGGGGCGACCGACGAGGTGGGATGCTTCGACATGGCCGGCGACGGCATCGCCGAAGTGCCCGATCCGAGCGCGCTCTTCCTCAGCAACCGTCCCAGCGAGCCCGGCACGTGCGTGACGGTCGCGCTCGAGGGCCGGCGGGCACTGCCCGTCGAGGTGCAGGCGCTCACCCTCCACACCTCGGCGCCGAATCCGCGACGGATCGTGAGCGGTGTCGACGGCGCCCGTGTCGCGATGGTGCTGGCCGTGCTCGAGAAGCGCGCCGGCATCAAGCTGTCGGACCAGGACGTCTACGTCTCGACGGTCGGCGGGGTGCGGCTCACCGAGCCGGCCGCAGACCTCGCCATCGCCCTCGCGATCGCGAGTGCGGCGGCCGAACGGCCGAACCCCGCGAAGCTCGCGGCCATCGGCGAACTGAGCCTGTCGGGCGAGATCCGCCGGGTCACCCAGCACGATCAGCGGCGGTCCGAGGCGGCGCGACTGGGATACAAGGCCGTCATCGACGCTGGCGCCGGCACCCTGCGGGACGCGCTCGCCCAGCGATCGCGCCACCACGCTCCCCGCCCGGACGATCAGCCCGACTTCTGAGGAGGGTCAGGCGTCGAGCGCCGCGATGAGGTCCGCCGACGCCGCCTGCATGGGGTGCGGGCCGGCGATGTCGAAGAACACCGTCGTGATCTCCTCACCATAGGTGCCGAGGAAGGCGCGCAGCCAGGCGGGAGACTGCAGTCCGACACCCGGCGGAAGCGTCGCGGGCTTGTTGGCCGCGTCGCTGAACAGCAACAGGGCGACGTCGCCGGTGGCGGGGTCGCGGTACGTCCACACCTCGCCCGAGTCCCGGGGGTCGTCCCGCGCACCCGGACGCAGGAGCGGCACGACCGTCGGACCGTGCCGCAGAGCGAACGCCAGGGCAGCCATGTCCTGGGTCTGAAGAGCATCGGCGAGAGCCGTGTTCCGGAACTCCAGCGGCTTCTTCTCGCGCTTCTTTCCAGCCATCCCCTCAGCCTAAGTGGATGCCGCAGATCGCCGCGCCGGGCACCCGAACGTAAGGGGGCCCCCTCGAACTCCCCATTGGGGACTGGAGAAGTCGAGAGGGCCCATCGCTCACCGGCAACCGGGGGATCCGAAATCCTGCCTCTGGGGGGAGCAGGACTCCGTTGCTGGGGACAACGGAGGGGTGCCGCCGGGAGCTGACCCCAAGGGTACGCGTCGAGGGTTGCCGCGGAACACCCCGTATGGGCGATCGCAGATGAGAATGTTCTCAGAGAACCCGGTGCGCGAGGTGAGTCACCGGAGCGTGAACGACGCCGGCTCCGCCGAGCCGATTCCGCCGATGCTCACCGAGAGGTTGTACCAGCCGGGCAGCGCCTTCTGCCGGTCGCCGTCGCACGTGTCGACCGAGGACCGGGTGCGATCCCAGACGATCGGGCTCGCGCTCGCGACCGTTTTCCCGGCATCCAGCTGGACGACCTGATCGCTCGGCTCCGTCTGGCAGTCGGTGGAACGCCACCACGTGTCCGACCCGCTCGTGATCTCGAACGCCTGCGCGGCCGTTCCGACGTTGATGAGGCAGGGCTGGTCCGTGTCGTTGACGAGCGTGATCGAGAGCTTGGGCAACTCGCCCGTCCCGTAGGAGCCCTTGTCGACGCCGGCGGTCACCGTCACGTCGCCCGTCGTGCACGCCGGCACGTCGGTCGGCGTCGCGTCGCTGTCGCCGGATCCTTCAGCGTCGCCGTCGGCGGAGCTCGTGACCTGGGGACTCGGCGTGCCCGAGGGCGTCGGCGGAACGGAGCCGTCGGGAGTCGGTGCGGGACTGGCGGATGCCGGGGCGTCCCCGGAGGGTGAGGACGCGGCATCCGTCATCGCACGCCACGGCTGCCACACGACGAGCGCGACGATGCCCCCGACGATGAGGACCGCGAGCAGCAGCACGGCCAGCCGGCGACGGCGGTACACGGCCGGGGTCGGCCGGCGGCGGGGGGTGTGGCTGCTCACGCGTCCAGGGTATGCGCGGGGTTCGCGGACGCCCGCCCGGCGCGCCTACAACTGCTTGAGCATGCGGGTGTTGCCCAGGGTGTTGGGCTTCACGTGCGCCAGGTCCAGGAACTCCGCGACGCCCTCATCGGGGCTGCGGAGGAGCTGGGAGTAGACGTCGGGGGCGACGACCTGCTCGCCGATCTCCGAGAACCCGCGGCGGGAGAAGAACGGGACCTCGAAGGTGAGGCAGAACAGCCGACTGAGCCCGAGCGCGCGGGCGTTGTCTTCGAGGAGGTCGACGACGGCGCCGCCCACTCCCCGGTGCAGCCAGTCGTCGGCGACGATGAGGGTGCGGATCTCACCGAGGTCCTCCCACATCACGTGGAGGGCACCGCACCCGACGAGCCGGTCACCTGCTTCGGCGACGACGAACTCCTGCACGGTCTCGTACAGGGTGACGCGCTCTTTGCCGAGGAGGATGCGCCGCTGCACCCACGGCTCCAGGAGCTGCTGGATGCGGGGGACGTCGGAGGTCCGCGCGGGGCGCACGGTGTAGGTCTCGTCCGGTCCCGTCATGCGTCCCACTGTATTCGCCCCGCACCGCTTCGACGCGCGGAGCGAGGGGGCCCGTGGGCCCTACGCTGGACGCAGGGAGGGACCTCGTGAGTGTGCTCCGAGACTACGCCGCGGCCGTGTCGCAGCCGACGCTGCCGTTCGCGTCGGCGACGCCGCGCTACGACGAGGTCGTCGACGCCGACGGTGCGCTGCGTCCCGCCTGGCAGGGGCTCGCCTCGCTCGCCCTCGGGCTGACCCGCGACGAGCTGGACCGCGTCGACGGGGAGATCTCGCGGTTCCTCGCCGACGACGGCGTCTCGTACGCGCGCGCCGGCGACGACTTGCAGCCGTGGCAACTCGATCCGATGCCGTTCGTCCTGGATGCCGCGGGATGGGCGCGTCTCGACGTCGGTCTGGCCCAACGCGCCGAACTCCTGAACGCGCTCCTGGCGGACCTCTACGGACCGCAGGTGGTGATCCGCGAGCGCATCGTCCCCGCAGCGGTCATCCTCGGCCATGCCGGATTCGTGCGCGCGATGGCTCGACGAGACGGGGAGAGCCTGCCGCCCGAACTGCTGCTGTCGGCCACCGACCTGGGTCGGGATGCGGCGGGCGAGTGGCGCGTGCTCGCCGACCGCGTGCAGGCCCCGTCGGGGCTGGGCTACGCGGCCGAGAACCGACGCGTCATCTCGCAGGTGCTGCCCGACCTCCTCGATGAGGGCGCCCTGCACCGCATGGACCCCTACTTCGCGGCCCTCCGCGCGGCGCTCATCGCCGCCGCTCCCGACGAGACGACCAGCCCGCGGATCGTCGTCCTCTCCCCCGGGCCGCTGTCCGAGACGGCGTTCGATCAGGCGTTCATCGCCAACGCGCTCGGCTTCCCCCTCGTGCAGGGCAGCGACCTCGTCGTGCGCGACGGCGCGGTGTGGATGAAACCCTCCGGCTGGCCGCAGCGCGCGCCCCGGGAACGCGTCGACGTGATCCTCCGCCGAGTGGATGCCGAGTGGTGCGACCCCCTTGAACTCCGCTCCGGGTCGCGCCTCGGCATCGCGGGCCTCGCCGAAGCCGTCCGTCGCGGACGTGTGCGGGTCGTCAACGGACTCGGCGCGGGTGTGCTCGAGAATCCTGCCCTGCTCCCCTACCTCTCGGCCGTCTGCGAGCGCCTCCTCGGCGAGCAGCTGCGCCTCCCCTCGGTGCCCGCCTGGTGGCTGGGTGACGCCGACGCGCGCGCCGAGGTCCTTCCGCGGCTCACCGCCGGCGATCCGACGCTCGCAGTCGGCCTCATCGACGATCCGCGCCGCCGCCTCGCTCCCGCAGACCCGGCGGTCCTTGCGCGCCTCGACCGCGAGCCGCACCGCTTCGCCGCCGTCGAGCAGCTGCCCCTCTCGCAGGTTCCGGTGTGGGATGCCGGGGGCGCGGCATCCGCTCTGCCGGTCACCCTGCGGGGATTCGCGATCCGCTTCGGGTCGACCTATCGGCCGCTCGTCGGCGGTCTCGCCACCGTCCGCACCGCGCCCGACGCGGCCCCGCGCACGAAGGATGTGTGGGTGCTGAAGTCGGACGAGGCGGAGCCCGACCAGGGGATCGCGGACGTCGCATCTCTTCCGTCGACCCGCAGCGACCCGACGCTCGCACCGCGCGCACTGTCTGATCTCTACTGGACGGGCCGGTACGCCGAGCGCGCCGAGGATCTGCTGCGTCTCGTGATCGCCACGCAGGCCGCGCTCGACCAGCCCGGTGCGCACAGCGCCGCACGCGCGAGCGACAGCGTGCGGGTCCTGCTCGCGGCGCTGCACACGCTCGCCGGCACGCGGGCGATCGACCCCGAGGCGGAGTTCCGGTCGCTGCTGCTGGATGCCGCCCGTCCCGGCTCGGCGGCGCACTCGATCGCGCGGCTGCGCGATGCGATGGAAGGTGTCCGCGACCAGCTCTCGGGCGACACGTGGCGCGTGTTCTCGAACATCGAACGCGCGGTGCGAGCGCTGCGCACCTCGTCGCACGCGCACCGGACGGCCGAGTCGGCCGGGCGCATGCTCGCCTCGATGCTGTCGTTGTACGGCGTGACGGCGAACATGATCCGCGACCCCGGCTGGCACATGATGGAGGCGGGTCGCTACCTCGAGCGCGGCCTGCAGCTGACCACTCTGTTGTCGTCTGCGCTGTCGGTCAGCCGCAGCCCGCGCACCGACCGCGAAGTGCTGGAGTCGCTGCTGCTGTCGGCTGAGAGCGTCGTGACGCACCGCCGCCGGTACCGCGGAGCGATGCGCGCCGCGGACGTCGCGGAGCTGCTGCTGCTCGACCGTGGCAACCCGCGTTCGCTCGCCTTCTCACTGCAGACGCTGCGCGAGCACCTCGGCGCGATGCCCGCCTCGACGGGTTCCTCGCGGGCCGAGCGTCTGCTCGACCAACTCGAGACCGAGCTCGGCGAGGTGGAGGTGCTCGAGATGACCGCCGTCGTCGGCGGTCGCCGCGAGCGGCTCGTCGACGGTCTCGAGGGGGTGCGCAGCCAGCTCGAGCAGCTCTCCGACGCGATCGGCGACCTGCACTTCGAGGTAGGACCTCCGCCCGTGTCGATGACCGAGCTGTCGCTGGTCGAGCTGATGGGTGCGCGCGCATGACCCGCTATCGCGTCTGGCACCGCACGGCCTACACCTACAGCGACGCCGTGCAGGACAGCATCGGGCAGTTCCACCTGCGCCCGCGCGAGCTGCCGTGGCAACGGATCGCCGACTCCGCGGTGACGGTGGAGCCGCTCCCCGGAGACGTGTCGCCCCGCACCGACTGGTTCGGCAACTCGTCGACCTACTTCCACGTGACCGACCCGCACGAGGCGCTGACGATCGAAGCCTCGAGCGAGGTGACGGTCGCGGTGCCCGACTACGACGCCGAGGCGCTCGCGCAGCCGTGGGAGCTCGCACGGCCGCTGCAGCATCCCGAACTCCCCGGTGCCGTCGAGGCCACCGAGTACGCGCTCGAATCGGCTCGGGTCGCGCACGACGAGGCGGCCGTCGCCTACGGCGCCGAGTCGTTGACGCCGGGGCGGCCGATCGGCGAGGCCGCGACGGATCTGATGCAGCGGATCTTTCGCGACTTCGACTACGACAAGACCGCGACGACGGTGACGAGCACGGTGGGCGATGCCATGTCGAAGCGGGCGGGCGTCTGCCAGGACTTCGCGCACGTCGCCCTCGCCTGCCTGCGCGGGCACGGCATCGCCGCCCGCTACGTCTCGGGATACCTCGCGACGCAGCCGCCGCCCGGCAAGGAGCGCATCTTCGGCGCCGATGCCTCGCACGCGTGGCTCGCGGTGTGGCTGCCGGGCACCGACCAGTGGCTCGCGATCGACCCGACGAACAACCAGTGGGCGAACGATCGGTACGTGACCGTCGCGTGGGGGCGGGACTATGGCGACGTCGCACCGGTGACGGGCATCATCTTCACCGAGGCGAAGACCTCGACCCTGCGCGTGCAGGTGGATGTCGCTCCGCTCGACTAGGTTTCGGGCATGGACCACCCCGAACTGCGAGCCGCACGGGTCGGCGCGTTCGCCGCGGCATCCGCCCTGATCGATGCGGTTCGCGCCGCGGACGCCGCGATCGTCGAAGCCCTCGCGAACGGCGCGACCGTGGACGAGGTCGCAGCCGAGATGGATCTGACCTACGAGGTCGCCGAGCGGGTCGCCGCCGGAGAGGTGTCATTCTCGAGCGTCCTGCTCGCCGGGCTGGCGGAGGGCTGGGTGCCCCCGTCCGTCGACGAGAGGGTGCGGCGCGCGACTGCGTTCGCGAACCGTTCGCGGATGCAATAGTTCGGCCGCGACACGCCGCCGTCAGGCGAGCGGATGCCGCGTGTCGCCCGGCATCCATTGCATCCGCCGACAGTGGCACGGTCGTGCCCTAGCCTGCAGTCATGGGGAGCGGACGCCGCCGGCTCGTGGTCTGGATCGTGGTGATGGGAGTGGCCGCGTCGGCTCTGAGCATCGCGCTCGCGGCATCGGCGGTGACCGCGACGGTTCTCGTCGATCGGGTGCCCGGAGCCGACGCGGGCATCGCGTCCTCCGCCGCGCTGGACGCCGCCTACGCCATCATGGCGTGGACCTTCCCGGCCCTCCTCGCCGTCGTGCTCATCGGCGTCGCCGTGCCCGTGATCGCGCACCGCCGCACGCGGATGCGATAGATCGGCCGCGACACGCCGCCGCCAGGCGAGCGGATGCCGCGTGTCGCCCGGCATCTATTGCATCCGCTGACGCGCGGTCAGTTCCGCGGTTCACCCAGCGGCAGCACGCGCGAGCCGAAGTCGAGGATCGTGTAGCGGCCGCAGGCCACCCGGTCCGGGGTCTCCGCGCCGACGGGGAGCACGAACGGGACGGAGGCGGCATCCTGCACCAGGAAGGTGACCGGCCCGCGACGCTCCGCACGGTTGACGAGCCAGTCGTAGGGGCGCAGCGTGTTGTCGACCTGGATGAGCTGCGATGGGTCGGCGAGCGCCAGCTTCGGGGCGCGGACGGTCCAGAACTGCCCGGCCCCGGTCCGACCGGACTGCTCCACCCATCGGGTCACGCACGCGAGGTCGACGTCGTGCCGGCCGGCGGCTGCCACCGTGACCGGCACGGTGGCGACCCCTCCGACGGCGAGCGCGCCCACCAGCGCCCCGCTCACCGCGCGCGGCACCGAGACGGCGGGCGGGGCGACGGCGAGCACGAGGATCGGCAGAAACACCCACGGCTGCAGGTACCGGTCGGCATCCGTCCCGGCGACGATCACCAGAGCCGTCGCCGCGATCGGCGCCGCCGCGGCGATCCCGCAGACCGCGGCCACGACGGCATCGCGCCGGCGCCACGCCCGCAGCCCGATGACGACGCATGCGACGACGAGTGCGAGGACGGCCGCGAACCAGAGCGCGCCGTTCCACCGCGACATCGTCGCTCCGCTCACCTCGGCGAGGTGGGCGATCGCTCCGCCGGCTCGATCCGGGCGCAGGTAGTTGCCCCCGGCTGCGACGATGGTGCCCGCGAACGGAGCGCGCAGCAGGTACCCGACGGCCGCCGCACCGGTGATCGAAAGGAGCAGGACGAACGCGAGACGCGGGTCGATCCGACGCCGCACGACAAGGATGCCAATCGCCCCGACGGCCGGCAGGACGCACCACACGACGAACAGCGGGTTCGTGAGCGTCGAGACGGCCACGACCAGTACGGTCACCGGCGCGGTCCGCACCGGCGGCGTCCCGTCGAGCGTGCGCCGGAGCAGGCCCACGACGACCAGGGTGCCCACGACGGTCGCTGAGTAGTAGGTCGTCGTCGCGGTCAGAAGCGCGAGGTGGAACCCCGGCATCCCGTCGGGCACTTCGAGGACGATCAGCGCGACGAACGCCGCGAACGCGAGGACACTCCCCGCCACAGGGCGTGCGCCGGGTCGGAAGCGCCCGGCCACCAGCCGGATGCCGCCGTACACGGCGAGGAGGTTGACGACGGCGTTGAGCGTGAGCGTGCCGACCGTGCCGAGCCCGAGGAAGGACAGCGCGCCGTAGACCGCGGTCTCGGGCAGGAAGAGCACGGGCGACAGTGACCACTCCTGCGGTTCGCCGCGCCGCACCGAATCGGCCATGAGCGCGACGACGACCGAGTCTCCGTCGCGGTAGAGCAGCCATGAGCTCGTCGAGGCGACGACGGCCACGGCGAGGAGCGCGAGAGCGAGTGCCGCACCCCACCCGGCCGCCTCGGCGCCAGCCCGCTGCATCACCGCAGGCCGCTGCATCACCATCGGCCGCATCATCACCGCTCAGCACACCAGATTCCCCGTGGCGGCACCAGTCGGCGCGTGACGCATGCACGACCGGCGGTACCGGTGTGACTCGGCGCGAACCCGCATGCGACAGCGGTCGGGCGTCCGTCGCCGCGACCTCAGCCCAAGAACCCGCGCAGCAGCGCCTCCGACCCGGCGAGGTGCTCGAGCACCGCCGCCTCGGCGGCATCCGGCTTGCCCGCCAGGATCGCCGCGACGATCCGCTCGTGCTGCGCGTCGGAGTGCTCGATGTTGCGCGGCAGCAGCGGGAACGTGTCGAGCCACGCGTTGATGCGGGCCCGGTTCTCGACGACCAAGGGGAGCAGCGACGGGATGCCGCTGGCCTCCGCGATCGCCAGGTGCAGCAGCGAGTCGAGCCGGCGGTACTCCCCTTCTGCGGCTCCGACGGTCGCGCGGTGGCGTTCCTTGAGCGCGGAGCGGGCGGCATCCGACAGCGCCTGCGACGCCGCGGCGCGCGCGGCTCCCGCCTCGAGCACGCGGCGCAGGCCCAGGATGTCCTCGAGCTCCGCCGCGTCGACGGGTCCCGCGGGCATCGGCAACGGATCGGCGACGAACGTGCCGCCGTACCGGCCGCGCCGCCGCTCGACGTAGCCCGCGTCGGCGAGCTCGCCGATCGCCTGCCGGACGGTGTCGCGGCTGACGCCGTAGCGCTCGGCGAGGTCGCGCTCCGAGGGGAGCGACTCCCCCGGAGCGACGACGCCGAGCCGGACGGTCTGCACGAGACGCGCGACGGTGTCTTCGAGCGCGTTGCCGCCGCGCACCGGCCGGTAGACGGTGCGGCCGAGGTCGGGCGACGACGCGGCGCGGGTCACAGCGGCGTCACGTAGGCGTTGGTGATGCCGCCGTCGACGACGAACGCGTTGGCGGTGATGAACGAGGAGTCGTCCGAGGCGAGGAACGCGACGGCGGCCGCCATCTCCTCGGGTTCGGCGAAGCGGCCCATCGGCACGTGCACCAGGCGGCGCTGGGCGCGCTCGGGGTCCTTCGCGAACAGTTCCTGCAGCAGGGGCGTGTTGACCGGTCCCGGGCAGAGCGCGTTGACGCGGATGCCCTGCCGGGCGAACTGCACGCCGAGCTCGCGGGTCATGGCGAGCACGCCGCCCTTCGACGCGGTGTACGAGATCTGCGACGTCGCCGAGCCCAGCAGCGCCACGAACGACGCTGTGTTGATGATCGAGCCCTTCCCCGCGGGAACCATGTGACGCAGGGCCGCGCGCGAGCAGAGGTAGACGCTCTTGAGGTTGACGTCCTGCACCTTGTCCCACGCGGGCAGCTCGGTCGTCTCGATCGAGTCGTCGTCGGCGGGCGAGATGCCGGCGTTGTTGAACGCGATGTCGACCGAGCCGAGGTCGGCGGCGACGCCGTCGAAGAGCGCGTCGACGGATGCCTGGTCTGCGACGTTCACCTGGCGGAAGACGCCGCCCACCTCGTCGGCGGCCTTCTGCCCGGTCACGGGGTCGAGGTCGGCGATGACGACGCGGGCTCCCTCGGCGGCGAACCGCCGCGCGGTCGCGAGGCCGATGCCGCTGGCACCGCCGGTGATGATGGCGACGCGGTCGCGCAGTCGCTGGGTGAGGTCCATTCGGGGAGGTCCTTCCGGGTCAGGAGGTGGCGTAGAAGACGTTCTTTGTCTGGGTGAAGTGCTCGGCGGCGTCGGGTCCGAGTTCGCGGCCGAGGCCCGAGGCCTTCATGCCGCCGAACGGGGTCGTGTAGCGGACCGACGAGTGCGAGTTGACCGACAGCACGCCGCTCTGCACGCCTCGGGAGACGCGGATGCCGCGGCCCAGGTCGCGCGTCCAGATCGAGCCCGCGAGGCCGTAGACGGTGTCGTTGGCGAGCGAGATCGCGTCGGCCTCGTCGTCGAACGGCAGCACCGCGACGACGGGTCCGAAGACCTCCTCGGTCGCGATGCGGTCGCCGCGGCCGGCGAGGACGACCGTCGGCGCGAACCAGAACCCGTCGCCGTCGGGCGCGGAGCCGCGGAACGCGACGTCGGCCCCGTCGATGTACCCGGCGACGCGATCGCGCTGACCGGCTGAGATGAGCGGGCCCATCTCGGTCGACTCGTCGTTCGGGTCGCCGACGCGCCAGGCGGAGACGGCGGGCTCGACGAGTTCGAGGAACCGGTCGAACACCGAGCGCTCGACGAGCAGCCGGCTGCGGGCGCAGCAGTCCTGCCCCGCGTTGTCGAAGACCGAGCCGGGGACGGCCGCGGCGGCCGCCTCGAGATCGGCGTCGGCGAACACGATGTTGGCGCTCTTGCCGCCGAGTTCGAGCGTCACGGGCTTGAGCTCGCGCGCGCAGCCCGCGGCGACCTCGGTCCCGACACGCGTCGATCCGGTGAAGACGACCTTGCGCACGTCGGGATGCGTCACGAATCGCTCGCCGACGACGGGTCCGGCTCCCGGGATGACGGTGAAGACGCCGTCCGGCAGCCCCGCCTCGAGCGCGAGGTCGCCGAGGCGCATCGCGGTCAGCGGGGTCATCTCGGCGGGCTTCAGCACGACGGCGTTGCCGGCGGCGAGCGCCGGAGCGAAGCCCCACGCTGCGATCGTCATCGGGAAGTTCCACGGCACGATGATCCCGACGACCCCGTACGGCTCGTGGTAGGTCACGTCGAGTCCGCCGGCGACGGGGATCTGGCTGCCGATCAGGCGTTCCGGCGCGCCGGCGTAGTAGTTCAGCACCTGCGCGACGTGCGAGGCCTCCCACCGGGCGGACGAGATCGGATGCCCCGCCTCGAGCACCTCGAGTTGGGCGAGCTCCTCGACGTGTTCCTCGACGACGCGCGCGAAGTTCCGGAGCGCATGGGCGCGGGCGACGGGGGCGAGCTCGGCCCACGCGCGCTGCGCGCGGACGGCGCGGGCGATCGCGGCATCCGTCTCGTCGACCGACGCGAGTGCGACGTCACGGACGGCAGCGCCGGTGGCGGGGTTCAGGACCGTGAAGGCGCTCATGCGGTGACCCCCCGGTGCGCGACGGCGTAGGCGTCGGCCGCGGCGACCAGGCCGAGGAAGAGACGCCGGTCGGCGGAGTTCTCCTCGGGGTGCCACTGCACCGCCACGAGGTAGTCGTCGCCGGGCGTCTCGAACGCCTGCACGAGGCCGTCGTCGGTGCGCGCGGTCACGACGAGCCCCTCGCCGAGGCGGTCGATGCCCTGGTGGTGGTAGCTGTGGACGCCGTACGGACCGGCACCGACCAGGCCCGCGAGCTTCGTGTCGGCATCCACCTCGACGGTGTTCTCGGCGAAGACGCCGCCGCCGATCTTGTAGCGCTCGGTGCCGAGGGCCTCGGGCAGGTGCTGGTGCAGCGTGCCGCCGTAAGCGACGTTGATCAGCTGCAGGCCGCGGCAGATGCCGAAGACCGGGATGCCGTGTTCGCGGGCGCCGGCGAGCAGGGCGAGCTCCCACTCGTCGCGGTCCGCGCGGGCAGGATCCGTGAGCGGATGCCGGGGCGCACCGTACAGCTCGGGCTGCACGTCGAGCCCGCCGGTCAGGATCAGCCCGTCGAGACCGTCGAGCACGACCTCGGCGGCAGCGCGCGCGGCGGGCTGCGGGGGCAGCAGCACGGCGACGCCGCCCGACGCGGTCACGGCATCGAAGTACTGCTGCGGCAGGAAGCTCGCGCGGACGTCCCAGACGCCTTGGACGGCCCGTTCGAGGTAGGTGGTGAGCCCGATGACGGGGCGTCGGCCGCCCGCGGGATCAGAGACGTTCGAAGCCACGGATGCGCTCCCAGTCGGTCACGGCGGCGTCGTAGGCGAGGACCTCGACGCGCGCCTGGTGCAGGTAGTGGGCCACGACCTCGTCGCCGAACGCGGCGCGGGCGATCTCGGAGGCCTCGAAGAGGTCCGCCGCCTCGCGCAGCGTCGTCGGCAGGTGGTCGACGTCGGAGTCGTAGGCGTTGCCGGTGAGCGGCGCGGGCAGCGGGAGTTCGTGCTCGACGCCGTACAGGCCGCCGGCGATGATCGCCGAGATCGCGAGGTAGGGGTTCACGTCGCCGCCCGGCACGCGGTTCTCCACGCGCAGCGACGACCCCGTGCCCACCACGCGCAGCGCGCACGTGCGGTTGTCGACACCCCACGCGATGCCGGTCGGCGCGAACGATCCCTTCGCGAAGCGCTTGTAGGAGTTGATGGTCGGCGCGTAGAGCAGCGTGAATTCGCGGAGGGTCGCGAGGATGCCGGCGATCCAGTGCTCCATGAGCGGACTGAACCCGTGCTCGCCGTCGCCGGCCATGACGGCCTCTCCGTCCTCGCCGCGGACCGAGAGGTGGATGTGGCAGCTGTTGCCCTCGCGCTGGTCGAACTTCGCCATGAACGTCAGCGACTTACCGTGCGCGTCGGCGATCTCCTTGGCGCCGTTCTTGTAGATCGTGTGCTGGTCGGCCGTTTCGAGCACCTCGGCGAAGCGGAACGCGATCTCCTGCTGCCCGTCGTGGCACTCGCCCTTCACGCCCTCGCAGTACAGACCCGCGCCCTCCATGCCACGGCGGATGTCGCGCAGCAGGGGTTCCAGCCGGGTGGTCGCGAGCAGGTTGTAGTCGACGTTGTAGTCGGTGGATGCCTGGAGCCCGACGTAGCGCTTGGCCCAGGCATCCCGGAACGAGTCGTCGAAGACGATGAACTCGAGCTCCGTGCCCGAGTAGGCGACGAGTCCGCGGTCGGCGAGGCGCTGACGCTGCGCGTTCAGGATGCCGCGCGGCGACTGGACCACGGCGCCGCCGCGCACGTACTCGAGGTCGGCCATGACGAGCGCGGTCGCCGGCTGCCAGGGGATGCGGCGGAGCGTCGCCATGTCGGGACGCAGCACGAGGTCACCGTAGCCCTTGTCCCAGCCCGACATCTCGTAGCCGTCGATCGTGTTCACGTCGACGTCGACCGACAGCAGGTAGTCGCACACCTCCGCGCCGTGACCGGCGACCTCGTCGAGCCAGAACCGGCCCGCGACGCGCTTGCCGACGAGGCGCCCCTGGGCGTCGGGGAAGGCGACGATCACCGTGTCGATCTCGTCCTTCGCGATCGCGTCGGCGAGCTCGTCCACCGTCAGATTTCCGGGCATCGGTCGTCCTTCCGTCGCGCTCTATGCGGGATCGTCGTGTGCCTGTAACGAGAACGCTACATGCCAAAGGTAGACACGGCATACCAATAGACGCCACACTCTTCCGCAAGGCGTGAGCCAGCGCGCCGACCCGACCGGCGCGCTGGGCGCCGACCCGCAGCCAGGAGGTCTCATGACGAATCCGAGCACCACTCCCCCCGCGACCGGCGGCGTCCGCTACGCCCGAGCGGAGGACGGCTACTTCGAGAAACGGACCCTGAAGCGCTCCGCCGGAGTCTGGGGACTCTGGGGCCTCGCGGTCGCCGCCGTCATCTCGGGCGACTTCTCGGGGTGGAATTTCGGCATCGGCTTCGCCGGGTTCGGCGGCATGCTGATCGCCTTCGCCGTGCTCGTGCTCATGTACTACGGCCTCACCTTCTCGATCGGCGAAATGGCGGCGGCCATGCCGCACACGGGCGGCGCCTACTCGTTCTCGCGCTCGGCGATGGGGCCCTGGGGAGGGCTCGCGACGGGCCTCGCCGAGACGATCGAGTACGTCGCGACGACCGCGGTGGTGGTCTACTTCTCCGGGCAGTATGCGGATTCCGCTCTGTCGCTCCTGACCGGCGTGAGCCTGCCGCCGTGGCTGTGGTGGATCATCCTCTACGCGCTTTTCATCACCCTGAACGCTGCGGGAGCCGCTGTCTCGTTCGGCTTCGCGATCGTCGTCTCGATCATCTCGATCGGCATCATCGTCGTCTTCGGCGTGATGGCACTCGCCTCCGGAGCATTCAGCTGGGACGCCCTGTGGGACATGGCCCCGAATCCCGACGCGATCGCTTCGTCGACGTTCCTTCCCGAGGGCATCGGCGCGGTCCTGCTGGCTCTCCCGTTCGCGATGTGGTTCTTCCTCGGGATCGAGGAGCTTCCGCTCGCTGCCGAGGAGTCCCACAACCCCGCCCGCGACATCCCGCGTGCCGGACTCTGGGCACGCGGAACCCTCATCGTCACGGGCCTCATCGTGCTGTTCCTCAACACCGGCGTGCTCGGCGCCGAGGTCACCGGCGATTCGGTCGAGCCTCTCCTCGACGGCTTCACGGCGTTCCTTCCGGAACAGGCTGCGGCGATCCTGTCGCTGCTCGCCCTCGTCGGCCTGCTCGCTTCGCTGATGGGCATCATGTTCGCGTACGGACGCAACATGTACTCGCTGTCCCGGGCGGGGTACTACCCGCGCTGGCTGTCGCTGACCGGCAAGCGGCAGACCCCGTGGGTCGCGCTGACATTCGGCGCCGTGCTCGGATTCATCGCCCTCGTCATCCTCCAGGCCGCCGGTGGCGACACGAGCCCCGCCGGGGCGATCGTCCTGAACATCGCGGTGTGGGGCGCGGTGCTCGCCTACTTCCTGCAGATGGTGTCGTTCATCATCCTGCGCAAGAAGTTCCCCCACGCCGAGCGGCCCTACAAGAGCCCGTGGGGATTGTTCGGCGCCTACTCGGCCGCGATCATCGCCGCGATCGTCTTCGTCGGGCTGCTCTTCAACCCGGCCTACCTGCTGGCGATCGTCGCGATCATCATCGTGTACGTCGTGATCTTCATCGGGTTCGCCGTCTACGGCCGGAAGCGCCTCATCCTCTCGCCCGAGGAGGAGTACGCCCTCTCGGGCGGCCTGCACGGAGACCCGCAGCGCGAGGGCTACGACGCGATGGAGAAGGACGTCTTCGGCGACCATCGGTCCTGACAGAGCCGGACGGGCCGGGCGCTGCTGAGGGCGCGCCCGGTCCGTTCGCACGTTCGCCCCTGCTCGCGGCCATTCCCTGTTCGCGGATGCAATAGTTCACACCCGACACGCCGACCATCGGACGACGGATGCCGGGTGTCGCCCGGCATCCATTGCATCCGCTGACGGCCGCTCAGAGCGGACGGCGCAGGCACACGAGTCGCTGGCGCGACTCCCACGACGGGACCTCGACGAAGCCCTGCCGCGCGTACAGGGCGAGCGCGTCCACACGCCAATCCCAGACCGACAGCCGCAGGCCCGTCGCACCGGCGGCTCGGCCGCGGGCCGAGGCATCCGCCATCAGGGCGGATCCGGCACCTGACCGGCGCCCCGCGGGAGTGACCCAGAGGCGCTTGATCTCGACATCGGCGCCCGCGCGGTGCAGCACCGCCATGCCGATCGCCTCGCCGTCACGATCCGCGACGATGACGTCGGCACCGGCGAAGGATGCCGCGGCATCGCGCACCTCGGCCGCGTATCGCTCGGGCAGCTCGCCGGGTGCGGCGACACCGTGCGCGACCTTCTCGCCTTCGGTCTGGGCGTGATAGTCCGCCAGCATCGCCGAGACCGGCCCGCGATCTGCACCGTGGAGATCGGCGGGGCGAATGGAGACGGTCACCCGACCATCCTCCCGTGTTCGCGGATGCAATACTCCGCGCCCGGCACGCCGACGATCGGACCAGGGATGCCGCGTGTCGCCCGGCATCCCTTGCATCCGTCACCGCGCGCACGCGCTTGAATGGACGGATGCGCTGGACGACCCGCCCCTCGACGCCCGACGACGCGACGTGGATCGCAGAGCTCAGAGCCGTGGTCATGCGCCCGGACCTCGAGCGCCTCGGCCGGTACGACGAGCATCGCGTGCGGCAGCGGTTCCTCGACGCCTTCGATCCGGCCCGCACTCGCGTGATCGTCGTCGACGGAACGGATGCCGGTTCGATCGCCGTCCGACCCGCCGCCGACGGCACCTGGGTCGAGCACTTCTACCTCGCCGAGCGGATCCAGGGGCACGGCGTCGGCACCGAGATCCTGCGGGCGACGCTCGCGGAGTCCTACCCGACCCCGTGGCGTCTCAACGTCCTGCAGGGCAGCCCCGCCCGCCGCCTGTATGAGCGGCACGGCTTCACGCTCGACAGCGAGGACGACGTCGACGTCTTCCTGGTGCGCCACGCCTGAACGACGAAGGGGCCGGACGCCTCTCGGCATCCGACCCCTGTCGCTCTGGTCGCTTACGACCCGGCGATGATGTCCGGGCTCGCGGTGATCTCGCCCGCGGCGCCCACGCCGACCGCTTCGCGGCCTTCCTGGCGGGTCGTTTCGAAGACGAAGGCGTTGTTCTCGACGTCGACCGCGACGTGGTCGCCGGCGTTCAGCTCGCCCCGGAGGATCCGCTCGGAGAGCTGGTCCTCGACCTCGCGCTGCATGGCGCGACGCAGGGGCCGGGCGCCGAGTGTCGGGTCGAATCCGATCTCGATGAGGCGGTCCTTGGCGGCATCCGTCAGCGCGACCGTCATGTCACGGTCGAGCAGACGCTCGCTGAGGCGCTTGGTGAACAGCGTCACGATCTGGCGCAGCTCGGCCTTGTTGAGCTGCGGGAAGACGATGACGTCGTCGACGCGGTTGAGGAACTCGGGCTTGAAGTGACGCTTCAGCTCCTCGTCGACCTTGCCCTTCATCCGCTCGTAGGTCGTCTGCGAGTTGCCCTCGACCTGGAAGCCGACCGGACCACCGGCGATCGCCGACGAACCGAGGTTCGTCGTCATGATGATCACGGTGTTCTTGAAGTCGACCACGCGGCCCTGACCATCGGTCAGGCGACCCTCTTCGAGGATCTGCAGCAGCGAGTTGAAGATGTCCGGGTGGGCCTTCTCGATCTCGTCGAACAGGACCACGGAGAACGGCTTGCGGCGCACCTTCTCGGTGAGCTGGCCGCCCTCTTCGAAGCCGACGAACCCGGGAGGGGCACCGAACAGTCGCGAGACCGTGTGCTTCTCGCCGAACTCCGACATGTCGAGGGAGATCAGTGCGCCCTCGTCGTCGAAGAGGAACTCGGCGAGCGCCTTGGCGAGCTCGGTCTTTCCGACACCCGTGGGGCCGGCGAAGATGAACGAGCCCGACGGGCGGTTCGGGTCCTTGAGTCCCGCACGCTGACGGCGGATCGTGCGGGAGAGGGCCGCGATGGCCTCCTCCTGACCGATGACGCGCTGGTGCAGGGCCTTCTCCATGAAGACGAGACGGCTGGTCTCCTCCTCGGTGAGCTTGAAGACCGGGATGCCGGTGGCCTGCGCCAGGACCTCGGCGATCAGCCCCTCGTCGACGACCGCGTGCGACGCGACGTCACCCGAGCGCCACTGCTTCTCGAGGCGGAGGCGCTCGGCCAGGAGCGACTTCTCCTCGTCGCGCAGGGCGGCGGCTTTCTCGAAGTCCTGCTCCTCGCTGGCGGCTTCCTTGTCCTCGCGGACCTTGGCGATCTTGTCGTCGAATTCGCGCAGCTCCGGCGGGCTCGACAGGATCGACAGGCGCAGGCGTGCGCCGGCCTCGTCGATCAGGTCGATGGCCTTGTCGGGCAGGAAGCGGTCCGAGACGTACCGGTCGGAGAGGTTCGCCGCGGCGACGATGGCGCCGTCGGTGATCTGCACCTTGTGGTGCGCCTCGTAGCGGTCGCGCAGCCCCTTCAGGATGTTGATCGCGTGAGGGAGGCTCGGCTCCGCCACCTGGATCGGCTGGAAGCGGCGCTCCAGCGCGGCATCCTTCTCGAAGTGCTTGCGGTACTCGTCGAGCGTCGTCGCACCGATCGTCTGCAGCTCACCGCGGGCGAGCAGCGGCTTCAGGATGCTGGCGGCGTCGATCGCGCCTTCGGCGGCACCCGCACCCACGAGGGTGTGGATCTCGTCGATGAAGACGATGATGTCGCCGCGCGTGCGGATCTCCTTGGTGACCTTCTTCAGGCGCTCCTCGAAGTCACCGCGGTAGCGGGAACCGGCGATGAGCGAACCGAGGTCGAGCGAGTAGACCTGCTTGTCCTTGAGTGTCTCGGGCACCTCGCCCTTGACGATCGCCTGGGCGAGGCCCTCGACGACGGCGGTCTTGCCGACGCCGGGCTCACCGATGAGGACCGGGTTGTTCTTCGAGCGGCGCGACAGGATCTGCATCACGCGCTCGATCTCCTTCTCGCGCCCGATGACGGGGTCGAGCTTGTTGTCGCGCGCGGCCTGGGTCAGGTTGCGGCCGAACTGGTCGAGGACGGCCGAACCGCCCTGCGCCGTGGCCTGGGCCTGCTCGCCGGCACCAGCGGAGACGCCCGCGGGCTCCTTGCCCTGGTAGCCGCTGAGCAGCTGGATGACCTGCTGGCGGACCTTGTTCAGGTCGGCGCCGAGCTTGACGAGAACCTGCGCGGCGACACCCTCACCCTCGCGGATGAGACCCAGCAGGATGTGCTCGGTGCCGATGTAGTTGTGGCCCAGCTGCAGCGCTTCGCGCAGTGACAGCTCGAGCACCTTCTTGGCACGCGGCGTGAACGGGATGTGTCCCGTCGGCTGCTGCTGCCCCTGGCCGATGATGTCCTGGACCTGCTCGCGCACGGCGTCGAGCGAGATGCCGAGGCTCTCGAGGGCCTTGGCGGCGACGCCTTCGCCCTCGTGGATCAGGCCGAGGAGAATGTGCTCCGTGCCGATGTAATTGTGGTTCAGCATCTTCGCCTCTTCTTGGGCGAGCACCACCACACGACGTGCACGGTCTGTGAATCTCTCGAACATCGTCTCCACCTCCACTCGACGCACTGGCGGCGTCTTACGTAGAGGCTAACGACGGCGGGATGCCGGTATGCCCGTGTTCGCCGTGGGCATACGGGATGCCGGGGCTTGCGGCCGCGGCATCCGTGGGCATAACGTTTCTCGATAACAACGAATGTCGATATGGGGGCGGGAATGGTTTCAGGGACGGATCTGCCGACCGTGCTGCTGTGGGGTGGTGTGGGGCTCGCGGTGGTCGCAGCGATTGTGGCTCTGATGGTCTGGGACGCGCGGCGACGGAAGTCGCCGTCGATTCTGCTCGACGTCATCGCGGCGATGGCCCGCGTATGGGTCGCGATCGTGCTGCTCGGCGCCGGGCTCCTGATCATCCGCGGTTTCACCACCGCGCCGTACGACATCGCCGCGATGCCCATCTCACCGGCATGGCCGACGAGCCTGCCGTGTCAGACGAGCGGCTACGAGCCCACCGGCGCAACCGAGCTGTACTGCGCCAGCGCCGACACCGCCCACGCCACCGTCAGCGGGCTAGATGGCGGACTCCGCGCACTCCTCACTGCGGGCGACCTGCTCTCACTGCTCGTGCTCGGCGTTCCGGGACTCGTGATCGCGGTGCTGAGTCAGCGGGCCGTCGTCGGAGCCGCGTTCGCGGCGAGGACGTCCCGGTGGCTGCTCATCAGCGCGATCATCGTGCTCGTCGCAGGGACGCTCGGCCCGATGCTGACGGACATCGGGTCCGCTCTGGTCGCGCAGCAGGTGCTCCCTCCGGCGGACGCGAATGTCGCGGTCGCCGCGGGGCGGACGTTTAGCATCGCGCCACCCCTTTGGCCGCTGGGCGTCGCGCTGGGGCTCGCGGCGTTGAGCGTGATCTTCCGACAGGGTGCGCGACTCCAGCGCGAGACCGAGGGGTTGGTGTGACATGGCACGGTGGATGCTGATCATCGGGGCGGTGCTCGTCGTCATCCTGATCGTGGGGACGATCCTGGCGTTCGCGCTGGCGACAGCGAAGAAGCAGCGAGCCGGTCAGGACCCGACGACCCTGGTCCACCTCACGCGGGTCATCGCGATCATCTGGGCCGGAGTGGCCGTGATCGGGGCATTGATCGCCCTCCTCACCGCACTGCTCGCTCCGGGTGTCGCCATCACGATGCCGATCCGCGAGTTCTGGCCGCAGCTGCCCGACACGGTGCAGCTTGATTCGGACACCGTGCGGCGAGTGTCCGGCGGGTTCACCGAGGTCACCCTCACGGTCGATGGTCTTGACGCGACGTCGCGCGTCCTCTGGGCGTTGAGTCAAGCGATCACCTGGGTGATCCCCGGCTTCGTCGCACTCTTCGTCGCGGTCACCTGTTCGCGCCTCCTGTCAGGCGCCGCGTTCACCCCGGTCGTCGCCAAGATGGCCGTCACCACGGGCACGATCATTGCGCTCGGCGGCGTCACGGCGCAGGTCATGGGGGACATCGCGGGAAGCATGGCGTCGACGCAGCTCTTCGGCGCGAAGGGCGGCGGATGGGAGGGCGATTTCCCGGGTATCGACAACGTCTTCGACGCCTGGCTGCCCTCCGCCAACGTCCTCATCTCGTTCCCCATCTGGCCGATCGCGGTGGGGCTCGGCTTCGCTGTGCTCGCCGCGATCCTCCGCTACGGCTCGCGTCTGCAGCGGGACGTGAAGGGGCTCGTCTGATGGCCGCCACGACCCAGACCTCGGGCGCGCTCGATCTGATCGTTTACGGCGTCGCCGCCTCGGTCGCAGCCCTGGCCGTCGCGGCGTTCCGGATCGCCGAGATCCTCGGGCCCGACGGCCCCGCTGTGACAGTCGGAGGGGATGCGGCATCCACCTCGCTCAGACTCGCATCCGGCGCGGCGATCGACGCCGTGGTCGTCCGCGCGCCCGACCTCGGCGCGGGAGGCCGAGTCTGGATGATCGGCGCGGTCGTGCTCGCCACCGTCGCGGCGATCATCGTCTCCGCAGCGCTCATGCGGGTCGCCTTCGCGGTTCGCCGGGGTCGCGTGTTCACGGGCGGCGCGACGCGCGCGCTGACCGTGATCGCCGGCACCCTCACCGTCGCGGTGTTCGCATGGCCGATCGTCGACGGCATGGGGCGACAGCATGCGCTGCAATCGCTCGGCATCCGGTTCGAGACGCTGTCGATGCTCGACCTGCTGCCCCTGCTGCCACTCCTGCTCGCCGCCGTCGCGGCCGCCGTACTGGCTGGCGCCTTCGCACAGGGTGAGCGGCTGCAGCGCGACACCGAGGGGCTCGTGTGAGTCCCGCCGAAGAGGACGAGCTCACCGGCATCCACTGTCGGCTCGACGAACTGCTCGCGGCCCGCGGCATGACGCTGACCCGGCTGTCCGAGATCGTGGGGCTCTCGGTCGTGAACCTGTCGATCCTCAAGAACGACCGCGCCCGCGCGATCCGGTACTCGACCCTGTCGGCGATCTGCCGCGCCCTCGACTGCGAAGTCGGCGACCTGCTGGTCCGCGCGGACTGATGCCGCCTCGGTTCCGGGGACGCGATGCGTCGTCTACGCGACCCGCCTCCGGCATGTCGCGTCCCTGGAACCGACGACACCTCCACTCCCGGGACGCATCGTGTCGCTTCGAGCACGCACACGCGACAGGCCGCGTCCCCGGAGCACCTCACCTCGCGAGCGCCCGACGAACCCGCGCGACGACGCCCTCTGCCTCCCTGAACAGGTGCTCTTTCGTCACCCGGATGACGACCCACCCGGCGGCGGCGAGCGCCTCGTGCCGGTCGATGTCCCGCGCCCACTGCCGCGGATCGACGGCGTGGTGACCGCCCTCGTACTCGATCGCGACCCGCTGCCGCGGATACGCGAGGTCGAGACACGCGACCACGCGTCCACCGACGACGAGGTTCCAGTTGAGATCAGGCTCCGGAAGTCCTCCGTCGATCAACGCGAGACGGCACCAGGTCTCGGGGCGGGATGCCGACCGTTCTCGCACGAGCGGAAGCGCGAGACGCAGCCGCTCCATCCCGATCCGCCGTCCGCCTGAGATGGATGCCGCGAGGTCGTCGATCGTCGCCAATGCGGACGGATCCCCACGGAACATGGGGGTCCGCACGACCGCGTCACCCGCCGCGACCAGGTCGCGCACGTCGGGAAGCACCGCGCCGAGTGTCGCCCAGGTGCTCGCCGGGGCGAGCACCTGCACTCCCCACCGCGGGTGGCGGCACACTCGTGTCGAGGCATGAACGAGGCGGTGTCCTCGGACGCTCCCGCCGCGGGGTGTGCGGCCCGGGCCGAGTACGGCGACATCCGGCATCGCCGCGCGGAGCACGACCTGTGGAAGGGGCAGACCCCACAGGACCGCCGCCGTGACATGACTGAAGAACTGCGCTTCAGGCATGGTGGCGGCGTACGCAAGCACGGCTCGCAGGTGCGCGTCGGCGTCGTCCGCCGCCGGCGACTCGAAGTGGACGCGCACCCCGCGGAACGGCCGGTCGAGGTCGCGGGACCTCAGCCGACGAGGGGAGACACCGGCATCCTTCGCCGCTGCCACGGAGAACACGCGGCCCAGACTCGACGGCAGCGGTCTCGGTTTCATCGGCCCAGAGTCGCGGGGCATCGCAGCCTGCGGGATCGCCGTGGCCCGATCGGGGAAAGACCGCTCGCACGCTGTCGTGGGGAGAACGAGTTCCGGGGACGCGGAACGCCGCAAAGGACCGCGCGGGGCGGCAGCCGGCGTCCCCGGAACCGGACAGGCTCCCGTTCCGGGGACGTGCCCTGCCGCTCCGCCCGCGCGGACGCGGCATCTCGCGTCCCCGGAGTGCGAATCAGCGAATCGGCACCGTCTCGCTGCCGCCGGACATGCCGAAGCTCAGGGTCGCGTCGCGGTCCACGACGGCGTCGGGATCGAGCTGCATCACCGTCAGCTGCGGCGCCATGTCCATCGTGCACACGCGATCCGCATCCGGCACCGCGAAGCCGACGACGACGGATGCCGGTGACTCCACCCTCGTGTCGGCGACGACCGGCGGGCACGACGACGACCCCCAGGTGCGGAGCGCGATCGTTCGATCACCGACCCAGGCCGCCTCCGGCGAGAACTCCTCGGCTGGGCCGCCGGCGTAGGCGGCGAGATCGACATCGGCGCGCGACGCCCCGAGCGACACTCGCAGCCGAGCGCCCTCGGCCGGATCGATTCCCTGCGGCGACGCGATCTCGAGCGGCCGCGCGACCAGGTCGTCGGTGCAGGGACCGGGTTCCGATTCGCGCAACGAGACGACGACGGTCCCGCCGTCGTCGCTCACCTCGCCGACCGTCGGAAGGCACGACGAGCTCCCCCACGTGACGAGAGCGATCGTCCGTCCGCCGTCGAGCCACCCTGCGCCGACGGGCCACGCCGGCGCAGCATCGGCGGCCGAGCCCCCGGGGTCCGCTCCACCTGGCGCGGGCGTCGCACAGCCGGCCAGCGCCAGACCGGCGAGAGCGCAGCCGGCGAGCGCGATCAGAAGACGGGCGCGCATGAGGATCTCCTTCCGAGGCGTGGACACCTTCTGAGTGTCACGCGCCGCCGGATCGTCTCACTGCAGAGCGGACGTGAGCCTCGCGAGGTTGTCGAGGAGGACCGAGCGGATGGGACGCTGCTCCCACTCCTCCAGGGTCAGTTCCCGCGACATGCCGCGGTATTGGTCTTCGACGGTGCGGAGCTGCTCGACGAACTCGGCGCCCCGGACGAGCATCGTCACTTCGAGGTTGAGACCGAAGGACCGCATGTCCATGTTGCTGGAGCCGACGACGGCGACCTCATCGTCGATCGACATCGACTTGGAGTGCAGGATGTACGGCCTCTTGTACATCCAGATCTTCACGCCCGTCGCGAGGAGCTGTTCGTAGTAGCTGCGCTGCGCGTGGTACACCATCGCCTGGTCGCCCTCTTCGGAGACGAAGAGCTCGACCTCGACGCCGCGGTGGCAGGCGGTCTGGATCGCGAGCAGCAGCCCTTCGTCGGGGACGAAGTACGGGCTGACCATGACGATCTTCTTCTTCGCGCCGAAGATGAGGCTCAGGAAGAGCTTGAGGTTGTTCTCGTATTCGAACCCGGGCCCGCTCGGGACGATCTGACAGTCGAGGTCGCCGGTCCCGGCATCCGTCAGGAAGTCGGACTCGACGGCGAACACCTCGCCCGTCTCGCCATACCAATCCGAGACGAACACGGCGGAGAGGGATGCCACGACCGGGCCGTCGACGCGGACCATGAGGTCCACCCACTGCAACCCGCGACGCAGATTGGCCTTCAGGTTGTAGCTGCGGTCGGTGACGTTCTGCGAGCCGACGAATCCGACGGCCCCATCGATCACGACGAGCTTGCGGTGATTGCGGAGGTCGGGCCGCTGGTACTTGCCCTTCAGCGGCTGCACCGGGAGCATCAGGTGCCACTCGGCCCCCATGCGCTGCAGGCGCGAGATCGTCGCGTGGTAGTTCGGCTTCCACCGGTTCGCCCAGTGGTCGAGCAGGACGCGGACCGCCACCCCGCGCGCCGTCGCGCGTTCGAGCGCGGCGAAGAACCCGTCGGTCGCCCCGTCGGACTGCAGGATGTAGAACTCGACGTGGACGTATCGGGTGGCTCGGTCGATCTCGGCCGCCATCGTGTCGAGGCTGCCCTGGTAGTCCGAGATGATCTGCGCGCCGTTGTCGCCGGCCATCGGGAGCGCACCGAGCTTGCGGTTGAGCCCCACGAGCTGTTCGAACCACTCCGGCGCATCGGGGCGGAGGGTTCCGAAGTCGAGCCCTTCGCTCGCCTCGCGGAACGCGTCGTTGATCGACTCCTGCTCCTTGCGGCGCTTCCGCGGAAGGCGTGGGTTCCCGATGAGCAGGAACAGCAGGATGCCGATGATCGGGATGAAGTAGATCGCCAGGAGCCACGCCATCGCCGCCGTGGGGCGACGGTTCCGCGGGATGATGAACACCGCGATGATGCGCACCGAGATGTCGAACGCCAGGACGAGGACGATCCACCACGTCCACGTCCAGTCGACGCTGATGCTGATCACAGTTCCCCCAGAGAGTGTGGGGTCAGCCTATCCTTTGGCGGGTCGACCGGCGGTTTCGTCGCGGGGCGGCAGGCCGCGCTTGCGGCGCTCCTCCGCCTCGACTCGTGCGTAGAGCTTGCGTTCGGTGCGGTCCATGCGCAGGATGCTGCGGATCACGAAGGCGAAGAGCCCGGCGACGACGATCGTGGGGATCAGCCCCCAGATGACCGCTGTCCAGAACTCACCCATGCCTCCATCGTAATCGGCGCGAGACACCGCGCGGCCCGGCACGTTCTGCGCGCGGAGCGTTCTGCACCGGTGCCCCTCCGCGCCGCCTCTCCCCAGACGAACGACCTCACGCCCGAGGCGAGGTCCACGCGGCGAGGGTGAGGCGATGTCCTCCATCGTCACCGCCGCGGATTCCGCGCACTTCCTCGCCCTCGTCCCCCGCCTGCTCGGATTCACGCCGACCGAGAGTCTCGTCGTGGTCCCCATGACCCGAGGGCGAAGCCTCGGAGCCCTGCGGATCGACCTTCCACCGTCCGATGCCGCCCTCGACGCGGTCGCCTCCACCGTCATCGGCATGGTCTGCCGGGTGTCGGGAGCCGACGGTCTCGCCGGCGTCGTCTTCACCGCCGCATCCGCCCGGGCGGAGTTGCCCGGAGCGGACCTGGCGCTCGCGCTGGAACGATCCGCCCACGCGTGCGGGCTCCAGGTCGTCGACATCCTGACGGTCGCGGGGACGGGGTGGGGATCGCACTACGACGAGCGGATGCCGCCGGGCGGCCGCCCGCTGGTCGAACTCGAGCGCCATCTCCCTCGCCTCGACCGCGATCAGCACGAGGGTGCGGCGTTGCCGTCCGCCGACACTCCCCTGACGGCGGGCGTCGAAGCCGCCCTGCGATCGCTCGAATCCGCTCTCGCGGTGCTGTGCGGCATCCCGGTCGTCGACGGATCGTCAGAGCGCATCGACCCGGCGGCACTCGAGGCGGGGTGCGCGCTCGATGACCTCCCCGGACTGTACGAGGGATGCCTGGGCTGGGACCCCGCGAACCTCGATCCGATGCGCACGGCGATCCTCGCCTGGTGCCTGGCTCGCCCGTCGCTCCGGGATGTGGCACTGGTGCAGTGGGCGACCGATCGTCCCGGCGGCGACTCGGCGCTCGAGGCGCAGCGACGCTGGGAAGACGGGGAGGACTATCCCGCCGACCTCGCGTCGGTGATGTGGGGCGAGGGTGAGCGCCCCGACCCGCGCCGGCTCGAGACTGCGCTCGCGCTCGTGCGCCGGGTGGCGTCGAGCACGCCCGAATCCCACCGCGCGGGGAGTCTCGCCACCGCGGCCTGGCTCGCGTGGTCGCTCGGTCGATCGACGCACGCCGACCGCTACGCGGAGGCCGCGCTGCAGATCGAGCCGGAGCACGGCCTCGCCGAGATCGTGCGATCCTTCGTCGCGCACGCGCACCTCCCCGAGTGGGCGTTCCGGCGCTGACCGGGCCGCGGCATCCACCGCGGCCCGGTCGGATCGTCACCGTTCGACGATCGCGAAGCCGCCGGCCGGCAGGGTGACCGCACCGAAGCGGTCCTTCTTCGCCCGCACCTCGCGTCCACGGTCGTCGTAGACCGCGAGGTCGCCGGCACCCACCCTGACTTTCTGCGGCGAGCGCGCCGCCGAGTGGACGAGTTCGGTACGCGCACCGCCGTCGCCTTCCAGGACGAGGCGTGAGACGAACGGCCGGACGAGGATGCCGTCGAGCTGCAGGTCACCCCGCGTCGACTGGACTCGGAGCTCCTCGCTCGAGCGGGGCATCGCCTTCTGCAGGGTGTGCGGATGCATCGCCCCCGGCGTCGGCGAGATCCCCTGTCGCGGACCTGTCAGCTGCAGCGTCCCCAGTCGGGCGCGGTCGCCCGTCCAGGACGACGACGTGCGTTCGCCGACCTCCGACCAGACCACCGGCTCGATCCACCGATCGGAGGCCGCCGTCCCGACGTCGAAGACCGCGGTCTCGCCGCGGGACAGCGTCAGCTTGTCACCGGACCAGCTGGACTCACCCGTCCACGACTCCGGCGTCGAGATCTCGCCCGTCGTGCTCACGGCGTCCTCGGCTTCGATCCACGAGAGCCCCTCGCGGTCCGTGACCTCGGTCAGGGCGACGGCCTGCCGCTTGACGTCCGGATTCGCATCGAGCGCGAGGGCCGTGAGGAGTCCGTGGATCGTCGACTCCGCTCCGCTGTTGCGGTTGACGGTCCCGTCGGTCTGTAGGCCGTCGTACGTGACGCCCGTCGCCGGGTCGTACATCCGCTGCCCCGCATGGTTGGCGCCGAAGAACCACGCGGCTTGCATCGCGGCGAGGGCCTCGAAGCCGTCCGAACCGGTCGCCTCCGCGACGCCGAGCAGCGACTGCACCCGCGAGTCCGCGCCGTAGGCGATCTGCACCCGGTCGACGGGGCTCGGGTTCCACCCGTTGTCCGGCCCGCCGGCGGTGAGGAGGGTGGGCGTGAATGTGGACGCGTCCGCGATCGCGCGGGCGAGCGAGCGACCGGTCCTTCAATACGACGGATGCCGCGGCCAGCGCCGCTGGCATCTGCGAACCCCAGGCGTGCCAGATCGCCGGGGACTCCGCCCACGGCAGCACGGCATCGTACGGCCACTCCCGATCCGAGCCGTCGGACATCGCGGCGATACCCGTGGCGAGCTGACGCAGCGCCGTCGCTGCCGGTCGGTCGGAACCGGCTTCGACACGAGCCGCCAGACCGAGCACAGCCTCAGCCGAGGCATCCGCCCCGTTCGTGATGAGCCACGTCGGGACGCGCTTGCCGTCCGAGGCGGTCCACCTGCCGTACGTCGACAGGACCTGACGGTTCAGCGCATCCAGCGAGAGGTCGAAGCGGTCGTCGAGGAACGCGGCGAAAGCGGGGTCCTCGTCCTTGAAGGCGGCGTACCCCTCGCCGAGGGCCCACAGCGTCCGCGCGAGCCAGTAACTCGGACCGCTGTCGGACGGATCCGGCAGCTCGACCGGCTCGGGGGACGGGTTGAAGGTGCCGTCGGGCTGCATCCACAGGACGACGTTGCCGGCATCCGGTCCGTCGGTCGTCTGGAAGTACGCGACCGACCGCAGCAGCTCGTACGCCTTGTCGCGACTGTCGTCGTCGCCGGTCTGCTCGAAGTGGCGGATGTAGACGACCGCGGCGCGCGTGATGTCGTCGGCGTTGTAGGCGCCCTGCCCCCAGTACCCGGTCTCGGGGTCGAGGGGTCCGCCGCCGACCCGTTCGAAGGTCCCGCCGTCACGGGCATCGGCGTACGTCCACGGCATGACGAGCGCCGGCTCCTCAGCCTGGCGGTAAGTGCTGTGCCCGTCGACGTCCTGCGGCGGGGTGGCCTCGTCGAGGAGGAAGTCGAGGTGCGACAGGTTGGTGACGGGTGCGGATGCCGGGGCGGCGACGGCGGTGGTGACACCCAGCGGGACGGCGAGCGCGAGCGTGGCCAGCGCGGCGAGTCCGACGGTGCGCGCACGTCGTTGTGCGGAGGTGGACATGAGGGTCGTTCCTTTCGTTGCGGTGCCGAGTGCAGGTGCAGAGCCGTTCCGGATGCCGTCAGGGCGACCGGAGGGCGGCTGAACCTGCACTCGGCACGCGATCAGTCGGTGCGTTCGAGCAGGGCGACGCCGATCTTCGAGTCGGCCATGCCGTAGAACACGAACAGGCGACCGTCGACCTCTTCGATCGCAGTCGGGAAGACGACGTTCGGAACGATTCCGCTCCGCTCGTCGTCTGTCTCCGGGGCCAGCAGGGGCTCCGGAGTGCGGGCGACGACCTTGGAGGGGTCGTCTCGGTCGAGGATGATGGCGCCTGCCGCGTAGTTCACCTTCTGCTGCTGCGCGAACGCGCTCTCGAGGACGCCGGTCACGCCGTGATGCAGGACGAGCCAGCCCTCGGGGACGCGGCGGGGCGGCGGACCGCCGCCGATCTTCAGCGCCTCGAAGGGGAACTCCGGCCCCGCGACGAAGCGGTGCTGCTCCCACAGGGTGAGCGCCGACAGGTCCTCCCGCACGGCGGCGAGCGGGATGTAGCTGATCCAGATCGATTGCCGTTCGTCTTCGACGCCGGCCGGGACGCGGATGCCCTGACCGGGCTTCGTCTCACCGAGATCCCACATGGGGCGATGGAGGACGGCGAGCGCCTCCCGCCCGTCGGGTGCGGTGACCGGCTCGGGGAAGAACACGGTGTCCTTGTTGTGGAACAGGTTCAGGTCCATGTCGAGGTCGTCCTGGTACCGGAACAGCGCCGGTCCGAGCCGTCGCCACTCGCGAAGGTCGCTCGACACCGCGATCGCCGTGCGAGGGCCGAGGGGTCCGTAGGCGACGTACGTCATGACGTGCAGTCCGAGCGTCTCGATCCAGGTCACCCGGGGGTCTTCGACGCCGGCGTTGCCGACCCCGCGCTCCCACCCACGATCGGGTTCGAGGACCACGCCCTCGCGCTCGACCGAGGTCGGCACACCGTCTTCGATCACCACGCGAGCCAGGCCCACGCGCGACACGTTCCCGTCGGCGACGAGCCGCGGCAGCAGGTAGAGCTCCCCGTCGGGGCCGCGGCCGGAGCCGGGATTCAACACCCCCTCGACCTCGTTCGGATCGCCCTGGGCGGGGGTCATCACGACCCCCACGCGGGTGAGTCGGTAGGGCACGTGGGTCTCGGTGGTCATGGTCAACCTTTCACTCCGGATCCGAGGTCGTTGGACGTGAAGTAGCGCTGGAACACGAGGAACAGCGCCACGGCGGGGGCGGCCAGCACGACGGCGCCGGCCATCATCGCCCCGAACGGGTTCGCAGTGGATGCCGCGATGTTCGAGATGAAGTTCGCGAGAGACACCGCGAGCGGCTGCATCTCGGCATCCTTCGTGATGAGGAACGGCCACAGGAACTCGTTCCACGGGCCGATGAACGTCAGCAGCACGACCGTCAGCAGGGCCGGACGGACGAGGGGCAGCGCCACGCTCCACAGCAGCCGGAACTCGTTCGAGCCGCGTCGATGCGAGCCGCGTCGAACAGTTCCTTCGGCAGCTGCAGGAAGTACTGCCGGAAGATGACCACCGCCGTCGAGTTGATGAAGAACGGCAGGATCATGCCGAGGTAGCTGTCGGCCAGGCCGTAGTCCCGGGCGATCATGACGTAGAGCGGGATCATGAGCAGCTGGAACGGCACGACCTGCATGAGGAGGGCCAGGGCGAACGTCGCGCCCCGCCCCCGCCAGCGGAGGATCGCCAGGGCGTATCCGGCTAGGACACCGAAGACGACCGTGCCGAGGATCACCCCGCCGGTGAAGATGCCCGAGTTGGCGAGCCCCTGCAGCAGGTCGATGCGCCCGTTGATGGCTGCGTAGTTGTCGAGCGTCAGATTCGACGGGTTCGGGAACGCCCCCGCCGGCGACGGATCGACGTTCGTCTGCAGCGATCCGACGATCATGTAGAAGAACGGGAACAGGAACGCCAGCGCACCGATCGACAGCGCCGTGTACATCGCGATCTTCGAACCGAGTGCGCGTTTCATCGCTCCTCACCTCCCACGAGCTTGCGCTGCACGGCAGCGATGACCAGGACGAACACGATGAGCACGACGCCGATCGCCGCGGCGACATCCGGGTTCTGCTGCTCGATGCCGCGCTGGTACATGAGCAGCACCGGCGAGGTCGAGGCGCCGTTCGGTCCGCCGCCGCCGGTCAGGAGGTACGGCTCGGTGAAGAGGTTCGCGCCCGTGATCGTGGCGAGCAGGACGACGAGCAGCGTCGCCGGCCGCACGCTGGGCACGGTCACCGCGAAGAACTGCCGCAGCCGCCCGCCGCCGTCCATCGACACCGACTCGTACAGCTCGCGGGGCACGTTCTGCAGCGCCGCGAGGTAGAGCAGGATGTAGAACCCCAATCCCTTCCAGGTGACGAAGAACGCGATGGTCGGCATCGCGAGCGCCGAGTTCACGAGCCACGACGGCTCAGGGGCGAGCGGACCGAGCACGTTGTTGACGAGGCCGCCGCGGGCGAAGAGGAACAGCCACACCGCGACGACGGCGACGGATGCCGTGACGTAGGGCACGTAGTAGCTCACCCGGAAGAAGGTCCGCGCCTTCGTGACGCGGTCGAGGGCCGTGGCCAGCAGGATCGACAGCACGACCGTGAGCGGCACGTTGATGATCAGGAAGATGCCGACGTTGCCGAACGAGCGCCAGACCTCGGGGTCGCTGAGCGCCGTGACGTAGTTGTCGAAGCCGACGAACGGCCGGTCGACCACGGCGCCGGGGGCGGCGAAGAAGTAGTCCTGGAACGACATCCAGACGGCGAACACCACCGGGTAGGCGAAGACCACCAGGACGAAGACGATGTACGGCGCTGAGAAGAGCAGACCGTGCGGTTGCGCGCCGAGGAGGCGGTGGAGGATGCCGCGGCGAGGCGCGGCATCCTTCCCGTCCTTCTCGGGGGTGGCACCGCGGGTCGCGCCGGGATCGGACCCGGCGCGACCCGGGACGACGGCGGTCATGTCAGCCCGCCGCCAGCTTGTCGACCTCTGCCGCCGTGTCGGAGAGGAACTGATCGACCGGCGTCTCGCCGAAGATGACCGACTTCGAGTAGCCGTCGCGGAAGGCCTGCCAGATCTCCACCGACCCGATGACGTTCGGGACCTCGACCGTGCGTGCGGCCTGGTCGCCGAACTGCTCGTAGGCGGGGTTGTCGGCGAAGTAGTCCGGGTACGTGCCCGTCAGGTCCTGACGCAGCGGCATCTGGCCGGTCGCCTCGAGCCAAGCGCCGTCCTGCTCCTCGCTCGTGGCGAACTTGAGCACATCCCACGCCGTGCCCTTGCTCTTGCACGCGGTGAACATGCCGACGTTCTTCGCATCGCTGAACGTCCAGGTGTCACCGGCCGCGGTCCCGCTCTGCGTCGGAACGGGGACGGCGCCCCAGTCGATGGAGTCGCCGTACACGCTGATCGCCCAGGGACCGACGATCGCCATGGCGGCGTACCCGTCGGCGAAGGCGTCGCCCTGGTACTGCTCATTGCCGGCCAGTTGCTCCTCGTAGAGGGTGCGCCAGAAGTCGGCGACGGCCTTACCGTTGTCGTCGTCGAACGTGGCCTTCCCGTCCTCGAGCAACTGCGTACCGCCGGTCTGCGCCGCGTATAGCGGGTAGAAGTCGAACCAGGACTGGAAGAACTCGCTCGTGGGAGCGGGGTTGATCGCATACTCGGACACGCCCTTGTCCTTGAGTGTCCGGGCGGTCTCGAGGAACTCGTCGTAGGTGGACAGCTTCGGGTTCTCGGGATCGAGCCCGGCCTTCTCGAAGAGCGCCTTGTTGTAGAAGATCATCACGGGATTCGACTTCCACGGCAGCTGGTAGAAGTCGCCGTCGTCGGAGCGGTACTGGTCGGCGAGGTCGCCGCTCCTGGCCGTGATGTAGTCGTCGCCGTCCTCGAAGGTCGACAAGTCGACGAGGCCGCCCTGGCGCTGGAAGCCGGGCACCGCCGCCGGCGAGGTGTTGAAGACGAGACAGGGAGCATTGCCCGCCGTGATCGCGGCGCCGATGACCTCTTCGCTCGAGGCTCCGGCGGGGATCTCCTGGGCCTTGACCTGCTCGTCGGGGTGATCCGCGTTCCACGCCTGGACCATCTTCTTTCCCCAGCCGATCTCGGCCTCGTTGTTGGAGTACCAGATGGTGATGTCGCCGCGGCTCTCGAGGTCGCCGCCGCCACCTCCGCCGCCGCCGCCGCACGCGGTGAGGGCGAGCACACCGGCTGCGCCGGCTGCCGTGATGAGGATGCGTCGTTGCATGTCCTACTCCTTCGTTCGGTTACTCGTACTCTCTTGCTGTCGTCGGACGCGCGCCGCGCGGCCGTGGAGGTGCCGTCGAACCCCGGACGGCGAGGGTGGGATCGGGCAGGTCGATGTGCGCGGGCGGGTCTCCGGCGATCGCGGCAAGCAGGGTCCGCGCTGCCGTGACGCCCCACCCGCGGGCGTCGGTGGCGACGCTCGTGAGAGCGGGATGCACCCAGCGGCCGATCTCGGTGTCATCGAATCCGGTGATCGAGAGGTCGTCCGGCACGCGCAGCCCGCGCCGGTGGGCGACACCCATGCCGGCGACGGCCATACTGTCGTTCGCGTAGATCATCGCTGTCGGCGGGGTCGCCTCGTCCAGAAGGGATGCCGTGGCCCGCGCACCGTCGGCAGCGCTGAAGTCGGTCTCCACGACGGCGACGTCGAGGCCCGCGGCATCCGCGGCATCGAGGAACGCATCGCGGCGGTGCTGAGCGTGGAGCATTCCCGAGGGTCCCGCGACGTGGGCGACGCGGCGGTGCCCGAGCCCGGCGAGATGCTCGACGGCGAGACGGATGCCGGCACCGTCGTCCGACGAGACCGAGGCGAAGGGCGAGTCGACGTCGGGGACACCGAGGGTGACGGCGGGGATGGAGAGCCCTGCCAGGAGGGCGATGCGCGGATCTGCGACGCGGATGTCGGTGAGGATGACGCCGTCCACTCGGCGGTCTGAGGCGAGCGCCCGGTAGGTGTCGGCCTCCTGACGACCCGGGTTCGCGACGGCGAGGACGAGCGCCTGCCCCGTGACGGAGAACTCGTCCTCGAGCCCGGCGATGAAGGACGGGAAGAAGGGGTCGGCGGCGATGACGTCGGGGCTGCGGCCGATGACCAGTCCGCACGCGAATGCGCGGCCGACGCTGAGTGACCGGGCGCTCAGACTCGGCGTCCATCCGAGTTCCGCGGCGGTGTCCATGATGCGCTGCCGCGTCTCGGCGGCGACGCCGGGGCGGCCGTTGAGAGCGAACGAGACGAGTCCCTTGCTGACGCCCGCGGCCCGCGCGACATCCGCGATCGTGGGACGGGTCTCAGGGGGCATCGGTCACTCCTTCGTGGCGAACCTGATCTACTAAACCGGTTCAGGCGCCGAAAAAGCAAGACCTTGACATTCACGCCGCCGCACGCGACGCCGGATTCAGCGCGTCGGCAACTCCACCCGGACGCGCCACCGGCCGTCATCCGGGCCCGCGGCGAACGTCCCGCTCAGCACCTCCACGCGCTCGCGAAGCCGCGCGAGTCCGAAGGCAGGGCCGGGGCGCGGGTCGGACGCGGCGCGGTGAGGATCGTTGACGACGGACAGGACGACGGTGTGCGGGGTGAGCACCAGGGACAGATCGATCACCATGGCCGGCGCACCGTGCTTCACGATGTTCGTGACGGCCTCGCGTGCGGCGCGGGTGAGCGTCGTGTCGATGATGCCGGCGAGCGCAGAGTCGCCGGTGACCTCCGTGCGCACCTCATGGCCGAGGTCGCGGAGCTTCTTGGCGAGGGAGTCGATCTCCCGACGGATTCCGGGGGCGCCGGCATCCGTGACACCGTCGCCGCCGGTACGGCCATGGATCAGTTGCAGCACGCGGCGGGTGTCGGTCAACGCCTGAGCAGACGCCGAGACGATCGCGCGCTGCGAACCCGCCCGCGTCTCGGGGTCGTCCGTGCGTTCCAGGACGCGAGCATGCATGACGGTGATGGAGATCTCGTGCGCGATGACGTCGTGGAGTTCATCGGCGATGCGGGTGCGCTCCGCCAGCAGGGCCGCGTCGAGCTGGGCCTCGTGGGCATCGACCTGGGAGGCGAGCACGACGTTGCGGCGCATGACCTTGCGCAAACCACGCCCTACTGTGGCCGACAGCAACCCGATGACGAACACGGCGACGACGCCGCCGACCTCGAGGCCGGGCGGCATGGTGGCGATCGCCGCGACCCACGCGACGGCGGAGATCCCGTACGCCGTCGACAGTGTCGCACTGCAACAGAAGAAGACCACCCCGACGCTCATCGCGACCGCGGTGAGATATTCGCCGCTCTGCCCCGCCGCGACGGCGACGAATCCGGCGAGCACGAGCACACCGGCTCCCCACGCGGGTCGCCAGGCCATCGCGATGATCGCACTATTGGTCAGCAGGGGGGCGGTCACGGCGATCCAGGAGAAGGGACCTCCGGATGTCAGGTGCGCCCAGACCGCCTCGACCCCCGCCAGAAGGGGGAGCAGCACGATGGTGATGCGGGCGATGGTCGGGGGGAGGACGTACTCCCAGAGCTCGCGGTGCGCGGCGCGGGCTGCTCTGCCCGCGCCGCGCAGGCCGGCTATCGGCAGATGCCGAGCACCCGGCACAGATGCGTCCACAGGTACGCCGGCTGATTCGCGAACGGGATCCATCGGTACATTCTTTCTCTCCCCATCTCGATTTCGTGCCGGAACGATCTCCCGGCACGCCCTGGGCTCATCCTGACGGGTGGAGCCGCCGATTGCGCTCGTCCTCAAGACGCAATCGCGTGACCGCAAGACGCAAAACCCCCGCCTATGCTGATCGCATGGACCCCATCCGAGTTCTCATCGCCGACGATGAAGCTCTCGTTCGGCGGGCGCTCCAGGTCTTCCTGAACGCAGAACCGGGGATGACGGTCGTGGGAGAGGCGAGCGACGGTCCGAGCGCGGTCCGCCTGAGCCTCGAGCTGAAGCCCGACGTGATCCTGATGGACATCCGGATGCCGGGAGGGGACGGTATCCGCGCGATCGAGCAACTGGCCGTCGACCTCCCGTCGGCGCGGACCATCGCGATCACGACCTACGGGTCCGACGAGACCGTGGCGAGCGCTCTCCGGGTCGGCGCCGTCGGCTTCCTCGTGAAGGACTCCGAGCCGGAGCACATCACGGCCGCCATCCGCAGCGCGCACCATGGCGGGTTCGTCTTGTCGTCGGTCGCGGGACGCGACCTCGTCCGCCGGATCGGCACGCCGGCCGCGGGGCAACCCACGGTCACCCTGACTCCTGCAGAACAGGTCTCACGCCGAGAGCTCGACGTCCTCGAGCTGCTCGCGAAGGGGATGTCGAACGCCGAGATCGGACGCGACCTCTTCTTGTCCGAAGCGACCGTCAAATCCCATCTGCGCCGGATCATGACGAAGTGGGGCGTGCGCGACCGGGTGCAGGTCCTTCTCTACGCGGCGACCACCGGCGTCATCAGACTCCCCTGAACGCGGGGCAGCTCCTAGCTGCGCGAACGACTCCGACGCGACACGATCGCGTAGGCCGTCGCGGCCGCGACGATGCCGGCCACGGCGGTGATCCCCCACCGCAGGATCACCTCGACGTCGGTGAAGACCGCCAGGCAGATGTTGACCGCCAGCGCGACGATGAACAGGGCGGCGAATGCCGCACCGTCGGCGGCGGTCCGCTTCTTGTCAGCCATGGGTTTCCTTAGGTCGCGGACGAACGGGATCCGAGTCTCTGCCGCGCGTCGATGTGGGTGGGAACGCCTCGGAGCCTAGCTGCGGTCCGCGCGGCCTGATACGCCGCCCGAGCGCTTTCCGTCCGGGGACGGCACACGCCGTGGATCAGTTGCGTCTAAAGGCGGATGCCGATTGCGTCCCCCGCGCCGCCCTTGGGGCCTTTCGACTCAAGAACAGTGGCACGAGGCCTGGGTAGCGTCACTCCCGGCGCTGCGATCGCGGTCACGAACGCAGCGTCACTGACAACAATCAACGGATCGAGAGGAAACATCATGGGGGCAGTTCTGAGGTTCATCGCGTGGGTCATCGCGAACATCGGCCGCTGGGGCCGTGCCGTCGCCGGCCAGGTCGGTCGCATCACCGCGTGGGCACGCAACAACTGGCGTCGCGTGCTCGAGTGGATCAACGCGGGCATCTCGTTCGCGACGATCGTCGACTACATCCTGCGAATTCTCGGCATCGGCTGAGAGATGCCCTGATGGGACGGCACCACGTGCGTGCCGTCCCATCGGGACACCGCCCCCTCCGACATCGAAGGAGAGAAGACCCGTGCCGCAGCATCCCGACACCGGCATCCGCGTGAGTGGCGTCTCGAAGGCGTACGGCGCGAAGCGTGTCCTCGACGACGTCTCCTTCGACATCCCCTTCGGGACCGTCACCGGCCTGCTGGGCCCGAACGGCTCCGGCAAGTCCACCGCGATGCGCGCCATGCTCGGATTGACGATCGCCGACGCAGGATCGACCACGTTCGACGGCATCCTCTTCCGCGACCTCGCACAACCCGGCCGCACCGTCGGAGCGCTTCTCGACCCGGGTGCCCACCACCCCGGGCGCAGCGTCGAGGACACCCTCGCGACGGCCGCCATCCTGACCGGCTCACCGCGCGAGCGGGTCGGCGAACTCATCGCCACGCTCGGCCTGGCCTCTGCCGCACGTCGACGCTTCGGCGCGCTCTCCCTCGGGATGAAGCAGCGGGTCGCCCTCGCCGTCGCGCTCGTCGGTCGGCCTCGACATCTCATCCTCGACGAGCCCATGAACGGTCTCGACATCGAGACCGGCGACTGGCTGCGATCGACTCTGGTCCATCACGCGCATACGACGGGCGGCTGCGTCCTCGTCTCGACGCATCTCCTGCAGGAGCTGCAGACCTTCGCAGATCGCATCGTCGTCCTCAGCGAAGGCGCCATCCGCTACTCCGGCGAGGTCGGCGACCTCACCGCCGAGAAGAACGCGACGGCGATCGCCGTGGACCCCGACCTGCTCCGGCGCGCGCTCACCACCCGCGGCATCCCGTTCAGCGTGCGTCCCGAGGACGGGCGCTTCTCGGTGGGCATCGACCCCCGCTCCCTCAGCGAGATCTGCATCGCCGACAGCATCGTGCTCGACGAACTCGCCGAGGACCGGGAGTCGATCAGCGACCTCTACCGTCGACTGACGCGCGGCCAGTACCGAGTGGAAGGTGACGTCTTTGATCCTCGCTGACAATCTCCCGCAGACGTCCGGCCGCTTCGGCCGCAGCCTGCGGGCCGAACTGCGGAACGTCCGGACGACACGGGGGACGCGCTGGGCGTTGGGCCTCACCGCGGCGCTCTGGGTCGTCGTCGGCGTCGGTGTCGCCGTGATCGCGCTGCTCGTCGACGCCGAATCGGTGAGCATCTCCGGCGCTCTCCTCGGCATGGGGGCGGCCGTCACCGTGTTCGTCCCCATCCTGGCGATCTTCATCATGGCCGCCGACTGGCAGTCGCGAGACGTGCTGACGACGTTCGCCCTCGAGCCCCGCCGACACATCGTCTTCCTCGCCAAGGTGCTGACCGCGGTCGTCGTGTGCACCGTCCTCGTCGCCGTCGCCGCCGTCCTGGCCGTCGTGTTCACCGCGGGCCTGGCCTTCGCCGCCAGCGCGACCATCGTGTGGAACGCGGATGCCGAGAGCATCGCGGTCTTGCTCTGGAGCGCCGCCGTCGGCACCGTGTCGGGCGTCGCGTACGGCGCGGCGACGCAGCGCGTCGCGATCGCCATCGTGTTCTCGCTCGTGCAGGGATTCGTGATCGACCCGCTGCTCATGCTCATCCCGCACGGCATCGGATCGTGGTTCCGGCTGACGGCCATCACCGACGCCGGCAGCGGGACGGGCGGGATCGGTCCGGCGCTGACCGCCGGACTGCTGTGGCTGGTCGTCCCGCTCGCCATCGGATTCGCCCGCAATCAGCGGGCCGACGTGCAATGACCGGCGCCCCCTCCGAAAAGGGGTCTGGCTGGCGTCTCGGTCAAGACGCCAGCCAGGGGTGCTTCGAATCGGATCGAGATGAAGCGCGACCAGTTTACGCGCGCCGAGGTTTCGATCTCCCGAGAATCCACACAGGACGGATGTCCGCCGGGGCAATCGGTGCGGGAGTATCGGGACCATGACCGTGCACACGAGCACCCCACCCTCGGGATACCCGCCGGCGCACGGCACCCCCGGCGAACTGGCGCTGGCACCCCGCGCACTGACCTACCTCAACGTGCGCGAGGGTGCGACCACGGTCCTCGTCACGACGGTGCTCGCCGTCGCCGTCGCCTTCCTCCCGGACGCCGCGTGGCGCACGGCCCTCTGGGTGGTCGTCGGCTTCCTCGCCGTCGTCTCCCTGCTGATCGAACTGCCCTGGCTCAATCGCAAGCAGGTCGAGAACACGAGCTACACCGTGACGCCCGACTACGTCTACATCACGCGCGGCTGGCTCTGGCGGCGGACCACGGTCATCGCGACGGCCCAGATCCTGAACGTCGAGGTCGTGCAGGGGCCGCTGCTGCGCGCGTTCGACGCCGTGAGCGTGCGGTTCACCTGCATCTCCGAGGTCGAGGGCCTCGGCCCACTCGAGCCGCTCGCGGCCGAGCGCATCCGCGCGACCGTGCTGCGCGCGCAGGCGGAGCCGGCGCGGTGACCGTCCCGGCAGACGCGGTCCCCCGGCGTCTTCCGCTGCGCTACCTGCCGGCGTCCTACCTGGAGTCCTCTCCCAAACTCGTCGGCAGTCTCATCGCCGGCGCCGTCTATCTCTTCGGACCCGCCGTGTGGCCGGGCGCCTGGGCGTGGCTGGCGCTCGGCCCCCTGATCGCCGTTCTCGTGTGCGAACCGGTCTGGCGGTGGACCTTCACGCGGGTGGCGCTCACCCCGGAGCACCTGGTGGTGACGACCGGTGCGTTCACGCGACGCCAGCAGTCCCTCGCCTGGGCCGACGTCGGAACGGTCGACAGCAGGCAGTCCTGGGCCTTCGCCCGGTGGGACCTGCGCGTCGTCACCCTGTCCCAAGCCGGCGACGAGCGGACCAAGGTCCACCTGTGGGCGGTCGACGAAGACCTCCATCGCGAGGTGACGGCGCGCGCCGGGCATACGCTCGGGACGGCCGAGGATGACGGGACCACCGAGCAGCCTGCCGCGCAGACGCTCCCGACTCCCGGCATCCTGCTCTACCGGGTGCGGCTGGCGCACCTGCTGCTCGCGAGCGTCGTCTACGGCCAGTTCGCCCTCATCGGCGGCGGCGCGGCGCTGGGGGTGTCCGAGACGCTGGAGCTGTTCGGCGCCGACGCGGCGCTCGCGCGATGGTTGCCGCTCCCCCCCGTCGTCTGGGCGGTGGCGATCACCATCGGCATCGTCACGCTCGGCCTGGCGCTGACGGTGGTGCGGTACGCCTCGTTCGAGGTGCGACGGATGCCGGGCGACCGGATCGTGATCTCGTACGGCCTGTTCTCCACCCACACCCGGAGCGTCTCGCGGGCGACGACGATCGGCGTCGTGCTGCAGCGCAACATCGTGGAGACGCTGCTCGGACGTGTCCGACTATCGCTTCTGACGACGGATTCGGCCGCGCAGCTCGGCACGAACCTGCTGCTTCCGTCCCTCCCCCGCCGGGTCGTCGAACACCTGCTGCACGAGGCGTTCGACGGGGACCCGTCGACGCGACTGCTCACGGGCGACCGGGGCGCGCGCGCCGCTGGCACGGGAACCGTCGTGCTCGCCGGGCTGATCGCTGCCGCCATCCTCGCCGGCGGGGTCGCCGCGGGGCAGGGCTGGCCGCCGCTGCTCGTGCTCGCGACCGGTGCGGTCGTCGTGGCCGTCCTCTGGCCCGTCACGGTCGTCCTCTGCTCACGGCTGCGGGTCGATGCGGGTTCCGACCGGGTCGTCCTCCTCGTCAGCCATGTCGTTCAGCGGCAGACGATGCTGTCCGCCGCGGCTGTGCACATCGTGGGCACGAGTCGGCTCGCAGGGCATCCGCTCTTCGCCGACGTGTGCTTCTACGCGGGGATGCCGCGCACCTTCCGTGCGCTCCGGTTCCGCCCCGCGGAGGTCGACGCGCTGTCGGCTCGGATCGCCGCGACGCTTCCGTTGGCGAGGACGCATCGTCGTGCGCCCGCGCCCGCTCTCACTTGACGAGCGGGAAGAGGATCGTCTCGCGGATGCCGAGGCCGGTGATCGCCATGAGCAGGCGATCGATGCCCATGCCCATGCCGCCGGTGGGCGGCATGCCGTGCTCGAGTGCGCGGAGGAACTCCTCGTCGACGCGCATCGCCTCGTCGTCGCCGCGCGCGGCGAGCTTCGCCTGCTCGACGAAGCGCTCGCGCTGGATGACGGGGTCGACGAGCTCGGAGTAGCCGGTCGCGAGCTCGAAGCCGCGGACGTACAGGTCCCACTTCTCGACGACGCCGGGGATGCTGCGGTGCTCGCGCACGAGCGGCGACGTGTCGAGAGGGAAGTCCATGACGAAGGTCGGACGCTCGAGGGCGCCCTTCACGAAGTGCTCCCAGAGCTCCTCGACGAGCTTGCCGTGGGTCGCGATCTTCTCGGGGACCTCGACACCCGACTCGGCCGCGAAGGTCTGGAGCTCCTCGAACGAGGTCTCGGGCGTGATGCGGCGACCGGCGGCATCCGACAGCGACTCGTACATCGAGATGCGGTCCCACTGACCGCCGAGGTCGTACTCGGTGCCGTCGGCCCACGTGACGGTGGTCGATCCGGCCACAGCGATCGCGGCGTTCTGGATCAGCTCCTGGGTCAGATCGGCGATGCCGTTGTAGTCGCTGTAGGACTGGTACGCCTCGAGCATCGCGAACTCGGGGCTGTGCGTGGAGTCGGCGCCCTCGTTGCGGAAGTTGCGGTTGATCTCGTAGACGCGGTCGATGCCGCCGACGACGGCGCGCTTGAGGAAGAGCTCCGGTGCGATGCGAAGGTACAGCTCGGTGTCGAACGCGTTCGAGTGCGTGATGAACGGGCGTGCCGCCGCGCCGCCGTGCTGCACCTGCAGCATCGGCGTCTCGACCTCGAGGAAGCCGTGCGCGTCGAACGTGCGCCGCAGCGACGCGTTGACCTTGGCGCGGGCGACGACCGTCTCGCGCGCGGTGTCGCGGACGATCAGGTCGAGGAAGCGCGAGCGCACGCGGCTCTCCTCGCTCAGCTCCGAGTGGAGGTTCGGGAGCGGCAGCAGTGCCTTAGCGGCGATCGTCCAGTCGGTGACCATGATCGACAGCTCGCCGCGGCGGCTGGAGATGACCTGGCCGGTGACCGAGACGTGGTCGCCGAGGTCGACGAGCTCCTTCCACGCCTGCAGCGACTCGTCGCCCACCTCGGCGAGGGAGACCATCGCCTGGATGCGGCTTCCGTCGCCGGACTGCAGGGCTGCGAAGCAGAGCTTGCCGGTGTTGCGGCTGAACACGATCCGGCCGGCGACCGACGCGGTCTCGCCGGTCTCATCGCCCGCCTCGAGCGATGCGAACCGCTCGCGCAGAGCTGAGATCGTGTCGGTGACGGGCACGGACACGGGGTAGGCGCCACCCGCGGCATCCGCTCGTTCGCTCAACAGCCGTTCCCGCTTCGCGAGACGGACCGCCTTCTGCTCGATGACGTCCTCTTCGGTCGTCTCAGCGGGCGTGGGCGCGGACGCGTCGGTCATGTTCGGGGGCTCCTCGGGGATTCGACCCTTCAGTCTATCGACGGGCTCCCGGGCGGTTCCCGCGAGCGGCGCGTCAGCGGATGCAAGAGATCCACCCCGACACGCCGCCTTGCGGCATCCCACCCCGGGGTGTCGCGCACGATCCCTCGCATCCGCGAACACCCCGCGGCGCCGGGGTCAGCGGCGCGCAGTCCAGCCGGGCGGGCGGGGGTCGCCGCCCGCGGCACGCTCCGCGTCGAATGCGGCCGACCACCCCTGCGCGGCATCCTCAGCGTCGAAGCCTCCCCGCGCAACGCGGAACCCGACGTCGTCGTGCGTCATGCGCGGTCCTCCCCCGCGGCGGGTACCGGCGCGGACGCTCCAGGCGTCGTCGGCGAACCCACCGCCTCGGAACACGCGGTAGTCGTCGTAGCGCTCGGTGTCGAGGAAGTCCCAGCACCACTCCCAGACGTTGCCGAGCGTGTCGAACAGGCCGTTCAAGTTCGGGAGCTTGCCGCCGACCGGCTGCGGCGAGGTCACGCCGTCACCGGCGGTCCACGCGACCTCGGCGAGGAGGCCGTAGTGCGGGCCCGTCGAGCCCGCGCGACACGCGTACTCCCACTCCGCCTCGGTCGGCAGCCGGAAGCCGTCGCTGTCGACGTGCCACCGCACCTCCTCACCGTCGACGGCGTAGGCGGGATCGAGCCCCTCCCACTCCGACAGCGCGTTGCAGAACCGCACCGCGCGAAGCCAGCTCACCTCGACGGCGGGGCGGCGGGGGTGGGATGCCGCGACCCCGATCACCTCCGAGAGCTGCTCCTGGGTGACGGGGTAGACACCGATCTCGAAGGGCTCGAGCGCGACGGTCCAGCGCCGACGGCGACGCGCGTCGTGGAGTTCGACGCTGCCCGCGGGGACCCGGGCGAGCTCCACGTCGCTCACGGCAGCGGCGGCCCGTCGCCGAGTGCAGGTGCGGCAGCACTCAGCGCGCGGTCGATCGTCGTGTGGACGAGCGCCGACAGGTACCGGGACGGGTCCTCGACGCCGGCATCCCGCAGCAGGTCGGCTGCCTGCTGGACGATCGACGACGAGAAGGCCGTCGCCGTCGAGATCGCCTCGCCGTACGCGGCGCGATCGACGTCGGCGACCACGACCGGCTCGCATCCCATCTCTACGGCGAGCGCCTGCGCGATCGGGAGGACGGCGGCCGGTGCCGTCACCGCCGCGTACGCGTCCTTGAGTGCGCGCAGATCCGTGGAGGTGCCCGTGAAGGCGATCGCGGGATGGATGGCGACGGGGATCGCCCCCCGCGCCGCGGCCGGGGCGAGCACCTGTATGCCGTGGGCGGCATCCGTGTGCATCACGATCTGTCCCACCTGCCACGCTCCGAGTTCGGCGATGCCGGACACCAGCCCCGCCAGCTCGTCATGCGGCACGGCGAGGACCACGAGTTCACTGCGCCGGACGACCTCCTCGGCGCTGACTCGCGGCACGTCGGGAAGGATGGCATCGACACGATCATCGTCGGAACCCGAGGTGATCCCGGTCAGGGCGTGCCCCGCACCGGCGAGCGCAGCCGCGACGACGGGACCGACCCGGCCGGCGCCGATGACACCGACACCGAGACGCCCCTCGCGGGTCACCGCTCCTCCGCCGGCGGCGCGGGCGGAACCGCGGGCGACTCAGGCGACGCGGGCGGGGTGAGCGACGGAGCGACGGGCGCGGCATCCGGCCACTCCACCTCCACCGCGTTCCGCCCGGCCTCCTCGGTCGACGACGCACCCTCCGCGGATGCCTCGGCCACCGCAGCGGCCGTGATCGCGTTCCATTGGGCGTAGGCCTGCTCGTGATCGAGCGACTCGATCGTCCCCGCGACGGGTCCCATCACGGTGTGACCCGTGAGCGCGGCCAGGCCCAAGCGGCGCGCGAGCGGACCCTGCGAGATGCGCACAGACTGCAACCGCGCGAGCGGCAGGATTGTGAGCTTCGGCCAGAGGCGTCCCGTGCGCATGAGCACCGCCTGCGGCAGCACGAGGATGCCGTTGCGCCGCCAGGTGAGGGGATCGATGACGCGCGCCCGAGCCGGGGAGGTGAGGTATCCGTCCCCTTCGCGCGGCCCGTGCAGTCCCGCGTCGAGCAGCGCGGCGTCGATCGGGATCGACGGCAGGAGCAGGCGGAGGACGCGCTCGACGTCGGCCTGCGTCCCGATGGGCAGCACATCGCCCATCTGCGCGGCCGACGCATCGCTCGCCGAGCGCCCCGAGAGCTTGTTGACGCGGATCCGGTACCAGCCGCCCCACCGCCACAGCAGCGGCTGCCGGACGTCCACGGCGTGGACGCGACCCGGCGGGAGGGTCTCGGTGACCGTCGTGAGGAGACCGAACGTGATGCGCACGCCGGCCGACGACGGCGCGATCGAGTACCGGACGGTCTTGATGAACTGGCGGATCGCGTAGGTGCCGAAACCGATCGCGGCCGGGATGGACGCACCGAGGGCGGGGATGATCCAGACGGGCTGCAGCACGAGCCCGACGATCACGGCGATCACGATCGCCACGAACCAGATCGTCGACCCCGACAGCAGCCCCGCGAGGATGAGGCGCGACATCGGCACCCGCACGATCGATTCGGGTTCGGTGCCGTCGTCGTCGACGCCGTCGACGATCTCGCTGAGGCCGGCGCTCACCCGCGAGCTTAGGCGCCCGTTCGCGGCGGCGGGGCGTGCCGCGGCATCCTTCGCGCGATGTCCCGATGCGAGCCGCAGGATGTCACCGCGCACCGTCTCGGCATTGCGGGTCGACAGGTACTCGAGCTTGACGTTCGCGTCGAGGCCGGCGCCGACGACCTCGAGCTTCGCGAGCCCGACGAGGCGCGCGAGCGCCGGGCGGGTGAGGTTCACGCCCTGCACGCGGTCCAGCGGCGCCCGCCGGTGCGTGCGGAACAGCACGCCGCTGCGCACTTCGACCTCGTCGCCCGTGATCCGGAACGTGTGGAACCGCCACGCCGTCCAGAAGATCGCCAGGAGGACGACGAGCCCGACCACGACGACGACGATCGCCTGGATCGCGATGCCGTTCTCCAGGACGAAGTCCACCGGATCCTCCTCGTCCCACCGGAAGTTCTCGGGCAGGAAGAAGGCGATGATGCGGTCGCGGAGGTTCGCCACCAGGATGCCGATGATGACGATGAGCGTCAGTCCGCCGCGCAGGAGCGGCGACAGCGGATGCATCCGGTGCCACTCGCCGTCGCTCATGTCGGAGTGCACCGCGGCGGGCGGCGGCGCGGAGGCCTGCGGCGCCGGCGCGGACTGCGGGTCGAGATCGCTCACAGACCGGTCCGTCGGGTCTCAGCCACCTCGATGAGCGTGTCGCGCAGCTGCTCCGCGTCACCCTGCGGCAGCCCGGGGATCGTGACGCCGGTGGATGCCGCGGCGGTCACGAGCTTCAGCTGGGCGATCCCCAGCATCCGATCGAGCGGGCCGTGGGTGATGTCCACGAGCTGGAGGCGGCCGTACGGGACGGACACCATCCGCTGCCAGAGGATGCCGCGGCGGAAGACCAGGTCGTCCTCGCGCAGCTGGTAGCCGATCGACCGCGCCTGACGTGGTGTGACGATCAGGGCGACGAGGGCGAGCGCGAACACGATGGCGCCCGGGATGAAGGGCCAGGTCGCCTCGAACATGAGCCACAGGGTGAGGACGGCCGCGGCCGCCAGCACCATCAGCACGAGGTAGCCGACGATCTGGCCGATCACGTATTTGCGTGACAGCTGGCGCCACTCTCCGTCACCCAGCGGCAGCCGCGAGGCACCCCGGGGTTCGAGGAATCGAGGTGAAGGTCTCGTCAGTCGGAGTGGGAGAGCCCGTAGCCGGGTTCCTCGGGTCCGGGCTGGTCGTCATCATCGTCCTTCCGGATGGTGCACAGGTGTTCGGCGACGAGGGCGGCGCCGACGAGGAGCAGCCCGCCCCCCAGTGCGGCGACCACCGCACCCGTCGAGCCTAACGAGGGCGACACCGGTCGTGTGAGAACGAAGACGAGAAGTCCGCCGGCGAACCCGGCGACGAGGGCGCCGACGATGCTCGACGCTTTCGCCATCATGGCGATGCGGAGGGCACGGAACGGATCCACCGGAGCCGCCGCCCCGACCGTCGCGCGACGCACGGGGACGGCGGCGATGACCACCGCCGCGCCCAGCGCGACGAGCAGGATCGGCAGCAGCGGCGACGGAGTGAAGCTCGGCTGCCCCATGCCGGTGAGGATCTGGTCGACGAAGAAGCCGGCGATACCCGCGACCACGGCGACGGCCGCGAGGAGGAGCGGCTTCGTGCGGGTCATGCGGCGCCCCCCGGGAGCTCTGCGCGAAGGTCGAAGACCTTCCCGACGCCCGGCAGCACCGCATCCGGGTCGATGCTCAGCCACGGATCCAGCACGAAGTCGCGCTCCGCGGCGCGGGGATGCGGCAGAACGAGTGCCGGATCATCGGAACGCACGTCGCCGTAGGCGATGAGATCGAGGTCGAGGGTTCGACTCCCCCACCGTTCGCGGCGCTCCCGCCCGTGACGCCCTTCGATCGCGTGCAGGTAGCCGAGCAGGAGGGTCGGGGCCAGTCTCGTGTCGATGAGGGCCACCGTGTTCAGGTAGCGGGGGGCGTCGGCATCCGGTCCCCCGAGGGTGATCGCGACGGACTCGATCGGGTCGGCGGCGGCGACGAGGGACGTCAGGGGCAACCGGCCGAGGTCCGCGATCGCCTCGTCGATGGTCGCGCCGCGGTTGCCGAGGTTCGCGCCGAGGGCGATCACCGCGCGATGGGCAGGCCCTGCCGCGCGCGGCTCCTTCGGCGGCATCCCTTCGGCCAGACGGCGGCTCATGCGCGGGACCTCCGGACCGTCACGGCGACGTCGCCGAAGGGGACGGGGATCGGCGCGGACGGCTTGTGCACCGTGACCGCGACGGCGTCGACCAGGGACCAGCCCGACAGCACGGCCGTCGCGATGCGCTCGGCGACGGTCTCGATGAGGTCGACGGGATCGCCCGCCAGGATCGCGGCGACCCGCTCGGCGACCTCGCCGTAGTGGACGGTGTCGGTCACGTCGTCGGTGGCGGCGGCACGGGCCAGCGAGAGCGACAGGACCAGGTCGGCGACGAACTCCTGCCCGTCGCGGCGCTCGTGCTCGTATACGCCGTGGTACCCGGTGGCGCGGATGCCGGTGATCGCGATCTCGTCGGTCATCATCCTTCACCCTCCCACGCCGTCCGCACCGCGAGGGCGAGACGCGTCGCGCCGACCTCGTGCACGCGGACCGCCCAGACCCCCGCCTGGGCGGCGGAGGACGCTCGTGACCGCCGTGGCGAGGTCGAGGTCGTCCTCGCCGGTGAGGTCGATGCCCGCGCTCGACGCGGCGACCGCCAGCATCCGTTTGCGACTCGTGCCGACGAGCACGCGGTGTCCGCCGCCGACGAGCCGGTGGAGGCCCCGAACGACCTGCCAGTTCTGTTCGGGCGTCTTGCCGAAGCCGAAGCCCGGATCGATCACGATGCGGTGATCCGGGATGCCGACGGCCCGCGCCGCGGCGACGCGCTCACCGAGCTCGCCGATCACCTCCGCGACGATGTCGTCGTAGACGGCGGTCCGGTACATGTCGGCGGAGTGGCCGCGCCAGTGCTGCAGGACGATGTCCGCGTCGGTGCCGGCCACGGCCGCGAGCATGTCGGGGTCCGCGAGGCCGCCCGAGACGTCGTTCACAACGCGCGCTCCCGCCGCGACGGCGGCGACAGCCGTGCCGGCGTTCATCGTGTCGACGCTGATCGCCGCGCCTTCGGCGGCGAGCGCTTCGATCACGGGCAGGATGCGGCTCTGCTCGTCGCTCTGCGCCACGCGCGTCGCCCCCGGCCGGGTGGACTCCCCGCCGACGTCGAGCAGGTCGGCGCCGTCGGCGACGAGCGCACGACCGTGCGCGATCGCCGCATCGTGCGACGCGTATCGTCCGCCGTCGCTGAAGGAGTCCGGCGTGACGTTCACGACCCCCATGACGAGGGTCACGTCCGGCCGCCCGTCAGCAGGGCGATCGCTTCCGCGCGCTCGGCCGGCTCGGTGAACCGGCCCCGGGCGGCGACGGTGACGGTGGATGCCGAGGGCTGGCGTCCTCCGCGCATCGTGACGCACTCGTGCACGGCGTCGAGCACGACGAGGACGCCGCGGGTGTCGATCGATCCGGCGATCGCATCGGCGATCTGCTCCCCCAGGCGCTCCTGCACCTGCGGGCGGGCCGCCAGGATGTCGATCACCTTCGGCAGGGCGCCGAGTCCGACCACCTGCTCGCCGGGGAGGTACGCGACGTGCGCGTGCCCCGCGAACGGGAGGAGGTGGTGCTCGCACACCGAGCGGAATCGGATGTCGCGCAGCATGACCGCACCCGACGGGAGCGTGTCGGGGGCCGGCCCGCGACTGACCGAGATGGTGTGCGCGAGCGGCTCCGCGGCATCCTCTCCCACACCCGCGAAGAACTCCGCGTACGCGTCGGCGACGCGCTGCGGAGTCAGCTTCAGGCCGGGACGTTCCGGATCCTCACCGATGGCGACGAGCAGTTCCCGCACCAGCTCGGAGACGCGCTCGCGGTCGACCGCCATGCGCGCCGCCTCAGGCCGTCGCGGGTCGAGCCTGCCCGGTCGCGTGGCGCGCCGGCGAGGTCTCGGGAGCCGTCTGCTCGGCCTCGGCGTTCGCCGCGACCGGGACATCGGCGCGACGCGGCACCTCGACGGGCGGAAGCGTCGAGACGGGGCGCTCGCTGCTCGAGAGCCACTGCGGGCGGGGCGGGAGGCGCTTGATGTCGGTGAAGATCTCGGCGAGCTCGATGTGGTCGAGCGTCTCCTTCTCGAGGAGGGCCAGTGCAAGGCGGTCGAGGATCTCGCGGTTGGCGTTCAGCACCTCGTAGGCCTCGTTGTGCGCCTGCTCGATGAGTCCGCGGACCTGGGCGTCGACGCGCTCCGCGATCCGCTCGCTGAAATCGCGGCCGTGACCCATGTCGCGACCCATGAAGACCTCACCCGACGACGAGCCGAGCTTCACGGGACCCACTTCGGTGGTCATGCCGTACTCGGTGACCATCTTGCGGGCGATGCCGGTGGCCTTCTCGATGTCGTTCGACGCGCCCGTGGTCGGGTCGTGGAAGACGATCTCCTCGGCGACGCGGCCGCCCATCGCGTACGTCAGCTGGTCCTGCAGCTCGTTGCGGGTGACGGAGTACTTGTCGTCCAGCGGCAACACCATCGTGTAGCCGAGCGCTTTGCCGCGGGGAAGGATCGTGACCTTCGTGACGGGGTCGGTGTGGTTCATCGCTGCGGCGGCGAGGGCGTGGCCGCCCTCGTGGTACGCCGTGATCAGCTTCTCCTTGTCCTTCATGACACGCGTGCGACGCTGCGGACCGGCGATGACGCGGTCGATCGCCTCGTCGAGGGCGCGCATGTCGATGAGCTGCGCGTTCGAGCGGGCCGTCAGGAGCGCGGCCTCGTTCAGGACGTTGGCGAGGTCGGCACCGGTGAAGCCGGGCGTCTTGCGCGCGATGACGGCGAGGTCGACCGAGGGCGAGAGCGGCTTGCCGCGGCCGTGCACCTCCAGGATGCGCTGACGGCCCTTCAGGTCGGGGGCGTCGACGCCGATCTGCCGGTCGAAGCGGCCCGGGCGCAGGAGGGCGGGGTCGAGGATGTCGGGACGGTTGGTCGCGGCGATGACGAGCACCGACACCTTCGGGTCGAAGCCGTCCATCTCGACGAGCATCTGGTTGAGCGTCTGCTCGCGCTCGTCGTGACCGCCGCCCATGCCGGCGCCGCGGTGGCGACCGACGGCGTCGATCTCGTCGATGAAGATGATGGCCGGAGCGTTCTCTTTGGCTTCCTTGAAGAGGTCGCGGACGCGGCTCGCACCGACACCCACGAACATCTCGACGAAGTCCGAACCCGAGATCGAGTAGAACGGCACGCCCGCCTCGCCGGCGACGGCGCGCGCGAGCAGGGTCTTGCCTGTTCCGGGAGGGCCGTACAGCAGCACGCCCTTCGGGATGCGGGCGCCGACGGCCTGGAACTTGGCCGGGTCCTTCAGGAAGTCCTTGATCTCCTGCATCTCCTCGATGGCCTCGTCGGAGCCGGCCACGTCGGCGAAGGTGACCGTCGGGGTCTCCTTCGTCACGAGCTTCGCACGCGACTTGCCGAACTGCATGACCTTGCTGCCGCCGCCCTGGGCGCTGGAGAGCAGCCACCAGAACAGCAGACCGAGGATGAGGATCGGGAGGAGGATCGAGATGAGGCTGCCGAACCAGTTGGTCTGCGGCACGACGTCGTTGTAGCCGTCCTTCGGCGCGGCCGAGTTCACGGCCTGCACGACCGTGTCGGCACGCTCCGTGACGTAGTAGAACTGCACGTTCGTCGAACCCTCGAACGCCTCGTTCAGCGTGAGGTCGACGCGGTTGTCGCCGTCGGTGATGACGGCCTTGCTCACCGTCGACCCATCGAGGAGCGAGAGGCCCTGCTGCGTCGTGATGCTCTTCGCACCGGTGAGGTTCGAGATCAGCGTCATGCCGATGATCAAGAGCACGCCGATGAGAACCACGTAGACGAACGGGTTGCGGGAGAGCTTCTTGACGTTCATGGTGCGTTCAGGCTACCCCCGCGGCGCTATGCGGGGTCTGTGCGTTCGTTTTGGGCGTACCGCGCGGATTCAGGAGTAGACGTGGGGTGCGAGGACCGCGACGTCGCGGAGGTTCCGGTACTTCTCCGCGAAGTCCAGCCCGTAGCCGACGACGAATTCGACCGGGATGTCGAAGCCGACGTAGCGGCAGTCGATCTCGACCTTCGCCGCCTCGGGCTTGCGCAGCAGTGCGAGCACCTCGATCGATGCCGCGCCGCGCGAGGCGAAGTTCTCGAGGAGCCAGCTCAGCGTGAGGCCGGAGTCGATGATGTCCTCGACGATCAGGACGTGCTTACCCGAGATGTCGGTGTCGAGGTCCTTCCGGATCTGCACGACGCCGCTGGACTTCGTGCCGGCGCCGTAGGACGACACGGCCATCCAGTCCATCTCCATGGGGCGCTTCAGCGAGCGGGCGAAATCGGCCATGACCATGACCGCGCCCTTCAGCACGCCGACGAGCAGCAGGTCCTTACCCTCGTAGTCCGCTTCGACGCGGCGGGCGAGCTCTTCGAGCTTGGCCTGGATCTCCTCCTCGGTGACGAGGACATCGGTGAGCTGGTCGGCGATCTCGGCTGCGCGCATTGCAGAAGTCTAAAGACCGGATCCGGCGCCCGTGAACTCGATCGTGGCGCCCGCGCGGCGGGCGCGGCATCCGGGCAGGTCGATCGGCCCCTGCCCCGCCCAGTCCGTCACCAGGCGCGCCACCTCGAGTGTCTGCGTGCGGGTGAGTGAGACGTGGAACTCGCTCGCCACGACGTGCCGGATGATCCGGTGACGGAGCGCCGGCGGGTTCGCGGCGAGCGCGGCGACCGAGACGGCGATGCCCGCCTCGGCGTGCTCGACGATGTCCTCGATGGTCTCGTCGATCATCTCGTCGAACGCCTCGGCGTCCTCGCGCAACTGAGCCGCGGTGCGGACGAGCGCCTCGGCGATGCCGGGTCCGAGCTCGGCCTCGAGCATCGGCAGCACCATCTCGCGGACGCGTACCCGCGCGTACTTCGGGTCCCGGTTGTGCGGGTCGTCCCACGGCTCGAGTCCCTGCGCCGCGCACGCGTCCCGGGTGGTCGCGCGCCGCACCTCAAGCAGGGGACGCAGCACGGCGACGCCGCCCAGATCGGATGCCGCGGCCATCCCCTGCAGGCTCCCCGCACCGGATCCGCGGGCCAGGCCCAGGAGCACCGTCTCGGCCTGGTCGTCCAACGTGTGCCCGAGGACGACAGCCGCGGCACGCACGTCGTGCGCGGCATCCCGCAGCACGCGGTACCGCGCATCGCGCGCGGCGGCCTCGGGGCCGCCCTCGGTGCCGACGTCCACCCGCACGATGAGCGGATCGAGTCCCAGCGTCGCGGCGGCGCGGCCCGCGGCCGAGGCGACCTCGGCGGAGTCCGGCTGCAGGCCGTGGTCGACGGTGAGGGATGCCGCCCGCACGCCGAGCTTCGGCGCCTCGAAGCCGACCGCCGCAGCGAGCGCGAGCGAATCGGCGCCGCCCGAGAGCCCGACGATGACGACGGCGCCCTGCGGCAGGCCCGTCAGTGCGGTACGGACGGCACGGCGGACCTCGGCGACGGCGGGATGCAGGGACGGCACCGCTCCACCGTACCGACGACCGTCCAGGCGCTCGTCCGCCGACAGGCGTGCCGAGTGCAGGAGAAACCGCACCCGACCCGGCCCGAAGCCCCGTCTCAGAGCGTTTCGCCCTGCGTTGGGCACACGCACCCGCGCAAGTAGGCTTATGCCCGCATCCCACCGGACTTTCAAAGGAGCACAGGCATGGGCGCGTACGACGCCGTCATCGAGATCCCGCGCGGTAGCCGCGTGAAGTACGAGGTCGACCACGGCACAGGCCGCGTCTTCCTCGACCGCGTTCTGTTCACCCCCATGGGGTACCCCGCGAACTACGGCTTCTTCGAGAACACGCTCGGCGAGGACGGCGACCCGCTCGACGTGCTGGTCCTCCTCGACCGCGAGATCTACCCCGGTGTGCTCGCCAAGGTCCGCCCCGTCGCCGTCCTCAAGATGAGCGACGAGGCCGGCGGCGACGACAAGGTCGTCGCCGTCCTGGCGAAGGACCCGCGCTGGGCGCACATCCAGGACGTCGACGACATCGACGAGTGGACCAAGGGCGAGATCGGCCACTTCTTCGAGCGCTACAAGGACCTCGAGCCCGGCAAGTGGGTCAAGGTCGACGAGTGGGCCGGCGCTGCCGAGGCCGAGCGCCTCGTGTCCGAGGCCTTCACGCGCTTCGACGAGCACGAGGGCGAGACCCGCACGCAGGGTGAGGGCGAAGCGCCCAACAGCCTCTGAGGCTCACAACGAGAAGGTCGGATGCGGCGCGGCATCCGACCTTCGTCGTTTCACGACCGTGAGCGTCAGACGCTGATGCCGCGGGCGCGCAGGAACGGCGCCGGGTCGACGCGGATGCCGCCGCGGTAGACCTCGAAGTGCAGGTGGCAGCCGGTCGATGCGCCGGTGCTGCCGATGTAGGCGATGGTCTGGCCGGCGCGGACGTAGTCGCCGTAGCCCACCGCGTAGCCGCCGTCGATGATGTGCGCATATCCCGTGACGGTGCCGTCGCTGTGACGGACCTTGACGAAGTTGCCCCAGTCGCCGCTGTAACCGGCGAAGATGACAGTGCCGGAGGCCGCCGCGTAGATGGGCGACCCGCACGAGCTGGCGAAGTCGATGCCGCGGTGACCGCTGGCCGTGCACCCGCTCGGGGTGCAGATGCTGCCGCGGACGCCATACCAGGAGCTGATGTAGCCGTGCGCGGGGCGCACCCAGCCGGAGGGCTGGACGGAGCCGCCGGTGCTGCCGCCGCCGCCGCCACCGGACGAACCGCCGCCGCCACCGGACGAACCGCCGCCGCTGTTGTTCTTGGCCTCTTCCTCGCGTCGACGCTTCTCTTCGGCGAGGCGGCGCGCCTCTTCGATCTTGGCCCGACGAAGGGCCTCGGCGCGTGCCTTGCGGGCCGCTTCCTCGCGACGCTTGCGTTCCGCCTCGACACCGGCCTTGTAGCCGGCGACGGTCTTGGCGGTCGTGTCCTGCAGCGCCTGGAGCTGAGCCTCGAGCACCTCGCGGTGCTCGTTCTGGGCGGCGAGGGCCGCCTGGGCGGCTTCGGCGGCATCCTGCGCGGCCTGCATCTTCTGCTCGGCTTCGGCCTTGCGCTTGTCGCGCTCGTCGCGGGCGACCTGCGCCTGCGCGGCGAGGTTCTTCGCGCTGTCGCGCGCACCGATGGCGGCGGCATAGACGTCGCGGTTCGCCTCGACGAGACGGTCCATCGTGCCGAGTCGGCCCAGCAGGTCGTCGGCGGTCGCGGACGAGTCGGAGAAGAAGAGGTCGAGGGTCGCGTCGCCCTTGCCGGAGCGGTACTGCTGCGCCGCGAGCACGCCGAGCTTCGACGCGGCTTCCTTCGCCCGCGCCTCTTCGGCGTCGGCCTGCGCCTGCAACGCGTCAGCACGGGCTGCGGCGTCCTCGTACGCGATGAGGGCGTCCTGATACTCGACGCCGAGTCGCTCGGCCTCGGCCTGCTTGGCGACGACGTCGTTCTCGAGCGACGAGATGAGGTTCTGGATGCGGGTGATCTCGGAGCCCTTGGCGGACTCGTTCTTGCGGGCCTTCTCGACGTCGTCCCAGCTGGGATACGAGGTCGCGGCGAACGCGGGCAGGGCGAAGCCGATGCCGGTGGATGCCGCGGCCACACCGAGCGCGCCGAGGCCCAGGACGTTGCGACGGCTGATGCGCGACGAGAACGAACGCGCCTCGTCGGCGGTGGGCGCGCAGCCGCAGTCGGCTCCAGTCGCTTCGGGCAGGTCGGTCACTGCACACACCCTTCCCTCGGCCAGACGGCGTGCTGATCCGCCCATCACAGTAGCAACACTGGTCACATTCGTCACAGAGGAGATTGCGGCGGGCACCGTCATCCTCCCCCTCTTTCGCCGCACGGAACGGTCGGCTCGCCCTCGATTCGCACATTCGCCGGGGATCGCATATGCTTGACCCTCGGTAAGCGTGATCCCCCCGGGGTCGCTCGGCCCCATCGTTTAGCGGCCTAGGACGCCGCCCTTTCACGGCGGTAGCACGGGTTCGAATCCCGTTGGGGTCACTCCCACAATTTAATAAGCATGGCCCTGTAGCGCAGTTGGTTAGCGTGCCGCCCTGTCACGGCGGAGGTCGCGGGTTCAAGTCCCGTCAGGGTCGCTCCGAGCGACAGGCCCTTGTCTTCAGCTTCTGTTGAATTCACGGGCCTTTCGTCTAGGACATGGCACCTCGGATGCCATGCGGCTCTGTAGCTCAGTTGGTAGAGCGCACGACTGAAAATCGTGAGGTCACGGGATCGACGCCCGTCGGAGCCACACGGATCGTCGTTACAACGGTCCTAGGAACCCTCGCGAAGCTTCTATTCGCGGGGGTTTCGCCTTTCCCCCGGAAACACTGGGATCGCGGGATCATGCGGGGGCTCCTGCGGACCTTTACGCAGGTGAATCGTTGCCGGTCATGGCGGGCGCTTCACCTCCCCCAAGTTGACCTCTTGACTGAGCGAAGAACGCCGACAGCGGTCCCAAGCTCCGCCGCGCAGCAAGCCGACGCGTGTCGGCGTAAAGCTGCGTGACCATGAGAGACGAGTGCCCCAGCAGCGCTTGGACATCAGGAGCCGGGAGCCCTGCGTCGAAGAAGAACACCGCCGCTGTATGACGCAGGTCATGCCAGTGCAATTCGGGCTCCCCCGGCGCAAAAGACTTCACTCGCGCGCGGTCGCGGTGCCAGTTGAGCGCACGGCTCAGATTCTTCGAGTTGATAAACCCGCCGCGCGGCCCCGTGAACAGGTACTCGTGAACGCCCTTGCCTACTGCGGCCTCCTGGAGCACCGGCAGGAACTGATCGACGATCGGAACGGTGCGCGTCCGGCGACCCTTGGTTGGCCCGACGACGACCTCTCCCCTGAGGCCAGGCGACGCAGTGCGTACGACGCTTAGCGTGCGCTCTTCCCAGTCCACATCCGAGAGCCGAAGCCCCGCGACTTCTCCCAGGCGACAACCTGTGTACGCCATAGCAAGCACGAAGCGCCGGTAGGGACCTGACTCGGGCAACAGTTCGAGCAACCGGCTGAACTCGTCCCGCGTCAGCGCGCGCGCAGCGACATCCGATGCCTGCTGTCGGCGCCGGTCAACGCCGATGCAGGGATTTGATGCGATGAAGCCGCCCTTGACCGCGATGCGGCACAGCGCCGAGAGTGCTCCGAGCGCGTCCGCCCGGGTGGACTCGGCCCCCGACCAGCTCGCGAACGCTTCCTCGACATCGAGGGTCGAGATTGATGCAATGTCGCGATGCGCGAACCACGGCTCGACCCTTCGACGCCAGGCGTATGTGTAAGCGCGCTGTGTTCCTGGAGCGATCTTCGAGAATAGAACGACCCGATAGCGCTCCCACAGCGCCCCCACCGTCGTCGAGTCGTTATCGTTCGCGAACATAAACACACCATAGCTGATGTATTCAATCAATAACAAGTTTGTTCGCGTACAGGAACATACAGATCTGTCGGGGGACGTCTATACGCTTACCCCATGACCGCTTCGACCGCCCCCGGACCCGACGAGCCACACCTTCAGGTCGATGAGGTTGAACGCATAGATCTTGCGGACAAGCTGGACGAACTCAGTGAGCAGCTTCATCGGGCCGCCGAGCTCATGCACAACCGTGAACGGTCAACGCAACTGCATGAACGGGCTCTACACGGTGACGACCCCGATGAGTATGAACTGCTTATGCTCGACGCGAAATCGAGCGATGAGTTTCGACGTGCGCTCACGGCGCTGCGTGACTTTCGCCGCCAGTATGGCCACTGGGAGCGAGTTATAGCCGAGTACACCCTGCAGAAGATGAACTACACGCAGCGCGACGCTGCGAAATACCTTGGCGTCGGTTTGAGCACGATAAACCGATGGGCCCAGCACCCCATCCAGATCGACGAGGAGCGCTAAGGGTGCCCGTCGATCTTGAGCCAGGGATCAAGCTCACCCGCGCTCAGATAAATGCTCGGTTGGGCGGAGGGATCCAGGGCGGAATGCTCACGCCTAAGGGCGGCAAGCTGATGCTTTTGTACTCAGATCCCCTAAGTGGTGACCCCAATGGGTACTACACAGACGGCTGGGCTGACGTCGCCAGGACCCGCTACTACTACACCGGTGAAGGCCAGTCGGGTCCGCAGTTCATCGACCGCGGAGCGAACAGAATCCTGCTCGAGACGCTCACCAACGACCGGGAAGTCCATCTCTTCTACGCCGTGGGGACCGTCCCCGGCAAGCAGGAACGAATTCACGAGTACCTCGGACAGTTCACGCTCGACCCCAGCGAGCCATGGTCGCCGGTAACCACCACAGGGCGCGACAAGCAACCTCGAACGGCGGTCCTTTTCAATCTCTTGCGAATGGGTGGAGGCTACGAGAAGGACTCTGCAGCGAAGATCCACGCGGCCGCGCCCGCCAAGGAATCATCAACGACGACCGTGGAAAGGGAAGCTGCCGACGCCACTCAGTTCGCCCGCGCCGCGATCGATCCCGTGATCGTCGAACGCCGCGAGCGAATCATGGAGGACAACCTCATCAAGTGGCTTGAGGCGCGGGGTCTCAGCGCAAAGCGACTGAAGATCCGTGCCGCGGGGGAACAAACGACTCTGTTTACCGACACATGGGTTCCGGAGACGAGGACGCTTTTCGAAGTGAAGGGCGACGCGACGCGCAACGACGTGCGCATGGCCGTCGCACAGCTGCTCGACTACAGCCGGCATGTCTCCCCCGCACCAGGGCGCCGCGTCGTCGTGGTGCCGATCGAACCGAGCGCTGACCTGCGTGCTTTCGTTCGCAGCGTCGGCCTGTCGCTCGCCGTCTTCGACTCACGCGGGCTCACCTATCTGGTCGACCAGTGAGGCCAGAACCCACCGTTGTCGTAGCCGCAATCATTCATGACGGCGGTCGAATTCTTCGCACCCGCCGGCGACCCAGTATCCGAGCTGGTGGCCTGTGGGAGTTCCCCGGCGGCAAGGTTGAAGCAGGCGAGACCGCCGCGGTGGCACTCGAGCGCGAAATCCGCGAAGAACTGAATATCGGTATCCGCGCCGGCGCTGTTCTGTGCGAGACCGATACGCCAACCGCGGCCGGCGTCATTCGCCTGGTCTGCATGTGGGCGACGCTCGAGGACGCGGAGCCTGTACTGAGTACGGACCATGACCTACTCGAGTGGGTCGATCCCAGTTCCATCAGCCCCGAAGGGTGGTGCGAGCCCGATTGGTATGCGGTTGGACTGCTGCGGTCGGGTGCGACACCTGACTGATCTCCCGAAATCTTCTACACAGGATCAAGCGTGGGCGGTGCTTCGCTGATCGGCTCGAATCGGGAGCGATAGGAGCGCTCAAATCTCGCCGCCAAGGAAGCCATCAGGTTGCTCCCTATTCCACGGATCGTCAGGCCAACGACTATCGAGGCAGCACCGATCGCGACAGCGAAGACTCCCAAGGTTATTGACAGCCAGCCGGGCAGGACGGTGCTAATGGGCGGATCGATCGGCCAGGGGAAGCTAACGATCGACGCCGCCAGCACTGCAAGGGCGAGCACTGAGCCGACTCCGATGACTACGCGTCGTGCGTTTCGGCGCGCCCTCGCCGCAAATGCAGCTGATTGCGCACGTGCGCGCGCATCTCGATCGGCAATGGCGGCCGCGGCCCGAGCGTCGGACGCCGCTAATTGCTCGTCGCGCTCGGCAAGCTCGCCGTCCCGGCGCCGCACCTCCTCCTGCAGTTCGCGCGCATGCTCTTCGAGCGCATGCTTGAGCACGAAGTCAGCAGTGTCTTCGGTAAACGCGTCCGCATTGCCATCGGTGGCGGCGAGCAGGATCGACCGCGCTAGTAGCGACTGGCGGAGGAGCACATAGTCCCGCTCGGTTAGGCGCTCCCTCGACCGCAACTCGTCCAATTTTTCGACGTATCTCAGCCAGATTCTGGGCTCCGACTCGGCGATCGATAGTGCACCCATGGCCAGGAGATTGAGCGGCATATCGTCGGCAGAGCCAGACCGCCGCGCCCATAGGTAGCTTGCGACTTGCGACTCAACTAGGGCCAGCGGAACTCCACGGAGCTGATCCTCGCCGATCTTGTAGAGCTGGCGTGAACCCACCGCCAGGTTGTTGTTCGTGGTCACGAAGAGGGCTTTGCTGGACTCAAGATGATCCGAATGGCGTGCCCGACGAAGCGTAAAAATCGAAGCCAGGGAGTTTACGTCAGCGTCTAGCGCTGCGGGATTGTTGTAATGCACATTCTTGTCGAGTAGCTTTCGTAGCTCAGTCTCGTCCATGTTGTAGCGAGCTTCCCGCGGCGGACGCGAACGCACTTCGACCCCGCACGTGGCAAGACGGTCATCTAGCGTGCTGACTACCTCTTCGGCATCGCTCGCCGTCCACCCCTCACTGACCATGAACTCGACCGCTTCGCCGTAGTATCGGCTTCGGCCCGCCCTCAGCACTGCGGTGGCCGCCTGCAATATTCCGAGGATCTCGTTGCGGTTGTGCTCAAAGCAGACGAGCGCGATGCCGCATTCCTGCGCCAGCCGGGTTAGTTCCCCAGAGAACGCCGCCCTAGCCGGCCCGCACAAACCCAGGAGTCGTAGCAGCAACGTTGTGTCGAGGAAGAACTCGAGACCGTTGATCCGCCGATCGGGCGCGTCGAGATCCGCAGTCCAGATCACTCCCGACAGTAGGCTCCCCTTGGCGATCTGCTCTAGAGCGGTGCGCTCCTCTACGGACCCTTCGTTGATGACGTAGAGAACGAACTGTGCAGTGATCTGGGCGAGTTCATCGTCCACCGGCGCGTCGAGTGCGGCTGGTCCGCCTTGTATGGCCCAGATGGCTAGGGGGGCGACCTCCTGCCGAGCGAGTGACACCAGAGCAGTCGACAGAGCGTCCTCACTAAGCGTCCGATCGAACACGCGCGACGCGAACGCCGTCGCGGAACCAAGCAGGTCTGCCTGAGCGCGCTGGACGGCAAGCAGGCTGGCCGAAAGATCATACTCAGGTTTATCGATTTCGTCCCGCACGGGTCGATACACGCCGTGCTCGCGTGCTAGCGCCCCGGCCCGGGAGAGTCGACGTAGCAGCCCCTTGATCACGGTGCGCGGCACCGGCATGCCGAAGCGGGTCTGCAAATCGGACTGGATGGAACTGTCCGATAGAGGTTCCGAGTATTTCCGCGCACAATCGGCGACGAACGGGACGAGCATTTGAAGCACGTCGTGGCCTTTGCGGTCGTAGTTGACCTTCATGACGGCCATTGCAGCCAGGTAGTCGCTCACACTTACCCCAATCATGCGCGAGCCGTTTCGCTCCGCGTGACGTGATCGTATCGCTGCCGCCCTTCGCGCTGCGCGCTGCGGTTGCCCTCGGCGGCGTGATCCGTTCCGTCACTCGCGGTGCGTGGCGGGCCGGTGCGGGCGCGCGCGTCCCGCATGCGGGACTCCGCTGCGCCCCGCCCCGGCTCCGCTCATGCGTCCCGGACTGTCGGCCACGGTGGCACGATCGTCGAAGGACGCACGTGCACGTACTCGCCGGGAATCTCCGGATTCATCGTCAGGAAGATCGCCAACGCATCCTCATGCGTCCGCGCTGCGCCCATCACGCCCCCGATCAGGTGCGACGGGCGTCCGAACGAGTCACACGCGTAGATATCCCAGTCCGGCATCGGCTCCACGTCGGACCCGGCACGAATGAAGAACTTCACCATTGCTCCGCCTCTCTCACGGCGCGGCCCATCCGCGCGCGACCAACTCGCGACGCGACCGCGCCGCGAGTTCTTCCAGCGGAGCCGGCGACACAGCCGGCGCGTCCGCGCCGGCCTCCGTCTGCTGCGACTCCCACCACTCCCGCCGAAGCCGCCGCTGCACCGTCCGCGTCAGCCCCGTGAACGACCAACCCGGCCGGTACTTCGTGCGCCGCGACGCGGACACCACCTGCGACCGCGAGCCGTAACGCTGATGCACCAGGCTCGAGCAGTCCTGCGGCACACAGTCGGGCGCACATCGCATCCGGCGCGCCGCGTCACCGAGCGCGACCTGATGCCGCCACACCGCCACCGGCACACCATCGGCATCAGTGGCGACGTCTTTGAGGACGTAGTTCAGCGCCTTGGAGAGATACCAGATGGTCTTCGCGCCGTCGCCGTCCGCCCGGAACGCATCGCACTGTGCCTGCGCGCCCCACTCCACGAATGAGCCGTCGACCTTCGACACCGCCACCGCCGTGCGGGCCGCATCGCGCAACTCGATCGCCGTCGGGGCTTCGCCTCGTGCAATGCGGACGATCGCATGCACATGCAGCACGCCCCGGTCTTGCCATTCTCGGACGATGAAGTACTCCACCGACTCCCATCGGTCACGCAGCCGCCGCCGCGTCCGATCCCACAGCACCCCGGCATCCCGGTTCCACGCCACCTGCCCCGCATAGTCGTACGCCGCCAGGTCCAGCGGCACGCCCCGCAAGCTCGCGTCATCGACAGTGTGCAGCGCGCCGCAGCCGCAACGTGTAGGCGACCCCGAGCGCGGCACCCGATGCACCCGACCGAACGACGGCGCAGTGAGGGTCAGGAGGTAGAAGCGGTATTGCGCAACCGGTCCATCGAACACACCAGAGCGAGCGATCGCGGCCCAATCACCCCGATAAAGTTCCGCGCAGGACTCGCAGCGCGACTTGATCCGCGAGCCGCACCGCACCCACCCGCCCGTCGCCGTCTTGATGGGCGTCGAGCAGCCGCGTTCGAGGATCGCAGCGCGAGCCGCGCGGTCCTCCGGAGTGTGTTCCGCCATAGCGGGCCCACACCGGCAGTTCGCCTGAAAATCGTGAGGTCACGGGATCGACGCCCGTCGGAGCCACACGGACCGTCGTTACAACGGTCCTAGGAACCCTCGCGAAGCTTCTATTCGCGGGGGTTTCGCCTTTTCCCCGGTGAGAAGCCAATCTCACATCACCACCTCGGCTGCTCCGGCCGATCGTTGAGCGAGTGAATCTCCCGTTCATTGGGGCGAGCGCGGCGAGATGAGACGCCCTCGGTATTGAGCCTGGGCCGGTCTGGGGCCGGTCAACGCCCCGTGCAGTTCCCGTGGAGTGCAGCCTTCGCGGCGCACCAATTGCGCACCTGCTGGTCATCCAACTTGTCGAGGAGCTCGATGATGTGTCCCCAGAGCAATTCGCCAACGGCTCGTTGGCGAATTGAATCGAGATCTGGCCACGGCTCCGCGAAACGTCGCATGTATCGCAGATCTGCTGGCAAGAAGCCTTTCATCGTCGGAAACTCCTCGCGGAGATCCTTCGCGAGCCTCGCAAGAACTTCGAGTTCGAAGCCAAGCTAGCCGAGCCGCTCACACTCGCGGCCTGAACCGAACCTGTCACCTGTTCGTTCCTCACGCCGTCGCACAGGCCGGGACTGCGGCGACCCTGCATCGCACCGCCCCCGACCACTGAGCGTGACCTCCTAGCCGAGCTTTAAAGTTGACCCACTCACTCGAAGCGGACGCCGATAACGTCGCCATCCCAGCCGCAGCGGTCAGCAACATCGTCCAACACGGGCCGGGTGGTGACCGCGTAGTATCCGCCGCTTCCACTCACTTCGTCGCCAAGTTGTCGTACCCCAAGGCCAGGAATCTCGATCGCGGAGTCACTACCGTGTACCAGCCTCGTGCCCGTCGGCCAGACTGTCGGGTACGTGTCCCCCTGAGAGTCCGTGATGCCCACACAGCCCCCCTCCGTGATTGACACCGTGCCTTGAACGAGTGCCTCGTCGCCGGTGAGAAATCCAGCATCGGTGACGATCGCGACGGAACTGTCATCGTTCACAGTGACGCCGCCCGCGCAACCAGCGAGGGTAGTCGCGCCGATCACCAGGAGCCCTGACATGGCGATGCGCCGTCGCTTGCTCGGGTTCAGCATGTGCTCGTCCTGCAGAGCGAGACACTCATTGCCGAGAGAGCGTTGCCCATGTCGGTGAAGACACTCTTGTTCCCAAATAGCCACATGGTCCCCTTATGCACACCGAGCGCTGAGTTGCCGGAATACCAGGGACCACCGCTGTCCCCGCCGCTAGTTACGCCGGCATTGGTGGCGTAGAACCCGCACCCGAGACCCGGCCAGCAGACGTCGTTGGAGAAGATCGTGGTGCACTTGTTGCCGGTCGAGCGACCATAGTTGCACGCTGTGCCTCCGCCCGACGGATAGTACCAACCGGTGATCGTCCGCGTCGTTCCACCGCTCGACACGCGGATCAGATTGGTCACCGAGGTGGCCCGGTGGAGCTGAACGTCGAATCCTGCAGTCTCCCGCTCCTTGACGAACGGGTAGCCCGAAACTGGATTCGGGCAGTGGGCGGCCGTTAGAAACCCCTTTCGCCCGCTCCCGTCCCGGACGTTAAACGCGGAGGTGCAACCATTGGACAGGTGCGCACCGCCATTGATCTCGTCTGAGACCACTGATTCTGGAACCGTGACGATCTCAATCTGCGGACCGCTCGTGTCGGCCGCTACGTCCGCGACGTCCGCGCGTGCCCTCGAAAGGGTCGCGGACTCGTCGGGCCACGCGGCGAACACGAGCTTCTGCGCGGCAGTGTCGAGATACCCTGCCGCTCCGCCTATTCCCGCCTCTGCCTCCAGCGCTGCGTGGGCTTCCCGGAGGCTCTCACGAAGTTCGGCGGCTGTGAACCTCGCGTCAGTCCGCAGATCGATATCGAGTGGCACACCGCTAATGAGCTCGATGGCCTCGGCGCTGGGCAGACCAACGAAGGACACCCACGCGTCGTAATCCGTGGTCGGGTCAATCGCCGACCCGGCGTAGGTGACCTCGAGCTCCTCGAGCTCGGCCACGAGGTGCGAAAAACTCTCCTGCGCCTGCACGATGTTGGCCGCTCTCTCGGATGAGATGTCGTACTCGTATTGCAGTGCGTCACTCGTCGCATCAGGCACGACCGGATCCGGACTAGCAACGTTGGCGCCGGCGCTTACTGGCGCGAGCGCAAAGGAGATGGCAAGAACAGCGATAGACAAGGCGCGCGCAGAGGATCTCACGGAACTCTCTTTCGATGACGTCGTTACTGTTCGACTGAACCACCTCTGCGTGGCGGGGCACCAAGCACCGTCGGAAAAGTTCACTGCATGTTCCTCGCTAGGTCCGTACTGCGCTACTCCGGGCCGGTCGCGGGCCGGGAATCGTGAGGTCACGGGATCGACGCCCGTCGGAGCCACACGAACCGTCGTTACAACGGTTCTAGGAACCCTCGCGAAGCTTCTATTCGCGGGGGTTTCGCCTTTCCCGGGTGCCGAGCCCCCGGCCGCTCAGCGCGCGTCGACCCGCTGGCTCTCCGCGGACTGACGCGCCTCCTGGATGCCGTGCGCGACGGCCTTGCGGATGACCCAGTAGAGGACGTACGAGCCGGCGGCGAACACAGTGGCGAAGAGCACGGCGCTCGTCAGGGGATCCATGCGACCAGTGTGGTCGCCACCGACTCGCCTGTCGACCGGCGCTACTCGCAGCCGACACCGTCGCCGTCCCGGTCGAGGTGCTTCGCGTAGCCGGGGTCGCCGACGTGCACGGGAGCTGCTCCCGCCTCGCGGGCGGCGGTGCAGTTCTTGAAGTACACGTCCGCGGGCGGCGCAGGCTTCGCGGGAGCAGGAGCCGGTGCGGGCTTCGACTCCTGCGTCGGCTGGGGCTTCGGCGCCGGCGCGACGCTCGGGCTGGGCTTCGACGCGGGGTCCGCCGCGATCGCCATGGCGTCGGCGGCGTACTCCGACGTCAGCAGCGGCTCGGCCGGGCATTCCGTCAGGATCCGCTCGATGGCATCGCGTTCCGCCTGGGTCACCCAGAGCTCGTACGCGACCTTCACCGACACCTGGCGAGCGACATAGGCGCACCGGAACTCCGTGTTCTTCGGCAGCCAGGTCGCGGCGTCGCTGTCGCTTTTCTGCGCGTTCGCGGCGCCGTCGACGGCGAGAAGGTTGAGCGGATCGTTGCCAAGGGTCTCGCGCTGGTGCGCAGTGAGCTGCTGCGCACCCTTCTGCCAGGCATCCGACAACGGCACGACGTGGTCGATCTGTACGAGCGACGACTTGTCCTCGCCACGCTCGAACGCGATGCGCTCGCCCGTGAACGGATCGTCGAGGATGCCGGAGGTCACGACGCATCGACCGTCCTTCTGCACGCCGACGAGGTCGCGGGCGAGGACGTCGTCGCGCTGCCCGCAGCCGTTGCGGTCGATGTCCTTCCAGCGCTGTCCGAACTCATCGCGGTCGTAGCCCGTCTTCGGCGCGCGCCCCTTCACCTCGAGGGTCGCGAGAGCGGCGAGCGCGGTGCCCGCCTCGGCGGTCTCGGATGTGACGGTCTCGGTCGGCGTCGGCGATGCCTGCTGATCCTCGCCGACCGCGACCGTGTCGTCAGCAGCCGGGGATGTCGGCGCGAACGCGACGGGCGCCTCATCCACCGTCGTGTCCGCCCGCGGCAGGACAAGGTTCGCCATACCGGCCGACAGCAACGCGACGACGACGGAGATGATCAGAGCGCGCGTGGCGGTGGCCGGCGTCGTGAAGCGCAGGAACGTCGGGGTCTTCTTGCCGAGTGAGACTCCCGCGGTGATCGCGACGGCGACGGCGAGGGTGCAGATGATCGGCGAGATCACGATGATCGCGACGATCAGCGCCAGGACGAGGGCCGTCCATCGGAGCTTCCTGTCACGTCCCGCCTTCTCGGTCGTGGGCTGCGTGGCTGCGCGGGGCGGGGTCAGCGAGGGCATGGTGGTGCTCCTTCGAGCGAGGAAAGACCGCACGAAAGGCGCGCGAGTACTGAGCGAACTGGCCACGGATCCGTGGCAACGGGAGAAGCCGAAGCGTCGTCGGGAGGGACGGTCGGGCATCGCCGGGATCAGGCCGGAACATTCCGTCGTGATCGAACGTATCCCGCGCCGCTCAGCGTGGCGGGCGTGACCCGCAGGCGCGGCCGGAACCCGAGCGCCGGCCGGGTCGTCAGAACGTCAGCGTCTGCCCGTCCTCGGGGACGTGGACGGCCGCGGTGATCCCCTGCGCTTCCGCGACCGCACGCACGTCGGCGCGGGTCACGGTGCAGTGGTCGAGCGCCTCCATGTGGACGGCGACGACGCGGGCATCGGGCGCGAGACCGTGCACGCGCACGACGTCCTCGGCCCCCATGAGAATCGGATCGAGGCCGGGGAGGATGGCTTCTCCCGTGTTGAGGACGACGACGTCCGGCCGGTGCGCGGCGAGCGCCGCCTCGACAGCCGGGTGGTAGACGGTGTCGCCGGCGACGTACAGCGTCGGCTCCGCGGAATGCGCGATGACCACACCCATGACCTCACCGAGTCGCGGTGCCGCAGCGAGCGTCGCGTCGGAGCCGTGCTGCCCGCCCGTGCGCGTGAAGGTCACGCCGGCCAGCGTCGTCGGCTCCTCGAGGACGATCACCTGCGTGAAGCCGGCCCCGCCGATCACCGCGGCGTCCTCGGCGTGCTGGACGAGCACGGGAACCTCACGCGGCAGGAGCGCGGCGGCCGCGGCATCCCAATGGTCGGAATGGGTGTGCGTCACCACCACGATGTCCGGGTCCAGCAGGTCCGCGAGCGGAACCACGAGATCGACCAGCGGGTTGCGCCGTGCACTGGCGAAGCCGGGCTGCGAGCCCTTCGCCCCCAGCATGGGATCGACGAGGACGCGGATGCCGCCGACGTCCAGCAACAGAGTGGCGTTACGGACCTGGGTGATCTTCACTCCGGGATCGTCTCACGCGCCCCTGCCGGTGATCCGCGCGACGAACGCCGGGCGGAGCCGGCTGTTGTCGGCGATCTGCTCGGCCGTGAGTCCGGACCGGACGAGTTCCCGGACGATCGGTGTGACGCGAGCCTCGAGCTCCGAGAGGTCGTACGTCTCTCCGCGACGCGCGGGCAGTTCCGCCTCCACCTGACCCAGGAGTGCCTGCTGGTGCGCGGTCAGCCGGTCGGGCTCGGAGCCGGGGGTGCGGATCGTCCAGTCCGGGCCGGTGCTCATACCGCCGCATCCTGACACAGGTCAGACGCGGTCGATAGCCTCGTAGGATGACCCGCACGACCGCCGCCTACGCACACCGGGCCGCGGAGTACGTCGGCGTGCTCGGGTCCGTGGGCGCGATGCACCACGCGGATCGCCACCTCATCGAGGCGTGGGGAGCCGCGGCATCCGGTCGCCTCATCGACGCGGGCTGCGGCCCGGGCCACTGGACGCAGCACCTCGCGGAGCGGGGCGCCGAGATCCGCGGGATCGACCTCGTGCCGGAGTTCATCGACCACGCCCGCGCGACGCACCCGGGCGTCCGGTTCGACGTCGAGAGCATCGAGGCGATCGACGAGCCGGATGCCGCGATCGGAGGCATCCTCGCCTGGTTCTCGACGATCCACCACGAGCCCGAGGCGATCGCGGTTCCGCTCACCGAGTTCGCGCGCGTGCTGCGTCCCGGCGGGTCGCTGCTGCTGGGCTGCTTCGACGCGGACGAGACGGAGGCGTTCGACCACGCCGTCGTGCGTGCCTACCGCTGGAACACGCGCGACCTGCAGCGGGTCCTCGAGTCCGCGGGCTTCGACGTCGTCGCCGTCCACCGCCGCGCCGAGCGCGGCGCCCGAGCTGTCGCAGCGATCATCGCCGAGCGCCGGAGCTGATCAGCGCGGCTCGGTCACTCGCACGAGGCCGCAATTGAGGCATGACCACGCGACTGTGAACCGCTCGTCGTCGAGGATCTCGAAGCGCAGCGGATCGCCGCAGGTGGGGCACATGACCGCCGGACGCTCGCTCACGAAACGAGCCTAAGGTCGCCGCGGCACCCGGTTACCCTGATCGCATGCCGCAGTTGCTCAGCGCCGAACGGCGGTCGCTCCTCCTCGAGATGCTCGCCGAGTCCGGCAGCGTCCGACTCGAGCCGGCCGCCGAGGCGCTCGGCGTCTCGGCGATGACCGTCCGCCGCGACCTCGACGATCTTGTCCGCGAGGGGCTCGCGCGGCGGGTCCGCGGCGGGGCGGTCGCCGCCATCGTGCCGCAGGACTTCACCGCCCGGATCGCCGCGCGCGGCGGCGCCAAGGCCGAGATCGCACGGAAAGCGCACGACCTGCTCCCCCACGGCGGTGCCGCGGCGATGGATGCCTCGTCCACGGTCGGTGCGCTCATCTCCACCCTCGACGACAGCGACGAACTGCTCGTCGTCACGAACTCGTACGACAACCTCCGCGCAGCACAGGGGCGACCCGCCGTCGACGCGATCCTCCTCGGCGGACGCCTCGAACCCCGCACCGGCAGCTTCGTCGGTGCGCAGGCGTGCGAGAGTGCGAGCCGCTTCCACTACGACCGCTTCTTCACGAGCGCTGCCGCCCTCGATCCGTCATTCGGCACGAGCGAGACGACCCTCGAAGAAGCCGAGGTCAAGCGCGTCCTCTCGACCAACGCCGACGAGACCGTCGTCCTCGCGGACTCCTCGAAGCTCGAACGCCTCGCCGTTGCGCGCGCGCTCGCCTGGACGAACGTCGACCTGCTCGTCACCGAGCTCGACCCCGCCGACGAACGGCTCTCGGCCTTCCGGGGGCTGGTCGAGATCCGCTGAGCCTGTTAGATTGTGAAAGGTTTCACAAGATCTTTCATGTCTGAGCCTCGCAGGAGAGTCGATGTCCCCCACCACCACGGCCGCCGCCGAACTCATCGCGCGCAGCAACCGCCTCGGATCCGACCCGATGGTCACCAACTACGCGGGCGGCAACACGTCCGCGAAGGGCACCGACACCGACCCCGTCACCGGTGAGCCCGTGGAGCTCCTCTGGGTCAAGGGATCCGGCGGCGACCTCGGCACGCTGAAGCCCGAGGGCCTCGCCGTCCTCCGCCTCGACCGCATGCGCGCGCTTGTCGACGTCTACCCGGGCGTCGAACGCGAGGACGAGATGGTCGCGGCCTTCGATTACTGCCTGCACGGCAAGGGCGGCGCTGCTCCCTCGATCGACACCGCCATGCACGGGCTGGTGGATGCCGCCCACGTCGACCACCTGCACCCCGACGCCGGCATCGCCATCGCGACCGCCGCCGACGGCGAGAAGCTGACCGCCGAGATCTTCGGCGAGAAGGTGGCCTGGGTCCCGTGGCGGCGCCCCGGCTTCCAGCTCGGACTCGACATCGCGGCGATCAAGGCGGAGAACCCCGACGCGATCGGCTGCATCCTCGGCGGACACGGCATCACCGCGTGGGGCGACACCTCCGAGGAGTCCGAGCGCAACAGCCTCTGGATCGTCGAGACCGCCCAGGCCTACATCGACCAGCACGGTGCGGCCCGGCCCTTCGGCGAAATCCGCGCGGGCTTCGACGCACTGCCCGAGGCTGAGCGCCGCGCGAAGGCCGCAGCCCTCGCGCCCACGATCCGCGGCCTCGCCTCGACCGACAAGCCGATGGTCGGCCACTACACCGACAGCGACGTCGTCCTCGACTTCCTCGCCGCCGAGAAGGCTCCGGCGCTCGCGGAGCTCGGCACGAGCTGCCCCGACCACTTCCTGCGCACGAAGGTCAAGCCGCTCATCCTCGACCTGCCGGCATCCGCGTCCGTCGAGGACTCGATCGCTCGCCTCCGCGACCTGCACGAGGCCTATCGCGCCGACTACCAGGCGTACTACGACGCGCACGCGACGGCCGACTCCCCCGCGATCCGCGGCGCCGACCCGCTCATCGTCCTCGTCCCGGGCGTCGGCATGTTCAGCTACGGCGCCAACAAGCAGACTGCACGTGTCGCCGGCGAGTTCTACGTCAACGCGATCAACGTCATGCGCGGCGCCGAGGCCCTCTCGACCTACTCTCCGATCTCGGACGCCGAGAAGTTCCGCATCGAGTACTGGGCCCTCGAAGAGGCGAAGCTGCAGCGGATGCCGAAGCCCAAGACCCATCAGGGGCGCATCGCGTTCGTCACGGGGGCGGCATCCGGCATCGGCAAGGCCATCGCCACGCGGCTCGCCGCTGAGGGCGCGTGCGTCGTCGTCGCCGACCTCGACCTCGGGAGGGCGCAGGCCGCCGCGGCAGAGCTCGGCGGCACGGACGTCGCGATCGGCGTCGCCGCGAACGTGGCGGATGCCGAGGGGGTGCAGGCGGCGATCGATGCGACCGTCCTCGCGTTCGGCGGCATCGACCTGGTCGTGAATAACGCGGGCCTGTCACTGTCGAAGCCGCTGCTGGAGACCACCGAGAAGGACTGGGACCTGCAGCACGACGTCATGGCGAAGGGCTCGTTCCTCGTCGCGAAGGCTGCGGCGAAGGCGCTCATCGAGCAGAAGATGGGCGGCGACGTCATCTACATCTCGTCGAAGAACTCCGTCTTCGCCGGCCCGAACAACATCGCGTACTCCGCGACGAAGGCCGACCAGGCCCACCAGGTGCGCCTGCTGGCCGTCGAGCTCGGCGAGCACGGCGTGCGCGTCAACGGCATCAACCCCGACGGCGTCGTCCGCGGGTCGGGCATCTTCGCCGCGGGCTGGGGCGCGAACCGCGCTGCCACCTACGGCGTCGAGGAGAAGGACCTCGGCCAGTTCTACGCGAACCGCACGATCCTCAAGCGCGAAGTCGTCCCCGAGAACGTCGCCGACGCGGTCTACGTGCTGACCGGCCCCGAACTCTCGCGCACGACGGGACTCCACATCCCCGTCGACTCCGGCGTCGCCGCCGCGTTCCTGCGTTAATCCCGGCCCGCGTCGGATCACTCCAGAGGAGGATGGTTGCCATGGTGCAGCGTCAATTCCCGAAGCCGGTCGAGCTGCTCGAGCTCATGCAGTTCAAGAAGCCCGAGCTGAACGGCACGAAGCGTCGGCTGGATGCCGCGTACACGATCTCCGACCTGCGGAAGATCGCGAAGCGCCGCACCCCGAAGGCCGCGTTCGACTACACCGACGGCGCTGCGGAAGGCGAGACCTCGCTCGCGCGCGCCCGTCAGGCCTTCGAGGACGTCGAATTCCACCCCGACGTGCTCCGACCCGCTGCCGACGTCGACACCTCGGTCGAGATCCTCGGCGGCCCGTCGGCGCTCCCCTTCGGCATCGCACCGACCGGCTTCACCCGGCTCATGCAGACCGAAGGCGAGGTCGCGGGCGCCGGAGCGGCGGGGGCCGCCGGCATCCCCTTCACCCTCTCGACCCTCGGCACGACGTCGATCGAGGGCGTGAAGGCGGCGAACCCGCACGGGCGCAACTGGTTCCAGCTGTACGTCATGCGCGAGCGTGAGATCTCGTACGCGCTCGCGAAGCGCGCCGCGGAGGCCGGGTTCGACACCCTGCAGTTCACCGTCGACACCCCCGTCGCCGGTGCGCGTCTGCGCGACAAGCGCAACGGGTTCTCGATCCCGCCGCAGCTGACCCTCGGCACGATCGTCAACGCGATCCCCCGCCCCTGGTGGTGGATCGACTTCCTCACCACCCCGAAGCTCGAGTTCGCGTCGCTCTCGGCCACCGGCGGCACCGTCGGCGACCTGCTGAACGCCGCGATGGACCCGACGATCAGCTACGAAGATCTGAAGGTCATCCGCGGGATCTGGCCCGGCAAGATCGTCATCAAGGGCGTGCAGAACGTCGAGGACTCGAAGCGCCTCATCGACCACGGCGTCGACGGCATCATCCTGTCCAACCACGGCGGACGCCAGCTCGACCGCGCTCCGATCCCCTTCCACCTGCTGCCCACCGTGGTGCGCGAGGTCGGCAAGGACGCGACGATCATGGTCGACACCGGCATCATGAACGGCGCCGACATCGTCGCCGCGATGGCGCTCGGCGCGAAGTTCACCCTCATCGGCCGCGCCTACCTCTACGGACTCATGGCCGGCGGGCGGGCGGGCGTCGACAAGACGATCGAGATCCTCCGCAGCGAGATCGAGCGCACGATGAAGCTGCTCGGCGTCGCCTCGATCGCCGAGCTCGAGCCGCGGCACGTCACGCAGCTCACGCGCCTCGCGCCGATGCCCCGTTCCGACGCCTGAGTCTGCGCGTTAGCCTGGCGCGGTGAGCGCAGCGGACGAGACCGGACCCTTCTTCCACGGCACGAAGGCCGATCTGCAGATCGGCGATCTGCTGACCGCGGGACGCAACTCGAACTACCGGCCGTCGATCGTGATGAACCACATCTACTTCACGGCGCTCCGCGACCCCGCTGGGCTCGCGGCCGAGCTCGCCGCCGGCGACGGCGAGCCGCGCGTGTACCGCGTCGAGCCGACCGGTCCGTTCGAGGACGACCCGAATGTGACCGACAAGAAGTTTCCCGGCAACCCCACCCGCTCGTACCGCAGCGCCGACCCGCTCCGCGTCGTCGCCGAGGAGATCGGGTGGCCGCGCCTGCCCCCCGAGGCGCTCGCGGACTGGAAGCGCCGCATCGCCGCGATCGAGGAGTCCGGCGGCGAGATCATCAACTGATGAGCGACGTCGTCCGCTTCTGCCGCAGTCGCAGCGCCGGTCGCCGCTGCACGCGCCCCCTCGACCACCCCGGTCTGCACCGCCACCGCACGATCATGTGGACGGATGCCGCGGCCGACCCGTCCCGCTGCCCCGGGTCCGGCGAGCCGGGCTCTTCCGCCGCCACGCTCGCGGACGGGTGGCCGCACGGCCGTGCCCTGTGCCCCGCCTGCCATCGCTTCGTCCCACTCGAGGGCGGCCTGCTCGCCGAGCACGCGACCTCGGACGAGGACGAGACGGATGCCGAGGCATCCCGTCGTCGGGAATGGCTCAACACCCACGGGTGGTGACGGCCCTCGCTGCCTGGCACGCGTGCCATGCTGACGGGATGCGCATCGCCGTCACCGGTTCGTCCGGAAAACTCGGGTCCGTCGTCGTCCGCGAACTCACCGCCGCAGGACACGAAGTGATCGGCTTCGACCAGCACGGCACCCGCGGTCCGGGCTTCGTGCAGATCGACCTCACCGACCACGGACAGGTCGTCGACGCGCTCACGGGAGTCGGCGATCAGCACGACGGTATCGACGCCCTCGTCCACCTCGCCGCGATCCCCGCCCCCGGCATCCGCCCCGACGTCGCGACCTTCCACAACAACATCACGACCACCTTCAACGTGTTCTGGGCCGCGCTCCGCCTCGGGATCACGAAGATCGTCTACGCGTCGAGCGAGACGGTGCAGGGACTGCCGTTCGAGACACCGCCGCCCTACATCCCGGTCGACGAGGACTACCCGGCGCGTCCCGAATCGGTCTACTCCCTCGTGAAGCACCTCGAGGAGCAGATGGCGATCGAGCTGACGCGGTGGCACCCCGAGGCATCCATCACCGCCCTCCGTTTCTCGAACGTCATGTGGCCCGAGGACTACGCGGAGTTCCCCTCTTTCGACGCCGACGCGCGCCAGCGCAAGTGGAACCTGTGGAGCTACATCGACGCCCGCGACGGATCGCAGGCCATCGAACGCGCGCTCGAGGTCGCCGGCCCCGGCTTCGACCACTTCCTCATCGCGGCGGCGGACACCGTCATGAGCCGCCCGAACGACGAGCTGGTCGCGGAGGTGTTCCCCGGAGTCGAGCTCCGCGGCGACCTCGGAGTGAACGGCTCGCTGTTCTCGACCGCGAAGGCGCAGCGCGTGCTCGGCTATCGGCCGCAGCACTCGTGGCGCGACTCCGTGGGCTGAGCGCCCAGCCGCCCGGTCAGCCGGTGCGCAGTCGGGTCGCGCGGACGATCTGGATCGCTCCCAGGAGGATGAGGGAGATCCCCAGCCACACCCAGAGGACCAGCGCACCCCAGACCGGCGCGAACAGGATGAGGACGCCGGCGACGATGCTCAGCACCGCGAAGGCGATGGTCCACCCGCGCGACCGCGTGCCGCCGAGGGTCGTCAGCGAGACGACCCCTTCGACGATCCACAGGATGCCGACGAGTGCCCCCACGAACGTCGCCAGCGTCCCCGCGGCGAGTCCGAGGTTCGAGAAGGCGACGATGCCCGCGATGAGGAAGATCAGTCCGAGCACGATGTGCCCGACGCGCGACCAGGCGCCGGCGGACCGTGACAGGACTCCGAGGGCGATGTTCACGACGCCGGCGATCACCGCCCATGCCGCGATGATCCCGGCGACGACCATCGCGGTCTTGCCCGGCCAGACCAGGATCAGGATGCCGACCACGACGGCCAGTACGCCGCCGATCAGCAGTGCCCCGCGGATGCCGCCGACCACCGTCCGTGCCGATTGCTGCGTGCTCATCTCGCGCTCCCCTCGCCGGATGCGGTCAGGCTATCGCCGCGGCATCCCGGGCGACAAGGCACGCCGGTCGTCCGTCGTCAGCGGACCCAGAACGTTCGCCGGGGACATCCTCAGTTCGCCTCGCGCCCGCCCGGCTAGGCTGAGACGTCACCCGTGCCCGCCGCCGAGCATCGCGAGCCCCGCCATGGATCTGTCGATCATCGTTCCGACCTTCAACGAGGGTCCGAACGTCGACGAGCTGTTGCGGCGGATCGGCGACGCCCTCGAGGGACGCGTGTTCGAGGTCGTCTTCGTCGACGACTCGACCGACGACACCCCCGAGATCATCGCCGCCGCCGCGCCGCACGCCGGCTTCCCGGTGCGCCTGATCCATCGCGAGGACCCCGTCGCGGGCCTCGGCGGGGCGGTCGTCGCGGGGTTCCAGGCAGCCGGCTCGCGGTGGTGCCTCGTCATGGACGGTGACCTGCAGCATCCGCCCGAGGACATCCCGCGACTGATCGAGCGCGCCGACCGCGGCGACGTGGACGTCGTCATCGCGTCGCGCTACGCGTCGGGCGGGACCTCGAAAGGCCTCGCCGACGCGACCCGTACCGCTGTCTCGCGCGCGTCGACCGCGCTGACCAAGGCGATGTTCCCGCGCAAGCTGGCCAACTGCTCCGACCCGATGACCGGCTTCTTCCTCGTCGACACCCAGGCCGTCGACGTGGAGGCACTCCGACCCCGCGGCTTCAAGATCCTGCTCGAGGTCCTCGCCCGACGCCAGCTGCGGGTCGACGAGGTGCCCTTCGACTTCGCCTCGCGTCATGCCGGGACGTCCAAGGCGACCTTCACCCAGGGCGTGCGCTTCCTGACGCAGCTCGCGATGCTGCGCTTCGGCCGGATGTCGGCGTTCGCCCTCGTCGGCGGGTTCGGCGCCATCGCCAACCTCGTCATCATGTGGGGCCTGATCCGGTTGGGGATGGACTACGTTCCCGCCGCGATCATCGCGAGCGTCATCACGATCGTCACGAACTTCCTGCTGCTGGAGTACCTGGTCTTCGCTGACATGCGCTCCGAATCCGGGCGCATGCTCACCCGGTTCGTGAAGTCGTTCACCTTCAACGGGCTCGAAGCGATCATCCGCATCCCGGTCCTGTCGATCCTCGTCGAAGGCGCCCACATCCCGGCCGTCCTCGCGGCCGCGCTCACCCTCATCGCGGCGTTCGTGCTGCGCTTCGTCTTCCACGCCCTCGTGGTCTATGCGCCGCGCCGCGCGGCCCGCCCCGCAGCGACGACGGAGGCCGCGCCGGCCCCGGCGGGCAGGCGTACCCTGGACTGATGACCGACACGTCCGCCCAGATCACGATGTTCGGCGCCGACTGGTGCCGCGACTGCCGCCGCACGAAGGCGCAGCTCGACAGCCTCGGAGTCGATTACCGGTACGTCGACCTCGAGGCCGAGCCCGACGCCGCCGACGTCGCCCGTGAGATCTCCGGACGCACCAACATCCCCGTCGTCGTCTACCCCGACGCGAGCCACCACGTGGAGCCCAGCAACGACGACGTCGCGGCGAAGCTCCGCGAGCTGTCCCTCATCTGAGCCCATCGCGCAGCGACGATGACGACGACGTCACCGGCCACGCCGCACGAGCTCTCGCCCGGGACCCGAGCCCCACTCGATGCCGCCCTCACGCGGCTCCGCGCGGGCGCGGCCGAGTGGACCGCGCTCCCGGCCGCAGACCGACGTGATCTGCTCCGGCGCGTCCGTGTCGCCGTCGCCGATGCCGCCGACGACTGGGCGCGGATCGCCGCGGCGAGCAAGGGACTGAGCGCCCGGCATCCGCTCGCCGGAGAGGAGTGGCTGGCCGGCCCCTACGCGGCGATCGTCGCGCTCGACGCCTACGCCGACACGCTCGACGCCCTCGCCCGGGGTCGCAGCCCGCTCAGCGGCATCCGCACCGGCACCGCCCCCGGCGGCCGCACCGTCGTCCACACGTCGCCCCTGCGGTTCTCGGATCGCATCCTGCTGTCGGGCTACACGACCGAGGTCTGGTTGCAGCCGGGGATCACGTCACACGAGGCGAGGGATGCCGCAGGCCTCGGCTCGAGGCATCCGCTCCGCAGCACCGGGGTGGGGCTCGTCCTCGGAGCGGGGAACGTGACCTCGATCCCGTTCCTCGACGTCCTCTACGAACTGCTCGCCGAGGGACGCGTCGCACTGCTGAAGGTGAACCCGACGCAGGACGCCCTCGTCCCGGTGTTCGAGAGGGCGTTCGCGCCGCTCATCGAGGCCGGGTTCACCGCGGTCGCGAGCGGAGGCGGCGACGTCGGCGCCTATCTGACGAGGCACCCGGAGGTCGACCACGTGCACATCACGGGGTCGGAGACGACCTTCCGCGCCATCGTCGGGTCGGGCGAAGACCGGTTGCGCGTGCCGATCACCGCCGAGCTCGGCGGGGTGTCGCCGATCATCGTGGTGCCGGGGCGATGGTCGAAGGCCGACCTGAGGTTCCAGGCCGAGCACGTCGCCACGATGCGGCTGCACAACAGCGGGCACAACTGCATCGCCGGGCAGGTCGTCCTGCTCAGTCGCGATTGGGATCAGCGCGAGGACTTCGAACGCGAGCTGCGCCGCGCCTTCGCACGGACGCCGAAGCGCCCGGTCTGGTACCCGAACGCTACCTCTCGGTTGGAGCACGTACGCGAGGCCTATCCCGATGCGGAATGGTTCGCGGGAGGGACGCGTGCGATCACCGCGGGCGGCGGAGAGATCGAGTCGACGGAGTACTTCGCGCCCGTGCTCGGGGTCATCGACCTGCCCGGCACCGATTCGGCATTCGTCGACGCCGCCATCGACCATGCGAACGAACGGCTGACCGGCACGCTCGGGGCCAACGTCCTCGTCGACCCGGTCACCCTGCGCGAGCTGGGTGAGGGGTTCGAGGCATCCCTCGCACGCCTGCGATACGGCACGGTCGCGGTCAACGCGTGGACCGCCTTCGGATTCCTCACACCGACCGCCACGTGGGGCGCGTTCCCCGGCGGCACGGCGGACGACGCGCCGAGCGGCATCGGGATCGTCCACAACGCACTGCTGCTCGACGGCGTCGAGCGCACCGTCGTGCGCGGGCCGTTCCGCCCCTTCCCGCGCTCCCTGACGGGCGGCCGGTTCTCGGTGCTGCCGAAGCCGCCGTGGTTCGTCACCTCGCGCACCGGACGCGCCGTGTCGGAGGGCTTCGCCCGGTTCCGGATCGACGGCCGCATCGGCCCCCTCGTCGCGACGCTGCTCCGCGCCTTCGGCGCCTGAGCGTTTAGGGCCGGGACCCAGCTGCGGGTCACGCTCGGCCCGCCGGGAGCCTCGGCCGACGTGACACCTCGGTTTACATCGAGTTAACGCCGGGCGCTCGCACGACCGTTCGCCGCACGCTACAGTTGCCCTCGAGTGGATCGCGCGGCCGGGGGGTCGTGCGGAGGTTCTTGGGGGACCGCGAAGCTCATTGGGGAACTATGCATCCGCCTTGGGGGCGGATGCAGTGATCGCACATTGCTTGGGGGCATGATGCGGACACCGTCCGATGTGTGTGGGGACGCACGGTGAGCGCGGTCGAGGGATTCTCGCCCGGCCTGTCGCTGCCAGGGCTGAGCCCGCTGACGACCGTGCGCGGGTGGGCGGGCGAGGCGCCGCGGGCATCCGCCGCGCTCGTCAGCCGTCAGCAGTGGGAGCGACGCTTCCGCGTGCGACTGCGAACCAGCGACACGGCGATCGTCGCGCTGGCATGCGCGTTCGCGACGGTCCACGTCACGGCAACGGGCGCCCTCGCCCCCGCCCCGTACAGCGCGGTCGCGATCGCCATCGCGACCGGCACGCTCTGGCTCGTCGCGCTGATGCTCTTCAACACCCGCTCCGCGAGCGTCATCGGCTCGGGCGCCCTCGAGTACGCACGGGTCGCCCACGCGACCGGACTCGCGTTCGGGCTGCTCGCCATCATGTTCGTCGTCTTCGAGTGGGGTGGGATCCGGGCGCAGCTGTTCACCGCCCTTCCCCTGGGTACGCTCGCCCTGCTGATGTCGCGCTGGGGATGGCGGCGGTGGCTCGTCGCGCAGCGCGCCGAGGGGAAGTTCGCCTCCCGCACCGTCGTCGTGGGGTCGCGGGATGACGTCGAGTACGCCATCCGCACCCTCGGTCCCGCGGGCCAGCTCGGCTACCTGGTCGTCGGGGTCGCTCTCCTCGAGGGCGCCGGCGCCGGTGACTGCGTCAGCGTCGACGGTGTCGACTACCCGGTGATGCACGGTGAGGACGCCGTCCTCCGCGCGGCGGAGATCTACGGGAGCGACACCATCGTCGTCGCAAGCCAGCCCGCCGGCGATCCCACTTACGTCAAGCGACTCTCCTGGTCGCTGGAGGGCACCGCCGCCGAGCTCGTCATCTCGAGCCGGCTCGCGGACGTCGCAGGGCCACGGATGTCGCTTCGACCGGTCGAGGGGATGCCTCTCATCCACGTGAAAATCCCGACCTTCGAGGGTGCCTCCTTCTACGTCAAGCGAGCGCTGGACATCCTGGTGTCGGGCGCCGCACTCCTCGCCTTCGCGCCGGTGGCGGCCGTCATCGCTCTCGCCATCAAAACGAACGACGGCGGCCCGGTCTTCTTCCGCCAGGCCCGCGTCGGCCGCGACGGTCAGGAGTTCGCGATGCTGAAGTTCCGGACGATGCGAGTGGATGCCGAGTCGGAGCTCAGCGCCCTGCTCGCCCAGAACGAGGGTTCCGGCCCGCTCTTCAAACTGAAGCAGGACCCCCGGGTCACCCGCGTCGGACAGATCCTCCGGAAGTTCTCCCTCGACGAGGTGCCGCAGTTCTGGAACGTCCTCCGCGGCGACATGAGCGTCGTCGGCCCGCGCCCGCCGCTGCCGGCCGAGGTCACCGCCTACGACGGCACCGTCTTCCGCCGTCTGTACATCAAGCCCGGCATCACCGGGCCGTGGCAGGTCGGCGGACGGAGCGACCTCTCCTGGGAGGAGAGCGTCCGCCTCGACCTCCGCTATGTCGAGAACTGGACGGTCATGACGGACCTCGTCCTGATGTGGCGAACCGCCAAAGTCATGGTTGCACCCGAGGGAGCGTACTGATGGTCATCGAGATCCCGCGCCCGCTCGACACCGACGCAGACCGCGGTCGGCACCGGACCCGGACGCTCGACACGCAGACGCTCCGCATCGCGATGATCGGCACCCGGGGCGTCCCGGCCTGTTATGGCGGCTTCGAGACGGCGGTCGAGGAGGTCGGTCGCCGCCTCGTCGAACGCGGTCACGACGTCACGGTCTATTCGCGGGGCGAGAGCACCCGCACCTCGGAGTACCTCGGCATGAGGGTCGTCCACCTTCCCGCCGTCCCCGTGAAGCAGCTCGAGACGCTCAGTCACACCGGGCTCTCGGCCGTGCACGCCGTGTTCGGCCGGCGCACGGATGCGGCCTTCGTGTTCAACGCTGCGAACTCGCCGTTCCTCCCGCTCCTGCGTGCCCGCGGCATCCCGACCGCCCTCCACATGGACGGTCTCGAATGGAAGCGCTCGAAGTGGGGCCGGCGCGGAAAGGCTTACTACCGCTGGGCAGAGGAATTCGGCGTCCGGACGGCCGACGCCCTCATCGCGGACGCCCCGGGGATCGGCGAGTACTACGACCGCGAGTTCGGGGTCCCGACGGAGCTGATCCGTTACGGAGCGCCCCTCCTCGACGATGCGCCGACCGACGGCATCCGTGCCCTCGGCCTCACTCCCGGCGGGTACCACTTGGTCGTCGCACGTTTCGAACCCGAGAACCACGTGCTCGAGATCGTCGCCGGCTACCGAGCCAGCTCCGCGAGCGCGCCGCTCGTCGTCGTCGGCTCGGCGCCGTACGCCGCCGAGTACACGCAGCGCATCCACGCCGCGGCCGGTGACGACCCCCGCATCCGCTTCCTGGGCGGTGTGTACGACCAGGATCTGCTCGACGCGCTGTACTTCCACGCGATGTCGTACGTGCACGGTCACTCCGTCGGGGGGACGAACCCGTCGCTCCTGCGGGCCATGGGCGCCGGCACCGCGGTGCTCGCCTACGACGTCGGCTTCAACCACGAGACCCTCGACGAGCACGGCCTCTTCTTCGTGGATGCCGCCGAGGCGACCCGACACTTCAGCACGCTCGAGAACGATCCCGTCGGCGTCGTCGCGCTCGGTCTGCACGCTCGCGAACGAGCAGCCGCGGCCTTCCGGTGGGAGGACGTGACCAGCGCATACGAAGACCTGGCGAGGCGTCTCGCCCGGCGAGATTCCATGCATGCTCAGGGCCGCCGGGCTCGGCGCGGCGGGCGCCCGCATACAGTGCGGGGCACCGGATGAAGGCGCGGAACGCCCTCATCGCACCGGGTCCTGATGCGACCGGCCGCCTCGCAGCAGGGTCGGCGCGGACGTCACGTACGCCGGGACGGGTCGAGTGGGTGGCCCCGCTCCGAGGTACCGCCATCCTCCTGCTCATCCTCTGGCATGCATCGTCCATCCCGGTGCGATTCGGGTTCGACATGCCGACCTGGCTGTCCCTCCTGAACGAAACGTTCCTACCCTGGCGGATGCCGACCCTGATGTTCCTGTCCGGCCTGCTCCTGGCGGGTTCGCTCCGCAAGCCTGCGCCCGTATACCTCGTCGGGAAGGTGAAGAACCTGCTCTGGCCGTACGCCCTGTGGGCCGCTGTCTACCTGTCGCTCTTCCCGGGTGCCGGTGAGGCGATCGACGAGCCGATGTCGTGGTTCGGCGCGGGGTACCTGTGGTTCATCCTCTACCTCTTCGCGTACTACCTGGTGGCCCCGCTCGTCGTCCGTGCGCCGTGGTGGATCGCACTCCCGGCATTCGCCGTCGGCGCGATCCTCATCCCGCACCCGTCCCCCCAGAAGATCTGCTTCTTCGCGGTCTTCTTCTTCGCCGGCCACTACGCACGCACCCTCATCCCCGCCGTCCTCAACGCACCGCGTGCCTCTATCGGCGCCGTGGCCTTCGTGGCCGCGAGCTTCACTGCGGCATCGGTGACGCTGTCCGCGGTGACCGGACGGCACTTCTTCGAGTTCGCACCCGCATCGATCGTCTTCGTGCTCGCGCTCATCGCGCTCAGCGTCCGTGCCGCCCACGCGCTCGGGCGCCGGGCATCGAAGAGCGCGCTGGAGCGCGGGATCGCGTGGATCGGTCGCAATTCCGTGGTCTTCTACCTGACGCACTTCCCGCTGATGATCGTCGCGTGCGTCGTCGCCCGGCAGACCGCGGGAGCGCTCGGGCTGTGGATCGTCGGAGTCTGCTGCGCTGTCGCGCTCCTCGGCGGCATCCCCCTAACCCTGGCCAATGGTCACTGGAGTGTTTCCTGGCTGTTCCGCGCACCTCGTCTTCCCCGAGGGAGAAGTCGTCTCATCGCCACCCACCGTCCGTCCGTCGGCGGTGACGTATGAGTGCCGCCGGAACCGTGCGCGCCCGCGGCGACGCGGCGAGCGACGAGTCGCCTGACATCGACGTCGACGTCGCGCGGCGGTTGGGGACCCGACGAGGGATGCTCGCCTCGGTTGGCGGGAGCGCGATCGCGCGCTTGACGGTGATGCCCGTGAGCGCGCTCCTGGGCATCGTCGTCACTCGACTCATCCTCGACAACTACGGCGAAGCGACCTATGCGCAGTACACACTGCTGGTCGGTATCGCGGCCCTCCTGCCCTTCGCAGATCTCGGGCTGTCGGCCGCGATCCTGAATGCTGCATCCGCAGCGGGGAACCCCCGCACAGACCTCAACTTCCGGGGCGTCCTCGTCTCGTGCATCCGCCTCCTGGCGTGTTGCGCGCTCGTACTCCTGACGGTCGCCGTGGCGATCTACGCTCTCGGCTACTGGGACGCTCTGCTCGGCGACGGGTTGAGCGTGGAGTCGGGGGCCCTCGCGGCAACCCTCTGCCTCGCCATCCTCGCCCTCAATCTGCTCGTCTCCTTCGGACAGCGCATCCTGATCGCATTGGGCCTGAACACCCTGGTCGTCCTGCTGGGAGCCCTGCAGACGCCCATCGTCCTCCTCGTTCTCTGGCTGACGATCTCCGCCGGCGCCGGCGGCGGCTACATCGCCGTGGCGTCGTACGCGGGAACCTTCCTGATCAGCGTCATCGCCTTCGTCATCGCCGTTCGCCGAACGTCTCCCACGATCGGCATCGCGATTCGTCAGAGTTTCAGCCCTCGTGTGCGCGGCGAGCGCGTGCTCAACGTGGCCTGGCCGATGCTCGTGCAGATGATCGCCCTCCCCATCGCGATGTCCTCCGATCGGTTGGTGCTCAGCCACCTCGGCTCGCTCGACGACCTGACCGAATACAGCTTGACGATGCAGATGTTCGGCCCCGCACTCGGGGTGCTCACCACTGCGGGAATGTCCCTGTGGCCCGTCTTCGCACGGGCTCGCGCCACGGGGAGCTCCACACCCTTCTCACCGCACGCGATGGCGGGGATGTTCGCAGGGCTCGCTCTCATCGGCGGGATGCTGATCGTCGCTCTCTCAGGGTGGCTCGCCGAGCTGGCCTCGGGTGGGCGTATCCAACTCGGCTGGCCGATCCTCGTGGCGGGGGCGATCTTCATCGTCATCCAAGCGGTCAAGCAGCCGTACGGCATGTCGCTCACCGATCCGAGAGGGCTCGCCTTCCAGGCGGTCTGCGCGCTCGTGCTCCTGCCCGTGAACCTGGGCTTGACGATCGCTCTCACACCGAGCCTTGGCGCACCGGGGCCGCTCATCGGCTCCATCGTCGCCGTCATCGTCTGCCAGCTGGCGCCCAACATGATCCTCGTCCGGCACCGCGCGCGCCGCGCTGCAGTCGTCGGCGAGACACGAGAGACAGGAGCTCGCCATCAGTGACGTGTTGTCAGAAGAGACGCCCGTTCGCACCTCGCCCGTGAGGCTCGCCCAAGTCGGCGACTACTCCGTGTCCAACTGGGGCGACCAGCTCTACCCGGGTGTGACCGCTGATCTGCTGCGCCGTATCGGGCTCCTCTCCGAGATCACGCATTTCGCTCCCCTCGCCGGAACCACTCTGGCGGGCGAACCGATCCGCCCACTCCGCGAGATACGGCGTTCGGATGCGGCTGCTGTCCTGGTCGGCGGCGGGGACCTCGTGCGCTTCGATACGACCACCGTCGCTCTCGACCACATGGCCATACCGGAGGCGGAACGGCATGGACGCCTCCTGCGTCTGCGAGCGGCGTGGTTCGCCCGCAGACATTTCCTCGCCGGTCCCGGCGTGTGGCTCCCGGAAGACGATTGGGTTCGCGGTGCACCGACGGTCCTGGTCTCCGTAGGAGCCCGCCGGATGGCGCACGACGCTCGAGCACGAGCAGTCGTCGCTCGGCTGCGCGGCGTATGGGTGCGGACGTCGCATGCGGCACAGCAGTTCCAGGCGGCGGGGGTCGACGCCTCGCGCATCGTCCTGGCCCCCGACATGGTCTTCGCCCACCCGGCACTGTCCGATCTCAACGGTGCAGCCAGCCGAGGCCGAGAGGTCATCCGTCGCAGACTCGGCGTCGACGAGCCGCTCGTCATCTTCCATGCGGCCGCGTTCCACGGCTGGCCCGAGGCTCGGATCGAAGCTGCCTTGCGGTCGCTGGCCGGCCTCCCCGTCGCCGTCCTCTCGCTGGGTGCCTACTCCGGCGAGGACCGCGCCCTGGCCGCCGCCGCGCAGCGAACCGGCGTCGACGCCCTCATCGGCCTCGACGCGGATGAGATCGTCTCGGTACTCGCCGGGGCAGGAGTGGTCTTCACGACGAGCATGCATGCGGCGATCGTCGCGGGCTCGTTCGGCACCCCCGTGCTCACCCCCGGGGTAGCGAAGACTGCCGAGGCATTCGCCGCGTGCCCCGTTCCACCGCGCGTTGAAGGCGTCAGCGACGAGGATCTGGCAGAGACCGTGCGCGCCCGATGCGGCGAACGCGTATCGCATGACCCGACCCCCAATGCCCGCGCCGCGACGACGGCGATGACATCGATCCTCACGATGGCCGGTGTGCTGTGACCGCGCTGCGGACGGTCCTCGTGGCGCACCCCGGGGCGGAGTTGTTCGGGTCCGATCGCATGTTGCGGGAGTCCGTCGCGGGACTGCGGGAGGGCGGCACGCGAGTCGTCGTCGTCGTGCCCACCGCCGGCCCGCTGATCGACGAGCTGCGCGCTCTGGGCGCCGAGGTCGTGATCGCGCCTGGCCTCGTCCTGCGCAAGGCGCTCCTGCGGCCGTCGGGGTGGTTGCGGCTGTTCGGAGAAGGGCTGCGCGGCCTCGGCTCGGCATGGCGGCTCATCACCCGCGTGCGCCCCGACGCCGTGTACGTCAGCACCATCACCATCCCGCTGTGGCCGCTGGTCGCCTGGCTGCGCAGAGTGCCGGTCGTCAGCCACGTCCACGAGGCGGAGGCCTCGGGGAGCACCCTGGTGAATCGGGTGCTCTACGCGCCTCACATGCTGGCCCGGGAAGTACTGGTGAACAGTCGCTTCAGCCAGGCGACGATACGACACGCGCTGCCGAAGCTCGCCTCGCGCACGCACCTCGTGCTCAACGGCGTCGTCGGGCCGGAGCAGCCGGAGCCGCCCCGGGCGGACACCGATGGAGCCCTCCGCGTTCTGTACATGGGGCGCTTATCCCCTCGAAAGGGGCCTGATCTGGTCCTCTCCGCAGCTTCTCTGCTCGCCCGGGACGGCGTCCCGGTCGATGTCACGCTCGTGGGCGACACGTTCCCCGGATACGAGTGGTTCGGAGCGGAGCTGAGGCAGCAGGCGTCACGCGCGCCGCGGAGGATGTCGGTGCGCTTCGCGGGCTTCCAGCCCGACGTGTGGGGCTACGTCGCAGCCGCGGATGTCGTCGTCGTGCCCTCGCGGATCGATGAACCCTTCGGCAACACAGCCGTCGAGGCCGTCCTCGGCCTGCGCCCGGTCATCGTCGCCGACACCAGTGGTCTTCGCGAGGCCGCGGACAGCTACGCCACCGCGCGCATGGTGCCCGTCGACGAGCCTGAGGCCATCTCAGCCCAGCTGCGTGCGTTCTCGGAGTCGTGGGCGGCGGTGAAGGCGGATGTCGAGGGCAGCCGTGCTGAAGCCCTGCGACGACACTCCCCCGAGTCCTACCGCGCGAGCGTCCGCCGTCACGTCGAACGAGCGGTGCGTTCCGGCTCTCCCGCCAGCGCCACGACGGATCGACGGCGCGGCAGCACACGGTAAGTGCGCAGCCCCCGCCCCTTGGCCACATCGTTCGGCAGATGATCGACGCCGCGAAGGAACTCCCGCCCCTCCTCCTGCGCAGCGTCCCAGGAGTACGTGCTCGCGACCTTGCGGCTCGCGTGCACGACGGCGGCTGCATCGATCACACCCATGGTCAAGCCGGCGTCCTCCATGAGACGGGCCCACTGGAAGTCCAGCCCCCATCCCCAGCGCAGGTCCGCCGGGAACGGCAGCAGCAGCTTCGCGGCATCCGCACGCACCAGCGTGACCGGACCGATCTCGACGAACCTCGTGGTCCGCGCGATGCTCAGCAGACGACGCTTGGCGACCGCCCAGTTCGCATTGCTGAACCGCGTCTGGGCCGGCTGCGCGAGGGCAAGATCGAGCCGCTCGCACACTTCGATCGCCAGATCGAGGAACCCATGCGGAAGGACGACGTCGTCGTCGATGATCACGAGCCAATCCACCTCGGGCAGATCCTGGACCAGGACGTTGAGGTTCTGGAACTTGCCGGCGACGAGGTGATCAGCACCCGTATCCGCCTGCATCCCGGGCGGGACATCCCCCATGGCCCCGAGGTGGATCTTCACCTCGTGCCGGGATGCCCTCAGCTCCGTGACGGCCGCGCGGATGGGCTCCGCATTCCGGTAGATCCCCACCACGCCGACGCTGCGGCGCGGCCCGGTTCGCACCCCCCGAACGGCTCGCGCGAGCGCCTCGTCCACACCTTCGGCGATTCGACGCCCCAGACGTCTGATCCCAAACCCACTCGTGCGCATCCGACTCCCCAAGTCTGCGTATTCCCCAGGTCAGACGATACCGCTCGCCGTCACGATTCACACACTTCCGACATCTCTCGGGGAGGCGACCCCGTAGAATGCGAAGTGGAAGAAGCGTCCGCTGGGGCCGTTGGGGCGGACGGGATGCTTGGGGGGATCTGCCATGGTGGATGACGTCGTCCGTGCGGAATGCGTGCGCTCGGGTGCATCGAGGGCTGCACGGTGAGCCTCAACGACTACTTCCTCGCGCTGCGGAAGCAGTGGCTCGTCATCCTCGTGCTCGCCGCCCTGGGCGCCGCGATCGGATACGGCTACGCGCAGACGCAGACCGATGTGTACCGGGCTCAGTCGTCCGTCGTGGTCCTTCCCGCGCGCGGCGACAGCACAGCCGAGCTCGTGCAGGGGTCGAGCTACGTCCAGAGCCTCGTCAGCACCTACGCACTGGTGGCGACGTCTCCGGTCGTGCTCGAACCGGTGATCGATCGACTCGGGCTCTCGATCACGCCACGTGCCCTCGCCGGGCACGTCGCCGTGGAGACCCCCCTCGACTCCGCCGTCTTGAACATCACGGTGACCGGAGGGTCGCCCTCGGGCACTGCGAGGATCGCGAACGCGATCGCCGTCGAGCTCGCCGACGCCGTCGAAGGACTCTCCCCTCAGACCAGCACCTCCGGCCCGGCCGTCCGGATCGAGACCATCAGCCCTGCCTCAGAGTCGCGCGTCCCCATCGCTCCCAACACGCGACTGCTCATCGTCGTGGGAGCCCTCGCCGGTCTCATCGCCGGCATGGTGTACGCCTGGCTCCGGCGGCTCCTCGCGACCCGACTTCAGTCCCGCGAGGACATCGCGGCGGTCACGGAGACGCCGGTGCTCGGCGAGGTCACGGGCGTCGCACGCGGTTCGACACTGCCCGATGCCGTCCGCAGAGCGGAGACAGGTCTGGCCGCCGAGTCCATCCGCGGCGTGGCTGCGGGACTCCGCTTCGCCAACGTCGACGGCGACACAAGCGTCATCCTCGTCACCTCTGCGACGTCCAACGAGGGCAAGTCCTCCGTGGCACTCTCGACGGCCCTGATCCTCGCAGAACAGGGCCAACGGGTCCTCCTCATCGATGCCGACCTCCGGCGCGGCTCGATCGCGAGGATGACGGGGCTCGAGGGCGGCGTCGGTGTGACGACCATCCTGGTGGGCGACATAGGGTTCGGCGACGCGATCCAGCACTGGGGAACGAGCAACCTCAGCGTTCTCGCGAGCGGAACCATCCCCCCCAATCCGGGCCAGCTGCTCACCTCCGACCACCTGCGGGAGCTGGTCAAGGATGCACGTGCGCGCTTCGACGTCGTCGTGATCGACAGCCCGCCCGTCCTCGCCGTGAGCGACCCGCTGTGGCTCGCACCCGTCGTCGACGGCATCCTCGTGGTCGCCCGACACCGCTTCACGAAACGCCAGGCTCTCCGGCGCACCCTCGACGAGCTCGAATCCACGCGCACGCGGATCCTCGGCATCGTCCTCAACGGTGTCAAGCGCGTCGACTCGAGCCCGTACCACGACAACGCCTACGCGGTGTCGCAATCATCGCGGTGGCGCAAGAGCGAGCGTCTGGGCGGGAGAACGAAGGCGCGGGCGTGATCCCCCGCACGACCCTCCCGAAAACCGCCACCTTCCTTCAGAAGAAGTGGACGGCTGAACCCGTCCTGGCGGTACTCCTGTGCGTCATCATCGGGCTGAGACTCACGCTCCCCTTCAACGTTCCGGCCGGCGGGGTCCTGGGCCTCCTCCTGATACCCCTGTGGCTCCCCCTGCTGCGCCGGGCTCGACTTTTCGTCGCCCTCGCCGCACTGCTGGTCGCAGCCACCGCGACCGGGATGCTGCTCACGTGGTGGATGGCCGCAGAACGCGTCGCCCTCCCGTCCGCCGTCATCGAACGCAGCGCACTCGCTCTCGGCCTGCTCGGGGCGGTCGGAGCCCTGCTGTGGGCGCGGACGATCGTCGGACTGCCCGCCGTGGCCATCGCGTACGGGGTCGGAATGACCCTCGGCATAGCGGCCGACCTCGATGGCAGCGTCAGCTGGAGGTTCACCTTCTCGATCCCCCTGACGATCCTGCTCCTCGCCGTCGCCGCCCGCCGCGACCGATTCGTGCCGCAGCTCGTCGTGGTCGTCCTGCTCGCCGCCATCGGCGCGGTCAACGACGCACGATCCAACACGGCCATGCTCATGCTGGCCGCCGTCGTCGTGATCTGGCAGCGGATCGGGCGGGCGACGGGCACCACGCGACGTCGCGCGGGCAACATCGTCGGCGTCATCCTCTTCGGAGTGGCCGTCTTCTTCCTCGCGCAAGCCGCCATACTCGAGGGGTTCTTCGGAGAAGCGACGAAGAACCGCACGCAGGCGCAGATCGATGAGTCGGGGTCGCTCCTCCTGGGCGGACGACCGGAGATCGCGGCATCCGAGGCCCTCATCCGCCTCCACCCGCTCGGCATGGGATCAGGGATCGTCGCCTCTCCTGCGGACATCACGGCGGCGAAGTCCGCAATGTCGGCCATCGGGTACGACCCCCACAACAACTACGTCGACAGGTTCATGTTCGGCGGGGGCATCGAGGTGCATTCGATGCTCGGCGACTTCTGGCTGTGGTTCGGGCTGCCCGGCCTCGTGGCATGCGTCCTGATCGCGATCATCGCCGGGCTGGGCCTGGAGCGTGCGCTCCGAGAGGGTGCGTGCACGGCGCTGGCGATCTACCTCGCCACACGGCTCCTGTGGGACCTGGCGTTCAGCCCGGCCGTTTCGGCGATGAAGACCCTTCCCCTGGCTCTGGTCGTGCTGGCCGTACCCGTGGCTGCCGTGATCGCGCAGCGCTCGTCGAGTCGGCAGGATGCGCCACCAAGAGACCTCGCGGGGGATCGAAGAGGAAAGTGAGGGGCAAGCGCGTCGACAGCCGATGAAGGCCGAGCGACAACGCGATCGCGACGCACGCTGTGACGGGCGGCAGGAACGGCGCGGCCGCCCGCACGATCTCGCTGTTCTCGCCGAGCGCGATCCCTGCCGTCAGCAGGATCACGATCGGGGTGTGCGCGAGGTAGACCGGCAAGGTGTGCGACCCGAGCCGCACGACGAGGGCGGAGCGCTGCAGCACCTGGCTGATGGCGATGCCTGCGAGCACCCCCAGGCAGGCGAGCGCCGGATACACCCCGGGGATGCGCCCCAGGTCGAAGACGGTCACCGCCCAGGCAGACGCCGCCCAGCCGGTGAAGACGAGGCCGCGGAGAAGCCACCCGCTGCGCGAGGCGTAGGAGAACAGTGCTCGCCTTCCGACCATACCGATCAGGAAGAACACGTAGTACTTGCAGACGCCCGTCCAGCTGGGCGACGGAAGGGGCAGAACGTCGGTGAACGCGACGATGGACACGGATGCCGCGACCGGCAGCGTGACGGCTGCGGGGAGGCCGCGCAGCGCCCGGTTGAGGAGGAAGAACAGCGCCAACGCCCAGATGAACCAGAGTTCGAATCTCGGGACGAGGGGGGAGATCGCGGTGTCGAACACCTCTCGACGCAGATTGATCTCGACACCGTGGACTGTCTGCCCGAGGAGGTACGGCCCGAGCCCCAGCACCTCCCAGAGCAGGAAGACCCACACGAACAGACGGAGCTTCGAGTTCCACAGCTGCGCGAGCGGCACCGAGGCCCACTTGGCGGCGAAGAGACCGGCCAGCGTGAAGAACAGCGGCATCCGCATCGTGGCGAGGACATCGTTGAGCCAGATCCACCCCGACACATCACCTGCCACGCCGGCGAGCCATCGTGCGGAGTGGAAGAGGACCACGAGGGCGATCGCGAGACCCTTGCCGGCGTCGACCCAGTCGACACGTCCCTGCGGGAGCGTCGACTCACGTCGCCACACTGATCTCAACACGATGACCCCCATCACCGACGCAGCCCCAACCGCGCTCCACGCACCCCCGCGTAGATGAAAAGTGTCTCATGGCGAGGGGCCTGGGGCACGCCCCATGTTCTGATGAGTCTCCGTCCGCGCCCCCCTACCCGAAGGCGAACGTCGAGATGTCATCTTCCCCTGCCCTCACTCGAGCCCGATTGAGGATGACTGCTGCTGCCGTCGCGCTCAGCCTCGTCGCTGTCGGCTCCGTCGTCACCGCGACGGGAGCCGCGGCAGCGACACGAGTCACCGACTCCTTCAGCCGCACCGTTGCAACCGGCTGGGGGACGTCGACCTCCGGTGCCGCGTGGACGACGTCCTCCTCGCGCGTCACCAGCGTGCGCAACGGGGCCGCCGCGGTTCTGCAGTCGCCGGGAACGGCCACCGTTCAATCGATCCGCTCGCTTTCGGCCACGGACTCGGTCCTCAGCGCGACGCTCTGGCCCGAGAATGCGACCACCGCGGGCAATGGATCGACGATCTCGCTGGCACTCCGTTCGGACGGCAAGTACTCGTACCAGGCGCGCGTGGGCTTCGGTAGAAGCGGCGTGAACCTCTGGATCAGCCGCTTCGACGGATCGAGTAGCCGAGAGGTCGTGCTCCGCTCACTCAAGCCGATAAAGTCGCTCCCCGCGGGCACGCGCGTCCGCGCAGAGTTCTCGCTGACGGGAACGTCTCCCGTGCAGATCCGCGCGAGGATATGGGCGGACGGCTCGACGAAGCCCGCATGGCAGGCGTCCTTCGACGACACCAGCGCGCAGCGCATCGCTCGCGCAGGCTATCCCGCCATCTCGACCTACCTGTCAGCGAGTTCCCCCTCGAACACCGTGCGCATCGATGACGTCGACATCTCGGATGCCGCCTCCCCCACCCCCACGCCGACCCCGCCCCCCGCACCCCCTGCGGGGAACGGTTCCGTAGGGAGCGCCACGGTCGGCAGCACCGCCTACCCCGTGCCTGCCCGCGCGATCTTCGTCGCGCCGAGGGGCACCAAGACAGGCTCGGGAACGGTGAACGATCCGTACGGCAGCGCCGCTTACGCCGTCTCGCGGGCGCCCTCGGGTTCGACCATCGTGCTCCGCGGCGGCACCTACCGGGAGTACGTCTACGTCGGATTCAACAAGGCGCTCACGATCCAGGCCTACCCGGGCGAGGCGGTCTGGTTCGACGGCAGTTCGCCGGTGACCGGCTGGGTGAGGTCGGGCAACACCTGGGTGAAGACGGGCTGGACGCACCGATTCGATCACTCCGTCTCCTTCACGGCGGGCCGCGACGACACCTCGCGCTTCGTCGACGGCACCAATCCGCTCGCCGGGTACCCCGATCAAGTGTGGATCAACGATCAGGCTCTGAAGCAGGTCGGCTCGGCGGGCGCGGTCACCGCCGGCACGTTCTTCGTCGACGAGGGCGGCCGACGCCTGGTCATCGGCTCGGACCCGAGCGGCAAGCGCGTCGAGGCCAGCACTCTGGCGCGGGCGTTCAAGGTGCAGGGCAAGCACACCACATTGCGGGGATTCGGTGTCGAGCGGTATGCGACGACGGTCTCCATGATGGGTGCGGTGACGGCGGAGGTCGATGACATTTCGCTCGAGAACATGGTGGTGCGGGACAACGCGACCATCGGTGTGTACGCGTGGAACGACGTGAAGAACTTCCGTCGCCTCACCGTGACGGGCAACGGCCTGATGGGCCTCGGCGTGAACAAGGCAGCAGATGTCTCGCTGACGGATTCGGTCATCGCGCGCAACAACGCGCAGCGTTTCAAGCCTGCGCCCGCCGCGGGTGGTGTGAAGATCACCGAAGCAGACGGAGTGCGGGTCGACGGCAACATCGTCTCGGACAACAACGGGTCGGGTGTCTGGTTCGACGTCAACTCGCGCGACATCCGCGTGACGGGCAATACCGTCTCCGGCAACACGACCACCGGCGTCCAGATCGAGCTGAGCGAGAACGCGATCATCGCCGACAATCACCTTTCGCGGAACGTCCTCGGCGCCAAGATCATGAACAGCGGCGAGGTGGACATCTGGAACAACACCATCGACGCCTCCATCCGCGCGCTCAGCTTCGCTCAGGACGAGCGACGCCAGCCGGCATCGGGCCTGAAGTCGATCATCCCCTGGCTCCTCGACGACGTGACCGTCCGCAACAACGTCATCTCCTACGGCACCGACTCGAGCACCTGCCCGATCCTCGCGCAGGATTCCGAGCGTCGACTCATCGGTGCGGGGTTGGGAGTGGCGATGGACAGCAACGTGTACTACCGCCGAGATTCCGCGACGCCCGCCAACCTCGCGTGCTGGGCGAACGGCGCCAACGGCACCAAGAGCGTGAAGACCCTCCCCGAGCTGACGGCGTTCACGGGCAATGACAGGAATTCGGCCCTGTGGACAGGTACGCCGATCCTCTCGTCCTCGCTGACCGTCCGCAGCGATGTGCTCGCTTCGCCGCGTGCCGCACTCGCCGGATTGCCGTCGGACGTCGCCGCATCCATCGGCGTCGCAGCGGGAACGAAGCGGCCGGGCGCGTTCTCACCCGTCCTGGGCCGGTGATCGAGGTTCTTAGCCGTGCGCCGTCCGTGAGCCATACGATGTGAGCGTGGCTTTGGGGAGCGGTGCGGGCGCTGTCGTCTTCTATCCGGCGGACCGCGATCTCGACGCGTGGGCCGAGCGTCACGCCGCGGGAGCAGCGCCCGACCGGTGGCCGTACGGACTCGATCGGCTCGAGGCGCACATCGCTGGAGTCGTCTCGAAGAGCCTCCCGGCTGCGACACCGATCGCGCGGGCCGCACGCCGCGTGATCGGCGTACTACCACCGGGCCGCCGGGCCTCGAACCCCGTGGGTGTGACCTGGGACGAGAACGCCGGTGCGCTCCTGGCGACCACGACCGGACTGAGCGCGCGATACTCCGGCGTGGTCTGGGTGACGGACAGCATCACGCGGCGCGGCGGAGAGCAGTTCGCAAGCCTGCGCCGTGCACTCCGTCGGATGGACGGGCTCTGGGTCCTCTCCGACGCGCAGGTAGCGCCCCTCACCGCCTTCCTCGGCGAGGGCGCTCCTCCCGTGCACTACGTCCGCTTCGGCGTCGACCAGGACTTCTTCCGGCCCACCCCTTACCCGACACGCCCGCTCGTCGTGAGTGTCGGCGGTGACCGGGATCGCGATCCCGAGACCTTGCTCCGCGCGATGGCGACGCTCCGACGGGTTCGACCCGATGTCGAGATCGTGGTGCAGAGCAGGACGAGCATCGACCCGCCCGCCGGCGTGAGCGTCGTGCCCTACCTCACCCACGCGGAGCTGCGGAACCTCTACGCTCGAGCCTCTGTCGTCGCCATCGCCACACGGGCCAACCTGCATGTGTCGGGCATGACCGTCGGACTCGAGGCGATGGCCACCGGACGGCCTCTCGTGATCACCAGGACCCCAGGCATGGATGATTACTTCGGCGGGACCTCGGCCGCTCGAATGGTCGAGGTCGGCGACGCCGACGCCTTGGCCCGTGAGACCCTCCGGCTGCTGGACGATCCTGTGGCCGGCGCGGCCGCGGGTGAGGCGGCTAGCGCCCACGTCGCGGGTGGCTTCACGACTGCGCATCTGGCGGCTCGGGTCGCCGAGGTCATCACGCGGAGGTAGTCGCTCGCGCTCCGTGCATCCACTCTTGCGCCGCTCGTCTCCCGTCCACAGGAGGCAGGGCCGCGTGAACCTCGGCAGGAGCCCGGATGCTGGTGACTGCGGCGATGAGCGCCGACGGAAGCGCCTCCCCCGCACTCGCCTCGGGAAGGACCCAATGCCCGTGGGTTGAAAGCCACTGCGCGATCCCGGTTTCTTCGGTCGTCACGATGAGGCATCCGTTCGCCAGACCTTCGACGAGCGGAAGGCCCACTTGCTCACGCCACAGAGGGCGGCGGCGTGAGGGCAGGACGACGACTTTCACCTCGCCGAGGACATGGGCGATCTCGGTGCGAGGCGGGTCGATCAGGACCGTCACCCTCTTATCGGTCTCGGCGAGCGCGAGCGCGTCGCCCGCACCCGCCCCCCGGCCGATGATGACGAGGCGTGCGTCGGGAACTGCGGCCCGGACATCCGGCCAGGCTGACAGCACGTCGGGGAACCCCTTGCGCTCCGAAAGGTCGCCGAGGAAGAGGATGACCCGATCGCGAGGCCCTTCGACGGTGTGCACCGGGGTCGGCACAGCGTGGAACAGCGCGCGGACCGGTTGTCGGGCCGCGCGGGCGAACACGCGCGTGTACAGGGCTTCGGCTCCCGAGGTGCCGTATGCGATCCGATCCAGCCACCGCCAGAGCAGAGGTGTGAAGAGGTGGCGGAGCCGATACCGCCACCGCGCCTTGACGGGGAGGTGGCGAACGGTGACCGCCGGATCGAGGTTCTCGATCGCGTAGGTGGTCACGGCGGGTCGTTCACGGCGTCGGGCTGCGGCCCGCAGCCGCGCCGCGGCGACGAAGGCGACACTCGGGAGGGACGAGTCACCCGAGAGCGGCTCGTTCACCTCGATCACGTCGATGTCGGTCGAGAGCGCGAAGGCGACAGCTCCCCAGAAGCTCTTGCGCTGCGGCTTGGTCGACTCCGCCAGGACCGGATCGAAGTCGTACCGAGTGCGACGGTAGAGGATGGCGGGCCGCGGGCTCATGCCCGCGGCCCGCTCCAGATGAGCGCTTCTCACCACCTCGTACAGCTGTACGACACGGCTCTCGGCGGCGTCCGCTCTCACTTTCTCCGTACGCATCCGACGATCACGGAGCTGCCACGATCTGAAGATCGTCGAAGGACAGAGCGACCGGGACGTTCGCCGTGGCGCTCGGGAGGTATCCGTACACGCCCGCCGAGCCTGCACCCTGGAGTGCAGCGGTCGCATCACTCCGCTCGATCTGCCAGGTGGTCGGCGCAGTTTCGGACGCGTTCCAGATCCTCGCCGAGATCGACGTCGTCGTGGTCGTCTTCGTGTCGACCTCGAAGCGGTACGTCTGCCCGGGAGCGATCGTCAGGCCGGTGACGGCGACCGCAGCACCGACCGATGCGCTGTCACCGCGGAGGACATTGAGTTTGACGGTGCCGTCTGCAGCGATCCGCGCGCGAACCAGCCACTGCGTCGTCCCGACCCGACGGGCGATCACACCGACGTACATGCCCTCGTTGACCTTATCGACCGAGAACGTGCCGCTGACCCTCGTCGAGGTGCTGTCGATGACGGGGGTGTCTGCGAACAACGAGGTGCCCGCACCCACCGACAGAGTCCCCACACCGCCCGCCGTGGCGAAGCGGGTGGCCGCGCCGCGCGTCGTCCAGGGGCCACCGTTGTCGGACGTCCCCCAACCACCGGTCGTCGTGCGGGTGAAGGTGTCCGCGAAGAGCACCCCTGCGGGCGGAGACGCGACCGTGACCTCCTGAGTCTTGGTGTTCGTCGCGCCATCGTCATCCGTGACCGTGAGGGTGATCGTGTACGTCCCTCCCGTCGGATATGTGTGGGAGGCGGTCGATCCGGTCGCCGTGCCGCCGCCCTGATCGCCGAAGTTCCAGGCGTACGAGGCGATGGTTCCGTCGGAGTCCGATGATGTCCTGCCGTCCACGGCGACCGTCAATCCCGTAGCCGTACGTGTGAACGCTGCGATCGGGGCGACATTGGCCGCCGGCGCGTCCACCGTCACATCGTGGGTCACCGTCGCCGTCGCCCCGTCGTCGTCGGTGACCGTGAGCCGGACGGTGTAGGTCCCCGCCGCTGTGTACGTGTGGGAGGCGGAGGCGCCGGTCGCCGTGCTCCCCGCAGGATCACCGAACTGCCAGGCATACGACGCGATGCTCCCGTCGGCATCCGTCGATCCGCCACCGTTGACGTCGACCTTCAAGCCCGTCTTCGTGTGGGTGAAGGCCGCAGTGGGAGCGGAGTTCCCCGCGGGAGGAGCCACGGCATCCGGGTTCATTGCGACGATGCGATCGAAGGACACCGTCACGGGGTCGTTCGTCACGGCGGCCGGGAGGAACCCGAAGACCCCGATCCGGCCCGGCGCCTGCAGCGCGGGCGTCGCATCGGTGGCCTCGCGCTGCCATCCCGGCTCGGAGCCGGTCGCGGCCCAGACCTTCGCCTTCAGCGACGTGGGTGATGTGCCCGCGACCTCGAACATGGCGTGGTACTTCTGCCCGGGCTGGATGGCGAACGGCAGCACGAGCGACGATCCGATCGCGACCGAGTTGTTGCGCAGGATGAACAGTCGGGCGGTGCCGTCGGCGCTGATCCTCACGCGGAGCACGTAGAAGTCTGCACCGATCTGGCGCCCGGTGACGGCGACGTAGGTGCCCTCGGCGAGCTTGTCGACCGAGAACGTCGCATCGATACGTGCGCGATCCGCACTCACCGAGTTCGCGTCGGCGTACACCGTCGCGCCCTTCGGCAGGATGAGGTTTCCGCTGCCGTTCGAGACCGAGTAGCGGCTCGCTGTCGTCCGGAGCGACCACGCCCCGCCGACGTCGGCTGTGCCCCAGCCCGTCGCGGCGGTTCGCGAGAAGTCATCCGAGAACAACGGGGTCGACGCCGACGGCGCTTCGATCGTCACGGTCGCGGTCTTCGCATTAGTCGCGCCGTCATCGTCGGTCACAGTGAGCGTGATCGTGTACTCGCCGGCACGCTCGTAAGTGTGAGAGGCCGTCGCACCGTTGGCTGTGCGCCCATCGCCGAACTCCCACGCGTAGGAGGAGATCGTCCCGTCCGGGTCGGATGAGGCCGCTCCCGTGACCGATACGGACATGCCCGTCACGGTGGGAGTGAAAGCGGCCGTCGGCGGGGCGTTCACCGGTGCGGTGACGACCACGTCCAGCGATGTCGTCGCGGTCGCACCGTCGTCATCCGTGACCTTGAGGGTCACCGTGTACGACCCCGCTTGGGCGTATGTGTGGCTCGGCGACGACGAGGTGTCCGTGTGACCGTCGCCGAAGTTCCACTCGAAGGCGTCGATGGAGCCATCGGCGTCGGTCGAGCCGGACGACGAGAAGGTCGCGTCGAGACCGACCGCGCTCCAGGTCGCCCGAGCCGTCGGCGCCGCGTTGGCCACCACCGTGATGGGCACCTGCGTCGTGTGCGAGGCGCCGTCATCGTCGGTCACCGTCAGCGTGACCGTGTACTCGCCGCCGGAGGCGTAACGATGCGTCGGGTTGACCGCCGTCGATGTCTCACCGTCGCCGAACCTCCACAAGTACGACGCAATCGTGCCGTCGGGGTCCGACGACGCCGAGCCCTGGAAGGACGCGTCGAGGTGGTCGAGGGAGTACGTGAACTGCGCCGTGGGCGCGATGTTCGGCGCGGCACCGGTCGAGCCCGCAGTGAAGTGCTGCGCTGCCTCCGCGGCGCTGAGAACACGACTGTAGATAGCGGTCTCGTCGTAGCTCCCGGACAGGAACGCGGACGACGAACCCCATGTCGTGTCGCCACCGACTCGCCAGAATCCGCTGTAGTCCTGCGCCGACGTCTGCGGGTGGGTTCCCACTCGCACTCCGTCGACGTACATCGCCATGCCGCCGGATCCCTGAGAGGCGACCAGGTGATGCCACTGTCCGTTGTTGTACGTGTCGGGCGACGTGATCGTGTTCGTCTGTCCGGTCCACGTGCCGAAGACGAGCTGACCGTTGTCCTGCATGTACACGTGCCGGTCATAGCTGGATGACGTGCCCGCCTGCGCGTTGCCGAAGCCGATGATCTTGCCGCCCTGCGTCGACGTCGTCTTGAACCAGGTCTCGAGCGTGAAGGCGGTCGGATTCCCGAACTGGGCAACGGAATACACGTTCGACGAACCGGAGAGGGTGATGCCCGGGTCCGTCGTCCCCGAGATCGCGCCCGGCGTGTTCCGGGTCACCGTGCCGGCGATGGCGCCGGGATACCCCGAGATGCTGCTGTCTGCGACATCCGTCCCCGAGGTCTCGCTGTAGCGCCAGTACACGTCCGGCTGAGCCCCGTATACGAGTGCTCCGTAGGTATCCGCTGGAGCGGCAGGCACATTCAGCGTGCGGCCCGACGCGCGATAGTGCGACTGGACCTCGCTGAGTGTGAGCGGTGCTCCGTACACGGCGACATCGTCGATGGTGCCGGTCAGGTACGACGACGACGGCTGGTTCGGCCACCCGCCGACGTTGTCTCCGCCGACTCGCCAGTAGCCGTTGTACCCCTGCCCCGCCGTGGTGTCGCTGCGCTGCGCGACACGCTTGCCGTCGAGGTAGAGCTTCATCCCGTCGGAGCTCAAGCTCGCGACGATGTGATGCCACTGACCGTCGTTGTACCCCGCATTCGAGTTGACGGTCCGGACGCCGCCGGGGTGGACGCCGAACCACACCCGTCCCTCGTTGTCCATGTACACATGGCGGTCGTAGTTCCCCGAGTTCGCCGTCGCGCTGTTGCCGAAGCCGATGATCTTTCCGCCTGCGGTCGACGTCGTCTTGACCCAGGCCTCCACCGTGAACCTGTTCGGGCCCTCGACGGAGTCGGTCGTGGAGCCGAACGCTCCGTTGGAGAACGTCTTCGCCGCATCGGCGTCCGACGAGATCGCGCCTGCGGACGTCTCCACCGCGCCGTTGATCGTGAGGTCCGACGTGCCGGCCCAGTCGCTGGCGGTCGCATTGTCGGGGTCGGAGAGGCGCCAGTAGTGCGCAGCATCATCTCCGAGGACGTCCTCCGCGTAGTCGCTGAGGACGGCGTCCGACACCGTCACGGTGACCCAGCTGGACTTCGCGACGTTGCCGTTGGGGTCGGAGGCGACGACCCGGTACCGGTGGGAGCTGCCCACCGCGAGCCCGGAGTCCGTGAACGTCTGCGTCTGAGGCTTCCAGAACACGGTCGAGACGGTCTTCTCGGAGATCGGCGTCGAGGACTCGGAATCGCGGTAGACGCGATAGGTCAGCGTGGTGTCATCCCGGTCCCAGTTGGTGGGGTACTTGACGCGGACCTCTCCCGCGGCGAAGGACTTCGCGGAGAAGTTCCACGCATCCGCAGACAGGCGAGGACCCTGCTTGTTCGGCGCGATCGAGCGCACCGCGTAGCGGACGAGACCCTGCTGCCGCGTACCGTTCACACTCGGGAATTCGCCGCCGTAGATGACGTAATCCGAGTTGCCGGTGACGGTCCACACCGCCTGGCTCGTGCCGGTGAAGGTACCGGGCGTGGTCTGCGGGAACCAGTTGAGCAACTCCGGACGCGGGGTGCCCGGGTGGTCCGGGTACCCGTAGATGTCGCGCGTGTTGGTTCCACGAGCATCCGTGGTCCACGCCGTGGAGTGGTAGAAGGTCCACGGGTCGGTCTGCGGGAATCCGCCGCTGTTGCCGCAGTAGTGCTTGTGGCTGGCGGAGTAGGCGATCTTGCCGACGATGGCGATGTCGTAGGTGTCACCGTGGCAGTCCTCGATCCAGGCGATCGACCCGTCCGTCCAGTTCACGGCGAACGTGCCCTCGACGTTGCCCGAACCGCCGTAGTGCCAGCCGGACCCGTAGAACTTCGTCCCGTCGGTTGCCAGGCTCATGAACCCGGCGGCGTCGCCGGCGTTGCGCACCTGGGTGTTCGCGGGCAGGGGCAGCCCGGCACCGGAGCCGGCGTCGGCCAGGTATAGGCCGAACCCGGGGGTGTCACCGCCGCCGACCGATGTGAAGTTGCCTGAGAGCGCGACGCGGTCGCCGGCGTCGTTCACGACGATGCTCTGCACCTGGCCGTTGTCGACGGGAATCGCGAAAGGCTGGACGGTCGTCGCCGCAGCGTTCAGCTTCACGATCCGCTGCCGCGGCTGGCTCGACACCGAGGTGAAGTACCCGCCGACGAAGACACCGCTCGAGGTGGCGTAGATCGCCTTGCCGATGTTGTTGAGACCGGCCGTTCCCGACAACAGGTTGCCGCTCGGGATGTCGAGGACGGCGAAGCGCTGTCGGGTCTGGCCGTTGACCTGCGTGAACGACCCGGTCACATACAGCTTCGTCCCGTCCGGTGAGGCGGCGAGATCGTTGATCCGGTTGTTGAAGCTCGGCGCGAAGGACGTGATCAAGGCGCCTGTCGTGAGGTTGTACGCGAGGATGTTGCCGCGCGCAGTGAGGCTGGTCCCGGGGGCGGCACCCGCAGGTCGCGCGTTCGAGAACTGTCCTGCTGCGTAGACCGTGTTGCCCACAATCACCTGGGACCACACCACCCCGCCGTCGATCTGTACCGTCGGCAACGAGTCGGCCGACACCGTCTCCGGCAGGGCATCGGAAGCCGTGGCCGCGGCGTCAGCGGCCGCGGGCGGATCAGCAGCCACTGCCGCTGCGGGCACCACCCCCAGCGTGAGTCCAGCCGCGACGACAGTCGCGATCACCATCGAAAGAGCCGCACGGCCCGCAGAAATCGTCCCCACGATTTGCATCCCCTATATACGCGCCGGCAGACACGCAGAGCGCGTCATACCGCCGGGTCCCCAGAAATCCCCCCAAAGGATTTCTCGCACAACATACGCCATAAGCGGTGCTGTGCGCGAACTGTTTTTGAATCCGACCCCTACGTGTTCACCCGATGTCGCCTTCGAAGGCGATCAACGGGTCGGAGAGTGAGAGATCGACTTCGACGCGGACACCGTCGCGCCGGTCCTCCGGCAACTCGAAGACGAAGGCGCCCCGGGCGACTTCCCCCGGCGCGACCTCCGACGGGAACGCCTTCCCAGCCGGCTTGGAAACCGGGCTCGCCTGCAGATCGTCGGCGCCGGTGTAGAGAGTCACGACCGCCGCGGTGAGCTCGATCGGCTTCTTCGTTGTGTTCTCGACGTCGACCGCGATGCGCACGGCGGGGCCGCTCACCTCACCGGGCAGCACAGCTTCTCCTGTCACGCTCTCGATGGAACCGACCGACACGATCGGGCCACCGTCCACCGCGACGGGATCTGTCAGTTCCTCCGGCGGCAGCGTCTCCCGCGCATCCGCCTCCGCCGCGCCCTCATCGTTGTCGGGATCCGGCGTCGGGCTCGGACTCGATGCGGGTGGAGTCGCGGAAGCGTCCGGTGTCGGAGTCGCGTCGGGGCCGCCCGACGACGGAGATGCGGTAGCCCCCCTATCAGCGCCGGGAGCCGCCGAGACCTGGCTGCTCCCCAGCCCTCCGATCGATATCGCGATCGCGATCGCGATCACCGCGGCGCCCGCGATCGTCGCCGCGACGACGATCCAGCGACGCCGAGGTCGAGGCTCCTCCGCGAGCAGCCTCTCGAACTCCTCGCGGTCGCGCGCGAATGCTTCGTCGTCCTTCATCTCGATGACGTCCTCCCCAAAGAACGTGCCGTCCTCCCCAGGACGTGTCGCACGATGCGACAGATACTAACCGCTCGGCCCGACAATCACATCGGCTTCATGATCACCTCGCGTCGGCGATGCGCCGAGCATCGCGGGAGCCGCGCACGTACGCCCGCCACGGGGCGAGCGATCGGAGCAGCTGTGCTCGTCCGCCTCGGAGGATGACCTCGCGAGCCGATGTCGCCACCTGGGCGCGCCAGCGCCGGACCCCCTCGTCGTCGAGGAAGCGGGTGGCGAACAGCATCCGGTTCCGGATGTTGAAGTAGTAGTACGTCTCGGACTTGCTGCGGTCGCTCTGCCGACGCGACCGATGCGTCGCGCCCTCGTCGTGAACCGCCACGGCGTCGTCGACCAGCCGGAGACTCCCGCCCGCGAGCACCACCCGCCGGGAGAAATCGACATCCTCCCAGTAGAGGAAGTACTCCTCATCGAACCCGCCGGTCGCCTCCCACAAGGTCGAGGTGAGCCACAGGCACGCCCCCGTCAGCCAGTCCCACGCCTCCTCGCCACCGCGCGTCGCCCGCTTGGTGTGACCACGGGTGCGGCCGTCGACGAGCGACACGTCGGCGCCCGCGAACCAGACGGTCCCTGCGGGCGTGACGATTCGGGGGGCGCACAGGGTCAGCGGCGCGCCGACGGTCCCCTCCCGAAGCACGCTCACGGCATTCCCCTGCATGCGCGCGTCGGGATTGAGCAACAGGAAGCCCGTCGCTCCGCGCTCGATCGCCGTCGCCACCCCGAGATTCACCCCGCCCCCGAACCCCGTGTTCGCGGTGGGCTCCACAAGGACCCACTGCTCACGCTCCGCGAGCTCGCGCACCCGTTCGCGCTCCGCACCGGTCGTCGGGTTGTCGACGACCACAACGACGTCGGGGTCCGCCGCGGCGGCGGTCGCGACGAGATTCGCGGCCAGGAGCGCACTCGAGCCGTAATTGACGACCACGATGGCCCACACGTCACCGTCAGTCGACACGACGCATCTCTCGGAACCACTTGACGGCAGCGGCGCACAGGAACAGGGCGTTGACCACGAAGAGTGCGCCGTACACGAGCAGGAAAAGCGGCGAAACGCCCCACACCAGGAAGGCGAGGCACAACACCCCGAAATCCGTCGGCAACAGGAGCATCGAACGAGCGAAGGTGCCGCCCGCGCGCGCGTGCGTGGAGGGGACACCTCGAGCCGACTTCAGGAGGTCGTTGAGGATCATCCCGAAGAAGGTCGCCGTGGCGACGACCGAGAAGCCGATCGGGACGAGGAGGGCCGCCTCGCCGACGTCGGCGAATCGATGGAGCCCGACGAGCACCGCCAGATGCAGGCTCGCGATCTTGACCGCGTCGACGAAGTGGTCGAGCCACTCGCCGGCTATCGAGCCGCCGCCGCGCAGTCGAGCGACCTGGCCATCGGCGGAGTCCCAGGCGTACCCCGCCACGAGCAGCGCTGCGACGATGACTCCTGACCACCACGAGGGAGGCACCGTCGCGATCACCGCGATGCCGGCGAACGTGTGCGCCGCGCTCACCATCGTGACCTGGTTGGGGGTGAGGCCCCACCGATAGGCGACGGCGGCGAACAACCGCCCGATCCGTCGGTTCACGTACACCGAGTAGGCGGGCGCGCCCCGAGCGTGCCCCTTCTGCGCACCGCGGAGGCGAGCGAGGGTCTCGGGGAGAGTGGGCGGAATCGAATCGGTCGTGGTCATCGGCGTGCTCCTCGCAACGGCTCTCCGTAGTGGATGCGGATGTGCCCGGCGGCGCCTTCCAACGCCCCGACACCCCGCATGGTGTCCCGGCGACCCGTGGCATCCAACCGCTCCGAGCGAAGGAGCGCACCGGTCGCGGTGCGGGCGACACCCGCGGCGATGCGGGCGATGCCGGCGACGGTCGCCTTCGCGCGGACGACGGCACGCCGCCGGTGAGTGGGGGCCAGGACGAGTCCCACCCGCACACCGGCCGCGGACATGCCCCGCACGCGCCCCAGCGCGTGCGCCCGAGTCCGCCGTGTCTCGGGGAGGTGGTCGAGGACGAGTGCCTCGGCACACCACACCATGCGCGCCCCCGCCCGGTGCAGCTGGCTGGTGAACAGCGAATCCTCTCCGCCCGTGCGCCCGAATCTGTCGTCGAACCGGACCCCGGTCGCTCGCACGACGGCGAGGTCCAGCAGCAGGTTGTTCGTCGCCGCGCGCTCGATGACCGCGCCGGTGGGGATGCCGCGGGTGTGGCGACGCGCGAAGAAACCGCCCGCCTCGATCCACGGGTCGATCCCGCCGTCGACGACCGTCATCACCGGACCCGCGACCGCGTCGGCGCCGCAGTCCCTCGCCGTCTCCAGAAGGCACGCCAGCCAGTCGCTCGCCGCGGGTGATTCGTCATCGTCGATGAAGACCAGGACGTCGTGGCCGACGCTCTCGTCAATGGCTCGATTGCGAACAGCCGCGACGCCGGGTGACGTCTCGTGAACCCGGGCCACCGGGGCGTCGGCGAGAGCGGCCAGCCCCGACGCATCCGGGTCGTTGTCGATGACGAGGATGTCCACGCGGGATGCCGCGCCCACGGCCGTGGCGTGCACGATGGCGGGACCGAGGGACTGGAGAAGACGTCGCAGGTCGTCCGGTCGGCGGTACGTCGGGACGGCGACCATCACCGCCGGCGGTGTCGGATCGATCGATGAGGAGGGGGTCATCGGCCGCGCGCCACACGGAGCTTCATCAGCACCCAGCGCGGGTGCAGCACGCTGGCGGCGATCATGTTGGCCGCGAAGGCGACGGGGCGCCGGTTGAGCCACGCGAGCCCAGCCTGGCGGTATCGCAGCGCACCGGTGTCCTTCCGATACCACCGCCACCGGGTTCGCCGGTCGGGGCGGTTCGCCTCCCGCCACTCGGCGAAGGAGACGAACGCTCGCCCCTCGAGCTGGGCGTGGTTGCGGTAGACGATGTAGCGCGTCATCATCCGCTGCGCCGCGATGTGGGAGAACGACATCGACGTGTCGTGGATGCGGTAGAGCACATGGGGCTCCGCGAGGGTGCGCACCTGCCATCCGGCGGAGTAGACGAGCCGGTTGACGATCTCGAGGTCCTGCGCCGCATCGAATTCCGCGTCGTACAGTCCCGCGGCCACCACGGCGTCTCGCCGGTACATGATCGCGGGGTGCGGGATGAGGATCTCCCGCCCCTCGTCGCGCATGCGGTGGAACTCGGCATCCGTCCGCGGCCCGACCGACACACGTCCCGCGATCCGACCCGTCGGCCCGAGGTACCGTCCCTCACCGGAGACGGCTCCGAGCGAGGCATCCGACCGCAAGGCCGACAGCTGCGCGGCGAAACGGCCGGGCAGCACGAGATCGTCGTGCTCGGCGACCGCGACGAACTCGGGACAGGCCCCGAACGTCACGCCGCGGTTCAGGGCGCGCGAGACCCCGGTCGGTTCATCGTTGCGCAGCAGGACGACGCGATCGTCGCCCCGCGCGATCTCGTCCACGAGCTGTCCGCTGCCGTCTCGGGAGCCGTCGTCGACGACGATGACCTCGCCGTCCTCGGGCAGATCCGTCAGCACGCTCTCGAGCGCGGCGACCACGTAATCCGCGGCGTTGTGCACCGGCATCACGACGCGGACACCGCGCATCGCCGGTCGCACCGTACTCGTTTCCCCCACGAGCGAAGTCATTCGCGCCACCCCCAAGTAGCCGGACGTTCGCGAGCGCTGTGAGCGCCCTCCCCACGGACAGTATGACGTGCAAATCGCGCGGTGTCGTTAGTATTCCTTCACCACGCCTCTCTGGGGAGATGACGGGCGCGGTCTATCCACGGTGATGGGGGACGTGTGGAAAACATCGACGGGCGTGCGCGCGAGGGCCGGCTTCGCGTACTGATCAGCGCCTACGCGTGCGGTCCGGTGTCGGAACCGGAGGCGAGCGCCGGCTGGCAGGTCGCCGCCGCCGCGGCGCGCACCCACGACGTCTGGGTCATCACACGGCCCCGATTCCGCGAAGCCATCGAAGCGGCCCTGTCGACGGATGCCGCTCTGCGCGGACGCCTCCACGTGGCCTACCTCGATCTGCCGCCGGGCGTCGTGCGCCGCAAGCGCCGGGGGGTGGACCTGTATTGGTACTACCCCCTCTGGCAGCGCGCTCTCGGGCGGCGGGCGCGATCGTTACACGACGTCGTGCGCTTCGATGTCGCGCACCACGTGACCTTCGCGAACGATTGGATGCCGTGCGGCCTCACCGCTCTGCGAGGTGTGCCACTCGTCTGGGGGCCCGTCGGCGGCTCGAGCACGCTCCCGATCCCGCGTCTGAGCCGGTGGCTCGGTGTCAGGGGGACGCTCACCGAGCTCGTCCGGAGCCTGACGACCACCCTCTTCCGGCGCCTGTGGGCGACGCCGATCGCGAAACGCGCGTCGCTCATCGTGGCTCAGAATCCGGATGTCGCCCGCATGTTCCGTCCCCTCAACGACGCCGTCGTCGTCGAACCCAATGCCTGCTTGGAGGACCTGCCCGCCCGCGCGGCATCGTCCGTTCAGCCGCGGCACGCTGTCTTCGCGGGTCGGCTGCTCGCCTGGAAGGGAGCGGCGATCGCCATCGAGGCGCTCGCTCGTCCGCAGGCGGCGGACTGGACGCTCACGATCTTCGGCGACGGGTACGAACGCCGTCGACTCGAACGGTTGAGGAGCCGGCTCGGTCTCGACGACCGCGTCGTCTTCGCCGGTCACCGACCGCGAGCGGAGGTGCTCGATGCGATCGCGCACGCCGCGGCGTTCGTCTTCCCGTCGATGCATGATCAGGCCGGGTGGGTCGCGGCAGAGGCGAGCTCGATGGGGTGCCCGGTCGTGTGTCTGCCTCTGGGTGGCCCGCCTCTGCTCGCGGGCGACAACGCCTACATCGCCGATCTGGGGGGCGACCTCCCCGGCGCCGTCGCGCACCAGCTCGTCGCCGCGGCGGCCGCGGGCGGTCGCCCCCACGATCGGTGGTCGGCCGATCGCCTCCCGGACCTCGTCGACAGCTGGTATCGGAGGGCGTCGAGTACGACGAGCCGTCGGTCGATCCGGGTGCTCGAGACATTCGGTCCGCCGAAGGCCACCACGAACCCGTACATCGCGCAGCTCCACTCCAGCCTCATGGCGGCCCCGGGCCTCACCACCCTGACGTTCGACTATCGGACGGCACTGCTGGGGAGGTACGACGTCGTGCACGCCCATTGGCCGGAGCTGATGGTCGACGGACACAGAGCGGTCGGCCGCGCCGCGCGTCGGACGCTCGCCGCGCTCACGGTTCTGCGCTGGCGGGTGACGCGGACACCCGTCGTCCGCACCCTGCACAACGTGGAGAGACCTCAGGGGATCTCGGGGTTCGACCACGTCGTCCTGAGCGGGATCGACAGGGCGACCACGCTCGACATCGCCCTGAACGACCTCACGCCCACTCGCGGCGGCGTGCCGCAGGTGGTCATCCCGCATGGGCACTACCGCGACTGGTTCGCGGCGCAGGACTCCTCCCCCCGCATGGCCGGACGCGTCGGGTACGTCGGTCTGATCCGCCGCTACAAGGGCGTCGAGGACCTCGTCGAGGCGTTCAAGGAGTGGGATCGGGCAGGGGTGAGCCTGCACATCGCTGGGAAGCCGTCGTCGTCCGAACTCCTCGACGGCCTCCAGGCGGCAGCGGCATCCGACGACCGCATATCGATCGATGCGCGCTTCCTCGACGAGGCCGACTTCGTGACGGCGATCAGCACCTCGGAGCTCATCGTCCTGCCCTACCGGCACATGCACAACAGCGGGACCGCCCTCGCAGCCCTGTCGCTCGACAGGCCGGTGCTCGTCCCCGACAACGCCGTCAACCGTGCTCTCGCCGACGAATGCGGTCCCGGCTGGGTCCACACGTTCGAGGGCGAGATCACCGCGGGCGACATCGAGCGGGCCTGGATCGGCTCCCGCGAGCGCGGCGCGAGACCGGACCTGTCCCGTCGCGAATGGGCCGCGGCGGGTGCCCAGCACCGCCACGCGTTCAAGAGCGCCGTGGGCGGACACCGACCCCGCACCGGATCGTGACGCCCGGGCGCGTCGTGGTGTAGTGTCCAGGAATCGGGCTTTGGGGGCCCGATTCGAGTTGGGGCTCGATCTAGCTGGCTGGGGAGCTTGCTATGACTGTGCGTATCGGTTACGCCGCGGGGGCGTTCGACCTGTTCCACGTGGGACATCTGAACATCCTTCGCCACGCGAGGGAGCACTGCGACATGCTCGTCGCCGGTGTGGTCAGCGACGAGATGCTGCACGAGGTGAAGGGCGTCGACCCGTTCATCCCGACGGCGGAGCGAGCCGACATCGTGCGCGGCATCCGCTTCGTGGATCACGTCCACATCGAACGCGTGCCCGACAAGCTGGCTGTGTGGCGCGAGGTCGGTTTCACGCACTTCTTCAAGGGCGACGACTGGCGCGGCACCGAGAAGGGCAACCGCCTCGAACGCGAGTTCGCCGAGGTCGGGGTCGAGGTCGTGTACTTCCCATACACAGCGCACACCTCGAGCACCCAGTTGCGTCGTGCGCTCGAGGTCGCCTCGGCCGAGACGCTGTACGACCGCGAGCTGCGTTCCGAGTCGGCGTGACCGCGGCGCGCGACGACGGCGCGCGATCCGAGGGTGCCGACGACGTCATCGAGCTCTTCGTCGGCCAGGTCCTCGCCCTCTATCCCCTGCGGGTCATGGGCGGACCGGCCAACGGACTCGATCCTCCCCCGCTGCGGAGCATCTTCCCCCGCTCCCGCGATCCGAGAGCGTCCGTCGCGACCGAGCCGGACGGGGCGCGCGCCCGGGCGCGGACCTATGTCGTCCTCGCCGATGCGCCGGGCCACGGCATCCTCACCATCGGCGACTACCGGGTGGAGGTCGTCATCCTCCCCCTCGATGCCTCGACCCCGCCGCAGGCAACCGTCTTCCGCATCGCCTCGATCACCGGGCGGATGGTCACCGTCACCGGGTCCGTCATCGACCCGCTGATGGATGCCGCCGACTGAGCCCTGACTTTCCGAGACCTGTCCCGCCCACCGTCGTGCGGGACAGACGGCGAGAGCCGCACCCCTGTGGACGGGGTGCGGCTCTCGACCTGGATGTTGTTGCGGGTCAGCGACCGCTGCGGCGGCCGGCACCGTTCTGGCGGACGACCGAGCCGACGGTGAGCGAACCGCCACCGCTGGCGCGGCGGCCGGTGCGCCGGGCGCCGCCGGCCGGAGCGGCCTTCGGAGCGCCGTGCGAGGCGGCCTGGCCGGCCGCGCGAGCGGGCTGACCGTCGCGACGCGGGGCGTCTGCGGTACGGCGCGTGGCGTCGGAGGTGCGGCCCTGACCGCGACCGCGTCCGCCGCCCTCGCCGCGTCCGCCGCCCTGGCCGCGTCCGCCGCCCTGATCCTCGCGGGCGGCGCGCTTGCGCTGCGCATTCGCGCCCTGGCTCTGGCCCCCGCCGCGGGTGTGCGGCTGCTCGGGCGCCGGGGTGACGTGCGGGGCGATCTGGCCGACGAGCTCGACGACCGAGGCGGATGCCGCGGTCACGGTCTCGGGCGTGACGGAGATCGACGCCTTGCGCAGCAGCGAGTCGACGTCGCGACGCTGCTCCGGGAGCACGACGGTGACGACGGCTCCCTCGGCGCCGGCGCGGGCGGTGCGGCCCGAGCGGTGCAGGTACGCCTTGTGCTCCATGGGCGGGTCGACGTGGACGACGAGTTCGACGTTGTCGACGTGCACACCGCGGGCGGCGACGTCGGTCGCGACGAGCACCCGGGCGGTACCGTCCGAGAACGCGGCGAGGTTGCGGTCACGCTGCGGCTGCGAGAGGTTGCCGTGCAGGTCGACCGACGGGATGCCCTGCGAGGTCAGCTGCTTCGCGAGCTTCTTCGCGGCGTGCTTGGTGCGCAGGAACAGGATCCGGCGACCGGTGCCCGAGGCGAGGAAGCGCACGAGCTCCTTCTTCTCGTCGGAGCCGGGAACGTGGAAGACGTGGTGCGTCATCGCGGCGACGGGAGAGTGCGCCTCGTCGACCGAGTGCAGCACCTCGTTCTGCAGGAAGCGGCTCACGAGCTTGTCGACGCCGTTGTCCAGCGTCGCGCTGAACAGCATGCGCTGCGCGCCCTGCGGGGTCGCGTTCAGGATGCGGGTGACACCGGGCAGGAAGCCGAGGTCGGCCATGTGGTCGGCCTCATCGATGACGGTGATCTCGACGGCGTCGAGGCTCACGAGCTTCTGCTGCATGAGGTCCTCGAGGCGGCCGGGGCAGGCCACGACGATGTCGGCACCGCCGCGGATCGCCTCGACCTGACGGTTCTGGTTCACGCCGCCGAAGACCGTCGCGGTCTTCATCCCGTACGCGGCGGCGAGCGGTGCGAGGGTGCGGTCGATCTGGGTCGCGAGTTCGCGGGTCGGTGCGAGGACGAGGCCCAGGATGCGGCCGCGACGGCGGGTGCCGCCGGCCAGGCCCTGTCCGAGGCGGGCGACCATGGGGATCGAGAAGGCGAGGGTCTTGCCCGAGCCGGTGCGGCCGCGGCCGAGCACGTCGCGACCGGCGAGCGTGTCGGGGAGCGTGTCGATCTGGATCGGGAACGGGGTGGTCTTGCCGTCCGCGGCGAGCGCGGTGACGAGGGGAGCGGGCACGCCGAGCGTGCCGAACGTGGGTTCAGTCATGAGAGAACTAACTCGGGCGTGTTCGCCCGGATCGGTGTCCCGAGTGCGGATGCGCAGACGGGTTCGCCGTGAGAAGGAGTCGCCAGCGACGATCGGTGGATCGGCAGCGGATGATGCGTTCTACGACGCGAGGGGCACCAGGGAAGGCACCGCAACCCGTTCAGCCTATCAGTCGCCTTCCGGGGCGAGGCTCTCAGAGCTCCGCACCCGACACGGCGAACGTGTCGCACGCCGCGTGGCCGCCCTCGTAGCCGGCCATGAACCAGCGCTGTCGCTGCTCGCTCGAGCCGTGGGTCCAGCTCTCGGGGTTCACGCGTCCCGACTGCTCCTGGATGTGGTCGTCCCCGACGGCCGCCGCGGCGGAGAGCGCATCGTCGATCTGCGCCCGCGTCGGCTCGAGCAGGTAGGGCTGCCCGGCGGCATCCGTCTGCTTCGGAGCCTCTGCGGCCCAGGCTCCGGCGTAGCAGTCGGCCTGCAGTTCGGTCCGGACGGCGTTGCTGTCCTCACCCGTCCCGTCGCGCGGGTGGTCCTCGAAGACACCCGTCAGGTGCTGCACGTGGTGGCCGTACTCGTGCGCGAGCACGTACAGCTGCGCGAAGTCGCCGCCCTCGGCGCCCAACTGACCGCGCAGGATCGACCAGAACGTGGGGTCGATGTACACGGTCTCGTCGGTCGGGCAGTAGAACGGACCCGTCTGATTGGATGCCGTTCCGCACGGCGTCTGCGCCTGCTGATCGACGATCACGAGGCTCGGAGCCCGGTAGTCGCCGCCGAACTCGCCCTCCCAGTAGGAGTTGATGACCTCTTCGCCGGCGTCGAGCCGGCACGCGTCGTCGTTGTTCGCATCGCTGCCGGTCTGGCAGTTCGTCAACGCCGTCCCCGGCTCGGAACCGCCGCCGCCCGGCGCGCCCCCGAGAAGCCCGCTGAGGTCCTGCCCGGTGAAGAGCGAGAAGAGCAGCACGGCGATGCCGATCACCCCGACTCCGGCGCCACCGGCGATCATCGGGCCGCGGCCACCGCGGCGGGTCGCGCTCTTGCCCCGCACATCCGCGTTCGGGTTGAAGGTCATGCCCGGACGCTACTCCCGCCGCCGCCTCGGACGACACGGGTTGCGTCCACGCCCGGAACCGTACTCGCGCCCCGCGCGGGCCCGCGCGATCCGACACGATGGGGCCATCGGGCACAATGGAGTGCGGCGGCGCTGATCGCGTCGTCGCTCGCGGAGGAGATCACAGTGGACGCACGCGCGGACGAACCGGCACCCGGGGACTACGCGGAATCGCGCCTCATCGCGATCCCCGACGATCCGACGACGGATGCCCCCGGCTTCGCCGCGCTGCACCCCAGCCCGGAGTGGTGGCTCGCCCTCCCGGCCGGCTCGCGGCTCGTGGGTCTCGTCGTCTCGCGACCCGACATGCCGAGCGTCGTCGCGCAGCGCGAGGCGCTCGCGCAGTTCGGCGTGCCGATCGAGGGGTTCCGGCATCCCGCCCCCGACATCGGGGAGACGTGGGAGGAACGGCTCACGCGCCTGTTCGGCCGCCTGGGAGCCGGGGACGTGCTCGTCGTCACCGACGTCAAGGCGCTCGGCCGCGACGCGCACGAGGAGACCCGGACGGTCGCGGAGCTGCGCCGCCGGTCGATCATCGTGAAGGTGCTCGACCGGAGCTGAGCCGATCGCTCAGGACGTCGCGCAGATGCGGAGCGGGTCGCTCGTCGAGCCGTTCTCACGGCGCACGCTGACGTCGATGCAGAGCTGGGTGTCCGAGCCGAGCGAGACCGTGACGCTCGTCTCCCGCACGTTCGCCGCCGTGGCCTCGCCGCCGTCGAGACGGACCTGCTGCCACAGGTAAGTGTCCCCCTCCTGCGGATCGGGGTTGATCCAGCGGAACGTCGCCTTGTCGCCCGACACGGAACTCTCGCCCTCGGTCGGCGGCGCGATGAACTCCGACACGGGATCCTGCGGGATCGGCGCCGCCGAGGGCGAGGTCTCGGGAGCTGCCTCGTCGACCGGGGGCGTCAGGAGGGACGCGACGACGACGGCTCCCACCACGACGATGGCGACGACAGCGGCGGCGATCAGCCCGATCCACAGACCTCTGCGGGACGTGGCCGGAGCAGCCGTCGGCGGTGCCGTGTCCTGCGGAGATGCCGCCTGCGGGGATGCGGCCTGCGGCGCACCGGTCGTCGCGGACGGCGGAAGAGGCGCCGTCGGCGCCGTGGCAGCGGGAATGCGCTGGGGCCCCCGCACGATCGTGCCCTCGTCCGCCGCGGTGGTGACCGGGGCAGACGGCGGGATGGCCGTCGGCGGGCGCAGCATGGTCGCGTCGGAGCCGGTGTTCGTGCCCGTGTCGACGGGTGCCCAGCCCGAGGTGTCCCGGCGAGCCGTGGCATCCACCCCTGTGCCGAGCCCGCCGGCGAGAGCGGAACGCTCCCACGTGGGCCCCGCGGCGGGCGACGTGTGCGGATCGATGCTGACGATGCCGCGGACGCGGGTGAGTTCGCCGTCCTCCTCCTCGTCCTCGATGGGCGGAGCGTCGTCGAGGATGTCGATCGGGGTGACGGAGTGAGCCAGCTCGATCTGCACCTTCTGCAGAGCACGCGCGAAGGCGACGGCGGATTCGTACCTGTCGCCCGGCCGCTTCGACATGGAGCGTTCGAGCACCTGGAACAGGGACGCCGGCACGTCCGCGCGCTCGAGGCGCGCGAGCGGCTCCGACTCGATGCGGCGGATCAGGTCCGCGCCGCCGTTGCGCCCTCCGGGCACCTCGAACGGCGACCGACCCGCCAGCAGGTTGTAGACCGTCGCGCCCAGAGCCCAGACATCGGACTGCACGGTGAAGTCGGGGCTGTCGGCGAACGACTCCGGCGGGGACCACGGGATCGACATCCCGGCCGACGGATCGGTGCCCTCCGCCGTCGTCGCGATGCCGAAGTCGGTGAGCGCGGGGCGGTTGTACTCCGTGACGAGGATGTTCGCCGGCTTGATGTCGCGGTGGAGGATGCCGGCACGGTGCGCCGTCTCGACGGCTGCGGCGACCTGGATGCCGACGCGAAGCGACTCCGCGACCGAGATGGGCGCCGACCGGGCACGCACCTGCAGATTCGGCTTGGAGCAGTACTCCATGACCAGATACGAGCGGCCGTCGTCCGACACACCGGCCTGGTAGATCGTGACGATGGCGGGATGCGTCGACAGCATCGCCATGACGTTGGCCTCGGCCTGGAACTGCTCGGCGACGCCGCTGGTCATCTTGTCGGCGAGGAGGACCTTGACCGCGACCCGACGCCGCGGCAGCGCCTGCTCGTACAGGTAGACGTCGGCGAAGCCCCCGGACCCGAGGACCTGGACGTACGAGAAGCCGGGCAGTTGGGGCGGCGGCGCAGGGGCGCGCTTGGAGCTCACGGAAGGTCCTCGAAGGTGAGGGTGACGCCGTCGCCGAGATCGAGTACGTCGGCGTCGATCACCATGGTCGGCTCGTTCGGGTGGAGTCGGACGGGGTCGTGGCCGCCGCGGAGGAGGACGGTGCCGTTGGTGCTCGCGAGATCGACGGCGAGCACGTGCTCGCCCTCGGCGCGGATCTCGACGTGGTTGCGCGAGATGTCGTGCTGCGGCCCGTCGACGGCGACCAGCGTGGGCAGGTCGTTCTCGGCCGGGCGGGTGGAGCGGGGACGGCGCCCGATGATGACGGTGCGCTCCAGCTCGACGACCCGCCCGTCGGCGAGGCGGATGCGTCCGCGGGAGGGGCTGCGCGGCGGGACGTCCTCGATCGAGTCGTAGGACGTGGATGCCGCGCGCATCGCGCGGGCCTCGGCGACCGACACGGTGGCGCCGTCGTGGTCACCCAATTGCGCAGCGCCTGCCACGTCCGGCGGCAGCGGCGGCACAGGCGGCACGAAGGGCGGGAGAGCGGGCACCGCCGTCGTTCCCTTGGCCGCCGTGCGCGGGCTCGCGACCGTCGCGCCGAGCTCAGGGTCGTCGTCGATGCCGGAGACGGTCTCGGAGGGGGTCGCCGCACTGTGGGGCGCGGATCCGCCCGGGGTGGACACCGGCGATCCGCCGAGGGTGTGCAGGGGCGGCACGCCGGTGACGAGGCCGGGGGTCGCGGGCTCCGGCGCGAGCTCAGAGGCGGGTTCCTTCGCCCGGGTGCGGGGTGAGGCGATGGTCTCGCCGAGATCGGCCGGGGATTCCACCTCCGGCGAGGAGGCGGCCTCCGCCGCGGGCTCCGGCTCCGCCGCGGGCGCAGGCTTGACGGCCGGCTCAGGCTCCGGCTCGAGAACGGGCTCCGGCTCCGGCACGGGCTCGAGCGCGGGTTCGGGCTCGAGCGCGCGTTCGGGCTCGGCGGCGGGGGCAGACACCGCCGGTGCGGCGGCGGCGACGGGCGTCGGAGTATCGCCGCCCGCCAGGTCGAAGACGACCTCGGCCGCAGGGACGACTCCCGATGCGATCGGCAGCATGTCGGCATCCGTGCCCGTCCCGAGGTCGACGCTCACGCGCACGACCCCGGCGAGGAACCGTTCGGTCCAGGTGGCGACGCCGTCGCCCGAGATCGCGTCGACGCCGTCCGCGGTCTCGACGACGAGCGTGACCGGACCTCGGACGGCGACCCGGACGCCGTCGCCCTCGGCGACGGCGAGACCGAAGGGCGGGATCGCCGCGAGCGACGTCCCGAACGCGCCGGTCAGGGACTCGAGGACGGCACCGATGCCCCCGCCGTCCAGGCGACGCCAGACGCCCTCGACCGCGTGCGGGGTGACCGCCGGCGGCAGCACAGCGAGCGCGGATCCGGTCACGGCAGCACGCCACGCCTCGGCGTTGCCGTCAGGCCGGTATCGCACAGAGCGCATCAGGCGTCTCCTCCTGCCGCTGCACGCGGCCGTGTGTCCTCGTCGGCGTGCGACACGCGGCCCGCGGGCGACGTGTCGTACGCATCATCATCCTGCCCTGACACGCGGACGGCATCGACCACGACAGCCGTGATGTTGTCGCGACCGCCGTGGAGCATCGCCTCGTGAACGAGGCGGGTCGCCGCTTCGCCGGGGTCGCTCACATCTCGCAGGATGCCGCTGATGCGCTCTTCGGGAACCTCGCCCGACAGCCCGTCCGAGCAGATGAGCATGCGGTCCCCCGGTTCGGCCGCGACGAGCCAGAAGTCGGCCTCACCGCCGCTGCCGGCGCCGATCGCGCGGGTGATCTCGTTGCGCCGCGAATCGCGGCCTGCCGCTTCGCCGGTCAGCTCGCCCGCGTCGATGAGTTCCTGGACGACGGAATGATCGACGCTGATCTGCTCGAGCTCACCTTCCGCGTACCGGTAGGTGCGCGAATCGCCCACGTTGATCGTGAGCCAGTAGCCGTGCCCGCCGACCTCGGTGACCGCGACGCCGGTGAGGGTCGTGCCGGCCGCACGCCCCTCATGGCTGATCCGGAGTACGGCGGCGCGTGCCCGGGCGAGGGCGTCCCGCATCTCCTCGATGCCGACGGAGTCGCGGCCGACGAGGGTGCGGAACTCGGTGACGACGGCGGAGCTCGCTGCGGCTCCCGCGTCGTGACCGCCCATGCCGTCGGCGACGAGGAACAGCGGGTACTCCGCCAGATGCGAATCCTCGTTGACGCGCCGCCGCAGGCCCGGATGCGTCGCCGCACCGATCTCCACGTCGATCGCGATCATCGGGCGCTCTCCACCGTCAAGCTCCGGTCGCCGACCTCGAGGACGTCGCCCGACCAGATGCGCGCGGGTTCTCCGGGCGCGAGCCGTTGCGGCTGGCCGCCGCGGACGATCACGACGCCGTTGAGGGAGTGCCGATCGACGATCCAGGTTCCCGCGGCGTCGACGCCCACCTCGAAGTGGGTCTTGGACATCGAGAGCGTCTCATCGCGCACGGCGACGCTGCGACGTCCCTCCTGATGTCCGGGGCCGCGGCCGAACAGGCTCGGCTCGTAGACGTTGTGACGGGTGCCGTCATCCCAGCGGAGGATCGCGATGACCGGCGGAGCCGCGTGCTTCACCGCATCGGGCTTCCCGTCGCGGTGGGGAACCCCGGGAACGGTCGAGATGACGTCGACCGGCAGCGTCCGAGGGATGCGCCGGTTCGCCGGAGGGGATGCCGGGGCCCACGCGGGTGCCGGCAGGGCGGCACCCTGCAGCGCGGGCGCCGCGGGCGCGGGCGCGGGAGCGACGACCGGGGCGGGCGCCGCCGCGAGCACAGGCTCCGGCGACAGTGCCAGGGCAGGGGCGGGGGCAGGGGCGAGGTCGGCGGCCGGAGGGGAGGCCGGCGCCGCCTGCACCCGGTCGGGCCGTTCGACGCGGCTGACGTCGACCACGACGGCACCGGATGCGATGTCGTGCCACCCGCGTCGCCACCGCGAGGGGTCGAACAGGGGCGAGAACAGCCCGACGAGGACGCTGCCGGTCAGCCCCCAGATCAGGTTGCGCCCGAGTGCACGTCCGAAACCGAGGCCGGCGTCGTCCGCAGAGTGCGCGAGCGCGAGACCCATGAACCTCATGCCGAGCGATCCGCGTCGACCCTGGAGCGCCGTGTGGATCAGGAACCAGACGATCGCGGCGACGATGACCGCAGGGACCAGGACGAGAACCGGCACGGCGCTACCGGTGAGGACCGACGCGGTCACGACCACACCCGAGACGAGCGCGACGACGACTCCCGCGATCACGGAGTCGATGACGACGGCGAGGATGCGGTGGAGCATCGTCGCCGGGTGACGCTCGGTCATCGTCGTCGCGTCCGGACCATCGTCGAAAGACTCGCCCACAGATTCGTCCGGTCGCGTCGCAGCGACCGAAGACTCAGCCGCGCTCGCAGGCGCTGCCAGAACGTCGCTCCGCCGGCCATGCCTGCAACGATCTCGTCGACCTCGCGCCAGAACGCGTCGACGTCCTCGGGGCTGGGGTCGCCGGGACCGTAGACGTCGGCGTCGGCCTGCTGCGCGAGGGTCGCAACGCGGGCACCGTCGAACGACTCGCCGACGACGACCGCGCTCTCGGCTCGCGTGGACCCCGGCGGGACGCTGATGCGGTAGTCGACGGCGCGGTCGACGAGTTCGTCCCACCCGCCCGACACGCGATCCGCGGTGCGCTCCGCGTGCAGGCGGCGCGTACGCCGCGCGGCTTTGATCCCACCGATCACGAGGAAGGGCGACAGGAGCAGGAGGATGCCGCCCAGACCGACCGCCGTCCACAGCAGCACGGGCCCCAGCCACCCGAGACCGGAGTCGGGCTGCTCGTCCTGATCGCGCTCCTCGGCCAGTGCCGGCGGAAGCTCCGCGGGCTCCTGAGCGGGCGGCGGCGGCTGCAGCACCTGCGGCTTGGGGTTCGCTCGCGGCTTGGTGTTCTGCTGGCTCGGCTCGTTGTCCTCGTCGGGGGTCGGGTCGAACGGCACCCAGCCGACACCCTCGAACGCGATCTCCACCCACGCGTGGACGTTCTCGCCCGTCGCAGTGAAGACGCCACCGGCATCCTTCTCGTCCTGGTCGGGGTGCCAGCCCATGACGACGCGCGCCGGCATGCCGAGCTGCGTCGCCATGAGGGCCATGGCGACGGCGTACTGCTCGTCGTCGCCGATCATCTGCTCGTTCGAGACGAGCATCGAGATGCGCGCCGCACCGTGACCGGAGGGCGAGTAGACGTCGCTCGCAAGACCGTGGCTGAAGTAGCCGTCCGTCTGGAGATAGGTCTCGAGCGCCCGCGCCCGGTCGATCGGCGTCTCGGCATCCTCCGTGGCGTCCGAGGCGATCTCGCTGAGCGCCTGCGGGATGCCCGCCTGCTTGGGCATCTTCAGCGACGCAAAGGGGGTCTCCGAGAGCTGCTCATCCTTCACGACCGGGGGAACGATCGTGTCGATCGTGTACGCGTCACCCGATCGGACACCCGAGGTGGTCACGGCCGTCCCCGTGCCGTCGTTGAAGTGCGCACCACGACGGAGGTCGGTCGCGCGCGTCCCGGCGAAATCGAACTCGCGAGCGGAACCGACCGTCGGCAGCCAGACACCGGAGAGGTTCTCGATGTCGACGCGCACCTTCGTCTCGGTCCCCTCCGCCTGCGGCGACATGTTGGAGCGGATGGAAGTGAACGCACTCGACGAACCCGCACCGTCCTCGGCGACGTTGTAGACGATGCCGTCGTAGGAATCCATCGTCGCGAGGCGCACGCGGCCGTCCTCCGGGAGGCCGGTGACGGTGAACAGCGGATCGGTCGTGTAATCGCGGACGTACTTGCGCCAGGCCTGCAGCGGGCTCGCATAGTCGTGGATGTCGAAGGGCGGGACGACGAAGTCCCGCAGGATGTAACGCTGCGTGGGGGGTGCGGCGGTCGCCGCCACCGCGGCGCCTGCACCCGTCGCGAGAGCGAGGACGACGCCGCCCGAGATGAGGCGACGCAGTCGTGCGGCGCGCGAGGCATCCGCTCCCGGCGTCGCCGCTTCGACGGCGGTGCGCTCCGGGCTCCACATCGTCCGCAGCGCGAGCCAGACGACGGCGACGACGGCGAAGAGGACGCCCTGCACGATCGGGGCGACGGTCTGAGCGGTGCCGAGGAGGATCTCGCCCGCGATGTAGAGGGAGGCGGGGATCAGCGCCCACGCCGCACGCCGCAGCCGGAGCGCGAGCGATGCGGTGAGCACCGACGCGACGAGCGTCAGGAGGAACGGCACGATCAGGTGTCCGTCGCCGGGGTCCACCGGCGGCACCGTGGTGAGCAGGTCCTTCCACGAGGTCACGACGCCGACCGCGAGCTGACGCCAGGTCTCGAGCGTCGGAATGACTCCGAGGAAGGTCGTGTGCGGCAGGGCGAGCGCGCCGCCGAAGAGGAAGTACACCGCGACTGTCGCGCCCGTGAGGGTGAGGACCCCCCAGCGCCAGCGCGCCCCGACCCACGCGAGCACGAGACCCAGCAGGAGCGCACCGATCGCCGCGACCAGGTAAGACGTGCCGTCGAAGGTGGCGGCGAAGCCGATGATCGCGACCGTCAGGAGGAGGACCACGGCACCGACGTCCGCGACGACACGGCGCCAGGTCATGCCGGGCAGCAGCAGGAAGGCGAGACGGTTCACGAGAGTACCTTGCGGAGGGCGTTCGGGAGCTGGTCGAGGTGCCCGAGGGCGACGACGTCGGCGTCGCCCACGCGGCGCAGCGCGGGGGATTCGAGGCGGCTGTCCGCGATGACCGCGATGGTGCGCACTCCGAACGGCACGCGGGAGCACGCCAACCGGATCTGGCCCGCGTCGACCGTGGACCCGCAGATGAGGACGGCGACGGCGGCATCCGGGGAATGGGCGGCCAGGATGCCGGCGAGGGCGACGATCCCGCCATCGCGGGGCTTCGTCGTCTCGAGGGCGGAGAGCGAGTCGAGGAAGCGGCGACCCGTCTCGGCTCGGATCTTGCCCTCGGACGTGCGGACGTCGAGGGAGCGCGAATCGCGGAGCGCCCGGAGGCCCACCGACCCGGTGACCGAGATCGCCGTCTCGAACTCGTCGGCATCCCGGTACTCTCCGGGATGGGTCGACAGCGCGACGACGAAGTGCGACCGGCGGGTCTGCTCGTACTCGCGGACCATGAGGGTGCCGGTGCGGGCCGTGGACTTCCAGTGGACGTGCCGCAGGTCATCGCCCGGCTGATAGTCGCGGAGCGCGTGGAACGACACGTCGTCGCGGGCCAGGTGCTGGTTGGGCAGTCCCTCGAGGTCGCGCATCAGACCGAGCGAGAGCCCCTCGAGCGGGAGCGTGCGCGGGTGCACGAACAGGTCGACGGCCTGGCGCCGGTCGTGGGTGCGCTCGAACAGGCCCAGCGGGTCGCCGCGCAGCACGCTGACGGGCCCGACGGAGAGGACCGCCCGGTGGGTCGTGGGGATCGCGAACAGCTCCTCGTGCTCTTCGCCCGCCTGCAGGCGCGGCACCTGGAACACTCCCCGCCCGGACCCGACCGGGAGGACGATCTCGGAGGGCAGCAGGGCGCGCGAGGTGCGGTTCGCCAGCTTCAGCGCACCGACGGCCCGCTCCCCCACCACGACGCGGGTGCGCGTGAGGTCGAGGTCCACGTCGTACGCCGTCCGACCGAACAGGAAGCCCACGCACAGGAGCGCGAGGACGGTCGCCACGATGGCCGCGACGAACGCCTCCTGCCACCCGAGCGTGAGCGCAGCGATCCACAGAACGATCGCCACGGCGATGACCACCCAGCCGGTGACCTGGATGACGGCGGCGACGACGGAGATCCGCGCACCGGCGCGGCGCGCCCAGACCGCGGCATCCTCTCGGAACTTCTCGCCCCGCGTCGCCTGACGCGCGGCGAAGGCGGGAGCGTCCTCGACGGTGTCCGCGGGCGCGCCGGAGGGGCCGGGCGCGTCCGGCGCGGCGACCGTCTCCGGCGTCATCGTCATCAGGCCGACGCCCTCGCGAGAGGCGCCTCGACCTGCGTGAGAGCGCGCTCGATGACGGACTCCGACGTCGTGCCCGAGAACTCGGCCTCGGGGTCGAGGACGAGGCGGTGGGTCCATACCGGCGCGGCGAGCGCCTTGACGTCATCGGGGATGACGTAGTGACGGCCCTGCGATGCCGCGACGACGCGCGCGATGCGCATCATCGAGATCGCACCGCGGACCGAGACGCCGAGCTTCGTGGCATCCGACTCGCGGGTGGCCTCAACCAGCTGCGCCGCGTAGCGGGCGACGGCGGGGTCGACGTGGACGGTCGCCGCGAGGTCGGCCATGTCGGCGACGGCCTTCGTCGTGATGACGGGACTCAGCTTGCCGGACGGGTTGCGGTCGACATCGCCGGCGAGGATGCGCTCGGCAACGGCGAGCGAGGGGTAGCCGATCGACGTCTTGATCATGAAGCGGTCGAGCTGGGCCTCGGGCAGCTTGTAGGTACCCGCCTGCTCGATCGGGTTCTGCGTCGCGATGACGAGGAACGGGCGGCCCACCTCGTGCGGCACGCCGTCGACGGTGACCCGCGACTCCTCCATGACCTCGAGGAGGGCCGACTGCGTCTTCGGCGAGGCGCGGTTGATCTCGTCGGCGAGGACGATCGACGAGAAGACGGGTCCCTTGTGGAACTCGAACTTGTGGTTCTGCTGGTCGTAGATCGTGACACCGGTCACGTCGGAGGGCAGCAGGTCAGGCGTGAACTGGATGCGGGTGGACGTGCCCTGCACGCTCGCGGCGAGCGCCTTCGCGAGGCTCGTCTTTCCCGTACCGGGAGCGTCCTCGAGGAGGACGTGGCCCTCGGCGAGCATCGCGGCCAGCACGAGGCCGACCACCTCGCGCTTGCCCATCAGGGCCTGGTCGACGTTGTCGACGAGGCGCGTGAACGTGTCGCGGAACCAGGCCGCCTGTTCAGGGGTCATGCTCATTCGTTCAGTCCTTGCTCTCGAAGGTGTTCACGGCCGTGGCCAGAAGGTTTTCTCGGTGTCGACAGAGCCGCCCCAGCCTTGGATGTCGACCCAGACGTTCTGACCGTCGCGCCCCACGTGGCACGTCAGCTCCTGGCTGCCTGCGCCGTTGAAGTTGATCCGTCCGTAGCTGGAGAAAGCTCCATCGTTGTCACTCACGCACGTGACGGTCCGGGTTCCGATGTTGAGGTTCTCCCAGTGGACGTTGTAGCGGCGGCATCCGTTGACGCAGTTCCCGTCGGCGGATCCCTGTGTGACCCACACCCGCGGCTGCGGCGGCGGCGGCGCATCGACGGTCGACGCCGTCGACTGCGCGGTCGTCGTGGTGCTGCCCGCGGCGCTGGTGCGCACCTCGATGGTCCGCGTCACGCTGTAACCGAGCGCGTAGTCCTCGGTGCCGGACGCGGCGACCGTTCGCCAGCCTCGTCCATCTCCCGTGCGGATCTCGGTCGTGACCGGCCGCCCGTTGGGTCCAGGCGAGGACCAGCTCATGCGGATCGTCTGGCCGTCCCCGACGCGGTTGGCACTCGCCGACGGGTTGCCGATCTGCCCGTAGGGACGGACCTGATTGGATGCCGCTGACGCCGCACCCTCGTAGGTCGTGCCGTCGGCGGTGGCCACGGCGCGGATCTGCACCGTGTAGGCGCCGTTGTTGTTCACCGCGCCGTTGCCGATCGTGCCAGAGGTACCCGAGCCGCCACCCTGAACCCAGTCCGCTCGCCAACCGCCGCCGACGTTGTACTGGTACTGGATCTCACTCGAGGTGGCTCCGTTGGACGCACCCGGCTGCCACCGCACGGTGACCTGATTGTCCCCTTCACCCGCGGTCACGCCGGTCGGCGCTCCCGGAGGCGTGAAGGCGCGGCGCGGCGCGGAGGGAGCGCTCCACTCCGACCAGCCGGCCTTGTTGCGGGCGCGGACGCTGTAGGTGTAGTTCGTCTCCGACGTGTCGACGACGACGGCCTGGCTGGTCTGTCCCGCCGACGGCGCGAGGGTGTCGACCACGCTGCCGCCGCGGATGACGCGGAGCTCGTACCCCGAGATGGCGTCGCCGTTCTCGGCCGGCGGGTTCCACGAGACGCGCATCTGCGCGCGGTTGCCGACGGGCTCCATCCGCGCCACCGTGGGCGCGCCGGCCGTCGCCGGCGGGGCCGCGGGGATCTCCCCGGCGGACCACTGCGAGAAGTCAGACGGCTCGGGCGCACGGTTGTGCGCGCGGACGCGGACCTGGTACTCGACGCCGTTCTGCAGACCATCCCACGTGACGCGGGTCGTCGTGACGCCGGTCCGCTGCGCGACCCCGGACGGGGGCGCGGGCGAGATCTCGAGCGTGTAGCTCTCGACCGGCGAGCCCTCGGTGCGCGGCGCCGTCCAGCTGACGTCGAGGCTGCGGTCGCCGAAGGTCAGGGTCGGCGGCGCGGGCTGGTCGGGCCGCACGTCGGGTCGGGCGGTCTCAGACGGCACCGACGGCTCGGACTCGCCGACGCTGTTGGTCGCCGTCACCACGAAGTTGTACTCGACGTTGTTCGTGAGCCCGTCCAGGGTGCACGTCGTCGACGGGCAGTCGCGGGTGTACCCACCGGCCGTCGAGGTCACGGTGTACTTCTCGATCCGGCGGCCGTTGTCGACCGGGGGCGTCCAGCTGAGAACCACCGTGCGGCTCTCGACCGTCGTGACGGTGGGCTTGCCGGGCGCATCGGGGCGCCCCTGGACCGTGATGCGGATGCGGCCGTCGACACGTCGATCGGCGTCGCCCGTCGCGTCCTGCACGGTGTACCGGACGACCACGTTGCCGACGAAGTCCTTGTCCGTGGTCACGCTGACGGAGCCGCCCGACACGTCGACGGAGGTCACCGCGCCTGTCTCGATCTGCGTGCTGACGATCTCGAGAGGCTTCTCGGGGAACGGGTTGACGTCGTTCTTCAGCACGTCGATCGACACGGTTTCGCCCTGATCCGCCTGTGCCACGACGTCGTCGTTCACGGAGGGCAGCTCGCGCGTGGAGGCGGTGACCGTCACCTGGATGTTCGCATCGACGGGTTCCGTCTGACCGTCGGTGGCGCGCACCGTGAGCGAGAACCGGGTGCCCTTCTTGACGTCCGCTTGAGCGGACACCCGCAGGGTCTGCCCGTCGATCGAGGCGTCGATGCCGCCGGGGGCGTCGGACGCGAGCGAGAACTGGAGCTTGTCCATGTCGCCCGGGTCGGGATCGGAGGCCAGCTCCCGCAGACCGAGGGTCGTCGGGTCCTCACCCGGCGCCACCGAGATCGACGCGCCGGTCATGGTCGGCGGGACGTTGTCGGGCGGGAGCACCGTGATCGGGATGGAGAGGGTGGACTTGCGGCCCTCCGCGTCGTCGGGACCGTTCCCGTCGGTGACCTCGAAGGTCAGGGCATCCGAACCGAAGTAGCGCTCCGCCGAGGTGTAGGTCAGCGTCGACTCGTCCTTGACGAGGTTCGCACCGTTGCTGTGCGCGGCGGCCACCTTCTCCGCCTCGGTGATCACGACGTTCCCGCCACCGGACGCACGGACGTATTCGGACAGCGGAAGCTCGATTGTCTCACCGCTTTTGACCGTGACGGGCTCGGTCGAGATCAGGGTCGGGGGCAGGTCCTGGAACGACGGGACGTGGATGAAGGCCGCGGCGACCTGATCATCCTCGTCGGTGACGAAGTAGGTGATGAGCTGACGCTCGTCGGTGATGTCCAGACTGACCTGACCGCCGGATCCGACGCGGGCCGCCTCACCGCCGGTGCCGAGCGACACCTTCAGCGCGGAACGCGTGCCGTCGGGGTCGTCGTCGTTCGCGAGCACGTCGACCACCGCGCTGCCGTCCTCCTGCACCTGCTCCGGCAGGACGCGGTCGTCCCGCGCGATGGGGCGGGCGAGGGGAACGTCGGGATCGACCGTGACCTGCACGGACGTCGTCGCGCTGAGGCCGCGCTCGTCGGCGATCGTGTAGAGCACGCTCGTCTGCATCGGCTCGTCGGGGGCCGTGATCAGGAGCTGCTGTCCCGACACCTTCGCGCTCAGACCCGGGACGTCCGCAGCCTCGACGGCGTTCTCGGCGAAGCCGAACTTGTCGCCGTCGGGGTCCGAGTCGTTCTTCAGCACGTCGACGGCCACCGTCCGTCCCGGACGCATGGTGATCGAGTCGCGCACCGCATACGGGGCCTGGTTGGTGGTGGGAGACGGGGCGATGCCGACCTCGACGGTCGCGGTCGCCTCCTTGCCGAGGGCGTCACGCACCCGGTACTGGAATCGATCGACGCCGACGGAGTCCTCGAACGCCGTGTAGGTGAAGGAGTCCGCCTCGATCGCCGAGACCTGCCCCTTCTGCGGCGCCGACGCGAGCCCGACGAGTTCGACCGAGTCGCCGTCCGCGTCGATCCCGTTGAGGTCGATGGGCACCGTCACGGCCGAGTTGCTGAGGGTCCGGACGGTCACGTCGCGGGGACGCGGAGCGGCGTTCGCCTTGTCGTCGCGGGGCAGGATGCGGATGGTGACGTAGCCGGCATCCCGTTGACCGGTCTCGTCGACGACCTCGTAGGTCGCGTTGACCGTCTTCGCTTCGGGCCCGGCGCGGAAGCGCAACGTGTCCTCCGAGACGAACAGGTCGCCGTCGGCTTCGTCGATGAGCGGTGGGACGAGGTCCGGCGAGACGTGGATCTCGCTGTTGTTCGGGCTGTAGTCGTTGTCCATCACCGGGATGGTCACGACGTCGCCGGCGCGCACGACGACCTCGTCGTCGACGGCGATCGGCGGCCGGAGCTTCTCGGGTGCGGGCACCGGGATGACGATGATCTCGCCCTGCGCGGACTGCTCCCCGTTGGAGATCGTGTAGGTCAAGCGGACCTGCTTGTCGAGCGACGCTTGGTCGCTGACGCGCACGGTCTCGTGACCGAGGACGGCGGCGGCGACACCGGCATCCTCGTCGACCGAGACCGACTGGACGACCAGGATGCCGCCCTGCGGATCCGTGTCGTTGCCGAGCACATTGACGAGCACGTCTCCGCCGGCGGGCAGCAGTGCGACGTCGCGCACCGCGATGGGGGCGACGTCGGCATCCTCTTCGGGAAGGACGTCGATGCGGACGATGCCCGGAGCGGAGTTGGGGCCCGCGGATGCGAGGTAGGTCGCGTAGTACGTGCCGACCTTCGACGACCGGAACGTGAACGACTTGTCGGGGTAGTCGCGGCCGACCGTCCCCCCTTCGACGTCGTCCACGCGGGTCAGGCGCAGCTGCTCGCTGCCCGTGCTCGTGTCGTTCGTCAACGGGCGCACCGTGACGGGACGATCGGGACGCGTCACGACGTGATCGGCGTTCGTGACCGGCAACGTCGTGCCGAGAGGACGGATGTCGAACCGCGCCACTCCGGCAGTGCTTTCGCTTCCGTCCGAGACGGAGATCGGGACGTCCTTGCGGCCCTGGGTGCCGCCGATCGCCCGGTACGTGATCTGACCGTCCGGAGTGAACTCGGCCTCGTCGCCGCCGTCGGGGCTGACCGACTGGAGGAAGATGTCGTCGCCGTCCGGATCGACCCAGTCGCTGAGGACGTTGTACGAGACGACACCGTTCGTCTCGACCGTGATGGCCGTCTTGCGCTTCTGGACCGGCGGGGAGTTCTCGGAGAGCGGCTTCACCGTCAGCGAGACCCGGGCGCTGTCCTTGCCCCCGCGGCCGTCCGAGACCTCGTAGGTGAAGTTCGTCGTCCCGGTCGCGTCCTCGGGCATCGCGATCTGGAGGGCGGTGCCGTTGTAGATGGGGATGACCTCGCCGGTCGACGGCGGTGTGACGACCTTGGCGACGAGCACGTCGCCGTCTGCGTCGAGGTCGTTCTCGAGGACCGGGAGCACCGTGGTGCGGCCCGGACGAACGCCATAGCGGTCGTCCTCGGCCACGGGCGGCGTGTTCTGCTCGCTACGCTCGGGGAGAGTCGTCTGGATCGTCTCCTCGGTCGTCTCCTCCTCCTCTTCGCCCTCGCCCTCGGGAGGAGTGATGTCCTCCCAGTTGTCCACCTGCTGCAGCGCGTCGCTGGCCATCCACGCGCCGCCGCCGAAGACGTCGTTCAGCACGACCACGTCGCGGTTCACACGGAAGCGGAGATCGCTCTTGCCGTCGACGCCCTTGATCGTCTTGGCGAGGTCGTTCTCCTCGCCGTCGCAGTCACGGATGAATGCGCCGGTTCCGGACCACGCGCCGTAGGCGCAGCCGGCGACGTGGACCGGCTGCGCCGGGTTGCCTCCGCCGCCTTCGGCATCCTTCACGACGGCATCCCCGCCGCCGAGCGGGACACGCACCAGCTGCGTCGGGGTGGCGAGGGTGACGGAGTCGGTCACGTTGGACGGCTGCTGGAGCACCGCGTCTTTCGGAACCTCCGTCTGCAGGCCGTCGCTCGAATAGAGCACCGACGTGGTCCGGTCGAGGACGACACTCACGCCGCCGACCGCGCTGATCGCGAGCTCGTCGCCCTTATCGATCCCCTCGAGATCGCGCTCCGCCGTCTGCACGAAGCTGCCGTCCGCGCCGGGCGCGTAGGCGAAGAGCTTGCCCGTCTCGGGAGAGACGGCGTACACGATGCCCGCGGTGCTGACGGTGACGACAGCCCCCTTGCCGAGCTTGGCGATCGGGTCGCCCGATTCCTTGCCGACAGCGGCGATGGACGTGAAGGGTGCCGCGCGGAGCCCGCCGTCACCGTCGACCGTCGCGACCGTCGGTCCGCCGAGGACGGTCTTCGCACCGGATGCGAGGTCGGCGCTGTCGGACAGGACGACCCGCGCGGGGTCGATCGCCGTCGCCGTGTTCTCGGTCTGGTCCGTGACGAGGACGCGGTTGCCGGCCTGCTGGATGTCGTAGTCGGCCGACAGCGTGCGGAGACCGCCGTCGAGGATGCGCGACTCATTGTTGAAGTGCCCGACGAGCAGGCTCGTCTGCTTGGTCAGCCACACGCCGCCGTCGTTGAGGTCGACCTCGGTCGTCGGCTCACCCTCGTAGGTGAGAGCGAGGACGCTGACAGCCACGACGGCCGCGGTCACCGCACTGATCGACGCGAACGTCTTGGGGCGGGATCGCAACCAGCCGAATGACATCATGAGCGCTCTGACTCCCCCAGGCAGACATGCGTGCAGTGCCGACGGCACTCGGCAGGACAGGCCGGGTGCGTCGAGGTGTGGACGCCATTAAGGATAAATGAGTGACGAATCGAGGGCGAGCGCGTGACGTGGGGACTTCTCCCCATCTATGCTTCTTCGTCCGACGGGGCTGAGCCGCGTCAGACGGCCCCGACGTACCGGGCCAGGTGTTCGCCCGTCAGCGTCGACCGCCCCTCCGCCAGCGCCGCCGGCGTCCCCTCGAAGACGATGCGCCCGCCGTCTCGTCCCGCGCCGGGCCCGAGGTCGATGAGGTGGTCCGCGTGGGCCATGACCGCCTGATGGTGCTCGATGACGATGACGGAGTTGCCGGCATCCACCAATCGGTCGAGCAGGGCGAGCAGATTGTCGACGTCGGCGAGGTGCAGACCCGTGGTCGGCTCGTCGAGGACGTAGATCGCACCCTTCTTCGCCATGGCGATCGCGAGCTTCAGGCGCTGTCGCTCGCCACCCGACAGGGTGTTCAGCGCCTGCCCGAGGGTGATGTACCCGAGACCCACGTCGATCATCCGGGCGAGAGTCGTCTTCGCCGGTCCGGTCGTGAACCCGTGGGCTTCCTCCGCTGACATCGCGAGGACCTCGGCGATGTTCTTGCCGTCGAGCGTGTATTCCAGGACGGCGTCGCTGAACCCCGACCCGTCGCACACCTCGCAGCGCGTCTCGACGCTCTGCGTGTAGCCGAGGTTCGTGATGATGACGCCGAGCCCCTTGCAGGCGGGACACGCCCCCTCGGAGTTCGCGCTGAACAACGACGGTTTGACGCCGTTGGCCTTGGCGAACGCAGAGCGGATGCCGTCGAGCACCCCCGTGTAGGTGGCGGGGCTCGAGCGGCGCGATCCCTTGATCGGCGACTGGTCCACGACCACGACATCGTCGAAGGCGGGGACGTTCCCGTGGATGAGCGACGACTTGCCCGAACCCGCGACGCCCGTGACGACCGTGAGCACCCCGAGCGGGATGTCGACGTCGACGCCGGTGAGGTTGTGCTGCGTTGCACCCCGGACAGACAGAGATCCGGTCGCGGTGCGCGTGCTCGTCTTCAGGGCGGCGCGGTGGTCGAGGTGCCGCCCCGTCAGGGTGTCGGAGGCGCGGAGACCCGCGACATCCCCCTCGTACATGATCCGACCGCCGCGAGAACCCGCCTGCGGTCCCAGGTCGACGACGTGGTCGGCGATCGCGATGACCTCGGGCTTGTGCTCGACGACGAGGACGGTGTTGCCCTTGTCGCGCAGCAACAGGAGCAGCTCGTTCATGCGCTGGATGTCGTGTGGATGGAGTCCCGCCGTCGGCTCGTCGAAGACGTAGGTGACGTCCGTCAGCGCCGAGCCGAGGTGTCGGATCATCTTCGTGCGCTGCGCCTCGCCGCCCGAGAGGGTGCCGGAGGAGCGATCGAGTGAGAGGTAGCCGAGGCCGATGTCGATGAACGAGGCGATGACCCGCTTGAGCGACGAGAGCAGCGGACCGATGGAGGTCGGGTCGACGGGTGTCGAGCCAGGCCGAGAGATCGGTGATCTGCATCGCCGAGACCTGTGCGATGTCGACGCCACCGATCTTCGAGGAGCGCGCGCCCGCGTTCAGACGGCTGCCACCGCAGTCCGGGCACGGCAGGAACTTCACGGCACGGTCGACGAACGCACGGATGTGCGGCTGCACGGCTTCACGGTCCTTCTGAAGGAACGACTTCGTGATCTTCGGAACGAGACCCTCGTAGGTCATGTTCATGTTCTGGAGCTTCACTTTCGTGGGCTCCTTGTAGAGGAAGTCCGCGCGTTCCTCTGCCGAGTAGGCGGAGATCGGCTTCGCGGCATCCAGGAACCCGGACTCGGTGAAGATCCGCACCATCCACCCGTCCACGTTGTAGCCGGGAACGGTGATCGCTCCTTCGGAGAGGGACTTCGAGCTGTCGAACAGCTCGTCGAGGTCGACGTCGCTCACCTCGCCGAGCCCCTCGCAGCGCGGACACATGCCGCCGGTGACGGTGTCGGCACCCGGAGCGGACGGGATGTTGAACGAGAACGCCTGCGGTGATCCGATGTGCGGCTGGCCGAGCCTGCTGAAGAGCAGGCGGAGCATCGCATACGCGTCGGTCACGGTACCGACCGTCGACCGCGCGTTGGCTCCCATTCGCTCCTGGTCGACGATGATCGCGGGACTGATGTTCTCGAGTCCGTCGACGTCGGGACGGCTCAGCTGAGCCATGAACTGCTGCACGAACGTCGGGTATGTCTCGTTGATGAGACGCTGCGATTCGACGGCGATCGTCCCGAACACGAGCGACGACTTGCCCGACCCGCTCACGCCGGTGAACACCGTCAGGCGTCGCTTGGGGATCTCGACGTCGACGTCCTTGAGGTTGTTCTCCCGCGCGCCGAGGACGCGGATGACGTCGTGCGCGTCAGCGACGTGACTGTCGGATGCCACGACTCACCCCTCCGGCGTCGACCACGGCATCGGCCGCTCGTCGCGCGTCGAATCAGACGGCACCTCGGGGAGCTCCTCGCCGCCGGCGCGGATGCACAGCCAGCGGAGCTGACCAGGGCTGTCGGGGTGGGCGCGCCACGTCCGCCACACTCCCTGTCCCACGCGGACGACCGAGCCGGGCCCCACGTCGACCAGGTCGTCGTCCAGCCCCATCTGGCCGCGCCCCTCGAGGAAGACGTAGAGCTCCTCGACCTGCGAGTGAGAGTGCCAGTAGCCGGCCTCCTCACCCGGTTCGAGCGCGTTGGCGGTCAGCCCGATGTACTGCATCGCAAGTTCGTGGTCGACGACGCGCCGACCGTCGCGCGAGCGTGCCGGGACGAATCCGCCGAAGTGGTCGCGCCACCGGTCGAGCCCGCCGATCTCGGTGATCTCGTACCCTGCCATGTTCACCCTTCCGCCGCCGTCTCCACATGTTCCCGGGAACCGGACCCCTCGGACAAGGGCGACCCCGCGCGATGGCATCCGACGACGTGATCGTCGACCATCCCCGACGACTGCATGAGCGCATACATCGTCGTGGAGCCGACGAATCGGAATCCCCGCGTGCGCAGGGCCTTCGACATCGCGTCGGACTCCGTCGTCGTGGCCGGCACCTCTGCGAACGAGGCCGGACGACGATGGGATGCCGGGGCGAAGGACCACATGAAGGCGTCGAGCTCGCCCGGGGCCATGTCGGTGACGAGTCTCGCGTTGCCGATGGTGGCGAGGATCTTCGCCCGGTTGCGGATGATGCCGGCATCCCCCATGAGCCGCTCGACGTCGGACTCGTCGAAGGCGGCCACGGTCTCGGGATCGAAGCCGGCGAACACCTCGCGGAAGCGGGGTCGTTTGCGGAGGATCGTGATCCACGAGAGCCCCGCCTGGAACCCCTCGAGGCTCATCTTCTCGAAGAGGGCCCGATCGCCGTGCAGGGGCCGACCCCACTCCTCGTCGTGATACCGGCGGTACTCGGCGTCGTCGCCGACCCAGCCGCAACGAAGGAGGCCGTCGGGCCCGAGACGCATATCCACGCGCTCAGGCTATCGACGGCCCCCGACGCTCACTTCGCCGTGAGCGACTTCTCCGGCACAGGTGCCTCGCCGCGCGCCGCGAGGTCGGCGTAGTGGGCGCGCGCCTCGTCCTGTCGCTGCCGCTCGATGCCCGACGCGATGGGGGCGCGCACGTGCTCGGGAGCGAAGCCGAACGCGTCGACGAGGTCCTGCGCATGGGGGCGCAGGCGCGCGCACAGGCGGTCGATGTACTTCGACACCGCCGCACCGCGCTGGGTCGACAGTCGCCCGTTGATGAGGTGCCACGCGAGGTGCTTCTCGATGAGGTGCAGGCCGAAGAGGTCGCGCAGCCACGTGAGGACCTGACGCGTGCTCTCGTCGGCGGTCCCCTTCACCGCATCCGAGAACGCCTCCCACTGCAGCAGCTCACCGTGCGCCCGTGCCGCCTCGATGAGCTCGGCCTGGTGCTGGTTGAACAGCGCAGCGGCCTGGTCGGCCGGGAGCTTGGATGCCGGGCGCAGCGCGCCGGCGATGTCGGCGACCATCTGCTCGACGCGTCCGGCCAGCAGTTCGTGCTGCTGCTCGGCCCGCAGGCCGAGTTCGACCGAGCGGGCCGTCGATCCGAAATCGGCGACGGTCTGACCGAGGCTGCGGAGGCCCGCACCGTGGAAGACCTTGCCCGCCGTCTGGCCGACGGCGAACTTCGCGAGGGCCGCGGCATCCGCTCCCTTGAACTGCTTGGCGAAGTCGGCGAGCAGACGCTTGCCGACGAGCTGCAGGAGGACGTTGTTGTCGCCCTCGAAGGTGACGTAGACGTCGAGGTCGGAGCGGAGACCGACGAGGCGGTTCTCGGCCATGAAGCCCGATCCGCCGCAGGCCTCGCGGGCCTCCTGGATCGTGTTCAGCGCGTTCCACGTGCTGAGCGGCTTGAGCGCGGCCGCGAGGGTCTCGAGGTTCTCGCGCTCGGCGGGGGTGTCGGCCTTGCCGCCGAAGACGCCGTCGAAGGTGCGCAGCAGCTCGTCATGCGCGAAGTACTGCGCGTAGTTCTGAGCGAGGAGGGGCAGGAGGCGCCGCTGGTGCTTGCCGTAGTCGAGCAGCACGACCTCGTCGGTGCCCGCTCCCGAGTCGAACTGACGACGCTGGTTGCCGTACGTCAGCGAGATGTACAGGGAGAGCGACGAGGCGATCGTCGCGGCCCCGTCGAGCGAGACGCGACCCTGCACGAGGGCGCCGAGCATCGTGAAGAAGCGGCGACCGGTGCTCTCGATGGGGCTGGAGTACGTGCCGTCGGCGGCGACGTCCCCATAGCGGTTGAGGAGGTTCGTGCGCGGCACCCGGACGTTGTCGAAGGCGAGACGACCGTTGTCGATGCCGTTGAGCCCGCCCTTGACGCCGTCGTCCTCGCTCTGCACGCCCGGGAGCAGCTCGCCCTCGGCCGTGCGGATCGGTACGAAGAAGCAGTGCACACCATGGTTCACGCCCTTCGTGATCAGCTGCGCGAAGACGGTCGCGGCCTGTCCGTGGACGGCCGCGTTGCCGAGGTAGTCCTTCCACGCCGCGCGGAACGGGGTGTTGATGACGAACTCTTCGGTGTCGGGGTCGTACGTCGCGGTCGTGCCGATGGCGGCGACATCCGATCCGTGCCCGATCTCGGTCATGGCGAAAGCGCCGGGGAGCTTCGCATCGCGGATGTCGGGGATCCAGCGGTCGTGGTGCTCCTTCGTGCCGAGCTGGAGCACGGCCGAGCCGAAGAGTCCCCACTGCACACCGGACTTGATCTGCATGCTGGGGTCGGCGAGGACGAGCTCCTCGAAGCCCGCGAGGTTGGCACCGTTGTCCTCCTCGCCGCCGTACTCCTTCGGGAGCGCACGGGTCGAGCCGCCGTTCTTCGCGAGGAGGCGCACCTGGTCCATGACCCGCTCGCGGTGCTCGGCGACGCTCTGGCCATCGATGCGCCAGTAGGCGGGGTCCTTGATGAGTTCGCGGACGGTGAGGCGGGTCTCGCCCCACGTGCCTCGGAGCATCGCGCCGACGGCGTCGATGTCGATACGGGCTTCGTGCGCTTCGTCGGCGGTGTGCGGCGCAGTCGGAGCGCCGCCGGCGGGGGTGCGCTTGTCGGCGGCGGGAGTGGAGGAGCGGACGACGGTGTCGGTCATCACTGGCCTTTCTGAGGACGCCGGGGTACGGCGACGGGACAGGGAAGTTCGACCATCACGGTAGGAGTCCTCCAACACGACACCAAGTTGGTTGTGCTATCGCGACAAGTGGCGTCGGGGACGTGGTCCGGGCGGGTTGTACGGCGCCTACACGGGCGGCGCAAAGGCAGCTCGCTCGGGCCGGAACCGCGTCCGGTGCGTGCACGTTCACGGAGCGTGACTGACAGACTTGGGGGATGCCCGTTCTCCCCTCCGACGCGAGCGTCGTCCACCTCCGTTCCGGCGGCACCAGCGTCGTCGTCGACCTGCAGCCCGACACCGCCGCGGCCATCGTCCACTGGGGCGCGGATCTCGGCGATGCACCGCACGACACGCTCGTTTCGCTCGCGACGGCCTCGCGCCTGCAGCGTGTCTCGGGCGGGCTCGACCGCACGGTGCGGCTCGGCGTCGTCGGCACCGCGGCATCCGGCTGGGCAGGAACACCGACCCTCGAGGGCCACCGCGACGGAGAGGACGTCGGTGCCCTCTTCGCGCTGACCGACCTGCGGGCGACAGAGGACACCCTCGAACTGCACTTCACGGACAGTGAGATGGAGCTGTCGGCCCGTTACGAGCTGCGGGTCACGGCATCCGGTCTCGTGCGGGCGCGGACGACGGTGCGCAACGACGGTGCGTGCGTGTACACGGTGCAGGCCCTCCACACGACGCTGCCGCTGCCGTGGGACGCGACCGAGATCCTCGACACGACCGGACGGCACCTGCGCGAGCGCTCCGCGCAGCGCCACGAACTGACCTTCGGCACGCACGTGCGGGAGTCGCGCCGCGGCCGCCCGGGGGCGGACTTCACCCTGCTGCTGGCTGCCGGTACGCCGGGGTTCGGGTTCGAGCGCGGCACGGTCCACGGCGCCCACCTCGCCTGGAGCGGCAACTCCCGCATCTTCGCGGAGCGGATGCCGACGGGCGAATCGCTCCTCGGGGCGGGCGAGCTCTACCTGCCCGGGGAGATCCGACTCGCGCAGGGCGAGGAGATCTCCTCGCCCGAGCTGCTGGGCTCCTGGGGTGACGGGCTCGACGAGCTCGCCGTGCGGTTCCACGAGGAGTGGCGGGCACGGCCGCAGCATCCGACGCGGCCCCGGCCGATCACCCTCAATACATGGGAGGCGGTCTACTTCGACCACCGCCTGCCCAAGCTCATCGCCCTGGCCGATGCGGCCGCCGAGATCGGCGTCGAGCGCTACGTCCTCGATGACGGTTGGTTCCGCCACCGCCGCGACGACACCGCGGGCCTCGGCGACTGGTACGTCGACGACACCGTCTGGCCCGATGGCCTGCACCCCATCGCCGACCACGTCGTCGCGAAGGGGATGGAGTTCGGCCTCTGGTTCGAGCCCGAGATGGTCAACCCCGACAGCGACCTCGCCCGGTCGCACCCCGACTGGATCCTCCGCGGCCGCACCGACCTGCCACCGTCCGCGCGTCAGCAGCAGGTGCTGAACCTCGCGCACCCCGAGGCCTACGCGTACATTCGCCAGGTCATCTCGGACATCCTCGCCGCGTACCCGATCGCGTACATCAAGTGGGATCACAACCGCGACCTCGTCGACGCCGCCGCCGGTCCCGGCGGCGCTGCGAAGGTGCACGCGCAGACCCTCGCCGTCTACCGCCTCATCGACGAGCTCAAGGCCGCCCACCCGGGCCTCGAGATCGAGAGTTGCGCCTCGGGCGGCGCGCGCGTCGACCTCGGCATCCTCGACCGCACCGACCGCATCTGGACGAGCGACTGCCTCGACCCCGTCGAGCGCCTCGAGAACCAGCGCTACACCGCGCTCGTCGTGCCGCCCGAGATGATGGGCATGCACCTGACGACCCCGCACGTTCACTCCACCGGCCGCACCGTGTCGCTCACGATGAGCGGCGCCGTCGCCCTGTTCGGCCACTTCGGCATCGAGTGGGACGTCACGACGCTGTCAGAGACGGATGCCACGACCGTCGGCGCGTGGGTCGCCCTCGCCAAACGGGTGCGCCCCCTCGTCGCGACGGGCCGCCTCGTCAACGCGGACGTGGCCGACCCGGGGCTCGACGTCCGCGGCGTCGTCGCGGAGGACGCGGCATCCGCCTTCTTCACGATCACGCAGACGCAGACGCTCATCTCCTCGCCCACCGGCCGCGTGCGCCTGCCGGGACTCGACGCGGACCGCGTCTACCGTGTGCAGCTCGTCACGCCGGGCGGGATCGTCGAGACCCCCGCGCAGTCGCCGCTCGAATGGGCGCATCACGACACCGTGATGACCGGGCGTCAGCTCGCCGTCGTCGGTGTACGTCCGCCGGTGCAGAACCCTCAGCAGTCCGTCGTCGTCGAGGTCACCGCGGTCTGAGACCCGTCAGATCCGTTCGAGCTGGTCGAGGAACTCGTCGGCCATCTCGACCTGACGACGGAGCTTCTCGCGCCGTGCCGCGGCCTCGGCGCGGACGCCGTCGAGGCGGGCACGGATCTGCGGGTCGTCGGCATCCCCCGCTATCGCGTCGACGACCTCGAGGAGGTCCCGCATCTCATCGAGGGTGAAGCCCAGCGGCTTCATGCGACGGATGAGCAGGATGCGGGCGACGTCGCCCTCCGTGTAGAGGCGGAAGCCGCCCTCGGTGCGCGCCGACGGGGTGACGAGGCCGATTTCGTCGTAGTGGCGGAGGGTACGGAACGAGAGCTCGGTCCGCTCGGCGACCTCGCCGATGCGCATCGTGTCGTCGGTCATGCGGTTCCCTCCGAGTGGACAGCAAACCTCACGTTACGTTAGGTTTGATCGTGCGCGATCTGCGCGCCCCCATTCTTCCGCGCCGCCACCGGGTCTGTGCGCACCCCTCCTCGACGGAGTCATCATGACCACCACCACTCCCGTGCGCCCGCGCATCGAACCGACAGTGCTGCAGGCCCTCCGCAGCCCGCGCCTGCTGACCCGAGAGGTCCTCGCCGGACTCGTCGTCGCGCTCGCCCTCATCCCCGAGGCGATCGCGTTCTCGATCATCGCGGGCGTCGACCCCCGGGTCGGGCTCTTCTCGTCGTTCATCATGGCCGTCGCGATCGCGTTCCTCGGCGGTCGCCCCGCGATGATCACCGCGGCGACCGGCGCCGTCGCGCTCGTCATCGCGCCCGTCGTCCGTGAATACGGAATGGACTACTTCATCGCGACCGTCCTCCTCGGCGGGGCCATCCAGATCGTCCTCGGACTCGTGGGCGTCGCGAAGCTCATGCGCTTCATCCCCCGCAGCGTCATGGTCGGCTTCGTCAACGCGCTCGCGATCCTGATCTTCCTCGCGCAGCTGCCGCAGCTGTTCGGTGACGGCATCCCCTGGCTCGTCTGGCCGCTGCTGGCCGTTGGGCTGGTCATCCTCTACGCGATGCCGCGGCTCACTAAGGCCGTCCCGGCTCCCCTGGTCACCATCGTGCTGCTGACCGCGGCCGTCGTCGTCTTCGCGTGGAACGTTCCGACCGTCGGCGACCAGGGTGAACTCCCCGAAAGCCTGCCGTCCCTGTTCATCCCGAACGTGCCGCTCACGCTCGAGACGCTGCAGATCATCGGCCCGTTCGCCCTCGCGATGGCGGTCGTGGGGCTCCTCGAGTCGCTCATGACCGCCAAGCTCGTCGACGACATCACCGACACGCACTCCTCGAAGACCCGCGAATCGCTCGGCCAGGGCGCCGCGAACATCCTCTCGGGGGCGTTCGGCGGGATGGGCGGCTGCGCGATGATCGGCCAGACGATGATCAACGTGAAGGCCTCCGGCGCCCGTACCCGCATCTCGACGTTCCTCGCCGGCGTGTTCCTGCTCATCCTCGTGCTGGCGCTCGGCGACATCGTTGCGATCATCCCGATGGCGGCCCTCGTCGCCGTCATGATCATGGTCTGCATCGGCACGTTCGACTGGCACAGCATCCGCCCGGCCACGCTCCGCCGGATGCCCAAGAGCGAGACCGCCGTCATGCTCATCACGGTCGTCGCCACCGTCTGGACCCACAACCTCGCGATCGGCGTCGTCCTCGGCGTGATCGCGGCGATGATCATGTTCGCCCGGCGGGTCGCGCACTTCGTGACCGTCACGCGCACGGTGGATGCCGCGGCATCCACCGCTCACTATGCGGTCGACGGCGAGCTGTTCTTCGCTTCCAGCAACGACCTGACGACGCAGTTCTCGTACCCGGACGACCCGGCGAACGTCGTGATCGACATGTCGCGTTCGCACGTGTGGGATGCCTCGACCGTCGCCGCCCTCGACGCCATCGTGAACAAGTACGAGCGGATGGGCAGGACGGTGACGATCGTCGGGTTGAACGACACGGCATCCGCATTCCACGGCCGGCTCAGCGGAAAGCTGGGCGCCGGCGAGTGATCGGGGGTTGACGGTGGTGCGGCAGGCCTGAAGGATGCCGGGGGCGCCCCGCTTCGGAGCGTCACGACGAAGGGGTCCCATGGCAGAGCCGGCACGATTCGCGATCATCGGCACGGGCTGGCGCTCGGAGTTCTTCCTGCGCATCGCCGCGGCGGCACCGGAGCGGCTGCAGGCCGTCGGCGTGCTCGCCCGGTCCGACGCCTCGGCGGCACGGGTCGCCGGCTGGAACGTGCCGATCCACCGCTCGCTCGACGACCTGCTGGCCGCCCGGCCGGACTTCGTGATCGCGTCGGTGACGTGGCCCGCGATGCCGGGGGTGATCACCGAGCTCGTGGAGCGCGGCGTGCGCGTGCTCGCCGAGACGCCGCCCGCCCCCGACGCGGACGGCCTGCGGAAGCTGTGGCACGACGTCGGCGCGAGCCGGCTGGTGCAGGTCGCCGAGCAGTACATGCTCATGCCGGGGCACGCCGCCCGACTCGAGGTGGTCCGGTCGGGCGCTCTCGGCGCCGTCGGCGGGGTTCAGGTCTCGTCGACGCACCTGTACCACGCGAGCTCGATGATCCGGACGTTCCTGGATGCCGGCATGGCCGAGGCGATCGTGTCCGCCCGAACCTTCACCGCACCGCTCGTGGATCCGTTGACGCCGGCCGGATGGTCGAACGACCTCTCACCGAAAGAGCGGACGACGACGATCGCGACGCTCGACTTCGGCGACGGACGGATGGGCCTGTACGACTTCGTCGACAACCAGTGGTGGAACCCGATCCTGTCGCGCCGGATCGTCATCCGCGGCTCGCACGGGGAACTCACCGACGACACCGTGCGCCGCTTCGAGGGCGCCGAGGTGCTCACCTCGCCGATCACCTACCGGCGCACGGGTGTCGACCTGAACCTCGAAAACAACGACGTCGTGTCGGCTGCCTTCGAGGGACGGATCGTCTACCGGAATCCCTGGGTCGGAACGCGGCTGTCGGAGGACGACATCGCCGTCGCGTCGTTGCTCGAGCTCACCGGGCGGTGGGCCCGCGGTGACGGCGCGGAGCCGTATCCGCTGGCCGACGCCTGCCAGGACCATCTGCTGGGTCTCGCGATCGGCGAGTCGGCTCGGACGGGCGCCGATGTGCGGGTCGCCCGTGAGGTGTGGAGCTGACGGCCTCAGGCCTTGTCGTGCAGGGTGATCCGGTAGCCGTCCGGGTCGGCGAAGGTGAACGTCCGGCCGAACGGGCCGTCGATGGGCGCTGCGACGATCTCGTGGCCGTCCGCGGCGAGCGCGTCGTGGATGTCCTGGACGTCGGTCGCGCGCAGCCAGATCGCCGCGCCCATCCCGGGGTGGACCCCCGAGGCGAGATCCGTGCCGGGCACGATGTCGCGGAGCGCGAAGGCGATCGGCGCGGTGTCGAACACGACGGCGTGCGGAGGCCCGGCCGGTGAGCGGACGAGCCCGAGGTAGTGCTCGTAGAAACGTTCCGAGGCGTTGAGGTCGCTCACCTGCAGGGAGACGAAGTCGGGTCCGATGGCGGGCATGAGGCATCCTTTCGTTGTCAGTTATCTGACACTTGCCAGTGTATGTCAGAATACTGACATGGTCCACTCGGATGAGATCGATCTGCCGACGTCGCTCGGCTATCTCCTGAAGGAAGCGGCGACCGCGCTGCGGGTCGCGATGGAGGATGCGCTCCGCCCGCTGGAGCTGACCGTGACCGCCTACTCGTGCCTCGAGATCCTCGCGCAGCGTCCGGGGTCGTCGAACTCCGATCTTGCTCGAGGTGCCTTCGTGACGCGGCAGAGCATGAACGTCCTGCTGCAGACCCTGGAGCGGGAGGGCCTCGTGACGAGGCCGGCGACCCCTGCGGAGGGCCGGGTGCTGCCGGTCACCCTGACCGATGGCGGGCTGCGGCGTCGGGAGCAGGCGAGCGCCGTGGTCAAGTCGGTGGAGGATCGGATGCTGGCCGAGTTGTCTGCGCAGGAGCGCGCTCAGGCGTTCGACGTGCTCACCCGCATGACGCGGGCGCTGCGGGAGGCGTGAGCGGGGCTACGCCTTCGCGATGACGGCGACGACGGCCTCGCCGTAAGCCTCGCGCTTCTTCGCACCGATGCCGGTGATGCCGTCGAGGTCGGCGACCGACGTCGGACGGTGCTCGGCGAGGGCACGCAGGGTCGCATCGCCGAAGACGATGTACGCGGGGACGCCCTGCTCCTTCGCCTGCTCGGCACGCCACGCGCGGAGCGCCTCGAAGAGGTCGCGGTCGCCCTCGGGCAGCGCGTCGGCGGCCGACTGCTTCTTCGCGCGGGTTGATCCGCCGCCGGTGCGGCCGAGGACGTCGCGCCGCAGTGGCACGGGCTCCTCGCCGCGGAGCACCGGCATGCCCGCGTCGCCGACAGCGAGGACGCCGTACTCCCCCTGCGCGACCAGGATGCCGCGGGCCAGGAGCTGGCGGACGACCGAGCGCCAGTCCTGCTCGGACAGGTCGTTCCCGATCCCGTAGGTCGAGAGCTTGTCGTGCCCCTGCTGACGGATGCGCTCGGTCGAGCCGCCGCGGAGGATGTCGATGAGGTGCCCGGCGCCGAAGGCCTGATTGCGCTCGCGCTGCAGGCGCACGATCGTCGAGAGGAGCTTCTGCGCCGCGACGAGGCCGTCCCAGGTGTCGGGCTGGGTGAGGCAGGTGTCGCAGTTGCCACAGGCATCCGACGACTGTCCGAAGTAGCCGAGCAGGTTCTGACGGCGGCACGAGACCGTCTCGCACAGGGCGAGCATCGCGTCGAGGTGCTGACCCATGCGCATCTTGTAGGTGCGGTCGCCGGGCGACTGGTCGATGAGGCGACGCTGCTGGACGACGTCGCCGAGGCCGTAGGCCATCCATGCGACCGCGGGCTCGCCGTCGCGGCCGGCGCGACCCGTCTCCTGGTAGTAGCCCTCGACGGATTTGGGCAGGTCTATGTGGGCGACGAAGCGGACGTCGGGCTTGTCGATGCCCATGCCGAACGCGATCGTGGCGACCATGACGACACCGTCTTCGCGCAGGAACCGGGACTGGTGCCGGGCGCGGATCGAGGCGTCCAACCCCGCGTGGTACGCCAGCGCGTCGACGCCCTGCGTGCGCAGGTACTCGGCCGTCTGCTCGACCGACTTGCGGCTGAGCGCATAGACGATGCCGGCGGAACCCTCGGGCTGCGAGCGCACGAACTGCACGAGTTGACGCCGCATGTCGACCTTGGGCTCGATGCGGTACTGGATGTTCGGGCGGTCGAAGCTCGCGACGAAGTGGCGCGCGTCGGGGAGGTGCAGGCGCTCGGTGAGCTCGGTGTGCGTCGCGCGCGTCGCCGTGGCGGTGAGCGCCATGCGCGGGACGCCCGGGAAGCGCTCCGCGAGGTCCCCGAGCGCCAGGTAGTCGGGGCGGAAGTCGTGGCCCCACTGCGACACGCAGTGCGCCTCGTCGATCGCGATGACGCTGAGCTGTGCGCGTTGCAGGAGCGCGGTAGTCGCGGGGACGGACAGCCGCTCGGGGGCGACGTAGATGAGGTCGAGCTCGCCGTCGAGGAGCGCCTGCTCAACGCCCGCGCGCTCGGCCGGGGTCTGCGTGGAGTTCAGGAAGGCGGCGCGGACGCCGTTGGCGATGAGCGCATCGACCTGGTCGTGCATGAGCGCGATGAGGGGGCTGACGACGAGGCCGGTGCCAGGACGCACGAGCGCCGGCACCTGGTAGGTGATCGACTTGCCGCCGCCGGTCGGCATGAGCACGACCGCATCCCCGCCCGCGATGACGTGCGAGACGATGTCGCCCTGATCGCCGCGGAACGCCGTGTAGCCGAAGACCTCGGTGAGCACCTTGACCGGGTCGTCGCCGACGTGGTCGCGGCGCTCGAGACGGAGGACGGATGCCGGGGGTGCGGAGGTGCGCTGCTGCGGGGCCGGCTGAGCTCGTGCGGGCTGGGCACGGGCGGGCTCGGAGCGCGTGGGCTCGGCGCGCGTGGCGCGGGCGACGGACGCAGCGTAGTCGTCGTAGCGCGGGTCGGGCGGCGGCGGCGAGTCGAAGTCGTCCGGCGGCGGAACGTCGTCGGGATCCCACACGAGATCGGCGTAGGGGTCGTTCTGCCATCCGCCGTCACTCACCCGGTCAACCCTAGCCGCGGCATCCGACACGGTCTGCGGGTGTGGAGAGTCTCGGCGCCCGAGCGGGGTTGGGGAGGAGGGGTGGTCCGGGTTCGCGAGGCGGGTCGGGCTCGCGTGGCGGGTCGGGTCGGGTTCGCGAGACTGCACCCGCGCGACGAGACTGCATCCGCGCGACGAGGGTGCGGCGCGCGAGCGCAGTCTCGATGCGGACGTGCAGTCTCGGGGCGGGACGGGGGCGAGGGGCGGGACGGGCGCGAGCGGGGCGGCGGCCCGCGGCGCGGGCGAGCGGCGCGGCGGGCGCGCTGCGGCCGTGCGAGGCGGTTCGGCCGCGAGACTCCACTCGCGCGACGAGGATGCGGCGCGGGCACGCAGTCTCGATGCGGGCGTGCAGTCTCGCCGCCGGCGGGGGGCGGGGGGCGGGCGCCGTCAGCACCACTTCTCGGCGAGCGTGCCGATGACGTTCGCGTTCCGATTCGTCGCCACGCCCAGCAGTTTCGCCGCGCCCAGCGGGTCGACCGTGCCGTCCTGATAGCCGGGCTGCAGCAGCGCGTGCGCCGCGCGCCCCCGCACCACCATCCGCCCGCGACCATCGTCGCGCGCCTCGATCTCGGCGATCCGCTCCGGGGTCAACTCGTCCTTCAACAGGTAGACGTAGTGCCGGGCGAGCCCTGGATTCGCCTCGGCCAGCTCACGCGTCTGCCGAGCGACCTCGCGGAACTCCGCGGCGGAGTAGACGATCGACGGCACCTCGAAACCCCGGTCGGCGAGGAACGCGTCCTCGAGCGTGCGCTCGATCCGCTCGCGCGAGCGCATCCGCGACGCGAACCGCACGTTCCCGGTGTTGATGTGCGTCTCGACGTCCTCGAAACCCACACCCCCGACCACCCGGCGGATGTCCTCCTTCGGGAAGACGCGCTTCGCGCCGAGATTGATCGCCCGCAGGAACGCCAGGTACGTCGTCATCCGCCCAGTCTGCCCGCACCGGCCGACACCCACGAGGGAGCAGGATGAAGACATGAACGAGCTCACGCTCTGGCTCCGCGACCAACCGTCCCTCACCGGAACCCCGCCGCCGCTCGACCTCTCCGATCTCCCCGCTGACCCCCACGACCTCTTCGACGCCTGGATCCGCGCCGCCGCCGATGCCGACATCGCCGAAGTGCGTGCCGCGACGCTCGCGACGGCGGATGCCGGTGGCCGCCCGGACGCGCGGACCCTCATCCTGAAGGGTGTCAGCGCCGATGGGTGGGAGTTCGCCGGCCCGCGATCCTCTGCGAAGGGACGCCAGCTCGCCGACAACCCCGCCGCTGCGCTCAACTTCTGGTGGCAGCCCGTCATGCGCGCCGTCCGCGTCCGCGGCACCGTGCACGAGGCGACAGTCGAGGAGAGCGCTGCCGACTTCGTGGGGCGCCCCGCATCCGCCGACGCGGCGCCGTCCGACTGGGTGCTCTGGCGCCTCATCCCCGACCGCATCGAGTTCTGGCAGGGTTCAGCCGACCGCCTCCACACCCGCATCGTCTACACGCGCGACAGCGACGACTGGGGCCACGAGAGCTGAGGCCCGCGGCCGCGAGGCATTCGTCGACGGATGCCTCGGGGTCGACACGTCACCGCCACGACGTGGCGCGGCCGACCGGTCGCGCAGGATTGCCCGCGACGATCGCTCCGGGGGCGACGTCGCGAGTCACGACGGCACCGGCTGCGACGATCGCGCCGTCACCGATCGTGACGCCCTTCAGGATGATGGCGCGTGCTCCGATGAGCACGTGACGGCCAATGCTGATCGGCGCGGAGCGCACGTGGCGTCGTCCGTCCTCGAACTCGATGTCGTGGAAGTCCGTGTCCATGATCTCGACGTCCCACGACAGTTCGGCGCCCTCGTGCAGTGTGACGCCGGTTTCGACATTGATCGTGTTGCGCGCGCCGACGGCCGCTCCCAGCATCACCGTGAGCCGAGCCCCGGACCCGACGTGGATCCGCGCACGCCTGCGGATGATCGCTCCCGGACGCAGATCGTAGGTGCCACGCCCGGCCATCTTGACGCCGGGCTGCAGCTTGACCCCATGGTGCCCCCGCGCCGAGGCGCGCAGCCTGTTCATGATCTTCTTCAGTACGCGCATGATGTCCCCTCGATCGCGCGGAATCGCCCCGTCGCGATTATGACGTCGCGAGCCGATCCGCGCGAGTACGCGCACAGACCGAGCCGAAGCCTAGAGCCGCACGACCTCGGTCACCCGCACGACCGCGGCGCCCTCGTCGACGGATGCCTCCAGGTCGACCTCCGCGCGGATACGCCAATCGTGGTCGCCGGCCGGGTCGTCGATGATCTGCTCCACACGCCAGACACCCTCGGATGCCGAGGTCTCGTCGATGACGCACAGCGCGGGACTGCGCGCCGCACCGCCCGTCAGGATCTCGTCGTGGTCGTCGAAGTAGCGGTCGAGGACGTCGGGCCAGGCGGCATCCGGATCCAATTCGACCAGCGCATCGTCGTTCTGGAGCGCAGCGAGCTGCACCCGGCGGAACATCTCGTTGCGCACCAGCACGACGAACGCGCGCCGGTTCGCGATGATCGACGGCGGCGCGGGCGGAACGACCGGCGCCTCGGGATCGTCGGCGGGGTTGATGAGTGCGTTCCACTCGTCGACGAGGCTCGAGTCGACCTGGCGCACCAGCTCGCCGAGCCACTCGATCAGATCCAGCAACTCGTCGGTGCGGGCCTCGGCCGGAACCGTCTGCCGGATCGCGCGATAGGCATCGGACAGGTACCGCAGCACCAGGCCCTCGCTTCGGCCCAACTGGTAGAACGACACGAACTCGCCGAACGACATCGCCCGCTCGAACATGTCGCGGACGACCGATTTCGGCGACAGCTCGAAGTCGCGCACCCATGGCTGGCTCGACGCGAACGTCTCGTACGCCTGCGCCAGGAGCTCCGCGAGCGGCTTCGGCCACGTCACCGCCTCGAGCAGCTCCATCCGCTCGTCGTACTCGATGCCGTCGCGCTTCATCGCCGCGACCGCCTCGCCACGCGCCTTGAACTCCTGCTGCGAGAGGATCGCGCGCGGATCGTCGAGCGTCGACTCGATCACGCTCACGACATCGAGCGCGTAGTGACCGCTGCCGGTCTCGCTGTCGTCCGGGGACAGCAGCTCGATCGCGGCGAGCGCGAACGGCGACAGCGGCTGGTTCAGCGCGAAGTTCGGCTGCAGATCGACGGTGAGACGGATGCCGTCGGCATCGGCCTCGACGATGTCCGCCGCCACGAGGGTCCGGAACAGCGCGATCGCCCGGCGGGCGAGCTCGTACTGCCGCGCCTTCGGTTCGTGGTTGTCGAAGACCAGCGAGCGGACGTTCGCGAAGACGTCGCCGCCGCGACCGATGACGTTGATGAGCATCGCCGCGGTCAGCTTCAGCTGCGGCGACAGCGGCTCGGGCTCGGCGGCGACGAGGCGCTCGAACGAGCCCTCGCCCCAGTTCACGACGCCGGTCGGCGCCTTCTTGCGGACGATCTTCTTGCGCTTGGCGGCATCGTCCCCCGCCTTCGCGAGTGCGACGGCGTTCTCGATCTCCCACTCGGGCGCCATCACGACGACGCTGCCGTGCGTGTCGAAGCCGGCCCGCCCCGCGCGGCCGGCGATCTGGTGGAACTCCCGCGCCGACAGCTGGCGCATCTTCGTGCCGTCGTACTTCGACAGCGCGGTGATCAGCACCGTGCGGATAGGCACGTTGATGCCGACGCCGAGGGTGTCGGTGCCGCAGATGACGCGGAGCAGCCCGCGCTGCGCGAGCGTCTCGACCAGCCGGCGGTAGCGCGGCAGCATCCCGGCATGGTGCACGCCGATTCCCGCGCGGACGAGCCGCGACAGCGTCTTGCCGAACCCCGTCGTGAAGCGGAACCCGCCGATCGCCTCGGCGATCGCGTCGCGCTGCTCGCGCGTCGTGATCTTGACGCTCGACAGCGCCTGCGCCCGCTCGAGCGCCGCTGCCTGCGAGAAGTGGACGATGTAGACCGGCGTCTCGCGATTTTCGAGTAGCCCCTCGACCACCTCGTGCACGGGCCGCCGGGCGTAGGAGTAGTCGAGCGGCACCGGGCGCTCGACACCCGCGATGTGCGCGACGGCGCGGCCCGTGCGTCGCTCGAGGTCGCTCTTGATCGCCGAGACGTCGCCGAGGGTCGCCGACATCAGCAGGAACTGCGCTCCCGGGAGGAGCAGCAGCGGCACCTGCCACGCCCATCCGCGATCGGGGTCGCCGTAGTAGTGGAACTCGTCCATCACGACCTGGTCGATCTCGGCGTCAGGACCGAGGCGCAGCGCGACGTTCGCCAGGATCTCGGCGGTGCAGCAGATGATCGGCGCGTCGGGGTTCACCGACGAATCGCCCGTGACCATGCCCACGGCATCCGGTCCGAAGATGTCGACGAGCGCGAAGAACTTCTCGCTGACGAGGGCTTTGATCGGAGCCGTGTAGTACGTGCGGCCGCCGCGGGCGAGGGATGCCGCGTGTGCCGCGACGGCGACGAGCGACTTGCCCGTGCCGGTCGGCGTCGCGAGGATCACGTGCGACCCGGACGCGAGCTCGAGCACCGCCTCGTCCTGCGCGGGGTACAGCTCGATGCCGCGCTCGATCGTCCACTCGAGGAAGCCCTCGTAGACGGCGTCGGGGGTCGACCCCGCCGGAATGCGGTCCCGGAGCGTCGAGGTCATCCCTCGAGTCTGCCCCACCGGCGGCGAGACGGGCGTGCCCAGTGAAGGCTTGATCGGCTCCGACCGCCCGGAACGGGTGCGAGCGCGCGTCTCAACCTGCACTCGGCACGCGTCAGGGCATGTTCGCCTTCGCCGCGAGCACGCGCGCCGCCGCGGCGTCGACCTGCGCGGCGAACTGCGGGTCCGCGGTCGCCTTCGCGAGCACCGCGTCGTACATCGCCGGGAACACCGACGGATCCGCCGAGACGAGCACCACGTCGACGCCGGCGGAGATCGCCTGCACGGCGCGATCGGCGGGCGACCAGGCCGAGACGGCGACGGCTGCGGAGAGGTCGTCTGAGAACACCACACCGTCGAAGCCGACCTCGCTCCGCAGGAGCCCGACGACCTTCGGAGAGAACACGGCCGGCGTGGATCCGTCGATCCGGTCGTAGATCGCCGACGAGACCATCACCGCGCTCGGCCCCGCCTCGGTGAGCGACCGGTAGACGCCGACGTCCGGACCGTCCGGCGTCACCGTCGTGTCGACCACGTCGGCCGTGGTGTCGGTGTTCGCGGACACGTGGCCGAGGCCCGGGAAGTGCTTGAACGTGGGAAGGATGCCGGTATCCCGCATCCCTTCCGCGAAGGCGCCCGCCTTGCCTGCGACGGTCGACGCGTCGTAGCCGTACTGCCGGCCGTACCCGCCGATCGGCGGATTGTCGAAGCGCGTCGCCTTGCTCGTGACGATGTCGGCGACGGGGGCGAGGTCGAGGTTCACCCCCGCCTCGGCCAGCTCACGCCCCCACGCCTCGGCCTTCTCCTGCAGCTGATCCGACGGCAGGTCTGCCTGACGGATGCCGTACGGCATCGCCCCGAACCCCGGCCCCCGCAGCACCTGGACCTCGCCGCCCTCCTGATCGGTCGCGACCCAGAGCGGCAGGTCGCGCTCGGCGAGCGACGTGAAGCGCGACACGACGCCCGCCGTGGCCGCCACCCCGCCCGTCGACCGCCCGCTCAGGAAGACGCCGCCGGCGTACCGGTCGCGGACGGCGGCGAGGGTCGTCGGCGATGCGGCGGTCGCGGGAGTTCCGACCATGAAGAGCTGGCCGACACGCTGCTCGAGCGAGAGCGCGTCGACCGGCTCAGGGGTGGAAGAAGGTGACGCGGAGGGCGATGCGGGGGGAGCGGATGCCGAGGGTGACGCCACCGGCGACGCTGAGGCGGTCGGCGACGAGGCGGGCGGCGCAGGAGACGCCGTCGGCGACGCGGCACACCCCGCGAGGAGCGACGCGGCTATCACCGTGACGAGAGCGGACCATCTCCACGACCGACGCACAGCGACATTCTGCGCCTGCTCCGGCCGTTGTGGGCCGGGCTCGGCGTTCCGTATTCGGTCTCGTCGGCAACTCACAAGGACGCGACGCCCCGGGCTTCCGCAGGTCCACCCGTCACGGGTCGCCACCAGAGACTGAATACCGAACGGGCAAACCGCGCGCCTCAGCTGCGCCCCGGGGTGTGCAGCCTCGCGAGGTAGGCGCCCGCGCGCACGGGTGCGCCGGCGCGATCGGTGAGCGAGACGACGACCGTGACGGCGGTCGCGAGCGGGATGGTCCACGCGGCGGGCTGCGCCAGCAGCGGAGCGGCGATGCCGACCCCGCCGACCGCCGCGTGCACGAGGAACGCGAGCCCGCACGCGACCGCGCCGGTCACCATGCCCGCCACCGCGCCGCGGGCCGTCAGCCGCGACCACCAGATCGACAGCAGCAGGACGGGCGACAGAGCGGATGCCGCGAACACGAACACGGCGCCGACCGAGGCCACGAGTCCCGCCGGCTGGGTCAGCAGGGCGATCGCGAGCGGAACGAGGGCGACGAGCAGGGCGGACAGCCGGAACGAGCGGACGGACCCGCTGAACACGTCCTGGCTGATGACGCCGGCGAGCGAGACCGTGAGTCCCGCCGACGTCGCGAGGAAGGCGGCGAAGGCTCCGGCGACCACGAGGGCGGTGAGCAGTTCCCCGACGAACCCGGGGAAGACCCGTGCGGGCAGGACGAGTGCGACGGTGTCGGCGACGCCCGGTCGGGCGAGATCGGGCGCCACGATCCGCGCGAGCAGACCGATGACGCTCGAGACGGCGTAGAAGACGCTCACCATGACGATGACGAGGACCGTCGTCCGCCGCGCCGAACCGCCGGTCGGGCTCGTGTAGAACCGCACGGGGACGTGCGGCAGTCCCATCGTGCCGAGCAGGAGTGCCAGCAGCAACGAGCCCGCCGCGTAGGCGTCGAGCCCCGAGGGCCCTGCATCGGCGGGGAAGACGACGAGCGGATCGATCTCTCTCGCTCCCCCTCCGACCGCGAAGGCGATGAGGACGGCCGGCACGAGCAGGGCGGTGAGCTTCAGCCAGTACTGGAACGCCTGCACGTACGTGATCGCCCGCATCCCGCCGGCTGCGGCCGCCGCCGCGACCAGCACCGCCACGAGCACGGCGCCCACCCACGGCGGGATCTCGGCGACGACCTGCAGCGTGATCCCGGCGCCGTGCAGCTGCGGCACGATGTACAGCCATCCGATCAGGAGGCACGCGACGCTCGTCACCCGTCGCGCCCGTCTCGATTCCAGTCGCGCGTCGATGAAGTCGGGGATCGTGTACGCGCCGCTACGTCGCAGCGGTGCGGCGACGAACAGCAGGACGAGCAGGTACCCGGCCGCGTACCCGATCGGGAACCAGAAGCCCTCCGACCCGCTCAGCAGCACGAGTCCCGACAGCCCGAGGAAGGTCCCGGCCGAGAGGTACTCCCCGCTGATCGCCGAGGCGTTCCACACCGGCCTCACGGTCCGGGATGCCACGAAGAAGTCACCCGTGGTCCGCGAGACGCGCAGCCCGTAGACCCCGATGAGGGTCGTCGCGCCGACGACGAGCGCGACGGCCACGAGGTCGAGGACGGCGTTCACCGCTCGTCCTCGTCGCGGAGCGCGCGGTAGCGCCGCTCGTTGCGGTTCGCCCCGCGCACGTAGAGGATCGCGAAGCCCGCGATCGCGGGGTAGAACCCGAACGCGTGCAGCAGCCACGACAGCGGCACGCCGAACCACACGATCTCATCGAGTTCCGGGATGAGCGTGAGGGCGCCGTAGAGGACGAGCACCACCACGACGAAGCCGAACAGCGTGCCGAGCGCGAGGCGCAATTGCGACCGCCGCAGCGCCCGCGCGTATGCCGCCTCGACGTCGTCGACGGGCGCCCCCGGCAGGGCGATGCCGCGCGTGGGTGCGCCGGGCTTGCCGGCGCCCGCCGAGACGCGAACGCGGTCCGCGCTCACCGCGCCGCCGGCCTCACGCGCCGGTCCGTCCGAGCAGGGCCTCGCGCACGAGCGGCACGAACCGGCGACTGACGGGGAGCGCGGTGTCCCCGACCCACACGGCGGGTTCGGCACCCGAGAGGCGGACTTCGGTGACGGATGCCGCCCGCACGAGGAACGAGCGATGGATCCGGACGAAACCGGCATCCGCCCACCGCGTCTCGAGCTCCGAGATCGGGATGCGCACGAGGTGCCCCGCGTCGCCGTCGGTCTGCAGACGCGTGTAGTCGCCCTCCGCCCGCACCCAGCGGACGTCGCGACGGTGGACGAAGCGGACGGTTGACCCGACCGTGACGGGCAGGACCTCGTCGCCGTCCGCCGGCGGCTCTGTTACGACGATCCGGTCGACGGCGCGGCGCAGGCGATCCGCACGTACCGGCTTGAGCAGGTAGTCGAGGGCCCTCAGCTCGAACGCATCGACCGCGTGCGCATCGTCCGCGGTGACGAACACGATCGCCGGCGGCTGCGCCAGCGCTGCCAGGGCGGCGGCGAGGTCGAGGCCCGACAGCCCCGGCATGTGGATGTCGAGGAAGGCGGCGGCGACCGCGCGCTCGGTGAGCAGCCGCAGCGCCTCGGCGCCGGATGAGGCGGTGATCACCTCGCCTATCCGCTCGTCCGCGCGCAAGAGGAAGGCGAGCTCGTCGAGCGCCGGCTTCTCGTCGTCGGCGACGAGGACGTCGATCATGGCGGTCACCTCAGCCCTGCCGAATCGTGATGCGGTTGCGACTTCGGCACGCGCATCCGCACCAGGGTACCGGCGCCCGTGTTCGTCTCGACGACGAGCCCGCCCTCGGCGCCGTAGAGCTGCCGCAGCCGGGTGTCGACGTTCCGGAGTCCCACGTTCGCCGCATCGCCGGTGCGGGCCAGGAGCGCATGAAGCTCGTCGGGATCCATGCCCGCGCCATCGTCTTCGACCGTGATCTCGGTGTGGGTGGCGGCATCCTCCGACGCGATGAGGATCGTCCCGCCGCCCTCCCCCGGCTCGAGCCCGTGCCGCACGGCGTTCTCGACGAGCGGCTGCACCGAAAGGAACGGGATGACGGTGGCCAGCGTCTCGGGCGAGATCCGCAGCGTCACGGTGAGGCGGTCGCCGAAGCGCGCCCGCTCGAGTTCGAGGTACGAGTGGATGCTGCGGAGCTCCTCCGCGAGCGTGGTGAACTCGCCCTGGCGTCGGAACGAGTAGCGCGTGAAGTCGGCGAACTCCAGCACCAGCTCGCGTGCGCGCGGCGGATCGGTCGTGATGAACGAGGCGATCGCGGTCAGCGCGTTGTAGATGAAGTGCGGCGAGATCTGCTGCCGGAGCGGGCGCAGGTCGGCTTCGGCGAGCGCGGCGCGCGAGGCATCCAGCTCCCCGAGCGTCGCCTGCGCGGCGCACCACTCCGCGACCTCTCCCGCGGCGCGGACGAGGGCGGCCCGCACGGGGGCGGCGAAGGCGACGAGCACGCCCGCGACGGCGCCGTCCACGCGGATGGGCGCGCCGACGGCCTCGAGGCCATCACCGCCCTCGGCGCGGGGGAAGACGCGGCGCTTGCCGGTCTCCGCGACCTGGGCCGCGATGCGGCGGGCCGCGGCATCCAATCCCTCGGACTGGCCGTCGCGCGCGACGATCACGTCGCCGACCACCAGCACGACCGCCGCGCTGCCGAGCACGGCGCGCAGGTGGCGGGCCGCGCGCGCGACATCGGGGGTCGCGAGCCCGCCGCGCAGGTAGGGGGCTGCGAGGCTCGCCTGGTGGAGGGCGCGGTAGGTGGCCTCCTCGGCCTCGCTGCCGAGCGCTCCCGCCCCGCGCGCGTAGCGGCGGGCGAGCAGCAGCAGGGCGGAGAGCACGATGCCGCCGACCACGCCGAGCAGAGCGGCGAGGACGACGGCATCGGTCATGCGATGAGCCTAGATCGCGGGCGTCAGCAGCAGCGGGCGCCCGGGTTGCGGTCCTGGTCGTCCATCTTCTGACGCCAGAACTGCCGCTCGGTCATGGGCTCCTCGTCGGGATGCACCCGACGCTGATGCGCGACGTACGTCGCGTAGGCCGTGTCGCCCATGAGGGTCGTCATGTACCAGCGGATGCCGCGGCCCGTCCGCAGCACGAGGTCGAGCATCGCCCGCATCGGCGAGACCGCGGCATCCATCCGTGTACTCATGTCAGTGCCTGTTCGCTGCGCGCTCGTCGGCGAGGATCGGCTCCCACTGCTTCTCGAGCTCGCGCTCGGAGGCGGTGCCGATGAGCCCGGCGGGGGCGAAGCGGCGCGAGGGCACCGGCTCGTCCTCGTGGTTCTCGCCGCCGCCGCGGCGGATCGCGGCGATCGTGACGATCACCGAGGCGATGATCACGATGATGGCGAGGACGACGAACACGATCGACAGGGTGCCCTGCACGAAGGTGTTGCGGATGACGGCCTCCATGACCGCCGGCTCGCCGAGTTCGGTGTTCCCCTGTGCCAGCGCGTCGCGGTAGCGGAAGTGGTTCGACCAGTATCCGATCGCCGGGTTCGGCGAGAAGATCTTGTAGGCCGAGGCGGTGATCGTCACGACGGCCGCGAACGCGAGCGGCAGGGCCACGATCCACAGCCACCGCACGTACGTCGGGCCGCGCTTCGCGATGATCGCGAGGACCACGGCGAGCGCGATCGCGGCGAGCAGCTGGTTGGCGATGCCGAACAGCGGGAAGAACGTGTTGATACCGCCGAGCGGGTCGGTGACGCCGAGGATGAGGATCGCTCCCCAGCCGGCGACCATGATCGCGGTCGTGATCCAGACGCCGGGACGCCACGACACGTCGCGGAACTTGGGGACCCAGTGGCCGATCGAGTCCTGCAGCATGAACCGCGCGACGCGGGTTCCGGCATCCACCGCCGTGAGGATGAACAGCGCCTCGAACATGATCGCGAAGTGGTACCAGAAGGCCATCATCGCGGGGCCGCCGAGGGCCTGCTGCATGATGTGCGCGAGGCCGAGCGCGAGCGTCGGGGCACCACCGGTGCGCGAGACGATCGATTCTTCGCCGACCGCCGCCGCCGTGCTCGTGAGCATCTCGGGGGTGAGGTTCACCCCCGTGATGCCGAGCGAGTTGACGAAAGCCACGGCACCCTCCACGGTGCCCATGGTCGACGCCGCCGACGCGTTCATCGCGTAGTAGATGCCCTGGTCGATCGAGATGGCGGCGACGAGGGCCATGATCGCGACGAAGGACTCCATGATCATGCCGCCGTACCCGATGAAGCGCGTCTGGCGCTCCTTCTCGACGAGCTTGGGGGTCGTGCCCGAGGCGATGAGCGCGTGGAAGCCCGAGAGGGCACCGCACGCGATCGTCACGAACAGGAAGGGGAAGAGGGGCCCTGCGAAGACCGGCCCGGTGCCCTCGAGGGCGAAGTCGGTGACGGCGGGAACGGTGATCTCGGGGCGGACGAGGACGATCGCGCCGGCGAGCATCACGATGACGCCGATCTTCATGAACGTCGAGAGGTAGTCGCGGGGGGCGAGCAGCAGCCAGACGGGGAGGACGGCGGCGATGAAGCCGTAGATGATGATGCCCCAGGCGATGACGCTGCGGTCGAGGTGCAGGAACTCCTGGCCCCATGCGGTCTCGGCGACCCAGCCGCCGGCGACGATCGCGCCGATGAGCAGGACGAAGCCGATGATCGAGACCTCGGTGACCTTGCCGGGGCGGAGGTACCGCAGGTACAGGCCCATGAAGAGGGCGATCGGGATCGTCATCGACACCGAGAAGACGCCCCACGGGCTCTCGCCGAGCGCGTTGACGACGACGAGGGCGAGGATCGCGACGATGATCAGCATGATCAGCAGCGACGCGACGATCGCGGCGGTGCCGCCGATCTTGCCGAGCTCCTGGCGAGCCATCTGACCGATCGTGCGGCCGCCGCGGCGCATCGAGAAGAAGAGCACCGTGTAGTCCTGGACAGCACCGGCGAGCACGACGCCGACGATGATCCAGATGGTGCCGGGGAGGAAGCCCATCTGCGCCGCGAGCACAGGACCGACGAGGGGACCCGCGCCGGCGATGGCGGCGAAGTGGTGGCCGTAGAGGACGCGACGGTCGGTCGGGACGTAATCCTTCCCGTCCTGCTTGACCTCGGCGGGGGTGGCTCGACGGTCGTCGGGGCGCAGCAGGTGCTTCTCGATGACCTTCGAGTAGAACCGGTAGCCGATCAGGTACGTCGCGACCGCGGCGAACACGAACCAGATCGCGTTGACGGTCTCACCACGGACGATGGCGAGCATCGTCCAGCCGAGACCACCGGCGAGGGCGACAAGCGCCCAGACCACGATCTTCAGCGGCGTCCAGCGGCCGTCTCTGGTCTTCTGCTCCTCGGTGAGGGCGACGGGGGGAAGGGAGGGATCGGGTTCGAGCGTGGCGGCCTTGCCACGGCGCGACGGTGCAGACATGGGCGACTCCTTCGGGCGCGTCTTTGCGTACACGTCAGGGTAAGAAGACGGATGCCGCCTCCCCCGGCTCGCTCGGAGGGTGCTGCGACGAGCGGCGTCACCGGCGCGACGAACGGCGGGGTTCCCGGTTGTCCAGTCCTGGCGGCGAGGTGCGCGAGGCGCTTACGGTTGACCCACACGACAGAGGGAGTCCCCGTGGCAGACGACGCCGCACCGACGGTCACGCGCAACGACGAGAAGAACCGCTACGAGATCCACGTCGACGGGGCGGTGGCCGGCTACACCCTCTTCACCGTGGACGACGCGGGCCGCACCGTGATGCCCCACACCAAGATCGACGCCGCCTACAAGGGCCAGGGCCTCGGCTCGACCCTCGTCGCCGACGCGCTCGCCGACCTCGCCCGCCGTGGCGACGAGGTCGTCCCTCAGTGCCCGTTCGTCGCGGGCTACCTCGCGGAGCACGACGTCCCCGGCCTCACGGTCGCCTCTCCCGACGCGGAGTGAAGGATGACCCGCCTCGACGCCGACCCGACCGAGACCGTCGACGCCCCGGCATCCTGTGACGGCCCGAGGGCGCTGCTGCTGACCGCCCGCGAGGTGCCGCTCGGCGGCGTCCGCGGCATGCAGGTGCACCGTGCCCTGCCGCAGCGCGAGCTGCCGATGGTCGGCGCCTGGTGCTTCCTCGACCGATTCGGACCGCAGGTCACCACGATGCGAGTCGAGCCGCATCCGCACATCGGCCTGCAGACCGTCACGTGGCCGTTCGCCGGCGAGACCCGCCACCGCGACACCATCGGCTCGGACGTCGTCATCAAGCGCGGGCAGCTGAACATCATGACCAGCGGCGCGGGCATCGCCCACTCCGAGTACTCGATGGGCGACGAGCCCACCGTCACCGACGCCCTGCAGCTCTGGGTCGCACTGCCCGAGTCGCGCCGCCACGGCGGGCCCGACTTCGAGCGGCACACCGATCTGCCCGTCGTGGACCTGGGCGACGGCGCGGCGGCGGTCGTCGTAGTCGGCGAGCTCGCCGGCATCCACTCACCCGCGAGGATGTACACGCCGATCGTCGGCGCGGAGGTGTTCCTCCCCGCGGGAGCCCGCGTGCGGATCCCGCTGAACCCGGCGTGGGAGCACGCCCTCGTGGGTGTCGACGGCGCACCCCTCGTGCACGCCGCCGATGAGGAGTCGGTCGAGCTCGGCGACCACGATCTGCTCTACTTGGGCCTTGCGCGGGAGGTCATCGAGATCGAGGCGCCGACCGATGTCACGGTCTTCGTGCTGGGCGGCGAGCCTTTCGAGAGCGACATCGTCATGTGGTGGAACTTCGTGGGGCGCAGTCACGACGAGATCGTCGCCGCACGGGAGGAGTGGGAGGCGGACTCCCCGCGCTTCGGTCACGTCGTCACCCACGGCGACGAGCGCATCCCGGCGCCGCCGCTGCCCACCGTCCGCCTCACGAAACGCCGCCGGCGGCTCTGAGATCTCAGGTCGCCGTGTCGACCCGGACGACGAGCGAGGCCGTGTACCCCGCATCGACATCCCCGGTCATGGTCGCGAGTTGCAGCGCTCCGCCGTCGTCGCCGAAGACCATGTCCGACGCGAGCGAGAGCCGGCCGAGGTTGCTCGCCGAGTCCCCGTAGCCCGCCCGCGCGTACACGGCCGACGCCGCGGACTGCGGGAACGCCAACTGCGAGGTCGCGATCGCATTCCCCGAGTCCGTGATCGATGCGGCGTCGGGGTAGACCTCGAAGTGGATGTGCGGCCAGCGGCCCGGGTAGCAGCCGGGGAAGATCGACGTGAACGTGACCTGGCCGTCGGCATCCGTCACTTGGACACCGCGAAGCCACGAGCGGTCCTCGACGCCGCTCGTGTACATCGAGTACCGCCCCTCGGCGTCGCAGTGCCACACGTAGACGGCGACCCCCGCGAAGGGACGGTCGCCGTTCGCCATGTCGGTCAGGCGCAGCGTGAACGAGAGGGGCACACCGTCGACGGCGTCACCGCCGCCGACATCGGCGCGGATGTCGCTCCGCACGACTCCGCTGCCCTCGAGCACATCGGGCCCGTTCGAGCCGTCGCCGGGGAACGGTCCGGCCGTCTCCTCGGGGATCTCGCCGGAGGGCAGGGCGGTGGCCGCGCCGCCGGCGGTCGCCGTCGCCGAGGGGGTCGCGGCCGGCGAGGCGGCGGCCGAGCTCGGCGCCACGGACCCGCGCGGCGTGCACGCGGCGAGGAGGGCGGCTCCGGCGGCGATGCCGACGGCGCCGAGCATGCCGCGGCGGGTGAGGAGCGTGCGGATGTCGAAGGCGGCGCCCTGATCGACGACGTCGTCGTCGGGCCGGTCGAGCAACCGGCCTTCGAAAGCGGGGCCGTCGGGTGTGCGAGTCGGTTCGGGGCTGTTCACGGGGCGGTCTCCTCGGTGTCGGATCCCAGCGTGGCGGAGGGGGTGATGCGCCCTCGGTGGCAAGGCTATGGGAACACTGTGGCCGCCGCCGTTCCGCGGTTTTGCACGGCCCAGTGGTTCCGCACGCGCGGATAGCCTTGGACCCGTGACCCGGACCCTACTCTCGACGCGCGTGCTGCTGGTCTGCGCGGCACTCGGAGTGGCGACGGGCCTGCTCGGCGGGGTCGCCGGCATCCTCACGCCGTTCGTGATCGCGGCGGCTCCCTACGCGTACGGCCTCGTCCTCGGTTCCCACGTCCTGCCGGGCATCATCGCGCAGCAGGTTTTCCGGATGCCGCTGGTCGCTTTGACGACGCACGTCCTCGCCGCCCTCGTCGCGAGCGCCGTGAACCCGGCGTGGATAGGCCGGTTCCTCGCCACGGCGCTCTTGTTCGGCGCGATCCAGGAGGGCGTCGCCGCCCTCACCCGCTACCGCGCCTGGGGGCGCTGGCGCTTCTACGTCTCGGCCGTCGCCATCGGGGTCGTCGTCGCCGTGGCGGTCGCCTTCGCCGCCGACCTCACGATCCTCCCCACCTGGGCGCAGGTCGCCTACTTCGTGTTCTCGATCCTCGGGCCCGTCGCGTGGACCGCCGCCGGCCTCGGCGTGGGCTCGAGCCTGCGCCAGGCGGGTGTCGCGCGACAGCCCCTCAGGAGCAGGTAAGGGCAGGCTAACCTAGGAGTCACCCCTCCTCGTTTGGACTCTCGTGACCTCTGCCGACTCCGGCGCCACCGAAGCCCCGCTCGCCCCGGGAGCCCCGCCCGCGCTTCTGCACGTCCGGGATCTCGCGATCGTGCACGAGGGGGCGATTTCGGCATCACCGGCATCCGTCTCGTTCGATGTCGCGGCGGGCGAAGTCGTGCTCCTGCTCGGACCGAGCGGATCGGGGAAGTCCACCCTCGCCCTCGCCCTGAACGGGCTGATCCCCCAAGCCGTGCCGGCCGAGCTCACCGGCACGGTGTCGGTCGCCGGCCTCGACGCGACGACGACACCCGTGGCGACGCTCGCCTCGCGCGTGGGGATGGTCTTCCAGGACCCGGACGCGCAGCTCATCACCGGCTCGCTGCTCGACGACGTCGCCTTCGGCCCCGAGAACCTGCGGCTGCCGGTCGAGGACGTGCTGTCGCGCACCGAGGACGCGCTCCGGGTGATGGGGCTGTGGGAGAGGCGTCACGAGAACCCCGACCGCCTGTCGGGCGGAGGCAAGCAGCGCCTCGCCATCGCGAGCGCGCTCGCCCTCGGTTCCGATCTGCTCGTCCTCGACGAACCCACGGCCAACCTCGACCCGGCCGGCATCGAGGACGTCTACGACGCGCTCACCGCCGTGGTCGCCGACGGTCGATCGATCCTCCTCGTCGAGCACAACCTCGATGCCGCCGTGGGACTCGCCGACCGGGTCGTCGTCCTCGATGCCGCGGGCCGGACGGTCGCCGACGGCGCGGTCGACGAGGTTCTCCGCGAGCGCGCCGAGCAACTCCACACGATGGGTGTGTGGCTGCCCGTGTCGACCCTCGCCGCCCTCGCCCTGCGCCGTGCCGGATGGCGGATCGAGCGGATGCCGCTGACCGCCGCCGAACTCCGCGAGGCCCTCGAGCAGGTCGACGCCCCCGTACCCAGTGCAGGTTCAGATGCGCGGGGGGCGGCCGAACGGGCACCGGATCCGTCGCTGGACCTGCATCCGGCGCACCCGGCGGTCGAGGTGCGCGGGCTCACCCTCCGCCGCGGCCGGCGCGAGGTGCTGCACGACGTCGACCTGGCGGTCGCGCCAGGCGAGTTCGTCGCCGTCGTCGGAGCGAACGGGGCGGGGAAGACCAGCCTGCTGCAGGCGATCGCGGGGGTCGTCCCGCCGCCGCGAGGCACCGTCCGCGTGGCGGGAGCGGACGCCGCGCGCACCCCGCTCCGCGACCTCTCGCGGCGCATCGGGTTCGTCTTCCAGAATCCCGAGCATCAGTTCATCGCTCCCACCGTCTTCGACGAGCTGGCCCACGGCCTGCGCGGCCGTCATCTCTCCGCAGATGAGGTCCGCGAGCAGACGATGGAGGTTCTGACGCGGTTTGGCCTCGAGGACAAGGCCGGCGTCCACCCGTTCCTGCTCTCGGGCGGGCAGAAGCGCCGACTGTCCGTGGGGACGGCCCTCGTCGGCGGCGCGCCGATCCTCGCGCTCGACGAACCGACGTTCGGACAGGATCGCGCGCGCGCCGACGAACTGCTTCGCCTGCTCCGCGGTCTGAACCAGGACGGCACGACGATCCTCGTCGTCACCCACGACATGCAGCTCGTCGCCGAGTACGCGACCCGCACGATCGTCGTCGACGGCGGACGCATCGTCGCCGACGCCCCCACGCGGGACGTGTTCGCCGACGAGGCGCTGCTGCGCCGATCGGGACTGCGCACCCCGCCGCTCACGGCGGCCCTGCGCGGCGTGACGCGGCATCCGTCCCTCAGGACGATCAACCGACTCGCCGACCTCGAGGCGGCGGCCGGATGACCACCGCGATCGACCCCTACGCCGTCGCGGCGCCCGCAGGCGGGTGGCTCACGCGATTGAGTCCGCTGGCCAAGCTCGCCGGTCCGCTGCCGGCGATGCTGCTGCTCATCTTGACGCGCGACCTCGCCACCCCAGCCGTCTTCCTCGGGTCGGCGTACGTCCTCGTGCTCACGGGCGCGCGGCTCACCGGTCGCGTCGCCCTGCTGCTGTTCGTCGCGGTCCCCGTCGGCGCGGCGGTGATCGGCTTGGCGCTGTCGCTGTGGGCCGACCCGGAACGGGTCGATCAGGCAATGCCGATCCTCTCGGTCGGTGACTGGACGCTGTACCTCGGCGCGATCGAGGTGGGGCTGGCGACGGGCCTGCGGCTCGCCGCGATCCTCGCCCTGGGCTTCATCGCGGGGCTCACCACGACGGGCTCCGACCTCGTCCGCGCGCTGGTGCAGCAGCTGCGCGTGCCGTACCGCATCGGGTACACGGCACTCGCCGCGTTCCGCTTCGTGCCGCGCTTCGGCTACGAGCTCGAGGTCATCCGCCAGGCCCACCGGGTGCGCGGAGCCCACGTCGGCCGAGGTCCCCTCGCGGCGATCGCCCGCTGGTGGGGCTACATCGTGCCGCTGCTGGCGGGCGCGATCCGTCACGCCGAGCGTGTGGCGCTCGCGATGGACGCCCGCGCCTTCGGCGCCCACCCCGACCGCACCGAACGGCACCTGCTGCCCTGGCGACGGCGTGACACCGTCTTCACCGCCGTCTTCTGGATCGCCTCGGCGACCGCGCTCATCGCCCTCTTCCCGTGGACCCTGTGACGAAAGGATGGCGATGGCCCGCGCCAGCGCACTCGTGAAACCCGAGGTGCAGGAGCTCCTGCACCTCACCGTCGTGCGGACCGAGAGGATCGCTCCGCACTGGATGCGCGTCACCCTCGGCGGCGGCGAGATCGACCGATTCACCTTCCGCGGGTACGACCAGTGGTTCCGCCTGTTCCTGCCCATCGGCGGTGAGGAGGGGCTCGACCGCATCCCCGCCAAGGCGAACGGGCTGCTGGGGTACCTCCGGTTCCTGCGCATCCCCGAGGGCGTCCGCCCCGTGATGCGCAACTACACCGTGCGGGCGTACCGCGCGGCATCCGCCGACCGCGGCGCCGAGATCGACGTCGACTTCGTCCTGCACGGTGACGGGGATGCCGCGGGTCCGGCCTCGGGATGGGCCGAGCGTGCGCAACCCGGCGAGAGCGTCGTGATCATCGACGAGGGCCTCGGGTTCAACCCGGCGCGCGGAGTGGAGCGCGTCGTGCTCGTCGCCGACGAGACGGGCGCGCCGGCGGTGGCCGGCATCTGCGCCTCGCTACCGGCATCCGCCACCGGCATCGCGATCGTCGAGGCCCCGACCGCGGCGGACGTCCTGCCGATCGACGCCCCTGCCGGTGTCGAGGTCCGCTGGCTGGTGCGGGAGGCGGATGCCGCGCCCGGCCGGAGCGCTCTCGCCGAGCTCGAGCGGCTCGATCCCATGGCGGGCGCCCACTACTTCATCGTCGGCGAGCAGCACCTGCCGACCTCCGCCCGTCGTCACCTCGTCGCTCACAGCGTCGACAAGGCGGCGATCAGCTTCATCGGATACTGGCGCTCGACGACGGGACACTGACATGGGGAAGATCACCACCGCGTACCTGCTCACCTGCGCGGCAATCGGCGTCGCCTCGGGGATCGTGCTCGCGGTCGGATGGTGGGTGTCGCTGGGCGTGTTCGCCACGATCCCTTTCGCGAGCGTCGCGATCGCCGGGCTCTGGGTCATGCCCGCCGTCATCGCCTTGCGCCTGCTCAACCGACCGTTCGCGGGGCTTCTCGTCGGCGTCATCTCGGGTCTCGTCCTCGCACCGTTCTGGACGATCTCCGCGGTCGCGACCACGGTGTTCTGGTCGCTGTTCCCCGAGCTGCCCTTCTTCGTGACCCTGTACCGCCGCTGGGCGACGTGGCTCCACTACGCCGGCGGCGCGGCGGTCGGCGTCGCGTATCCGATCCTCGCCGCGCAGTCGTTCGACCTGTGGTCGATGAGCCCTCCACTCGTCGCGCTGTTCATCGCGCTCTGCGCGGTCAGCTGCCTCGTGGGGACGTGGGCCGGCATCCTCCTCGCCGACCGGTTGCGCGCGGCCGGAGTGGCCCGTCTGGCGCGACGGCGGGCGCCCCGGACCGCCTGAACGGATGCCGCAGAATGCCCCTCGTGCGCGCGTGATCACCGGTGCTACTGTGAGGCACCCTTCCCGCGAGGCCGGCACTCCCGAGGTCGCCGACCGCCCCCCGTGCGGGGGCGGTTCGCGTTTCTGAGGAGGCCCGCGTGACCACGACACCCGTTCACCTGACCCGGCCGGACGGCAAGGGTCTCGCCACCGGCACGCTCGGCCTGTGGGGGTCGACCGTCATCGGCCTCGCTTCGACCGCGCCGGTGTATTCGCTCGTCGCGACGCTCGGTTACGTCGTCCTGGCCGTGGGAGGGCAGGCGCCGATCGCGTTCGTGATCGCGTTCATCCCGATGCTGCTCATCGCCTTCGCCTACCGCGAGCTCAACAACGCCGTCCCCGATTGCGGGACGGCGTTCACATGGGCGACGAAGGCGTTCGGACCGTGGGTGGGGTGGATGGGCGGCTGGGGCGTCGCGATCGCCGGAATGATCGTGCTCGCCAACCTCGCTCAGGTCGGTTCGGTCTACTTCTGGGCTCTCCTCGGGCAGGAGTTCGAGGAGCAGAACGACTGGCGGATCATCCTGGTGGCCGTCGCCTTCATCGCGGCGATGACCTGGATCTCGTGGCGCGGCGTCGAGATCGGCGAGCGCATCCAGAACGTGCTACTCGGCATCCAGTACCTCGCCCTCATCATCTTCGTGATCGCCGCCCTCACGCAGTTCTTCACGGGGGGCGCACCGGACGCGACGCCCTTCAGCTGGGAATGGCTCAACCCGTTCGCGTTCGGCGACTGGGGCGGGTTCGTCGAGGCGATCCTGCTCGCGATCTTCATCTACTGGGGCTGGGACACGTGCCTCGCCCTCAACGAGGAGACGAAGGACCCCAAGCGCATCCCGGGGTTGGCCGCGCTGCTGACCTGCGTCCTCCTCCTCGTCACCTACGTCTCGGTGACGATCGCGGCGATGATGTACGCGGGCCTCGGCGAGGAGGGGGGTGGGCTCGGCAACCCCGAGAACGCCGACGACTTCTTCCTCGGCATCCGCGACGGTCTGCTCGGGCCGTGGGGCTGGCTGCTCGTGGTCGCCGTGCTCATCTCGGCGGTGTCGTCGACGCAGACGACGATCCTCCCGACGGCGCGCGGCACCCTCGCGATGGGCGTCTACCGGGCGCTCCCCGCCAAGTTCAAGGACGTTCACCCCGACTACCGGACGCCCTCGTTCTCGACGCTCGTCATGGGCGTCGTCGCGATTGTCTACTACGTCGTCATGACGACGATCAGCGATGCGATCCTGCAGGACACGATCCTCTCCCTCGGCCTCGCGATCGCCTTCTACTACGCCCTCACGGGGTACGCGTGCGTCTGGTACTTCCGCGCCGACCTGTTCCGCTCCGCGCGCGACTTCTTCTTCAAGGGGCTGTTCCCGCTCATCGGCGCACTCATGCTCACCTACGCGTTCGTCCAGTCGGCGATCGACATGCTCGCTCCCGACTACAGCTACTACGGCACGCTGCTCGGGATCGGCTCGACGTTCGTCGTCGGCATCGGGGCGCTCGCGCTGGGCGTGGTCCTCATGGTCGTCTGGTTCTTCTTCCCCCGGGCCAAGCGCTTCTTCCGTGGCGAGAGCCTCAACCGCGACACCCCCGTCCTCGTCCCCGACGACACCAGCTCGCTCCCCCGTTCGATCGACGGCGGCATCTGACCGCCCGAAAGGAACCTCCCGCATGCGCATCCTCATCATCGGCGCTGGCGGTGTCGGCAGTGCTGCCGCCCGCATCCTCCGCCGCCGCGACTTCTTCGAGGCCGTCGTCATCGCCGATTACGACCCGGCCCGCCCGCAGGCGCTCGTGGACGAGCTCGGCGACGAGCGCTTCGTGGCCGCGCAGGTGGATGCCTCGAGCGCGGAGTCCGTGGCATCCCTCATCCGCGAGCACTCCGCCACCCACGTGCTGAACGCCGTCGACCCCCGGTTCGTCATGCCGATCTTCGACGGCGCGTTCGCGGCCGGGGCGACGTACCTCGACATGGCCATGAGCCTGTCGCAGCGGCATCCGGAGCGCCCCTACGAGAAGGTGGGCGTGAAGCTCGGCGACGCGCAGTTCGCGAAGGAGCAGGAGTGGCAGGATGCCGGGCGCCTGGCGCTCGTCGGGATCGGCGTCGAGCCGGGCCTGTCGGACGTGTTCGCCCGCTACGCCGAGGACGAGCTGTTCGACGAGATCGACGAGCTCGGCGTCCGCGACGGGGCGAACCTCGTCGTCGCCGGCTACGACTTCGCGCCGTCGTTCTCGATCTGGACGACGATCGAGGAGTGCCTGAACCCGCCCGTGATCTACGAGGAGGGGAAGGGCTGGTACGTCACCGAGCCGTTCAGCGAGCCGGAGGTGTTCGACTTCCCCGAGGGGATCGGGCCGGTCGAATGCGTCAACGTCGAGCATGAGGAGGTGCTCCTCATGCCGCGGTGGACCAAGGCCAAGCGCGTGACATTCAAGTACGGCCTCGGCGACGAGTTCATCGAGGTGCTGCGGGTGCTCAACAAGCTCGGCCTCGACAAGACCGACCCGCTGACGGTGAAGGGGGTGCAGGTCTCGCCGCGCGACGTCGTGGCGGCGGCCCTTCCCGACCCCGCCACGATCGGCGACAGGATGAGCGGCAAGACCTGCGCGGGCGTGTGGGTGACAGGCACCGGCAAGGACGGGCAGCCGCGCTCGACGTACCTGTACCACGTGGCTGACAACGAGCAGACGATGCGCGAGGACAACTCGCAGGCCGTCGTCTGGCAGACCGCGATCAACCCCGTCATCGCGCTCGAGCTCCTCGCCCGCGGCACCTGGTCGGGCACGGGCGTGCTCGGCCCCGAGGCGTTCGACGCGAAGCCGTTCCTCGACCTGCTCGCCGCGCCGAAGCCCGAGGGCTACGGCTCGCCGTGGGGCATGCGGGAGCAGCCGCATCCCGTTCCGTCCGAGGCCTGACGCGACCGAGGTCCCGATCGGGCCGGGAAACGTCGCATCGTTTCCGGCCCGATCGGGACCTCGGGTCGTGTGGTCAGCGCTTGCCGGCGATCCGGCGCGAGACGATGTCGCGCATGATCTCGTTCGTGCCGCCGTAGATGCGGTGGACGCGAGCATCGAGGAAGGCGCGCGCGATCGGGTACTCCATGATGTAGCCGTAGCCGCCGTGCAGCTGGACGCAGGCGTCGAGCACCTCCCACTCGCGCTCGGTGGCCCAGAACTTGACCTGGGCGGCATCCTCCGCCGAGAGCTTGTTCTCGCCGTAGAGCGCGATCGCCCGGTCGATGTAGGCCCACATGACGTCGACGGTCGTGACGAGGTCGGCCATCGCGAAGCGCGTGTTCTGGAAGTCGATGATCCGCTGGCCGAACGCCTCACGGTCCTTCGTGTAGGCGATCGTCCATTCGACGCCGGCCTGCGCGGCGGCCGCGCCCGCGACACCGATCGACAGGCGCTCGAGGGGCAGGTTCATCATCAGCTGGACGAACCCCTTGCCCTCCTCACCGCCGATGAGGTTCGCATCGGGGACGAAGACGTCGGTGAAGCTGAGCTCCGCCGTGTCGTGCCCGTGGAAGCCCATCTTGTGCAGCTTCTTGCCGTGATCGAACCCGGCCATGTCGGCCTCGAGCAGCAGCAGCGAGAACGCGTCGGGACGGTTGCCCTCGCCCGTCTTGACGAAGACGACGAAGATGTCGGCTGTCGCGCCGGAGGAGATGAACGTCTTCGCACCGTTGACGATGTAGCCGCCGTCGGTCTTCTTCGCGGTGGTCGAGATGCCGCGGAGGTCGGAGCCTGCACCCGGCTCGGTCATCGCGAGGGCGCCGATGATCTCACCGGTCGCCATGCGCGGCAGCCACTTCTGCTTCTGGGCATCGGTGCCCATGTGGACGAGGTAGGGCACGGCGAGGTCGTCCTGGATGCCGAAAGCGCCGGCGAGCGAGCCCGCTCCGGCGCGGATGATCTCCTCGTTCACGACCGTGCGGAAGCGATAGTCCTGCAGCATGCCCGCGCCGCCGAACTCCTCGGGGACGCTCAGGCCGATGACGCCCGCCTCGCCCGCCGCGAGCATCGTCGCGCGGTCGATCTCGCCGGCGGCATCCCACTGTTCGCGCTTCTCGTTCGTGACATACCGCTTGACGAACTCCTTGACGACGTCGCGGAACGCTTCGTGGTCCTCTTCGTAGATGTTCCGCTCCATGCGCGGCCCCCTTCGTGTCTGTGCTTTCACACACGGCTTTCACACACGCGCGACGCTGCGCTCGTGGCGGCGTCGCCACCGTTCACTGTACGCGCGTCGTGGGATCGAATGCCAGGGCGGGCGCGACTGAGTGCCGCGCCCTCAGTCGTAGTCAGGGGCGGGCTCGAGCCCGAAGAATTCCTCGAGTGTCCGGAACCCGCCGTCCGCATAGGCGGCGGCGAGTTCTCGGCCGATGAAGCGCAGATGCCAGGGTTCGGCCGAATATCCGGTCGTGCCGGTGTGACCCTCTTCGTAGCGGACGATGAATCCGTAGCGCCACGCGTTCTCGACGATCCAGTCCGACTGCGGCGTCCCGCCGAAGCCGTCGTGGTCGCCGCACCCGGCGTCGCACGCGACCACGTCGACGGCGAGTCCCGTCTGGTGCTCGCTGTGCCCCGGGCGCGCGCTGCGCAGGTCGGCCGCCGCCTTCCCGCGGTTCGCGACATGGCGGTTGTAGGTCTCGACCTGGTTGTCGTAGGGGCGGAAACCGCTGCTGACGCCGATGTTCCCAGCACCCGCCGCGGCGAGGTCGATCGCGAGCTCTTCGAGCGCTGCGGCCGTCTGGTCGAGCAACCAGCCGCCCGCGACGATCCGCAGCTCCTGCGGCCGGGCTTGAGGTGTCGGCCAGTGGTCGATCGGGTTCAACGGATGCCGCTTGTTCGCGACCACCCAGACGCGCCCCGCCTCGTGCAGGTCGATGCAGGGCGCCGAGCCGTCGGCGACGGCAGCGCGGAAGAGCTTGGCTCCTCCGAAGGCGGCGATCACATCGCCGTCGGAGCCGGTCGCGAGCGCGGTGGTCACGGCATCCGTCTCGCAGATCGGCGTGGGCTCGTCGACGGGTTCGGCCGTGGGTTCGGTGACGGGGGAAGCCGCCGGGGACGACGCGACAGCGGCAGGATCGGATGCCGGTTCCGCGACGGCCTCGTCGGGTGCGAAGGCACGCGACAGCACGATGACGAGAGTCACCACGACGGCCGTCGCGAGCGTCAGGAGGACGAGGGCCCGGCGCTGCCGTCGACGACGGAGTACTCTTCGCCGGACGGCGCTCCTCGACTCGGACACCGGGACAGTCTGCCAGGAGATCATCGGCATCCGTGGTGTTCGAAAACTCCGCGTGTGTCGTTGACGCAGATTAGTAGATGTGTTCGAATGGGTCGATGCGATGGCAGGGACAGGACATCTCGGCGGTCGACGACGCGGCCCTGCCCGGACTCGAGTCGATGGGCGGCCTCGTCCGATCGGTCACCACGCCGGAGTTCGCCGGGATGACCTTCCACGAGGTCGTCGCGAAGTCGGCGCTCAACCACGTGCCGAGCGGGTCGGCGATGCCGTTCTCGTGGACGGTGAACCCGTATCGAGGCTGCCAACATGCATGTGCCTACTGCTTCGCTCGTCAGACGCACACGTACCTCGACCTCGATGCAGGTGCGGATTTCGATTCTCAGATCGTCGTCAAGGTGAACGTCGCAGAGGTGCTCGCGCGTGAGCTCGCCAAGCCGTCGTGGCGACACGAACCTGTCGCCCTCGGGACGAACACGGATCCGTACCAGCGCGCTGAGGGGCGCTACAAGCTGATGCCCGCCATCATCGATGCACTGACGTCCAGTGGCACACCGTTCTCGATCCTGACGAAGGGCACGCTGCTGCGCCGCGATCTTCCCTTGCTGACGGATGCCGCGACCCACGTCCCGATCCATATCGCCATGTCGATCGCAATCCCCCACGAACCGCTGCGGCAGCTCCTCGAACCGGGAGCCCCGTCGTTCCAGGCACGGCTCGACACGGTGAAGGCCGCAACGGATGCCGGCTTCTCGGTGACCGTCTTCCTCATGCCGATCGTCCCGCACCTGACCGATGGGATCGACGTCCTCGACGATGCGATCGCGCGGATCGCGGCATCCGGAGCACGTCGGGTCGTCTTCGGGGCGCTGCACCTGCGCCCGGGCGCGAAGGAGTGGTTCTGGCAATGGCTCGAGCGGGAGTGTCCGGACCTCGTGCCGGCCTACCGTGGCCTGTACCCGGGCGCCGCCGTGTCGGCGCCGAAGGGCTACCGCTCGTGGCTGTCGGCGCGCGTGCGTCCGCTGCTGCGGCGACACGGCCTGCACGGCCGACTCGAGGAAGAAGACGTCCCGCCGCGCGGGATGGGTCCGGTGCGGACCACGGGGCCGGTCATGAAGACCGCGACCCGGGAACAGGCATCCGCGATGCTGTTCTGACTCAGCCGTCGGGGATCAGGCGCTTGCCGAGGACCGAGGTCGCGTCGCGGGCATAGCCGAGGGTGTCGTAGAACTCCGCGACGGCGTCGTTCCCCTCGCGGACCATGAGCATCACCTTCGGGCAGCCGAGCGCCTCGAGTCGGCGCTCCGCCTCGGCGACCAGCATCCTTCCGATGCCCTCGCTACGGCGGTCCGGGTCGGTCGCGAGGTAGTACAGCCAACCCCGGTGGCCGTCGTAGCCGGCCATGACCGAGCCGACGACGCGATCGCCGTCGGCCGCGACGAGCAAGAGGTCGGGCCAGACGGCGCGCGCACGTGCGATGTCGCGGTGCGGATCGTTCCAGGGACGCGTCAGACCGCACGCGTGCCAGAGCGACACGACCTGCTCGACGTCGGGATCACCGAGGGGGCGGATGACAACCGGCATCCGCCCACCCTAGTGAGAACCCTCAGGCGTCGACGTTGGCGGCCTGGCGGCCCGTGATCTCCTCGAGCACGTCGTCGCCGGCGCGCGCCTCGTCGAACGGCGCGTCGATCTCGGCACGCTCCAGCATCTCGGTCATGCGACGGCGACGCTGACGCGTGATGAGGGTGACGACCGTGCCCGCGCGGCCCGCGCGACCGGTACGGCCGGAGCGGTGCGTGTACGTCTTGTACTCGTCGGGCGCGTCGGCCTGGACGACCAGGTCGATGTCGTCGACGTGGATGCCGCGGGCCGCGACATCGGTCGCGACGAGGACGTTCACCTTGCCGTCGGTCAGGCGCTGCAGGTTGCGCGTGCGCTTGGCCTGGTTCAGGTCACCGTGGAGGGCGACGGCGGCGATCCCGGCATCCTCGAACTGCTCGACGAGCATCTCGGAGTAGGCGCGCGTACGGGTGAAGACGAGCGTCTTGCCGTCGCGGTCGACCAGCGACGTGAGGATCTCGGCCTTGTCGCGGTGGTCGATCACGAGCACGCGGTGGTCGATCGTGCTGGTCTCCTGCGTCTCGCCGGCGACCTCGTAGACGGCCGGGTCGACGAGGAACTCGTCGACGAGCGCGGCGACCTCGCGGTCGAGCGTGGCCGAGAAGAGGAGCTTCTGCGCGTCGTCCTGCACGAGGCGCAGGATGCGCTGCATCGGCTCGAGGAAGCCCAGTTCGCTCATGTGGTCCGCCTCGTCGAGGACGACGATGCCGACCTCCGACAGGTCGAGCTTGCCCTGCTTCTCGAGGTCCTCGATGCGGCCGGGAGTGCCGATGACGATGTCGACGCCCTTCTTGAGCGCGCCGACCTGACGGCCCTGCGGCACGCCGCCGTAGACCTGCGTCGTGAACAGTCCCACGCTCTGCGCGAGCTCCTGCACGGTGCGGTCGATCTGCAGCGCGAGCTCGCGCGTCGGCGCGAGGATCAGGGCCTGCGGCGAACGGCCCCAGGCGCGGCGCTTGCCGGCCTGACCGCGCAGCACGCGCTCGACGAGCGGAGCGCCGAAGGCGATCGTCTTGCCCGAGCCGGTGCGGCCACGGGCGAGGACGTCACGACCGTCGAGGATCGGGCGGACCGTGGCCGCCTGGATCGGGAACGGGCTCGTGGCGCCGAGGCCCTCGAGGGTCCGGACGATGTTCTGGCCGAGGCCGAGGTCGCTGAACGAAGCCTGCTCGACGGATGCGGCATCCACCGCTTCGGCCTGGAGACGCTCGTGCACGACGTCGACGTGGTCCTGGTGCGCCTTCGACTTCTCGGCGGCTTGCCAATCCGACCGGTTCGCTCGCTCGTCGCGGCGGGGCCGGTCGTCCCGGCGGGGACGGTCGTCGCGCTGCGGGCGGTCGTTGCGGTCGAAACGCGGACGCTCGGTCCGGTCATCACGACGGGGACGGTCATCGAACGACCGAGCCGGACGCTCGTTCCGGTCGAAGCGCGGACGCTCGGTCCGGTCATCACGACGGGGACGGTCGTCGCGCTGCGGGCGGTCGTTGCGGTCGAAACGCGGACGCTCCGTCCGGTCATCACGACGCGGACGGTCATCGAACGAACGCGCGGGGCGGTCGTTGCGGTCGAAGCGCGGACGCTCGGTCCGGTCATCACGACGGGGACGGTCATCGAACGACCGAGCCGGACGGTCGTTCCGGTCGAAACGCGGACGCTCAGCGACACCGGAACGATCGAAACGCGGACGCTCGGTCCGGTCATCCCGACGCGGACGGTCGTCGAAGCTGCGCGCCGGACGCTCGCTGCGGTCGAAACGGGGGCGCTCGGTGCGGTCGTCGCGACGCGGACGGTCATCGAACGACCGAGCCGGACGCTCGTTCCGGTCGAAACGCGGCCGCTCAGCACCACCGGAACGATCGAAACGGGGACGCTCGGCGCGGTCGAAACGCGGACGCTCGCCCTCGGCGTCGCGACGGGGACGGTCGTCGAAGCCGCGGTCGCCGCGGGCGTTCGAACGGATGCCGCGGGCTTCTGCCCGGCCGGCGCGGTCCTGTTCGGTCCAGCGGCCCTTGGCGGGTGCCGACTCCTCGGCGGCGCGGAAGCCGCGGTGCTTGGGGCTCTTACTGCCGGCGGTTCCGGCGGAGGCCTGACCGGGGCGACGCTTCGCGTCCTGGTACGAGGTCTTCTTGCCGTAGCGGGGTTCGAAGTTCTGCGCGCGGCCGCCGGCCGGCTTCTTGTTCTTGGGCATGCGTGTGCTTTCTGAGTTCTCGCACGAAACAGCGCCGTGCGCGCACGCACGGTGAGACCCGGACTTCCGTCGGCCGGGGGCCATTCCAGTTACTGGTTCCGAAACCGCGGATCGGGTTTAGAGATCGGCCCCGAGGACTACACAGGATGCCCGCGCACAGCGCGGTGTCCTCCGCCGACTGCTCCACGATACCCGCCTCACCTGTGAAGCGGCCGCGCGGATACGCTGGCCGCATGGCCGCCGACCCCACCGGAACCCGCTTCACCCTCCACACCGCTGGCGTCTCCGCCGAGATCACCGAGGTGGGCGCCGCGCTCCGCGCGCTGCGCGTCGGGGAGGTCGACCTCGTCCCCGACTACCCCGACGACGTGCCGACACCCGCGGCATCCGGGATCGTCCTGGTGCCGTGGCCGAACCGCATCCGCGACGGCCGCTGGGAGGACGACGGCGAGCTCCGCCAGCTCGCGATCACCGAGCCGAAGTTCGGCAACGCGTCGCACGGGCTGCTGCGGTTCGCGCCGTACCGGGCGGAGGAGCAGACGGATGCCGCCCTCACCCTGCGCGCGGACGTGTTCCCGCAGTCGGGGTACCCGTACCACCTCGACAACCGGGTGACCTACGCGCTCGAGGAGCGCGGACTGCGCGTCACCCACGCGATCACGAATGTCGGAGCCGGCGACGCGCCCGTCGCGGTCGGAACCCATCCCTACTTCCGCATCTCCGACGTCGACACGGCCGACCTGTCGCTGCAGCTCGAGGCGCGGACGTGGTTCCGCCTCGACGAGCAGAACATCCCCATCGCCGAGGAGCTGGTCGACGAGGCGCACGACCTGAGCTCACCGCGACGCGTCGGTGACCTGTCGCTCGACGTCGCGTTCGCCGGGCTCCCCCGCCGGGGCGGTCGCATCGAGGCTCACCTCGTCGCACCTGACTCCCGGCGCCTCACGGTGTGGGCGGGCGAGGGCTTCGAGTACGTGCAGGTGTTCACGACCGATCGGTTCCCCGGGCACGACGTCGCCGTCGCGATCGAGCCGATGACGGCGCCGGCCGACGCATTCAACTCCGGACGGAGCCTCCGCCGACTCGCGCCCGGCGAGACGTGGACGCTCGAGTGGGGCGTCGACCTCACCGAGGCCGACTGACCCTCACTCCTCGCGCCGCGGCTCGTCCGCGCCCGGCTCTTCGACGTCAGGCTCCTCGACCGCGGCCGGCTCGTCCATCGGGATCTCGATGTCCGGAGCCTCCTCGATGACGAGCGCCGTGTCGACGGCCGCAGCACCCGTGACGGCGACGGATGCCGCATCCCGCCGCGCGCGCCGCGTCAGCGGAGCCTGGCTTCCCGCCGACGCACCGGCGACAGCCGGGACGACGTCGCCGCGCCTGGCGGCACGACGCTCCTTAGCACCCTCGACGAGGTTGTAGAGGGCGGGAAGGACCAGCAGCGTCAGGATCGTCGACGACACGAGGCCGCCGATGACGACGATCGCGAGCGGCTGCGAGATGAACCCGCCGTGTCCGGTGATGCCGAGCGCCATCGGCGTGAGCGCGAAGATCGTCGCCAGGGCCGTCATGAGGATGGGTCGCAGACGGCGAGCGCCACCGGCGAGCACCGCCTCGGGGGTCGACAGACCCTTCTCGCGGTACTGGTTGACGAGGTCGATGAGGACGATCGCGTTCGTCACGACGATGCCGACGAGCATCAGCACGCCGATGAGCGACGCGACACCCAGGGGCACACCCGAGACGATCTGCAGCAGGATCGCACCGGTCGCCGCGAAGGGAACCGAAATCAGCAGCAGGATCGGCTGACGCAGCGACTTGAAGGTCGCGACCATCACGATGTAGACGATCAGGATGGCGGCGAGGATGGCGAGACCCAGCTGCGCGAAGGCATCCTGCTGCTGCGTCACGACGCCGCCGACCTCCGCGTCCGCTCCCTGCGGGAGGTCGGCGCCTGCGAGCGCCGCGGTCACGGCGGCGCCCGCCGCGTTCAGGTCGTCACTCGCAGGGGTGACGGTGACGGTCGCCGTCCGCTGACCACGCTCGCTCGTGATGGACGAGGGCCCCTCGGACTGCTCGACCGTCGCGACCTCGTCGAGGCGGATGAGTCCCGACGCGCTCGCGATCTCGAGTCCGCGGAGCTTCTCGATGGTGTCGGGGATTTCGGCGGCCTTGAGGTAGACGGTCAGGGTCGAGTCGTCGATCTCGACGGTGCCGATCTGGCGCGGCTGCATCGTGTTCGCGACGAGCCCGCCGACCGCGACCTCCGACAGGCCGAGCTCCGCCGCCTTGTCGCGGTCGACGGCGACCGAGACGAAGGGGAGGGATGCCGACAGGTTCGAGTCGACCTGGTCGACGCCGTCGGCGTCCTTCAAGGCCGCGACGACCTTGTCGGTGGCGTCGCGGAGAACACCGGCATCGGGCGCCGTGATGTCGACCTCGACGTCGGTCGAGCCGAACCCGCCCTGGGCGGCCGCGACGGTGATCTCACCGGCATCCTCCACGTCGGCGACGGCCTTCTGCACGTCGGTGCGGATCTGCTCCTGGTCGGCGTCGGGGTCGGTCGTGATCGAGTAGGTGATGCCCGTTCCGCCGCCCGAGAAGGCGTCGCGGAGCGCGGAACCGGTGGAGCCGATCGAGGTCTGCACGGTGTCGACGCCGTCCACGTCGAGGAGGACCTCTTCGACGCGCTTCGCCGCGGCATCCTGCGCGTCGAGGCTCGCGGTCGCGCCGATGTCCTGGCGGACGGTGAAGGTGTTCTGACCCGAGTCGCCCAGGAAGTTGACCTTCATGAGCGGCACCGCCAGGATCGTCCCCCCCAGCACGAGGACGGCGAGGAGGATCGTGACGACCGAGTGCCGAAGCGTCCAGCGGAGCACAGGGAGGTACGACTTCTGCAGTCGGGTCGGCGGGGCGGCGGGGTCTTCGGGGTCGATGGCCCGGCCCGCGGCATCCAGAACCGGCTTGCCCGGCCGCAGGAACCAGTACGCCAGCACGGGCACGATCGTCAGCGCGACGAAGAGCGAGGCGAGCATCGCGATCGTGACGGTCAGTGCGAACGGGCGGAACAGCTCGCCCGTGAGGTCGCCGACGAAGGCGATGGGGAGGAAGACGGCGACGGTCGTGAGGGTGGATGCCGTGATCGCCGACGCCACCTCCCGGACCGCCAGGCGGATCGAGGCCAGCTTGTCGGCATCGCCGACGTAGTGCCGCTTGATGTTCTCGATGACGACGATGGAGTCGTCGACGACGCGTCCGATCGCGATCGTCAGCGCGCCGAGCGTCAGGATGTTGAGCGAGTAGCCGAACGCCTGGATGCCGATGAACGTGATGAGCACGCTCGTCGGGATCGAGATGGCGGTGACGAGCGTCGAGCGCACCGACAGCAGGAAGATCAGGATGACGACGACGGCGAACGCGAGGCCGAGCAGTCCCTCCTGAGCGAGCGCCTCGATCGACTGCTCGATGTACGGCGCCTGGTCGAAGACCACCGTGACGGTCGCGCCGTTGCCGAGGTCGTCCTTGATCGTGGACAGCGAGTCGCGGACGAGGTGCGAGACGTCGACGGTGTTGGCTGCGGGAAGCTTCGTGATCGACACGGTGAGCGCCGGCTTGCCGTCGACGCGCGAGATCGACGTCACGGGGTCTGTGTCGAGGACGACCTTCGCGACGTCGCCGATCGTGACATCTCCCGCGGCGATCTGGTCGGCGTCGGTCGGGACGAGCGGGAGATCCGAGATGCCGTCGACGGAGTCGAGCTTCGTGCCCGTCTGCACCGTGAGGGTCTGGTCGCCCTCCGAGACGGTGCCGCCGGGGAAGAGCGTGCCGTTCTGGTCGAGGGCGTCGGTGATCGCCGTCTGGGTGTAGCCGGCCTCTGCGAGCTTCTCCTGATCGGGCGTGATCGTGACGCGCGAGGTTCGACCACCGACGATCTGCGCGGCGGCGACGCCGTCGAGATCCTCGATGTCGGGGATCACGGCGTTCTCGAGTCGGTCCTGCACGGCGGTCTCGTCGCTGTAGCCGGTCACGGCGATCGAGATGACCGGCAGGTCGTCGGTCGAGAAGGCGAGAACGTTGGTGTCGAGGTCGTCGGGCAGCGAGTCGAGTCTGTTGATCGCTTGGAGGATCTTCTGCTCCGCCGTCGCGAGGTCGGTGCCGTAGGCGAAGGATGCCTGGACGATCGACGCGTTCGTCGTGCTCGTCGACGTCGTGGACTCGAGGTCGGGGACGGCCTGGATGGCCTGTTCGATCGGGGTCGACACGTCGTTGTTCACGACGTCGGGAGAGGCGCCCGGGTAGGTCGTCAGAATCGACAGCTGCGGCAGCTGGATGGGCGGGATCAGCTCCTGCTTGAGGCTCGTGAGTGCGAGGCCTCCGAAGATCGCGGCGACGATCGTGATGAGGGCGATGAGCGCACGGTTCTTGAGGCTCAGGACGGCGAGGTGAGACAACGGGGGCCTGTTTCCACGATGCAGGGGGCGGTGCGGGGACGCGCGCCAGTATTTCACGCGTGTCAGCCCCCGAGGCTGGGAACCGTCGTCAGGCGAGGATGAGCGTTCGGATGGCGGATTCGGGCGAGACCGTGGTGTCGAGGATCAGGCCTCGCCGATACCGGTCGAAGACCCTCGGGTCGATGTACGAACTCCTCGCGACCGTGGGGGTGTTGCCGAGAGCTTCGGCAGTGACCTTCACCGCGCGCACCTCGGCCCGTTTGAGGTCGCTCTTCTTCGTCGCCGGGCCGATCTGAGCGAGCGCTTCCGCTGCGGTGATGGTGCCGCGGAGAGTGCGGAAGTCCTTGGCCGTGAAGGTTCCGCCGGTCATCGACCGGACGTAGAGATTCACGTCCCGGGCGCTCAGTGCGACGCGCCGACGCCCGCGCAGGTACGCCAGGAGGGGCGAACTGGGACGCCCTCCGACGAGCAGCTCGACCGCCGCAGCGAGGTCCACGTCGTCGACTTCCATCTCCTGCCGCTGACCGCTCTTGCCGGGGAACCGCAGCGCGACGACGGTGCCGTCGACCACCGCGTCGCGACGGAGCAGCGTCGTGAGCCCGCGGCTGCCGTGCTTGACGAGGTACCGCTCAGCGCCCACGCGCGGGGCGGCGAGGTCGAGAAGACGGAAGGCTGCGGCGAGGACGCGCTCCTGATCGATGTCTTCCCGGCGGAGCGATGTGGTGACCCGTCCGCGGGCCCGCGGCAGAGCCTCGGCGAGCTGCAGGGCTCTGGCGTACTTGCCTTTATCGCGGCCGGCGGTCCACTGCGGGTGGTATCGGTACTGCACCCGCCCCGCCTCATCGACGCCGGTCGCTTGGACATGGCCGTTCGCGTCGGCGCAGATCCACACGTCCTGCCATGCCGGCGGCAGCACGAGGGCGCGCACGCGGTCGGCCTCCGCCTTCGGAAGCGGAGAACCGTCGGCATCCACATAGCGGAAGCCGGTGCCGGAACGCATCCGCCGGTATCCGAGGTCGACACCCGGCCGTACGCGCTTGAGTCGTGGCACGTCAGTGCGATCGGAGCATGTCGATGAGCTCCGCCTTTCGAGCGTGCGAGTACCCGTTGAGCCCGAGCTCCTTCGCCCTCGAGCGGAGGTCGGCCACCGTCCAGTCCTCGTAGTCGCCGGCCTGACCGCCGCGCTTGCCGACCGCCTTCCGACCGTCGCGGGCGGCAGCGTTGGAGATGCGCGCGGCCTTCTCCTTCGACGCCCCGTCGGCGCGGAGCTCCTCGTACAGTTCGGGGTCTTTCAGGCTGTTCGAGCCGCGTCCTGCCGGCATGGTGCATCCGCCTCACGTGTCGATCACGGGCAAGGATCGCCCGCGTGCGGCCACGTTATGTCACCGCATGGCCGACCTGTCAAGGCCTGTCGTCACCTGAGAGAACGCTGATAGCAATGTCTGGACGCACACCCGCGTCACCCCCGCCCCGGCGGACAACGGAGACAATCAGAGGGAGCCTCCAATGAACCTCGCACTCATCATCATCATCGTGATCGCCATCGTGCTGGCGATCGTGGGTGGCATCACGGAAGGCCTCCAGTTCCTGCTGTGGGTCGCCATCATCGTCGGTGTCATCGCCCTGATCGCCTTCTTGCTGCGAGTACTGCGCAAGAACACATGATCGTCTGACGCGCTCCCCCAGGCGTGTCAGCGGCGCTCTCCCCCAGAGCGCAACGAGGCCCCCTCCCGTTCACGGTCGAGGGGGCCTCATCATTCCCGGCATCCGTTCTCGACACTCGAGATATATCGTGTTATCTTCTGTCCAACGCGATATATCTTGACTCGCGCTCACCCGCAGGAGACAGAATGACTCTCGAAAAGTGGCTCGTGCAGCCTGGGGAGACCCGCGTCATCGACCTCGACGGCATCCGTCGACTCAAAGTGGGACTCGTCGGCGGACAGATCGACGTCGTCGCCCACGACGAGCCCGGCGTCCGCATCGAAGTGCACTCGGTCACGCAGAAGGAACTGCGCATCGAGGCGCAGAACGGGGCGATCGAGATCGATCATGCGCAGCTCCGATGGGACAACTTCCTGACCTCCTTCCGCAACTTCGGGAGCGGAGGCCCGCAGGCCGAGATCAGCATCGCCGTTCCGCGTGACATCGCCCTCACCCTCGGCGTGGTCAGTGCAAGCGCGCTCGTCGCAGGCCTCACGACCGACGCGAAGCTCAACACCGTCTCGGGCGACATCATCGTCGACGGGCTCACGGGCGACGTGACGGCGAACTCCGTCTCGGGCGATGTGCAGATGCGCGGACTCACCGGCACCCTGAACGCCAACGCCGTGTCGGGGACCATCACCGCCGCGGGCACGATCCGAACCGCCTTCGCCGACACGGTCAGCGGCGCCGTCCTCATCGACTCGAGCGGGCCGACGCAGAACGTGTCGTTCAACACCGTCAGCGGCGCGGCCACACTGCGCCTCGACGAATCGGTGGCCGCGAAGTACACCCTCCGCACCGTGAGCGGAAAGCTCAACGTCGACGGGATCGACCGCTCGCAGAGCGGGATCGGCTCTAACTACTCCGGCACGGTCGGCGAGCTCAGCGGCTCGTTCGCCGAGGTCCGCGCCAACACCGTCTCGGGCGACGTCACCGTCATCCGGCGCACCAGCGCGGCCATCGCCGACGAGGCTCCGATCCGAGAGGAGATCTGACATGCCCCCCGTCTTCTCCCACGGTGATCTGCGCATCTATCTGCTGAGCCTCCTCGATGAGGCGCCGCGCCACGGTTACGACCTCATGCAGGCACTGTCGGACCGCACCGGCGGCACCTACACGCCGAGCGCGGGAACCATCTACCCGCGCCTCTCCAAGCTCGAAGAGGAAGGACTCGTCACCAAGACCGTCGACGGGCGCAAGACCGTCTACGAGATCACGGATGCCGGTCGTGCCGAAGTGGCATCGCGCTCGGGTGACCTCGCCGGGATCGAGGCCGGGCTCGCCGACAGCGTCCGACTCATCGCCGACGAAGTGCGCGCGGGCGTCCGCGAGGCGATGCGGAGCCTGCAGGCCGACCTCGCCGCAGCCTCCCAGCCCTCCGCACGTCCGACGCCGTCCTCGACGCCCGACCCGCGCGCATCCGCTCGCGAGCAGGTGCGGCGGGCCGACGAGCTGCTGGCGGAGTTCCGCGCCGAGCTCCGTGCGGACCTTCGGAGCCACGTCGCGCGGGGCGGCGACCTGGCGGCATCCGTCATCGACGACCTCAAGGGTGCGCTCGACGAGGCGGCCGAGGCCGTGCGACGCGCAACGCGGGGCTGATCAGCCGCCGGGCCAGAGCTCCTCGGGCCAACTCTGCTTCTCACGCCACGGATCCTCGTCGTCGCGCGCCGGTTCGCCGATGGGCACGACGAGGATCGGTCGCGGCTGCCGGTGGGCCAGGCGTGCGGCGACGGACCCGGTGAAGAACTCGCGGATCGATTCGCCGATGCCGCGCTTGCGGGTTCCGACGACGATCAGCCGCGCGTCGGTGCGCTCGGCCAGATCCTTCATCGCGAGCGCGGGATCCCCCGCGAGCATCTCGAGCTGCCAGGCGATGTCCACGCCGTCCAGCGCACGCGTCGCCTCGTCGCGGAGCTGCGTCTCGAGCGCCTCGCTGGGGATCGCATCGAGGTTGATCGGCGCGGTGTGCACGTAACCGTCGGGATCCTCGTAGGAGACGAACCGCGTGACGTCGACATGAGTGACAAGGAGCGCCGCACCGTGCATCCGGGCGTACTGCGCCGCTTCTCGGAGCACACGGGACGACTGACCGGGCACGATCCCGGCGATCACCGGACGGTGAGGACGACGGACCATAGGCTGCGACTCGGCGTCGGGCATGGCGGATCACCTTTCCTGGATCCCCGCCCGCGAGGGCGGCGGGAACGCTCCGTGGTACCCTGAATGCTACTCTTCCCGGCCTCTGCCGGACTGTGACTGCGTCGGGCTGCCGGACCAAGCCCGCACTCGTGAAATGAGGGGGTTACGCATGGGGCGTGGCCGTCAAAAGGCGAAGAACACCAAGATCGCCCGTGAGCTGAAGTACGACACCTACAGCTTGAACATCAACGCGCTCGAGCGTGAGCTCGGCGCGCCCGGTGACGAGCAGTACGAGGACAAGTGGGCCGATCAGTACGCCGACGAGGACGACGAGGACGACGAGTCCGAATCTCCGTCGCCGTCGCTCGAGAAGGCCTGACCTCCTCCCTCACGCTCACCACGATCCGTGGCGCTGTTCCCACTCCTGTTCGACCGTCTTCCGTCGTGCGATCACGACGCCTGCGGGAAGCGCCAGGAGCGAGATCCCGACGAGGATCACGAGCGGCGCCGTCCATGAGTCGGTGGCATCGTGCAGGACGCCGACCCCGATCGGCATGAACATCGTCACGCCGTAACCGACGCTCTGAGCGAATGCGCTGAGGGCGACCGTCGCGTCGTGCGTCCGCGTGCGGAGTCCGACCGAGGTCAGCACGAGCGGGAACAGCAGCGGGAGCGTTCCGAGGAGCGCCACCCAGAGCCAGGGAGCGGATGCCGGGGCCACCAGCAGCCCACCCGCTCCGACCACACCCGAGGCCGAGGCCACGATGAACAGCGGCAGCACGACGCCGCGGCGCGCGACGAGTGCGGGCACCACGAGCGACGCCGGCAGCCCGATGAGGGCGAACAGCGAGAGCAGGACCCCGGCGACCTGGGTCGTGACACCCGCGGTGTCGACGAGGATCTTCGGCAGCCAGGCGAACGACGTGTAGGCGACGGCGCTCGAGGCGAAGAAGGTGATGGCGAGCGCCCACGCGGTGGGCAGCCGCCACATCCGCCCGAACACACGGGTGCTGGGAGCCTCGAGGTCCACGTCCGCCGCGGCGGCGCGGCGGGAACGGACGGCGAGCACGATCCAGGGGATCAACCCCGCCACCGCGAACACCGCCCACACCCCGAGCGACGTACGCCACCCGGCGGCGTCGGCGATGGGCACCGCGATCAGCGGGGGCAGGAACGTCGACACGGCCATGGTCGTCGTGTAGACGGTCGTGAGCAGGCCGATGCGCTCGGCGAAGTACTTCTTCACCAGCGCCGGCACGAGGACGTTGCCGACGCCGACACCCGCGAAGATCAGCGCGGACCCGAACAGCAGTCCGTAGGCATCGAGCGCGGCGGCGCGGGCGACGAGTCCGAGCCCCACGGCGCCGAGGGCGACGAGGGTCGTGCGCTCCAGGCCGAACCGGCGTTCGAAGCCGGCGGCGAGCAGACCGAACACCGCGAAGCAGAGCGGCGGCACCGTGCCGATGAGTCCCAGCACGGCGGCGGGGAGAGCGAAGTCCTCGCCGATCGCATCGAACAGCGGCGACAGCGACGCGACCGCCGATCGCAGTGAGAACGCGAGGAGGACGATGCCGACGACGGCGAGGATCCGGCCCCGTCGCACGGCGAGGGGGTCAGGTGTCGTCACCGACTCAGCCTAGGCCGCTCAGGACTCCTGGGTGCCCTCGACCCAGGCGAGGTACTCGTCGCTGACCGTACCGGTGACGTACCGACCGTCGAAGCAGCTCATGTCGAGGTCCTCGACGTCGGGAGCGCCCTCGAGGATCGCCGCCTTCAGATCGTCGATCTCCTGGTAGACGAGATAGTCGCAGCCGAGCTCCTCGGCGATCTCGGGGATCGTCCGGTTGTACGCGACGAGCTCGTGACGCGACGGCATGTTGATGCCGTAGACGTGCGGGAAGCGGATGGGGGGCGCGGCCGACGCGAACGTCACCGACTTGGCCCCGGCATCCCGAGCCATCTGGATGATCTCGCGCGACGTGGTCCCGCGGACGATCGAGTCGTCGATCAGGAGGACGTTCTTGCCCTTGAACTCGGTCGACATCGCGTTGAGCTTCTGGCGCACGCTCTTCTTGCGGATCGCCTGGCCCGGCATGATGAACGTCCGGCCGATGTAACGGTTCTTGTAAAAGCCTTCGCGGTACTCGATGCCGAGCTTGCGCGCGACCTGCATCGCGGCGGGACGAGAGGAGTCGGGGATCGGCATGACGACGTCGATCGAGCCCTCGGGGGTGTACTTCGCGATCGTGTCGGCGAGGCGCTCGCCCATCCGCAGACGGGCCTCGTAGACCGAGATGCCGTTCATGACCGAGTCGGGACGCGCGAGGTAGACGTACTCGAACGAGCACGGCACGAGCTTCGGGCTCGGGGCGACCTGCTGCGTGAAGAGGTTGCCCTCGAGATCGATGAACACGGCCTCGCCCGGCTCGACGTCGCGGACGACCTCGAAGCCGCCGTTCTCGAGGACGAGCGATTCGGACGCGACGGTCCACTCGTACCGCCCGTTCTCGGCCTTGCGGGTGCCGAGGATAAGGGGACGGATGCCGAAGGGATCACGGAAGGACAGCAACCCGTATCCGGCGATCAACGCGATCGCGGCGTAGGAGCCCTCGACGCGCTGGTGGACGCGCGTGACGGCCTCGAAGATCTGCTCGTGGTCGAGCTCGAGACCCGAAATGACCTGCTGCAGCTCGTTCGCCAGGACGTTGACGAGCAGTTCGGTGTCGGAGCTCGTGTTCAGGTGACGGCGATCGGTGCGGAAGAGCTCCTCGGTGAGCTCGCGCGTGTTCGTGAGGTTGCCGTTGTGGACGAGGACGATGCCGTACGGGGCGTTGACGTAGAACGGCTGCGCCTCCTCCTCGTTCGAGGCGGTGCCCTTCGTGGCGTAGCGGACGTGACCCAGGCCGATCGTCCCCAGGAGCGCGCGCATGTCGCGGGTGCGGAACGCCTCGCGCACCATGCCGCGGTTCTTCGCGATGTGGAAGATGCCGCTCGATTCGGCCGTCGCGATACCGGTCGAGTCCTGACCGCGGTGCTGCAGCAGCAGCAGGGCGTCGTAGACCTCTTGGTTGGCGGGCCCCTGAGCGACGACGCCGACGATTCCGCACATAGGTGTAGCTCAGTCCGTTTCTGCGTAGGAACCGACCAGGCGGACTGCGCCGCCGTCGACGCCCTTCGCGCCCTGCTCGTAGTCGCCGGCCGGCAGCGCCGAATCCGACACCGTCCCGACCTGCCAGGTGTGGATGCCCTCTGCCGAGAGGGTGGATGCCGCAGCCTCGGCGGTCTCAGGCGAGACGACCGCGAGGAAGCCGATGCCGAGGTTCCACGTGCCCTCGGTCTGCTCGAGCGACAGCCCGCCGATGTCGGCGAGCACGCGGAAGACGGGCGAGGGCGACCAGGTGGAGCGGTCGACGTCGACCCAGGTGCCCACGGGCAGCACGCGCGCGAGATTGGCCGCGATGCCGCCGCCGGTGACGTGGCTCAGGGAGTGGATCGCGCCCGGGTGCGCGTCGATCGCGCGCAGTAGCGGTGACGTGTAGAGGCGGGTGGGCTCGAGGAGCTCCTCGCCCCACGTGCGACCGAAGTCGGCGGCGTTGTCGCCGTAGCCGATCCCCGCGTTCGCGATGATGTGGCGGATGAGCGAGTAGCCGTTGGAGTGCGGCCCGCTCGAGGCGAGTGCCAGGACGACGTCGCCCGAGCGGACGCGGTCGGCGCCGAGGACGGCATCCGCTTCGACGACACCGGTCGCGGCTCCTGCGACGTCGTAGTCGTTGATGCCGAGGAGCCCCGGATGCTCGGCGGTCTCGCCGCCGACGAGCGCCGTTCCGGTGGCGGAGCAGCCGTCGGCGATGCCGCGGACGATGTCGGCGATGCGCTCGGGGAACACCTTGCCCGTCGCGATGTAGTCCGTCATGAAGAGGGGCTTCGCACCCACCACGACGATGTCGTCGACGACCATGCCGACCAGGTCCTGGCCGATCGTGTCGTGCTTGTCGATGGCCTGCGCGATGGCGACCTTCGTGCCGACGCCGTCGGTCGAGGTCGCGAGCAGCGGCTTGGTGTAGCCGAGCAGAGCGGATGCGTCGAAGAGTCCGGCGAAGCCGCCCACGCCGCCGAGGACCTCAGGGCCCTGGGTGCGACGGACGGCCGATTTCATCAACTCGACGGCGAGGTCCCCCGCCGCGGTGTCGACGCCGGCAGCGGAATAGGGATCGGTGGGAGTCGAGGCCACCCGCACAGCCTACCGGCCACCGGACCGGGTGATCCGCCATCATCGCCACGGGACGCCGACCACAGGGGCGCCATAGGATGTCGCCATGAGCGGGGCTGAGCGGCCCGAGTGGGTCGTACGGGAGGACGCGAGCACGACGGTGCTCGTCGCGCTGTACGTGCGCCAGGCGCTCGGCATCCGTGCTCCCGAGGAGCTTCCCCACCTGCGAGGAGCTCCCGCAGCGCAGCCCGTCGACGATGACGCCGCCGCCGTCCTGCAGCGGCAGTGGTTGGCGTACTGGGCCATGGCGGTCGAGCCGCAGGCGCACCCCTCTCCTGTTCCGCTCGATCTGGTCGACGGCTTCGAGACCCTCGCCGTGCTGCCCGTCGAGGGGTTCGACGAGCTGCGGGCGGCCATGGCCCCGTTGGCGGAGGATGCCGTCGCCTACGCGAACTGGGCGAGCGACCGCTACGCCGCGCAGGCTCGTTCGGGCTCGGCCAGCAGCTACCGCGCCTACGCGAGCGCGATCGCCGAACACGAGCGGCGCGTCGGACGTCGCGCGCACTCGTTCGAGCTCAACGTGCAGGTGCTCCCGCTGACGCAGCGGGGCGTGTGGTGGATCGGCTCGCTCACGATCGCTGTCACCGACGGACTGCGCGGTGATGTGGCGGCGTTCGACCCGGCGATTCAGCCGATCATCGCCGAACTCGCCTGATCAGTCGGACTCTTCGACGCGTTCCCGCTCGATGCGCACCGTGGTGCTCCGCCGTCCCAGCACGCGGTCGAAGATGAGGGCGACGAGCCCGCCGAGCGCTACGCCCGCCGGCACGCAGCCGAGCAGCAGGAAGCCGAAGACCTGGCTCTGCGAATAGGTCGCGCCCGTGCTCTCACTGATCTGACCGTCACCGAACGCGTACGTCAGGATGAGCGCAACGACGATGCCGAGTGCCGCCCCCGCTGCGAAGAACGCGGCGAACCGAGGAGTGCGCCGCAGTTGCGCGGACTCGACGTTCGTTTCGGAATGCTCGGCCATGAGTCCATTGTCCACCCCCGCCTCACGGACGCGGGTCGTCGACCATCTCCGGCTGGGCCGCGCGAGCGCTGTTGCGCTTGCGCCGCTGCACCGATCCGACCGCCAGAAGCGTCGCGAGGAGCGCCGCGACCCCCACGACGATGACGGGAACCAGGATGCCGGTGCCCCCGGCATCCGCTTCGTCACCGGCCGACGCCGCAGCCGGCTCGGCGGTGGTGCACGTCGCAGCGACGGCCAGGTCGAGCGTGCCGGAGGCTCCTGACCACAGGACCTCGCGACCCTCGGCGGTCGGCTCGGTCGCCGCGGCGACCCCGTCGAGGTTGACGGTGTCGCCCGCCTCGGAGACCGCGGCGGCTCGCAGATCGATCGTCGCCAACGGAGCCTGCGGCATCTGGTCGGCACCCTCGGGTTGTACGTCGAAGAGAAGAGATCCCCTCTCGCCGTCGAGGACGAGGGTCGGCGCCGAAAGGGTCGTCTTCACGCCGGCCGTATTCGTGTAGACGAGCGAGCCGTCGAAGCTCACGCTGCCGGCCGGGGCGACCGGCTCGAGCACGCCCTTGCCCTCCTCGAAGGTGAGGGTGCTGTCATCGGCGGTGACGGAGCCGCTCGCCTGCACGTCGGAGGCACCGGCATCCCACACGAGCTTCGCCTCGGACACGGTGCACGTGCGGGGTGCGGCCTGAGCGGAGATCGCGGTGACGGGGAGCAGAGCGGCCGCCAGAGCGATCACGAGGATCGCCGAACGCGCGTTCACCCCGAGGTGTCGTGCCTGCATGCGGTTCCTCTCCGCAGGCGATCGTACCGGCGGGCGGGGCTGCCGCGAGGTCTTCACGGGCGGAGCGGGAGGAGCCCGTCGAGGTTGGCCCGCACGCCGGACGCGCGGACGGTGCCGGCGGTGACGGCGTCGGCCCAGGCGGTCTGACCGGTGGCGAGCGCGATCCAGGTCGCGGCATCCGTCTCGATGACGTTGGGAGGGGTGCCGCGTGTGTGACGCGGGCCCTCGACCACCTGCACGGCGCCGAAGGGAGGGACGCGGACCTCGACGGAGTTGCCGGGCGCCTTCTCGACGAGCAATTGCAGCAGATAGCGGACGGCGGTGGCGAGGTCGGTGCGCGCCGCCCCGCCGGCGGCGACCGCGGCGAGCGCGTCGCGCCCGTCTCCGGTAGTGATGGTGCGGGCCATGGATGCCACCGTAACGCGCGTGCGGCGCTCGGTAGTCTGGCGGGGTGAAGATCCTGGTCCTCGGCTCGGGCGCGCGCGAGCACGCCATCATCCTCGCTCTGGTCGCCGAAGGCGCCGGGCACGAGATCTTCGCGGCCCCGGGCAACGCCGGCATCGCCGCGGACGCGACCCTCGTCGCGGACCTCGACCAGAACGACCCGGCCGCCGTCACCGCCTTCGCGAACGAGCAGCACATCGACCTCGTCGTGATCGGCCCCGAAGCCCCCCTCGTGGCGGGCGTCGCCGACGCGCTGCGCGAACGCGGCATCCCCGTCTTCGGGCCCGGCAAGGCCGCGGCGCAGATGGAGGGGTCGAAGGCGTTCGCGAAGCGGATCATGGATGCCGCCGGCGTCCCGACCGGACGCGCGGCGCGCGCGCAGACCCGCGACGAGGTCGCCGCCGCGATCGATGAGTTCGGCGCCCCCTTCGTCGTGAAGGCCGACGGGCTCGCTGCAGGCAAGGGCGTCATCGTCACGTCCGACCGCGAGGCGGCCCTCGCCCACGCCGACACCTATCTGTCGAGCGGCCCCGTGCTCGTCGAGGAGTTCCTCGCTGGCCCCGAGGTCTCGCTCTTCTTCGTGAGCGACGGCGACACCGTCCGCGCGCTCAGCCCCGCGCAGGACTTTAAGCGCGCGCTCGACGGCGACGAGGGGCCCAACACGGGCGGCATGGGCGCGTACTCGCCCCTCCCCTGGCTCGCGGATCGCTTCGGCAGCGAAGAGGCGTTCGTCGCGCAGGTGACCACTGAGGTCGCGGAGCCCGTCATCCGACAGCTGGATGCCGAGGGCACCCCGTTCATCGGGCTGCTCTACGCCGGGCTCATCCTGACCGACGCCGGCGTGAAGGTCATCGAGTTCAACGCGCGCTTCGGCGACCCCGAGACGCAGGTCGTCCTCCCCCGGCTGACGAGCCCGCTGTCACGGCTGCTGCTCGCCGCCGCGAGCGGCACGCTCGAGTCCGAGCCCGCTCCGGAGTTCTCCGCCGAGGCGGCCGTCACCGTCGTCCTGGCCAGCGAGGGATACCCCGAGCAGCCGCTCACGGGTCGCCCTCTCACGGGAACGGATGCCGCGGCATCCGTCGACGGCGTCCACCTCGCCCACGCGGCGACCACGTACGCCGATGGCGGACTCATCGCGACCGGTGGCCGCGTGCTGAACGTCGTAGCCCTCGGCGCGGACCTCGCCGACGCCCGCGGCCGGGCGTACGCCGCCCTCGAGCAGATCTCGCTCGAGGGGGCGCACTACCGCCGCGACATCGCGCTCAGCGCTTTGCAGTGACCTTCAGCGCTTCGCAGTGACCTTCTGCGCTTCGCAGTGACCTCTAGCGCTTCGCGAGGTGAGCCGGCCGGCGCAGGAACAGCACCAGCACGACGCCCACCGCGATGACGGCGGCCGGCAGCAGCATCGCCTGACCCATGGCGGTCGAGAATCCCTCGGCGACGGCGGGCGGCATCCCGCCACCTCCGCCGAAGTCGCCATTGGCTGCATCGCCCGCACCGGGCAGGTTCGCCTCGAGGCGCGCCTGCATGACGGCGGCGATCGCAGCCGACCCGATGACCGAACCGATCGTCCGCGTCGTGTTGTAGATGCCCGAGCCCGCGCCCGCCTGCTGCGGCGGGAGGTTGCGGGTCGCGGTGGTGGCCAGCGGTCCCCACATGCCGGCGTTCGCGACGCCGATGATGGCCGAGGGGATGAGCAGCAGGAGGACGGGGGCCTCGGTGTTCATCAGAAGCACGTAGCCGACGAGACCGACGACCATGAGCGACAGTCCGGGAACGAGCAGCACCCGCGGGTCGACCCGGTCGAGGATGCGGCCTGCAAAGGGTGCGAGGACCCCCGACAGCACCGCCATCGGGATGAGCAGCAGTGCCGACTCCGTCGGGGTGAGTCCGCGCGCGAGCTGCGTGAAGAACGCCATCGGCAGGGCCATGCTCGTCACGGTGAAACCGACGGCGGCGATCGCGAGGTTCGAGATCGCGAAGTTCCGGTCGCGGAACAGCGCGAGCGGCACGAGGGGTTCGCTCTTGGTGCGCGCCTGCGTCCAGACGAAGACTGCGAGCACGGCGACGCCGGCGACGATCATGACCCAGACCCACGGCGCCCACGCGTAGTGCTGGCCCTCCTGCAGTCCGAAGACGATGAGGAACAGGGCGACCGCGCTGAGGACGACGCCGAGCACGTCGAAGCGGTGCGGGTGCGTCTCGAGCTGCGGGACGAGCCGCACGGCGAGGACGAAGGCGATGATGCCGACGGGGATGTTGACGAAGAAGATCCACTCCCACCCGAAGCCGTCGACGAGCAGGCCGCCCGCGAGCGGTCCGACGAGGGTGGCGACACCGGCGGTCGCACCCCACAGGCCCATGGCCGCTCCGCGCCGCTCGGCGGGGAACGTGCGGGTGATGACGGCCATCGTCTGCGGCGTCATGAGAGCGGCGCCGAGACCCTGCGCGGCGCGTGCGAAGATCAGCATCTCGAGCGAGCCCGACAGGCCGCAGGCGAGCGAGGCGAGCGTGAAGATCGCGAGCCCGATGAGGTAGATGTTCTTCGGGCCGAACCGGTCGCCGAGGCGTCCCGTGACGAGCAGCGGAACCGCGTACGTCAGCAGGTAGGCGGACGTGACCCACACGACGTTGTCGAGGTTGCTCGTCGACGGGTCGAGCGCCGCCTTGATGGCGGGGTTCGCCACCGAGACGATCGTGGTGTCGACGAGGATCATGAAGAACCCGAGGACGAGCGCCCACAGCGCGGGCCACGGATTCGTCGGGGCGGGGGCCGCACCGGGGGTGCGGACGGTGGTCGTGCTCTCGCTCATGCGCGTGCGGATTCTCTCTGTGCCAGATAGCGGTCGGTGACGGGGATGTCGACGACACCCCAGACGGTGTCGGGACGCCGGATGAACTCGACCGCGTCGTCGAGCCAGGCGATGTCGGCGGCCAGCAGAGCGGCCTGCCGGTGGACCTCGATGAGGAACTGCGGGTGCGACCCGTGCGCGATGGCGGTCTCGCGGGCGCTCCGGTGCGCGTCGAGGGATGCCGCGAGCAGCTCGCGACGCTTCTCGAGCAGCGCGATCACCTCGGACCGATCGAGGTTGTGCGCCTCGGTGAGGGCGATGCGGAACCGCTCGGGGGTGTCGATGGATCGCAACTCGTGCCGCACCCATGCCAGAAGCGCCCGAGCCCCGGCATCCGTCAGCGTGTACGTCGTCCGCTCGGGCCGGTTCCCCTCGCGGTCACTGCCGGCCTCGGCGAGGAGATTCTGCCGTTCGAGGCGAGCGACCGTGTGGTAGATCGTGCCGTGGGTCAGGGGGATCATGCGATCCGCCCGACGCTCGCGCAGCAGACGCACCATCTCGTAGGTGTGCATGTCGTCCTCGTGCAGGAGCGCGAGGAGCATGATCGCGGTGGGGGTGAGCCGCGAGACGGCGTCCGCCATGGTGCTCCCTCCGCCGATTAGTCCATGTGGACTATACGCCTCTTCCCCGGATCATCCGGCGGCGTCGGTGGCTCGGAGGACGGCCCAGGCGTGATCGACGCCGTCGGTGATCGCCGTGATCTGGATGCCCACCATCCGACTGACCGTGATCCCCGTGATGCGCCCCGGAGCACCGCATCCCTGCGTCACGGTGATGGGTCCCTTGATCGTCACCGGCGGATCGTCTTCACCGGCCGCGGGACTCAGCGTCAGGGTGATGGTGGCGTCTCGGGGGATGCAGTCGAAGTCGAGGGTGTACTCCTGCTCCCGCACGGCGCTTGCCGCCACGTTCAGGGCGGTCCGGGGTTCGACGCCGACCGCATCGCCGTCGAACACGAGGCGGGTCGCTTCGAGCGGGCTCTCGTCGGGAACCCGATAGGACGGATCGGCAGACTCCTCGACCGATGGGGACGGGGCCGGCGACGGAGGGGGCGACGACGGTGGCTCGACGATGGACATGGACGGGGCTGGCGAGGGCACCGCGTCATCGACCCCGGTGGTCGAGACACAGCCGCTCAGACCGAGCGACAGCGCGAGGGCGGTCAGGGCGAGGAGCGGGCGGCGCATGACGACAGGGTACGCACGGGCCCGCACAGCCCGCGATAATGGCCGGGTGACGGATGCCGCGACTGCCCTGCCCGGATGGACCCACGTGTACTCGGGCAAGGTCCGGGACCTCTACCGACCCGCCGACGGCACGAACGGACGGATGCTGGTGGTCGCCAGCGACCGCGTCAGTGCGTTCGACCAGGTGCTGGACCCGGGCATCCCCCAGAAGGGCGAGCTCCTCACGCGCCTGAGCCTGTGGTGGTTCGCGCAGCTCGCGGGCGGTGACGGCGGCCGGCCGATCCCGAACCACCTGATCGAGGGCGTCGAGCCGCCCGCCGAGGTCTCCGGCCGAGCCATGGTGGTCCGCGAACTCGACATGCAGCCGATCGAGTGCGTCGTCCGCGGCTATCTCACCGGGTCGGGCTGGGCCGAGTATCAGGCCGACGGCACGGTCTGCGGCATCCCGCTCCCGTCGGGCCTGCACAACGGCGATCGCCTGCCCGAGCCGATCTACACCCCCGCCTACAAGGCACCGCTCGGCGAGCACGACGAGAACATCTCGTTCGAGCGCAGCGCCGAGCTCATCGGTGAGGCCCGTGCGGCCGCGCTGCGCGACGCGTCGCTCGAGATCTACCGCCGCGCCGCCGCCCTCGCCGAGGCGAAGGGGCTGATCCTCGCGGACACGAAGTTCGAGTTCGGCTACGACGCCGACGGCGTCCTCACCCTCGCCGACGAGGTCCTCACGAGCGACTCGTCGCGGTACTGGGATGCCGAGACCTGGCGCACCGGCTCGACGCCGGCCGAACGCATGGCGAGCTTCGACAAGCAGATCGTCCGCGACTGGCTCGCGGCGAAGTGGGACAAGCAGGGAACGCCTCCCACCGTCCCCGCCGACGTCATCGAGCAGACGGCAGCCAAGTACCACGAGCTCCTCGAGCGCCTCACCTCATGACGGCGTCGCTCCCGCACGCACAGCCCGCTCCCAGGTAGCCTGACCCCAGGCATCCCCCACCATCTGAGGAGCACGCGCATGCCCATCTGGACCCTTCACGGCGATGGACGCCGCGTCGCCCCCGGAGCCGTCGTCACCCCGAGCGAGCGTCTCGGCTGGGGCAGCACGATCGCGATCGGCGCCCAGCACGTCGTGGCAATGTTCGGCGCGACGTTCCTCGTGCCGCTGCTGACCGGCTTCCCCGTCAGCACGACGCTGCTGTTCTCGGGACTCGGGACGCTCCTGTTCCTGATCCTCACGCGCAACAAGCTGCCCAGCTACCTCGGCTCGTCGTTCGCGTTCATCGCCCCGATCACGGCCTTCGGCCCGGGCCAGGGCCAGCCGCTCGACAGCCCCGAGCAGATCGGTCAGGCGCTCGTCGGCGTCTTCGTCGCCGGCATCCTGCTCGCCGGCATCGGGTTCCTCGTGCAGGCGACGGGAACGCGCTGGCTCGAGAAGCTCATGCCGCCGGTCGTCTCGGGCGCGATCGTGGCCCTCATCGGCCTCAACCTCGCGCCGGCCGCGTGGAACAACTTCCAGACCGACGCGGTCCTCGCGACCATCACCCTGGTCGCGTGCATCCTGTTCGCGGTGCTCTTCCGCGGCATCCTCGGACGCGTCTCGATCTTCCTCGGCGTCGTCGTCGGCTACATCGCCGCGCTGATCATGGGCAAAGTCGACTTCTCGGGAGTCACCACGCTGATCGACAACGGGCAGTGGATCGGTCTGCCGACCTTCCACCTGCCGTCCTTCGGTGATCCGGTCGCCTGGGGACTCCTGCCGATGTTCCTGCCGGTCGTCCTCGTCCTCGTCGCCGAGAATGTCGGCCACGTGCGCGGTGTCGCGACGATGACCGGAGACCCCACGGTGAACAAGCGCACCGGCCGCGCCCTTCTCGCCGACGGTCTCGCGACGACCCTCGCCGGCGCGTTCGGCGGCTCGGGCACGACCACCTACGGCGAGAACATCGGCGTCATGGCGGCGACCCGCATCTACTCGACGGCGGCGTACTGGGTGGCCGGCATCATCGCCGTGCTGCTCTCGTTCTCGCCTGTCGTCGGCGCCGTGCTCTTCACGATCCCGAGCGGCGTCATCGGCGGCGTCACGACTGCGCTGTACGGTCTCATCGGGGTCATCGGCATCAAGATCTGGGTCGACAACCAGGTCGATTTCTCGCGGCCGGTCAACCAGTACACGGTCGCCGTCGCGTTCGTCATCGCGATCGCGAACTTCACGATGGACCTCGGTCAGCTGCAGTTCGGCGGCATCGTGCTCGGCACGGTCGCCGCCCTCGTGATCTACCACGCCGGCAACGCGATCGCCCGGGCGCGCAAGACGGGGGCAGACGACGGCGGTCCCATCGTCCCGATCGGTCAGCTCGGCGGCGACCCCGACTGACGGGGAACAACCTCGGGTGCGGATGCGTTCCATATTCACATGAATACGTCCGCGCTCGACCGGCTCTCTCCCGCCACCGCGATGGGGGCCGTCACGCTGCTCGTCGGCGACCTCGACGGCATGACGCGGTACTACCGCAACGTCGTCACGCTGACGGTGCTCGACGCGGCCGGTGACACCGTCACGCTGGGCCGCGCCGGACGTCCGATCGTCGTCCTACGCCACGAACCGTCGCTCCGCCACGCCCCGGCCGGCGCCGCGGGCCTGTTCCACACCGCGATCCTCTTCGAATCCCAGACGTCGCTGGCGGCCGCGCTGTTCTCGCTCGCGCAGCACGCACCCGAGTCGTTCACCGGCAGCGCCGACCACCTCGTGAGCCAGGCGTTCTACGCCACCGACCCCGAGGGCAACGGCATCGAACTCTACTGGGACCGCGAGCGCACCGAGTGGTCCTGGACCCACGGCCAGGTCGAGATGGACACCCTGTACCTCGACCCCAACGCCTTCCTCCGGGAGCATCTGACGGATGCCGCGGCCCAGGGCGCGAGCGCCGATGATGCGGCATCCGTGGGTCACGTCCACCTCTCCGTCGGCGACGTGCGGACCGCCCGAGCGTTCTACGTCGACGCGCTCGGCTTCGACGTGACGGCGGAGCTCGGCGGGTCCGCCCTGTTCGTGAGCGCGGGCGGCTACCACCACCACATGGCGATGAACGTGTGGAACTCGCGCGGTGCGGGACCGCGCATGCCGGCCCTCGGGCTCGGCCGCGTCGACCTCACCCTGCCCGATCAGGACGCGCTCGGCGAGCTCGGTGAACGCCTGAGCCATCACGGCGTGCAGGTCGCCGACGACGGTCGGACGGTCTCGTTCACCGACCCGTGGCGCAACACCCTCCACGCCGGCGTGGCGCTGTAGGCCTCAGGCGGATTCGCGCACGACCAGCTGCGTGTCGAGCAGCGTCTCGTGGGGCGGAAACCCGCCGGCAAGGAGCGTCAGCAGGACATCGGCCATGACCTCGCCCTGCTGCAGCGAGGGCTGCCGCACGGTGGTGAGCGTCGGCGAGACCGACGTGGCCACCGGCGAGTCGTCGTACCCGACGATCGCGACGTCCTCGGGGACGCGGAGTCCCGCACGAGCCAGCTCGACGAGCGTTCCCCGCGCCATGAGGTCGCTCGCCGCGAAGAGACCGTCGAACCGGGCGCCGGATTCGAGGATCCGCCGGACGGCCGCGGCGCCGGCTGCGGCCGTGAAGTCGCCGTCCTCGACCGCGACGGGCGCCAGGCCCGCGGCATCCAGCGCTTCGCGGAACCCCGTCAGACGGTCGATGCCTCCGGGCATCGTCGTCGGGCCGGTGATCGTCGCCAGCCGCGTGCGACCCTGGTCGATCAGGTGCTGCGTCGCGAGGCGGCCGCCTTCGACGTTGTCGACGTCGACGTAGTAGTCCCGTTCTCGCTCCCGGACGGGCCGGCCGCCGTAGACGACGGGCATCGCGGCGGCGATGCGGTCGATGAAGGCGTCGCTCGTGTGGTGCGAGACGATGATCGCCCCGTCGACGGCACCGCTGCGGAGGTACGCCGTCGCCTTGTCGTCCGGATCGTCGCTCGCGATGATCAGGTTGAGCACGTAGTCCGACTTCGAGACCCGCGTGTTGATGCCGCTGACGATCGCCGCGAAGAACGGGTCGCCGAAGAAGCGGGTCGTGTCCTCGGGAACGACGAGGGCGATCGCCATCGTCGCCCGGCTGGCCAGCGACCGCGCCGCACGATTGGGCACGTAGTTGAGCTCGTCGATCGCCCGGCGGACGGCGGCGAGCGCGGCAGGACTGACGGCGGTCGACCCGTTCACCACGCGCGAGACGGTGGAGCGGGACACCCCCGCCGCTGCGGCGACCTCTTCGATCGTGACCGGCGACGCGAGCGTTCCGGGCGGAGGAATCGTCACCGAGGGGCCGCTCGTCACCGGCGAGTGAAGGGTTTCGGACACGGTCACCTCGGGAAGTGCAATCAGTCGATCGCTCGGTCGGCGATGACCCGACGATACTCCAGCGCGCTGTCCTTGAACGTCCGTTCCTGGGTGTCGTAGTCGACGCGGATGAGCCCGAAGCGCTTGTCGTATCCCCAGGCCCACTCGAAGTTGTCCATGAGCGACCAGTAGAAGTACCCGCGCACGTCCACACCGGCGTCGGCCGCATCCAGGATCGCCTCGAGATGCCCCCGGAGGAACTCGACCCGGTCCTCATCGTGCACCCGGGTCTGGCCGCCCTCGTCGACGGTCTCGTCGTCGTAGGCGGCGCCGTTCTCGGTCACGAACAGGGCGGTACCGGCATCCTGCGCGTACTCGTCCCACACCCGCTCGAGAAGCGTCGTCAGCCCCGCGGGCTGCACCTCCCAGTGCATCGCCGTACGGGGAAGTCCGCGCTCGTACCAGTGGATGCCGTGGCCCGCCGGCCAGGGCGAGCCCACGACGCGGTCGGTCGGCGCATCGCCCGGCAGGGGCGGGTCTGCCGGGGCCGTGCCGCCGACGAACTCGCCGTGGTAGTAGTTCACGCCCAGCACATCCAGCCGCTGCGAGATGGTGTCGAGGTCGCCGGGGAGGACCGCCGCCTCGAAGCGGGCCACCTCGTCGGCATCGACGCCGCGGATGTCCTCGACGATGTCCGCAGGGTAGCTCCCGCGGAAGATCGGGTCGAGGAACCACCGGTTGAACTGCCCGTCGATGCGACGCGCGGCGTCCACATCCTCCGGCTTGGCCGGATCGGCCGCCTCGGCGACGGTGAGGTTCAGCGTGATGCCGAGGTTCAGCGCGGGGTCGCGGCGGCGCAGCTCCTCGACCACGAGACCGTGTCCGCGCAGCAGGTGGTGGGATGCAAGCATCCCGTCACCGATGCTGAACCGGCCGGGGGCGTGGATCCCGCCCGTGTAACTGAGGAACGACGAGCACCACGGCTCGTTCAGGGTCGTCCAATCGGTGACGCGGTCCCCGAGGGCGTCGTGCACCGTCAGCGCATACTCGGCGAACCGCTCGCTCGTCTCACGCGCCGTCCACCCACCGCGCTCCTCGAGCGCCTGCGGCAGGTCCCAGTGGTAGAGCGTGAGCCACGGGCGGATGCCGGCGGCCAAGAGCTCGTCGACGAGGCGTTCGTAGAAGTCGACGCCCTTCGGGTTGACCGCTCCCCCGTCGGGCCGCACGCGCGACCACGAGGTGGAGAAGCGGTAGGTGTCGAGGCCGAGCTCTTTCATGAGCGCCACGTCACCGCGGTAGCGGTGGTAGTGATCGCACGCGACATCCCCGTTGTCACCGCCGATGACGGCGCCCGGCACGCGGCTGAACGCATCCCAGATCGAGGCCGTGCGGCCGTCCTCGAGGGCGGCTCCCTCGATCTGGTAGGCGGCGGTCGCGGCGCCGAAGAGGAAGTCGGTCGGGAAGGGGCGCGGGGTTCGGGCGGGCACGGGGGCAGAGTACTCCTGCGAAAGGACGTTCACGGTGAGGCCGTCAGCCCTTGACCGCGCCGGCCATGATGCCGCTGACGAGCTGCTTGCCCGCGAAGACGAACAGCAGGATCAGCGGAACGGTGGCCAGGAGGACGCCCGCCAGGACGACGGAGTAGTCGACGAAGTAGTTCGCCTGCAGAAGCGACAGCGCCACCGGGAGGGTCGGGCTCTGCCGGTCGAGCACGATGAACGGCCAGAAGAACTGGTTCCACGCACCGACGAACGTGAAGAGGAAGAGCATGGCCGCGGCGGGACGCGCTGCGGTGACGCCCACCGTCCAGAAGGTGCGGATCTGACTGGCTCCGTCGACGCGCGCGGCCTCGATGAGTTCGTCGGGCACCGTCTGGCCGATGTACTGCGTCATCCAGAACACCCCGAAGGCGCTCGTCAGCGCGGGAATGATGATCGCGCCGATGGTCCCCGTCCAGCCGAGGTCCGCGAACAGGATGTACAGCGGGACGACGCCGAGCTGCATGGGGACGGCCATGGTGGCGACGACGAAGGCGAGCAGGAACTTGCTGCCACGGAAGCGCAGCTTGGCGAACGCCCATCCAGCGAGCGTCGAGAAGACGACGACCGACGCCGCGATCAGCGTCGAGCTGAAGACCGAGTTCCACAGGGCCAGCCAGAAGTTGACGGCCGGGTCGTTCATGACCGAGAGCGCGTTCGTCACGAAGTTGGCGCCGGGGATCCACGACATGTTCGGGTCGTTGATCGTGAACTGGTCGCCCGAACCGATGAGGAACGACCAGTAGTAGGGGAAGATCGCCGACACGGCGACGACTCCGAGCCCGACATAGACCCAGAAGCCGGCGCGCACGCCGCGGATGCGGGTGGTCCGCTCGCCGCGACGACGACGGGCGGCGTTCGGGATGTTCTCTTCGACGATGGCCAGGGGCGGCTCGCTGATGGTGGTCATCGCGCGGCATCCTTCCGTGCGCGTCGCGGCGCTTTCACGCCGCGGCCGCCCTCGTCGCGGACGAGGCGGCGGGTGATGAGGAGGTTCACGAGACCGATCACCACGATGATGATGAACAGGATCCACGCGAGGGCGGCGGCGCGACCGAAATTGAACTCGCCCCAGCCGATGTTGTAGAGGTACAGCGTGATCGTGAGCCACTGCTGGGCGGGTCCGCCCTCGCCGGTGTTGTCGAACATCCGAGGCTCGTCGAAGATCTGCAGACCGCCGATCGTCGAGGTGATGATCACGAAGATGAGGGTCGGGCGGAGCGAGGGCAGCGTGATGCTGACGAACTGGCGGAACGCGCCGGCGCCGTCGACCGTGGCCGCCTCGTAGTACTCGCGCGGCACCGCCTGCATGGCCGCCAAGAGGATGAGGGCGTTGTAGCCGGTCCAGCGGAAGTTCACCATGGTGGCGATCGCGACGTGGCTCCAGAACGGGTCCTTGTGCCAGGCGATGGGATCGAGGCCGACGGAGCCCAGCGCGTTGTTCACGAGGCCGTGGACGTCGCCGAACATGTTGCTGAAGATCAGCGCCACGGCGACGGGCGCCATGACGAACGGGAGCAGGACGCTCATGCGCCAGAACGTCTTGGCGCGGATGTTGCGGTCGAGCATCGCCGCGATGAAGACGGCGAGCAGCAGCTGCGGGACGGTCGAGAGCAGGAAGATGCTGAACGTGTTGCGCAGGGCGACCCAGAACTTCGGGTCGTTCAGGATCCAGGAGTACTGCTCGAAACCGACGAAGGTGCCGGAGTTGCGGATGAGATCCCATTCCTGGAACGAGATGACCGCCGTGAACCCGATCGGGAACAGACCGACGATCGCGAACAGGATGAAGAACGGCGAGATGTAGAGATAGGGCGAGACCTTCACGTCCCAGCGGCTGAGCCGCTGACGGAAGGAGAGCACACGGATCGGACGGTCCCCGGCGGTGGGCCGCTCGTCCACGGGGGTCTGTGGGCGGATGTCGGTGGTGGTCACGAGTCGTCTCCGTGGTGGTCGAGCGATGGAAAGGGATGCCGGCCGCCGCAGAGCGCGGCCGGCACCCCCGTCAGGAGTGGATCAGAAGGCCTCGACCTCGGAGACCCAGGTCTCCCACGCGGCATCCTCGGACTCGGACTTGTCGAAGACGCGGTTCACGGCGTTCTGGAGCGCGTCGTGGTACTTGAAGTAGTCCGCGCTCTTGAACGGCAGGACCGTGACGGCCTCGGCGCGGTCCGCGCCGATCTCGCCGGTCTTGGCGCCGTTGTAGTAGTCGTTGACGTAAGCCGTCAGGTCGGCGTTCTCGTACGCGTCGACCTGGCTCGGGAACGCGCCGACGTTGACGAACGCCTCGACCTGCTGCTCAGGAGCGGACAGCCAGTCGGCGAGCTTCTGCGCTTCCTTCACGTTCTTGCCGTTGGCAGGAATGGTCAGGTACGAGCCGCCCCAGTTGCCGCCACCGCCCGGGAAGGTGTTCGCGATCTTCCAGTTCTTCTGATCCGGCGCGTAGCCGGAGATGATGCCCTGCATCCAGCCGGGGCAGAGGACCGTCGCGAAGTCGTCGCCCTGGAAGGAGGCGATCCAGTCGTCGCCCCACTGCGCGGAGTAGGCCGAGTTCGGCACCGCGCGCTCGACGACGCTCTTGTAGGCGTCGGCGATCTCGGGGTTCGAGGTCGCGATGACGGAGCCGTCCGGCTTGTCGTAGGTGTACTCGATCTGGTTGACGATGCCCTGCAGGACCGAGTTGGCCGAGTCGATCATGGCCTTGCCGGATGCCTCGCGGTACTGGTCCGCCACGTCGAAGTAGTTGCTCCAGTCGCCGTCGAACAGCGCCTCGACCTCAGCGGGCTCGGACGGCAGACCGGCCGCCTCGAAGAGGTCCGACCGGTAGCAGATCGCCTGCGGACCGATGTCGGTGCCGTAGCCGATGAGGTTTCCCTCGGGGTCCGTCGCGGCCTTCTCCTTCCAGTCCAGCCAACGGCCCTTGAGGTCGTCGGGGACGGGGGCGAGCAGGTCGGAGTACTGCATGGCCTCGCTGAGCCAGTCGACCTCGACGGCCTCGATGTCGGCGAGACCGCCCTTGCCGAGCTTCTGGAAGAAGTTCTTGCGGGCGTCACCCGACTCCGCCGCCTTGTTGTGGACGATCGTGACGTTCGGGTTCTCGTCCTCGTACTTCTGGAGGAACTCGTCGGTGTAGCCGAAGTTGTTGAAGGTGGCGATGGTCAGGGTGACCTTCTCGCCTTCCGCTCCGGTGCCGCCCTGGTCGCCGCCGCCGGCGCAGCCGGCGAGGACGAGAGCGGAGGTGGCGGCGACGCCGGCGATCAGGCCGACGCGGCGCAGGGCGCGTGCGTTCACAGAACACTCCTTTGTGGTGTGGCGAGAGCGAGGTGCAGGGACCTCCCGTTTGGGAGCGCTCTCATCGAGTGATGCCGACGTTATGGGATCGCTCCCACGGCTGTCAAGGGAGCGCTCCCACGGCGGCGATCACGGTTTGGTCACGAGCGTCGACCTGCGCGGACGGTCCGCGGGCACGTCGGGCTCTAGACTGGTCGCGCACCCCTGCCCGCGACATCCCGGAGCTTTCTGATGCCCACCATCGTCGTCGACGTCATGCCCAAGGCCGAGCTCCTGGACCCGCAGGGGAAGGCCGTCGCCGGAGCGCTGCAGCGCCTCGGCCACGCCGGATTCGGCGATGTCCGGATCGGCAAGCGCTTCGAGCTCGCCGTCGAGACGGCCGACGAGCAGACCCTCGCCGCCGTCCGCACGATCGCCGAGGAGATCCTCTCGAATTCCGTGATCGAGGACGTCGTCGGTATCGAGGTCGTCGAGTGACCGTCCGCGTCGGGGTCATCACCTTCCCCGGCTCGCTCGACGACGGCGACGCCCGCCGCGCCGTCCGCCTCGCCGGCGCCGAGCCCGTCGCCCTCTGGCACGGCTCCCACGACCTCGAGGGCGTCGACGCCCTGGTCCTGCCGGGCGGCTTCAGCTACGGCGACTACCTGCGCGCCGGGGCGATCGCGGCGCTCGCGCCGATCATGTCCGAGGTGAAGGATGCCGCGGCCAAAGGGATGCCGATCCTCGGCATCTGCAACGGATTCCAGATGCTCGTCGAGGCCCACCTGCTGCCGGGCGGCCTGATCCGCAACGCGCACCAGCAGTTCATCCGCCGCGACCAGCGCCTCGTGGTCGAGAACGCCGACACCGCGTGGACGAACGAGTTCCGCCGCGGCCAGGAGATCGTCATCCCGCTGAAGAACGCGGACGGCGGCTACATCGCCTCCGACGAGACCCTCGCGCGGATCCAGGGCGAGAACCTGGTGGCGTTCCGCTACGCGGGCGTCAACCCGAACGGGTCGATCGACGACATCGCGGGGCTCACGAACGAGCAGGGCAACGTCGTCGGGCTCATGCCGCACCCGGAGCACGCGATCGAGCCCGGGTTCGGACCCGACACCGCGGCCGCGATGCGGTCGGGGGTCGATGGCCTGCGGTTCTTCACCGCGGCCGTCTCGGCCGTCGTGCACGCCGCGGCCTGACCCGGCTCAGCCGCCCAGCCTGCGGGCGAGGTGCGGTGCCGTGCGACTGTCGGGTTCTGCCGCGACGGCTTCGGGCGTCCCCTCGGCGACGACGCGGCCCCCGGCATCCCCGCCCGACGGGCCGAGGTCGATGACCCAGTCGGCCGACGCGACGACGTCCATGTCGTGCTCGACCACGACGACGGTGTCGCCCGCGTCGACGAGGGCGTGCAGCTGCGCCAACAGTCGCCGGACGTCGGCGGGGTGCAAGCCGGTGGTCGGCTCGTCGAGGAGGTAGAGCGTGTGGCCACGGCGCGCACGCTGCAGCTCGGTCGCGAGCTTGATCCGCTGCGCCTCGCCGCCGGAGAGCTCGGTCGCCGGCTGGCCGAGGCGCAGGTAGCCGAGACCGACGTCCTGCAGGGTGCGGAGGCTCCGGGATGCCGCAGGCACCCCCGCGAGGAACGTCGCCGCCTCGTCGACGGTCATCGCGAGGACGTCGGCGACGGTCTTGCCCTCGTAGGTGACTTCGAGCGTCTCGGGGTTGTAGCGCGCACCGTGGCAGGTCGGGCACCGGCCGTAGCTGCCGGGCAGGAAAAGGAGCTCGACGGTGACGTAACCCTCTCCCAGGCACGTCTCGCAGCGGCCGCCCGCGACGTTGAACGAGAACCGGCCGGGTGTGTACCCGCGTTCGCGCGCGAGGTCGGTCGCGGCGAACACCGCGCGGACGGCGTCGAACAGTCCGGTGTAGGTCGCGAGGTTCGACCGCGGGGTGCGGCCGATCGGCTTCTGGTCGACGCGGACGAGGCGGTCGACGGCCCCCAGTCCCGTGACGGCGCCTACCCGCAGGGTGTCGATGGACGCCGCCGGCAGCGTCGCCTCGGCGATGCGCTCGGACGGCTCGTCGGCATCGCCTCGGCCGTCGGCATCCGCGTCGTCGACGGCGTCGCCCCGCAGATGACGATCGACGACCTCGCGCAGGACGCGGCTGACGAGCGTGGACTTGCCCGAGCCCGAGACGCCCGTGACCGCCGTGAACACGCCGAGGGGGAACGCGACGTCGAGCCCGTCGAGGTTGTGCAGTGAGACACCCTGGAGCGAGAGGATGCCGGTGGCCTCGCGGCACTCCCGTCGCACCGATGCGTCGGCGCCGGGGAAGAGGAACGGACGCGTCGCCGACTCGGCGACGGCGGCCAGCCCCTCGACCTCGCCGGAGTAGAGGACGGCGCCGCCGGCCTCACCCGCGCCGGGACCGACGTCGATGATCCAGTCGGCGCGGCGGACGACGTCCATGTTGTGCTCGACGACGAAGACCGAGTTGCCCGAGGCGCGAAGCTGTTCGAGGACGTCGAGGAGCGGTGCGGCGTCGTCGGGGTGGAGGCCGGCCGACGGCTCGTCGAGGACGTAGACGACCCCGAACAGGCCCGAGCGCAGCTGGGTCGCCAGCCGGAGGCGCTGCATCTCACCCGGCGAGAGGGTCGTGGTGACCCGACCGAGGCCGAGGTACCCGAGACCGAGGTCGAGCAGCACCTGGATGCGGGCGACGAGGTCGGTCGTGATGGCCACGGCGACATCGGTGCGCTCGCCCGACGCGGTGGTCGGGAGGGCGGGCGCGGCATCCCGGATCTGCGTCGTCGGACGCAGGACCTCGGCGAGTTCGCGGATCGGCAGGGCGTTCAGCTCGGCGATCGAATGCCCCGCGAATGTGACGGCGAGCGCTTCTCGGCGCAGGCCCGTCCCGCCGCACACCGGGCAGACGCCGGTGCGGACGAAGCCGAGCACGCGGTTGCGCATCGACGCGCTCTGCGAGTCGGCGAGCGTGTGGAAGACGAACTTCTTCGCGCTCCAGAACGTGCCGTTGTAGGGCTTGGCGACACGGTCGCGCTGCGGAGTGATCTGCACGACGGGCTGCTCGTCGGTGAACAGGAGCCAGTCGCGGTCGGCCTGGTCGAGCTCGCGCCACGGGCGATCGACGTCGTAGCCGAGGGCGATCGTGATGTCGCGGAGGTTCTTGGCCTGCCATGCCCCCGGCCACGCCGCGATCGCGCCGTCGCGGATGCTCAGCGATGGGTCGGGCACGAGCGTGTCCTCGGTCACTGCGTGCGCGACGCCGACGCCGTGGCACTCGGGACAGGCGCCCGCCGCCGTGTTCGGCGAGAACGCATCGGAGTCGAGGCGCGTCGTGAACCCGGTCGGGAACGTGCCCGCCCGCGAGAACAGCATGCGCAGCGAGTTCGACAGCGTCGTGACCGTACCGACGCTCGACCGCGAACTCGGCGCGCCCCGCCGCTGCTGCAGGGCGACGGCGGGCGGGAGCCCCGTGATCGAATCCACATGCGGATCGTGGCCCTGCTGGATCAATCGCCGCGCGTACGGCGCGACCGACTCCAGGTAGCGGCGCTGCGCCTCGGTGAAGATCGTCCCGAAAGCCAACGAGGACTTGCCCGAGCCCGAGACGCCCGTGAAGGCGACGATCGCGTCGCGGGGAGCGTCGACGTCGACGCTGCGCAGGTTGTTCTCGTGCGCCCCGCGCACACGGACGAAGGCATCGGCGTCGCCGCGGGGGTTTTCAAGCATCGAACCAGCCTAGGTGTCCTGGTCCCGGCACGGGCCGAGGCCCTGGGCCGGACGATAGCCTCGGACGCATGGCTTCGATCAGCGTCAGCGTCCCCTCTGCCCGCCTCGCCGAGGACCTCTCCGACATCGACGGGGCCGACGTCTTCGTCTGGAAGATGGATGCCGCCTCCCCCCGCCCGCGCATCGACATCGTCGTCCCGCCGTACATGTCCGGGCAGGACCCCCTCGCCCGGCTCGAGGGTGTCGAGGTCGGACTCGTGCAGGGTCAGGCGATCGGCTACGAAGGCATCGAAGACCGCCTGCCCGCCGGTACGGTCTTCGCGAACGCCACGACCGTTCATGAGGCGGCCACCGCGGAACTCGCCGTCGCCCTGACGCTCACGGCGCAGCGCGGCATCGACCGGTTCGTCCGCGCGCAGGAGAAGGGCGACTGGTCGCCGTTCCAGGCCACCGGTCTCGCCGACCGCCGCATCCTGGTGCTCGGCTACGGCGGCGTCGGCAAGGCGATCGCCGCACGTCTCGCCCCCTTCGAGGTCGACCTGGTACCGGTCGCCTCGAGCGCGCGCGACGAGGACGGCATCCGTGTGCACAGCGTCGACGAGCTGCCGGACCTCCTCCCCGGCGTCGACATCGTCGTTACCTCGCTCCCCGGAGGCGACCAGACCCGGCACATCATCGACGACGCGTTCCTCGCCGCCCTGCCCGACGGCGCCCTCGTCGTCAACGTGGGACGGGGGTCGCTGATCGACACGGACGCCCTCGTCGCGCACATCCGGAGCCGCGGCATCCGAGCGGCCCTCGACGTCACCGACCCCGAACCGCTCCCCGCGGACCACCCGCTGTGGACGCTCGACGGCGTCGTCATCGCGCCGCACGTCGGCGGGGCGACCGATGCGATGCACCCCCGGATCGTGCGGCTGCTGCGTCGCCAGATCGGGCACCTGCTCGCGGGCGAGGAGCCCGAGAACGTCGTGATCCGGACCTGATCAGACCGTGAACACGCTGTGCACGGGGCCGCAGACGGAGCGGCCCCCGAGCGCGGTGAGCTCCATCAGCACCGACGTGCCGGCGAGGCTGTAGCCGAGCTGCTCGAGCAGCTGCTGCCCGGCGCGGAGCGTGCCACCCGTGGCGAGGACGTCGTCGACGAGCAGGACGCGCGCGCCGGAGGACAGGTCGCCCGACATCTCGATCGTCGCGCTGCCGTACTCGAGGTCGTAGCTCACCGAGCCGGCGGGACGCGGAAGCTTGCCCGCCTTGCGGATCGGGGCGAGACCGGTGCCCGAGGCGATCGCGATCGCGCCGGCGAGCAGGAAGCCGCGCGCTTCGACGCCCGCGACGACGTCGAACGAGCCGATGAACGGCTCGGCCATGGCCATCGCGATGGTGCGGAACCCCGCGGGGTCGGCCAGCAGCGGCGAGATGTCGCGGAAGAGGATGCCGGGTTCGGGGAAGTCGGGGATCGTCGCGATGAGCGCTTCGGCTCGGGCGAGTGCGTCGGGATTCACTGGGTCGAGGGTACTCGACAGCGTCTGATACCGCGTGCGCAAGCGCTTGCGCTAGGCTGGCGCGCATGACTTCGACCCCCTCCCCGACCGTCACCTCGACGCTCGCTCCGATCGGCGAGAGCCGGCCCGGCGCCGAGTGGTGGCGCACCGCCGTGATCTACCAGATCTACCCCCGCTCCTTCGCGGACGCCTCGGGCGACGGCATCGGCGACCTGCCCGGCATCACGTCGCACCTCGACGACCTCGCCTCGCTCGGCGTCGACGCCGTGTGGCTGAGCCCCTTCTTCACCTCTCCCCAGAAGGATGCCGGCTACGACGTCGCCGACTACCGTGACGTCGACCCGCTGTTCGGCACCCTCGGCGACTTCGACGACATGCTCGAGGGCGCTCACGCCCGCGGCATCCGGGTCATCATCGACCTCGTCCCGAACCACTCCTCCGACAAGCACGTCTGGTTCCAGCAGGCCCTCGCCGCCGCTCCCGGCAGCCCCGAGCGCGCGCGCTACATGTTCCGCGACGGCACGGGCGAGAACGGCGAATTGCCCCCCAACAACTGGGAGTCCGTCTTCGGCGGCCCGGCCTGGACGCGGATTGCCGACGGTCAGTGGTACCTGCACCTGTTCGACACGTCGCAGCCCGACTTCGACTGGACCAACCCCGAGGTGCGCGCCGAGTTCGAGGCGACGCTGCGCTTCTGGCTCGACCGCGGCGTCGACGGCTTCCGCGTGGACGTGGCGCACGGCCTGATCAAGGCCGACGGCCTGCCCGACTACACCCCGCCGGCCGAGGCCGACTCGATGGGCGGCGCCGAGCCCGTGCCGTACTGGGGCCAGGAGGGTGTCCACCAGGTGTGGCGGGAGTGGCACCGGGTGCTCGACGAGTACGAGGGCGACCGGGCACTCTGCGCCGAGGCGTGGCTGCCGACGGTCGACGAGACCGCCAAGTGGGTGCGCTCCGACGAGATGCACCAGGCCTTCAACTTCCCCTACGCGATGAGCGAGTGGGATGCCGCGCAGCTGCGCGAGATCATCAGCGAGTCCCTGCGCGCCTTCCCCGCCGTCGGCGCTCCGGCCACGTGGGTCCTCTCGAACCACGACGTCATCCGCCACGCGACCCGCCTCGCGATGCCCGGTCACCCCCAGGGGCACGGCGTCGGGCCCGAGACGCCCGGCAAGCCCGATCCCGCCGCGGGACTTCGTCGCGCCCGCGCGGCGACCGCGCTCATGCTCGCCCTCCCCGGCTCGTCGTACCTGTACCAGGGCGAGGAGCTCGGACTCCCCGAGGCGATGGAGCTGCCCGACGACGTCCGCGAGGACCCGACCTGGTTCCGCACGAACGGTGAGCGCTACGGACGTGACGGATGCCGCGTCCCGCTGCCCTGGACCGCCGATCAGGGCGCGTTCGGCTTCAGCGCGACGGGCGAGAGCTGGCTGCCGCAGCCTGCGGAGTGGACGGCGCTGGCCCGCGACGTGCAGGAGGACCAGCCGGACTCGACCCTCTGGCTGTACCGCACGCTGCTGGCGACCCGCCGCGCGCACGACCTCGGGTCGGGCGCGCTCGAGTGGCTGGACGGCTACGGCCAGGACGTCATCGCCTTCCGCAACGGCGACATCACCGTGATCGCGAACGTGGGCACGACCCCGGTCGCGCTGCCGAAGGGCACGCTGCTGGTCGAGAGCGACGCGTTCGAGGGGTGCGAGCTCCCGGCCGACACGACCGTGTGGATCGCCGCGGACTGACGTGACCGGCATCGACGACGTCGCCCGCGCCGCAGGCGTCTCGGCGGCGACCGTCTCTCGCGCGCTCAGCGGGCGCGGGCGCATCTCGGATGCGACCCGCGCCCGCGTGCGTGCGGCCGCGGCCGACCTCGGCTACGTGGTCTCGGCTGCGGCATCCGCTCTGGCGACGGGGCGTGCCGCGAACATCGGCGTCGTCGTCCCGCTGCTCGACCGGTGGTTCTTCGCGAACGTGCTCGACGGCATCGCGAGCCGCCTCGCACCGCAGGGCTACGACATGACGCTCTACAGCATGAGCGACGAGCGGTCCCTGCGGGACGGCGTGCTGGACGTGTCGCTGCGGCGCGGCCGGGTCGACGGGATCATCGTCCTCTCGGTGACCCTCGCCGACGACGAGGTCGACCGGCTCCTCGCGCTCGATCTGCCCGTCGTGGGCCTCGGCGCCACCACTCCCCGGCTGCCGGCGCTCCGCGTCGACGAGCTGGCCGTCGCCCGCGCCGCGACCGAGCACCTGCTGAGCCTCGGCCACCGGCGCATCGCGCACATCGGCGCAGGCTACGCGGGAGATCCGGGCCTCGACATCCCGTCGCTGCGCCGACACGGTTTCACCTCGGCGATGGCGGATGCCGGCATCCCGGACGCCCCCTTCGCCGCGGCGGACTTCACGATCGAGGGCGGACATCGCGCCGCACTCGCCCTGCTGGACGGTGCCGCCGCGCCGACGGCGATCTTCGCGGCATCCGACGAGATCGCCTTCGGCGCCATGTTCGCGGCGAGGGACCGCGGACTCGACGTGCCGAGGGATCTCTCGGTGATCGGCGTCGACGGGCACGAGATGGGCGGCTTCTTCGGCCTGACGACGATCGCCCAGTTCCCGCACGAACAGGGCGAGCGTGCCGCCGCCGCCGTCCTCGCCGCGCTCGAAGGGCGCGAGGAGCTCGGCGAACTCGCGTTCCAGCTCGTCGAGCGGACCTCGACAGCCTCTCCCGTGGAGGACTCACTGAGGTAGCGGCGGCCCCGTCCCCGTAGGCTCGACGTCATGCCTCTCGACCTCGAAGCGATCTACACCGACCTGCACCGGCACCCGGAACTGTCGTTCCAGGAGACCCGGACGGCCGGCGTCATCACACGCGAGCTCGCATCGCTCGGCCTCGACTACGAGGAGGGCGTCGGCCGCACCGGCGTCGTCACCGCGATCCACAACGGCGACGGACCCGTGATCTGGCTCCGCGCCGACATGGACGGCCTCCCGGTCCCCGAGCAGACCGGCCTCTCCTACGCGAGCACCGCCCGCGGCGTCGACCCCTCCGGGCAGGACGTCCCGGTCATGCACGCCTGCGGCCACGACATGCACGTGACCGCCCTGCTGGGCGCGCTCGAGAAACTGCAGGCGACCCGTGAGGAGTGGTCGGGCACCGTCGTCGCCGTCTTCCAGCCCGCCGAGGAGTACGGCGCAGGGGCACAGGCGATGATCGCCGACGGCGTCTTCGACCGATACCCGAAGCCCGACATCGTCCTCGGCCAGCACCTGACACCGCTTCCCGCCGGAACGATCGGCGTGCGCCCGGGAACCCAGATGGCGGCATCCGACGGCATCACCGTCACGATGCACGGCCGCGGCGGTCACGGCTCGCGTCCCCACGCGACGATCGACCCGATCGTCATGGCGGCGGCGACGGTCATGCGCCTGCAGACCGTCGTCTCGCGCGAGGTCGACCCGCGCGAGATGGCCGTCGTCACCGTCGGCTCGATCCACGCCGGCCTGAAGAACAACATCATCCCGGCCGAGGCGACCCTCGAGCTGAGCCTGCGCTACCCGAACGACGAGGCACGGGCCGACATCCTCGAACGCGTCGAGCGCGTCGTCCGCGCCGAGGCCGCGGCATCCGGTGCGGAGCAGGAACCCACGATCACGACGCTCCACACCCTGCCGCCCACCATCAACGACATCGATTCGACCGCCCGCCTGACCGCGGCGATGGACCGCGCGTTCGGCGAGGGCACCGTCGTGGATCCCGGTATGTTCACCGGGAGCGAGGACGTCTCGTGGTTCGCCCGAGAGGCCGGCGTTCCGCTCGTCTACTGGTTCTGGGGCGGCGTCGACCCGCAGCAGTACGCGGATGCCGCTGCTGCCGGTACGATCTCGCGTGACATCCCGACGAACCACTCCCCGTTCTTCGCCCCCGTCCTGCACCCGACCATCGAGCGCGGCGTCGACGCCCTGACCGTCGCCGCGCGGGAGTTCCTCACATGAGCAACGACGACTGGCTGCCCTTCGCGCCCCTCGACCCGCAAGAGCACGAGAAGCCCGAGCGTCCGGCGAACCCGAACCGGGTCCCGATGATCCTCGGCGCGGTCGCCGGCGTGCTCCTGGTCGCCGTCATCGTGGTCGTCAGCGTCTACCTGCTACGGGCGACCGAGCCGACGACGGCAGCGCCGCCGGCGCCGCCGACCTCGCAGGCCGCACCCCAGCCGGCGCCCTCGCCATCGCAGGACCCCGAGCCGTCGGAGCCCGTGGAGGAGGAGCCGCCCGCCGCGGCATCCACCATCGAGGTGAACGGGTCCGGTTTCACCGTGAAGACCGCCGACGGCACGGTCGACCACACCTGGGCCGATGACTCGGGTCCGGTGATCGCTGCGCTGACCACGGCTTTCGGCACCGCGCCGAAGGAGGAGTTCGTCAACGGCGACGCCGAGAACTGGGCGTACGACATCTACGTCTGGCCGGGGTTCCGCCTGTACGACGTCTTCCTCGGCGACGGCGGCCGTTCCCGGGGCGAGGTCCCCGCACCGACGTGGATCGCGCTGACCTCCGGGCTTCCCCAGGACGTGCAGGTCACGAACGAGTTCGGAGTGGCCGTCGGCGACAGTCTCGACCAGGCTCGCAGCAAGGGACCCTTCGACGAGTTCACCCTCACGAACGGCCGCGTGCGCCTCACCTACGGCGAGGGCCGCGGAAAGTTCTACAGCAACGGGTCGCGCGAATTCAGCGCCTTCGTCGAGTCCGATGAGTCCGGCCAGAAGGTGGCCTCGATCACCTACACGTTCCGCGCCCGCGGTCAGTGATCGGTCGGCGCCGTCGTGCGCGCATCCACCAGTCGCCGTCCGCTGACGACGCCCGGTAGCCCGCGCCCGGCGGGGGTGGCGAAGAAGAGGACCGCCCACACCAGCACGAAGACGACCGAGAGGATGCCGACGGCCGCCCCCAGCTCGCTGAGCAGGAGGTAGCCGCCGATCCCGCCGAGGAAGCGGAGTGCCCGTGCGACCGGCTCCGGAAGGCGGCCGCCTTCGTAACGCAGCTCGACGCACAGGTCGCCGACGGTGCGGCCCGTCGCGAGGACGACGACGGTCCACACGGCGATCGTCACCCATCCCGAGGCGATGTCGGCGATGACGCCGTCGGCGACCAGGTCCTCCCGGCGCAGTGCGTACTGCAGGAAGAGCTGAACCGTGGTCCCCGCGGCACCTCCGAGGATCGCCGTGCCGAGCAGGTCGCAGACGGCCCCGAGCAGGCGGCGGCCGCGCGTGACCGGGCGGGGCTCACCGGCATCCGCTGCCTTCTCGACGCCGCGCAGTCGCGCCGGGACGAGGAGGGCGACGATCGACCCGACGAGGGCGCCCAGGGTGTTGGTGAGCAGGTCACCGACGTCGAAGAGGCGGTACCCGCACGGGAACAATCCCCACACCCCGGTCAGCTGGGTGGTCTCGATGAGCAGGGACAGGAGGAACCCGACGAGAGTGGCGATGACGACACCCCGACGCCCCACGACCCGGATCAGGAACCCGAGGGGGAGGAAGAGGAGGACGTTGAAGGCGACCTGGAGGAGTCGGATGTCGGTCAGCGGCGACCCGTCGGCGAAGGCCCCCACGAGGTCGTCGATGGTCGGCGCGAGCGAGAGCACCGCCCCCGAGCAGCGGTAGTCGTCCGAGGCGGGCAGGGGAAGGAGCGTGTAGCTCCAGATGGCCAGGAAGTAGACGAGGGATGCCGCCCAGAACGCCACGCGGCCGAGACTGAGACGACCACGGCGACGGTAGCTGACGGCTACGACGGGGACGAAGAGGATGAGCCCGACGACTGCCCCGAACAGGATCGCGACGACTGCCGGGAAGACTTGTCCGCTCATCCGGCGAGTCTAGGGAATAGTCCGTGACCCGCCCGCGTTGCGGCGGGTTCGCGGGAGGCGTAATGTCGCCCGCCGTGACCAGTGACAGCCGCGACCCGAACGCGGTCCCTTCTCCCGCCGTGAAGCGCATGCTGATCGGCGAACCCCTCGACACCGAGAAGCTCGATGGGCAGTTGCTTCCGAAGAAGCGCGCGCTGCCCATCTTCGCGTCGGATGCACTGTCGTCGGTGGCCTACGCGCCGCAGGAACTCCTGATGATCCTGCTCATCGGCGGGACGGCGTTCATGGCGTTCGCGCCGCCCGTCGCCGCCGCGGTCGTCGTGCTGCTCGTCGTCGTGGTCCTCAGCTACCGCCAGCTCATCAAGGCGTATCCGTCGGGCGGCGGCGACTACGAGGTCGCCCGCACGAACCTCGGCGAGAAGGCCGGCGTCGTGGTCGGGTCGGCGCTGCTCGTCGACTACGTCCTGACCGTCGCGGTGTCGGTGTCCTCCGGCGTCGACAACATCATCTCGGCGCTCCCGTTCCTCAACGCATGGCGAGTTGAGCTCGCGGTGGGATTCGTGATCCTCCTGGTGATCGTGAACCTGCGCGGCGTGCGCGAGGCATCGCAGGCGTTCGCGATCCCCACGTACGTCTTCATCGGCTCCGTCGCCCTCATGATCGGGACCGGCCTGTTCCGCTGGGCGATCGGCGACGCGCCGGTCGCCTCGAGCGCGGAGTTCACCGTCGAGCCCGAGGCCCTGTCTCAGGTCGCGTTCATCCTGCTGCTGCTGCGCGCCTTCTCGAGCGGCTGTTCCGCCCTGACCGGAGTCGAGGCCGTCAGCAACGGCGTCCCCGCGTTCCGCAGCCCCAAGGTCAAGAACGCGCAGACGACCCTCGTGCTCATGGGCGGCATCGCGATCGTCCTGTTCGCGGGCCTCACCTCGCTCGCCCTCATCGCCGGCGTCCACTACGCCGAGAACCCCTGCAGTCTGATCGGCTTCGATTGCGCGGCCGGCCCGCAGCCGAGCCTCATGGCGCAGGTCGCGGCAGCCACCTTCGGCGGCGACTCGGTGTTCTTCTTCATCATCCAGGCCGCTACCGCCTGCGTCCTGCTGCTGGCGGCCAACACGGCGTTCAACGGCTTCCCGCTGCTCGGCTCGGTGCTCGCGCGCGACAGCTACGCACCCAAGGCGCTGAACTCGCGCGGCGACCGCCTCGTCTTCTCGAACGGGATGCTGATCCTCGGCGGTGCGGCGATCGCGATCCTCGTCGTCTTCCAAGCGAATCTGACCACCCTCATCCAGCTCTACATCATCGGCGTCTTCGTGTCGTTCTCGCTCGGCCAGATCGGCATGGTCCGGCACTGGCGTCGCGAGCTGCGACTCCTCAAGGGGAACTCGGCCGCGCGGCGGGCTGCCCTGTCGGGACTCGCCATCAACACCGTCGGGGCGGCGTTCACCGTCGCGGTCCTCGTCATCGTGACGATCACGAAGTTCACGCACGGCGCCTGGCTGGTGTTCCTGGCGATGCCGGTCCTCGCGTTCCTCATGATCGGCGTGAACCGGTACTACCGCGACGTCGAGCACGAGATCGAGATGGACGACACCGTGAGGTTCGGCGCATCGGGCGACCTCGCGATCATCCTCGTCGGCAAGCTGCAGAAGCCCGTGGCCAAGGCCATCGACTACGCCCTGGCCGCCAAGCACGAGAAGACCCTCGCCGTCCACGTCGCGGTCACGACCGACGACATCGCCGAGTTGAAGGCCGATTGGGAGTACCACCGGATGCCGGTGCCCCTGGTCGTGGTCGATTCGCCCTACCGCCACTACGGCTCGCCCCTGATCGGCTTCATCGAGAAGTACCGCGAGAAGCACGGGCCCTCCGTCGTGACCGTCTACCTGCCGCAGTACATCGTGGGCCACTGGTGGGAGACCCCGCTCCACAACCGCCGCGCCCGCCGGATCGCGCAGCAGCTCATGATGGTCCACGGCGTCACTGTGACCCTGGTGCCGTGGCTGCTCGACTCGTCCGAGATCGTCTACGGGCGCCGGTCGCGCCCGCTGCCCGGCGACGATCGCGGCGGCCGCGTCGATCAGCGTCATTACGGTTTGGTCGAGCATTCCGACAACTGACGCGCCGGGCCGTCCCACCGCGCACCGGCGTAGCCTAGAGGGGTGACTTCTCCCGCCCTGTCCGAGTCGGCCACGCTCGACGCTGCCCGGCTGCGCGAGGACTTCCCTATCCTCCAGCAAGAGGTCAACGGGCACCCGCTCGTCTACCTCGACTCCGGAGCGACGAGCCAGAAGCCCCGGCAGGTGCTGCAGGCCGAGTACGACTTCCTCACCCGCAGCAACGCGGCCGTCCACCGCGGCGCCCACACCCTCGCCGCCGAGGCGACGGATCTGTTCGAGGATGCCCGGGCTACCGTCGCGCGCTTCGTCGGCGCGCGCGAGGAGCAGCTCGTGTGGACGAGCGGCGCCACCCAGGGCCTCAACCTGGTGGCCTACTCGATCGGCAACGCGACGCTCGGGCGGGGGGCACCGGCATCCGCTCGCCTGGCTCTGCAGCCCGGCGACGAGATCGTCGCGACCGAGACCGAGCACCACGCGAACCTCATCCCGTGGCAGGAGCTCGCCGCGCGTACCGGCGCTGTGCTGCGGCACATCCCTGTGTCGGACGATGGCCGCCTCGATCTGGATGCCGCGGCGCAGATCATCGGCGAGCGCACGCGGATCGTCGCGTTCTCGCACGTGTCGAACGTCCTCGGGATCGTGAACCCGGTCGCCGAGATCGTCGCGCTCGCGCAGAAGGTCGGCGCGCTGACCGTGCTCGACGCCTGCCAGTCGGCACCGCACATGCGGCTCGACCTGCCCGCGATGGGGGTCGACCTCGCCGTCTTCAGCGGGCACAAGATGCTCGGGCCGTACGGGGTCGGCGGTCTCTACGGCCGCAGTGAGATCCTCGAGGCCATGCCGCCGTTCCTCACGGGCGGGTCGATGATCACCACCGTGACGCTCGACGAGGCCGGCTACCTGCCGCCGCCTCAGCGTTTCGAGGCGGGCACGCAGCCGATCGGACCCGCGATCGGGCTCGCGGCCGCCGTGTCGTACCTGGAGGACGCCGGCATGTCCGCCGTGCACGCACACGAGGTTCGCCTCGCCGCGCGCATGCGCGAGGGACTCGTCGACATCCCCGGCATCCGTCTGCTCGGCGACGCCGAGGGCGCGGAGCGTGTCGGCCTCTGGAGCTTCGTCGTCGACGGTGTGCACGCGCACGATGCCGGCCAGTTCCTCGACGCGCAGGGCATCGCCGTCCGCGTCGGACACCACTGCGCAGCTCCCCTGCACCGCCGGTTCGGCGTGACGGCATCCGTCCGCGCATCCGCCGCCCTGTACAACACCGACGCCGATGTCGATGCCCTGGTCGATGCCGTCAGCGGCATCCGGTCCTATTTCGGAGTGAACGAATGAACGGTCTCGACTCGCTGTATCAGGAGCTGATCCTGGACCACTCGAAGCACCCGCACGGCCAGGGCCTCTCGTCCGAGGAGGGGCGGACCGCGAGCTCGCACCAGCACAACCCGATGTGCGGCGACGACATCACCCTCCGCGTGCGCGTCGACGACGCCGGCGAGCGCATCGTCGACCTGTCGTGGGAGGGTTCGGGCTGCTCGATCTCGCAGGCGTCCGCATCGATGCTCGCGGCCCTGATCGAGGAGGACGGCGGCGACGCCGGTCTGCCGCGTGAGGACGCCGTGAAGCTCATAACTGGGTTCCGCGAGGCGCTGCGTTCGCGCGGAGCGATCCCCCTCGACGAGGAGACGTTCGCCGATGCCGCCGCGCTGTCGGGGGTCTCGAAGTTCTCGGCTCGCGTCAAGTGCGCGATGCTCGCGTGGGTCGCGCTCGAGGACGCCCTCGCCCGGGCCTGAGCCGGCGGACGAGGACGTCGCTTCGGCCAGGCGTCACGCCGCCTGCAGCACCTCGCGCTCGAGCCGAGCGTAGGACGCTTCCATGCCGTCCGCCATGCCGGTGGCGAGGATCATGTCGCGCGTCTCGCGATCGGGGTATTCGATGAGGAGCGTCAGCAGCGTCGCACCGTCCTCCTCGTAGAACTGCAGGTCGTTCGTCGTCGACGGACCCTCCATGCCGATCATCCTCTCGGTGCTGACCGAGCGGCGCGGTTCGTCGAGGAGCAGCGTCTCGCCCTCGAAGCCGAAGCGGCTCTCGGGCTTGCCGTCCTCCTCCCACACGTTCCGGTAGTGCTCGCCGACGACGCACTCCACCATCGACCACCCGTCGGGGCCCAGCATCCACTTCTTCAGCAACTCGGGGTCGTTGTGCGCCCGCCAGACGAGCTCCCGCGGACCGTCGACGAGACGCGTGATGCGGACGTGGGTGTCGTCGAGCAGTTCGACGTTCGTGCCCTCGCCCTGGAACCAGTCGCGCAGGTCGTGGAGGACCGTGTCGAGCTGGTTCATCGCCATGCGCGATCCTTCGACGGCGCCCATCGCGACGACCTGCTCGAGCGCCTCGACCGAGGTGAAGTACGTGATGTTCGAGAGCCGGGAGCCGGTGGCGGTTTCGTCGAAGGAGAAGCGCATGCGCATGGAGGGGAAGCTCGACATCGGCTCGCCGTTCTCGTCGGCGAACGCGTCGAGCACCTCGAAGCTGCGACCCTCGTCGATGGCGAGGAACTCCCATGTGCCGCGGGACTTCTCACCCTGGGGGCTGGTCATCGCGTAGTCGGCGTGACCGCCGACGGTGAAGTCGAAGGCGGTGAACGTGGCCGGCCAGCCGGGAGGACCCCAGAACCGCTCGAGCTGACGCGGCTGCGTGAACGCACGCCACAGGCGGTCGACGGGGGCGTCGACGTCAGCCGTGAGCGTCATCGTGAGGTTGTCGGTGTCGGTGGTGATGTCGGTGACGGGCATGTCTCACTCCTTCGTGGGATGGGTCAGTTCTCGGGCTCGGCGAGAAGGGCGTCGAGCCGATCGACGCGGGAGCGCCAGAGGTCTTCGTACCGTCCGAGCAGCGCCCGGGCGCGGGCGATCATGTCGGGGTCCGCTCGCACGAGGCGCTCGCGGCCCTCCGCGCGCTTGACGACGAGCTCGGCCGCCTCGAGCACGGCGACGTGCTTCTGGACGGCCGCGAACGACATGTCGTAGTCCGCGGCGAGCGTGGAGACGGACTGCTCGCGCTCGAGCGTGCGACGCAGGATGTCGCGCCGCGTCGCCGCCGCCAGGGCGTGGAAGACGCGGTCGATCCGATCATCGCTGAGCTCCGTTTGTGCAACCATTTGGTTGTACGTTAGATCAGCGGATGCCGGGCGTCAAGAGGTCTTCTTCTGCCAACCCCGGGCGGTCAGGCGAGCGAAAGGAACAGCTTTTCGAGCTCTTCGGGCGCCGTGTCCCCATCGGGATCAGTGAGGCACTCTCGCAGTGCCGTCGAGATGACGAGGAACCCGGCCCGGTCGAGCGCCTTCGACACGGCGGCGAGTTGATGCACGACATCGCGACACGAGGCATCCTCTTCGACCGCGGAGATCACGGCGGCGAGCTGCCCCTGCGCGCGCTTGAGACGATTGACGACCTTGCGCTTGGCTTCGGGGTCGCCGGTCGCCGGGTCGTCGATTCGCGCTGCGTCACTCATGTCGTCACCCTCTCGCCGCGTCGGCATCGATGATACCCCCCTGGGTATTGATCCCGCGGAATCGAAAGCGAGTGTGAGCGGCGCGAAGCGCGCTCGGTGTGCCGCGCGCTGACCGAGAGGGAATGGGCCGGTGAGAGGTTTCTCATTCTGGGTGTCGTTCATAACGGGTGGTTTCGGTGATTTTCGGGGTCTGAATGTCGGTGGTTGGTGCGAGAGTGCAGGTATGACGGAAGCGATGGAAACCCCCGATGATGAGGCGTATCCCGCTGCCATCCAGGGGATCGTCGCGGACGTTGAGGACATCGGGGTCGAGTTCGCTCGAGTGAAGATCCGTGAGCTGCGCACCCTGGCCGCCGCGGGGCGACTGGCGGACGCGCAAGGCGCACCTCGGAACGCTCGAGTCCAAGTGCACGACATGGTGCTCCGGTCGATCTCGGCCGAGGTAGCCGGGGTGATGCGGCTCACCGACCGGGCCGTGCAGCGTCGGATCGGGGAAGCGCGAACAATCGTGGAAGGATTCCCCGCTGCGGTCGCTGCGTGGGAGGCCGGGCGGATCGTGCAGGGCCACGTGAAAGCAATCGTCGACGCCGGGCTGAACCTGCCCGCGGAGATGTGGTCGGAGTTCGAGAAGGTCGCGATCGAACGCTGCGAACGCGAGACGCCGAACCGCGTCCGGGGTGAGCTCGAGATCCTCGCCCACCGGATGCACCCACGATCGTTCGCGGAACGACATGAAGAGGCTTCGGCCGGCCGGTGCGTGCGACTCATGCCCGGGCGCGATGGCATGTCGGATCTGATCGCCACTTTGCCGACCGTGATCGCGGAGGGGATCCACGACCGTCTCACCCAGCAGGCGCGGGCGGTCATCGACACCCGCGCTGAGCGCGCATCAGGCGAGAGCGCTGACGTTGTCGCGACAGATGCACGATCGACCGATCAGGTCCGGGCCGACGTGTTCGCCGACCTGCTGCTCGCAGGCTCCCCGGCGTTGGATGACACGCGTGACACGACCGCCGGGCCCCTCGGCGCGATCCGCGCGAGGGTGCAGGTTCTTGTGCCCGCCGCGACCCTCGCCGGTGCGGACGACGGGCCGTGCGATCTCGCGGGCCGATCCCCGATTGACTCCGCGACCGCCCGCCTTCTCGCCGGGGCGACGCACGTCTGGGAGCGCCTGTTCCACGACCCTGCGACCGGGGTGACCGTCGCGACCGACTCGTACCGGGTGCCCTCGGGGATGCGTCGGTTCCTGCAAGCCCGCGATCAGCACTGCCGGTTCCCCGGATGCCGGGTCGCGGCGATCCGCTGCGAGATCGACCACACCCACGACCACGCCCTCGGCGGCAAGACAGAACTGAGCAATCTCGCTCACCTGTGCCAGAGACATCATTCGATGAAACAGTTCACCGCCTGGCGGGTGCGACAACTCCAGGGTGGTGTCCTCGAATGGACCTCACCCCTCGGCAGGACCTACAGAGAAGACGCCCCCACACCGGCCGTCGCGTTCACACCCTGCCGCCCGCCCACCCGGAGACCCGGCACCCTTCTGAACCGCTGGGCGCCAGCCGCACTTCGCACTAGCTTGCGCGCGCTCACGTCGCACGCACACGCTCACGTTTTACGCGCACGCGCACGCGCACGCTCCCGCACGATTCGCCGCAGCTCGCGATGGCTACTCAGACGAGCGACGCGCACGCGACGCACATCGTCGCCTGCGGCCGAACCTCCAGCCGCGCCTCGGGAATCGGACGGCCGCAGCGTTCGCACACACCGTAGGTCCCGGCATCCACTCGCGCCAGCGCGGTTGCGACCTGCGCCAGTTCATCCCGCGTCGACGCGCGCAGCGCCGCCACCCGCTGCCACTCCCCTGACAGAGTCGACCCCTCGGGGTCGTGCTCGTCGTCCGCGGTCGCGTCGGCCCTGTCGACCCGCAGCGCGGCGTCGTCGGCATCGAGACGGGCCAACTGGTCCGTCAGCTCCCGCTCCCGCACGCGCAGCCGTTCGATCGGATCCATCCGGTCAGCGTAGGCCTACCCACCGACCCGGCGACCGTCAAGACCGTCGCGGCACCGGCATCCGACCTCCAGAGTGAGACTCAACGGAAGGAGCCCCCATGGCTGACAACGACGGCACCGAGCACGCCGACCCCGAAGAGATGCCCGACACCGAGGAACTCGAAGAGCCCAGCGTCGCGAAGGAGCCCGGCGAGGAGCCGAAGGCACCTCAGCCGCAAGGCGAGGAACCCAGCCACCACGCGGTCGGCATCGGCGTCATCGACTCCGACCCGGACGACACCGAGGAGTGAGTCGGACTATTCGCCGGCGCCCTTCAGCGAACCGGTGAGCCGGTCGTACTCCGCCGTGCTCACCACGCACGAGACGAGACGGTCGTCCTGGTACTGCCAAGTGTCCGAGGACGGCGAGTAGAACGAGTACTCGTACACGGACTCCTCGTAGGGCACCCCGATGAACTCGGCGAATGCCGCCTCGCACTCGGCGTAAGCCTTCTCCTCGACGACCTCGGCACCCGGATACTCACCCTCGGGCAGCGTGAACTCGTGGTACGCCTCGAACGTGTGCTCCTCCGCGCACGGCACCGCCGCGACACTGCTCGTCTCACTCTGCTCGTCCACCGCCAGCCCCGCGAGAGCATCGTCGAAGAAGCAGTCACCCGGTGCGATCGTGAACACATCGAGGTCGCCGCCGGCGTCGATCTGCCCCGTCTCATCCCGGGACGCACCACCGAGCAGCGCACTGAGCGACGTGGCGCACCCCGACAACATCACAACGGCAACGAGAAGGGCGACGGCAGCGCCCGAACGACGAACAGACATGGATCCCCCAGGACCAGAAAGCGATAGCGGCGGTTCAGCGTATCGGAGTCGTCACGAGACGAAACGGCCCGAGCCCGCCGCACTTCCCTCAATGGTCCCGTCCTCGAGGCCGATGACGCATCTCGCTATGCGGTCGCCGAGCGCCCAGGACTCCGCCGTCGGCAGGTAGTACCAGAAGTCGAGCGTCGAATCCTCGTACGATCCGCCGACGTAGTCAGCGAAAGCGTCGTAACAGATCTCTTCCGCGGCATCACTCACCGCGTCGTCGCCCGGGAACAGGGCCGTCGGCGACATCGCGTCGGGGAAGTGAGACATGCCCAGGTCGCCCTTGGCGTACAGCTCGTACCAGTGCGGCTCCTCGCACGGGATGAGGAGCATCGTCCACGCCCCCTCGCCGTCGTACGCACCGTACTCGTTCGGATCGTCGAAGCAGTCCCCGACCCTGAGGTACTCGAAGGCGATGTCGTTGTCGACATCCTCGGCCTCGGTCTCCGCCTCGGCCGGACGTTCCGGCGATGACGCCCCGCCCCGCACCTCGAGGATCGTTCCCGCGACGACGGCCACCACCTGAGTACACCCGGACAGCAGCGGCGCCATCGCCGCGGCGACCACGAACGCCGCGAAAACGGCACGGCGCCGCGAGTGAGCTGTCGACATGAATCCCCCAGGAGTGTGCGTCGAGCTGATGCGGTCAGCGTATCGAAGCGGGCCCCCGCAGACACGACGGGATGCCGGTGCCCCGCCGATAGGATGGGGGCGTCCCCCGGCATCCCGAGTCTTGGAGCCCAGCCGCGTGAGCACCCCAGTCGCAGACACCGTCGAGAACGCCATCGCCACGCCGGAGCGGGAGCAGCCGTACGGCGCCCTCGGCCTGAAGCCCGACGAGTACGACAAGATCCGCGAGATCCTCGGCCGCCGCCCCACCTCCGGCGAGCTGGCGATGTACTCCGTCATGTGGAGCGAGCACTGCTCCTACAAGTCCTCGAAGATCTACCTCCGTCGCTTCGGCGACAAGGTCTCGGACGAGATGAAGGAACGGCTCATGGTCGGCATGGGCCAGAACGCCGGCGTCGTCGACGTGGGCGAGGGCTGGGCCGTCACCTTCAAGGTCGAGTCCCACAACCACCCGAGCTACATCGAGCCCTTCCAGGGCGCCGCGACCGGCGTCGGCGGCATCGTCCGCGACATCATCTCGATGGGCGCGCGCCCCGTCGCGGTCATGGACCAACTCCGCTTCGGCGACATCGACGACCCCGACACGGCGCGCGTCGTGCACGGCGTCGTCAGCGGCATCAGCTTCTACGCCAACTGCCTCGGCCTCCCCAACATCGGCGGCGAGACCGTCTTCGACAAGGTCTACCAGGGCAACCCGCTCGTCAACGCGCTCGCGGTCGGTGTTCTCCGCCACGAGGACATCAAGCTCGCCAACGCCACCGGCGCCGGCAACAAGGTCGTGCTGTTCGGCGCCCGCACCGGCGGTGACGGTATCGGTGGCGCGTCGATCCTGGCATCCGACACCTTCGCCGACGGCGGCCCCACCAAGCGTCCCGCCGTGCAGGTCGGCGACCCGTTCGCCGAGAAGGTGCTCATCGAGTGCTGCCTCGAGCTGTACCAGGGCGAGCTCGTCGAGGCGATCCAGGACCTCGGCGCCGCCGGCATCTCGTGCGCGACGAGCGAGCTCGCCGCCAACGGCGGCTCGGGCATGAAGGTCGACCTCGAGAAGGTGCTGCTGCGCGACCCGTCGCTCACGCCCGAGGAGATCCTCATGAGCGAGAGCCAGGAGCGCATGATGGCGATCGTCGCTCCCGAGAAGCTCGACGCGTTCCTCGCCGTCGTCCAGAAGTGGGATGTCGAGACGAGCGTCCTCGGCGAGGTCACCGGCGACGGCCGCCTGCAGATCTTCTGGCACGGCGAGCAGATCGTCGACGTCGACCCCTCGACGGTCGCGGTCGACGGCCCCGTCTACGAGCGCCCCGTCGCTTACCCGACCTGGATCGACGCGCTCCGCGAGGACTCCGCCGCCGCCCTCGAGCGGAGCGACGATCCCGAGGTGCTGCGCGAGCAGTTCGTGAAGCTCCTCGGCAGCCCGAATCTCGCCGACACGTCCTGGGTCACCAACCAGTACGACTACTACGTCATGGGCAACACGGCCCTGAGCTTCCCCGACGACGCCGGCATGATCCGCGTCGACGAGGAGTCGGGCCTCGGCTTCGCGATAGCGACCGACTGCAACGGCCGCTACTGCCAGCTCGACCCGTACGCCGGTGCGCAGCTCGCCCTCGCCGAGGCGTACCGCAACGTCGCCGTCACGGGTGCCGAGCCCACCGCCGTCACCGACTGCCTCAATTTCGGCAGCCCCGAGAACCCCGAGGTCATGTGGCAGTTCGGGCAGACCGTCGACGGTCTCGCCGACGCCTGCTTCGAGCTCGGCGTGCCCGTCACCGGCGGGAACGTCAGCTTCTACAACCAGACCGGCGACCAGCCCATCTTCCCGACGCCCGTGGTGGGCGTGCTCGGCATCATAGACGACGTGTCGCGCCGCATCCCCAGCGGTTGGCAGGATGCCGGCGAGAACATCTACCTGCTCGGCACGACCTCGACCGAGCTCGACGGCTCGGCCTGGGCCGACACGATCCACGACCACCTCGGCGGTCGCCCGCCCAAGGTCGACCTCGCCGGCGAGAAGACCCTCGCGGGTCTGCTGCAGGCAGCCCGTGACGAGATGCTCGTCTCAAGCGCCCACGACCTGTCGGCCGGTGGCCTCGCTCAGGCTCTCGCCGAGGCGACGACGCGGTTCGGCGTCGGCGCGCGCGTGTGGCTGCGCGAGATCATGGAGCGCGACGGTGTGGATGCCGCGACCGCCCTATTCAGCGAGTCGACCGGCCGAGTCATCGTGTCGGTTCCCCGCGAGGAGGACGTGAAGTTCCGGGGCCTCTGCGAGGGGCGCGGCTACCCCGTGCTCCGCATCGGAGTGACCGACGACGCACCGGAAGGCGAGCAGGCGGCCCTCGAGATCCAGGGCGTCTTCACGCTCCCGGTCGGCGAGCTGCGCCGCGTCTCGAAGGCGACCCTCCCCGCCGCGTTCGGTGCGATCGTCGACGAGGTCCCCGCGTGAGCGACGACCCCGAATACGCCGACTTCGTCGGGCGCAAGCGCGCCCGCACCAAGGTGGTCGCGTGGACCGTCATCATCGCGATGGTCCTCGTAGGCGGCGGCGCGACCGTCCTCACGCTGCTGTTCGGCTGAGCCGACCGATGGACGCCACCGCGCCTGCCCTACCGGGTCGCGCGGTGCTGCAGCAGCGCTGGAGCGGCGCCTGCTTCCTGCACTGGCGGGTCGATCCGGCGCTGATCACACTGCACCTGCCGCCCGGGACCGAGCCCGACGTGTTCGACGGGTCGGCGTGGGTGGGCCTCATCCCGTTCGTCCTGAGCGAGTTCCGCTTCCTGCCGCTGCCCCCGGTCCCCTTCGTCGGCCGGTTCGTCGAGATCAACGTCCGAACGTACGCGAAGGATGCCGACGGTCGCCGCGGCGTCGTCTTCCAGACCCTCGAGGCCGAACACCTCCTGCCCGTCCTCGGTGCGCGCGCCGTGTTCGGCCTGCCCTACCGCTGGGCGAAAGCCGCGACGCGGACGGACGGCGATGCGATCGAGTACGCCTCGCGACGGCATCCGGGATTCGGAGATCGGGTGCGCACCCGCATCCGCGTCACGGCCGGCGACGAGATCGTCGACGACGAGCTGAGCCGCTTCCTCACGGCGCGCTGGGGCTTCCACGAGCGGCACCTCGGTCGCACGATCTGGGCTGCGAACGAGCACGAGCCGTGGCCGCTGGTCCGCGCCGAGCTCGATCGACTCGACGACGGCCTGCTGGCGGATGCCGGATTCCCGGGTCTCGCGGATCGCGCGCCTGACTCCGTGCTGGCGATGCCCGCCCGGCATCCCGGCGTCGTCACCCGCTTCTCGGGCGCACGCCTCGTGCGCTGACGCGCGTCAGGCGGGGAGCGCGTCCCGCAGCCGGGCGAGCGTCGCCCGCCAGTCGTCGAGCCCGTCCGCGTCGGCCCACAGCTCGGCGAGCTCGGACTCCCCGCCGACCTTGTCGAGTGCGGCGCGAGCGGCGGTCACCGCGGATGCCGGAGGTGCTCCCACCCGGCCGAGGAACCCTTCCACCGACTCGGTGTCCTCCTCCTCGGACAGCGCGAGGCCCGCGCCGTGAGCGACGACCGCCGCCGCGGCGACCGCGACCTCGTCGAGGCCCGAGTCCGTCTCGTCTTCGCCGAGATAGTCCCGCAGCACGTCGCTGACGACGTCCCACGAATCCGCCTCATCGAGTTCCCATGCCCAGTCCGCCGCGGTGTCGTTGCCGAACGGTTCTTCACTCCATGTGCCCATGCGGCAGAGCGTAGCGAGCGGAAGCGACATCCAGGACGGCCGATCCCTGGGAGCGCGGCCACCGGTCGCGGATAGCATGGCGGCATGCAGCTCTGGATCGTGGGGATCGGGGCCGCGCTGGCGGAGTTCTGGTGGGTCGCCCCCGCCGCTGCAGGAGCCGGCGCGGTCGGTTTCGTCGGCGTGCGGCGCGGCCGGACGACCCGTGCCCGTCGCCTCGCCCTCACCGCCGCGCAACGCGAACTGCAGCAGGCGCGCACCGACGCCATCGGCGCGCGCGCCGCGGCACGCGTCGCGCAGGCCGAGCTCAGCCGCATCGACGCCGAACGCGCCACCGGGCGCGCCCGCCCCGACGACGTCCGCGCCGCGCGTCGGGCCCTCGAAACTGCGCAGCGCGCCAAGGCCGCCGCGAGTGCGACGATCCGCGTCGCCCGCGCCCGCGTCAGCGCGGAACGAGCCGCCGTGCCCGCCCGCGGCACGGACCCGAAGCATCTCCCGCTCGCGCGTCTCATGGCCGCCCACGATGCGATCGCGGCGCGATGGATGGAGTACGAGACGGATGCCGCCCGCCGCCTCGCGTTCCCCGCGCTGAGCGACGTGCGCGTCCCCGCGACGGCCGAGTTCCTGCGCCTCGAGGGCATCGCCCGCGAGCACCGCCCGGCATCCCCCACCGCTCCTCTCACCCCCGAGCAGTTCACGGCGTACCGCTCCGCCGTCGACGACGCCGGTCGTGCTTTCGGCGTCGCCGAGCAGGAGGCCTGGCGTCTCGCCGGGCACCGCCCGAACGACGCGCCGACCGACACAGCGGCGCCGCTGTGGAGCATCATCGCGTCCGAGGCGATCGCGCGATCGGTCGACGGCATCGCGCGCGCGGCGGAGGGCGCGGCATCCGCTCTCGACGCCTACCGGTCGCGGCGCGACGGTCGTGACCGCGACCAGCCGCGCCCGTAAGGTGTAGCGAGTGGACGGATTCTGGGCCTTCGCGGGCAACTACTGGTGGCTCGTGTTCCCGCTCTTCGGGCTCGCCTCTGCCGCGAGTGGATCCTTCGCCGCGGCCTCGAAGCGCCGCCACAAGCACCGCCTCGAGATCATGAAGGCGAAGGCGGAGCTCACCGCCGCCCGCGCCGCCGCCAAGCGCGGCATCGGCTCCGCCGCGGCGGCCGAGGTAGAAGCCCCGTCGCAGTCCCTCACCGACCAGGCCGACGACCTCCGCGCCGTCCACGACGAGGTCACCCACCGCTGGCTCGACTACGAGCTCGACGTCGCGAAGCTCATCGCGTTCCCGTCGATGAGCAACGGCCGCGACCCCCTCACCGCCGGATTCCTCCGCGCCAAGAAGATCGCCGATCGCGCGCGCCCCGCCGACGGCTCCAAGCCCACCGCGGAGCAGATCGCCGAGTATCGTCGGGCCGTCACCGACTTCGAGGTCGCCTTCGACCTCGCCGAGCGCGAAGCCCGTCGCACCCGTGATTCGGGACTGACGGATGCCGAGCGCAAACGGCTGGCGACGGCATCCCGCATGCTCGCCGTCGCCACCGACGACGCCGCAACCCCTGCTGAGCGTCACCTCGCCTACCAGCGCGTCCGCGAGGAGATCGACGGGCTCATCGCCCTGTCGGACGAGGCGGTCGAGGTGCTCGAGAAGAAGGTCGCCCAGCCGATCACCGAGCGCCCGAACACCGAGCGCCGGAACGATGAAGGGGACCCGGCCGAAGCCGGATCCCCGTGACGTCGCCGACCGATCAGTCGGTGACGATCGTGTCGTAGGCGTCGGGGTTCTCGGTCAGCCACTCGTCGATGGCCTCGGCGTACTTGCCCTCGCCGTATTTGTTGACGACGGTGTCCTCGAGACTCGCGTACTGCTCGTCGTCCAGCGTGATGCCGGCGATGAGCTCAGCCGCCTCGGGGTACTCCTCCGTGAAGCCGTCGGTCGCGAGGAAGTGCAGGGCCTCGGCCTCGCCCATCGCGCCCTTCGGGTCCTCGAGGTCGTTGAGGTTGTACCGGTCGTTGGCCCAGAACGGACGCCACGAGGTCACCACGATGTCGCGCTGCGCCGCCTCGGCGCTGTCGAGCTCGGTGAGCATCGCCGCGGTCGACGAGGTCACGAGCTCGTAGGTGTCCTCGAGGCCGTACCCAGGGAGCATCGACTCCTGCGTCTGCTTCGTCAGACCCGCACCCGGCTCGATGCCGTAGATCTTCCCGCCGAAGCGGTCGGCGTTCGCCTTCAGGTCGTCGATCGAGTCGATGTCGACGTAGTCGGGCACCGCGATCGTCAGCTTCGCGCCCTCGTAGTACGCACCGAGGTCGTCGATCTTGTCGCCGTACTTGTCCATGTAGGACTTGTGGGTCAGCTCGGGCCAGGCCGACGGGTAGATGTCGACATCGCCCTGCGCGAGACCGGCGTAGAGCGGCCCTGCCTCGGTGAGCTCCTGCATCTTGACCGTGTAGCCGGCCTTCTGGAGCTGGTCCTCGAGCAGGTAGGCGGTGCTGAGACCGTCGGTCCAGGACGGCAGGTAGCCGAGGGTGATGGTACCGAGGCTGTCCTCGCCGCCCTCCTGCGCGCCGCCCGCGGCCTGATTGCCGGTGGCGCAGCCGGCGAGGGCGAGGGATGCCGCAGCCCCGATCGCGAGGATCCCGGTCAGGTGTCGCTTGTTCATGAGTGCCTTCCGTATGTGATTGCTGGTTCCGTATCGTGCAGGTCCGGGTGCAACCGGACCGTGCGGCGCGAGGCCGCACGTGTGTGGGGTCAGATCCCGCCCGTGGCGACCGGTGCGCGGCGCGGGGATGCCTGCTCACGCTCTGCCTCGGTGGCCGCATCCTGCGCAGCGTCCTGAGGATGCGACGCATCGCCGCCCTTCTGACCAGGTGTCCGGCGACGCGCGATCGCACCGAGAAGCGATCCGCGCTGGTTCTTCAGCGCACCGAGCGCTCCCGTGAGTCGGTCGAGGTAGACGGCGAGGATGACGACGCTGAGGCCCGCCTCGACGCCCTTCGCGATGTCGACCGTGGACATCGCCTGGACGATCTCCTTGCCGAGGCCGTCGGCGCCCGCGATACCGGCGATGACCGCCATCGACAGCGCGAGCATGATCAGCTGATTGATGCCCGCCATGATGCTCGGCATGGCCAGCGGGAGCTGCACACCGCGGAGGATCTGGCCGGGAGTCGCACCGAACGCGTGACCGGCTTCGACGGTTTCACTGTCCACGCCGCGGATGCCGAGCTCGGTGAGACGCACACCGGGGGGCAGTGCGAAGATCACCGTCGCGACGACGCCCGGCACGACGCCGATGCTGAAGAAGACGATCGCGGGGATCAGGTAGACGAACGCCGGCATGCTCTGCATGAGGTCGAGCACGGGGCGGAGGATCGCGCTGAACGTGTCGTTCCGAGCTGCGGCGATGCCGAGCGGCACGGCGATCACGACGGCGATGATGGCCGCCACGAGGACGAGCGCGAGGGTCTGCATCGAGGTCACCCACTGGCCGACGCCCAGGATGAGGACGAAGCCGACGACGGTGCCGATGGCGAAGCGCCACGAGCGCAGCAACCACGCGAGCGCGGCGAAGACGACGATGACGGCGACGATCGGCAGCGAGAGCAGCGCGTTCGCGAGCGCGTCGACCAACCAGCCGACGACGGCCGAGACGCCCGACAGCAGCCAGCCGAGGGTGTCGCGGATCCAGTCGACGCCGGCGTCAGCCCATTCACCGATCGGAATGCGGAAACCATCCATCAGCGCACCTCCTCCTTCTCGGCGGCGGGGCCGTCGACCGCGCCTCCGGCGAGTGCTTCGTCGATCACGGAGCCGGGCACCGGGTCGAGGATCACCGGGATCTCCGTTGTCTCGGTGGTGGAGGGTCCGAGCGCCGTGAGCAGCGTGATGCGGGGAATGACGCCGACGAGGCGGCCCTCGGCATCCGTCACCGCCAGCGGCAGCGGCGACTCGGCGGCGGGGACGAAGAGGTCCATGAGGACGTCGTCGCGGCCGACCGCCTGCGGCACGGGGCGCAGGAGCGACGAGATCGTCGTCTCGCCACGGCGGACGAGCTTGAGGGCGTCGCGGTCGCTGATCATGCCGAGGAGCTTGCGGCTGCGGTCGGTCACGTAGACGGCGGCCATGCGGGCGTCGCGCATGGTGCGCAGCGCCGTGCGGGGGCCCGCTGCCTCGGTCACCGACACCGAGCCGGGTCGTTCCATGACGTTCGCCGCCGTGAGGACGCGGGCGCGGTCGACGTCCTGCACGAACTGCTCGACGTAGTCGTTGGCGGGGTCGGTGAGGATGTCCTCGGGGGTGCCGATCTGCACGATGCGGCCATCGCGCATGACCGCGATCCGGTCGCCGAGGAACATCGCCTCGTTGAGGTCGTGCGTGATGAAGATGATCGTCTTCTGCAGCTTCTGCTGCAGGTCGAGCAGCTGCTCCTGCATCTCGCGTCGGATGAGCGGGTCGAGGGCGCTGAACGCCTCGTCCATCAGCAGGATGTCGGTGTCGGCGGCGAGCGCGCGGGCGATCCCGACGCGCTGCTGCATCCCGCCCGACAGCGCGGACGGCAGCTTGTCGCCCCAGCCCCCGAGGCCGACGAGGGCGAGGATCTCCTCGGCCTTCGCAAGGCGCTCGGCCTTGCCGACGCCCTGCAGTTCGAGCGGGTAGGCGACGTTGGCGGCGACCGTGCGGTGCGGCAGCAGGGCGAAGTGCTGGAACACCATCGCGATGCGCTCGCGACGGATGCCGCGGAGCTTCGAGGCCGGGATGCCGGTGATCGGCTCACCGTGCACGAGGACTTCTCCGCCGGATGCGTCGTGCAGACCGTTCAGCATGCGGATGATCGTGGACTTCCCCGAGCCGGACAGACCCATGATCACGAAGATCTCGCCCCGCTCGACGCGGAAGCTCGCGTCGATGACGGCGGCGGTCCCCGCGTCGCGGACCTGGTCCCGGGGTTCCCCGGCCTTCAGGCGCTTGACCGCCTGGCCGGGGTTGCGTCCGAAGACTTTGAACAGATTCTTCGCTTCGACAGCGGCAGTTGTCACGTGCTTCCCTCGGCGGGCGCGCACGCGTCCGCATCGGTAGCGTCCGGGTGGCGATCACCGGCATCCGCACGAGCGAAATGTCACTCGAGTGCAGAGCTTCGGCGACGAACATCGGGATCGTCGCCCAGACCGCCGACCATACGAGCGCTCGTCGCCGGCTCCCCAGGAAGTCGGTTCGAACGGCCGCGGACTGGTCGTCGAGGGCACTGGGCCCGCCTTCGACGGTAACGAAGTCGGTTGACATGGATCAAATCGAGCCACCCTCTTGACCATGTCGAAATGCGACGGTATTCCGCGCGCGCGGCAGTCGGAACAAGCCTCGCCGACCCTCGGGGGTGCAGAGTGGGAGGGTCCGCCCGGAATGAGGAGCACCACGCATGAGCGAGTTCGCCCGACGCATCGACGCCACGACGATCGACCACCTGCGGTCGACGGGTGCCACCAAATGGTCGGCGGAGGACGGGACGCTCGGTGCGTTCGTCGCCGAGATGGACTTCGGGATCGACCCGACGATCACGGCGGCGCTGCACCGCGCGGTGGATGCCGGGTCCTTCGGATACATGCCGCGCGGGATCAGCGCCGACCTCTCCGACGCGACCGCCGAGTTCGTGGCGCGCCGGTACGGCTGGGGGGTCGCGGCATCCGACGTCCAGCCGATCCCCGACGTGATCATGGGACTCGAGCTCGCCATGGAGCACTGCTCCGCACCGGGCTCGAAGATCATCGTCCCGACGCCGTCGTACATGCCGTTCCTCTTCGTCCCCCCGATGCGCGGGCGCGAGGTGATCGAGGTGCCGCTCGCCGTCCGCGAGGGTCGGTACGAGTTCGACCTCGACGCCCTGCAGCGGGCGTTCGACGACGGTGGCAACCTCCTGCTGCTCTGCAACCCGTACAACCCGGTGGGCCGGGTCTTCAGCCGCGCTGAGCTCCTCGCGATCTCGGAGGTGGTCGAACGCAACGGCGGCCGGGTGTTCTCGGACGAGATCTGGGCACCTCTGGTCTACGGCGGCTTCACCCACACCCCCTACGCCACGGTCTCTCACGCCGCCGCGCAGCACACCATCACCGCGATGAGCGCCTCGAAGGCCTGGAACCTGCCGGGTCTCAAATGCGCGCAGCTCGTGCTCACGAGCGACGCGGACCGCAAGGTCTGGGAGGAGATCGGCCCGTTCTCGGGTCACGGCACGAGCAATCTCGGCGCGATCGCGAACACCGTCGCGTACCGCGACGGGGACCCATGGCTGGCCGATCTGGTGCCGTACCTCGAGCACAATCGCGACACCCTGCTCGAGCTGCTTGCCGAGGAGATCCCCGACGCATGGATGCCGAAGCCCGAGGGGACGTACGTCGGGTGGATCGACTTCCGCGCCACCGGCATCGGCGATCGTCCCGCGGAATTCTTCACGCGCGAGTCGTCGGTCGTCCTCACCGAAGGAACGATGTGCGGCGTCGCCGGGACCGGCTTCGCCCGCCTGATCTTCGCAACTCCGCGGCCGATCCTCGAACAGGTCGTGCGCCGTCTCGGCGCGTCCCTTCGGGCCTGACCGCCCGCTGATCGGATCCCGCGGCCCCTGGGGGTCGCGGGATTCGTCGTATCCGGGTGTTGACACCCCCTAGGTTCAGTGGTTACCTACTGATGTAACTAACCCACTAACGAGAACGCGGAGTCGGAATGGTCGACGAAGGACGCCCGCTCTTCCTGCAGATCGCGGAGAGCGTCGAGGACTCGATCATCGACGGCACCCTGTCCGAGCAGGAACAGGCGCCGTCGACGAACGAGCTGGCGGCCTTCCACCGCATCAATCCGGCCACCGCGGCGAAGGGAATCGCGATGCTCACCGACAAAGGCGTCCTCGTGAAGCGCCGCGGCATCGGCATGTTCGTCGCCGACGGCGCTCGCGAGCTGCTGCTGACCGAACGGCGATCGGCCTTCGCCGACCGCTACCTCGACCCGCTCCTCGACGAGGCACGCAAGCTCGGCCTCGGACCCGACGACCTCGCCCGCCTCCTGGCGGAGCGCGCCCAGACCACCACCACGAAAGGAACGTCACGATGACCGCCGTCATCGAGGTGAAGAACCTCACCAAGCGTTACCGCGACACGATCGCCGTCGACGACGTCTCGTTCTCGATCGAGCGCGACGCCATCTACGGCCTGCTGGGCCGCAACGGCGCCGGCAAGACGACCGTCATGTCGATCCTCACGGCGCAGAACTTCGCCACCGCGGGCGAGGTCCGCGTCTTCGGCGAGCCGCCCTACGAGAACGCCGCCGTCCTCAGTCGCATGTGCTTCGTCCGCGAAAGCCAGAAGTATCCCGATGACGCGACGCCGACGCACGCCTTCCGCATCGCGCGACTGTTCTACCCGAACTGGAATCAGAGCGTCGCCGACCAGCTCATCCGCGAGTTCCGTCTGCCGATGAAGACCCGCATCAAGAAGCTCTCGCGCGGTCAGCTCTCGGCCGTCGGAGTGATCATCGGGATCGCAGCGCGCGCCGAGGTCACCTTCTTCGACGAGCCGTACCTGGGGCTGGATGCCGTCGCGCGCCAGATCTTCTACGACCGGCTCCTCGAGGACTACGCCGAGCATCCCCGCACGATCATCCTGTCGAGTCACCTCATCGACGAGGTCGCGAACCTCCTCGAGAAGGTCATCGTCATCGACGGGGGTCGGATCATCATGGACGAGGACACCGAGTCGATCCGCGGTCGCGCCTCGACGATCGTGGGCGACACCGCGGTCGTCGAGGAGTTCGTCGCCACTCGCGAGGTCATCCACCGCGAGAGCCTCGGACGGATCACCAGCGCCACCGTGATCGGCGCGCTGAGCGCCGAGGACCGCAGCGAGCTCGCCCTGGCCGGCCTCGACGTCCTGCCGGTCTCTCTGCAGCAGCTCATCGTGCGGCAGACGCAGAACGCCGCCAAGACGGACGAAGGAGCACTCCGATGAACCGCACACTCAACGTCGTGCGCATGCAGCTGGTCAACCGCTCCACCTTCATCTGGGTGCCGTTGATCGTCCTGGGCGGCACGGTCGCCATCAGCCTGGCCATCTTCTGGCTCCTCGCGGGCAACGTCGAGTCGACGACCATGTTCGGCGGCGGAGCGCAGGCTCCCCTCTGGTACTTCCTGGCCGTCGGCATCCAGGCGCTCACACTGAGCTTCCCGTTCGCGCAGGCGATGAGCGTGACGCGGCGCGAGTTCTACCTCGGCACTCTGCTGACGGCCGCGTTGACCTCGGTCGGCCTGGCCGTGCTCTTCGTGATCGGCGGGCTGATCGAATCGCTCACGCGCGGCTGGGGCATGAACGCCTACATGTTCCGCCTGACCTGGATCTGGTCGCAGGGACCGCTCGTCGCGGGACTGTTCTTCGCCGTCGTCGCGATGCTGTTCTTCGTCGTAGGGTTCTTCTTCGCGAATGTCTACAAGCGGTGGGGCAACCTCGTCCTGACCGTCCTGCTGATCGCACTGGCGCTGGTGTTCATCGTGATCCTGTGGATCATCGGTCGAGCGGATGCCTGGGGGCCGGTCTTCGCCTGGTTCGGGTCGCTGACCCCGATCGCTCTGACGGGCGCGTTCGTCCTCGTCATCGCGGCGTTGGCCGCGATCTCGTACGGCAGTCTCCGGCGGGCCATCGCCTGACGACGACGCCTCACGACGGCCGCGGCCGGGGATCGCATGGCGCGGTCCCCGGCCGCGATACGATGCGATCCACTCGACAGCGCGGTGGGGAGCACGATGGCACGTCTGACACCGGGTACGCAGCAGGACAGGGATGCCGCCGTCGCCGCCGCCGAAGCCGCGGCGGGACGGCTCGATCCCGAGTTCCAGGCTCGCTTCGACGACGTGTTCCCCGTCCTGCACGGCTCGTTCCTGCAGCTCTACGGCGAGCGCGAGGACGGGCGGGAGGCCCTCGCCGAGGTCATCGCCGCGGCCGCCGGGAGTTGGCGCGACCGCCCCGCCGATCTGAAGGCCCTCGACCGCAAGCGCCTCGCCGACCCGGACTGGTTCCTGTCGGAGAAGATGCTCGGCGGCGTCTGTTACGTCGACCGGTACGCGGGGTCCCTCAGCGGCATCCGGGATCGCATCCCCTACTTCCAGGAGCTGGGCCTCACCTACCTGCACCTGATGCCGCTGTTCGATTCCCCCGAGGGGAACAACGACGGCGGCTACGCGGTGTCGAGCTACCGTGCCGTCGACGATCGCCTCGGCACCATGGACGACCTCGCCGCTCTGTCGGCGGACCTGCGCGAGGCGGGCATCTCGCTCGTCGTGGACTTCATCTTCAACCACACGAGCAACGAGCACGATTGGGCGCAGAAGGCCGTCGCCGGCGTCCCCGGGTTCGAGGATTTCTACCTGATCTTCCCGGACCGGACGATGCCCGATCTCTATGAGGAGACGGTCCGCGAGATCTTCCCCGACGATCACCCCGGCGCGTTCGTGCAGCTGCCCGACGGACGCTGGATCTGGGCGACGTTCTATCACTTCCAGTGGGACCTGAACTATGCGAATCCGGCGGTCTTCCGGGCGATGGCGGGCGAGATGCTGTTCCTCGCGAACCAGGGCGTCGAGGTGCTCCGCATGGACGCCGTCGCGTTCATCTGGAAGCGGCTCGGCACCACCTGCGAATCGCTCCCTGAGGCCCATCTGCTGCTGCAGGCGTTCAACCAGGTGCTCTCGCTCGGTGCGCCGTCGGTCCTCTTCAAATCCGAGGCCATCGTCCACCCCGACGAGGTCATCACCTACATCTCACCCGGCGAATGCCAGCTCTCCTACAACCCGCTGCAGATGGCTCTCGGCTGGGAGGCGCTGGCGACCCGCGACGGACGCCTCCTGCAGAAAGCGCTCGACGAGCGGCACGCCCTTCCCGCCGGCACCGCGTGGGTGAACTACGTCCGCAGCCATGACGACATCGGCTGGACCTTCGCCGATGAGGATGCCGCGAACCTCGGCATCGACGGGTACTCGCATCGCCGGTTCCTCAACGACTTCTACGTCGGCCGGTTCCCGGGCACCTTCTCGCGCGGCGTGCCGTTCCAGGAGAATCCGAAGACCGGCGACGCCCGCGTCGCGGGAACGACCGCGTCGCTCGCCGGCGTCGAAGCGGGTGACCCGGGCGGCGAGGACCGCGTCATCCTGGCTCATGCGCTCGCGCTGTCGACCGGCGGCATCCCCCTGCTCTACCTCGGTGACGAGCTGGGACAGCTGAACGACCACTCGTATCTCGACGACCCCGCGCACGCCGGTGACAGCCGTTGGGTGCACCGTCCCGTAGCGGATGCCGCGGCCTTCGCCGCGCGCCACGACACGACCACGGTCCCGGGTCGGATCCACGCCCGGCTCACCGCGCTCATCGCGGCCCGTCAGCGCGCTCCGGAGTTGGCGGGCAACCCGCTGACGCCGTTCCATGCGCCGCATCCGTCGGTCGTGGGGTACCAGCGCATCGGGACGGCCGGCGCGGTTCTCGTGCTGGCGAATGTGGGGGACGACCCGGTGACGATCGATGCGGTCACGCTGTCGGGGTTCGAGTCTGCGGCGACCGACGTCGTCACGGATGCCGCCGTGGACCTGTCTGACGGCCTCGAGCTCACGCCGCACGGCTTCCGCTGGCTGCGAGTGCAGCGTTCACGGATGCAATAGATGCCGCGCGGCGCGCCGCGGCATCCGCCCCGTCACCGGCGTGACGCGGCTGAACTATTGCATCCGCGGACGCTGGATCCGCCGGGGGTCAGCGCTCTTCAGCCGCTTCCGTGTGGTGACGGATGACCTCGGCCACCACGAAGTTGAACCACTTCTCGGCGAACTCGGGATCGAGATCGGCCTCCTCGGCGAGACGGCGCAGGCGCGCGGTCTGCTGCTCCTCGCGGGAGGGGTCGGATGCCGGCATCCCGTGCTCCGCCTTGAGGACGCCGACCTGCTTCGTGCAGCGGAATCGCTCGGCGAGCATGAAGACGAGGGCGGCGTCGATGTTGTCGATGCTGGATCGCAGGGTCTGCAGCTGGACGTTCGGGTCGGTCATGATTCCTCCGGCGACGAGAGTACCGCGGTCGATGATGGTCAGCCGTGCAGGAAGTCCTTGCGCGACGGCTCGTGCACGGGTTCGAGCCAGAGCTTAACGACGACGCCGACGGCGGACGGCGGGGCCTCGGGCAGGGTGACGCGGAGGGCGTCGGCATCCTGCGACCACTCCGCGGGCCCGTGGCCGAGCACGGTGACCTCGGCGATCCGACGCCCCAGCAATCCGCTCGACCGCCCCCACGAGCGGATGCGGGCGACGCCGTCCTCGGGCCACCGCAGGACGGTCGCGTACACGTAGTCGCCGGTGACGTCGGTCCGGGTCGTGAAGCGCACGTCCTCCGACGTGTACGGCGCGAACGCGTCGTCGATCATCGACCCGGCGACGACCTCCGTCGGCCCCTCTCCGGGGATGAGCCACGGCCGCGACCCGAAGACCGCCTCGCCGTTGACCGTGAGCCAGTCGCCGATTCCCTCCAGCAGCTCGCGCTCGGCCGGTGCGATCGTGCCGTCGGCCTTCGGACCGATGTTCAGGAGCAGGTTGCCGTTCTTCGCCACGACGTCGACGAGCTCTCCGACGAGGTCGTCGAGGCTCTTGTAGTCGTGGTCCTCGATCCAGCCCCACGATGTCTTACCGACCGAGCTGTCGTTCTGCCACACGTCGGGACGGATGCCGGGCATCGCCCCTCGCTCGATGTCGTAGACCGCGCTCCCCTCGGCGAACGCCGTCCACTTGTAGTTGATGACGACCCCGCGGCCCCACTCCGCGGCGCGGTTGTAGTAGTACGCCGCGAGCAGGCGGAGATAGGGCTCGAAGGCGGGCTGTTCGAGCCACCAGTCGAACCACAGCACTTGCGGCCGGTACCGGTCGATGATCTCGACGGTCCGCAGCAACCAATCCTCGAGGAACTGCTCGTTCGGCGCCGTCTCCTCGCGCTGGGCAGGACCATAGAAGTCCGAGAAGCGGGCATCGCGGACGTCGGAGTCGAACCGCATCCCGCCGTTCATGAAGAACCAGTGCTCCGCCCGGTGCGACGAGGCACCTCGCACCATCCACGCGTCGTCGACGGCCGTCATCAGCTCGCCGAACACGTCGCGTCGCGGCCCCATCTGCGCTGCGCTCCAGCGGGAGCGGGCGGTGTCGTACATCGCGAAGCCGTCGTGGTGCTCGGCGACGGGTACGACGAACTGCGCGCCCGCGCGACGGAACACCTCCGCCCACTCGGCGGGGTCGAAGCGGTCCATCGTGAACGAGGGGATGAAGTCCTTGTACCCGAACCGATCGTGCGGCCCGTGGGTCGCGCGGTGGTGTTCGAACGCCCGGTCGGCCTCGAGGTACATCGTCCGCGAATACCACTCCCCCTGCGCCGGGACCGACGGGATGCCCCAGTGGATGAAGATGCCGAACTTCGCATCGCGGTACCAGAGGGGCGCCTCGTACGCGCGCAACGATTCCCACGTCGCGTCGAACGGGCCGGCGTCGATGACGGCGCGGACGGCGGCGAGCGCCGTCGAGTTGTCGCTCACGTCGACGCGGGGCGGAAGGGTTGCCGGGTCGAGGGGCTTGAGGGGAGAGTCGGCCATGCCACGATCCTGGCTTCGACCGGCCGGGGCTGCAACGCCGGGATCGTCAGGCCGGGAAGGCGAGGAGCGCCGTCGGTGACGGTGCGATTGTCCGATGCCGCACGCGGCCCGGGACCCCGGTGCGCTCGTCGATCGCGAGCGAGACGATCTCGTCCGCTTGCTGACCTGCGACCACCACAGTGTCCCGCGCGACGACGTGGTGACGCGGCCAGATCGTGCCGGACTCGGCGAGCGCGATCGGCTGCAGCGCCTCACCCGCGCCGCGCACTCTCACCGTCGCGAGGGTGTCGCTCCCCCGCAGGCCCGCATAGAGGAAGACGCCGTCACGCGACATCGCGAGCTCCGCCCCGGCATCGCCCGGGTACGCGCCCAGCTGCGCACCGCCGACGAGCCGCCACGTACCCGATGCGTCGGCGGCCAGCGCGAAGACCTCGCCGGAGTGCTCGGTCACGACGTAGAGATGCCCGCTCGGGTGTGCACGCAGGTGGCGGGGCCCCGTGCCCGCCGGCAACTCGAGCCGCTGGATCTCACGACCGCTGCGCCAGAACCGCACGAGGTCGAGGCCGGTGTCGGTCGTCGCGATCAGTCCGCCGGGGAGGGATGCCGCCTGGTGGGCGCGCGACGGACGCGTCGGAGCCACGACCTCGGACTCGTCGTCGTCGGCGTGCGGCACGAAGTCCGCGTACTCCTCGCCGACGACGGCGCGCAAGGCCCGCGCCGCCGAGGCGAGATCGGATGCCGGGGCTCCCTCGGCGACGGCCGCCCAGCGCCGCGCGGCGCCGGGGCGCCCGTCGGCGTTCAGCGCGACCCTCACGATGCCGCCGTCGCCGTAGCACGACACGATCAGCGCGTCCTCGAGCGCGAGCACGTGGCACGGGCTCTCGCCGACGGCGACCTCCGCGCCCAGCGGCACGAACGTGGTGTCACCGGTCCGACGGTACGCGCGCACGCTACCCCGGCCCTCGAGCACTGCGTAGACGACGTCGAGAGACGGATGCCGCGCGACCCACGACGGCGATTCGGCCGCGACGACATCTCGGCCGACACCGAGCGGACCGCTTGCGAGCGGCGAGTCGGGGCCACCGGCATCCAGCAGTCCGATGCCCGTAGCCGACCCGCCCATGTCGGCGGAGTACCCGCCGAGCAGGAACCGCACCGGTCAGTCGAGCAGGTCGTGGCGCACGATGACCGCGTCGCGCGCGGGGCCGACGCCGATCACCGAGATGCGCGTGCCGCTCATCTTCTCGAGCGCGAGGACGTAGTCCTGCGCGGTCTGCGGCAGGTCCTCGAACGTGCGCGCGGTGGAGATGTCCTCGTCCCAGCCGGGGAAGTTCTCGAGGATCGGCGTCGCGTGGTGGAAGTCGGTCTGGTTGACCGGCACCTCGTCGAACCGCTGCCCGTCGACGTCGTAGGCGACGCAGACGGGGATCTCCTTGAGACCGGTGAGGATGTCGAGCTTCGTGAGCACGAGGTCGGTGATGCCGTTGATCCGCGTCGCGTAGCGCGTGATCGGGGCGTCGTACCAGCCGACGCGGCGCGGCCGGCCGGTCGTGGTGCCGAACTCGAAACCGCGCGAGCGCAGGAAATCGCCGCTCTCGTCGAAGAGCTCCGTCGGGAACGGACCCGAGCCGACGCGGGTCGTGTACGCCTTCACGATTCCGACGATGCGGTCGAGGCGGTTCGGGCCGACACCCGATCCGGTCGAGGCGCCGCCCGCCGTCGCGGACGACGACGTGACGAACGGGTACGTGCCGTGGTCGATGTCGAGCATCGTGGCCTGGCCGCCCTCGAAGACGACGACGTCACCGGCATCCAGCGCGTTGCTGAGCATGAGTCCGGTGTCGGCGACCATCGGGCGCAGGCGCTCGGCGTAGGAGAGCAGATCCTCGACGACCTCGTCGACCGTGATGGCGCGGCGGTTGAAGACCTTCACCAGCAGGTGGTTCTTCTGGTCGAGAGCACCCTCGACCTTCTGCCGCAGGATGTTCTCGTCGAAGAGGTCCTGCACGCGGATGCCGGTGCGGTTGATCTTGTCGGCGTACGTCGGTCCGATGCCGCGACCGGTCGTGCCGATCATCTTCTTGCCGAGGAAGCGCTCGGTCACCTTGTCGAGCGTGCGGTGGTACTGCGTGATGATGTGCGCGCTCGCGCTGACCTTGAGCCGCGAGACGTCGAGGCCGCGGGCCTGCAGGGCGCCGAGCTCGGCGAAGAGCACCTCGAGGTCGATGACCACGCCGTTGCCGATGACGGCGTTGACGCCGGGCGACAGGATGCCGCTGGGCAGAAGGTGGAGCGCGTACTTCTCGTCGCCGATCACCACGGTGTGGCCGGCGTTGTTGCCGCCGTTGAACTTGACGACCCAGTCGGTGCGCTCGCCCAGGAGGTCGGTGGCTTTACCCTTGCCCTCGTCTCCCCATTGAACTCCGACGATCACGATGCCTGGCATGGGTCTCCCCCGTTATCGGACGGTTACACCCCATCCTATCGGGCGGGGCGACAGGGGTCGAAGGCGGCGCTGGCGCATACTCTGTCCGTCAGAGTATGGTCGCCTCATGACCCAGGAGATGCGGGAACCCACGTTCCTCATGCTGACGGCTCTCGCCGACGGCCCCAAGCATGGCTATGCCCTCATCGAGGAGGTCGACCGTGTCTCACGCGGACACGTGCGCCTCAAGGTCGCGACCCTGTACGCCGCGCTCGATCGCCTCGAGAAGGAGGGCACGATCCGCATCGCCCGCGAGGAGCGGGTGCAGGGTCGCGTGCGCCGGTACGTGGAACTCACCCCCGACGGCGTGGGCCTTCTCGCCGAGGAGGTCGCCCGGCGCGAGGTCACCGTGGCCGAAGCCCGGCGGCGCCTCGCTCTGCGCCCCGCATTCGGAGGTGCCCTGTGACCACGGTCGACGACACCCCCTGGCGCCGCGCGCTCCGCGCGTACCCCTCCTCGTGGCGCGACCGGCACGGCGAGGCCATGCTCGGGACCCTGCTCGACGAAGCCGAGGCGCAGGGACGGGACGAACCCTCGCGCGGCGAGCGCATCGCGCTGATGCGCAGCGGCCTCGCGGTCCGCATCCTGGGGTGGATGCCGCAGCCCGCCCGCGAGGCCGTCGCCACCGCATCCGCGGCCACCGGATTCGCCCTCGCCATGGTGTTCGCCGTCTTCAGCGGGTTCGGCGAACGCGTGGACTGGCGCCTGCCTCCCGAAGGACAGAATCTCGACCCGCAGGCGAGTCCGGGACTCATCGCCGCGGGCCTGTGGGCGATCGCGTTCGTCCTGATCCTCTGCGGTGCGACGCGGGCGGCGCGCATCGCCCTCACGGCCACGGCCGTGGCCGGCGTCGGGGTGTTCGTCTACGCGCAGATCGATCCGCTCGCCGGCCCCCGCGCGATCGTGACGGTGACGCTCACGGTCTTCGCGCTGCTCACCCTGCTGGCCCCGGTGCGCGCCCGCCTTGCGGCAGGCGTGACGGCGGCGGTGACGACCGGCATCCTCCTCTTCTTCCACCTCTCCTTCGAGGTGCCGCCCGGCAGCCCGTCGGATGCGATCTGGACCCGGGTCCTCACGGCGGAGTTCACCGGCTTCCTGGCGGGTGCCGTCTGGGTGCTCGCCCTCCTCACGGCGATCGTGCGCGCTCGCACCGTCGCCCGTCTCGTCGCCGCCGTCGCGGGTGTCTGGACGATCGTCTGGCTGATCCGCCTCACGATGTGGGACGTCGCGACCGGGATGCTGGGGCTCGCGGTTGTCGTCGCGGTCGGCGCCGTCGGGGTCGGGATCTTCCGCGCGGGGGCCCGATGGGGGCACGGAACCCACCCGCGGGAAGGCGCTGCCTGACACGGCTCGCAGCGCGCTAGGGTTCGGTCATGCGTACCCGAACGTGGCCGACAGTGTGGTCGGTCCTCCGGCTGATCGCGGCCGCTCTCATGATGTCCGCCGTCGTCACGCAGTTCGTGACGACGGTCCGGACCGCGATCGCGAACGATCGCGACGTCACGACGACGATCGCGAACTTCTTCAGCTTCTTCACGATCCTCTCCAACATGGTCGGGGTGCTGGCACTGCTCGCTGCGGTCATCTGGTTCTGGATGCGGCCGTCTCACGAGGAGCGCGAACCGGCCGGCGTCGCGCTCGGCCTCGCCGCGGCGACGACGTACCTCTTCATCACCGGCGTCATCTACAACCTGCTCCTCCGGGGCTTCCCGACATCCGACGACCACGTCGCCTGGGCGAACGAGATCGTGCACGTCGTCGCGCCGCTGTTCCTGCTGCTCGACCTCGTCGTCGCACCCACCCGCAGAGCCCTCCCCTGGCGCGCGGTCGTCGCGATCCTCGCCGTCCCGATCCTCTGGATCGGCTACACCCTCGTGCGCGGACCTCTCGTGATCGACCCGACGGACGGTGTGGCGTTCTGGTACCCGTACCCGTTCCTCGATCCGAACGGCGTAGCCGGCTGGGGCGGTGTCGGCGCCTACATCGTCGGGATCGCGACCGCCTTCGTGGTCATCGGCGCGCTCGTCGTCTGGGTCGGGCGCCTGCGCACGCGGTCGACGCGCGTCCCCGTCACGGCCTGACGGCGACGGAGGACTCGCGCACGATCAGGTGCGTGGGCAGCGGTGTGTCCTCGGTGAGGGCGTCGGGTTCCTCGACCGCGAGGAGGACCTTCTGCATCATCAGCTCGCCGAGCGCGCGGAAGTCCTGCCGCACCGTCGTGAGCGGCGGCGACAGGTAGGCGGCCTCGGGAACGTCGTCGAATCCGACGACCGCGACGTCGTCAGGGACGCGGAGGCCGCGCCCGCGGAGAGCCGACAGCAGACCGATCGCCATGTGGTCGTTGCCCGCGAACACGGCGTCGCCGGGCTCGAGATCCAGGCCGCGGCCGATCTCGGCTCCGCTGGCCGCCGTCCAGTCGCCGTGGATCGGCTCGACGACCGCGAGCTGGTGCGCCCCGAGCTCATCGCGCCACCCGCGGATGCGCTCGACGGCGTCGGGATTCCGGGCGGGGCCGGCGATGTGGAGGATGCGGCGGTGCCCCCGCTCCGCGAGGTGGCGTACCGCCGAACGGGCGCCGCGGTACTGATCGATCGACACGAGCTGGCGGTTCCGGCGCTGGGTCGCGGCAGCGGCGACCATCGGCACGCCGAGGTCGAGCCCGCGGACGACCTCGAGCACGCCGAGGTCGTTCACGACGATCACGATGGCGTCGACCCGCTGACGGAGCAGGCCCTCGACGACCGAGCGGATGCTGGCGGCATCCGTGTCCGCAGCGGTCACGGAGTCGACCGAGTACCGCTCGACGCGCGCCGCGACGTTGAAGTGCATCGCGACCGACGTGGGCCCGAAGTCCGCCGTGCCCGGCGTGATCAGCCCGATCGTCCGGGTGCGCTTGGTGACGAGCGCGCGGGCGGCGGGCGACGGGCTGTAGCGCAGCTGCGCCATCGCCTGCTCGACGCGGGCGCGGGTGGCCGGGCGGACGTTCGGCAGATCGTTGAGCACGCGCGACACGGTCTGGTGCGAGACGCCCGCCAGGCGCGCGACGTCGAAGATGTTGGCGGACTTCGCGCCGCGCTCGTCGCTCACGACTCGTCCTCGGGACGCGCGACGAGCGCCAGCAGGGAATCGACCGTGAGCGAATCGGCGGGGATCGTGTCGACGAGGCGTCCGCCGCGCATGATCGCGATCCGGTTCGAGACCCGCAGCACCTCTTCGAGCTCGGCCGAGATGAACAGCACCGAGAGGCCGTTGTCGGCGAGGTCGGCGACGAGCCGCTGGATCTCGACCTTCGCGCCGACGTCGATGCCGCGCGTCGGCTCGTCGAGCACCAGCACCCGCGGCGACAGCGCGAGCAGGCGGGCGAGCAGCACCTTCTGCTGGTTGCCGCCCGACAGCGTTCCTGCGGGCCGGTCCGGGTCGGCAGGGCGGATGTCGAGCGCCTCGATCCAACTCATCGCGAGCTCCCGACGGCGAGCGTTGCCGAGCCGGTGCAGAATGCCGCGATCGGCCTGCAGCGCGAGCGTGATGTTGTCCTGCACGCTGAGCTCGCCGATGATGCCCTCGGTACGGCGGTTCTCGGACGAGTAGACGACGCCCTGACCGATCGCCCGGCGTGGGGTCGGCAGGTGGGCGGGAGCACCGCGCACCTCGAGCTCGCCGGCATCCGGTCGGTCCACACCCGTGAGCGCACGCGCCAGTTCGCTCCGCCCCGAGCCGAGCAGCCCCGCGAGTCCGACGACCTCGCCCTCGCCGATCGACAGGGTCGCCTCGGTGAGGCCCGTCCCCGAGGCGAGGCCCCGTCCGGCGAGCGCGATCGGGACGGATGCCGCGGCATCCTCCCTCTGGTGGACGTCCATCTCGTCGGCCCCGCGACCCAGCATCTTCTCGACGAGATCGATGCGCAGGAGCTCGGCCGGCACGTACTCGCCGATCAGGCGCCCGCCGCGGAGGACCGTGATGCGATCGCAGATCTCGTAGACCTGGTCGAGGAAGTGCGAGACGAACAGCACCGCGACGCCGCGGGAGGTCAGCTCGCGGATGACCCGGAAGAGTTCGGCGACCTCATCCAGGTCGAGGCTCGAGGTCGGCTCGTCGAGCACGACGACGCGCGCGTCGACCGAGATCGCGCGCGCGATCGCGACGAGTTGCTGCACGGCGAGCGAATGCCGCGACAGGCGCGTGCGCGGGTCGATGTCGAGCCCGAGTCCCTCGAGGATCTCGGCCGCCCGGCGGTGGGTCTCGCGCCAGTCGATGGCGCCGAACCGACGGCTCTCGCGCCCGAGCAGGACGTTCTCGCCGACCGACAGGTTCGGGAGCAGGTCGATCTCCTGATAGACCGCGCTGATCCCGGCGGCGAGGGCATCGGCGGGCGAGGCGAAGTGCACCGGCTCTCCGCCGACGCGGATCGTCCCGGCATCCGGTCGGAGCGCACCCGTGATCGCCTTGATGAGCGTCGACTTGCCGGCGCCGTTCTCGCCCATGAGCGAGTGGACCTCGCCCGGCAGCAGCCGGAAGTCGACCGCGTCGAGCACGGTCTCGGCGCCGAAGCGGACGGTCGCGCCGGTCACGTGCACGACCGGCGCGACCGCTGCTTCGCGCGCATCCATACGGACCATCATGCCCGCGGCGAGCCTCCCCCGAGGTTCACGCCTGACATCACCGTGACGTTCGCGCCGTCCGCGCGACCAGCAGACGCTGCACGACGACGAAGACGAGCAGCAGCGCGCCGATCGTGATGCGCGTCCAGGACTGGTCGACGCCGAGGAACGAGATCGCCGTCTTGATGGTGCCGTAGACGAACACGCCGATCATCGAGCCGAGCACGAACCCGCTACCGCCCGTGAGCAGCGTGCCGCCGATCACCACCGCGGCGATGGTGTCGAGCTCGGTCCCGATGCCGTTCAGCGGGTAGGACGCCCCGGTGTACGCCGTGAAGACGACACCCGCGAGCCCCGCACACACCCCGCTGATGACGTACGCCAGCAGCTTCGTCCGCACGACCGGCAGGCCCATGAGCCGCGCCGACTGCTCGTTGCCGCCGATCGCGTAGATCGTCCGGCCGAACCGCGTGAACTGCAGAATCAGGATGCCGACGACCACCACGACGAGCGCGAGGATGCCGGTCGGGGTGATGTAGAAGCTGCCGGGGCCACCCTGCATGCGGGTCGACTGGAGCCACAGGATCGCCGGCTCCTCGACGCGGATCGAGGACAGGCTCACCATGAACGCGAGCCCGCGGGCTGCGAACATCGCCGCGAGCGATGCGATGAACGGCTGCACCCCGAAGTACTGCACGAGCACCCCGACGAACAGGCCCATGAGCGCCCCGAGGACCAGCATGACCGGGATGACGAGAGCCACCGGCATCCCCTGGCTCAGCATGCTGGCACCCAGCATCCCGGTGAACGCCATGACCGCGCCGACCGAGAGGTCGATGCCGCCGGTGAGGATGACGAAGGTCATGCCGACCGCGAGGATCAGCAGGTACGCGTTGTCGAGCAGGAGCGCCGACAGCACGCGCGGGGTGACGAAGTTTCCGAAGTAGGCCTGCGCTCCGATGAGCATCGCGATGAGGATCACGACGGCCGCGAACACGGGCACCCACGAGGCGTGCCGGCTGCGGAAGCGCTGGATCGTGTCGGCGAACCCGCCGGTGCGGCCGAGGTCTGCGGTGACGGCGCTCACGAGGCCACCTCCGCGGTGCGACGGCCGCCGCCTCGGACGGCATCGACCCCCTTCGCGAACAGCGACCGCGTCCGCGGCGACTGCACGAGGACCACGATCACCACGACGATCGCGAGGAACAGCGGGCTGACCGCCGGCGGAACGCCGAGGAAGGTGATCGTCGACTTGAGCGTCTGGATCGTGAAGACGCCGACGACGGTGCCCGCGATCGTGAACTTGCCGCCCATGAGGCTCGTGCCGCCGAGGACGACGGCGAGGATCGCGTCGAGCTCGATGTAGAGACCCGCTGCGTTGGCGTCGGCCGCCATGATGTTCGACGAATAGAGGATGCCGGCGAACCCGGCCAGCAGACCGCTCGCCGCGTACGCGCCCCAGATGATGCCGCGCGAGCGCACACCCGCGAGGCGACTGGCCTCGGGGTTGATGCCGACGGCCTCGGTGAGGACGCCGAGGGCGGTCCGGCGCTGCAGCACGGCGACGATGACGATCGCGATGACCGAGACGTAGAAGGCGAACGGCAAGCCCACGAGGTAGCCCTGCGCCATGAAGCGGTAGGGCGCGCTCGTGATGGTCGTGATGAAGCCGCCCGTGATGAGCAGGGCGACGCCGCGACCGGCGAGCATGAGGACGAGGGTCGCGATGATCGGCTGGACGCCGACGACCGCCACGAGGAAGCCGTTCCACACACCGAGCAGCAGCGCCACGAAGACGGCGAGCGCGATCGCGATGAGCACGGTCGACAGGTCCTCGGGAGCGGGCGAGGCCGAGATGTAGGTGAGCGCGACGGCACCCGAGACCGCCATGATCGCGCCGACCGAGAGGTCGATGCCGCGCGTCGCGATGACGAGCGTCATGCCCAGCGCCACCAGCATGAGCGGTGCGCTGTTGCGCAGGATGTCGATCAGCGGGCCGTACAGCTGACCGTTCTGCACCGTGATCGAGATGAAGGAGGGACGCGCGATCGTGTTGACGATCACGAGCACGAGCAGTGCCGCGATCGGCCAGACGAGGCGGTGCGCCAGGAAGCGCTTCAGGGTCGGGTTCATGCCGCTGTCTCCGGGTTGAGGCGAGACGACGTCGTCTCGCCGGACTCTTGCGCGATGAGGGCGACCAGATCGTCGACCGTCACGTCGGCGGCGTCCAGTTCGCCGATCTTAGAACGGTCGCGCAGCACCACGATGCGCTGGGCGATGCGGACCACCTCCTCGAGCTCCGAGGAGATGAAGACGACCGAGAGGCCCTCGGCCGCGAGCTCGGCGACCTTGCGCTGGATGTCGGCCTTCGCGCCGACGTCGATGCCGCGCGTGGGCTCGTCGAGGATGATCAGCTGCGGCGCCGTGGCGAGCCACCGGGCCAGCAGCACCTTCTGCTGGTTGCCGCCCGAGAGGTTGCGCACGAGCGCGTTCGGGTCGGCAGGGCGGACGCCGAGCGCCGAGATGTACTCCGAGACGATGGCGTCGCGCTCGGCCTTGCCGATGGGACGCATCGCGCCGCGCTTGGCCTGGATGCCGAGCACGATGTTCTCGGCGACGGTGAGGTCGGCGATGATCCCCTCGGCGCGACGGTCCTCGCTCGAGAAGGCGATGCGCTTGTCGATCGCGTTCCGCGGGGTCGTGATGCGCGCGGCATCCCCCCGCACCTCGTGCGTACCGGCATCGGCGCGGTCCGCGCCGTAGACGAGACGGACGAGCTCGCTGCGGCCTGAGCCCAGCAGGCCGGCGATGCCGACGACCTCGCCCTCGTAGACCTCCATGTCGACGGGTTCGATGACGTTCTTGCGACCGAGCCCCGCGACGCGGAGCACCGGCGTCGCGCCGCGGTCGATCTCGCGCTCGGACGCGCGAGACAGCGCCTCGAGCTCATCGAGCTGACGGCCGATCATCTTGGCGATGAGCTCGCCGCGCGGGAGCTCGGCCGGCAGGTACTCCCCCACCAGCTGACCGTTGCGCAGGACCGTCAGGCGATCGGAGATCTCGTAGACCTGATCGAGGAAGTGCGTGACGAAGAGGATGGCGACGCCGCGGTCGCGAAGGCCGCGCACGACCGTGAACAGCTGCTCGACTTCGCTGCGGTCGAGGCTGGAGGTCGGCTCGTCGAGGACGAGCACGCGGGCGTCGGCGACCGTCGCGCGGCTGATGGCGACGAGCTGCTGCACCGCGATGGAGTGCGACGACAGGGCCGAGCGCGGGTCGATGTCGAGCCCGAGGGCCGCGAGGTAGCGCGTCGCCTCGCGGTGGGTCGCACGCCAGTCGATGAAGCCGGCGCGCCGGACCTCGCGGCCGAGCATGACGTTCTCACCGACCGACAGGTTCGTGCAGAGGTTGACCTCCTGGTACACCGTGGAGATCCCGGATGCCTCTGCGTCGGCGGTCGAGCGGAAGACGCGCTGCTCGCCGGCGACCTCGATCGTCCCGCCGTTGATGGCGTAGACGCCCGTGAGCGCTTTGATGAGCGTCGATTTTCCGGCGCCGTTCTCGCCCATGAGGGTGTGCACCTCGCCGGCGCGGAGGGTCAGATCGACCCGGTCCAGCGCGAGCACGCCGGGGAACCGGATGGTGACGTCCCGCATCCGCACGACCTCGTCGTGCTGCGGAACGGTGGCCGGGGATTCCGGCGTGGCTGCGACATCGACCATGAGGCGCGCCTTTCCGTGATGACCGCCGGGGACCGGAATCCGGTCCCCGGCAGTGGTTCGGTGATCCGAGCGGATCGTGAGGGGTGGCGACCGATCAGTACGGGCGGGAGTCCAGGACCTCGGCGGCCTGCTCCTGCGTGAACGACTGGTCCTCGACGATCGTGCGCTTCTCGACCGTCTTGCCGTCGACGACGGACTTCACGAGCTCGGCGGCCTTCTCGCCCAGGAGCGGGTTGCACTCCACGATGAAGTTGAACTCGCCCGCGGCGAGAGCGGTCATGCCGTCCTTCACGGCGTCGATCGTGACGATCTGGATGTCCTTGCCGGGGGTCAGACCAGCCGCCTTGATGGCGTCGAGTGCACCCAGACCCATGTCGTCGTTGTGCGCGAACAGCACGTTGATGTCCTTGCCGTACTTCTGGAGGTAGCCCTCCATGACCTTCTTGCCGCCGTCGCGGGTGAAGTCACCCGTCTGCGAGTCCATCACCTTGACGTCCGTGCCCTCGATGGCCTCGTTGAAGCCCGTGGCGCGGTCGAGTGCGGCCGACGAGCCGGTCGTGCCCTCGAGGACGACGAGGTTCGCGCCCTTGCCGTCGAAGTTCTCCTTGACCCACTCGCCGGCGGTGCGACCCTCCTGCTCGAAGTCGAGGCCGACCCACGAGGCGTAGAGGTCGTCACTGGCCGAGACCGTGCGGTCTTCGAGGATGACCGGGATGCCGGCATCCTTCGCTTCCTTCAGGACGTCGTCCCATCCGTCGACCGTGATCGGGGCGATGACGATGGCGTCGACGCCTTGGTTGATGAAGTTGCGGACGGCGGAGATCTGCGCCTCCTGCTTGTTGTCCGCTGCGTTGAACGTCAGCTTGAACCCGTTCTCCTCCGAGAACGCCTTCTTCATCGACTCGGTGTTGGCTGCGCGCCACCCGGACTCGGAGCCGGTCTGCGCGAACCCGACCGTGATCAGGTCGCCGCCGCCACCGTTGCCACCCGCACCGGGTGCGCCGTTGCCCGCGCATCCGGTGACGACGAGTGCCAGTGCCCCCAGCATGGCCGCTGCTGCGAAAGCAGTCTTCTTCATCCCAAAACCTCCTTGTTCGGGTCCGGCTCACCGCCGGTGTTCCGGGCCGCCATGGCTTCCGGTTGCTCGAATGTTAGCCTTCACATTTCGCTCCGCGCTAGATTGTGAGCGGTAACATTTGCGTAACGCGGCGGATGGGTGGGGTGCCGCCTCTCGAGGTGGGGAATGGCACGTTCTCCACATGTGAGCACTCACATATGGCGCGCCGAGCCGCCGAGCGGAGATCCTCACCGACATGCCGCGGCCCGGCATCCATTCCCCCGCGTGTCGCCCGGATCTCCGCCGCACCGCCCGCGCGTAACCGCGCCGGGGGCCGGACCGCCCCCTCGATAGGATGGGGACCATGTCGAAGGTCCTTCAGTCCCTGCCCGTCGGCGAGCGCGTCGGCATCGCCTTCTCGGGGGGTCTCGACACCTCGGTCGCCGTCGCCTGGATGCGCGACAAGGGCGCCGTCCCCTTCACCTACACCGGCGACCTCGGCCAGTACGACGAGGACGACATCGCGTCGATCCCGGGTCGCGCGCTGCAGTACGGCGCCGAGGGATCCCGCCTCATCGACTGCAAGCCGATGATGGTCGAGGAGGGTCTCGTCGCCCTGTCGTGCGGCGCGTTCCACATCCGCTCGGGCGGACGCACCTACTTCAACACGACCCCGATCGGCCGGGCCGTCACCGGCACGATGCTCGTCCGCGCCATGAAGGAGGACGGCGTCGACATCTGGGGCGACGGCTCCACCTATAAAGGCAACGACATCGAGCGGTTCTACCGCTACGGCCTGCTCGCCAACCCCGCGCTGCGCATCTACAAGCCGTGGCTGGATGCCGACTTCGTCACCGAGCTCGGCGGCCGCACCGAGATGAGCGAATGGCTCGTGGCGCACGGGTTCCCGTATCGCGACTCGGTAGAGAAGGCGTACTCCACCGACGCGAACATCTGGGGCGCGACCCACGAGGCCAAGACCCTCGAGCACCTCGACGTCTCGCTCGAGATCGTCGAGCCGATCATGGGCGTCCGCTTCTGGGACCCGGCGGTCGAGATCGAGACCGAGGACGTGTCGGTCACCTTCGAGGCGGGACGCCCCGTCGCGATCAACGGCGTCGAGTACTCGGATGCCGTGGCCCTGGTCATGGCGGCGAACGAGATCGGCGGGCGCCACGGCCTCGGCATGAGCGACCAGATCGAGAACCGCATCATCGAGGCGAAGTCCCGCGGCGTCTACGAGGCGCCGGGTATGGCGCTGCTGTTCATCGCGTACGAGCGCCTGGTCAACGGCATCCTCAACGAGGACACCCTCGCCACCTACCACGAGCAGGGCCGTCGCCTCGGTCGCCTCATGTACGAGGGTCGCTGGCTCGAGCCGCAGTCCTTCATGCTGCGCGAGTCGATCCAGCGCTGGGTGGGCTCCGCGATCAGCGGCACCGTGACCCTGCGTCTGCGCCGCGGCGAGGACTACACGATTCTGAACACCGAGAGCCGCAACCTTTCGTACTCCCCCGAGAAGCTCTCGATGGAGCGCGTCGGTGACGCCGCCTTCGGTCCGACCGACCGCATCGGTCAGCTGACGATGCGCAACCTCGACATCGCCGACTCGCGCGCCCGCCTCGAGCACTTCGTGTCGCTCGGCATGATCGGCGGCGCGACCGCCGACCTGGTCGGCGAGCTCGAGCAGGGCGGCGCCGACGCCATCACCGGCAACTCCGGTGAGGTCGACGAGCTGGCGGGTGCGATCGACGAGGCGGGGGACTCGGCATCCTTCGACTTCGGTGCCGACTGAGAGGTCGCTGAATTAAGTTGCACACGATTGTGCAACTTCGTATGATCGTGGCGTGACCACGACTGCATCGCCGCGTCGTCCGAGAAAGGATGCCGCGGCGAACCGCGCGGACATCCTCGCGGCGGCAGCGGCCACCATCGCCCGAGACCCCCACGCTCCGATCGACGCCATCGCGCGCGCCGCCGGGCTCAGCCGTCGCGCGCTCTACGGGCACTTCGACGACCGCGACACGCTGCTGCGCGCCATGATCCTGGGCGGCGCCGAGCGCTTCAACGCGCTGGCCGGGGACGTCGATGACAGCGGCCCCGCGCCCGTCGCCCTCGCCCGTCTCGCCCTCGCGCTGTGGGACGGCGCCGCCGACGTGCAGTTCGCCGCGACCGTGGCCCTCGACGACTCGCACATCGAGGAGACCGCGGCGGTGCTCACCCCGGTCCGCCGGCGGGTCCTCGCGATCGTGACACGGGGACGCGACGAGGGCACGATCCGCACCGACATGCCCGCTGCGACCGTCGCGCGCCTGATCGAAGAGGCCGCGCGCACCGTCATCACCCGGCTCGACACCGCCCGGCCCGAAGCCGCATCGGTCGCCGTCCGGGCGATCCTCGGCGTCGCCGGCCTCGGCTGGCGGGAGGCCGACGAGGTGCTCGAAGGAGCCCGCGCGTGAAGATCGTGCTCGACGACGTCTCGAAGGGTCGCGCCGGCGGCATCCTTCCCGCGACGGACGCCACGTTCGCGTCGGGTCGCGTCACCCTCACCACCGCCGAGACAGAACAGCGCCCGTCGGTGCTCGGTCTCATCGCCAGCGGACGCATGCGACCCGACACCGGCACCGTCACGATCGACGGCCGCCGCAGCCCCCGCCGGCTGAGAAAGGTCGTCGCCCTCGTCGACGCCCCCGACGTCAACGACCCGGCGCCCGACGTCGCCGTCGTCGGCGTCGTCGAAGAGGAGCTCATGTTCGCCGGGCGGCGCGCCGATCCGCTCTCGGCCCGCCGTTGGCTCGACGAGCACGGCTGGCGACCGCTCGCCCGCACACCCATCGGGCAGCTCGACGCCGACGACCGCATCCGGATGCTGCTCGAACTCGCCGCCCTCCGACGCGGCATCGAGGCGCTCGTCCTCGTCTCGCCCGACCGTCACGGGGGCGATCCCCGGCACTGGCAGCGCATCGCCGAGGACTTCGCCGCACGCGGCTTCGCCGTCCTCGTCATTGCCGGCACGGCCGCCGCCACGGCCCTCGAGGCTGAGCCCCCCGCCCGCCAGGGTCGTGTCGGCCGGCCCCGCATCCGGGCGACCTCGGCCCTGCGCTCCCGGCGCCGTGCCCTCACCGACTCTTCGACCGAAGGCATCCTCTCGTGAAGATCCCCGCTCTGTTCGCGGCCGAGCTGCGCCGCCTCACCTCGACCCGCATGCGGGTCATCGCCCTCATCGCCCTGATCCTCGTGCCGGTCCTCTACGGCGGCCTGTACCTGTGGGCGAACCAGGATCCGTACGGCAACCTGTCGGAGGTGCCCGTCGCCCTCGTCGTGCAGGACGAAGGGGCCACCCTCAACGGCGCCGACCGCAACCTGGGCGACGAGGTCGCCGACTCGCTGCTCGAGGACGGCAGCTTCGACTGGCACGAAGTGGATGCCGCCGGCGCCCGACGCGGCCTCGATGACGGCTCGTTCGATTTCGCCGTCACGCTCCCCGCCGACTTCACCTCATCCGTCGCGTCCATCTCGTCGAAGGACCCTCGGCAGGCCGAGATCGACCTGACCACCAATGACGCCAACAACTACCTCGCCTCGACGATCGGCAGCCAGGCGGTCTCGCGGATCCGCACGACGGTCACGGAGAAAGTGGTCCGTGAAGCCGGGCTCACGATGCTCGACGCGCTCAACACCGTGCGGGTGAAGCTCCTCGACGCCGCCGACGGGGCCGGTCAGCTGACCGACGGACTCGCGAGCGCCGGCGACGGTGCCGATACGCTCGCCGACGGTGCCGCCACCCTCGCGAACGGGACGACGAAGCTCCGGACCGGTGCCGATTCACTCGCGACGGGCGTCGACACGCTGTCCGACGGACTCCAGTCCCTGACCTCGGGCGCTGAGCAGGTCTCGGGCGGCACGGCGAAGCTCCGGAGCATCGCCGATCGCGTCGGCTCCGCCGCGGACCGGGCCGCGTCCGCCGTCCCATCGCTCCGCGACGACCTGACGGCACGGCTGCAGGAGCAGGGACTCGACGCCACGCAGATCGCGCAGGTCCTCGACGTCGTCGACCCGATCGGCACCCGTGTCGCCGACCTCGACGCGCGCGTGCAGCAGGCCGTCGCGCAGATCGACACCCTTGACAACGGCGCCGCCCAGGTCGCCGACGGCAGCGCGAAGCTCGCGTCGGGGGCGGCCACGGCCGCGACCGGCGCCCACACCCTCGCCGACGGAGTCGCGAGCGCCGACGCCGGTGCGCACAAGCTCGACGAGGGATCCCGCACGCTGGCCTCCGGCATCCACACCCTCGACGAGGGCGCCGCGAAGCTCCGCGACGGCCTGCGGGACGGTGCGCAGCAGCTCCCCGACGACAGCGCCGACACGCGCAAGGCGCAGGCGTCGACCCTCTCGGACCCGGTCGGCATCTCCGAGGCGTCCGTCACCCAGGCGCAGAACTACGGCGCGGGCCTCGCGCCGTTCTTCGCCGCCCTCGCCGGCTGGATCGGCATCTACGCCCTGTTCCTGATCGTGAAGCCGATCTCGAAGCGCGCCGTCACGGCGCTCCGCTCCCCCATCCGCGTCACCCTCGCGGGGTGGCTCACTCCGGCCGCCCTCGGCGCGGTGCAGATGGTGTCGCTGTTCGGCGTGCTCTCGATCGCACTGGGGTTCTCGTTCACGCATCCGCTGCCGACGCTCGGCATCCTGCTGCTCGCATCGGCGACGTTCGCGGCGATCATCCTCGCCCTCAACGTCTGGCTGGGGTCGGTGGGGCAGTTCGTCGGACTCGTCCTCATGGTGCTGCAGCTCGTCACCGCGGGCGGTACGTTCCCGTGGCAGACGCTTCCGGCACCGCTGGCCGCGCTGCACCACGTCCTGCCGATGGGATACGTCGTCGACGCGATGCGGCAGGTCATGTACGGCGGGGTGGCCGGGCGCGCCTGGACGGATGCCGCGGTCCTCGCGACCTGGCTGGTCGGCGCCCTGGTGGTCGCGGTCGCGGGCGTCACGCGGATGACGTTCCGCCGGACGATGCGGGACCTGCAGCCGAGCCTGATCGGCTGAGTCAGCCGCCCGCGGCGGGCGGGGTCTCCTTCGCCTCGGCGAGTTCGTCGACGTGGAGGTTCCGGCGATCGATCGTGCCGTTGCGGTAGGCCTGTCGACCGACCATGTGCGCCGAGAGCGGCGCGGTCGCGAACTGGATGAGCAGGACGGGGACGAGGAACGCCACGACCGCCCAGGACTGCAGCTCGAGGCCGATCGCGATGGCGATCAGCAGCAGCCCGAGCACCTGCGGCTTCGTGGCTGCGTGCAGCCGCGTGGGCACGTCCCGGAACCGCATCAGGCCGATCGCGGCCGTGAGGCACAGGAGCGCGCCGACGAGGATCAGCAGCAGGGCGACGACGTGGAGGATCTCGGTCATCGGTCGACCTCCGAGTCGCGGCGCGCCACGAAGCGGGCGATCGAGACCGATCCGAAGACGCCGACGGCGGCGACGATCAGCAGCACCGGCAGGGTTCGGGTGTGGTGGTTGATGGCCATCTCGGCGCCCAGTGCGCAGATGAGGAGCGTCAGCAGCACGTCGGAGGCGACCGCGCGGTCGAGGATCGACGGACCGATGATGATGCGCCAGACGGTCATGAGTGCGGCGACACCGAAGACGGCGCAGATGAGGACGATGAGGACGGTGGTCACGAGCTCTCCTCCTTCACGCGCGTGCGGACGCCCTCGGCGCCGGCCCGCGATGCGCGGACGGCGTCGAGCTGAGCCCGCGAGCCGACCGCACGGACGAGCCGTGCCTCCCAGCGCTGCACCATCCGGCGCTGCTGCTCCACCTCGGCATCCGTCGACGCTCCGAGGACGTGCAGGTACAGGATGCGGCGGTCGCGGTCGGTCTCGAGGACGAGCGATCCCGGAATGAGGGATGCCGTGACCCCCACGTGCGCCATGATCAGGTCGTCGTCCGTCACGAGCGGCACGGCGACGACCGAGACGCCGGGCTGACGACCGGGCCGCACGACCTGCCACGCGACGACGAGCGAGCCCTTCACGACGGCACCGACGAACTGGAGCGTGAAGACGAGCAGCCACCACGGGTTGAGTCGTCCCGACAGTTCGACGGGGGGCAGGCGGAAGACGCTCGTCACGAAGACGGCGACCACGACGCCGGTGAGGAAGGCGAGCACCGTGAACTGACCCCACAGCAGCATCCAGAGCGCGACGAGCCACAGGAAGAACGGCAGCTGCCGCCAGATGCCGGTCAGCGCGCTCCGCTGGATGTCAGTTCCCACCGTTCACCTCCTCCTGCAACTGGGTGAGGCTCACGGGGTTCAGGAGCGACGCTCCCATGCTCGCGCACAGGTGGTAGAGCGGGCCGGCGAAGACGGTCAGTGCGACCGTCACGGCGACCATGCCCGTCGTCGAGGCGGTCATGATGCGCGGGATGACGCGGCGTTGCGTCTGGACGCCGGCGGCAGGGGCGTCGTCGAGGTACGAGATGCGGTCGATGACGCCGGACTCCTCGTTCGCGTCCTCCTCCTCGCGCCAGAACGAGAGGTTCCAGGCTCGCATGAGGGCGTACAGGGTGAGAAGGGACGTCAGGATGCCGGCGACGATGAGCGCGTACATGATCGGCGTGCCGACGGCGGCGGCCGCATCGAACAGCGCGTACTTGCCGATGAATCCCGAGAAGGGAGGCAGTCCGCCAAGGTTGATCGCCGGGATGAAGTAGAGAACGGCCAGCAGCGGCGCCGCGCGCATGAGCCCCTTGACCTTGAGGATCGAGGTCGATCCTGCGCGGCGCTCGACGAGCCCGACCGCGAGGAAGAGCGTCGTCTGCACCACGATGTGGTGGACCATGTAGTAGATCGTGGCGCCCAGCGACGCGGGCGTCGCGATCGCGAGCCCGAAGACCATGTATCCGATGTGGCTCACGAGCGTGAACGACAGGATGCGCTTGAGCTCGGCCTGAGCGACGGCGCCGAGGATGCCGACGATCATGGTGGCGAGCGCGACGATCAGCAGCAATTGGTTGACGTCGTTGTCGCGGAAGATCTGCGTCTCGGTGCGGATCATCGCGTAGACGCCGACCTTGGTCAGCAATCCGGCGAAGACCGCGGTGACCGGCGCCGGCGCGGTCGGGTACGAGTCGGGCAGCCAGAACGACAGCGGGAAGACCGCGGCCTTGATGCTGAAGGCGAGCAGCAGCATCAGATGCAGCACGAGCTGCACCTCGTCGGGGAGCTCCCCCATCCGGTCGGCGAGCTGCGCCATGTTGACGGTGCCGAGGGCGCCGTAGATCGCCGCGATCGCGGCGAGGAAGAGGATCGACGAGACCAGCGAGACGACGATGTAGACGACGCCGGTGCGGATGCGGGACTCGGTGGACCCCAGCGTGATGAGCACGTACGACGCGACGAGCAGGATCTCGAACCCGACGTAAAGGTTGAAGAGGTCGCCCGCGATGAACGCGTTGAAGATGCCCGCGGCGAGGATCAGGTACGACGGGTGGAAGATCGAGACCGGCGTCTCCTCATCACCGTCCGCGGCGCCCTGACCCACGGAGAAGAGGAGGACGGCCAGGAGCACGATGCTGGAGACGAGCACGAGGAGCGCGGCCAGCCGGTCGACGTACAGGACGATGCCGAACGGGATCGGCCATCCGCCGACCGAGACGGCCAGCGGCATCCCGCTGACGTCCACGTAGTACAGCAGCACGGCGGCGATGACCGCGGCGACGGTGAGGGTGACGATCGAGACGCCGACCTGCACCCGACGCCGACGCCCGAAGATCAGCGCGATGCCCGCGCCGAGGAGCGGCAGCGTGACGAGCAGGGGGACGAGGGCGGTCATCGGTGCCCTCCCGGCTTGTCGGTGGGGGCGTCGTCGCGCAGTTCGGCGATGTCCTGCGCGTGGAGGATCACGATGGGGGAGGTCTCCGTCCCGATGAAGTCGGTCGTGGCGTCGTCGTCCTCGTCGGTGATCTCGTCGTCCATCGTCTCTTCGTCGCGGGCGCCGCGCTCGCGCACCTCGCGGTCGGCCTCGTCGTCGGCGACCGTGTCGGCCTGTCCCAGCTGCCAGGAGCGGTAGATGAGCGCGAGCAGGAACGACGAGATCGCGAACGTGATGACGATGGCCGTCAGCGACAGGGCCTGCGGCAGCGGATCGCTGAACTCCTCACCCTCGCCGTCGCTGCCGAAGAAGGGCGCGACGCCGGGAGCACCCATGACGATCAAGAGGAAGAGGTTCGCAGCGTTACCCAGGAGCAGGAAGCCGATGAGGACGCGCGTGAGGCTGCGTTCCAGCATCGCGTAGACGCCGGCGGCGAAGAGCACACCCATGATGATCACGAGGACGAGCGAGACGGTCATGCGCTCACCCGCTCCCGCTGTGCCTGCGTCTGCCGGTCGACCTCGGCGCCGAGCGAACGGAGCACGTCGAGGACGAGTCCGATCACGACGAGGTACACGCCGACGTCGAAGATCGTCGAGGTCACGAACTCGACCTCGCCGAGTAGGGGGATCTCCGCCTCCCAGTACGTGCTCGTGAGGGGCGCGGCACCGAAGAACAGCGGCACGATCGCACACGACAGGGCGAGCACCATGCCCGCGCCGAGGAGTCGGCCGGCATCCGTCGGCGCGGCCGCACCCAGCTCCCACCGTCCGCCGGCGACGTAGCGCATGACGAGTGCCATACCGGCGACCAGGCCGCCGGCGAATCCGCCGCCGGGCAGGTTGTGGCCGGCGAACAGCAGGTACACCGACACGACGATGATCGAGTGGAAGAGGACGCGCACGATCACTTCGAGCAGGAGCGATCTGTTCTCGGGCTTCACCTTCAGTCCGCCCACGAGCCACGCCTGGCGGGTCGAGCCCGGCGCCGTGGAGCGGGGGCGCGGTCCGTCGGCCGTCTCGACGAGCGGACGGCGGCTGCGTCCGGAGCTCGTCGGAAGAGAGGGCAGGACGCGGCTGTCGGAGCGGTTGGTGACGAAGACGAGGGATGCCACGCCTGTCGCCGCGAGGATGAGGACCGAGAGCTCGCCCATCGTGTCCCACCCGCGCAGGTCCACGAGTGTCACGTTGACGACGTTCTTGCCGTGCCCGATCTCGTAGGCGAGGTCGGGGAACGGACCCGAGACCGGGTCGGCCACGCGGGCACCCGTCGCGATGAGGGCGACGGCCGCCATCGTGACGCCGACCCCGATGCCGATGACGGCGCGGACGACGGGGAGCACCGAGGCGTTGTGGTCGCCCAGGCGTGCCGGGATGCGGCGGAGCACGAGCGCGAACGCGATGAGGGTGACCGTCTCGACGAGGATCTGCGTGAGGGCGAGGTCGGGGGCGCCGCTGGTCGCGAACAGGAGCACCATGCCGAGACCCGTGACCGAGACGAGCACGACTCCCGTGTAGCGCTTGCGTGCGCGGATCGCGACGATGCCCGCGAGGATCATGACGGGAGCGGCGAGCAGCTGCGCCGGGCTCTGCCAGGCGTCGACGGCGATGCGCCACTCGGTCGAGGCCAGCAGGGCCGTGGCCTCGGCGGCGATGAAGACGACGAAGATCGTCCCGACGTAGAACGGCAACGAGCCGCGCTGGGTGAGCGACGTCGTCCAGACCGAGACCTTCGCGACGCCGCGCAGCGACAGGTTGTAGACGTCGTTCGCCGTGAACGGCAGCATGCGGGTTCTGAGTGGGCGGCGCTGCGTGATCCAGAACAGCAGCGCGCCGAGGGCGATCGAGCCGAGCGAGAGGAAGAGCGCGGGCTCCCACCCGTGCCAGAGAGCGAGGTGGTACTCCTTGCCGCCCTCCTCGAGCGGGATGCTGTCGGCGTAACCCGCGAGACCCGAGTCCAGCAGCGGCGCCGTGACGCCGGCGACCATGGTCAGCCCGCTGAGGACGACCGGCGCCACCAGGAAGCCGATCGGCGGGTCGGGCCACTCCGTGCGCTCGCGCGGCGCACCGGCGGCATCCTTCTTCGTCCAGAAGGCACCCCACACGAAACGGATGCCGTACGCCGCCGTCAGAGCGGAGCCGCCGAGGATCCCGATCAGGGGGATGAGGGCCGTCGCGGACGCGCCGCCCTCGAGGAACGAGGTGAGCGCCGCCTCCTTCGCGACGAAGCCGACCGTGGGCGCGACCCCCGCCATCGAGGCGATCGCGATGATCGAGAACGTCGCGAGCGTCGGCGCTTGGCGCCCCACCCCTGAGAGCTCCCCGATGTCGCGGGTGCTCAGCTGACGGTCGATGACGCCGACGATGAGGAACAGCGCCGACTTGAAGAGGGCGTGCCCGACGAGGAGGGCGAGACCGGCGAGAGCGCTGTTGCGTTCGCCGTAGCCGAGGACGACCGTGAGCATGCCGAGCTGGCTGACGGTGCCGAAGGCGAGGATGCGCTTGAGGTCCGACTCGCGCATCGCCTGGAAACCGCCGAGGAGCATCGTGAAGATCCCGAGGCCGATGACGATGGGTCGCCACGGGTCGGTATCCGCGAAGGCGGGCGCGAAGCGGGCGATCAGGTAGATGCCGGCCTTCACCATGGCGGCGGCGTGCAGGTACGCGCTCACCGGCGTCGGCGCGGCCATCGCGCCGGGGAGCCAGAAGTGGAACGGGAAGATGGCCGACTTGCTGAGGGCCCCCACGAGGAGCATGACGATCGCGGCATTCAGGGCGACGGCCTCACCGCCCTGGAAGACGGGCCCGGTCTCGATCATCGTGGTGATGCTCGTCGTGCCGTAGAGGACGACGAGCATGACGACGCCGATCAGCATGACGAGCCCGCCGAGCGTCGTCACGAGCAGGGCCTGCAGAGCGGCGCGTCGGCTCGCGCCGCGGCGGTGGTAGAAACCGATGAGCAGGTACGAGAGAACGCTCGTGACCTCCCACAGCATGATGAGCACGACGATGTCGTCGGTCAGCACGAGCCCGTACATCGCACCCGCGAAGGCGAGGAGGACCGCCGAGAACGTCGCGAGGCCCTCGCGCTTGCCGGCGAAGTACCAGCGGCAGTAGAGCATGACGAGCGCGCCGACGCCGGTGACGATGAGCGCCATGACCCAGCCGAGAACGTCCATCCGCATCGACAGCTGGACCTTGAGATCGGGAATCCAGGCGTATGTCTCGAACGGGATATCACCGTTCAGCACGCGCGGGGCCTGCAGCGCCGTGTGCACGAACGCGGCGATCGGAACGAGAGCCGCGACGAGGAAGGTGCGGGAGCCGAGCCGGGAGACGAGGGCCGGCAGCAGGAGCGGCACGAGGGCGAACGCCGCGAGGAGGATCAGCAACCTGGCCTCCTTGTGCAATCGCGGGGGTCGAGATGTCCAGTCTACCGGCTGAGGGATAGGCGGCGCCCGACCGGCTCCCAGGTCACCCCGGTACGGACGCGGTCGTGTTCCCTCGTCGGAATGTGCAGGTGAGGGTGAGGGATGCCGGCTCCCGCCCCTCGAGCATCGCGACGACCGCCTCGCCCGCCGCGCGGCCCTTCGCACCCGCGTCCTGCGCGAGCGTCGTGAGCGCGTACGGGGCCAGACCGTCCACCGCGACACCGTCGAAGCCCGTCACGCTCAGGTCCTCCGGAACCCGGAGCCCGGCTTCCTCGGCGGCACGGATCACCCCGGCCGCCAAAAGGTCGCTCTGCGCGATGATCGCGGTCGGCCGGCGACCCGAGAGCAGCACACGGCCCGCGGCGAGCCCTTCGTCGATCGAGCTCTCACGGACCGCGTACGCGGGCGCATCGGGGAAGATCTCCCAGGCCCCGAGCAGTCGATCGCGCGTGACGTCGACGGTGATCTGCGCGGGATCGTCGATGAAGCCTCGGGGGCGCGCGGCATCCTTCGCCAGCGTCACCAGCGCCACGTCCTCGTGACCGAGGGAACGCAGGTGCTCGGCAGCCGTCCGCTGCGCCTCGACGTTGTCGAGGAGCACGCGGGGGACGTCGACTCCGGCATCGCCCTCGATCACCACGACGGGGATGCCGCGACCACGGAGCACGTCGACCGACGACTGCAGGATCTCGTTGCAGCCGAGGAGGATCGCCGCGTCCAGGGGCGCGGTCGTCAGGGTGGGGCCGGACTCCGCCGGGCCCTCGTCGGTGAGCAGGAGGATGCCGGCGCCGATCGGGCTGAGAGCGTCGGTGAGTCCGTCCATCATCTCGGTGGTGACGGGGTCGCGGAACGCGACGCCGAGCCGCTCGCGGAAGAGCACCGCCACGACGCCGGCTCGACCGGTCCGCAACGACGCCGCTCGCGGGTCGGGACCGGTGTATCCGAGGGCATCGGCGGCGCGCATCACCTTCGCGCGGGTGGCGTCGGAGACCGCGACCTTGCCGCTGAAGACGACGGATGCCGTCGAGGCCGAGACTCCGGCGTGGCGCGCGACGTCGGAGATCGTCGCTCGGCGGCTGCTCATGCTCTCGATCGTAGCCGCACGGATCCGATTGTCGAATCGATTCGGAGATCCCGCTAGAGTGACCGTCATGACCCTCGAGCTCACCTCCGCGCGCCTGTGGACCTGGCGTCTCGCCGTGTTCGCGATCTTCACCGCGAGCGGCTTGAGCATCGCGACGTGGGCGTCGCGGGTGCCGTCGATCAAGGCGGCGCTCGGTATCGACAACGCCACCATCGGACTCCTGCTGCTCGGCATGGGAGCGGCGTCGATTCTGGGCCTGTCGGTCTCTTCGGTCATCGCGGCGCGTACGGGTACCCGGCGCGGGATGCTCCTGGTAATGCTCGTGCTGGCGACCGGCCTGTTCCTCATCGGGCTGGGCACGGACGTCCTTGCCGCCGTCCCCGTGGTCCTCGTCGGGCTGATGCTGTTCGGGTTCGGCAACGGCGCCCTCGACGTGCTCATGAACGTCGATGGGGCGGCGATCGAGGTCGAGGTGAAGAAGACGATCTTGCCGCTGTTCCATGCGTTCTTCAGCCTGGGCACCGTCATCGGAGCCGGGCTCGGGGCCCTCGCCGCTCGTGCGCAGATCTCGGTGTTCGCCCATGCCGCTGTGATCGCGGTGTCGATCGCGGTCATCGCCGTCGTCGCGTTCCGCTTCGTTCCGCACCGTGAGTTCGGTTCGCCAGACGCCGCACCGGCCGGGTGGCGGGCCCGCCTGATGATCGCCCTATCGGCGTGGCGTGAGCCGCGAACCTACGTGCTCGGCGTCGTGATCCTAGGAATGGCGTTCGCCGAGGGCGGCGCGAACGACTGGATGGCGCTCGGCGTGAGCGAAAACCACGACAGCACGGAGGAGCTCGGCGCCGCCGCACTCATGGTCTTCTCCGTCGCGATGACCGTGCTGCGTGTGTTCGGCGGACCTCTCGTCGACCGTTTCGGTCGAGTGGCGACGCTGCGCGTCCTCGCTGCGACGACGGTCGCAGGCATCCTGCTGTTCATCCTCGCGCCGAACCTGCCGCTCGTGTTCGTCGGGGCTGCGCTGTGGGGGGTGGGCGCCTCGCTCGGCTTCCCGCTCGGCATGTCGGCGGCGGCCGACGATCCCGAACACGCGGCAGCGCGCGTGAGCGCTGCGGCGACGATCGGCTACATCGCGTTCCTGTGCGGGCCGCCGATCCTCGGTGTGATCAGCGACCACATCGGTCTGCTGAACGCGCTGTTCATCATCGCCGCCCTCGTCGCGGCGTCCGGGTTCGCGTCCGGTGCGGCCAAGCCGCTGCCGGGAACCCGCGGCAACGGTCACTGACGCAGATCAGAACAGGCGGGGCGCCCCGGACTCGATGCCCTTCATCTCGTCGTAGTCCAGAGTGACGCAACGGATGCCGCGGTCGGTCGCGAGCACCTTCGCCTGGGGCTTGATCTCCTGGGCGGCGAACACGCCGGTCACGGGTGCGAGGTGCGGGTCGCGCCCGAGCAGCTCTAGGTAGCGCGTCAGCTGCTCCACGCCGTCGATGTCGCCGCGGCGCTTGACCTCGACGGCGATCGTGCCGCCCTCGGGGTTGCGCAGCAGAAGGTCGACCGGCCCGATGGCCGTGGGGAACTCACGTCGCACGAGCGTCAGGTTCTCGCCGATAACCCCCACCTGCTCCGCGAGCAGCCGCTGCAGGTCGGCCTCGACGCCGTCCTTCACGAGACCCGGATCCACGCCGAGCTCGTGCGATGAGTCGTGGAGCACCTCGTAGATGCGGATCGTCAGTTCGTCGCCCGTCTTGGCGTGCGTGACGCGCCACTTCTCGACGACGTCGATGTCGTCCTCGCCGGGCTCGATGATCGTCAGCGTGCACGGCGGGCTCATCCAGTTCAGCGGCTGATGCTGGATGTCGCGGTGGAACGCGACCGTGCCGTCCGCCTTGACCATGATGAGACGGGTGGCGGGGGGCAGATGCGTGTTCAGGCGACCGGTGTAGTCGACGGAGCAACGGGCGATGACGAGACGCACGGCGACGAGCCTACCCGCGGCATCCGTCCCCGTAGGCTGGTCGCATGACGACGCGCTCCCCCTGGTCCTGCATCCTCTGGGACGTGGACGGCACGATCGTCGACGCATCCGTGGGCATCCTCAGCCGCCTCGACCGCTGCCTCACCCACTTCGGGTACCCGGCGCCGACGCGCGCAGAGCTGGTCCACTGGATCGGCCCGCCCATGTACGACTCGTTCCAGAAGAACGTCGGGATGACGCCGGAACAGGCCACCGAAGCGGTCACCTATTACCGGGCTCTCGGCAAGGCCGACGGGTACACCGCAAACGTGGAGCTCTACCCGGGGGTCGGGGAGCTGATCGCGGACATCGCGGCGGCGGGCATCCCGCAGGCGACGGCGAGCTCGAAGCCCGAGGTACAGGTCGTCGCGCTCATGGAGCACTTCGGCCTGTCTGAGCACATGCAGGCGATGGCGGGTGCGACACCGGACGAGAAGACACTCGCCACGAAGGCCGACATCGTCGCCGAGTCATTGCGTCGCCTGAAGGCGGCTGGAGCGGATATCAGCCGCCCGATCCTCATCGGCGACCGCCACCACGACGTAGACGGGGCCGCCGCGAACGGCGTCCCCGTCATTTTCGTACGGTGGGGCTTCAGTTGGCCCCACGAGAGCGAGGGGGCGCAGGCGGCGGTCGACACGATGGCCGAACTCCGCCGCCTGCTCCTCACTGCTGAGGTGTGAAACCTCAGACGGGGCGAATGTTCTCCGCCTGCAGGCCCTTGGGGCCCTGGGCGATGTCGAACTCGACTCGCTGGTTCTCTTCCAGCGAGCGGTAGCCCGAAGATTCGATGGCTGAGTAGTGGGCGAAGACGTCGGCGCCGCCTTCATCGGGAGCGATGAACCCGAAGCCCTTTTCCGAGTTGAACCACTTGACGGTACCGCTGACGCTCATGAACTGCCTTACTGATTGATGCCGGCGACACGTCCGCCGGTCCTTCCCCAACCTAGCCCTCACAACCTGTACAGTCACCCCCTCCGTAGGAAGGTGACACAAACGTTGCCCGCCAGACACCCATGGAGGGACGAAATGAGGGACGGATGACACCTCTCAATACCCCCGGGGGTATTCTGGTGACCATGCGCACCATCATCATCGGTGGAGTCGCCGCAGGCATGTCCGCGGCGACCCGCCTGCGTCGACTCGACGAGGACCGTGAGATCGTCGTCTTCGAGCGAGGCCACCACGTGTCCTTCGCGAACTGCGGGCTCCCCTATTACGTCGGCGGCGTGATCGAGGACCGCTCCTCGCTGCTGCTGCAGACGCCGGCATCCCTCGCCTCCCGCTTCGCGCTGCAGGTCCACGTCCGCCACGAGGTCGTCGCGATCGACACGGCTGCGAAGACCGTGAAGGTCCGCGACCTCGAGACCGGCGACGAGCGGATCGAGCCCTTCGACGATCTCGTCCTCGGCATGGGCGCGACGACGGGCCATCCCATCCCGGGTGAGGGGATGCCGGTCATTACCCTCCGGAGCGTCGAGGACGTCGACGCGATCACCGCCGTCCTCGCCGAGGCCGCCTCGCCGCGAGCCGTCGTTGCGGGAGGCGGGTTCATCGGGATCGAGGCGGTCGAGAACCTCGTCGCCCGCGGCGCACGGGTGACCCTCGTTCAGCGGGGCCATCAGGTACTGAGCCCCCTCGACCCCGAGATGGTCTCTCCCGTCCACCGGGCACTCAGCGATGGCGGAGTGGATCTGCGCACCGGCGTGACCGTGTCGGGAATCGGTGCCCGCGTCGCCACCCTCTCCGACGGGACCGAGGTGCCCGCAGACCTGGTCGTCGACGCTCGCGGCGTGCGTCCCGACGTGCACATCGCGAGGGCCGCGGGGATCGCGCTCGGTCCGACGGGCGGCATCGCCGTCGACGACCGGCACCGCACGAACGTGCCCGATGTGTGGGCCGTCGGCGACGCCGTCGAGAAGACCGATCACCTGGACGGCACCGCGACCCTCGTCACCATGGCCGGGCTCGCGAACCGGCACGGTCGCGCGGTGGCCGACGACATCGCCGGTGCGGCGACCGTCGCCGCGACCCCTGCTCTGGGGACGACGATCGTCGGAGTCCTCGGCCTCACGGTCGGTCTCGTCGGCTGGAGCGAACGCCGACTCGTCGCGGCGGGCCGGCCGCACCGCATCGTGCACACGCACCCCTTCTCTCATGCGACCTACTACCCGGGCGCCGAGCAGATGGCCATGAAGCTGTTGATCGATCCCGACACCGACCTGATCCTCGGCGCGCAGCTCGTGGGGCGGTCAGGCGTCGACAAGCGGCTCGACGTCCTGGCCGTCGCGATGACGGCAGGGCTCACGGCATCCGCTCTCACTCAGTTGGAACTCGCCTACGCGCCGCAATACGGTTCGGCGAAGGACGCGATCAACATGGCGGGGTACGTGGCCGAGAACCTGGCGACCGGTGCCGACCGTACGATCCAGTGGCATGAGGTGGATGCCGCCCGCGCAGCCGGCGCCGTGGTCGTCGATGTGCGCACGACGGGCGAGCACGAGGCGGGATCGATCCCCGGGTCGATCCTGATCCCCCTCGACGAGCTTCGCGAGCGTCACGGCGAGCTCCCCGATGCGCCGCTCATCGTCCAATGCAAGGTGGGCCAGCGGGGCCACACGGCCAGCCGCATCCTGCAGCAGCTCGGTCACGACGTCCGCAACCTCGACGGCGGGTGGCTGACGTGGACCGACGGAGCCGAGACCGCCGGCCGCAGCTGAGCCGGCTGGACGAGAGCCCCGACAACGGAGAGCTCACGGGCAACCGCCCGAGGGATGTCAGCGAGTCCGACGAACGAGAGCGGAGACCACGGCGACGGCGGTCCCTGCGACGATGCCGACGAGCGTCTCCCCCAAACGATCGCTCAGCAGGACTCCGGCGGTGGTCGGTGCCGCGAGCTGCACCATCAGGAGCGCCAGCGGCGTGATGAACACCATCGCGATCGCATAGTTGCGGCCGACGAACAGTTCGGCGGCCGCTTGGAGGGCGACGGCGATCAGGATCACGCCGAGCGGCGGCACCCCCAGGGCGAGGATGGCTGCGGCCACCACCACTCCGAGACCCGTTCCGATGAGACGCTGCAGGCCGCGGATGATGCGCGCCTTCACGTGCGGCCCGCTGACCGCCGCGACGGCACCGACCATCGCCCAGTACCAGTGCGAGTCGAGCAAGAGGAGCCCGGCGATTCCACCGAGGAGCGTCGCGACCGCGACCGTGATGGCCATCTCCGCGGCCACGGCACCGACGGCAATGCGGTTCTTCGTCCGTGTCAGGCGCGGGATGCTCCGGGCCGAAACGGCCTCGTAGACGAACGTGATGACGATCGAGAAGACCACCGCCGCGAGGCCGACGGCGAGGACGTCCATCAGTCGGGTGACATCAGCGGGGACGGATGCCGTGGCTCCCGCGGCGAACACGATGAAGAGGGCGCCCGGCGGGTGCCATTGCGCCGAGTAGGCGAGCAGCGTGACGAGCGAGGCGACGGCCGACACCACGACGATCGCCCACGGCGCCGCCAGGCCGGCGACCGACGTCGCCGTGCCGATGAGCATCGCGGTGAGGAGGACGGCGCCGGCGGCCGCCTGCATCCTGACCCGATCGCCGATCCGGTCGGTGCGCCCGTAGAGCGACGCGAACGCTCCGAAACTCGCGTAGATGCTGAGATCGAGCCGGCCCATCGTCCAGAGGAAGAGGAGCGGGACACCCACGCTGATCGCCGCGCGGATCGCGACCGTGTGATCGCCGTCGTACGGTGCGACGCGGATGACCCCGGTCCAGATCCGGCCACGCGATGCACTCACCTGACGAGCCTACGCGCGGGGGGCTGACGCTCCAGGGGCCCGCGTAGGAGCGAACCCCGGGAGACTCCTCAGTGCACGGGGCCCCGGGCCTCCGACTCGCCGACCGGCTTCCGCACGAAGGCGGCGAGCACAACGGCCACCGAGGCGACCGCCGCGCCGACGAAGAAGGCGGTGTGCACGCCGGACGCAACAGCGCCGATCGCATCGGCCCCGGATGCCGCCGCGGCAGCGCCACCGACCGACATGAGCGTGATGAACAGAGCCGTGCCGGCCGCACCGGCGACCTGCTGCAGCGTGCTGACCGTCGCGCTGCCGTGCGAATACAGCCGCTGCGGAAGAGACCCCAGCGCCGACGTGAGCAACGGCGTGAAGACGAAGCCGAGCCCGAGGTTCAGAGCCATGTGCACCGCGATGATCCAGGCGACCGACGTGCCTTCACCGAAAGTCGTCATGCCCCACAGGGCCGCCGCCGCGACGACCATGCCCGGAAGGACCAGCGGCCGCGGTCCGAAGCGGTCGAAGAGCGATCCGACGACGGGAGCGATGATGCCCATCAGCACACCGCCGGGAAGGAGCATGAGTCCGACGGTCAGGGTGTCGAGCGCGAGGACCTGCTGCAGGTAGATGGGAAGCAGGATCAGCGACCCGAACAGCGCCGACATGACCACGATCACGAGGACGACGGCGAGGCTGAACGAGCGCGACCGGAAGGTCCGCAGGTCGAGAAGAGCGGCATCCGTCCGCTGCAGCACCAGCTGACGGACGACGAAAGCGATGAGGGATGCCGCGCCCACGACGAGCGGGATCCACACGGGAACCGGGGCGTGGCCCGACGCCGACTCGCCGATGGAACTGAGGCCGAAGATGAGACCGCCGAAGCCCAGGGCCGACAGGACGACGGAGAGGATGTCGAAACGCGCGTCCCTCGTCTCGGTCACATTGCGCACCCAGAGCGCGCCGAGGGCGATGGCGACGAGCGCGATCGGCAGGACCAGCCAGAACATCCAGCGCCAGTCCAGCGCCGAGAGGATGAGCCCCGAGACCGTGGGGCCGATCGCCGGCGCGACCGCGATCACGATGCTGATGACCCCCATCATCCGCCCGCGGTGTGTCGCCGGCACGACGTTCAGCACCGTGGTGAACAGCAACGGCATCATGATCGCGGTACCCGACGCCTGGACGATGCGGCCGACCAGCAGCATCCCGAATCCCGGCGCCAGAGCCGCGATGAGCGTGCCGATCGCGAACAGCGTCATCGCGGTGAAGAACACCTGGCGCACGGTGAAGCGCGCGAGAAGCGTTCCGGTCAGGGGGATGACGACGGCCATCGTGAGGAGGAAGCCCGTCGTCAGCCACTGCGCGGTGGCCGCCGTGATGTCGAGGTCGACCATCAGGCTCGGCAACGCGACGCCCATGATCGTCTCGTTGAGGATGACGACGAAGGCTGCGACCACGAGGAGCGCGATGACCGGTCCGGTCTTCGCGGGGGGAGCGGCGACCGTCGGGGCGGACGCCGTGTCGGGTCGGGAGTCACTGAGTGTCATGGGTTGCCTTCGATGTCGCGCGATGGGGATCGTGTCGATGATATATGACAGTGACTGCCACATTGGCGGTCAGCGCATATTTGACGATCAGTGCAACAATGAGGTCATGAACGGGTATTCCCCTACCGACGGGCCCGCCACGAAGCGGCCCGCCGAGGGACTGCGCGAGCGGCGTCGCCGCGAGACCCAGCGCGAATTGTCGGATGCCGCGATCGAGCTGTTCGAGAAGCACGGCGTGACCGGTACCACCGTCGATGAGATCGCCGAGCTCGCCGGCACATCGCCCCGCACCTTCTTCCGCTACTTCCCGACGAAGGAGGCGGCCGTCCTGCAGCCGACGGAGGACTCCGAGTCGATGCTGAAGGCGGTGAGCGCCGCCGTGGTGAGCGGAGACCCGCTGTTGCGCGCTCTCGAGAACACCTGGCTGGCGCAGATCGCCTGGTTCGACTCCCGTCCCGAAGAGCATGACCGTGCCCTCCGGGTCAGGCGGCTCGTCGGTCAGGAGCCGACGCTTCTCGCCCTCGCGCTGCGCACCGAGGCAGACCAGGTGGACGCTCTGACGGCGACCGCGACGGATGCCGCGGGGGCGGATTCCGACGCCCTCACCGCCCGCGCCGCGATCGGGATCGTCTTCCTCATCGTCCGGCTCGCCTTCGACGAGTGGGCCCGTCGCGCCGAGATCGGAACCTCAGCGAGCGTGCGGGAGATCTACCTCGAGATTCGACGCAGCACCGCGGCGATGAGCGATCAATTGGGCGACTCGGTTTCGACGTAGACGTCGAGGTTCTTCGCTACCTCGGAGAGCGACACCTCGAACGAATCGACAGACGCCCAGCTCTGAAGGGCCGAGGGACACGCCTCGTCGGACAGGAGAACGGTTCGCGTCCCCGCTTTGAGCGCGAGCAGTCCACAGCCGTGAGCTGCCGCGCTGTCCGATCCCTGCCCGAAAGAAGCAGAGCCATGTCCTCCGAAGAACACCCCGTAGGTCGTGTAACCGTCCGATGTCTCGGCCGAGTAGACCGCCGCATTGGTGTCGCGCAGCCGGGGGGGTGTCACCTTCGTCGAGGTCTGACTCCGTCAGGTCGTTTCCGAACACTGCTGCGACTTGCGGAGGTGACAAGGTGCGGCCTGGCTCGAGACCCGCGAAGGTGTCCCTCGCCTGCTTCAGCACGAAGCCCATCTCAGCCTCCACGCTGTCTTCCGCCTCTTCGGTCACCTGTCGATGAAGTTGGGACGCGACACACCCCGTGAGGACGAGGGTCACGACGGCCACCATCGACAGTGCGGGCAGAATTCCCACCCGTACAGATGTCCGGGTCATGCCGGTTCCTCCCTTTCCATCGGCGGACGACGGGGCATCACGCATCGGCCCCAGACGCATCGGCTGATGTGAGTGTGCGCGCGAGGGCTCGCACCTCGGATTCAGGCAGCAAGCCTGAGTAGAAGGCCAGCCCTTCCCGAACCGCGCTCAATGTCGTCTGGATCTGGCCCGCGCGATTGTCAAGCGCATGGTGGGTGCCGTAGAGGGTCGATGCCGGCTTGGCGCGGAACTCCGCACCCTGAATAGCCCCCAGCATCTCTTTCGAGTTCTTCCAGAACTCAACGCCGTCCCGTGTACCGACGATGTGGACGTAGCCCGCCTTCACAGGCTTGCCCACGAGGCGGCTGAAAGAATCCACGTCGTCAGCGCGCAACACGGTAGGCGCAGCCACCGCAGCGTCACGACGCGCGCGGCGGAGGGCTCGCGTGTGCAATGACAGGCGTACGCCCACGAAGAGGACGATGGCCAGCACGGCTGCTATCCCGGGCAGAATTCCCAGGAGTATCGCGTCTAGAGCAGACCCGCCCATCCGCTCCACCCCGGACCCGGTGATCAGGAAGCGAGCCAGGATCGCCAGGAGGCAGATCGCGAAGGTTGAGGCGAGAAATACTCCTAGCCGCTTGCCGGATTGCTCTGTTCTCATTGGTCGCTCGCCGTTCCAGCAGGTGGATGCCTCAGGTAGCTTGCCACTCCCGCTGGTGCGAGACCTACACCGCCCGCGCCGCGAAGAAAGGTGCCCCACCAACGACGAAACCGGTCGGGGTTCTCACCACCGACCGGCTTCGTGTCGCACTGTCTGTGCGCGAGGGGGGAGTTGAACCCCCACGCCCTTTCGGGCACTGGCACCTGAAGCCAGCGCGTCTGCCTATTCCGCCACTCGCGCGAACCCGTGTCGCCACGGGATCAACTTTCCGAGGATATCATGGCGCGAGCCCGCCGGAGAAACGGCCGCAGCTGTGTTCCCCAGACCCTGCCAGGGTCGACAACTAGCATGTGAGCACCGGTCCAGACTGCCTGAGGAGCCCCGTGGGACTACTTGACAGCTTCGAGAAGGGAATCGAGCGCGCCGTGAACGGCGCGTTCGCGAAGACCTTCCGCAGCGGTGTGCAGCCTGTCGAGATCGCCTCCGCACTGCGTGCCGAACTCGATGCGAAGGCCGCCGTCGTCTCGCGCGACCGCATCCTCGTTCCGAACACTCTCGTCGTCCGGCTCGCTCCGGCAGACCACGAGCGCATGGGCGCGCTGGGCCGCGCGCTCCACGACGAGCTCGTTCAGCTCGTCGAAGGCCATGCCAAGGCGCAGCAGTACAGCTTCGCCGGTCCGGTCTCGCTCTCGATCAACCCCGACGAGTCCCTCACGACCGGCACCGTCCGGGTCGACTCGCACTCGGCCGGCGCCGAGGACGTGTCGTGGCACGGTGTCGTCGAGATCGACGGCCAGCAGCACCGCCTCACCGCGAGCCGCACCGTCATCGGGCGCGGGACGGATGCCGACATCACGATCTCCGACGCCGGCACCAGCCGCCGGCACGTCGAGATCCTGTGGGACGGCCGCCGCGCCATGGTTCGCGACCTAGGTTCGACCAACGGCACACAGCTCAACGGTGTGAAGGTCTCGGAGGCGGCCCTCGAGCCGGACTCGGTCGTCACGATCGGGCGCACGCGCATCACGTTCCGCGTCATCGCGCAGGCATCCCGCCGCATCCCCCCGCGGCCGCAGGATCCGGCGACGCGCATGTTCGACATCGGAGGCCAGGCATGAGCGAACTGACACTCCTGCTGCTGCAGATCGGGTTCCTGATCCTGCTGTGGTTCTTCGTCTTCGCGGTGGTCTACTCGCTCCGCGCCGACCTCTTCGGGGTCAAGGTGCGGAAGATGCCCGAGCCGGTCGCCGCCGCGCCCGGACCCGTGGCGACCGCTCCGGCGAACGCCGAGACCTCGATCGTCTCGCCGATCGCGAACCGGCCGGCTGCCCCGAGCGGTCCGCAGAAGGCCACGAAGAACACGGCCTCGCGCATCGTGATCACCAGCGGACCGAAGGCCGGGCTCGAACTGCCGCTCGGCGACGAACCCCTCACGATCGGTCGCTCCAGCGAATCGGGCCTCGTCATCCGCGACGACTACACCTCGAGCCACCACGCGCGGCTCGTGCTGTGGGGCGAGCAGTGGATGGTGCAGGACCTCGACTCCACGAACGGCACCTGGCACGACGGCGAGCGCGTCGCCTCTCCCGTCCCCGTGATCGTCGGCGCCCCCATCAAGGTCGGCGCCACGACGTTCGAGCTGCGGAAGTAGCGGCCCGCACCGATGGTCTTCGAGGGGTCGAGCGCCGCCATCTCCCATACCGGGAAGGTCCGCTCCAACAACCAGGACTCGGGCTTCTCGGGCTCGAACCTGTTCGTGGTCGCGGACGGCATGGGCGGCCACGCCGGCGGCGACATCGCGTCGAGCATCGCCGTTCACCACCTGGAAGGCCTCGACCACGGGTTCCCGACCCCGGCCGAGGCGGAGCGGGAGCTCCGTGAGGCGATCGTGGATGCCGCGCACGTCCTCGTCGACACCGTCGCCGAACGTCCCGAGCTCGCCGGCATGGGAACGACGGTCAGCGCCGTCCTGATGGTCGACGACTACGCCGTCATCGCCCACATCGGCGACTCGCGCGTCTACCTGTTCCGCGATGGGGCCTTCACCCAGATCACGACGGACCACACCTTCGTCCAGCGGCTCGTCGACTCGGGTCGGATCACACCCGAAGAGGCCCGCTACCACCCGCGCCGTTCTGTCCTCATGCGCGTGCTCGGCGACATGGGCACCGACCCCGAGGTCGACGCATTCATCATGCAGACCCAGCCGGGCGACCGCTGGCTGATCTGCTCCGACGGTCTGTGCGGCGTCGTGGACGATGCGCAGACGGCGAAGGTGCTGCGCCAGGATCTCGCTCCCGGCCGCACCGCTGACATGCTCCTGAAGCTGGCGCTGGATGCCGGGGCCCCCGACAACGTCACGATCGTCCTCGTCGACGTGGGGGGCCGGCATCCTATGTACAGCGGGACGGCGACCGTCGTCGGCTCCGCGGCCACACCCAAGGGCATCGAGATCCCCGTCGCCCGGCCGGCGCGCACGGGCTGGTTCCAGACCGGACGCCAGGCGGCGAACGAGCCGAGCCACTTCGAACCGGCAGCCGAGTACCTCGAGGAGCTCATCGAGGAGGACCGTCGCCGGGGACGCCGCCGGCGCGTCTGGTGGTTCGTCGGGTTCATCGCGATCGTGGCGGTCATCGCGGCGGGCGTGTTCGCCGGATACGCCTGGACGCAGACCCGCTACTTCATCGGCGCCGACGACGACAGCGTCGTGATCTATCGCGGCATCCAACAGGACATCGGTCCGATCTCGCTGTCGACGCCGTTCGAGGACACCGACATCCTCCTCGCCGACCTCCCCGCCTATCAGCGGCAGTCGGTGGAACAGACCATCTCCGCCCGATCGCTCGCCGACGCGCAGGCGATCGTCGACAACCTCCGCCAGGGGACCCCATGACAGCCTCGGTAGAGACCGACACGACGGTCATCAAGGCACTGCGCAAACTGCGGATGCCGGCGACGCAGCGCAACCGCGAGCTCGGACTCCTCGCGTTCGCGGTCGTCGTGACGACGGTCGCGGTCATGCTCGTCCAGCTGGGCACCCGCGGCGAGATCGACCCGACGTTCCTCTCGTACTGCGGCGGGCTCGCCGGTCTGGCGCTCGCTCTCCACATCGTGACCCGCATCTGGGCACGGGACGCGGATCCGTTCGTCCTGCCCATCGCGACCCTGCTGACCGGTCTCGGCGTCGCGATGATCTACCGGCTCGACATCGCCGAGGGGCGTCTCGGCTGGGGTTCGCTGGGCTTCCGCCAGCTGGTGTGGGCCGCCATCGCGATCGCGGGGGCGATCCTCATCGTGGTCTTCCTCCGCAACTACCGCGTCCTCTTCCGCTACACGTACGTGTTCGGGCTGACGGGCATCCTGCTGCTCCTCCTGCCGTTCGTGCCGGGTCTCGGCATCAAGGCCGGCGCAGATGTCTGGGTGTCCATCGGCGGCGTCTTCTCGTTCCAGCCCGGTGAGCTCGCGAAGATCTGCCTCGCGGTCTTCTTCGCGGGGTATCTCGTCCGCACCCGCGAAGCGCTCAGCTCGGTCGGCACGAAATTCCTCGGCATCACGTGGCCGAAGGCCCGTCAGCTCGGCCCGCTGCTGATCGTCTGGGGTGTCTCGCTCGGGATCATCGTCCTGCAGCGCGACCTGGGTACCGGCATCCTCATCTTCGGCATGTTCATCGCGATGCTCTACGTCGCGACGGGCAAGGCCAGCTGGGCGATCCTCGGAGTCCTGATGGCCGCCGCCGGCGCTCTCGTCGCCTCGCGAGTCCTGCCCTACGTCGGACTGCGCTTCTCGAACTGGCTCGACGCGTTCAACCCGGACTACATCAACGGCAGCAGCTTCCAGCTCGTGTCGGGGATCTTCGGTCTCGCCCACGGCGGGCTGATCGGCACCGGCTGGGGTCTGGGGCGCCCCGACCTGACGCCGCTGGCGCACAACGACTACATCCTGCCGAGCCTCGGCGAAGAGCTGGGTCTGGTCGGTGTGTTCGCGATCCTCGCGCTCTACATGGTGTTCGTCAGCCGCGGCATCCGCATCGGCATCGCCGGTCAGGACGATTTCGGCAAGCTCCTCGCGACGGGCCTGTCGTTCACTCTGGCCCTGCAGGTGTTCATCATGGTCGGCGGCGTGACCCGCGTCATCCCGCTCACCGGTCTCACGATGCCGTTCCTCGCGGCGGGCGGATCGTCGCTCATCGCGAACTTCCTCATCATCGCGATCCTGCTTCGCATCTCCGACGCGGTTCGCTCCAGGCCCCGGGTGGTGATCGGATGACCAAGCAACTACGCCGACTGAGCGTCGTCGTGCTCCTCATGTTCCTCAGCCTCTTCGCGGCGACGAGCGTCATCCAGGTCGCTCTCGCCGGGCAGCTGAACGAGAACCCCAACAACCGCCGCACCCTGTACGACTCGTACGAGGTGCAGCGCGGGACGATCTTCGCCGGCGGTACCGCGATCGCCTCGTCGAACCCGAGCGACGACGTCTACAGCTGGATCCGCACGTACCCGGATGCCGAGATGTGGGCGCCCGTGACCGGGTTCATCAACCCCGTCCTCCGTTCCTCGACCGGTCTCGAGTACGCGATGAACGCGGCCCTCGCCGGAACGGGCAGCCGCCAGTTCCTCACCCGCTTCGACCAGATCGTAAGCGGACAGCCGCCGCGCGGGTCGAACGTGCTCCTCTCGCTCGACCCGAAGATCCAGAAGGTCGCCTACGACGCGCTCGACGGCCTCGAGGGAGCCGTCGTCGCGATGGAACCCGACACCGGCCGCATCCTGGCCATGGCCACGAGCCCCAGCTTCGACACGAACCTGCTCGCGTCGCACAACAGCTCCGCCGTCAACGCGGCCGACCAGAAGCTCGAGGCCGACCCGCTGCGACCGCTGACGAACCGCGTGACCCGCGAGACCGAGCCTCCCGGATCGACGTTCAAGCTCGTCGTCGCGTCGGCGGCGCTGTCGTCGGGCAAGTACACGCCCGATTCGGAGTTCGACAACCCAGCGACCTTCACGCTCCCCGGAACGAGCAACATCCTGCACAACTTCGACCGCGGCACCTGCGGCCCCGGCGAGAAGACGACCCTGGCGACGGCGCTGCGGCTGAGCTGCAACATCCCGATGGCCGAGCTCGCGCTCGAACTCGGCACCGACGCGATCCGCGAAGAAGCACAGAAGTTCGGCTTCAACTCGGCCTTCGAGATCCCGCTGAACGTCGCCGCCTCCAGTTACCCCGAGGGCTTCGACGCGCCGCAGACGGCGCTGAGCGGCATCGGCCAGACCGACGTCCGCGCGACCCCGCTGCAGATGGCGATGGTCGCGGCCGGCATCGCCAACGACGGCGTCGTCATGAACCCTCGCATGGTGGACCGCGTCGTCGCCCCCGACCTGACGGTGCAGGACGAACCGGCGAACACCGAGTTCGGTCGCGCCGTGAGCCCGGAAGTGGCGAAGACCATGACCGAGCTGATGACCGCCAATGTCCAAAACGGCGCGGCGTCGGGTGCGAGAATAGACGGCGTCGACGTCGCCGGGAAGACCGGAACGGCGGAGCACAATCCGGGGGACCCGTACACGCTGTGGTTCACCGGGTTCGCGCCCGCTGAAGACCCGAAGGTGGTCGTCACGGTGATGGTGGAGAACGGTGGTGGGCTCGGCCAGAACGGCACGAGCAACGGGATCGCGGCCCCGATCGCGAAGAAAGTGATTGAGGCGGTGCTGAGCGAATGAGACCGACGCAAGGTGTGAGCTTCGGCGGACGGTACGAACTGGACTCCCGGATCGCCATCGGCGGCATGGGCGAGGTCTGGGAAGCCACCGACCACGTCATCGGGCGTACCGTCGCGATCAAGATCCTCAAAGACGAGTACATGGGCGACCCCGGCTTCCTCGAGCGCTTCCGCGCCGAAGCTCGGCACGCCGCTCTCGTCAACCACGAGGGCATCGCCAGCGTCTTCGACTACGGCGAGGAGAACGGCTCCGCCTTCCTCGTGATGGAGCTCGTCCCGGGCGAGGCTCTGTCGACGATCCTCGAGCGTGAAGGCGCCCTGTCGACCGACAAGACGCTCGACATCGTCGCTCAGACCGCCTCGGCCCTCCAGGCGGCGCACGCCGCAGGCCTGGTCCACCGAGACATCAAGCCCGGCAACCTGCTGATCACCCCCGACGGCCGCGTCAAGATCACCGACTTCGGCATCGCCCGTATCGCCGACCAGGTGCCGCTGACGGCGACCGGTCAGGTCATGGGTACGGTTCAGTACCTCTCGCCCGAGCAGGCGTCAGGGCACGCGGCATCCCCCGCGACCGACATCTACTCCCTCGGCATCGTCGCGTACGAGCTGCTGGCGGGACGCCGTCCGTTCACGGGCGAGTCGCAGGTCGCGATCGCGATGGCGCAGATCAACGACACCCCGCCGCCGCTCCCCGACACCGTGTCGGAGCCCGTGCAGCGCTTCGTGATGAGCATGATCGCGAAGAAGCCCGACGAGCGTCCCGCGTCGACCTCCGCCGTCGCGCGCGCCGCGGGAGCCCTGCGCCGCGGTGACGTCGCGGGTGCTGCGGCGATCGTCCCGGCCATCGCGGGTGCCGCCTCGACGGACGCCTTCACCCAGCTGCTGACCTCCAACACGGGTTCGGATGCCACGACCCGCCTGCTGCCGTCTGCGGGTGCCGCCGCGGCCGGAGCGGGCGTCGGAACCGGCACGGCTGCACTCGCGACGGAGCAGGCCGCGTCGGAGCAGAAGCCCAAGAAGAAGCGCAGTCCCTGGACGTGGCCTCTCGTGGCCCTCATCGCGCTGCTCGCGGTCGTGCTCATCGGCACGCTCATCGCGCTCTTCGGGCCGAAGGACGACACAGCGGATCCTGGGCCGTCCAGCCCGCCGCCGAGCTCGTCCTCCCCGCCGGCATCGTCGCCTCCTCCCTCGTCGCCGCCGCCCCCCACGACCGCGGCGCCCAACCCCGCCTCGCTCGGACTCGAGGGCAAGTCGTGCGACGAGGCGACGCGCATCCTGAACGACAACGGATTCAACAACGTCCAGTGCGAAGACGGCGACCCCGCCCCCACCGACGGCCAGGTCGGTCAGGTGTACCGCGTGAACCCGACGGGCAACGTCAACACCGCGGACCAGATCACGCTGCTGCGCTACACCGACGCGGCGCAGATGGAGACGCCCGCGGCGCCGAGCATTCAGGGCGGCAACGCAGACGGCACGGTCACCGCCGGTTCCACGGTCCGCATCATGTGGGACAGCTACACCTGCCCCGCCGGCGCTCCGCAGGCGACGAGCTACACGATGACGGTCTCGGGCGGAGTGTTCAACACGAACGGCGAATCGACGGCGAGCTTCGCGATCGGGGATCGGCCGCAGGAGGTCGTCGTCGACGACAACGGCAGCCAGGCCCTGTCTGTCACGTACACGGTGACCTGCAACGGCGACAACACCGAGCGCGTCTCGGGAGACTCGGCGGAGGCCGCGGCATCCATCGTCCCGGCGCCGGAAGAGACCCCGCCGCCGGCCGACGGTGGGTCCGACGAGGGCCAGGGCTGATCGCGACGGCGTTCAGCAGGCTTTCGAACGCGGTCGGATAGGCTGTCCGGGTTCCATTCCGGGGAGTGAAGTGTCCGTTACATCACGTGTGCTGTCGGGCCGCTACCGAGTCGATGACCTCATCGGCCGGGGTGGCATGGCTTCGGTGTACCGCGGGCAGGATCTGACGCTCGGGCGACCCGTCGCGATCAAGATCCTCGAGCCCGACCTCGCTGCCGACGGCGCGTTCCGCACCCGGTTCCGCCTCGAGGCGCAGTCGGCGTCGCGCATGTCGCACCCCGCGATCGTCCGCGTCTACGACGCCGGTGAGGAGACCCGGACGGATGCCGCGGGCCGCCCGCACCCCGAGCCGTACATCGTCATGGAGCTCGTCACCGGCCACCTGCTGAAGGACATCATCAGCGAGGGACCGGTGCCCCTCGAGGACGCACTCCGGTACACCGACGGCATCCTCGAGGCGCTCGAGTACTCCCACCGCGCCGGTGTCGTTCACCGGGACATCAAGCCGGGCAACGTCATGGTGACCGATGCCGGTCAGGTGAAGGTCATGGACTTCGGCATCGCACGCGCGGTGTCGGATTCCTCCTCGACCGTGGCCGAGACGACGGCCATCATCGGCACCGCGTCGTACTTCTCGCCCGAGATGGCCAAGGGCGACCCGGTCGACGCACGCGCCGACATCTATTCGGCCGGCATCGTCCTGTACGAGCTCCTCACGGGCCAGCCGCCCTTCCGCGGCGAGAACCCGATCGCCGTCGCGTACCAGCACGTCTCGGAAGCCCCGATCCCGCCGTCCGAGGTCGTCGAGACCGTCCCGCGCTCCCTGGACGCCCTCGTCCTCCGCGCGCTGGCCAAGGATCCGTTCCAGCGTCCCCAGACGGCGGTCGCGTTCCGCGATGCCCTCGCCGCCGCGACGGGTCGCAAGGTGCCCAGCAAGCGCCGGGTCGAATCGCTCAGCAACGAGCTCTACGGTCCCGACCCGAAGCAGGCCGCCGAGACCGCACGGTCGCTCCGGCAGCTCACGAGCGACGACACCATGCGTCGGACCCAGGCCGGTCCTCCCGCCGCGTGGGTCTGGGCCGGCATCGCGATGCTGGCCGTCCTCCTCGTGTCGGTCTTCATCTGGGTCAACAGCATCCGACCCGATGAGGGGACGGTCACCCCCAACGCCCTCGTCGTGCCCGACGTCGTGACCATGACGTGGGACCGCGCCGATCAGGTGATGGGCGCGGCCAAGCTCGAGGCCCAGCAGGTCCAGGAGACGAGCGCCGATGTTCCCGAGGGAGCCGTGATCAGGACGGATCCCCTCGCGGGGACGACGGTCGCACCCGGCGACCAGGTGACGGTCTACGTCTCGAAGGGCATTGAGAAAGCCGCCCTTCCGACCCTCGCGAACCTCACGGTGCGCGAAGTCACGACCTCCCTCGAACAGGCCGGGCTGACCCTCGGCTCCATCACCCGACGGAACGACCCCCAGCTCGCCGCCGACGTCGTCATCAGCGGGTCGGTCAACGGCGCGTCGGTGGCCCCCGGGGACGAGATCCCGAAGGGCACCGCCGTGGATCTCGTCGTCGCGACGGGAACCGTCACGGTCGAGGACTTCGCCCTCAACTACACCGTCGACAAGGCGGTGGAGATCCTGAAGTCGGAGCAGTACGGCCTCAACCCGATCGTGCAGGAAGACCCCTCCTGCCCCGCGACCGATCCCCGCATGGTGAAGGTCCAGTCCGCGATCGGTGAAGTCCCCGTCGGATCCGAGATCACCCTCACGACCTGCAGCGGCTGACCGCCTCAGCCGACGGTGCGATGCGGCGACAGTCGGGCGCCCCGCTGGGCCGCCCCTGCGACGCCGATGCCTTCGAGCCATGTCCCGAGCAGGAGGTAGCCGGCCTCGGTCAGCACGCTCTCGGGGTGGAATTGCACGCCCTCGATCGGCAGCGAACGGTGGGCCAGGCCCATCACGGTGCCCGATTCGGTTCGCGCCGTCACGCTGACCTCGGCGGGGAGGGAGTCCTCGCGGACGGCGAGCGAGTGGTACCGGGTCGCAGTGAACGGCTGCGGCATCCCTGCGAGCACACCGGAGCCGTCGTGCGTCACGCGGGAGGTGCGTCCATGCATGAGGTCGGGGGCGTGCGACACCACGCCGCCGAAAGCGACCGCGATGGCCTGGTGCCCGAGACACACGCCGAGAAGCGGCGTCCGCGTGTCCGCGCAGTGTCGCACGATCCCGATCGACGCCCCCGCGTCCTCGGGCGTCCCGGGACCCGGGGAGATCAGGACGCCATCGGCCGCGTCCACGCGCGCGACGGCACCGGCGGCATCCGCCTCGACCATGTCCACCCGAGCCCCCAGCTCCACGAGGTAGCCGATGAGGGTGTGGACGAAGCTGTCGTGATTGTCGACGACGAGAACCCGGATGCCGGTGGTCACCCGCCGCCGCCGACGGTGGACTCCTCGCTCGGCCACACGGTCTGGAAGACCCACGGGAAGACGTAGAAGTACAGCAGGTACAGGATGACGGCGACGAGCACGAGGAGAATGAACACCCGCACCCACCAGGGACCGGGCAGTGCTCGCCACAGCGCGGCGTACATCAGGCGCCCACCCCGCCGGTCAACGAGGCCGGTGGACCGTCGGATGCGGGAGTGAACTCGTCGAACACGGCGTAGGCGATGATGCGCTCCAGGGAATTCAGTTTCGGGGCACAGCTCGTCAGCGTGAGGTAGCGGCCGTTGGCGGCGACGCCTTCCTGGTTCGGGACCGGCAGGAGCACCTGGACCTGACTGGGCTGGACGTACTCGAACGAGCGGAACCGGTAGGTGTACCACCCGGCTTTGGTCTGGATGACGATCGCGTCGCCGACCACCAGCTTGTCGATCGGATCGAAGGGCGCGCCCGAGGTCCAGCGGTGAGCCGCGTACGCCGTGTTGCCGACCGCACCCGGCATGGCGGTGTCGGGGTAGTGCCCGATCTCACCGCGGTCCATGATGTCGGGGCGGGTCACACCCGAGGCGATCTTGAACTGCCAATCCTTGCCGAAACGCGGGACCTTCATGATCCCGAACACCTCGGCGTGCTTCTGGTCGCCGAGGACGGGAATCGCTTCTTCCGCGGAATCGGGTTGCTGCGTGGGGCTCGGGGCGGGAGACGCCTCGGGGGTCTCCTCCGCCTCGGTCGCCCACTGATCGGCCAGCGCCTGAGCCGCGGCGTGCTGCTCGCTCTGCACGATCGCGTCGCCGATCCAGGTGTGCCACGAGACATAGAGGAGGACCACGACGCCCAGAGTGAGCAGGATCTCACCCAAGACGCTCGCGACGGTGGCGCGGGGTCGTGGGTGGGATCGACGCGTGCGTCGGGTCTGGTGCTCCGTGGGCGAGGAGTCGGTCACGATCGGAGTTTAGCCAGCGAAGGCTGAATCGGGGCTGGCAGGTAGACTTCTCGCCATGGCACGTGGAGACAAGGACGAGGACCGACTGGTCCAGCCCGAGGGCGAAGCCGCCCCCAACCCGGTCTGGTTCAAGCCGATCATGATCGGGCTGATGCTGATCGGACTCGTCTGGATCATCGTCTTCTACCTGAGCGGCCAGGCCTTCCCGATCCCGCAGATCGGTCCGTGGAACCTCGCGATCGGGTTCGGCATCGCCTTCATCGGGTTCCTGATGACCACGCGCTGGCGCTGAACCCTGGCATCCCACCGACAGGAATTACACCGGTGTGATTCATCCCCAGCCTGGGGATGAATCTGTGGATAACTCAGAGATACAGCAGGGCGGGTACCGTCGCGGTCACCGCGACCAGGCCGACGCCCACCGCGACGAGCAGTGCGGCCTGCAGCGGTTGACGCTTCTGCGCGCGCGTCCGCGCGAAGATGAACCCGATGAGCAGGCCCACGAGCCCACCACCGATGTGGGATTGCCACGAGACGCCGGACCCTACGAACGAGAACACCAGGTTGATTCCGAGCAGGATCGCGATGGGCAGGATGTTCGCGCCGACGTGCCGGCCGATGATGAGCATCGCCGTGAGGAGGCCCCAGACCGCTCCCGAGGCGCCGACGACCGCGGACCCCGGTGCGATCAGAGCAACCAGGGCCGAGCCGCCGATCGCGCTCAGCACATAGAGCGCGATGAAGCGCACCTTGCCGAGCAGCGGTTCGAGGCTGCGGCCGAGCGCCCACAGGGCCAGCATGTTCAGGGCCACGTGGAAGGGGAGTGGCGTCGAGTGCACGAAGGCGACCGTCAGCATGCGCCACGGTTCGAACGGCGCAGCGCTCCCGGGAACCGCGTACGCGGGCGCGAACGCGAGGGCGTTCGTGACCTCGCCGCCGACGACGGGGATCAGCTGCACGAGGTACATCGCGAGCGTGAAGATCATGATCGCGTAGGTGACGACAGGGCGGTCGCTGCGCATCTTGCGCGCGAAGCGCCCCGGCATCCGCTTGACCTCCGCCGACCGTGCCCCCTTCTGCTGCTCCGCCAAGCACTCCGGGCAGATGACGCCGACAGGAAGCGGCGTCTGGCACTCGGGGCAGATGGTGCGCAGGCATCGCTGGCAGAGCACGAAGCTCTGACGGTCAGGATGCCGGTAGCAGAAGTTGTCCGGGTTGGTCCGGGGGTCGGCGGAGGTCACGAAGGGATCAGGCCCCGGCGATGTCGATCGAGGAGATGACGACGGGCTCGACCGGACGGTCCTGCGCACCGGTCGGGACGGCGCTGATCTTGTCCACGACGGCACGCGACGCGTCGTCGGCGACCTCGCCGAAGATCGTGTGCTTGCCGTTGAGCCACGGAGTCGGGTCGGTCGTGATGAAGAACTGCGAGCCGTTCGTGCCCTCGGCCTTGCCGGTGATCGCATTGCGGCGCAGGCCAGCGTTCGCCATGGCGAGCAGGTAGGGCTTGCCGAAGGTCAGCTCCGGGCTGATCTCATCGTCGAAGTTGTAGCCGGGGCCGCCGATGCCCTGACCGAGCGGGTCGCCGCCCTGGATCATGAAGCCGGGGATGATGCGGTGGAAGATGACGTCGGTGTAGAGGGGACCCTCGCCGGGCTTGCCCGTGGCGGGGTGCGTCCAGGCCTGGGATCCATCGGCCAGACCCGTGAAGTTCTTGACGGTGCGCGGCGCCTGATCGCCGAACAGGTTGACGACGATGTCGCCGTGGGTGGTGTGCAGTGTCGCGACAGCGGAGTGAATCGGCATACTCATCATCCTCTCACTTGCAACCCCCCGCGCCGCCTGAATGCGTCTGGCAGTATGGACCCACTACGTCCCCGGATGAACCCCGAAAAGGGAGGGCCCCGTGAGCCTCAACCGCAAGACCAAGAAGGAACTCCGCAAGCTGCAGAAGCAGGCAGCGAACCTGTGGGAGTCGCAGCAGGTGCTCGTCGGTCAGGCCGGTGACGTCGCCCGTGAGGCGGGTCGCCAGCTCGGCAAGTACAACCACGACCACGTCGTTCCCGCTGCCAAGCACTCCTACGAGCGTTACGCCGCTCCCTACGTCGACCGCGGCGTCGAGACGGGACGCAAGGTGCTCAACGGCGCCGTCGTTCCGGCTGCCGGTGCCGTCGTGGGAACCGCACTCTCGGTGTGGGATGTCGCCAACGACCAGCGGCACCGCTTGTCGAAGGGCAAGGGCCTCGGCGGCTTCGACGCCGACTCGTTCCGCAAGAACGCCGCCAAGGCAGGCAAGAAGGCCACCAAGAAGCTGTCGGTTCCGCAGAAGAAGAAGGGGCTCGGCGCCGGTGGCGTCCTCGCCATCATCTTCGGCGTCGCCGCGACGGCCGGTGTGCTCTACGCCGCGTGGCAGACGCTTCGCGCAGACGACGAGCTGTGGGTGGCGGACGACCCGCTGCGCGCGCCGGATGCCTGAATCCACGCCCGTACCGTCGGAGCGCGTCGCTGAAGCGGCGCGCTCCCGGTCTTTGTCGGTGCAGTTCGTCGCTCGCCCCGCGGCCGGGAGCCTCGAGGAGGCCGCGGAACTTCTCGGGCTCGCGGCATCCGACATCGTGAAGACCCTCGTCGTCAAGCGCAGTGACGACACCTATCTGTTCGCCCTCATCCCCGGCGACCGGGCGATCTCCTGGCCAAAACTGCGGGCGGTGGTGGGCGTGAACAAGCTGCGTCTCCCGGAGCCCGAGCTGGCGCTCGCTGCGACCGGCTACGAACGGGGAACGATCACGCCGATCGGCAGCACGACCGCCTGGCCGGTCTACGCCGACGCGAGCATCGTCGGCAAGCGGATCGCTATGGGAGCCGGCGCGCACGGCTTCAGCCTGTTCGTCGCCGCCGATGACCTCATTCGCTCCTACGATGCCGTCGTCGCAGACATCTCGCAATCCATCGGCGAACGGCGGGTCTGACCGCTCATTACGGCACGCGGGGTACCCGACGCCAGGCGTTGTCGCCATTCCAGACGTCGACCAGCATGATGGCATGACCTCTGCTGTCTCGCGCCGTCTACTTCCCATCGTCACCGTGGTCGTCGCGGCGCTGACCTTGGTCGGCTGCGCAGGCACGTCGACGGCGGGCGGTGCGTCGGCGACGCCGTCAGCATCTCCCACGCAGACCACGTCGGCAGAGGACGCCGCCTTCACCGCTGAGATCGCGGCCAGGCTACCCGAGGCCGACATGGACACGCTCATCCCGATGGTGCACCAGCTCTGCGAAGACCTGTACGACGATGACAAGGGCTATCTGCTGGGATACGGGGTCTTCAATGACAAGATCCGTGAACAGTATGGCGACGAGGCCGTGGAGATCATCGTCCCGCCGGCCGTCGAGACCTACTGTCCCGGAGACGAGCCGAAGATGGTCGAGGCGTTCAAGAAGCAGATGGGCGAGCAGTTCCCCGACGTCGATCTCGCCGAGTCCCTCGCCATCTCCCGCGCGTTCTGCGCCGACCTCGAAAGCATGTCCATCGAGGAGTCCGTCGACCGTTTCATCACGACGGCCGAATCGTTCCTGACCAGTGAGAGCGCCTCGGCGATCATCGGGATGGCACCGACGGCGTTCTGCCCAGAGAAGACAGACGCCGTCATCGCGTACCTCAGAACGCTCTGAGCGCGAAGAGGCGCATGGTCAGGCGATGAGCCCCGCCATCCGCATCGCCGTGTCGACCAGGCCGACCCGGGTCAGGGTCGCAACCTCGCTCACGGGGAACCAGGCGGCCTCATCCGTCGAGCCCTCCTCCTCGTTCCGGAGTTCGCCGCCGACGACGTGGGCGCGGTAGACGATGCGGAGGGCCTGGATCGGTCCACTGCCGTGGAACCGGTCCTTCTCGGCGATCACCTGGGAGTCGGTGCCCAGGATCCCGTCGAGTTCCACGTGAAACCCCGTCTCCTCGAGGACCTCCCGGACCGCGGCATCCATCGGATCCTCACCGGGATCCAGCCCTCCGCCGGGCATCGTCCACGCGGGTCGCGTGGGGCTGTTCCAATGGGCGAGCAGGATGCGGTCGTCGTCGACGACGACGGCGTAGGCAGCAACGCGGATGTCCACGCGTTCACCCTAGAGGATGGGCGGTCCTGGACGTGGTGGCAGGCGACTGCCTGGGACGCAGGATCCCCAACCGTGCGTCCCAGGCTGATGTCGCGAGCGGATCCCCAAAGATCCCGCTGCCACGCGGGACTTCTGCTCATCGCTGGGCCGAAGCTGCGGGTCATCGGCGCCATCGGCGACACCTTCATCGTCGCCATCCGAACGCAAGCGCAGCGCAAGGCTCGCTCAAGATTCGCGCAAGATGCCCCGAAGGAAGAGGTGCGGAACGGGAGAAAGCCGGGATCCGTGGGGATTCCGGCTTTCTGACTGTGGAGCCTAGGAGATTCGAACTCCTGACATCCTGCTTGCAAAGCAGGCGCTCTACCAACTGAGCTAAGGCCCCCGGTGCGGTGACGGTGGGGCTACCAGGACTTGAACCTGGGACCTCTTCATTATCAGTGAAGCGCTCTAACCGCCTGAGCTATAGCCCCGTCGTTGCCGGCTCACGCCTGCAACCTCCAAGACTTTACCCGACGATGGCACTGTTTGACGAATCCGCGCGACCGGCGGCGCCCGTCGAATGCCGCCGTTCTGGTTCACTGGGCTCATGAGCACGACCATGCACGCCGAGCCGCAGGGCGCCGGCCTCGGACAACGACTGAACTGGCTGCGCGCCGGAGTCCTCGGAGCGAACGACGGCATCGTCTCCGTCGCGGCCGTCGCGGTCGGCGTCGCCGGCGCGACGACGGACCTCGGGCCGATCATCACGGCCTCCTCCGCCGCGCTCGTCGGCGGGGCCATCTCGATGGCGCTCGGCGAGTACGTCTCGGTGAGCAGTCAGCGCGACACGGAACGCGCGCTGATCGAGAAGGAGAAGCGCGAGCTCGCCGAGATGCCGGAGCAGGAGCTCGCAGAGCTGACGGAGCTGTACCGCGAGAAGGGGCTGTCCGAAGAGACGGCGCGCAAGGTGGCCGAGGAGCTCACCGCCCACGACGCGCTGGGTGCTCACCTCGACATCGAGCTCGGCATCGACCCGGACGAACTCACGAGCCCGTGGCAGGCCGCTCTCTCGTCGGCGATCGCGTTCACGCTCGGCGCTCTGCTGCCGTTCCTCGCGATCCTGCTGCCGCCCGTGGAATGGCGCGTTCCGACCACCTTCGCCGCTGTGCTCGTCGCGCTCGCGCTGACCGGAACGATCTCGGCCCGCCTGGGCGGCGCCGGCAGGCGTCGAGCCGTCACCCGGCTCGTGGTCGGCGGGGCACTCGCCCTCGCCGTCACGTGGGCGCTGGGTCTGCTGCTGGGCACCTCCGTCGTGTGACGGGATGCCGCGGCATCCGACTCAGTTCGAGGTGAAGCCGACGAGCAGTCCTCCGGTGACCTTGACCATGAGGTTGTAAATACCGGCCATGACTGCGCCCAGCACGGTCACGACGATGAGGTTGAGGATCGCGACGACAGCGGCGAACGCCATTACCTGGGGCAGGTTGATGACGGACCCGAGCGTGAACGAGTTCTCACCGTTGACCGCACCGAGCAGCGCGTCGACCTGACCGATCAGGTTCGTCGAGCTGATCACGAGGTAGATCAGCAGGGTCGAGACGACCGTGACGATCGCCAGAGCGACCGCAGCCAGGAACGACAGCTTCACGGCCGACCAGAAGTCGACGTAGACGAGACGGAGGCGGACCTGCTTGGCGGTCGTCCGGCTCGAGGACTTCTTGGCGAGTTTGTCGGCAACAGAGCTCATGCGTCACTCTCTTCGGTGGTCTCGGGAGCCGAGGCGGCTTCAGGATCGGCTGCGGCTTCGGCCAGTCCACGCTCGCCGTTTCGGGCGATGGCGAGGATCCGGTCGTCGTCGTCGGGCCGGGCGAAGACCACGCCCATCGTGTCGCGGCCCTTGGCGGGCACCTCGGCAACGGCCGAGCGTACCACCTTGCCGCTGGCAAGAACCACGAGGACCTCGTCGTCCGCGCTGACGATCAGCCCGCCGGCGAGCTCGCCGCGATCGTCGTGCAGCTTGGCGACCTTGATGCCAAGACCACCGCGGCCCTGCACGCGGTACTGATCGACGGCCGTGCGCTTGGCGTACCCGCCTTCGGTGACGACGAAGACGAATCCTTCGTCACGGACGACGGATGCCGAGAGCAGGCTGTCGCCGTCGCGGAAGGACATGCCCTTCACACCCTCGGTCGACCGGCCCATCGGGCGGAGGGACTCATCGCTCGCCGTGAAGCGCAGCGACATGCCGAGCCGCGAGACGAGCAGCAGGTCGTCGGTCGAGTCGACGAGCATCGCGCTGACGAGCTCGTCGCCGTTCTCCTCGTCCTGACCACGCAGACGGATCGCGATGATGCCGCCCTGACGGTTGGTGTCGTACTCCGTGAGGGCCGTCTTCTTGATCTTGCCGTCGCGCGTGGCGAGGACGAGGTACTCGGCCGTGGCGTAGTCGCGGATGTCGAGGATCTGCGCGACGTCCTCGCCCGGCTGCAGGGCCAGGAGGTTCGCGACGTGCTGGCCCTTCGCGTCGCGCCCGCCCTCGGGGAGCTCGTAACCCTTCGCGCGGTAGACGCGACCCTTGGTCGTGAAGAAGAGGAGCCAGTGGTGCGTGGTCGACACGAAGAAGTGCTCGACGATGTCGTCGGCGCGCAGCTGCGCGCCCTTCACTCCCTTGCCGCCACGGTGCTGCGAGCGGTAGTTGTCGCTGCGCGTGCGCTTGACGTACCCGTTGCGCGTGACGGTGACGACGATCTCCTCTTCAGGGATCAGGTCCTCCATCGACATGTCGCCGTCGTAACCGTGCAGGATGTGCGTGCGACGCTCATCCCCGAACTTCGCCACGATCTCGCCGAGTTCGTCGCCGATGATCGCGCTCTGCCGGTCGCGCGAGGCGAGGATGTCGTTGAGGTCGGCGATCTTGAGCTCGAGCTCGGTCGCCTCGTCGACGATCTTCTGGCGCTCGAGGGCCGCCAGGCGGCGCAGCTGCATCGTGAGGATCGCATCGGCCTGCGCGTCGTCGACGTCGAGGAGCGCCTTCAAGCCCTCGCGCGCCTCATCGACCGTAGGGGAGCGGCGGATGAGGGCGATGACCTCGTCGAGCGCATCGAGCGCCTTGAGGTAGCCGCGCAGGATGTGCATGCGCTTCTCGGCCTCGCGCAACCGGTACCGGGTGCGGCGGACGATGACCTCGAACTGGTGCGTCAGCCAGTAGCTGATGAAGCCGTCGATCGGCAGCGTGCGCGGCACGCCGTCGACGATCGCGAGCATGTTCGCGCCGAAGTTCTCCTGCAGCTGCGTGTGCTTGTACAGGTTGTTGAGGACGACCTTCGCGACGGCATCCCGCTTCAACACGATGACGAGTCGCTGACCCGTGCGGTCACTCGTCTCGTCGCGGATGTCGGCGATGCCGCTGAGCTTGCCCTCGCGCACGAGAGCCGTGATCTTCGCGGCGACGTTGTCGGGGTTGACCTGGTACGGGAGCTCCGTGATCACCAGGCAGGTGCGGTTCTGGATCTCCTCGACGTTCACGACGGCGCGCATCGTGATCGAGCCGCGGCCGGTGCGGTACGCCTCGCGGATGCCCTTGGTGCCGAGGATCTGCGCACCGGTGGGGAAGTCGGGCCCGGGGATGCGCTCGATCAGCGCGTCGAGGAGCTCTTCGCGGGAGGCATCCGGATTCTGCAGCGCCCACATCACACCGTCGGCCACCTCGCGCAGGTTGTGCGGCGGGATGTTCGTGGCCATACCGACGGCGATGCCGACCGACCCGTTGACCAGGAGGTTCGGGAAGCGCGAGGGGAGGACGACCGGCTCACGGGTCCGGCCGTCGTAGTTGTCCTCGAAGTCGACGGTGTCCTCGTCGATGTCGCGGACCATCTCGAGCGCGAGCTGCGCCATCTTCGTCTCGGTGTACCGCGGGGCGGCGGCGCCCATGTTGCCGGGGGAGCCGAAGTTGCCCTGACCGTCGGCGAGAGGGTAGCGCAGCGACCAGGGCTGCACGAGGCGGACGAGCGCGTCGTAGATCGCGCTGTCACCGTGCGGGTGGTACTGACCCATTACCTCGCCGACGACGCGGGCGCACTTCGAGTAGCTCTTGTCGGGACGGTAGCCGCCGTCGTACATGCCGTAGATGACACGACGGTGGACGGGCTTGAGGCCGTCCTCGACGCGCGGCAGCGCACGCCCCACGATCACGCTCATCGCGTAGTCGAGGTAGCTCCGCTGCATCTCGACCTGGAGGTCGACCTGGTCGATGTTGCCGTGCGAGTAGCCGGCAGTCGGGTCGGGACGCTCTTCGTCAGCCATGTTCTCTCAGTCTTCGTTCGTCGTCGTCGGAGTGCAGGGGCGGATGCGGCGGACTCAGATGTCCAGGAACCGCACGTCCTTGGCGTTGCGCTGGATGAATCCGCGCCGCGCCTCGACGTCCTCGCCCATCAGCACGGAGAAGATCTCGTCGGCCGCCGCGGCGTCGTCGATGGTGACCTGACGCAGCGTGCGCGTCTCGGGGTCCATCGTCGTCTCCCACAGCTCCTTGGCGTTCATCTCGCCCAGACCCTTGTAGCGCTGCACGCCGTTGTCCTTGGGGATGCGGCGGCCCGCGGATGCGCCCTCGCGCAGCAGCGCGTCGCGCTCGGCGTCGCTGTAGACGTACTCGTGAGGAGCGTTCGACCACTTGAGTCGGTACAGCGGCGGCTGCGCGAGGTACACGTAACCGGCCTCGACGAGCCCGCGCATGTAGCGGAACAGCAGCGTCAGCAGAAGCGTCGTGATGTGCTGGCCGTCGACGTCGGCATCCGCCATCAGGACGACCTTGTGGTACCGGGCCTTCTCGATGTCGAAGTCCGGTCCGATGCCCGCGCCGAACGCCTGGATCATCGCCTGGATCTCGGCGTTTCCGAGCGCCCGGTCGAGCCGCGCCTTCTCGACGTTGAGGATCTTGCCGCGCAGCGAAAGGATCGCCTGCCGCTCCGGGTCGCGACCGGAGACGGCCGACCCACCGGCGGAGTCACCCTCCACGAGGAAGATCTCGCTGATCGACGGGTCCTTGCTCGTGCAGTCCTTGAGCTTCTCCGGCATGGATGCCGACTCGAAGACGCTCTTGCGACGGGCGGTCTCGCGCGCCTTGCGCGCAGCCATACGTGCAGTCGCGGCCTCGATGGCCTTCGTGATGATGAGCTTGGCCTGCTGCGGGTTGCGGTCGAGCCAGTCCATGAGCTGGTCGCCGACGACCTTCTGGACGAAGGCCTTCGCCTCGGTGTTGCCGAGCTTGGTCTTCGTCTGCCCCTCGAACTGCGGTTCGGACAGCTTCACCGAGATGACGGCGGTGAGGCCCTCACGGATGTCCTCGCCCGCGAGGTTCTCGTCCTTGTCCTTGAGGAGGCCCTTCTCCTTCGCATAGCGGTTGATGTACATCGTCATCGCCGCGCGGAAGCCCTCTTCGTGGGTGCCGCCCTCATGGGTGTTGATCGTGTTCGCGAAGGTGAACACGTTCTCGGTGTAGCCCGAGGTCCACTGCATCGCGAGCTCGAGCGAGATGTGGCGGACCGTGTCCTCGGACTCGATCTCGATGATCTCGTCGTTGATGACCTCGGCCTTGCGGACCTTGTTGAGGTACTCGACGTAGTCGACGAGGCCGCGCTCGTAGAGGAAGTCGTCGTGGCGCTGGGCCGTCTCCGACCCGCCCTCGGGAAGATCCACGACGTCGATCGCCTCGGGCCGCTCGTCGGTCAGGGTGATGCGCAGCCCCTTGTTCAGGAACGCCGTCTGCTGGAACCGGGTGCGCAGCGTGGTGTAGTCGAAGTCCGTCGCCTCGAAGATCGACCCGTCCGGCCAGAACGTGATGGTCGTGCCAGTCTTATCGCTCTCCTCGCCCTTGGCCAGCGGGGCCTCGGGCTTGCCGCCTCCCGAGAAGGTCTGACGCCACACGTGTCCCTGACGTGCGATCTCGACCTCGAAGCGCGTCGACAGCGCGTTGACCACCGACGAGCCGACGCCGTGGAGACCACCCGACACGGCGTAACCGCCGCCGCCGAACTTGCCGCCGGCGTGGAGGACCGTGAGAACGACCTCGACGGTCGACTTGCTGGGGTCGGACGAATGCGGGTCGACGGGGATGCCGCGACCGTTGTCGACCACGCGGAGTCCGCCGTCCTCGAGGATCGTCACGTGGATCGTGTCGCAGTACCCCGCGAGAGCCTCGTCGACGGAGTTGTCGACGATTTCGTACACGAGGTGGTGGAGGCCGCGCTCACCGGTGGAACCGATGTACATGCCGGGCCGCTTGCGAACCGCTTCGAGACCCTCCAGAACCTGGATCTCTGAGGCGCCGTATTCGGCGGGAATCCGGGGCTCGGCGGGAGTTTCGGGGTCTTCGGGAACGGTGTCGGGGGTTTCTGACGTCATCGGTTTCGTGCGCTCCACATCCATCGTTCAGGCCTTCCTCCCAGTCTATCGGAAAGGGGGCGCTATGAGCGGCTGAACGGCGCTGTGAGCGCGTGAAAGCTTCTCGGAGGGTGCGGGACGTGCCTCACCCGTAGGTATCGCGAGGGCCCCGCCCTGGAACGGCTCTGGGGCCCCATTTCCATGAGGGGACGTCCGGGCCCACGAAACGGACCGATTCGACGCCGGCTTCGGGGAACCGTCGGATGAGCTCCGTCACGATCGTCGCGCGCATGAGGTGCAGGTTCTTCGCCCACGCGGTCGAATCGCACTGGACGGTGAGCACACCGTCGCTCAGCGCGACGGGATCTGCGTGACGCGCCGTCTCCTCGCCGGCGACCTCGGCCCACTTGAGGACGAGGTCCTCCTTGGCGAGTTGCACGTCCCATCCGGACTGACGCGTGAGGTCGGCGAGCAGATCGCCCATTCCCTTCGGGTCCCGCCCCGACGTGAACGGCTGGTTCTCGTCGTCGTCGTTCCGCCGCCGCTTGCGGCGCTTCTTGGCCGCGGAGGGCTCGAGACCGCGCAGGCGCAGGTAAGTGGAGACCGTCTCGGGGATGCCGCCGGCGTCAGACATCGGCATCCGCCACGATCGTTCCCGCCTCGACACGGACGGTCCGGACGCGGAGGGCCTCGGGGACGTCACCCTCGACGGCGGCGGTGACGATGACCTGTTCGAAGTCCGCGACAACCCCCGCCAGACGTGTCCGACGATCGGCGTCGAGTTCGGCGAAGACGTCGTCGAGGATGACGATCGGGTCACCGAGTCGCAACTGGTCGCGCAGGAGCTGCGCCGACGACAATCGCAGCGACAGCGCGGTCGACCACGACTCGCCGTGCGACGCGTATCCCTTCACGGGGAGCCCGCGGAGCCGGAGGAGCAGATCATCCCGGTGCGGCCCGACGAGGGTCACACCGCGCTCGAGTTCCTGCGCGCGTTTCGCGGCGAGACCGGCGCGGAAGGATGCCGCGATCGCGTCCGCTCCGATCGCCGAACCCGTCTGCGTCACGGCGGCGCCGTCGTCCTCGGGGTCGGCACCCTCCACGGTCAGCATCCATTCGAGCTGCGGATCGTGATCGGCGCCGGCGATCGCCTCGTAGGCATCGCGCATCGGCTGCGCGAGGTCCTCCGCCAGACGGAGCCGCGCCAGGATGATCTCGGTCCCGAGCGAGACGAGCTTGTCGTCCCAGACGTCGAGGGTCGTGAGCTGCTCTGCCTTGAGACTCCTGGCCCGCGCGGATTTCAGCAGGGCGGTGCGCTGCTTGAGTACGCGGTCGTAGTCGGCCAGCACACCGGTCATGCGGGGGGAGCGCTGCACGAGCAGCTGATCGGCGAACCGACGGCGCGACGACGGATCACCGCGGACGATCTGCAGGTCTTCGGGGGCGAACAGCACCACCTGCGCGTAGCGCGGGAGTTCGGAGGTCCGTACCGGCGAGCCGTTGACCCGCGCCTTGTTCGACCCGGACCGGTTGAGCTGCGCCTCGAGCTGGATGCGCCGGTCGCCGTAACCGAGCCGCGCGCGGACGAAGGCGGCATCCGCTCCGTAACGGACCATCGGCGCGTCCTGTGAGACGCGGTGCGAGCCGAGCGTCGCGAAGTAGCCGATCGCCTCGGCGAGATTCGTCTTGCCCTGACCGTTACGGCCGACGAAGACGTTCGGACCGGCGACGAGGCCCACCTCGGCCGACGCGTAGTTGCGGAAGTCGACGAGACTCAGATGCTCCACGATCACCAGCTCACCCTCCTTCGAGGCACCGACACGCCTCGAGGTGGACGGACGACGGGGTCAGCGCAGCAGCAGGTTCGGCTGCAGCAGGTATTTGAAGCTCTCGGGCGTGCCCGAGGTCTGCGGCGTGATGAGAACGGGGCTGAGCTTGTTCGCGTTCTCGCTGGAGGTGAACGTCACACGCGTGAACTCGCTCTTGACCGCGCCGAGGGCCTCGAGCAGGTACTGCGGGTTCAGACCCAGCGTGACCTCGTCACCGGCGAGCGTCGCGTCGACCGATTCGGTCGCGCGAGCCTGCTCGGTGCCTGCGGCATCCATCGACACGCCCTCGTCCGAGAACGTGAACCGCAGCGGCGCGGAGCGGTCGAGCACGAGCGAGACGCGGCGGACCGCTTCGGCGAGCTCGGCGGTGTTGACGACGGCGTAGTGCTCGGTCTGCGCGGGGAAGAGGCGCCGGACCGGGGGGAAGTTGCCCTTGATCAGGAGCGACGTGACGGTCTTGTTGCCCGCGGTGAAGGCGATGATCTCGCGATCACCCGATCCCGAGAACGACACCTGGATGTCACCGGCGTGGGCGAACGTCTTGCCGACCTCGGTCAGGGTGCGAGCGGGAACCAGCGCCGTGGTCGCCTCTTCGCGGGCGACGGCGCCGCTGTCGAAGTTGATCTCACGGAGAGCGACCCGGTAACGGTCCGTGGCGACGAGGCTGAGCTCGTTCCCGGTGACCTCGAGCTGGACGCCGGTGAGCACGGGGGTGACGTCGTCACGGGATGCCGCGAACGCGACCTGCGCGATGGCCGTCGAGAAGTCGTCGCCCGGGACGAGGCCCGAATCCCCCGAGACCTCGGGAATCGCCGGGTACTCGGCGACCGGCATGGCCGCGAGGGTGAAGCGCGCCGACCCACAGGTCAGGAGGATCTCGCCGTCGGCGTCCTGCGTGATCTGGATGGGAGCGTTCGGCAGCCGGCTGGCGATCTCGGAGAGGAGCCGGCCGTGCACGAGGATCGTGCCCGGTTCGTCGACGGTCGCGTCGATGCGGGTGCGAGCGGATGCCTCGTAGTCGAATGCGGCCAGCGACAGACCGTCGTCGGTCGCTTCGATGAGCACGCCGGCGAGGATCGGCTGGGGGTTCCGCTGCGGGAGCAGCTTCACCACGAACGACACGGCTTCGCTGAATACGTCGCGGTTGACGTGGAACTTCACGGATGCTCCCTTGACGGCGAGATGGGCCCTCTCATGCTAGTGCCCATGTCGAGCCGGTCCGGAAGCGTCTCTGCGCGGATCGAGCGGAGCCGGATCTCACCCCTCGGTGTGATCGGACCGGGTTCTCATTAGATAGTTCTCTGTCTTCTTGTTAACAGTTGTGGAAACTGTGGATAAGTCGGTGGATCCCAGTCGCCGAGCCGGAACCACATCTGTGTAACTTGTGCACGGGCTGCGGAAACTCGCGGGACAACGCGGACGTCGACGATGTCGCGTTCAGACCTTCATCCACAGGCGGCCGCCGTTCGTTCACATCTGAGGGCCGTCGCCGCACAGTTATCCACAGGCTTTCCACACTGTGGGAAACCGCATTGTGGGGGTGAGTCCGGGAGCGTGTCAAGTACGCCCGAACGCTCGGGCGTGTGCGTCCGTCAGCGGCCGGAGCGGCCCAGCTGCGACGTGATCTCCGACACCTGGTTGTAGATCGAGCGACGCTCCTTCATGAGTTCGCTGATCTTCTTGTAGGCGTACATGACCGTCGTGTGATCGCGGTTGCCGAAGAGCTGACCGATCTTCGGCAGTGACAGACTCGTCCGCTCGCGGCACAGGTACATCGCGATCTGTCGAGCGGTCGCGACCGACTGCGACCGGCTCGATCCGTAGAGGTCGTCGACTGTGAGGCGGAAGTACTGGGCCGTCGCGGAGATGATGTCGGTCGGCGAGATGACGTTGGCGTCGTCCTGGTCCACGATGTCGCGGAGCACGGTCTGCGCGAGCGAGATGTCGAGGTTCGACCGGTTGAGGCTCGCGAAAGCCGAGACGCGGATGAGCGCGCCCTCGAGCTCCCGGATGTTGCTCGAGACCTTGGTGGCGATGTACTCGAGGACCTCGTCCGGCACCTGGAGTCGCTCCGACTGGGCCTTCTTGCGCAGGATAGCGATACGGGTCTCGAGGTCGGGGGCCTGCACATCGGTGATGAGGCCCCACTCGAAGCGGCTCCGCATCCGGTCCTCGAAGCCGGTGAGGTGCCGGGGCGGGACATCGCTCGTGATCACGACCTGCTTGTCGTGGTCGTGCAGCTGGTTGAAGGTGTGGAAGAAGGCCTCCTGGGTCTCGGCGCGACCCTGGAGGAACTGGATGTCGTCGATCAGCAGGATGTCGACGTCGCGGTAGCGCGCCTGGAACGCCGACGCCCGGTTGTTGACGATCGAGTTGATGAAGTCGTTCGTGAATTCCTCGCTCGACACGTACCGCACCTTGATACCCGTGTAGAGGTTGATCGCGTAGTCGCCGATCGCGTGCAGGAGGTGGGTCTTGCCGAGTCCCGAGTCGCCGTAGATGAACAGCGGGTTGTACGCCTTGGCCGGAGCTTCCGCGACGGCGACGGCCGCGGCGTGTGCGAAGCGGTTGGACTGACCGATGACGAAGTTGTCGAAGGTGTACTTCGGGTTCAGGCGGGTGTCGTTGCGGGATGCCGGTGCCGCCTGCTCGCTGTAGTCCTCGGCGTTCGGGCGGATAGGGGCCGTGGGCGTCGGTGCGAGAGCGGACTGCACGGGGACGGGCGCGGTGAGGTGGGCGTCGCCGAGTTCGGGGTTCACCACGACGCGGAACGTGCTGGCGGCCGGTTCGGCGTCGACCTGGGCGAGGGCCTCCATGATCGGGCCGCGCAGGCGCTTGTTGAACTGGCCGGCGGTCAGATCGTTGGGCACGTCGAGATACAGGGTGCCGCTCATGACGCCCTGTGCGACGGCGAGGTTCACGAACCCGTGCAGTTGCGGAGTGACGCGGTCGTCGTGAGCGAGGACGTCGAGCACAGCGGTCCAGACGGGGACATCTGGAAGTTCGTGCTCGGACATGACCCTCCTGGGGTGTGGACAATGGTGTGTACGGGACTGTGCACAACCTGTGGATAAGTGTCCGGATCACGCTAGTCATCTGGGCAGCGCAAGGCAAAACCCACTGTAGAACCGGCCCGCGTGTCGTCGCCAGCGGCGTTCGACCACCGGTGGATAATGGCCGGTCGGTGTGACGAGTTTGGGATCTCAGGAATCTCGACGTATCCTAGGTCGGTTGACTTGCGCCTTTTCGGCGTGGGTCCCCCATGTACCTGTGTCCCCGGTCTCGAGCGTTCGGGTGACCCCGCCTTTCCGGAGTGATCTTCATGAGCAAGCGCACGTTCCAGCCCAACAACCGCCGCCGCGCCAAGAAGCACGGCTTCCGCGCCCGTATGCGCACCCGCGCCGGCCGCGCCATCCTTTCGGCTCGTCGCTCCAAGGGGCGCACCGAGCTCTCGGCCTGACGCCACACGGTGCTGGCGCGCGGGAATCGCATCACCCGCGGGGCGGACTACCGTTCCGTCGTCCGCGGAGGTTCTCGCTGTGCGGCAGCGCACACCGTGACCCATGTGGTCAGCACTTCTGAGCAGCGCCCCCCACGCTTCGGCTTCATCGTGAGCAAGCGCGTGGGGGGCGCTGTCGTGCGCAATACCGTGAGGCGGCGCCTGAAGGCGATCTGCGCGGAAGCCCTCGACGGCGTCCGTCCCGGGGCCGACGTGGTGATCCGCGTGCTGCCGTCTGCGGCATCCGCCGACTACGCGGCGCTGCGCACCGAGGTCGTGCGATGCCTCGAACGGAAGGCCGCCGCGTGAGCTCCGCACCTCTCCCCTCCTACACGCGAGGAGAAGCGGTGGTGGATGCCGCAGCACTGCCGGCATCCCTCGTCCTTCTCCCCCGCAACGCCGTGATCGGTCTCCTGCACGGATACCGCGCCACCATCTCCCAGACGTACGGCGATGTCTGCAAGTACTATCCCTCGTGTTCGGCCTATGCGCTCGGCGCGGTGCAGCAGCACGGTGTGATCAAAGGGTCGGCACTCGCAGCCGCCCGCCTCGCACGATGCCACCCGTGGGCAGCGGGCGGCATCGATGACGTCCCCGCCCACACGCACTTCCGGCACGACCTGACTTCGCACGGCTTCGTCGTGCCCCGCAGAAAGGACTGATCCTTGGTGGATCTCTTCGCCGCCGCGGCGACCCTGCCGCCCCTTCCGAACCCGACGACCCCGAAACCCGGCGGCACGGACTTCTTCAGTGTCATCCTGTGGCCGTTCAAGTTCGTCGTCGAGGCGATCCTCGTCTTCTGGCACTGGATCTTCACGTCCATCGGTTTGCAGCCGGATGCTGGTCTGACCTGGGTTTTGTCCATCATCGGTCTCGTCATCGTCGTGCGTGCCGCGCTGATCCCGCTGTTCGTGCGGCAGATCAAGAGCCAGCGCAAGATGATGGAGCTCGCGCCCGAGATGCGCAAGATCCAGGAGCGCTACCGCGGCAAGCGCGACCAGCTCTCTCGCGAGGCCATGAGCCGCGAGACCATGGCGATGTACAAGAAGCACGGCACGACGCCGTTGTCGAGCTGTCTTCCGCTCCTGGTGCAGATGCCGATCCTCCTCGGCATGTTCTACACGCTCAGCGAGGTCAAGCGGCACGCGGAGTGGGGCGTCGGTGGCACCGGCCTTCTCAATGCCACGCTGACGCGCGAGTTCTACAACGCCGAGCTCTTCGGTGTCGCGCCGCTGCACGTCAACATGATCGACGCGATCAACACGAATCAGACCGCGACGGTCGTGATCCTCGTGATCCTCGTCATCCTGATGATCCTGTCGCAGTTCTTCACGCAGCTGCAGATCATCTCGAAGAACCTGTCCCCCGAGGCCAAGACCGGCCAGGCGTACCAGATGCAGCGCATCATGCTCTACGTCCTCCCCCTCGCCTTCATCTTCTCGGGTGTCTTCTTCCCCCTCGGTGTGGTCATGTACTGGTTCACGTCGAACATCTGGACCATGGTCCAGCAGTTCATCGTCATCCGGAACCTGCCGACCCCCGGCTCCGAGGCCGCGAAGGCGCGCGAAGAGCGTCTCGCGAAGAAGGGCAAGGCGCTCGACGCCACCGGCAAGGTCATCCCGATGGCCAAGTACGAGGCCGAGCAGCAGCGTCTGCTCGAAGAGGCGGAGCGTGCGAAGGCGGCTGCGCCGAAGCGTCAACAGCCGGTAGGTAAGAACCGTGCCAAGAAGCAGGCTCAGAAGGGCAAGCAGGACAGCTCGTCCTGACGAGGACTGAAGGATTCACGATGACCACGACTGACAACACCGCCGGCGCCCGCCCCGCGCCCACCGTCGACGAGCTCGAGCAGGAAGGCGACATCGCGGCCGACTTCGTCGAGGGGATCCTCGACATCGCCGACATCGACGGCGACCTGACGCTCGACGTGCGTGCGGGCCGCGCCTACGTCTCGGTCGAGAACGAGCAGGCCGGCGCGCTGTCGCTGCTCGCCGATCCCGACACGGTGCAGGCGCTTCAGGAACTCACCCGCATCGCTGTGCAGACGAAGACGGGACGCTTCTCGCGTCTCATCCTGGACGTCGGTGGATCCCGTGACGCCCGTCGAGGCCAGCTGCAGAAGCTCGTCGAGCGAGCCCTCGAGCGCCTCGACGACGGTGCCTCGCAGGCATCGCTCCCGCCGATGTCCAGTTACGAGCGCAAGCTCGTGCACGACATCGCCGCAGAACACGGCCTGGTGTCCGAGTCCTACGGCGAAGGTGCGGACCGCCACACGGTTCTCCGCCGTGGGTGATGTTTCACGTGAAACACCCGAGGCTGAACCGGATGCCGCGGCATCCGTCTTCGGCGATCGGGTTGATCTCGCGCGTCGGTTCACCGCAGCGCTGATCGCACAGGGCGAGGAACGCGGGCTCATCGGTCCGCTCGAACTCCCCCGCATTTGGACGCGCCACATTCTGAACAGCGGCGTTGCGGCTCCGTTGTTCACCGCAGGATCTCGCGTCGGCGACATCGGATCCGGTGCGGGTCTCCCCGGCCTCGTCCTCGCGATCGCGCGGCCCGACGTGCGCTGGGTGCTCATCGAGCCGATGGAGCGGCGCATCGCCTGGTTGACCGAGCAGGCTGACGCGCTGGAGCTCGACAACGTCGAGATCGTCCGTGCGCGCGGCGAGGACTGGACGGAAGGTCCTGTTCTGAATGCGGTGACGGCGCGCGCGGTCAGTGCATTCCGTACGCTCATCCCCATCACCGCACCGCTCGTTCGGAACGGCGGGGAGTTGGTCCTGCTGAAGGGCGCGAACGCGGCGAACGAGATCGCGGCAGCAGAGAAGATCGTCCGCAAGTTCCGGTTGTCGGATGTCCGCGTCGAGCCCATCGGCGACGGCATCGTCGAGGAGCCGACACGGGTGATCCGCGCGACTGTGCGCTGACACCCGTCATGTTTCACGTGAAACAGTGCCGCGCGATTGGCACGGTCGATGTTTCACGTGAAACACCCCGCCACGCACGTTTCACGTGAAACATAGGCTCATCCGCTGACGGGGGAGGCCTCGACTACAGTGGAATAGTCCTCGACACGACAGGAGTACCAGGTGCCGGATTCGGAGAACACCACCTCTCCCGCACCCTTCTCTTTCGACGACAGTCCGATCGCCCGCGAGTTGGCGAATCTGACGTCGCGCCGGAAGGCATTGGCGGCGATCGAGGTCGAGTTCGACGGCACGACCCGCGTGCTCACCGTGTCGAACCAGAAGGGCGGCGTGGGTAAGACCACGACGACCGTGAATCTCGCCGCTGGCCTCGCATCGATCGGTGCCCGTGTGCTGGTGATCGATCTGGATCCGCAGGGAAATGCGTCGACCGCCCTCGGGATCCCTCACAGCGCTGACGTGGCCAGCATCTACGACGTGATCATCGACGATGAGCCGCTGGCGGATGTCATCCAGACCAGCCCGGAGTCCCCGAATCTGCTGTGCGCCCCCTCGACCATCAACTTGGCGGGTGCTGAGATCGAGTTGGTCTCCAAGGTCGCCCGCGAGCATCGCCTGCGAACGGCCCTGGACGCGTATCTGAGTGAGAACCATGTCGACTTCGTCTTCATCGACTGCCCTCCGTCGCTCGGACTTCTCACGATCAACGCTTTCACCGCCGCGACCGAGGTCCTGATCCCGATCCAGTGCGAGTACTACGCGCTCGAGGGCCTCAGCCAGTTGCTCGGCAGTGTCTCGATGATCCAGAAGCACCTCAACCCCGCGCTGCACCTGTCGACGATCCTGTTGACGATGTACGACGGCCGCACCCGTCTCGCGCAGCAGGTGGCAGACGAGGTGCGCGAACATTTCCCGGAACGGGTCCTGAAGACAGTCATCCCGCGATCGGTCCGCGTATCCGAGGCCCCGAGCTTCGGACAGACGGTCATCGCCTACGACGGACAATCCGCCGGCGCCGTCGCCTATCGCGAAGCCGCGGTAGAGATCGCGCGCCGCGGCAACGAGCAGAGAACAGAAGAAGGAGCCGGCTGATGGCCAAGCGAACCGGACTGGGCCGAGGCATCGGCGCCCTCATTCCCACCCAGGATTCCTCAGAAGCCCGTCCCGTGGACGTGTTCTTCCCGGGTGCATCAGTGCCGGAGGCGAAGAGCGACGGATCCGAGCAGCAGTCGATTGCCGCTACAGAGGCCGACGCGGACCTGGTCGCCGTTCCGGGAACCCGCCTCATCGAGGTCGACCCGAACGCCATCGTTCCGAACCCCCGCCAGCCGCGCACGAATTTCGATGCGGATGATCTTGCCGAGCTCGTGCACAGCGTTCGTGAGTTCGGCGTCCTGCAGCCGGTCGTGGTTCGCCGCAACGAGGACGGAGAGTACGAGCTCATCATGGGTGAGCGTCGTACCCGTGCGGCACGGGAGGCCGGCCTCACGGCGATTCCCGCCGTGCTGCGCGAGACCGAGGACGAGAACCTCCTGCGCGACGCGCTGCTCGAGAACCTCCACCGGTCACAGCTGAACCCGCTCGAAGAAGCGTCGGCGTATCAGCAACTCCTCGAGGACTTCGGGATCACCCAGGAAGAGCTCGCGACTCGGATCGGCCGCTCGCGCCCGCAGATCAGCAACACGATCCGTCTCCTGCGCCTGCCGGTGCCGGTGCAGCAACGAGTCGCGGCGGGAGTGCTGAGCGCCGGCCACGCTCGCGCGATCCTCTCGGTCGACGACGTCGACACGATGCAGCGACTCGCCGACAAGATCGTGAATGAGGACCTGTCCGTGCGCGCGGCCGAGGCTGCGGCGAAGACCATCGGGAACCGAGTCCGGCCACTGCCGAAGGCGGGGACGCGCCGTGCCCACCTCGACGACGTCGCCGAGCGGCTGGGCGACCGACTCAACACGAAGGTGAAGATCGCACTGACGGCACGGAAAGGCCAGATCACGATCGATTTCGCTACGATCCAGGATCTGAACCGAATCCTCGGTGAGCTCGGCGAAACCGAGTTCGGCACGTCCTGATTCTGTGCCCTGCGGGCCTCGCGCTCAGCGTCCGAGCGTAGGCTTGAAAAGTGAGTGATCGTCCCCATCTTCCTCGACGGGCCAGTCTCGAGGTACTCCGTGCGGAGGCATCGGATGAGCTCTCGGTCCTGGTCGAGGAACGCCTCCGCGACGGCGAGGACCCCTGGGCCTTCATGGAGGACCTGCCGACCGTCGACGAGCTCGTCGTGCTGACCCTGCGCGCCGAGAACATCGCCTCCGATGGCGGGCAGCGTCCGACCGAGGCTCGCAACTACCGCGTTCTGCGTCAGATCGCACTCGACTACCCGGCTCTGAGCGCCTCCGTGTGGCGCCTTCTCGGCAGTGAGCCGCACCGAACCTGGAATGTGTCCGTCCGCGCCTCCTGAATGTTCCACGTGAAACATTGCCGTTCACCCGAGCGGGCTACGGTCGGGACGTGTCCAGATCGATTCTGATCGCCGATCTCGATCTCCGTGGAGGGCGGGATCTGACACACGAGCGCATCGCGGCATCCCTCTTCACACGCGGTGTGCCCGCGGTCACCGCACTGGAGGATGAGCGGGTCCTCGTCCGCGTCGCCGTGGATGCCTGGGGCCGGCTCATCACCACGGATGACGGAGGGCGACTCGTGCCTGCGGATCCGTCGCCGATCATCGCCGCACTCGCGGAGGAGTGGCAAGCCGATCTGCGGCTCGAGCGAGGCTCGGTGGTGCTGGCGGCATCCGCTCGCCGACGGGGATCGGGCGACTCGTCGCGTGTCGCACCGTCGGTGGCAACGCCCTCTCGCATCCTCGTCGTGGGTGGCATCGTGCCGATCGATCCGGAGCGGCGACGGGGGCTCGCCGCGCAGCTCGAGTGCTCACTCAGCGTCGTGCCGGCAGGGGACATGCACCTGGTGCAGACGCACGGCGATGCGCACATGGACTGGCCGCCCGCGCAGCGCCCGGTCGTGAGGCTGTCCTTGGAGGGTGGGGCGCTCACCGTCGAGGTCTACAGCCGGATCGCGCTCGACGACGAGCCACCGGAAGGACGCTGGGCGATGCGCGGCATCCCGGATCTCACTGCCTCGTGGCGAGCGGATTGGCAGGGCGTCCTGACGGGAGCGGGCGAGATCGCCGACGTGCAGCGGGTGCTGGCTCGCGCCGACCTCTGGTTGAGCGCACGTCGCGGTCCCCGGGATCCGCAGGCGGCACTGGCCGAGTGGGGGACGGATGCCGCGGCGCTCGACGCGTTGCGGGATCACCCGAATGACGATGCTCTGCTCGACGCCGTCGTCGCGACCCTGAGCCTGCCGCGACAGACGGTGCAGCTCCTGCGGGGGAGTATCACCGTCGACGATCTGCCCGGTTCGCAGCACATCGAGCGCACCGGCATCCGACGAGCGGTCTGGGAACAGACCCATCCGACTCGGCCGTCCCTCTGGGCGCGGCTGGTGCGGCGGATCCGCGGTGACGCCGCCCGAAACGACGAAGGACCCGGCGACCGGGGTCGCGCGGGTCCTTCGTGAAGCGGGGGTCTCAGCCGATGTAGTCGGCGAGGTCCTGCTGGAGGGCGAACTTCGGCTTCGCACCGATGATCGTCTTCTCGACCTCACCCTTGTTGAAGACCTTCATCGCCGGGATCGACGTGATCTGGTACTGCATGGCGAGCTGCGGGTTCTCGTCGACGTTGAGCTTCAAAACCGTGATCTTCTCGGGGTTCTCGGTCTGGATCTCGTCGAGGATAGGCCCGACCATGCGACAGGGTCCGCACCACTCGGCCCAGAAGTCCACCAGCACGGGGCCTTCGGCGTCGATGACGTCCTGCTGCCAGGTGCTCTCGCTCGTTGCCTTGGCGGTCATATGTCTGTCTCCTTAGGGGTCGACACGATCGTGTCAGTGGTGAGAACGCAGCGGATGCCGCGATTGTTCCGCGGTCAGGCCGCGTCGGCCTCGGCGTCGGGGAGACCGTCGATGATCGAGGCGTCCGTCGCCGGTGCCCCGGCGTCACCGCGAGCGGCGAGGTAGTGCTCGAGGTCGAGAGCGGCGACCGTGCCGCTGCCGGCGGCGGTGACCGCCTGGCGATAGGTCGGGTCGATGACGTCACCGGCGGCGAAGACACCCGCGACCGAGGTCTTCGAGGTGCGACCGTCGACCCAGACCGTTCCGTGCTCGGTGATGTCGAGGACGTTGTGCACGAGGTGGGTCCGCGGGTCGTAGCCGATGGCGACGAACACGCCGTCCAGGGCCAGGTCGCGCTCGGAACCGTCGACGGTGTCGCGGAGGCGGACGCCGGTCACGGCATCCTCACCCAGCACGTCGATGACCTCGCTGTTCCAGACGAATTCGATCTTCTCGTTTGCCGTGGCCCGGTCCTGCATGATCTTGGAGGCGCGGAGCTCGTCGCGACGGTGGATGACGTACACCTTCGACGCGAACTTGGTGAGGAACGTCGCCTCTTCCATCGCCGAGTCGCCGCCGCCGACGACGGCGATGACCTTCTCGCGGAAGAAGAAGCCGTCGCACGTCGCGCAGTAGGAGACGCCGCGACCCGAGAGGCGGGTCTCGCCCTCGATGCCGATCTTGCGGGGAGCGGAGCCGGTGGCGAAGACGATCGCCTCGGCCTCGTGAGTCTCGCCGCGCCCGAGGGTCACGCTCTTGATGTCGCCCGAGACGTCGAGCGAGACGACGTCGTCGTAGACGACCTCGGCGCCGAACTTCTCGGCCTGCTCCTGCATCTTGGCCATGAGGTCCGGGCCCATGACACCCTCGGGGAAGCCGGGGAAGTTCTCGACCTCGGTGGTGTTCATCAGCTCACCGCCGGCCTCGACCGAACTCGCCACCACGAGCGGCGACAGGTTCGCGCGGGCTGCGTAGATGGCCGCGGTGTACCCCGCGGGGCCCGAGCCGATGATGATGACCTTGCGCACGATGAATCCCTTCTCCATCGGGGCGGAATTCCTCGCCCCGACACGTCCAACCAATGCTAGCCGCGTGGCATTCCACGTCGCCTGGGGACGCGCGTTCGTGTCAGCGGCCGGGCAGGAAGCGGCGGAGCGCACGGCCCGCCGTGGCGAGCTCGGGAGTGCGGAACGCGGCGAGGATGGCGGCGTACACAGCCAGGGTGACACCGCCGATGAGGGCGGCGCCGAGGAAGCCCGTGAGCCCGTTCGTCGTGGTCCACCCCGGGACACCGCCGGCCCAGAGGAAGACGCCGACGCCGGCCGCCGCCGCAGGAATCGCCGCGAGTGCGAACCGTATGACGGCGCGGGCGGCGCCGCTCAGGCCGAGCGGACCGATCTTGCGCCGGAGAAGCGTGATGGCAAGGGAGAACTGGACGATGTTCGCCACGGACTGCCCGAGCGCGATCGCGACGGCCAGCCAGGCGAGCGGAAGCAGGTCGGCACCGACGAGAGCGCTGGCGATCAGTGCGGACGCGACGACGAGGACCGCCTGCACGAGGGTGTAGACGAACGGGGTGCGGGTGTCCTTCAAGGCGTAGAACGTGCGCTGCAGGCCGAACTGGAACGACAGGGGGAGCAGTGCGACGAGGTAGGCGCCGAGGACTGCGGCGAAGGCGACGGCGTTGTCAGGACTGTCGGTGAAGATCCGCGACAACGGCACGATCGCCGCGACGATGGCCGCGAGGACGCCGACCATGAATATCCCGACCGTCCGGGTCAGCGACGCGAGATCCTGGGTCACCTGGTCGGTGCGACCCTCCGCGACGTGTTCGCTGAGACGTGTGTAGTACGGCGTCCCCAGGGACAGCACGATGACCGAGAACGGCAGCATGAACAGCAGCCACGCGAACTGGAGGCTCGCATTCGCGGCGCCGGTGCCGGACGCCGCGCCGACGATGTTGACCTGGAAGACGCCCGCGATCTGACCGACGACGACCATCAGGAACGTCCAGCCGGCGAGGCGACCGATGTCGCCGAGTCCGAGGCCGCGCCACCGGAAGTCGGGTCGGACGCGCAGCCCGGCGCGACGCCAGAAGAACAGCAGGATGACGGCTTGCAGGACGATCCCGGCCGTGGCGGTTCCGCCGAGCACGGCGACCATGCCGGGCGTCCAGCCGGTGACCTCGGTGTGCGGGCCGAACATCCAGATGAACGCACCGAAGCCGAGGATCGAGACGACGTTGTTCACGATCGGGGACCACGCGTACGGACCGAAGACGCGGTTCGCGTTCAGGATCTCGCCGACGAGCGCGTAGAGACCGTAGAAGAGCACCTGCGGGATGCACCAGTAGGCCAGGGCGAGCGTCAACGCCTGCTTCTCGGGTGTGAACCTGCCGCCGTAGAGGAGGATCAGCAGAGGCGCGGCGATCACCGCGATGACCGTGACGACGGCCATGACGACCATCCCCAGCGTCAGGAGCTTGGAGACGAAGGCATCGCCTCGGTCGTCGTGCGTGCGGACCGCCTTCACGATCTGAGGCACGATGACGCCCGCGAGCAGGCCCGACGAGATCAGGTTGAAAACCGTGTTCGGGAGCGCGTTGGCGACCGCGAACGCGTCCGCGGCACCGCCGGCGACGACGGGGAGTGCCGCAGCGAGGACGATGTTGCGGATCAGGCCCGTGAGCCGGGACGCCATGGTCCCGGCGGCGACGGTGGCGCTCGCGCGGCCGAGGCCGGCCATCAGGCGTCCACCGGCATCCGTCGACGACGCCGGATCGTGCGGACGACGCCGAAGACGAGGAGGACGCTGACGAGGACGGCGAGGACGACGACGGCGACCGATTCCCACTCCGCACGCACCGAGACCTGGACGGTCTCCCGTGGACCGATGTCGAGACCGGCGGGTGTCCGCAGCTGCAGGCCGACGGACGACTCCCCGCTGCCCACGAGTGCCGAGACGGGGACGGCGACACGGCTGGTCTGCTGCCCTCCGATGCTCACCTCGGTCGTGGACTCGATCACGAGGCGCGCGTCACCGGGCGTCGCGAGAAGATTCACGCGCGCCGGCCACGGCAGGTCGTTGCGCACCGTGAACACGAGCGGAGCGGACGAGCCCGCGAGAGTGATCGGACCGCCGAGGACGAGCGCCACCCCGTCGGTCCAGGTGTCGATGCGGTCGCGTTGCGCCTGGACCGCGGCATCCCATCCTTCGCGATCGTCGCGCCACGCGTTGCCGAGGAGCTGCAGCTCCGTCGCGCGTTCCGATGAGGCGAGCAGGGCGGGGTCCTCCAGCACACCGGCGATCAGCCGGAGGCCGGGCTGGGCGTCGCGGAAGTCGTCGATCATCGCGATGCGGTCTTCATCGGGAGCGATCGAGGTGAGCCGGACGGTAGCGGGCCTCTCGGCGAGCAGGCCGTCGAGGTCGGTCGTCGTCCACCCGGGCAACGCCGTCGCGGCCTGGATCGCGTCGCGGAGTTCGGACTCGGAGCGGCCGTTCGCGCGGTCCACCGTGACCAGCAATGAGCCGGCAGGGCTGCTGAGCGTCGCCCGCGCCGTGTACTCGGCGAGGGCGTTGTCGCGGGCGATGTCGTCGGCTGAGGTCGATGCCTGCTCGAGGAGGGCCGACAGGTCCCGGTCGTAGACGAGGAGATCAGCGCCGTCGGCGGTGGCGTGAGCCGCGGCATCCGTTCGGACGACGGAGCTCGGGAGCAGGGTCACCGGCGTGTCGGTCGTCCCGGTGAGGGCGCCGAGGACGGTCGCCGTCTCGGCGCCGGCCGTGCCCGTCGCCGGCCAGAAGACCGCGTCGCGGTCCGCGCCGACGTCGAGCAGCTCGTCGAGCGTGGGGACCGTGACCGCACCGGGCGTCGGCGACGGTTCCGGAGTCGCGCCTCCCGCGGCAGCCCCCGCGGCGGCGAAGTTCGCGGCATCGAGGTAGGCCGTGTACGAGGCCAGCTGCGCCGGTGATGTCGCACCCGCCCCGACCTGGGCGGCGAGGTCGGCGTCGCCGTATTGCAGGGCGAATCGGTCGTTGGGCAGCGACATCAGCTCGTCGAGCCACGAGACGGCGTCGGCGGGAGCGGCGGAGCCGAGCGCGCGGATCGATGCGGTGATCGCCGGGTCGATCGCGAGGATCGCATCGGTGCCGGCGACCGCGTTCAGCTGGCCGCGCAGATCGCCGTCGTCCGCGGTCAGCGCTCTGAGCGTGTCCGCGCTCAGTGACCCGCTCGACTGCGGGCCGGCGGTGATCGGGACGACGACGCCGACCTGCTTCGCCGGTTCGCCGGTACGCGGGACGACGACGACGGTCCGAGCCCGGATGGTCTCGTCGCCGGTGCGGTACACGACGCGCGCGGGGTAGACCCCGGGATCCTTGTCGTCGAAGATCTCGTCGTCGGTGTCAACGGAGACCGACTCGGATGCTGACTGCTCCGCTGCGATCTCGGGCACACCAGTCTCGCCGACCTCGTCGAAGGGGACCGCCGCGGCCCCGCTGTCGAGCCAGGAGCTGAGGGCGCCGCCGGTGGTCAATGGCCGGGTTCCGAGCTCGAAGGTCGCGTCGCCCGCGGCGAGGGCCTCCCTGCCCGGATTGTCGGCTGTGACGGTCAGGGTGAGGGAACCGGATGCCGGGAGGATGCCGTTGTTCGTCGGCGCGAGCACCGCGGTCGGCGGCTGCTCCTCGCCGGAGTCCTCGACGGCGGCGAAGGCGAGCGGCGCGGGGGCACTCAGGGCGATGGCGGCGGTCGCTGCCGTCGCCGCGCGGAGCCAACGGGATCGGCGCGGCGGACGTCGGCCCGGAACAGGCGAGATGAAGGTCATGAAGAGGTCGATTCCTGTGCGATCCATGACCGCACCATCGGGAGCGATTCTAGGGTCACCGCCCTGCAGAGCCCCTGATTGGGCGCGAGGGCCGGTTGAATGGACGGGTGAGCGACTCCCGGCATCCCGACCCCTCTTCGATCGTCGCGCTCCGCGCGGACCTCGCCGCGGCGGGCTACACGGCCGACGCGGTGCGGGCGGCGTGGGGTCCCCTCGCCGACGATGCGATCGGCCGCGGACTGCTCGCTCCCGCCCGCCGGGCCCTGTCCGACCGCACCGACGCGCTGGCGGTCCTGAGCCGTCTGCTGTTCCTGGGCGACCCGGCATCCGTCGCCGACGTCGACGCCGCACTCCCCACGGCGCGGGCTGCGGCCCTCGAGCGGCTGGGCCTGGTTCGCACCGACGGCGAGGCGGTCACCCCGACGGCGCTGCTGCGTCCGCAGGACTACTCGGATGCCGCGGGTTCCGGCCAGTGGTGGATCGTGAGCGATCTCGACGAGGCGGCGCTCGGCGGCGCCCTGCCGACGGGACACGTCCTGGGGGTGGGCGGTGCGTCGCTCACACTCGCCGGACTGCAGCTCGACACGCCCGCGCAGCGTGTCCTCGATCTCGGGACGGGATGCGGCATCCAGGCCCTTCGCGCCCGCCGGAGCGCGCCTCGCATCGTCGCGACGGACATCTCGCAGCGCGCGCTGCGATTCACCCTGCTCAATGCGGCCCTGAACGACGTCGACGGGGTCGAGGTGCGCCACGGCAGCCTGTTCGAACCGGTCGCCGGCGAGGAATTCGACCGCGTCGTCTCGAATCCGCCGTTCGTCATCACCCCGCGCGTCGCGGGAGTGCCCGAGTACGAGTACCGGGATGCCGGCTTCGCGGGCGACGACCTCGTCGCCGCGTTCGTGTCGGGTGTGGGCGACGTCCTCGCCCCCGGCGGGACGGCGCAACTGCTCGGCAACTGGGAGTACCGGGAGGATGCCGACGGTCTGGAGCGCGTGCGGGCGTGGGTCGCGGCATCCAGTCACCCGCTCGACGCGTGGATCGTGGAACGGGAGCGCCTCGACCCGCTCGCCTACGCGGAGCTGTGGGTGCGCGACGGCGGCACGACCCCCGGCAGCGCCGACTACGCCCGCCTCATCGACGCGTGGCTCGCCGACTTCGCCGAGCGCGGCGTGACCTCGGTCGGGTTCGGGTACCTGCTGCTTCGGCGGACGCCGATCGGGATGCCGCCCCTCGCCCGGTACGAACGGGTCACCCAGCCGGTGGGGAGCGCCCTCGGGACGCACCTGGGCGAGGCGCTCGCGGCGTGGGACCGGCTCGGGCTGCTCGACGACGACGCACTCGCCGAGACGACCGTGGTCGTCGGCTCGGACGTCACTGAGGCCCGTCACCACCGCCCGGGCGCGGAGGAGCCGTCGGTCATCGAGCTGCAGCAGGGCGGCGGTTTCGGCCGCGTGCTGAACGTCGACCCGGCGCTCGCGGCGCTCGTGGGGGCGTCCGACGGCGACCTGCCGCTCGGCGTGCTCATCGACGCGATCGCCGACCTGCTCGAGGTGGACGCCGCCGCGCTCCGCGCGGACCTGCTGCCGCGCGTGCGCGAGCTCGTGTTCACCGGGTTCCTGCGGCTGGGGTGACCGGCCGGCGCGCGGGCCGCCGGCTCCCACTCGAGCCCGAGGCGCCGCTCGGTAGGCTCGTAGGCATGCTGAACATGGCCGAGGGTCTCGCGCGCCTGGGCGCCCTCGCCGAGGCTCCCGTCTCGGCCGCGCTCGCCCGTGCGTTCGCGGATGCCGGGTACGAGCTCGCGATCGTCGGCGGACCCGTCCGCGACGCGCTCCTCGGGCGCAGGGTGAACGACCTCGACTACACGACGAACGCGCGTCCCGACGACATCCTGCGCATCGTGAAACCCCTCGCGACGGCGACGTGGGACATCGGCCGCGCCTTCGGCACGATCGGTGCGAAGGTCCGCGGCGAGCAGGTCGAGATCACGACCTACCGTGCCGACAGCTACGACGGCGCGACCCGCAAGCCCACCGTGGAGTTCGGCGACGCGCTCGAGCAGGACCTGGTCAGGCGCGATTTCACGGTCAACGCGATGGCGTTGCGGATCCCCGGCCCTTCGCTCGTGGACCCCACGGGCGGCGTCGAGGACCTCGTCGGCCAGACGCTGCGGACGCCCACCGACCCTGACGTCAGCTTCGGCGACGACCCGCTCCGCATGCTGCGCGCCGCCCGCTTCGCGAGCCAGCTCGGCATGGACGTCCACCCGGCCACCCTCGAGGCGATGACCCGCCTCGCGCCGAGCCTGTCGATCGTGAGCCCGGAACGCGTGCAGGGCGAGCTGGTGAAGCTTCTCGCGACCGACGCGCCGGACCGCGGCATCCGTCTGCTCGTCGACACCGGCCTCATGGAGCTGTTCCTGCCCGAGGTCCCGGCGCTGCGGCTCGAGGTCGACGAGCACCACCACCACAAGGACGTCTACGAGCACTCGCTCACGGTGCTCGCGCAGGCGATCGACCTCGAGAAGCAGCGGCATCCGGGCCAGGCGCCCGATGTGACGCTGCGGCTCGCGGCCCTGCTGCACGACATCGGCAAGCCGGCGACCCGCAAGCTCGAGCCCGGCGGTGCGGTCAGCTTCCACCACCACGACGTCAAGGGCGCCCGCATGGCGCGGAAGCGCCTGCAGGCGCTCAAGTTCGACGGCGCGACGACGGATGCCGTGTGTCAGCTCATCGAGCAGCACCTGCGCTTCTTCGGGTACGCCGAGGGCGCCTGGACCGATTCGGCCGTCCGCCGCTATGTGCGCGACGCGGGCGAGCAGCTCGAGCGGCTGCACATCCTGACGCGCGCCGACGTGACGACCCGGAACAAGCGCAAAGCGGGGCGACTGCGGTCGGCCTACGACGACATCGAGACGCGGATCGCGCAGCTCGCCGAGCAGGAGGAGCTCGAGGCGATGCGCCCGGCGCTCGACGGCAACCGGATCCAGGAGGTCCTCGGCATCCGCCCCGGTCGCGAGGTGGGCGAGGCGTACCGGTTCCTGCTCGACATCCGCCTCGATGAGGGCGTCGTCGAGCCGGAGGTCGCCGAGCAGCGCCTGCGCGACTGGTGGGCCGCGCGAGCCTGACTCACTCGACGTCGTCGGGCTCGAACACGGTCTCGATCGACGTCTCGAACAGACGCGCGATGCGGAACGCGAGCGGCAGGCTCGGGTCGAATCGGCCGCGTTCGATCGAGATGATCGTCTGACGCGAGACCCCGAGCTCATCCGCGAGGCGCTGCTGCGACCAACCGCGATCCTGCCGCAGCGCGGGCAGCGAGTTCTCCACCCTCAGCCCCGGCGCTGCGCGATGAGGTAGCGGATGCCGAAGCTGCCCATCGCGACGAGCAGGACGCCGATGAGGGCGATGAGTACGTCGATCCGGATGCCGGTGATGGCGAGGAACGCCGTGCCGAGCCCGACGATGAGGAGGATGTCCGAGAAAGCACCCTGCGCAGCGCGGTTGTACCAGGCGCCTTCGACGGACTCCTCGGGGCGGTCGAGGGCGCCGCGCAGGGTGCTGCGGTCGACCAGGAACACCCAGGCCAGGGCGACGAGGGCGGGGAGGGTCACGACCGTGAAGCCGATGCCCACCACGACGGGCGGGGTGGGGGCATCCCACATCACCGCGGCGATGACGCCGACCACTGCAGCGAGGACGAGGCCGACCGGCATCGCGATCGTCATCGCCGGGATGCGACTGCCGCCGCGGAGGCGTCCCCACCGGGTGCGGTCCTGATCCTGCGTCGCGTGGCTCACGGCATCCCCTCGTGTCAAGTGACCTTTACGTAAAGCAACCTTGACACAGGTTGTGGGTGACCGCAAGCGGGCCGCTCGTAGGCTGAAGCCGGGACCCCCGGGACGAGGGCGTCGGGGCGACGTGGATCGATCTCAGCGCCGGAGGCGCCGAGCCGCAGTCAGGTCGATGACGAAGAGCGCGGCTCCTTGAATGACGACGGCGAGGCCGTGTCCGCGCGCTTCCGCGGCGCTCAGGCGACCGCCGAGCGTCGGCGTCCGCACCGCGAGGTGCGCGCCGGTCGCGACGTAACCCACGTCGAGGGTGGCATTGACGAGGAGGATGCGGCGCAGCATCCGCTTCTTCGGAACCTCCGCCCGCCAGCGGGTGAACGCGGCGAGGCCGACGTCGATCGCGCCCCACATCAGCGTCTGCAGGCCGAACGCGCGGGTGCGTCGCGGCAGGGCGAGCGCGCTCCCGACGAGGACGGATACCGTACCCCACCGCGTGAGCTGATGGACGACGGTACCGGTGACGCTCTTCGCTGATGCCATGTCCCCATGATGGCGCGGTCCAGCCTCGTGCAGGGCAGGACCGCGCCCGCGGGGTCTTCAGGCGGCGCGTGATGCCGCGAGGGTGCGACCGGCGTCGACTGCCGCCTGCTCCGCGCCGGCCTTCAGCTCGGCCGCGGTGTCAGAGAACGCGTCGAGGGCGGGGTTGACCCCGACGAGGGTGAAGGGTCGGTGGACCACGGTGAGGTCGAGACCCCAGACATCCTCGAAGACGCGGCGGAGCCACCCCGTCGAGTGATCCCAGCCCTCCTTGGGGCTACCGGGCTCGTAGTTCCCGCCCAGGACGGTGACGAGCGTCGCCGCCTTGCCGCGCAGCGCCGTGCCCTGCGGGTCGATCCGCGGGTCGGTGTAGGCCACGTCGAACCAGGTCTTCACGTGCTGCGAGACGCCGTAGTTGTAAAGCGGAACGGTGAACAGCAGCGCGTCGGCGTCGATGAGCTCGTCCGCCAGCCGCGTACGCAGGGCGACGGCCTCCTGCTGGCCTGCGGTGTGCGCCTCGGCGGGGGTGAAGCCCGAGGTGACCGAGTCGCGCCAGGCCGTGGCGGGGATGGGGTCCGCGGCGACGTCGCGGCGCACGACCGTGCTCGACGGGTGAGCGGCGAGCCACTCGGCCTCGACGAGGTCGCCGAGTTCACGGCTGGCCGATGTGGCGGGGAGGATGCTGGCATCCAGGCGGAACAGGGTCATTAGCTTCTCCGATCAGAGTGACTATGAAAAACAAAGCGGCTTTGCGAACGCTAGCACACGTACGATGGAGGCATGGCCGAGACTCACGACGCGCGTCAGTGCGACGCCGCGGTCTCGCACGCATTCTCGGTCCTCGGCAAACGCTGGAACGGCATGATCCTCGACGTCCTCGGCGCGGGCGAGCTTTCGTTCTCGGGGCTGCGCCGCGCCGTCGCCGGGATCAGTGACGCCGTGCTGTCGGACCGTCTCACCGAACTCTCGGATGCCGGTCTCGTCGCGCGTCGGGTGGATCCGGGACCACCCGTGGCGGTCACCTACGCGCTCACCGAAGCGGGCTGCCGCCTCGTGCCGATCCTGACCCAGCTCGGGGAATGGGCGGACGGCAACCTCGCCCGACGCTGAGCTCGCGTGTCGCGCGTATGTGGATGCAAGGGATCCGAGGCGACGCGCCGCGGTGAGGGCCCGACGCGCGGCGTGTCGCGCGCGAACTGTTGCATCCGCTGACGCCTCGCACGCGGCCCCGGCTCGCACGCAAGCACGCCCCGCACGCGAGAACGCCCCCCGTCCGAGGGACGAGGGGCGTTCCGGCTGTGTGCGGTGATCAGCTGCAGGCTTCGCTGATCTTCTTCGAGGCGTCGGTGAAGCCCGTGATGCCGCCGGTCAGCTCGTTGGCTGCCGCCTGGAGGGCGTCGTTGTCCTTCGCGTCGACGGCGTCGCTGACCTTGACGAAGACCTTCTCGAACTCGTCCCAGGCCGATGCGTACGCCTGGTAGGCCTCGGAGACCTCGGGGTTCGTGATCTCGCCCGAGATCTCGTCGATGCGGGTGCCGATCTTCGTGAACATGTCGCGTGCACCCGACGTGTCACCCGACTGCACGGCGGACGAGAGCTCGCCGCTGGCACCGTTGACCTCGGTGTTGAGTTCGCTCAGCTCGGTCTGCAGGATCTTGCAGGCGTCGGCCGCGCTCTGGTCGCCCGCGGGCGCCTCGGCTTCGGCGGAGGGCGACTGCTCGGCGGGGGCGGAGCTGACCGGCGCCGGGTCGGTGGTGGTACCCGACTCGGCCGAACCGCAGCCGGTCAGGGCGAAGAGGGCGATCGTGGCGACGGCGAAGCCGGTCGACAGGGTGGTCTTGCGCGACATGTGAGGTCTCCTTGGTGTGCGACGAGCGGGGACACGCACCAGGACGAAGCGCCCCCCGACGATCGACCACGATAGCCGAGCCGTCGCGGACGGCTGAGCCAGTGGACCGGGATCGAGCCGTGTGCTAGTCCCGGGCCACCGCGACCGGGAGCGTTCACCCGGGGGTCACCTCCCGGACACGCCTCCTTGTTTGTATCGACGCGTGTCCTCGCCGATCGTGACCGTCATCCTGCCGGCGAAGGATGCCGGGCCCTACATCGGGACGACCGTCACGACGCTGGCCCGGCAGTTCCGGAACTCGGATCGGCTGCGGCTCGTCGTCATCGACGACGGCTCGACGGACGACACTCGCGTGCAGGTGCAGCACTTCGCCCGGGACATGCCCCACGTCGAGATCCTCTCGAACGCGCACTCGGTCGGCCTCGCCGCCGCACGCAACCAGGGACTCGAGAAAGTGGACACGGACTTCTTCTGCTTCGTCGACGGCGATGACTGGATGCACCCGGACCGCCTCGAGAGCCTCGTCGCGTCGATGCGCCGGCTGGAATGCGACTTCGTCCGCACCGATCACGTGACCGACACCGACGGTCGCCGGCGGCTCATGCGCGCCCCGTTCGCGTGGCGGGAGCGCGTGCTCGCGCCACGCGACGCCATCCTGCCGGCGGACGAGACCACGATGGTCGACTACCCCTATGCCTGGGCGGGCATGTTCCACCGCCGCGTCCTCGACGAGGGGCTCGCACACTTCGAGCCGGGCCTGTTCACGGCGGAGGACCGGCCCTGGATCTGGCGGCTGCACCTGCACGCGAGCACCTTCGCGATCGTCGACGCCCCGGCGATCCTCTACCGCCGCGGCGTAACCACGTCGCTCACGCAGATCCTCGATCGCCGACAGCTCGACTTCCTGCCCGCCTTCGCCGAAGCGATCCGCGTCGTGCAAGACGACCACGACGCGGAGCAGTTCCTCCCCAAGATCGCGACGACGACCATGTCGGTGTGCGCGTACCACCTCTTCCGCGCCCGAGCGATGGCGACCTCGGAGCGCACGGCCTTGCGCAGCGGCATCCGGGATCTGCTGCGTGCCATCCCGCCGGACCAGATCGACTCGGCACTGCAGCGCCTGTCGGACCGGCGTCGTCGCATCCTCGCCCGCCTCGTTCGCGAGGTCCGCGCCGCATGACGCAGATCTTCGTCGTGAACTCCGCGTACGGGCTGATGACGGCCGCCGCAGGAATGGATGCCGGTGCGATCCCGGTATCTGACGAGGCCCGCATCCTGGTCGCGGTGAACGCGGCGATCATCCCCGAGGTCGGCGAGGGCATCGTCGACGCCGCCCATCTCGCGACTCTCCGCGACCGGTTCGATCTCGTCATCGACCTCAATGCGCTGCTCGCCCCGGAGCGCCCGTCGCACTGGCAGGTGACCGTCGCGGAGGCGGCCGTGCTCGAGCGTCTGCTGCGGCAGGCGTGGGGGATCGACGGAGACCGCGTCGAGCTCTACCTGCAGAGTCCGCAGGTCGCGCCGTCGCGGGTGTTCATCGACGTCTTCCCGGGAGCACCGGTGTCGATCATCGGCGACGGTCTGATGACGTACTCACCGTTGCGCGACCGGTGGCCGCCCGCGGTCGCGAGACGCGTGACGGGCGTCGTGTACGCCGACACCGTCCCCGGGGTCGAGCCGCTGCTGTTCGCCGGCACGACGCGAGCCCCCGTCGGCATCGCCTCGTTCCGCGCCGTCGTGAACGACGTGGCCCGGGCGACTCTCGACCCGGCGATCGACGAGCTCGCCGACGTGCCGCGCCCCGTGCTCGTGCTCGGCCAATACCTCTCGGCCCTGAAACTCGTCTCGGCCGACGAGGAACGGCGGATGCAGCGCGACATGATCGACCGTGCACTCGCCTGGGAGCCGGGGACCATCGTCTTCAAGCCGCACCCGTCTGCTGCCCCCGCCCTCATCGACGACCTGGACGCCCATGCCGCGGAGCGCGGTGTGACGTTCCGGCCGTTCCGCGGCGACGCACCCGCCGAAGTCCTCGCGCTGCGCGTTCCGTTCGTCGGCGCCGTCGCGGGGTTCTCCACCGCGCTGCCGACCCTGCACGCGCTGGCGGGACTGCCCATCGCCTCCGTCGGCACCGAGGTGCTCCTCCACCGACTCACCCCGTTCGAGAACGGCAACCGCATCCCCGTGACCATCATCGATGCGCTCACCCGCACCGATTCGCCGTACCGGGGAGAGAGTCTGCAGCACCTCGTCGACGCGGTCGGCTATGCCATGCAGCCGGAGAACGCCGCGCCGCTGCGCCCGAGGGCCGAGGAGTTCTTCGCCGCGGCATCCCCTCAGGAGCGGGACCGGTACGTCCCCCGCGCCCGGCTCAGTTCGCTCGGACTCCCCGGCGGGCGGCGTCCGGGATTCTTCGCCCGCGCGCTCGGATCCCGCGGGGGCGCGAGCCGGGTCGCCGAAGTCGAACTGATCCTGCGCGGCGCCCGGCGCCGCAGTGCACGGGCATGGCGCGCCCTGCGAGGAGAGTGAGCATGATCGAGACGGTCGCCGTCATCCCCGCCCGCGGCGGGTCGAAGGGGGTCCCGGGCAAGAACGTCGCCCGTGTCGGCGGCATCCCCCTCGTCGCCCGGGCGGTGCGCTCGGCGCGGGCCACCGGTGTCATCGACCTCGTCGTCGTGTCGACCGACGACGACGCCATCGCCGCCGCAGCCCGTGCCGTCGGCGCACGCGTCGTCGACCGCCCCGCCGACCTGTCGGGCGACACGGCCAGCTCCGAGAGCGCCCTCCTGCACGCGCTCGACGCGCTCGCCGCCGACGGCATCGCTCCCCGCGTCACCGCGTTCCTGCAGGCGACGAGTCCCTTCCTCCCCGCAGGTCCACTCGCCGAGGCGGTCAGCGCCGTCCGCGACGGAAGGGCCGACAGCGTGTTCTCGGCGCGGGAGAGCTACGAGTTCGTGTGGCAGCGGGATGCCGACGGTGCCGCCGCCGCCATCGGTCACGACGCCGAGCATCGACCCCGGAGACAGGACCGCGAGCCCCACTTCGTCGAGACCGGGGCGTTCTACGTCTTCACGACCGCAGGGTTCCGCCGGGCGCGCCACCGCTTCTTCGGACGCACCGAGATCGTGACGGTGCCCGAGGCGACCTCGATCGAGATCGACGATCCGGCTCAGCTGCGGACCGCGCAGGCGCTCGCCCACCTCCTCGATCCGCCCGAGGCGGTCGCGGCCACCGCGCTCGTGACCGACTTCGACGGAGTGCACACCGACGACACCGCATGGGTGGATGCCGCCGGCACCGAGCACGTGCGCGTGAGCCGCTCCGACGGCATGGGCGTCGCCCTGTTGCGTCGGGCGGGTGTGCCCGTACTGATCCTCTCCACGGAGCAGAACCCCGTGGTCCGGGCGCGCGCCGAGAAGCTGCGTGTCGAGGTCATCCACGGCGTCGAGGACAAGGCATCCGTCCTGCGCCGGTGGGCGCAGGATCGGGATGTCGATCTGACGGAGACCGCCTATCTCGGCAACGACGTGAACGACCTGGCGGCGATGGCCCTCGTCGGATGGCCGGTTGCGGTGGCCGACGCGCACCCCGCGGTGATCGCGGCTGCCCGCATCGTGCTCGGCCGCTGCGGCGGTGACGGCGCCGTCCGAGAGCTTGCCGACCGCATCCTCGCGGCGCGCTGACCGCACGCATCCGACAGCCAGCCGCCCGGTGCCCGCCACACGGGGTTCATTCCCCCGTCACCGTCGCGAACCACGCTGAGGGTCAGCATCGACGAAAGGATCCGTCATGACGGTGACCATCGGAAGCCACGTACTGGGCGGCGGGCACCCCGTGTACGTCATCGCCGAGATCGGCCTGAACCACAACGGCGACGTCGCCCTCGCCAAGCGGCTCATCGACGTCGCTGCGGATGCCGGTGCGAATGCGGTGAAGTTCCAGAAGCGCACGCCCGAGATCGCCACTCCGGCGCACATGCGCGACGTCCTCCGCGAGACGCCGTGGGGCACGATGACCTACCTCGAGTACCGTCACCGGGTCGAGTTCGACCGCGACCAGTACATCGAGATCGGCGACCACGCGACCATGCGAGGGCTCGACTGGTTCGCGTCCCCGTGGGACGTCCCGAGCGTCGACTTCCTCGAGGACCTGGGCGTCGTCGCCCACAAGGTGGCCTCGGCGAGTCTCACCGACCTCGAGCTGCTCGAGGCCCTGCGGGCCACGGGCAAGCCGGTCATCCTCTCGACCGGCATGTCGACGATCGAACAGATCGACCGCGCGCTCGACGTCCTCGGTACCGACCGAACCGTGCTCATGCACGCCACCTCGACCTACCCGATGGAACCGGAGGAGGCGAACATCAAGATGATCGCCTCGCTCCGCGACCGCTACGCGGGGATCCCCGTCGGCTATTCCGGACACGAACGCGGCCTGCAGATCTCCCTCGCCGCCGTCGCGATCGGCGCCGTCGCGGTGGAGCGTCACATCACGCTCGACCGCACGATGTGGGGCTCCGACCACGCGGCATCGCTCGAGCCCACCGGTCTCGCGCATCTCGTGCGCGACATCCGCGTCATCGAGATGGCCCTCGGCGACGGCGTCAAGCGCATCTACGACGGCGAACTGGCGCCCATGGCGAAGCTGCGCCGCGTACCGGCATGACCATGAGCGCCGACCGGTCACCGGGCCTGCGCGTCGTCGCGATCGCCGACGCGGACTCCTTCGTGAAGTGGTCGGCGGCGCTCATCGACTCCGCGCCGGACGTCGACCCCCACCTGGTGCTCGTGCAGACGCCCCTCGTGGTGAGCGTCGCACAGGAGCATGCGGCTCTGGCGGGCACCGGCATCCGTCCCGAAGCGGTCACGCGTCTCGCCTACGACGCCCTCGCCGGGTGGCTGTCGGCGGATCGACCCGACGTCGTCGTGGTCGGCGGGCGCGGCCCGTTCGTGCGACTGATCATGCGGCAGATCGACCGGGTCACCCCTCGACCGGTCGTCGTCTCGGGACTTCCGGGCATGTCGATCCCCGCGCAGCGCGGAGCGGCGCTCTACCGCCGCTACAGCGACCTCATGGTGGTCCACTCGCGACGGGAACAACGCGCCTTCGCGCAACTGGCGGATCGCCTCGGCCTCGACATGCGTCCGAGTCTCGCGACCCTGCCATTCGCCCGGCCGACCCGCGGGGCGGGCGGCGGTACGGACCTCGTGTTCGCCGCGCAGGCGATCGTGCCCCACGAGCCGGCGGAACGCAGCCGGCTCGCCGGGATCCTGCGGTCGGCCGCGCTCGCCGACCCCACGCGGCGCGTGGTGGTCAAACTGCGCTCCCGGCCCGAGCTCGGCGAGGCTGAGACGCACTTCGAGCGCACCGGACTCACCGGCCTGCTCCGCGACCGGCCCGACAACCTCGTGTTCTCGCACGAGCCGATGTCGCGCGCCCTCGAGACCGCCGAGGGGCTCGTGACGATCAGCTCCACGGCGGCGATCGAGGCCATGGCCATGGGCGTTCCGATCATCGCGCTCACCACCTTCGGCGTCTCGAAGACGCACCTCAACACGGTCTTCGTCGGCAGCGGTCTGCAGGGTGAGGCGGACGACGTCATCGCGCGTCGGTTCCGGCACCCCCATACGGGGTGGCTCGCCGACAACTACTTCCACGACCCGAGCGAATCGACCTGGTGGTCGGACGTCGAGCGCCTCGTCGATCAGCGCCGGCGCGGTGTCCTCGTCCCGAGGTACGTCCCGGCGGCACGAGGGGGCGCACTCCACGACGCCTGGCAGCGCAAGGCCGTGCTCGGCGCCGAGGATCGCTCGGTTCTCGGATCGATCGCGCTCGCGGTCGGGGCGCCGCTCGTGCGGGGGATCCTCTCCACCCGCACGATGCTCGGCCGTCGCGGAGCGGAGTCGTGGTCCGACGACGGCAGCGACATCACGGTCACCCCGGCGCGCTATCAGGACCCGGTCGTCCGTCCGCGCCGGTCGGTCCTGGCCACCGTCATCGACTGAAGATCGCGTTCATCACGCCGCTCTGCAGGCCGATCCACACGACGAGGATCCCCCCGCCGATGAGAATGGTCGCCCACGGGACGGCCCTCTTCAGCCGGCGGCCGCCCGGGGCGACACCGGGCGGAGGAAGCAGCGCTTCGACGGGCGGCGTGAACGGCAGGGCGGTGCCCGGCTCCCCGCTGAGAGGGGCGGATGCCGGTGTCCCGGCGGCGGGCATCGCGAGACGGTCGTCGCGCCACCGCTCCCACTGCGCGAGTTTGTCCATCAGCGCGCCGACGACGGAGAACAGCCATCCCCACGTCCGCGGATCGAGGGTGGAGAAATCGCGCTTGCCGTAGAGGAACATCCAGTCGTCGACGATCTCGATGTCGAGCTGGGCGGCGTTGTCGATGAACCGCGCCATGATGTCAGGAGTGAACAGGTAGAGCGCGTCCTGCTCGTAGCCCTGCGGGCAGTAGAGCGAGAAGTACCTGTCGAAGTCGCCCTCGAGACTCAGGCGCTGGTGCCGGTCGAAGGACTGCGGCAGGTTCGTGCCGAGGAAGGTGTTGTTGCCCTCGGCATCCAGCACGATGTGGGGCAGTGGCGTGTGGAGGCGGATCGCGACGTAGCCCCACCGGTGGGTGGTCCGGTTCTTGCCGGACCCCGTCGTGTACCGGTAGTTGCCGAACTCGACCATGCGGGGCTGCTCGCCACGGAGGATGTCGGTCGCCGTGCGGGAGCTCCCGAGCGAGAAGATCATGCCCGGAAGGGGCGGATCGGATGCCTGGGGGAACCAGGTCATCCCGTTCGCCCGGGCGAAGTGGTCGAGGCGATACCAGCGCACGCCGCCGTTCCGATACGCCCTCACGATGAGGGCGGTCAGGCCGGCCGCGATGAGTGCGACGACGAGGATGATCGCGATCGAGCCGACACCGTTCGGAGCTGAGCCCTCGAAGAACGGGGCGAACACGAGCCGGAAGATCAGGTTGACGACGACGAGACCGAAGACTCCCACGACGCCGACGACGAGGCATCCCGCGGCCCAGCCGGCGGTCTTGGGGGCGCGACCCGACGCGAGGAGCTGCTTGCGGTATGCCCGCGCGGTGGCCCCGTCGACGGGGTCGGTCAGGGGGCGGGCGTCGAAACCGGGGGCGCTCATCGGGTCACTCCGTGTCCCTCGAGGACGGCATCGGCGGGAATCTCGACCGCATCGAGACCCGCGCGCGCCACCAGAGCGGCTGCGAGGGCGGCGCTCCCGCCGACGAGCGTCGAGTCGAGGTCGGGATCGCTCACCAGCACCCAGGCGCGGTCGTCGGGCCAGATGAGGCTCGGGCTGAGGATGTCGTCGGCGTCCTCGCCCCGCCACGGCGCGGCATCCGTCCACCCGAGATCGGCGAGTTCCGAGACCCCGCCGCGGAAGAGCACGTGGGTGCGGCCGGGCAGCTCGAGCCGCGGGCCCGCCGAGATCTCGCGGGAGAGGATGCCGTCGTGCCAGGTGCGCTTGCCCGTGACCGCGCTCCACAGGTCCTTCGCGCTGCGTCCGAGCATCTCGTTGTGCCGGTGCAGGTTCGCGTCGGACGGGTCGCCCGCCTGGTAGACGGCGCGCGACGAGCGCACCCGCATGCCGCCGAGGAGGCCGGGGTGCCCGTCCCACAGTGCGACGACACCGTCATCCGGCGCCGCCGTGTGCGAGGCCAGGACTGTGGCGATCTCGGCCACCTGGGCAGGATCGAGTTCGCCCCCGAGAGGCGGATTCACCCAGTCGCCCGCCGGGGTGACCAGCACTCCGGGCGTCTCCGTGGAACGGGTCAGGTGCTCCCAGTCCGCGAGCGGGGAGAACTCCGTCCCGTGAATTCCGGCCGCCTCGCGCCACGTCAGGGGGCGCTCCTCGATGCGCGAGAACAGCGACTCGCGTTCCGCGTCGGTCATGGCGGCGACGGCGTCGAAGGACGGCATCCGCTCGTTCGGGATCCGTTCGAGGTGGGCCGGGTGCAGGATGCGGACGTACGCCTCGAACCCGCGCGGTGCGACGTCGTGGATCGTGCCGCGGGGAGGATCGTCGAGCCGTCCGCGCAGCCAGTCGCCTGCAGAGACATCCCCGGTCCACTCCATGCGGCCACGGTACCGAAGACGCCACCCCGCGAGAGATCCTGCGCGCGGGGTGGCGTCGGGCGCCCGGTGTGTGTCAGGCGTCAGCGGTCAGCCGGCGTGGGCCGCGCGCACGTCGACGACCCACGTCACTCCGAAGCGGTCGGTGAGCATGCCGAAGCCGGCGCCCCACGGCGACGCAGCGAGCGGCTCGATGACCGTCGCGCCGTCGGCGAGGGACTCCCAGCGCGCGGCGACCTCGTCGAGGGTGTCGCCCTGCAGCGAGACGAAGAAGGCCCGGTCGGTGATCGTGGCGCCGTTCTCGCGGCGGGTCGAACCGGCCACGGCCTCGGCGCCCCGCGTCTCGCCCGGGACGTCGTACGCCATGAGCCGGAAGCCGTCCGCCGCGAGGAGGATGCCGAACACGACCTTCTCGGCGCCGGGCGCCTCGGCGGGCATGCCGACCTGCGCGTACGTCGTCACCGAGACGGTGCCGTCGAACACGCGGCCGTAGAACTCGAGCGCGGCGCGAGCGTCGCCGTGGAAGTTGAGGTGCGTGGTGGTGGAGAGGGTCATGGTGGTCCTTCGGTCGGTGGCTGTCTGCCGGGATCCACTCTTCGCCGCGTAGAGGACCGTTTCTGTCCGCTTCTCGAGCAGGATGGAGGAATGTCGTCGCCGTCGCACCGGATGCTGGATCTGCTGTCCGTCCTGCAGTCGCGCCGGGACTGGGGCGGCCAGGAGCTCGCCGACCGGCTCGGGGTGACCGTCCGGACGGTGCGCCGGGACGTCGACCGGCTGCGCGAGCTCGGCTATGCGATCACGGCGGCGAAGGGCCCGTACGGCGGATACCGGCTGAGCCCGGGCGAGGAACTCCCGCCGCTCCTCTTCGACGACCAGCAGGCGGTGGCCATCGCCGTCGCACTGCAGTCGGCATCCGGAGTCGACATCACGGATGCCGCGGCCCGAGCCCTCGCCACGATGCGGCAGGTCATGCCGTCGCACCTGCGTCACCGCATCGACGGGATCCGGTTCGAGGCGGGGGCGCCGGCCGAGCAAGTCGCGATCGCCGCGCTCGAAGCGGTGAGCGTCGCGACGCGCGAGCACCGGACGCTCCGGTTCGACTACGGCGACGACGCCGATCGCCCGGCCCGGCACGCGGAGCCGCACGCCGTCGTCGCGCGGGACGGGCGCTGGTACGTCGTCGCGTGGGACCGGGATGCCGCGGACTGGCGCATCCTCCGGCTCGACCGGCTGCGGCCCCGCCAGGGCGGCGGGGTCCCGTTCGAGCCTCGGGAGATCCCGGCGGGCGACGCGCGGACCTACCTCGCGGCGCGGTTCAAAGGATCCGAGACGACGGACCGGTGGCCGGTGACGGGCGAGATCGCCCTGCCGCTGCCCGCAGGGCGGGTCGCGCCGTGGCTCGGTGACGCCGAGCTCGCGGAGCGCCCCGACGGCACCTGCGTCGTGAGGGTCGGGTCGTGGTCGTGGGCGGGGGTGCTCGCCTGGGCACTGCGGTTCGACGTGCCGTTCGAGATCCTCGGGCCGCCGGATCTGGCCGCGGCGGCGGCCGAAGCGGGGCATCGGATGGCGGCGTCCGCGGCGGGACCGCCCGATTCCGCGGCAGGGCCGGGCATCCGCTAGACTGTTGTGGTTGTCCGCCTGCGCTCGTGCGCGGAATCAGCGGACACGTGCATCAACCCTCCTGATGCCGGGAAACGCCCGGCATCCGTTCTAGTCCGAAGGAGGTGGGTTAGTGACGCACATCCACCAGTACGAACTCATGGTCATCCTCGACCCCGAGATCGACGAGCGCCAGGTCGCTCCCAAGCTCGACGGTTTCCTCAAGGTCATCACCGCAGACGGTGGCACCATTGACAACGTCGACGTGTGGGGCAAGCGCCGTCTCGCCTACGAGATCCAGAAGAAGAACGAGGGCATCTACGCCGTCGTCAACTTCACGGGTACCAGCGAGGCCACGAAGGAGCTCGACCGTCAGCTCAAGCTGAACGAGCAGATCATGCGTACCAAGGTCCTCCGCGCCGAGGAGGCGATCGCTCAGGTCGCCGCCGAGAAGGAGCGCGCTGAGGCCAAGGCCGCCCGCAAGGCTGCGAAGGCTTAAGGCTCATGGCCGGCGAGACCATCATCACGGTCGTGGGGAACCTCACGGCAGACCCCGAGCTGCGGTACACGCAGAACGGCCTGCCCGTCGCGAACTTCACGATCGCATCGACGCCGCGCAGCTTCGACCGTCAAGCCAACGAGTGGAAGGACGGCGAAGCGCTGTTCATGCGCGCGTCGGTCTGGCGCGAGTTCGCTGAGCACGTCGCAGGCTCGCTCACCAAGGGCATGCGGGTCGTCGCGACCGGCCGCCTGAAGCAGCGCTCCTACCAGGACCGCGAAGGCAACAACCGCACGGCGATCGAGCTGGAGGTCGACGAGATCGGCCCCTCGCTCCGCTACGCAACCGCACAGGTCACCCGCGCCGCGTCCAGCGGTGGCAATGGTGGCGGCGGTGGCGGCAGCTTCGGCGGCGGTCAGCAGCAGTCGCGTCCGCAGGTTCAGGCAGACGAGCCCTGGGCGACGCCCGGGTCTTCGGCGCCCGACGCCTGGAGCGCGCCCGGGACGAGCTACGGCGACGACACCCCGTTCTGATTCGAATTCCGGATGCCGCGGGCCGCGGCATCCACATCTCTTAAGGAAGACACATGGCTGGAAAGGCAACCGGCGATCGCCGCAAGCCGCGGAAGGGCGCGAAGAACGCCGCTCCCGCGAAGGCGATCCGCGTCGGCGTCATCGACTACAAGGACGTCGCGACGCTTCGTAAGTTCATCTCGGAGCGTGGGAAGATCCGCGCCCGTCGTATCACCGGAGTCTCGGTGCAGGAGCAGCGTCTGATCGCCAAGGCGATCAAGAACGCCCGTGAAATGGCGCTCCTGCCCTACGCCGGCGCTGGCCGGTAAGGAGCACCGACATGGCAAAGCTGATTCTCACGAACGAGGTCGCCGGGCTCGGTAGCGCCGGTGACGTCATCGAGGTCAAGAACGGGTACGCCCGCAACTACCTCATCCCCCAGGGCTTCGCTGTGGCCTGGACCCGCGGTGGCGAGAAGCAGGTGGCGTCGATCCGCGCCGCCCGCGAGTCCCGCGCGATCCACGACCACGAAGAGGCTGTGGCGCTCAAGAACACGCTCGAGTCGAACACGGTCAAGCTGACCGTCAAGGCCGGCGCGGAAGGCCGCCTGTTCGGTTCGGTCAAGCCGGCCGACGTGGCCGACGCCGTCAAGGCCGCCGGTCTCGGTGACCTCGACAAGCGCAAGATCCACATCACCTCGCCGATCAAGGCCGTGGGACAGCACGAGGCGACCGTTCGCCTGCGTGACGACCTCACCGCCGCGATCACCCTGCAGGTGGTCGCCGCCAAGTAATCCTGGCGCGCGGTTCGGATGCCGCGGTTCCTCCCCTTCGGGTCGGGACCGCGGCATCCGGCGTTTGTGCCGTGAGGTGTGTGCGGATGCAAGGGATTCGAGGGGACACGCCGGGGTGATTCACCTGTCGCCGGGGCGTCGCGCCGAATCCCTTGCATCGGCGCACAGGTGGGGCGGATGCCGCGGGTGGGGCCCACGGCATCCGCCCCTTTCCTGAGGGGAGTCAGACGGTACGGCGGTGCAGGGTGAGCAGCGCTCCGGCGGCGAGCAGCGCCAGGGCGAGCGCGGGGAGCCACGTCACCGCGACTCCGCCGGTCTGTGCCAGCGTCCCGACCGGGGTGCTCGCGCTGGCCTGGGGGGCCATCGGAGCGGCGCCGGCGCCGGGGATCTGGTCGTCTGTGCCCATGCCCGGAGTGTCACCGGGGACCGTGCCCGGGTTCGCCGGGTTGGTGCCCGGGTCCGTCGGGTCGGTGGGGTCCGTGCCGGGGGTCACCGGGTCGACCGGGTCGGTCGGGTCCACAGGGTCGGTCGGGTCAACCGGGTCGGTCGGGTCCGTGCCGGGGTCGGTCACCGTGCTGTCGCCGATGATGGAGACCGCGGTGTCGCCGATGGTGACGGGGATGTCGATCGGCAGCAGGATCTGCGTACCGCTGCCGACCCCGTTCTCACCCGAGGTGACCGGGGCGCCGGGCGTGGTGCCCGTGCCAGGAGTGCCGGACGTGCCGCCGCCGACGGTGGTGCTGTCGCCGATGACGGAGACGGCGGTGTCGTTGATGGTCACCGGAAGGGTGATCGGGGCGACGACCTGGGTGCCCGAGCCGATGCCGTCGGATCCGTCGGTGGACGGGGTGCCGGTGGTGCCGGTGGCGGGTGCGGCCGGGGTGGCTGCGTCGGTGCTTTCGGTGGTGCTGTCGCCGATGATCGAGACGGCGGTGTCGTCGATGGTCACCGGGACGGTGACCGGGGCGACGACCTGGGTGCCCGAGCCGATGCCGTCGGATCCGTCGGTGGACGGGGTGCCGGTGGTGCCGGTGGCGGGTGCGGCCGGGGTGGCTGCGTCGGTGCTTTCGGTGGTGCTGTCGCCGATGATCGAGATCGCGACGTCCTCGACCGTCACGGGGACGGTGATCGGCGCGACGACCTGCGTTCCGGAGACGGCGCCGTCGGAGCCGTCGGTGGTGACCGACGGTGCGGGCGACGACGGTGCGGCCGGGGCCGCGGCATCCGTGCTCTCGGTCTTGCTGTCACCGATGACCGACACCGCGGTGTCCTTGACGGTCACCGGGGCCTTCACGGGGGCGACGACCTGCGTGCCGGACCCGATGCCGTCGGACCCGCTGGTCGACGCTGCGGGAGCCTTGGCGGGCTCCTTTGCGGGTGCGGCAGGTGCGGCATCCGTGCTCTTAGTCGAGCTGTCACCGATGACCGAGACCGCCGTGTCCTTCACGGTGACGGGGACGGAGACATTGATGATCGCCTGCGAGCCGGAGGCAGCACCGTCGGAGCCGCTGGTGGATGCAGAGCCCGAATCGCGCGACGGAGCCGGGGAGGATCCCTTGTCGCTCGAACTCGTGGACGAGTCGCCGAGCAGCGAGATCGCGGTGTCGCCGACGCTGATGGGGACGTCGACGTTGAGGAGCGCCTGGGTGCCCGAGAGCAGCCCGTCTTCTCCTGAGGTGGTCGGTTCTGCAGCCTGTGCGGCTGCCGCGCCGAAGAGGGTGATCCCCCCGGCGACAAGCGTGCCCAGCAGGGCGCGCGACAACATGGTGTTCATTTCTCTCTCCTGGAACATGACTGGGGATGGCGCGGGTGCGCCGTCACGCGGGACGTGCGGGATGCGTGCCGCGAAAACGCGCGGCGCAATCCCCGTCAGTCGGGAGAGACGTCGGTGTCGAAGAAGGGAGCGGGCAGGCCGTGCTCGTCGTTCGGCCGTCCGCGTCGCGCCCAGGCACGGTGCGCGACGGGGACGCCGAACGGAAGCAGGGCGAACAACCCGGCAGCTCCTCCAGAGGAAGTAGAAGTCAGAGAACCGGTTCCAGCCAGGGGCGCTGCGGGCGCGGGCGGGGCGGTGTCAGGCCTGGGGGATGCCGCGGGCCCACCAGCGGTCGACGATACGTCGGCGGCGGAGCCAGCCGCCACGGCCACCTGGAAGGCGTCACGCGTTGCCAGAGCGGCGGGGCTCACCCCGGCGGCGGAAGCGGGCGTCGAAGGTGCAGCGGCAGCGGTCGCGGCGGGTGTCCTGCCGGTCGCGGAAGCGTCGGCATCGGGCGCCGCCGGCGACACCGGAAGAGGGAAAGCGGGAATGACGCCGAGGCCGGGTGCGGCGGGCTCTGTCACGGGGTCGACGGCGTCCACGACCGGGGGGAGCACGGTGTCGATTACCGGGTCGATCGCGTCCACGACCGGCTCGACGACCGGGCGGACGGCATCCACGACAGGAGCCACGACACTGTCCGTGATGGGTGTCACGACGGTGCCGACGGGCCGCAGAACGGTGTCTTTGACGGGCTTCACCACCGTGTCGACGACGGGCTTCACGACCTTGTCGGTAGCGGGTGCGACCACTTTGTCGACGACCGGCTGGACGAGCTTGTCTGTGACAGGCCTTACGACCTTGTCCGTGACGGGCTTGATCGCCTTCTCGGCGACCGGCTTCACGATCTTCTCGGCGACCGGCTTCACGACCTTGTCGGCGACGGGCGTGACGACCTTCTCGATGACGGGTGCGACCGCCTTCTCGGCCACGGGCGTGACGACCTTGTCCGTGACGGGCTTCACGACCTTGTCGGTCACCGGTGCGACGGTCTGTCCGACGACTTTGGTCACCCCGCTGAGCAGTCCATCGTCTTCGCGGTCGGCGGCGTGAGCGTGCGATGCGCTCAAGACGACCGCGAAGGCCAGCCAGAGCAGTGCAACGCCGAATCCGATCGCAGCGAGGAGACCGAGTCGGACGAACGCGCGTTGCGTTGTAAGCACAGGTCACCTCCACGATGTCTCATCGGAACGCGCGCCGTGATGGCCGCGTTCTGCGGGGTGCCTGGACCACACACGGTACCCACTTCCTATGAATTTGACAAGAGCACTTCCGGCATCCTTCCGAGGGGCAGAGACACCGCGGAAACCGGCCGACTTTCTCATTTGACAAATCCGAGATTCTGCACATGGGTGGGGATAACCCTGAACCTTCAACCGGCACTTGAGGTCGGATATCTATCCACAGACTGTGGGAAAGAAAAAGCCTGGCCAGATGCCTTTTATTGGGGCTGCTTTTGTGAGATTCCACGCATTGTCCACAGGCTCTCTGCACAGGGTGTGCGGCGTTTCGCGCAGATTCTCCACATAGTTATCCACAGGCTGGTTTGCGTGTGTCCGACCCCCTCCATAACGTGTGCGAGGGCCTTCCAGCGGGCCCGGAAGAGGGGCGTGCATGTCGATCGCGGATCTGTCGGACGACCGAATCGGCGGATCCCGCGGTCCGGAACGCACCCCGCCGCACGACATGCTCGCCGAGCAGAGCACCCTGGGCGGAATGCTCCTGTCGGGAGACGCGGTCGCCGATGTCATCGAGGCGCTTCGTGGAACCGACTTCTACGTGCCCAAGCACGAGCTGATCTTCGAAGCCGTCCTCTCGCTCTACTCCCACGGTGAGCCGACCGACGTCGTCGCCGTCACCGATGAGCTGATCAAGACCGGCGATCTGCAGCGCGCCGGCGGTGCCGACTACCTGCACTCCCTCACCTCGATCGTCCCGACGGCCGCCAACGCCGCGTACTACGCCTCGATCGTCCGGGAGCGAGCGCTGCTGCGTCGCCTCGTCGAAGCCGGCACCCGCATCGTGCAGATGGGCTACAACGGCCAGGGCGAGGCCCTCGACCTCGTCAACAACGCTCAGGCCGAGATCTACTCCGTGACCGGGCAGGAGCAGTCCGAGGATTACGTTCCCCTCCAGGTCGCCGTCGACGCCGCCGTCGAGGAGATCGAAGCCGCCCGCGGGCGCGACGGTCAGATGACCGGCATCCCGACCGGCTTCGCCGCCCTCGATCAGCTCACCAACGGCCTGCACGGCGGGCAGATGGTCGTCGTCGCCGCGCGTCCCGCCATGGGTAAGTCGACGCTCGCGCTCGACTTCGCCCGCGCGGCCGCCATCAAGCACAACCGGCCGACCGTCTTCTTCTCGCTCGAGATGGGCCGCAGCGAGATCGCCATGCGCCTCATGAGCGCCGAGGGTGCCGTGCCGCTGCAGAGCATGCGAAAGGGCATGCTCGACAGCCGCGACTGGACGACGATCGCGTCGACCCGCGGGCGGATCAACGATGCGCCGCTGTACATCGACGACAGCCCGAACATGACGCTCGTCGAGATCCGCGCGAAGTGCCGCAAGCTCAAGCAGCGCGTCGGGCTCGAGATGGTCGTCATCGACTACCTCCAGCTCATGACGAGCGGTAAGCGCGTCGAGTCGCGCCAGCAGGAGGTCTCGGAGTTCTCGCGTGCGCTGAAGCTGCTCGCGAAGGAGCTGCAGGTCCCCGTCATCGCCCTGTCGCAGCTGAACCGTGGTGCCGAGCAGCGCGCCGACAAGAAGCCCGCGATCAGCGACCTGCGTGAATCAGGCTCGATCGAGCAGGACGCCGACATCGTCATCCTGCTGCACCGCGAGGCCGCCTACGAGAAGGACAGCCCCCGCGCCGGCGAAGCCGACCTCATCGTCGCCAAGCACCGAAACGGCCCGACCGACACGGTCGTCGTCGCGTTCCAGGGCCACTTCTCGCGCTTCACCGACATGGCCGTCGGGATGGACTGAGCCGACAGGTTCGCCTCGCCCGGCGATGCGTGCCTCAGCCGCGAACAAATACACACGACAAGCGCGTGGACGAACGAGCGGATGCCGGACAGGTACGGAGTGAGACCACGTCACTCCTGGAGGCATCATGACCCCTGATCCACTCGACACCATCCTCGAGCGCTCCGCACCCGCGACGAGGGCGGCTGACGCCGGCGATCTGCGGGCCATGATGGACGCGGCCCGTACCGAGGCGCGTCCGCGTCGGCATCGACGCGTCGGCATCGTTTCCGGCGCTCTCGCGCTCGCTCTCGCCGGGGGAGCGAGCTTCGCGGCGGCCTCCTCGTCGTGGGACTGGAACGCCGGGATGAACCCGAACCGCAGTCACACCTACACCTCGCCGACGTGGGGCGAGTGCGAGCTGAGGGTGGGCAACATCGTCGCGGCGAACCCGCTCCGCCAGTTCGAGCTCGATCGTGCCATCGACGACTGGTTCGCGACGGCAGACGTCGCCGCGGAGGTCGAGCCCTACATCGCCGGTCACCTCGCCGTGCTCGAGGGTGATCAGTCGGACGCAACGGATCCGCGCTCAGCCGACGCCTACTACTGGGTGGCCGTCGATGAAGCGCTCGGGGATGCGATGTCCGCAGGCCTCAGCGAGCGAGGATTCGACAACGCGAGCATCAGCACCGGCAGTGGTCAGGTGCACTGCGAGGGCGAGCAGTGGGAGTGACTCGCGCACTCGACGCGGCGCTGGCCGCGGCATCCCCCTCTCTCCTCGCCTACCTCCAGCGACGCGTCGGGTTCGACGACGCTCCGGACCTGCTCGGCGAGACGATGGTCGCGGCCTGGCGCCGGGTGGGGGACCTGCCGAGCGATCCGGAACGGGCGCGCATGTGGCTGTTCGGGATCGCCCGCGGAACACTGCTGAACCACGCCCGCGGCGAGCGGCGACGGTGGGCGCTCGCCAACAGGATCCGCCGGTCGACGGCGGCCGAGGCGACATCCCGCGCGGCCGATGACGGCGCCGAAGTGCGGGACGCGATCGCGCGACTCGACCCGGACCGGGCCGAGCTCGTCAGATTGCTGCACTGGGACGGTTTCACCCTCGTCGAAGCGGCCGAGCTTCTCGGCATCCCGTCGTCCACCGCCCGCAGTCGGTACGCGAAAGCCAAGGAGGAACTGCGAGCCTCGCTCGGCGCGATGAGTGAGGCGCCACGCTGACGCACGAACTCGCAGGGGGACGACCAGGAAAACGGAATACGCGGGGGGTCGACGCGCTTATGGTTGACCAAACACAACTTCTTCCGGCGGTCACCGCCGGCCCCCGTCGCGTGAGACCCGCCGCGCGGCATCCCCATCGGCCTTCACCCCTCCGAGGAACCGTGACCACTGCTGCCGTGTCGAGCCCGACCACCCGAAGCACCCCGGTGATGACCCACCGCCAGATCCTGTTCGTCATCTTCGGGCTCATGGCGGGCATGTTCCTCTCCGCGCTCGATCAGACCGTCGTCGGCACCGCGATCCGCACGATCGGCGACGACCTCAACGGCCTCAGCCAGCAGGCATGGGTGACGACCGCGTACCTGATCGTGTCGACGATCTCGACGCCGATCTACGGCAAGCTCTCCGACATCTTCGGGCGCCGCCCCCTCTTCATCATCGCCATCGCGATCTTCATCGTCGGCTCGGTCGCCGCCAGCTTCGCGACCTCGATGATCGAGCTCTCGGCCTTCCGAGCCATCCAGGGTCTCGGTGCGGGTGGTCTGATGTCGATGCCGCTGGCGATCATGGGCGACATCCTCGCCCCCCGCGAGCGCGCCAAGTATCAGGGCTACTTCCTCGCCGTCTTCGGCATCTCGTCGGTGATCGGCCCGCTCGTCGGCGGCCTGTTCGCCGGCTCGGGTGAGATCCTCTTCATCGCCGGCTGGCGCTGGGTCTTCCTGATCAACGTGCCGATCGGCCTCGTCGCTCTGGCCGTCGTCCTGCGGTTCCTGCACATCCCGCGGCACCCGCACGGCGCGGTGCGCATCGACTGGTTCGGTGCGGCCGCGGTCATCATCGCGCTCGTTCCGCTGCTGCTCATCGCCGAGCAGGGCCGCGAGTGGGGCTGGACCTCGCCCATCGCCATCGCCTGCTACGTCATCGGCGCGATCGGCATCGTCGCTTTCATCCTCATCGAGCGCGGCATGAAGGACGACGCGCTCATCCCGCTGAAGCTCTTCCGGTCGTCGACGTTCTCGATGGCGACCGTCATCGGCGTCTTCGTCGGCTTCGCGATGTTCGGCGCGATGCTCACGCTGCCGCTCTACCTGCAGCTCGTGCTCGGCTCGACGCCCACCGAGAGCGGCATCCAGCTGCTCCCGATGATCCTGGGGCTCATGATCTCGTCGATCGTCAGCGGTCAGATCATCGCGCGCACGGGTCACTACCGGATCTTCCCGACCATCGGCACCGCCTTCATGGTGCTGGGCTTCTTCACGCTGACCTTCGTGCGGTACGACTCGTCGTACTGGCACCTCGCCGGCGCGATGCTCCTCATCGGTCTCGGCCTCGGTCAACTCATGCAGACCCTCACGATCGCGTCGCAGAACTCCGTCGGCCCGCGCGACATCGGCGTGGCCACCTCGGGGTCGACCTTCTTCCGTCAGATCGGTGGCACGCTCGGCACGGCCGTGCTGCTGTCGCTGCTCTTCACGCTCGTGCCGCTGAATCTGCAGACCAACTTCAAGGACCAGGGCACTCTCGCCGACGCGTTGGATGCGGCCCTCGACCCGACGGTCGCCAGCGCACCGGCCAACGCCGGCATCATGTCGAAGGTCTACGACCCGTTCGTGGCGCAGCTCTCCGACGGGACCCTCGACGGTGCGCAGAAGGGTGTCGACGAGGCGAAGGCCGCGGCAGCCGACGCGGTCGCCCAGCAGGTCGCATCCGGTGCGATCCCCGCCGCCGCTCAGCAGCAGGCCACCGCCGACGCCGAGCAGCAGGCCGTCGCGCAGGCGGGGGCGAAGATCACTGAGCAGCTGCCCGTCGCGACGGTCGCGGCCGACGGCACGGTCACTCTCGACTTCACGGATGCCGCGGCCCGCCGCGCGTTCGTCGACCAGGCGGTCCCGAAGATCATCGACGGGATGTCGGGCTCGTCGGGTTCATCGTTCGACGACAGCACGATGGACGACACCTCGTTCCTCAACGGTGCGGACCCGCGCCTGACGAAGCCGCTCCTGGTGTCGTTCAACCAGTCGACGGTGAGCGTGTACTGGGTGGCGATGGGCGTCGCCCTGATCGCCTTCGTCCTCACCCTGTTCTTCCGCACTCCGCCGCTGCGCCAGAAGTCCGCTCTGCAGGAGTCCGCCGACGCCGAGCGTCAGCCCGAGCCGATCGCGCTCGGCTGAGACTCGACGCTCGGAGAGGTTCGCTCGAAGGCGGGTCACCGCGCACTCGGTAGCGCCATGATGGATCGATGGGATCGGGTGAGGGGCCGCGCTGGAACCACAACATCCACCTGCACAGGGTGGTCATGGGCGCCATCCCGCCCCGGGCGAAGTCGGCCCTCGACGTCGGTGCCGGGGATGGGATGCTCTCAGCAGAACTGCGGCGCGCGCTGCCCGACGTCGTGGGAATCGACGTCGATGGCACGGTGCTCGCTCGCGCCGCCGCCGATCACCCTGGCATCCGCTGGATCCACGGAGACGTCATGACGCATGAGTTCGGTCGAACCTTCGACGTCGTCGCCGCCCTCGCCACCGTCCACCACCTGCCGGACCTTCGAGCGGCGCTGGGCCGACTCGCCGAGCTCACCTCACCCGGTGGCGCGCTGGTGATCGTCGGCCTCGCTCGCCCGACGACCACGTGGGACCACCTGCTGTCGGTCGTGGGCGTCATCCAGCACCGATGGATGGTCTCGAAGCGAGGACTCTGGGAGCACACCGCCCGTACCACCGTGCCTGCGGAGTCGTATCGGCAGGTGCGTCGCGTCGCGAGGGACGTCCTGCCGGGCGTCCGCTGGCGTCGGCACGCCCTGTGGCGTTACTCGCTGATCTGGCGCCGGGACGCACAGTGAGCGAACCGCGCGCGCCCATGTCTCGCACCCCGTCGCCGGCGGCGCAGATCGTGATCGTGGTCGTCGCGGTGGGCGTCGGAGTCCCGGTCGGGATCGGTGCGTGGATCGGCGGCATCCTTCTCGCTGAGAACCTCGGGGTGCGGATCTCGCCGGAGCAGGTGTTCGCGTGGATCATCGCGGCTGTCGTCGGTGTCGTCCTCTGGCCCCTCTCGCTTCGGGCTGCACGGTGGGGGTTCTCGAAGGCGACCGGCGCCGCTCCCGTGGCTGCGGCAGCGTCGCGAGGCGAACGAGCCTTCCGTGTGCTCGTCGTCATCGTCGGCGCCGTCGCACTCGTGGCCCTGTGCGGCCCGCGCGAGACGGCGAGCACGGTCGCCACGGCATGGGAGGCCCTCGCGATCGGCCGGCGCGAGAGCGGTCTCGTGATCCAGCTCGCCAGCCTCGTCTTGGTCGCGATCCTCGCCACGCCTGTCGTGTTCTTCACCCACCGCGCGGCGAAGACGCTGTCGCCGGACGATCCGCGCCGGCACATGCTGCGGGAACGCGAAGCGTGGACCCTCGCCGCCGCCACCGCATGGACGGTCTCACTCGGCCTCGGCCTCGTCCTGGCCATCGCTATCCTGTTGTGGCTCTGACGGGCGGACACCAATGAAGGAGACCCCATGCGAGACCTCGTCTACTACGTCGCTGTGAGCATCGACGGCTGTATCGCGGATTCCCGCGGCGGGTACGACGCCTTCCTCATCGAGGGCGACCACAACGCCGTCATCTTCGGCGAGTACGCCGATGCGCTGCCCGGGCACGTGCAGCGAGCGGTCGGCATCCAGTCCACGAACACGACGTTCGACACGGTGATCATGGGGTGGAACACCCTGATTCCCGCACTGGATGCCGGGATCACGAGCCCGTACCCGCACCTCCGGCAGGTTGTCGCCAGCCGTCGGGAGCGCGAGGTCGATGCGGCCGTCGCCCTCACGAACGATCCGGTGGCCACCGTCCGCGCGCTGAAGCAGGAGGACGGCGCGGACATCTGGCTGTGCGGTGGAGGGGAGCTCGCCGGGGCGTTGCTGCCTGAGATCGACCGGCTCGTGCTGAAGCGCCATCCGGTGGCGCTGGGCTCCGGCATCCGGTTGTTCGGCGAGGCCGCCCCGGCGGAGTATCCCTTCACGCGGACGCGCGTGCGCGAGTTCGGCTCGGGTGTCGCGATCGAGGAATACGCGCGCCGCGACGGCTGAGCGACGTTCCGGGGACGCAACATGACGCGTGCGGATGCCGGGGGCGACACATCGCGTCCTCGGAACCCGTCGGCTACGTCCCGCGTTTGACCCCGCGCGGCCGCCAGCGCCACCACGTGAAGTGGTGGTCGCCCTGCTCCACGTCGAAGACGCGCCCGCAGATCGTGCACTCGCATTCGTAGGTCATCGACCAGCCGGGTTCGCTCGTCGAGACGATCCGGACGTGCCCTTCGTTCTGTTCGCGCTCGGGATCCCAGTGAAGTGGCCCTGGGTAGTCCTCGCACCAGCACAGGCCCTGCCCGCGGTGCTCGAGCTTCGTGAGCGCGAAGTCGACGTTCGCCGAATTGGGTCGGATCAACCCGCCCAGATCGAGCTTCTCCGTCGCCCTGCGGATGCGGGCGGCATGCGGCACGAGCGGGTCCACGAGGTCGGGGATCGCGACTGCCGAGCACCTCCCACGTCGCGTGGAGAACGCGGTCGGTCTCGCCGGAGAGGAAGTCCTCGAGCAGGGTCATGCGGGATGCCTCCGGAGCAGCTTCTCGGTCACCATCATCGCTCCGCCGAGCACGGCCGGGATGCCGCCGCCGGGGTGCACGGAGGCGCCGACTCGCCACAGCCACGGCCGGCGGAGATCGTGGTGCGCAGGGCGGTGGAACGGTCCGCTCATCCACAGCGGACGGGCGGCGCCGTAGAGGGCGCCGTGGCGCTCGCCGAAGGTGCCGAAGTACGCCGGGTCGAGGACCGCGGCATCCGTCATCGCATCGGTGAGGAGGCCGTCGAGCCCCATCGTGCGGGAGATGCGTTCGACCTCGCGCCGCACGAACGGGTGCTCGAGGCTGTACCCCGACCCGTCGGCCGGGGCGGTCAGCAGGACGGCGAGCGTGCTGCGGTCGTTCGGGTAGACCTGGCCGGCGCGGTAGAGGTTGACGAACGCCATCGTGTCGGCGGGCTCGTCGCCCGCGGCGAGGCTGCGGTGCAGGGCATCCGGCTTGGACGGCAGGATGACGCTGTGCGCCGCTATCCGCTCGGGCAGGGGCTCGCGGAGCGTGCCGTAGATCGCGACGGCCGAGCACGACAGGGCGCCCGGTGCGCGCCGCCGCCTACCGACCAGGTCATTCACCCGGTCCGCGTCGAACGCGCTCACGACGATGTCGGCCGCGAACGACCCGCTCGCCGTGGTGACCCGCCCGCGCTCGATGCGCGACACGGACTGACCCGTGCGGATGTCGACACCCGCGGCATCCGCCATGCGCTCCAGCGCGAGCGGGATCTCGTAGACGCCGCCGCGGGGGACCCACACACCGGATGCCGCCATCACGGCCGGCATGCTCGCGTAGAGCGCAGGCGTCCGCTCGGGCGGGACGCCGGCGTTGAGTGTGTGGATGGCGATGATCTCGCGGAGGCCGTCGGGCATCCACGTCAGGCTGTCGAGGTATGCCCGCGTGCTCAGCCGCGGCCCGTACACGGCGAGCAGTCGCCGCAGCGCGGGCAGTGAGCGCCGGTCGAGCGGGTCAGCGACGAGAAGCGCGGTCACGTCGTCGGCGAGGGGAGCGTGCTCGTCGCTGAACCGCTTCCACGCCGGGTACCAGCGGTGCTCGGGCGGCACGGGGAGGGTGACCTCCTCGCCCTCGTAGTAGTAGCGGCCGACCTCGGGCAGCCGCTCCAGCTCGAGGGCGCCGGGGTCCGTGCCGAGGCGGGCGCACAGCTCCTGCCACACGCCGGGGAACGTCACGAGCGAGGGGCCGGAGTCGATGCGCTCGCCGTCGACCTCGAGCCGCCTACTCTTACCGCCGACCGTCACGGCCCGCTCGAGCAGGGTCACGTCGTGTCCGGCGCGGGCCAGCAGAGCGGATGCCGCCAGCCCCCCGAGTCCTGCGCCGATGACGACGATGCGGCTCATCCGTACACCTCGAAGAACATCTTCGTCAGCTGCAGTCCGCTCGCGACCGAACCGGCGACATAGGGGAACGCGATCGACACCGGGTACAGGCGACGCCCGGTCGCGGGGGTCGGACGCACCAGCATCCATCCGACGAGGACGCCCGCGATCGCGAGGTTGACCGCTGCGACGTGGATGCTCACGAGCGCGAACAGGACGGTGGAGGCGAGCCACCAGCATCCGCTCCACACCGCGGTGCCGCGCGGGCCGAGGAGGACGGCGGTCGTCCGGATGCCGGCCTCACGGTCCTCGTCGATGTCCTGCACCGCGTCGTAGGCGTGCTTCGCGACGCTCCAGGCGAGGAGTCCGATGACGGCGGGCCACAGCGGCGGCTCGCCGAGCGCGACCGGGACGATCAGCAGGGGCAGGCCGTAGGCGGCGTTGCTGAGGGAATCGAGGAACGGCCGCTGCTTGAACCGCAGCGGCGGCGCCGAGTAGAAGACGAAGACGAGCGTGTAGAGGAGGATCAGCAGGCCGGCCGCGGGCGGGTAAGCGATGAGGAACCAGACGAGGAACGGCACGTTCGTGATCGCGACCGCCCAGACGATCAGCCGCACCTCGCGCGGCTCGATCCGGGCGCCCTCGATCGAGCCCTTCCGCGCGTTCAGCGCGTCGGTCTCCTGGTCGAAGATGTCGTTCACGCCGTAGATCAGCAGGTTGAACGGCAGCGTGAGCCACAGCAGGAGCGGGATCGCCGCGGCATCCAGCAACTGACCCGTGAGCCACATGCCCAGCACGCCGGTGCCGATCGTGTTGATCCAGAGGACCGGGCGCGAGATGTGGACCAGGCGGCCGAGCGTCGACCACGCCGAGACGCGAGGAGCCGGAGCGGGCTGATGGTCGATGGCGGGACTCCTCGGGTGGCGACGGCGCGGACGACCGTGTCCCGCGATTGTATGCGGCGACGACGAACCCCCGGCCGCTCTTGCGCGGGGGGTGCGGATTAGGAGCGCGTGGTTGCCAACCAGGGGGCGAGGATGTCGCGGGCCGTCGTCCAGGTCTGGCGTCCGTAGCGGTCGTTGTCGACGTGGCGCAGCGCGGCCTCGCCGCTGAACATGCTCACGAAGTACTGCATGCCCTGCCAGGCGGGGAACGTCTCGCCGGGGTTGCGCGAGAGGCGTCGCCCCACTGCGGCCATGGCCGACAGTGTCCCCGTCGTGCCCGCCCACTGCAGCCTGAATGTGTCGCCGCTGACCTCGGTCGCGAGTCCCGCCACCTGGCGAGCGGTGATCCGGTCGCCGGCGACCTCGACCACACGCGGGGCGTCGGCGTCGAGGGCGACCAGCGCGACGGTCCGGGCGGTGTCGTCCTTCGTCGTCACGTCGAGCACCTGGTCCGCCGACGACCAGTAGAGGACGCGCTTGCGGTCGCGGAGGATCAGCGGCGCCTGGCCGGCGAGCAGTTCGGTGAACATGCCTCCCAGCACAGACGTCGCCTGGATCGGGGCCGCGTCGAGGTCGGCGGCGAACTCGCGGCGCAGCTCGAGGTTGCGGTTCGTCCCCGGGGTGAGCCGACGGTAGTCGGCGGAGTAGTCCGACGGCAGGAAGCGCGGCACGCCCGCCGCGACGGCCGCGGCGAGCAGCGCGCGCTGCGCGTCGATGATCACGGGGCGGAGGCCGCTGACCGCCGAGACGACGACGTCGGCACCGGATGCCGCGGCCATGAGCGCATCGTGGTCCGCGTAGTCGGCGGTCACGATCTCGACCCGCGGGTCGTCGCCGAAGCGCTCGGCCGCGGTCGAGCTGCCCGGACGGGTCAGCACCCGGAGCCGGACGTCGTGGTGGAGGAGCTCGCGGGAGATGCGGCTGCCGAGGTCGCCGGTTGCGCCGGCGACGAGAACGGTGGTGGTCACGTGGTCATCCTGCGGGTGACCACGTGTTCCGGGCGAGGGGTTGCGTTCCGCTCGCCTCAGCCGGCCGGCTCGTCGAGCGCGATGCGCGCGCGGCGCGCGACATCGAGGATGCGGCCGACGTTCTCGACGGCGACCCCGGGCTCGTCGTCGCCGAGGTGCTCGAGGGTCGCGAGCTGCGAAGCGAGGAGCGCCGGCGGCATGAAGTGCTGACGCGAACGCATCCGGCGGTCCAGCTCCTCGGGCGACACGACGAGTTCGACGAAGCGAACGTCAGGCGCGGCGGCGCGGATCCGGTCGCGGTAGCGGCGGGCCAATGCGGAGCACGCGACGACGAGACCGGGCGCCTCGGCGAGGGTCTGTCCGACGATGTCGAGCCAGGGCGCGCGATCCTCGTCGTCGAGGGGGTGGCCCGCTTCCATCTTCTCGACATTGGCCTGCGGGTGCAGATCGTCGGCGTCGACGAAGTCCACGCCGAGATCGACGGCGAGAGCGGCTCCGACGGCGGTCTTGCCCGACCCGCTCGGGCCCATGACGACAATGCGGGGTGCGGTGCTCACGACGCCACCTCCACGTCGGTCAGGGTCACGACGACTTTGCTGCTCTCGGCGGAGCGCCGTGCGGTCTCGAACGCGTCGACGGCCGCGTCGGGGCGGAACTCGTGTGTGATGACGGCCTCGATCTCGGGACGACGCCGCAGGACCTCGATCGCCTCGTCGATCTCGTCGAGGAAGCGGAACGCGCCGGTGAGTGTGGCTTCTTTCGAGATGAGCGGGGCGATGTTCACGCCGACCGGCTGGTTGGGCAGCATCCCGATCTGCACGACGGTTCCGCGGCGGCGGACGGCGGCGATCGCCGACGACACGGCGGGTGCGGCTCCCGAGCACTCGAGGACGACGTCGTAGACGTCGGAGGGCACCTCGCCCTCACCCACCCGCCAGACGCCGTCGACGCCGAGCGCGCGTGCCCGCTCGAGCGGCTCGGGCAGCAGGTCGGTGATCTCGACGCTCGCCGCTCCCGCCTCCTGTGCAGCGACGACGGCGAGCAGTCCGATCGGACCCGCACCGCAGACGAGCACGCGCGCGCCGGCGAGGGAGCCGGCTCGGCCCGCGCCGTGAATGGCGACGGCCAGGGGCTCGGCGAGGACGGCGCGGCGCACGGGCAGGTCCGAGGGCAGGGTCCGGATCATGCCGGCATCCACCACCAGGTAGTCGCTCATCGCGCCCTGCGTGTGCGGTGTCGTCGCGGCGCTGCCGAGGTAGCTGCCGCCGGGGCGCAGGTGCGGCTCGACGGGCGCCGACCCCTCGGGGCCGAACCGTGCGGGGTGGACCGTCACCGGCGTCCCCGCGGACAGCAGACCGGACGGGTCGAGGTCGACCCAGCCCGACAGCTCGTGCCCGGGGATGAGGGGCTCGGTGACGACGAACGCGCCGTTGGCGCCCTCGGAGTAGTAGTGCAGGTCGGATCCGCAGATCCCGACGTATCCCACCCGGATCCGGACCTGTCCCGCGTCCGGCTCGGGGACGGGATGGTCCGCGACGGTGAGGTCGAGCTTGCCGCCGATGACGACTGCGTCCATGTGTGTCTCTCCTCGGGTCAGACGACCGCGGTCATGCCGCCGTCGACGAACAGGTTCTGGCCGTTCACGAAGTCGCTCGCCGCCGAGGCGAGGAACACGAGCGGTCCGCGCAGCTCCGCGACGTCGCCCCAGCGTCCGGCCGGGGTGCGCTGGGCGACCCAGTCCGAGAAGTCCGCGTCCGCGACGAGCGCCGCGTTCATCTCGGTGGCGAAGTATCCCGGCGAGAGCGTGTTGACCTGGATGCCGTGGCGCGCCAGATCGGCTGCCATCCCCCGGCTGAGCTGGGCGATGCCGCCCTTGCTCGCCGCGTACGGCGCGATGGTCTGACGCCCGAGCAGCGACTGGACGGAGGCGATGTTGATGATCTTGCCCGAGCCGCGCGCGATCATCCCGGGGGCCACGAAGCGCGATACGTAGAACGCACTCGACAGGTTGCTCGAGATGACGGCATCCCAGTCCGCGACGGGGAACTCCGCGAAGGGCGCCCGCCGCTGGATGCCGGCGTTGTTGACGAGGATGTCGGGGGCGCCGACTCGCTCGACGAGGTCGCCGATCGCCTCCTCGACAGCCGCGGCATCCGTGACGTCGAACAGGGCTGCCTCGGGACGGATGCCGGTGCGCTCGGCGATCGCGGCGGCGCTCCGCTCGACGGCCTCGGCATCGCGGCCGTGGACGATGACGCGGGCGCCGGCCTCGGCGAGGCCCACGGCGAGGCTCTGGCCGAGCCCCCGCGATGATCCCGTAACGAGGGCCAGGCGGCCGGTGAGGTCGAAGACGTCAGACAAGGGACACCAGGCCGAAGATGCCGAGCACGATGAGGAAGCCTACGACCGACTCGAGGGCCTGCTGCACGGTCCAGGTCTTGAGGGTCGTCTTGACGTCCATGCCCATGAGGCGACCGACGAGCCAGAAACCGGAGTCGTTGACGTGACCCGCGAAGACGGAGCCGGCGGCGGTGGCGAGGACGATACATGCGACCTGCAGGGCGTTGAATCCACCCGACAGAACGGCGGGTGCGACGAGCCCCGCGGCCGTCACGAGGGCGACGGTCGCCGAACCCTGCGCCACGCGGAGGAGGAGCGCGATCAGGTAGGCGGCGAAGATGACCGGGACGCCGATCGAGGCGAGCGAATCCGACAGCGCATCACCGATGCCCGAGGCGCGCAGGACGCCACCGAACATGCCACCCGCGCCGGTGATGAGGACGACCGAGCAGATCGGTCCGAGCGAGGACTCGACGATCTTGTCGAGCGCGCTGCCGCCGACACCGCGGCGGGTGCCGAGGACGAACAGGGCGACGAGGACGGCGATCAGCAGGGCGACCTGGCTCGTGCCGATGAGGCCGAGCGCCTGCACCCAGACGGCGGTGCCGTCGACGGCTCCCGACGAGACGAGCGCCGCAGAACCGGTGTTGAGGAGGATCAGGACCAGCGGGATCGCGATGACGCCGATGACGGTGCCGGCCTTGGGCGGGTTCGTGGGTTCGACGTCCTCGCCGAACAGACGGGGGATGGCGAGCGGGATGCGGCGGTCGATGAAGCGCGCCCAGAGGTACCCGCTGAGGTACCAGGTGGGGATCGCGACGACGAGACCGATGAGCAGGACGAGGCCGAGGTTCGCCCCGAAGGTCTCGCTCGCGGTGATGGGGCCGGGGTGCGGCGGCACGAAGACGTGCATGACCGAGAACGCGGCGGCGGCTGAGATGCCGTAGAGCAGCATGTGCTTGCCGCCGATGCGGCGCGCCACGGCGAAGATGATCGGCAGCATGACGACGAGGCCGGCGTCGAAGAACATCGGGAAGCCCATGAGGAGCGAGGCGACGCTCAGCGCGATGGCGGCGCGCTTCTCACCGAAGATCGAGACCATCTTCTCGGCCAGCACGCGGGCGCCGCCCGAGCTCTCGATGAGCGCGCCGAGCATCGCTCCGAAGCCGACGAGAAGTGCGACCGTGCCGACGGTCGAGCTGAAGCTGTCGATCAGCACCTTGCCGATGCTGCCGACGGGGATGCCGGTGGCCAGTGCCGTCAGCAGCGAGACCAGTACGAGCACGATGAACGCGTGCATGCGGACCTTGATGATGAGCAGCAGGATCAGGGCGACCGCTCCGGCCGCGATCAGAAGGAGCGGTAGCGCTCCGAGTGTTTGCGTCCACTCGTCCATGGGTGTGTTCTCCAGTGAATCGTCCCGGTGCCGGGGCCATTCCCGGCAGCGAGCCCACGGTGCCACATAAGTACTACCTTTCGCAAGCGAATGATCGTACTTTTCGCGGTAGCGTGAGCATCGCTACGAAGGACACCGATGCCCACGCCTGCCACCACCGCATCCCACGCTCACATCGTCGAGACCCTCGGCCGGAGGATCGTCGGTGGTGAGTTGCCGCCCGGAACCGGGCTGACCCTCGCCGGTCTCGAAGAGTCGTTCACCGCGTCGCGGACGGTCGTGCGCGAAGCGGTCCGGGTCCTCGAGGCGCACGGGCTGCTCACCTCGCGTCGCCGTGTCGGGCTCGTCGTCCGGCCTCAGGCGGAGTGGGACATCTTGAACGCGGACATCATCGAGTGGTCGCTCGACAGCCCCCGACGGCGCGACGTGCTGATCGAACTGACCGACCTGCGCGTCGCCGTCGAACCCGTCGCGGCCCGGTTGGCCGCGGAACGGGCGGGGGATGCCGAGCGCGACGAGCTCGTGCGGTGGGCGACGCTGCTCAGCGACCTCGGGAATCAGGGTCTCGGCGACTCGGACGAGTACCTCGACGCCGACATCGCCTACCACCGGCTTCTGCTGAGAGCCTCGGGCAACGCCCTGTTCGAGAAGCTCGGCGACCCCATCGCCGAGATCCTGCGCGGCCGATCGGTGCGAGGGCTGACGCCCGGGATGCCGCGGGTCGGCACCCTCGAGGCCCACCTCGCGACGGCTCGGGCGATCCACGACGGGCGCGGTGCCGACGCGGAGGCCTCGGCCCGGGAGCACCTGACGCTCGTCTCCGGCGAGGTCGAGGAAGTCTGACCCGCGGGCCCTTGACGCAGATACCCTAGGGGGGTACCGTATCTGTCATGAACGGGTACGACGCGAACAAGGATGACCTGCAGAAGCGACTGCGCCGGGTCGAAGGCCAGGTGCGCGGCATCGCGCGCATGGTCGACGAGGACAAGTACTGCATCGACATCCTCACGCAGGTCTCCGCCGCGACGAAGGCGCTCGAGACCGTCGCGCTCTCGCTGCTGTCCGACCACCTGAGTCACTGCGTCGCCGAGGCGAGCGCCGAGGGCGGCCAGGTCGCCGCCGAGAAGATCCGCGAGGCGAACGACGCGATCGCGCGTCTCGTCCGCTCCTGAACCCTGGAGGACACACCATGACCGACCGCATCCAGCTCGGACTGACCGACGTCTCCGCATCCGGGGCGCCCGCCGCACCGGCATCCGCCGTCAACGAAGAACTGCTCGTCACCGGTATGACCTGCGCGCACTGCGTGGCGAGCGTCCGCGAGGAGCTCTCCGAGATCGACGGTGTCGAGGCCGTGTCCGTCGACCTCGTCGCCGGCGGCACCTCGCACGTCACCGTGCACAGCGCGACCCCCCTCGACGACGACGCTCTGACCGCCGCCATCGAGGAGGCCGGATACACCCGGGTGTCCGCGTGAGCACCGACGTCGAGCTCGACATCTCGGGGATGACCTGCGCTTCGTGCGCCACCCGGATCGAGCGGAAACTCAACAAGCTCCCGGGCGTCGAGGCATCCGTCAACTACGCGACCGAGAAGGCGCGCGTCCGTGCCGAGGGCGTCGAGACGGCGCAGCTGATCGCGACCGTCGAAGCCGCAGGGTACGCCGCGGCGGTGCCGGCCCCCGAGCCCGAGGCGGCCGAGGCGGAGGACGAGACCACGCCGCTCCGCCAGCGGCTGCTGATCAGCGCGGCCCTCTCGTTGCCCGTCGCGCTGATGTCGATGATCCCGCCGCTGCAATTCGAGAACTGGCAGTGGCTCGCGCTGACCCTCGCGGCTCCGGTCGCGGTGTGGGGCGCGTGGCCGTTCCACCGTGCCGCCGCCGTCAACCTGCGCCACGGCGCGGCGACGATGGACACCCTCATCAGCCTCGGAGTCATCGCGTCGTTCGGCTGGTCGCTGTACGCCCTCTTCTTCGGCGGCGCGGGCATGCCCGGCATGACCATGACCTTCACGCTCGTCGGTGCGCCGCAGGCGGGCGGACACGAGATCTACCTCGAGGTCGCCGCGCTCGTCACGGTCTTCATCCTCACGGGCCGCTACATCGAGGCTCGCGCGAAGCGGGCGTCGTCCGAGGCGCTGCGCGCGCTGCTCGAACTCGGGGCGACGGATGCCGCAAAGCTGCAGAACGGCGTCGAGACCCGCGTGCCGGTCTCGCAGCTCGTCGTCGCTGACACGGTCGTCGTCCGCCCCGGCGAGAAGATCCCGTCGGACGGACTCGTCACCGCCGGGATGAGCAGCGTCGACGCGAGCATGCTCACGGGTGAGTCGATGCCCGTCGAGGTCGCCGAAGGGTCCCGCGTCGTCGGCGCGACGATCAACGTCGGCGGTCGACTCGAGGTGCAGATCACCCGCGTCGGCGCCGACACGGAACTGGCGCGGATGCGGCGGCTCATGGAGGAGGCGCAGACCGGCAAGGCCGAGGTGCAGCGCCTCGCCGACCGCGTCTCGGCCGTCTTCGTGCCCGTCGTGATCGTGCTCGCGCTCGCCGCCCTCGTCGGCTGGACGATCGCCGGTGCGCCGTGGGAGCTCGCCTTCACCGCTGCCGTCGCGACGCTCATCATCGCCTGCCCGTGCGCGCTCGGGCTCGCGACCCCGACCGCCCTGCTGGTGGGAACCGGGCGCGGGTCGCAGCTCGGCATCCTCATCCGTGGTCCGCAGGTGCTCGAGCAGACCCGTACCGTCGACACGATCGTGCTCGACAAGACGGGCACCGTCACGACCGGACGCATGAGCGTGACCGACGTGCTGCCTGCGAGCGTGTCCCGCGAGGAGCTTCTCTCGGTCGCGGCGGCCGTCGAATCGGGGTCGGAGCACCCCGTCGCCCGCGCGATCGTCGCCGCAGCGCCGACGGGGCGCGTCGAGTCGTTCCAGTCGCACGCCGGATTCGGTGTGCAGGGTGTCGTCGAGGGGGCGGCGGTCGTCGCCGGCCGGCCGTCGTGGCTCGCCGAGCAGTGGGCCGTTGCCGTGCCCGCCGATCTGCCCGAAGGGACGGTCGTGGCGGTCGCGCGCGACGGTGTGTACCTCGGCGCGATCATGGTCGCTGACACGGTCAAGTCGTCGAGCGGGGAAGCGATCGCGCGGTTCCGCGAGCTCGGGCTCGAGCCGATCCTGCTGACCGGCGACACCGAGTCCTCTGCAGCTCGGGTCGCCGCTGAGGTCGGGATCTCCCGCGTCGAGGCCGGCGTGACACCGGCGGGCAAGCTCGACACGATCCGCCGTCTGCAGGGCGAGGGCCGGGTCGTCGCGATGGTGGGCGACGGTGTCAACGACGCCGCGGCGCTCGCAGCCGCCGACCTCGGGATCGCGATGGGCGGCGGCACGGACGCGGCGATCGCGGCATCCGACATCACCGTCGTCTCGGGCGACCCGATCATCGTCGCCGATGCGGTGCGCCTCGCGCGGCGGACCCTGGGCGTCATCAAGGGCAACCTGTTCTGGGCGTTCGCGTACAACGTCGCCGCGATCCCGCTCGCGATGGCCGCGCTGCTGAACCCGCTCGTCGCCGCGGCGGCCATGGCGCTGTCGTCGGTGTTCGTGGTGACCAACAGCCTGCGCCTGCGCGGGTTCCAGGCGGTCGGGCGGGGCTGAGGGCGGCGCTGTGCGCGCGGTGCGGGGCGCCTCTGTACGCGGTTGCAATAGATCGCGCGCGACACGCCGAGCCGCGGCATCCTTCACCCGCGTGTCGCCTCGGATCTCTTGCATCCGCGTACATCGAAAGCGGCGGAAGGCCCAGAATCCGCCGCCCGGGGGATGTTGCCGAGGTGACGCAGGCTTACCGTCGAGGGAATGGATATGCATCAGCTGTCTCGAGCATCAGCGGGAGCGACGGCCGCCGTCATCCTCGCCTTCGCGGTCGGCCTGATCGCCGACAACGCCCTCATCGGACTCGCCGCGGGCGCAGTGTTGATCGGGCCGGGCGCGTACATCGGCCTGCGGCTGACTACCGGAAGGCCGGGTATCCCGGACTGAGGCCGCTGTCCGCGGGCCGCGATGAGCCCGGGTGTCCGTCGGCTTCGGCCGTGGGGCCGAGACCATCAGTCCGCGCACGATGAGACACAGACCTCCGCGTTCAGCACGCCGGTCAGCCCGAGCCGCCCGCCTCGGATAGGGTCCCGGAGTGTCCACAAACCCTTTCGGCGAGGTCCCCGTCCTGCCCGTAGCGATCCCGCTCGGCATCGCGCTGTTCGTCCTGTTGATCGCCGTGTTGGCGCGTCGGAACAAGCTCACGTGGGCTCGCGCCGTGACAGCCGTCGTCGTCGCGGTCTACGCCGCCGGGATCTTCGCCAACACGATCTTCCCGATCTACCTGTCGCCCGTCGACAGCGGTGAGCCGTGGACCCCGAAGCTCGCGATGGTGCCGTTCTACGACTACGAGGTCGACGACGCGCTCATGAACATCGCGGTCTTCGTGCCGCTGGGAGTTCTGTTCCCGCTCCTCATGCGTCGCTCGTCCTGGGTGAAGGTCGTGCTGACCGCCGTCTCGGTCAGTCTGGGGATCGAGCTCGCGCAGATGGTTGCGCAAGCGTTCTTCGCTGGCGGTCACATCGCCGACGTCAACGACCTGATGTGGAACACCGTGGGCGGCGTCGCCGGCTACGCGGTCTACCTGCTCGCCCTGCGCATCCCCGGCCTGTCCTCGCTCGTCCGCCTGTTCCGGTGGCATGACGACGCGGCGCCACGGACGGTGGCGAGCGCTCGTCACGCCGGAACGGCTTCCTGACGGCGCCTCATATGAAAGGCCCCACCGGCTGACCGGCAGGGCCCCTCCCATGATCGGGCTGGCTTACTTGAACACGTCCTTGACGTTCTCGCCGGCCTTCTTGAGGTTCGCTTCGCGCTGGTCGGCTTCGCCCTCACGGCGGAGTTCCTCGTCACCGCGGTGGTCGCCCAGGGCTTCCTTCGCCTTGCCGGCGATGTCCTGCGCAGCGTTCTTGATCTTGTCGTCGAGACCCATGGCACACTCCTCAGTTCGTGGGAATCCCAGAATCCGACTCGCGGCGATTCCGCTCAACCGCTTGCATTCGGCGCCGTTTGATGAAACTCATACGTTTCGCCGACGCCTCGTAGGGGCGCAGCCACACGATGCGGACGCCGGTCGGGTCTACTTTCCGCATCGACCTGCCCAGTCCTCGTCGAGTTCGGCGGCGGCGTCGGGTGACGTTCCGGCATCCTGCGGCGCACGCCGGGGCTTCACGTCACGCAGGGCCAGCGCGCCGGTGCACGGCACCGCGAGCAGGTCTCCCTCGACGAGGTCGGTGGGCAGGGCCGCCTGGTTGTAGGGCCACATGGGCGCACCGACGTCGCCCGGGACGATGTCGACCATCGCCGTCTTCGCGGTGGACGCACGACCGATGAGGCGGCAGTGCTCCCACTGGATCGGGAGGTCGTGCGTCGTGCAGTCGACGAGCGCCAGACGGCGCCCGTCCTGCGAGTCGACGAGCAGGGTCACGCAGAACACGAGGACGGTGACGTCCATGCCGATGCCGCGACGGCGGGCATCCTGCGTGTGCGGGTGGGCGAGGTCGCCGGTCATCACGCACGGCGTCCCTTCGAGCGCGGCCAGGCGCGTGAGCGACACACCCGCCACGGTCACATCGCGTACCTCCGCGACGGTGTGCTCGGGCCATGCCCGCCGTTCGATCGGATCGGGGATGCTGCGTCGCAGCGAGGGAAGGAGCGTGGTCAACGTCATGAGCACAGTCCTAAGCCCTCACCCACCACCCGGGAACAGGTCCGAACGGAACCCATACGGCCGGCCCGCGCGTCGCACCCGGCACCTAGGGTGAGGGGATGTTCACCGTCACCGAGTCCGTCACCATCGACCGCCCGGTGACCGAGGTGTTCGACTTCTTCACCGAGGGGCGCGCCCGCTGGGACGAATCTGTCATCTCCGAGGAGCTCACCTCACTGCCGCCCGTCGGCGTGGGGTCGACTCTCCACACGCGGATGCGGGCGGGCGGCCGCGAGGTCGACTTCGACTGGCGCGTCACGGCCTACGAACCCGGCGCGCGGATGACGGTCACCAGCACGAGCGGGATCATGGCCACATCCTCAGACCTGCAGTTCGCCGATGCGAACGGCGCGACCGTCGTCGCCGTGCGCATCGACGCCGAGCCGACCGGGATCATGCGTCTCGCCGAGCCGATGATCGCCGACTCGATCCGCTCGACGCTGTCGACGTCGCTGACCCGCGCGAAGCGGATGCTGGAAGGCTCCTGACCCGGCGTCATCCTCTGGGCTGACACGGATGCCTCCCCGGGCCGACGACCTGCGCGCGGTGCCTGCGTAGACAGGAAGCATGAAGCGCACACTCGCCGCCCTGTCCCTTGTCCTCGTCGCCGCCGGCGTCACGACGGCCTGCGCGCCGACCGATGGTGATGACGAGGAACGCATCGTGAGGACCGTCAGCGAAGGATCGATCATCCCCGTCGCCGACCTGGTGCCCGACGATGCGAAGCGATTCACGATCGTGTGCCCGTACGAGAGCGTGGAGGATGTCGCCACGCGTCTCGGCGTCCCGGCGAAGACCGTCCCCGACCTCTCGAAGCGCGACGATGCACAGGCGCTCATCGTCGTGACCGCGGACGGCGTCGATGCAGCCGAGTTCCCGCGTGACCGCGTCGACCTGTGCTCCACCGAGGGCGCGTGGGCGGTCTACGAGAAGACTGACACGGCCACGGCCGCCGTCGCGCGCAAGGACGACGTGTACGTCGTCACGCGCTGACCTACTTCACCAGGGGCCGCACCGTCGTGAAGCCGCCGTCAACCGGGATCACCTGACCGGTGATGCGACCGGCATCCGTCGACAGCAGCCAGTCCATGACCGTTGCGACGTCGTCGGCCGTCTGCACGCCGCCGAGCGGGTACTGCTTCTCGGCACCCTCGCGCTGCATGGGGACGCTCAGCATCCCGGCGGTCATCGGGGTGTCCGTCATCCCCGGAGCGACCGCGTTGACCCGGATGCCGCGCGCGGCATACGTGGCGGCGGCACTGCGCACGAGCGCCTCGATCCCCCCCCTTCGCGGCGGCGATCGCCTCGTGGTTCGCGACGCCGATCCGGGCGACGACCGAGCTCGCGAAGACGGCGGCGCCGGGCTGTTTGCCCGTCGCCTCGAGCCAGGCCTGCAGGATCCAGATGCTGCTCTCGAGGTTGACGCGCAAGATGTCGCGCGCTGCGTCGGCCTTCGTCCGATGCAGCGGGGTGATGAGCGTGCTGCCGACCGCGTGCGCGAGCCACGCCGGTGCGTCACCCAGCTCGGACCGGCAGCCCTCGAGCGCTGCGGCGGCACCCTCGGGCGCCGTCACGTCGGCTTCGATGTGCGCGTCCGCATCGACCGAGGCGAGGGATGCGGCATCCCGCCCCACGGCGGCGACGCGCAGACCGCGCGCCCGCAGCCGCGCGACGAGGGCGCTCCCGACGCCACCGCGGGCGCCGGTCACGAAGGCGATGTCGGTCGAGGTCATGGTGCTCTCCTTGCTCAGGTGTGCGGAACCGTGATGTCGCCGCGGCGGATCGCGTCGGCGCGCTCGCGGATGCCGGTGATCTCGTCGTCGTCCAAGCGCGACACGTTCTTCACCTGCAGCGACATGCGGTGGTTGGCGGCGAGGGGCTCCTCGTGCCGGATGAGGTAGTCCCAGTACAGGGTGGTGAAGGGGCAGGCGTCCTCGCCGATCCGTTTCGCAGGGTCGAACGGGCACGTCTTGCAGTACGGGCTCATGCGGTCGATGTACTTGCCGGTCGCGGCATACGGCTTGCTGCCCATCAGCCCGCCGTCGGCGTATTGGCTCATGCCGAGCGTGTTCGGGAGTTCCGCCCACTCGACCGCATCGACGTAGACCGCGAGGTACCAGGCGTGGATCTCCTTCGGGTCGACGCCGAGCAGCATCGCGTAGAGGCCCGTGACCATGAGGCGCTGGATGTGGTGGGCGTACCCGTTCTCGAGCGTCGTGCCGATCGCGTCCTGAAGGCACGCCATCGCCGTGTCGCCGGTCCAGTAGAAGTCGGGGAGCGGTTCGAACGCCTCGAAGGCGTTCCGCTCGAGGTAGCCGGGCATCTGCGTCCAGTAGATGCCGCGGACGTATTCACGCCACCCGAGGATCTGCCGGATGAAACCCTCCACGGCGGGCAGCGGAGCCTTCTTCTCGCGGTAGGCGGCCTCGGCCGCGGCGACGACCTCGCGCGGAGTCAGCATCTTGAGGTTCATCGACGACGACAGGTGCGCATGCCAGAGCCACGGTTCGCCCGGCCACATCGCGTCCTGCGTCTCGCCGAAGCCCGGCAGACGTTCCTCGATGAACAGGTCGAGCGCCTCGAGGGCCTGCGCGCGGGTGACCGGCCAGGCGAACGAGTCGAGCGAGCCGGGGTGGTCGGCGAACCTCTTCTCGACGAGCGCGATGACCTCGCGAGTGGTCTCGTCGGGCTCGAACCGAGCGCGCGGGGGGACCAGCCCCGGTCCCTGCTTCGGGAACGACTTGCGGTTGTCGGCGTCGTAGTTCCACGACCCGCCCACCGGCTGCCCGCGGGTCGTCATCAACACGTCGTGCTTCTTGCGCATCTCGCGGTAGAAGTACTCCATCCGCAGCGACTTCCGCCCTTCGGCGTGCGCGGCGAACTCGGCGACGGCGCTGAAGAAGTGCCGGTCCTCACGGATGTCCAACGGGATGCCGCTGTGCTCGGCCACGTCGCGCAGCGCTTCGCGCACCCGCCACTCGCCGGGCTCCGTCACGACGAGTCCCTCGGGCTTCAGCGTCGTCACGTCGGCCGCGAGCTGGTCGGCCAGCGAGTCCTTCGTCGAACGGGCGTCGAGCTTCGCGTAGTGGAGGGGGCACCCGGCATCCGTCAGCTCTGCGGCGAAGTGCCGCATGGACGCGAGGAAGACGGCGGTCCGTTGCTTCGTGCTCCAGACGTGCTCGGATTCGCCCGCGACCTCGGCCATCCAGACGGTGTCCTGATCCGGGTCGAAGCCGTCGAATGCGCTCGACTCATGATCGAGCTGATCGCCCAGCACGATGACGAGGTGTCGCAGCATGGCGCCAGCGTAGGAAGGGGGTCGGACGGTTCCCACCGCTTGTGCCGAGCGGGCGAGCGCGCTAGCGATGGGGGCTCTGCCAGGGCCTCCCTCGTCGGCGCCCAGAGGCTTATCGTCGACGGCAGGAGGTTGACACATGCACACCAGGACACTCGGACAGGGCCTGCAGGTCTCGGCGATCGGGCTCGGAGCGATGGGGATGTCGCAGAGCTACGGACCCAACCCCGGTGATCGCAGCGAGATGATCGCGGTGCTCCGCTCCGCGCTCGACGCCGGCGTCACGTTCTTCGACACCGCCGAGGTGTACGGCCCATACGTCAACGAGGAGCTCGTCGGCGAAGCCCTCGAGCCGGTGCGCGATCAGGTGGTCATCGCGACGAAGTTCGGGTGGGACATCCGGAAGGGGCAGTCGGTCGGACTCGACAGCCGTCCGGAGCAGATCCGTCGCGTCGCCGACGCGTCGTTGCGCCGGCTCCGGACCGACACGCTCGACCTCTTCTATCAGCACCGGGTCGATCCGGACGTCCCCATCGCCGACGTCGCGGGGACGATCGGCGAGCTCGTCGCCGAAGGGAAGGTGCGGCACTTCGGGCTGTCCGAGGCGTCGGCCGCGACCATCCGCGCCGCGCACGCCGTGTTCCCGGTGACCGCCGTGCAGAGCGAGTACTCGCTGTGGACCCGCGATCCCGAGGTCGAGGTCCTGCCGACCCTGGCCGAACTCGGGATCGGTTTCGTGCCCTTCAGCCCGCTCGGCAAAGGTTTCCTCACGGGGACGGTGAGCACCGACACCGCATTCGATGAGGGCGACATTCGGCGCCGCGTGCCGCGTTTCGAGGCGGAGAACCTGTCCGCGAACCAGGCATTGGTCGATCATGTGAAGGTTCTCGCCGAGGCGAAGGATGCCGCGCCCGGCCAGATCGCGCTGGCGTGGCTGCTCGCGCAGCATCCGTCGATCGTGCCGATCCCCGGCACTCGGCGCACGTCGCGCATCCGCGAGAACGCTGCCGCGACCGAGGTGGCGCTCTCCGCGGACGACCTCGCCGACCTCGCCGGCCTCGCGCAGCGGGTCGGTGTCGCCGGCGACCGCTACAACGCGACCCTCATGGAGTACGTGAACCGCTGAGCGATACCGCCCCGCGGCGCGCGGCACCGGCGCCGGCTGGCATCCTGGGTGCATGCTCGCGACCGAGGATGCCCCCGACGTCGACGTCGAGCACGTCGGACGCGACACCCACCGCACGCGGGTGACGCGCGTCGAGACCACGGTAGGCGACGGCGGACGGCCCTTCGTCCTCGTCGCCGGTGTCGGTGTCGCAGCGACGTACTTCGAGTTCCTCGCGCCCTCGCTCGCCGAGCACGGGGACGTGTTCGCGCTCGACCTGCCCGGATTCGCGGGGATGCCGCGGCCCGGCGACCAGCCCACGGCGGAGTTCTTCGCGGATCGGGTCGAAGAGGTCCTCGATCACTACGGCCTCGAGGATCCGGTGATCATCGGCCACTCGATGGGCACGCAGGTCGTCACCGAAGTCCTGATCCGACGGCCGCAGCTGCGGCACGCCGTGCTCGTGAGCCCCGTCGTCAACGACCAGGAGTCGTCGCTTCCGATCGTTGCGCTGCGGTTCGCCCAGTCCGCGACCCGCGAGACGTTCCACCTCGCGATGACCGCGCTGTCGGCATACGTCCTCTGCGGGTTCGTCTACTTCGTGCAGGTTCTGCCGCACATGCTGCGATACCGGTTGGTCGAGCGGATGCCGCGGGTCGAGGCATCCGTCCTGTTCATCCGCGGCGAGTACGACGCGACGTCACCGCGCCGGTTCCATTCGCGGCTCGTCGCCGCGGCGCGGAACGCCCGCCGCTGGGAGATCCGGGGTGCGGCCCACTCGATCATCAACGCGCACGCGGTCGGGGCGGCCGAGCTCATCGTGAAGCACGCGAACGATTCGCTGCGGCCGAAGGGACGGATGCCGGCCGAGGAGGCCGCCGTTCCGCCACCGCCCCACGCCGGCATCGGGGTCGTCTGGAGCGCGATGCTCGAACGCGCCGCCGAATGGTGGTCGGCCGCGCGCCGCGACGAGGCCGGCGTCGAACGCGCGAAGGAACGGCACGCCCGCATCCTCTGGCGCGCCTACTCCCGCGCGCGCCAGGACCCGCGCCGCGAGGTGCGCTGAGACTCAGGCCGGCCAGACGTCGAGCGCGCGTTCGCGCGCTGAGGCCACAGCCGCGGCGACCGCTCCGGTGACCACGACCTCGCCCCCCAGGGTCGAAGGGACGAGCTCCGGCGCGGGCAGGTCCAGGTCGGTCGGGAGCGACCGCCGCGCCGCGGCGACGACCTCGTGCACGCCGTCCGCGATCGCGCCCGAGACGACGACACGCTCCGGGTCGAACATGCTGCCCAGGACGCTCACGATGCGGGCGAGGGCGAGGCCCACGCGGTCCACGATCCGCAGCGCGTCGGCGTCTCCCCGGGCGGCCATCGCGAGGACCGTCCGGGCGTCGAGCTCTTCTGGCCCGACCTCCCGGAATCCCGCCGTCGCCTCACCGGAGCGGGCGAGTTCGGCGGCCCACGATGCCACCCGCGATCCGAGGCCCTCGGCGCCGCGCACGCCGTCGACGTGGTCGAATGCGACCATCTCGCCGACCCCGCCGTGATGACCGCGCAGCAGGTGTCCGTCGACGACGACCCCGGCGCCCAGGCGCGACCCGGCGAGCAGGGCGATGTAGTCCTGGCATCCCTTCGCGGCCCCGTTCGACCCCTCGGCGACCGCAGCCAGCGACGCGTCGTTCTCGATCCGCACGATCGGTGCCCACGAGAGGACGTCGACGAGGTCGGGGTTCATGCGCTCCCAGAAGCGGGTGGGATGCCGCGGCGACCGCCCCGTGCGGTCGACCGGCGCGGGCACGCCGGCGCACACCGCGAGCACGTCCGCTCGCGTGCGACCCGCAGCGGCCAGGGCCCGGTCGACGGACTCGGCCACGGCAGCGGCGCGAGCGGGGGCGTCGTCACGGTCCAGAACGAGACGCGCGTCGGCATCCGCCATCGGCTCGCCCCGGAGGTCCGCGATCGACACCGACACGTGCTCGTGTCCGGCGTCGATGCCGACGACGAGGGCGGCGTCGTCTCGCAGCGCGAACCGACGCGCCGGGCGGCCCTTGCGGTAATCCCCGGCCAGACGTGCATTCGGCAGCTCGGCGAGCAACCCGCGAGCGACGAGGGCAGCGGTCGCTTCGATGGTCGTCGACCGCGTCAACCCCGTGGACTCCATTGCGTCCGTGGCGGTGAACTCGAGTGTCTCCCACGCGAAAGCGAGCACGGCGTCCTGACTCGCCGGGCGAGTCGGAGGAGAGACGAGTGTCGACATCGGGGTCTTGACCTTTCGGGATCTGCCCTGCAATATTGCCTGCATCGGATTGATTTGGCGACTAAATATAGTCGCGAGGTTTGACCGATTCGGGATCTTTCGTCCGCAACGACGCGATCGGATACACATGTCATCGACCCATTCCCGGCTGCGCCGGGGCGCCGCGGCGCTCGCCGTCCTCTCGATCGGGGGTGCACTGCTCGCTGGTTGCTCGGCCGACGGCCGCGAGACCCTACGGTTCACCTTCAGCAAGCGCGAGGCGCTGCCGTTCATGCAGGACGTCGTGCAGAAGTACAACGCCTCGCAGGACCGCGTCACTGTCGAGATGGACACCTCGGGCGTCGACGTCGTCTCGGCCAGCTTCGTCCGAGGCAACCCGCCCGACATCATGCTCGCCAACTACAACTACGAGGTCGCCCGCTTCGTGCAGCGATGCGCGCTCAGCGACCTGAGCGGGACGGATGCCGCCGCCACGGTGCGCGAGGACCTGCAGCCGCTGATGGAGCAGTACGGCACGTGCGAGGGTCGCACGAGTGCGCTGCCGTACTCGGTGATGGCGTCGTCGGTCATCTACAACACGCAGATCTTCGAGGAGAACGGCCTCGAGGTGCCGACCACGTGGGATGAGCTCATCGCCGTCTGCGACGCGCTCGAAGAGGCCGGCGTCACGCCGTTCTACGGCACCTTCAAGGACGACTGGACCGTGGCGCAGGGCTGGTACGACTACGCGATCGGCGGGTCCGTCGACGTGATCGACTTCTTCGACCGCCTCGCCGCGCAGGGCGCCGACGTCGACAGCTCATCGGAGGTCTCCTTCGAGAAGACCTTCACCGAGCCGGTCGAGAAGGTGCTGCAGCTCGCCACCGAGTACACGAACCCCGATGCCGACAGCCGCGCATACGGCGACGGCAACCTCGCGTTCGGCGAGGGCGAGGCGGCGATGTACCTGCAGGGGCCCTGGGCTTTCAGCGAGATCGCCAAGACAGCGCCCGACGCCCCGCTCGGAACGTTCCCGCTTCCGATGACGGATGATCCCGACGACCTCGCGATCCGCGTGAACATGGACCTCGCGGCCATGATCCCCGACGCGTCGACGAAGAAGGATGCCGCCCGGGACTTCCTCGAATACCTCTACCAGCCCGAGATCATTGAGGCCTACAACGAGTCGCAGCTCGGGTTCGCACCGACGACGGATGCCGCTCCGCCGCAGGATCCGCGAATCGAGGGCATGCAGTCGTTCTACGACGAGGGTCGGCTCTACCAGGGTCCGTCGGTGCTCGTCCCGAAGACGATCCCGGTGTTCGCCTACGCGCAGGCCATGCTGTTCGGCCAGGACCCCGCGCGCACGTTCGCCACCATGGACAGTGACTGGTCGCGACTCGCGTTCCGCCAGCCCGTCCTCACCGACGAGGCCGAGGAGGCAACGCGATGACCACCACCACAGGGTCGACGACGACCCTCCTGACTCAGGGCGACCGCACCGCGAGGCGCAGTTCGAAGCGCGTCGAGCCGATCTACTACCTGTTCCTGCTGCCGACGGTGCTGCTGTTCACCCTCGCGATCACGGTTCCGGGTCTCATCGGCATCTTCTTCAGCCTCACCGACTCGATCGGGCTGGGGGAGTGGAACTTCATCGGGTTCACGAACTACATCGCCCTCTTCAGCGACCCGGCGATCCTGCAGAGCTACCTGTTCACGGCGGGCTTCGCGATCGCGACCGTGATCGTCGTCAACATCGCGGCGTTCCTGCTCGCCGTCGGGCTGACCGCCCGCATCCGCTTCAAGACGGGCCTTCGCACGATCTTCGTGATCCCCATGGTCATCTCGGGCATCATCATCGCCTACGTCTTCAACTTCCTGTTCTCGAACTCCCTGCCCACGGCGGGGTCGACCCTCGGCATCCCGTGGTTGCAGGAGAGCCTGCTCGCGAACCCCGACCTCGCGTGGATCGCCATCGTTCATCGTGACGGCGTGGCAGGCGATCCCCGGGACGCTCCTCATCTACATCGCCGGGCTGCTGTCGGTGCCGGGCGACGTGTACGAGGCGGCCGACCTCGACGGCGCATCGAAGCGCCAGCAGCTGTTGCGGATCACGCTGCCGCTGGTCGCCGGCTACGTCGTCATCAACGTGATCCTCGGGTTCAAGGGCTTCCTGAACGCCTACGACATCATCGTCGGTCTCACAGGTGGCGGGCCTGGGACGGCGACCCGCAGCGTCGCGATGACGATCATCGCGGGCTTCAACGGCGGCGACTACGCCTACCAGATGGCCAACGCGACGATCTTCTTCATCGTCGCCGTCGTGATCTCCCTCCTCCAACTCTCGCTCACGCGCGGAAGGAACCGAGTCTGATGTCCACCACGCAGCCCGCGCTCGCCTTCGAACAGGCCGATGCCGTCACCGCGACGGACCGCCCCGCCGACGCCCCGCGTCGCCGGCGCCGCGCGGTCGCCGAACGTCCCAGCTGGTCGACCACCGTCATCCTCTTCCTCTGCGCCATCACCGTCCTCCTGCCGCTGTACGTCACGATCTCGATGTCGCTGAAGACGACGGGACAGGCCGTCGACGGCAACGCGTTCTCGCTGCCAGCCCCGATCAGCTTCGACGGGTTCGTGCAGGCGTGGAACCTGACGCAGTTCCCCGTCGGCGCCGCGATCTCGTTCTTCGTCACCGCCGGCACCGTCGTCGCGACGATCATCCTCGCCGCCTTCGCCTCGTATGCGATCGTCCGCAACTGGGACCGGAAGCTCTTCCGCTACTCGTTCTTCTACCTGCTCGCGGCGATGTTCATCCCGTTCCCCGTCGTCGCGCTGCCGCAGATCCAGCTCACCGGCCGGCTCGGGCTCGACAACCCGTTCGGGGTGATCCTGCTGGCGACGATGTTCCAGCTCAGCTTCAGCGTGCTGCTGTTCACCGCGTTCCTGCGCTCGATCCCGATCGAGCTCGAGGAGAGCGCCCGCATCGACGGCGCCTCGACGTGGCAGACGTTCTGGAAGCTGATCTTCCCGCTGCTCGCGCCGATGAGTGCAACGGTCGGCATCTTCGCCTTCCTCTACGCGTGGAACGACTTCATGCTCCCGTCGCTCATCATCTCCGACCCGTCGATGCAGACCCTGCCCGTGCGGCAGAACCTGTTCCAGACGCAGTTCAGCAACAACTACAACGTCGCCTTCGCGTCGTACCTCATGGCCATGGCCCCTGCGATCCTCGCGTACCTCTTCACCCAGCGCTGGGTGATGGAGGGCGTGACGCAGGGCGCCGTCAAGGGCTGACCGACCACCGAACCCCGAAAGGACACCGTGACCTCCGACGTGCAGACCGCACCCGAGACCGCCGACCTCACCGACGCCGAGCTACCCGAGTGGTGGCGCCAGGCGGTCGTCTACCAGGTGTATCCCCGCAGCTTCGCGGATGCCGACGGTGACGGCATCGGCGACCTGCGCGGCATCCGCTCGCGGGTGCCCTACCTGAAGGAACTCGGCGTGGACGCGGTGTGGATGAGCCCGTTCTACCCGTCGGAGCTCGCCGACGGCGGGTACGACGTCGCCGACTACCGCGACGTCGATCCCCGCCTGGGGACGCTCGCCGACGCGGACGCGCTGATCGCCACGCTGCACGAGGCCGGGATCAAGGTCGTCATCGACATCGTGCCGAACCACACGTCCGACCAGCACGCGTGGTTCCAGGAGGCGCTCGCCTCGGAGCGCGGGTCGGCTGCGCGGGCGCGGTACATCTTCCGCGACGGGAAGGGCGAGAACGGCGAGGAGCCGCCGGCGGACTGGCAGTCCGTGTTCGGCGGGCCGGCCTGGGAGCCGGTCGGCGACGGCCAGTGGTACTTCCACAACTTCGCCGTCGAGCAGCCGGACCTCGACTGGTCGAACCCCGAGGTGCGTGCCGACTTCGTGCGGACCCTCCGCTTCTGGTCCGACCGGGGCGTGGACGGATTCCGCATCGACGTCGCGCACATGCTCACGAAGGACCTTCCCGACGAGCTGCCGACGCAGGCCGAGCTCGACGCGATGCCGCACGACGGGCAGCATCCGATGATCGACCGCGACGACGTGCACGAGGTCTACGCCGAGTGGCGTGCGGTCTTCAACTCGTACGACCCGCCCCGCACCGCGGTCGCCGAGGCCTGGGTCGCGCCCGCCCGCATCCCGCTGTATGCCAGCGCCGAGAGCCTCGGGCAGGCGTTCAACTTCGACCTCCTCGAGGCCGACTTCGATGCGAGCCAATTCCGACGCATCGTCACCGACAACCTCGCGCTCGCCGCGTCGTCGGGATCATCGACCACCTGGGTGCTGTCGAACCACGACGTCGTGCGCCACGCGACGCGTTACGGGCTGCCGCATCCGGCCCGGGATGCCTCGGGCCGCCCCGCGCGCAAGCACGGCAACGAATGGCTGCTCTCCGGCGGCGCCGCGTCGACCGTCGATGCCGACGCGGGGATCCGGCGGGCGCGCGCCGCGAGCCTGTTCGTCCTCGGGCTGCCGGGATCGGCGTACATCTATCAGGGCGAGGAGCTCGGCTTGCAGGAGGTCGGGGACATCCCGGAAGGCGACCGCCAGGACCCGACGTTCATCCGCAGCCCTGGCGAGGACATCGGACGGGACGGATGCCGAGTGCCGATTCCCTGGTCTGAGTCCGGGTCGTCGTTCGGCTTCGGCTCGGGGGGAGCGCACCTACCGCAGCCGGCGTGGTTCGGCGAGATGTCGGTCGAGGCGCAGGAGGGGGATCCCACGTCGACGCTGAACCTCTACCGCCGCGCGCTGCATCTGCGCGACGACCTGCAGACCGCGGAGGAACTGACCTGGCTCGAGACGGGGCGTGCCGATGTGCTCGCATTCACCCGACCGAACGGTTGGACCGTCGTGACGAACTTCGGCGACGAGTCGGCCGACCTGCCGGCGGGCGAGGTGCTGCTCGCGAGCGGAGATCTGGACGGCGGCCAGCTGCCGGGCGCGACGACGGTCTGGCTGCGGGCCGCACGCTGACGCGCGTCGGCCCGGCCCTCCGACTCCAGCGCCGAATCACCACTCAGCTGTCGAATCACCGCCGGAATGCACGACGATGGGTGGTGATTCGGCACGCGGGTGGTGATTCGGTAGGCAGGGGGACGGATGCCGGAGGGTGACAGCGTGTACCGCTTGCGGCAGCGGCTGGCCGCGGCATCCGTCGGTCACGTCGTCGTCGCGGGGGAGCTGCGTTCCGGCGCGGCGGCGGGCACCCCGCTCGCGGGTGCGCGGATCACCGCGTACGACACGCACGGCAAGCATCTGCTGACCCGGTTCGACACCGGGCAGACGATGCACACGCACCTGCGGATGCAGGGCAGCTGGACCGTGACGCGGCCGGGTCGACGCATCCCCTCGCGCGAGGATCACCGGGTGCGCGTGCGGATGCGCCTCGACGACGGGTCGACGCTGTGGGGCATCGACCTGCCGGTGGTCGAACTCGTCGCGACTGCGGACGAGGGCGCCCTGCTGGCGTACCTCGGTCCCGATCCGCTGCGGGACGACTGGGATGCCGCCGAGGCGGTGCGTCGACTGTCGTTGCAGTCCGAGCGGCCTCTGGTCGCGGCACTCCTCGACCAGCGGAACCTCGCCGGACTCGGCAATCTGTGGGTCAACGAGACCGCGTTCCTCTCCGGCGTGCATCCGTTCGCACCGGTCGGGTTGGTCGACCTGGTTCCGCTCGTCGAAAAGGCGTCGCGGATGCTGCGGATCTCGGCGACCGTGCCGGGCATGTACCAGGTGACCACCGGTTCGACCCGGAAGGGCGAGTCCCATTGGGTCGTCGGACGCGCCGGGCGCCCGTGCCTGCGCTGCGGCGCCCGGATCCTCGTGCGGGACGAGGTCGCGAACGATCCCGAGCGTCGCCGCACGTGGTGGTGTCCGCGGTGCCAGCCGGAGGCATGAGCGTGCGTGACCGCAACCCCTTCGCCCCTGTCGGCCACTCGACATAGCGTCGCGGCATGGCTTCTTCCCCCGCCCCCAAGACGTGCGCCTCGTGTGGACGTGAGATCCAGTGGCGCAAGAAGTGGGAGAAGAACTGGGACGAGGTGAAGTACTGCTCCGACGCGTGCCGGAGGCGCGGCATCCGCCCCGTCGACGAGAAGCTCACCGCGTCTATCCGCGAGCTGCTCGACGCACGCGCGGCGTCGGCGACGATCTGCCCGTCCGAGGCTGCTCGCGCCGTGGGCGGCGAGGAGTGGCGCGACCTCATGGAACCCGCACGTCGCGCCGCCCGCCGGCTCGTCGCCGCAGGCGAGGTCGAGATCACCCAGCGGGGGCAGGTCGTCGACCCGTCGACCGCGAAGGGGCCGATCCGCATCCGGAAGGCGCGCTGACGTGCAGACCTTCGTCCCGTTCGACGACCTCGCCCGCGGCATGGCGGCGCTCGACACGAAGCGGCTCGGCAAGCAGCGCGTCGAGACGTTGCAGGTGATGCGCGCGCTCACGATCCCGGGCTACGGCTGGCGACACCATCCCGCGGTGAAGATGTGGCGCGGGCACCGAGCCGCGCTCATGGTCTACCAGGACCTCACGGTGGATGAATGGGTGCGCCGCGGCTTCGCCGACACGACTCGCGCCTCGACCCTGGCGACGCTCGACGAGATCCCCGAGGACGGTGCCGAGTACCGATCCGGAACGGTGCGGATGCCGCCCTGGTTCGGCCGCGAGGACGTCCACCGCTCGCACCGCTCGAACCTGCTGCGGAAGGACCTCGAGTACTACCGCGCGCAGGGCTTCGACGACCCCGACGACCTCCCGTACGTGTGGCCGACGGCCGAGGAAGAGTGAGTCAGGCGGATGCCGCCCAGTCACGCACCTGGGCGAGGAGATCCGCTTTGCGGTCGGCATCCGCGAAGGACGCCTCGATCGAGTTCTCGGCGAGCTTCGCCAGCTCAGCCGTGTCGAAGCCGAGCGCGGCGACGGCGGCGTAGTTGTCGCCGATGTACCCGCCGAAGTACGACGGGTCGTCGGAGTTGATCGTCACGACGACGCCCGCGTCGACGAGCTCGCGCAGGGGGTGGGCGCCCAGTTCGGGCACGGCCCGAAGGCGCACGTTCGAGAGCGGGCACACCGTCAGCGCGACGCGGTGCTCAGCGAGGTGCGCCAGCAGCTCGGGGTCGTCGATCGAACGGATGCCGTGGTCCACCCGCTCGACGTGGAGCAGTCGCAGCGCCTCCCAGACGTACTCGGCCGGCGCCTCCTCGCCGGCGTGGGCGACGCGACGCAGTCCCAGCTCGGCGGCACGGCGGAAGACGCCCTCGAACAGCGACGGCGGGTAGCCGACCTCCGCGGAGTCCAGGCCGATGCCGAGCAGCTCGTGCGCACGCGGCGCGATCTCCTCGAGAAGGGCTTCGGCCGAGGCGACCGGGTGGTCGCGGACGATGCAGACGATGAGTCCGCCGGAAATGCCGAACCGCTCCCGCCCGACCTCGAGTCCCGCGCGGAGCCCGTCGATGACGACGTCGACCGCCACGCCGTTCGCGGCGTGCACCTGCGGGTCGAAGAACATCTCGACGTGATGCACCCCGTCGGCGGCGGCCCGCTCGAGGTAGGCGACGGCGAGGTCGGTGAAGTCCTGCGCGGTCCGCAGCACCGCCATGCACGCGTAGTAGAGGTCGAGGAAGGACTGCAGGTCCTCGAAGTCGTAGCGGTGCCGCAGGTCATCGACGTCCGCGAACGGAAGCGTCACGCCGTTCCGCTCGGCGAGGGCGAACGCGAGCTCGGGTTCGAGTGTGCCCTCGATGTGCAGGTGCAGCTCGGCCTTCGGGAGGGTACGCAGATCAGGGCTCGTCACGGGGAGCCATCGTACGCACCCGCCCTAGGCCGCGACCTCAGCTCGCCGTGCGCTTGCGCCCGAACAGCGCGCCGTAGATGAGGAGCACGATGATCGAGCCGCCGATGGCGAGGAGCCACGTCGACAGCGAGAAGAACTCGTTGAGGTTGACGTTGAAGATCAGTCCGCCGAGCCAACCGCCCAGCAGTGCGCCGACGATGCCGAGCAGCAGTGTGACGAACCAGCCGCCGCCCTGCTTGCCCGGCAGGATCAGCTTCGCGATGGCACCGGCGAGCAGACCGAGGATGAGGAAACCGAAAAAGCCCATGATGACTCCTTAGCGATGGTGAATCTGGGTCCGTCAGAGCGGATGCCGTCAGTCCAGTCGCTTCGGCACGTCTTGCGCTACGTCCTTGACGGGGCGGCGAAAGTGAGCGCGGGATACCCTCGAGGCATGACGATCACGGCACGTTACCGCCTCGAGCGCGCGTTGCCGTCGGCCATCGGCATCCGCGCGCTCAGCGCGCCGCAGCATCCCGGAACGAACGGCTGGGTGAGCGAGTGGGGAACCAACGCGCACGGCGAGATCGCCGGCTGCCCGCCGTCAGCGGCCTGACCCGCACCGCTCGTCGGTGCGTCCTCAGCGACCCCTGATCCCCGACGCGGAAAGCGATCCGTCATGTCCTCCTCTCCTTCTTCCCGTACAGCCCCGCACGAGATCTGGCGCGGTATCCGCCAGACCGTCCGCACCGACACCTTCGGCGGCATCCTGCTGCTCGCCGCGACCGTCGCGGCGCTCATCCTCGCCAATTCACCCGCCGCGCCCTGGTACGTCGGGCTCCGTGAGACGTCCTTCGGTCCCGAAGCCCTCCACCTCGACCTCACCGTCGCCCACTGGGCGGCCGACGGTCTGCTCGCCGTGTTCTTCTTCGTCGTCGGCCTCGAGCTCAAGGAGGAGATCGTCGCCGGGCGACTGCGCTCGCCGCGCGTCGCCGCGGTGCCGGTGATCGGAGCCCTCGGCGGCGTCATCGTCCCCGCGCTCATCTTCACAGCCTTCACCGTGACCCTGCCCGGCGACGCCGTGCGCGGCTGGGCGATCCCCACCGCGACCGACATCGCCTTCGCGATCGCCGTGTTCGCCGTCGTCGCGAAGGGCCTGCCGCCGGCGCTGCGCGTGTTCCTGCTGACCCTCGCCGTCGTCGACGACCTCTTCGCCATCACCATCATCGCGACCGTCTACACCGACGACCTGCAGCCGCTGTGGCTCGCGACGGCGATCGTCCCGCTGGTCCTGTTCGCTCTGGCGGTGCGGCGCGGCATCCGTCACTGGTGGATGCTGATGCCGCTCGCGATCGTCACGTGGGGCTTCGTGCACGCGTCGGGGGTGCACGCGACGATCGCCGGCGTGGTCCTCGCGTTCATGGTCCCGGCGACCGTGACGCCGCGTGCCCGGGTGCAGGTGGGGACGGATGCCGACGGTGCCCCGGTCCACGATGCGTTGACGGCGCACTTCGCCGACCGCTTCGGGCCGATCTCGACGCTCGTCGCCCTGCCGATCTTCGCCTTCTTCTCTGCCGGCGTCACGGTCGGCGGCTGGGAGGGGCTGACGGCGGCCTTCACCGATCCGGTGACCCTCGGCATCCTCGTCGGACTCGTCCTCGGTAAGCCGATCGGCATCCTGCTCGCGGTGTTCCTGCTCACGCGCGTTCCGGCGGTACGGCGGACATTCGAGCTGCACTGGGGCGACATGCTCGGCGTCGGTCTGCTCGCCGGTATCGGGTTCACCGTCGCGCTCCTCGTCGGCGAGCTCTCGTACGGCGTCGGATCGCTCGAGGACGATCACGCGAAGATCGGCATCCTCGCCGGGTCGGTCGTCGCCGCGATCCTCGGCGGTGCCGTCCTCGCCTGGCGCGCCCGTCGCGTGCGTCAGACTGGAACCACACCCCCGTCCTGAGGAGCCCCGTGAGCCGCACGCAGCCGACGCCCGCGACGTACCAGCGCAACGCCCTCGCGCCGAGCCTGCTCGCCGCGGCGGTCCTGTTCGTCGCGCCGGCCCTGCTCGAGAGCGACTGGTTCCTCACGGTGCGTTTCGTCGCGACGATCTTCGCGCTCATCATCGGGTGGTTCGCGTTCCAGGCGAAGCACTGGTGGTGGATGCCGGTGATGCTCGCGATCGCAGTGGTCTGGAACCCGATCTTCCCGTTCGAGTTCTCGGGCCCGATCTGGAGCGCCGCTCAGGTCGCCGCCGCGTTCGTCTTCCTCGGCGCGGGCGCGACGATCAAGGTCCGGCGCGACACCTGAATCAGCGGAGGTCGAGCACGACCTCCGGGTGGCCTTCGAACACCTCGAGAACGCGGTCGAAGTAGGTCGTCCCCGTGCCGGCGTGCAGGTCGTCGAGCTGTCGCTGGAGGTCGTCCGACCGGAACCGCCCCGGCTGTGCCAGCTTCTCCCGCAGCCAGCGGACCGTCTCGGCGACCCCTAGCGCGTCGCGGCTGTGCGCGGCATTCCGCCAGACGATCCGGACGGCGTCATCCCCGGCCAGCGCCCCGTACCCGCCGTAGAGCAGGTCGTCGAGCGCGTCGAGGCTGGCGCCGAGTTGCCAGTCCTCCCCGGTCATGAAGTGGCGGTTGAGTTCCTCGTAGAGATCCGGGATGCCGCCGATGCGGCCGCCCTCGATGACGTACTCGGCCACGCGGCTCAGGGGACCTTGTGGCCTGCCGCGGTGATGAGGCCGTACCACTCGGGTCGGGTGAGGGGGATGTCCGAACCGGCGGCGGCGTCCGCGACGCGCTGCGGGTTGGTGGTGCCGAGCACCACCTGCATGTGCGCGGGATGCCGGGTGATCCAGGCCGTGGCGATGGCGGTCGGCGTCACGTCGTACTTCGCGGCCAGGCGGTCCATCAGTCCATTCAGCTCGGGGTACTCGGGAGCGCCGAAGATGACGCCGTCGAAGAAGTTCTTCTGGAACGGCGACCACGCCTGCAGCGTGATGCGGTTGATGCGCGAGTAATCGACGAGACCGCCCCCGTCGCGGGTGATGGAATCTTCCTCTCCCGCCATGTTCGATGCGAGGCCCTGCGCGACGATCGTCGAGTGAGTGATCGACAACTGCACCTGATTGGCGACGATCGGCTGGGTCACCGCCGTCTTGAGCAGATCGATCTGCCGCGGCGTGTGGTTCGAGACGCCGAAGGCACGCACCTTGCCCGACGATTCGAGGTGGTCGAAGGCCCGCGCGACCTCCTCGGGCTCGACGAGCGCGTCGGGACGGTGGAGGAGGAGCACGTCGAGCCGATCGGTGCCGAGCGCCTGCAGCGACTCTTCGGCCGACGTGACGATGTGCTCGTACGAGTGGTCGAAGTGCCAGTCGTCGGCGACGATGCCGGTCTTGGTCTGCAGCGTGATCTCGTCGCGTTCCGCAGGGCTGAGGTTCAGAGCCTCGGCGAATCGGCGCTCGCAGCCGTGGCGGCTGCTGCCGTACAGGTCGGCGTGGTCGAAGAAGTCGACGCCGGCGTCGCGGCACGCGTCGTACAACCCGCGGATGGCCTCGTCGGACATCTCCTCGATGCGCATCATCCCGGCGACGACGTTGGGGACGTGGTGGTCGGTGGGCCCGAAGGGGACGAGGCGCATCATGCTCCGTTTCTGCGCCCGATGGGCGCTGCCGAGTGATCAGTCTGACCTGTGACGGCTCGTGCGTCGAGGAGGGTGCGTGACAGTACCGTCGAACCGGCGACGGCTGCCGGCATCGCGACGACGGCGCCGAGCGGGATGAGGAAGCAGAGCTGCGTGGCCACGCCGAAGCCGAGCACCCGCGCACGGTTGCCCTTGCGCAGGGCGCGGCGAGCCGCGGCATCCCATCCCCGTGCGGCGAGGGCCCGCGAGGTGAGCTCGTCGGCCAGGAGCCACCCCGTGAGGAAGGCGGCGACGACGGCGCCGAGGACGGTGCCGACCAGGGGGATGAGCCCGATGAGGCCGGCGACGATCGCCGCGAGCAGGCCGCGGAGGATGAGCCCGATGCTGTCGCCGATCGAGCGCCAGAATCCGTAGTCGGATTCGACCGGCGCGTCGCCGAGGTGTTCCTCGACGGAGCGCCAGATGCGCTCGTAGAAGGGATCGCCGACGAGGAGCGTCAGGGCGGTGAACGAGACGACCGCCAGGACGATCGCGCCGCCGAGGATTCCTGCGCCGATGCCGAACCGCACGAGTGACGCCGCGACGTCCGACCATCCGTCGGCGAACCCCGTGACCGCGGTGACGATGTCGCGCAGGAAGACGATGAGCGTGATGATCCCGGCGAGAAGGAGGAGGCCGACGATCGCGGCGGGGATCAGCCCGAGCGCCATCCGGCCGGGCAGGCGCCCCCAGAAGCCGAATCCGCGACCCAGATCGCCGATGCCGCGGAAGAACGACGCGACGGGATGCGTCGCGGGTGGGGGAGTCGTCATGAGCCCATCCTGCCGTGTCGGCGCGACGCCGGCTCTCGACACCGAGCGTCGTTCATCGATATACATATATCGAATATCGATAGATGGAGGCCGTTCATGATCACACTCGCCAAGGTCGGTGCGGGTTTCGTCTTCACCGTGATCGTCATCGTGCAGGTGTGGGTCGTGCCGGGCATCGCCGACGTCGTCGTGCAATGGGTGCCGGAGCTCGCTGGGCTTCGGGATGCCGGTGTGGTGCTCGCGGGCATTTTGCTGTCCTGCGTGCTGGCCGCCCTCGTCTGCGTCTGGCGGTTGCTCACCCGCGCTGACCGCGGGCGGCTCTTCGACGATGGCTCGATGCGCTGGGTCGACGGGCTGGTCGGGTGCGCGGCTGCGGCGATGATCGTGGTCGTCGTCGGCTGCGGGGTCGTCTTCGGCGCGGGTGCGGGGAGCCGGGCCGTCCTGCTGATCGCCGGCCTCGCGATGGTCGTCGGGCTCGGCGTCGCGCTCCTTCTCGGAGGGCTGCGCGAGGTTCTCAGGCAGGCGGTTCTCTTGCAGGATCAGGTCGGGGGCGGCGCGCAGGCACAGGAGACCCCGTCGCGGTAGGGGTTGCATCCCGCGCGGGACTTGGCTGGAGTGGTGCGATGACAAACGACACCACGGCTGCACCCGCCCAGGAGAAGCCCGGTCTGAAGCGCGCCGTCGGCACGTGGCTGCTGTTCGCCTTCATCGTCGGCGACACGCTCGGCGCCGGCATCTACACGCTCGTCGGCACGATGGCGACCGACGTCGGCGGCGTCATCTGGCTGCCGCTGCTGATCGCGCTCGTCGTCGCGCTGCTCACGGCCGGCACCTACGCCGAGCTCATCACGAAGTACCCGCACGCCGGAGGCGCCGCGCGCTACGTCGACAAGGCGTTCGGCATCCCGTTCCTGTCGTTCCTCGTCGGGTTCCTCATGATGGCCTCGGGCATCACGACGGCAGCCGCTCTCGCGAACGCCTTCGCCGGCGACTACTTCACCGCTCTGGTCGACATCCCGCCGATCCCCGTGGCCATCACGTTCATCGCCCTCCTCACCCTCATCAACCTGCGAGGTGTGAAGGAGTCGCTCGCCACGAACATGGTGGCCTCGATGATCGAGGTCTCGGGCCTGGTCATCGTGATCGTCGTCGCGGCGATCGTGTTCGGCAGCGGAGGCGGAGATCCGTCGCGCATCTTCGAATTCGCGCCGGACGTTCCCCCCGCTCGAGGGGGCCTTCGCGGCATCCATCGTCGCCTTCTTCTCGTTCCTCGGCTTCGAGGCCGCCGCCAACATGGCTGAAGAAGTGAAGAATCCCTCCCGGGCGTACCCACGGGCGCTGTTCGGGGCGATCCTGACCGCGGCGGTGGTCTACCTGCTGATCGCGATCGGCGCCGTCATCGTCGTCGAGCCGACCGAGCTCGCGACCTCGACCGGTCCGCTGCTCGAGGTCGTCACGGCCAGTGGGCTCGCCGTCCCGGGGTGGCTCTTCAGCCTCATCGCCCTCGTCGCGATCGCCAACGGCGCGCTCCTGTTCATGGTGATGGCGAGCCGCGTCGCCTACGGTCTGGCCGAGAACCAGCTGCTGCCGCACGCGTTCGGCAGGGTGCTCCCGAAGCGGCGTACGCCGTGGGTCGCGATCATCGTCGTCGCCGGTGTCACGATGCTCCTCACGGTCGTCGGCGACATCTCGACGCTCGCCAACACGACCGTGCTGCTCCTGCTGCTGGTCTTCCTGACGGCGAACGTGAGCGTGCTCGTGCTCAAGAAGGACAAGGTCGAGCACAAGCACTTCTCGGTCCCGCGCATCGTGCCGGTCCTCGCGATCATCGCGTCGATCGTCCTGCTCACCCAGCAGGAAGGGCCGGTCTGGCTGGCCACCGCCGGCTACGTCGTCGTCGGGACGATCCTGTTCTTCATCGCGCGCTACGGCCGACGTCGCGGCGACCGCAAGATCGCCGAGCGGACGGGCTCCATCCCCACCGTCTGACCGATCGCGAAAGGGTCAGCACTCGCTGTATAGTCAGCGTGTGCTGACCCTTTCTTCTCGCCTCGACGTCATGAACCGCTTGGGACGCGCGATGGCGGATCCGTCGCGCTCCCGCATCCTGCTGTCGCTCCTGGAGCGACCCGGATACCCCGCCGATCTCGCCCGCGACCTCGAGCTGACGCGGACCAATGTGTCCAACCACCTCGCCTGCCTGCGCGGCTGCGGCCTCATCGTCGCGACGCCCGAGGGTCGGCGCACGCGGTACGACATCGCCGATCCGCATCTGACCGCCGGGCTCGCACAGCTGCTCGACGCTGTCGTCGCGGTCGACGCCGGTGAAGAGTGCGCGATCGACGGATGCCGGTGCTGCGCGTGACGGCTGTCGCCGAGGCGTCGCGGGCCGGAGTGCTGCGTCGCCGCATCCGGTGGATCGTCGCCGCCACGATCGCGTACAACCTCATCGAGGCCGTGGTGGCGGTGACGGCGGGGACGATCGCCTCGTCCGCCGCCCTCATCGGGTTCGGGCTCGACTCGACCATCGAGGTGCTGTCGGCGGCCGCGGTGGCATGGCAGTTCACTCGACGTGACCCGGAGCGCTGGGAACGCGGGACCCTGAGGGTGATCGCCGTCGCGTTCTTCGCGCTCGCGACCTATGTCACCGTCTCGTCGGTGACGGCGCTGGTACTCCGCACCGAGCCCGAGACCTCGCCGATCGGGATCGTCCTCACGGCGGTGAGCGTGCTCGTGATGCCGTTCCTCTCGCTCGCCGAGCGCCGTGCCGGCAGGGAACTCGGCTCGGCGACGGCCGTGGCCGACTCGAAGCAGACCCTCATCTGCACCTACCTGTCGGCGGCGGTCCTCGTGGGTCTCGTGGTGAATGCCGCATTCGGCTGGTGGTGGGCGGATGCCGTCGCCGGTCTCGTCATCGCGGTATTCGCGGTGCGCGAGGGGGTCGAGGCCTGGCGCGGTGACGCGTGCGCGACCTCGGTGGGAATGCTGCTTGAGGACGAGCACGACCACCACGACTGACGCGTGCCGTCAGCTCGCCGGGTCGATGTCGACAGGCACTCGCACCGTCGCGCGCAGACCGCCGGTCGTTCGTGCCGCGAGGGTGAGCTCGCCCCCGTGAGCTCCGACGATCGCGCCGACGATCGCGAGTCCGAGTCCGTTCCGCTCGTGATCGGATCGGCGGATACGAGCGGTCCCGCGTTGGAACCGTTCGGCCAGCGTCGCGACCACGGTGGGATCAAGCCGTTCGCCGCCGTTCTCGACGATCAAGATCGCGACGTCGGATGCCTGGGGGAACCCACCTCGGTCGACGCGGGTGAGCAGCAGCCTCGATCCGACGGAGGACCCGCGCATGGCGGGTTGACCCGAGCCGCCTGCTGCGGGCGCCCGTAGGCTGGCTCGCATGAGCGACGGCGCAGGAGAGAACTGGTCCCGGAACATCCGCTACACGGCGGAGCGGTACGTCGCGCCGAGGACCGTCGACGAGCTGCGTGAGGTGGTCGCGGCATCCGATTCGGTGAAGGCCCTGGGCTCGCGTCACTCCTTCACCCGCATCGCCGACACGGGCGGGACGCTCGTGTCGACCGCCGAGCTCGATCTTCCGATCCAGGTGGATGCCGCGCAGAAGCGGGTGCGCGTCGGTGGGGGCGTCCGTTACGGCGAACTCGCGCAGGAGCTCGACCGGCAGGGGTGGGCGCTCGCGAACCTCGCGTCGCTGCCGCACATCTCGGTCGCCGGCGCCGTGAGCACGGGCACGCACGGGTCGGGCGTGGGCAACCGCTCGCTCGCCGCCGCGGTGACCGGCCTCGAACTCGTCACGTCGACCGGTGAGCTGGTGCAGCTGACCGACCGCGACGACGCCCTCGCCGGCGCGGTCGTGGGACTCGGTGCGCTCGGGATCGTGACGACCGTCGAGCTCGCGATCGAGCCGACGTACGAGGTCGCGCAGACCGTGTACGAGAACGTGCCGCTCGAGGCAGTGCGGAAGGCGTTCGACGTCATCGCGGGGTCGGCTTACAGCGTCTCGTTCTTCACGACGTTCCGCGACGACATGTACGTCGACCAGGTGTGGCGCAAGGAGCGCACGGATGCCGCGGCGACCCCGATTCCCGCGGCGCTGCGCGATCGCCAGGCGTCGGGCGCCCGGCATCCGCTCCCCGGCGTCTCGGCGGCGTCGTGCACCGTGCAGGGCGGCAAGGCGGGGCGGTGGCTCGATCGGCTGCCGCACTTCAAGCTCGAGTTCACGCCGTCGAACGGCGAGGAGCTGCAGTCCGAGTTCCTGTTGCCGTTCGGCGACGCCGTGGCTGCGTTCGACGCGGTCCGCGAGCTCTCCGAGCGCCTGAAGCCCGTGTTGCAGGTGTGCGAGGTGCGGACGATCGCCGGCGACGACCTGTGGCTCTCGCCGAGCTCGGGCCGGGACTCGGTCGCGTTCCATTTCACATGGACCGACGATGAGGCCGGGGTTGCGGAGGTACTGCCAGAGCTCGAAGCCGCGCTCGCGCCCTTCGGTGCGCGGCCGCACTGGGGCAAGGTCTTCACGCCGCGCGATCCCGCCGAGCTCTATCCGCGCTGGGCGGAGTTCGTGCAGCTGCAGCGGGCGCTGGACCCGCGCGGTGCGTTCCTGAACGACTACTTGCGGGCGCTCGGGCTGTAAGGCAGGGCGCGCTCCGTTCGCAGGTCGAGATCGTGAGAATCGGCGACGCGGGTCGCGATCGCGCGAATCAGCAGTGCTCAGAACGGCGCCGGGTCTCCGGGTGGGCTGGCGGCAGGGGTGAACGCGACGGCCGGGGTGGGTGCGTCTTCGCGGTAGATCCTGCCGAGGGGTGAGGTCCATTCGAGGACACCACCCTGGAGTTGTCGGACTTTCCAGGCGGTGAATTGCTTCATCGAGTGGTGCCGTTGGCACAGGTGGGCGAGATTGGTGAGTTCGGTCCGTCCGCCGAGGGCGTGGTCGTGGGTGTGGTCGATCTCGCAGCGGATCGCGGCGACGCGGCATCCGGGGAACCGGCAGTGCTGATCGCGGGCTTGCAGGAACCGGCGCATCCCCGACGGCACCCGGTACGAGTCCGTGGAGACGGTGACGCCAGTCGTCGGGTCGTGGAAGAGGCGTTCCCAGATGTGCGTCGATCCGGCCAGTGTGCGCGCGGTGGCCGGGTCGATAGGGGACCGGCCGGCGAGATCGCAGGGCCCATCGTTCCCGCCGGTCAACGTCGCGGCGGGAACCAAGACCTGCACGCGAGCCCGGATCGCCCCGAGGGGTCCGGCGGTTGTGTCACGCGTGTCGTCGAGCGCGGGGGTGCCTGCGAGGAGGAGGTCGGAGAACACGTCTGCCCGGACCTGATCGGTCGATCGGGCGTCGGTCGCGACAATCTCCGAGCCGGCCGAGCGTTCGTCGCGGGTATCGATGATCGCGCGTGCTTGCTGGGTGAGCCGGTCGTGGATCCCCTCCGCGATCACGGTCGGGAGGGTTGCGATCAGGTCCGACATCCCATCCCGCCCGGGCATGAGTCGCACGCACCGGCCCGCCGCTGCCTCTTCATGCCGTTCCGCGAACGATCGTGGGTGCATCCGGTGCGCGAGGATCTCGAGCTCGCCCCGGACTCGGTTCGGTGTCTGGCCGTCGCAGCGTTCGATCGCGACGGCCTCGAACTCCGCCCACATCTCGCCGGGGAGATTCAGCCCGGCGTCGACGATCGCTTTCACATGCCCCTGCACGATCCGCCCGGCTTCCCACGCGGCGACCGCCGCGGGGAATCCTTCAATCGTCACCCGCGCCTCGCCGATCCGACGCTGAACCGCCCGGTCGGTGAGCCGCATCACCCCCGCGACCTCCGCCGAGATCGACCGGAGCACCATGTCGTGCACCTGGACGCGCGCGTTGCGGGGGGCGCCCTGCGCGTCCGCCAGCCGCCCCGCGGCGGCCAGGGCGCGCAGCTCACGAATCTTCACCCGAGCGAACTCAACACCGATGTCCTCGACGTCCGCGACGATCCCCGCAATGGCGGCGAGATACGACTCACCATCGGGGGTTTCCATCGCTTCGGTCATGCCTCCACTCTCGCACCAACCTCCGACATCGACTCGAGCTGTCGCGAGCGCCACATCTCTGTCGCATCGCCCCGAACTGCACCGTCAAGATGATCTACTGATCCAAAGCGGAAGAGCTGTGGTGTGATGCTCGAAGAGCCGTCGAACCGCTTGACGCCCCGGAGAAGGACAGGGTTCACAGTGATCGAGGACGAACTGGTGCGTATGTCCACGCTGGGCTGCCCGGTAGAAATCGAGCGGGGCCGCGCCGGCGAGACCTTTTCCCGAGTGCGCGGAATCGTGGTCGGGGTAGAGGGAAATTGGCTGGCTTTGCAGGCGCTGGTCGACAGTGTCTACTTCGACGGGTACTTCCTGCTGCCGATAAGGGACATCACGGCCGTCGTCGAAGACACCGAGAACGGCTACGTCAGCTCCGCGATCGAGGCGCTCGGTCGCCCCACCGTCGACTATCACCTCCCGGCCGATGCGTCCGTGAGCTCCGTTTTGCAGACGGCGAACGCTCATTCGCGGCTGATCGCGCTCAGCATCGAAGCCGACGATGATCAGGCGCTCTTCGTCGGCAAAGTGGTGGAGCGTGGATCCGACGTCTTCTCCATGCTCCTGATCAATCGAGCGGGCGTCTGGTCCGATGAGCCCGCTGAGTTGGAGTACTCAGACGTCACGCGGATTGACTTCGGCGATCGGTACTGCGCAGCTCTTGCCCGCTTCGGTGACCCGGCGCCCCAGACGGACGACAATTCCTGAGGGAGGGACCCATGCCCCACCTCCACACCGACCCCGGCGACCACGACGCGACGGTCAGCTTCTTCATCGTGCGCACCGACGGTCCGGAGCCGCGCCTGACGTACCACCGGCATCTCAAGGTGCGGAAGCTCATGATGTTCGGCGGGCATATCGAGCGCGACGAGACGCCGTGGGCGGCGGTGCTCCGCGAGCTCGTCGAGGAATCCGGCTACCAGCCCGTGCAGGTCCGGGTGCTGCAGCCGCGCGTCCGGATCAGGCAGGTGACGGATGCCGCCGCCCACCCCGTTCCGGTGATGTCGTCCACTGCCTGCACCTCTGCCGATCCGGCTCACTTCCACACCGACCTGCTCTACGCGCTCACCACCGACGAGGAGCCCGCAGGTGCACCGGAGGACGGCGAGTCCACCGACATCCGTCTGGTCACGCGCAGCGAGCTCGACCGCATCCCTGACGAGGACATCGTCGAGATGTGGCGCGAGGCGGGACGGTTCATCCTCGACGAGATCCTCGACGCCTGGGAGCCCGTCGCGATGGACGCCTACCCCGGCACAGCGCCCCTGGTGTGAGTCCTACTCCGCGTCCGTCTCGACCTCGCCGTTCGCGATGGCGTCGGCATAGGTGCGCAGGTCGGGACCCGGCTCCCAGTCGATGAACTGGTCCTTCAGCTTGCCGGTCAGTGCCGCGAACGCCTCGTCCGATGTCATCTCGCCCGAGCCGGCGAGGTCCACGACGGCCTCCCGCAGCACTCGGTCGGCATCATCGAGGATCTTGGCGCGTGCCTCGTCGTTCCAGCGAATCTCTGAACTCTTCATGCCGGGACGGTAGCCCGGGAGCGGATGCCGGGACCCGGGGTTGCGTTCCTCCGCACGATGCGCTTGCGCCTCGTACCCCATCCCCGCACCCCTGGCAAGCGCATACCTCCGACCCGGGGCGCACCGAAAGATGGCTGCAGCGGTCGATGTTCGACTCCTCGGGCTGATCACGCCCGGTCGGGCCCCCGCGGGAGGAGTCGCCGTGAGCAGCACCACATCCCGAGGCGTCGCCGTCGTCACCGGCGGCAGCGCAGGACTCGGTCGCGCTATCGTCCGCGAACTCGCCGACCGCGGCTGGGATGTCGCCGTCCTCGCCCGCGGCCGCGACGGGGTGGATGCCGCCACCGCCGAGGTCCGCGCCAAGGGACGACGCGCACACGGCATCTCGGTCGATGTCGCGGACAACGCTGCGGTCGACGCCGCCGCATCCGAGATCGAAGCGGAACTCGGCGAGATCGACCTCTGGGTCAACAACGTCATGTCGGGGTCGATCGCCCCGTTCCTCGAGACGACTCCCGAGGACTACGAACGGGCGACGCAGGTCACCTACCTCGGCACCGTGAACGGCACCCGCGCCGCACTGACGCGGATGCGGCCGCGCAATCGCGGTCACGTCATCCAGATCGGCTCGGCTCTGGCACACCGCGGCATCCCGCTCCAGGCGGCCTACTGCGGCTCGAAGCACGCCGTGCACGGATTCACCGACTCGGTCGTGTCCGAACTCACCCATGAGGGCAGCGCGGTCGCCGTCTCGATCGTCGACATGCCGGCCCTGAACACCACGCAGTTCGGCTGGGTGAAGTCGCCCTTCTCGGAGCACCCGCAGCCGGTCCCGCCGATCTACCAGCCCGAGGTCGGAGCCCGCGCGGTCGCCGACGTCGCGGACAAGCCCCGCCGCCGCACCTGGGTGGGGGAGTCGACCGTCGGTCTCGTCCTCGGCACCCGCGTCGCCGGCCGGTTCATGGACTGGTACCTCGCCAAGAACGCCTGGGAGGGGCAGTTCGCGCCCGACAAGGGCTCGTCGACCACCCCGCCCAACCTGTACGAGCCGGTCCCCGGCGATCATGGAGCCCACGGCGCGTTCGACGACCGCGCGCGCGGCGAGAGCATCCAGACCCGCGCGCTGCGCCACCGGCGCGGGCTCTATTCCGCGGCATCCGTCGCCGGCGTCGCCGCCCTGGCCGGGGTCGTGAAGCTGCTGCGGCGCTGAGTCTCCCGGGCCGGGGAGGCCACGGGTAGCATCCGTACTCGTGCCCGCCTACTTCGAACGAACCGACGCGACCAGGTTCCAGCCGACGACGTTCACCGGGGGAGCCTGGAACGTCACCGAGCAGCACGTCGCCCCGCCGATAGGCCTCCTCGCCCATGCGATCGAGGTCGATCACGCGGCGCGCAGCCCGCAGCCGATGCAGCTCTCGCGGCTGTCGGTGGACATCCTCGGGGTGATCCCGATCGACGACGTCGAGGTGACCTGCCGCGTGCTGCGCCCGGGGCGGAGCATCGAACTCGTCGAGGCAACGCTCTCGCAGGCGGGCCGGCCCGCGCTCAGCGCGCGGGCGTGGCTCATGCACACCCGCGACACCGACCCGCTCGCGGGCACCGCCCACCCCGCGATGCCCCCGCGCGACGCGATCGGGCCCGTCGATCCGTCGTCAGCCTGGCCCGGCGAGTTCATTGCGACCGTCGGCGAGGTGCGACGCCGACAGGAGGAACCGGGTCGTGCACAGACCTGGATCCTCCCCGCCGTCCCGCTTCTCGAGGGAGAGCCGGTGTCGACGACCGCGCGGCTCGTCTCGCTCATCGACATCGCCAACGGGATCACGCCTCGCGCCGACCCGCGCGAGGTGGCCTTCCCGAACCTCGACCTCACCCTGCACCTGGTCCGCACGCCCGAATACGGATGGATCGGCTTCGACACCACTGTCACCTTCGGCGCGACCGGCCTCGGCATGACCCACACGGTCCTCCACGACGAACGCGGTGTCGTCGGATCCGTCGTCCAGTCCCTCACCGTGAGGCCGCACCGATGACCCTTCCCCTTGCAGGAAAGACCGCCCTCGTCACGGGCGTCTCGCGCCGTCGCGGCATCGGCTTCGCGGTAGCCTCCCGCCTCGCAGAGCTCGGCGCGAGCGTCTTCGTGCAGCACTGGCGGCCTCACGACCTCGACCAGCCATGGGGCGGGGACGACCTCGATGCGGTGCGCAGCGGCATCCGCTCGGCCCTCGTCGGCGACGCGAGATTCGGCGACGTCGAGGCTGATCTGACGGATGCCGGGGCGATCCCCGGCCTCATCGACGCCGCGTCCGCGCTGACCGGCCGCCTCGACATCCTCGTCTGCAATCACGCCAAGAGCGGCGACGACGGCAGCATCCTCGACATGACCGCCGACCGGCTCGACGCGTTCTGGAGCACGAACGCCCGCTCGACGCTCCTGCTCACGGCGGAGTTCGCCCGCCGCCTCGCCCCGCCGCAGTCGGGTCAGCGGCGCCCGGGCGACGCGATCGAGGGCGCGAAACCGTACGCCGAGCCGACCGGGCGCGTGTTCTGGATGACCTCGGGCCAGGGCCACGGCGCGATGTTCGGCGAGGTTGCGTATGCGACGAGCAAGGCGGCGCTCGCGGGCATCACCCGCACCGTCGCGGCCGAACTGCTCGAACTCGGCATCGTCCTCAACACCGTCAACCCCGGCCCCGTGAACACCGGCTACATGGATCCCGACACCGCCGACCGCGACACGTCGGGACTCGACGAGTGGATCCGGGCGACCCCCTTCGGCCGTGTCGGCGTGCCGGCCGATCCCGCCGCACTCATCGGCTGGCTGTCGACGGCCGAGGGCGCCTGGATCGTCGGCCAGGTCCTCACGAGCGACGGCGGATTCAGCCTCTGAGGCGACGTTTGCACGATGGGCGGGTTGGGAGCGGCCTCGCCGGTCTGCGCCGGCATCACCCGCACCGCCGGTCGTGCATCCGCCGCGGCAACCCGGCGGCTTAGAGTCTCCTCAGCGCCCGTCACCGCAGACGGGCGCGTCGAAGGAGACGCACGCATGACAACGGATGCCGCGGACGCGATCGTCGTCGGAGCGGGACTCGCGGGGCTGGTCGCCGCATCCGAACTGCTGGATGCGGGCAAGCGCGTGCTGATCGTCGAGCAGGAACCCGAGGCGAGCTTCGGTGGACAGGCGTGGTGGTCGTTCGGCGGCCTGTTCCTCGTCGACTCACCCGAGCAGCGCCGCCTCGGCGTGAAGGACTCGCTCGAGCTCGCGCGGCAGGACTGGTTCGGCTCAGCGGGCTTCGACCGCCCCGAGGACCGCTGGCCCCGGGCGTGGGCCGAGGCGTACCTGCAGTTCGCCGCCGGTGACAAGCGCGCGTGGCTGCGGGAGCGGGGCATCCGCTTCTTCCCCGTCGTGGGATGGGCCGAGCGCGGCGGCGACCGGGCGACCGCGCACGGCAACTCCGTGCCGCGGTTCCACATCACGTGGGGCACCGGTCCGGGCGTCCTCGAACCCTTCGTCCGCCGCGTGCTCGAGGGGGTCGCCACCGGCCGGGCACGCATCGCCTTCCGGCACCGTGTCGACCGGCTCGAGGTCGACGGCGGCGCGGTCGTGGGGGTGAGCGGCGCGGGTCCTCGCACCCGACTCCGCCGAGCGGGGTGCTCCGAGCAACCGGAACGAGACGGGCGAGTTCTCGTTCCGCGCCGGCGCAGTCCTCGTCTCGAGCGGCGGCATCGGCGGCAATCACGACCTCGTCCGCGCCCAGTGGCCCACCCGCATGGGACGCGCCCCCGAGACGATGCTCTCCGGCGTGCCCGCGCACGTCGACGGACGGATGCTGGGGGTCGCCGAGACCGGCGGCGCCCACCTGATCAACGGCGACCGCATGTGGCATTACGTCGAGGGCATCCAGAACCACAGCCCCGTGTGGCCGAGCCACGGCATCCGGATCCTGCCGGGGCCCTCGTCGCTGTGGCTGGATGCCACCGGTCACCGTCTGCCCACGCCGCTGTTCCCGGGGTTCGACACGATCGGCACGCTCGAGCACATCGTGCGCGGCGGTCACGATCACAGCTGGTTCGTGCTCAACCAGGCGATCCTGAAGAAGGAGTTCGCGCTGTCCGGCAGCGAGCAGAACCCCGACCTCACCGGCAAGGACGTGCGACTCCTCGCGCAGCGGCTGAAGGGCGACCGGGCGACGGCGCCCGTCGAGGCGTTCAAGGAGCGCGGGGCGGACTTCATCGTCGCCGACACGGTTCCGCAATTGCTCGAGCGGATGCGGGCGGCATCCGCTCTGCTCGACATCGATCGCGTGCGCATCGAACTCGAGGCCCGGGACCGCGAGATGGCCAACCCGTTCACGAAGGACGCGCAGGTCACCGCGGTCCGGCAGGCGCGGCGTTACCGCGGCGACAAGCTGCTGCGCGTCGCGACCCCCAGCCCGATCGCCGACCCGAAGAACGGTCCGCTCATCGCGGTGAAGATCCACATCATCACGCGCAAGAGCCTCGGCGGCATCGAGACCGACCTGTCGGGTCGTGCGCTCGCCGCCTCGGGGGAGCCGATCCCCGGCTTGTACGCAGCCGGCGAGGCGAGCGGCTTCGGCGGGGGCGGCGTGCACGGCTACCGCGCGCTCGAAGGCACGTTCCTCGGCGGCTGCATCTTCTCGGGCCGCGCCGCCGGACGCGCGATGGCGACCGCCGTGTGAGCGGGATCCCCTAGGCGGCCGCGCCGGTCGGCGGCGGCTGAATGGGGGTCGAGCCGGTGAGGGGGAGCGCGATCGACTCGGCGAGGGGACGCGCCGCGTCGCGGAGCTGGTCGAGCGCGCTGCGCGTGCGCGCCTTCACCGCGGCGAGGGGGGTCCCGGTCATCTCGGCGATCTCGGGCTGGGTGTGTCCCCCGAAATAGGCGAGCGAGACGACCTGTTCCTGCTCGTCGGGCAGCTGCCGCAGGGCACGGTGGCTGGCCGCGGTGCGGTCCGGGGTGTGCGCCCCCGCGTCCGCGGGCCGCGCGTCGCGGAGGGCGGCGACGGCAGCGCGGTGCACGATCGCGAGGATCCAGGTGAGCGCAGCGGTCCGCTTTGCGCGGAAGCGTCCCGCGTCGTGCCACACCGATACGAAGGCGCTCTGCAGCACCTGCTCGGCGAGACGCCGGTCGCCGGTGACGCGCACGGCGACGGCGAAGGCGGCCGCGGACGTCGCGTCGTAGAGACGGGTGAAGGAGGCGACATCGCCCGAGGCCGACCGGGCGATGAGTCGCCCCAGTGCGGCATCCTTCTCGGGCGCGGGTAGTTCGGACATGACTGAATGGTGCGCTTCCACAGGGGGCGCATCGAGCTCTTGCCGAGCGCGCGCGGGAGTGCTAGCAGTATCCATTCATATGAATGACTCGGCCGTCAGCGCACCGCAGCCCCGATCGCGGCACCCACCCTGGCCACCTGCATCGCGAGGGCCACGCGGTACAGCGGCGCCATCATCCAGCCGAGCCCGCTCCTGCGGCGACGGTACGTGCGCTCCCACGAGTAGTCGATATGTACCGTCGTTCCACCCGCGGCCGGCTCCAGGCGCAAGCCGATGCGCCGCGCGTTCGCCTTCGGGGCGTCGGGGTAGCGGAACGTCCACGTGACGTGGTGCGCGTCGGCATCCATCGTCCGGCTGATGGACAGCCGACGGAACGCCGGTCTGGTCTCGACGTCGTCGCGAGGCGTCGCGACCCAGTCGCCATCGGGGGCGGCGCTCACGTGGCCCACGGAGTCCTCCCACTCCGGCAGGCGCTCGGGGTCGGACACGAGCGCCCAGGTCTCGTCGACGGGTGCAGCGACGAACGACGCGGCCGACCGGGCGAGCGGATGCCGCCGCCGCACCGTCGTCACCGGCGGCAACCCCGCGGCGGCGTCCAGCCGCGCACGCAGATCGTCGGCCGTCATGTTCAGGCGGCGCAGCAGCGCCTCGATCGCCCCGCTCGGCTCGTCGAGCAGGCGGCGCAGGATGCCGGCGCTCGTTCCGTCTCCCGGTGAGGTCAGCACCCGTTCGGCCACGGGGGACCACGCCCATCCTGCGGAGGGTCCGACGGCGATGGGCCCGGGTGCGAGGCCGGCCCCCGCGGCGCCGAGCGCGGCGAGGTGAGCGGCCTCCTCCGCGGCGACGGCCTCACGGGCTGCCGCGATCGTCGCTCCCGCGGCTCGGAGGACCTGGCCGGCATCGGCCTCGTCGAGGGTGAGCGCGAGGAACAGGTGCTCGACACCGAGCTCGGTGCGGCCGGTGCGGGATGCCTCCTCCATGGCATACCGCGTGAGGCGATGTGCGTTCCCCATCGCCGTCGTCATCCTGCTCATGCTTTCCTCCGGGGTACCTCGATGGTCGGATCGATCCGCTTCGCGTACTTCTTGTGCACGGCCTGGCGGGTGACGCCCAGCGCGTCGGCCACGCCTTGCCAGGGCATGCCCGCTCGCAGGGCGGCCTCGACCTGCCGGAGTTCGAGGGTGTCGGCGAGGATGCGAAGGGAGGCGACGGCGCGGAGTCCTGCGCGCGGGTCGGTCGTGTCGCTCGCGACCTCGATCGCACTGGGAGTGTCCATGAAGCAACCTTGGTTGACAGGCCTCCGTCTTGTCAACCCGAGTTGCTCGGCGAGCGACGCCGTTGCCGCATCCGTCACGATTCGTCAAGGCATGGGGATCGTTCGCCCTGCGGTGGGAGTGTGATCCCCATGACCGTTCCCACTCTCACACTCAACGACGGACACACCATTCCCCAGCTGGGCTTCGGCGTCTTCCAGGTCGATCCCGCCGAGGCCGAGCGCATCGTCAGCGTCGCCCTCGAAGCCGGCTACCGCCACATCGACACGGCGGCGGCGTACCAGAACGAAGAGGGCGTCGGCCGGGCCATCGCGGCCTCCGGCATCCCTCGCGACGAGCTGTTCATCACCACGAAGCTGTGGAACTCCGAGCAGGGTCGCGCCACGGCTCGTCCGGCGATCGAGTCGAGCCTCGAGAAGCTCGGACTCGACCACGTCGACCTGTACCTCATCCACTGGCCGCGCCCCGACAAGGACCTCTACGTCGAGACGTGGCAGGAGTTCGAGAACTTCCAGGCCGACGGTCTGACGCGCTCTATCGGCGTCTCGAACTTCCACCAGCCGCACCTGCAGCGCCTGTTCGACGAGACCGATACGGTGCCGGCCGTCAACCAGATCGAGCTGCACCCGGCATTCGCGCAGCGCGAGCTCCGCGGCTTCCAGGAGCCGAAGGGCATCCTCACCGAATCGTGGGGGCCGCTCGGTCAGGGCAAGTACGACCTGTTCGGCGAGAAGGCCGTGGCGGATGCCGCCGAGGCACACGGCGTGAGCCCGGCTCAGGTCGTCATCCGCTGGCACCTGCAGGAAGGCCTCATCGTCTTCCCGAAGTCCGCGACGCCCGAGCGGATCCGCTCCAATTTCGACGTGTTCGGCTTCGAGCTCACCTCGGACGAGATCGCCGCGATCGGTGCCCTCGATCGCGGTCTGCGGGTGGGATCCAACCCGGAGACCGCCACGTTCTGACTCCGACAGAGTGAAAGGGCGCCGAGCCATCGGCGCCCTTTTTCTGTGCGACCCCCCTTACGACTCCCAGGGTGACCTCGATACAATCGATCGACCTCGAATCGATTCGAAATCCCGAAAGCCCGCATGGCCACCTCTCTCACGACGGGCCGCCCCTGGCGCGTCATCCTCCTTTTCACCCTGCCGCTGATGATCGGCAACGTCGTGCAGCAGCTGTACCACTTCGCCGACACGATCGTCGTCGGGCGCCTCCTGGGCGTCGACGCGCTCGCCGCCGTCGGCGCGACGGGGAGTCTGCTGTTCCTGCTGCTCGGCTTCGCGTGGGGTCTGACGTCCGGTTTCGCGATCCCCACCGCGCAGGCCTACGGAGCGATGGATGCCGACGGTGTCCGCCGCTCCGTCGCAACCGGTGCGTTCCTCAGCGGCATCACGACCATCATCCTGACCGTCGGCGCGCCCCTGATCGCCGAGCCTGCGCTCGTGGCGCTGCAGACCCCGCCCGAGCTCCTCGCCGACGCGACGATCTTCACGCAGGTCAGCTTCCTCGGCGCCGGCGCGCTGATGTTCTTCAACTTCCTGTCGGCCGTCATCCGAGCCATCGGCGACTCGCGGACGCCGCTCATCTTCCTCATCGTGTCGTGCGGTCTGAACGTCGTCCTCGTGATCGCCGCCATCGCGTGGCTCGGTCTGGGCGTCGCGGGCGCGGCCCTCGCGACCGTCATCGCCCAGGCGGTCTCGGTGCTCCTGTGCCTCGAGTTCGTGCGCCGCCGCATCCCCGAGCTGCACCTGCGGCGCGAGGACTGGCGCATCACCCGCGCCGACATCGTGGCCCACCTGCGTCTCGGCCTCCCCATGGGATTCCAGGCGTCGATCATCGCGATCGGCGCACTGACCGTGCAGGTCGCGCTCAACACGCTCGGCGGCGAGGCGATCGCCGCCTACACCGCGGCATCCCGTGTCGACGGCCTGGCGGTCGCCCTGCTGCAGTCCATGTCGCTCGCCGTCTCGATGTACGTCGCGCAGAACTACGGCGCCGGTCGCCCCGACCGCATCCGCCGCGGTGTCGTCCAGGCGACGTGGATCGCGCTCGGCGCGGCGGTGGCCCTCGGCATCCTGCTCATCTCGCTCGGCGCACCGATCGTCCGCATCTTCGTCGGCGACGGCGCGGACGAGGTCGTGCACCTCGCGGTGTCGATGCTCGTCATCAACGGGCTGAGTTACACCGCGCTCGGCGTGCTGTTCGTCACGCGCGGCGCGCTCCAGGGCCTCGGCAACGCCGTCATCCCGACGGTCACGGGCGTCGTGGAGCTCATCGCGCGCGCCGTCGCGGCGATCCTGCTCGGCGCGCTGTTCGGCTTCATCGGGGTCGCCTGGTCGAACCCGCTCGCGTGGATCTCGGCCGCCGTCATCCTCATCCCGGCGTACATCCGCGCGCACAAGATGCTCGCGACGATGCCGATGGCGCCCATGACGATCACGCCGACGACGCCGATCGCGGTCATCGGGCCGGTCGACGGTTCCATGACGGTCGAGACCGTCGTGACGCAGCCGGTGCCGCTGCCGCAGGTGTCGTCCCGGATGCGGCGCGCCCTGCGCCGTCGCCCCGGCACCACGCGTCGGCTCGCTCGCAAGCGCTGATCGGCGCCCGCGTCGAGGTCCCCTCCGGGCCGGGAATTGCCCCGCCATTCCCGGCCGGATCGGGACCTCGGCCCGCCTGCACCACCCGCGGGCCGTGACGCAAGCGATTCCGGCGAGCCGGCCGGCGGGTGCATGATCGGGGGATGACCACCGTCTTCCCCGCGCTCACCGAGATCCCCGACCCGCAGTTCGTCATGGTCGGCGACGGGTATCGCGTCGCGACGTACGAGTGGGGACCGACGGATGCCCCGACGGTCCTGCTCGTGCACGGGTTCGCCTCGAGCGCCCGCGACAACTGGGTGAACACGGGCTGGGTGCGCGACCTGCTGCGCGCGGGCTACCGCGTGCTCGCCGTCGACCAGCGCGGACACGGCGCCAGCGACAAGCCGCACGAGTCGCGGGCCTATGCGCTCCGCACGATGGTCACCGACGTCGAGGCCGTCCTCGACACCTACCTCGTCGACGAGGCGCTCTACGTCGGGTACTCGCTCGGCGCCCGCGTGGGGTGGGAGGTCGCGCGCGACCTGGAGCCCCGCATCCCGCGCGTCGTCCTCGGCGGTGTGCCCGACGGCGTGCCGCTCGGCCGCCTCGACCTCGACCAGGTTCAGGCGTACGTCGACGAGGGGACCCCGGTGACGGATGCCGTGACCCTGAACTACATCACCCTCACCGAGCGGGTGCCCGGCAACGACCTGCGCGCGCTGCTCGCGATCGCCCGCGGCATGCGCGCGACCGGCACGGTCGACCCCGATCCGGGCAACGCCCCCGCGCAGCCCGTGCTCTTCGCGACCGGGACCAAGGACGGCATCATCGAAGGTTCCCGCACGCTCGCCGCGGCGACGCCGCAGGGCCGGTTCGTCGAGATCCCGGACCGCCACCACTTCAACGCGCCCGGATCCCGCGCGTTCCGCGAGGCCGCGCTGGCCTTCCTCGCCGAGTAGGCCGCGCCGCGGCACCCGTTGCGCAGTCAGGCGTCGCGGGCCGCGGCATCCTTCCGCGCCTTCGCGCGTGCGATCAGCAGACCGGGCAGCACGGATGCCGCGAGACCGAGAGCGACGACGGCCACGGTGACCGGCCAGTCGAACCGGAAGACGGTGAGCAGGAGGATCGCGCCCACGAGGGCGCCGATGACGAGTCCTGCGATGCGTCCGATCTTCACGTGCTCAGTCTTGCAGGTAGGCCGCGCCGCGGCATCCGTCGACGTCCCGCTCCGGCCGGGAATGGCCGCGGGATACCCGGCCCGATCGGGACCTCGCGCCGCGCTACGCTCGCGGCATGACCGATCTGCCGTCGTGGGGCGTCGCCTCCGATTCGCCGACGGCGGAGCACTACCGCACGTTCGGCGCGCTCGAGGCTCGCGGCTCGTCCGCGGCGTACGAGGACTGGGCGCTCGGGGTCGCGGATGACGCCGAGATGCTCGAGCTGATCGACGAGCTCCCGCGCGCCAAGCGGCAGGCGAACCTCGTCTTCGCCGCGATGCGCGTCGTCGGCGTGCCGATCGCGTCATGGCAGGGCGCGCGCGGAGAGGCGATCGCGCGGTGGCCTCGGATCCGCGAGGTCGCGCTGACCCACGCGACCCAGACGAACGAAGCCGCGCGCTGCGCCGTGCTCCTGCCGCAGCTCGCACGCATCCCGGGCCCGCTCGCCCTGCTCGAGGTCGGAGCGTCCGCGGGACTCTGCCTCTACCCCGACCGGTACACGTACCGCTACACCGCCGACGACGGCACCGTCACGCGCATCGACCCGGTGGTTCCGACCGACGTCGTCATCGACTGCCGCATCGAGAACACCGCGCCGCCGACGCATCTGCCCGACGTGGTCTGGCGCGGCGGCATCGACCTGAACCCGCTCGACCCCGCCGATCCCGAGACGCTCGCCTGGCTCGACGCCCTCGTGTGGCCCGAGCACCATGACCGCCGCGCCCGCCTCGCGGCGGCGGCGCGAGTCGCGGCATCCGATCCCGCTCCGATCCGCGCCGGCGACCTCAACGACCTGATCGCGGATGCCGCGGCGTCCGCCCCCACCGATGCGACGCTCGTGGTCTTCCACACCGCGGTGCTCGCGTACCTGAGTCCCGAGGATCGCGAGCGCTTCCGCCGCACGATGGCGCAGACGGATGCCCTCTGGGTCTCGAACGAGGGGCTCGGCGTCTTCCCGGAGTTCGAGCGAGCGGTGCCGCCCGGGGAGCGGCACCACTTCGTGCTGGCGGTCGACGGCGAACCCGTCGCGCTCACGCACCCGCACGGCCGCACCTATCGCGCGCTCTGAGTCGTTCCGGGGACGCAATCTGCCGCCGAGCGGCATCCCACACGACACGTAGCGTCCCCGGAACCCACCCGGTGCGCGTTTCGGGGACGCGACCCGCCGCCTGTCGACATCGCACCCGACATCACGCGTCCCCGGAACCTGCTCTCGCCCCGCGACCCCGCGAGTGGCAACATCGGCAGGAGACCCGGAAGGAACCACCATGGCAGGCAAGACCAGCGAGGGCGCCGGCTTCAGCGACGCCGAGAAGGCCGCGATGAAGCAGCGGGCGGACGAGCTCAAGGCGATGAAGGGCCTGAAGGGCCTCGCGAAGATCGAGAAGGAGAACCAGGCCTGCCTCGACGCGATCGCAGCGCTCGAGGGCACCGACCGCCTCATCGCCGAGCGCGTGCACGTTATCGTCCTCGAAGAGGCGCCGCACCTGAACCCGAAGACGTTCTACGGCTTCCCGGCCTATGCGAAGGACGGCAAGGTCGTCGTCTTCTGGCAGCCTGCATCCAAGTTCAAGACCCGTTACGGCACGGTCAGCTTCGATGAGACCGCGCAGCTCGACGACGGCCCGATGTGGCCGGTCTCGTTCGCGGTGATCGAGATGACGGATGCCGTCGAGCAGCGCATCCGCGAACAGGTCAGGCGCGCGGCACCGCGAGACTGACGATCCGGTCGTCGCCGTCGCGGGGCGACCCCCGCCCGTCGGTGTTGTTGGTGAGCACGAACAGCGTGCCGTCGGGGCCGACGGTCACATCGCGGAGCCGGCCGTACTCGTCGGCGTAGAGCTCGGTCGACGTTGACGGGTCCGCCACGGGGACCGCCCGCAGCACGCGCCCGCGCAGGTTGGCGACGAGGATCGTGTCGTTCACGATGGCGATGCCGCTGGGGCTCGCGGCATCCGTCGGCCACGTCTGCACCGGATCGACGAACCCGTCACCCTCGCCGCCGGTGCCCTCGACGTACGGCCACCCGTAGTTGCCGCCCGGCTCGATGATGTTGAGCTCGTCGCGGTAGTTCCGGCCGAACTCGCTCGCGAACATCGTGCCGTCCTCGGCCCACGCGAATCCCTGCACGTTGCGGTGCCCGAGGCTGTAGACGGGGGAGGACGGATCGGGATTGTCCGACGGGATGCCGCCGTCCGGGGCGATCCGCAGGATCTTGCCCGCCAGCGAGCCGGGATCCTGAGACGCCGGCTCGTCGCTCGTGTCGCCGTTCGCGATGTAGAGCATCCCGCCGGGGCCGAACGCGATGCGGCCGCCGTTGTGATGGGTGCCCGCCGGCATCCCGTCGATGACCGACGTCCGGCCGCCGAGACCGTACGAGCCCGGCGCCCCGGTCAGCGGGTATCTCTCGACGCGATTACCGCTGCGCGCCGTCGAGTAGACGAAGAGGGAATCACCGTCGGTGGCGAGTCCCAGCAGGCCGCCTTCGGCACTGTGGGCGACGCCCGCGATCGTCCCGACGACCCGTGTCGCCCCGTCGGGGGCGACCTCGAGGATGCGGGCGGTGTCGCGCTCGCTGACGAAGACGGTGTCGCCCACCACGGCCATCGACCATGGCGCATCGAGCCCGCTCGCGACGGTCCGCGGTGTCTCGGGCGCGGGGACCGGTGTCGGGGTGGGGGTCGGCGGCGGCGTGGGGGTCGGCGGCGGCGTGGGGCTCGGCGACGCGGGCGCCGACGGGGAGGGCGACTCGGCCGCAGGGTCCTCGGCCGACGTGCACCCGCTGAGCAGGAGGGCCGCGGCGACGCCGACACCGGCGATGGAGGGGGAGGTGCGTCGTCGCGAGAGCATGCGCCCAGTCAACCGCATCCCGCCCCGCGGAGGACGGAACCAGGTGAACGACCTAAACTGGGGGCATCCCGTTCCCGTCTGTGAGAATCACGCCTGTGTCTGACGCTGCCCCCCGCGCCTTCGAGGTGCGCCACCTCCAGATGGGGCGCGCCCTTTTCGCGGCACTCGCGGCGATCATGATCACCTTCTCGGTCGATCACTCCGCCGAGGTCGGGATGTCGGTGTTCAGCGGCTTCGCCGTCGCCACCGCCCTCATCCTCATCCTCTCCGCCTGGCTCGTCTTCCCGGCGGGTGAACGCTGGCAGGCGGTGCTCCTCGGCATCCTCTCGATCGTCGCAGGCATGATCGCGACCCTTCCCGTGGTGCGGACGGTCGACGGATTCTTCACGACCGTCCTCGTCTGGGCGCTCGCGGCCGGAGCCGCAGAACTGATCATCGGCATCGTCGGACGTCGCCGGGGCGATCCCGCGGCGCGCGAGGCGGTGTTCGTCGGTAGCCTCACCCTCATCCTCGGGGTGGTGCTCGCGTTCATCCCCCGCGACTACATGCTCGAGTACTACATCGAACAGGCGCGTCGCTCGTTCACCCTCACGGGGTCGACGATCGGCGTCGGCGTCTTCGGCGGCTACGCGGCCATCGTCGCCGTGTACCTCGGGATCGCCGCGTTCTCGCCCCGCCCCGACGCGGCGGCTGCCGTCGAGACGGCCGACACGGATGCCGCTGGAGGCCGCGCATGAGCGAGAAGAACCCCACCCGCCGCGACCTGATGCGTCCCGTCCACCTGCTCGGCTTCGCCCTGCTCGCGGCGGTGTTCGCCGGCGTCGTCACCCTCGTGTCGATGGGCGTCCTGCAGGAGCAGCGCGCCGGAGCCGTCGACATGCACCTGCGCGCGTGGGCGATCGCCGGGGTCGTCGCGGGGATCACGTTCATCGCGACCCTCGTGATCATGGCGCTGTCTCTGCTCGCCGTCGACCCGGCGAAGATGGCGAAGCCCGTCACGCGCGGTCTGCTGCTCGACCCCGAGGACGAGCAGTCGAGCGGTGAGGGCGACACCGATCGCCGTCAGGCACCGCCTTCCGGGCACTGATCCGACGGAGCCGAAGCGGGACCGGGAAACCGGCCCCGCAGCCGCGTCAGCGCAGCAGGTCGACGAGCCGGTCGGCGAGCCCCGCGTAGCCAGCGGGCGTCAGCGCGAGCAGGCGCTCCTTGGCGGCATCCCCGATGTCGAGTCCGTTCACGAACTCGGCGAGCTCGGGCGCGCCGACGCGGCGGCCGCGGGTGAGGTCCTTCAGCAGGGCGTACGGGTCGGTGATCTGCGAGCGGCCCGCGACGATCTCAGCGCGGACGACGGTCTGGATCGCCTCGGCGAGCACCTCCCAGTTCGCGTCGAGGTCGGCGAGCAGCACGTCGCGCGACAGCGAGATCTCGGTGAGACCGCGCTGCAGGTTGTCGAGCGCGAGCAACGAGTGTCCGAAGGCGACGCCGATGTTGCGCTGCGTCGTCGAGTCGGTGAGGTCGCGCTGCTGACGCGACGTCACGAGCGTCGCGCCGAGCGTCGTGAACAGGCCGCCGGCGATCTCGAGGTTCGCCTCGGCGTTCTCGAACCGGATCGGGTTGATCTTGTGCGGCATCGTCGACGAGCCGGTCGCCCCGGCGACGGGGATCTGCGCGAAGAAGCCCATCGAGATGTAGGTCCACACGTCGGTGGTGAGGTTGTGCAGGATGCCGCCCGCGTGCCGCACGCGGTCGTACAGCTCGACCTGCCAGTCGTGCGACTCGATCTGCGTCGTCAGCTCGTTGAAGCCGACCCCGAGACCCTCGATGAAGCCGCGCGAGAGCGCGGGCCAGTCGACGTCGGGCTCCGCGGCGAGGTGCGCCGACCACGTCCCGGTCGCGCCCGAGAACTTCGCGAGGTACTCGCCCTGGGAGATCTGTGCGGCCACCCGCTGCAGGCGCCATGCGAAGACGGCGAGCTCCTTGCCCATCGTCGAGGGCGTCGCGGGCTGACCGTGCGTGCGCGAGAGCATGACGGCATCCCGGTGCTCTTCGGCCAACTGCGTCAGCGAGGCGATGACGGCCTGCAACTTCGGCAGCCACACGCGCTCGACGGCGCGCTGGACCGTGAGGGCGTACGAGGCGGAGTTGATGTCCTCGCTCGTGCAGGCGAAGTGCGTGAGCTCGGCGATCGCGTCGAGCCCGAGCGACGAGAGCCGGTCGCGCACGAGGTACTCGATCGCCTTGACGTCGTGACGGGTGACGGCTTCCTTCTCGGCGAGCCAGCCGATCTCCTCGGCGCCGAAGTCGCGGTACAGGGCGCGGAGGGACTCCTTCTGCGCATCCGTCAGGGCCGACGAGCCGAACAGGCCGCGGTCGGTGAGCGTGATGATCCACTCGACCTCGACCTCGACGCGGGCCCGGTTCAGTCCCGCCTCCGAGAGGTACTCGGCGAGTGGCGCGACGGCGGCGGCGTAGCGGCCGTCGAGCGGGCTCAGGGACATCGAAGGCAGGGAGGACACGCGACTCCGTTCGGTGGGGGGTGCGCTCACCGGCGAAGCGCGGGTTCGAGCTGCCGGAACAGCGCCCGGCTGGCGCTCTCGATCATACCGAGCACCTCGTCGAACATCGCAGGGCCCCCGTAGTAGGGGTCCGGGACGTCGAGCGCTCCGTCGCCGCGCGCGTCGAAACTCAGCAGGAGGGCGAGCTTGTCGACGTCGGCAGGACTGCGTGCCCACTCCGAGAGGATCCGCTCATGCGAACGGTCGAGCGCGATGACGAGGTCGTTGCGGTCGAAGTCCTCGCGCGAGAACTGCTTCGCGCGGTGGCGGGTGCCGTCGTAGCCGCGACGGTCGAGGGCGTCGAGAGTGCGGCTGTCCGCTCTCTCCCCGACGTGCCACTCGCCCGTACCGGCGCTCGTCGACACGACGAGGTCGCCGAGGCCCGCCTGGTCCGCGAACCACCGGAAGACGACCTCCGCCATCGGGGAGCGGCAGATGTTCCCGGTGCACACGAAAACCACGCGGAAAGCATCATCGGGCGCGGGCACCTCTCCATTGTGCTGATCGAGAGGCCTTCTGCACAGACCGGGCGGTGGCCGCGGCATCCACGTCCTTTGCCGAAACCGAAGTGACGACGGATGCCGCGGGTCACCCTCGACGCATGTCAGATGTCGTCGCGCCGTCCCCGTATCTCTGGGGCGCTCCACTCGAGGAGCGCCTCGCCGCCCTGGATCAAGCGCTCGCACTGCTGCAGATAGCCGAGGCTCAGGCACTCCAGCTCCTCGACCAGGTCCGCCGTCTGGCGCCTGTCGTCGATTGGAGCGCGACCGCCGCGGACGCCTTCCGGGCGGCGGTCTCGGCCTGGGAGGACGAGATCGCACGCCTGACGGCGTCGATCCCGTCGGTGATCGACCAGACGCGGAGCGACCGCCAGTGGATGCAGGCGGTGGGGTGAGTGAGCGGCATCGAGATCCGGAGCGGACGCGTCGTCGCTGTGGACACGGCCACGCTGCGCGACGCTGCCGCCCGCGCCGATCTGGCGGTCGCCGACGCGGAGAGTCTGCGCGCGGCCCTGGCGAAGGTCGATCATCTGCTCGGCGTGACGATGATCGGAGGCACCGCGGCGCACCCGGTCACCGCCGCGACGACCGTCTGCGAGCAGGGCGAGATGCTCGTCACGGCGCTTCGCAACACCGCCACGGCGTACGAGCTCGTCGAGCTGCAGGCTCGGCAGGCCGCCGCGGCAGCAGGTGACCCGGGCGATCGACGCGAGGCGGTGCTCCTGGCCCGCAGGATCGAGCAGCTCGAGGCTTCGTCTCCGGCGGCCGCCGCCCTCGCGGACCAGGCGGTCGCCGACGCTCCGAACCCCTTCGCGACGGTCGCGGGTGAGCTGTTCTGGCCGAGCATCTTCCTCGGCACGCTCGGCGCTGCCGCGGTGGGTCTGTACAGCGTGGGGACGCTTGCGATCCGAGCCGCGGGAAAGGGGGCAATCCCCGACGGCAGCACGCTCGTGGGGGCCCCGAGGACCCCGACGGTCCGGCTGATGAACGTGAGAGAGGGCACGGCGCCCGACTCGATGTCGGGTCTCGCGCGGCGGCAGCCGTCCACGGAGCGTCCCGGAGACATCCGCGTCGAGCGTTACACGATGCCCGGCGGCAGTCAGCGGTTCGCGCTCTACGTCTCGGGGACGCGGACCAAGGGCGACATCGGGACGTTCGGCATGGCGACGAATGTGCCGCTGTACTTCGGGGTCGCGTCGTCGTCGTACGAGGCCACGCGCATCGCACTCGAAAGGGCCGGGGCGAAGCCGGGGGACTCCGTGATGGTCAGCGGTCACTCGCAGGGGGCGATGATCGCGAGCCGCATCGCGCTCGAAGAGGAGTACGACGTGCCGATGCTGGTCGGCTTCGGGAACCCGGTGCAGGCGGACGTGGGAGCGGACACCCTGCAGATCGACTTCCGCCACAGCGACGACGTCGTCCCCCTTCTGGCCGCCGGAGGACACGACGCCTCGATCGGTGCGACGGGGAGCATGGTCGTCGAACGGAACATCAACCCCTGGCCGTGGCTCGACTCCCACCAGATGGATGCCTACACCGAGACCGCCGAGATGCTCGACGCCTCGTCCGATCCGCGAATGGATGCCGTCCGGCAACGCCTGGCCGAGTTCGGGCAGGCCGAATCGGTCGAGGTCTTCGTCTACGACACCGAGGAGGGCGTCACGCCTTCGTCTGCGGACGCAGGATGATCCCGAAGATGAAGTTGATGATCGAGATGAGCAGGGCCGCGACGACGCCCAGCCAGAACGACTCCACCGACAGCCCCCAGCCCCACCACTCGGTGAACCACCCCGTGAGCCAGAACAGGAACCCGTTGATGACGAGGGAGATGAGACCGAGCGTCAGGATGTAGAGCGGGAAGGCGAGGATCTTCAGGATCGTGCCGATCACGGTGTTGACGATCGCGAACACCGCAGCGACCGCCAACAACGAGAGCACGAGCTGGAGTGTCTCTCCGGGTGCGAACGGCGTGACCTCGACGCGCAGCGGCTCGATGAGCGTGACGACCCAGATGGCGAATGCGTTGATCACGACGCGGATGATGAAGCGCATGCCCGCAGTCTCCCACGCAGGTCGCCGCCCCGCTCGTAGACTCGTCGCGTGACCGACATCCCCATCCGGGTTCGACCTGAGATCGCCGCCCTCCCTTCGTACAAGCAGGGCAAGCAGGCCGGCGCCACCGCCTACAAGCTCTCCAGCAACGAGAACCCGTTCGATCCGCTCCCCGGCGTCGTGGCCGCTGTGCGAAATGCGGTCGCGTTCAACCGATACCCCGACGCGCTCGCCGGTCGACTTCGGGCCCGGCTCGCCGAGCGGTTCGGTGTGACCGACGACCGCATCCACATCGCCGCCGGGTCGGTGTCGATCCTCTATCAGCTCGCTCAGGCCGCGGCATCCGTCGGCGACGAGATCGTCCTGCCCTGGCGCTCCTTCGAGGCGTACCCCGGCATCGTGACGGTCACGGGCGCAACGCCCGTCATGGTCCCGCTGAACGATGCCGCCGCCGTCGACCTGCCCGCGCTCGCCGCGGCCGTCACCGAGCGCACCCGCGCGATCTTCGTCTGCACGCCCAACAACCCCACGGGCGCCGTCGTGACCCAGGCCGACTTCGACGCGTTCGTCGCGGCCGTCCCCTCCGACGTGCTGATCGTCCTCGACGAGGCGTACGTCGAGTTCGTGACGGATGCCGCCGCGGTCAAGGGCGAGCAGGTCATCGCTGCCGGGCACGACAACGTCGTGATCCTCCGCACCTTCTCGAAGGCCTACGGGCTCGCGGGCCTGCGCATCGGCTACGCCGTCGGGCACCCCCGCATCCTCGATGCCGCCCGCAGCGCCGGCATCCCCCTGTCCGTCACCGCCCAAGCCGAAGCCGCCGCCCTCGCCAGCCTCGACGCCGAGGACGAGCTGCGCGAGCGCGTCGCCGTCGTCGCCGAGCGGCGCGACCGCCTCATCGTGCGGCTCCGCGAGATCGGCTGGGACGTGCCGACCGCGCAGGGGAACTTCGTCTGGCTGCCCGCGGGGGAGCGCTCGCTCGACGTCGCCGCGGCGTTCGAGGCCGCCGATCTCGTCGTCCGGCCGTTCGCCGGTGATGGCGTCCGTGTGTCGGTGGGCGAGGACGAGTCGATCGACCGCGTGGTCGAGGTCGCGGCATCCGTCCGTCCCTGATCGGATCTCAGACGACAGCGTCCCCGGAGCCCTGAGGAGGGCGTTCCGGGGACGCGTCGTGTCGGTGCGAGGCGGTTCCGGCGACGTCTGGCGTCCCCGGAACCGGGCTGCGACTCAGCGCGAGGACTTCTCCTTGGGCCCCCGCACGAAGAGTGTCTCGGTCTGCTCGAGCTCCATGCCCTTCGTCTCGGGCACGCGCCAGGCGACGTACACGAACGACAGAGCCGCGAACAGGGCGTACATGCCGTACGTGAGCGGCAGGGACCAGCCCGACATCGCGGGGAACGACACCGTGATGAGGAAGTTGGCGACCCACTGCGCGGCGGCGGCGACACCGAGAGCCTTGCCGCGGATGCGGCTGGGGAAGATCTCGCCGAGGAGCACCCAGACGAGCGGACCCCACGAGGCGCCGAAGCCGACGACGAAGAGGTTGGCGGCGACCAGGGCGATCGGACCCCACGCGCCGGGCAGCGACACCTCGCCGTCGACGGTCACCGCGAAGGCGAAGGCCAGCGCCATCGTCGCGAGAGACAGGGTCATCAGCACCGAGCCCGTGAGCAAGATCGGCTTGCGACCGACGCGGTCCACGAGCCAGATCGCGATGAGGGTGACGACGACGTTGGTGACCGAGGTGATGACACTGATGAGCAGCGAGTTGCTCTCGTCGAACCCGACGGCCTTCCAGAGCGTGGTCGAGTAGTAGAAGATCACGTTGATGCCGACGAACTGCTGGAACGTCGACAGGATGATGCCGACCCACACGATGCCCTGGAGGCCCAGAACGGGTCCGCGCAGCGACGCGCCCTTACTCTTGCGGTCGTTCTCGATGGCGGAGCGGATGTCGTTGACGGACTTGTCGAGGTCCGCGGGGGGAACGAGCCGCGAGAAGATCTCACGGGCTTCGTCGTTGCGGCCCTTGGCGAGCAGGTAGCGCGGCGACTCCGGCATCGTGAACGCGAGGATGCCGTACACGGCCGCCGGGATGACACCGACGAGGAACATCCAGCGCCAGGCTTCGAGTCCGAGCCAGAGCTGCTCCGCGGCGCCGCCGGCGCTGTTCGCGAGGACCGCGTCCGAGAGGAGCGCGGCGAAGATGCCGAGCGTGATCGCGAGCTGCTGCAGCGAGGCGAGGCTGCCGCGGATCTGGCGCGGTGCGATCTCGGCGATGTAGGCGGGGGCGACGACCGAAGCGATGCCGATGCCGATGCCGCCGACGACGCGCCACACGATGAGGTCGGGGACGCTGAAGGTCAGCCCGGATCCGATCGACGAGACCAGGAACATGACGGCGCCGAGCATCATCGTCTTGAGGCGGCCCCAGCGGTCCGAGAGCCCGCCGGCGATGATCGCGCCGACCGCGCAGCCGAGGAGTGCGACGGCCACGACGAACCCGGTGAGCACCTTGTCGAGCTCGAAGTTGCCCTCGATCGCGTCGACCGCGCCGTTGATGACCGACGAGTCGAACCCGAAGAGGAAGCCACCCACTGCCGCGGCGATCGACAGCCCGATCGCTCGTCGTCCGTATGGGCTCTTGATCGAGAAGGCGTCTGCGGGAATCGTGCCGGTAGTGCTCATGAGGGACGAGGGTACCCCCGGTCTCGTGCGACCGACTCGCCCTTGCGCCCGCGACGAAAACCGATACTGACGCGGCGTCACACCGCGGTGAACCCGAGCTTCTCGGCGCCGCGGGCGATCCACGGATGCCGCGCGAAGGCATCCCACACGACGGTCGACCCGAGCGCCGCAGCACCGAGCACGGCCGTGGCGCCCTTGTTCAGGCCGTAGCGCGGCCCGGCGTACCAGGGCTGGTCGCCCTCCAGGTTGACGCCGTCGGTCGCGCCCCATTCGTTCCAGGCGCCCGGGTGCTCGTCGCGCAGCACGCGGAGCGCAGGCGCCACCTCTTCGGGGGCGAGGGCGAGCGCACCGAACAGCGACACCGGCGGGATCGTGCCGTCCCAGCGCGGCTCGTGGCCTGCGGGACGCGCGCCGTTGACGACGTAGCCGCCCGGGCCCTCCCCGGCGGCGGGTCCCCAGAGGCCGGAGGCGAACGTCTTCGACCGTGCAGCCTGATCGGCGCACCACGCCTTGTTCGCGAGCGTCGCCTCGCGCGCGTTCGCCCACCAGTCACGGCCGTCGCGGTCCCGCACGCGCTGGAGCGGGTAGAACGCGAGCGGGAAGTGGTAGACGAACAGGGTGCCGGCCCGCTCGTACACGCACTCGTGCCCGCCGTACTCGCCGACGGGCTTGTCGAAGCCGTCCCACAGCGCCTGCGCGCGCTCGGCGGTGACACCGGGGTGGCCCGCGGCGAGCAGGTACATCGGCAGCTGCTCGGCCGTCATGTCCCACTGACTCACGAATCCGTCACCGTCGGCGCCGTCCGCGTAGTCGTCGGTGGCCGATGCGACCCACGCCATGCGCACGAGGGTGCGCCCGGAGTCGTCGACGGTCGTGATCCAGTCCCAGTCGATGCGCTCCAGCATCCGGTCGACTGCGGCCGTCACGTCGGGGTCGTCGAGGAAGGATGCCGCGACCACCGCGCCGCACAGGGCGAGGGTCGTGTCGATCGTCGAGTACTCCGACCGACCTTGGCGCTCGCCGGTGGCGGCGTCGACGAAGTGCGCGAGGAAGCCGTTCTTCTCCGGCACCGTCTGCTCGAGGGTCCGGACGGTGCCGCGCACCCGGTCGAGCACCTCGCCGCGGTCGAGGATGCCGCGGTCCACCCCCACGCACCAGGCGGCGAGGGCGAAGCCGGTCGCGGCTACCGTGGCGACATCGGGCAGGTCGTCTTTGTCGAGGACGAGCCCGGTGCCGGCCCCCGACGGCGTGGAGAAGCGCCAGAGCCACCGGATGGAGGCATCCACCTCCTCCTCGGTGAGGTCGCGGATGTCGGCCGGGAGGGTGTCGACGGCGGGGAAGGTCATGCGGCGGACCTCTTCTCGAACGGGTTGGGGATGGCGTCCAGCAGCTGCCGTGTGTAGGCGGCCTGCGGGTTGTCGATGACCCGCTCGGCGGGCCCGGACTCGATGAGCTCGCCGTCCTTGAGGACGAGCGCGTGATTCGCGAGGCTCTTCGCCGAGAGCAGGTCGTGGGTGATGTACAGCATCCCGACGCCGTGATCGGCGACGAGCGACTGCAGCACCTCGAGGATCTCGGCGCGGATCGACACGTCGAGACTCGCGATGGGCTCGTCGGCGATGATCAGCCTCGGCTCGGCCGCGAGGGCGCGGGCGATGACGACGCGCTGGCGCTGGCCGCCCGAGAGCTCGTGCGGCAGGCGGCCGATGAAGCGCCCGGCGGGGGTGAGGCCGACCGTCTCGAGCAGGCTCGCCGAGCGCTCGATCGCCTCGCGGCGCCCGACGTGCAGGAAGTTCACGAGAGGCCGGGCGAGCGAGTAGCCGACGGTCAGCGTCGGGTTGAGTGCGGCGTAGGGGTCCTGGAACACGTACTGCACGTTCCGCCGATACTCCCGCGCGATCTTGCCGCGCAGCTTCGCGATGTCGTGCATCGATCCGTCGGCCTTCGCGGCGTACCGGACCGAGCCCGACGAGGGCACGTCGATGCGGGTGAGGATGCGGGCGATCGTCGACTTGCCCGAACCGGACTGGCCGACCAGCGCCGTCACCTCTCCCTCGCGGAGCGTGAATGACACGTCCTTCACGGCGTCGACGTGCTCGGTCTTCATCCCCTGCCGCTTCGCGAACCGTCGGCCCAGATCGTCGATCTCGAGCACCGTCCGCCCCTGGACCGGCGCTTCCTGCGACACATCGGCGGGCTCGTCCAGTTCGGCGCCGGTGTAGCCGGCGACGTCCTCGCCGAGCAGTTCCGCATAGGACCCGACGAGGTGGATGGAGTACGGATGCCGCGGGCCGGGGCTCACGGCATCCGTCGCCGCGATGTCCTCGACGATCTCGCCCTCGTACATGACCGCGACGCGGTCCGAGAAGTCGAGCAGCGTGCCCATGTCGTGCGTGATGAGCACGGCGCCGAAGCGCTCCCGTTCCTGCAGCTCGCGGATCTTGTCGAGGATCGACTTCTGCACGACGACGTCGAGGCCGGTGGTCGGCTCGTCGAACAGCACGAGCTGCGGCTGCAGCGCGAGGGCGAGGGCGAGGTTGACGCGCTGCCGCATGCCGCCAGAGAGCTCGTGCGGGTACATCGCGAGGAAGCGCGTGTCGACACTGACGAGGTCGAACAGCTCCTCGCAGCGCTCGCGGATCTGCTGATCGGTGAGGTCGGTGTGCTCGTGCATGACGTCCTCGAACATGCGCCGCACCCGGACGACCGGGTTGAGCGAGTTCATGCTCGACTGGAACACCGTCGACACGTACGACCAGCGGTACGGTCGCAGGTCGTCGCCCGACAGGTCGGTGACGTCCCGATCACCCCAGCGGATCGTCCCGCTCGTGATTCGTCCGGGGCTGCGCAACAGCTTGAGCACCGCCTGCGCGAAGGTGGTCTTGCCCGAGCCGGACTCGCCTGCGAGCCCCACGAACTCGCCCGGCGCGACCTGGAGCGACGCGTTCTTGACGGCGTCGACGACCGCGCCGACCTTGGGTCGGTACTGCACCGACAGGTTTTCGACCGAGAGCACGGATGCCGCAGTGTCCATCAGTTCTCCTCCTCTTCACGCAGGTGGGGGTTGCTCAGCATGTCGACGCCGAAGTTCACGAACGTCAGCGACGTCATGAGGAGCGCGAGCATGACGCCGGGGGCCACGAGCCAGACCCACAGGCCCTGCACGAGGGCGCCGTTGGCGTTGGCCTGGGCGAGCATCTGGCCCCAGCTGACGGTGTTCGGATCGCCGAAGCCCATGAACGACAGCCCGGCTTCGGCCGCGATGGCGGCGGTCGCCGCTCCGATGAACCCCGAGACGATCAGGGACGACATGTTCGGCATGATCTCCCGGAACACGATGCGCAGCATCCCGTCACCGCCGAACCGGGCTGCCGTGACGTAGTCGCGGTTGCGCATCGAGATGATGAGCGCGCGCATCTCTCGGGATGCCCCGGCCCAGCTCGTGATCGCGACGACGAACACCAGCAGGGCGAGGCCCCGGGTCTCGCTGTACGCGACGATGACCATCATCAGCGGCAGGACCGGGATGACCAGGGCCAGGTTCGTCGCGAACGACAGCACGTCGTCGAGCGCGCTCCCCTCGCGATACCCCGCCAGCAGACCGACGACGATCGCGATGACGATGGTCGCGAGTCCGCCGAGGACACCGATGGCGAACGAGAGCCTCGTGCCGTGGACGAGCTGCGTGCCGATGTCGTAGCCGAGGGTGTTCGTGCCCAGCCAGTGGGCCGCGCTCGGATCCTGCGACGGGGCGAACGACGCATCGGTGGGGCTGTACGGCGTCAGGATGTCGGCGAGGATCGCGACGAGCGCGAAGACGGCGAGCATCACGATGCCGACTCGCGCCTTCCGGCTCGACCAGATCACCTGGTACCAGCGCGGCGGCCGGACGACGGCGACGACCTCCTTGGTCGACGCATCCGCGTCGGTGACGCGTCGCCGGAAGGTCCGCACGGGTTCGGTGCGGTCGGGCAGCACGCCGCCCGCCGGCTGCGGTATCGATGCCGGCTGCGGGAGGGGGGTCTCTTCAGGAGCCATGTTCGTCACCCGACTTTCAGACCGACGCCTTGCGGGCGCGGGGGTCGATGAGCGGATAGATGAGGTCGACGATGAAGTTCGCCGTGAGGACGATCACGATCGTCGCGAGGAGGATCGCCTGCATGAGCGGGAAGTCGCGGTTGCTCGTCGCCTCGCCCATGAGCCGCCCCATGCCGGGGTAGTCGAAGACGGTCTCGATGAGGATCGACCCGCCCATGAGCACGCCGAGCGAGAGCGCGAACCCGGTGATCACCGGCAGCAGAGCGTTCCGGGCGGCGTAGCCGAGCGCGAGCGTCCGCTCCTTGAGACCGGCCGCCGACGCGAGGCGGATGTAGTCCTCGCCGAGCACCTGCACCATCGTGTTGCGCATCGACAGGATGAAGCCGATCGGGGCGGTGATCATGAGCGTCAGCGCGGGGAGGAAGCCGTGGGCGATGACGTCGGCGATGTGCTCGGGGGTGCCCGGGTCCGTGTAGCCGTACCCACCGGTCGCAGGGAACCAGCCCAGCGTGTAGGCGAACAGGAACACGACGATGAGGGCGATCCATACGGACTGCAGGTTGCCGACGAACGTCGATCCGACCGAGATGGTCGCGTCGAAGCGGCTGTTGCGCCGCCAGGCGGCGATCGCGCCGAAGAGCGTTCCGATCACGAACGCCAGGATCTGTGTGAGACCCACCAGCACGAGCGTCCAGGGGAGCGCTTTGCCGAGCACTTCGATGACCGGCGCGGGGAAGTAGGTGAACGAGATGCCGAGGTCCCCGGCCGCCAGCTGCTGGAGGTACTGCCAGTAGGCGATGAACACGTTGTCGTCGCCGTAGCCGAGCATGGTCCGGATGGCGGCGACCTGAGCGGGGTCGACTTCGCCGCGACCGGTGAGCTGGGTCACCATGATCTCCGCCGGGTCGCCGGGCTGCAGCCGCGGGATGATGAAGTTCAGCGTGATCGCCGCCCACAGCGTGAGCAGGAAGTAGCCCGTCTTGCGTGCGTAGTACACCACGGCTCAGTCCTCCCCGGTGCCGGCGGATGCGTCCGCACCATCGGTGGGGCGGAGCTCCGACGCGAGGCGGATCAGCTGGTCGACCGGGTACGGATCCTCCTCGCTCGGCCATCCGACAGCGTTCTCGGTCCGGTAGATCAGTCGACTCGGTGCGTACTGCAGCGCGATGTAGGGGAACTCCGTCATGAACACGTCGATGACGCGCTCCTCGATCTCCTTCGCGCGGGCGGGGTCCGTGACGTTGGCCCACTCGTCGATGAGCGCATCGATCTCGGGGTTGGAGTAGCGCGCACGGTTGAGGAGCAGCTCCTTGTCATGCGAGATCTGCGATGACTGCAGGCGCGCGCCGAGATCCCGCGACCGCTGGCATCCGCCTCCGACGAAGTCGACGACCATGTCGAAGTCACCGGAACGCTGCATCCCGTCGACCGCGTTCGGGTCGGTGGTGACCATCTTCACCTGGACGCCGACGTCCTTGGCGTTGCGGACCACGACATCGGCCATCGCGATGATGTCCATCCAGCCGGCCTGGACGCTGAAGATGAACGACAGCGGCTTGCCCTCGTCGTCGACCCGCCACCCGTCGGCGTTCTTCTCGTAGCCGGCGGCGTCGAGGAGTTCATTGGCCGTGTCGGGGTCGTAGGGGATCGTCTCCTTGCCGCGCCACTTCTCGGGGATGTCCTGCTCCTGGTAGGGGAGGAGGAGCATCGACTGGCTGGCGGGCTCCATGATCCCGTACGTCGCGCGCTCCGTGATCGCCTCGCGATCGATCGCGTAGGCGAACCCCTCACGGAACTTCGGGTCGTTCAGCACGGGCCGCTCGTTGTTGATCGCGAGCACGGTGGTCGCGTCCGGCGGGTAGAAGAAATGCGCGTTCTCGGGGTCGGGGGCGACCACCGAACGGTTCGGGTTGGGGATGTCGCCGCGGTAGAGGTCGAGCGCGCCGCCGCGGAGCTTCAGCGCACCGGAGTTGGCGTCGTACTGCCCCTCCATGGAGATCCGCTGGATCTTCACCTCGTCGGCGTTCCAATAGTCCGGGTTGCGCTCGAGGATGAGGCGTCGACCGTTGTAGTCCTTCGGGACGAAGGGGCCGGTCGCGACGCCGGCGGTGTCGACGAAGAGCGTCGGGTCGCCCTGCTCGGCGTAGATGTGCTCGGGCAGGATCTTCATCGTCGAGAGGATGCCGTCGGTCTTGGGTACGGCCGCTCCGGTGAACTGGATCTCGACCGTGTGGTCATCGAGTGCCCGCACGTTCTCGGCGGGAGCGCCGAAGTACTCGCCCCAGATGCCCGCCCGGTCCGCCGCGGGGAACTCCTTGCCGACCATGAACGTGTAGACGACGTCGTCGGCGGTGAACGGCTCGCCATCGCTCCACTGCACGCCGTCGCGGAGCGTCAGGACCATGCGGTCCGGTGTCGGCCACTCGTACGAGGTGGCGAGCCACGGGATCGCCTCGCAGGTGAACCGGTCGCGGATCATCAGCGGCTCGAACAGCCACGTCTGCACGGTGGCGTTCGGGGACAGCCAGTTGTAGTTCAAGATGCCCTGCACCGACCCGGCTGCCTCGGACGGCATCCGGATCTCGGCGATCATGCCCTCTTCGGCGGCCGGCGCCGGCGTCAGGCCGATGTTCGCGCAGGCGGACGTCGCCAGCAGCGCGGACACGAGGGCGGCGCTCGCCGCCATCCTCGTTCTCGTGCGCGTTCTCATCGGAACCTCCTCGTTCCTCGGGGTGGGGCGCGCGGCGCCCGGGTCTCAGTCCGTCGTGGTGTCGACACCCGCCGACGCGGCGCAGCCGCAGGACTCGCGGATCACGAGTCGCGTGGGCAGCACCGTCCGCGGCTCGAGGTCGTCGCCGAGGGCGCCGGCAGCGGCGTGCGCGCCCAGGTCGGCGACCGGCTGGTGGACCGTGGTCAGTCGGGGCGAGGCGATCTCGGCGAGGGACTGGTCGTCGAACCCGGTGATCGCCACATCCTGAGGGATGCGGTGGCCGAGTCCGGGCAGTGTCGCCAACAGGCCGATGGCGAGCTCGTCGTTGGCGCAGACGAGCGCATCGGGCAGCCCGCTCTCGTGCACCTGGCGGGCCGCCAGAGCGCCGCTGCGGACGTCGAGGCCGTAACGCAGCGGTGCGCCGGCTTCGTCGAGTCCCGCGTCGCGGAGTGCGTCGCGGAATCCGTCATAGCGGAGGGTCGTGTCGGGGGAGCCGTCCGGTTCGCCGACGAACCACAGCCGGCGGTGTCCATGGGTCTCGATGAGGTGGTGGGTCAGCTCAGCCGCCGCGCTGCGGCCGTCGGTCAGGACCGCGGGCGCCTCGGCGCTCTCGCCGGCGACGACCACGACGCGTCCGGCCGCGGCGAGTCGGCTGATCTCGGCATCCGGGATCGTCCCGCCCGCGACGATGAGTCCGTCCGTGCGCTCGGCGAGTTGACGGACGGATGCCACGGCGTCGGGACGCAGGTGCGTCCCGAGCACGTTGATCGCGACACCGCGCTCGACGGCGACCGATTCCGCGCCCTCGATGAGCGCGGCGAAGTACGGGCCCCCGAGACCCGGCAGGACGATCCCCAGCGTGTTCGTGCGCTGGTACGAGAGCGCACGGCCGAGGGAGGAGGGCGTGTAACCGAGGCGGTCGATCGCCTCGCGCACGCGTTCCTTCGTCTCGCCGGTGACGCGGGGGTCGTCGTGCGTGACGCGCGAGACCGTCGCGACCGAGACGCCCACCTCGCGGGCGATGTCGCGGATCGTCGGTCGCGATCCTGTGCGCGACCGGGGTGCGCGTGCGTCGGTCATGTCCCTCCGTCACCTCCTCGTGAGTCCGGGGTCCGGCGATGTAACCGGATACATCGAGAGACTGTAGCGGTGGTAACCGGTTACATCAACCCCTCACGACGACAGGCGTCGGTACGCGTCGCCGAGCCAGCGGTCGTACGCGGCCCACGGTTCACCGATCCGCTCACGCACCTCGTCGACGTGGGCGAGCAGACGGCCGGTGAGGGTGAACCATTCGCCGCCTTCCCGCAGCTCGCCGAACTCGATGTGCCGCGCGTGCTCGACGCGGCGGTCGCCCGGCTCGAAGGCCAGCAGCTCGTCGTGCATGATCGCGGCGAGTCGGCGCCGAGGCGTCGCAGAGGTCCCGATCTTCACCCGGTCCCGGTACCGCAGGTAGTAGACGACGTCGATGCGAGGGCGCGGGAGGTCGGCGTCCGGAGCATCGCCCAACCGCCACCCGCACCGGGCGCACACCCACGCGTCCTCGAGACGCTCCCCGCATCCGCCGCCGCACACGCGGCACGGCGAGGGGAGCGATGTGGGCACGACGTCATCCTGATCGACGGTTCCGACATCCGTGCCCGTCCGGCGGGAGGGACCCCGGCGCGAGCCGCGGGGGGAAAGCGGGTCGACGACCGGGGCTCCCGGATGCGTCACCGTGGTGCATTGGCGAACGCGATCCCGCGCGGACACCCGGGGCTGGGTTGCCGGTGACGATACGCGAAAGCGGGTCGAGACAGAAGGCATTCGATGATCCGGCTGGAGCGGGGTCTCCCCCAGACCCCAGCCGGATCGTCGCGCTGTAGCGTGGCCCGCACGCGGGAACGCCTGGAGCCCCCAGAAACCAGTCCGAGTGCGGGCTAACCAGCTCCCCAACTGTTGGTCTACAGCGATCCGAATGTACCGCCGCCTCGGTCGCCATTTGTCCCCCTTTCGGGGGACAAGCCCGATGTGCTAAAAACTTCTTTCCGCTCATCGCTGGGGAAGGATGGAGGGGTGTCCACGCTGATCGTCGTCGCCCACCCCGACCCCACCTCCCTCACCCGCGATGTCGCGGCACGACTCGCCGCTGCCCTCCCCACGGGCCAGGTCGAGATCGCCGATCTGGCTGCAGAGGGGTTCGATCCTCGGTTCACCCTCGCCGACCGGCACTCGTTCCTCGTGGGGGGCGACTACCCCGAGGACGTCGCGGCCGAGATCGCGCGTGTGGAGCGCGCTGACCACCTCGTCCTCGTCTTCCCGGTCTTCTGGTGGTCGATGCCGGCCGTCCTGAAGGGGTGGATCGACCGCGTGTTCGTCAACGGCTGGGCGTTCGGCGTCGGCGAGGGCGAGGGGATCAGGCCAGGGCTCGGCCGCCTCTCCGCGCACATGATCCCGATCGCGGGATCGGATGCGGCACTGTACGAGCGGCGTGGGTACGACGCGTCCATCGCGACGCAGATCGGCACGGGGATCTTCGACTACTGCGGCATCCGTCGCGGTCTGACGGAGTTCCTCTACGACGCCGACAGCGGCGCTGCGGTTGCCGACGTCGACGGTGTGGTCGAGCGGATCGCGGCTGCTGTCCGCGGCTGACCGACCCGCGGCATCCGCTCAGCGGAGCGCGTCGACCACCTCGCTGCATGGCTGGATGTAACCGGATACATCAGGTACTCTCCCCGAGGTAACCGGTTACATGACCTGCAACGTCGCAGAGAGGAACGAGCCATGGCGTCATCGACGCTCGCCGACCGACTCGATCGCATCGTGCTCTACCAGGCGTATCCGCAGAGCTTCGCGGATGCCGACGGTGACGGGATCGGCGACCTCGATGGTCTCGCGGGGCGCCTCGATCACCTGTCCTGGCTCGGCGTGGACGCCGTCTGGGTGAATCCCTGCTTCGTGTCGCCCATGCGGGACGCGGGCTACGACGTCGCCGATTGCGACCACGTCGATCCACGCTACGGCGGCGACGCCGCGCTCGACCGACTGGTCGCCGCGGCCGACCGCCAGGGAATCGCCGTCATCCTCGATCTCGTTGCAGGCCACACGTCGGATGAGCACCCCTGGTTCCGTGCCGCCATCGCCGACCCGACCGATCATCGGTACGTCTTCTCCGACCGCGAGGCCGACGGCTTCGAGCCTGTCCCCGGGCCCCGCGGCGGCTTCTACAAACCGAACTTCTTCGCCTTCCAGCCCGCGCTGAACTTCGGCTACGCCAGGACCCACCCGGACGAGCCGTGGCGTCAGTCCGTCGACGCCGAGGGGCCGCGTCGCAACCGCGACGCCCTCGTCGACATCATCCGCCGCTGGTACGACCGCGGCGTGCAGGGGTTCCGCGTCGACATGGCGGCCTCGCTCGTCAAGGACGACCCCGGCCACGTCGAGACCGCGAAGCTGTGGAACGAGGTCCGGGCGCGGCTCGACGAGAGCCACCCGGGCCGCATCCTGCTCTCGGAATGGGGCGATCCCGCACGGGCGATCCCGGCGGGCTTCCACAGCGACTTCTTCCTGCAGTTCGGCGGGGACACCGATGGCCGGCCGCTGAAGTCCCTGTTCAACGACAACGCCGGCACGGTCCACGAGGCATGGGACCAGTCCGAGGTGTGGGCGGGAGCGGACGGCACCGGCGATGCTGCGGACTTCGTCGCCGCGTGGCGCGAGGCCGCCGGCGCGATCGACCGCGACGGCCGGGGCGGCGTCGTCGGGCTCCCGACGGCGAACCACGACTTCACGCGTCTGGTCAGCGGGCCGCGCGATGCCGAACAGGCCCGCGCGGCGCTCCTTCTCGTGCTCACGTGGCCGGCGATGCCCTCGATCTACTACGGCGACGAGATCGGCATGCGATACGTGCCCGGGCTCGCGTCGCACGAGGGATCGTCGCTCGGCCCCCGCTACGAGCGCGCCGGCTCGCGGACGCCGATGCAATGGGGCGACATGGGCGACGGCATCCATCCGTCGCGGTACCTCCCCGAGGACCCCGACCCCGACCGTCCGACGGTCGCGGCGCAGCGGGACGATCCCGGCTCGCTCCTGACGTTCGTCCGCGCCGCGATCGCGCTGCGGCGGGAGGACCCGCGGCTCTCCGCCCGCGCGCCCGTCGAGGTCCGGACGACGGGCTACCCCTTCACATACGTGCGCGGCGGCTCCCTGCTCATCGCCCTGAACCCCTCGCGCACGCCGCGGACGGTCCCGGATGCCGGTGGCCGCCTCGTCCACGGATACGCCGCGCACCTCGATGGCGACACCCTTCACCTCGACGCGTTCGGCTGCGCCGTCGTCGAGCTCGACCACACCACGGCCGCGGCACCCGCGGCATCCGATGAAAGGACCCCCGCATGACGACGCACACCGGACCGACGACCGACGCGCCCGAGGGATTCCTCTGGGGTGCCGCGACGGCCGCGCACCAGATCGAGGGCGGCAACGTCAACACCGCGCACTGGGAGTTCGAGCACGCCGCCGACACGACCGTCGAGGAGCCCTCGGGCGACGCGTGCGACTCGTACCACCGCTACCCCGAGGACATCCGCCTGCTCGCCGAGGCGGGCCTGGGCACCTACCGCTTCTCGATCGAGTGGGCGCGGATCGAACCCGAGAAGGGAGTGATCTCGCGGGCGCAGCTGGACCACTACCGCCGCATGATCGACACGTGTCGGGATGCCGGCATCACCCCGTTCGTGACGCTGCACCACTTCACGGTGCCGCGCTGGCAGGGCCGCGACGGTGGCTGGTATGCCGACGACGTCGTCGACCGGTTCCGCCGCTACACCGAGACGGCGACGCGCATCCTCGACGACGTCGAGCACGTGGTGACGATCAACGAGCCCAACATGATGGTCAACCAGACCGAGGCGAAGATCGACACCGAGCAGGGCGTCAACTTCCCGGGGCCCTCGCCGCACGTCGCCCAGGTGATCGCCGAGGCCCACCACGCGTCGCGGGAGGTGCTGTCGGGCCTTGGCCACGTGAAGAGCGGGTGGTCCGTCGCGAACCAGGTGTACCAGGCGGTGCCCGGGTACGAGACGGAGCGCGACGAGTGGGGCTACTGGCGCGAGGACTACTACCTCGAGCAGGCGCGCGACGACGACTTCATCGGCGTGCAGTCCTACCTGCGGACGATCATCGGTCCCGACGGCCCGGTGCCCTTCCCCGATGACGTCGAGCGCACGCTCACGGGCTGGGAGTACTACCCCGAGGCGCTCGGGCACGCGCTGCGCCACACCCACGAGGTGACCGGCGGCATCCCCATGATCGTCACCGAGAACGGGATGGCGACGGCCGACGACAGTCGGCGCATCGACTACACGACCGGCGCCCTCCAGGGCGTGTCGGCGGCGCTCCGCGACGGCCTCGACGTGCGCGGCTACCTGCACTGGTCACTGCTCGACAACTACGAGTGGGGTTCGTACCGCCCGACGTTCGGGCTCATCCACGTCGACCACGAGACCTTCGTGCGGACGCCCAAGCCGAGCCTCGCCTGGCTCGGCGACCTCGCGCGGCGCGGGGTGATCCCCGCGACCTGACGCGCCGGAGGGATGCCGCGGCATCCCTCCTCGGGAATCGTCATCTCCTCGCGAACCGACACGCGAACGGGCGCGGATCCCGCAGGACCCGCGCCCGGACGAACGCCGTCGGCGTCCGCGTCAGTCGTCGATCTCGCTCGCGATGACCGAGCCGGAGGCGTCGAGGGTGATGTCGACGACCTGACGGTCGCCGGTGAGCACCGACACGTCGAACGGCGAGCGGTTGTCGTCGTCGGCGTCGATCTCGAGGATGCGGCCCGGCTGCTCGGCCAGGGCGGCATCCACCATGGCCGTGAGCGTGGCTGCATCGAGCACGTTCCTCGGAGCCCGGTCGTCCGCCTCAGCGGCCTCGGTCTCATGAACCGCGGCGGTGCCGTCTGCGGTGATGCGCACCTCGGTCTCGGAGCCGTCGCCCGCGGTCAGGGTGACGTCCCACGTGCCGTCGCGGTTGGCGTCGATCGCGGTCGGCTCGCCGTCCGCGACGCCCTTGGCGGCATCGACCAGCGCAGACAACTCGCCCGCGTTCCCCGCGCCGAAATCGGCTGCCGGGGCGACCTGCGCGTCGTCGTCCGTGCGCTCGGTCGTGGCCGCGACGTCGTCCGACGCGGTCTGCGAACGCTGACTCGAAGAGAGGCTGTCGAAGCCGTCGTCATCGCGGTCATCGGCGACGGCCGCGCCGATCGCGACGCCGCCGCCCACGAGAAGCAGGGCGCCGAGGGTGGCACCGCCGGCGATCATCGCGGTGCGGCCGCGACGCTTCGAGGGTGCGGCGGCAGGGGCCTCGGCCTGGGCTTCGGCGATGGGGGCGGTGGGCTGGTCGGGGGCGGTGGTGTTCTCGCTCATGAGGACAGCCTGCCGAGCGGGCACTGAAGCAGACCTGAAGCGACCTGAAGCCGTCTTCAGGATGCCGGGGTGAGAGGATCGTGTGATGTCCGAGAGCCTCTCCTCCGCAGCCTTCCCGCTCGACCGCGACGCCGCCGACCGGATGTGGGATGACTACCGCGCGGCCCACCCCGCCGCCGCCACGGCCGGCGCGGAGTACACCGTCGAGCACTTCGGCGACAGCCCGCGGCTCGCGGATCAGCTGCTCGACGCCGTGCTGAACGGTCCGAAGCGCGCGACCTCCGAGCTGGTCGCCGAATTCTCCGAGCACGGCGACGCCCTGCCGAGGATCGGTTCGCACTGGATCGCGTGCGACGGCACCGGAGCGCCGCGGATCATCATCCGGAGCACCGAACTCCGCGTCGGTCCGTTCGCGAGCGTCGACGCGGGGTTCGCGTTCGACGAGGGTGAGGACGATCGCTCGCTCGAGAGCTGGCAGCGCGAGCACCGCCGCTACTTCACGCGGGTCGCGGCCGCCCGCGGTGCGGAGTGGTCGGAGGACGACGAGATCGTGTTCGAGCGCTTCGCCGTGGTCTGGCCGCCCGAGCACGCCGACTGAGACCAGCCTGTCGCCCTCAGTCCGCGACCGGCAGGCGGACCGTGAAGCGCGCGCCGCCCAGCGGCGAATCGCCGATCGAGACGGTGCCGCCCGACGCCCGCACCACGCCTGCGACGATCGCGAGCCCCAGGCCGCTGCCCCCGGCATCCCTCGCCCGTCCTTCGTCGAGGCGAACGAAGCGTTCGAACACCCGCTCTCGCTCCGAGGCCGGGATGCCGCTGCCGTCGTCGTCGACCGTCATCACCGCGTCGGCGCCGTCGCGGGCGACTCCCACGGCGATCCGGGATGCCGCGTGCCGGGCCGCGTTGTCGGCCAGGTTCCGGGCGATGCGGCCGAGAAGGCGTTCGTCCCCCGTGACCTGCACCGCAGTGATCGCGGAGCCGTCGACCGTGACTCCGGCGGCGCGCAGACGCGCCACCTCGGCGAGGGCGAGGTCATCGAGGTCGACGGTCCCTCGGCGGTGCGGCGCCTGCTCGTCGAGCCGCGTGAGCACCAGCAGGCCCTCCACGAGGTCCTGCATCCGCGCGCCCTCCTCGGTCACCACCTCGGCGAGGTCGTCGAGGGTCGTCGCCTCGGGATGGGCGCGGGCGAGCTCGGCATGCTGGCGCATGGTCGCGAGCGGGGAGCGCAGCTCGTGCGAGGCGTCCGACACGAACCGCCGCTGCGCCGTCGCGGACGCGTCGAGTCGGTCGAGCATGCGGTCATGGTGACGGCCAGCGCCGCGATCTCGTCGCCTGAGGACGGTTCAGGGACGCGGCGGTCGAGTCGATCGGCGGTGATGTCGTCGACCTCGCGACGGATGCGGCCGACCGGACGCAGGGCGCGCCCGACGACCCACCAGGTGACGGCCGCGACGACGAGGACGACGAGAAGAGTGGATGCCGCCAGCAGCCAGCCCGCCGTGGCGAGTGTCGCCTCGTCGCCGTCGACGGGGACGGCGAGGACGACGCGGGCATCGTCGTCCGCCTCGTCGACGACGATGAGGACGGGGTCGCCGTCGTAGGTCACGACCTCGCCGTCGCGATCCGCGGGCAGGGTGCCCTCCTCCGCGTCCTCGGAGGCCGCGACCACACGACCCGACTCGTCGACCACCTGCACGATGTCGTCGTCGAGGTCGGCGATGCCGGCCGTGCCCGAGTCGTCGATGCGGGTCGCGAGCTCGGCGGCGCGCGTCTCGGCGGCGCGCGTGGTCGCGTCCCTCACCTCCGAACTCAGCACGGCGCTGAAGCCGATCGATGCCAGCATCATGACGATCGCGACGATGATCGTCGCAGCGGCGGTGATGCGCGCCCGCAGCGTGCGGAGCACCGGCATCCGTCCCTTCGTGGACATGGGGTCAGCCACCGTCGGCCGCCAGTCGGTAGCCGGCACCGCGCACCGTCTCGATCGCGTTCCGGTCGAACGGGCGGTCCACCTTGCGGCGCAGGTGCCCGACGTACACCTCGACGATGTTCGGGTCGCCGTCGAAGTCGTCGTCCCAGACGCCGGCGATCAGGTCGCGCTTGGAGACGACCTGCCCCTTGTGGCGGATGAGGTGCAGGAGCACGGCGAATTCGCGCGAGGTCAGGTCGATCGCGGTGGTGCCGCGCCGGACGCGCCGCGCGGCCGGGTCGACGTGCAGGTCGCCGGCCTCGAGGGCGACGGGGCGCTCGACACCGCCGCGGCGGATGAGCGCCCGCAGCCGTGCGACCAGCACGGGGTACGAGAAGGGCTTCGTGACGTAGTCGTCAGCGCCCGCATCGAGCGCGTCGACCTGATCCCACTCGCCGTCCTTGGCGGTGAGCATCAGGACCGGGGTCCAGTTCTCCTCGGCCCGCAACGCCTCGCAGACCTTCCATCCGCTCATGCCCGGCATCATGAGGTCGAGCACGATCGCGTCGTACCGCGTTTCGCGGGCGCGCCACAGGCCGTCGATGCCGTTGTGCGCGACGTCGACGGCGAAGCCCTCGGCCTCGAGCCCGCGCCGCACGCCGTCGGCCAGGCGCACCTCGTCATCGACCACCAGAACACGCATGCGCCCAGTGTGGCGTGCGAACGCTGAAGCAGGGCTGAAGCGGGCCGATCAGCCGCGTCCGGGAGGGCCTGCCGAGTCGCGCCAGACGACACGGCTGACGGGGCGTGTGTCTACCTCGGCGTGCGCACCGCGGATGGTCGCGATCAGCCCGGTCATCGCGTTCCGGCCGATCCGCTCGAGGTCGACCTCCACCGACGTGAGCGGGGGAAGGAGGAAGGGAGCGAGGGCGGTGTCGTCCCAGCCGGTGACGCTGATGTCCTCGGGGATGCGCCATCCACGGCGGCTGGCGGCGCTGATGACACCGGCCGCCACGAGGTCGTTGGCGGCGATGACGGCGAGCGGCGGTGCGTCGTCGGGAAGAGCCTCGACGGCCGCGACCCCGGACTCGCCCGACCAATCGCCGTCGTGGACGCCGAGCGAGTCCAGTGCCAGGCGCTCGATCGTCTCGAGGTAGGCGCCGCGCCGCGACCGGGCGGACGCGAAGTTCTGCGCGCCGGCGACGTGCAGGAATCGGCGGTGGCCGAGCTCGGCGAGCCGCTCGATGATGGTGACGATGGCCGAGCCGTCGGCGAGTTCGCCGATGCCGCGCATCTGGTCGTCGAGCTCGGCGGCTACGGTGACGGCGGTGCCGGGAGGAAGTCTCTCGACCACCTCGGCGTCGACGGGCGCGAACGACAGCACACCCTCGACCTGCCCCCATTCGACCAGGTCCAGCAGTCGGTCGGCCCGCGACGCGGCCCCGCCGTCGTAGCTCATGACGTCGACCGAGAAGCCCGCGTCGTGCGCGACGTCGGTCGCTCCCGAGAGCATCCGCGCCGGGTTGAATGCGACGGTGGGCAGGAGGACGGCCAGCCGTCCGGTGCGCCGCGTCCGCATCGACCGGGCGACGAGGTTGGGGCGGTACCCGAGCTCGTCGATCGCGGCGCTGACGCGCTCGCGGGTGGAGGGCTTCAGTCCCTCGCCGTGGAACCGCAGGAACCGAGACACCGTCTGATGCGACACCCCGGCGACCCGCGCGACCTCGAGGATCGTGGGGCGCTTCGTGCCGCTCGCGGCGTCGTCGGTCATGGGTCGATGTTGACAGAGAAGATGAACGTTCACTAACTTCGAGGACGAAAGGTGAACGTTCACCTTCATCTCGAGGAGGAGAGCGGATGCCTCAGCACGACACCCGATCGCGGGTCGCCATCATCGGCACCGGCGCCATCGCGCACGCGCACGCCGAGGCGCTCGGCCAGCTCGCCGACGCCGTGGAGATCGTCGCCGTCGCCGACGTCGACCCGCAGAAGGCGCGCGAGTTCGCCGCGAGGTTCGGCGCGACCCGCTTCTACACGGATGCCGCCGAGCTCCTCGACACCGAGACCCTGGACCTCGTCCACGTTTGCACGCCGCCCCAGTCGCACGTCCCGCTCGCCCTTCTCGCGCAGCGAGCCGGAGTCCCGTCCCTGGTCGAGAAGCCGATCGCGCTCAGCCTGGAGGAGGTCGATCGCCTCGTGGCCTCCGAGGAGGCCACCGGCGTGCCGGTCCTCACGGTGTTCCAGCATCGCTATGGAGCGGCCGCGCAGCGGCTGCGGCGCCTCGCCGACTCGGGCGCCCTGGGCCGCCCGCAGGTGGCGACCTGCGAGACCCTCTGGTACCGGCCGGACGAGTACTTCGATGTGCCGTGGCGAGGGCGGTGGGAGGTGGAAGGCGGCGGCCCGACGATGGGCCACGGCATCCATCAGTTCGACCTGCTCCTGTCCGTGCTCGGGCCCTGGTCCCGCGTGAGCGCCTTCGCGGCACGCCAGTCCCGTCCGACCGATACCGAGGACGTTTCGATCGCCCTCGCCGAGTTCGAGGGCGGCGCGCTGGCGACGGTCGTCAACTCGGTCGTCTCGCCGCGCGAGACCTCCCGGCTGCGGTTCGACTACGAGTTCGCGACCGTCGAGGTCGAGCACCTCTACGGCTACACCGACCGCGATTGGACCTTCACTCCCGCGGCGGGTCACGAGGAGCTCGCGGACCTGTGGAACGCCGACTCCGACGTCGTCAGCGGGCACCGCCTGCAGATCGAGGCCGTTCTGGCGGCTCTCGCGGCCGGAGAGAGCCCGGGCGTCGGCATCCACGACTCGCGGCGCACCCTCGAGTTCGCCGCGGCCGTCTACGCCTCCGCCTTCCGGGGCGTGCCGGTCCGCGCCGGCGAGATCGATTCCGACGATGCGTTCGCCCGCAGCATGGACGGCGGCATGGTGCCGTGGGCCCGAGTGAAGGAGGCCACCCGATGACCGAGTCCGCCCTGACCCTCGTCGAAGAGGACGGCGTCGTCAGCGTCCTCGACGGCGACATCGAGCTGCTGCGGTACACCTTCGTGCCCACCACGCCGCAGCTCGAGTCGCCGAAGCCCTTCGTCAGCCCGCTGCGCACCCGCGCCGGCCGCGTCGTCAGTCTGTTCCGCCCTCACGACCACGTCTGGCACAAGGGCATCGCGTGGTCGCTGCCCGTGGTCGACGACGAGAATTTCTGGGGCGGTCCGACGTTCGTCCCCGGCCGCTTCTACGTCCAGCTGCCGAACGACGGGTCGCAGGAGCATCGCGAGAACGTGGCCGCCGAGGTCGAGGACGGCGCAGCGGTATTCGCCCACCGACTCGACTGGATCACCGAGGGCGGCACGCGCATGTTCGAGGAGCGCCGCGAGCTGACGGCGCGCGTCGTGACCGACGACGCCTGGGTGCTGACGTTCGAGACCGCGATGACCAACGTGACCGAGGCGACGATCTCGATCGGCTCGCCGACGACCCGGGGCCGGGAGAATGCGGGGTACGGCGGCCTGTTCTGGCGCGGTCCGCGGTCGTTCACCGGCGGCGTGGCCATCAGCCCCGAGGGTTCCGGCTCGGGAGGCGACATGCGCGGTCAGCGTCACGAGTGGATGGCCTACGCCGGTGCGCACGACGAGATCGACGCATCGTCGGTGCTCGCCTTCGTCGACGATCGTGACAACCCCCGGCATCCGCCCCAGTGGTTCGTCCGCACCGAGGAGTTCGCCTGCATCAACCCCGCCCCGTTCTTCAGCGAGGAGCTGGCGGTCGAACCGGGCGAGACGGTGCGTTTCCGCTACGCGGTGACGATCGCGGATGCCGAGGCCCCAGACGCGGCGCACCTCGCCGACCTCGCTCGCAAGGTCCTGACCGCATCTCGAGCAACGAGGTCGGCGTGACCGCGACGACCTTCCCCGGCGGGACGTCGGTCACGTTCCTCGACGTGTACGACGACGCGGCTCCCGACGGCATCCCCGGCGGGAGCCCACACCTGCACCTCGCGTCGACGGAGTGCTACGTCGTGCTCGAAGGGTCGGGCGAGCTGCACACGCTCGACCTCGCCGGCGCCCGCGAGATCCCCTTGCAGGCCGGATCCGTCGTCTGGTTCACCCCGGGGACGATCCACCGCGCCGTCAACCGCGGCGGCCTCCGCGTCCTCGTGATCATGAGCAACGCGGGGCTCCCCGAGGCCGGCGATGCCGTGATGACCTTCCCCGCCGACGTCGTCGCGGACCCGGCGCGGTACCGCGCGGCGGCCGCCCTCCCGGCGGCGTCGGCGGAGGAGCGCGCCCACGCCGCCGCCCGCCGGCGCGATCTCGCGGTCACCGGCTACCTGGACCTGCGCCGCGCTCTCGAGCAGGGGGATGCCGGTCCGCTGCGCGCGTTCCATGCCGCCGCCGCCGCGATCGTCCGCCCGCGCGCATCGTCGTGGCAGGACATCGTGGCCGCCGGGCCTGCCGCGCTGTCCGACCTCTCCCTCGCGCACGTCGCCGCGCTCGCGACAGGTTCCGCGGATCATCTCGCCGAGGCGGCGGTGCGGCAGGTGACGCTCGACGACGAGCGCGGGTTCGGCATGTGCGGCCGGCTCCGCGCGCTCGACGCGCGATCCTGAGCCCGGCCTTGTCCCGAACGCACGGCGAATCGCGGCATCCGTTGTCGACCTCATGCAGAACCGGCCATGCGTGGGGGGTTAGCGTGGGAGGGTGACCCCCTCGTTCGAGGCTCCGGCCGAAGCATCCGACGTCGTCCGCGTCCTCGCCGCCGACGGTTCGTACGCGCCCAGTGAGGCGGCCGAGCGCTACCTCCCCCTCATCGACGCGCTGACCGACGCAGAGCTCGAGACGTTCTACCGCGACATGGTCGTGGTGCGCGCCTTCGACCGGCAGGCGACGAACCTGCAGCGCCAGGGGCAGCTCGCCCTGTGGCCGCCGTCCTTCGGGCAGGAGGCTGCGCAGGTCGGCTCGGTGCGCGCGGCCCGCGCGCACGACCACGTCTTCCCGTCGTACCGCGAGCATGTCGTCGTCACGACGCGCGGCGTCGACCCGATCGACATCATCCGACTGATGCGCGGTCTCACGCACGGCGGCTGGAATCCGGCCGAGCACCAGAACACGCACATCTACACGCTCGTCCTCGGCGCGCAGACCCTGCACGCGACGGGCCTCGGCATGGGCCTCGTCTTCGACGGCCGCACCGGCACGGGCGACCCCGAGAAGGACGAGGCGGTCGTCGTCTACTACGGTGACGGCGCCTCCAGTCAGGGCGACGTCCACGAGGCGATGGTCTTCGCCGCCAGCTATCAGACCCCGCAGGTCTTCTTCTTGCAGAACAACCACTGGGCGATCTCCGTGCCCGTGTCGACTCAGTCCCGCGTGCCCCTCGCTCGCCGCGGCGAGGGCTACGGCATCCCGTCGGTGCGGGTGGACGGCAACGACGTCCTCGCCAGCTACGCCGTCAGCAAGCTCGCCCTCGACGAGGCGCGCGCCGGCGGCGGCCCCCGCGCGATCGAGGCGCTCACGTATCGGATGGGCGCCCACACGACGAGCGACGACCCCACGAAGTACCGCACGAGCGACGAAGAGCAGTCGTGGGCGCAGCGGGACCCGATCGCGCGCATGCGGGCCTTCCTGCAGAATCGGGGCGCCTCGGCATCCTTCTTCGACGAGGTGGATGCCGCGGCCGCCGCCTACGCCGACGACGTGCGCGTGCGCACCAACGCGCTCGGCGACATCCCCACGGGCGTCATGTTCGACCACGTCTACGGCGACGTCCACCCGCTCGTGCAGGAGCAGCAGCGCTGGCTCGCCGAGTACGAGGCATCCTTCGAGGAGGGGAACGCGTGAGCGACATCCAGACCCTGCCCTTCGCGAAGGCGCTGAACGCGGGCCTTCGTGCGGCGATGACCGCGGACGACCACGTGCTGCTGATGGGCGAGGACATCGGTCCGCTCGGCGGCGTGTTCCGCGTGACCGAGGGCCTGCACGCGGAGTTCGGCTCGCAGCGCGTGCTCGACACCCCCTTGGCGGAATCGGGCATCGTCGGCACCGCGATCGGTCTCACGATGGCCGGGTTCCGGCCCGTGATCGAGATCCAGTTCGACGGCTTCGTCTTCCCCGCGTTCGACCAGATCACGACGCAGCTCGCGAAGCTCACGAACCGTCACGAGGGCCAGGCGAACTTCCCCGTCGTCATCCGGATCCCCTACGGCGGGCACATCGGCGCCGTCGAGCACCACCAGGAGAGCCCCGAGGCGTACTTCGCGCACACCCCTGGCCTGCGGGTGGTCTCGCCGTCGACGCCGAACGACGCGTACTGGATGATCCAGGACGCGATCGCCTCGCCCGATCCGGTGATCTTCCTCGAGCCCAAGGCGAAGTACTGGATGAAGGGCGAGGTCGATGTCGCCGAGCGGGCCCTGCCGCTGCACGCGTCGCGGGTCGTCCGCAAGGGCACCGATGTGACCCTCGTCGGTCACGGCGCCATGGTCACGACCCTGCTGCAGGCGGCCGCGCTCGCGGAGGGCGAGGGAACCTCGTGCGAGGTCATCGACATCCGCTCCCTCGCGCCGATCGACTACGAGCCGATCCTCGAGTCCGTCCGCCGCACCGGCCGCATGGTCTACGCGCAGGAGGCGCCCGGCAACGTGTCGGTCGGCTCCGAGGTCGCCGCGACCGTCATGGAGCGCGCGTTCTACGCGCTCGAGGCGCCAGTGCTCCGCGTGTCGGGCTTCGACGTCCCGTTCCCGCCCGCGAAGCTCGAGGGTCAGTACCTCCCCGACGCCGACCGCATCCTCGAGGCCGTCGACCGCGCCCTCGCCTACTGACCCCCGACGATGCCCCCTACCCGCGACCCCCGCACGTCCGCGAGACTGCACGTGTACATCGAGACTGCGGCGTGAGCCCGCTGTCTCGGCGTGCGGCTGCAGTCTCGCGGGGATGGAGATGACATGAGCACGCAGACCTTCCACCTGCCGGACGTCGGCGAGGGCCTCACCGAGGCCGAGATCGTGCAGTGGCGTGTGGCGCCCGGCGATACCGTCGACGTCAACGACGTCCTCGTCGAGATCGAGACGGCCAAGTCGCTCGTCGAGCTGCCGTCCCCGTTCAGCGGGACGGTCGGCGACATCCTCGCCACCGAGGGCACGACCGTCGAGGTCGGCGCGGCCATCATCACGATCGCGGGTGGTGAGGGGCAGCCGGATGCCGACATCGGCCGCTCCGAGCACGGTGAGAAGCCCGCCGAGGAGCCCGGTGGCTCGGTGCTCGTCGGCTACGGCACCGGTGGCGAGGTCAAGTCGCGTCGCCGCAAGCCGGCCGAGAAGCCCGTGACTCGTGCCGTGGGCGTCGTCGCGAAGCCCCCGATCCGCAAGCTCGCGCGCGACCTCGGCGTCGACCTGGCCGACGTGTCGCCGAGCGGCACCGCCGGCGAGGTCACCCGCGAGGACGTCGTCCGCCACGCCGAGCAGGCCTCGGTCTTCCGCAACATCGCGACCCCCGACCTCCCCGAGGAGCGCGAGCTCTCGATTCCCGTGGCGGCACCCGCGGCATCCGCTCCGGCTCCTGCAGCACCCCAGGCTGATGCCCGCGAAGAGGCCATCACGGTGAAGGGCGTGCGCAAGGCGACGGCCAACGCGATGACCTCGAGCGCGTACACGGCGCCGCACGTGTCGGTGTGGACCGACGTCGACGCGACCCGCACGATGGAGCTCGTCAAGCGGCTGAAAGCCTCGCCGGACTTCGCCGACGTGAAGATCTCGCCGCTGCTGATCTTCTCGCGGGCCGTCATCTGGGCTCTCCGCCGCACGCCGATGATCAATGCCGCGTGGGTCGAGACCGAGAACGGCGCCGAGATCCGCGTGCGTCACTACGTGAACCTCGGCATCGCCGCGGCGACCCCCCGCGGCCTGCTCGTCCCCAACATCAAGGACGCACAGGACCTCAACATGCGCGGTCTCGCGCGTGCGCTGGAGAAGCTGACCGCCACCGCGCGTGACGGCAAGACGACGCCGGCTGACCAGCAGGGCGGCACGTTCACGATCACGAACATCGGTGTCTTCGGGATGGATGCCGGGACCCCGATCATCAATCCGGGTGAGTCCGGCATCATCGCCATGGGCACGATCCGGCAGAAGCCGTGGGTCGTCGACGGCGAGGTGCGCCCCCGCTTCGTGACGACCGTGTCGGGGTCGTTCGATCACCGCGTCATCGACGGCGACGGCATCAGCCGGTTCATCGCCGACGTCGCGTCGGTGCTCGAGGAGCCGGCGCTCCTGCTCGACTGAGGGGTCAGGCGCGGTCGGTGCCGGCCTTCTCGTGGAACCAGTCGCCGAGTGCGTCGGCCGATTCGCGCGTCGACTCGTCGTCGCTCGCCGTCTGGATCGCAGCCACGGCCTCGCCGGATCCGTCTCCGGGAGTCGTCGGCTCGTAGCCCATCGACCACGTCGAGTACTTGCGTTCGGTCGCCTGCTCGTCGAGAAGGACGCGGACGTCCATGTGACGGGGATCGCGGCCGATGCGCTCCAGGAGCGCTCGGACGGCGGCATCCGGTCCTTCGAGGATCTGGATGAAATCGGGGTGGGTGTAGACGAGCATCCCCGTGATGCCGTCCCGCGAGTTGTTCGCCCGACTCTCGGTGAGGAGCTCGACCAGGCGCGCGTGGTCGAAGGGCTCGGTCGCGCGGCTCGCGTAAGCGATGAAGGTCAACTGCTCGGTCATCCTCATAATCCCCTCGGGCGTGCCGGGAGGAGATGCCGCCCGGTTTCGATGACAGTAACACCGGGTGAGAAGCCCATCCGCCTCTTGCGCAACCCCTTGGAAGATGTCGGTGAGGCCCGGCACATTCGGCAAATGGACGCCGACGAGCAGCAGCAGATCACGACGGACTTCGACGGTGCGGTCAACATGACGGCCGCTCAGATCGAGAAATGGCTCGACACGGACGAGTCGAAGGCGGTGGGCCAGAAGTCCGGGGGAGGAGAGTCCACCGGGCATGCCTCCGGGCGCCGGATCGTGAAGATCCTCCGCAAGAAGAAGGACGAGCTGACGGGCGCGGACTACGCGCACATGAAGAAGGTCCACGGTTACGTCGCCCGGCACTCGACGCAGCGTCCGAAAGGCGATGTGACGGACACGGATTGGCGCTACTCGCTGATGAACTGGGGCCACGACCCGAAGAAGTGATGGTGATGAGTCCGCTGAGGATCGACGCTTGAGTTTGAGAACCGTTATCAACAGCACGTAGACTCGCCGTCATGACCTCTCGTGTGCCCGCACTCGTCGCTCTCGCGGCCGGATCCGTCCTCGTTCTCGCCGGCTGCGCCACCGCGACCCCCGGCGCCTCTGCCAGCGACAGCGCGACCCTGAATGTCGTCGCGTCCACGAACGTCTACGGGTCACTCGCGGCCGCGATCGGCGGCGACGACGTCGAGGTCACGTCGATCATCGACTCTCTCTCTCAGGACCCGCACTCGTACGAGGCGTCCGCGCGCGACCAGCTCACGGTGTCGCAAGCCGACCTCGTGATCGAGAACGGCGCCGGGTACGACGCGTTCCTCGACGGACTCATCGAGGCGAGCGGTACGAAAGCTCCGGTCATCACGGCGGTCGAGTACTCGCACGACTACCCCGGCAACGAGGGACATTCCGACGACGCGCACGCCGAGGGCGACGGACACGGCCATGCCGAAGAGGGTGATCACGCGGGGCATGATCACATCGAGGGGTTCAATGAGCACGTCTGGTACGACCCGCACACCGTTGAGCACGTCGTCGAGGACATCGCCCACGAACTCGGTGAACTGGATGCCGCCAAGGCCGACACCTTCGAGGCCAACGCCAAGAAGCTCATCGACGGCATCGCAGGGCTCGAGACCTCCCTCGAGAAGATCTCGGCCGCTCACGCGGGCGAGAAGATCTTCGTGACCGAGCCCGTACCGCTGTACCTCACGGCTGCGGCCGGGCTCGAGAACGCGACGCCCGAGGCGTTCAGCGAAGCGGTGGAAGAGGGCCAGGACGTGCCGCCTGCCACTCTGCTCGAAGCGACGAAGATCCTCGACTCCGGCGAGGTCCGAACCGTCATCGTCAATGCCCAGACCGGCGGCGCCGAGACCACCGAGGTGACGAAGCTGGCCGAGAAGAACGACATCCCCGTTCTGAAGTTCACCGAGATCCTCCCGGAGGGTCTGACCTACGTCGAATGGATGCAGAAGAACATCGACGACCTGGCGGGTACGCTGACCCGGTGACCCCGGACGCACCAGCCCCCCTCGAGATCCGGGGTGCCGCACTGCGGCGCGGCGGTCGCGAACTGTGGAGCGGTCTCGATCTGACGGTCGAGCCGGGCGAGCTCATCGCGGTCCTCGGACCCAGCGGTTCCGGCAAGACCACGCTGCTGCGTGCGATCCTCGGACTCGAAGACCTCAGCGAGGGGTCCGTCGAGGTCGACGGAAAGCGCGTCCGCCGCGCGGGCAACCGGGGAATCGGCTACCTGCCGCAGACCCGCCCGCTGCCGCGGGACACCGCTCTTCGGGGGCGCGATCTCGTCGCCCTCGGGGTCAACGGCCACCGGTTCGGACCCCCGATCCCTCGCCGGAAGGACCGTCAGCGGGTCGACGAGCTCATCACCCAGATCGGGGCGACGGAGTTCGCCGATCGGCCCGTCGGCATCCTCTCCGGCGGTGAGCAGCAGCGACTGCGCGTGGGGCAGGCCCTCGCCGACGACCCGCGACTGCTGCTGTGCGACGAGCCGCTCACGAGCCTCGACCTCGCCAACCAGCAGGCGGTCGTCGGACTCATCGATAAGCATCGGCGCAGCGGAGCCGCGGTCCTGCTCGTCACCCACGACATCAACCCGCTGCTCGGCAAGGTCGACCGGATCCTCTACATCGCGAACGGCCGCTTCACCCTCGGAAAGCCGAAGGACGTGCTGACCTCTCCCGTCCTCACCGACCTCTACGGCGCTCCGGTCTTCGTGCTGCGAGCCGGCGACCGGTTGGTCGTGGTCGGGGCGCCCGACGCCGAGGCATCCCACCACCATCACGAGGACCACGCATGAACTGGGACGACATCGCGAACGCCATGTTCGGCGGTGTGCCGGTCTACGGTCAGATCCTCGCGCTCGTGCAGAACTCGGTGTGGGCGGGTGCGATCCTCGGCCTCGTCGGCGGGCTCATCGGCGTCTTCGTGCTGCAGCGCGACATGGCCTTCGCGGTGCACGGCATCAGCGAGCTGTCGTTCGCCGGTGCGGCGGCGGCGCTCCTGATCGGCGCGGACGTCGTCACCGGGTCGATCGTCGGATCGATGGTCGCCGCGGCCCTGATCGGCTGGCTCGGCTCGCGGGCGCGCGACCGCAACTCGATCATCGGTGTGCTCATGCCGTTCGGTCTGGGCCTCGGCATCCTCTTCCTCGCCCTCTACGACGGACGGAGCGCCAACCGCTTCAGCCTGCTGACGGGGCAGATCGTGTCGGTGCAGTCCGATCAGCTCACCTGGCTGATCGCCATCTCCGCCGTCGTACTGGTGGCGCTGCTGCTCATCTGGCGTCCCCTGCGATTCGACTCGCTCGATCCGCAGTCCGCGGCGGCGCGCGGCGTCCCGACCGGGCTGATCTCGCTCGCCTTCATGCTGCTGCTGGGTCTCGCGGTCGCCGTCGCCGTGCACATCATCGGCGCGCTCCTCGTCCTCGCCTTGCTCGTGACTCCGGCCGCCGCCGCGGCGCGTATCGCGCACGGGCCCGTCGCGGTCCCGCTGCTCGCGGCCCTCTTCGGCGTCGTCTCCGCAGTCGGCGGCATCCTGCTCGCCGTCGCCGGCACCCTGCCGGTGAGCCCCTACATCACGACGATCTCGTTCGTCATCTATCTCGTCTGCCGCGTCTTCGGCGATCGCCGGGGGCGGGTGCAGCGGACGGATGCCTCCCGAGGCACCCAGCCCGTCGCTAGGGCGCGAGCGTAGAATCCGCGCATGGCCCAGCGCAACACCTGGCAGCGCGAGCGCGTCCGCTCGGCGCTGTCCGACGCCCCGGGATTCGTGAGCGCCCAGGATCTGCACGCCGCACTCCGCGACGAGAACACGGGGATCGGCCTCGCGACCGTCTACCGGGCTCTCGCGACCCTCGCCGCCAGCGGTGAGGCGGACCAGCTGCAGTCTCCCGAGGGCGAGGCGATCTACCGGGCGTGCGCCAGCACCGGACATCACCATCACCTGATCTGCCGGGTGTGCGGCAAGGCCGTCGAGATCGAGGCCACCGAGGTCGAGACCTGGGCGAAGCGCACGGCGGCGGCGAACGGCTTCACCGACGCCGAGCACGTCGTCGACATCTTCGGTACGTGCGCCGAGTGCAGCGCCCGGATCGCGCGGGGCGACGACCGGCCCGAGGCTCGTGCGGACTGAGGTCCGCCCCGCGGCATCCCGAACGTCGTCGACCCCCGTACGGGGGTCGGCTGCGCGCGGTGCGCTCTGGCTGGGGCTCGGTTTCATCGGCGTTCTGGCGCTCATCGGCGTGGCGCTGTGGAGCCCATCACCCGAGCTCCCGACTCGCGCGCAGGACGGCCTGACCCTCGCCCTCAGCGTCCTCATCGAGTCGCTGCCGTTCGTGATGCTCGGCGTGATCCTCTCGATCGTCGTGCAGGTGTGGGTGCCGCCGGGGGTCATCGAACGCTGGATGCCGCGGAACCCCTGGGGCCGCCGCGCCGTCCTCTCCCTCCTGGGCATGCTGATCCCGGTCTGCGAGTGCGGCAACGTCCCCTTCGCCCGCGGGCTCATGATGCGCGGGTTCTCGGTCGCCGAGACGCTGACCTTCCTGGTCGCGGCGCCCATCGTGAACCCGATCGTCATCATCACGACCCACCAGGCCTTCGGCTTCGACGACGGCATCCTCGTCGCGCGCCTGCTCGGCGGGTACCTCATCGCGAACGTCATCGGATGGCTGTACAGTCGGCATCCCGATCAGGACTCCCTCATCACCGATCGCTTCCGCGACGCGTGCCTGGCCGAGCAGGGCGTCACGGGCGACCGCGGTCGGCGCAGCCTCGCGCAGTTCGTCGTCGAGCTGCGCGCCGTCATGCCCGCTCTCATCATCGGTTCGGCCGTCGCGGGTGCGGTGCAGGTCGTCGTGCCGCGCGATGTGCTGCTGTCGATCGGGTCGAACCCTGCCCTCTCGATCGCCGCGATGATCATGCTCGCGATGATCGTGTCGATCTGCTCCAACGTCGACTCGTTCTTCGCGCTCTCGTTCGCCTCGACGTTCACCCCGGGCGCCATCGTCGCATTCCTCCTCGTGGGTCCCCTCGTCGACGTGAAGATGCTCGCGCTCCTGCGCACCACCTTCCGCACCCGGGTCCTCGGCGTCCTGGTCGCCGCGGTCGTCCTCGCGGCGGCCGCGATCGGAGGGGCGGTGAACCTCCTTGCGTGACACCGTGTGGTTCCGGATGCTGGGCGTCGGCGCGGTCGCACTGATCTCGGCCCTGACGATCGCCCTCGCGGTGACCGGCCGGCTCGGGCTCTACATCAACCCCGAGTCGTCGTGGTTCGCGGTCTCGATGGCTGCCCTCGCGCTCGTCGGGTGCGCGATCAGCTTCGTCCTGCCGCTCGGCGCGGCGGAGGATCACGGGCACGACCACGGCGACGCGCCCGCCGACCACGACCACCACGATCACGACGAGCGTTCGCCGCGCACGCCCCGCCAGGTCGTCGGCACCGCGGCGACGGTTGCGGGAGGGGCGCTCGCGCTCGGTCTCGCGGGAACGATGCTGGTCGTCCCGCCGGCCACGCTGTCGGCGGAGCTGGCGGCATCCCGCACCACCGGCTCGGCACCGCTGTTCCAGAACGCCGACACCGTCGCGCTCGCGATCACCGGCGACACGGCCTCGTTCGGCATCGGCGACTGGGCGAGCGTGTTCGCGACGGCGACCGACCCCGAGGTGTTCGACGGCACCGAGATCTCGCTGACCGGCTTCGTCGCTCCCGGCCAGCAGGGCTTCGCCCTGACGCGGCTCATCATCACCCACTGCGTCATCGACGCGCAGCCGGCGAGCCTTCCGGTCGCCACCGACGACATCCCCCGCAAGGGCCAGTGGGTGACCGTGACGGGGACCATCCGCGACGTCGACGGTCAGCTGCAGGTGACGGCGGCCTCCGTCGAGCAGATCGACGAGCCCAAGGACCCGTATGAGTTCTGACAGCCGGCGCGCTCAGCGCCAGCGTCGGCAGGCCCGCGGGTTCTCGGTACGTGTGATCGCGGTCGTCGCGGTCCTCGCGCTCGTGGCGCTCGCCGCCGGCGTCATCACGACCCTGCAGGGTCCTCGGATCACCTCGGTCCAGGCCGACACGGCCGCCGCCGTCTCCTCCCCCGGTTCCCGCGTGATCTTCGAGACGACGCAGTCGCTCCAGAAGGTGGATGCCGCACAGGTCACCATCACGCCGGCGGCGCCGTTCAGCGTCGACACCTCGGGGCGGAGTGTCGGCATCCGCTTCACGGATCCGCTCTGGGACGAGACGACGTACACGATCCGCATCGACCGGTTGGCGGGTCTCGGGGGCGGCCCGGCCTCGACCGTCGAGGAGTCGTTCGCCACGCCGAAGCTGCACTCGTACGTCCTGCAGCGCAGCGAGGGCGGCGACAAGATCTACCGCGTCGACCTCGACGGCAACACGGAGCCCGTGTTCGAGCACGAGCACATCGAGGACTTCCGCGCGACGGCCGCGCACCTCGTCGTATCCACCCTCGAAGACGGGGTGTCGCACCTCATCGTCACGCGCACCGACGGCTCCCAGCCGAAGGAGCTCACCCTGCCCGGTGAGGGCGTCGTGACGAACCTGCAGAGCGCAGAACGCGGCAACACGATCGGTTACACCTTCACGGATGCCGACATCTCGGCATCCGGGGGACGCGAGAGCCTGCTCTTCACGGGCTCGACCGCGGACCCGGGCGCGGGGCCCGCCGAGATCTCGGTGACCGGGGCCGACAAGCGGGTCGAGGACTGGCGGTTCGTCCCCGGGACCGACACGATCCTCATGCTCACCTTCGACGGCGCGCTCAGCCTCGTGTCGTCGGCGGGGGCGCCTCCCGTGGAGCTCGGGAATGCGATCGGGATCGACGACATCGCCGGGACGACGGCCTACATCGAGCGCGTCGACGGACCGGCGATCGTCGACCTCGCCTCGGCGAAGGAGAACCCGCTCCCCCCGACGGCGGGGGAGCTCGGTCAGACCGGCTCGGTCCTGGCGATGTCCGACGGGTCGACCCTTCGCGCCCTCACCCCGTTCGACGGGCTGAACCCGCTCGGCACGAACATCATGCGGGTGGATGCCGACGGCAAGGCGAGCGTGGTCGCGAAGGTCGATCCCGCCGACGGACTCCTCCAGACGTGCGTGTCGCCGAGCGGCCGGTACGCGGCTCTCGTCATCGCACCGAACGTGGTCGACAACCCGTACGACGGTTACACGCTGCCGCTGCCGACGACGCTCGAGACGCGCATTTACGCCCTCGACGGGACGCAGGTCACCGTCATGGAGGGGTTCGACGTCGCCTGGTGCCGGAAGGCCCCCTCGCTGTGACCGCCCTCGTCGCCGCGACCCGCGAAGCCCTGGCGGGACTCCCGGCCGATGTCGCGCCGACCCTGCTCGGTGGCGAGCTGCACGTGACGACCGCGACCGGCTTCGTCGCCCTGCGGATCACCGAGGTGGAGGCGTACCACGGCCGCGGGACGGGGCCGCAGGCCGACCCCGGCTCGCACGCGCGGATGGGGCCGACCGCCCGCAATGCGACGATGTGGGGCGAACCCGGCCATCTGTACGTGTACCTGAGCCACGGCATCCATTCGTGCGTCAATGTCGTGTGCGGTCCCGAGGGTGTCGCGGGCGGAATCCTGCTGCGCGGCGGAGAGGTCGTCGACGGAGCGGATGCCGCGCACGCCCGCCGGCCCGCGGCGCGCACCGCGCGCGACCTGGCCCGCGGACCCGGCCGCCTCGGCGATGCGGTGGGGCTGCGGAATCCCGTGCACGACGGCATCGACGCGGTCACGGGGGAGGAGCAGGCTGGCGCGAGCGCGCGGCTGTTCCTGCGCGCCGATCCGCTGGTCGAGATCGCGACGGGACCGCGGGTCGGCGTCGCAGGGATCGCCGGGACCGACGCGTTCCCGTGGCGCTTCTGGATCCCGGGCGACCCGTCGGTGTCGGCGTTCCGCTGGGGGAGAGGGGCGCGCGAGGCCGCGGGCTAAGGTCGCGATGCCGGGAACACTCGCTCACCTCGGCGTGTTCCAGTGAGGGTGGGATGCCGCATCCCGCCCGACCCCGTGAGGTGACCCATGACCGAGACGTCCGCTGCAGACCGGCTCGAGGCCGCCCTCGCGTCGCTCGACCCGTCCGCGCGCGTGCAGGCCGCGATGACGGCGGGCACCCACCCGCGCTCGGAGTACATCCCGGTGCTCGTGGCGCAGTGCCGCATCGAGCCGCAGTTCCTCGTGCGCGAGATGCTGACCTGGGCGTTGACCCGACACGACGCCGATGAGGTCATCGACCGGCTCCTCGTCGAACTCGGCTCACGCGGGGCCCAGATCCGGGCGCAGGCGTTGCACACGATGTCGAAGATCGGCGGTCCGCGCGTGTGGCCGGCGATCACCGCCGACCTGCTGAAGGATGCCGACGACGCGGTCGCGCGCGTGGCCTGGCGGACGGCAGCACGGCACGTGCCGGCAGCCGAGGCATCCGCTCTCGCGACGACCCTGGCGACGCAGTTCGCCCGCGGCGAGGACGACACCCAGCGGAGCCTGAGCGAGGCCTTCGCGACGCTGGGCGAGCCGGCGCGTCCGCAGGTCGATTGGGCACTCGCGACGGGAGGCCCGTACACGCGCGCCCACGCCGCCGTGACGGCGCGACTGATGGATGACCCGGAGGCGACGTACGACGAAGCCGTGGCTGCGGCGCAGGCATCTGAAGTCGGCCGCTAGCATGACGAGGTGCCCCAGGTATCCGTCATCCGCGCCTCAGACATCGACGCGGCGGTCGGCGGCGGGAGCCGTCAGTACCTGACGGGAACCCTGGCACGCGCTCAAGCGCTGGCGCATATCGAAGACGCTGAGCTCGAAGCGGGGATCTCGGACTACGACGTGGATACCGTCGACCAGCCGCATATGCATCCCCGCGCGCGGGAGTATCAGTTGGTCCTGCGCGGTCGTCTGCTCATCCGCGAACTCGCTACGGGAGTCGTCCACGATCTTCGGGCCGGCGACTTCTACGTGATCGAGCGAAACACCGCGTATGCGCAGAAGGTCTACGCGCATACGCGCGTGTTCTTCTTCAAGAATCCGGCGGGCAACGACAAAGTTGCCGTGGAGCTCGACGCCGCCGCAGAGGAGTGGGTGGCGGAAGGGTGGCCAGAGTGACGGTCACGACGGTAGGGGAGTCGACCACGGCCCGCACGTATGCGCGGTTTCGGCTGCGGCGGTTCTTCTCCCGCGGATGGCGAGTCTTCGCGGCGGTGTTCACCGTGGGATACGCGGGTCTGCAAGCGGCGGTGTTCCTCATCGACGGGCTCGATCCGCTCCGCTTCCCGGTTGTCGCATCGATCTTCGGTGTCGCTCTCGTTGCCGCGATCATCGCCGGGCTGATCGCGCAGGCACGGCTCCGCAGTGTGACCGTTGCGGTGGATGCCGGACACAGCGTCACGGTCGTGGTGGGCGACTTCATGGACAACCTCGATAAGTACCCGCGCGCATCCTTCGTCCTGGGAATCAACGACCGCGCGGCGGTGGAGGGTCTCGCGGAGGACTCGCTGCACTTCGCAGTCCTCGATCGCTTCTCCCGCGGTGGCGCGCGCGAAAGGCAGGAGTCGCTCGATGACGCCCTGCTCGAGCAACGACTCATCCCCCGACGTCAGCGCGGTCGGGTGGAGTGGGATCGGCGGACCGTGCTTCCCCACGGGACAGTCGTCATGCAGCCCGTCGGGACGTTCGGTAGCGCGGGTGCGCGATCGGCGTTCCTCGTCGTCAACTCGTCGCGGGGCCGAACCGACTACCGCGGGACCGGCGCTAGCCGCAGCGCCGCCGACCAGGTGTGGGCGTTCCACGAGCACGCCGGCGTCTTCACCGACGAGATCTTGTTCTCACTCGTAGGAACTGGTCGCTCGCGCGACCTGAGCAAGATGCACTCTGCGCTGCGGATAATCGATCGCTACTTCGAGGGCCTCGCCCACGATCGTCCCGTCCGGATCGCGCGGGTCGTGATCTCAATCCTCCCCTCGGTCGTGCGATCTGGTGAAGTCGACCTCGACGTCCTCCACCGGTACATGTCCGCGAAAGTCGCAGCCGAGCGCACGTCGGCCACCGCGGCATCCGCCTGAGTCACGGCGAGGCGACACGCCCGGCCGTGCTAGACTGACTCTTCGTCTGCGCGCACTCCAGCACGCAGTTCGCATCCCACCCTCAGAAGACGGCCCAACAGCCGTGTCCGGGAGCGGGGTGCAGACAAGGGATCTTGGGTGGCACCGTCCGGTGTCACGGTACTAAGGAGAATCACTATGGCAGCAGTGTGCCAGGTGACTGGAGCTGTTCCCGGCTTCGGTCACAACATCTCGCACTCGCACCGCCGGACGAAGCGCCGCTTCGACCCGAACGTGCAGAAGAAGACCTATTTCGTTCCTTCGCTTGGTCGCAAGATCACGCTGAACGTCTCGGCTAAGGGCATCAAGGTCATCGACGCCCGCGGCATCGAGTCGGTCGTTAAGGACCTCCTCGCGAAGGGTGTGAAGCTCTAATGGCGAAGAAGGCTCAGGACGTCCGTCCGATCATCAAGCTGCGTTCGACCGCCGGCACGGGGTACACCTACGTGACGCGCAAGAACCGCCGCAACAACCCCGACCGCATCGTGCTCAAGAAGTACGACCCGGTGATCCGCAAGCACGTCGAATTCCGAGAGGAGCGCTGATCACATGGCGAAGAAGAGCAAGATCGCGCGCAACAACCAGCGCGAGGTCATCGTCGCCCGCTACGCCGAGAAGCGTGCCGAGCTGAAGAAGACCCTCGTGGACCCGAACGCGACCGACGAGGCCCGCGAGGCCGCCCGCGTCGGCCTGCAGAAGCTTCCCCGCAACGCATCGCCGGTCCGCCTGCGCAACCGCGACGCCATCGACGGACGCCCCCGCGGCCACCTGTCGAAGTTCGGCATCTCGCGTGTCCGCTTCCGCGAGATGGCGCACCGTGGCGAGCTGCCCGGCGTGACCAAGTCGAGCTGGTAAGCACCACCTCCGCACGAAGCCCCCGTCTCCGGACGGGGGCTTCGTCGTTTCCGGGGGCTCAGTCGGCCTTCATGACTGACATCACCAAACCCGCCGTCCTCTTCGTCTGCGTCCACAACGCCGGCCGCTCGCAGATGGCCGCAGGATACCTCCGCGCGATCGCCGGGGACCGCATCGACGTGTTCTCCGCGGGCAGTGAGTCCGACAACGCCGTGAACCCTAACGCCGTCGCCGTGATGGCGGAGGAGGGCATCGACCTCGCCAGGGCCGTGCCGCGGATCCTGACCACCGACGCCGTCCGCCGAGCCGACGTGGTGATCACGATGGGCTGCGGCGACGCCTGCCCGATCTTCCCAGGCGAGTGCTACGAGGATTGGCAGCTCACCGACCCCGCCGGCCAGTCCATCGAGATCGTCCGAGAGGTCCGTGATGATATCCGCGGGCGGATCGAGGAACTCGTCGGCAGCCTGGTCTAGGCTTCCGCGCACTCCATGTCGCCGGGGCTGACGGTGAGTCGCCCTCAGTCGCGGCCTGATCCACCTTCTTCCATCCAGTCGCTTACTCGCGCGCTCTCGTCACTCAGGTCGCCTGCATCTGGCGGCGTGAATGCGATCGATTCGGCTAGCACTGCAACCGCGGCGGCGCGCGCCTTTTCCTGATGCGACGCGTCCTGGAACCGGTGGGCGTCGGCGTTTCGCTGGATTGCCAGATGAGTGTCGATGTCGCCCAGGCGCTGTGCGATCACGGAGGCGAGTCCATCACGGAGCTCTTCGAGATTGGTGTTGTGGATCTCAAGCCGACGGTCGGACACTCGCAGTTCCGCGGTCGAGTACCCGTGCGCGGACAGTTGCGCCCGGGTCTCGTTGCCTTCAATGGCGGCTATCTCATCCGGCTCCACCCTGCGGGTGAAGACGGCTTCGACGGTGTACCGGTCGGGTGCATTGGCGGTCATCAGCTCCGACGGGAGGGTGGTGACCAGGATCGACCGGAGGCCCAACAATGCGGGGCTACTGCCCGCGCTCTTCACTTGTGCATTCATGAACCGACGTTACGCCTCCGGCCTGGGCGTCGCACAGGAACCGGCGGCTGCCCCAGCCTGTCGCTGGAGCGGGGACCTCGCCAGGCGCGCACTGGGGGTTGCGTTGGCCTCAGAAGACGAGGTCCCCTCTCAAGCGGTCGTGCAGAAAAACAGGATCCCCTCACAATCACCCCCCAGGTGAGTGCAAGGGGATCCACCCATCTCCAAGACACGAGGATCAAAAGATCTGCGGTGCTGGCGGGGCTTCTCCAACCAGGCGGGCCCCCCGACCGCCCTCATCGCTGACACTGTCACGGATGGCCGCGTACCGATAGGGGGGTAGCCGGATACCACCCGGCCGGACACTTCGGGGGCGTTGGTCAGATGACGTCGGCGGCCGCTTCGGCGCGATGGTCATCCGGCGGCTCGGACACGAGGTAGAGCCCGCTGGTCGCGTCGGCAAGGCGCGCGAGCTTGCCCAACCACGCCCTGTTGATGGTCGGCGCGCGGCTACCGCGGTACGTGAAGCTGAGCTTCGAGTCGGAGTGGATCCAGACCGCTCGTCGGCCGTCATCCATGCTGAGGTCCTCGCGCCAGGTGAAGAAGAACGGCTCGCCACGTTTCAACTTGTTCCCGATCACGATCTGCAAATGCGCGAGCGCGCGATCTTCGATGTCGGTCTTCGCGTTGGTGCTGTAGTTGAAGCGCCCCATGGTGGTGACCTTCCCTTAACCGGACGCATCCCATCAGACACACTGCTGAGCAGTGCTGCGGATCCAACATGCTGGTGCCCCACTCTGCAGGTTCCTCGCGTCACGCCGATCGGGCGAGGGGTTGCGCGCCACACGACAATGTGATGGTCGGCGGCTGGCAGATCGAGATGTACGACTGATCCGGCGAGGTGGTTCCAGATGCCTGTGATGCCGGCGGCGCGTGCGATCGTGCTGTGGCTCGACTCGATAGTCTTGCGGCACATGGCGAACGGCTTCCCGCCGGTACGGCAGGCCACCCGGCTGCACGCGCCGTTCCGTTCGGTTCGGTTCAGATGGGGTAGACGTGCACGGCAGGCAGTTAGCGGCTCGCTGCGCTGATTCGCCCCGCGGCGGTCTGCGGTTCAGATCGGTGAGGGAATGACGGTCAGCGAAACCGTCGCGAACGGGACGGCGTCGCTCGTCGTCTTCGCCGCGGCGCTCGTCGTCACGATGGCGGGGTCGTGGGTGCCCTCGTTCTGGTACGACGAGGCCGCCACACTGCAGCTCGCACGGCTGCCGCTGCCGGAGTTCTTCGGCTTCGTGATGCAGCGGGATGCCGTCCACGGGCTGTACGCGTTCATCATGCACGGGTGGATCCAGGTCTTCGGAGAATCCGAGTTCTCGGTTCGGTTCCCCTCTGCGCTCGCCGTCGCGGTCGGGGCGACCGGTGTGTTCCATCTCGGCCGTCGGTGGTTCGGGGTGGCCCCCGGCATCCTGGCGGTGGTGGTCTTCGTCGTCCTCCCGAGGATGACGAAGCAGGGCATCGAGGCGCGGTCGTATGCGATGGCTACCGCCCTGCTGGTCGTCGCCGCTGTGCTCGTCGCGCGGGCGCGTGAGCGCCGTGGCTGGGCGCCGTGGATCGCTGTCACGGCGGCTGCCACGGCGTCGGTGTGGATGTTCGCGTATGGCCTGTTCGTGCTTCCCTCGCTCGCGCTGCTCGCGGACGACCCCACCCTTGCGAGGCGCACGCGGGTCCTCCGGGCTTCGGCCGCGCTGGTCGTTCCCGGATTGCTCGCTGTGCCCCTCGTGCTCACGATGATTCCGCAACGCGGTCAGGTGGCGTGGTTGTCCGGGCAGGACGTCAACCTCTACACCGTGCTGATAGAGCCGATGTTCGGCTCGGCGTTCTGGATGGTGATCGGGTTGGCGCTGCTGGTCGCGGTGGCGGTGCGAGCGGGGTGGCGGGTCACGCTGTCGCGCCCCGTGGTATCGCTCCTCGTCTGGCTGTTGCTGCCCGGCACCGTGCTCGTGACGCTGTCGCTCGCGGGGACGCCGGTGTTCACTCCGCGCTACCTGACCGTCTCTGCGCCTGCACTCGCGCTCTTGGTCGGCTCGCTTCTGGGGGGCGCACGTCGCCGGACCCTCGTCGCTGCGAGCGTCCTCATCTGCATGCTCACGGTGCCGCATTACGTCGCATCGCGGTTGCCGATGGCGAAACCCGGGGGGCATCGACCTTCGCGCCGCGGCATCCTTCATCGCGTCGCACGCCCGACCGGGCGACGCCATCCTGCTGGAGGCTGCAGGCCCGGCGGGAACCCGGCCACGCGTCGCCATCGCCGCCTTCGCAGGCCTCCGGGACATCGCGTTCGCATCGAGCTACGTCGGAACCGGCACCTACTCAGACTCCCTCGTCGATCCGAAGTTCACTGAGGTTCCCGGCGATGCCGACATCTGGGTCGTCACGAGAGATGGGTCGACGTTCGCGCAGCAACTGGCCGAGAACGGATACGCTCCGGCATCCGTTCGAGACGTCGGTGGTCTGACGGTGGGCGAGTGGCGCCGGGATGACGCGCGCTGAGCGGAAGGTCAGAACGGCAGGTCGCGTGACCCCGGCGGGGCGATGAGGATGCCGGTGATCTTGCCGGAACCGTTGTAGGCGACGCGTCCAATCCACTCGCCGGCCTCATGCTGGAGGGTCACCTGCACGATCGCTCCCGTGCTCAGATGCCGGTTGGCGAGCTTGGCCAGCGGTGTGCTGCCGTCGGCCGTCCGCACCGTCGCCTCGACACACGCGTCGAGGCGACCGGATTCGCCCCGGACCTCATCCCACACGCCCATCAGCTTGCGTTTGGTCAGCGCGCGGCCGCAGGTATACGTCATGTGCGCCCGCACCGCCTCGTAGTCGCCGGCGTCCAGGTGCGCGAACACCTCGCTGGTCCGATCCGTCAGGTCTATCCCCGGTGCTGCCATCGTTTCCCCCTCGCCCTTGGCGCCGAATCGCTTGAAGGCCGCCTGTCGGCTGACCCCGAGCGCATCACCGATCTCCTGCCACGAGACGTCGTGAGAACGCGCCGTGGAAACCACCTCCTGCAAGCGCTCGCGCGAACGTCGCACCAACTCGTCGGCGTGACGGATGCCCCGAACCTCACCACCCGAATCGGGAGGGGCGCCTGCTCCGGCGGCCTCCACGAGTGAGGCGAGCTCGGCAAGCGACATGCCGCTCGTGGATGATCCCGCCATGGGGCGAGCGTGCGAGCGAAGATCGTGAGTGTCAACCAAAGGGTGACATCACGCAATGCGACGGCGTGACACACTCACGCTGGCGGGCTGGTTGGCTCGATTCGATTGAGAGGATCATCGATGGCGGATGACGCCGGTTCCGATGACGAGCGCTGGCTCACCATCAACGGGCGGCGGTGGCGGCGCACCGATCCGTCCTTGCCCGCAGACCTCGTGGCGGCGCTGACCTCCCACCTCGGGCGCGGTCGATCAGGTGTGCGCCGCGCGCAGGGCGATCCCGACGCCACGTCAGCGTCACGCCGACGAGTCGACCTCGCCAAGCACGGGCTCGGCGAGCGGGGCCCGTACTGGTGGGACGAGCCGAAGGACGAGCGCCTCCGCAGAGCGAGGCAGGCGCTCGCCGAGTTGGAGGAACTCGAGGACTGAGAAGCTCAGCCAGAAAGAGATTTCGATAGGCGGTTTCGGTGCCTGCGATCCCTCTTCTTTCGTTATCTGAACGCGCGCACTCTCGGATCAGACGGGTCCCCGTCGTGAGAACCCTTCGCGACGGGGAGGTAGTCGAAGGGTGAGTGGCCCGTCACCAGCGCCGGGACACCGATCATCGGGAGATTCTCTGCGATACCGATCGATTCGAGCTCGGTGAGTATCACTCTCACGGCGCGGATAACAACGTGGCCCCGTGCTCGTGGGTGATCAGCAGCGAGACGATCAGTAGTTCACGACTCGTCACGGAAGTCGGAGATCGTGCGTCTCTCGAGGCGCGGTTCATCGAAGACAACGTCGCAGCCTTCGCTCTGGGGCGACTGGGCCTCGAATCCAACCTCGAGCGGCTTGTGCGCGCTGGGGAGCGAGAATGCGCGGATCAGCTCCCACCGTTCGCCGTCCAAGGACGCATGGAAGGCAAAGACTGTCCCCTTCCGAGACACGCGCAGGTGCACGTGATCACCATCGACGGTGAAGGCGTTGGCGTCGTCGGACACGCGATTGTTGACGACGCTGACGATCATGCCCTGCCCGCGTGGGGAGAACTCGAAGCAGAGCTTCGCCCACGTCTCACGATCGTGGCGCAGGAAAAGTACGCCGGCATCGAATGTGCCCGCGAAGCGCACGCGGACCCGCGCGCTGAGCTGGAAGTCGCCGGCGGGAGCGTCGGTGAGAAGTGTTGCGGCGTTGTGCAGCGTCGAAGAGGTGACCTGGCCGCCGTCGTTGCCGCCTGGGTCGGTGAAGATGTCCGTGCCCGGAATGCTGGATACACGGATGCTGCCCGAGACAGGATCTACCGACCAGCGGTCGTCGGGGAACGGCCGAAATGGGGTCTCGATGGTGGGGATGTATACCGTCATGCGATCACAGTATCGAAAAACCGTGCACATGCACGGTTTACAGGGCCATGGTCACCACTGCCTGGAAAGCAGCGCCTTCCGTGGTGCGCACCCGAGCAATGCGGCAGGGCCCAGCATGAAGACTGCTGAGAGGCATGCCGGAAACACCGGGGACGGCCTACGGTGCCTCCGCGATGAGAGTCGCCCAGGCGCCGGCCAAGGTGTCGTCGTTTGACTGGATTTCGACGGAGACGGCTTCCGCTGCGGTATCGAATGTGAGCCCGGTCACCTCGCCGGGGCTCTCACAACCTTCCGCCCTCGCCACCATTCCGCTTGAAGAACCGATGGCTTTGAAGGTGACGCTGGCCTCCGCCGGGGTGCAGTCATACCGGAGCGTGTAACAGACCCCTCGATCGGCTTCGCCCTGCGACATGTTGAGGCGATATGCACTGTTTTCGCCGCCCTGCGAGCGCGCGCGCTACCTCGCCGGTCACCTTCCCGGGCACCTCCTAGTCGGGGTCGACGATCTTGCACGCCACGAACGGAGAGTCATCGACGCCCGCCTCGGTGATCGATGGGCTTGGAGAGGGCGAGCGCTCAAGACCGACTGTCGAGATGCAACCGGACATCAGTAACGCCGCCGATATGAGTACGAGGAAGCTCGGTGCGCGCCGCACCATGAAGCCTAGAGCCGGCCGGAAAGGATCGTTTTCGGCGGGTTCCGGTTGCGTAGCCTTCGAACATGAACAAGCCACTTCTGATTCAAGTCGCGGTTCTGTTCCCGTTGGTCGGAGTGGCGTCCATTCTGTTCGCGCTGGGGCGGTGGATCCCGGCCGTCGCCGCGTCAGTTGCGGTGATCGCTGCTTCGATATGGGTGAGACGAGCAGTCGTGGATATTCACGTGGATGAGGCCCTCGCCGCGCCTGAGCAGGATGTAGATACAGCCGACCAAGGCGAGCACGAGGGCGAGTCGCGGCTCGACCGATAACGATCGTTTCTGGCGCCCGGTGCTACCTATCACTGAGGACGCGCCGCAAACGCGTACCGAAGCACGTAAGAAGATCTCATGCCGCAGGGACTCTGGGTATCGTCGTCGCATGCGCCCACCGTTCATGAAGACCCCGGAGCAACTCGGATCTCTCGACGGGCAGCAGTACCTGGTGCTTCGCCCAAATTCAGAGGTGGCGGATCGCTATGCGACGGAGCAGAACGACGCGTTGGCTCTGGCTGGACTCCCGCACCCGCACACGGGGCACGTGACGCTTCGAGGTTTCTACGAGCCAACACGCCGTGGCGAGCTCACGGCGCTGGTCCGCAGTTGGGCTTCCCAGCAACAGCCGATCGAAATCATCGGCGACGCCGTCGATTCATTCCCTGAGCCGTGGCAGATCCTTATCCTTCGACTTGCTCGCACTCACTCTCTCGTCGCCGCCTACGCAACCTTGACCGACCTGTTAGATCAGACCGATTTCCACCGCCTCGGTGAGCTGCCTCTCGATGACTGGACTTTCCACATGTCCGTGGCCTACGGCAAGACACTGTCGAGTGAGGACTGGAAGGCGATCGAGTCCGCACGAGTTCAGGAGTTCAGGCATCCAGTTCGCGAGACTGTCAACGAGATAGAGCTCGTCTCGTACGCAAACGGCGAGGAGCACAGCGAGGTCATCCAACTCGGCATTTGAGGTGCGGTGCGCCCTCGCACCGATCGCCCCAACACCACCCGCCGAAAACGATCGTTTAGGGCGCACGGCCGGGCAGGACCTCGCAAGAGGCCAACACGCCGCGAATCGACCCGCCGAAAACCCCCGCCGAAACCTTCCCGCGCCGAAACTCCCCGCGAACGTTTTCGGCGGGGGCCTGTGGGCCCACCTAGACACCGTCCAACGCATCGGCGCCCGGGGCTACGCTCGAACGGTCGGAGGGAGCACCGTGCCGCTGGATCCGTTCTTCCGCGAGCGCCTGCGCACGCATCGCCGGTATCTCGCGAAGAAGGCGTGGACCGACCTGACCGCGCGGTTCCGACCGGCGCCGCCGGCAGCGCCGGCATCCGCTTCGGCGAAGAAGACGACGCCGCTCACCCCGCGCGAGCGGCACCGTCGCGCGGCGCTCAACTGGGACCGCATGGAGCTGCGCAGCGCCGGCATCCCCGGTCCCGACATGGAGACCACCGAGGTCACGGTGCCGGTCGAGGGGTACCCCGACGTCCGCATCCGCATCTACCGCCCCGCCTCCGCTTCGACTCCGGCACCTGCGTGCCTCGTGATCGGCGGCGGTGCGTTCCGCATCGGGGGCATCGACTATCCGACGGCGGATGCCTCGTGTCGCCGCCGCGCCGATCGGTCCGGGGTCGTGCTCGTCACCGTCGGGTACTCGCTCGCCCCCGAACAGCGCTATCCGACGCAGATCGAGCAGGTTCACGCCGCGTGGGTGTGGCTGCACGCGCACGCGCAGGAGCTCGGGATCGACCCGGACCGGATCGGCCTGAACGGTGCCTCGGCCGGCGGATGCCTCGCGGCATCCCTCACCCTCCTCAACCGCGACCGCGGCACACCCCAGGCGACGCTGCAGATCCTCGAGGTTCCGGTCACCGACCTCACCGGCCGGTGGATCGACCTGCGCGCGACGTACGCCTTGGGCGTGCCCGCGTTCATCGCGCTGCGCGAGCTGCGCTCGGTCGCGAGCACCTACCTCGGCGACCGGTCGCGGGCGCGCGAGCAGTACGCGTCGCCGATGCGGGCCGCCTCGCACGCGGGGCTTCCGCCCGCCGTCGTGCTCACGGCGGAGTACGACCCGCTCCGCCGCGACGGCGCCACCTACGCGGCGAAGCTGCGGGACGCCGGCGTCGACGCGAGCGCGACCCGCTACCTCGGCGTGACGCACGACACCCCTCTCTATGTGGGCGCGCTCCCGGCCGCACGCCGCTGGGAGGACGACGTCGTCGCCGCGCTCCGCCGGATCTGAGGCGGATGCCGCGGCAACAACCGCGGAGATTCATCCCCCGTCCGGTCCGTGAGCTGAATGAACGCCCGCGTCGCGCCGGATCTCCGCGGTTGTAGCCGCCCTCCGCCGCATCTGACGCGCTGGTAGCGTGCGCGACGTGCATCCCCCGATCGAGCCCCACGCCTCCGGAATGCTGGACCGCCCGGACGGTGCCCGCCTGCACTGGGAGGTCTCGGGCTCCGACACCGGCCGCGGCGCGTTGTACCTGCACGGCGGTCCAGGCGGCGGCCTCGGCAAGGGCGGCTACCGGCGCGTGTTCGACCCCGAGCGCTACCGCATCGTCGGCTTAGACCAGCGCGGATGCGGCGCGAGCACGCCCTGGGCGATCGACGACCTCGCTCACCTCGACGACAACACAACCCCCGCGCTCATCGCCGACATCGAGGCGCTCAGAGAGCACCTCGGCATCGACCGCTGGCTCGTCTACGGCGTCTCGTGGGGATCCACCCTCGCCCTGGCGTACGCGCAGGCGCACCCCGAGCGGGTGAGCGAGATCATCCTTCTCGCCGTCACCGCCGGGGCCCGCGACGAGATCGAGTGGATCACCGACGGGGTCGGGCGTATCTTCCCCGAGGCTCGTGACCGCCTCGGCGACCTCGTGCCCGACGGTGAGCGCGTCGTCGACGCCTACGACCGCATGCTGCGCGACCCCGACCCCGCCGTCCGCACCCGGGCCGCCGATGCGTGGGACGCGTGGGAATCCGCCCACATCGCCCTCTCCCCATGGGCGGGGACCGGGCCGCTGCATGAGGATCCGCGGATGCGCGAGAACTTCGCCACCCTCGTGACGCACTACTGGGCGCAGGACTGCTTCCTCGACGTGCCGATCCTCGACCGGATGGACCGGCTGACCGGCATCCCGGGCGTCCTCGTCCACGGCCGGCGCGACGTCAGCGGACCGGCGCTCACGCCGTGGCTGCTGCACAGGGCGTGGCCCGGCAGCCGGTTGCACATCCTCGAGGAGGAGGGGCACGGCGGCCCGGCCTCGGCGCAACTCGCCTGCGACGCCGCCGACGAGTTCGCCCGCGGGCGACGCTGAGCGCACATCGGTCCCGAAAAGCAACCCCCTCCGCGGAATTCCGCGGAATCCGGCCGAAACGGCCACATTCGCCTCAAAAGTCACATCCGACACGCGACACGCCGACCAATTGGGCCGCAGATGACTCAAAATCCGCGGAATTCCGCGGTCCGTGGGTATATTCGGGACCGGTCGCAACGACCAGCCGGCGGTCACCCCGTCGGTCCGAGTAACTGAAGACGGCGATCCGCCGTCTGGAGGAGCACCATGGCCATCACCAAGACCGAACTCGTCGCCAGCATCGCCAGCGCCACCGGCGAGAGCCAGGCCACCGTCTCGCGCGTCGTCGACGGCCTGTTCTCGTCCGTCTCCGAGGCTGTCGCCAAGGGCGAGAAGGTCTCGATCCCGGGCTGGATCGCGTTCGAGCAGGTCGAGACGTCCGCTCGCACCGGCCGCAACCCGCAGACGGGTGCCGAGATCAACATCCCCGCCGGCAAGCGCGTCAAGGTCAGCGCCGGCTCGAAGCTGAAGGCTGCCGTCAAGTAAGACGCTGCAGTCGTACGAAGGGGGATGCCGAGAGGCATCCCCCTTCGGCGTTCCCCCACCTGCCCGCGCGTAGGCTTGCAGGGTGAATCCGCGCGCTCTCCGCTTCGCCGGGCCGGCGATCCTCGCGGGCGCGGGTCTCGTCGCGCTCCTGCTGGGGCTGGCCTACGGTGGCGGCGCTGCGCCCCTCGTGATCGGCGACCCCGGCCCGGTCGTCCGCTGGCTGCTCCCGGTCGCCGAGCTGACGGTCAACCTGTCGGCGGCGCTCCTCGTCGGGTCGCTCGTCCTGGCGCTCTTCTCGCTGGTCGCGGGGTCGAAGGAGTTCGACTTCGCCCTGGATGCCGCTTCTGCCGGCGCGGCGATCCTCACCGTCGCCAGCGCTCTCACCGGCTATCTGACGTTCCTGAAGGTCCTCGGCGCCACCCCGAGCGCCGACGCGGCGTTCGGCGAGCAGCTCGGCCGCTTCCTCGTCGACACCGACCCGGGGCGGGCCTGGCTGATGACGACGGTCGCCGGCGCGGTGCTCACCGTCCTGGCGTTCGCCGTGCGCGGCTGGCTGGCGACGCTGCTCGTGGCCCTCCTCGCGATCGCGTCCATGGTGCCGATGGCGACGGCCGGCCACACCGGCAGCGAAGCGAACCACAACATCGCGGTGACCTCGCTCGCACTGCACATCATCGCCGCCGCGGCCTGGCTCGGCGGTCTGATGATGCTCCTGCTCCTGCGTCCGCTCTTCTCGAGCGACCGCCTCGCCACGGTCCTGCAGCGATACTCGAGCATCGCCCTCGCCGCCTTCGTCGTCGTGACCCTGTCGGGCATCGCGCGGGCGACCGTCGGCATCCTGTCGTTCCAGAACCTCTTCTCGGCGTACGGCGCCCTCTTGATGGTGAAGGTCGTCGCCCTCCTGGCGATGGGGGTGCTGGGGGCGTTCTACCGCCGCCGGTTGATCGCCGGCATCCGCGATACGGCCATCGCAGCACGCTTCTGGACGCTCGTCGTCCTCGAGGTCGTCTTCATGGGCATCGCCTCCGGCGCCGCCGTCGCCCTCTCGCTCACGCCGCCGCCGGTCGACACCACGCTGCCGCTCGACCAGACCCCGGCCGAAGTGCTGACGGGGTCGCCCCTGCCGCCGGAGCTCACCGTCGGTCGCTTCTTCACGACGTGGGACGTCGACCTCGTCTGGGCTTTCGCCGCCGGGTTCGGTCTGTTCTTCTACCTCGCGGGTGTGCGCCGTCTCCGCCGACGGGGCGACACCTGGCCCCTGGGACGCACGGTCCTCTGGGTCGCGGGTCTGCTGCTTCTGGTCTACGTCACGTGCGGTCCGGTGAATGCCTACCAGGACTACCTCTTCAGCATGCACATGACGGCGCACATGCTGCTGTCGATGGCGATCCCGATGTGCCTCGTGTTCGGTGCGCCCGTCACGCTGGCGTCGCGGGCCATCCGCAAGCGCGACGACGGGACGCGCGGCGGTCGCGAGTGGATCCTCTGGGCGGTCCACAGCCCGTACGCCAAGGTCATCACGCATCCGCTCGTGGCCGCGGCGCTGTTCATCGTGTCGCTGTGGGCCTTCTACTACACGGACCTGTTCCGGTGGACGCTGTACGAGCACCTCGGGCATGAGTGGATGGTGGTGCACTTCCTGACAGTCGGGTACCTCTTCGTGCTGTCGCTCGCGGGCATCGACCCGGTTCCCTACCGACTGCCGCACGCCGGTCGCCTGCTGACGCTCATCGGCATCATGGCGATGCACGCCTTCTTCGGCATCGCGATCATGATGGCGTCGGGACTCTTCGTGGCGGAATGGTTCGGGTCCATGGGGCGCACCTGGGGCCTCGACCCGCTCGCGGACCAGTACACGGGCGGCGGCATCGCCTGGTCGATCGGCGAGATCCCGACCCTCATCCTGGCGATCGTCGTCGCGGTGCAGTGGAGCCGGTCCGACGAGCGACGCCAGCGCAGCACCGACCGCCACGCCGACCGGTCCGGGGATGCCGAGCTCGAGGCCTACAACGCCCGCCTCGCGGCGATCGCCGAGCGCGATGCCCGGCGGGAAGCCGCGCGCTGAGCCCGGTCAGTCGGCGGCTGAGACCGCGATCGACGCCGTCCCGTCGGGGAGGATCGTGATCTTGCCGGTGAGGAAGAACGGGACGAGCTCCTCCACGTCGTAGACGGAACCGTCGAAGATCGACCGGATCTGCACGTCGATCTTGGCGACGGCCTGGGTGCGCGTGATCGCCCAGCCGGCGCCGTCGGGTTCGAGAGTCACGACGGGGTTCTCTTCGATCTTCCACGTGGGCGGCTCGACGATCCGGTTGCGCACGTAGTAGCCGAACGGGCACCCGGTCGGCTGCAGGACCTTCTGCGTCGCGCACTGCGCCAAGAAGTCGTCCACCTCCTGCTGCACCACCCCGAGGAACTTGTCGGTCGGTTCGGCCTGGAACGACACGGGGATCTCGGCGAGAGGGGTGTCGGAGAGGACCGCGACCCCGGGACTCGACGTCGCCGCGGTGTCGACCGTGATCGAGTACAGCCCGGGTGAGAAGGCGAGCAGGGGAATCGGTTCCAGCGGGTCGGCGTCGGCGCCGTCGGGTGAGACCTGTCGCTTGTCGACCGAGAAGCCGTTCACCTCGAACTGCATCGAGCCGCGCACCTCGAGCTCGATGACGGCGAGGGGACTCTCCGCGAAGCGCCAGCGGGGGAGGAGCGCGCCGTCGTCGTCGCGTTCCACGTCGAAGGTCGTCGTGCCGGAGTGGCCGCCGACGCGGTAGGTGACGGTGACGGTGGTCGTGCCGTCGGCATCCGTCGTCTCCGAGACCGGCTCGACGTCCGTCAGACGGGTGAGGGCGCTGCCGCGCAGGAGTGCGCCGCTCGCGTCTGCGGGGAGCTTCGCGGCGGCGAGCTGGCTCGACGACGCGGAGACGCCCGGGAGCAGGAGAGCATCGGTCGCGCGACCGTCGGCGAGCAGGTGCAGGTAGTCGAGGACGAACGCAGTGGGGCTGTAGAGCTGCCGGTAGAGCACGGCGCCGGTCGCGCCGATGGCGCCGATCAGAAGGATGCCGATGACTCCGAGTGCGGTCAGATCGACCGCGAGCCGGCGACGTCGGCGCGGGCCGGCGACCGTCTCGGTCCGTGTGGGGGCAGCGGGGACGTCGGACTCGGCGGCATCCGCCGTCACATCGCCCCCATCGTGTTCCACGTGCTCAGTCTAGGAAAGGCCGGCTGGTAGCTAGCATGGTTCCGGTGAGCCTGCCGCCCCTGTCTCCCGAACAGGACGCGCTCTTCCGTCTCATCGAGGACACCCGCGAGCACGTGTTCGTGACCGGTCGCGCCGGAACCGGCAAGTCGACGCTCCTCCAGCACCTGTCGTGGAACACGACCAAGCAGATCGCCGTCTGCGCGCCGACGGGCGTGGCCGCCCTCAACGTCGAGGGACAGACCATCCATTCGCTGTTCAAGCTGCCGATCGGTCTCATCGCCGACAGCGAGATCGAGCAGACCGACGCGACCCGCAAGATCCTGAACGCCATCGACACCCTCATCATCGATGAGGTCTCGATGGTCAACGCCGATGTCATGGACGCCATCGACCGGTCGCTCCGGCAGGCGCGGCGAAAGCGCGCCGAAGCCTTCGGCGGGGTGCAGGTCGTCATGTTCGGCGACCCGTACCAGCTCTCCCCGGTCCCGCCCCGGGGTGACGAGCTGCGCTACATCCAGGACCACTACCGCTCGTTCTGGTTCTTCGACGCGCAGGTGTGGGCAGGCCCCCGAGCGGATGCCGGTGCCATCCGCTCCGACGGACTGCTCGATCTCGGGCGGGTCGGGGCTCCGCTGCACATCGCCGAGCTCCGCAGCATCCACCGGCAGTCCGACGACGCCTTCAAGGCGATGCTGAACGCCGTGCGCCACGGGATCGTGACGGCCGACATCGCAGGCGCCCTCAACGCGGCCGGCGCTCGCAAGCCGCCGGAGCCGGCGGCGGGCGAGGTGCCGATCATCACCCTCGCGACCCGCAACGACATCGTCTCTCGCATCAACCAGCGGCACCTCGACGCGCTACCCGGGCCGGCGCAGACGGCGCGCGCAGAGATCAGCGGCGACTTCGGTCGCGGCGACGCCTATCCCGCCGACCAGGAGCTGCAGCTGAAGGTGGGCGCACAGGTCATGTTCCTGCGCAACGACATCGGCGGCTTCGGCGGCGACGGCCCTCGGTGGGTGAACGGGTCGATCGGCACCGTCACGCGTATCGCCGGCGGCACCGTCCGCGTCGAGCTCGACGGCGAGGAGCACGACGTCGAGCCGACGGTGTGGGAGAAGTTCCGCTACGCCTACGACCCGGGCACCCGCAAGCTGACCCGCGAGATCGTCGCGGAGTACACGCAGTTCCCGCTGCGGCTGGCGTGGGCCGTCACGATCCACAAATCGCAGGGGAAGACCTACGACAGGGCGATCATCGACCTCGGAAACGGCGCGTTCGCCCCGGGCCAGACCTACGTCGCACTGTCGCGACTGACGTCGCTCGACGGGCTCTACCTCTCGCGTCCCCTCCGCCCCGCCGACATCCTCGTCGACCGCGACGTGCGGCGCTTCATGGCAGGGGTCCGGGCGGCACAGAACGCCGGGTGAGACCCGGCATCCGTCATCACGCGAGGCGCGACCGGACAGGCGCGACGGGTGTGTTGTAATCGTTGAGACGAATCCCGGGGGTGATCTGCGCGTGGCAGGACGTGTGTCGAGGCGAGTGGTCGCTGCAGTGACGGCGCTCGGCCTCGCGATCGGTCTCGGCGCGTGCGCTCCTCAGCCGGAGCGCATCGACATCGGGGTCGACCAGGTCGACGGCGCCCTGCCCGCCGATCTCACGGAGCAGATGCAGTCGCTCACCGAGACGGCGATGACCTCGATCGGCGCCAGCGGCGCGATCGTCTCGGTCTCGGTGCCGTGGTCGGGTGAATGGGTCGCGGGCCTCGGCACGTCAGGCCCCGGCGGGCCCGAGGTCGACCCGTCCATGACCTTCAAGAGCGCCAACGTCACGCGCGCCATGACCTGCGATCTGCTGTACGCCCTCGTGGAGAAGGGGACCGTCGGCCTCGACGACACCGTCGGCGACTGGCTCGATTCCTACCCCGGGCAGGCGGGGATCACCCTGGGTGACCTGTGCGACAGCACGAGCGGTCTGGCAGGCTACCTCGGCCGGGTCTTCCCCCGCGTGATCGCGGCGCCCGAGCGCGTGTGGAACCCGCGCGAGCTCGTGGCCTACGGGATCGCCCAACGCGCGACAGCTGCGCCGGGCGCGGAGTTCCGCGATTCCGACACCGGGTACGTGCTCCTCGGACTCGTGCTCGAACGTGCGGGCGGTGAGTCGCTCTCCGACCTGTACAACGAGTACGTGTTCGAGCCGCTCGGGATGTCCTCCAGCGCCTACCCCACGGGAGCGGGCGGCGGAGATCGCCTCAAGGGTGCGTACATCGCCAACGGCAAGGACCGGAAGCCGGACTGCAGCGCCCCGATCGATGTGACCGAGGTCACCTCGAGCGTCGGTGCCGCGTCGGGCGGTGTCGTGTCGACCGTGGGTGATCTGTCGACGTACGTGCGCGCTCTCGCCGTCGGCGCCCGGTCGTACGACGCGGACACCCGCTACGCCGACCCTCGTCCCGCGAACTCCGAGCAGCCGGCATGGTTCACGGCGGACGGCGGCACCTACCAGGCCGGCAGTCTCGTCGGGCAGTTCGGCTCGCTTCCGGGCTACATGGTGGCGGCGTTCGCGGACCGGACGACGGGCATGTCCGTCGTGGTCGTCCTCAACGAATCGCGTGCGTCGTCGAACGCCGTGCGCGTGCTCGCCTGGCAGCTCGCGGCGCTGGCCTCGAAGGCCCCTGCCGCGGACGGGCGCACGGCGCCCGAGATGGGCCTGCCGTGGACCGCGGAGAGCCTCGCGCCTGAGCTCGCCCGCTACGCCACCTGCGGAGGGTGACCTCACGCAGCACGTCGACGACCGCCGTCACGCTGGTCGTCGTGGGGTTGTGTTGCCAGGAGGTCGGCGCCTCGCTCGCGGTGCTCCTGTTCCCCGAGGTGGGACCGCTCGGCATGGTGATGCTGCGCCTCGTGTTCTCCGCGCTCATCCTCGGGCTGATCGCCCGGCCCTCATGGCGCGGCCACAGCCGCGCGTCATGGCTCGCCGTCGTCCAGCTGGGTGTGGCGCTGGCGGTCATGAACGGGTTCTTCTACCTCGCCCTCGAGCGGCTCGCGCTCGGGGTGACGGTGACGATCGAGGTGCTCGGTCCGCTCGCCCTGTCGATCATCGCGAGTCGGCGGGCTTCGGCCTGGATCTGGGCGGGGCTCGCGCTCGTGGGCGTCGTCGCGCTCGGAGGCGGGGGGTTCGACCGGCTCGATCCGCTCGGCGTGATCTTCGCCCTCGGCGCGGCCGTGAGTTGGGCGTTCTACATCCTGTCGTCGGCGAAGGTCGGCGCCGCGTTCCCTCGGCTCGACGGGTTGGCCCTCGCGATGGCGGTGGGCGCGGTCCTCTCGCTGCCGTTCGGCATCGCGGACGCGGGCAGCGCGCTTCTGCGGCTCGACCTCGTCGCCCTGGGTGCCGCCGTCGCGCTCCTGTCCTCGACCATCCCGTACGCTCTCGAACTGATCGCGCTCCGACGCCTGCCGGCGGCGGCGTTCGCGATCCTCATGGCGCTCGCTCCCGCGACGGCATCGCTGGCGGGTTTCGTGCTGCTCGGGCAGCATCTGACGGTGATCGAGCTCATCGGCATCGCGCTCGTCATCGCTGCCTCGATCGGCGCCGTCCGTGCGGCGGGGCGCCGCGCCGACGACGTCATCGAGCCGGTCGGCTGAGCCGCGTCAGGCGGCGGCCGTCGCTCGCGCGGAGGCAGCGGCGGCCAGGTAGCGCTCGACGACCACGGTCGCGACCGCGGCGTCGGGGGCCAGCGGGGCGGTCACCGCATCGGCGCCGGCGCGGGCGATGACGTCGGCGAAGAACCCCGGCGCGAGGACGTAGCTGGCCGCGACGACCCGCATCGCACCGGCATCCCGAGCCGCGGCGACGGCGTCGGCGATCCTCGTGCCGGCGCCCGCGGCGAAGCCGACCGAGACGGGGGCGTCGATCCGCTCCCGCAAGAGGTCCGCCATCTCCGCGACGTCGACGGATGCCGCGGGGTCGCTCGATCCCGCCGCGGCCAGCACCACCGCATCACCGGGGGCGAGGCCGGCATCCTGCAGTCGCTCCGCGAGCAGGTCGGCGAGGAGCGGATGCGGTCCGAGGGCGACGGTCGCGACGGCGCGGGAACCGGCATCCGTCACCGCCCGTGCGATGTCGACCTTCGTGTGGAACCCGGTCGACAGCAGGAGGGGCACGACCACGGCCGGGCGGGGGGAGGTGGCCTGTACGACGTCGTCGATCTCGGGCTGCTGGACGTCGACGAACGCCTCCGCCACGGCGACGTGGGGCAGCAGCAGGCGCACCTGCTCGACGACGGCCGAGATGGCGGCGCGGCCCTCGAGCGAGCTGGTCCCGTGCGAGCAGGCGATGAGGACAGGGGTCACGGTGTCTCTCCCGGGGTGAGGACGTCGAGGCGGTAGCCCCGTTTGACGACGGTGCGGATGAGGGTCGGGATGCCGAGGGCTTCGCGCGTGCGCGCGATCGCGACGTCGACCGCATGGGTGCTGTCGCCGGCGCCCGAGCGGGGCAGGGCTTCGGCGAGTTCGGCTCGGCTGACGACACCGCCCCCGGCGGCGAAGAGCAGGGCGAGGATAGCGGCGGACGTGGGCGACAGGGGCAGGAGTGCCCCATCCAGGACGGCGGCGCCGCTGCGGAGCTCCAGGCGCCCGGCTGCCGTCTCGAGGGCGGGGGCGCCGCCGCCGCCGAAGTGCGTGACGACGGCTCGCACGAGGGATCCGAGCCGGCCCCGCTCGGCGACGAGCGGTGCCGCTCCGGCCTCGACGAGCGGACCTGCCGTGATCGGGCCGACGGCGGCGAGGAGGAGCGTGCCGTCGACCGACCGGCGCACGATCGCGTCGAGGGCGCCCTCCCGTCGCGCCGTCGCGAGCCACTCGGCGGCGCCGGGCGCGGAGGTGAAGAGGACGGCGTCGACATCGCCCTGTGCCGTCTGGGCCACCGAGCGTGCGACGGCGGCGGAATCGGGAGGAGGTCCCCAGCGGTAGACGGTGAGGCTCACGACATCGGCACCCGCGGCCGAGAACAGCTCGTCGAGCCCGTCCGCGCCCGACCCGTGGTGCTGGACCGCGACGCGACGGCCGGCGACGCCCTCGGCCAGCAGGAACGCGCCGAGCTCCTCGGAGGTCTCGGACTCGGCGACCCAGTCGGCGGTCAGGCCGGCCTGCTGGATCGCTCCGCGCGCCTTCGGCCCGCGCGCCACGATCTGCGCGCCCGCGAGCGCCGCGTGGAGCGCACCCTGCAGTCCCGCTTCGTCGGCGGCTTCCATCCACCCGCGGAAACCGACTCCCGTGGTGGCGACCACGATGTCGGGCGGATCGTCGATCAGCGCACGCGTCGCTCCGATGAGCGCGTCGTCGTCGATGTGCGACTCGATCGTCAGGGCGGGGGCGTGGCGCACCGTCGCCCCGTGCCGCTCCAGCGCCGAGGCGAGCTCGGCGGAGCGACGATCGACGGCGATGACGATCGTGCAGCCGCCGAGCGCGGCGGAGAGGGCGGGGCGGGCGATGGTCACCGGGGCGGATCCCCCGTTCCCGCGGCCACGGGCTCCGGCAGCAGCAGGCCGGCGGCGGCGACGTCGCCCACCACGATGACGGCGGGATTGCTCACCCCTGCGGCCGCGGCATCCGTCACCGCGTCGGCGAGGGTCGTGCGGGTGGTCCGCTGCGTGGGCGTGTGGCCGCGCTCGACGATCGCGACGGGGCGACCCTCGGGGGCGCCGGCCGCGAGCGCGGCGGCGACGAGCTTAGGGAGCGCGGCGACCCCCATGAGCACCACGGTCGTGATCGTCGCGTCGGCGAGGGCGGCTCGGGTGGCGGGTGTGACGGGTCCCTGTCCGATCGTGACGTGCAGGCCGGCGGCGGTGCCGCGGTGGGTGACCGGGATGCCGGCGGCCTGGGGAACCGAGACGACACTCGTCAGCCCCGGCACGACCTCGACGGGCACGCCTGCGGCCAGGCACGCGGTGACCTCTTCGCCACCGCGTCCGAAGACGAACGGATCGCCGCCCTTCAGACGCACGACGCGCTTGCCTGCCTTCGCGTGGGCGACGAGGAGAGCGTTGATCTCCTCCTGCGGCACCGGGTGGTTGCCGGGGGCCTTGCCGACGTCGATCACCTCGACGTCGGGGTCGAGCTCGCTCAGCACGTCCGTCGGGCCGAGACGATCGGCGACGACGACGTCGGCCTCGGCGAGCAGCCGGCGACCGCGGACGGTCATGAGGTCGGCGGGGCCGGGACCACCGCCGACGAGGTCCACCCGCCCGGCGGCCTTCCGCCGGCGACGGAGGGGGAGCGTCCCCTCGCGGAGGGCTGACCCGATCGCGTCGCGCAGCCGGGCGGACCGGCGCGGGTCGACGCCGGCGTCGGAGGCCACTCCGACGATGACGTCCCCCGATCGCGTCTCGGCGGTGAGTCTCGCCGTGCCGTGGGCGCCGTCCGAGGCGTTCACGCAGAACACGCGGGCCGACTCGCACCAGGCCGCGACGGTCGCGTCGACGGATGCCTGGGCCGTCGCCGCGTGCACGAACCAGGCATCCGCCACATCGGCCTCGCGGGCCGGGCGGGCGGTCCACGTGACCCGTCCCGCGTCGACGAGCTCGCGCATCGCGTCACCGAGCGCGGGCGCGACGACGGTCACGAGCGCGCCCTCGTCGAGGAAGCGTCCCACCCGCCGGCCGGCGACGGTCCCCCCGCCGACGAAGACGACGCGTCGACCGGTAAGGGACAGCCCGATCATGGCGGTCATCGCTGCTCCTCCCGGAGGTAGACGATCCCGTCGGCGACGGCAGCGGGCCAGACGCGCAGGGCCAGCGGCTCCTTGCCGTTCGTCTCGAGGCACACCCCGGTGCGCAGGTCGAAGACCTGCTTGTACATGGGCGATGCGACCGTCGGCACGTCGCCGCGGGTGCCGACGATGCCGCGGGAGATGACGTGGGCTCCGCTGTACGGGTCGAGGTTCTGCACCGCGTGGACGCGTCCGGCGTGGGTGAGGAACAGTGCGACCTGCGTGCCGCCGAGGAGGGCGGCACGGCCGCGCTCGGTCTCGAGGTCGGTCACCGCGCACACCGCCGTCCAGCCGGCGGGCGGGGCCGCGGCATCCGTCTCATGCGTCACCATCGTCATCGCCGCACCTCCAGCGTCGTGCCGGCGATGAGCACGCCGGCGTCACGGTCCTCGGCGGTCGCCGGGCGGGCCTGCCCGCGCTCCGCTGTGTAGGCGAGGGAGGGGTCGGGCGTCGTGGGGGCGTTGACGAACGAGGCGAACCGGCGGAGCTTCTCGGGGTCGTCGAGGGTCGCCTTCCACTCGTCCTCGTAGTTCTCGACGTGGCGCGCCATCGCGGCATCCAGGTCGGTGCAGATTCCGAGCGAGTCGTCGAAGATCACGCGGCGCAGCTCGTCGATGCCGCCCTCGAGGTCTTCGAACCACGGGGCCGTGCGCTGCAGCCGGTCGGCGGTGAAGACGTAGTACATGAGGAAGCGGTCGATCGCCTGCAGGAGCCCTGCGTCGTCGAGACCCTCGGCGAGGAGCACCGCGTGGCGCGGCGTGAAGCCGCCGTTGCCGCCGACGTACATGTTCCAGCCGGCCTCGGTCGCGATGACGCCGACGTCCTTGCCGCGGGCCTCGGCGCACTCGCGGGCGCACCCCGAGACGCCGAGCTTGATCTTGTGCGGCGATCGCAGGCCCCGGTAGCGGAGCTCCAGCTGCACGGCCATGCCGACCGCGTCCTGCACGCCGTAGCGGCACCAGGTCGAGCCGACGCACGACTTCACGGTGCGCAGGGATTTGCCGTACGCGTGGCCCGACTCGAAGCCCGCGTCGACGAGGCGCTTCCAGATCTCGGGCAGCTGCTCGAGGCGGGCGCCGAACATGTCGATGCGCTGGCCGCCGGTGATCTTCGTGTACAGCCCGAAGTCCTGCGCCACCTGCCCGATCACGACGAGGCCTTCGGGAGTGATCTCGCCGCCGGCGATGCGGGGGACGACCGAGTAGCTGCCGTCCTTCTGCATGTTCGCCATGACGTGGTCGTTCGTGTCCTGCAGCGTCGCGTTCTCGCCGTCGAGCACGTGGCGGCCGGTGAGGGTCGACAGGATGCTGGCGAGCACCGGCTTGCAGATGTCGCAGCCGCGTCCGGTGCCGAAGCGGTCGATGACCGCGCTGAAGGTCGACAGCCCCGAGACGCGCACGGCGTCGAAGAGCTGCCGGCGCGACATCGCGAAGTGCTCGCAGAGCGACGTGCTGAGGGCGGCGCCCGTCTTCGCGAGCTCGCTGCCGAGGAGCTTCGTGATCATGCCGACGCACGATCCGCAGGCGGCTCCCGCCTTCGTGCAGGCCTTGATGCCCTTCACGTCGGTGCAGCCCTCGTCGTTGACGGCCGAGCGGATGCCGCCGGCCGTGACGCCGTTGCAGGAGCACACGAGCGCCTCGTCCGGCAGCTCGCCGGTCGGGGCGGCGACGCCGTCCTGCGGCATGAGGTACGCGACCGGGTCGCCGCCCAGCGCGCCGCCGACGAGAGGGCGGAGCGAGCCGTAGGCCGAGGCGTCGCCGACGAGGATGCCGCCGAGCAGGGTCTTCGCGTCGTCAGAGACGACGAGCTTCTTGTAGACGCCGGCGACGGGGTCGGCGTAGACGACGTCGAGCGCGCCGGGCGTCTCGGCGAACGCGTCGCCGAAGCTCGCGACGTCGACGCCCGAGAGCTTGAGCTTGGTCGACACGTCGAAGCCCGCGAAGGATGCCTCGAGTCCGAGCAGCCGCGCGGCGGCGACCTCCGCCATCGCGTAGCCGGGGGCGACGAGACCGACGCACTGCCCGCCGAAGCTCGCGACCTCGCCGATCGCGAGGATGCGCGGGTCGGAGGTGTCGCAGGCGGCGTCGATGACGACCCCGCCGCGCGGGTCGACGGTCAGGCCCGCCGTCCGCGCGAGCTCGTCGCGAGGACGGACACCCACGGTGAAGACGACCACGTCGGTGCGCTCCCACGTGCCGTCGCGGAACTCGAGCCCCACGACCTGGCCGGTGCGGTCGGCGTCGAGTCGCGTCGTGAGTGCGGAGGTCCGCACGCCGATCCCACGCTGCTCGATGAGACGCCGCAGGGCGTCGCCGGCGGGCAGGTCGAGCTGCGCCGACATGAGCCGGTCCGAGGACTGCACGACGGTGCAGTCGACGTCGAGTCCCTGCAGGGCGCCGGCCGCCTCGAGGCCGAGGAGCCCGCCGCCGATGACGGTCCCGGTGAGCCGGCGTCCGAGCTCGGCCGACCGGCGCTCGACGAAGCGCTCCAGTGCCTCGACGTCGTCGAGGGTGCGGTAGACGAAGCATCCGTCGTGGTCGTAGCCGTCCACGGCGAGCCGGGCGGCGTACGAGCCGGTCGCGAGGACGAGCCGGTCGTAGCCGATGCGCTCGCCGCGGTCGGTGACGACCTCGGCCTGGCTGCGATCGATTCGCGTGACCGTCGTGCCGCGGAGGAAGCGCACGCGCTCGTCCGCCAGGGGAGCCGCGTCGAGCTCGAGGTCTTCGGCGGACGCACCGGCGAAGAAGGAGGTGAGGCCGACCCGGTCGTAGGGGTGCCGCCCCTCCTCGCCGATCACGGTAACCCGCCACGCGTCGTCGGTGCGGCTGAGCAGGCTCTCGACGAACCGGTGGGCGACCATCCCGGCACCCACCACGACAACGTGGGGCGGGGTGGGGCCGGTGGAGCTCATGTCGTGACCGTATGCGGGCGACGTTGCAGTCGGGGTCCCGTCGTGTTGCGGGCTCTTTACGAGGCGGGCCACGGTGATCACCGAGCGGCGACGGGAGCGTCCGCCGCGGCGGCGCGGGCGGCGGTCTCACGGCGCGAGGCCCGCACGCGACGCGGAGCCGAGGGGCGGCCGTACGTGAAGTACAGCGGGAGTCCCACGAAGAGCAGGCCGCCGACGAGGTTGCCGAGCACCGTCGGGATCTCGTTCCAGATCAGGTAGTCGCCGATCGTGAAGTCCCCGCCGAGGAGCAGGCCCGAGGGGAACAGGAACATGTTGACGATCGAGTGCTCGAAGCCCATGAAGAAGAAGAGCATGATCGGCATCCACATCGCGACGATCTTGCCGATGACGTCCTTCGAGACCATCGCGAGGACGACCCCGGTGGCGACCATCGCGTTGCAGAGGACGGCGCGGATGAAGAGCGTCAGCATGCCGTTCGCCCCGTGCTCGGCGTAGCCGACGGTGCGGCCTTCGCCGATGTGCCCGATCGCCTGTCCGACCTCGTTCGGCGGGGTGGAGAACCCGTTGGTGAAGACGATCGCCATGAGCACCGCGATCGCGAACGCGCCGATGAAGTTGCCGAGGAACACGAGTCCCCAGTTGCGGAGGATGCCGCCGAGGGTGACGCCCGGGCGCTTGTCGAGCCACGCCAGCGGGGCCAGCACGAAGACGCCCGTCAGCAGGTCGTAGCCCAGCAGGTAGAGCATGACGAAGCCGATGGGGAACAGCACGGCGCCGAGGAGCGGACTGCCGGTGGTGACGCTGATCGTGACGGCGAAGGCGGCCGCCAGAGTGAGGATCGCGCCGCCCATGATCGAGCGGATGAGGGTGTCACGGGTCGAGAGCATGACCTTCGACGCGCCGGCGTCGATCACGGTCTGGACGAGTTCGGTGGGCTTGACGTACGTCATCGCAGTGCCTTTCAGTCGTGGAGCCGGGTGTGAGGCTCGACGCTAAAGGGCGGGTGTTTCCCCCGACCGCACGGGGATCGACCGCTTTGGTTACCTCTTCCTCTCAACCGAAGAGGTCGCGATGTGAGAACGGATGCCGGGGGTCACTCCTCGTGCCCGACGGAGCGGGCTTCGAGGTAGGAGCACAACTCTGCGGCGACGGCGAGCTCGGCGGCCATGCCGTGGAGCTGGTGGCTGTTGAGGATCGTCGTGTCGGGCTGCGGTTCGAACGTCACGCGCCACGAGGCCTCGCCGATCTGCACGGGCTCCATGGAGATCGCAACGGTCGCATTCTCGAGGGGGACGATGACGAGCCCCGTGTCGGATCCGTCGGATCCGTCCTGGACGATCACCTTGATGCGGTCGCCCGCGCCCCGGGCGTCGTGGAACTCGGACACCCACGTCTCGAGGGTTTCTTTACTGCGGAACGGCATCGGGACTCCTCCCCCGGGTCGCGAGGAGGGTAGCGGATCGGCGGACACGTGGCCACAGGCATCCCTGCACCCTCTCTCATCACCTATTCTCGACGAGATCGCCGTGAACGGCGTCATTACCGGGGAGTGAATGTGGCGGACGTCGACGCGCAGACCAGCGAGGAGCCGCCAGCGACGGCCGGGTACTGGTACGACGAGTCGCCCGGCCAGCGCGAACGTGCCCGCCGCGTCCTCGAGGCCCTCCGCACGTACCGTGCTGCCGAGTCCGCGATGCGTCGGCGTACGCGGGACTCGATGTCCATGGGTGAGAACGAGCTGCTCGCCCTGCGCTACCTGCTCCGCCAGCCCGGCCACTCCGCTCGTCCCGCCGAGCTCGTGAAGTACCTCGGGGTGACGTCGGCCTCGATCACGACGATGCTCGACCGGCTCGAGAAGACCGGCCGGATCGAACGGCTGGCGAATCCGGCGGATCGGCGAAGCATCTTCGTGAAGGCGACGACGCACGCGAACGAGGAAGTGCGCGAGACCCTCGGCCGCATGCACGGGCTCATGTACGACGTCGCTGTCGGGATGAGTCCTGAGGCGCAGGAACATGTCGTCGACTTCCTGCGTCGGATGTCGGATGCCGTCGACGGCGTCGACCCCGTCGTCGTCGAGGAGCCCTGACGCACTCGCCGTACCTGGCTCGGGCGCCGAAAGCAACTGGTCGGTCGAAACCGGGCTCGCCACCCATAGTGGTCACATGAGATGCATCACCTACGCCGGCGAGACCGTGGTCACGACCGATGACGTGGCGGAGGCTCTCGTCACCCTGACCGCCGCCGTCGCCGAGGTGGGACGCGCCGACGCGGTCACGATCCCCATCGTCTTCGAGAAGAACGGCGAGATCGGCGAGGCATCCCTCGTCATCGGCGTCGGCAACGACGTCCTGTCGGTCGCGACCGACTGGGAGCGTGAGGAGCCGGACTTCTCCTTCGCCGCCGCGCAGCTGCGGCGCCACCCGCATTACCCGCGTGGCGATTCCGGCTCCGCCGAACCCGTGTACGACGAGGGCCCGGAAGCGTACTGGGACCCCGACCTCGACGGGTTCGGTCGCAACTGACCGGAGGTCAGTCCTCGACGCCCGCGGGTGGAGCGCCCAGAGCTTCGACCGCGTCGTAGAACTCCGCGGGGATCTCGGCCTCGATCAGCGGCGCGAGAGCGTCGAGGCGGGCCGTCGAGGTGATCCCCACGACCGTCGCGTCGACCAGCGGGCTGCGCATCGAGAAGTGCAGGGCGGCCGCGGCGAGGTCGACGCCGTGCTCGCGGGCGAGATCCCGGACGCGGCCGAGGTGCGCGGCGAAATCGTCGGGCATCGGTCGGTACCCGAATGTGTCGTCGCCGTTCGCGAGCGTCCCGCCGCCGAACGGCGCGGCGTTGAGGACGGTCATGCCGTGCTCGCGCGCGGCGCGGAAGACGGGCTCGGCCGTCCGGCTGACGAGCGTGTACCGGTTGTGCGAGAGGACGACGTCGAAGACGCCGGTGTCGACGTATTCGCGCACCTGCGACAGCGTGCCCGAGGCTATGCCGATCGCCCCGATGACGCCCTGCTCCCTGAGTGCGAGCAGAGCGGGCACGGCCCCGCCGGGTGCCATGGCCTCCGCGAAGGAGATCGTGTACGGGTCGTGCAGCTGGTAGAGCGGCAGCCGGTCGAGTCCGAGGCGCGTCAGCGACTCGTCGAGCGATCGCTTGACGCGCTCGCCGTCGAAGGCGCCGGATGCCGGGTCGCTGTCGGCCTTCGAGTACACGGCGGTGTGCGACGGAAGACCGCCCGCGCGTCGGATCGCATCGCCGAGCAGCTGCTCGCTCTTTCCGCCCGTGTAGTTGTTGCTCGTGTCGACGTAGCCGAGAGAGGAGCGGATGAGCGCATCCGCCAACGCCTCCGGGTCGGGGCGATCGCCGAGGCGGGACGCGCCCAGGATGACGGGGGTGGGCGAGAGTGTCGACATGAGAGCCTCCGGGCTTCTGTGCGCGGTCCACTCCGACGATACTCATCAGCGAGCGCGCGTAGCGTTTCGCGTGGGGGATGCCCCGACCCGAGGCATCCGTCCATCGATCTGCAAGGAGACCCCCATGCCTACTGTCGCCGCTTACGCTGCGCCGTCCGCGACCGAACCGCTCGTGCGCACGACGATCGAACGCCGTGAGACCGGACCCCGCGATGTCCTCATCGCGATCCGCTACGCCGGGATCTGCCACTCCGACATCCACCTCGTCCGCGGCGACTGGGGCCCGGTGACCTACCCGCAGGTCGTCGGTCACGAGATCGCCGGCGAGGTCGTCGAGGTCGGCTCCGAGGTCACCGGCTTCGCCGTGGGCGACCGGGTCGGCGTCGGCTGCATGGTGAACTCGTGCCGCGAATGCGAGAACTGCCTCGCCGGCATGGAGAACTACTGCCTGAACGGCAACACCCAGACCTACGGGTCCGTCGACCGCGACGGCACGATCACCCAGGGCGGCTATTCGACGCACGTCGTCGTCGACCAGGACTTCGTCCTGCGCATCCCCGAGGCGCTTCCGTACGAGTCGGTCGCGCCGCTGCTGTGCGCAGGCATCACCACGTACTCGCCGCTCGCGCACTGGAAGGTCGGCCCCGGCTCGAAGGTCGCCGTCGTCGGCATGGGCGGACTCGGACACCTCGCCGTCAAGATCGCCGTCGCCATGGGCGCCGAGGTCACGGTGCTGTCGCAGAGCCTGTCGAAGCAGGAGGACGGCAAGCGGTTCGGCGCGACGCACTACTACGCCACGAGCGACGCCTCGACGTTCACGGCCCTCGCCAACACGTTCGACCTCATCATCAACACGGTCAGCGCGCCGCTGAAGCTCGAGTCCTACCTGCGTCTGCTGCGCCTGGACGGCACGATGGTCAACGTCGGCGCGCCCTCCGAGCCGCTGTCGCTGCGGGTGTTCGCCCTCTTCGGCAACCGTCGCTCGTTCGCCGGCTCGAACATCGGGTCGATCGCCGAGACGCAGGAGATGCTCGACTTCTGCGCCGAGCACGGCATCGCCCCCGAGACCGAACTGATCGGTGCGGGCGAGATCAACGAGGCCTACGAGCGCGTGCTCCGCTCCGACGTCCGCTACCGGTTCGTCATCGATATCGAGACCCTGCAGGACTGAGTCCAGAAACCGGCGGGGCGGTGTCACCTAGGGGTGTTACCCTCGCGACAGAGCACGACGTCGTCCCGCCGGGGCCACCGGCACGCCGCCGCGCCGGGAAGACGAACACATGCCGTACCGCAGTCGCGAAACCTTGCAGCTCTGGCTGGATGAGTTCACCGCCGCGCGGGGAGACGGCGACCTCATCAAGGTCGTCATCCAGGACGACTCCTGGGGTGATGACGGCGGGCTCGTCGTCGTGCCGCTGCGGAACGCGTCGACGACGGTCTACGTCCGGCCTCCGATGGGAGGCGACGCGCGCTGGCGCGTCGTGTTCGAACCGCAGCTCGACGAGGTCGCCCTCTCGGCGGAGGAGACTGCCGCACTCGTCGCCGAGCTGGGTACGGCCGCCGAGCTCTGCGGGTACCTCGAGGTCCGTTCGGTCGCGCACATCGAGACAGCGCCCACGGCCTGACGGTCGCGAGCGCTGCTCGGCGGACGACGTCCGCGGTGGCGATGTGGCGTCAGTGGGCGGAGTAGCCGCCGTCGACGAGGTGGTAGCTGCCTGAGATGAATGACGCGTCGTCGCTCAGGAGGAACAGCGTGAGCGCTGCGACCTCGGCATCCGTTCCGAGCCGTCCCGCCGCATGCTCCTTCTCGAGAGCCGACAGTGCATCGCTCGAGAGGCTCGCGCGCACGAGCGGGGTGTCGATGAAGCCGGGACCGACCGCGTTCGTGCGAACGCCCTGGGCGGTGTATTCGAGGGCCGCCACCTTCGTGAGGCCGACGAGGGCGTGCTTGCTGGCGACATAGGCCGCGTTCTGCGCGATGCCGACCGAGCCGAGCACGGAGGCCATGTTGACGACCGCACCGCCGCCGGCGGCCACCATCGCGGGCAGCTGGAAGCGCAGCCCGTAGAAGACGCCGTCGAGGTCGACGGCGCGCACCCGGTCCCACGCCTCGATGTCGTAGTCACCGATGTTCTGCGGCGCGGCGCCGATCCCGGCGTTGTTGACCGCGAGGTGCAGGGCGCCGTAGGTGTCCTGCGCGTAGCGGACGGCCGCCTCGGAGTCCTGCCATTTCGCCGTGTTCTGAGCGAACGCGGACGCGGTGCCCCCGGCATCCGTGATCTGCCTCACGACGGACTCGGCCGCCTCGAGCTTGATGTCGGTGACGACCACCGATGCGCCCTCAGCGGCGAGCTTGCGGGCGATCTCCGCTCCGATGCCGCTGCCGCCGCCGGTGACCAGAGCCGTCTTGCCGTCGAACCGTGCCATTGCATTTCCCTCTTCTCGCAGGGCCTGGCGCCGTGACTCTCGCGGCCGATGCCATGCACCTGAATACAACGGATGCCGCGCGCCGGCATTCCTGCGAGCACGGAAACGTGTGCGCCACAGCCATCGATTCCCTCGGTGACAGATGCGACGAGGGCGTACGGTGAGCGGAGGACCGGGGGAACGACCATGCTGAATCTCGCTGTGCGGAGCGTTGCTGCTGTCGCGGCGCTCCTCGTCGGAACGATCGCGCTCTCGGGCTGCATCTCCACGGGGCCGAAGAACTTGGACGATGCGCCGGACGGAGTGCCCTCCCCGGTAGCGACGGAGGTCGCGGGCTTTCCCGCCCTTGACGACCTCATCGTCCGGACCGCCGACACGGAGCTGCGGCTCGAATCCCTGCCCGAGGAGGCCGGGTACGCGGGCATGCCCGATGACGTGCCCGCCATCACCGGGGACGACCTGTACGTCTTCGTGCGGCAGGACGGATGGATGCTGTTCGCCGAGCAGCGGGGCGGCGACGTCGTCGGCTGCGGCCCGGATCTGTCCGAGCCGGAGATCACCGACCTCGGGAGGGGGTGGTGGAAGGTCGCGAACCGCTCGGAGGCCGACACGTACGCCCTGTGGCTCCAAGCCGGGAGCGGCCCCGGTCTGCCGATCGGCGGCACGGTCGGGTCGTCTCAGGCCTACGTGAGGTGGACGACCACGACTACGTTCGACGTGCCGACCACGAGCTCGCTCGACGTCACGGCGAGTCCGGACGGAGAGGGCGGTTCCGTGGAGCTCCACCTCCGTGACGTGACCTCTCCGCTCACCGCCGTGGCGGCGACGATCGCGCTCCGCGGCGAGGGAGGGGGCGTCGACCTCCAACTCGCCATCCCGGACTGGGCATGCGACCAACCCGGCGACCTCACGCTCTTCTCCCGCCTGTCCCCATCGCAGATGGCGACGCTGGGCGAGGATGGTGCCGTCGACTACGACGTCGAGCTCGTCCTCGACGGGACGACGTACACCGCGAGCGGAAGCGCGGACGGCGCGTCGAGCGCCGAGCCGACGTGGACTCCGGGCCTGCCGTGACCCCCGCATGAGTTTCGTCGATGAGGGCGAGACGTTCTCGCGGATCGCCAGGATCACCGGACCGGTGACGTCCGACGACACCCGCCGGCTGGTCGAAGAAGGACATGAAGGCATCCTCCTCGACCATGAGTCTGTGGACGCGGCATCCTCTCTGCGGTGGATCGCGGAAGTGCCCGCGCTCCGCTTCATCGAGTTGCGCGGCAGGATCGTCACCCCGTCGCTGGCGGCCCTCGAGCAGACGAGCGTTCGATCGTTGATCGTCCGGACGAATCACGCGCGTCCGGTGCCCACGGCGGACCTCCGCTGGGCGACCCACATCCATTCGGAGTCCTCCGACTTCGCCGCGGATGGGTGGGTCGGCCTCCCCAGGCTGGAAAACCTCGTCCTCGGCCGGGTTGGTGGCGAGGTCATCACGGCGGGGGACGGGTGCTCAGCCCTCACGCATCTGAAACTGCAGGGTAAGCGGCAGACCGCCGCCCTCCGATGGGAGACCCCGCCGAAGAAGCTGGATTCGATGCTCCTCCTGGCACTGCGGTGTCGAGATGTCGCTGCGCTGTCCGGATGTCGGGCGTTACGCAGCCTCCACATCGAGAACCCCGCCCTCCTCGTCGGGGGAGACGTCGTCGACGTCTCCCCGTTGGCCGACCTCCCCGTGCTGGACAGCGTGGGGATCGCCGAGAACCTTCCGATGGAGGGAGTGCCGAGTCTGCTCGGGAGTGAGGCGCCGTTCGGCTGGCTGCCGGTGGCGAAGGGGCATCATGACGGTGATCCGGCGGACCCGCGCCTGCGGGAGTACGTCTTCCGCACCACGTCGTGATGATGCGGTCGGCCGCCTCATTGCTCGAACGGGTGGTGCCGCTGCGGCGGGCACCGATAGCTTCGACTCCCATGAGAGCGTCGGGGGTGTGGGATGGTCCTGACTGCGTTCGGCGTGACTCTTCTCGTCGGTTGTGCCCCCGCTGCTGAATGGGAGCATTCCAGACGCTCGACTGGCCCTGACGGAAAGGATTGCCGATGGCGAATGACTCAGTCTTCGACGACGAGCGCTGGTTCGTCATCAACGGTCGCCGATGGCGGCGCACCGACCCGTCCCTGCCCGCAGGCCTCGTCGCGGCGCTGACGTCCCATCTCGGGCGCGGCAGGTCGGGTGTGCGCCGTGCGAAGGGCGATCTGGATGCCACCTCAGCGGCTCGCCGGCGGGTCGACCTCGCAAAGCACGGGCTCGGCGAGCGCGGTCCGTACTGGTGGGACGAGCCTGAGGTCGAGCGACTGCGCCGTGCGAGGCAGGCGCTTCGAGAGCTGGAGGAACTCGAGGGCTGAGGGGTTTCGCCGGCTGTAGGGTCCGGGTCAGCGGCGAGATCACCGTTCCACCCGTCGGTAGGAAGGGGCTAGCGCCGCGCGACCGTCGACCCTCGGATCACCAACCGCACCGGCAGGTTCCGGATGCCGGACTCTCGCGTGGAGCCGTCGATCGCTTCGAAGACGTGCTGCGCCGCGCGCCTCCCGAGCTGCTGCAGGTTGGCGTCGATGCTGGTGAGCTCGGGGCGGGAGTTGGTGGCCAGAAGCTCCCAGTTGTCGTAGCCGATGACGGCGAGGTCGTCGGGGACCGTTCTGCCGAGGTCGCGCGCCGTATCGAGTACGCCGCGCGCGATCTGATCGGATGCGGCGAAGATGGCGTCGATGTCGGGGTGTCGAGTGAGAAGAGTGCTCGCGGCATCCCTTCCCCAGTGCTCGGACCAATCGCCGGAGAGGGGTTCGCCGACGAAATCGAGTCCCGCGTCCGCGAGTGCGGCGCGTGCGCCTTCGAGCCGCTCGCGAGCGGCGGCGTAGGTGGGGTCGCCGGAGACGTGCGCGATCCGTGATCGCCCGCACGCGAGCAGGTGCTCGATCGCCAAGCGGCCGCCGGCGCGGTTGTCGGGAGTGAGGGACAGGTCGCGATCGTCGTCGGAGGGCGCATATGCGTAGACGACCGGGACGGGGATCTCTTGACCGAGCGAGGGGCGCGGGTCGGTCTGACGGCCGACCACGATGATCCCGTCGACTCGTCTGCTCAGGAGGGCACGAAGGTGATGCTGCTCGCGAATGGCATCTCCGCGCGCATCGCATAGGAAGACATTCACCTGCCCAGCTCCGAAGGCGTCCTCGGCGCCCATGAGGATCGGGAGCATGAAGCGTCCGTCGAGGTCGCTCGTCAGCAGCCCCACGGTGCCGGTTCGGCCCGCGAAGAGCCCCTTGGCCATCGGGTTCGGTGTGAAGGCGAGCTCGTCCGCCGCCTTGAGTACCCGCCGTCGCGTGCTCGCCGCCACGTCACTGCGGTTGTTGATCGCCTTCGATGCGGTGGCGAGCGACACTCCGGCGGCGCGAGCGACATCGCCCAGAGTGGCCATGCGAGGACCGACTTCGTCGAGCGACACGGACCCACCTTTCGAAAAGATTTCGGAATTCATTATTGACCCTAGCGAACAACCGGCGCTAGTGTCCCGAAATGGGTTTCGATAGTTTCGACATCCGCAGCACCAGGGCCGTGTGATCACCCACACGCTCACTCGACGGAGAGTAAGAGGACTCGCAATGACCACCATCCCTCGCCGGTCCCGACGGCGGACTTTCACTGCACTGATCACTGCCGGCCTCCTGGCCGGTTCGCTGGCCGCCTGCGCAGGTGGCGGGAACACGACGGGGGCGGCGCCTGCCGACATCCCCGCCGAAGGTGTGGACGACGGCTCCACTCTCACCTTGTGGACGCGCGCACCGCTCGAGAAGCAGGCGAAGCTCCTCGTCGAGGCCTACAACGACACGCATGAGAACCAGGTCGAGCTGACGGTCGTGCCCAACGACGACTACGTCGCCAAGGTGGGGGCCGCTGCCGGTTCGAACGGGCTCCCGGACCTCTTCGCTGCGGACATCGTCTACGTGCCGAACTGGGTCGAGCAGGGTCTGTTCCAAGACATCAGCGCGCAGATCGACGGCCTCGACTTCAAGGATGAGATCAACAAGGGGCACCTGAGTGCCGGCACGGTCGACGACAAGGAGCACGTGCTCCCGTTCGTCCTCGACCTCTCCATGCTGTTCTGGAACAAGGAGCTGTTCGAGGAGGCCGGACTCGACCCGGAGAAGGCGCCGGCGAACCTCGAAGAGTTCGCCGAGGCGGCCAAGGCGATCCAGGCCCTCGACAAGCCGGACGTCTACGGCACGGCTACCGGGCTGAACTGCGGCGGATGCCTCGTCTTCACGTGGTTCCCCACGGTCTGGGCCGATGGCGAGGACGTGCTGAGTGACGATGGCATGGAGTCGTTGCTCGCCAGCGACACCGCCAAGGAGGTCTACTCGACCTGGAAGGACCTGTGGGACTCGGGCGCCGTTCTGCCCAGCTCCCAGGATGAGGCCGGGCCGACCTGGACGGCGGGATTCACCGAAGGCAAGGTCGGGCTCATGTACTACCCCGCCACGCTTCTGTCCTCCACGCCCTTCGACGCGGGCGTGGCCGGTATCGCCGGTCCCGACGGCGGCGCCTCGACCTTCGTCGGTGGTGACGGCATCGGCATCTCGAAGGACTCGAAGCAGTCGCCCCAGGCGTGGAACTTCCTCAACTGGCTCATGTCCGAGGACGCTCAGGTCGGTGTCCTCGCCAAGAACAAGGACGTCGTCTCACGAGCGGACTTCGCGTCGAACGAGTACTCCGAGGCGGACCCGCGACTGGTGACCATCAACGAGGTCGCGGGTCAAGGTGACACCCCCGTCGCGCTGAACTTCCAGCAGGCCTTCAACGCCCCGGGCAGCCCGTGGCTGACGCTCGTCCGCAACGCCGTCCTCGGCGACGGGGACACGGTCGACGCCGACAACGAAGAGATCACCGCCATCCTGCAGCAGTGATCCTCGGCGGGGGCCGCGCCGACCGCGCGGCTCCCGCCGGCATCCCCTCCACGAAAGGTCGACATGGTCGTCACCGCACCTCCCGCTCCCGCCCGCCGGCGGGCGCGTCGCCCCCTCGGCGGGCCGGCACAGGGCTGGGGCTTCGCTGCTCCCACGGCGCTGTTCGTCGTCTTCCTGTTCGTCATCCCGCTGTTGCTCGTCCTCCAGATGTCGGGCTCGGACTGGCCGCTCCTGGGTGGCAACCGCGGGCTGAACCTCCCCGAGAACTACGTCGATGCCGTCGATCACCGGTTGTTCTGGGATTCGATCCGGTTCACGCTGCTCTACACCGTCATCACGACGGTCCTGCTGATCGGTCTCGGCCTCGGACTCGCCCTGCTCGTGCAGGAGAGCACGCGCTGGAAGGGGCTGCTCCGCACGGCCTTCCTCGTCCCTTCCGCCCTGGGCCTCGCGTCCGCGTCGCTGCTCTTCTACGTCCTGTACTCGCCTCTCGCTGGGCCCTTCGCCGATCTGATGGATGCCTGGGGCATCACGTTCCTGGGTACGCCCGAGGGTGCGCTCTGGTCGACCGTCTTCCTCATCGTGTGGCGGTACGCGGGCTTCTACATGCTGCTCATGCTGGTGGGCTTGCAGGGAATCCCCGACGAGGTGTACGAGGCCGCGCGGATCGACGGTGCCTCGCGCTGGCAGACCTTCCGCGACATCACCGTGCCGCTTCTGCGGCCGACCTTCGCGCTCACCACCGTCATGTGCGTGACCGGCTCCCTGCTCGCGTTCGAGCAGTTCTACATCCTCACCAAGGGCGGGCCCGACAACAGCACGGTCACGATCGTGCAGCTCATCTACAGCGTCGCGTTCCAAGGGCAGAACAACCTCGGAGTGGCCGGAGCGCTCTCGGTGCTCGTGCTGCTCGCTCTGATCGTCATCAACTTCTTCCAGCTGCGTGCCTTCCGCCGCCCCGACGAGAGCTGACCTCCGATGACCATGACCGCCACGCGCACCCTCGTAGCCCCGGGGTCGACCCCCGACTCGCCGCGACGGCGTCGCTCCCGCGCACAGCGCCTCGTCCTCGGCATCCCCTATGCCGTCTTCACGACAGCCCTCGCCATCATCTTCCTGTACCCGCTCATCTGGACGGCGGTGTCATCGGTGGGCCCCCGTGCGGGTACGAGCCAGACGGAGGGCTGGGGCTTCGGCAACTACCTCGCCCTCGCCGACTATCAGGCGGGGATCTGGGTCTACCTCGGCAACTCCCTGTTCGTATCGATCTTGACGGTGGCGCTGACGCTGCTGCTGTCACTGACCGGCGGGTACGCGTTCGCCCGATTCGATTTCCCGGGCAAGAACGTGCTGTTCCTCCTGGTGCTCGCGATCTTGATGGTGCCGTACGCGACGCTGTTGATCCCGCTCTACGTCCTGCTGAACGCCGTCGGCCTGCAGAACTCGCTCGTCGGGGTGGCCCTGGTGATCACCATGTTCCAGTTGCCGTTCTCGATGTTCATGATGCGAGTGTCGTTCGAATCGGTTCCCAAGGAATTCGACGAGGCCGCCATGGTCGACGGGTGCTCCGCATTCAGCGCGCTGTGGCGCGTGCTGATCCCCGCCGTCAAGCCGGGATTGATCACCGTCGGGTTGTTCGCCTTCCTCACCGCGTGGAACGACTTCTTCGCGCCGCTCATTCTCATCAACGACTCCGCGCGGATGACGCTGCCTCTCGCGGTCGCCAACCTGCGGGGCCAGGTCCAGGGCGTCGTCGACTACGGCGCGACGGAGGCGGGGGTCGTCGTGCTGGCCCTGCCCTGCATCCTTCTCTTCCTGATCCTTCAACGTCATTACGTCCGCGGCTTCATGTCCGGCGCTTTCAAGGGATGACCATGACCACTCCGATCGTCGACACCGCCGTTTCCCGACCCATTGCGCCGGCCGATCCCTCAAGAGGTCGATTCCGTCCGCTCGGCCTCAGCGAGGTCCGGCTGACCGACGGCTTCTGGGCCGAGCGTCAGAGGCGCAACGCCGCAGCGACCATTCCCCACATCCGGGCGCGGCTCGAGTCCGAAGGCTGGCTCGGGAACTTCGATCTGGCCGCTGCGGGTGACCTTCCCGAGGGGCGCCGCGGACGAGAGTTCTCCGACTCGGAGGTCTTCAAGTACCTGGAGGCGCTCGCATGGGAGCTCGGTCGCGAGCCCGACGAGCGATCAGAGGAGAACTTCCGCGCCGTCGTCGCACGGGTCGCCGCCGCCCAGGAGCCGGACGGCTACGTCAACACCATGTTCGGCCGCCCCGGCCAAGCTCCGCGCTGGTCCGACCTCGAGTGGGGCCACGAACTGTACTGCCTCGGTCACCTCTTCCAAGCGGCGGTCGCCCGTCACCGCACGCGGCCCGACGCAGACGACGGGCTCATCGGTGTCGCGCGTCGTGCTGCGGACCTCGTCTGCCGCACGTTCGGCGAGGGGGGCATCGAGCGGGTGTGCGGGCACGCGGAGATCGAGGCCGGCCTGGCCGAGCTCGGCAGAGCATTGGGCGAGGCCGGATACATCGATCAGGCGGGCCATGTTCGTCGAGCGTCGCGGCCACGGCACGCTCGCCGACATCGAATGGGGCAGGGTCTACTTCCAGGACGACGTTCCGGTACGCGAGGCCGACTCCCTTCGCGGCCACGCGGTGCGCGCCAACTATCTCGCCGCCGGTGCCGTCGACGTCGCTGTCGAACGAGGCGATGCGGATCTGCTGGATGCCGTCCGGCGTCAGACCTCGCACGCCATCGCCCGCCGTACGTACCTCACGGGCGGTCAGGGATCTCACCACCAGGACGAGGCCTTCGGGCAGGACTGGGAGCTGCCCTCCGACCGCGCGTACTCGGAAACGTGCGCCGGGGTCTCCTCGATGATGCTCTCGTGGAGACTGTTGCTGTCCGACGGGTCTCCGGAACACGCTGACCTCATCGAGCGCACTCTCTACAACGTCGTGGCGACGGCGGTGGGGCAGGACGGCACGTCGTTCTTCTACGCCAACACTCTCCACCAGCGTGTGCCAGGCGAGCCCGCCGATCCGGAGTCGACGTCCCCGAGGGCATCCTCGTCGTCGCGCGCACCGTGGTTCGACGTGTCCTGCTGCCCACCTAATGTCGCGCGGACGTTCGCCGCCCTCGGCGCCTACCTCGCCACGGCGGACGACGACGGTATCCAGGTTCACCAGTACGCCGGTTCCGAGATCCGCACGACACTCCGGCCCGGGGTGACGGTCGGCGTGCGCGTCGAGACGTCCTACCCGGATGCAGGCGACATCCGTCTCGTGATCACGGAGTCGACCGGCGGGCCGTGGTCGCTCACTCTGCGCGTGCCGGCGTGGGCGGTCGGGGCGACGATCTCCGATGCGGATGGCACTCGAACCGCCGAGCCCGGGACTGTCAGCGTGCGGCGTTCCTTCGCCGTCGGTGAAGAGGTTGTCCTGACGCTGCCCATGGCGCCCCGTGTGACGCATCCCCACCCGCTCATCGACGCCGTCCGGGGGTCCATCGCGGTCGAACGGGGTCCGGTGGTCTACGCCCTCGAGTCGATCGACCTCGGTGCCGACGTGGATCGAGCCGTCATCGTCGGCGACCCGGAACTGGATGTGCGGGGCGGCGAGATCCTGCTCCGAGTCGGCGTTCGCGCGTCCGAGGAAGCCTCATGGCCATATGGCGACGCGGTCGATCCGGTGGTCGAAGAGACGCGAGTGCGCCTCATTCCCTATCGAGAGTGGGGCAACCGCGGGCCCTCGACGATGCGCGTATGGATCCCGCGGTGATCCCGCGCGAGAAGTCGCAGTGGAGGGGCTGACGGGAATCGAACCCGCGCTATCTGCTTGGGAAGCAGATGTTCTGCCATTGAACTACAGCCCCACTGCGCCCGGAGGCGCCTCGTAAGCCTAGCAAGGCTCGGAGGCGTCCGCCCGTCGCAGCGATCAGTCGTTCGACGGGCGCGCCGGCGGAGCCTGCGGGGGCGTCTGCGGCGGAACCGGGGGCTGACCTCCCACCGGGGGCTGGCCGCCCACCGGGGGCTGACCGGGGTAGGGCGGCTGGGCTACGGGGTGCCCGCCTCCCGGGTACGGCGGCTGAGCCCCGGGCTGCCCGCCCCCGGAATAGGGCGCACCCGGCCGCGGCGCGAAGATCATGCCGCTTTCCTGCATCGCGCGCAGCATGCCGTTCTTCACCGCGGTGCGCTGGATGAGATACCCGACCCAGAGCGCGAGAGCGAAGATGCCGACGTAGATGATGATCCCGAAGATGATCAGGCCGGCGCCGAGCCCGGCGTAATCCCCATAGCTGTTCATGCCCGGAACTGTAGCGAACGGGATGGACTTAGTCCCGCACCTTGACGGAAGCGGCTACCACGAGAACCCCGAGCACGGCGACGAGTCCGGCCAGGGCGGCCCATCCGCCCGCGGTCCACGCCGCCGCGCCGATCGTTCCGAGCACGCTCGAGCCGATGTAGTACGCCACGCTGTACAGCGCCACCGCGTGCTGTCGGCCCGAGCCACCGGCTCGCGCGGTTGCGGCGTTTGCCGTCGCGTGGGCCAGGAACATGCCCGCCGTGATGAGCAGGACTCCGAGCACGATGACGACCACCGGGGACGCGAGGGTGATGACGGCGCCGACAACCATCGCAGCGCCGGCGGCGACCAGCGGCATCCGGGTCCCGAAACGCTGGACGAGCGCGCTGGACAGACGTGAGGTCACGGTGCCCGACAGGTACGTCAGGAACACCAGCGAGACAGCCGTCGCCGACAGGAAGTACGGCGCGGCTTCGAGGCGGAAGCCCAGCGCATTGAAGACCGCGACCATCGCCCCGACGACCATCGCGCCGATCGCATACAGCGGGAGTGCGCGCGGGTTCACAGCCTGTCGTCCGAGGACGCGCAGGCTGCGGCCGAGCGGCACCGGCCGGTGCTCCTCGGTCGGCGGCAACAGCACCGCGAACAGCACGGTCAGGGCTGCCGCGAGGATGCCGAGCAGTTCCAGCGACAGCCGCCATCCGACGACCTCGCCCACCGGCGCCGCGACGAGCCGCCCCGCGAGCCCGCCGACGCTCGTCGCGGCGACGTACGCTCCTGCCGCGACCCCCGCGCGCTGCGGACCTGCGGCCTCGTGCAGATACGCGACCGCGAGAGCCGGGATTCCGCCGAGCGCCGCGCCGAGCAGGAACCTTCCCACCAGCAGCCCGGCGAACCCCGGCAGCAGAGGCGATGCGACGGCGATGACCGCCGCGGCCACGGCGGCGACCCGCAGCATCCGTCTCCGTCCGAAGCGGTCGGCAGCGAGCGCCCACGGCAGGATCGCCAGGGCGAGCCCGAGCGTCGCCGCCGACACGACCCACGACGCGTCGGCCGCGGTGAGCCGGTACGTCTCGGCGATGCCCGTCAGCAGGCCCTGCGGCGCGTAGAGCACCCCGAACGTCGCGATGCCCGTCGTCCACATCGCCGCGCCGAGCCGACGGGGCGACGCGGTGAGGGGAGGGATGCCGACGGTCGTCACACGCTCCACGGTAGGCACGCGTCGCATTCAGTTCCAATACCCTTGTGCGTGAAGCGATAGCGTTCGTGCATGAGTCACGATCGCCTTGTAGACCTGCTGCCGCACCTCCCACTGCTCGACGCACTGGGTGAGGACGAGCACGTCACCCGCGCGGCCGAGGCGCTCGGGGTGCCGCAGCCGACCGTGAGCCGCGCGCTCCGCCAGCTCGAGTCGCGGCTCGGCGTCGCGCTGGTCGCGCGGGACGGCCGCGGCATCCGACTCACCGACGCCGCGCGTCGCATGCTGCCCGGCGTCCGCGTAGCCCTCCGCGCGGCGCAGGACGCGCTCGACTCCCTCGACGACGCCCGGTCGACCGTCGGGCTCGCGTTCCAGAACTCGCTCGGCGAGAACCTCGTCCCGCGGCTCGTCCGGCGGCTGCGCGAGGCGCGCCCCGACATCCGGGTGCAGCTCTGGCAGGGCGCACGAGACGCGTGCCTCGCCGAACTCGACTCCGGACGGACCGACCTCGCGATCGTCTCGGGGGCCGCCGCGACGCATCCCTCCGGAGAAACGCTCCACCTCTACGACGAGCCGCTCGTCGTCGTGGTCCCCGAGGGGCACCGACTCGCGACGGCCGCGCGGGTCTCGCTCGCGGACGTCGTCGGTGAGACGCACGTCACGCTCAAGCCGGGGTACGGGCTGCGCCGCACGCTCGAGCAGCTCTTCGCCGCCGAGGGCGTGCCGCTCGACATCGCCTTCGAGGGCGACGATCTGCGCACGCTGCACGGCCTCGTCGCCGCGGGGCTCGGCATTGCCATCGGACCCGAGGTGCCGCATCCGCTCGACGGGTGCGTGCAGCGGCCCATCGACGATCCGCGCGCGGCGCGTGACATGGGGGTGGTCTTCCGGGCAGGCCCCCGCCCGCCCGCGGTCGACGACGTCATCGCTGTGCTCCGCGAGCTCACACGGTCCTGACCCCCGGCAGAATCGGACCATGCGCGCGATGGTGATGGAACGGATCGCAGGACCCCTCGTCGTCACCGAGGTCCCCGATCCGGTCGCCCCCGCGGGCGGCGCCGTCATCGAGGTGCACGCGACGGGCCTCTGCCGCAGCGACTGGCACGCCTGGGTCGGACACGACGACATCGCCCTGCCCCACGTTCCCGGGCACGAGCTCGCGGGCGTCGTCGTCGAGGTCGGCGCAGGCGTCGAGAACTGGTCGGTCGGCGACCGGGTCACCGTGCCGTTCGTCTGCGGATGCGGCCGGTGCGAGTGGTGCCGGAGCGGCGACGCTCAGGTGTGCCCCGACCAGCAGCAGCCCGGCTTCACCCATTGGGGATCGTTCGCCGAGCGGGTCGCCCTCCACGCCGCCGACCGCAACCTCGTCGCCGTGCCGGAGTCGATCTCGTTCGCCGCTGCCGCCGCACTCGGATGCCGCTTCGCCACCGCCTACCGCGCGCTCACCGCTCGTGCGCAGCTGGCCGCGGGGGAGTGGGTCGTGATCGTCGGAGCCGGCGGGGTGGGCCTCAGCGCCGTCATGATCGCGAAGGCGCTCGGCGCGAAGGTCGTCGCGGTCGACCGCTCGGCCGCGGCGCTCGATGCCGCCCACGCGCTCGGCGCGGACGAGGTCATCGTCGCGGACGGACGTGACGTGCCCGAGGCCGTCCACGCGATCACGCGCGGCGGCGCTCACGTCTCGATCGACGCCGTCGGCAGCGAGCAGACCTGCGCGGACGCCATCCACAGCCTGCGCCGCCGGGGCCGGCACGTGCAGGTCGGGCTGCTGCCCTCGGCATCCGGTCTCACCCCTGCACCGCTGGCGCGCGCCATCGCGTGGGAGCTCGATCTGCTCGGCAGTCACGGCATGGCGGCCGAGGATTACCCCGGGATGCTGGAGCTCATCGCCCGCGGCACGCTCCGCCCGCAGGACCTCATCGAGCGGACCGTGTCGCTCGAGCAGGCCGCCGAGCTGCTGCCGGTCATGGACTCGGCGTCGCCCGCGGGGATGACGATGATCGACCCGCGGCTCACACCTTCGGCCTGAGTAGAGCGTCCAGCGCGACGCGCATCGCGGCGACGGGGTCCGTGCCGTCGGCGAGCCAGCGCACCTGGATGCCCTCCCACGTGCCGATCACGAGGTCGGCGAGCATGGTGGCGTCTTCCGTCGTGGTCAACCGTCCGGCCGCACGGTCGTGCTCGATCGCGTCGCGGTAGTCGGGGATGACCGACGCGTAGCGCTGCCGCAGCCACTCGTGCGCCTCATGGTCGGCGTGCGTCGCCTCGGCCTGCACGACGGTGAACATGCGCACGAGTTCGCGCCGGGCGATGTTCCGCTCGACGATCGCGAGCACTGTGGGGATGAAGCCGTCCCGGGCGGAGCGCTCGAGGAAGTCCGTGTCGGCGGCATCCTCCTGCGAGAGGACGGCCGCGAGCAGCGACACCTTCGTGGGGAAGTGGTGCATGACGGTCGTGAGCCCGAGGTCGAGCTGCTTCGCGATCTGGCGCAGGGACCCGCCCCGGTACCCGTGCGTACCGAAGACGGCCGTCGCCGTCGCGATGATCTCGCTGCGCCGCGCGGCGGACTTCGCGTACGGTCCGCGGGCCGGTGCATCGGTCATCGTCACACAGTAGATCACGTGAAACCGTGCACATGCACGTTTTTGGGTTAGCGTGGTCGCGTGCAGAACTATCGCTGGGTGAAGGACGGCTCGCAGGAGCCCGGGACCATGCGCTACGGCGCCGACTACAACCCCGAGCAGTGGCCTCGCGAGGTGTGGGACGACGACATCCGGCTCATGCGCGAGGCGGGCGTGAACATCGTCTCGCTCGGCATCTTCTCGTGGGGCCTCCTCGAACCGCGTCCCGGCGAGTACGACTTCTCGTGGCTCGACGAGATCATCGAGCTGCTGCACGCGAACGGCATCGACGTGGACCTTGCGACCGCGACGGCCTCGCCGCCGTCGTGGATGGCCCGTCGGCATCCCGAGATCCTGCCGCAGACCGTCGACGGCACGATCCTCTGGCCTGGCGCCCGCCAGCACTGGCGGCCGACGTCACCCGTGTTCCGCGAGTACGCCCTGCGCCTCGTCCGCGCGCTCGCCGAGCGCTACGGCGACCACCCCGCCGTCGTCGCGTGGCACATCTCCAACGAACTCGGGTGCCACAACCTCTACGACTACTCCGATGACGCCGCGCGGGCGTTCCGCATCTGGCTCGAGGCCCGCTACGGAACGATCGAGGCCCTCAACGACGCGTGGGGCACGGCGTTCTGGTCGCAGCACTACGAGGAGTGGGACGAGATCCTGCCGCCGCGATCGGCGCCCACGATCCGCAACCCCGGGCAGCAGCTCGACTTCGAGCGCTTCTCGTCGGATGCCGTCCGCGACCACCTGCGCGCCGAGGCGGCCGTGCTCGCCGAGGTGACCCCCGGCATCCCGCGGACGACGAACTTCATGGTCGCGCAGAACGTCCGCGACATCGACTACCCGTCGTGGGTGGACGACGTCGACTTCGTCTCGAACGACCACTACCTGCGCCCCGGCGAGCTCGGCCGCGACGACCTTTCGTTCTGGGCGAACCTGACCGGCAACATCGCCGGCGGCCTGCCGTGGTTCCTCATGGAGCACGCGACGAGCGCGGTCAACTGGCGCGAGGTGAACCCGCCCAAGCGCTCCGGCGAGCTCGTGCGCGACGCCCTCACGCACGTCGGTCACGGCGCCGACGCGGTCTGCTACTTCCAGTGGCGGCAGTCGCGCGCCGGCGGCGAGCGGTACCACTCCGGCATGGTGCCCCACGCGGGCGAGAACAGCCGCGTGTTCCGTGATGTCGTCGCCCTGGGCGGAGCGCTCCGCGACCTGTCGTCGGTCACCGGTTCGCGTCGCGAGAAGGCGCGCGTCGCGATCGTCGTCGACTACGAGTCGTGGTGGGTCAGCGGGCGCGACGCGCACCCGTCGGACTCGCCCGCCTACGACGTCGAGACCCTCGCCTGGTACCGGGCCCTCCTCGACCTCGGCGTCCGCGCCGACGTCATCCCCGTCGGGGCGTCCTTCGACGGGTACGAGGTGCTCATCGCCCCGATGCTGCACGTCGTCCCCGACGCCCTGCGGACGCGCCTCGAGGTGTTCACGGATGCCGGTGGCCACCTCATCACGACGTATTTCTCGGGCATCGTCGACGAGAACGATCGCGTCTGGCTCGGCGGCTACCCGGGCGCACTGCGCGAGCTGCTCGGCGTCATGGTCGAGGAGTTCGTGCCGCTGCTGCCCGAGGAGCGCATCGCCCTCGCCTCGGGCGCCGTCGCGCACGGCTGGACCGAGCGCATCGTGCACGTCGGCGACGACGTCGAGGTGCTCGACACCTACGCCGACGGCGACCTCGCCGGCGCACCGGCGGTGACGCGGCGCAGTCTGCCCGCGGGCGGGTCGGCGACGTACGTGTCGGCCGATATCGGCCGCGACGGCGTCCGCGCGGTGCTCGCGGGGCTCGGTCTCGAGGCGCTCGCCGCGGACCCGCGGTCGGCGGACGGCCGGCTGGACGTCATCGAGCGCGGCGACGACGAGGCGCGCTACGTCTTCCTCTCCAACCGCACCGACGACGAGGTCGCGGCGCCGGTGGTCGGAGACGTGCTCGTCGGGGCGGCCGCGGCATCCGGTGTCGTCACGGTGCCGCCGCGGAGCGTGGTGGTCGTCCGCGTCGCGCGCTGAGGGTGCGATGCGCCGGGAGGCTGGCCGCGTGCTGCCTTCGGCGGACGGGAGGCTGGCCGCGTGCTGCCTGGTCGGCCAGTAGGCTGGCCGCGTGCTGCTCAGCGACCGCGACATCCGAGGCGAGATCGACGGAGGCCGTATCGGCCTCGACCCGTGGGACCCGGCGATGGTCCAGCCGTCGAGCGTCGACGTGCGGCTCGACCGGTACTTCCGGCTGTTCGACAACCACAAGTACCCGTTCATCGACCCGTCCGAGGACCAGCCCGAGCTGACGCGCCTCATCGAGGTCGCGCCCGACGAGCCGTTCATCCTGCATCCGGGGGAGTTCGCGCTCGGCGCGACCTTCGAGCAGATCACGCTGCCCGATGACGTCGCCGCGCGCCTCGAGGGCAAGAGCTCGCTCGGCCGCCTGGGACTCATCACCCACTCGACGGCGGGCTTCATCGACCCCGGCTTCTCGGGGCACGTGACGCTCGAGCTCGCGAACGTCGCGACCCTTCCCATCAAGCTGTGGCCGGGCATGAAGATCGGGCAGTTCTGCTTCTTCCGCCTGAGCTCGCCGGCCGAGAACCCCTACGGCACCGGCCCGTACAAGAACCGGTATCAGGGGCAGCGGGGGCCGACGGCATCCCGCTCGTTCCAGAACTTCCACCGCACCGACGTCGGGACGACCGACGCCGGTGCGAAGGGCAACTGACCGCGCTCGTCGTCAGGAGCGTGCGTCCGCGGCGCTCCAGCTCGCCAGCAGGCGCAGCCGGTCGGCGGTCTCCGATCCCGGTTCGGCGCCGTAGACGACGAAGTTCTGACCCGGGTCGGCAGGCAGGGGCATCGCTTCGAACGTGAGGTGGAGTTCGCCGACGACCGGATGCCGGATGCTCTTGATCCCGGCGTCGTGGGTGCGAACGTCGTGGGACCGCCACAGCTCGCCGAACTCGGGGCTGCGGCGGTTGAGCTCGTCGACGAGCTCTTCCAGCGCCCGATTGAGCGGGTCGGAACCGACCTCGCGTCGGAGATTCGCCACCAGGTTGGCGGCGGCGGTGTGCCAGTCGACGAAGAACTCCTTCGCGCCCGGCTCCAGGAACGTGTAGCGCGCGGTGTTCGGGATGCCGTCGGGCGCGGCGTCGTACAGCGGAGAGTAGACGGCCCGCCCCAGGGCGTTGGCGGCGACGAGGTTGCGCGCCGCGGTCGCGACGAACGCCGGTGACTCGCTCAGACCGTCCAGGATTCGCTGCACGGTGGGCCGGACGGTCGTCCGTTCGGGCTGCGCGGCGGGTCGGAGTGAGGCGGTGGTCCCGGTCAGATGGAACAGGTGATCCCGTTCGGTCGACGTGAGCTGCAACGCGCGGGCGACGGCGTCGAGGACCGAGGGGGAGACGACACCCACGGCGCCGCGCTCCAGCTTGGTGTAGTAGTCGACGCTCACCCCCGCGAGCATCGCGACCTCTTCGCGGCGGAGTCCCGCGACGCGGCGATTGCCGCCGTAGGCCGGCAGCTTCGCCTGCTCGGGTGTGATCCGTGCGCGCCGGGACACGAGGAACTCCCGCAGCTCGTTCTCGCCGTCCATGTTCCGAGGCTACGACGGAGCCCGCACCCGAGGGTGGTTCCGCGAGAGCCTGGCTCGCCCGACGCGACGGGCGTTCACTGGTGTTCGACGCCCGCCGGCCTGCTACTGGCCCCCCGCGCCGACGCGCGCGGCTGAAAGGAACACCATGGACACCACCCCCTCCGTGACTCTGAACACCGGGGCCGAGATGCCGCTGCTCGGCTTCGGCGTCTTCCAGATCCCCACCGACGACACCGAGCGCGCCGTGGCCGACGCCATCGCCGCCGGGTACCGGCTGATCGACACGGCTGCGAGCTACGGCAATGAGGAGGCGGTCGGTCGAGGCATCGCGGCCAGCGGCATCCCGCGTGAAGAGCTCTTCATCACCACCAAGCTCTGGATCCAGCGCCGCGGCGAGCAGGGCGCCCTCGACGCGATCGACGCGTCGATGGCGAAGCTCGGGCTCGACTACCTCGACCTGTACCTCATCCACCAGCCCTTCGGTGACTACTACGGGGGATGGCGAGCGATGCAGCGGATGCATGAAGTGGGGCGGATCCGCGCGATCGGCGTCTCGAACTTCGCACCCGACCGGCTCGTCGACCTCATCGAGTTCGGCGGGACCGTGCCGGCCGTGAACCAGATGGAGGTCAACCCGTTCCACCAGCAGGCCGATTTTCAGCGACTCCTCACCGAGGAGGATGTCGTCCTCGAGGCCTGGGCGCCCTTCGCCGAGGGGAGGAACGACCTCTTCGCGAACCCGGTGCTCACCGAGATCGGCGAGGCCCACGGCAAGACCCCTGCGCAGGTCGTGCTGCGCTGGCTGCTGCAGCGCGGCGTGGTGTCGCTGGCCAAGTCGGTGCGGCGCGAGCGGATGGCCGAGAATCTGAGCGTGCGGGACTTCGCACTGTCGGATGAGGAGATGCATCGCATCGCGGGCCTCGAGATCGGTCGGTCCCAGTTCTTCTCGCACGCCGACCCCGAGATGGTGCGGCGGCTCGCTGCGCGCGCGCACGACTGAGAGCGGCGGCACCCCCACCGCGCCGGTGTCGGTGCGGTGGGGGTGGGGTGGCGCTCAGTCGCGCTGCGCCTGCTCGTACCCGCGGGTGAAGCCGCGCTCGAAGGCCTCGGCGACGGCGGGATGCTGCGCGAAGCCGCGCCGCTCGCTGTGACCGTGCCGGTGGCCGCAGTCGCGACCGTGGTCGCCGTGCCGGTCGTGGTGGCCGAAGCCGTGGCCGCGGTGCGGACCGAAGCCGTCTCCGCGGAGCGGGCCGAAGTCGTGGCGCGGCCCGAAGCCGCGACGGTGGCGGCGTCCGGAACGGGGCGGCATCGGCTGCGAGTCGTCCCAGCCGAGTTCCCGCGCGATCGCGTCGAGCGAGCGGAGAAGGGTGTCGTAGTCGTCCTCGGAGACGGCGGCTGAGACCCGCGCCTGCACGGCGGCGACGATGTCGTCGCGCCGCGCCTCCGGCCCGGCCTGCGCGGCCTGCTCGTGGAGCTCGCGCGCCACGAGGCGGTGAACGAGCTTGAGGCGGTAACCGAGGGTGTCGTTGGATGTGGTGTTCATGAGGTGTCCTTCCGGGACGTCGTGTCACCGGCGGACGTTCCGCGATGACCATTGCATGTCAATGTGCAAGTACATGCAGTGTGACATGCATCTGCGGTGCATGTCAAGTGACATGGATGCCGTCGCTGCCGGTATCGTCGAGGCGTGACCGATCCCACCGGCGACCTCGACGCCCTCCTCGCCGCCTTCGCGCAGATGCGCGGACGCGGCGGACCGCATCGGCACCACCCGGGCGGACCGCACGCCCACGGCCCGCACTCGGACGGCGGCCCGCCGCCCTGGATGCGCGGCGAGCGCGGCTTCGGCCCCGGCGCGCGCCTCGCGAGCGCTCCCGCCCGCATCCGTCTGCTCGATGCACTGGTGCACGCCGAGCACCCGCTCTCGGTGAGCGAGATCGCCGACGCGGTCGGCGTCGACCAGCCGCGCGCATCGCGGCTCGTGCAACAGGCTGTCGAACTCGGGCTCGCCGCTCGTGAGGCAGACCCCGACGATGCGCGGCGCACGCGCATCGCACTGACTTCCGAGGGGCGCCGCCGTGCCGGGGACTTCCGAGGCGAGCGACGCGAGCGGCTCTCCCGCGCGCTGGCCGACTTCACGGACGAGGAGCGCGCGGAGCTCGTCCGGCTGCTCGGCAAGCTCGCGGCATCCTGGCCCCGCGAATGAGGCGCTAACCCGGCCGACCCCCGGAACGCAAGAAGGTGAGCGGATCCCCCTCCGTCAGTAGCCTGGCGGCATGTCCGACAGCGCCTCACCCTCAGAGACCGTCGCCCACCCACCCGCGTCGCGGGCGAAGGCCAGCGTGTGGGTGATCGCGCCGGCAGCCGTGGTCGCGGTCGTCTTCAGCGCGTTCGCGATCGCGCTTCCTGCCCAGGCCGAGGCGTTCTTCGGGACGATCCAGGGTGCGATCATCGACACCTTCAGCTGGTACTACGTCCTCATCACCGCCTTCTTCGTCGCCTTCTGCCTCTTCCTCGGGTTCAGTCGATTCGGCGACATCCGCCTCGGCAAGGATGACGACAAGCCCGAATTCTCGACGGGTGCCTGGTTCTCGCTCCTCTTCGCCGCGGGGATGGGGATCGGCCTCGTCTTCTACGGCGTGAGCGAACCGCTCAGCCACTTCGTGGACCCGAAGCCCGGCGTCGAGGGCACGTCCGCGCAGCTCGCACAGTCGGCGCTGACGCAGACCTACCTGCACTGGGGCGTTCAGGCGTGGGCCGTCTACGTGGTCGTCGGCATCGCCCTCGCGTACGCGATCCACCGCCGCGGACGCCCGCTGTCGATCCGGTGGGCGCTCGAGCCCATCCTCGGTCGGCGTGTGCGCGGCGGTTGGGGCAACGCCATCGACGCCATCGCCCTCGTCGGCACGCTGTTCGGCGTCGCGACGAGCCTCGGTCTGGGAGTGCTGCAGATCAGCTCCGGCCTCGACAGCGCGGGGATCATCAAGGATCCCAGCCTGCTCGTGCAGGTCATCATCATCGCCGTCATCACGACCGCCGTACTCTTCTCGGTGCTCTCGGGCGTGACACGCGGCATGAAGTGGCTGTCCTCCTTGAACCTGATCCTCGCGGGGCTCCTGCTCCTGTTCGTCCTCTTCACGAACGACACGTTCTACCTGCTGCGCGAGTGGGTTCAGTCGATCGGCGCGTACCTGCAGAACTTCGTCGGCCTGAGCTTCAGCGTCAGCGCATTCCAGGGCGCTGAGGGCCAGGCCTGGCAGGCGACGTGGACGTCGTTCTACTGGGGCTGGTGGATCTCGTGGGCGCCCTTCGTCGGCATCTTCATCGCCCGCGTCAGCCGTGGCCGCACGGTGCGCGAATTCGTCATGGGAGTGCTCATCGTGCCGACGCTCGTCGGTGTGCTCTGGTTCGCGGTCCTCGGTGGCTCCGCGATCAAGCTCCAGCTCGATGAGCCGGGCGTGATGACGCAGGCCGACGGATCGGTGAACGTCGAAGGCGCGCTGTTCCAACTGTTCGAACACCTGCCCGCACCGCTGCTGCTCACCATCGGCGCTCTCATCCTCATCGCGTTGTTCTTCGTCACCTCGGCGGACTCGGGTGCGCTCGTCATGGGCATGATCGCAACGGGCGGCGACCCCGAGCCGAGCAAGCCCGTGCGCACGCTCTTCACTCTCATCACCGCGCTCCTCGCGATCGCGCTCCTCATCGCGGGCGGGCTGACGGCGCTGCAGACGGCGGCCATCATCATCGCCCTGCCGTTCAGCATCGTGATGCTGCTCATCTGCTGGTCGACCGTCGTCGCGTTCCAGCGCGAGAGAGGCATCTACGAGAAGGCCGAGCGGGCGCAGTTGCTCGATCACATCGGGGAGCACTACGGCCTCGAGGTCGAGTCCGAGAACGAGCGCGGCATCCGACTGCCCTGGGGACGGAAGCGGGCCGACTGACCGGCTTCCGCTGCAGTCACCGGCCGGCGTCGACGGGGAGCGAGGCGGAGCTGAGCCTCGACGCGGCCGCGGCGTCGAGGACGAGCGTGACGCGGTCGTGGCGCTGCAGGAAGGATGCCGGGAGCTCCGCGGTCTGCGGACCCTCGACAGCGCGCGCCACGGCGTCGGCCTTCGACTCACCCCACGCGATGAGGACGACCTCGCGCGACTCGAGGATCGTCCCGATGCCCTGCGTCAACGCTCGGGTCGGAACGAGGCCGGCGTCGCCGTCGAAGAAGCGGCTGTTGTCGGCGACGGTCCGCGGAGCCAGGTCGACGACGCGTGTGCGGGAGTCGGGGGCGGAGCCGGGCTCGTTGAACCCGATGTGCCCGTTCGCCCCGATGCCGAGGATCTGCAGGTCGACGCCACCCGCCGCGGCGATCGCCGCCTCGTAACGCGCCGCTGCGTCGACGGGGTCGGCGGAGACTCCCTCGGGGACGTGCACGCGGGAGGGGTCGAGGCCAAGGGGGCCGATCACCTCGCGGGCGATGACGGAATGGTAGCTCTCGGGGTGGTCGACCGGCAGGCCGACGTACTCGTCGAGCGCGAACGCCGTCGCGCGCGCGAGGTCGAGGCCGGCCTGCACGCGGTCGGCGAGCGCCCGGTAGAGCGGCTGCGGGCTCGATCCGGTCGCGACGCCGAGCACGGGTGCGGGGCGATCGCCGAGGGACGAAGCGATCACCGCGGCTGCGGCGACACCGGCGCCGGTGGCGTCGGGGGAGAGCAGAATTCTCACGAGAGCGCCTTTCGGAGAGAGGGGGCGAGCACGCCGAGGCTCGGGTACCGGATCTCAGGCAAGGTAGACCGCCCCCTGCACGTGATCGATGGTGAGCTGGCCGATGCCCACGAGGGCTGCGTCCTCGCCGAGCGCCCCGACGACCAGGGCGGGAGGGCGGGGGATCCGCCCCGCCAGGCGCTCCGTGACACCGTCGATGAGCCGGTCGGTGCGCCGCGGCAGGCGTCCGGCGAGGATCACGACGCGGCAGTCGAGGATCACGGCGAGCGCGGCGACCGACATCGCGATGTGGTCGAGCAGTCGCTCCGCGCGGGCGTCGTCGCCCTGATCGAGAACCGCCATCGTCGAAGCGTCGTCGACCGTTGCGGCGCCGAGCGCGAGCACGCGCGTCTCGAGGTCGCCGCCCGTGCCGTGGTCCTGCGCGAACGCCGCCGGATCGGTGATGAGGTAGCCGATCTCGCCCGCGGCGGAGCCCGCTCCGCGCACGAGGCGGTCGCCCGAGACGATCCCGGCGCCCACGCCGACCCCGAAGACGAGCGCCGCGAGGTCTCCGGTGCCCTGCCCGGCGCCGCGGGTCCACTCGCCGATCGTGACCGCGTTGGCATCGTTCTCGACGATGACGGGGAGCCCCGTGCGCCGGTGCATCAGGTCGCGGACGGCGACGCCGTGCCAGTCGAGCTCGACCGAGTCGCTGACGGTCCCGTCCGGGTCGACGACGCCGGGAACCGACATTCCGATGCCCTGTGCGGGGGTCCCGAGCTCGGCGGCCGTGCGGATGAGCCCGTCCGCGAGCCGGCCGATGCCCTCGAGGCGAGAGGATGCCGACGGCATCCCGTCCTCGCCGCGGAGGGATTCGCGGGCCTCGTGGCGGATGTCGCCGTTCAGGTCGATGAGCGCTCCGCGGGCGACGGTGGCGGTGACGTCGAGGGCGCCGACGGTGCGCGCCTCACCGAGCGGCCGGTAGCGGTGCGTCGGGCGACCGACGCCACCGGAGTCGCGCTCGACGGCGAGGAGCCCGTCGGCGACCATCCGTGCGCACAGGCGGTGGACCGTCGCCGAGGCGAGCCCCGGTCGCTTCGATGAGCTCCGCGCGGGTGAGAGCGCCACCCGCCTGCAGGGCGTCGAGGATCGCGGTGCGGTTGATGCGGGTGACGTCGGCGTTGGTCGCCGTGCCCTTGCTCGCCGCGCGTTCGCCGCTCATCATTCCCCTGACGCCCTTTTCGTCTTACTCTGAGATAAAAGCAGACGGATGCCGCTCCCGCAAGACCGCCGGCGCCGTCCCCGACATCGGAGCAGCCGTGGCCCCCACCTCCTCTTCGCCCACCGCGTCCCTGCGCCGCGCCGGTCGGTTCGGCCTCGGGGCCGCGCCGCTCGGGAACCTGTTCCAGGAGATCGACGACGCCGAGGCCGCGGCGATCATCGACGGCGCCTGGGACAGCGGCATCCGTGTCTTCGACACCGCTCCCCACTACGGACTCGGCCTCAGCGAGCTGCGCCTCGGCGCCGCGCTCGCCCGCCGACCGCGCGACGAGTTCGTCCTCTCGACGAAGGTCGGACGGCTACTCGAACCCGACCCGAGCGGTGCCGGGCGCCTCGACGACGAGGGGTTCGTGGTCGAGGCGACGAGGCGGCGCCGGTGGGACTTCTCGGCCGACGGTGCGCGCCGATCGCTCGAGTCCTCACTCGAGCGGCTCGGGATGGACCGGGTCGACATCGTGCACCTGCACGACCCCGAGGGCCGCGTCGACGAGGCGATCGACGGCGCCCTCCCCGCCCTCGTCGCGCTGCGAGAGGCGGGTGTCATCTCCGCCGTCGGCGTCGGGTCCAAGGACACCGCCACCCTCACCCGCATCATCGAGACCGGCATGGTCGACGTCGCCATGGTCGCGGGGCGGTACACGCTCCTCGAGCAGCCCGCCGCCGACGACGTCCTGCCCGCCGCGCTCGCCCACGGGGTCGACATCATCGCCGTCGGCGTCTACAACTCGGGGCTCCTCGCGACCCCGCATCCGGATCCCGCCGCGCCCTATGAATACGGCTCTGCGCCCGAAGCCGTCTATCGTCGAGCTGTACGTCTTGCGGACGCGTGCGCGGCGCGTGGAGTGCCGTTGCCCGTCGCCGCCCTGCACTTTCCGCTGCGGCATCCGGCTGTGGTGAACGTGACGGTGGGACTCGGCGGGGCGTCGCACGTGGCGCAGACAGCCGGATACGTCAGCGAGCCGCCGACCGAGGAGTTCTGGCGCGGTCTCGAAGAGGAGGGCCTGGTGCCCGAAGGAGAACGATGACCGAGCACGTCCTGTGGTACCGCCGACCCGCGGAGACCTGGAACGAGGCCCTGCCCCTCGGCAACGGTGCGCTGGGAGCCATGTGCTTCGGCGGTGCGACCGACGCGCTCCTGCGTCTGAACGACGAGACCCTCTGGTCGGGGAGCCCCGCGAGCGAACTCGCCGCGCCCGTCGTCACCGCCGACGAGGCCCGCGAGGCGCTCGCCGAGGCCCGTGCCGCCGTCGCCGACGGGCGTGAAGAGGATGCCGACCGTCACGTCCGCCGTCTGCAGCACCGCCACGCGCAGTCGTTCCTCCCGTTCGCCGACCTGCGCCTGCGCATCGACGGCGCGACCCCGGACCAGGTCGAGGACTACCGCCGCGAGCTCGATCTGGCCACGGCGACCCACGTCGCCGCCGGCACGCGCGCCGGGGCGGCGCTGAGCCACCGCACATGGATCAGCGCTCCGCACGGGGTGCTCGTCCACGAGCTCGAGAGCGACGAGCCGATCGACGTCCGCGTCGAGCTCGAGACGCAGCTGCGCGAGCTCGGCCGCGTCGAGATCGACACCGCGACGACTCTGCTCGTGCAGGCACCCTCCGACGTGACGCCCCCGCACGACGTGGTCGACGAGCCAGTGGTGTACGAGGACGACGCCGTCTCGGTGCGCGGAGCCCTGCACGCCCGCATCGTCACCGACGGCACCCCGGTCCGCGGCGGCCGCGTGCTGCGCGCGACCCGCGTGACCGTCGTGCTCGCGACCGCCACGACCTTCACCGGGATGGGACGGATGCCGGCCGGCACCGAGCGTGCCGCGGCCCGCCGCGCGACCGAGCTCGTCGACGCCGCGATCGCCGCGGGGCTCGACGAGGTGCGGGCGGCGCAGCTCGTCGATCACGCGGCGCTCTACGACCGGGCCGAGCTCGCGCTCGGCGCCGCGCCCGACCCCGAACGCGACACGGCCGAGCGCCTGCGCGACCTCGCGGACGACGGCGCCGTCGACATCGGCCGCGACCCGGGGCTCGCTGCGCTCCTCTTCCACTACGGCCGCTACCTGCTGATCTCGTCGTCTCGTCCCGGCGGGCTTCCCGCGACGCTGCAGGGCATCTGGAACCAGGACCTCCGCCCCGGCTGGAGCTCGAACTACACGACGAACATCAACGTCGAGATGAACTACTGGGGCGCCCATACCGCCAACCTCAGCGAGACCGAGGAACCGCTCCTCGACCTCATCGAGGCGCTCGCCGACAGCGGCGCCGAGACCGCGCGTCGGCTGTACGACGCCCCCGGCTGGGTCGCCCACCACAACACGGATGCCTGGGGCTACACCCAGCCCGTCGGTGACGGTGTGCACGATCCCTCCTGGGCGTTCTGGCCGATGGCGGGCTTCTGGCTCTGCCTGCACCTCGCCGAGCGCGACGCGTTCGGTGTCGCCGACGAGTTCGAGCGGCGCCGTGCGTTCCGTCTGCTGCGAGGCGCGACCGCCTTCGCCCTCGCGTGGATGACACGCGCCGAGTCGGGCGAGCGGGGCACCGCGCTGTCGACGTCGCCCGAGAACACGTTCCGCACCCGAGACGGCGGTTCGGCTGCCGTCGCCGAGTCGGCCACGCTCGACATCGTGCTGCTGCGGGCGCACCTCGACGAGTTCGTGCGCCTCGCACACCTTCTGGGGCAGGAGGACGATCCGCTCGTGGCCCGGGCGCAGGACGCCCGTGCCGGCCTGCCCGAGATCCCGATCGAGGACGGCTCGATCGCCGAGTGGCCCGGTGGCCGGGAAGCCGTCGATCCCCACCACCGGCACCTGTCGCCCCTCGTGTTCGCGTACCCGGGGACCGAAGCCCTCACGCCCGAGCTTGCGGCCGCGGCATCCCGCTTCCTCGACCTTCGCGAGGACGAGTCGACCGGATGGTCGCTCGCGTGGAAGATCGCCCTGCGCGCCCGGCTCGGTCAGGAGGATCGCGTCGCGGACCTGCTCGCGCTCGTGTTCCGTGACATGTCGGTCGCCCGCGGCGGCCACTCCGGCGGCCTCTACGACAACCTGCTCGCCGCGCACCCGCCGTTCCAGATCGACGGCAACCTCGGCTACGTCGCCGGCCTCGCCGAGTGCCTCATCCACTCGCACGGCGACGCGATCGGGCTGTTGCCGTCGTGGCCGTCGGCGCTCGGAGCGGGTTCGGTGCGCGGTCTCGTGGCGCGTCCCGGTGTCGAGATCGACCTCGCGTGGGACGACGCCGGCGCCGTGACCTCCGCCCGCGCACGTGCCCGGGTTGCGTCGGCGCACGGCGCGCGCACCTTCCGGGTGGGCGACCGCGAGATCGAGGCGACGATCGACGATGCGTGGAGCGTCCTCATCGGCGAGTGATCGCCTTCGCACAGCGCGTGTCGGGAATGCGCGCGTGACGGATGCGTTTCCCCGACGTATGACACACGTAGGAATCATCGGAGCAGGTCACATCGGTTCGGCTGTCGCGCGCGGACTGGTCGCGCAGGGGCACCAGGTCGCGATCAGCAACTCGCGCGGTCCCGAGACGCTCAGCGATCTCGTCGCCGAACTCGGTGAGAACGCTCAGGCCATGACCGCAAAGGATGCCGCAGCATTCGGCGAATGGGTCGTCGTCACCGTCCCGCTGAAGGCCATCGACGACCTCCCCGTCGACGAGCTAGCCGGCAAGATCGTCGTCGACACGAACAACTACTACTGGGAGCGCGACGGCCACATCGCCGAGCTCGACGAGAAGAAGACCACGACCTCGCGCATGCTGCAGGAGCGCCTGCCGCAGTCGACCGTCGTGAAGGGGTTCAACCACATCCCCGCCGCCGACATCACCACCGACGGCGCCCCCGCCGGCACGCCCGGCCGTCGCGCACTGGCGACCTCGAGCGACTCGGCCGACGCCGTCACCTTCATCACCAAGGTCTACGACGACTTCGGCTTCGACACCGTCAACGTCGGCGGCCTCGACGAGAGCTGGCGCGTCGAGCGCGACCAGCCCGCCTACGTCATCCGCCAGAACGCCGACGAGCTGCGCGAGAACCTCGCCCGCGCCGAGCGCTGAGCCCCGGCATCCCCGTCGAGCCGACGCGATCTGCACTCATCTTCTTCGGATGGATGCCGATTGCGTCGGCTCGACGCGCAGTCAGGAGATCTCGCTCTGACGTGCCTTTACGGGGAGCATGAGCAGGAAGCCGGCCGCCAGGACGAGCACGATGCCGAGGATCCCGAGCCGCGTGTCGCCGGAGAGACCGACGAAGAGCGCGAACAGACCCGGCGCCAGGAACGACACCGCGCGACCAGTCGTTGCATAGAGGCCGAAGATCTCGCCTTCACGACCTTCGGGCGTGATGCGGGCGAGGAAGGTTCGAGAGGCCGACTGGATGGGTCCGACGAAAGCGCACAAGATCAGGCCCGCGATCCAGAAGCCGATCTGCGCCGTGCCTATGAAGAGGACGGCGGTACCTGTCGCAATCAGTGCGACCAGCGACGCCATGATCACGTTCTTCGAGCCGAAGCGGTCGTCGAAGCGGCCCGCGACGATGGTCGAGATACCGGCGACGACGTTCGCGGCGACGGCGAAGTAGAGCACTCCCGACGGGGTGAAACCGAACACCTGCGCGGCGATGATGGCACCAAAGGTGAATACGCCGGCGAGTCCGTCGCGGAAGACCGCGCTCGCGAGGAGAAACGCGAGGACCTGACGGTCGCGGCGCCACAACTTCGTGAGCGTCTCCCAGAGGACCCGGTAGGACCCGAAGAAGCCCACGCGGTTCGCGCGCTCGCGTGCGGGGATCTCGGGAACGCGCACCAGCACGGGGATCGCGAAGATCCCGAACCACACCGCCGACGCGAGGACGGCGAGGCGGATGTGCAGGCCCGCGTCGGTCGTCACCCCGAGAGGCCCCGGGCTGTCGATGAGGCCGATGAAACCGACGAGCAGGATCACGAGGAGCACGATCCCGCCGACGTAGCCCATGCCCCAGCCGAAGCCCGAGATGCGACCCATGTTCTCGCGACTCGACACCTGCACGAGCATGGCGTTGTAGTTGACGCCCGCGAACTCGAAGAAGACGTTGCCGACCGCGAGGAGCGTCGCGCCGAGGATGAGATATCCCGGCGCGCCCTCGACGAACACCATCGCGGCCATGGCGAGGACGACGACGAAGGTGTTGATGCCGAGCCAGAGTTTGCGCCGCCCGGATCCGTCGGAGCGCTGTCCGAGTACTGGAGCGAGGACGGCGATCAGGATGCCCGCGATCATGAGCGCGGTGGCCACGACGCTCGCATTGCCGGCGAGAGCACGGACGAGGGCCGGATCCGACGCGTCGCCGTCCGCCGCCGACACGACCGAGGGATCGACGAACAGGGAGCTCGCGAGAAAGGTGCTGAAAACGAAGGTCGTGACGACGGCGTTGAATGCCGCCGACCCCCAGTCCCACAAGGCCCAGGCCACTACGCCGGGTCGGGAGGGGGCGGCGGTGGCGGGGATCTCGGGCGTCCCGCCGGTGGTGCGCGTCATGAGCCGCACCCTACCCCGCGGCGGGGTCTTCGCGGTGACGCCGCGGGTGCGGCTCCGGAGAGCCGGGCGGATGCCGCATCCGCATCGGACGATGCAACATCGGCCACGGCGGGGGTCGGGGCCGCTCCTACGCTGGAACCGGGGCGACGTCGCGCCCGGGAAACGGAGCATCATGGAGCGCACACTCTCCATCCACTCGATCATCGCGGGGGCGCCGGTCGCCGGCTCCGGCGAGGAGATCTCGGCCGTGGCCGCCTTCGACGGCGCACCGCTCGAACCCGCCTACCGGGCGACGAGCTCCGAGGAGTTCGAGCGCGCCGCATCCGCAGCCGCCGACGCGTTCGACGCCTACCGCGCGACCGACCACGAGACGCGCGCCGCCTTCCTCGAGCGGATCGCGGACGCGATCGAGGCGCGCGGCGCCGAGATCACCGAGCGCGGCGTCGTCGAGACCGGCCTGCCCGCGGCGCGCCTCGAGAACGAGCGCGGCCGCACGACCGGCCAGCTGCGCCTGTTCGCCGCCGTCCTCCGCGAGGGCAGCTGGGCGGGTGCGCGCATCGACCGCGCACTGCCCGACCGTGCGCCCGCGCCGCGGCCGGACCTCCGCCGCCGCCTCGTGCCCCTCGGCCCGGTCGCCGTCTTCGGCGCCAGCAACTTCCCGCTCGCGTTCTCGACGGCCGGCGGCGACACCGCGTCGGCGCTCGCCGCCGGGTGCCCCGTCATCGTGAAGGCCCACCAGGGGCATCCCGGCGTCGCATCGCTCATCGGCGACGCGATCGCCGAAGCCGTCGAGGCGTCGGGACTGCCCGGCGGCGTGTTCTCGCAGGTCTTCGGCTCGGGCCGGGACATCGGCCAGCGCCTGGTCGCCGACCCGCGGATCGCCGCCGTCGGCTTCACCGGCTCGCGCGCGGGCGGGCTGTCCCTCGTCCGCACCGCACAGCAGCGCCCCGTGCCGATCCCGGTCTACGCCGAGATGAGCAGCATCAACCCCGTCGTCGTCCTGCCCGCGGCCGTCGAGGCCGACGGCGGGGCCATCGCGGCCGGGTACGTCGACTCGCTGACGCTCGGCTCGGGGCAGTTCTGCACGAACCCGGGCATCCTCGTGGTGCCGCGCTCCGCCGCAGGAGACGAGTTGCTGGGTCGCGTCGCCGAGCTCGTCCGCGGCCGGACGGGGCAGACCATGCTGACCCCCGGCATCCACTCCGCCTTCCGCGAGGGCGTCGACGCGCGCCGAGCCGCCGACACGGCGATCGTCGGCGAGGGTGCGCCCGGCGAGGGCCCCCACGCGCCTGCGCCGATCGTGTTCGAGGCGGATGCCGCATCGTTCGGCGACGCGCTGGCCGACGAGGTCTTCGGCGCTGCGGGACTGGTCCTGCGGTACGACTCGGCCGAGCAGCTGCACGGCCTCGTCGCCGGCCTCGAGGGGCAGCTGACCGCCACCGTCTTCGCCGCGGAGGCCGACCACGAGGTCGCCCGCGGCCTGCTCCCGGTGCTCGAGCGGCGCGTGGGACGCATCCTGTTCAACGGCTGGCCGACGGGGGTCGAGGTGACGTGGACGATGGTCCACGGCGGACCGTTCCCGGCGACCTCCGACTCGCGCAGCACGTCGGTGGGCGCCGCCGCGATCGAACGCTTCCTGCGGCCGGTGGCGTACCAGAACGTGCCCGCCGGGCTGCTGCCCGAGGTCGTCCGCGACGACAATCCGTGGGGCGTCCCGCAGCGCGTCGACGGCGGGATCGTGCTGCCCTGACGCCGGCGCCGCCGCGCGCTATCGGGCGAGCGCGGCGGTCTCGGGGACCGGTGTGACCAGCCGGCCGTCCGCGAGGTAGGCGCGCAGGTTGTCGAGCACGAGAGCCGCCATGTCGGCGCGGGTGTCGACGGTGCCGCTGCCGAGGTGGGGGAGCAGCACGACGTCGTCGCGACCGAGCAGGGCGCTCGGCACGTGCGGCTCGTCGGCGAAGACGTCGAGCCCGGCGCCGCCGAGGCGGCCCGCCTCCAGCGCGGCCACGAGGGCGTCCTCGTCGACGACCGACCCGCGGGCGATGTTGACGAGGTAGCCCTCCGGCCCCAGCGCGTCGATGACCGCGGCATCCACCAGGCCGACGGTGCCCGCACCGCCGGCGACGGCCACGACGAGCGCGTCGCTCTCACGGGCGAGGGCCACGGGGTCCGGAACGAACCGGTACGGCACGCCCTCGACGGGACGACGTCCCGAGTACGAGACCTGCACGCCGAAGGCGTCGGCCCGTGCGGCGATCGCGCGGCCGATGCGCCCGAGCCCGAGGATGCCCAGGCGCGAGCCCGAGAAGCGCCGTGTGAGGGGGAAGGCGGATGCCTCCCACCGCCCCGCGCGGACGAAGCGGTCGGCGGCCGAGAAGCCGCGGAAGACGTCGAGCAGGAGCCCCAGGGCGGTGTCGGCGACGCAGTCGGTGAGGACGTCCGGCGTGTGCGAGACGACGATGCCGCGACGGGATGCCGCGTCCACATCGGTCGTGTCGTAGCCGACGCCGAAGTTCACCACGGCCTCGAGGCGCGGCATCCGCTCGATGAGGTCGGCGTCGACGCCGGTGCGTCCGCTCGTGACGACGACCCGGGCGGCCTCGGCGACGGCGGCGAAGCCGGGGTCGGTGCGGTCCGCCGGCAGGAGCGCGGCGCCGAAGTCCTCGCGGAGAATCGCCGCGAGGCCCGGCAGCAGGGGGCCGACCTGAACGATCTCACCGGGGGCGGGACGGGATGCGGGGGGCGTCGTCATGCGGCCGATGCTAGGTTCGCGCAACGATGCGCGTCCAAGATCGAAAAGGCATGGATCGATCCGCTTACGACATGTAAGCCCGCGATCCGCGTGATCCTGCGGAAGACGGCGGCGCGGTGGCGTCCGAGAGAGCCGTCCCTCGGAATCGCGCGGAATCCCGCGGGTCCCGGCGTATTGACCTGACTCGGCGGTCTTCCACATCCTGGGACCGTCTCCGACCCGAGAGTGCCCCACCGGCTCCGGACCCGCGATGCCGCAGGAGACTCGATTCTGGAGGAACAACGATGTCTTCTTCTTCTTCACCCCGAACCCGCCGATTCGCGGGAGTCGCCGCCGGCGCCGCCGCCGCTGTCCTGTTCACCGGATGCGCCGTCGCGAACTCCGAGGGAACGTCGACCGGCGCCGACAGCGACGCCCTGCGCGTCGTGCTCTCGCAGGAGCCGCCGACCCTCGAGCCCTGCGAGGCGAACCTGACCTCGACCGGCGTGGTGGTGCGCAGCAACATCACCGAGCCGCTCGTCGAGCGCGACCCCACCACCGGTGAACTCGACCCGCTGCTGGCGACCGCGTGGGAGCAGACCGGCGACACCGAGTGGACCTTCACCCTGCAGGAGGGCGTCACCTTCCAGGACGGCTCGCCCTTCGACGCCGAGGCCGCCGCGTTCTCGATCGACCGCGCCGTCAACTCCGACCTCGGCTGCAACGTCGAGGGCTACGTCTTCGGCGACGACGACCTGGGCGTCGAGGCCGTCGACGACACGACCCTCGTGATCACCACTCCGAGCCCCGACCCGATCCTCCCGCTGAAGCTCTCGTTCATCGAGATCGTGCCGACCTCGACCGACACGTCGGCGAAGGTCCGCGAGCCGATCGGCACCGGCCCCTACGCCGTCGCGCAGTGGGATGCCGGGACCCGCCTCACGCTCGAGCGGTACGACGACTACTGGGGCGACGCCCCGGAGTTCGCCTCCGTCGAGTACCAGTGGCGTGACGAGGGCACCGTGCGCGCGGCGATGATCACGAGCGACGAGGCCGACGTCGCGACCGGCCTGAGCGTCGACGACGGCATCGGCGACCTCGGCGTGGCGTACCCGAACAACGAGACCGTGGCGCTCCGCTTCACCGGCGACATCGCGCCGCTCGACGACATCCGCATCCGTCAGGCCATCAACTACGCGGTCGACCGTGAGGGCATCGTCTCGTCGCTCTACCCCGACGGCGACGTCGTGGCCGCGCAGCTGATCCCCGAGGGCGTCGTGGGCCACAATCCCGACCTCGAGCCGTGGGAGTACGACCCCGAGCGCGCCGCCGAGCTGGTGCAGGAGGCCGCCGCCGACGGCGTGGCCGTCGACACCCCGATCACGCTCGTCGCCCGCAACGCGCAGTTCCCGAAGGTCGGCGAGATGGCAGAGGTCCTGCGCGAGCAGATGGCCGCGGCGGGCCTGAACGTCGAGCTGCGGATGGTCGACACGACGCAGCACCTGCAGTACCAGCTGCGTCCGTTCGTGACCAACGAAGGGCCGATCGCCCTGCTGGTCCAGCACGGCAACCAGGCCGGTGACGCGCAGTTCACCGTCGAGCAGTACATGTCCTCCACGGGCGCGCAGAGCACCTTCGGCACGGACGAGTTCGACGCGATCCTGGACGCTGCCTCGCAGCTGTCGGGCGACGAGCGCCAGCAGGCCTACGCCGACATCTTCGAGTACCAGAACGAGGAGATCGTGCAGTTCTCCTTCATCGCCCACCAGACCGGCATGCTCGGCATCTCCGACCGCGTGTCGTACGAGCCGAACTCGGCCTCGGGCGACGAGCTGCGGATCTCGCAGGTCACCCTGGCCGGCTGACGCCGAGTCGTACCGCTCGCCGAATTCGGGAGGAATCAGCCATGTGGAGCTACCTGCGCGGACGCATCCTGCAGAGCGCACTGCCCCTGGTCGCGGTGGTGCTGGGAGTCTTCCTCCTGGCGCGCCTGACCGGCGACCCCGCCAGCCTCTACCTGCCGCTGAACGCGACGGAGGACATGAGGGCCGACTTCAGCGAGCGGTACGGGCTCGACAAGCCCGTCTGGGCGCAGCTGGGCGACTACCTGGCCGGCGTCGTCCGGTTCGACTTCGGCGTCTCGATGCGCACGGGAGAGCCCGCAGCCGACATGGTGCTGCGGGCCTTTCCGGCCACGCTGCAGCTGGCCGCTGCCACGATGCTGCTCGCGGTGATCATCGCGGCAGTGGTCGGGTGCTGGGCCGCGCTGAAGCCGAACGGCGCCGCCGACCGGGTGGCGAGCTTCACCTCCATGACCGCGGCCAGCGTGCCGGACTTCTGGCTCGCGATCATGGGCATCTGGATCTTCGCCATCTGGCTGGGCGTGCTGCCCACCTCGGGCACCACGGGAGCGGCGGCGTGGATCCTGCCGGTCGCCGTCCTCCTCATGCGCCCCGTCGGCGTGCTGACCCAGGTCGTGCGCGGCTCGATGGTGACCGCCCTCGGGCAGCCGTACGTGAAGGTGGCGCGCAGCAAGGGCGCGGGCGAGTTCCACATCGTCTCGCGTCACGCGCTGCGGAACGCGGCTGCCCCTGCGCTCACCGTCGCCGGGGACCTCACCGTGGGCTTCATCAACGGCGCTGTCGTGATCGAGTCGATCTTCGGGTGGCCCGGCATCGGCAAGCTGATGATCGACTCGATCCTCATGCGCGACTTCCCCGTGCTGCAGGCCGCCGTCCTGCTCACCGCGATCGCGATCTTCGCCCTCAACATCCTGATCGACGTCTGCTACGCACTGCTCGATCCGCGGGTCCGCCCCGCGGCGAAGCGACGCCGGACGTCCAAGCCCACCACCGAGTCGACGAAGGAGCCGGCCCATGTCTGACCTCCCGGCCACGCAGAACATCCTCGCGCTCGAGGACCGCGCTCAGACGGGCCGGCGGGCGAGCCTGTTCCGGATGCTGTTGAACGACCCGGTCGCCACGGCGGCCGCCGTCATCCTCATCATCGTCGGCCTGACCGCGATCGTCGCGCCGCCCCTGCTCGGCGACCTCGCCCGCGCGCAGGATCTCGGCGCCCGCAACCTGCCCCCCTTCAGTGTCGCTGAAGGCTGGCAGTACATCCTCGGCAGCGACAGCCTCGGCCGCAGCATGATCGCGCGCATGATGGTCGCGGCCGGCACGACGCTCGGCGTCGCGGTGCCCGCGGTGCTGGTGGCAGCCCTCGTCGGTTCGGCCTGGGGCATCTGGGCCGGCTTCCACCGCGGCTGGCGCGAGGCGGTCTCGATGCGCATCGCCGACGTCATCATGAGCTTCCCGTCGCTGCTGCTCGCCGTCGTCGTGCTGTACATCTTCAACCCGAGCGCGGCGAACATCGTGCTGGTCCTGGCGGTCACCCGCATCCCGGTCTACCTCCGCACCGCACGCGCCGAGGCGGCCGAGCTGCGCTCGCGCATGTTCGTCGACGCGGCGCGCAACTTCGGCACGCGTCCGAACGCCGTCATCCGCCGGCACATCGTCCCGAACGTCCTGCCGACCCTCGTCACCCTCGCCACGCTCGAGTTCTGCTACGTCATGCTCGCCGAATCGTCGCTCAGCTTCCTCGGCATCGGCATCCAGCCGCCGGACGTCAGCTGGGGCCTCATGGTCGCGCAGGGACGCGAGTACCTCTCGCAGGCGTGGTGGCTGTCGGTCCTGCCGGGCCTCGCGATCGTCATCACGACCGTGGCGGCGAACGTGCTGGCCGCGTGGCTGCGCCTCGCGACCGACCCCGGTCAGCGCTGGCGGCTCGCTTCGAAGGGGCGCCGCCGGTTCATCGGCCGGGTGACGCCGCGCGCCACGCGTTGAGGACCGTCCGGTGAGCGTCGAGGCGCTCCTCTTCCTCGCGCTCATCGTCTTCGTCGCCTCGTGCCTGCAGGCCGCGATCGGGTTCGGGCTCGGCATGGTCGCCGCCCCCTTCGTCGCGATCGTCGACGCGTCGCTCCTGCCGGCGGTCGTCATCATGCTCGCGATCATGGTGTCCGCGGTCATCGCGGTGGTCGAGCGGGCCGCGCTCGATGTGCGGGGCGCGGGGTGGGCGCTCGTCGGACGGGTGCCCGGCAGCATCCTCGGTGCGGTCCTCGTCGCCGTCGTGTCGGCCCAGGCCATCGGCTGGCTCGTCGCCGCGACCGTCCTCGTCGGCGTCGTCGCGTCCCTCCGGGGATGGATGCCGCGGGTCACCCGGACCACGCAGGTCGTCGCCGGGGGCCTCTCGGGGGTCATGGGCACCGCGACCTCGATCGGCGGTGCGCCGATGGCGCTCGTCTGGCAGGGGTCTGACGGACCGCGCCTGCGGGGCACGATGTCGGCGTTCTTCCTCGTCGGGTCGGTGGTCTCGACGATCGCGCTGGCGGTGCTCGGTCAGATCTCCCTGCACACTCTGCAGGTCACGGGCCTGCTGGTGCTCCCTGCGGCGCTCGGCATCGTCGCGTCGCGCTTCGCCGTCCGCCACCTCGACAAGCGCCGCGTCCGTCTCGTCGCGCTCGGCGCCTCACTCCTCGGCGCGGTGCTGCTCATCGGCACGCAGACGGCCGCGCTGCTCGCCGGCTGAGCGGCTCAGCGCACGCGGCGCTCGAGTGGCGCGCCGGCGGCGAGCAGCTCGAGGTTGCGAGCGATGTCGGCGGCGCGTGCGGCGAAGACCTCGCGCGCGTGCCCCGAGTGGTGCGGGGTGAGGACGGTGTGCTCGAACGCGGCCAGGCGGGCGACGGATGCCGGTGCCTCGGCGCCGGTCGGAGCCCCCCACCAGACGTCGATCGCGGCCCCGGCGAGCCGGTCGCCGGCCAGCGCCTCGCAAAGCGCGTCGAGGTCGATGACCGGACCACGCGCGACGTTGACGACGATCGCGCCCGGCGGCAGGAGGGCCAGCTCGTGCGCCCCGATCGCGCCGCGGGTGGCGTCGCTGAGCGGAATGGTCACCACGAGCACGTCGGATGCTGCGAAGAACGAATCGCGCTCGTCCTCGCCGTACACCGTCGCGTCCGTGACGCCGTCGGGCAGCGCTCCGGTCACATGCCGGCGGAGGAATGCGATGCGCATCCCGAAGGCCTGCGCGAGCCGGGCGACGGCGCCGCCGATCTCGCCGGCGCCGGCGATGCCGATGGTGCCTCCGGCGAGCGCGCGGTGGAACGGCACGTCGTCCGTGTTCATGACCGTGCGCCACGCCCCGGCTCGCATCTCGGCATCGGCCTGCCGGGCGCGGCGACGGAGCATGAGCGTCGTCATGAGCACGTGCTCGGCGATCGCCTCACCGTGGTGACCGGTGTTGCACACGGCGGCACCGTCCGGCACCGACCCCGGCTCGAGGCGGTCGACGCCCGCGCCCGTCACGTGGACGAGACGGAGGCGCCCGGCATCCCTCGTCATCGCCGGCGTCAGCCGCGAGCAGACGACCGCGTCGGCGTCGGCGAGCGCGTCGGCGATCTCGTCGTCGGTCGCTCCGGGCAGCAGCACGACGTCGCCGAGGACGGCGGCGAAGCCGCTGATGACGGGATCGGTGACGACGACCTTCACGACGGGGTCACCACCGCGGGCTGGCGAGCGTGTAGTCGGGGACGTGCCGCTGCATGTAGCCGGTGTCGTCCCGCTCGCGGATACCGGAGTCCAGGTACTGGCGGTGCAGCCGCTGCAGGGCGTCCTCGTCGAGTTCCACCCCGAGGCCGGGGCCGGTCGGCACGGCGACCGCGCCGTCCGAGAACGACAGCGCGCCCGGGACGATGACGTCCTCGTCCGCGCGCTTCCACGGCCAGTGCGTGTCGCAGGCGTAGTCGAGGACTTCGGTCGCCCCCGCCAGGTGCACCATCGCGGCGAGGCTGATGCCGAGGTGCGAGTTCGAGTGCATCGACAGCCCCCAGCCGACCGTCTCGGCGATGCCGGCGAGCAGGCGTGAGCGCTCGAGTCCGCCCCAGAAGTGGTGGTCCGAGAGGACGACGTCGATCGCGCCGGCGCGGACCGCGGGTGCGACGTCGGCGAAGCTCACGACGCACATGTTCGTGGCGAGCGGGATGCCGGTGCGCGCCCGCACCGCGGCCATGCCCTCGATGCCGGGGGTCGGGTCCTCGAGGTACTCGATGACGCCGGTGAGCGCGTCGGCGACCCGCACCGAGGTCTCGACGCTCCACGCGCCGTTCGGATCGATGCGCAGCGGATGCTCGGGGAACGCGTCGCGCAGGGCCAGGACGGCCGCGATCTCGTCGTCCGGGTCGAACACGCCCGCCTTGAGCTTCAGCGCGCCGAACCCGTACTCGTCGACGATCCGCCGCGCCTGCGCGACGATCCCCTCGGGGTCGAGCGCCGGTCCCCAGGCGTCGGCGGGCGAGCCGGGGTGACCCTCCCATTTGTAGAAGAGGTAGCCGCTGAAGGGCACCGTCTCGCGGACGGCGCCGCCGAGCAGATCGCTCACCGGCAGGCCGAGCGCCTTGCCGCGCACGTCGAGGGCTGCGACGTCGAACGCCGACAGCACGCGGTCTGCAGTGCTGCTGCCGGTGACCATGCCCGACATCCCGTGGCCGCCGGTGCCCGTGTCCGAGCGCAGCGACGCGCGGACACGGGCACGCAGCTCGTTCGTCGCGAAGACGTCGCATCCGATCAGCAGCGACGCCGCGGCTTCGAGGCGACGGAGGTGCCCCTCGTCGCCGTAGGTCTCGCCGAGTCCGGTCAGGCCGCTCTCGGTGCGGATCTGCACGATCGCGCGCAGCGCGTACGGCTCGTGGACCCCGACGGTGTTCAGCAGGGGGAGGTCGGCGAAGGCGACCGGTACGACCCGGACGTCGCGGATGGCGTGCTCGGCGCGGCGCACGATGGGCCTCAGCGCGCGGCGACGAACGAGTCCGCCAGCACGCGGCGGGCGTCCGAGACGAGCTGCTCGAGGTGGTCGGCGTGCTCCGGCAGTGCGTCGACCAGGGGAGGTCGGACGTGCCCGGCATCCACTCCGGTGAACCGCGTGACACCCGCCTTGATCAGCGAGACCGCGTACCCCGGGACGAGGTTCCGAAGCCGGACCAGCGGGTGGAAGAACGCGGCGTCGAGCGCTGCGATCGTCGCGGTGTCCTCGTTCTCGACCGCGGCGAAGTACGCCAGTGCGATGTCGGGCGCGAAGGCGAAGGATGCCGACGAGTACAGCGGCACGCCGATCGCCCGGTAGGCCACCTGCGCGATCTCGGCCGTGGGGAGGCCGTTGAAGAACTGGAAGTCGGCGGCACCCGGCACGTCGCTGTCGCGGACGGCGCGGATGATCCGGGTGATGACGTCGATCTCGCCGACGCCGTCCTTCAGCCCGACGACGTTCGGGATGCGGGCGATCTCGAGGGTCGTCGCCTCGGTGAAGCGCGCGGTGCCGCGGTGGTAGGCGATGATCGGCAGGCTCGTCGCCGACGCCACGCGTCGGACGTACTCGACGAGCCCGGCGTCGGGACCCGCCGTGAGGTACGGCGGCAGCAGCAGGATGCCGGTGGCCCCCGCGCGCTCGGCGACCTGCACCTGCTCGATCGCCGCCGGCAGCGGACCGCCCGCGCCGACGAACAGCGGGGTGCGCCCGCCGATCACGGCGGCGCTCGTCTCGACGACCGTGGCGTAGTCGGTCTGCCCGAGCGCGTGGAACTCGCCCGTGCCGCAGGCGGCGAAGATGCCGCCCGGCCGGTGCTCGAGGCCCTGGGCGATGTGGTCGCCGAGGGCGACGCGGTCCACGGTGTCCTCCCGGGTGAACGGGGTCACGGGGAAGAAGAGGATTCGGTCCAGCACGGCAACTCCCTAGATCCTCGGCCCGCTCCGATGCGGAGGCCGATCACGCTCGACGCTAGGGTTGCGATGGATACAGTCGCAAACCATAATTTGCACCGATTGATATCGGGAGGGTATGGATGCTGTCGCTCGTCCAACTGGAGTGCTTCGTCGCCGTCGCGGAGGAGCTGCATTTCGGCCAGGCCGCCGCCCGGCTGCGCATGACCCAGCCGCCGCTGAGTCGGCAGATCCAGCAGCTAGAGCGCGAACTCGACACCCGCCTGTTCGAGCGGACCAGCCGCCGCGTGCAGCTGACGGAGGCCGGCCGCACCCTGCTCCCGAGTGCCCGGCGCATCATCGACCTCGCCGCCAAAGCCACCGCCGACGTCCGCTCGGTCGGGCACGGGGCGTCCGGCACGCTCACCGTCTCGTACACGGCGATGGCGGGGCAGAGCGTGCTGCCCGCGTTCCTGCGGCGCGCGGCGCGCGAGCTGCCCGGCGCGACGCTGCTGCTGCGCGAACTCGTGACCGCCGATCAGATGGAGGAGCTCGAGAAGGGGACCGTGGACGTCGGCCTCCTGCGGCCGATCGTCGAGCGGCCCGGGGTCTCGTCGCGGTCCGTCCTCGACGAGAAGCTCGTGCTGGCCGTGCCGTCCGATTCCCGACTGGCGGAGCTCGCCGACCCGATCTTCCTCTCCGACACGAGCGACCAGCCGCTGCTCATGTACTCGCCGGGCGGCGCGCGGTACTTCCACGACCTGCTGCTGTCGATGTTCGTCCGCGCCGGCGTGCACCCGCGCATCGTCCAGTACGCCGGTCAGGTGCCGGCGCTGCTGGCACTCGTGAGCGCGGGTCTCGGGTTCACGCTCGTCCCGGAGTCGGCGCAGGGGCTCCCCATCGCGGGCGTGACCTTCCGGCGGCTCTCGCCGGACGACCGGTCCGACGACGTCAACCGGGTGCGGCTCGACGTCGCGTGGGCGACCGAGTCGACCAATCCGCTGCTTCCCGAGGCGCTGCGCGTTCTGGACGCGACGCTGGAGCAGCACGCCGCCGAGTCGGGGATCGATGCCGTCGGCGCATGAGTCGATGCCCTAACAGCCTTTGATGGCACCGGTCGGCTGTGCGTAGGGTGGGGCCACTACCGACGTCGAAGGCGAGGATCGGATGAGCACCCCCGTTGTGGTCTCCTACGACGTGATCCCCGTGGCGGGTCACGACAGCATGCTGCTGAACCTCAGCGGTGCACACGCCCCCTACTTCACGCGCAACCTCGTGCGCCTGACGGACGTCGACGGTCGCGTCGGCATCGGCGAGGTGCCCGGCGGCGAGCCCATCCGCGCCGCACTCGAAGCCTCGGGTGCGCTGCTCATCGGCACGCCCGTCGCGGCGTACCGCGAGACGCTGCGGTCGCTCGCGGCATTCCTCGCCCACCTCGACGCCGCGGGGCGAGGCGACCAGACCTTCGATCAGCGCATCGCCGTGCACGCCGTGACCGCCTGGGAGAGCGCGCTGCTCGACCTGCACGGCAAGCAGCTCGGCCTGCCGGTGAGCGCCCTCCTCGGCGACGGACGCCAGCGCGACGAGGTCGACGTGCTCGGCTACCTCTTCCTCATCGGCGATGCGGATGCCACGGACCTGCCGTACCTGCAGCCGGAGGGCGCCGCCGGGTCGTGGGAGGACGTGCGGCGCCGGACCGCCCTCGACGCGGACGCCGTCGTCGGGCTCGCCCGCGCCGCGCAGGAGCGTTACGGCTTCCGGGACTTCAAGCTGAAGGGCGGCGTCCTGCTGCCCGAGACCGAGGCCGACGTCGTCACGGCGCTCGCCGAGGCGTTCCCCGGTGCGCGGGTCACGCTCGACCCGAACGGCAGCTGGCCGCTCGCCGAGGCCATCCGGTTGGGCGGACGCCTGCGCGACGTGCTGGCCTACGCCGAGGATCCCGTAGGGCCTGAGGGCCGCTACTCCGGCCGCGAGACGATGGCCGAGTTCCGTCGGGCGACGGGCATGCGCACGGCGACGAACATGATCGCGACCGACTGGCGCGAGATGGCCCACGCGGTCCGCATGCAGGCCGTCGACATCCCGCTCGCCGACCCGCATTTCTGGACGATGGCCGGTTCGGTCCGCGTCGCCCAGCTGTGCGACGACTTCGGCCTGCAGTGGGGGTCGCACTCCAACAACCACTTCGACGTGAGCCTCGCGATGTTCACGCACGTCGCCGCCGCGGCCCCGGGGACGCCGACCGCCGTCGACACCCACTGGATCTGGCAGGACGGCCAGCGCCTCACGGTGCAGCCGCCGGTCATCCGGAACGGGCGGATCGCCGTCTCGTCCGCGCCCGGGCTCGGGGTCGAGCTCGACGACGCGCAGGTCGCCGCCGCACACGAGCTGTACCTGCGCGAAGGTCTCGCCGGTCGGGACGACGCGCACGCCATGCGCTACCTCGTGCCCGACTGGGAGTTCCACCCCAAGCGCCCCGCCCTGCAGCGATCCCAGCTGGAGCGCACCGCATGAGCACGCCGTCGTCTGCAGAGGAGTCCCCCGTGTCGACCACCACCACCGCGCCCCGCGCCGAGGCATCCGTTCCCTCTCGCACCGAGCGGGCCGTCCTCCTCGAGGTCCGCGACCTCACCGTGGCCTACCGCATGGGCGACCGCGAGGTCGAAGCCGTCCACCACATCGACCTGACGATCGGCGCGGGCGAGGTCGTCGCCGTCGTCGGCGAGTCCGGGTCGGGCAAGAGCACCATCGCGCACGCCATCATCAACCTCCTCCCGCCCAACGCGCGCGTGACGTCGGGGAGCGTGAGTCTCGGCGGCGACGACCTGACGGCGAAGCCCGAGGCGCAGTGGCGGAAGGTCCGGGGCAAGCGCATCGGCCTCGTGCCGCAGGACCCGTCGCTCTCGCTCAACCCGGTGCGCCGCGTCGGGCCGCAGGTCGCCGAGCCGCTCCGCATCCACAAACTGGCGACGCGCGCCGAGGCGAACGCCCGGGCGGTCGAGCTGCTCGAGATGGCGGGGATCACCCACCCGGCCGAGCGCGCCAAGCAGTACCCGTACCAGTTCTCCGGAGGGATGCGGCAGCGCGCCCTCATCGCGACCGCGCTCGCCGCACGTCCCGAGCTGATCATCGCCGACGAGCCCACGAGCGCCCTCGACGTCACGGTGCAGAAGCAGGTGCTCGATCACCTCGACCACCTCGCCGACGAGTTCGGCACCTCGGTCCTGCTCATTACGCACGACCTCGGCGTCGCCGCCGACCGGGCCGACCGCATCATCGTGATGAAGGACGGCGCGGTGGTCGATGCCGGGCCCGCCGCACAGGTGATCTCGTCGCCGACCGCCGAATACACGCGCCAGCTGATCGCGGCATCCCCCGACATCTCCTCGCATGTGCGCCGCGCCGAGGCGACGACCCGGCGCGGCCTCGACGACAGCGACTGCATCGTCCGGCTGTCGCACCTCGTGAAGACCTTCCCGCTGCCGGCCTCGTCGCGTCGCGACGGCGCGCGCGAGGTCACCGCCGTCGACGACATCTCACTCGACATCCGCCGCGGCGAGACGCTCGCCGTGGTCGGGGAGTCCGGCAGCGGCAAGTCGACGCTCGCGCGCCTCGTGCTGCGGCTCGAGGAGCCGAGCTCGGGCTCGATCGAGTTCGACGGCGCCGACATCACCGAGCTCGCACCGGCACCGCTGCGGCAGCTCCGGCGCAAGTTCCAGCTCGTCTATCAGAGCCCGTACGACTCGCTGAACCCGCGGCTGACGATCGAACAGCTCATCTCCGAGCCGCTGCACTCGCTCGGTTCGATCGACGGCGCCGCGCGGCTCCGCAAGGTGCGGGAGCTCGTCGAGCAGACCGCACTGCCGCAGGGCGTGCTCGCGCGCTACCCCGACGAGCTCTCGGGCGGACAGCGACAGCGCGTCGCGATCGCGCGTGCTCTCGCGCTCGATCCGGAGTTCCTCGTGCTCGACGAGGCAGTCTCGGCGCTCGATGTGTCGGTGCAGGCGCAGATCCTCGATCTGCTCATCACCCTGCAGGCCGAGCGCTCGCTCAGCTACCTCTTCATCACGCACGATCTGGGCGTCGTCGCCGAGATCGCCGACCGGGTGGCCGTCATGCGCCACGGACGCCTCGTCGAGGCGGGTGCGGCGGCGCAGATCCTGACGGCGCCGACCGATCCCTACACGCAGGCGCTCATCGCCGCGATCCCAGGGCAAGGTCGGCACGTGCGCCGGAAGGGCGCGTCGGTCTGAGACCGCGTCAGAGCTTCGCCGGCGCGAAGCGGTAGCCGATCCCGCGGACCGTCTCGATCCAGCGGCATCGCCGGGCCGTGCCGCCGAGCTTGCGCCGCAGATTCATGACGTGTACCTCGATGGCGTGCAGGTCGTGCGCGTTCACGTGATCGCCGTTGCCGCCGTTCTGGCGACGCAGCAGCAGCACGATCCAGGACTTCTCGAGGACGACGTCGGGGTTCCTGACGAGGGCCAGCAGCAGATCGAACTCCGACCGAGTGAGGTCGATGCGGCGGTCGGCGAGCTCAGCCCGACGGGATGCCGGGTGCAGCCGCAGTCCGTCGACGACGAGCCAGTCCGACTCGGTCGGCGGCAGGGCGTCGGCGGCGCCGAGCGTACGACGCAGGATCGCATCGAGCCGGGCGCGCAGCTCGAAGGGGCGCCACGGGCGCAGGATGTAGTCGTCCGCGCCACTGCGGAACGCCTCGACGGCGGCCGTCTCCTCGGTCATGTCCGAGAGGATGACGACCGATCCGGCGTGGAACGAGCGGATGCGGCGCACCACTTCGAACCCGTCGATCCCCGCAAGGGTGGTGTCGACGGTGACGAGGTCGGGCTGCAGGCGGTCGACGGCCTCGACGGCGGCGAAGCCGTCGGAGAACGAATGCACCTGGAAGCCGTGCTGCTGCAGCGTGGTGGAGAGGCGGTCGCGAGCCGTGCCGGCGTCCTCGACGAGGACGGCCACGCGTGTGACCGGTCCCAGGGTTCGCGCGGGAGCGGGGTGTTCGAGAAGAGTCATGTGTAGTCCGATGGGGTCCACGACTGTCGCTTCCCCCGCTTTCATTAAAATGCATTAATCTTCCGGCGCAACTCAGCGCGCCCCAGCACTACCTCAGCTTTGCCTCAGTTGCGGTCGGCGCCGTGTGTCGCTGCAGCCCTGCTGTCTACTCTGGCGAGGCGCGCTCGGACTGGGTGGGCACGTGCGCGCCCCGACCTGAGTCCGGCCGCCGATACAGGGGGTGCAGGATGCGGGGGATCGCGCAGACACTGGTGTTGACCGGGGCCGTGCTCGCCGGCGAGGTCGCGACGCTCGTCGACGAGTACGGCGAGACGAACGAGCTGATGCAGCAGCTGCTGGCGCGGGGCGTCGTCACGCCCAACCAGTTGGCAGAGGCCGTGGCCCTCCACACGGGGCACCGCTACATGGACCTCTCGGGACGCCAGCTCGACGCGGCGGTCGTCGCGCTGCTGCCCGGCGGCATGTGCCGCAAGCACCGCGTGCTGCCGGTCGAGCGCACCGGTGACCGGCTCGTCCTCGCGATGGCGGACCCGTCCGACATCATCGCCCTCGACGATGTCGCGACGATCACCGACCTGCACATCTCGCCTGTCGTCGTCGCCCTGGATGCGCTCGAGAGCGCTTTTCAGCGCTACGTCCGCTCGGACGACGAGATCTCCGACCTGTCGGCCGCCCTCGAGGAGTCCGCCGCGGCGGAGGTCTCGGTCGAGGAGCTCGACCAGTCCGACAGCGACGCGCCCATCGTCCGCTTCGTCAACCTCCTCATCACGCAGGCGATCGACGACCGCGCGAGCGACATCCACGTCGAACCCGGCGAGACCCACCTCGCCGTCCGCTACCGCATCGACGGGGTGCTGCACGAGATGCAGCGCGCCGACCGCGCGATCCAGGACGGTGTCGTCTCGCGCCTGAAGATCATGGCCTCGATCGACATCGCCGAGCGCCGCAAGCCCCAGGACGGCCGGCTCTCGGTGACCCACGTCGGTCGCAAGATCGACCTGCGCGTGGCGACGCTGCCCACCGTGTGGGGCGAGAAGATCGTCATGCGCATCCTCGACAACACCGGCGTGAGCCTGTCCTTGCGCGACCTGCAGATGGGGCGGGGGAACCTGGGGCGGTTCCGCTCGGCCATCACCCGCCCGCACGGACTGGTGCTCGTGACCGGCCCCACCGGCTCCGGCAAGTCGACGACGCTCTACACGGCGCTCCGCGAGGTCGCGAACCCCGCCGTCAACGTCATCACCGTCGAGGACCCGGTCGAATATCGGATCCCCGGGATCAATCAGGTGCAGGTCAACGCAAAGGCGGGCCTCACCTTCCAATCGGCGCTGCGCAGCATCCTCCGTTCCGACCCCGACATCGTGCTCGTCGGCGAGATCCGCGACACCGAGACGGCGATCATCTCGATCGAGGCGGCCCTCACCGGTCACCTCGTGCTCTCGACGCTGCACACCAACGACGCCCCCGGCGCCGTCGCGCGTCTCACCGAGATCGGCGCCGAGCCCTTCCTCGTGGCGACAGCCCTGTCGGCGGTCGTCGCCCAGCGCCTCGCTCGGCGCCTGTGCACGGCGTGCCGCCAGCCGTACCGCGAGGACCCCGCCGTCCTCGAGCGCCTCGGCTTTCCGTTCGATCCGAGCGATCCGCCCGAGCTGTTCCGCAAGGGCGGATGCCCCGAATGCTCCGGCACGGGCTACCGCGGCCGCGTCGGCCTGCACGAGGTCATGGCGATGTCCGACGAGATCGAACAGCTCGTGGTCTCGCACGCGACCGGCAGCGACGTCCGCGCGGCGGCGCTCCGCGACGGGATGACGAGCCTCCGCGAGGACGGCTGGTCGAAGGTCGTGCTGGGGGCGACGACGATCGAGGAGGTCCTGCGTGTCACGGTCTGAACTGCGAGCCCGGGCGGTGTCGTCCGACGCCGGCGCGACCGCTCTGCTCGACGGCATCCTCGGTACCGCCGCGGGAATGGGGTCCTCCGACATCCACTTCTCGGCGGATGCCGTGACCCTCCACCGTCACGACGGACACCTCATCCCGGTCACGGGCTTCGAGGCGCCGATCCCGGGACCGACGCTGCTCGACGCGCTCGTGTCGATCATGACCCCATCGCACCGGGAGTCCTTCCACGCGACCGGTGACGTCGACCTCTCGTACACGGTCGCCGGCGTCGGCCGGTTCCGCGTCAACGTGTTCCGCCAGCTCGGCCAGGTCGCCGCGGCCTTCCGACTCATCGCGAGCCGTGCCTTCACACTCTCCGAGCTCGGAGCGCCCGAGGTGGCAGGCGAGCTCGCCCTGCGCCCGCGCGGTCTCGTGCTCGTCACCGGCCCGACGGGCTCCGGCAAGTCGACGACGCTCACCGCGATGATCGACCTCATCAACCGGACCAAGCAGGACCACGTCGTCACGGTCGAGGACCCGATCGAGTTCGTCCACACGTCGCGACAGTCGCTCATCCACCAGCGCGAGGTCGGCGCCGACACGAGCTCGTTCGCCGAGGCGCTGCGCCGCGTCCTGCGTCAGGATCCCGACGTCATCCTCATCGGCGAGCTCCGCGACCCCGAATCGATCTCGACCGCGCTCACCGCCGCCGAGACCGGCCACCTCGTCCTCTCCACCCTGCACACGCAGGGCGCGGCCAAGAGCATCAACCGCATCGTCGACGCCTTCCCCGCGCACCAGCAGAACCAGGTCCGCACGCAGCTCGGCGACGCGCTGCAGGGCGTCGTCAGCCAGACCCTGCTGCCGCGCGCTCACGGGGGCGGCCGGGTGATCGCGACCGAGGTGCTCGTCTCGACGCCCGCCGTCGCGAACCTCATCCGCGAGAACCAGATCGCGCAGCTCTACAACGCGATGCAGGCCGGGGCAGGGCACGGCATGCACACGCTCGACCAGTCGCTGCGGCTGCTGGTCGAGCGCGGTGAACTGAACCTCGCCCTCGCCAAGCACTACCTGACCGACCCGAAGGCCCTCGACGGCGTGCGTGTGCAGCCGGCCGGCGTGCACGCCGACGCGTGGGCCGACCCGATGGATGCGTGGACGCGCTGATATGCCTCTTCAGGAGTACACCTACCGAGCCGTCGGCACGACCGGCGGCCCCGTCGTCAAAGGCACCGTCGAGGCGGCTAGCGAGAGCGCCGTCGTCTCCAAGCTGCGCGCGCAGGGCCTCGCGCCGCTGCAGGTCGCGCCGATGTCGACGACCGGCCTGCACCAGGAGATCTCGATCCCCGGGTTCGAGAAGGGCGTCAAGGTCGAGGACCTCGCCATCTTCGCGAAGCAGCTCTCCGGGCTGATCAATGCCGGCCTGCCGCTCATGCGCGCGCTCGCCGTCATCTCCGAGCAGACCGAGAGCAAGAAGCTGGCGTCCGCCCTCGTCGCGGTGCAGACCGACATCGCCGCCGGCAAGTCGTTCTCGGCCGCCATGGCGGCGCAGCCCAAGGCGTTTCCGCCGCTCATGGTGAGCCTCGTGAACGTCGGTGAGACCGGCGGTTTCCTCGGCGAGTCCCTCGTCGCCGTCGCGAAGTCGTACCGCTCCGACGTCGACCTGCAGCAGAAGATCAAGTCGGCGATGACGTACCCGATCGTCGTGCTCGTCATCGCCATCCTCGGCGTGCTCGCGATGATCACCTTCGTCGTGCCGATCTTCGAGAAGATGTTCGCCAGCATGGGCGGGGAGCTGCCCATCCCGACGCAGATCCTCGTGACCCTGTCGCGCAACATGATCTGGATCGGGCCGCTGCTCGTCGTCGCGGTCGTGGGCGGGGTGGTCTGGTACCAGCGCGTGAAGGACACCGACCGCTTCCGCGGCGCCGTCGACCCGTTCCGGCTCAAGATGCCGATCTTCGGCGCGTTCATCACGAAGATCGCCGTGGCCCGCTTCGCCCGCAACCTCTCGATGATGCTCAAGGCGGGCGTGCCCCTCCTCCAGGCGCTCGAGCTCGTCGGCAAGGCATCCAACAACAAGGCCATCGAGGACGCCCTCGGCGAGGTGCGCGAGTCGGTGCGCCACGGCAGGTCGTTCTCGACGCCCCTCGCGAAGGCCGAGGTGTTCCCGGCCATGGTGTCGCAGATGGTGTCGGTCGGTGAGGAGTCGGGCACGCTGCCCGACATGCTCGAGTCGATCGCGGACTTCTACGAGACCGAGGTCAAGGCTGCGTCCGAGCAACTGACCAGCATGATCGAGCCGATCATGATCACCCTGCTGGGTGTCCTCATCGGCGGCATGGTGGTCGCCCTCTACATGCCGATGTTCACGATGTACGAGCAGCTCGGCAGCTGAGACCCACGCGAAAAGCCCCGGACCCTCGAGGTCCGGGGCTTTCGCGTGTGCCGTGGGTGGTCAGCCGGCGACGTAGAAGGCGAGCAGCGTCACCTCGGCGGTGACGGTGCCGTCGTCGTCGGTCGTGATTCCCGCGTTCGTGACGGCGACCGCGCGCGGTCCCTTGCGCAGTTCGTCGATCACGGCGGTCGCCTTCGTGCTGTCGGGTGCCGTGATGCTGACGGTGATGCTCACCTGCTGCGGCCCCTCGCCGGCCGGGGCGGCAGCGGGGTCGGCGGGAGCCGCGGCATCCGCTCCCTCGTCCGATCCCGACGTCTCCGTCGTCGTCTCGGCCGTCGTCTCGGTGGCGGCCGGGGTGGTGCCGTCGGCGGCGCCCGCGGCCGCATCGACGGTGCGGGCCGCGAAGGCCGTCGTCTCGCCGACCGTGACGGTCACGACGCGGCCGTCGTGCTCCGAGGCCGCGTCGGCGGCGAGCTGGACGACGTCGTCGGCGCGGACGGATGCCGGGACCACCCGGCGCAGTTCCGCGACCTCCGCGTCGAGCTCGGTCATATCGGCGGCCTGAGCGGCGAGGCCGTCGAGCAAGGCCTGCTGGGTCGCGTTGGACTGCTCGACGGACGCGGCGTCCGCGGTGATCCGCTGCGCGCCCGTGAACTGCGGCAGTGCGAACAGGAGGGCACCGGCGAGCAGGATGCCGAGGGACGCGACGGCCCCGATGAGGTTGACCAGCTGCTTCGTCATCGTCACTCCGTCTCGGTCGCCTGCTCGGGTGCGAAATCGCCCGAGTAGATGGTCTGGTCGAGCTGCACCTCGACGGTGTAGGTGTAGAGGCCCTCCTCCTCGGCGAGCGTCTGCACGCTCACCTCGAGGATCGCGTCGACGCCGCGGAGCGCCCGCGTCGCCTCGACGAGACTGATGGGCTCGTCGCTGACGACGGTGACCGAGCCGGCCGCGCCGACGGTCTCCTCCGGTGCGGTGTCTCCGGGCACCTGGCCTGCGGCCAGCGCGTAGCCGGTGACCGTGACGCCGGAGGGCAGCGCGTCGGCGATCGTTCCCACGGCCTCCCGCCAGGAGATGTCGCCGGCCATGGCCTGCGTGACGAGCCCCGACAGTTCGGTCCGCTGCGCCACGGCCTGGCTCACCGGCGCGAGCTCGGCGATCTCCGCGATGACGCGGTCGGTGTCGGCGTTCGCGGCGGCGAGCCGGAGGGCCGCTTGCACGTTCAGTGCGAACGCGCCGCCGATGAGCAGGAGCGCGACCACGAGCGAGCCGAGTCCGATGGTGACCCACGACCGCCCGATGCGCCGGACGTCACGGCGACGCGTCTCGGACAGCGGCAGCAGGTTGGCGCGGGGGAGGGACCCCGGCTTGAAGGCGGGGGTGCGCACGAGCGTGCTCATTTGGTTCCTCCGAGGAGCAGGGCGACGGTGGGAGCGATGCGCTCGTCGACGGCGGGGTGCAGCCCGTTCTTCACCCGGACCAGGTCGGCCCCGGTGATCCGGCGGACCTCGGTGCCGGCGACCTGCGCGAGGGCGGCCTGCAGGCGCGGGTGGTCGGTGTGCAGGCCCGTGATGAAGGTCACGGCGACGGGCGCGGCATCCGTTCGATCCCGGTAGAACGAGACCGTTCCGCGCAGGCGGGTGACGAGATCGATCAGGACGTCCTGCAAGTCGGCCGACATGGCATCCGCGGCCGGCGCCTCGGGCACGCCCGCGGGCGGCGTCGCGACGGCCGTCCGGGCACGGCGCAGGTCGCCGCGCGAACGGATGGCGCCGTCGGCGGACTCCTCGACCCCGCCCGTCCGGAACCCGGTGAGGGTCTCGAGCTCGGTCGGGGCGGCCTCGACCTCGGCGACGCGGGCTTCGCCGCGCGGCACGTCGATGGGGATCGCGCGGGCGAACTGCGGCACGCCGTCGGTGGCGATCACGACCTGGGTCGTGTGCTCGCCGATGCCGATGAGCATGCCGGTGACGCCCTTCGGGGCGAGCCCCGCGAGCGCACGGCAGTAGCCGAAGGCGAGCAGATCGATCGAGTCGGCGGTGAGCCCCGCCTCGGCGAGGACCGAGACGAGGTCCTCCATCTGCTCCGAGACGGCGGCGACCATGAGGCCGTGCATGCCCTCGTCGTCGACGTGCGTCGGGATGAAGTCGAGCACCGCCTGGTCGACGGGCACGGGCAGGCGGTCCTGCACGTCGAAGGGCAGCGCCTGGCGCACGAGAGCCGTCTCGCGCAGCGTCGAGCTGTGCTCGCGGACGAGCACGCGGCGGCCGCCGACACCCAGGACCACGTTGCGGCCCTTGATCCCGGCATCCGTCCACAGCCGGCGGAGCGCACCCACGACGACGTCGCGGTCGACGATCTCGGAGTCCTTCGCCGCGCCCGGGGGCAGCATCACCTCGCCGGCGGCGAGCAGGGTGGGGGAGCGCCCGTCGGTCACCTCGACGGCGCGGACGCTGTCTTCGGTGATCTCGAGCGCCACACGTGTCTTGGCCATCAGAGGACCTCCTTGCCTGGGCGACGGGTCATGACATCAGCCGACCGTCGAGAAGTGTGAGGTAGCCGCCGGCGATCGCGTCGCCGGCGACGATGCCGACCCACGCGCCGAGGATGATCCACGGGCCGAACGGGATGGCGGTGCGGCGACCCGCCCGCCGAGAGAACAGGAGAGCGACGCCGTACACGCCGCCGAGCACGAACGCGGCGAACGCGCCGACCACGAGCGGGCCCCACCCGAGCCAGCCGAGCAGAAGTCCCGCATAGGCGGCCAGTCGCACGTCGCCGCCGCCCATGCCGTCGGGGCGGATGAGGCGCAGGAGGCCGTAGAAGAGGTACAGCGCGACGAATCCGATACCCGCGCGCACGAGCGCCCACGCGTCGGCGCCGAGCAGGACGGCGCCGACGAGCAGAGCGATGGTGACGAGGATGCCGGGTGTCGTGATCGCGTGCGGCAGGCGGCGGGTGTCGAGGTCGATCAGCGTCAGGACGATGCCCGCCGCCGCGAACCACAGGAACGCCGCCAGGACGAGCGCCTGCGCGAGCGTGGGTCCTGCGAGGCCGTCGGCGGCGGTGATGGCGGCGAACGCGGCGCCGACGGAGTCGAGCGAGGGTGCGGCGGGGAGCGGGATGCCGGAGCCCGGCCGCCCCGTCGCGAGCAGCCAGCCGAGCGCCACGGCCGCGAAGGCGGCGCCCGTCGCGAGCTCGACGAGCGGGTAGCGCGCGCCGATCGCGGAGCGGCACGATCCGCATCGGCCGCGCAGGAGCAGCCACGACAGGACGGGAACGTTCTCGTACCAGCGGACCGGCTGGTCGCACGACGGGCAGCGGCTCTCGCGCAGCAGCGAGATGCCGGCGGGTACGCGGTAGGCGACGACGTTGAGGTACGAGCCGATGATGAGGCCGAACCCGCCGGCGATCACTCCGACGAGCGTGACGATCGTCGCCGGGCCGAGAAGGGCGGTCATCCGGCGCCGTCCGTCCGGGAGAGCAGCCCGCCGAGGCTCACCGTGGTCGTGCCGCCGCCGGGCGTCGAGCCGGGACCCGACGATCCGCCGCCCTGGCCGGGGAGCAACAGGGGGCGACCGTAGAAGTCCATCAGGCCACCGTGATTCAGCCCGCCGCCGTAGAAGGTGCCGTGCCATTCGCCGCCGCCGGTGATGCTGATGCGGCACGGCGTGTAGATCATCGCCGAGATGCCCTCACCCATGACGGTCGTGTTGATGTTGACGGTGCCCGCGGGGCTCACGCAGCTCGGCGCGCCGTCGGCGATGCGGTCCTCGACGATCCACCAGACCTTCGGGGTCTTGCCGGTGGCGGCCTTCATGGTGAGCGCCGTGATGTCGTAGTTGTTGGCGAGGAAGGCGATGTCGGTCTGCAGTGTCACGACGGGCTTCGAGCCGTTGTTGGAGCTGAGGGTTCCGCAGGGGCGCGCGTCGACGACGGTCGGCGTCGTGAGCGCCGACAGCTCGCGCCAGCCCGCCGCGTTGCCCGTCGACGGGTTGTTGTTCCTGAACCGGTTGCAGGTCCACGGGCCGTCGCCCGAGGTCGCGAGGGTCTTCACGGTGAAGCCCGGCCAGTGGGATGCGGAGTAGCTGTAGTCGAACCAGCTCTGGAAGGTCGGTGCGGTGGGCGGGACGGTGGAGGTCGGCCACTGCAGGCCGCCGGCGGTGCCCTTCGCGACGCGCGCGTGGGCGGAGGTCGGGTATTTCACCTGCAGGTGGCCGTCGAGCTTGACGGTCGACGCGCGCGGCAGGGTCAGCTTGCCCGCGATCGACACGCTCGTCATGTCGACGGTGCCGCCGGCGAACACGTTGCCGGGGTAGGTGAATCCGCTCCACCCGAAGTCGATGGGGCCGCCGACGTGGATGTCGCCGCCGATCATGCCCGAGATGCCCGCCGTGGCAGTGCTCGACGCGTAGAGGTTCCCCTTGATGGTGTCGCTCGCGTTCGACATCGAGATCGACCCGCCGGTGGCCACGGTGCCGTCGATCGTGCACTGGCCGTTCGTCTTCACGTTGCCGCCGGCGAGGATATTCGCCGGCACGTGGTTCTGGCAGACGAAGGTGCCGCGGGGCATCATGATCGTCAGCAGGCGGTCGTCGAGCTCGTGCGAGCGGACTTCGCTCGTGAAGGTCGCGTCGCCGAAGAAGACCATGTCGGCGCCGAGCCCGGGCGCGGCGGTCGTGGTCTTCTTCAGTTCGTAGCTCGCGCTCGTCACGGTCTTGCTGCCGTCGGAGCCGGTCCCCGTCGAGACGAACGTGACGACGTCGCCCGCGCACGAGGCGGTGACGGCGTACCTCGGCGCCGAGGTGGATGCCGGTTTCACGGCGCACGGGTCGGCGTCGGTCGCGGTCGACGAGGCCACGGCGGCAGCGAGGCCTGCATCCGAGGCCGCCTGCGAGTCGAGGCTGCCGCGCACCCCCGCGGTGGTCTGCGCCGTGGCGACGACGGCGCCGGCGAGGGTCACCGCGAGGAGCCCCAGCACCATCACGATCACGAGTACCGACACGAGCGTCGAGCCCTCGTCCCCCGAGCGGCGTCTGCGTGCGTTCACCAGCATTTCTTCCCCGATCCCCCAGCGGTCTTGCCCAGCGGCACGGCGGATCCCGAGATCGACGCGGCGGGCGCGGATGATGCGGCGGCGTCGAGCCGCGGCACGGCGATGTTCCAGGTCAGCGGTGCGTCCGCCGACGCGAGCGCGGCGAAGGGCCGCGCGGTTCCCGTCGGGTTCACGACCTGGCGCACCCGCGGCGCGAGCACGCCCCACGACGCCCCTGGTGCGGGTGCGCTGCCGGTCGCGAAGGCGGCGTACGTGCGCACGCGGACCTCGCGGATGCCGGTGGCCGTCCCGGCGGGCGTCGTGAACGCCCATGCCGAGCAGCGGTCGCCGGGCAGCGCGGCGCGGACGACGGTCGTGCCGCCGCTCGTCTCGACGCGCACGGCGGAGGCGGAGCGGACCGTCGTCGACAGCGAGGTCGAGATCGCCTGCAACTGGCCGGTGGCGAGGTCGCGCTCGCGGGTGACGGAGTCCGCGCGGAGCGCGCCGACGAAGACAGCGCCGAGGATGCCGAGGAACAGCGCCCCGACGAACATGTAGACGAGCAGCTCGACGAGCGTGAGCCCAGCGTCGTCGCCGGGCTGGTCGTCGGAAGGAACGAGGATCATGGGCCGGTCACCACGATCTGCGTCGAGAGGGTGGCCGTCGGGGTGCCGGTCGCTGCCGCGGACGAGTAGACCTTCGCGCGGATGGTCGCGACGCTGACGCTCGCGGCGGGGCACGTGCTGTCAGCGGTGAGGCGGGCCGTCTGGCCCGAGCCCGCTGGGTCGGTGATGACGCCGGCGCTGCCGCGCGTCGAGAGGAAGGTCTTGACCTCGGCGCAGGTCTGCAGTTCGGTGTCGCGGAACTCGGCGCGCACCTCGGCGAGCAGGCCCGAGGCGAACGCGCTCGCGCTCGAGGCGTCGCGGTTCGTCGAGCTCAGGGCCTGCGCCTGGATGGCGAGCGGGAGGATGGCGACCGCGAGCAGCGCGAAGAGGAACATCGCGATGACGACCTCGACGAGGCTCACACCGTCGTCGTCGCCGATCGGCTCATGCGCGCGGGACATCGGGTCGTCCTTCGGTCGCGGGGCGGGAACGGGGATGCCGGGCCGGCGAGCTGCGCGCTCAGCCGACCCGGCGAGGTGGTGCGGGTGCTTAGCCAGCGGTGGTGGTGCCGGTCGCGGCCGTGCAGCCGGGGCCTGCGAGTGCGGTGGCGGTCTTGTTGGTTTCGGTCACCGTGACGCAGAACTTCCCAAGGTCGTTGCCATCCTTGATGGTGAAGCTGTACTTGCTTCCGTTCTTGAGGTTGTTGAAATCGGCCTCAGCGACCGTCTTCGTGGGCTCCTTCGCCAGAGCGGCGGCAGCCTGGGTCGCAGCGTTGGCGGCGACCGTGGCGCGGGCGCTGTCCTCCGACTGCGCCTGCAGCCCCGTGAACACGGGCACGGCGATCGCGGCGAGGATGCCGAGGATCACGACGACGACGATGAGCTCGATGAGCGAGAAGCCGGACTCGCCGGTCTCCTCCTTGCGACGGTTGCAGGCGGCCATGTAGTTCTTCAGCGATGCACGCATGTGCAGATCTCCTTGCTGGTCCGATGTGTTGGGACGCGAGGCGACGCGGACAGCAGGGCACGCCGAAGCGGCGCTCACCCGGAGACTCCCCAGTCGACCACCCCAGTGCGGTCACGGGCTCCCCAGGGCAGGGCCCCCGCGCATCCCACTATGCCCAGGCGAAGGGGCGAAAAGGGGTGTCGGGCGCTCAGCCGTTGCTCAGCCTTTCCTCAGTCCCCGGCGTGGGGCCCGGAACGGCCCTCGGCGAGTCAATCCGTCCCCCTAAGCTCGGGTCTCGGTGCGGGGGAGGGACCCCGAATCGCCGACGGGGGACCGCGAGCTGGGGCTCGCATCCGATCGCTCACGCGTCCATCGCGTGGTCCGATCAGCCGCGTCCGGTCGCACCGACCGAGGGAGAGAGCGCGCGTGGCGGAACACGTCATCCTGTTCGCCGGGCCGATGGGCGCCGGTAAGACGACGGCCATCCGCAGCCTGAGCGAGATCGACGTCGTCTCGACCGAGGCCGCCAACACCGACCGTGCCCAGGCCGACAAGGACACCACGACGGTCGCCCTGGACTACGGCGAGCTCACGCTCGGACCCGACGAGAAGGTGCGCCTCTACGGCGCCCCCGGCCAGAAGCGGTTCGACTTCATGTGGACGGTGCTCGCCGAGCGGGCCAAGGGCCTGCTGCTGCTCGTCAACAACGACCTGCCCGACCCCATCGCCAAGGCCATCGAGTACCTCGGTGAGTTCGAGGCGCTCGTCGCCGGCGGCGCCGTCGTCATCGGGGTCACCCGCAGCGACGTCGCGCCCACGCCCGACCTCGGCGCCTACGCCGACGCGCTGGCGCAGTGGCATCCCGATCGCACCATCCCGGTCTTCACGGCCGACCCGCGCAGCACCGACCACATGCGCACCCTGCTGCTGACCCTCGTCGCGAGCGTCGAAGCAGCCGAGATCATCGCGTCCGCCACGAGCGACGCCTCCGAGACCGCCGCCTGAGACGCGAGGACGACCCCCATGAGCACCGCCCTGCACCAGGACGCCGACGTCATCGCACTCGCGACCGACGTCCTCGGCGCCTTCGCCGCCCACAGCACCTCCCTCACCTACGCGAGCGTGCTCACCGACGACGGCTTCGAGGTCGCCTCGCAGCACGGCGCCGTCGCGCAGAACGGCGGCCGATTCGCCAGCATCGCGAGCTCGCTGCAGGCCCTCGGCGAGGCGGCCGTGCGCGAGCTCCGCCTCGGCGGCGCCTCGTCCGTGCTCGTCTTCAGCGACGCCGGTCACATCGTGCAGGTGCGCGTCGAGGGCAGCACGCTCGTCCTGGCCGCCCTCTTCGGCTCGGGCGAGACGCTCGGCCACGCCCTCGCCCTCGCCCGGCGCGCGGCATCCGACCTCGGTCGCAGCCTGCCCCGCACCGGGTGATGCCTTCTCTGCGACTCACCCCGCGCCGTCCGGCGGGCGCGACCCGGCGGGAACGCCGACAGACCACCCGAACGCCATCTGACAAAGGACACGACATGGCAAACATCCACGACTCCCTCGCGAAGCTCATGACCATCGACGGCGCCATCGGCGTCGCGCTGGTCGACTCCGGCTCGGGCATGGCCCTCGGCACCCTCGGCACCGGTCTCGACCTCGAGCTCGCCGCCGCCGGCAACACCGAGGTCGTCCGCGCCAAGCTCAAGACGATCTCCGCCCTGGGCCTGAACGAGACGATCGACGACATCCTCATCACGCTGTCGTCGCAGTACCACATCATCCGTCCGCTGGCCGCGGCGCCCGAGGTCTTCATCTACATCGCCCTCGACAAGGCGCGCGGCAACCTCGCCCTCGCCCGTCTGTCGACCCGCGAGGTCGAGAAGCAGCTCGAGCTGTGATCGACCGCGGCGGCGGATCCTGCACCGGGTCCGCCGCCGCACCGCCTGACCCGTCGCACCGGCCCACACGAGGAGACGAGATGACCACTGACGCGCAGACCGCGGCCGAATGGCGCCCAGACCCACTGGGGATCGCCGCCTACCGCTGGTGGGACGGCTCCGGCTGGACCGGCTACACCTCCGACACGGATGCCGGGACTCCCACGGCCGTCGACCCCGCCGCCCGTGCGGGTGTGCAGCGCGAGGTGCACGTCTCGGCGCCGGCCGCGGCGCCCGTGGTCGAGCAGCCCGCCGCCGCGCCCTACGCTGCGGAGCCCGCGGCGCCCACGAACGGCGGGCCGACCCGCGGGCCGTGGCCGGCATCCCTCCCCGACTCACCCGTCCGGCGCGCGACGACCCTCGAAGAGGCCGCCGCCGGGCTCGGCGCCATGCCCGAAGGCGTCGCCGACGACATCGACTGGTCGCGCCTGGCCCTGCGCCTGAAGACCGCGATCGAAGCCGGCGAGAACGACCTCATCGAGGTGCGCGCGGGAGACCTGCCGCCCCTCGTGCTCGACGTCGCGCAGCACGCGTACTGGTGGGACCACCCGCTCGCCGACGTGCCGGGTCGCGTCACGTCGATGACGATCCTCGACGTGGACCGCGAGGCGCACCTGGCCGCAGAGCCCGGGCGCGACCTCGACCCGCTGCTGTGGGCCGTCGCTCACGCGTCGTTCGAGGCATCCGCTGCACCCTGGATGCGGGCGGGCGACCGCTACCGCCTGCACCGCTGGCCGAACCTGACCACGCTGCCGCATCAGCCGCACCATCTGCGCGCGATCTCGCTGCTCGGTCAGGCGGCGCTCACCGAGGACGAGTTCTCGCGGGTCGCCGACCTCGATGCCCGCGAGGCGCGGCGCCTGCTGACGACCTTCAGCCTCATGGGGCTGCTGCGCGTCAGCGCGGCCGAGGGGCGTTCGGTCTTCGTCGCGAAGCCGAAGCCCGCCGGCGGCGGACTGCTCGGACGACTCGCCAAGTTCTTCGGCGGGCGCTGAGTCCGACGCTCAGTCGGCGCCGGGAACGTCCCAGACCACGGGCGTGACGGTGCCGTCGCGCCAGTCGCGGCGCAGGATGCTGTAGGCGACGGATGCCAGCAGTCGCCCGTCGTCTGCGGGCCAGCCCTCGCGGTAGTAGGCCTCCTGCACCCAGCCGCAGCGGACGAACACCCGCCGCATCGCGATGTTGTCCTCCCGCGTCTGCCCTTCGAATCGGTTGACCTCGGGCATCGTCGTGAAGACGTGGTCGGTCGCCGCCCGCAGAACGTCCGCCGCGAGCCCGTGGCCGCGGTGCGCCGCGTCCAGTCGCAGGTCGAACAGGGGAGCGCCGTCGCTGAGGTCTTCGAGCCGGAAGAAGCCGATACGGCCGTGCTCGTCGGAGTCGATCCAGAACGACGCGTGATCCTCGTCGGCGTACGCGCCGTCGTCGATCGCCGCGGCGATCTGCGCCGCCGTGGGATCGGTCCGCACGTGGAACGGGAACGACTGCGACGTCATGAACGAGATCAGCGCCTCGCGGTCGGCGCCGGTGGGATCGAGGGGCGTCAGGCGGATCGGCATCCGTCCACGCTAACGATCGACCGGGGTGACGCCGAAGTCTGCAAACTTGATATGAGTCGGCTCAAGTTGGTTTGACGCTCGCGAGGTGTCGGAGTAGCGTTGAGTCATCGCGGCTCAGGTTGTGGCCAGGACCGCGGAAAGACTTCAGATATACGCAAACGCCACACGAAGGAGAATCACATGGCACGTGCAGTGGGAATCGACCTCGGAACGACCAACTCGGTCGTCGCCGTCCTCGAAGGTGGCGAGCCGAAGGTCATCGCCAACGCCGAGGGTCTGCGCACGACCCCCTCGGTCGTCGCATTCACGAAGGACGGCGAGGTGCTCGTCGGCGAGACCGCCAAGCGCCAGGCCGTCACGAACGTCGACCGCACCCTGACCTCCGTCAAGCGCCACATGGGCACCGACTGGAAGACCCAGGCGATCGACGGCAAGAACTACACGCCGCAGGAGATCTCGGCCCGTATTCTCCAGAAGCTCAAGCGCGACGCCGAGCAGTACCTGGGCGACACGGTGACGGATGCCGTCATCACCGTCCCCGCCTACTTCAACGACGCCGAGCGTCAGGCCACGAAGGAGGCTGGCGAGATCGCGGGCCTCAACGTGCTCCGCATCATCAACGAGCCCACCGCCGCCGCCCTCGCATACGGTCTCGACAAGGGCAAGGAGGACGAGCTCATCCTCGTCTTCGACCTCGGTGGCGGAACCTTCGACGTCTCCCTCCTCGAGGTGGGCAAGGACGACGACTTCTCGACCATTCAGGTGCGCTCGACGGCCGGTGACAACCGCCTCGGCGGCGACGACTGGGACCAGCGCATCGTCGAGTACCTGATCAAGCAGTTCAAGGACACGAGCGGTGTCGACGTCTCGAGCGACAAGATCGCCCTGCAGCGTCTGAAGGAAGCAGCCGAGCAGGCCAAGAAGGAGCTCTCGAGCTCGCAGTCGGCCTCGATCAACCTGCCCTACCTCTCGCTGACCGAGTCCGGCCCCGTCTCGCTGTCCGAGACGCTGAGCCGCGCGAAGTTCGAGGACCTCACCAAGGACCTGCTCGACCGCACCAAGAAGCCCTTCGAGGACGTCATCCGCGAAGCCGGCATCAAGGTCGCCGACATCGACCACGTCGTGCTCGTCGGTGGGTCGACGCGCATGCCCGCCGTGAGCGAACTCGTGAAGAAGGAAGCCGGCAAGGAGCCCAACAAGGGCGTCAACCCGGACGAGGTCGTCGCCGTCGGCGCCGCCCTGCAGGCCGGCGTCCTCAAGGGTGAGCGCAAGGACGTGCTGCTCATCGACGTCACCCCCCTGAGCCTCGGCATCGAGACCAAGGGCGGCATCATGACCAAGCTCATCGAGCGCAACACGGCCATCCCGACCAAGCGCAGCGAGACCTTCACGACCGCCGACGACAACCAGCCGTCGGTCGCCATCCAGGTCTTCCAGGGCGAGCGCGACTTCACCCGCGACAACAAGCCGCTGGGTACGTTCGAGCTCACCGGCATCGCGCCGGCACCCCGCGGCATCCCCCAGATCGAGGTCACGTTCGACATCGACGCGAACGGCATCGTCCACGTGTCCGCCAAGGACAAGGGCACCGGCAAGGAGCAGTCGATGACGATCACCGGCGGCTCGTCGCTGCCGAAGGACGACATCGAGCGCATGGTGCGCGAGGCCGAGGAGCACGCGGCCGAGGACAAGAAGCGCCGCGAGGCCGCCGAGGTCCGCAACCAGGCCGAGACGCTCTCGTACTCGATCGAGAAGCTCCTCACCGAGAACGCCGACAAGCTGCCCGAGGACGTGAAGACCGAGGTCCAGGCCGACGTCGACGCGCTCAAGACGGCGCTCGCGGGCGACAACGACGACACCGTCAAGGACGCCTACGACAAGCTCAACGCGTCGCAGACCAAGATCGGCGAGGCGATCTACGCCGCGAGCCAGGCCGACGCCGCCCAGGCGCCGACCGACGCTCCGGCCGGCGAGCAGCCGGCATCCTCCGATGAGGACGTCGTGGACGCCGAGGTCGTCGACGACGAGGACGAGAAGAAGTAAGCATGGCGGACAAGGACTTCGAGAAGCCGGACGAGGGCGACGACGTCGCCGCGACCCCGGCCGAGGAGTCGGCCCGGCCCGCCGAGGATGCCGACACGGAGCCGGACGCGCTCACGGTCGACGACATCCTCGGCGCGGCCCAGTCCGACGAGGCCGCCGTCGCGGACGCGCCGGAGGAGGAGCACGACCTGCTCCTCGACCTCAAGCGCGTGCAGGCGGAGTACGCCAACTACCGTCGCCGCACCGAGGAGCAGCGCGAGGTGGAGCTCGCGCGCGCCAAGGGCGCCGTCGCCAAGGGCATGCTCCCCGTGCTCGATGATCTCGACCGTGCCGAGAAGCACGGCGACCTCGCCGAGGGCAGCGCGCTGGCCGCGATCGCCGAGAAGATGCGGGCGGTCGTCGCCCGCCTGGGAGTGGAGCGCTACGGCGCTGCGGGCGACGCGTTCGACCCGCAGCAGCACGAGGCGATCTTCCAGGCGCCCACACCCGGCACGACCGAGCCGACGATCCTCGAGGTCGTCGAGGTCGGTTACCGCCTCGGTGACCTCGAGCTGCGTCCGGCGAAGGTCGTGGTCGCCGTTCCGGCCGAGTAAGGAGGCGCGCCGATGGCCAGTCAGGATTGGTTCGACAAGGACTTCTACAAGGTGCTCGGGGTGTCGAAAGACGTCTCCGATGCCGACCTGAAGAAGACGTACCGCAAGCTGGCGCGCACCTACCACCCCGACTCGAACGCGGGGGACCCCGCGGCCGAGGCGAAGTTCAAAGAGGTCAGCGAGGCGTACTCGGTGCTCAGCGACAAGGAGCAGCGAGCCGAGTACGACCAGCTGCGCGCCATGGGGTCCGGAAGCGCCCGCTTCCAGCCCGGGGCGAGCGGTGGGTTCGAGGACGTGTTCAGCCGGTTCCAGCCGGGTGGCGCGGGCGGCCAGCAGGCCGACTTCGACGACCTCTTCGCGATGTTCGGGCAGCAGAGCGGCGGACGCTTCGGCTCCGGTCGGTTCGGGCAGTCGAGCGGCGGTTTCCGCGGCTTCGGCGGACCGCAGCGCGGGGCCGACGTCACCGCCCGCACGACGCTCGACTTCACGACCGCCGTGAAGGGCGACACCATCACGCTCCAGGGCGACGACGGCAAGCCCATCAAGGTGAAGATCCCCGCCGGGGTTTCGGACGGGCAGAAGATCAAGCTCCGCGGTCGCGGCCGTCCCTCGCCGGACGGCGGGGAGGCGGGCGACATCGTCCTCACGGTCGGCGTGCGCCCGCATCCCGTCTTCACGCGGGAAGGGCTGAACCTCCGCATCCACGTTCCCGTCACGTTCACCGAGGCGGCGCTGGGTGCGACCATCGAGGTGCCGACGCTCGGCGGCGACAGCGTCAAGCTGCGCGTCGCGCCGGGGACCCCGTCGGGGCGCGTGCTGCGCGTGAAGGGCCGCGGGGTGCAGACGGCGAAGGGCACCGGCGACCTGCTCGCCGAGGTCCAGGTCGCCGTCCCCACGCACCTCGATGCGGCCGCGCGCGAAGCGCTGGAGCGCTTCCACGAGCTGGAACCCAAGGAGAATCCCCGCGCCGACCTGATGGCCAAGGCGCGCGAGTGAGGTGAGACGCATGGCGAACGAGCAGGTCGACGAAGACGCCCCGATCCTGGCGATCGCGGTGGCCGCTGAGCTCGCCGGCATGCACCCGCAGACGCTGCGTCAGTACGACCGGCTGGGACTCGTGGTACCGGCGCGCACCCGTGGTGGGTCGCGCCGGTACTCCCTCCGGCACGTCGCGCAGCTGCGCGAGGTGGCTCAGATGTCGGCCGACGGCGTGAGCCTGCCGGCCATCTCGCGCATCATCGACCTCGAGAACCAGGTGCGGATGCTGCGCCGCGAGGTCTCGGCACTGCAGGGTCGCCTGCGCGACGAGGTCGCCGCCCGCCGCGGTGCCCGCGTGTTCGCCGCCGGCGCGACCGGCTCGGTCGTCACGCTCCGCCAGGGCACGCGCGTCCGCCGCGCGACCGACGTGGTGCTCTACCGCCCGCACCCGTCCCCCTCCGACGACTGACGCTTCTTCGGGCGCCGAGCCGACGCCGACTGCGCCGAAGGCCGCCCGGTGACGACCGTTCGCGTCGTCTGGAGGTTCCTCCCGAGGGTGCGCGCGCGGCGAGTTGTGCACGAGGGGTGGATGCCGGGGGCGTGAGGCGCGTCGAGGTGGCGAGTGTCGGGGGATGAGACCTTCGACGCCGCTGCCCCCGCAGCTTCCGCCTGTGTTCGTTGTCGCCGACGCGAGAGGCGCAGGCGTCACCGTCGGCCGCCTGCGCGGGCGCGATCTGTCGCGTCCCTTCCGTGGCGTCCGCTCCCGGTCGGAGGCGACGCAATGCCGTGGCCCGGGCCTACGCCTACGCGCCGAAGCTGCGTCCCGGCGAGCACTTCTCACATGCCACCGCGCTCGCGCTCGCCGGAGCATGGATCCCGGATCGCCTGCGCCAGAGCGTCGACGTCTCCGCCGCGCGCCCCCTCGGCCGCGCCCGCGGCGCGGGGGTGCGGGGCCACGAGTCGAGCGCGGCCGTCGGTCACCGGGTCGCCGGCCTGCCGTGCGTGCCACCCAGCGAGGTGTGGTGCCAGGCGGCATCCCTTCTCGGCGATCGTGAGCTCGTCGTCGCGGCCGATTCGCTGATGCGTCGACAGCAGCCTGTCGTCACCTCCCAGGAGCTGCAGGCAGCAGTCGTGGCCTGCGCCGGAATGCGTCACGTCAGACGGCTGCGACGAGCGCTCGAACGGGCCCGATCCCGCACCGATTCCGTCGCCGAGACACTGCTGCGCCTCGATGCCGCTGACGCCGGCCTGCCCGACCTCACCGTCAACGCCGTGATCACGGACGTGGACGGTCGATTCCTCGCCTATGGCGATCTCGCCCACCTCCCGACGAAGGTGCTGCTCGAGTACGACGGGGAGCAGCACCGCCTCGACGACCGCCAGTACGCGCGCGACGTCGAGCGGCTCGACGCACTCGCCGCCGCCGGATGGCGCGTGATCCGGGTGAACCGCTCGCACCGCGGCGCCGACCGCCGCGGCATCCTGTTGCGCACCCGGGCCGCACTGATCGAGCGCGGCTGGCGCCCGTGAGCCTCGACCCGACGCGAACGGCTGTCATCCCGCGAGCGTGAGTGCCTATCGCGTCGGCTCGACGACGGCCGAGCGGATGCCGGGGGTCAGGCGGGGTCGATACGGAGGGTGCCGGGGCCTTCGCCGACGGTCAGGTCGGTGACGAGGCGGAGCGAGCGCGCGAGCGCGTCGACGGCGGGGATGACGGTGCCGAACCGCTCACGGTCGGAGATGACGGCGGTCAGGGTGACGAGGTGGGTGCCGGTGTCCCAGGTGTACGAGGCGAACGGCGTCTGACGCGGGTTCGGCGGCAGGGGCATCTCGAGCTTCTCGCCGACGCCCAATGGGGAACCGGTGAACGAGACGGTGTCGTCGTACTCGATGGGCATGCTCGCGCGCATGGTCCGCAGCTGCGGCGTGAGCTCCTGCACCTGAGCCATCGCGACGAGGAGCTCGGGGTCGTCCTTCCACACCCAGGCCAGCAGGCGTCCGTCGGCGCGGCGCATCAGCGCGGGGATCGCCTGGCTCATCGCCCACGCGGCGACCTTGCTGCCGGGCTGCTCGCGACCGAAGGCGGCGTTCGCCTGGGCGAGCAGCATCCCGATCGCCTTCTTGCGGGCGCGGCGTCCGCGGAACCCGAACGAGCCGGTGATCGGAACCCACTGCGCGGGGTCGGCCTGGGCGGAGATGCGGGTCATGCCGACAAGCGTAGGGGGGTCGCCTTCGACGGTCCTGAGCCCGGGGCGCGCCGACCTCCCAGCGGGCCCAAAACGGCTCGCGGGCTAGAATCGAGCCCCGGCGCCCCGCACATCCCTGCGCCCCACCGGCGAGAGCCCCTCGCCTCCGACGCACAGATTGGCCCGTACCCCGTGACCATGACGCCCCCGGACGGTCCCGCTCCCGAGCGCGGACCCCTCACCATCGTGATCGCGGCCGACACGTTCGCGCCCGACGTCAACGGAGGAGCCCGCTTCACCGAGCGTCTCGCCGCCGGCCTCGCCGAGCGCGGCCACCACGTGCACGTCGCCACGCCGAGCGTCGGGCACCGCAACCACGGCGTCTTCACCGAGGTGATCGAGGGGCAGCCGCTCACGGTCCACCGTCTGCCCGGGTGGCGCTATCGGCCGCACGACTGGCTGCGCTTCGTCCTGCCGTGGATGGGCAAGCACTACGCGCGCCGACTCCTCGACCAGGTCGACGTCGATGTCGTCCACAGCCAGTCGCACATCGTGATCGGCCGCGCGCTGACGCGCATCGCGAACCAGCGCGGCATCCCGGTCGTGGCGACGAACCACATCATGGCCGACAACATCCTCGACTTCACGCTGCTGCCGAAGTTCCTGTACGACATCTTCCTCAAGCTCGCGTGGGACGACGCGGCGCGCACGTTCGCCATGTCGCGTGCGGTGACGACGCCCACCCGCAAGGCGGCGGAGTTCCTCGAGAACACGATCGACATCCATGGGGTCGTCCCGATCAGCTGCGGCATCCGCAAGAGCAACTACACGCCGAACCTCGAGCCGCGCGAGAACCGTCGCCGGGTGCTGTTCGTCGGACGACTCACGACCGAGAAGCACGTCGAGATCACGCTCGAGGCGATCGCGAAGCTGCCCGACCTGAACCTCGAGTTCGAGATCGTCGGCGGCGGCGACCAGCGCAAGAGCCTCGGACAGGTGACCGAGCGTCTCGGCCTCGCCGACCGGGTCACCTTCCTCGGGCGGGTCTCGGAGGAAGAGCTCCGCGCGGCCTACACCCGTGCCGACGTCTTCGTCATCGCATCGGTGGCCGAGCTGCAGTCGATCGCGACGATGGAGGCCATGGCCTCGGGTCTGCCGGTCATCGCCGCGAACGCCGTCGCGCTGCCGCACCTCGTGCACGACGGCGAGAACGGCTACCTGTTCGAGCCGGGCAACTCGGACGAGCTCGCCGAGAAGATCCGCACCGTGCTCACCGCCGACCAGGCCGACTACTCGCGGATGCAGCAGGCCTCGCTCGACGGTGTCGAGATCCACGACATCGAGCGCACGCTCGACACGTTCGAGAAGCTCTACCGCGGCGAACCGCTCGACGGCTGACATGCGGCTGTTCTTCGACGCGCGCTACATCCGCACGGACTTCCACGACGGCATCAGTCGCTACTCGGCCGAGCTCGCACAGGCGGTGTCGGATGCCGCGTCCGCCCACCGGACCGAGGTCACCTACCTGATCCACGACGAGCGGCAGCGGGCCTTCCTCCCGGCCGATGCGATCACCCTGAAGATCCACGCGCCGACGTCGGTGAAGGAACCGTTCTCGTCGCTGCTGCTGAACCGGCACCGACCCGACGTGCTGTTCTCGCCGATGCAGACGATCGGCTCGGCGGGACGTCGGTTCCGCCTCATCCTGACGCTGCACGACACGATCTACTACCGCCACCGGACGCCGCCGCGCGCACTGCCCTGGTACGTGCGTCTCGGATGGCGGCTGTTCCACCTGTCGTACTGGCCGCAGCGGTGGACGCTGAACGCGGCAGACCTCGTCGCGACGGTCAGCGAGACGAGCGCTCGGCAGTTCGCGCGCGTGCGGCTCACGAAACGTCCGGTCGTCGTGATCCCCAACGCGCCCCAGCGACTCGCCGAGCTGCTGCCGCAGGGCACCGCCGTCGGCGCGGGTCCCGTGCGGAATCTCGTGTACATGGGCTCGTTCATGCCGTACAAGAACGTCGAGACGCTCGTCACCGCGATGCGGCAGCTGCCCGACCACACCCTGCACCTGCTGTCGCGCATCTCGCCCGAACGGCGCGCCGAACTGACGTCCCTGGCGGCGGGAGCGTCGGTCGTGTTCCACGACGGGGTGACGGATGCCGCCTACGCGGCGCTCCTGGCCGATGACGCCGCTCTCGTGACGACGAGTCTCGATGAGGGCTACGGCCTGCCGGTCGCGGAGGCTCTCGAACTCGGGGTGCCCGCCGTCGTGACCGACATGGAGATCTTCCGCGAGGTCGCCGGCGACGGCGCGCTGTACGTCGACGCGCTCGATCCGACAGCTGTGGCCGACGCGGTGCGTTCGCTCGACGAACCGGGAGTGCGGGACGCTCTGGTCGAGGCGGGGACCGCCCACATCCGCTCGTTCGACTGGGCCCGGTCGGCGCAGATCCTGCTGGCAGCGGCGATGGACCTCACGCGGCGCTGAGCCGGGTCAGACGCCGCCGGCTCCGCCCGCGTTGTTCGGGTTGTCGACGTAGGTCGCCGTCGCCTTCGCCATGCGTGCCTCGGAGTCGGCGCTGCGTCGAGCAACGGTCAGAAGAACCGGCCGCCGATCGTCGAGGACGCGAGGCTGAGGACGATACCGACAAGGGTCGATCCGGCGATGCCGATCGCGATGCCGCCGAGGAGTCGAGCCCCGGCATCCCGCCGCGCCGCGATGATGCCCATGACCAGGGCGGCGAGCGAGACGGCTGACATGAACAGGGAGAAGACGGCGTTCAGCAGTCCGATCGCGGTGGGGTCGTAGATCGCGCGGTAGAGCTGGATCTGGATACCCGGCCACACGCCCTGCAGGAGTACCGGCACCGCGGCGACGATCAGCGCGACGAGGGCCAGGTTCCTGGCGGACGGTGCGGCGGTCGACGGCGGGTAGGGGTAGGGCTGCGGCGTGTACGGCGGAACGGGCTCGGTCATGGGGGTCCTCTCGCGGGCCCGAGTCTAGGGCGGTGCGCCGACGCGGGGAAGGGGTGTCAGGGGCACCCGGGGCGGTCGGTGCGGCGGGGTTCGTGGCGGTATCCGTCGACGGCGACGAGGTGGAGTGTGCCGATCACGGCGCCGGCGACGACGATGAGCAGAAGCAGGATGAGGAGGAGTGCGGCGATCATGGCAGGAAGGCTATGCTTGGCCTGATCCTGCCACGAGTGGCCGTATCGTCACCGTTCGTAGGAATCCTGCCAGCGTGCGTCCTGCGCTGGTTCACGTCTCCCGGAGGTCGTCCATGATCCGCACCGTCGCCTGCGTCGTGCAGCCCGGTTTCGCCCCGTTCGAGTTCGGCCTCGCCTGTGAGGCGTTCGGGCTCGATCGCAGCGACGACGGCATCCCGAACTTCGACTTCCGCATCGTGACGCCCGACCCCGGTGCGGTTCCGAGCAACCTGGCGTTCTCGATCAACGTCGCGGAGGGGCTGGCGTTCGCCGACGAGGCGGACGTCGTCGTCATCACGCCGATTCCGCGAGAGGCGTGGGCGAACGTCGACCCGCGCGTGATCGACGTCATCCGCCGGGCGGTCGAGCGGGGGGCCTGGGTGCTGACGGTGTGCAGCGGGGCGTTCGCGGTCGCGGCATCCGGAGTTCTGTCCGGTCGACGCGCGACGACGCATTGGCGGTACGCCGAGACGATGGCGAGCATGTACCCCGACATCGAGGTCGACCCGAACGTGCTGTACGTGCAGTCCGATCGGATCATCACGAGCGCGGGAACGGCGGCGGGACTCGACGCGTGCCTCCACCTGCTGCGGATCGAGCTCGGGGCGGAGGCGGCCAACACGATCGCGCGCCGGATGGTCGTGCCGCCGCAGCGGGACGGCGGGCAGGCGCAGTTCATCGCGGCACCGCTGCCCGTGTCGACGTCGCTGTCGCTCACGCCGGTGACGGACTGGATGCTGGAGAACCTGCGGAGGGACCTGTCGGTCGATCAACTCGCGGCGAAGGCGCACATGTCGCCACGGACGTTCGCGCGGCGGTTCAAGGCCGACTACGGCACGACACCGGGTGCGTGGCTCGGCCGGCAGCGGATCCTGCACGCGCAGCGTCTGCTCGAGCAGACCGACCTCGGGCTCGACGCGATCGCGTACGAGTGCGGGTTCGGTTCTGCGGCGGTGCTGCGGCAGAACTTCTCGCGGGTGCTGGGGACGACGCCGACGGCGTATCGGTCCCGCTTCGCCTGCGCCGCCGATCTGGCGTCGTGATAAAGTTGAGCCAGACGGACTCAAGTTTCTCTCGATCCTTCAGGAGCAGATGATGAACGCACAACCGGCCCCCGGGCAGGGGGAGCAGGGCAGCGCCCTCGAGCAGTTCGGCATCAACCTCACCGACCGTGCGCGGCAGGGCAAGCTCGATCCCGTCATCGGTCGCGACGGCGAGATCCGACGGGTCAGCCAGGTGCTCACACGCCGCACGAAGAACAACCCGGTGCTCATCGGTGAGCCGGGCGTCGGCAAGACCGCGGTGGTCGAAGGGCTCGCGCAGCGCATCGTCGCGGGCGACGTCGCCGAGTCGCTGAAGGGCAAGGAGCTCATCGCGCTCGACATCTCCGCGCTCGTGGCCGGGGCGATGTACCGCGGGCAGTTCGAGGAGCGGCTGAAGAGCGTGCTGAAGGAGATCACCGAGTCCGAGGGTCGGGTGATCACCTTTATCGACGAGCTGCACACCCTCATGGGTGCCGGCGGCGGCGAGGGCTCTGTCGCGGCATCCAACATGCTGAAGCCCATGCTCGCGCGCGGTGAGCTGCGCCTGATCGGTGCGACGACCCTCGACGAGTACCGCGAGTTCATCGAGAAGGATGCCGCTTTGGAGCGGCGCTTCCAGCAGGTGTACGTCGGCGAGCCGAGCGTCGAGGACACGATCGCGATCCTCCGCGGACTGAAGGAGCGGTACGAGGCGCACCACAAGGTGGCGATCTCGGATGGCGCCCTCGTGGCGGCGGCGGCTCTGTCGCACCGGTACATCCCGGCGCGACAGCTTCCGGACAAGGCGATCGACCTCATCGATGAGGCGGCGTCGAGGCTGCGCATGGAGATCGACTCGGCGCCGCTCGAGATCGACGAGCTGCGCCGGCACGCGGACAGGCTGAAGCTCGAGGAGCTCGCGCTGAAGAAGGAGAAGGACGACGCGTCGAAGGAGCGACTCGCGGCGCTCCGCGACCAACTCGTGAAGGTGCAGCAGCAGCTCGACGAACTGCAGGCGCGGTGGGAGCGTGAGCGCGCATCGCTGAACGCGGTCGGCGACTACAAGACCCGGCTCGATGCGTTGCGCGTCGAGGCGGAGCGCGCGCAGCGCGAGGGCGACCTCGAGCGTGCGTCGCGGTTGCTGTACGCGGAGATCCCTGCGCTCGAGCGCAAGCTCGCCGAGGCGGAGCGTGCCGAGGGCGCGGCGGGCGACGGTGCCGAACGGATGGTGGGCGACCGCGTGACCGACGAGGACATCGCGGAGGTGATCGCGGCGTGGACCGGCATCCCGGTCGGACGTCTGCTCCAGAGCGAGAGCGCCCGACTGGTGCACCTCGAGTCGGAGCTCGGAAAGCGGCTGATCGGGCAGAAGCCGGCCGTGAAGACGGTGGCGGATGCCGTGCGCCGATCGCGGGCGGGGATCAGCGACCCGAATCGGCCGACCGGGTCGTTCCTGTTCCTGGGGCCGACGGGCGTCGGCAAGACCGAGCTCGCCAAGGCGCTCGCGGAGTTCCTGTTCGACGACGAGCGCGCGATGGTGCGCATCGACATGAGCGAGTACGGCGAGAAGCACGCTGTCGCGCGACTCGTCGGAGCCCCGCCGGGGTACGTCGGGTACGAGCAGGGTGGTCAGCTGACCGAGGCGGTGCGGCGCCGGCCGTACTCGGTGGTGTTGCTCGACGAGGTCGAGAAGGCGCACCCCGAGGTGTTCGATGTGCTGCTGCAGGTGCTCGATGACGGCCGGTTGACCGACGGTCAGGGCCGGACGGTCGATTTCACGAACACGATCCTGATCCTGACGAGCAACATCGGGTCGCCGGTGCTGATCGATCCGACGCTGACGGACGAGCGCAAGCGCGACCAGGTCATGGCCATGGTTCGGCAGGCGTTCCGGCCGGAGTTCCTGAACCGTCTCGACGACGTCGTGATGTTCACGCCACTGACAGAGTCGGATCTCGCGCAGATCGTGGAGCTGGCGGTCGATGCGCTGCAGCGGAGGCTGCACGCTCGCCGGTTGACGCTGGCGGTGACGCCGGATGCGCGGGCGTGGCTCGCCGAGCGCGGATACGATCCGCTCTTCGGCGCCCGGCCGCTGCGCCGCCTGATCCAGTCCGAGATCCAGGACCGGTTGGCGATGGCGCTGCTGTCGGGTGGTGTGCACGACGGTGACGTGGTGCGGGTGGATGTCGCGGTCGACGGGTCGCAGCTGGTGCTGACGAGCAGTGGGCCGACACCTCCGGAGGAGTCCGGTGACGACGTCATCGAGGCGGAGCTGCTCGACTGATCCGGGCGAGCCAGCGGGCCCAGGGCGCACTGCGGCGCGCGGGCGCGGCAGTCTGTGGGGCGGGCGTCACCTCCTGTTCCAGGGTGGCGAAGGATCTGGACGTATGCCAACGCATGACGACTGAGTAGGGCCAGATCCTCGCCGCGGCTCGGGGGCTCACCATGACGGCACTCGCCGTCGCGAGGACGACGAACGGGATGCCGATCAGGAGCGGTCCCTCGACGGTGAACACCAGGCCGACGATCGCGGAGAGTAAGACGCCTGCACCAGCCACGCTGTATCCGAATGCCTTCGTCGACCGGGGGGCGGTGCGATCTTGCAGGGATATCCAGCCGATTCGGGTGAGGGCGAGACTCAGGCACAGTGCGGAGATCGACCAGAAGAACGCTTTACCTCCCTGCCAAGAGACGGTGAGCAATCCACACCAGGCGATCCACGCACCGGGCAGAAGCAGCCAAGACGAGAGGAGCGCGAGGACATAGCGGGCGCGCGACGGTGCTGCGGACCTCAGGCGACGTGGCAAGAGGAGCGCCTTGTCGTACTCCCGTTCTCTGCGGACGAGATGGTCTTGTCGCGATTCGACCTCGAAGACACCCAACCCCGCCGTCACGACCGCCCCCGAGAGGCCCCAGAAGACGAGGAGAGCGGATGTGTCGCCAGGGCGGGCAACGGCCACGGGGATGACGAACCCTCCCATGAGGGCGAGGAGCGCGATGGGTACGGTGGTCACCGGGCGAAGGATCCTCTTGGCTCCGTGCGTCAGCTCCGACCAATCACCGGAGAAGCGGGTGACGGCGCCGATTGCGACGACGAGTGTCGCAGTCACACCGAGTGTCTCGAAGCCGACGTCGAGAGCGGGTGTGGCCCAGCGCCCGACTCCTCTCAGGCCGTCTACGAATGAGCCGACAGGGTCGTCCGGGGTCATGAACGCCCCGGTCAGTACTCCGATGCCGATGCTGAGGGATAGGGAGAGAACCGGCCATGCGATCCACACCGTCCACGCGGCCGACCTGGGTGCGGAGGTGGTCGTGGCCCCTGGTGACGTCATGTGCGCGACGGTATCGACACGCTCAGACATCGCGGGGCATCGAGATCTTCCGGTCGCGGGGCGCGATGTCGGTGCGGTTCAGCCGCACGCAGAAGGGTGCGGGGTCTGCGGGTGACGTGGCGGCAGGGGTGAAGGCGACGGCCGGGGTGGGGGCGTCTTCTCTGTAGGTCCTGCCGAGGGGTGAGGTCCATTCCAGGACACCACCCTGGAGTTGTCGCACCCGCCAGGCGGTGAATTGCTTCATCGAGTGATGCCTCTGGCAGAGGTGGGCGAGGTTGGAGAGTTCGGTCCGTCCGCCGAGGGCGTGGTCGTGGGTGTGGTCGATCTCGCAGCGGATCGCGGCGACCCGGCATCCGGGGAAGCGGCAATGCTGGTCGCGGGCTTGCAGGAACCTGCGCATCCCCGAGGGAACACGGTAGGAGTCGGTCGCGACGGTGACGCCGGTCGTCGGGTCGTGGAACAGGCGTTCCCAGATTCCGGTCGCACCGGCCAGCACCCGTGCGGTCGCGGGGTCGATCGGCGAGCGGCCGGCGAGGTCGCACGGCCCGTCGTCCCCGCCGGAGAGCGTCGCCGCGGGGACGAGTACCTGCACGCGTGCGCGGATCGCCCCGAGGGGTCCGGCGGTGGTGTCGCGCGTGTCGTCGAGTGCAGGGGTGCCTGCGAGGAGGAGGTCGGCGAACACGTCCGCCCGGACTTGATCGGTCGAGCGCGCGTCGGTCGCGACGACATCGGAGTCCTCGCCGGACGCCCGCTCGTCCCGGGTGTCGATGATCGCCCGTGCCTGCTGTGTCAGTCGGTCGTGGATCCCCTCCGCAATCACCGTCGGGAGGGTCGCGATCAGGTCCGACATGCCGTCCCGCCCGGGCATGAGCCGCACACACCGACCGGCGGCTGCTTCTTCGTGTCGTTCCGCGAACGTCCGGGGGTGCATCCGGTGCGCGAGGATCTCGAGCTCACCCCGCACCCGGTTCGGCGTCTCGCCGTCGCAACGTTCGATCGCGATGGCCTCGAACTCCGCCCACATTCCTCCGGGCAAGTTCAGCCCGGCGTCGACGATCGCTTTCACATGGCCTCGGACGATCCGCCCTGATTCCCACGCTGCTACCGCAGCGGGGAACCCTTCGATGATCGTCCGAGCCTCACCGATCCGCCGCTGAACCGCCCGGTCGGTCAGTCGCATCACCCCGGCGACCTCGGCCGAGATCGACCGCAGCACCATGTCGTGCACCTGGACTTTCGCGTTCCGGGGTGCGCCCTGCGCATCAGCCAACCTCCCGGCAGCGGCAAGCACGCGAAGCTCCGCGATCTGCCCCGCAGCGATCCGGCGGCCCACGTCTTCGACGTCCGCGACGATCCCCGCGATGGCGGCGGTATACGCCTCACCATCGGGGGTTTCCATCGGTTCCGTCATACCTGCACTCTCGCACCAACCACCGACATTCAGACCCCAGAAACCACCGAAACCACCCGTTATGAACAACACCCAGAATGAGAAACCTCTCACCTGTCCGCCCGGCCGACGCGGGACCTGAGCGACCTCCCGGCCGAGCCCTGTCTCAGGCGTGAAAGGATCGAGCATGCGAACCGTTCGGGCCCTGTGGGGTGCCACTCACCCGGGTCCCTCGCTCGTCGTCACGGTCCTGTCTCTCGCGCTCGGCGTCGCTGCCGGGTTGGAGCCGTGGCGGATCGTCGTTCTCGTCGTCGCGGTGTTCGCGGGTCAGATCTTCGTCGGCCTGTCGAACGACGCGATCGACCTCTTCCGCGACGCGACCGTCGGGCGCGCCGACAAGCCGCTCGTCCGAGGCGACACCCGGGTCCGCACGGCGTGGATCGCAGCGCTCATCGCGCTCGGTGTGGCCCTCATCCTGTCCGCGGTCCTCGGCTGGGCCATGCTCATCGCCCACGTCATCGCCCTGGTCTTCGCGTGGAGCTACAACGCGGGCCTGAAAGCGACACCCCTCTCGCTCGTCCCTTTCCTCGTCAGCTTCGGGATCTTCCCCTCACTCGCGACCCTCTCCGCGCCGGTCCCGCAGACCGCAGCCGTCTGGGCGTCGTTCGCCGGTGCGATGCTCGGCGCGGCCGTGCACCTCACGAATGTCCTGCCCGATCTAGAGGACGACCGGCGCACGGGCGTCCGCGGGCTTCCGCACCGGATCGGACCCTCGGCGTCCGTTGTCCTGGCCGTCGCCGGAATCGTCGTCGCTGCGATCGCCGTCCTCGTCGGCAGTTTGATCGAGGGCGCCGCTCCGGTCATGATGGCCCTCTTCGCGGTGGCTGTGATCGTGATCGCCGGGGCCGTCATGATCCGGATGCGGCGGCGCGGCGCCGATCGCACGGGATTCCGCCTCGTGATGGGTGCCGCCCTCGTCCTCGCCCTCCAGCTCGTGGTGGCCTCCGGCACGGCATGATCCACGCGCTGTCGTACCCCGACCCTCACCGCCCGGCGGCGTCGAGACCCATCGCGTAGGCGTGCGGGACCAGCGACCCGGTCGCGGTGAGCACGGAGCCGAGCATCCGCGACCGCACCGCGTGCGCACGTCGCGCCACCGGACGGCCGAGGCCCATGTTCACGGCGGCGAGCCGCCCGGCCACGCGGGCCGAGCGGAGGCGATCCCGTTCCCACTCGGCGAGATCCGATTCGGGCGCTGACCCCAGCCGAGTCCACGCCGCGAGCAGCGGGGCAAGGGTCGCGGCATCCAGCAGTCCGAGATTCAGGCCCTGCCCGCCGATCGGACTGATCTCGTGGGCCGCGTCGCCGATCACGAACAGCCGATCGCGGCGCAACGCGGGTGCCAGCACCCGTCGCACGCCGAACTCGGTCGCGGAGGTGACCAGCTCGGCGGCCTCGCTCTCGCCTCGCTCGCGCATGGCCTCGCGCAACCGTGCCGTGAGAGCGTGCGGCTCGCGCGATCCGCCTGCATCCCACGCGACGAAGCGGCGCTGCCCGTCGGGCAGCGGGAAGGACTCGAGCACCCCTCCGGGTGCGAGATGGACGACCGCGGTCTCGGCGTCCTCGCGCGGCGGGAGGGCGGCATCCGTCATCAGATACCGGTCCGGGTATGCGGTCCGTCGCAGCGCCGTCGAGCGGAACACCAGGCCCCGCGCGCCCACCCCGCCGGCCATGACCACGATCGGCGCGAGGTGCTCGCCCTGATCGGTTTCGACGCGCACCCGGTCGCGGTCACGCGTCACGCGCGTCACCGTCAGACCGCGCTCGGGTTCCGGACCGTCACCGCGCAGTGCGGCTTCGGTCTCACCCTGCGGCAGCGTTGCGACGTACGGATGCCGCGCGTCGAGGCGTCCGAAATCGACGACACCCAAGGTTCTCCCGTCGCTGCGGGCCTCGCCGCGACGCACTCGGACGGCGCGGGTCAGGATCCGCTCGGTCGCACCTCCGGACTCGAGAGCCGCGAGCGTCGGCGCGTGCAGTCCGATCGCGCGGGAGCCGCCACCGGCGGCCGGCCGTCGCTCGAGGACCGCGACGTCGACGCCGAAACGCGTCAGTTCGGCGGCCAGCAGCGTGCCCACGGGGCCCGCTCCGACGACGAGGACCTCAGGCATCGCCGTCCGCCACCGCGAGGAGCCGGAACGGAGCCGGCGACGCCACGCGCCACGGCGCCCCGAGCGCCTGCTCGAGCTCTCCCGCTCGATAGCTCCTGCGGATCGACCGCAGGCCGTCGGTCCGGAGGAAGGTCCCTCGTTCGAGCGCAGTGATGCCTATGCCGTACAGCGCATACGCGAGCCGTCCGCGCTCGATGTCGGCGTGCATGACGGTTCCCGACGACAGCGCGCGCGTGTCGTCGGCGAAGCCCGCGAGCTCCTCGGCGTCCAGATGGTGGAGCACGTGGTTGGACAGCACGAGGTCGAACGTCTCGCCGGCATCCCGGAGCCCGGCGGCATCCGTCGCGGCGAACGACACGGTCGCGCTCTCGCGCGTCCGGGCGACTTCGAGCGCACGCGGGTCGGGATCGATCCCGAGCCACGTGACCTCGAGACCGTCGCGCTCCGCCCACTCGGCGAGCCGCGCGACCACGTCGCCGCCCCCGCTGCCGACGTCGAGCACGCGCGCCGGTCGTCCGAGGTCCCTGAGGCGGGGACGGATGCCGCGTCGCCAGACCCGGCCCCACCCGCCGATCGCGCGGTTCACGAGATCGAACCGGCGCAGCGTCTCGGCGAGGGCGACGGGGTCGCACGCGGGGTCGTCCATCAGCTCCTGAAGCGCGGTGTCGCGCGCGGCGAGGTTCACGCGGCGGCTCGTCGGAACGTCAGTCGAGCGGCCTCGAGCGTCAGGCCGGGCCCGAACGCGAGGGTCGCCACGCGGTCGCCGTCGGCGAGGTCCGCCGCGAGCAGTGCTTTCAGGATGAACAGGATCGTCGCGCTCGACATGTTGCCGTAGTTGCGCAGCACGTCACGCGAGACGGTCAGGGCATCGCCCGGCAGGTCGAGACCGCTCTCGACGCGGTCGAGCACGCTGCGGCCGCCCGGGTGCACGGCCCACGTCTCGACGCCCTCGTCGCCGAGGAACGACTCCACCGCGCCGCGGATCTCCCGACCGATGATGCGCGGCACCTCGGCGGACAGGACCATCTCGAACCCCGTGTCACCGATCGTCCAGGCCATGTCCTTCTCGCCCTCGTCGGTCAGCACGGTCGCGAACCGATCCAGCTCGAAGGTCGCGCCGGTCGCCCGGGCGACATCTGCGCTGACCACAGCAGCGGCCGCGCCGTCGGCGAAGACCGAGGCCGAGACGATCTCGTCGTGATCCGCCGGCGTCCGCACGTGCAGTGAGCAGAGCTCCGCGCAGACGACGAGCACGACCGCGTCGGGGTGGGCCGCGCAGATCTGGCTCGCGGTCCGGAGAGCGGGCACTGCGGCGGCGCACCCCATGAAGCCGAGGTGCGACCGCGCGACCGTCGTCGGGAGGCCGAGATCGCGCACCAGGCGGTAGTCCGGTCCCGGCGCGAACATGCCCGTGCACGAGACGGTGACGACGTGCGTGACCTCGGCAGGATCGACGGATGCCGCGGCCAGGGCGTTCCGCGCCGCCTCGGCGAACAGCGGCGGCGCGAGACGGATGTAGGCGTCGTTGCGAGCGCCGGTCGACGGAGCCAGCAGAGTGCCGGTGTCGGTGACCGTCGGCATCCCCTCATCTTCGCGGGGGAGGGCGGTGGCCGCCGCTGCGGCGGCCAGATCGTCGAGCACGGTGTGCCGCGTTTCGATCGCGGAGGCGTCGAACGCGGCGCCGATCAGTCGCTTCGTCAGACGGTCGGCGCCGGGCTGCCCGGCGAACAGGTCGCGCACCTCGTCCTGTCGCAGGCGGGCGCGGGGCACGGCGGTGCCGATCGACAGGATGCGCGGGGTCATGGCCTCACCGTAACCGGCGAACGCGCGCGCGGCGTCGCGGGTTGACCGCGGCGATTCTCTGTGTGGGGTCTACCGCTTCGTGTGCCGGGGCAGGCAGACGGTGAAGGTCGCCCCCATGTGCGGCGCGCTGTCGACCCGCACGCTTCCGCCGTGCGCGACGACGATCGCCCGGAGGTTCGTCAGTCCGAGCCCGAAGCCCTGGATCTGGCGCGCTCGGGCGTCCGCCGTCCGGTAGAAGCGGTCGAAGGCACGCCGCTGCTCGGCGTGGTCGAGTCCCACGCCCCTGTTCGACACGGCGATCTCGACGCCTTCCTCGTTCGCCCGCGTCGTCACGGTGACGACGCTGTCGGCGTCGCCGAACTTGATCGCGTTGGTGAGGAGCTCGGTCACGCCGACGAGGAGCTGACGTTCGTCTCCTTCCGCCGTGATCGCGGGCGGCCCCGCCACCTCGACGCGCATGCCGCGGGCGGATGCCGCGCCGCGCACCTCGTCGACCGCGTGTCGCACGATCGCCGCGATGTCGAGCGGGGCGATCGTCAACTCCTTCACCGTGTCGGTCGCGTTCAGGAGGTCCCCGACCCGGTGGAGGAGGTCCTCGGTCTTGCGCGAGACGATCTCGATGTAGCGCTGCAGCTTCTCGTCGCTCGGGTCGGCGGCGTCGGCGAGCAGATCGAGGAAGCCGGTGATGCTCGTGATCGGCGTGCGCAGTTCGTGCGACACCGTCCGGAGGAACTGCTCGCGCACCTCGACCGCATCGGCGAGTTCCGTGACGTCGTAGGCGACGATGACGGTGCCCAGCAGGCGGCCGTCCTCGCTATGGACGCGTCCCGAGGACGCCAGGATCGCGACCTGCGCGCCCGCGGGACCGAGCCACTCGACGTGATTGGCGATGGTCTCGCCGCGCAGCGCCCGCGGGATGATCTGCTGGTCGTACGGGATCCGGCTCACGCGGTCCTCGGCGAGCACGTCGTCGCCGGCGTAGGGCGGCTCGTCGAGGCGGAAGCCGACCATCTCCACCATCCGGTGCGCCAGGGCATTCGCGACGTCCAAGCGTCCCTCCTGGTCGTAGAAGGCGACGCCCGCGTTGACGGTGTTGAGGATGCCGAGAGCGATCGCCTCGGCATCCTTCGCCTCCCGCAGGGCCTCGTCCTGTGCACGGAACGACTCGGCGAGGCGCCGCGCGTTACGGCGGAGGTGTCGTGCCGCGACGAAGACGAGGATCGCGATGCCGACGATGAGGGCAGGGAAGGCGAAGATGTTCGCCCACTCGGCTGCGGACGCCGGCCACGCCCCGCTGTGGACGAAGCGGTAGGCGATGATGAACACCGATCCGACGATCCCGACCGCCATGCCGTACCAGGGGAACCCGTAGGCGAGCCACAGGACCGGGAACAGCGCCAGCACGGTGACGGCCGGGACGATCGTCATGAGTTCGGCGCGCAGAAGTGCCACCGCGACGATGTCGGCCACCGCGACGGTGATCATCCACGCGCGCGAGATGCGTTCCCAGGGGATGACGAGAGCCGAGGCCGACGCGGCGGCGATGACCACGTAGGCCGTGATCGTCGTGGGCGTCGACAAGCGATCGGGCTGGGCGATGAACGCCACGACGAGGATGACCAGCGTGCCGAGGACGAAAGGCAGCTGCGCCCGCAGGAAGACGCGCACCCGGCCTGCCGGGGTCGCTTCCATCTCGAACAGGGGCATCGTCGCCTCGTCCTCCTTCGGCCCGCACGGGCCGGTACCGGAAACGTACCCCACCGCGAGCGGATCGCAGTCAGCGCGCGGCGACCCAGACCTCCACGCCGCTCTCCCCGAGCGTGAAGTTGATGGCCGTGCCGAGGGCGTAGGCATCCTTCGCGGCCTCGGGGCTGAGGTCGCTGACGACGGCCGTCACCGCGACGGGGAACGGGCCCGCCCCGCACGTCGACAGGGTCTCACCGACCTCGGGCTGCGCGGCTTCCTGCGGGCTGACGATGCTGAGGCAGCGCACCGGGTTCGGGTCCGCCGGCGTGCCGACGACGGTCGCGAAGACCGAGAAGCCGCGGAAGTCGGCGTAGCGACGACTGTTCGAATCGCTCTCGGGCGGCCATGCCTCGAGCTGCGTCAACGTCGCCACCTGCTCCGCGTCGGGATAGCGGGGCGCCTCGCGCGGGATCGACAGCGTGATCGCCACGGTCCCGGCCACCAGCGCGGCGGCGCTCGCGACGAGCCCGAGGTTCGTCGCCCAGCGCGGCCAGCGTCGGGGCGCGCCGTACGGGCGCTCCGGGTCGACGTCGGGGGCCGTCGTTTCCGCCGCGGGCGCCGTCTCAGGGGCATCGGCCGCGTCCTCGGCGGGCGGGCCCTCGGCGGGGCGTTCCGCCTCGCGGGCCTCGAGCTCGCGCAGGCGCGCGACGGCAGCGGCATCCCCTGCGATGTCAGCGCTGCGCCCGTAGGCGCGCTCGCGCAGTCGGGCCAGCTCGGCGGCGTCGTCGTCGTCCATCGGGACCACTAAACCAACAGTTCGACCCCGCCGGGCGCAAGCGGCTGTCGCCGCGCCGGGTCAGTCGTCGACGAGGATCGACTCGGCGACCGGTCGGCGCTCGCGGGGAGCCTCCTCGCGGGCGCGGAGATCGTCCGATGCGGAGTCGATGTCGCCGAGCGGGCCGACGGCCATCACCGTCACCGCACGCTGGTCCGCCGCGAGGTCGAACGCCGAGGCGATGTCAGCGGGGCGGAACCCGCCCATCTGGTGAGTGCTCAGGCCGTTCGCGTGAGCCTGCACCGTGAAGTGCGCCGCCGCCTGGCCGACGTCGTACGTCGCCCATCGCAGCTCCTTGCCGTCCTGCTCCGTGGTCGCGACGAAGACGACCAGGGCGGCGGCGTCAGCCGCCCATGCCCGGTTGAAGCCCAGGAGGCTCTCGACGACGGCGGCGTGGGATGCCGATCCCCGCCGCGCGACGATGAACCGCCACGGCTGCGTGTTCGAGGCCGAGGGCGACCAGCGGGCAGCTTCGAGAGCGGACTGCAGAGCCTGCTCGTCGATCGGCGCGGAGGCGTCGAAGATCCGTGTGCTCCAGCGCTCGGTCAGGACGTCGAGGATGGGTGCGTCGGTGGATGCAGTGCGATTCGGCATCCGTCTATTCCATCACCGCCGACGATGCCTCGGCGTCATCACGTTCTCAGGACGTCGCCCAGTCCGCCGGCCCCGAGGTGCCCGCGGCGTACTCGTCGAGCGGGACGCGACCATCCCGCCACGCGTCGATGACGGGTTGGACGATGTGCCAGCAGTCGACCGCGGCGTCGGCGCGGACCGACAGCATGGCGTCGCCATCGAGGATGCCGGAGAGCACCTCGGCGTACGCCTTCAGGGCGCCATCGCCGAGGTGAGCCTCGAGTGTCGCCTTCTCGAGCTCGAGCGGGTCGGCCTCGCCGTTGACGTTGAGGTCGAGCGAGATCGAGTCGGGCCCCAGCGAGAACCGCAGCACCGTCGGACCCGGGTCCCCCGTGAACCCGCCGGGCAGGTGTCGGACGGGGTGGAAACGGACCTCGACCTTGGCCTCGGCGTCGCCCAGAGCTTTGCCCGAGCGGAGCGTGATCGGGACTCCCTGCCACCGGGCATTCCGCACCTCGACGGTCATCTCGGCGAGCGTCTCGGTCTCGCGGGTCGGGTCGACGCCCGGCTCGTCGACGTACGACGGGAAGTCCCGCCCCCCGACCGTCCCTGCCGGTGTACCGCGCCCGCCGCGACGAGGCGGCGGGGTCGTCGCCCCAGATCGCCGTGGCCCGGAGGGCGGCGCCGGTCGCGTCGCGGAGGTCGCGTTCACCGAGGGATGCCGGGGGTTCCATCGTCACGAAGGCCATCACCTGCAGCAGGTGGCTCTGGATCATGTCGGTGAGCGCGCCGGCCTTGTCGTAGTAGCCGGCGCGTCCCTCGAGGCCGAGCGGCTCATCGAACTGCACGAGGATCGACGCGATGTGATCGGCCGACCAGGCGGGTTCGATGAGGCGGTTCGCGAAGCGCACACCGAGCAGGTTGAGCACGGTGGAGCGGCCGAGGAAGTGGTCGACGCGGAAGACCTGGCCCTCGGGCACGAGCTCGGCGAGCGTCGCGTTCAGGTGCTCGGCGCTGGCCGCATCGAATCCGAACGGCTTCTCGAGCGCCAGGATCGTGCCGTCGGGGATCGTCACCGAGCGGAGCGCGTCGCAGGCCTTCGCCGCGACCGCCGGCGGCACGGCGAAGTAGAGGGCCGGCCGCCCCTCCGCGGCATCCAGCAGCTTCTGCAACTGGTCGGGATCGGTGATGTCCGCCTTCGTGTACGTCGTGTCCGAGAAGGCGTCGAACGCGGACTCGGACCCCGTGGTCGCGAACGCCTTCCGCACCGTGTCGCGCCAGGCGTCGTCGCTCCAGTCGTCCGCACCCGCACCCGCGAGGCGCACCTTCCGCTCGGGCTCGTGGACGAGGAGCTGTCCGAGCGCGGGGAGGAGCAGCCGGGAGGTGAGGTCTCCCGACGCGCCGAGGATGAGCAGGGTCGTGTCGGCCGTCATGGGCGTCACCCTAACCCGCGGCGGCCCGTCGGAGCGGCGAGCGAACCGTCTCTTGCCCCACCGGGTGCCGCGCGTGACAATGACGACGATGTCCACCCCGATCGAGTCCTACGCCCTGCTGAGCAACTGCCGCACCGGCGCTCTCGTCTCCGATGCCGGGAGCATCGACTGGCTCTGCCTCCCTCGCTACGACGACGCGTCAATCTTCGGTGCGCTGCTCGGCGATGAGCAGCACGGCCGCTGGAGTCTCCGCCCCGCCGACCCCGCGGCGGCGGCGACGCGGTGGTACGACGGCGACACGTTCGTGCTCGTGACGCGCTGGCGGAGCGCGGAGGGCGTCGCGGATGTCATCGAGTTCATGCCGGTCGACGACGAGGTGGATGCCGTGGTCCGCCGCGTCGTCGGCATCGAGGGGACCGTAGCGTTCGAGAGCGAGCTGCTGCTGCGGTTCGACTACGCCCGCGCGCTGCCCTGGGTGCGCCAGATCGGCGACCACGATGCTCCCGTCCTGCTCGCGATCGCCGGCCCCGACGCCGTCGCGGTGCGCGGTCCACGGCTGCATCCCGACGGCACGACGCACCGCGCCGCGTTCACTGTGAGCGCAGGGCAGACGGTCGACTCGGTGCTCACGGGGGACCGGTCGTACCACCGGCATCCCGTCGCGATCGACGTGGATGCCGCGCTGCAGCGCACGCGGACCTGGTGGACGGACTGGGCGTCCCGCGTCGAGCGCGGCGGGCCGTGGCAGGCGGCGCTCATGCGGTCGATGCTCGTCCTGCGCGCGCTCACCCACCCCGAGACCGGGGGGATCGTCGCCGCCGCGACGACGTCGCTGCCCGAGGACCCGGGCGGCTCGCGCAACTGGGACTACCGATTCGTCTGGCTGCGGGACGCCGCCCTCACACTCGAGGCCTACCTCGCCCACGGCTACACCGAGGCGGCGAGGCGGTGGCGGGACTGGCTGCTGCGCGCCGTCGCCGGCGACCCCGCCGACGTGCAGATCATGTACGGCCTCGGCGGCGAGCGCGACCTGCCCGAGCGCGAGCTCGCGAGCCTGCCCGGCTATCAGGGATCCGCGCCCGTCCGGATCGGCAACGGCGCGGTCGACCAGTACCAGGGCGACGTGATCGGGGAGGTCCTCGTCGCGCTCGAAGCCGCACGACTGGCCGGGGTCACCGAGACCCCGTCGTCGTGGTCGTTGCAGCGGGCCCTCCTGGCGCAGGTCGTCGAGTGGGTCGACCGGCCGGACAACGGTATCTGGGAGATGCGCGGCGACCTCCACCACTTCACGCACTCCCGGGCCATGGTGTGGGCGGCGCTCGATCGCGGCGTGCGGGCGGTACGCGAGCACGGCCTCGCGGGAGACGCCGACACGTGGGAGCGGCTGCGGGATCGGGTGCGCTCCGAGATCGACGAGACGGGGGTGGATGCCGCCGGCCGCCACTTCACGCAGCACGACAGCACTGACGAGGTCGACGCCTCGCTGCTGCTCCTGCCCGTCGTCGGCTTCTGCGCCGCCGACGACCCGCGGATGCTGGCCACCGTGGCTCGCATCGAGCGCGACCTGCTGCGGGACGGCTTCGTCATGCGGTACCGCACGTCCGCGGGGACCGACGGGCTTCCCGGCGACGAGCACCCGTTCCTCGCATGCTCGTTCTGGCTCGTCGAGCAGTACGCCGCGACGGGGCGCGTCGACGATGCGACGCGCCTCATGGACCGCCTCTGCGCCGTCGCGAACGACGTCGGCCTGCTGTCGGAGGAGTACGACCCCGGGGCCGGGCGCCACATAGGCAACACCCCGCAGGCACTCAGTCACCTCGCGCTCGTCGGCGCGGCGGATGCGCTCGCCGGGCACACGGGCCGCGCCGCGCACCGCACCTGAGCCGGGTGGGGAGCATGTCGGGTCCAGGCGACCACCGGTAGCCTCGACGGCGACAGAGCGAGAGGAGACGACGCGATGACGGAGACACCCGAGCCGCTGCCCGGCGACATGCTGGCGGAGCGCTATCGCCTCGTCGCGCAGATCGGGCAGGGCGGCATGGCGCGCGTCTTCCGCGCAGACGACACCGCCCTCGGTCGCACCGTGGCCGTCAAGGTGATTCGCCCCGCCGTCGAAGAGGCGGTGAGCGCCCCCGAGCGGGCGCGCAGCGAGGTCACTCTGCTGGCGTCGCTCAACCACCCGTCGCTCGTCACGCTCTTCGACGCGCACCTGACCGGCTCACCCGACTATCTCGTGATGGAGTTCGTCGACGGTCCGACCCTCAGTGCCCGCATCGCCGAGGGGCCGGTGCCACCGGCGGAGGTCGCGACCCTCGCCGCCGAACTCGGTGAAGCCCTCCACGTCGTCCACGGCTCCGGCGTGGTGCACCGCGACGTCAAGCCGTCGAACGTGCTGCTCGCTCCGCCGCACCTGCCCGGTGGGCGTCCGCGGGCCAAACTCGCCGACTTCGGCATCGCGCTCCTCCTCGACAGTGCGCGGGTGACGACGCCCGGCACGATCATCGGCACGGCCGCGTATCTCGCGCCCGAGCAGGTGCAGGGGCGCGACCCGGCACCGGCATCCGATGTGTACGCCCTCGGTCTCGTGCTGCTCGAAGCCCTCACGGGCGAGCGCGCCTATCCGAGCACCGACGGCGTCAGTGCGGCCATCGCCCGCCTGACCACGCCGCCCGCTGTCCCCGACACCCTCAGCGCGGGGTGGCGTTCGCTGCTGTCACGGATGACGGCGACCGCGCCCGAGGATCGGCCGACGGCTCTCCAGGTGGTCGAGGCCGCCGAACGACTGCGGGCGGAGCCGGTCGACGGTGCACCGCCGCTCCCCTCCGTCCGCGCCGCGGTCGCTGCCGGCATCCCGATCGCGTCCGTCGCCGGTGCGGAGGCTGCGCGAGACGAGGAGAAGGCGGGGGATGCCCCGACCCGCCGCTACCCGAGCAGCACCCCGACAGCGGCGACCGTCGCGCTCGCCGGTGAGGCGGCTCCCGGTGCCGCGAGCGACGGTACCCCGACGCGTCGGTCCCGACGCCCCCTCGTGATCGGGCTCGCCGTCGGCGCGGTCGCACTAATCGCGGCGGGGAGCATCTGGGCCGGATCGCTCGCGGGATCGCCGCAGCCGGTCTCGACCGATCCTGCGCAGACCGTCCCGCAGGAGTCCACTCCCGCTGAGGTCGTGTCGACCGATCCGACGCCGACCCCGACCGTCTCGACGACGAACGATGATCCCGCTCCCGACGACAAGGCGGCCGACGAAGCGGCGAAGGATGCCGAGAAGGCAGCCAAAGAGGAGCAGAAGCGCGCCGAGCGCGACGAGAACAGGGACCGCAAAGGGCCGAAGGACAAACCGTGAATGACGAGACCGCCCCTCCGCAGAAGCGGCGGGGCGGTCTCGTTTCGAGGACGACTCAGCGCGAGAGCGCGTCGCGCAGCTTGACGCGGGCACCCATGCGCAGGAGCGAGTTCTCGTAGATCTTCGCGCCGACGAGGATCGCGCCGACGCAGGCGGCCAGCATGACGAGCAGGGCGAGGAGCGGCTCCCACCACTGCGCCTCACCGACGAAGATGCGCACCGGCATCCCGACGGGAGCCGAGAAGGGGACGTACGACATGATCGTCAGCACGACGGGGTTGTCGTTGAAGAAGATCACGAGGAAGTACGGCGCCATCACGATGTAGGTGAGCGGGGTGATCGTCGGGCCGATGTCCTCCTGGCGCGACACCAGCGCACCCGCCGCGGCGAACAGCGCCGCCAGCAGGACGAAGCCGAACAGGAAGAAGATCGCGAACCAGGCGATGGGGCCGCCGAGCCCGGCGATGAGGAAGTCCTGTCCCGTCACGGTCAGCCCGATGATGGCCACCGCGGCGATGCCGACGATCTGACCCATCGCCAGGATCGTGTTGCCGAGGACCTTGCCCGCCAGGAGCGCGCGGGTCGGGATCGCCGAGATGAGCAGCTCGACCACACGGGTCTGCTTCTCTTCGACGACGCTCGTCGCGATGGTCGTACCGAAGGTCAGCGCTGCGGCGAAGAACACACCGCCGAAGGCGATCGCGATGATGTACCGGAGGAACCCGTCGGTGCCCGCCGGCTCGAGGATCTCGACCTCCGGGGCGATGCTGAGCTGCTGCAGCAGAGTGTTCGACACCTGCTCGTCGAAGACGACCGTGTACCCGATCGGCTCGTCGCCGCCGGGGATGACGGCCGCGTCGACGGTGCCGTCGCGGACCAAGTCGCGTGCCTCGTCGGCGGACGCGGCATCCGTCACGTCGAAGGCCTCGGGGTCCGTGATGGCCGACGCCGTCTCAGAGGTGACCGCGATCGGCGTGCGGCTGTCGCTCTGGGCCGAGAAACCCGCCCAGAGAACGCCGGCCAGCACGATCAGGAACATGACGGCGGTGGAGATGATGAACGACTTCGAGCGCAGCTTCGAGCCGAGCTCGCGCTCGGTGACGAGCCAGACGCTCTGACCGAACGAGGGGGAGACGGACGTGTTCACTGGATGACCTCCGTGAAGATCTGGGCGAGGGTGGGGCGGCGCGGCGCGAACGTGGTCACGTCGCCCGCGGCGACCGCGCGCTGCAGGACGCGCTGCACGGTCTCGTCGGAATCGGCCTCGAAGAGGGCGTAGCCGCCGTCGAAGTCGACGACCTCGACGCCCGGTTCGTCGCGGAGCCAACCGGCATCCGTTCCCGAGACGAGTTCGAAGCGGCGGGTAGCGTGCTCGGCGCGCAGGCCGTCGCGGGTTCCGGCCGCGCGGATCGTGCCGCCCGCGATGATGACGAGGTCGTCGCACAGGCGCTCGACGACGTCGAGCTGGTGCGACGAGAACAGCACCGAGACGCCCTGCGCCGCGCGGGTCTGAAGGACGTTCGCGACGACGTCGACGGCGATCGGGTCGAGACCGGAGAACGGCTCGTCGAGGATCAGCACCTCGGGGTCGTGCACGAGCGCGGCGGCGATCTGCGCGCGCTGCTGGTTTCCGAGCGAGAGGGTCTCGACGTTGTCGGTGAGGCGCTCGCCGAGTCCCAGCTCTTCGAGGAGAGCCGTCGCGCGGGTCGTGGCATCCGTCTTCGAGAACCCGTGCAGGCGGGCGAGGTAGACGATGTGCTCGAGCACCTTCATCTTCGGGTACAGCCCGCGCTCTTCGGGCATGTAGCCGAACAGGCGACGGTCGGCGGCCGTGACGGGCTCGCCGTTCAGGGTGACTTCGCCGGCGTCGCGCCCGAGCACGCCGAGCATGATGCGCATCGTGGTGGTCTTGCCGGCGCCGTTGCCGCCGACGAACCCGGTCAGCCGTCCGGGTGCGACGTCGAAGGCGACGTCGTCGAGGACGCGCCTCGATCCGTAGCTCTTGGTGATCCCGCGTAGCTGCAGCATCCGTTCCTCCTGTGATCGGTGCACCACCGGCGGTGGCACGTGTCCCACGCTAGGGAGATCGGATGCCGCGGACCTCCCCCCGGCGGGTGAAACCCGACCCCGCCGCGCGGGGGAGAGTGGTTGTCGGTGCATTCATAGGAATACGGATGCCGGGGGTCTCGTTGCAGTCTGCGATGCCCACCGGCATCCCTTTCTCTACGTCTTGGAGGACTCATGACGGACCGGACCATCGGCTACATCGTCGGCAGCATCTCGTCGACCTCGATCAACCGCCGCCTCGCCGAAGCGCTCAAGCGCCTCGCCCCCGAGGGCACGACGCTGGTCGAGATCCCGATCGCCGACCTGCCCTTCTACTCGGTCGACCACGACGGGAACTTCCCCCAGGTCGCCGAGGACTTCAAGCAGGCGATCGCCGACGTCGACGGCGTCATCATCGTGACCCCCGAGTACAGCCGCTCCATCCCGGGCGTGCTGAAGAACGCGCTCGACTGGGCCTCGCGTCCCTACGGCCAGAACTCCTTCAACGGAAAGCCCACCGCGGTCATCGGCACCTCGGGCAGCGGCATCGCGACAGCCGCCGCGCAGCAGCACCTGAAGGCGATCCTCAGCCACTTCAACGCGCCCACACTCGGCCAGCCCGAGGGCTATATCCAGAGCACGCCGGGCCTGTTCGCCGAGAACGGCGAGGTCACGAACGACGAGACCGCCGGCTTCCTCATCGGCTACCTCGAGGCCTTCGGCGACCTGGTCGACCGCTTCGCGAAGGTGCCCGCCGGCGCCTGAGTCGCAGCTTCCGCAGCTGGAACGGCCCCCGCCCCGACTCGGGCGGGGCCGTTTCGTGTCTCGACTCAGGCGAGGCCGTAGCGGTGCGCCCAGACGACGGCGGCGACGCGGTCGCGGGCGCCGAGCTTCTGCAGGACGTTCGACACGTGCGTCTTCACCGTCGCCTCGCCGATGTAGAGCTCGCGGGCGATCTCGCCGTTGCTCATCGCCTGCGCGAGCAGCCGCAGCACCTCGACCTCACGGTCGGTGAGCTCCGCCGGCAGGGCGGGCGCGGCATCCGTCTCGCGGGGGAGGGATGCCGCCGGTTCCGCCTCGGTCCGGGTGAAGCGCTCGATGACCCGGCGCGTCACGGCCGGCGCGAGCAGCGCGTCGCCCGAGGCGGCGACGCGGACGGCGTTCGTGAGCTCTTCAGGTCCGGCGTTCTTGAGCAGGAATCCGCTCGCCCCGGCCGAGAGGGCCTGGAACAGGTAGTCGTCGCGGTCGAAGGTCGTCACGATGACGACGGATGCCGCGATCCCGGCATCCGCCACGATCCGCTGCGTCGCCTCGAGACCGTCCATGTCGGGCATCTGCACGTCCATGCAGATGACGTCGGGCTGAAGCGTGCGAGCGGCCTCGATCGCGGCGCGACCGTCGCCCGCCTCGCCGACCACCTCGATGTCGCCGGCGGCATCGAGGATCATGCGGAAGCCGGCCCGCATGACGGCGTGGTCGTCGACCAGCAGCACCCGGATCATGCCGGCACCGCCTGCGACAGCGGCACGCGCACCCGCACGAGGAAGCCGCCCCGGGGCCGGGCTCTCGCCTCGAGCGTTCCTCCGGACGCAGCCGCCCGTTCGCGCATTCCGACGAGGCCGAGGCCCGCTCGCCCGGAGATCGGTCCGCGGCCCTCGTTCGAGACCTCGAGCTCCACCGCGTCGTCGGCGTACCGCAGGCGCACGTCGGCCGTCGCGCCGGGCCCGCCGTGGCGGCGCGCATTCGTGAGGGCCTCCTGCGCGATGCGGTACAGGTTCACCTGCACCAGCTCGGGCGTCGGGACCGGATCCCCCACGATCGAGACCGTCGTCGGCAGGCCGTTCTCGTTCGCGTGGGCGACCAGGTCCGGCAGCGCGTCCAAGCGCACCGTCGACCCGCCGGGGGCGTCGGTCTCGGGGGTGCGGAGCGTCTCGAGAAGCTGACGGAGCTCGGTCAGCGCTTGGCGGGCCGAGGACTCGACGCCTGTCAGCGCGGTGCGCGCGGCATCCGGATCGCGGCCCAGCACCGTGCGCGCGGCGCCCGCCTGCACGCCCATCGCCGACACGTGGTGCGCGACCACGTCGTGCAGCTCGCGGGCGATGCGGACCCGATCGAGGGCGACGGCTTGGGCGGCCGTCCGCTCCCGCTCCTGCTCGAGTTCGCGGGTGCGCTCCTCGAGGGCGGTGCGCTCCATCGCGCCCGTGTAAGCGCGCTCGCCGAACAGGTACGCCCCGCCGAAGAAGGCCACGTTGACGAGGAACTGGATCATCGAGAAGGCCGCGAAGGGCGAGAACGGCCCCTCCTGCGACAGGCCGTCCTCGGAGGAGGCGGCGGTCTGGAAGATCGTGATCATCAGCCACACGAACATCGCGATGATGAGGAGGACGCGAACGAGCGCCGCCCGGCGGCGGTCGGACACCCAGGCGCCGACCGTGTACATCCCGACGAACAGGGCGACGTTGCCGACGTAGAGCTCGGGGATGCGCGCCGAGACGCCCACGAAGAACACGACCGAGACCGCGATCAGGGCCGTCATCGGGTACCGGCGCCGGAAGACGAGGGGTGCGGTCAGGGCGACCGAGTAGAGGAGCCCCCAGATGAGGTCGGGCTGTTCGTCGCCGTAGATGCCCGAGACCGAGCCCAGGGCGGTGCTGATCATCGCGGCGACGAACAGTCCGGCGGCGAGCCAGGCGTCCTGGCGTCGTTCGGCCGCGGTCGCCGCGCGGCGGAGCATCGATTCAGGCATGCTCTCCACGCTAGAGGGGGGACGTGAGCCGCGGCATCCGTCCCGCGGGGGAGACGACGCGGCGTCAGAAGATCATCGGACGGTCGTCGTCGTCCTCGCCGTCCAGGTCCAGGTCGACCACGACCGGGACGTGGTCGCTCGGGATCTCGCCCTTGCGCTCGTCGCGGTGGATGGATGCCCCGACCACCCCGTCGGCGAAGGCCGAGGAGCCGAGGATGAAGTCGATCCGCAGGCCCTCATTGCGGGGGAAACGCAGCTGCTTGTAGTCCCAGTAGGTGTAGCCGGAGGGGACGAGCGGGCGGACGGTGTCGACGAGTCCGGCGTCGAGGAGGGCCTGGAACGAGGCGCGCTCCTCGGGGGAGACGTGGGTCGTCACGCCTTCGACCACCGTCGGGTCGCCGTTGTCGGCATCCGTCGGTGCGATGTTGAAGTCGCCGACGAGCGCGAGCGGCAGGTCGGGGTGAGCCGCGAGCGTCGACTGCGTGTAGGCGCGGAGGGCCTCGAGCCAGTGCAGCTTGTACGTGAAGTGCGGGTCGTCGAGCCCACGGCCGTTCGGGACGTAGAGGCTCCACACCTTGACGCCGTCGATCGTCGCGCCCAGCGCCCGCGCCTCCTGCGGGGCATCCGGTCCTTCGTGCCCCTTCAGGAAGCCGGGCATGTCGGGGAAGGCGTACTCGACCTCGGTGATCGGCGAACGGCTCGCAATGGCGACGCCGTTCCACTGATTCAGGCCGTGCGCCTCGACGTGGTAACCGGCCTCTTCGAACGCCTCGTAGGGGAACTGCTCGGGCTTGCACTTGATCTCCTGCATCGCGAGCACGTCGATGTTCTCGCGCACGGCGAAGTCGACGGTGCGCACGATGCGCGCGCGGATCGAATTGACGTTCCAAGTGGCAAGCCGCATGGGATCCAGCCTAGATCGGGCGTCGGACGCCGCCGGTCGTAGACTCGGTGCCGTGACCGTCGCCTCCACGCCCGAACTCGAAGCCGATCGCCAGCGTCTCATCTCGCTCATCCAGGAAGAGGCCGTTTTCCACGGCGACTTCATCCTGTCGAGCGGGAAGAGGGCCTCGTACTACGTCGACATGCGCAAGCTCACGCTCGACCACCGCGCGGCCCCCGCGATCGGGCGGATCATGCTCGACCTCATCCGCGACGTCGACGGCATCGTCGCGGTGGGCGGTCTGACGCTCGGCGCCGACCCCATCGCCAACGCCGTCATGCACGAGTCGGCGCGCACCGACGCTCCGCTCGACGCCTTCGTCGTCCGCAAGGAGCCCAAGGACCACGGCCGCGGCCGTCAGGTCGAAGGTGCGGATGTCGTCGGCAAGCGCGTCATCGTGGTCGAGGACACCTCGACCACGGGCCAGTCGGCGCTCAAGGCGGTCGAGGCGCTGCGCCGCGAAGGTGCCGAGCCCGTCGCCGTCGCCGTCATCGTCGACCGCAAGACCGGAGCGCAGGCCGCCGTCGAAGCCGAGGGCCTGACCTGGCTCGCTGCGATCGACCTCGACGACCTGGGCTTGCAGCCGCAGTAGGTCTTATTTGGGCTCGAGGTCGTCCCACGGGTTGCGGTCGTCCTCGTCGTCCCGGCGCCGCCGCACCATCTGCACGACGACGATCACCAACGACGTGACCATCGTCAGCCCGACGACGGCGAACAGCAGGTTCTGCTCGAGTCCGCTCATGCGTCCACTCTCCCACGCGTGCAGCGCGGGGCGTGCGGCGGGGTGCGGAGCGCGGGCGCGGTGCGGGCGCGGCGGGGCGCGTGGGTGTCCCGCGCGCCGAATCACCACTCGCGTGCCGAATCACCGGTGGAAGGTGCGCATTCGGATGGTGACTCGGGGTTCGGGTGGTGATTCGGCGACGAGGGCGGGACGCGGCGCGGCGCGGCGCGCGAGCGAGGCGGGACGCCGGGACCCGCGTGGCGCGTGCGGGGAGGCACGGCGGATGCCGCGCAAGGGGATGATGCGCGAGCGGATGCCGCGCAAGGGGATGCCGCGCACAGCCGCCGAGCGTAGGGTCGAGGATGTGGCGCGCGACGACTGGGACCCCGACGATCTCCCCGATCTGAGCGGCCGTCGCTACCTCGTCACCGGCTCGAACACCGGCCTCGGGTTCTTCTCGTGCCTGCAGCTCGCGGGAGCCGGCGCGCACGTCATCATGACGGCGCGGAACCCGTCGAAGCTGTCCCGCGCCAGGGCCGCGGTCCTCGCGCAGGTGCCGGATGCCGACCTCGAGACGCTCGCGCTCGACACGAGCAATCTCGGCTCGGTGCGTGCCGCTGCGGCGACCGTGCGCGGCCGCGTCGGACTCCACGGCGTCATGCTCAACGCCGGCATCGTGCACCCGCCGAAGACGCGCCAACTGACCCGTGACGGGCACGAACTCGTCATCGCGACCAATGCCCTGGGCCACTACGCGCTCGCCGGGGCCCTCCTCCCCGCCCTCGCCGCTGCCCGCGGTCGCATGGTCTGGCTCGGCTCCATCGCCACGAAGCTCTTCCCGTGGGATCCCGTGGATCCCGAACTGGTCGACGACTACACCCCGTGGCGCGCCTACGTGCAGTCGAAGGTCGCGACCGCGGCCATCGGATTCGAGGCCGACCGGCGGTTGCGCGCGGCATCCGTCCCCGTCTCGAGCCTCGTCGCGCACCCCGGCTACTCGCTCGGCGGACGGACCCGACGCATCGCCGGCGTCAGTGCGCCGTCGCGACGCAAGCGGTTCGTCGGCGGACTGCAGGCCGCCGTCTCGCAGTCGAAGGAGAGCGGCGCGTGGGCGCCGGTCCGCGCACTCGTCGATCCCGAGGCCGAGGGCGGCCAGTACTGGGGTCCCGCGCACACGTACACGGGCGCCCCCGTGCAGGTTCGCGCGCCGCGAGTCACGATCGACCCCGACGTGGGCGCCCGCATGTGGCACTACGCCGAGCACGCGACCCGTGCCGAATGGCCCTACCTCAAGGGCCGCAAACTCCGCCTGCGCTGAGGGTGCCGTGTAGATGTCGCCGCACCGGGTCTTGCCGCGGCGGGTGCGGTCCGCCGATCATGAATCCGGGAGGCGACATGGCTGAGGCGACGACGAGGATGCCGCGCTCCTCGCCGAACCCGATGCGGAACGCTCGGTCATGGGCGAGCGGTCGATGGGGCTCAGCTGGCTGCGGATCCGACTGGATCCGGACCACTCCCGGCTGGAGTTCTGGATGCGGGCGGCACTGCGCCGTCCGGGTAAGAGCGCGGGCTGACGGTCAGGCGGTGAGCCACACCGCGCGCGCGGCAGCGGCCGGCAGGTCGACCGTCGGCCCGCCGTCGATCTGCACGGCGTCGCGCCCCGTCGCGGTGACCGTGTGCCCGACGTCGATGCCGACCTCTTCGAGCGAGCGCAGCAGTGCGGGGTCCCGATCCGAGACCCGCAGGACGCGGCCGGTGTGTCCGATCGTCGCCTCGGCGAGCAGGACGAACGGCTCGCGCTCGACGCTCCCGTCCGGCCCGGGGATCGCGTCGCCGTGCGGGTCGAACCGCGGATGCCCGAGGCGCGCGTCGATTCCGGCGAGCAGTCGGTCGCTGATCGTGTGCTCGAGCACCTCGGCCTCGTCGTGCACCTCATCCCACGCGTAGCCGAACTCGCGGACGAGCCACGTCTCGATGAGGCGATGCCGGCGGATCACCGCGGTCGCGCGGGAGGTCCCGGCATCCGTCAGCGAGATCGGACCGTAGGGACGGTGCGACACGAGGCCTTGGGCCGCGAGCTTCTTGATCATCTCGGTGACAGAGGAGGGCGCGAGTCCGAGTTCGGACGCCAGCACCGACGGGGTGACGGGATCAGTCTGCCACTCGGTGTGGTGGTAGATCGTCTTCAGATAGTCGTCGACCGTGGACGCGGGCACGGACCCCAGATTAGCCGCCGAACAGGGTCAGCCAGAGCAGCAGGCCGTTGAGCGTCACGAGGAAGACCGACGCGAGGATGCCGGCGATCGTCGTCCATGCCCGGTTGCGGTACGCGCCGAGCACGTCGGCCTTCGCGGTGAGCGCGACGAGGGGGATGAGGGCGAACGGGATGCCGAAGCTCAGCACGACCTGGCTGATGATCAGGGCGAGCGTCGGGTCGACCCCGACGGCGAGGATCGCGAGCGCGGGCACGAGCGTCACGAGGCGGCGAGCGAGAAGCGGGATGCGGACGCGGAGCAGACCGTGCATGATCTCGGCGCCCGCGTAGGCTCCGACCGCGCTGCTGGCCAGCCCGCTCGCGAGGAGCCCGACGGCGAACAGGGTCGCGACGACGGGTCCGATCCCGTTCTGGAGGGCGGCGTACGCGCCCTCGAGGCTGTCGGTGCCGGGGACGCCCGCGAGGTTCGCCGCCGCGAGCAGCAGGATGCAGAGGTTCACCGTGCCGGCGATGGCGAGCGCGATCGTGACGTCCCAGCGCGTGGCGCGGAGCACGCGGCGGGTGTCGATCGCGGCGTCGGCGGCCGCGGCATCCGTCCGGCGGATCTCGGTCGGCCGGAAGCGGTCGCGCGCGAGCGAGCTGTGCGCGTAGATCGCGTGGGGCATGATCGTGGCGCCGAGGATGGATGCCGCGAGCAGCACCGAATCCGTTCCCTCGAAGCGCGGCAGAAGGCCCTCCACGACGCCGGATGCCTCGGGGGGACCGATGAAGACGCCGTAGGTGAAGCCGAGAGCGATGATCGCCATGAGGCCGATGATCACGAACTCGAAGCTGCGTGCGCCGCGACGGGACTGGATGAGCAGCAGCACGATCGAGACGGCCCCCGTGATGAGCCCGCCCCAGAGGAGGGGCACGCCGAACAGCAGCCAGAGCGCGACGGCGCCGCCGATGATCTCGGCGACGTCGGTCGCCATCGCGACGAGCTCCGCCTGCAGCCAGTACGCGCGGCGGGCGGTGTTCGTGCGGAAGCGTGCGCCGAGGAGCTCGGGCAGGCTCCGACCCGTCACTATGCCGAGCTTCGCCGACAGGTACTGGATCAGCCAGGCCATCACGTTGCCGAGCACGACGACCCACACCAGCAGGTAGCCGTAGCGGGCGCCCGCGGTCATGTTGCTCGCGACGTTGCCGGGGTCGAGGTAGGCGACCCCCGCGACGAGCGCCGGTCCCAGGAGCCAGGCCGCGCGCGTGCGTGTTCCGACGGGCGGGGAATTTTTCGGCATACCGAAAAATCTAGCGCACGGGGCGAGTGGGCGTCGCCGGGGGCGTCGCGGGGGCGTGGGCGTCGCGGGGGCGGGGGCGGCGCCTCCCGGCGCCGAATCACCACTGGGCTGCCGAGTCACCATCCGGATGCGCGCCTTTCGGTGGCGATTCGGCACGGGGGCGGTGATTCGGCGCGGGTGGGCGTGCGCGCGGGCCGGGCGCGGGCGCGGGCTAGCCTGGATCGGTGCCAGAGCCCACCGACACCGACGCCGAACCGCAGCTTCCGGTGGGGGTCGGGCCGTGGCCGGGCGACCGGGATGAGTGGCCCGACGACCCGCGCTACGACCGCGACCTGCTCGAGCACGGGGACCGACGCAACGTCGTCGACCGGTACCGCTACTGGACGATGGCGGCGATCGTGGCGGACCTCGACGAGAAGCGGCATCCGTTCCACGTCGCGATCGAGAACTGGCAGCACGACATGAACATCGGCTCGATCGTGCGCAGCGCCAACGCGTTCGGCGCCGCCGAGGTGCACATCATCGGCAAGCGGCGCTGGAACCGGCGCGGCGCGATGGTCACCGACCGGTACCAGCACGTCCGCCACCACGAGGACGTCGCGGCCTTCACCGCATGGGCGGATGCCGCGGGTCTGCCGGTGCTCGCGATCGACAACGTCGACGGGTCGGTGCCGGTGGATCGGGCGGACCTGCCCGAGCGCTGCGTCCTGCTGTTCGGGCAGGAAGGTCCAGGGCTCTCGCCCGAGGCGCTGGCCGCGGCATCCGGTGTCGTCGAGATCACCCAGTACGGGTCGACCCGATCGATCAACGCCTCGGCCGCCGCGGCGGTCGTCATGTACGAATGGTGCCGCCGGCACGCCTGAGGCTCATCCCGCCCCCTCCGCGAGGCGGAAGCGGTGCTCGGGGCGGCCGGTCGTGCCGTAGCGCAGGCTGATCTCGACGAGCCCTCGCGAGGCGAGCGCCGTCAGGTGGCGCTGCGCCGTCGCGCGCGAGATGCCGCTCCGGTCGGCGACCTCGCTTGCGGACGCCTCGCCATCGGCGAGGGCGCCGAGGATGGTCCGCTCGGTCGCCGACCGCGACAGCGACGCCTGTTCGGGTGCGCCGCGCAGCGCCGTCGCGGCCCGGTCGATCTGCTCCTGCGTCAGCGGAGCGGTATCGGAGAGCAGGTTGCGGTAGCGCGCGTAGCGATCGAGCCGGTCGGCGAGCGTCCGCGCCTCGAACGGTTTCACGAGGTAGGCGAGAGCGCCGGCCCGGAACGCCCGGCGGACGGTCCGCGCATCCGTCGCCGCGCTCAGGACGAACGCGTCGACGCCGCAGGCGCGCACCACCTCGATGCCGTCGCCATCGGGCAGATAGACGTCGGCGAGGATCAGGTCGGGCGCCTCGGCCCGCACCGCCGCCAGCGCGTCGGCTGCGGTGCGCACCGGCTCGAGCGCCGCGAATCCGCGCACCCCCGTCACGATGTCGCGGTGCACACCGGCGACGCGGAAGTCGTCGTCGATGATCAGCACTCGGATGTCAGTCATCCTCGCCCTCCTCGATCTCCCCGGGGCCGGCCGGTCCCATCACTCCCGGCAGGCGGGCCCCGAACACCGCGCCGATCCCGTCGCCGCCCGCATCGATGATCCAGACCTCGCCGCCGCGACGTCGCGCGATCTCACGCGACAGGGGCAGGCCGATGCCGTGCCCGTGCACCGCCGTGTCGGTGTCGGATCTCGTGCGCGCCGCGAACACGTCTCCGGGGTCCGCGATGCCCGCGCCCGAATCCGCCACCGTCACGACGAGCCCGTCCTCCTCCACCGCGTCGAGGAGCGTGACCTCCACCCACGACGGGCCCTCGGAGAGGGATGCCGCGGCCGTCACCGCGTTCCCGACGAGGTTCCCGAGCACCGCCAGGCTGTCCTCCACCTCGCGCAGCGTGCTGCGCAGCAACGTCTCCTCGCCCACCCGCAGCTCGACGCCGCGCTCGCGCGCGCTCTCCGCCATCGCACCGAGGAACGACTGCAGGACCGGGTCCGTCACGGCATCCAGTCCCGCGACGCGCGGGTCGACGGCGCCGCGGCCCGACACCTCGCGCAGGAAGTCGCGGGCCTCGTCGCCGCGGCCGGCGTCGAGAAGACCGGATGCCGCATGCAGCCGATTGGCGAATTCGTGACGCTGGGCGCGCAGCGCGTCGGTCAGCGTGCGTACGCCGTCGAGGCGTTCGGTCAGCGCGAGCAGGTCGGTGCGGTCGCGGAGGATGGCGGCCGTTCCGAGCGCGCGGGACCCGCGGCGCACCGGACGGACGTCGATGTAGATGATGCGATCCCCGACCGCGGCGCCCGAAGGAGCTCCGGTCGACAGGGCCTCGCGCACGGCCCGGTCGATGGGCGCGTCGACGAGCGCCGACCCCGGCTCGACCCGCACCCCCAGCATCCGTGTGGCCGCATCGCTCCACACGCGCACGACCCCGTCCGGATCCACCGCGACCACGCCCTCGTCGGCACTCTCGAAGACGGCGGTCTGCGTCTGCACGAGAGCTGCCAATTCCTCGGGCTGCAGGCCGAGCGTCACCCGCTCGAGTCGCCGGCGCATCAGCAGCGCGGCGACCGCGCCCAGCACGAGGGCGATCAGGACGGCGACGGCGATCCCGGTGAGGAGAGCGGGGAGATCGCGGAACACGCTGGCGCGCTCGAACCCGACGCTCACCTCGCCGACGGGACGGTCCGCGGTCCCGGGGGCGTAGACCGGGACCTTGGCCCGGGCAGACTCGCCGAGCGTGCCCGACTCCCACGTCACGACTTCGCGGCCGGCGAGGGCCTCGTCGAAGCTCGTGCTCACGACCTCACCGAGTCGGTCGGGGTCGGGGTGGGCGAGACGGATGCCGTGATCGTCGGTGATCACGACGAACAGCACGTCGGTGCGGGAGGTGACCGCGCCGGCGTACGTCTGGAGAGGGCCGTCCTGCAGAGCCGCCGCACCCGGGGTGCCGGGGTCAGCGGAATAGTCGGCCACCAGCCCTCGGACGTCGGGCGTCGTCGCGACGCTCCGGGCGATGTTGAGCGCAGACGATTCGGCCTCGGCACGGAGCTGCTGGACACCCAGGAACAGGAAGACACCGGCGCACGCCGCCACGACGCACACCTGCGTGACGAGCTGGAGGACCAGCATCCGGCTTCCGAATCGCATCCGCCCTCCTGGTGCGCACAATGAGCGAAAGCCACGTTACGCGCACAACGACGCGGAATGCGCCTTAGCGCGCGCACGGCCTTCGCAGGTCCCTACTCTCTCGAGACGAGGTGCCGTGTCCGTGGCGCCGCTTCACGACGAAGGAGTCGCGATGAGCATCGTGCAGACCGCCGCAGCCGAGTATCCCGTGGCGTTCACCCCGCCGGACACCGTCCTGGTCATCCTCGGCTTCGTGATGGTGCTGACCTTCATGGCGTTGATCATGACGAGGCGCCTCACCCCCATGGTCGCGCTCATCACCGTGCCGACGATCTTCGGCCTCTTCGCCGGCGCCGGCCTGGGCCTCGGCGACATGGTCATCGACGCGATCGGCGATCTGGCCCCCACGGCGGCGCTCCTCATGTTCGCGATCATGTACTTCGGCATCATGATCGACGTCGGCCTGTTCGACCCGCTCATCCGCCTCATCACGCGCCTCCTCGGCGACGACCCCGCCAAGGTCGTCCTCGGCACGGCGATCCTCGCCGGCGCGGTCTCGCTGGACGGCGACGGCTCGACGACGTTCATCATCACGACGTCCGCGATGCTGCCGATCTACCTGCGGCTCGGGATGAGCCCGGTCGTCCTCACCTGTGTCGCCGGCCTCATGAACGGCACGCTGAACATCGTGCCGTGGGGCGGCCCGACGGTGCGCGCCGCCTCGGCGCTCGGCCTGCAGCCGACCGACATCTTCGTGCCGATGCTCCCCTCGCTCGCCACCGGCCTCGTCATCTCGCTGCTGTTCGCCTGGTTCCTGGGGCTCTCCGAGCGTCGCCGTCTCGCCGGATCGGTCGACACGTCGCGCCTCGAGGGCGCTAGCGGCGACGGGCGCCTCGGCGCCCCGCGACTGTTCCGCGGCGCGGAGAACAAGCCGGGGGCGCTCGCACACCTGCGCACCGGCAACATCGTCACGGTCCGCGGTGCCCGCACCGCCGTCGACGCCGCGAAGCTCGTCGACACGGCCGACACCGCGATGGCCGACACCCTGCTCGACCCGAATCGCGCCTCGCTCCGGCCGAAGCTCATCTGGTTCAACCTCGTGCTGACCCTCGCCGTCATGGTGATGCTCGTGCTCGACATCTACCCGCTGGCGTACGTCTTCATGGTCGGCGCGGCCATCGCCCTCCTCGTGAACTTCCCCCGCCTCAAGACGCAGGCCGACGAGATCGTCGCCCACGCCCCCAGCATCGTCGGCGTCGTCTCGATGGTCCTCGCCGCGGGCGTCCTGGTCGGCGTGCTGAACGGCACCGGCATGGTCACCGCGATGGCGAGCTGGGTCACGCAGGTGATCCCGCCGTCTCTCGGACCGTTCATGGCCGTGATCACCGGCATCCTGTCGATCCCGTTCACGTTCTTCATGTCGAACGACGCGTTCTACTTCGGGATCCTGCCGATCCTCGCCGAGAGCGCGACGACCTACGGCATCGACCCCGTCGAGATGGCGCGCGCCTCGATCACCGGGCAGCCGGTGCACCTGCAGAGCCCGCTCGTCCCGGCCATCCTGCTGCTCGTCTCCCTCGCGGGCGTCAACCTCGGCGATCACCACAAGAAGGTCCTGTGGCGCGCGGTCGTCGTCTCGCTCGTGATGCTCGCCGTGGGCGTCCTCGTCGGGTCGATCCCGCTGATGGCCTGAGGCAGGCCGACCCCGCGTTCCCGGAGGGGCGGATGCCGCTACGGTGAACGTGCGCACTCTGGGGGTGCGCACGATGTGGGGGAGACATGTCACTGCAGGTTGTCGAGCGCTCGCCGCTCGCCGGCGCCCAGGTCGTCCGCGACGTCCTGGGCGCGGTCGTCCTGACGGTCGTCGCCGGTGCGGTCGTGTGGGCGGCGACGAGCACGTCCCGGCGGGTGTGCGCGCCGGTCCCGTCCGGATGGTGGGGTGGTCTCGCGCCGGCGGGAGCGCCGGAGGAGTTCTGCGCGATCCTGCATCTCGAACCGAGCCCGCTCGTCCTCCTGGCGCTCGCGCTCGTCCTCGTGTTCTCGATCTCACGGGTGCTGCGGGTGGCGCGGTCGGCGCAAGAGAGTGCGCGCATCCTGTCGCGAGCGGTCACCGCCATCGTCATCATCGCCGCCGTGACCGTCGTCGTCGGTCAGGCGTGGCTCTGGCTGTACGGTTACCCGAGTAGCGCGCCGGACGGAGCGCTACTCGTGGTGCCGCCCTTCCCCTTCGCGGGAGGTTCGGTCGAGGAGGAGACGTTCAACATCGCCTTCGTCGGCTGACGACGCGTCTCAGACCGTGGCGGTCATCCACTCCGAGCGGCGCACTCGCCACCCGAGGGTGCCGAGGCGCGCGAGCATGTAGACGCCGAAGAAGCACGCGGCCAGCCAGGCGAGTCCGCCCGATCCGCCCGGGTGCAGCGCCGCGACGACCGCGAGCGCCGGGATGTAGGGCACCAGGTTCAGGCCGCCCGCGATCGCGAGGTACTTGGCATCACCGGCGCCCATGAGCACGCCGTCGAGGACGAAGACGACACCGCACACCGGTTGCGCGATCGCGAGCACGAGGAGGGCGGGCACGATCAGGGCCGCCAGGTCGGGGTCGCCGGTGAACGCCAGCCCGATCACCCCCGAGAGTGCGGCGATGAGCACGCCCACGATGACGCCGAACCACGCGCCCCACGCGACCGTCCGTCCGAGCACGCGGCGCACGAACGGCTCGTCCTGGGCACCGAGCCCGCGCCCGATCAGCGCCTGGGCGGCGATCGCGAGCGCGTCGAGCGCGAACGCCGCTGTCGAGAAGATCGTGAACGCGACCTGCCATCCGGCGAGCTCAGCGGTGCCGAGACCCGTCGCGACCGCGACCGTGGCGAGGAACGCGGCGCGCAGCGACACGGTCCGGAGGAACAGCCAGCCGCCCGAGCGGGCAGATCCCCGCACACCGTCGCGCTGGGGGAGCACGGATGCCGCGTGCCGCCGTGCGAGCCGTCCGATGACGACGACGTAGGCCGCGACCATGCCCCACTGCGCGGCGACCGTGCCGGCGGCGGACCCCGCGATGCCCCACCCGAACCCGTAGATGAACAGCCAGTTGAGCAGGGCGTTCGCGCCGAAGCCGAGGCCCGCGATCCAGAGCGGTGTCACCGTGTCCTGCATGCCGCGCAGAAGGCCCGTCGCGGCGAACACGATGAGCATGGCGGGCAGTCCCCACATCGACATCGCGAGGTAAGTGACGGCCTGCTCGGCGACATCGCGGCTCGGGCCGAAGAGGTCGACGAGCCACGGCGTCGCGAGGGTTCCGAAGAGTGCGAGCAGGGCGCCGAGGCCGAGGGCGAGCCAGAGGCCGTCGATGCCGACGCTGACGGCGCTCTTGCTGTCGCCTGCTCCGAACCGTCGGGCGACGGCGGGCGTCGTCGAATAGGCGAGGAAGACCATGAGGCCGACGATCGTCTGGAGGATCGCCCCCGCGATGCCGAGGCCCGCGAGCGGGACGACGCCGAGGTGGCCGATCAGGGCGGCATCCACGATGAGGAACATCGGCTCGGCGATCAGCGCACCGAGCGCCGGCACGGCGAGGCGCAGGATCTCGCGGTTCAAAGTCGGCGCGGGCATGATTTTCAGCCTAGGGGTGACCGGGGACCCGTCCCGCCGTGCGGTCAGCCAGCGGCCGGCTCGTACCGTCGGGGCTCGTGGGTCCGGGCGACGAGGTCCCGCAGCGCCTCGAGCGAGCCGGTCACAAGACCCGCGGCCCGCGCCTGCACGAGGATGTTGCCGAGCGCGGTCGCCTCGACCGGGCCCGCGAGCACCGGGACGCCCGCCCGATCGGCGGTGCGCTGACAGAGCAGCTCGTTGAGCGAGCCGCCGCCGACGATGTGGATGACGCGCACGTCGACCCCGCCGATGCGGCCGGCCTCGTGTGCGGTGTCGGCGAAGGCCTGTGCGAGCGACTCGATGATGCTGCGGGCGATCTCGGCCTGAGTCTGCGGCGCCGGTACGCCGTGCTCCGCGCACCACGCGGTGATGCGTGCGGGCATGTCGCCCGGAGGCAGGAAGCGCGCGTCGTCGACGTCGAAGATCGAGACAGCACCCGGCACGGCGGCCGCGGCGGCCAGCAGTTCGGTGAGTTCGATCTCGTGGCCCTCGCGCTGCCATCCGCGGACGGTCTCGCTGAGGATCCACAGGCCCATGACGTTGCGGAGCAGCCGGGTGCGCCCGTCGACGCCGCCTTCGTTCGTGAATCCCGCCTCGCGGGCGGTGTCGGTGAGGACGGGGCGCTCGGCCTCGACCCCTACGAGCCCCCACGTCCCGCACGAGATGTACGCCGCGTCGCCGGAGGCCATCGGGACGGCGACGACGGCGGATGCCGTGTCGTGCGACCCGACGGCGGTCACCGTCGTCTGGGGCGCGCCGATGCTCGCGGCGACCTCACTGGTGAGGGGTCCGAGGGGCTCACCCGGCGCGATGAGCGGCGGCAACAGGTGCTGCGGCAGACCGAGGGCGGCCGTGAGGTCGGCATCCCAGTCGCCCGTGTCGGCTCGGAGCAGGCCCGTCGTCGACGCATTCGTCCGTTCGGCGCGTGCCTGGCCTGTGAGCCAGAACCCGATGAGGTCGGGAACGAGCAGTGCGTGTTCGGCGAGGCGCAGCACGGAGCGATCCTCGGCGGCGAGCTGGTAGAGCGTGTTGAACGGCAGGAACTGCAGGCCGTTGCGGGCGAACAGCTCGTCGTGCGGGTGCGTCGCGTGGACGGCCTCGACGCCGCGAGCGGTGCGCTCGTCACGGTAGTGGAACGGCTCGCCGAGCAGGCGCGAGCGGGCGACCAGGCCGTAGTCAACGGCCCACGAGTCCACTCCGATGCTCGCGATGTCGCCGCTCCGCGATGCCTCGCGGAGGCCGTCGAGCACGGAGCCGTAGAGGCCCAGGATGTTCCAGTGCAGGCCGTCGGCGACCCGCACCGGATCGTTCGCGAAGCGCGCGACCGTGGTGGTCTCGAGCGTGTCGGAGCCGACGTGACCGACGATGACCCGGCCGCTCGTCGCGCCGAGGTCGACGGCGGCGACGGTTCCTCGCGCGCTCACGGCGTAAGGCCGGCCAGGCGCGCGGCGAAGCGGGCCAGCGTGAGGGAGGCGGCATCCCCTTCATCGGGGCGGTTGAGGTGGCCGTGGTCGGTCCCCGGCTCGATGACGTGCTCGACGTCGCGGCCGGCGGACGTCAGCGTCCGGGCGAAGTGCTCGCTCGAGACCCGGAGTTCGTCGACGTCGCCCGCGACGATGAGCGTCGGCGGGAACTCGGCGAGGTCCTCGTGAGTCGCGAGACCCGGGATCGCGGCGAGAGGTGCGTCCACGACCGATCCGCCGACGTAGTTCTCGTACATTCCGCGGACGGCATCCGGACCGAACCGGTCGGCGTCGGGCCTGGCGTCGAGCGCGGCGCGGAGCTCGCCTCCGGGTGCCGGCTGCTCGGCCAGGAGCGTCGGGTAGGCGAGCAGCACGAGCGCCGGCAGGTGCCGGTCGTTCTGGATGAGGCGCAGGACGGCTCCGGTCGCGATGTTCGCACCCGCACTCGCTCCGCCGATCGCGAGGCGAGCCGGATCGACCCCGAGCGTCGCGGCCTCGGCGAGCAGCCAGTCCCACACCGCAAGAGTGTCGTCGGATGCCGCGGGGAACCCCGCTCGCTCGCGGCCGGGCTCCGTCGCGGGAGCTTCCCACCCGTCGGGCAGCGGCGCCAGGCGGTAGTCGACCGAGAGGACCGTAGTCCCGGCATCCGCCAGCGTCCGTGCGACGTGATCGGCCTCGGGCATGTCGATGTCCCCCGCGGCGAACCCGCCGCCGTGGAGCCATACGAGACCCGGAGTCGGGCGGTCGAGGACGCGCGCAGGGTAGACGCGGACGAGGCCGCCGGCGGCGCCGTAGGGGGTGGGGATCTCGCTCATCGGTCGATCATGCACCCCAGCCGGCCTGCGTGCCGCCGACGCGCTCGTCAGCGATCCTCTGCAGGTGACCGGATGCCGCGTACGCGGCCATCGGGTCGGCGGCGAGGCCACGCGACTCACGCCACTCGGCGAGAGCGGGACGGACGTCGGTGTAGAAGGCGTCCATGAGGATGCCGTTGGCTCCGAGGACGTCGTTGACCTGCTGCGCGGCATCCAGCGCGTTCCGGTCGATGAGCAGAGCGCGAGCCGTCATCTCCTGCACGTTGAGCACCGAGCGGATCTGGCCGGGGATCTTGTCCTCGATGTTGTGGCACTGGTCGAGCATGAACGCGACGTCGGGGTTGTTCAGACCGCCGCCGCGGACGACCTCGGCCAGGATGCGGAACAGCTGGAACGGGTCGGCGGAACCCACGATGAGGTCGTCGTCGGCGTAGAAGCGCGAGTTGAAGTCGAAGGAGCCGAGCTTTCCGAGGCGCAGCAGCTGCATGACGATGAACTCGATGTTGGTGCCCGGCGCGTGGTGGCCGGTGTCGAGGCAGACCATCGCCTTCTCGCCGAGGGCGGCGACCTGGGCGTAGGAGGTTCCCCAGTCGGGGACGTCGGTGTGGTAGAACGACGGCTCGAAGAACTTGTACTCGAGGACGAGACGCTGCGCGTCGCCGAGGCGGGCGTAGATCTGCTGGAGCGAGTCCTGCAGGCGGTCCTGGCGGCCGCGCATGTCGTTCTGGCCGGGGTAGTTCGACCCCTCGGCGAGCCAGATCTTGAGGTCGCGCGAGCCCGTCTCGTGCATGATGTCGATGCACTCGAGGTGGTGGTCGATCGCCTTGCGGCGAATGCTCTCGTCGTGGTGCGTCAGCGCGCCGAACTTGTAGTCCTCGTCCTGGAACGTGTTCGAGTTGACGGTGCCCAGCTGCACGCCGAGGTTTTCCGCGTGGCGGCGCAGGGCGGCGTAGTCGTCGACCTTGTCCCACGGGATGTGCAGCGCGACGCTGGGAGCCAGCGCCGTGTAGCGGTTGACCTCGGCGGCATCCGCGATCTTCTCGAACGGATCCCGCGGGGTGCCGGCTGTCGCGAAGACGCGGAACCGGGTGCCGGAGTTGCCGAACGCCCAGCTGGGGAGCTCGATGGCCTGCCCCTCGAGCTGGGTGAGGATGTCGGAGGACAGCGTGGTCATGAGGGATCGCTTTCTGAGGATGCGGCGGCTGTCGCCAGCTGGTCGTGCAGGTTGAAGACTTCGGCCAGCGGCGTCGCGGCCTGGTCGGGGCGTCCGTCGAGTCCGACGAAGAAGCGGGACATCTCGGCCTCCCATCGCGCGGCGATGGGGGAGGCGGCGAGGTAGGCCTGCGCCGCGGTGTCGTCGTCGACCTCGTAGTAGCCGAAGAGGCGGCCGCCGTCGCCGAGGAAGAGCGAGTAGTTGCGCCGACCGGCTGCCGCGATCTCGGCGAGCATCTCGGGCCAGACGGGGGTGTGGCGCGCGACGTACTCGTCGATGAGGGCAGGGTCGATCTGGAGTTGGAAGGCGACGCGGGTCATGTCACTCCTTCGTGAGGCCGGGTCGAGAATCAGGGAAACGTTTCATGAAACGATTCAACCTTGTGAACAGTAACGTGGGTCCGAAGCATCCGTCAAGGCAGGTCACGTGGCAGTCAGTGTGAAGGACGTCGCTCGCGCGGCGGGAGTGTCGGTGGGGACCGTGTCGAACGTCCTCAACCGGCCCGAGAAGGTCTCTCCAGCGACGGTGGAACGCGTGCACGCGGCCATCACCGAGCTCGGCTTCGTCCGCAACGACGCCGCGCGGCAATTGCGCGCCGGACGCAGCCGAACCGTCGGACTCGTCGTCCTCGACTCGGCCAACCCGTTCTTCGCCGAGGTCGCCCGCGGCGCCGAGGAGCGCGCCGCCGAGCACGGCGTGACGGTCCTCCTCGGCAGCAGCGGCCAGGAGGCGGCGCGCGAGAACGCATACCTCGACCTCTTCCGCGAGCAGCGCGTCAACGGCGTGCTGCTGACCCCGCTCGCCCTCGACGAGGCGCGGGCCGAGACGCTCGAGACGGCCGGCGTGCCGATCGTGCTCGTCGACGCCGAGGCCGACGGAGACCTCCCGTCTGTGGCCGTCGACGACGTCGAAGGCGGATACCTCGCCGTGCAGCACCTGCTGGCGCAGGGACGTCGCCGCATCCTGTTCGCCGGGGGCCCGGCATCCGTCCGCCAGGTGGCGGACCGACTCGACGGAGCGCGGCGCGCGCTCGCCGAGGTGCCGGACGCGACCCTCGAGGTCGCCTCGACCGACGAGCTCACGGTGCTCGCGGGGCGCCTCGGTCGGCGAGGACCTCGCCCGGCGCGACGCGAGCGAGCGGCCCGACGGCGTGTTCTGTGCCAACGATCTGCTGGCTGTCGGGGTGCTGCAGGGTGCCGGCATCCTCGGGTCGCTGCGCGTCCCCGAGGACCTCGCCCTCATCGGCTACGACGACATCGACTTCGCTCAGTCGACGGTCGTGCCGCTCAGCTCGATCCGCCAGCCCGCGCGCGAGATCGGCGCCGCCGCCGTCGACGCGCTGTTCGCCACGCTGTCGGACCCGGATGCCGCGCCCCAGCGCATCCGCTTCCGCCCCGAGCTCGTCGTCCGCGCCTCGACCGGGGGCTGAGCCTCGGCGGGGCACTGTCGCCGTCGGCGGGCCTGCGGCGGGTCGGGCGGCGGGGCTGAGCTTCGGCGCGCGGCACTGTCCGCGGAGATCGACGCTGTCCGCGGCGTGTCGGGCGGAATCCGAGCGCGTTTCCCCGCGAATCTCCGCGGTTCGTGCCGCAGGGCTGTGGGCGGGATGCCGAGAGGGGCGAGGCGCCGGAACGCTCGCGCCCGCGTGATCCGGACGTCGGTGAGGCGTCGCGCCGCACCGATCGCGGGGTTTTGGCGCAGCCGGCGGCGTGCGGCGCTGCCTCGGCCGCGTTCCGCTCGGATATCCGCGGTTCGTGCCGCGCGGCTGAGGGGGGATGCCGGCATCCATTGACACGATTCAACACCGCGCCTAGGCTCGGCGGACGACTGGGGAAAACGCATTCCATATCGAGTTCAAGGGTGAACAGCATGAGAAGACCCGTCCGCACATCCGTCGTCGCCGCGCTCGCCGCAGCGGCCCTCATCGTCCCGGCGCAGGCCGCGATGGCGCATCCGGGGCACGGCCCCGGGAAGCCGAAGCCGGCCGCGTCGCCGCAGCTCGAGAAGCTCGATCGGGGCCTCGTCGCCCTGCCGGGCGAGGACGGCATCCACCTCACGTGGCGCCTCTTCAAGAGCGAGGCGACGGGGGCTTCGGCCACCGGCCTCACCGGCACCGACTTCGTCGTGAAGCGCGACGGGAAGCGCATCGCGACCGTCACCGACTCCACGACCTTCGTCGACTCCGACGGCACCGACCGCTCGAAGTACACCGTCTCGCCGCTGCAGGGAAAGCGCGAGGGCAAGCCGTCGGAGAAGGTGACGGTGCAGGGGTCGCCGTTCCTCGACATCCCGCTCACGAAGCCCGCCGACGGTGTCACTCCTGCGGGCGAGGCGTATACGTACTCCGCGAACGACGTGTCGGTCGGCGATGTGGACGGCGACGGCGCGTACGAGTACATCGTCAAGTGGGACCCGTCGAACTCGAAGGACGTCTCGCAGGTCGGCTACACCGGCCCGGTCTACATCGACACGTACGAGCTCGACGGCACGCTGCTGAACCGTATCGACCTGGGCGTGAACATCCGCGCGGGTGCGCACTATACGCAGTTCCTCGTCTACGACTTCGACGGCAACGGCAAGGCCGAGATCATGATGAAGACGGCGCCGGGTACGAAGAGCACGGAGTACAAGAAGGGCAAGGCCAAGAAGGCCGAGTTCGTCACGATGCCGAAGGCCGACCGCAAGGCCGGCTACTCGCACTCCGACGACTACCGGATGAGTGCGGACGACTACGCGTCGCACCTGGCCGATGTCTTCCAGGGCTGGTCCGAACGGCCCGAGGTCGTCTCGGGTCAGTGGCCCGCGACTCTCGAGGAGGCGTTCGGCACCGCGCCGACGCACGACTACCCGCTGTCGCGCGCCGACGCCGAGGAGCTCGTCGACTACTTCATCGACGTCTACGCCCCGTCGCGTTCGGCCCGCAACGTGCTGCGGAACTTCGAGGGCTTCATCGTCGACGGACCCGAGTACCTGACGGTGTTCGAGGGCAAGACCGGCAAGGAGCTCGAGACCGTCCGCTACGAGCCGGGCCGCGGCGACGACGGCCTGCTCTGGGGCGACTACGCGATGTCCCGCATCGAGCCGGGCAACCGGGTCGACCGCTTCCTCTCGGGCGTCGCCTACCTCGACGGAAAGCGTCCGTCGGCGGTCTTCGCCCGCGGCTACTACACCCGCTCCACCGTCGCGACGTACGACTGGAACGGCAAGCACCTGACCAAGCGCTGGTTCGTCGACAGCGGGCACGTCCCGCTGGCGAACCCGTTCAACGACGGGCCGCACGGGCGTGACGGCGCCGATCCCGAATACGGCACGCTGACGACGCAGGGCTTCCACAGCCTGAGCGCCGCGGACGTCGACGGTGACGGCAAGCAGGAGATCGTCTACGGCTCTGCGACGCTCGACGATGACGGCAGCCTGCTCTACTCGTCGTTCGACACGATGCCGGAGGGCAGCGCGACGCCCGGCGAGAACGTGCGTCTCGGTCACGGCGATGCGATGCACGTCGGCGACTTCGACCCGAATCGCCCCGGCAAGGAGATCTTCACCGTCCACGAGGGCGGCACGTACGCCCCGTACGGCACGGCGATGCGGGATGCCGCGACGGGCGAGGTGCTCTTCGGTGCCTACTCCGGCCGCGACACCGGCCGCGGCATGGTGGGCGACGTCCGCCCCGACGTCGACGGTGTCGAGGTCTGGTCGAGCATGCCGGCGGGAACGGATGCCTCGGGCCTCCTGTCTGCCGACGGTGACACCCTGCAGACCACCAACCCGGGTACGAACATGTCGATCCGCTGGGCCGGTGACCTCACGACGCAGATCGTGAACGGGGCGCAGACCGTGACCCCGACGATCGACGACTGGACGCGCGGGACGATGCTCACGGCATCCGGCACCCTCACCAACAACGGCACGAAGGGCAACCCGTCCCTCGTCGCCGACGTGCTGGGCGACTGGCGCGAGGAACTGCTCGTACGGACGGCCGACTCGTCGGCGCTGCGCATCTACGTCTCGACCGAGCCGACGGAGCACAAGCTCTACACGCTCATGCACGACCCGCAGTACCGGGCCGAGATCGCGCGTCAGCAGACGACGTACAACCAGCCCGCGTACACGGACTTTTACCTGGCGTCCGACATGTCGTTCGCGGACGTGCCGCTGCGCTGAGTGGTGACGTGAGAGGGGGCGGATGCCGGTGGCATCCGCCCCCTCTTCGTGTGCGCACCCCGAATGCAGTCGGCGACATTAGAGAACATGATCCGGACAGAGGGCGGGGGCCGCGCTGGCTCAGCGCGAGCGGACGAGCGCGTTCACGCGCTGCTGCCACTCTCGCAGCTGCCACATCGGGTGGTGTGGGGCGGCGTTCGAGCACAGGACAACGCCCCACACGCCGCGGTCGAGGGCGGTCCGGATGCCGTGTTCCGCCAGCTCGCGCCCGGTCTCGGACTCCTCGAACCCGCCGTGGAGCGGCGTGTAGCCGACCCAGCCCTCGCCGATCACCGCGGGCACACCCCGCCAGCGCGCCCATTCGGCGATCGCGATGACTCGGGATTCGATCTCGCGGTGCATCACCTCGGCGTAGCGCGGGTACTCGGCGTCGAGCCACGCGTCCCAGGCCGCGGCATCCACCCAGTCGTAGCCGTAGATCATCTGGTCGGTGACGACCGTGGCGCGCAGCTTCCATTCGGCGGGCCGGCCGTACTCCGCGAACGACGGGGCATCGGCGCGCAGCAGGGCGCGCAGTTCGGCGTTCGGGAAGTCGCCGCTCCCCTCGGAGCGGATGTCGATGCGCTTCTGGAGGGCGTCGAGCACGCCGTAGCTGTAGACGTGGCACTGTGCGGCCGAGAGGGTGGCGGGCAGTTGGTGCATCGCCAGGTGCGGCGGCTTGCCGATGCTCGCTGTCACGATCAGGTCGGGATGCCGCTGCTGCAGCTCTTCCAGCGCGGTCGCTCCGCCGTCGGTCACCACCGGGAGGATCGAGAAGTCGACCTCGTTGTGGATCTCGACGAGGGCGACGAGGTCACGGCCGCCCTGCTCGTCGATCCACGCGAGCATCCGGTCCCACGCGTCCGCAAGCACGCGGTAGCGGTCCTCGAACGGCACGGCGTCGATCGCCTCGAACCACCGCGGCGACGCGGCGAACGCACAGGACTGCTGGTACTCCCAACTCGAGAGGATCAGCACGAGGCCGTGCCGCCGCGCGGCGGCGAGCAGCGCGGCGAGGTGGGCCCGCACGTCGATCGTGTACCCGCCGGGGGTGTCGTACCAGCGCGTGCGCTGACCGTAATACCCACCGGATGCCGCGGCTCCGAGCCCGTCGATCTGCAGGTCACGCGCGAGGTCGTCGAGGCCGAGGCCGCCGAACAGCAGGAGCGGAGCCGCGCAGATCCGGACGGCGTTGTAGCCCAGCGACGCGGCGTCGGCGCACGCGGCATCGAGGTCGGCGTACACGTCGCCCTCGCCGGCGCGGGTGTACCAGGAGAAGTCCCACAGCGTGATCGCGAGACGGTCGGGGAGGTGTGCGGGCACGGGTCCTGTCGGCCCGTACGGGGTTTCGGGGAGATTGCCCGACCCCAGGTAGCGATCGGTCATGCGTTCATCCTCTCGTTCGCGATGGTGCGGCCGTCAGTTGCCAGGTGGCGCAGCGCGGCGGCCTGCGCCCGACGCCGGTCGTGGGTGTCGAGATCGAACACGAGCAGCTCCGGCAGTGAGGTGGCGAAGTAGTCGACCTCGTCGGGTGCGGCCTCGATCTGCGTGGCGCGCGCGTCGAGCGCATCCCAGATCGCCTCCGCTGCCGAGCGCTCGCCGAGGCGCGTGTGGGCGACGCCGATCCAGAACGTCGCCTCGTCGGCGGGACGCGCAGCGACCGCGAGTGGCGTCGTCATGCGGGCCCGCTCCCAGGCGGCGCGGGCCGCGTCGTCGTCGCCGGCGAGGCGGTGCGCGTCGCCGAGGGCCACGAGTCGTTCGGCCTGAGGGACCGCGGGATGCCGCCCCTCGCCGAGATTCGCGGGGGCGTCGATGCCCGCCTCGAGCAGTGCGATGGCGGCATCCGCTCGGCCGTCCGCGCAGGCCCGTCGCGCGAGCAGGCACGCCGCGCGGTCGTAGGCGGCCAGCACGATCCCCTCGCCGCCCTCGAACGGACGGAACACGCGCGTCGTCAGGATCCGCCACGCGTCATCGAGTCGGCCCGCGTCGAGCAGGAGCCCGACGTGACCGACCGCGAGGTCGTCACGGGCGTCGAGCGCGGCGGGGTGGCGTTCCATGAGCGCGAGGCGGGCGGCGGCATCCGTCCCCGTCAGCTGCGCGAGCAGGTCGCGCTCGAGGACGAGGCGCGGGTCGGGGCGGCGGGCGAGCGCGGACTCGTACAGGTCGGCCGCATCGGCGGGGTCGCCGCCGGTGCGGACCGTCGCGAGGGCGAGGTTGCGCAGCATGACCGGGTCGTCGCAGCCCAGGTCCCGTGCGCGCTGGAGAGCCGTGCGGGCGTCGTCGTCGCGACCGGCATCGAGCAGCCAGGCGCCGAGCATCCCTGCCGCAGCGGAGGACCCGGCCGCGGTGCCGGCGACGAGGGCATCGTGTTGGTCGAGCCCGGCGGGGAAGGCGCCGCCGAGGTCGAGCAGGTCGGCGGCGGCGCGCTCGGTGGCGGCGAGGTCGGGGCCACCGGCGGCATCCGCCCACGCTGCGCGGAGGATCAGCCGGACCGGCTCGAGGTTGCCGAATCCGGCGTCGCCGGTCGCCTCGCGCTCGGTCGCGGCGAGGGCCTCGTCGAGCGCGCCGGCGCGGGCGAACTCGGCGCCGGCGTCGAGCGCGGCGCGCGGGTCCGACGGTGCGGAGCCTGCGAGGCAGCCCGTGATCGGGTCGAGGGGGTCCGCCGCGGTCAGGGCATCGAGTGCGGCGGCGACGTCCCGGCCGAGTCGGCGCAGCGCGAGCACGCGGAGGCGCTGGGCCTCGGCGATCGGCCCGGCGGCGTCTGCACGCCGGAGGGCGTCGAGCGGTCGACCGTCCGCCAGGGCGAGACGGGCGCGAGCGAGGGATGCCGGTGCCGCCCACACCGCGTTCCACGCCGCGCGCGCGAACCGGTGATCGGCGTCGGCACGCGCGCCGAGCCGCTCGAGCGCGAGCCCGAGCAGGTAGTGCGCCTCGCCGTCGCGGGGGTTGAGATTGCGGCGGGTCTCGCGGGCGACCGCCGCCTCGAGGTGATCGCGCGCCGCGGCGTACTCGCCCCGCGCGAAGTGCCACGAACCGAGCATCGTGCGAGCGCGGGCGTCGCCCGGATCGCGCCGCAGTGCCTCGCGCAGGTAGGGGAGGGGTGACCGGGTCGGATGCCGGTACTGCACGAGGTGGGTCGCGGTGAGCAGCAGCTCGTCGATGCCCGCGATGCGCTCGGCCGGCTCGGGCGCCGTCGCGACCCAGGGCTCGATCGGCTCCGCGTCGCGCCGGACCCATCGCACGAGGGTCGCGTCGCCCGCGACCAGCGCCACCGCGACTGCGCCCCCAGCGACCTCGATAGCGGCGGGGGAGTCGGGTCCGACGGCGACCTCGAACATTTCCCGTTCGCCGTCCTCGAGCTCGACCTCGACGCGCGCCGCCTCGTGCGCGCGCGTCGTGATCACGCCGATGCGCGACCGGCCGCCGTCGGTCGTGACCGAGACCGCGGCATCCGTCGTCGCCTGCCGAACCGGACCGATCAGGTGGATCGGGAACCAGTGCTGCGAGAACGTTTTCGTCTCGCCGGGGACCAGCCAGGCGAAGTCGGGCTGGTTGTCGGTGTAGACGCCGGCCATGAGCTCGACGTAGGGGCCGTCGGTGTCGGTGAGCTGGTCGTCCCACGCGCGTCCGATCGGTCCGTCGCCCCATGTCCACTGCTTCTTGCCCGGTGAGATCGCGGGGTCGGCCCAGTGCACGAAGCCCGCATCGGCGGCGTGGTCGTAGCCGCCGAAGAACCCGTCGTCGGTGTCGGTCATCATGTACGACGTCGGAACCGGGATGTTGCTGTAGACGTCGATGCGGTCGGCGTCGGGACGCTCGGCCGCGAGGGTGGGGTAGTCGACGCCGTAGTACGGCCGGTCGGCGCGCGGGAACGCGGTGATCGCGCGACGCGCGTGGTCGGCGACGTAGCTCACGTCGTCGGGGAAGAAGGACTGGTACCGCTCGTGCGACCGGGCGGCGACGTTCGCCCACCACAGGAAGGTCTGCGGCACGTCGGTGCGGTTGTGGAGGCGCACGTCGAGCTCGATGAGCGATGATCCCGGGCACAGTCGCACGCCGTGGACGCCCCGCATCCGCTGCAGCGGGTCGAGGTCGCTGTGCCAGACGACCGCCGCGCCGTCGTCCTCTCGCTCGATGCGGCTGTCAACGGGCAGGAACGTCGCCGGCCGGTGGTGTTGCGGCCAGTTGAACTCGACGCCGCCCGAGATCCACGGCCCGGCGAGGCCGACGAGTGCCGGTTTGATGACGTTGTTCCGGTAGAAGAAGTCGTAACCGGCGACCTTGTCGTAGCCGATGTGGATGCGTCCGCCGAGCTCGGGCAGGAGCATCAGCCGGACGTAGGCGTTCTCGAGGTGGATCGCCCGCCACGCGCGGGGCCGCTTCTCGTGCGAGATCGACTCGATCATCGGCAGCGGATAGACCCGCCCGCTCGAGCCCTGGTAGACGCGCCGGTCCAGGAACGCCGGGTACGGGTCGGGGTCGCCGGGCTCGTAGGTGTCGATGACGACGTCCTCGGACCAGCACGCGACCCCGCCGGCCGCGAGCAGAGCCTGCTGGTCGGCGGGGGCGTCGGGGAGCAGGATGCGGCTGGGCGCGGCGTCGGGCATGGGGCGAATCTATGCGGGGCGGCGAGCTCGGGCCATGGGTTCGCGTGCGGTCGACATGGACGATTCGACGATGCGGTGCGGCAGGATGAAGGGATGCAGCGCGCGGAGGGGTTCGAGCGGCAGCGGCTGAGCGTCGTGCCGCGTCCGGTCGTCGAGGCAGCCCTCGCCAAGCCGGTGACCCGGCGGATGGTGGTGACGGATGCCGGCTACTTCCCACGCGCGGCGGGCCACGGCCGGCATCGCCCCACGGGTGCTCCCGAAACGATCGTCATCGTCTGCGTGTCGGGGGCCGGATGGGTTGAGGCGGGTGGCCAACGGACGCGCGTCGGGTCGGCGACGGCGATCGTCATCCCGGGTGGTCTGCCGCACTCCTATGGGGCGGATGCCGGGGATCCCTGGACGATCTGGTGGTGCCACGTGCGCGGTTCGGACGTGCCGGAGCTGGTCGAGGCCGCGGGTGTGTCCGCGGACCGCGTGGTGCTGCCGCTGCGCGCCGTCGAGCGGGCGACCGCCCTGCTCGATGAGATCTCGACCTCGCTGGCGCGAGACACGACGCCGGCGCGGATGGTCGCGGCATCCGGGATGGCGTGGCGGTTGTTCACGCAGCTCGCGGTCGACCGACTGCTACCGGAGCACGGGACGCCCGTCGAGCGGGCGCTGCGCTACCTCGAGGAGCGCATCGACGGCACCGTGCACGTGGGGGAGCTCGCGGCGATGGTCGGGGTGTCGCCCTCGCACCTCGCCGCCCTGTTCCGCGATGCGACCGGCGGCGGGGTCATCGCGCACCACCTCGCACTGAAGATGGCGCATGCCCGGCATCTGCTCGATACGACCGACCTGCCTGTCGCGGAGGTCGCGCGCCGCGTCGGCATGGACGATGCGTTCTACTTCTCGCGGAGGTTCCGCGTCGCCCACGGGGTGTCGCCGACGGCGTACCGCGGGCAGGGGAAGGGATGATCGGTCCACCTTCGCGAGCGCAGTCGTCGTCTGAGCAGGCCGCGGACGCTAGCGGGTGCCGTCGAGAATGAGTCGGGTTGCTTCGTCCGCCGCGTCCCATTGAGGGAAGTGGCCGCAGCGCTCGAACCAGTGAAGGACGGCGTCCGGGAACAGTTCTGTGGCTCGAGAGGCCTGACGGGGCACCGTCACCAGATCACGCCGCCCCCACCCGATCGTGACCCGGCCAGGTACCGTCCCGGCCGGGGCACCCTGTTGCGTGGGTCCCTTTGTGAGGGCGTTCATGGCGGCCCCGGTCGACGGCGAATCGGCCAGTCCGCGCACGTCCGGCAGCACGATCTCGGGCGAGAGGGCCCAGGGCCGCGCCGACAACTGCGCGAGCAGCACAGTCCTTCCGACAGCGTTGCCCAGCAGGGCCGGCAGCATGCCTCGCAGCGCTCTGACCAGAGCAATCGAGGGCCGCAGCGTTGCGCTGAAGACGACGAGCTCGCGGTGACTCCAGAAGCCGCCCGGGTCCAACGCCACAGCGTCACCGCCGACCCCTCGCCGCGCGAGCTCGAGCACGATTCGGCCGCCCATCGACTGGCCTGCGGTCGAGACCCCGTCCAGCCCCTGCTCGCGGATGAAGTCCGCGACAGAGTCGGCCAACGTGGCGATCGAGACCTCACCGGCCAAGGGCGGAGTCTCACCGAACCCGGGTAGGTCGACGGCGATGACCTCACGGTGTTCCGCCAGTCGGTCGAGGATCGGGGTCCAAGACCGCAACCCTGCGCCCAGACCGTGTACGAGCAGCAGAGGGCTGCCGTTCCCGCGTCGAATGTGGTTCAGCGTCACCCACGCAACGCTATCCCTCGTGGATCCAGGGAGGGCCGGATCGCCTCGGGCATCCGCCGACGGGGCGTGGAGGACGACCGTCGCCGACGGCATGCCTGGACGATCCGACGACCTCGACTCGCCGCGTCCGCATGCGCTCCTAAGCTCGGACCCGTCCCCGCCCCCGTTGGAGTCTCGATGACGCGCGTCCACGCCCTCACCGTCCGCCCGCCCGCCACAACCGAGCTCGCGGACATCCGCCCGTCGGCGGGTGATGACTCCGGCGTCGAGGTGACGGTCCAGTCCGTTCGGCAAGGCGGCATCCCGATCTTCCCGACCACCGGCGAGATCCACTACTCCCGCATCCCCCGCGAGAAGTGGATGCCGGTGCTCACCGCCGCGCGCGCCGGCGGCCTGACCCACGTGTCGACCTACGCCCTGTGGAATCATCACGAGCCCGATCGCGGCCGCATCGATTTCACCGACGGACTCGACGTGCGGGCGTTCCTCGAGACGGCGCGCGACGCCGGTCTCGGGCTCATCCTGCGCATCGGCCCGTACGCCCACGCCGAGGCGCGGTACGGCGGTCTGCCCGATTGGCTTGTGGAATCGGGGCTTCCGCTCCGGACGAACGACCCGGCGTACCTCGCCGAGGTCGAGCGGTGGTACACCGAGCTCGCACGGCAGGTCAGCGGCATCCCGCTGTTCTCGATCCAGGTCGACAACGAGCTGTACGACGGCGCCGACCACCTCACCCGACTGCGCGAGATGGCGGAGGGGCTCGGCCTGCGCGCGCCGATCTGGACGGCGACCGGGTGGGGTGGAGCCCAGTTGCCGGACGGATTCCTGCCGGTCTACGGCGGATACCCCGAGTCATTCTGGGTCGACGCGGACGTCGAGCCCGACCTGCGCAGCCACGCGAACTTCTACCCGTCGCCGCGCCGCGATGACGATTCGATCGGCGCAGACCACCGCGCCGGCGCGCCCGTGGTCGAAGCAGTTCGGGCGCCGCATCCGTTCACGACCTGCGAGCTCGGCTCGGGCATGACCTCGGCGTATCACCGCCGTCTCGACGTGCCGGCCGCCGAGGTCGCGGCCCTCGCGATGGCCAAGCTCGCCTCGGGCAGCGTCTGGCAGGGGTACTACATGTACGCCGACGGCCGGAATCCGCGGCGCGGGCTCCAGGAGTCGCACGCTGCCGCCGGACCGAACGACTTCCCCGAGATCGCCTACGACTTCGGTGCGCCGGTCCAGGTCGACGGCGCGACGCGGCCGAGCTGGGCTGCGCTCCGTCGGCAGCACCTCATGCTGGCGCAGTGGGGATCGGCGCTCGCCGCCATGCCCGCCTTCTTCGCCGACGACGCCGTCGACTCGCCCGACCTCACCGGGCTGCGCTGGTCGGTGCGCTCGGACGGGCGACGCGGATTCGTATTCGTCGTGAACCGGCATCCTGGGGTCGACCTGCCCGCCCACGACGGTGTGCGGTTCGAGGTCGGCGACACCGTCTTCCCCGAGGTCGACATCCCGACCGGCGCGGTCTTCGCCTGGCCGTTCGGGATGCCGCTCGGCGAGGCGACCGTGCACTGGCTCACCGCACAACCGGTGACCGAGGTGCTGTGGCGGGGAGTGCCGCTGCTGGTCGCGGCGGCGACCGACGGCATCCCGCCGCAGCTCTCTGCCGACGCGGACGTGGTGGAGGTCGCCTCCGACCGCGGGCGGGTGTGGGAGCTGTCGCGCGGCGGCGGTGTTATCGCGCGGGTGCTCGTGCTCGATGAGGCGGATGCCGACGCGATCGCGGTCGCCGGCGGGCGGCTCGTCTGGGCGCCCGGCGCGGTCGTGACCGACGACGGCGAGGTGACCTTCGCGGGGGATGCCGCGGTGGCCCCCCGGCTGGAGGTGCTCGGGGATGACGGGTGGGTGGCGGTCGACGTCGAGCCCGGGCATGTGGCGGAGGTCGCGGTGACGCTCGAACGGTCCGCCGGGGCGCCGCCCGCCGGTGCCGAGCAGGGCGGCCGCGCGTCGATCCCGACGGAGTGGGATGCCGCGGCGGTCGTCACGCTCACGGTCGATCCAGCCGACGAGCGCGCGCTGCGCCTGGAGTGGACCGGCGATGTCGCCCGCGCCTGGGCCGGCGACCGGCTCGTCTCCGATGCGCTCTGGACCGGGCGGCCCTGGCGCATCCCGGCCGCCCTCCGCGGCGACGCGACCGAGCTGCGGATCGAGATCCTGCCCGGGCCGCCGTCCGGGGCGGTGCGGTTCCCCGGCGCGCCGCCCGTGGGGGCGGCGATCGTGCGCGCGGAGCTCGAGCCGCGCTCGCGCGTGCGCGTCTGACGCCTCCGGCCGGGGAGAAACCCGTCAGCGCCCCGACACCACCGCGTTGTCGATCGCGTCGAGGTCGACGCCGGGGCGCGAGACGGCGTTCGTGAGCAGGACCCAGGCGATGCCCGCGCTCGGGTGGACCCAGAACTCGGTGCCGGCCCAGCCGCCGTGGCCGTAGACGTCCTGGTCGATGAGGCCGGGCGCGCGCGAGCGGAGGTTCCACGTGAACCCCCAGTCCTGCCCGCGCTCGGCGATGTAGGGCTCGAGCCGCGGGATGTCGCCCGTGAGCGGACGACGCATCATCGCAAGTGTCGCCGGCTGCAGGATGCCGCCGGTCGCTCCGCCCTCGATGCGCAGCAGCTCCGCGCCCAGCCGCAGCAGGTCCTCGGCGCGTCCGACGAGTCCGGCACCCGGATGCCGGATCGCGGCGAACCGGGCCATGTCGACGCCCGACGTCGCAGCGTCGACGACCTCGACCGAGCCGGTGTGGTCGAGGCTGAGCCCGTCGGCGCCGATCTCGCCGGCCCAGTCACCGACGGCATCCGCCCAGTCCTGCTCCGTCGCGTGCTCGACGAGCGCCGCGATGCCCTCGAACGCGAGTGACGAGTAGCGCGAGGCGCTGCCGGCGGCGAAGTCCCGACCCCGGGTGATCAGCTCGGTGCGCAGCGGTGTCACGGGATCGAGCGGCGGTTCCGCGATGCCGGCGGTGTGCGAGGCGAGGTGACGCAGCAGCACGTCGTCGTCGCGCCCCGCGCCGAACTCCGGCACAGCTTCCCGAAGCGGCGTCTCGGGTGTCAGCAGCCCGCGCTCGATCACGCGCGCCGCCGCGATCCCCAGCAGGGGCTTCGTGATCGAGAAGAGCGGGTACCGATCGGATGCCGCGGCACCGAATCCCTCCAGCGCCACTGTCCCGTCGGCCGTGGCCACGCCGAGCACTGCCGACGGCAGCCGGCCCGCCTCGACGTGCCCGCGGACGAGGTCGAACGCCGCGCTCATGCGAGGACCGCCGGGAGCGTGTGGTGGAGCGTGATCATCGGAGTCCTTCCGGGTGGGTGAAGCGCAGGCCGAGACCCTCGTGTGGCACCTCGGTCAGGGTCCCGTCGACGATGGCGACGGGGGAGGGGCCGTCGAGCGCGCCGAGGGCGCCGAACGCGGCATCCTCGATGTCTTCGATGAGAACCTCCTGCGGCAGGACCAGCGCGAGCTGGCCCGACAGTTCGGGCAACAGGTGGGGGTGGAGGTCTATGCCCGCAGCGTGCGCGTCGCCCGCGATCCCGAGGAACGGGGTGATCCCGCCGACGCGGACGATGTTGGGCTGCACGACCTGCGCGGCGCCCGAGCGCACGACGTCATCGAAGCGGTAGCGGGTGTGGACGTTCTCGCCGAGGGCGATGGGTACTCCCGACCCCGCCCGCAGGCGCCTCGCGAGCTCGATATGGCCCGCGAGGTCGTCGGCGCGCAGCGGCTCTTCTATCCAGGCGATGTCGGATGCCGCGAGTGCCTCGACGGCGGTCGTCGCCCGGTCGAGGTCCCACCGCTGGTTCGCGTCGACCATGAGCGCACGGTCCGGTCCGATGACCCGGCGCACCGCCGCGACGCGTTCGACGTCGCGGGCGAGGTCGGGGCTGCCGATCTTCATCTTCACGGCGTCGAAGCCGGCGTCGACCCAGCGCTGCGCCTGCGCGAGCAGATCGTCGAGGTCGTAGTGCAGGTTGATGCCGCTGCCGTACGAGCGCACCGACTCGCGGCGGCGACCGATCGACGACGCCACCGAGATGCCCGCGGCGCGGGCTGCGGCATCCCACAGCGCGAGGTCGAGACCTGCGATCGCGATCGTCGTGAGACCGCCGCCGCCCGCCTCGTGCAGGTGGCGCCACAGTTCGGGCCAGACCTCCGCCGGCTCGGACGAGCGGCCGACGACGAACGCCGGGATGTCGTGCTGCAGGAGCGCAAGCACCGCCTCGGCGCCGATCTGAGGGGTCCACGAGAACCCCCAGCCTTCGGCTCCGTCCGAGCGCACCACGTGGGTCGCGATGACGCCGACCGACGTGACGTCCGCAGCCCACGGGCGCGTGAGTGGCACCCGGATCAGTCGGGCGCCGAGCGAGGCGATCGTGGTCACAGCAGTCCGCGGCCCTCGGCGAGGCGGGCGAGGCTCATACCGGCACGTTCTTGCGGTCGAGGGCGGATGGCGGAGCGGCGAGTTCGGTCCGCCACGAGTGCTGCGGTCGCCAGCCGAGCACGCGCGCCGCCTTGGCGTTCGAGAACGCGGGCGAGGTGCCGGTGAGACCGCGGGCGAGCTCGTCGGTCCCGGGGACGAAGCGCGGCAGGAGCTCGGCCAGAGGAGCATCGGCCAGCGCATCGTCGGCGCCGACGAAGAACACCTCGGCATTCGGGATGTCGGGCAGGGCGCCCAGCAGCAGGTCGGTGAACGTGGCGACGTCGCGGGCGTCGACGTAATTGAAGAGAGCAGGAGCCGACAGTGCCGGGTCGGCGATCCGCTCGGCGACCGTGTGCCCCTGTTGGGTCGGGGCGCCCGCCCATTCCTCGGGGGCGATGACATAGCAGGGGCGGAACGTCGCGTAGCGGACGTCGTCGCCGGTGCGACGGTGCAGCATCGACACGGTCTGCTCGATCATGAGCTTGGACAGCGCGTACGCATTCCACGGGCGTGGTGTCGACGTCTCGTCGAGCGGCAGGGCATCGGGCAACCACCCCGACGGGTTGCCGTAGCCGAGCACGGTGGGGCTGGATGCCGCGACGATGCGTCCGATGCCGGCATCCACCGCTCCGCCGAGCACCGAGACCGCGAGCCCCGTGTTCGTGCGCATGATGACGTCCTCGGGGGCGCTGAACGGCACGGCGATCGCGGCGAGGTGGACGATCGAGTCTGCCTTCGCGCCCGCGAGCGTCTCGGCCGTGGCCGCCGCGTCGAGCAGGTCGATCGAGATCTGCTGAACCCCGTCGATGTCGAGGTCGTCCGAGGGGGCGCGGTCGAGCGAGACGACCTCGTGCCCGCGGGCGGCGAGTCCGGCGACGAGATTGCGGCCGAGTCTGCCGGACCCGCCGGTGACGACGACGCGACTCATGGCGTGTGCCGCAGCAGGGCGACGCCGAGGTCGGCGACCTTCACGGGCATCCCCGTCTCGAGGGAGCGGTTGCCGGCGATGCCGACGGCGATCGAGCGGACACCGTCGGTCCAGTCGGCCGGGCGTCCGAGTGGATCGTCCACGGGGCCGGCGAAGACATCGGCCAGGAGCAGGGCGTCGCCGCCGCCGTGAGCCGATTCGCCCGAGACGATCGGAACCTCGACGGCCTCCTCCCAGTGGCGCTGCACGAGCAGGCGCTCGCCCATGGGGCGCAGGCTCGACCGGGCGGAATCCTGCACCGCGCTGGGGTCGACGACCGGGTGCAGACCGTCTCCGACGAGGACGGCGCCCCGCTCGACGACCTCGAGCTCGGCGCGGCCCTCGGTGCCGTTGACGGCGACGCGGTAGCCCTCCCACGGGGCGTGGGCGTTGAGGGAGTACGACAGCGTCGCGCCGTCTGAGTAGTCGACGACGAGGGCGAGATTGTCTTCGATCGTGATGCCGGGGCCGAACACGTCGCGGTCGCGGACGTAGCCGTCGTGCTGCTCGGCGTCGAGGTACAGCGCGCGCAGGCGCTCGTCGCCGCGCAGGTCGAGCTCGAACGGGTCGCGGTCGCCGTCGTGCGTGCCGCGGGCGGGCCGGTCGCCGAGGCCGCGCGCGTCGGCGTTCTCGGCGCCGTAGAAGCGCAAGGCCCCCGAGGCGAAGACGCGGCGCGGGCGCTGCCCGATCCACCAGTTGACGAGGTCGAAGTGGTGGCTGGACTTGTGGACGAGGAGGCCGCCGGAGTGCTCCTTCTCGCGGTGCCAGCGGCGGAAGTAGTCCGCGCCGTGCTGCGTGTCGAGCATCCAGGAGAAGTCGATCGAGGTGACTCGACCGATCCGGCCCTCCGCGATGACCTGACGCAGAGCGGTGTTGCGCGGCGCGTACCGGTAGTTGAAGGTCAGGACGACCGATCGTCCCGTGCGCTCGGCGGCCGCTTCGATCGCGGCGGCGCTGGCCGCGTCGATGGTGAGTGGCTTCTCGACGACGACGTCGGCGCCGGCATCCATCGACCGGACGATCAGCTCGGCGTGGAGGTCGTCGCGCGCGGTCACGATGACCCGCTCGATGCGCTCGGTGCGGATCATCTCCTCGAGCTGATCCGGCTGCCAGGTGCTCGGAGCGGCGAGGCCGTGGCCCGCGAAGCGGTCGACGTAGTACTGCGCGCGCGTCGGGTTGGGCTCGCAGATCGCGACGAGGTCGGCGCGGCCGCGGTAGTCGACGGCGATCGCGTCCACATACATCTGGGCGCGATGGCCCGCGCCGACGAGGGCGTACCGGGTGGTCATGGCTCTCCTTCGTGCCGAACTCCTCCGAGCCGGGACACCGACTCAGGAAACGTTTTCTCGACGGTAGCACGGCTGTCACCGAGACCGCGAGGAGGACGACCGAGGGATCAGCGCGCGGGGGCGCCCGTCGTTCCGCGGAGGATGACCTCGGGCACGACGGTGTGTGTCGCCTCGGCCGACTCGCCCCGCAGCAGCGCGTGCAGGGCTCGCCAGGCGAGGGCGCCGAGTTCACCCGTCGGGACGGCGGCCGTCGTCAGGGCGGGGGAGGTGTAGCGCGCGAACGGAATGTCGTCGAAGCCCGCGATCGACAGGTCGCCCGGCACCGACAGGCCGCGCTCGGTCGCCGCGCTGAGCAGGCCCATCGCCGACAGGTCGTTGAAGGCCAGGACGGCGGTCGCGCCCGAGTCGATCACGGCGTCGAGCGAACCGGCACCCGCCGCGAAGTCGACGCCGGCGGGGATCTCGACGATCTCGCAGCCGTCGAGCGTCGCCCGGGCGTCGTCGAGGGCGGCCAGGCGCTGCGCATTCGAGGCACTGCGCTTGGCGCCGGCGAGGTAGGCGATGCGGCGGTGGCCGAGGCCGTACAGGTGGTCGATCACCCGGCGGAGCGGGGTGCGGTAGTCGGCTGCGACGCTGGGGGCGTCGCCCGCGCGGTTCACGAGCACGACGGGTGCCACCTCGGCGAGGACCTCGGCGAGAGCGGCATCCGACATGCGCGGAGCGCAGAGCACCAGGCCGTCGGACCGGCGGCGGGACTCCAGGGCGAGCAGGCGCTCCTGATCTTCGTGCTCGTCCGAGTCGGCGACGAGCACGTGATAGCCGTCGGCGACGGCTGCGCGACTGAGGCCTCGGAGCATCCCCTGGAACGTGGGGTTCGAGAGGTCGGGGACGACGACGGAGATCGTCTGCGTCTTGCCGAGGACGAGGCTGCGGGCGAGCGGGTTGGCGGAGTAACCGAGCTCGGCGGCAGAGGCGCGGACTCGCTCGGCGAGAGCCGGGTCGACCGTCGCGTTCCCGTTCATGACCCGCGAGACCGTGGCCAGCGAGACCCCGGCGTGCGTGGCGACGTCGGTGATCGTCGTCGGCTTGGCTCCTGCCATCGGCTGCCCTTCGCACCATTCCGGCGCGCGCATCGCGCGCGGTCGGTGAGGTCATACTATGCGAGGAAACGTTTTATGACAGGAGACGACGGTGTCCGCATCTGCTGTTGACCGAGCCGCGAAACGTGAGCAGATGGCAGGTGTGCGGCGGGATGCCGGGGGTCGCCCGCTCGTGCTGTCCTCCCACGAAGCCGTCGCTTGGTACCTCGAAGGCGCACGCACGCACGTCTCCCTCGCCGGGCCTCCCGTGTTGGCCGTTCGCGTCGACGATGACGGAGACACCGTCTTCGTGAGTGCGAACGAGGCCGATCGGTTGATCGCCGAGGAGCTGCTGCCCGAGGATGCCGGCCGCGTCGTGCGTGTGCCGTGGCATCAGTCGGTTCTCGAGGCGGCGGGTGCCGGTCTCGCTGAAGTCGAGGTCGCTCCCGCGTTGCGCGCGGCGCGTGCGTCGCTGCTGCCCGCCGAGGCGGATCGCTACCGCGCGCTCGGGCGCGAGACGGCGGCGGTCCTGACGGCGGTCGCCCGCGGGCTCAGCGCGTCGACATCCGAACGATCAGTCGCGGCGGCGCTCGCCGAAGGTCTGGTCTCGCGGGGCATCGACCCGCTCGTGATCCTGGTCGCGGGCGAGGAGCGCTTGCCCTACCGGCATCCGCTCCCCACCGAGGGGCCGCTCGGTCGCAGGGCGATGCTGGTGGTGTGCGGGCGGCGGCACGGCCTCATCGCCAACGCGACCCGGTGGGTCGGCGAGCCGGGGGCCGACGATGACCGCATCCTCGAGGTCGAGGCGGCGTTCTTCGCCGCCACCCGGCCGGGTGCCCGGTTGGACGACGTCTTCGCGGCCGGGACCGCCGGCTACGCGGCATCCGGTTTCGACGCGGACGAGTGGACGAAGCACCACCAGGGCGGGCCGACCGGGTACGCCGGGCGCGACCCCCGTGCGACGACCCTGACGACGGATGCCGTCGCGTCGCCGCACGCGTTCGCCTGGAATCCGAGCGCCCCGGGCGCGAAGGTCGAGGACACCGTGCTCGTCACGGAATCCGGTGTCGAGGTGCTGACGGTCGACCCGGCGTGGCCGACGGTGGAGTTCGCCGGAGTGAAGCGGCCGCTGGCGCGCGCGTTCGACTGAGGCGCGCATGCCGCAGGATGGTGGCTCGGACGATCGGAGGCGTCGATGGCGTTGATCCTGCACTCCCGCACGGGTGCGCGCATCGTGGGCGGGGTGCCCGGCGTCGCCGAGGTGGATGAGGCGCGGGATGCCGGGGTGACGACGCTCCGCCTCGACACGGCATCCTTCGACGCCCCCGGTGCCGACATGCGGTGGGTCGCGGACATCCCGACGCTTCGGACCGTGTTCCTGCACGACCGGGTGAGGACGCCCGACATCGCGTCGATGCGGGGGAGCAGCGTCGACGAGCTGTGCGTCTGGACACCCGGGGCGTCACCGGTTCGGAGCGAGGACGTCGGGTGGCTGCGGCGGATCGATTGCGAAGCGGCATCCTTCGTGTCCGACGGGTGGGTGGACCTGTCGGACGTCGTCACGCTGCATATCGGTCGAGTGCGGGAGGACGTGGTCCGCATCGGCGACGGCAGTGATCGGCTCGAGTTCCTCAAGCTCCGGGGCAGGTCGCAGACGGCGCGCATCGTGTGGTCGCGTCCGCCCCACCGGCTCGGCACGTTCATGACGCACAGCGTGCGGTGGAGCGATCTCGACGACCTCGCACGGTGTCCCCGACTCGCGTCGGTGCAGGTGTACAACTCCACCCTCGACACGTCGCGGGGGTCGATCGACATCTCCGCCTTCGGCGGCTCGGCCGCGCTGCGAGAGCTGCATGTGGCGGAGAACCTGCCGTTGCGAGGCGTGCCGGCCGTGCTCGCCGGTGCGCCGCATGCGACCGTCCATGTCGCCCGCGACCTGCACGACGCTCCCGACGGGGCCGAGCGGGTTCACCGCATCGCGGTCCCGATCAAGAAGCCGCGCGCCGTGCGGTGACGCGGGTGGGTGCCGAATGAATGAATTCTCATCGTGGGGGTGTGAATAGAGGCCGTTTTCGGCCGGTTCTGCCGGGGTGAGTGTCGGAGGTTGGTGGCAGAGTGCAGGTATGGCGGAAGCGATGGAAACCCCCGGTGGCGAGGCGTATCTCGCCGCCATCGCGGGGATTGTCGCGGACGCTGAAGACATAGGCCGCCAGATCGCTGCGGGGCAGATCGCGGAGCTTCGCATGCTGGCCGCTGCCGGGCAGTTGGCGGATCAGCAGGGTGCTCGGAAAGACGCGAATGTCCTGCTTCACGACATGGCCCTGCGATCCATCTCGGCGGAGGTCGCCGGGGCGATGCGGATGACCGACCGGACGGTGCAACGCCGTATCGGCGAGGCTCGCGTGACCATCGAAGGGTTCCCCGCCGCGGTGGCGGCGTGGGAGGGCGGACGGATCGTCCAAGGGCATGTGAAGGCGATCGTGAACGCCGGGCTGACCCTGCCTGGAGAGCTGTGGGCGGCGTTCGAAGCGATCGCGATCGAACGTTGCGACGGCGAGACGCCGAACCGGGTGCGGGGTGAGCTCGAGATCCTCGCCCATCGCATGCACCCACGATCGTTCGCCGAACGGCACGAAGAGGCCGCCGCGGGCCGGTGCGTGCGACTGGTGCCGGGGAGGGATGGGATGAGCGACCTGATCGCGACCCTGCCCACCGTGATCGCGGAGGGGATTCACGACCGGCTCACTCAGCAGGCACGCGCGATCATCGACACGCGGGACGAGCGATCAGCTGACTCCGATGTCGTTGCGACCGACGCGCGCTCGACGGACCAGGTCCGAGCAGACGTGTTCGCCGACCTGCTGCTCGCAGGGACCCCGGCGTTAGACGACACGCGTGACACGACCGCCGGACCGCTCGGCGCTATCCGCGCTCGCGTGCAGATTCTCGTGCCGGCTGCGACGCTCACCGATGCAGATGATGGGCCGTGCGACCTGGCCGGCCGCTCTCCGATCGACCCCGCTACCGCCCGTCTCCTCGCTGGGTCGACGCATATCTGGGAACGCCTGTTCCACGACCCGACGACCGGGGTCACCATCTCCACGGACTCGTACCGCGTTCCGTCGGGGATGCGTCGGTTCCTGCAAGCCCGCGATCAACACTGCAGGTTCCCCGGATGCCGCGTCGCTGCGATCCGTTGTGAGGTCGACCACACCCACGACCACGCCCTCGGCGGACGAACCGAACTCTCTAACCTCGCCCACCTCTGCCAGAGACATCACTCGATGAAGCAATTCACCGCCTGGCGCGTTCGACAACTGTCGGGTGGTGTCCTCGAATGGACCTCACCCCTCGGCAGGACCTACAGAGAAGACGCACCCACCCCGGCCGTCGCGTTCACCCCTGCCGCAACACACCCCGGAGACCCCGCGCCGTTCTGACGCCGCCCGACGTCAGCGGGCTCCGGCCTCGCGTCAGGCCGCCGAGACAGCTTCGCGCCGGCGCGCCATGAGCGCTCCGACACCGACGACAACCGAGACGACGCCGGCGAGGCCGAGCCAGAACACGTCCAGGGCGAAGAGACTGCCCGCGGTCCCTTCCCGATCGACACGGTCCATCTGGGCGGAGAGGTTCACCTGCGCGAGCACGACGAGCGCGAGGCCAGCGAGGATGAGCGCGGTGCCGACGATGAGTCGCATCAGGGGTCCTCCGTGACGTGGCTGATGCCCTCACCGTACGACATCGCGGTCACGCCGTGAAGGTCGACCCTTTCGAGGGCTGATCCCCGTCGGGCCGCTCGATCGCCCGCAGGCTCTTCGCCACGAAGCGTGCGATCCGGCGCGCGCCCTCGACGCGGAAGTGCGTGTCGTCGACGAGACCTTCCGGCCAGGCCGCCGCCTCGCCCGGTGCGTAGTGCGACAGCAGACGAGCGGATGCCTCGTCCCCGAGGTCCTCGTAGAGCCAGGTCGTGAACGCCGTGAGGTCGATGAGGTCGACGCCCTCGCTTGCGGCGAGGTCACGGACCGCGTTCGGATAATCGCCGTGCGTCGGCGTCACGCGGTCGCCGTCGAACCATCGCCGCTCGCACGACGTGCAGAGCACGGGTCGCGCGCCGCGCTCGCGCACGTCCGCCACCATCCGCCGCAACCGATCGGTGTACCCGCCGCGGGAGGCGAGCAGTTCGGGCTGCTTCTGGTCGTTGTGGCCGAACTGGATCACGACGGTGTCACCGGCGACCACATCGGTCAGCAGCGCGTCCCACGTCCCGGTTTCGAGGAACGACTCGGTCGTCGCCCCGCCGAACGCGTGGTTATGGACGGGTGCATCGGTGACCTCGGCGAGGCATTCGCCCCAGCCGGCCATCGGCTCCTCGCCCGCCTTCATGGGCGCGACGGTCGAGTCCCCTGCCAGGTGGTAGATCACGTCCGTCAGCCGACACGCAGCGCGGCGACGACCTCGTCGTCCGACAGGCGGCCGTCGGCGACGAGCAGGCGGTACGAACGGGAGACGGGGACGCCGGGCGCCAGGGTGACCTCACGATCCCAGGCGAGGGCGGCGCCGATGCCCGGGTATCCCGCGACCCGGACGAACCACGGGTCCGCGGCCGAGCCCTCGTCGAGAGGCGCCATCGCGACGGTCGCCGTGCCCGTCGGGAACTCCGCCGACCAGGCGAGCCACGGCGCGGTCGTGCCGTGCACGGCGTCTTCGCCGCGCGCCGTGGCGGTCCGCACGTCGACATCGGTCGCGGCGGGCAACCGCCAGGCGAGTCCCCCGTAGCCGCCGCCGACCCGGCCGTTGCTGCCCGGCCCACCGAGGTGCAGCGTCCCGGCACGCGTGGCGAGCGAGAACCTCAGGTCGATGGTGGTCGCCCCTGGCCCGGCCTCGGCGACCGTCATCCGCCGCTGCTCGGTCAGCATCTGCGCGCCGTCGCGCCCGATCCACGAGAACTCGGCTTCGAGAGCGGATGCCGCCCCCTCGACGCGTGTCGCGACGATGCGTCCGTGATCGTCACGCCAGACGTAATCGCGCCCGGGGGTGTGGGTGCGGCCGCCCCAGAAGTTCACGCCCGAGACGTCCTGCAGCGTGACGCTGATGCCGAGGTGCCAGTCGTGGTCGGCCGGGTGCGTGTCGGAAACGACGACGCCGCCGGGCGTGCTCACCGGGTGGAGGTAGGGGCGCGGACTCGACGAGCGGGTCACGTCGGCGCCGTCGACGAGGACGGCGGCCGGATGCCGCGGCTCGCCCGGCGCCGCCAGGTCGGCCAGCACGGCGGCCTCGGTCTTCGCCGCCCACGGCAGGTGCAGCTCCGCGAAGGTCGCTTCGGCGTCAACGGCTCGTTCCACGGCATCCTTCACATCCGTGATGACGGCACGCGGCGAGCGGCCCTCCCCATTCCACGTCACGTGCGCGGCGCCGATCGCGACCGGTTCGGTGTCGGCGACGGCATCCATCACCCGGACGAACGCCCCCGTCTCGTGCAGTGGCGCGAGGAGGGGGGTGCCGTGATCGCGGTGATCGAGCAGGTTCTCGACGAGATCGATGCGGCCGAACTCGACGCGGCGGTCCTCGGTCTCGACGACGTCCTCGGTGTAGAAGAACCTCGCCGACCCGCGGGTGCCGCGGATGAGGACGTAGGGATCTTCTTCCTGCTCGGCGCAGAGGGTCAGCGCGGAGGTGACCCGGATGCCACGGCCGGTCGACAGGCGGATGACGCTCGTGTCGTCGCCTTCGATCGCGTTGGCCCGGTACAGGTCGGCGGTGACCTGGTTCACGTCCGACGCCGATGTGGACTGCGCGACGGCGAGAGCCGTGGCGGTGGCGTGAGCGAGCGGGTTCGCGACCACACCATCGAGGACGGGGAACCCGTCGAGGGTGCGGTGGCCCGCCCAGCGGCTGCGCGACCAGTAGGCGAGGTCGCGGCACCAGAGGCCGACGGCCCCGATCGCCTGGATGGGGCCGAGTCCGAATTCGTCGGCGATGAGGGCGGGGATGGCGAGCGATCCGAGGCTCTGGAACCCGACCTGGACGCGCGCGCCCGAGGCCGCCGCGGCATCCGCCAACACGGCGAAGTCGGCCGACGAGAGCACGGGCGGCTTCTCGAGGTAGAGGTCGATGCCGCGCGAGACGACGAGCCCTGCGAGGGCGGCGTGCGTGTGCAGCGGCGTCGCGACGATGACGACGTCGATGTCGTCGACGGCGTCGAGCGCGTCGGCGAGCGAGGCGAACGCCTGCGTGCCCGCCGGAAGGTTCTCGGGAGGGACCGGGGCGGGATCGGCGACGGCCACCAGCTCGACGCGGTCGCCGAGGCGGCGCAGGTTCTCGAGATGAACGGTGCCGAAGCCCTGGGCTCCGGCGAGGACGATGCGGGTTCGTCGGGGGACGGTCACGGGGACTCCTTCGTCGGCTCCCTCGAGTATGCCAGCAAGCGCTTTCCCGTGCGCCCTTCCGGAAGTCATCCGACGAGGAGGTGGCCGAGCAGGATGCCGAGGAGCCCCGCGCCGACGGCGGCCACCAGCATCCCGACCGCGTTCACCGAGGCCAGGACGTGCCGGCGCTGCTGCACGAGACGGACCGTCTCGAAGCTCGCGGTGCTGAACGTCGTGAACCCGCCGCAGAGGCCCGTGCCGATCACGAGCCGCCACGTGTCGTCCAGGATGCCGCCGAGCGCGAGCTGCGTGATGACCCCCAGGACGAGCGAGCCAGACGCGTTGATGAGCAGCGTGCCGAGCGGGAATGCCGTACGGGTGCGGGCCTTGATCGCACCGTCGAGGACGAGGCGAAGGACGGCGCCGACGCCTCCCGCGAGCGAGAGCGCTATGAAGAGAAGGGGCGTCATCGGGCAGGCTTCCCGTGCCGCGCGGCGGCGAGGGCGATCCCTGTGACCGTCGCCAGTGCTCCGACCGCCACCGTGGCGAGCGCGTACAGGACGCCGACGAATGCGTCGCCGCCCGTCAGCAGCACGCCGGTGTCGACGGCGAGGGCGCTGTACGTCGTGAACCCGCCCGCGAACCCGGTGCCGAGCAGCAGCCGCAGCGATCTGCGCCGGCCGGCATCCGGCCCACGCCGGGAAAGAGCCTCGAGCAGCGCGCCGAGGAAGAGAGCGCCGACGATGTTGATGAGGAAGATGGCGACAGGGACGCCGCCCACCGGCGGGATCGCCAGCGACAGGGCCTCGCGGGCGGCGGTCCCCGCCGTCCCGCCGACGAGCACGAGCAGAATCGACGACCAGGCGAGGTGCACGGGGCGCGGCTCGTGCTCGGGTGCTGGCGTGGTCATCGGGTCCCGGGGTCGAGGGCGTGCGGGCGGTTCCACGATAGACCCGCGCGTTCCGGCGCCAGCGGACGGGCTTCCAGGGACTGGATGTATCGCGGATGCCGGGGCTCGGTGGCATCCCGCGTCTCAGGAACGCGTCAGCGGTGGTCGCCAGACTCCGGCAGGTGCAGGGGGTCGTTCGGCAGCCCCGGACCGTACTGGCCCTGCGGCCGGGTCTCGATCGTCGGATGCGTGGGGGGCGTCCTGCCGAGGTAGGCGTCCGAGTACGCGTCGGACGCCGACAGTTCCGGCGTGACCGGGCCTCGCGCCGGCCGGCGGGCAGCGGCGAGCGCCGCAAGCGCGAGAGTCCCGGCGAGGACCGCGATCAGCACCCACGCCTCCGCGCGGAGAACCGTCGCCACGACGAGGATCGCGAACCCGATCGCGCCGATGATCAGCGGCGCGAATCGCCGCAGTGCCACGACTGTCATGCTTCACGGTACGTCGGTCGCCGGCGGGCGGCAACGGGCTTTCGGGGACTCGACGTGTCGCGGATGCCGGGGCTCGGCGGCATCCTGCGTCCCCGGGACGCGCGAGACGGCCCCGGCGGGGGCTTCCGGCACGGCAGCCCCCGGACCTACGATGGAACCATGACGCGGAAAACGCTTTCCAGCCTGGACGGCCTCATCGACGGCGACCGGCCCGCCCGATCGGTGCTGCGTCTGCTCGCCCGGCGGCCGGGGCGGATGACCGTCGCCGTTCTCGCGTTCGCGGCGAAAGAGATCCCGCTGTGGTTCCTGCCGGTCATCACCGCTGCGGTCATCGACGTCGTCGCCGGTCGCGGTGACGTGTCGCAGGTGATGTGGTGGTTCGTCGTGGCAGCGGTCCTCCTGCTGCAGAACTACCCGAACCACATCCTCTATACGCGCAGCTTCATGACGGTCGTCCGCGATACCGGCGCGGACCTCCGCAACGCCCTCGCCGAGCGGTTGCAGAGCCTGTCGATCGGCTATCACACGCGCATCAGCTCGTCGATCGTGCAGACCAAGGTCGTCCGCGACGTCGAGAACGTCGAGCTCATGCTGCAGCAGGTCACGCATCCGCTTTTGTCCGCGACGATGGTCATGATCGGCGCCATCTCGATGACGGCGATCGCCGTCCCCGCGTTCCTGCCGGTTTACGCGCTCGCCGTGCCGATCGCCATCGGCATCCGCTACGCGATGCGCCGCCGCTCGCACGCACGTAACGCGTCGTTCCGTCGCGAGGTCGAGACGCTGTCTGCCCGCGTCGGCGAGATGGCGTCGCTCATCCCCGTCACCCGCGCCCACGGGCTCGAGCAGACCGCCGTCACGCGCGTCGCGACCGGCGCCGACGGCGTCCGGCGCGCCGGACTCCACCTCGACATGCTCAACGGTCACGTCGCATCGGTGTCGTGGGTCGCCATGCAGTTGCTCGGGGTGGGATGCCTCGTCCTCGCCGCGACCTTCTCTCTCACCGGCATCCTGCCCATCACCCCCGGTGAAGTGGTGCTGCTGTCGACGTACTTCACGCTGCTGACCCAAGGGCTCACGCAGCTGCTCATGCTCATCCCGGTCGGCGCCCGCGGACTCGAATCGGTGCGCTCGATCGCCGAGGTGCTGCAGGACCCCGACCTCGAGCAGAACGCGGGCAAGCGTCGCGTCGACGCTGTCACGGGCGACCTGACCCTCGCGCACGCGTCGCATCGGTACGCCGGCGCCGCCGAGGACGCGCTCCACGAGATCGATCTGCGCATTCCCGCGGGTGCGACCGTCGCGTTCGTCGGATCGTCGGGGTCCGGCAAGTCGACGATGCTCAACCTGATCCTCGGGTTCCTCCGCCCCACGAGCGGGCGCATCCTCCTCGACGGACGCGACATGCAGGACCTCGATCTGCGCACCGTCCGCCGGTTCGTGTCGGTGGTGCCGCAGGAATCAGTTCTCTTCGAGGGGACCATCCGCGAGAACATCGCCTACGGTCTCGGCGACGTCGACGACGCCCGCATCGAACGAGCCCTGCGCGATGCGAACGCGTGGGGGTTCGTGCAGGATCAGCCGCAGGGGTGGGACACCGTCGTCGGCGAACGCGGCGCTCGCCTGTCCGGCGGCCAGCGGCAGCGCCTCGCGATCGCCCGTGCCCTCATCCGCGACCCGAGGATCCTCTTGCTCGACGAGGCGACCAGCGCCCTCGACCCCGAATCGGAGGAGCTCGTGAAAGAGGCCCTCAGCCGTCTCATGATCGGGCGCACGACCCTCGTCGTCGCCCACCGGCTCTCGACCGTCCGGCAGGCCGACGTCATCGTCGTCCTCGAGCGGGGCGAGATCGTTGAGAGCGGCTCGCACGACGAGCTGCTCGACCGGGGCGGCCGCTACGCGCAGCTCCACCTCACGCAGGCGGGTCTCGCATGATCGAGGTCTACCGCGACCCGGTGTACGACGGCGCCACCGATCCCCTCGTCGTGATCGCCGGCACCGGCGACTGGTGGATGTTCTACACCCAGCGACGCGCGACCCACCCCGACCCGGGTCCGGGCGTCGCCTGGGTGCACGGCAGCCGCATCGGCGTCGCGCGCTCGGCCGACGGCATCCGCTGGTCGTACGCCGGAACCCTCGAGCCGACCGCCGACGGGCTGAGACTGGATGCCGCCGGCCCGCCCGCGAGCACGGACCGCACGCACTGGGCGCCCGAGGTCGTGTTCGACGGGCATCTCTGGCGTATGTATCTGACCGAGATCGACGGTGTTCCGGATCGGTGGCCGGGGCACGCGCGCCACATCGTCGAGTACCGCTCGACGGATCTGTCGGCGTGGCATCGCATCGGTCCGCTCACCCTCGACAGCGACCGCGTGATCGACGCGGGCGTCGCGCGCACGCCCGACGGGCGCTGGCGTCTCTGGTACAAGGACGAGGCTGCCGACTCGGTCACGAAGGCCGCAGTCTCGGACGATCTGACCGCCTGGAAATCCGAGGGAACCGCGATCGGCGGGCGGCCGCACGAAGGTCCGACGGTGTTCGAGCTCGGTGGCTTCTGGTGGATGATCGTCGACGAGTGGCGGGGCATGGGCGTGTACCGCTCCGACGACGCCGTCTCGTGGCGCCGCCAGGGCGGAGCGGATGCCGTCATCCTCGGCGCGGGCACGGTGCCGAGCCCGGGGTTCGGCCACCACGGGGCGCCGGTGCGCGACGGGGACCGCGTCTGGTTCTACTTCTTCACGCACCCGGGAGTGCCCGATGACCGCCGCTGCGCGGTCCTGCGTGTCGAGCTGGTCGTGCGGGATACCGAGCTCGTCGTCCGCTGACAACGTCGGCTCCTGCCCTCGATGTCGGCCATGATCGACGCGGCACCGGCGGTTAGACTGCCCTTGGGACCGGTCACAGGCACCTCTTGAAAAACGTTTCAATTGTCGCTACTCTCGTGGCAAGCGCTTTCCTGTGGGCCCGGCCCACGGCACCGAAGGAAGCCGCAATCACGGACCAAGACGTCCACCAGCACTCGCAACACGGACGTTCGAGAGAGGACAAAGATGTTCAGCAAACGCGCACTTGCCGCCGTCGCACTCGCGACGGGGTCGGTCATCGCCCTTGCCGGCTGCGCCGGTTCGCCGGAGCCCGCCGGCACGTACGACCCCGACGAGAAGGTCTCGCTCGACCTCGCCTTCTGGGGTAACGACGTCCGCGCCGACCTCTACAACAAGGCGATCCAGGCGTTCAACGAGAAGTACCCGAACATCACGGTGAGCACGAGCTTCCTCGCGTTCCCCGAGTTCTGGGAGAAGCGGCAGACCGAGGCGGCGGGCAAGAACCTGCCCGACGTCATGCAGTTCGACTACTCGTACCTGCGCCAGTACTCCGAGAACGGGCTCCTGCTCGACCTCGACCCGTACCTCGGCGGCATCATCGAGACCGACCCGCTCCCGCAGAACATCCTCGACATCGGCGTCGTCAACGACACCACCTACGGCATCGCGACCTCGACCAACGCCTGGGGCCTGTTCACCAACCCGGTCCTCCTCGAGAAGGCCGGCGCGGACGAGTTCCCCGGCGGCTCCTGGGACGACTACACCGCCTGGATGAAGGACATCACCGACGCCAGCGGCGGCGAGTACTGGGGCGGAAGCGACTACACGGGTCGCATCCAGAACTTCGAACTCCAGCTGCGCGCCGAGGGCGGCAACCTCTTCACCGAGGACGGCGAGCCCGGCTTCGACGAGGCGCGGTTGAAGGCGTTCTGGGAGGAGGGGCAGTCGATCCGTGACGGCATCGGCGCGCCGCAGCAGACCGTAGAAGAGGCGTTGCCGCTCGGGCCGTTCGACACGGCCATCACCGCCAGCGAGCTCACGTGGGACAACTTCGGTGCCGGCTACCTCGGCAACCTCGGCGCGGACTACACCGAGCTCGGTCTCGTCGCCCCGCCGGTGACCGAGGAAGGCGCGAAGGACCTCTACCTGAAGCCCTCCATGCTGCACTCGATCGCGGCGAACACCGACCACCCCGAGGCCGCGGCGACGCTGGTGAACTTCCTCGTCAACTCGCCCGAGTCGGGTGAGATCTTCGGCACCAACCGCGGTCTGCCCGCGTCGGAGACAGCCCTGGCCGCCGCCGACCTCGACCCGCTCAGCGAGCAGGTCAAGGCATACGAGGAGTCCATCGCCGACCGTCTCGGCGACGCACCTCCCGTCCCGATCGTCGGCTATGGCACTCTCGAGGAGAAGTTCCGTCAGCTCGGCGTGGAACTGAACTTCGGGACCATGACCGTCGACGAGGCCGTCTCGCAGTTCTTCACCGAGATGGACGTCGCCCTCAACTCGTGACCGATCGCGGGGTCCGGATGCCGCGGCATCCGGACCCCGCACCGTCCCCCCGACATCTGGAGCAGCCCGTGAGCACCACCGCGACGAGAGTCATCGTCACCGGCGAGAAGCGGCGTCGCGCACTCGCGAACAAGCGCCGGCCCGAGAACCTGAGCCGTCCCACCCAGCGCTCGCGCGCTCGCAAGGAGACGCTCGCCGGCTACGGATTCCTCATCCCATGGCTCGTCGGCTTCTTCGGCCTGACGATCATCCCGATGGGGTACTCGCTGTACCTCTCGTTCACCCGGTACAACATCTTCACCCCGCCCCGCTGGATCGGGCTCGACAACTACGTCCGCCTGTTCACGAACGATCCCCAGTTCATCCAGTCGGCGCAGATCACCCTCGTCTACGTCTTCGTCGGAACGCCGATCACCCTGATCGCGGCGCTTCTCGTGGCGATGCTGCTCAACTACCGCGACAAGGGCGCCGGCTTCTTCCGCTCGGCGTTCTACGCACCCTCGCTCATCGGCGGGTCGGTGTCGGTCGCGATCGTCTGGCGCGCGATGTTCGGCTCCGAAGGCCCCGTCGACTCGTCCCTGTCGGCCATCGGCATCGACCTCGGCGGGTGGATCGGAAACCCGAGCCTCGTCCTGCCCGCCATGATCATCCTGTCGATCTGGCAGTTCGGCGCGACGATGGTCATCTTCCTCGCCGGACTCAAGCAGGTGCCGAAGGAGCTCTACGAAGCGGCCGAGATGGACGGCGCCGGACCCTGGTACCGCTTCCGCGCGGTCACCCTCCCGATGCTGTCGCCGGTCATCTTCTTCAACCTGCTGCTGGGTCTCATCGGCGCGTTCCAGGTGTTCGCCTCGGCGTACATCATCTCGAACGGCTCCGGCGGCCCCGCCGGCATGACGAACTTCATCACGATCTACCTCTACAAGCGAGGCTTCAGCGACGGCCAGATGGGCTACGCCGCAGCCATCGCCTGGGTCCTGCTGGTGGTCGTCGCGATCATCGCCTTCATCCTCTTCCGCACCCAGCGCTCCTGGGTGCACTACGCCGGAGACAACCGATGAGCACCTCCAACGTCGCCACGACCTCGGGCGCGGCATCCACCCCCGTCTTCGCCGCGCAGCAGACGATCGCCGCTCCGCCGCAGCGCCGTCGTCGCGTGAAGCGCAAGACCTGGCAGACGGTCATCTGGCTCGTCGTCCTGATCGCGCTGACCGCCCTCGTCCTGTACCCGCTCGTGTGGCTGGGCATCTCGACGCTGAAGCCGAACTCCGAGTTCGGTCAGAACCCCGGGCTGATCCCGCAGCAGCCGACCTTCGACAACTATCTGAAGGTCTTCGACGGCATCGCCGGCGTCCCGCTGTGGCAGTTCTTCGGCAACTCGCTGATCCTCGCGGTCCTGGCCGTCGTCGGCACCGTGTTCTCCAGCGCGCTGGCCGCCTACGCGTTCGCCCGCATCCAGTTCAAGGGCCTCGGGATCCTGTTCGCCGCGATGATCGGCACGCTGCTGCTGCCGTTCCACGTCGTGATCATCCCGCAGTACATCCTGTTCAACAATCTGGGCCTGGTCGACACCTTCTGGCCGCTCGTCCTGCCGAAGTTCCTCGCGACCGAGGCGTTCTTCGTCTTCCTCCTCGTGCAGTTCATGCGGCAGATGCCGCGCGACATGGACGAGGCGGCCCGCATCGACGGCGCCGGACACGTCCGGATCTTCTGGGCGATCATCCTGCCTCTCGTGAAGCCCGCGCTGATCACCTGCGCGATCTTCGCCTTCATCTGGTCGTGGAACGACTTCCTCGGGCCGCTGCTGTACCTGACGAGCCCGGAGAACTACCCGCTCCCGATCGCGCTGCGCCTCTACAACGACCAGTCGTCGACGAGCGACTTCGGCGCGACGGTCACGGCGTCGTTCCTCGCTCTCGTGCCCGTGCTGCTCTTCTTCCTCGTGTTCCAGCGCTTCCTCGTGGACGGCGTCGCGACGCAGGGCCTCAAGGGCTGACGATGGCCGGGACGCGAGCGGATCGGCGCGCGGCGCGTGCCGCGGTGCGCGCCGACCGCTCCGGCAGCGGTCCCGTCCTCGACGAGCGCCCGCCGTCCCGGTTCCCCGGCGCCGCCGCGAAGTTCGCGCTCTTCGGTGAGGTCCTCCTCGTGGGGCTCCTCGTCGTGCTGGTGGGCGCGCTGGTCGTGACCCTGCCGATCGCCCTGGCGGCCGGCATCCGTCATCTCGGTCGCTACATCGCAGCGGACGATTCCCGGCTCGGTCTGTTCTGGCGCGATGTGCGTGCCGGGATCGCCGGCGGCAGCGTCGTCGGGCTCATCGCCGCTGTGGTCGCCGTCGTGCTGGTCATCGACATCGACCTCGCACGATCCGGGTTCCTGCCCGGCGGCGTCGTCATCGAAGCCGTCGGCTGGGCAGGCCTCGCCGTGCTCGCCGTAGGGCTGCTGATTGCGGCGGGTGCGTGGGATCCGCGAGCCGGCTGGCGGGCGGCCGTGCGCAGCGTTCCGGCGATCGTCCGGAGCGACCTGCGAGGACTCGTGTTCTACATCGCGGCGGCTGCGCTCGTCGTCATCCTGACGTGGATGCTCCCGCCCCTGCTGCCGGCAGCCCTAGGCTGCGCGGTTCTCGCCGTCGTCGCAGTCCCCGCCCGGCGGCGCTGAGTCTCGGTTCTTGCGCAAACCGACCGCCGGTGTCACACTGGGGGAAAGCGCTTACCCATCGACCTCGCCGTCGTCCGACGACGGCGCCAGGCACTGCACGCGAACAACAGACGAGGACCACACCGTGTCAGAGACGACCATCACCGCACCCGCCCCGGCTGCCGCTTCCGCCGCCCCCGCCGTCCGCGAGATCGGCATCATCATGAACGGCGTCTCGGGCCGCATGGGCTACCGCCAGCACCTCGTGCGCTCCATCCTCGCGATCCGCGACCAGGGTGGCATCGAGCTGCCCGACGGCTCGAAGGTCACGGTCAAGCCGCTCCTGGTCGGCCGCAGCGAGGCCAAGCTCGCCGAGCTCGCCGCGAAGCACGGCATCGAGGACTACACGACCGACCTGGATGCCGCTCTGGCAGATCCCCGCTGGGAGATCTACGCCGACTTCCTCGTGACGAAGGCTCGCGCCACGGCGCTCCGCAAGGCGATCGCCGCAGGCAAGACCATCTACACCGAGAAGCCGACGGCGGAGTCGCTCGAAGAGGCACTCGAACTCGCGAAGCTCGCCGCCGAGGCCGGCGTCAAGACCGGTGTCGTCCACGACAAGCTTTACCTTCCGGGTCTGCAGCAGCTCAAGCGCCTGATCGACTCGGGCTTCTTCGGCCGCATCCTGTCGGTCCGCGGCGAGTTCGGCTACTGGGTCTTCGAGGGCGACTGGCAGCCGGCGCAGCGTCCCTCGTGGAACTACCGCGCCGAAGACGGCGGCGGCATCATCGTCGACATGTTCCCGCACTGGAACTACGTGCTCGAGAACCTCTTCGGCGGTGTCAACACGGTCTACGCGCAGGCGTCCGTCCACATCGCCGACCGCTGGGACGAGAAGGGCGAGCACTACACCGCGACCGCCGAGGACGCCGCGTACGGCGTCTTCGAGCTCGAGGGCGGCGTCGTCGCTCAGATCAACTCGTCGTGGACCGTCCGCGTGAACCGCGACGAGCTCGTCGAGTTCCACGTCGACGGCACGCACGGCTCTGCCGTGGTCGGTCTGTTCGGCGCCAAGATCCAGCCGCGGAACGCGACGCCCAAGCCGGTGTGGAACCCCGACCTCGAAGACACCCACGACTACGACGCCGACTGGCAGAACGTCCCCGTCAACGACGTGTTCATGAACGGCTTCCGCCAGCAGTGGGAGGAGTTCCTCGTCTCGTACGCCCTGGGCACCGACTACGAGTTCGACCTCCTCGCCGGTGCGCGCGGTGTGCAGCTGGCCGAGGCGGGCCTGCGCTCCAGCCGCGAGGGCCGCAAGATCGAGCTCGACGCGCTGTCGCTGGACTGATCGATGACCGACCTCACCCTGCTCTCGGGGGACGGCGCGCTCCGGCGCGTCCCCCTCGTCGACACCTCCGGGTACATCCGCCCCGAGGCGCCGCTCCGCAGCCGTGTCGCGTACGCGGCCGCGCACGTCGTGCCGAAGACGCACGCCGACAACACCCCCGGTCAGCCGGCCGACATCGACTGGGATGCGACCCTCGACTTCCGCCGCAACGTGTACTCGTGGGGTCTCGGCGTCGCTGACGCCATGGACACCGCGCAGCGGAACATGGGACTGGATGCCGCGGCCACCCGCGAGCTGATCGCCCGCTCCGCCGAGGTCGCCCGTGAAGAGGGCGGGTCCGTCGCCGTCGGCGTGAACACCGATCACATCGACGAGGAGCGGATCACGCTCGACGAGGTCGTCTCGGCCTACCTCGAGCAGCTGCACTTCACCGAGGAGCAGGGTGCGGGTCCGGTCCTCATGGCCTCCCGTCACCTCGCGCGGGTCGCCGAGAGCGCCGACGACTACCGCCGCGTCTACGACGCAGTGCTGTCGCGGGCGACGACGCCGGTCGTGCTGCACTGGCTCGGCACCGCCTTCGACCCGCAGCTCGCGGGGTACTTCGGTGCGACCGACTGGCAGACGGCATCCGCCGTCCTGCTCGAGGTCATCGAGGCGCACGTCGACAAGGTCGCCGGCGTCAAGATGAGCCTGCTCGACGCGGCCTCCGAGGTCTCGGTGCGCGAGCGCCTGCCGGAGTCGGTGCGCATGTTCACGGGTGACGACTTCAACTACGTCGGCCTCATCGGTGGTGCGGACGTGCCCGACGCCCCGCAGCCGCCCCGGGACCCGGCATCCGCTCGGCAGCACTCCGACGCCCTGCTCGGTGCGTTCGCGGCGCTGACGCCGGTCGCCTCGGCCGCGATCCAGGCGCTCGATGCGGGCGACCCGGCGCGCTACCTCGAGGTGCTCGCACCGACCGAGGCGCTCTCGCGCCAGGTGTTCGCCGCCCCGACGTTCTACTACAAGACCGGTGTCGCCTTCCTCGCTTGGCTGAACGGGCACCAGCCCGCGTTCCAGATGGTCGGCGGACTGCACTCGGCGCGCAGCCTGCCGCACCTCTCGCGCATCGTCGAGCTCGCGAACGACGCGAAGGCCTTCGAACGTCCCGAACTGGCCGCCGAGCGGTGGAACGGGATGCTGCGACTGAACGGTCTCGACGCGTGAGCGCCGTCGACCCGCGCCTGTCGATCAACCAGGGCACCATCAAGCACGCCGACCTCGCGACCGCGCTCCGCGTGACCGTCGAGGCGGGCGTGCAGAGCATCGGCCTGTGGCGGGAGCCGGTGCAGGAGGTCGGTCTCGCGACCGCGGCATCCATGCTCACGGACTCCGGGCTGCGGTTCTCGACGCACTGCCGGTCGGGCTTCTTCACGATGCCCGAGGGTCCCGCGCGTCGCGCGTCGATCGACGACAACCTCGTCGCGATCGAAGAGGCGGCGACGCTCGCCGCAGCCGGTGCGCCCGGATCCGAGGCGGTGCTCGTGCTCGTCGCGGGCGGACTCCCCGAAGGATCCCGTGACCTGGTCGGGGCTCGTGAGCGCGTGCGCGACGCCCTCGGCGAGCTCGCTCCGCACGCCGCCGAGGCCGGGGTCACCCTCGCCATCGAGCCGCTGCACCCGATGTACGCGACCGATCGGTGCGTCGTCTCGACCCTCGGGCAGGCGCTCGACCTGGCGTCGGGCTTCGATCCGTCGGTCGTGGGGGTCGCCGTCGACACGTTCCACATCTTCTGGGACCCCGACGTGCTCGACGCGATCGAGCGGGCCGGCCGCGAGGGCCGCATCGCCACGTACCAGGTGTGCGACTGGAAGACGCCGCTCCCGGCGGACGTGCTGCTCGGCCGCCACTACCCGGGCGACGGCGTCATCGACCTGGCGGGCCTCACCCGCGCGGTCGCCGACACCGGCTACTCGGGCGACGTGGAGGTCGAGGTCTTCAATGCCGACGTGTGGGCGACCGAGCCGCTCGAGGCGGTCCGGCGGACGGCCGCGGGGTTCGCGGCATCCGTGTCGCCCTTCCTCGGCGCCCGATGACGCGCCGCTCGGAACGCCGACAGACCCGCCCGTAGACTGCGCACCATGACGGACCGCACCCTGCGTCGAATCGCGCCCACCGGCGCGGTCACCCTCGACGATGTCGCCCGCGAGGCGGGCGTCTCGCTCGCCACCGCGTCGCGCGCCCTTAACGGATCGACCCGGAAGGTGGCGGACTCGTACCGGGAGCGTGTCGAGGCGGCAGCGGCCCGCCTCGGGTACACGGCCAACCTGTCGGCGCAGGCGACGGCTCGAGGGACGTCGGCGATCATCGCGCTGCTCGTCGCCGACATCGCCGACCCGTACTTCGGGCTCATCGCGTCGGGCGTCGCCCGCGGTGCGGACGAGGCGGGACTCGTCGTGACGGTCGCGATCACGGAACGCGACGCCGAGCGCGAGGTGCGACTGGTCCGCGCGCTCCGGGGCCAGCGCCCGCGGGGACTGATCCTCGCGGCGTCGCGGACCTCGTCGGGGCCGAACCCCGACCTGACCCGCGAACTCGACCTGCTCGGCGCCATGGGCGGCCAGGTGGTCGCGCTCGGGCCGGGAGCCGGCGCCGTGCGCTCACTGATCCTCGACAACCGCAGCGGGGCCGAGGCTCTCGGCCGCGCGCTCGTCGACCGCGGCTACCGCGAGGCCGTCGTCCTCGCGGCGGAGGAGGGCACGGCGACCAGCGACTCGCGTGTCGATGGCTTCACGGCCGGGTTCACCGGAGCCGGCGGGACGCAGCCGCGCGTCTACCGCGGCGGGTTCACCCGCGACGCGGGCTACGAGGCGATGACGCGCGCTCTCGAAGACGGGGTCGGCACCGGCACCGTCGTCGTCGGCATCAGCGATGTCGTGGCGATCGGAGCGCTCACGGCCATCCGTGCCGCCGGACGCACGGCGGGCGAGGACATCGCGCTCGCGGGGTTCGACGACATCCCCACCAGCCGCGACGTGACCCCCGCCCTCACGACGGTCCGCGTCCCGCTCGAGGAGGTCGGGTATCAGGCGTTCCGCGCGGCGACGGATGCCGACTGGGAGCCGCACCCCGACGACCTGAGACTTGAGGTGCTGCTGCGCGAGAGCACCCCGCCGCGCGCATGAGCATCGTCATCGCGCTCGACAGCTTCAAAGGCTCGGTCGCCGCTGCCGCCGCATCGGCCGCCGTCGCCGCCGGCTGGCGCGACGCCGACCCCGCCGCGGACATCGCGTTGCGTCCGATGGCGGACGGCGGAGAGGGCACGCTCGACGCCTTCGCCGCCGCCGTCCCGGGCGCCGAGCGGCGGCCGGTCCGGGTACGCGGCCCCCGCGGCACCGCCGTCGACGCCTCGTGGCTCCTGCTCCCGGACGGCACGGGCGTCGTCGAGCTCGCCTCCACCAGCGGGATCGAACTCCTCGGTGACGACCGACTGCCGTGGGATGCCGACACGACGGGCTTCGGGCAGGCGATCGCCGCAGCGCTCGACGCCGGTGCCACCCGACTCGTCCTCGGTATCGGTTCGTCGGCGTCGACCGATGGCGGCAGCGGGATGCTGCGTGCCCTGGGGGCGCGCATGGTCGACGCCGACGGGCGGGACGTGCCCGCCGGCGCGCGCGGACTCGCCGCCGTCTCGGCGATCGACCTCACCCACGTGCGGCCGATGCCGGCAGGCGGGGTGACGGTCCTCAGCGACGTCACGAATCCGCTGACGGGGCCGTCGGGCGCGGCAGCCGTGTTCGGCCCGCAGAAGGGGCTGACCGCCACCGACGTCGAGGTCGTCGACGGCGTGCTCGAGCGGTACGCGGCGTGCATCGCGCGTCACGCCGCAACCGCCGATCCGCTCCTGCCCGGTGCGGGCGCCGCGGGCGGCACGGGCTTCGCCCTCGCCGCCTGGGGTGCGGATCTCGTCCCGGGGGCGGAGCGGGTCGCCGAGCTCATCGACCTCGCCGGTGCGGTGGCCGCGGCATCCCTCGTTGTCACGGGTGAAGGCTCGTTCGACGGCCAGTCCGCGGCGGGCAAGGTTCCCGCCTTCGTCCGCGGGCTCGCGACGTCGCGATCGGTGCCCGTCGCGGTCGTCGCCGGTCGGATCGGAGCGGATGCCGACACGTCGGGGTTCGCGCACGCGCTCTCGACGACCGAGCTGGCCGGGAGCGCGGCCTCGTCGATGGCCGAGCCCGAGCGGTGGCTGCGCGAGGCCGGACGAGCCCTCGCGAGCCGGCAAGGCTGAAGGAGGCGGCCGTGGTCGCCGAGGAGTGGTCGCGAGCCGACTGGCTCGCCCACGCCGACACGCTGCTCGACGCCGCGCGGCGCCACGCCTCACCCGGCGGCGGATGCATCCACTTCCCGGGAGCCGAGGGCGGCTACGGCCACGACATCGACGGTCTCGAAGGGTTCGCTCGCACGCTGCTGCTGGCGGGGTTCCGCATCGCGGGGGAGCGCGGCGTCGGCGTCGACGACCTGATCTCGTTCGTGCGCCGCGGGGTCGCGGCGGGCGTGGACCCCGGAGCGCCCGATCGGTGGGTGCGACCGGACGAGCACGGGCAGGCGAAGGTCGAAGCGGCATCCATCGCCCTCGTCCTCGACCTCACGCGTCCCTGGGTCTGGGACGCCCTCGACGCCACCACGCAGCAGCGCGCGATCGACTGGTTCGCGCCCGTCGTGGGCGACGACGCGTACCCGCGCACGAACTGGGTCTGGTTCCGCATCGTCGTCGAGACCTTCCTGCGCTCGGTGGGCGGCCCGTGGTCCGCGGCCGACATCGAGGCGGATCTCGCGTGCCATGATTCGTTCGTCCGCGAAGACGGCTGGCTGTCCGACGGCGAGGAGCGCTCGTACGACCACTACGTCGGCTGGGCGCTGCACGTGTACCCCGTCCTGTGGTCGCGGATGTCGGGGGCCGCCGAGCTCGCCGGCGGTCGGACGGCGGGGGACGTCGCCCGCCTGGATCGCTTCCTCGACGATGCGCTCGCCCTCGTGGGCGGCGACGGCTCGCCCCTGATCCAGGGCAGGAGCCTCATCTACCGGTTCGCCGCCGCCGCGGTGTTCTGGGTCGGCGTCATCGCCGAGGTGCCGTCGCACTCGGCAGGCCGTCTGCGGCACGCGGCGGAGCTCATCGTCCGCCACTTCGCCGACCGGGGTGCTCCCGACACCGATGGCGTCCTGACGATGGGATGGCACGGCGAGTGGCGCACCCTGGCGCAGTCCTACTCCGGGCCGGGGTCGCCGTACTGGGCGGTCAAGGGGCTCCTCGGTGTCCTGCTGCCCGCAGATCATCCGGTCTGGACGACGCCCACCGAGCCGCTCCCCGTCGAGTCGGGCGACGTCCTGCGCGCCGTGGCCTCGCCCGGATGGATCGTGGCGGGGACCGCGAGCGACGGGATCGTCCGTGTGTTCAATCACGGCACGGACCACTCCGGCCTGGGCGTGGTGTCGACGGACTCGCCGCTCTACGCGCGCATCGGCTACTCCACCGCGACCGCACCTCTGCTTGACGCGACGGCATGGCTCGAGCCCCTCGAGCAGTCCGTGACGCTGACGGATGCCGACGGCCGCGGCACCCACCGGAGTGGGATGCGGCTGCTCGGCGCGCGTGTCGAGGCCGGGATCGGCGTCGCGTCGGCGACGTGGGACGCCCAGTGGATCGCGCCGGCGCCGACGGCCTACGCACACGGATCGGGGTTCACCGGAGAGGCGCGTCCGGCCGGTCGCATCCGGGTGGATTCGCTCGTCCGCGGCGGTGTCGAGGTGCGAATCGTGCGGATGGACGGCGTCGCGGCCGACGCGGTGCAGCTCCGCGTCGGCGGATGGGCCATCGCGGGCGGCGACCCGGTGTCGCGCGGGAGCGGCGCGGTCGCCGAGGCGTCCGCGCACGGGGTGACCAGCGGCATCCGCTCGCTGACCGGCGGAACCGCCGACGCGGTGCGCAGACAGGATGCCAGCCCCCTCGGCGCGAGCGCTGTCGTACCCGTCGTGGAGCTCGAGCCTCGTGGTGAGGCGATCGTGGTGCTGGACCTGCGCGGAGCCGGCGCGTCCGTGCGGACGGAGGCGGTCGTCGAACGAAACGGTGACACCGTGTCGATCACGTGGCCCGACGGTCATCGGTCGCGGACACAGCTGCCGGTGGCATAGCCACTCCATAGCAGGGCCTCAGGAGGCGTCACAAGCCCTGCGAGACGGCGCGGGCGCATCCCTACAGTCGCAACGAGGGCCTGGACGCAATCCGTTCCGGGCCCCGCACCGAATGCTGTGCAGCACCTGAACGCACGGCCCGCGGCATCCGTCGCACCAATGGAGGGACAATCGCATGACCAGCTCACCCAACCGCCTCGTCGCCGTCATCTTCGGCGCCGTCTACATCCTCGTCGGCCTGCTCGGCTTCACGGCCACGGGCGGTGTCGACTTCCTCGCCACCGATGGCGGGCTCCTGCTCGGCATCTTCATGGTCAACCCGCTGCACAACATCGCGCACCTCCTGATCGGTGCAGCGCTGCTGATCGGCGGACTGTCGAACGTCCGCGCCGCGAAGGGCGTGAATATCGTCGTCGGTGCGGCCTACCTGCTGCTCGGCATCGTCGGCTTCTTCATCGAGGGCAGTGCCGCCAACATCCTGGCGCTGAACGCCGCCGACCACTTCCTGCACCTGGGTAGCGCGATCGTGCTGCTGGGCGTCGGTCTCGCCGCCGACAAGCAGGTCTCCACTCGCGCGGCTGTCTGATGTCGCCGTCCGCTCTGGTCCGCTCCTGGCCGACGCTCGCCGCGTGGGGCGCCGGACTGCTGCAGCTCGGACTCGGCGCGGGCGCCATCACCAAGGGCGCTGACGTCGCAGCTCGCGGCGTCGGCGTCCTCCTGGTCACCGTAGGGGCGGCGGCACTCATCTGGGGTGCCGTGGCCCTCGCCAAGGGCCGCCTCGTCGCTCCGCGTGGGGCGATGATCATCGGGCTGGCCGGTATCGCCGCGGCCACGACGGTGCTCCTGGTCAATCCCGTGCAGATGAGCGCCTACCCGGTCGCGGTCGCGCTCGCACTGTCGCTGGTGGTCGGTGTCACCGCGGCCGTCGCGGTCCGTCGGTCCGCACGGCGCGAGCCGTCTGCTGCTCGCACCGCCGCGCGCACGAGCGTGTGGGGCCTCGTCGTCGGGGCTTTCCTGCTGTCGGGCATCGTCACGCCGGCGCTCGCCGCGACCCCCGTCGGGAGCGATGCCCCCGGCGCCAATGTCAACGAGGTGTTCATGCCCGGCCACGGCGGGCACTGAGCATTCCGCACGAGAACGGCCCCGGCATCCGATGAGGATGACGGGGCCGTCGTCGGTTCCGGTTACAGCCCTTGTGCGAGGCGGTAGTACGCCTGGTTCCAGCGGAGCTCCTTCTGGAAGCCGCGCACCGTCGTGTCCTCGTCGATGACGAGCAGCTCGGTGCCGGCGATGTCAGCGAAGTCGCGGAACACCTCGATGCCCACGGCCGTCGTCATGACGGTGTGGTGCGCGGCGCCGGCGGCGAGCCAGCATGCGGCCGAGGTCGCGAAGTCCGGCGACGGCTTCCAGACGGCGCGGCCGACGGGGAGCTTGGGCAGGTCGGGCGCATCGACGTTCTCGACGACGTTCGCGACGAGGCGGAACCGGTCGCGCATATCGCTCATCGCCACGACGAGGGCGGGGCCGGCATCCGCCGTGAACACCAGGCGCACGGGGTCGGCCTTGCCGCCGATGCCCAGCTCGTGCACCTCGAGGCGCGGCTTCGAGGTCGTGAGCGTCGGCGAGACCTCGAGCATGTGCGCCCCGAGGATCCGCTCGGCACCGGGAACCAGGTCGTAGGTGTAGTCCTCCATGAGGCTCGCGCCACCGGGCAGGCCCGACCCCATGACGTTCGCGACGCGCACGAGGATCGCGGTCTTCCAGTCGCCTTCGGCGCCGAAGCCGTAGCCCTCGGCCATGAGGCGCTGCACGGCGAGGCCGGGCAGCTGCGTCAGCGCGCCGAGGTCCTCGAACGAGGTCGTGAACGCCCCGAAGCCGCCGGCCTCGAGGAACGAGCGCAGTCCGATCTCGATCGCGGCGCCATCGCGCAGCGACTGGTGCCGCTCCGCGCCGGGGAGCAGCTCGTCGGCCACGTCGTACGAGGCGACGTACTCCTCGACGAGTGCGTCGATCTGCGCATCGGATGCCTGGGCCACGGCATCCGCCAGTTCGTTCACCCCCCACGTGTTGACCTGCACGCCGAACTGCAGCTCGGCCTCGGTCTTGTCACCCTCGGTGACGGCGACGTAGCGCATGTTGTCGCCGAAGCGGGCGAGCTTGAGGGTCTTCACGGCCTGCCAGCCGGCGGCCGCGCGCTCCCAGTCCTCGATCTGCTGCACGACGACGGGGTTCGAGACGTGACCGACCACCGTCTTGCGGGGAACGCCGAGGCGCGTCTGGATGTACCCGAACTCGCGGTCGCCGTGCGCGGCCTGGTTGAGGTTCATGAAGTCGAAGTCGATGTCGTTCCACGGCAGCTCGACGTTCGCCTGCGTGTGCAGGTGCAGCAGCGGCTTGCGGAGCGCGTCGAGGCCCGAGATCCACATCTTCGCGGGGCTGAAGGTGTGCATCCACGCGATGACGCCGATGACCGAGTCGTCGGCGTTCGCATCGAGCGCGAGGCGGCGGATCGAGTCCGAGTCCTTCAGGACGGGCTTCCACTCGACCTTCACGGGCAGGCCCGCGAGGCCCTCGGCGACGGCCTGCGACTGCTCGGCGACCTGCCGCAGCGTCTCCTCGCCGTAGAGGTTCTGGCTGCCGGTGACGAACCAGACGGTGTACTGCTCGAGGCTGGTGGAGAGGGTCATGCTGTTCCTTCGTTCTTCGATGAGCGGATGCCGCCGAGCGGCAGTGCGGTGACGGCGGCGGCCTCGACGGCCAGGCCGTCGCGGTAGCGCGCGAGGTAGTCGGCGAACCCGGCGACGTCGGCCGGCTCGGGGGTGGCGGTGTCGGAGGCCGACCCCGCGAATACGTGGTCGGTGAGGTAGGCGGCGAGGTCCGTGCCGGATTCCGCGACCGCGTACGCGGCGAGCACGGCCATGCCCCACGCGCCGCCCTCGGCGGCGGTGTCGCCGACCGTGACGGGCACGTCGAGCGCCCCGGCGAGGAAGCGCTGCGCGACCCCGGCGGTGCGGAAGACGCCGCCGTGCGCGAACATCGCGTCGAGCTCGACACCCTCGGCGGCGAGCGTCTGCATGCCGATCGCGAGCGTCGCGAAGACGCCGTAGACCTGTGCGCGCATGACGTTCGCGAGCGAGAAGTCCGCGTCGGGCGTGCGGACGAGCAGGGGGCGCCCCTCGGCGAGGCCGGCGATCGGCTCGCCCGACAGGTGGTTGTAGGCGAGGAGACCACCGGCATCCGACCCGCCCTCGAGCGCTTCGCGCAGGAGCGTCTCGTAGACGGCATCGGACGAGAGCGACTGACCGGATGCCGCGGCGAACCGCGCGAACAGCGCCGCCCACGCGGCGAGCTCGCTCGCGCCGTTGTTGCAGTGGACCATCGCGACGGGGTGGCCGGCGGGCGTCGTGACGAGGTCGATCTCGGTGTGGACCCGCTCGAGCGGGCGCTCGAGGACGACCATCGCGAAGATGCTCGTGCCGGCGCTGACGTTGCCGGTGCGCGGCGAGACCGCGTTCGTGGCGACCATGCCGGTGCCGGCGTCGCCCTCGGCCGGAGCGGCGACCGCGCCAGGGCGCAGAGTGCCGGTCGCGTCGAGCAGGGCGGCGCCTGCGGGGGTGAGAGTTCCGGCATCCGCCCCTGCGGGGAGCACCTCGGGCAGCAGGTCCGTCAGGCTGCGGCCGGCGAGGAACCCGGCGGCGTGCGCATCGTAGGCGGCGACGCGGTCGCGGTCGTAGCCGCCGTCGGTGCCGATCGGGAACATACCCGACGCGTCCCCGACGCCCAGTGCGAATCGGCCCGTGAGCTTCTCGTGGACCCACCCGGCGAGGGTGTTGATCTTCGCGAGAGAAGCGAGATGCGCCTCATCGTCGAGCACCGCCTGGTGCAGGTGAGCGATCGACCAGCGGAGCGGGATGTTGATGCCCAGCAGATCGGTCAGCTCGGCCGCGGCGGCACCCGTGGAGGTGTTGCGCCACGTGCGGAACGGGACGAGCAGGTTTCCCTCGGCGTCGAAGGCGAGGTAGCCGTGCATCATCGCCGAGACGCCGATGCCGGCGAGGTCGGTCAGTTCGGCGCCCTGACGGCGGACGTCGGCGAGGAGGTCGGCGTAGGCGGCCCGCAGGCCCGACCAGATCGCGTCCTCGGAGTAGGTCCAGACGCCGTCCTCGAGAGCGTTCTCCCATTCGTGGCTGCCGACCGCGAGCACGGTGGTCGGGTTCGACGCATCGACGAGGCACGCTTTGATGCGGGTCGAGCCGAGCTCGATGCCCAAGGCGGCGGCACCGGAGGAGATGACCGCGCTCATCGGCGGGCGTCCGTGCTCTGGCCGTACACGTTCTGGTACCGGTTGTAGAGGGCGTCGATCTTGTCCTGCGGGATGGGGATCAGTTCGCCGCCCTGTCGGGCGAAGTGGACGGTGCGGGCGGCGTCCTCGCACATGACGGCGGCTTTGACGGCATCCTTCGCGCTGACGCCGATCGTGAACGGCCCGTGGTTCTGCATCAGGACGGCGCGGGAGCGGTGACCGCTCAAGGTCTCGACGATGCCGCGGCCGATCGAGTCGTCGCCGATGATCGCGAACGGTCCGACCGGGATCGGTCCGCCGAACTCGTCGGCCATGCCCGTGATGACGCACGGGATCTCCTCGCCGCGCGCGGCCCAGGCCACGGCGTAGGGGGAGTGCGTGTGCACGACGCCGCCGACCTCGGGCATGTTCCGGTAGACGTAGGCGTGCGCTGCGGTGTCGCTCGAGGGGGAGCGGTCGCTGCCGGCGCTGCCGGGGACGACGTTGCCGTCGAGGTCGCAGAGGATCATGTTCTCGGGCGCGAGGTCGTCGTACGAGACGCCGGACGGCTTGATGACGAACAGGTCCGCGCCCGGGACCCGACCTGAGACGTTGCCTCCGGTCCAGATGACGAGGCCGTAGCGGACGAGTTCGGCGTGCAGGGCGGCCACGTCCGCGCGGACGGCGGCGATCGCCTCATCGAGATCGGTCATGGGGTAGATGTTATCGGTAACATCGCGGTCGCACCAGAACCGTTACTGCCGTTCCCCGTGTCAGCCGCGCGGCGCGGCGCTCGACGCGCGGGCCACGAGCACCGGCTCCGCCGCTGCGACGGCGGCCGGCAGGCCGAGGGCCTCGGCGACGACGCGCCGCGCCTCACCGGCCGTGTCCACGCGCACCGTCGTGAGCGCGGGCGTGTAGAAGGCGGCATCCGCGTTGTCGTCGAACCCGGTGACCGACACGTCCTCGGGAACGCGCAGTCCCTCGGCGACGAGCCCCGCGATGAGGCCGAGCGCCATCTGGTCGTTCGCCGCCGCGACCGCCGTCGGCCCGTCGGCGTCGCGCACGGCCTGCGCGACCTCGCGTGCCGCCGAGGCCCCCGCCGCGGCGCTCCAGTCGCCGTGCCAGATGGCTGCGGAACGGATGCCGGCGGCCGCCAACGCCGCATCGACACCCTCATCGCGGGCCGTGGCCTCGAGCCAGTCGGCCGGGCCGGCGAGCCGCGCGATCCGACGATGGCCCAGTGAGACGAGGTGCTCGACCGCGAGCGCGGCTCCCGCACGCTGCCGCTCGGCGCCCTCGCCGGTGTGAAGGGCGGCGAGGGGAACCCGGCCGGCGACCTCCTGCAGGGCGGGGAGGGTCGCGGTGTGCGGGGCGACGACGACCAGCGCATCCACACCCTGGGCGAGCAGTCGCTGGGCGGCGTCGGTGACGGATGCCGGGTCCGCGGCATCCGCGTAGGCCGTCGCCAGCCAGCGGTCCGCGGCACGGGCCGCCGCGTCGAGCGCGGCGATGCCCGCCCCAGGGCCCCACAGGGTCGCGTCGGAGGCGATGACCCCGACGGTCCGGGTCGTCGAGGTGCCCAGGGAGCGCGCCGCGTTGTTGACGCGGTAACCGAGTTCGGCGATCGCCGCCTCGACGCGGGCACGGGTCTCAGGGCGCAGGTTCGGACTGTCGTTGAGCACGCGCGAGACGGTCTGCGTCGACACTCCCGCGCGCGCGGCGACGTCGCGCACGCTCGCGCGCATCGTTCCGGCCCGTCCCATGGCGCTCACTGTAGCCCCGCGCGGTCCGCCCCCTTGCACGTATCGTCACCTGCTGTCGAGGAGCGGCAGCTCGCAGATGCGGCCGTTAGCGTGGAAGGTCGACGCCGACACGCGGAGGAGGGACCGGATGCGGCTGCTGCAGCGACTCGCGCTCGGACGCTTCTACGCGCGCCTGCCCGAGTGGGTCCGCATCGTGGTGGCGGGGGCCGCCGTGGTCCTCGGCGTCGTCATCGTCATCCGGCCGACGACCGCGCTCGGCGTGCTCGCCTGGCTCATCGGCGGCGGCATGGTCCTGACGGGCGTGCTCGATCTCACCGGCCGCGACGGCGACAAGCAGCGCCCCCGCTGGCGCACGGTCACCGGGGGAGCGTGGGTGGTCGGCGGGCTCATCGTGCTCCTCACCCCGGGGCTGACGGTCCGCGTCGTCGCGACGCTCGTCGGCATCCTTCTGCTCGCGGCGGGTGCAGCGGGCCTCGTCGCCGTGTTCGCCAAGGGCCGCACGCTCGACGCCCGTATCGCGGATGCCGCGTTCTCGATCTCCGGCTTGATCTTCGGCGTCCTGGCGCTCTTCTGGCCCGACATCACCCTGCTCGTCGTGGCTGTGGTCTTCGGAGCGCGTCTCATCATGAGCGGGGTCACCGACCTGTGGACCCGCCTGCGCCGCCGTCGTGACACCGAGGCGGAGCGTCGCCACGAGCCGAGGCGGTTCCGCCGGTGGGGGCGCACCGTGACGGCGCTCGTGTCGGTGGCGCTCGCGGTGACGACGGCGCTCGTGACGGTGCCGCTGCGCGAAGGCTCGACCGTCGTCGACGACTTCTACGCCGCGCCCCGTGACATGCCGGGGGAGCCCGGACGGCTCGTCCGCGCCGAAGCGTTCACCGCCGGCATCCCCGTCACGGCGACCGCCTGGCGGATCCTCTACACGACGACCGGTGTCGACGGCGCGGTGCGCGTGGCCAGCGGCGTGGTCGTGGTGCCGAAGGAGGGCGACGGGCAGTGGCCGGTCGTCGACTGGAACCACGGCACGACCGGGTTCTCGGAGAGCTGCGCGCCGTCGCTGCAGCCGCGAGGGCTCTGGTCGGGTGCGCTGTACATCCTGCCGACGATCATCCGGCAGGGGTGGGCGGTCGTCGCGACCGACTACATCGGCCTGGGCACGGAGGGCCCGCACCCCTACCTGATCGGACCGCCCAGCGCGACGGCGTCGCTCGACGCGGTGCGCGCTGCGCGGGAGCTGCAGGATGCCGACCTCGGCACCCGCACGGTCATCTGGGGGCACTCGCAGGGCGGTGCTGCCGCGCTCTGGGCGGGCTCGATGGCGCGCGAGTACGCGCCGGAGCTGTACGTGCAGGGCGTCGCGGCGCTCGCGCCGGCGAGCGATCCGCCCGCACTCGTGCAGAACATCTCGAGCGTGACCGGTGGCAGCATCTTCGCCTCGTACGCGTTCGCGGCGTTCTCATCGATCTACGACGACGTCTCGTACGACCAGTACGTGCGACCCGGGGCCGACACCGTGCTCAGGCAGATGTCGGAACGGTGCCTGTCCGATCCGTCGATCGTCGTCTCGGTCGCGGCGTCGCTCGGCATGATCGGCGACCCGCGGCTGTTCTCCGAGCCTCCGGCATCCGGTCCCCTCGGCGAGCACCTGCGGGACAATGCGGCTCCGCTCCGGCAGAACGCGCCCGTCCTGCTTGCGCACGGCGGGGCGGACAGCGTGATCCCCGTCGCGACGCAGACCGCGTTCGCGAAGCGGATGTGCGCGGCGGGTCAGGTCGTCGACTACCGCATCTACGACGGGTACGAGCATGCGGCGGTCGTGGAGCGTCCGTCGCCCCTGCTCGATGAGCTCATCGACTGGACGGCGGCCCGGTTCGCCGGCGAGCCGGGACCGGAGAAGTGCTCGACCACGAGGGAATGAGCCGGGCCGTCCGGACGCGCCCATAGGGTGGGACGCATGACCGAGAACACCCTTCCCTCCGGCATCGACCTCGCCGAGCTCAGTGCCGACGTCCGGCCGCAGGACGACCTGTTCCGCTACGTCAACGGCTCGTGGCTCGAGCGCACCGAGATCCCCGAGGACAAGGCGCGGTGGGGGTCGTTCCACCTCATCGCCGAGCAGGCCGAGCGCGACGTCAAGACGATCATCGAGGAGTCGACGGATGCCGAGCCGGGCACCGAGACCCGTAAGATCGGCGACCTCTACGCGAGCTTCATGGACACCGACGCGATCGAGGAGCGTGGCGCCGACGCCATCGCGCCCCAGCTCGCGCTCGTCGACCGGGTCACCGGCATCCCGAGCTTCCTGAGCACCGCCGGGTCGCTGGAGCGAGAGGGCGTCTCGGGTGTCTTCGGCACCTACATCGAGCCCGACCCGGGCAACCCGCAGCGCTACGTGGTGTTCCTCGTGCAGGGCGGGCTGTCGCTCCCCGACGAGAGCTACTACCGCCTCGAGAACTTCGAGAAGACGCGCACCGCGTTCCGTGCGTACGTCGCCAAGGTCTTCACGCTCGCGGGCGTCGACGACGCCGACGCGCAGGCCGACCGCGTCGTCGCGCTCGAGACCGAGATCGCGTCCCACCACTGGGACAACGTGCGCAGCCGTGACGCCGTCGCGACCTACAACCTGATGTCGTGGGATGCCGCGGTGCAGCTCACGGGCGTCGACCTCGCTCCGTGGCGCGACGCCGTCGCCCCCGGCAAGGCGGGCATCATCGAAGAGGTCGACGTCAACCAGCCGAGCTTCTTCGAGGGCCTCGGCGCGCTGCTCGCAGAGGACCGCCTCGAGGACTGGAAGGCGTGGCTGCGCCTGCAGATCATCCGGGCATCGGCGCCCTTCCTGTCGAAGGCGTTCGTCGACGCGAACTTCGCGTTCTACGGCACCGAGATGACCGGCGTGCCCGTCAACCGCGAGCGCTGGAAGCGCGGTGTCTCGCTCGTCGAGGCCGCCCTCGGCGAGGCGGTCGGCAAGGTCTACGTCGAGCGTCACTTCCCGCCGCGCGCCAAGGAGGAGATGGACGTCCTCGTCGACAACCTCATCGAGGCCTACCGGCAGTCGATCTCGTCGCTCGAGTGGATGACGCCGGCGACGCGCGAGCGTGCGCTCGAGAAGCTCGAGGCGTTCACGCCGAAGGTCGGCTACCCGGTGACCTGGAAGGACTACTCGAACCTCGAGATCGAGGCATCCGACCTCATCGGCAACGTCCGCCGCTCGAACGCGTGGCAGCACGACCAGCAGATCGCGAAGCTCGGGGCGCCCATCGATCGTGACGAGTGGTTCATGACCCCGCAGACGGTCAACGCCTACTACAACCCGCTCATGAACGAGATCGTCTTCCCCGCCGCGATCCTGCAGCACCCGTTCTTCGACCTGGAGCGCGACCCGGCTGCGAACTACGGCGGCATCGGTGCGGTGATCGGTCACGAGATCGGGCACGGCTTCGACGACCAGGGGAGCGCGTTCGACGGCACCGGTGCGCTCAACGACTGGTGGACCGACGAGGATCGCGCGGCGTTCACCGAGCGCACGAAGACGCTCATCGAGCAGTACAACGCGCTGGTCCCGCAGGGGCTGTCCACGGACCACACCGTCAACGGCGCCCTCACGATCGGCGAGAACATCGGCGACCTGGGCGGCCTCGGCATCGCGATCAAGGCGTACCGGCTGCACCTGAAGGCGACCGGGTCGACGGATGCCGACGGTCCCGTCATCGACGGACTCACCGGCATCCAGCGTCTGCTGCTCAGCTGGGGGCAGATCTGGCAGCAGAAGGGGCGCGACGCCGAGACGATCCGTCTGCTGACGATCGACCCGCACTCGCCGAACGAGTTCCGCTGCAACCAGATCGTCCGCAACATCGACGAGTTCTACGCCGCCTTCGAGGTGACCGAGGCCGACGCGCTCTGGCTCGATCAGGACAAGCGCGTCACCATCTGGTGACCGTGGTGCACGGCGCGCCGGTCGTCAGCATCGAGCTCGAGTTCGATGCGGCGACCGAGCGCGCCGTGCGCACGGAATGGCAGGCGCTCGCCGACGCCGGGCTGTCGAGCCTCGCGGCGCACACCTCGCCTTCGAACGCGCCGCACGTGACGCTTCTGGTGCGTTCTTCGGTGGAGCTCGCCTCGATGCCGTTGCCGGCCGCGTTCCCCGTCACGCTTGGCGCGGTCGTGCTCTTCGGGGCGGGGGAGCGGCGGGTGCTCGCCCGCTCGGTCGTGCCGTCGGCCGAGCTGATGGCGCTGCACGCCGCCGTGCACGAGGCCGCCGGTCCCGGCGACGACGCTCCGCACACCGAGCCGGACGAGTGGATGCCGCACGTCACCCTCGCGCGCCGGCTCAAGGTCTCGGACCTCGAGCGCGCGCTGCCGCTGCTCGGTGAGCCGATCGTCGGTGTTGCTCGCGGGCTCAGGCGGTGGGATGCGGCATCCGCCACCGTCACCGAGCTGGGTGTGTTCGCGCGCTGATCTGGCACCGCCCCGAAAACCTGCCGCAGAGGTTTCGGCGCGATCCGGTTTCGGTAGGGGTTTTCGGTGGATGCATCTTCGGTGTGTGGCGTTCGTCTGCGATGCCTCGGTCGGTCGTGCCGAAAACGATCGTTTTCGGCACGGTTATTGGCGGTCAACCACGGTCCTGTGAAGTGGAGCCGGGTTCGCCCGACATAGGCCGTGACGGCGACTCATCGTTCAGCGGGCAGATTTGGGCTGTTCCGCTTCGTTCGATCGCGACGTCTTGCTTCCGCGAGATTCGTGTGCGGGAACGACCATCACGGGACACTGCGCGTGGTCCACGCATGCCCGACTCACCGAACCGAGCAGCAGCCCGGTGAACCCGCCGTGTCCGCGCGTACCCACGATCAGCATGTCTGCGCCTTTAGAGGCGTCGATCAGCGCCGGGGCGGGGCCGCCGAACACGATGTGTCGGTCGATTCTCGTAGGTGCGCCGTCCGGGAACGCTTGCGTGATTGCCTCGTCCAGCAGCTGCGCAGCATGTTCATCTCCGGACCAGCCGAGCAGAGCGTAGGGATCGACGAACGCGGGATTTGTCCAAGCGGTGATTGCTTCGACAGCGCATCCGAGAGGGCTCGAAAGTTCGGCTGCCATCTGCAACGCGAGTATCGAGGCGTGAGACCCGTCGACTCCGACGACTATTCGCTTCTGATCGTTTACGTGCTGCATGCCCACATCCTGTGTCGTAACCTCTTCCGATACTGGGACGAAGGTCCGCCGGAACTGCCGCGTCAAGCGTCAGCTTGTCTCCGACTCGACACGCCACGTCCTCGGGACCACAACAACGGGACAGGGGGCGTGCGACACGCATGTTGCGCTGACGGATCCGAGGAGAAGATCGGCGAAGCCACCGTGCCCCCGGGTGCCCACGACAAGAAGTCGTGCGTATCGACTCAACGCCAACAGCGTTGCTGCGGGCGCACCCTGCCGGGCGTCGTAGGTGAGCCAGGGAGGTTCATCTCCGTCCAAGACCGCGTCGATCGCGTCACGCAGACGTTCCCCGGCGTGAGCACGCACGGATGTGCGCACCTGCGGGTAGGCAAGGTCCTGGTAGAGGGGCGGCGGGTAGTCCCAGGCGAGGACCGCGTGGAGGGGCAAGCCCAACGTTCGTGCGAGCTGGTTGGCGTAGCTGAGGGCTGTCACGGAGTGGGTGGAGCCGTCAACGCCCACAAGCACCCCCGGCGTGGTCCATGGGAGGGAGTCGGCGAGGTCTGGGGGCGCGAGAGTAGTGAGCATGACCTGGATCGTGTGCCAGTGCAGCGAAGACGTCCGGGACCTCAGTCCCTCAGGCTTCGTCGGTTCCGACGAGGCGACGTGATCTCACCGGTTCGGTCGTTCGATGCCGTCGACTGGAGAAGCGGCGTCCTGTGATCGTCAGCGGCGCGATGCGAAGGAAGACGTCGCCGCCGGTAGGTGAGGCGCTGAGGAGCTGACGAATCCCACTGTCCGAGATGTCATAGGGGTCGTCGATGCGCCACGCGACACCTCTGATGACGACGCTCCATGCGGACGGGCTGTCGCCTGAATCGATCTCGAACGCAACCCGAGGGTTCATACCGATGAGGTTGAGCTTGCCGCCCTCGCTCGTCCGGCAATAGATCTGGCGGTCTCGCGCGAGGTAGTTCATAGGGAACACGTCCGGCGCTTCATCGACGCCGATCAGGCACAGGCGCCCGAGGTCCGCAGCCTGAACCAGCCCCCACGCATCATCTGCGGACACGACCTCGATCGAACCGCCTTCGCCGCTGTCGGCGCCGGGGAGCGTCCAGCCTGTATTGCGCATCTTCGCCACGATGACCCCCTACTCGGTCCTTCACTCAGGTGATTTCACACTCCAGAGGGCCAGCATGCGGGGCCGAAAGTCCCTCGAGCAGCTGCCGGGGGGCCTCGGGACCTTCGCCCCGTTAGGTTCTCCGCGCGTTACGTATGGTCTGACCGAAGAATCTGGAAGGGAAGGGTCGGAGATGATCGTGGTGTATCTCAATCGGTTGCAGCCCGATGGCGGTCCCATGAGGTGGGTGGGCGGGCGCGCCCGCTCCGCCCACGTGGCCGTCACCGTCGCCTTTCACGGCGGCACGACGGAGGCGCCCTCCGACACGGTCGCAGCGATGCTCGCGGAGACCAATGACACCCGCTTGGTAGAAGTGAATCGGAAAGGCAGAGAGCTTCGTCCGTTGGTTGCGGAGGGAGATCTCCTCGTCCTGGACCAGCAGGACGTTCGGCGAGGAGAGTCCACCGCTGTGGCACTCATTGATGAGTCTTTGCAGGCGGGGCGACCAGTATGCGTTGTACCGGTCGAGTGGACGGGTGAAGGTCAGGGGGTGTTCGTTGGTTTGGAAGACGATGAATCCTCGGAGCGGGCGCTGACCTTTGCCGCTGAGGAGGCGCTCCGCATGGGGCACACGCTGATTCTTGTCCACGCCTGGCGTGAGCCTGCGATGACGTTGGATGGTCCCATGGCGATCTTGGGGTCGCCCGCGTCTTGGTTGCAGAGCCATCGAGATCACCTTGAGCGGGCTCGCGCCAGCCTTGCCCAGTGTTTCCCTGGAGTGCGCACGCGAACGACCATCTCTCGTGCCACCCCGGAACGGACTCTCGTGGCGGCATCTGTGGATGCCGCTGAGGTCGTGCTGGGGTCGCATGCGCCTACCTGGGGCGCAGTTTCCCGCGAGGTCATGCGTCTCGCGGGCTGCCCGGTCCTCATCGTGCCCCCGCTTCCACACTCGCATTCGCGCGTGGGACATGGCTCAGGCGTCTCGGATATCAGGGTGTCAGCTTCCCGCTCCGCGCGTCCTTCGTGAGCTGCACGACTCCGAACCCGCTGAATGCGGCGACGGTCATGGCCATTGCGATGCCGGCGATGATACCGATCATGACGGTCACGCTGAAGGGCTGACCCGGCTGCCACAGCGGCGTGGCGGTGAGCAGGAACACCAGGAGCCCGGCGACCCAGCTTCCGCTGGCCCACACGACGCATCGCCACGACGCCCGCATCCCGTAAGCCCGCAGCACCATGGCTTGCGGGATGCTCATCGACGCGAGAAGAGCGCCGCCGAGGCCGACTGCGCTGGCGGCCGTAACAACGACCGGCGCTTGCGCCCAGACGCCGGCCGTGAGCGACGGAAGGCATCCGATCAGGTACGCCAGAAACGCACTTGCGGCAGTCACGCTCACCCAGACGAGCATCGGCATGAACGGGATCACCAGAGATAGGACGAACCATTGCGAGACGCCAAGCACGGTTCCTTCGATGATCCCGGCGGCGGCTGAGGCCGCGACAGCACCCGGACTGTCCGCAGTTGCGGCTCCGACGATCGCCGGCCCGATGAACCCCGCGGACTCACCCGCGGTAACAACGACCACCCACCTGATCCACACCCCTCGCAGTGTCATCAGCGACTCTCCTCGCGCGGCGGTACGACGCAAAGCGGCGTTGCGACGTGGCCGAGCAGGTCGAGTGCGACCGAACCGAAGAGAGGGCCAAGTATCGCGGACGCGGGGTGCCGTCCGAGGACAAGTAGCGACGAAGACGGGGCCTGATAGCTGAGGGCAGCCGTCGGGTTGTCTCTGACGAGTAGGGTCTCGACCGGAACGCGCGACTGCAATTCGGACGCCCTCACCGCCGCCCTTTCGAGGATGCGGTGGTGATGACGTTTCGCATCGTCGTGAGCGGTGTCGGACCAGGCATGTCCGGCTGCTGGATAACCCAGGAGCCAGGCGTGAACGATTCTCAGGGCGACCCCAGTTGCAGCGGCCTCGGCGGCCGCGAATTCGAGGGCGTCGTCGGACGATTCGTCATCGTCCACGCCCACAGTGACGGGGGTGTCGAGCGCCGTCCAACCGGCGGGGACGAAACAAGCTGGTCCCCGTGGCCCACTGCGAGGGGGGAATGCACCTGTTGCAGCTGTCGGCCGCCGCGTCATGCCGATAACGGTGAGCTCCGAAGACGGTGGTCGCTCCAACAGAGCGGTACCGGAACGGGAGCTGCGTACGGTTCCGGTGATGTCCGCCCAGGGGGCCAGATCACGGAGCCGGCGGCGAGCCCGTTCGAGAACCTCCTCGGCGTCTGCCGGCGCATGCTCGAAAAGCGAACGTTTCCTGACTACGTGCACGTCCACCGCCATGGGCTCGAAGCGTGCCCGGTACGCAACCCATTCCAGCGCAGACTCAGCTGCAGTGCTGCCGTCGTATTCGAGCACGATCCGGTCCATGCGATGCCTCTCCCGAGCACCGACGGTAGGACGCCGTCCAATGGGTGCGCGGGAAGAAGGTCCCCCAAGAATGAATCAGTCAGGATGCGCGAACTGAAAGATCGCCGCTTGTGTCCGACTCGCTACTCCGAGCTTCACGAAGAGGGATGAGATGTAGTTCTTCACTGTCTTCTCCGCCAGCCCCAACGCGTCCGCGATCTGCCTGTTCGTGAGTCCGTCGGCGATCAACCTCAGGATCTGCTTCTCCCGTAAGCCCAGCGACCCGAGTCGGGGGTCCTCCGCGGCGGCCCGCACCCGCGCGGCCGCGAAGCGGGACGCCGACTCCGTTCGAACCGAGTCGCCCGCGTGCACCGCGCGGATGTCGTGGAGAAGCGTGATCCCGCTGACGTTCTTCAGGATGTATCCGGCGGCCCCGGCAAGCACTGCCGCGTGCGCGGCCGCGTCGTCGTCGTATGCAGTGAGGATGAGACATGCGACCTCGGGAGAGGCCGACCGGATCCGCCTGCACAGGTCGATGCCATTGCCATCGGGCAGGCGCATGTCCAGGACGGCGACGTCTGGACCGGTTGCAGAGATACGGGCTTCGGCCTGTCTGATCGTGCCCGCCTCGCCGACAACCAGCATGTCATCAGCTTGATTGATGATGTCGGCCAACCCTCGCCGAACCATTTCGTGATCGTCGACGAGGAACACTCCGATTGTCACGACTCACCACCGAGCTCTATCAACGGCACCTGCCAGGTGACGACCGTCCCCGGATTCGATGACGCGATCTGCAGGTCACCGCCCCTCCGAGCAGCGCGATCGCGAAGGTTGCGCAGACCGCTTCGCCGATCGGACCTGATACCCGCTCCGTCATCCGCGACACGGACCGTGACAGCCTCGTCTTTGACAGCGACGTGCAGCTCGATGGAGTCAGCTTGGGCGTGACGGACGCTGTTGGAGATGAGTTCTCGGGCAACAGCGACAACGTCATCGCCCACAGGCCCGGCGAGCAAGCTGTCCACGGGACCGGAGAAGCGGACCGAGGGGGCCCGCTCCCGTTGGCCTGCCGCCTCGGCGACGATATCGATGAGCTTGTGCCGAACAGATGATGCGTCGGAGGACGACAGGGCGAAGATGACGGTGCGAATCTGGCGGATCGCGTCGTCGATCTGCGCGACCACTTCCTGCCCACGACCGCCGTGACGCCCCTGTGTCTCCGTCGAGAAGATGGACTGGATGGTCAGCCCCGCGCCAAACAGCTGCTGAATGACGTGGTCATGCAGATCGCGCGCGATACGTGCGCGCTCCTCAGCAACGACGGCGCGCTGCTGATCCCGACGTGCCTGAGCGAGTTCGACCGCGACAGCAGCCTGTGAGCAAAGACCCTCAAGAACGTCAAGATCGATTCGACGGTATTCCGGCGACGTCGGGGGCCGCGAGATGACAACTGCCGCCACAGGCATCCCCTTCACGACCAACGGCGCAGCTATCGCCGGGCCAGCCTCGTCGAGGTGCGTCTGCAACAACGGGTCACCTGATGCACGGCCGGGACCGCGGCGAAGAAGCTCTCCCTCGAGCGCCGCGGCCACCGTCGTTTGGGCGTAGAGGAACTCACGGCCAAGAAGAGTCCGCTCGCCGTCACCGCGCACTGCCGCGACATGGAAAGCCCCGCCCCCTTCAGCGGGCACGAGAACAGCGGTGAGGGACAACGGCTCAAGTTCGCGCACCCGACCGGCGATTAGATCAAACACCTGCTCACGAGGAGTGGTGAGGATGGCGCGGGAGAGCTCCGCAGCGGCGTGTGTCCAGGCGGCGCGGGTCCGAGTCTCTTCGAACAGTCGAGAGTTGGCGATGACGAGCCCTGCCGTTGATGCGAGAGCTTCCAGCAGGCTTTCGTCGCGGCTTGTGAACGAGCCGCCTCGGGCATTCGTCAGATACAGGTTGCCGAAGACCTCCCCACCAATGCGGATGGGCGCCCCAAGGAAAGACTGCATCGCCGGGTGATGTGGAGGAAAGCCGGCCGATCGCGGGTCCGCACCGAGATGTTCCAGGCGTATCGCCTGGGCCTCAGAGATGACCGCACCGAGCAGACCATGACCGCGAGGGAGATGCCCGATCTGCGCGGCGAGCTCCGGGGGAACACCGACATGTATGAATTGGTCGAGACCATGCCTGTCGCCCGAGATGACGCCGAGCGCACCGTACTCGGCCCCCACAAGCTCAACGGCGGCTTCGACGACCCGCCGAAGAACAGCGACCAGCTCTATCTCACCGACAACGGTCGTGACCGCACTCAGAAGCGACCCCGGTCGACCCCCCTCCCCAGGAGGCTCGGGCTCACGAGATCCCGCGTCCGAAGACGTCACGAGCCCACCGGCAGTTGCCCATCACGCATCCTCGACACCTCGCCTCCGCCCGAACGGTACTGCGAGTACTGGCTCTCCGCCACCCTCCGGTGCGGCGGGACCTTAGACCCACACTCACCGCAGCCCTCGGGAGAAGCTTCACGAAAGGTTCACTAGGAGGGAAACGCGATGCGCGCAGCCGTCGTCACCACGCTTGGAACATTCGCGAAAGTAGAGGAGCGCGATATTCCTCGGCCTGGGCCGGGGCAGGTTCTCGTCCGCCTCGAGGCGTGCGGTCTGTGCCACACCGACATCCACGCCATGCGAGGCGACTGGCCGGTCAAGCCCACCCTCCCCCTCGTTCCGGGACACGAAGGCGTCGGCATCATCGAGGCAATCGGCGAAGGCGTCGCCACACGCACCGTCGGCCAACGCGTCGCGATGCCCTGGCTCGCGCACGCCTGCGGAGAGTGCCGCTACTGCATCGACGGACGCGAGAACCTGTGCGAGCGCCAATACAACAACGGGTACGGCGTCGACGGCGGCTACCAGGAGTACATGCTTGCAGACGCCCGATTCGCCGTACCCGTCCCGGACGGCATCACCCCCGTCGATGCCGCGCCCCTGACGTGCGCCGGTGTCACGACCTACGCCGCGATCAAGAACGCCCACATCACTCCCGGCGAGAGAGTCGCCGTCTTCGGGGTCGGCGGACTCGGCCACCTCGCCGTCCAGTACGCGCGCCTGGTTGGAGCCGAAGTCATCGCCGTCGACGTAACAGAAGACAAGCTGCGCCTTGCCGCAGAGCTCGGTGCCGACCACACGGTCAACGCCTACGAGACCAACCCTTCAGCGGCGATCCGAGCCCTGGGCGGCGCAGACGTCGCCGTGATCCTGGCTGTCGCCCCACCCGTGATCCGACAAGCCTTTGACGCGCTCAACAGAGGCGGTCGACTGGTTCTCGTCTCCCTCCCCGCCGATGGCGAAGTGACCCTCCCCGTCTTCGACACCGTCCTCAAAGGAATCAGCATCATCGGTTCGATCGTCGGCACACGACAAGACCTGATCGAGGTCTTCGGGCTCCACGCAGCCGGCCGCACACGCGTCATCACCGAAACGCGAGACCTCCGAGACGTCAACACGTCCGTCGACGAAGTACTCGCCGGCACCGTCCCTGCCCGGCTCGTCTTCACTTACCACTCCGCAGACCTGGTCACCGCGCCCCCGACGGAGACCAGGTCTGCCTAGACCGCATGGGGAGCGGGGTGGGTGGCGCGCAGCTGCGGTACGCCACCCACCATCCCCCCCCCATCAAAGGAACCGCGATGCTGAATAGGTATCGGCACATTCGACACCTCGACAGTGCTGAATGCTGGGCACTTCTTGACACCGAGACCCTCGGCCGCTTGGCCGTCCTAGACGAAACCGGGCGACCGGATCTCTTCCCCATCAATTACCTGGTCCACTACAGACGCCTGTACATGCAGTCGGTATACGGATCCAAAACCGCCAGCATTCTCCGGAACCCCGCCGTCGCGTTCGAAGTTGACAGCATCGACGCCGCAGGCGACGCACGATGGAGCGTCGTTATCCGAGGGAACGCCACACTCCTTGAGGACGAAGAACTTGAGATCCGAGGGTCCGGAGTTCGCAGGCTCGCATCGTTCGAACCCTCCAAGAAGTGGGACTACATCCGGGTCGCACCGGCATCCATCACCGGCATCATGATCGAACCCGATGCCGACAACGGTTCGACCGTTCGCGGTCTCGGGCCGATGCAGTCGCCCGCGCACAAGCCGAAAGACATCTCCCACCGGCCACCGATTCACCTCAGCAATCAATGACGGCGCACCCACCGAAAACGCTCGCCGAAACCGGCTTTTGGCCCACCTTTCCGGCGGGCATTCTGCATCCGCCAGAGCGAATCGGCCGAAAACGATCGTTTTCGGCGGACTGCGCGACGCGTGTGTCAGCGGCGTAGATTGCTCGAGTGGATAGAGCGGAGCGAACGGTCTTCGTCATTGGAGACGAGGTCCATCAGGACGCGGATAAACCCGAACATCATCTAAGGACCGCTCGCTGACAACGCCCCGACTGGGTCTTAGGACTCGGCCGGGGCGTTGTCGTGTCGAAGTACGTCACCAGGCTGGCAGGCGAGCGCCTCACAGAGCGCAGAAAGGGTGGAGAAGCGAACGGCCTTCGCGCGACCGTTCTTGAGCACGGCAAGGTTCGCTGGCGTAATTCCTATCACCGCGGACAATTCGGCGACAGTCATTCCGCGCTCGCCCATGATCCGGTCGATGTCGACGACGATTGGCATCGGACGACCTCCGCGAGGTCGTATCGCATGGCGGCGGACTGCCGGAACAGCGCGAACAGCACCGTAACGATCAACGTCGCCGCGGCACTGACTCCGATCGCGGCGAGCGTGCCGAGCATGAGCGCCGGCGGCGTGACGTGAGCGGCGTTGAAAACAACGAACATCGCCAGGGTGGCGAGCCCGATCGCGGCGGGGCACCATGTCAGCGCGCGCACCCACGGAAAGGCATCAGTCGTGAAGATGCTGTCGCGCCGCACAAGATCGAGCAAGTGCCACGTGATGATGAGCGCTGCCTGACCGCAGGCAATGACGAAGACGCCCCACCCGATGATGACCGGCGCGATGCTGGCGACCTCCGCGTAGGCGCCGGCGAGGCCGGCGACGTTCGCGGGGATGATGAAAAGCTGGAGCGCGAGTCCGATGAGTGCAAGTACGGCGAAGACAATCTTGGCCGCAGCGACCTGGGGCCGGGATACCGCCTGACGCAGCAGGCTTCACAGCGCAAACCGCAGCATCTAACTACGGTCGGCCATAAACGATCGTTTTCGGCAGGCCTGGGGTCAAGGCGAGAGTTGCGGCGAGTTGGTTGTCACACTTTGTTCTGTGCTGGGCATTTCCCATATGACACCGGAGGGTCCGTTGTCAGGGAGCGGACGGAGCGGCCGTGAGTAAGCACGATGTGGATGAGGTCCTAGCAGGTAGCGGCCCAAGGTTTGTGGCGTCGGTAGCCACAGAGGCGGCGCTCGATGAGCTCGTGCTCGAAGCGCGATCGTCCGCCCGTGGGCACCGCAGCCGACGGCGCCTGCTGTGGCTCGTTCCCGGTGCTGTCGTCGCGGCCACCGCCCTGACAGCGGGCGCGGTGATCGCGGAGCAGTTGACTCGCGTGCATGTTCCGATCTCGATCGAGTACACGACCGACACCGGCAAGAGCGTGTCTTGCACAGCGCACATCGAGAGCTCAGCCTTCTCGCCCCGCCTGGCTGAGGTCACCGAGTACTACAACACGCATGACTTCGACGCCGACGGCCTCGGGCAGCGCATCTACAACTACGCGCTCGTCCTCGCTGGAGACAAGGAGGGCACAACCGCCGACCTGCCCAGCTCCGTTCTCTGGCTCCCCGGCGACGAGCACGACGGTGGGTGGGAACCGCAACCCGGCCGGAGTGCTCTCAATGAGTCGGCGTTCGCGTTCATCGTGCAGGACGTTGAGAACAAGCAAGGTTGGGCGGCAGGAAGTTGGCGCGCCGCGCAGATGGAGACCGACTGCACGGGTGAACTCCATTGAGCGTCGCGCCGACCACGCGATCCGTTCCCGCGGCGATGACGGGTGACCTGACCGAGGCATTTCGGCGCGAGGCCAGTAGCCTCCTGGGCTTCTTCGTCAGACGCGACGTCCCGGCGGAGGATGCCGCCGACCTCGTGAGCGACACGTTTCTCGCGGCATGGAAGTCGACGCGCACAGGGGACGTCGCACCTGACCAGTTGCGCGCGTGGCTGTTCGGCATCGCCCGCAAGACCCTGTCGAGATACCGTCGCGGCGGCACCCGTAGAACGGCGCTGAGCGAACGACTGAGGGCCACGCTCCTTCTCGAGGATGCGACACGGCACGGCCATGACGGAACGTCGGAGGAACTGAACGAGCACGTTCGGTTCCTGATCAACTGCTTGCCCCGCATCGACCAAGAGATTGTTCGCCTCGTGTACTGGGATGGGCTCAGTCAGGAGGAGGTCGCCGTGGTGCTCGGCAAGCCCGCCACCGCGGTCCGTGCGCGCCTGTCTCGCGCGCGGAAGACCCTGCGCGACCAGCTGGCGGCAACCGACGACGTCAGCTGAGCGATTGCCTACCGAAACCCCTCGCCGAAACTGAGTTGTGCGACCCGTTTACGGAGGGGTGGCCGAGGGTATCGCGGCTCGATCGCCAGAAACGATCGTTTTCGGTTGACCGAACGAGGCCGCTCGCCGTCGCTCAAAATCTTCACGTCAGGCCACTCCCGCAGGCGCGTTCTTCGGGTATCGCTGCGCCTGCATCCCTGCCATCATCGTCCGATGGCCCTCCGGTTAACTGTCATCCTCTTGCTCCTCATCGGAGGAGGAGGCGTCGGCGTGGGATTCGGCCTCGCGATCGTGTTCGACCTCCCGTGGGGATGGCTACTCGTCGCCGGGGGCGCGATCGCCCTCATTCCCGGGTTCATTCTCTTCGTGCGACTGAAACAGCGTGACGCGCCGCAGGCGACTCCCGGAAGCCACCGACCGTGACCAATTCACAGAGGTGGGGCGGATTGGCGATGGGGGTTCTCTTCGCGCTGATCGGCCTGCTTCTCGGATCCTCAGCAGTGGGACTGGTTCTGATCGTTGGCGGTGTGATCATCGCCGCCGTTCACGCGGGCCTGCTCCTCCTCGCTCGTCGCAAAAGGTGAGCGGCACGGCTGCCCGGCTTTCACCAGCCCGCACTGTCACAGCCGCGCCAGAAACGTCTATCAAAACTCAGTAGTGGGTGCCGTTTGCGGTGCGCCGAGTTCAGCGTCTTGGGTGCACCGCCGAAAACGATCGTTTTCGGCGGAGTCATCCCTGTGGGCACTTCCGCAGAGATCGTCGTTCTCGCAGCGATGCGTGTGTCTTGATCGCGCCCCCCACAAGCCGACGGCTGACCCGACAGAGCCGTCAGGCAGCCGGTCGGGCGCTGTCGCTCGTCGCGACGATGGTCTGGCGGTACGCCTTGATCTTCCGCTCCAGCGCCGCCAAGTGACGCTGGACCTCGGCCTGCCGGGCGAGGACGGCCGAGTGGTGTTGTTCGAGGAGCGCAAGACGCTCGGCATGATCAGCACCGGCCCGGTACGCCGCCGCGTATTCGCGCATCTCTTGCACGCTCATCCCCGTGCCGCGGAGCATCACCGTTCCGGCGAGCCAGCTCAACGCGGCCGTGTCGTACCGTCGCCACCCGTCCGGACCACGGTCGGGCGCGGGCGCGATGCCTTCCTTCTCGTAGTAGCGGATGGTGTCGACGGTGATGCCGAGGAGGTCTGCGGCGACACTGATCGTGACGGGCTCGTCGACGTGGACCTCGGGAAGCAGCATGGAACTGAGTCTGCCACTTGACATGGTGTGCACACCAGTGTGGAAGGTTGTCTTCGACCGGGGCACCCCGGCGAGGAAAGGACACCACATGCAGCAGATCCCTCTCGGCTCCCAAGGCCTTCAGACTTCCGTGCTCGGGCTCGGATGCATGGGCATGAGCGCCTTCTACGGCGGCGCCACCGAAGCAGGCTCCACCGAAGCCATCCGTCGAGCGCTCGACCTCGGGATCACCCTGTTCGACACAGCGGAGGCGTACGGGCCGTTCGAGAACGAGCGACTCCTTGGTCGCGTCCTCGGCACGGACCGGGAGCGTGTGGTCATTGCATCGAAGTTCGCGACGGACTTCACCGACGACGGCGAACCAATCGGCCTCGACGGCTCCCCAGAACACGCGCGCCGCGCGATCGACCGGTCCCTTGGGCACCTCGGTACCGACCACGTCGACCTCTGGTACCTCCACCGTGCAGACCCGAAAGTGCCGATTGAGGAGACCATCGGCGCGATGAGCGAAGCCGTCGCTGCTGGCAAGGTGCGCTACATCGGCGTCTCAGAGACTTCGGCCGAGACGCTTCGTCGGGCGCATGCGACGTTCCCGATCACAGCGATCCAGTCCGAGTACAGCCTCTTCGAGCGCGACGCCGAGCACAACGGCGTCCTCGACACAGCCTCGGAGCTCGGCGTCGGGTTCGTACCCTTCTCCCCACTCGGGCGCGGATTCCTCTCCGGAACCGTCACCCGCAAAGACGACCTGCCTGAAGGCGACGCCCGCCGCAACCTCCCCCGGTTCTCTGACGAGGCCATCGAGGCGAACCTCCGCGTCGTCGCAGCGCTCAAGGTCATCGCCGACGAAAAGGGCGTCACCACGGCGCAGCTCGCGCTCGCGTGGCTGATCCAGGCTGGCACAGTGCCGATCCCCGGCACCGCCAAAGCCGCGCGCATCGAGGAGAACGCCGCCGCCGCAGACGTCGTACTCACCGCCAACGACCTCGAACGCATCGACGCCGCATCCCCGCACGGCATCACGGTCGGCACCCGTAACACCGAAGCAGGAATGGCACGCGACCGCGGCTGACCTGCACGCGAAGGCCCGCGACACCGAACAGGTCTCGCGGGCCGGCGTCGGATTCAACACCGCGCCCCTCGCAGCGATGCGCCGAAAATCCCTGCCGTAAGGGGTTTTCGGTGATCGTTTGTGGCGCCTCTAAAGCGCCGACGGTTCCGGTCCCGCCGAAAACGATCGTTTTCGGCTCTGCGCGGCCAGGCAGTTCGTCGCCGCTCCAAAAGAAATTGGTTTTGGCGGCAGCCTCTGCGCGAGGTGCTCAAAGCGCAATTACAAACGAGGCGCAGGCGGCTGAATCCGCCGGGGCTTGACCCTCTCACAGTGTCAGACTGTGGCCTGGGATCACCATGTTGAGTATCGGAGAGTTCGCCCGCCTCGCCGGCGTCTCGGTGCGGATGCTGCGTCACTACGACCAGCTCGGTCTGCTGCGCCCGCAGCGAGTGGACCCCTTCTCGGGATACCGCTCCTACGCCGCGTCGCAGTTGGACCGCGCCAATCGACTGGTCGCGCTGAAGGGCCTCGGCTTCACGCTGGAGCAGGTCGGCGTCATGCTCGACGACGGGATGTCGTCGAGCGAGGTCGCCGTGCTCCTGCGCGAGCGGCGGGTCGAGCTCGCGGCCCAGATCGATGCGGACCGGCAGCGCCTGCACGAAGTCGAGACGAGACTCCGATCGATCGAGAAGGAGAATCCCATGTCCGAGTACACCGAGGGGGCGCTGCCCGAGCTGACGATCGTGCAGCTGTCGGCGAAGGTGGACGAGATGTCGCAGATCGAAGGGGAGATCGGCGGCATGTTCGAGCGCGTCGGCGTGATGATCGAGGCGTCGGGTGCGACGCGCGTCGGTCCGGGCGTCGCCGTCTACACGACGGTCGACGACGGCATGATCGCCGCGGCGGCGGAGCAGATCGGCGATGCGCCCGTGCCCGATGGACTCGCGCGCGCGGTGGTGCCGCGGCATCCGCGTGCCGTCTCCACCCGCTTCGACGCGGCCGACCTCAGCGGCATCCAGGCCGCGTGGCAGGCGCTCGTCGCCGAGATCGAGCGCCGCGGGCTGCGGTTCGACGGCCCGGCACGCGAGATCTACGAGCAGACGCCCTACGACGGTCCCGGCTCGCGCTGGGTCATCGACCTGCAGCAGCCCGTCGCCTGACGAGCCGTTTCCGGGGACGCGATCTGTCGCCTGGCACGGAGCGCAACGACCGTTCGCGTCCCCGGATCGCGGCCTCATCGCGTTCCGGGGACGCTACGTGTCGCCCGAACTCGACCCGAGCGACTATTCGCGTCCCTCGAACGCCCCGCGGAACCCGCGCCCCCGCGCCCCCGCGTCAGAAGACGATCGTGTGGTTCCCATGCCGGATGACGCGGTCCTCGGCGTGCCAGCGCACCGCGCGGGAAAGCACCTGTCGCTCGACGTCGGCGCCGCGTCGCACGAGCTCGGCGGTCGTGTCGGCGTGGGTCACGCGGATCGTGTCCTGCTCGATGATCGGGCCCTCGTCGAGGTCGCCGGTGACGTAGTGGCTCGTCGCGCCGATGAGCTTCACGCCGCGCTCCTTCGCCTTGCGGTACGGCTCGGCGCCGATGAAGGCGGGCAGGAACGAGTGGTGGATGTTGATGACCGGAACGCCGAGCTCGGCGAGGAACTGCGGCGACAGGATCTGCATGTACCGGGCGAGCACGACGAAGTCGACGTTGCCCTTGAGCAGCTCGAGGATCTTCGCCTCGGATGCCGACTTGTCGGGACCCGGCGTCGACGGCACGTGGAAGAACGGCACCCCGAACGAGCGGACGTCGTCAGCCGACGTCGCGTGGTTCGACACGACCATCGGCACCGTGATGGGCAGCTCGCCGCGGCGGTTGCGCCACAGCAGGTCGAGCAGGCAGTGGTCCTGCTTCGACGACAGGATCGCCATGCGCTTGGGCACCGACTGATCGGTGAGCGACCACTCCAGGTCGAACGGAGCGAGCGTGTCGGCGATCTCGGTCTCGATCGCGGGGCGCTGACCTGCGAAGCCGGGCCGGTGGAACACGACGCGCTGGAAGTAGGCGCCGCCACGGGGGTCGTCCGAGTACTGGTCGAACTGGACGATGTTGCCGCCGATCCGCGTGATCATCGCCGAGACCGCGGCGATGATGCCGGGGCTGTCCTTGCCGTGCACGATGAGGCAGGCGTGGTCGGGGTGGAGCTGCGACACGGGCGAAGTCATCCCTCGATTCTGCCCTGTGCGGTGACGGATGCCGACCGCGTGACGCGCGGCATCCGTCAGCGCACGCCCTTCATGAGCGACAGCACGGGCTTCACGCACACCAGCAGCAGCACGCCCATCGCGATCGAGATCCCGCCGAGTGTCGCGAAGTAGGGCACCTCGTTGTCCGGGTTGTAGAGGGTCGCGAGCTGGCCGGCGACGGCGGTGCCGAGCGACACCGACAGGAAGAAGAGCGCGACCATCTGCGTCTGGAAACGTTCCGGCGCGAGCTTGGTCGCCGCCGACAGGCCGACGGGCGAGAGCATCAGCTCGGCGACCGTGAAGACGAAGAGGATGCCGACGATCGCCAGCAGCGGCGTCGAGTTCGCCCCGCCGCCCGAGAACGGCAGGAAGAGCAGGAACGCGACACCCATGACAGCGACGCCGAGCGCGAACTTCACCGGCGTCGACGGCTGACGCGAACCGAGCTTCGACCAGACGGCGGTGAAGACGCCCGCGAGCAGGATGATGAACACCGGGTTGATCGACTGCACCCACGGGATCGGCATCTCCCACCCGAACAGGATCCGATCCAGACGCTCGGCCGAGTACAGCGTCACCACCGTGAACTGCTGCTGGTACAGCGACCAGAAGACGACCGAGGTGAGGAACAGCGGCAGGAAGCCCCACACCCGACTGCGCTCCTGCGCCGTGATCTGCCGGCTCAGCAGGATCACCGCGAAGTAGGCGATCGCCGCGACGATGACCGCACCGATCACGATCAGCGCGAGGTTGTCGGCGCGGATGACGCCGGTCAGGACCAGGACGACGATGATCACGACGGCGGCGACGCCGATCCCTGCGAACAGCGGGTAGCGCCCGCGCGGCAGCGGGTTCGGCACGATGCGTGCCTCGGCGGGCAGGCTCCGGCGTCCGAACGAGTACTGCGTGAGGCCCAGCGCCATGCCGAGGGCGGCGAGCCCGAAGCCCCAGTGGAACCCGAGCGTCGACTGCAGCAAGCCGGTCAGCAGGGGACCGGCGAACGCGCCGAGGTTGATGCCGAGGTAGAACAGCGAGAAACCGGCATCCCGTCGGGAATCGTCGGCGGCGTAGAGGGTGCCGACGACGCTCGTGGCGGTCGCCTTGAGCCCGCCCGACCCGAAGGCGACGAGGATCAGACCGACGGTCACGCCCGCGAAGCCGGGGAGCAGTGCGAGGGCGATGTGCCCCGCCATGATGACGATCGCGCTGAGGAACAGCACGCGTTCGGCGCCCAGGATGCGGTCGGCGATCCAGGCCCCGAGGACGGTCGAGAGGTAGACCGCACCGCCGTAGGCGCCGACGATGCTCGCCGCGACCGTCTGGTCGACGCCGAGACCTCCGTCGGTGACCGAGAAGTACAGGTATAGCAGCAGGATGCCCTGCATGCCGTAGAAGCTGAAGCGCTCCCACATCTCGACGCCGAACACGTGCGCGAGCGCGAACGGCTGACCGAAGAATCGGGTGTCGCGCGCTGCGGTGTCGTCGGAGGACGGGAGGTCGACGGGAGGTACGTTCCGCATTCGTCCCAGGCTAGGCACGGGTCCTGGACAGGGCACCCAGGTTGTGCGGCGTCGGCCGCGGGTGTATCAGTCCTCGTCGACGGCGGCGCGGGTGGCGTGGCGGTCCGCGAGCAGGGTGTCGCGGACGCGGCGGCGGAGCACCTTGCCGATGAGGGACTTCGGCAGCTCCTCCCAGACGACGTAGGTCGTCGGCCGCTTGTACTCTGCGAGGCGCTCGCGGGCGAGCTCGCGCGCGGCGGCCTCGTCGAACGTCGCGCCGTCCTCCAGGACGACGACGGCCGTGACGACCTCGGCGCCGCCGCCGCGGGGGATGCCGACGACCGCGGTCTCGGCGACGCCCGGCGTTCCGGACACGACCTGCTCGACCTCGGACGGCGCGACGTTGAAGCCGCCCGTGATGATGAGCTCCTTCTTGCGGTCGACGACCGTGACGAAGCCGTCCGCGTCCTGCTGCACGAGGTCGCCGGTGCGCACCCAGCCGCCCTCGAGGAGGGTCGCGGCGGTCTCCTTCGGGCGGTTCCAATACCCGGCGAAGACCTGCGGTCCGTGGATGAGGAGCTCGCCGGTCTCGCCCTGCGCGACCTCGCGGGTCGGCTCGTCGGGGTCGACGACCTTGATGTCGGTGGAGGGGAACGGGATGCCGATGGCCCCGATGCGGCGCGACTCGTCGAACGGGTTGGCCAGGGCGATGGGGCTCGTCTCGGTGAGGCCGTACCCCTCGTTGAGCATGCTGCCCGCGAGCTTCTCCCAGCGCGAGACGACGGCCGGGGTCAGGGTCATCGCCCCCGAGATGGAGTACACGACGCGGCTGAGGTCGAGGTCGCGGTCGCGGGCGACCCGGGCCAACCGGTCGAACATCGGTGGGACGGCGGGGATGAACGTCGGCGGGAACCGCTTCGCGGCATCCACCACCAGCTCGGGGTCGAACGTGGGGAACAGCACGGCGCGCGACCCGGTCTCGACGGAATAGATGATCGACAGCAGCAGGCCGAAGGAGTGGAACATCGGCAGCAACCCGTAGATGCTGCCCTCGCCGTGGCGGAACTCCGGCATCCACGCGGCGCCCATGCGGGCGTTCGCCCACAGATTGCCGTGGCTGATCATGGCGCCCTTAGGGTCGCCCGTCGTGCCCGAGGTGTACTGCAGGCAGGCGAGGTCGTCGCGCCCCGGCCGGGGGTGCCCCACGGCGATGGGCGCGGAGCTCTCGAGCCGCGTGAACGGGATCGTGCCGGGCGCGGCCGCCGTCAGCTTGGCACGCGACTCCCGGGCCTTCGCGACGGGCAGGCGCAGCAGCATCCGGGTCTTCAGCGGCATCGCCGTGGTCACGTCGACCGAGATGACGTGGCGGATGCCGAGCTCGGCCGGCAGCGACTGCACGAGCGGCGCGACCTTGTCCCACGCGATGACGGTGCGGGCGCCGTGGTCGCGAAACTGCACCTCGAGCTCGTCCCGCGTGTAGAGCGGGTTGTGCTCGACGACGACCGCGCCGAGCCGAAGCACGGCGTAGAACGCGATGACGTGCTGCGGGGCGTTCGGCATGATCAACGCGACGCGGTCACCGGCGCCGATCCCGAGCTTCCGCAGCCCCTCGGCGACGCGCGCGACCCGCGAGCCGAGCTCGCCGTAGGTCACCGCCCGTCCGAAGAACGCGATCGCATCGCGCTCGCCGTACTGACGCACGCGTTCGTCGAGCAGGTCGACGAGCGACCCCGTCACGGGTTCGATGTCGACCGGCGTGCCGGCGGCGTAGAAGCGGTTCCAGGCGCGTGTCTCGTTCAGCTGCACGGCGACGATCCTAGGTCTCGGGGGTGTCGTACGCGTGCCCTTGCCCGACATGTGCCCGCGCGCAAGCGGGTGGCCGGGGCGAGCGGCGCCTGCGACGCTCGAGGCATGACCGACGATGCGCTCACCGCCCGCCGCGCCCACTACGCCGGCTTCTTCGGCGACCTTCCCCGCACGGACTACGGCGTCGTCGTCGGCAACTGCCAGGCCGAATCGGTGCGCCTCGTGCTCGACTCCGACGACCTGACGCTCCTGCGCGTCCCTCCGGTGTACGAAATGGATGCCGCCGAGGCGGCACGCCTGCACGAGGTGCTCGCCGGCGCCTCGGTGCTCATCGCGCAGCCGGTGAAGGACGATTATCACGACCTTCCGCTGGGGACTCGGCAGCTCGCGGCATCCCTTCCCGCATCGGGTCGCGCGGTCACCTTCCCGGTCGTCCGCTTCTCGGGCCTCTACCCGTTCCAGGCCGTCCTGCACGTGCCGGGGACGGAGGAGGATCCGCCGGTCGTCGCGTACCACGACGTCCGCACGCTCGCCGAGGCGGGCGGCATCCCCGTTCGCGACACGCTGGGCGCCGAGGCCGTCCGAGCCGAGGCAGCCGACTCGATCGCCGAGCTCGCGCGACGCGAGCAGCAGCTCGACGTCGGGGTCTCGGACCTGTTCGCGGCGCCGGGCTTCGACCTCGTTCGCACCGTGAACCATCCGGGAAACCCTGTGATCCTCGCGATCGGCGACCGCGTGCTGCAGGCCCTCGGTCGACCGGGCGCGGCGATCGATCCCGGCCGGCCCCTGCTGGACGCCGTCCACGCGCCGCGCGAGGACTGGGTCATCGACGCGTGGGGTCTCGACGCCGTGCCCGAGCCGGTGTGGCGGGTGAACGGGGATCTCGTCGATCCGGCCGAGATCCGCGAGGCGCACCTCGAGTGGTATCGCCAGAACCCCGGCTTCGTCCGCGGCGCGCTCGAGCGACTCCGACCGACCCTCGAGCGCTGGCGGCGCTGACCGGCGTAGCGTGGCGGGATGGCTGACGCGCTCGACATCCGCGAACTGCACACGATCGACGAGATGGTCGCCGCGAGCGGCGTCTTCGAGGCGGTCTGGGGTTCTCCGGATGGGGGGATGCCGCCGAACCTGCTGCGCGCGTTGGAGCACTCGGGCAACTACGTCGTCGGTGTCTTCGACGGCGAGCGCATGGTCGCGGCATCCGCTGCCTTCTTCGGGCCGCCGTCATCACGCAGCATGCATTCGCACGTGACGGGCGTCCTGCCCGAGGCGCAGGCGCGGGGCATCGGCCGCGCGCTCAAGGCGCACCAGCGCGAGTGGGCGTTCGCGCGCGACGTCGGCACCATCACGTGGACGTTCGATCCGCTCATCGCCCGGAACGCCCACTTCAACCTCGAGGTCCTCGGCGCGCGGGTCACCGACTACCTCGTCGACCACTATGGCGACATGGGCGACGCGATCAACAGCGGCGACGAGAGCGATCGGCTGCACGTGGCGTGGCACCTCGCGTCGCCCGTCCCGACACCCGAGGCATCCGATGTGGTCGCGTCGGTCGCGATCCCGACCGACATCGAGGCACTCCGCCGGGAGGATCCGGATGCCGCGGCTCGCCTCCGCCGCGAGGTCCGCGATGCGTTCCGGGCGCAGCTCGACGCCGGCCTCGCCGTGGGCGGCTTCCGCACCGGCGAGGGCTACCTGTTCGTCCGAAGCTGACTGGTTCAGCCCGCCCGGCGCGCACCTTCACCGAGCGACTCGAGCTTCGCCCATGCGATGTCGGGGTGGATGCGGCCCCCGAGGCCGCAGTCGGTCGAGGCGATGACGCGCTCGGCGCCGACGATGTCGGTGTAGCGGCGGATGCGCTGCGCGACGAGGTCGGGGTGCTCGACGACGTTGGTCGCGTGGCTGACGACGCCCGGGACGAGGACGAGGTCGTCGGGGATCGCTGCATCGGCCCAGACGGCGAACTCGTGCTCGTGGCGGACGTTGCCGGCCTCGAACGAGATCGACCCGACGTTCGCCTCGAGGACGACGTCGAGGATGTCCTTCAGCTCGACGTCGGTCGTGTGCGGTCCGTGCCATGAGCCCCAACACAGGTGCAGGCGCACCTGCTCCTTCGGGAGGCCCTCGATCGCCCGGTTGATCGCCTCGATCCGGATGCGGGTGAACGCCTGGTAGTCGGCGAGCGAGGGCTCTGGGTCGATCTGGTCGAAGTTCTCGGCCAACGACGGGTCGTCGAGCTGGAGGATGAGACCCGCATCGGTGATGGCCCGGTACTCCTCGCGGAGGGCGTCGGCCCACGCGTCGATGTGCTCCTGCTCGGTCGCGTAGTAGTCGTTGTGCACGCGCGCGGCCGACCCGGGGGCGATTGCCGTGAGGAAGCCGCGCTCGCCGTCGCGGAGCGCCGCAGTGAGGTTGCGGATGTCGGCGGCCACCGCGTCGTGGCCGCGGTAGGAGATCGGACCCGTCGTGGTCGGGAACGCCGACGCGATGCGGCCGGTCTCGACGGCCTCGGCGTACACCGCGGGGAACCGCTGGCGGTCGCGGCGACCGAGGAAGCTCGTGAGACGGATGTTCCCCGGGGTGGAGAGGACGGGAGGCTCGGTGAAGGCGTTGACCTCGGTGAGCGACAGCCCCGCGACCCGCTGGAAGGAGTATCCCCACCAGGCGCCGTAGTCGACCGGGTTCGTCATCGCCTTGCCGAACTCCCCGTCGCCGACGAGGGTGATGCCCGCGGCGCGCTGGCGCTCGACGACGTCGGCCACGGCGCGCGCGGTCAGTTCCTCCGCCTCGGCACTCGGCAGCAGGGTGAAGCCGTCGTCGGCGAACGCGCGCGCGGCGTTCGCCTCGATCAGCGCGGTCGAGCGGGGAAGGCTTCCGGAGGTGGTCGTCGCGAGGGGCATCGCCCGAGTCTAGGAAGTCGTCGCCGTCGATGCACCCAGGCAGCAATGGCCCGTAACCTGACCCCATGCCGCTCACCCAGCACGCCGCGTCCGTCCGTCTCGAGGAGATCGAGCTGCGGGTGCTCCGGATCCCGCTCGTCGCCCCGTTCACGACGTCGTTCGGCACCATGGCCGACCGCGAGGTCATCGTCGTGCGTGCGAAGACCGACGCGGGCGAGGGATGGGGAGAGATCGTCACCCAGAGTGCGCCGGTGTACTCCAGCGAGTACACGCAGGGCGCGTGGGACGTCACGACGCGCTGGCTCGGCCCGGCGCTCCTGCAGCGCGGGACGCTCGCGCCCGAGGACGTCGCGGGTGTTCTCGAATCGTTCGTCGGCCACCGGATGGCGAAGGCGGGACTCGAGCTCGCCCTGCTCGACGCCGCCCTTCGCGGGGAGGGGCGTTCGTTCGCGTCGTACCTCGGCGGGACGGCGGCGACGATCCCCTCAGGGGTGAGCGTCGGCATCCAATCGGATCCGGCGGCTCTCGTCGAGACCGTCCGCGGATACCTCGACGAGGGATACGTGCGGATCAAGATCAAGATCAAACCCGGCCGCGACATCGCCGAGACGGATGCCGTCCGCACAGCGTTTCCCGACATCCCGCTGCAGGTGGACGCGAACTCCGCCTACACGCTCGCCGACGCCGACACGCTCGCGCAGCTCGACCGGTTCGGCCTGCTGCTCATCGAGCAGCCGCTGCAGGAGGACGACCTCGTCGACCACGCCGCACTCGCGCAGCAGCTGAAGACGCCCGTCTGCCTCGACGAGTCGATCACCTCGGTGAAGGCCGCGCGCGACGCGCTCGCGCTCGGCGCGACGACGGTCATCAACGTCAAGGCGGGCCGTGTCGGCGGGTACCTCGAGGCGCTCCGCATCGCCGACCTCTGCGCGTCGGCCGGGATCCCGGTCTGGTGCGGCGGCATGCTCGAGACCGGGATCGGCCGCGCCGCGAACGCCGCGCTCGCCGCGCACCCCGCGTTCACGCTGCCGGGCGACGTCTCGGCATCCGCTCGGTTCTACGACCGTGACATCGTGACGGAACCCGTGGTCCTGGAGGACGGGCACGTGCGCGTGCCGACGGGTCCGGGGCTCGGTGTCGAGGTCGACCTCGACGCGGTCGAGGCGTTCACCGTGGCGCGCGAGACGCTGCGACGGTGAGGCGCGTCACCAGATGACGCCGCCGCCGATCGAGATGCCGCCCCAGGTCAGCAGCACGAAGATCGCGGCGAAGACGACCGGGCCGATGCCCTTGCCGCTGCGGGCGAGTCCCTTGAAGAGGGCGATGACGGCCAGGATCGCCGCGACGATCGACAGGCCGCCGCCGACGAAGAACCCGATGAACAGCGGGATCGGCATGAGGATGAGGCCTGCGAGACCGACCCAGAAGGCAGCCCAGGCGGTCGGGTTGGAACGGCGTTCGGTGGCGTAGGACATGACTCCATCCTGACGGGCGGTGCCGGGCTCCGCGACGGGGCTGTCCCGAATCGCGTGGCGTGATATGGCCGCGCCGGCCGGTGATGCAGCGCCCTACGCTCGAAGGATGACCACGTCGACCGCGCCCGTCCCGACCACAGCGATGGCCGCACCGCGGTTCCCGTTCGGCGCGCTCCTGCTGCTGAGCTTCGCGGTCTTCGTCACGGTGACGGCGGAGTCCCTGCCCGCGGGGCTCCTCCCCGAGATGGTCGAGGGCCTGCAGACCGACCCGCTGGGGGTCGGGCTCCTCATCTCGGTCTGGGCGCTGACGGTGATCGTCACGAGCGTCCCGCTCGCCCGTCTCACCGCTCGGTTCGACCGGCGCCTCGTGGCCGGCGGCGCGCTCGCCGTGTTCGCCGTCGCGAATGCTGCGACCGCACTGGCACCGACCTATGAGGCCGCGGTGGCCACCCGCATCGCCGCGGGCGTGGCGCACGGCCTGTTCTGGGCCATCGTCATTGTCTACGCGACCTCGCTGCTGGCCTCCGTCGCACCTGGGTCGTGGCCTCGCCCTGGTCACGGCCGGAGGGACCGTCGCCACCCTCGCGGGACTCCCGGCGGGCACGCTCATCGCGCAGCTCCTGTCGTGGCGATGGGCCTTCGGTGCGCTGGCGGCCGTCGCGCTCGTCCTGGCGGTGATCATCCTCATTCGTCTGCCCCGCAGAGTGCCCGAACCCGCGCTCCTGCGCGCGGATCGACCTCGAGGTGCGGATGCCTCGCTCGTCCCCATCTTGCTGTTCGCCGCGGCCTCGCTCGTGTTCGCGCTCGGGCAGTTCGCGACCTTCACCTACGTCCGGCCTCTGCTCGAGGTGTCGGCCGGGGTGCCCGAGGCGCAGGTGCCGCTCCTACTCTTCGCCTACGGTGCCGCGGGTCTCGCCGGCGTCGCCGTGGCCGGGCCGCTCGCCGACCACTGGCCGCGGGCCTCGCTCGTGATCATCCTCGCGGGGCTGGTGGCGGCCTTCGGCATCCTGACCCTCGCGGCCGACACCCCGCTCGTGTACGTCGCACTCGCAGGGTGGGGATTCGCGATCGGCGCGTTCTTCCCCCTGCAGTCCTCGCTGCTCATGCGCATCGCGACCGACCGCACCCGCACCCTCGCGAGCGCGGGCACCGTCGTGACCTTCAACGTCGGCATCGCGGTCGGCCCCTGGCTCGGCGATCTCGTGGGCGGAGCCGCTCAGCCGACCGCGGCCACGGCGCTCTCGGGCGGCGCCGTCCTCGTCTCGCTTCTGCTCGTGGTCGCGGCCGTCGTCCGCGGCTTCCGGCGCTCCGACGCGTAAGCGGATGCAGGGGATCCTCGGCGACACGCCGGGGGAGGGACGGATGCCGCGGCGTGCCGCCCGGCATCCCTTGCATCCCGCGACGGTCGCCCGCGGTGCGGGCTGGGTCAGCGGGGCGGTTCCGTCAGCGGGGCATCGAGGGCCGCGCCTCGTGCGGGTCGCGGCGCTGCGGGATGAACAGGGCGACGCCCAGGGCGATCACGGCGGCGCCGAGTCCGAGGGCGAACGAGAGCTGGAACGCGGCCGGGGTGGGAACGGCAACCCCGCCCCTGTCGACCGAGAGCGCAGCGAGCACCGCGCCGACGACGGCGGCCGCGATCGACGTGCCGAGCGAGCGGAACAGGGCGTTCAGCCCGTTCGACGCACCGGTCTCGTGCTGCGGCACCGATCGCATGATGAGCATCGGCATGCCGGCGTACCCGAAGCCGATGCCGACGCCGATGAGCAGGTTCGCGACCAGCAGGTGCCAGACCTCCGACGCCCACAGCAGCGAGTAGCCGTATGCCAGGATGAGCGCGCTCGCTCCCATGATCAACAGGACCCGCGGACCGATCGTCCGTGCGAGGCGACCCGAGAACGGCGACAGCACCATCATCACGAGCCCGGCGGGCATGACGATGAAGCTCGCCTGGACGAGGGTGAGACCGAAACCGCCGACGGATGCCGGCAGCTCCAGCATCTGCGGATACGACACGTTCGAGGCGAAGAGAGAGAAGCCCATCGCCACCGAGGCGAGGTTCGTGAGCAGCACGGCGGGCCGGGCCGCGACCCGCAGATCGAGGAGCGGCTCGCGGATGCGGAGCTCGAACCAGCCCCACACGAGCAGAACGGCGAGTCCGCCGAGGCCGAGGGCGAGGGTCGCAGGCGAAGCCCAGCCCCACTCGTTGCCGCGCGACACCGCGAGCAGGACGCCGGTGAGGCCGATGGCGAGGCCCACGGCGCCCGCGAAGTCGAATCGTCCGGCCGTCCGCAGGACGCTCGCCGGCACGACGGTGGCGACGAGGACGAAGACGACCGCACCGAGCCCTGCGGCCATCCAGAAGAGGACGTGCCAGTCGCTCGTCTCGGTGATGATCGCGCTGACGGGCATGCCGACGGCGCCACCGACGCCGAGCGTCGCGGACATCAGGGCGATCGCGGCATCCACCCGGTCCTCGTGCAGCACGTCGCGCATGATCGAGATGCCGAGGGGGACGACCCCGGTCACGGCGCCCTGCAGTGCTCGCCCGACGATGATGCCGCCGATCGAGGGCGAGAGGGCGGCGATGACCGACCCCACGATGAGGAGTCCGAGCAGGACCAGGACGATGCGACGCTTGCCGTACATGTCGCCGAGACGCCCCGCGATGGGCGTCGAGACCGCCGCCGCGAGGAGCGTCGCCGTCACGACCCACGCGGTGTCCTCACGACTGGCGTTCAGTAGCTCAGGGAGCTTCGACTGGATCGGCACGACGAGCGTGAACATGAACGACGACGCGAGACCCGCGATCGCCAGGACTGCGACGATCGCGCCCTGTCGTGGCATCCGGGTGAGTCTGCGTCTGTCGTCCGGAGCCATCCCTCCAGGTTATCCCCGGCGGGGTGTCGGAGACGCGCCGCGGATCAGCCGGCGGAGCGCCACGCGTCCGACTCCAGGTGCGAGCCCGCCTGCGGGCCCATCTGGAGCATGCCGCCGTCGACCACCCACGTCGCCCCGGTCACGTACGACGACGCGGGCGAGGCGAGGAAGGCGACGACGTCGGCGATCTCCTCCGGCTTTCCGGGGCGGGGGATCGGGATGCCGGGGCGATGCGTGTTCTCCGCGTCCTCGGCATCCATGTCGTTGATGGGCGTCGCGATCTCGCCGGGGGCTACGGAGTTGACCGTGATGCCCTTCGCGCCGAGCTCCTGAGCCATCGTCTTCACGAGTCCCTCGAGACCGTGCTTGGACGCGACGTACGCGGCGGAGCCGACGCGGGGCTGCGAGCCGTGCACGCTCGTGACGGCGATGATGCGCCCCTCCTCGCCGGAGTCGGCCATGAGGGTCGCCGCCGTGTGCATACCGACGAAGGCGCCGTCGAGGTTGAGGCCGACAACCGTACGCCAGCCGTCGATGTCCATGTCGAGGAACGGGCCGCCGGTGCCGCCGCCCGCGTTGTTCACGAAGACGTCGAGGCCGCCGAGTTCGTCAGCGAGATGGCGGATCACCCCGGGCACGGACTCGAGGTCGGTCGCGTCGAACTGCGCGACGACGGCCTTCCTTCCGCGACGGCGCACCTCCTCCGCCGTGCCGTTGGCGCCCTCCTCGTCGGAGTGCCACGTGACGCCGACGTCCATTCCCGCGTCGGCCAGGGCGAGAGCGGTCGCCCGTCCGATCCCGGAGTCGGAGGCGGTCACGATGGCGCGGCGAGGAGAGAAGGTCATGGCTCGACGCTACGAAGCGGGCAGCCGGCCCGGCACCGGGTTGACAGCCCCGCGGCCGCGGACGTATCGGGAGTGGGGACGTCAGCGCGAGCAGACGGCGCGCAGATGCGCGACGTCCTCCTCCGACAGGAGTGCGCGAGGCATCACGGCCACAGGTCCCAGAGTGGACCCGACCTTCAGCAGGAGGGCGTCGCCGGCGGCATCCACCCGGCGGAACGCGCTGAAGCGGATCTCACTCGTCCCGAGCGCGGACGTGGCGACCAGGGAGTCGGCGGTCAGCGCTGCGGTCGGGGCGGAGCCGACGGGGTACGCGCGGTGGATGGAGGAGTGGACCGCCATCCACGACACGATCACGACGACGCTGAGCAGGATCACCATGACGATTCCGATCCACGCCGCGCCGTCGCTGCCGGTCAGGGTGAGGAGGATGCTGAGCACGACGATCAGCGCAGTGAGGATCATCAGCACGATCCACGAGGGGCGCGTCAGCTGCCAACGGAGGAATCCGCGCGCCAGGCGGGAGGCCAGCTGCTCGTCGACGACGAGCGACCGGCCTCCCTCCGGCGTGTTCACACGGCGTCCGGAGACGGTGCGTCGGCGGGAGCGGCCGTCTCAGCGGCGGACGCCGGCTCTGCCGTCCGACGGCGCAGCGGCGCGGCATCCTGCTCGTTCTGCAGCCCCTGTTCGTTCTGCAATCCCTGGGCGATGCCGCGGCCGGTGGCCTGGCCCTGGATGATCCCGCGGAGGTCGATGCCGGTCGCCGCCTGAACGGCGTCGAACGTGGCGCGCATGCTCGAGGCGCTCTCGCCGGCGATGTGGCTCGAGGCCCCTTCGCCGCCGAGCACCGTGATCGAGCCGACCTTGTCGAAGCCGCGGGCGAACTCGGTCATCAGCGGCACGAGCGACTCGATCGCACGCTGCGCGAGCAGCGCCTGCTGGTTCTCGGCGAGCGCGCGTGCCTCGGCCGTGAGGGCCGCAGCGCGTGCTTCACCCTCGAGTCGCACGGCGGCGGCGTCGGCCTCGGCGCGCAGGCGCGTGGCCTCGGCTTCCTGAGCCGCGATCCGCGCCCGGGCCTCAGCGGCCTTGACCTGCGTGTACGCGTCTGCGTCGGCCGAGCGCTCACGCTCGTAGAGCGACGCGTCGGCGACCTTCTTGACGTCGGCGTCGAGCTGCGCCTGACGGTTCTCGGCCTGCTGCAGGAGGACGGCCTGCTCTCGCTCGGCGCGGGCGAGGGCCTCGGCCTGCTCCGCCTCGGCGCGGGCACGACCGACCTCGGCCGCGGCCGCGGCGGAGTTCTTGTCGTACGCCGTCTGCTCGATGAGGTTCGCCTCGTCGGTGGCGATCTGGCGCGCCTTGACCTCGCGGGCCGCGTTGATGCGGGCGACCTCGGCCTCGCGGCGGACGCGCTCCACCTCGGTCGCACCGAGGGCGTCGATGTAGCCGTTCTTGTCGGTGACGCCCTGGATCTGGAACGAGTCGAGGATGAGGCCCTGCGACAGCAGGTCGCTCTTGATGCCGTCGGCGATCTGATCCGACAGCTTCTGCCGGTCGTTCATGAGCTGCTCGACGGTCAGGGTCGCCACGACACCGCGGAGCGCGCCCTCGAGCTGCTCGGTGGTGAACTGCTCGATCGCGCCGTCCTGCGAGAGGAAGCGCTCGGCCGCACGCCGGACGAGTTCGGGGTCCGAACCGATCTTGACGAGGGCGACACCGCTCACGTTGACCGTGACGCCGGTGGATGACTGGGCTGTCGGCTCCATCTTGATCTGCCGCGCGCGCAGCGAGATCATCTCGGCGCGCTGCGTCAGCGGGTTGACGAGCGCGCCGCCGCCGGTGATGACCGAGATGCGCGACGAGTCGCCCGACGCGTTCTTCTGGTTCCGTCCGACGATGACGAGCGCCTGGTCGGCCTTGGCGACCTTGTACCAGGCCCGCAGCACGACCATGAAGATGATGATGAAGACGATGACGGCGACGACGGCGATCGCGCCGATGACGACTGCCCCGCCCGTGACGAGTGCGTCCATATGTGATTCCCCCGAGTCTCGATGTCTGTATGCGGCACGGTGAACATGCCCGCTACGAACGTATCGGTTACTCCAGCCGCGTGACGAGGTCGGTCACCAGCCGGCGGACCTTTACGCTGGCGCCATGACGATGCCCCCGCCTCCTCAGCCGCCCTACGCCGTCGCCCCGCCTCTCAGCCCGCAGGACGAGAAGCTCTGGGCGACTCTCGCGCACCTCGGCGGCATCATCTTCTCCCCGTGGGGTGCCCTGATCATCTACCTGGTCTTCCGCGAGCGCGGGCCGTTCGTCCGCGCGCACAGTGCAGCGGCGCTGAATTTCCAGCTGACGATGATCATCGCCTCGTTGATCTGCATCCCGCTGATGTTCGTCTTCATCGGGTTCATCCTCCTGGCCGCTGTCGGCGTCTACGCCCTCGTTATCGAGGTCGTCGCCGCCGTGAAAGCGAACCAGGGGCAGTGGTACACGCCGCCTCTCAGCATCCGCTTCGTCTCCTGATCGTCGCCGTCCGGCCACGCCGGATCGGCCGGGGCGCCCCGATAGACTGACGGATGCCGCGCGCTGCGGCATCCGCGCTCTCGCGCACCCTCTTCACAACGACCATTGGAGCCACCGTGGCCGAGCAGTCCCGTCTCGACAAAGTCATCGCCCTCGCCCGTCACCGCGGGTTCGTCTTCCAGGCGGGCGAGATCTACGGCGGGTCGCGGTCGGCGTGGGACTACGGCCCCCTCGGCACCGAGCTCAAGGAGAACATCCGTCGTCAGTGGTGGCAGACGTTCGTCCGCGGGCGCGGCGACATGGTCGGCCTCGACTCCTCGGTGATCCTGCCCAAGCGCGTGTGGGAGGCCTCGGGCCACGTCGCCACCTTCAGCGACCCGCTCGTCGAGTGCCTGCAGTGCCACAAGCGCTTCCGTGAGGACACGCTCATCGAGGACTTCGAGGCCCGCAAGGGCCGCAAGGCCGAGAACGGTCTCGGCGACATCCCGTGCCCGAACTGCGGCACGAAGGGCCAGTACACCGAGCCCAAGTCGTTCTCGGGTCTCGTGAAGACCTACCTCGGCGTCGTCGACGACGAGAGCGGCCTGCACTTCCTGCGTCCCGAGACCGCGCAAGGCATCTTCGTCAACTTCTCGAACGTCCTCACCGCATCGCGCAAGAAGCCCCCGTTCGGCATCGGCCAGGTCGGCAAGGCGTTCCGCAACGAGATCACGCCCGGCAACTTCATCTTCCGCACGCGCGAGTTCGAGCAGATGGAGATCGAGTTCTTCACGCCCCCCCGCCGAGGCGGGCGAGTGGTTCGATCACTGGGTCGAGGCGTGCTGGAACTGGTTCATCGACCTCGGCATCGACCCCGAGAACATGCGGCAGTTCGACGTGCCGAAGGAGGACCGCGCCCACTACTCGGCCGGCACCATCGACGTCGAGTACCGGTTCGGCTTCACGGGCAAGGAGTGGGGCGAGCTCATGGGTGTCGCCAACCGCACCGACTTCGACCTGTCGAGCCACATCGAGGCGTCCGGGCAGAAGCTCGCGTACTTCGACCAGGCATCCGGTGAGACCTACGTCCCGTACGTCATCGAGCCGTCCTTCGGTCTGACGCGGGCCATGATGGCCTTCCTCGTCGACGCGTACCGCGAGGAGGAGGTGCCGAACGCGAAGGGCGGCACCGACACCCGTACGGTCCTCGGCCTCGACCCGCGCCTCGCGCCCGTCAAGGTCGCCGTGCTTCCGCTGAGCCGGAACGAGCGCCTGTCGCCGCTGGCGCGCAAGGTGGCCGACGACCTGCGCGCGAACGGCTGGAACGTCGACTTCGACGACGCCGGTGCGATCGGTCGCCGCTACCGCCGTCAGGACGAGATCGGTACGCCGTTCTGCGTCACGGTCGACTTCGACTCGCTCGACGACGACGCCGTCACGATCCGCGACCGCGACTCGATGGCGCAGGAGCGCGTCGCCTTGTCCGAGCTGCACTCGTACCTCGCCCCGCGTCTGCGCGGCGCCTGACCAGAAGGCTCCAGGGACACGAACGGTCGCCGCGGCAAGGTATCCGCGACGTCTGACGTCCCTGGAGGGGTCGACCGTGCGGGTTCAGCCCTTCTCGGCCTTCGCCGCCGCCTTCGCAGCCCGCTTGTGCTCGCGCACCTTCGTGAGGGATTCGGGCGAGACGATGTCGGCGACCGAGCGGAACGAACCCTCGTCGCCGTAGGCGCCGGCGGCTTCTCGCCAGCCCTCACCCGTGTATCCGTACTGCTTGCCGAGGAGCGCGAGGAAGATGCGCGCCTTCTGGTCACCGAACCCCGGGAGTGCCTTCAGACGCTTCAGGACCGTGCGGCCGTCGGGCTCGCCCTGGGTCCACAGCGCGGCGGCGTCCCCGCCCCAGTCGTCGACCAGGGTCTGGCAGAGAGCCTGCACGCGTCCGGCCATGGAGCCGGGGAAGCGGTGGACGGCGGGGGTCTGGCTGAACGAGGCGGCGAACTCCTCGGGGTCGGCGGCCGCGATCTGCGCGGCGTTCAGACCGCCCGTCCGCTCGCGGATCTTCAGCGGACCGGCGAAAGCGGTCTCCATCGCGATCTGCTGATCGAGCAGCATCCCGATCAGCAGGGCGAGCGGTTCGTCGGTGAGGAGCGCGTCGGCGGCCTCGTCGCCGGTGATGTGAAGGGCCATGACTCCATGTTCCCACCGTCCGCCCCGTGACCGTGGGGGAGGATGGAGGGCATGAGTTCCGACGCTGCCACCGACTTGATCTCGCAGGCGCGCCGCGCGCGCGTCGCCGTCGTCGGCGGCGGCATCGCCGGTCTCGTCGCGGCGCTGCAGTGCGCCAAGGTCGGCATCTCTGTGACGCTGTTCGAGTCCTCCGACCGGCTCGGCGGGATCGTCGCATCCGCGGACCTCGACGGTCGGATGACGGATGTCGCCGCCGACGGCTTCCGCGTCGCCCCGGGAGCCCTCGCCGAGCTCATCGACGAGCTGGGGCTGCAGGACTCCGTCGTCCCCGCGCGGGATGCCGACACCTGGGTCGCCGGTCCGTACGGCGTCGCACCGCTGCCGGCAGCGTCGATCCTCGGCATCCCGGCCAACCCGTTCGACGCCCGCGTGACCCGGATCATCGGCGCGCGCGGATCGTGGCGCGCGTACGTCGATCGTCTGCGACCGCCGCTGACGATCGGAGCCGAGCGCAACCTCGGCGCCCTCGTCCGCACGCGCATGGGGTCCCGGGTCCTCGATCGGATGGTCGCGCCGTTGACGTACGGCGTCCACGGAGTACCGCCCGAGCAGGTCGACGTCGACCGCGCCGCGCGCGGCCTCAACTCGGCACTCACCCGGACGGGCTCTTTGTCCGGAGCCGTCGCCCAGCAGCTCCCCGACACGGATGCCGCTTCCCGTCCCTCCCGCGCGACCATCGACGGCGGCATGTCGGCGTTCGTCGATGCGCTCGCGCAACGTCTGGCCGACCTCGAGGTCGATGTCCGCACCGGTACCGAGGCCGGCTCGCTCGCTCCCGCGGGATCCGGGTGGTCGGTGTCGTGGAACGCCGGCGACGAGAGCGGGGATCTCGAGGTCGATGCCGTGATCGTCGCGACCCCGGAGCGTCCCGCGCGGCGCCTGCTCGCACCCCATGTGGGCGGCCTCGACGGCGCGCCCCTCTCTCCAGACGACGTCGACGTCGTGACCCTCGTGCTCGACGATCCTTCCCTCGATACCCGGCCGCGAGGTCATGCGCTCTACGCCGTACCGGGCGAGGCCGCAGCCCTCGCGGTCGTGCACGCGACCGCGACCTGGCCGCACGCGGCCGGCGACCCGCACGTCGTGCGGGTGACGCTCCCCGCGAGCGGGGAGCCGGATGCCGCCGCGATCGCCACGGCGACGGCGGCGGTGCGCGAGCTCCTCGGCGTCGACGCTCCCACCGTTCGCGCCGCGCATCGAGCGCGGTGGCCCCGCGCCCTGCCCTCCTCGGCGCTGTCGCCGGCGCGCGACGATGCGCGCCGCGCCGCCCGGACGAACGAGCGTCTGGGTGTCGTCGGCGCCTGGATCGACGGCACCGGCCTCGCGAGGGTCGCGGCCGACGCGAAGACCGAGGCGGAACGCATCCGATCGGGGCTGCTGTGGCATGCCGACGGCGAGGGTGCCTCGACCTGAGCCCCCTGTCAAGGGTGGATGCCGCGAACGGAATGCGCCGATACGCTGGGTGCTCGGCACCACATCGCTTCGAACGTGAGGAATCGCCATGAAGGGCAAGATCGGAATCGTCGTCGGACTCACCGCCGGCTACGTCCTCGGGGCCCGCGCGGGCCGTCAGCGCTACGAGCAGATCAAGGACGCGTACCTGCGCGTGTACAACACACCTGCCGTCCAGAAGCAGGTCGACAAGGTCACGGAGTTCGGCAAGTCGGCCGCCTTCGCGCTGCCGAGCGTCCTGTGGAACGGCGCCGTCAAGGTCACCCGGGCCGCGACGACATCGGGCACGCCCGGCGAGAAGCTCGACGCGGCGCTCGACGCATCCAAGGATGCGGCCGACGACGTGAAGGATGCCGCCGAGACCACCGCCGACGCCGTGTCGAGCTCCGCGAAGAAGGCGACGGGCGGTTCGTCGTCGACCCGCAGCTCCGGCTCGACCGGCGGCTCCCGCAAGAAGTCCTCGTCCGCGTCATGAGCACGCCCCGCGGATTCCGGGATCGGCGCGACGAGAGCCTCCTCGGCCTCGTCGGTGAGCTGCCCGAGCTCGTCAAGAACCTGATCGTCGCCGAGATCAACGCGGCGAAGGCGTGGGCGACCCGCACGGGTAAGGATGCCGGCGTCGTCGCGCTGTGGTTCGTCCTCGCGCTGTTCTTCCTCTTCTGGACGCTGCCGGCGATCGGCGCGTTCACCATCATCGGGCTCTCGTCGTGGATGGCGCCGTGGCTGGCATCCCTCATCCTCGTCGTGCTCGGACTGCTGCTCGTCGTCATCGCCGCGCTCCTCGGATTCCTGAGGGTCCGGCGCATGAAGAATCGTGAGAACCCCGCGAAGGCCCTGTCGACCGACGCCCGAATCGTGAAGGAAGTGGCCGATGAGTTTTGATCTCCCCCGCACCGCCGTCCCGCTCGGGATCACCGACCCCGTCGAGCGCGCCCGCGCCGAGCTGAAGGCGGCTCTGGTCGCCATCGAAGAGAAGGCGAACGTCCCCAAGCGGGCGGCGCACGCCACCCGCCGCGCCAAGGTGTCGGCTCGCGAGTTCGCGGACCGCAACCCGACGGGTGCAGCGATCGCGGCCGTGGGTGCTGCCGTGGCCGTGGGTCTTCTCGTCTGGGGCGCCGTTCGCCTCTACACCCGCTGACGTCCCACCGCGTCGCCGGTGCCGACGCCGGGGGTATGCTCGGTTCAGGCAGCGGCGATGGCGCGATTGCTGCCGACGACACGGTCCCGAACGTGCGCGATCGCGCGCATTCTGCTGAGCGTCGGCCGTCTCGCGCAGGGGCGGCCGCCGCCTACACGAGAGTCGAACCATGAACACATCCGCTGCGACAGCACCGAAGCCCCTCAAGGGCTGGCGTGTGCTGGTTCCGCGCGGAGGTCCGTGGGGCGACAGCGTCGCCGCTGCGCTGCGTGCGCAGGGGGCGACACCCGTCATCGCGCCGCTCATCAACTTCGCTCCGTCCGAGGATCCGACGGACCTCGAGTCCGCACTCCGCGACCTCGCCGCCGGTGCCTTCGACTGGGTGACTCTGACGAGCTCGACCACGGTCGACGTCCTGCATGCCTATCGCGCTGTGATCCCCCATTCGACCCGGGTCGCCGCGGTCGGCGAGACGACCGCCGCGGCTCTGGGCGCGGTGGGATACCGGGTTGATCTGGTGCCCGAGGACGACAACTCCGCGGCCGGAATGGCCGCGCAGCTCATCGCGCTCGAGGAGACCCCGACTCGCGTCCTGACCCTGCGCAGCGAGCTTGCGAAGCCGGTCCTGACCCGTCTCCTCGAGGAGGCGGGGCACGACGTGCGCAGTGTCATCGCGTACCGGACGGTGGGCGTCCCCGTGACCGAGAAGGTGGCGACCGACGTGCGGTCGGGACGTATCAACGCCATCCTCGTCACGAGCGGATCGGTCGCCGAGCAGGTGCACGAGCAGTTCCCCGAGATCCCGGAGTCGACCGTCATCGCGGCGATCGGGCCCCGCACCGCCAAGGATGCGCGTCGCGCTGGGCTCGGCGTGAGCGTCACCGCGAAGGAGCAGACGGTCGCAGGGCTCATCTCCGCCGTCGGCCAGTTCCCCCTTCCCCACGCGATCGACGAGCTCGCGCCTCCGACCGGCTCGTTCCCCCGCATCCAGGGCTGAGTCCCGTGGTCGAGACCGGATCGTTGTGGCCTCGGCATCCGTCTCACGGGAGCTGTTTGGCAGACTGAATCCATGGTGACGCTGCTGCTCGATTCGTCGCGACTGGAGGTCGCGCTCTCCGCCACGGAGCGCGTGCTGGCATTCCGGAAGGATGCCGTCAGGGTCGAGCGAGCGCACATCACGAAGGTGCAGCTCGTCGACGACCCGTGGTCGTGGTTGCGCGGCGTCCCGAACCCCGGCACGGTCGTCCCGCGGACGGTCGCGATGGGGGTCTGGCGCTCCGCCGGCGGCGACGACTTCGTGCTCGTGCGGCGACGTCGTCCCTCGGTCGTGATCGATCTCGAAGGCGATCCGGAGTTCCAGCGGCTCGTGCTCACCACGCGCCACGGGTTGGCGCTCGTCCAGGCGCTGCGGCTCGAGGGCGAGGACGAGCCCGTGGACGTCGTCCAGCTCGTGACGACCGAGATCCCGGTGCAGGACGGGGATGCCGCCGCCAGCCCGTCCGGGCGGACGCCCCGTCGTCGCGCACCGCGACCCGCCCAGGCCTGACCGGCTCCGCTCTCGGCCGCTCCTGGGGAGTCGCCCGGTAACGTTGCCCGGGTGAGTGAACGCCCGGCATCCCGTCTGCTCGTCCGCGCGGAGGGAAGCGTGGGACGCGTCACGCTCGATCGACCCGAGGCGATCAACGCCGTCGACCACGGCATGATCCGCGGGATCGCGGAGGCGCTCGACCGCTGGGAGCACCACCCCGACATCCGTCTCGTCCTCCTCGACGGCGCGGGCGATCGCGGGTTCTGCGCCGGCGGCGACGTCCGCACCCTTCGGGAGCAGATCCTCGCGGGGGATGCCGAGGCGGCCATGGGCTTCTTCCGCGACGAGTACGCGCTCAACGCCCGCATCGCCGAGTATCCGAAGCAGATCGTCGTCTTCGCCGACGGCGTCACGATGGGCGGCGGCATCGGGCTGGCCGGTCACGCCTCGGTCCGCATCGTGACCGAGCGCTCTCGCTTGGCCATGCCCGAGACGCGCATCGGCTTCACCCCCGACGTCGGCGGGTCGTGGCTGCTCGCACACGCGCCCGGGCGGACCGGCGAGTTCCTCGCGCTGACGGGCGGGACGATGGATGCCGCCGACGCGATCTACGCGGGGTTCGCCGACCACCTCGTCCCCGCCGACCGGCTGGACGACGTCCGCCACGCGCTCGTGACCCGTGCCGACCCCGACACCCCGACCGAGATCGCGATGCTGTTCGACGAGACCCCCGAGCCGGCGCGCCTCGCCGCCGCGCGCGAATGGATCGACGACGCCTTCGCCGCAGCGTCCGTGCCCGAGATCATCGCCCGCCTGCGGGAGCGTTCCGAACCGGATGCCGGGGCCACCGCCGACCTGCTCGAGGCTCAGGCGCCGACGGCCCTCACGGTGACCCTCGCCGCCGTGCGGTCGGCGCGGGGACTCCCGGATCTCCGAGCGGCGCTCGCGCAGGAGTATGCGCTCGTCGAGTGGTTCGGTCGGACCCAGCCCGATCTCGTGGAGGGCATCCGCGCGCAACTCGTCGACAAGGACCGCTCGCCGCGCTGGCAGCCCGCGACCCTCGCAGACGTCCCCGCCGACACCGCCGAGCGGGCGCTGTCGTTCACCCCGACCGCCCCGCTCTGGAGCTGACGTGTTCGACAGTCCCCTTTCCGCCTCGGCGTACGACGTCCTCGGGGTGTCCACCGACGCCAGTGACGACGACCTCCGAAAGGCGTACCGCCTGCGCCTGCGACAGACGCACCCAGATACCGGCGGAGACGCCGCCGAGTTCGTCCGCGTGCAGCGTGCATGGGAGCTCGTCGGGACGGCCGCAGCGCGTGCGGTGTACGACCGCGGTCACGGATTCACCGAGACTCTCTCGTACGCCCCCGACGCCGACGCCCCGCAGTGGCGCCCGCACGCCCGCCAGGCCGACACCCGGCCGCGCGCCCGGTCGTTCGGCCAGCCCGGAGGGTGGCGTCGGGAGCGCTACCTCGACCTGATCCGCGAATGGGCGGGACGCGGTGTCGACCTGCCCGACCCCTACGACCCGGCGCTCGTGCGGAGCGCTCCGCACGAGGTGCGCCGGCTGCTCGCGGACGCGCTCGCCGAAGAAGCGACGGCCCGCATCGTCGCCGAACTCGGCATGGGCTACACGGTGTGGCACGACGTCGCTGCCGATCCGCGCGACCCCGACATCAAGCTCGATCACATCGTGCTCGGACCGAGCGGACTCTACGCCGTGCTCTCGGAGGATTTCGGGGCTCCCGTCCGCACCCGCCGCGGCGAACTCGAGGGTGACGCCGTCGTCGGGTCGCCGGTCGCGCAGCTCGTGCTCGCCGCGCGCGGACTCGGGAGAGGCGCGAAGGTGAAGTTCAGTGCGGCCCTCGTCGTCCTGCCGGACGACGACGTCGCCATGGCGATCGAGGAGCTCGGCAAGGTGAAGGGACTCCCCGTCGCCGTCCTCGCCCGCAGCGCGCTGGCGACGGTGCTGCGTCGCGGGGTCAGCGGGGCACGTGAGATCGGCGGCAACGAGCTGTTCGACGTCCGGACCCGGCTGCAGCAGACCGTCCGCTTCGCCTGATCGCGATCATCAGCCGCCGATCCTGGTCAACTCGATCGGATGGGTCAGACGCCACCAGGCGTCCGGGCCGGGCAGGGCCTTCTCGATCGTGACGGGAACCTGGGCCTCGCCGGTGGGTCCCGTCACCGTGAGCGTGCCCGCCTCCGACCCTGCGGTCGCGTCCGCGTCGACGTCGAACGAGGTGGTGCTCTCGGCCGTCGCACCGTTCCACAGCAGGAGCGACGCATCCTTCTCGGTGAGGAGCCGGCTCGTCGCACCCCAGGCGGTCGTGACCTCGCCGACCACCGTCCCCGCGGAGAGCGTCGACGGCGTCTCGGCTTCGGCGGCGACCGCGTCCAGCAGACGCTCCGTCTCTTCGAGGCGCGCGCTGCTGGTGGGCTGGCCGGTGACGGCGGCGAAGACCGTCAGCGGGGCGCCGTTCGCATCGACCCGCTTCGCGGCGATGAGGTTGTTGTACCCGGCGAAACTCCCGGTCTTCAGCCCGACGACTCCGTCGACGCCGAGGAGCGCGTTCGTGTTCTCGAACGATCCGGCACCGGGCAACTCCGCGGTCTTGGTGCCGACGATCTCCGCGATGACGGGGTTCTCCATCGCCTTCTCCGCGAGCGCCACCATGGCCGACGGGGTCGCGACGTTGTCGCGGCCGTAACCGGAGGCATCCGTCACCGTGATGCCGTCCAGCCCGTTCTCTCCGAGCCACGAGTTCGCCGCCGACGCGTAGTCGTCGACGGACCCGAATGCGTCGGTCGCGAGGCGGTTCGCGTAGTTGCTGGCCGACGCCATGAGCATGCCCTGGAGCATCTGGTACTCCGTGAGGGAGCCGTCGTCGGGCACGTTCAGGGCCGACTGGTTCTGCGAGACGTAGCGCCAGTACTCCTGCCGGTCCGCGAAGGTGAAGTCGTAGGCGGGCCCCTGCTCGCCGGTGGTCAGCGGCTTCCGGTCGAGGACCACGAGCGCGGTGACGAGCTTGGCGGTGCTCGCCATCTGCACGCGATCATCCGACGAGGTCGCCGATCGGAACCCGTCGACGCCGACGGCGGCTTCTCCCTCCGCCGGCCACGCGATGGAGCTCGCGGCGCCCGACAGTCGGGGGGCTTCGCCCGCCTTCGCCGTCACCTCGACGGAGGACAGCGGCCACAGCAGCATCGCGCCGGAGTACGCCCCAGCCAGCACGAATACGACGAGGACAGGGATGCCGATGATGCGGGCGCGGACGCGGCGACGGCGCCGCAGGGGCGGCAGCAGGTCGTAGGCGGCCGTCGAGGTGGGCGCAGCGACGGCGGATCGACCGTCGGCATCCACCCAGCCGAGGGCCACCCGGCCTCCCGTGGAGAGCGTGCGGGTAGCGGCGTCGTCCACGGTCACCGGACCACGGTAGCGCGCCCGGGCTGTGGCTATACTCGAGCCACAACCACGGGAGTCCGGTGAGCCGGGCTGAGAGGAAGCGATCCACGCTTCGACCGTCGAACCTGATCCGGATCATGCCGGCGCAGGGAGGAGAGAGACAATGCACGCTGTCGCGTCCACATCCACCTCGGCCGAGCGGGCCGTCGGCCAGACCGGTCGCTTCCGCTGGCGGGTCATCGACATCGTCGTGGCCTCGGTCCTCGGCGTCGCATCCGGCCTCATCTTCCTGCTGTGGAACATCGGTTACATCGGGCCGAAGACGCTTCTCGAGCCGCTGCTCCCGGGCCTCCAAGGCCTCCTCGACGGGCCGTGGCTGTTCGCCGGGGTGCTCGGTGCGCTCATCATCCGCAAGCCGGGCGCGGCCATCTACACCGAAACCCTCGCGGCCGTCGTCTCGGCGCTCGTCGGCAACGCGTGGGGAGGGTTCCTCACGATCGAGGCAGGGCTCGTTCAGGGCCTCGGCGCCGAACTGATCGTGCTGCTCTTCCTCTACCGCCGATTCAGCCTTCCCGTCGCGATCCTCGCGGGTGCGGGAGCGGCGCTCGCCGGCGGCATCAACAACCTCGTCCTCTGGTACGCCGGTGCGGACGCCGCGTTCACCGCGGTCTACCTCGCCTCCACCGTCGTCTCGGGTGCCGTTGTCGCGGGAGCCCTCTCCTGGTTCCTCGCACGAGGGCTCGCGGCCACCGGCGCTCTCGACCGATTCGCCATTGGACGCGAAGCGCGCAGCCGTGTGTGAGGCATGACGCATCCTGCACGGGTCGAGGTCAGAGGTTGGGGCTGGCGTCATGCATCCCGCAACGCGTGGGCCGTCCGCGGTGTGGACCTCACGATCGCACCGGGGGAACGCGTCCTCCTCCTCGGCGCGTCCGGCGCCGGCAAGTCCACGCTCCTCCACGGCCTCGCCGGCGTTCTCGGGGGAGCTGACGAGGGCGAGGTCGAGGGTGAGATCCTCCTCGACGGCGCCCGCGCCGCCGATCAGCGCGGCCGCGCCGGGCTCGTCCTGCAGGACCCCGACTCGCAGGTGATCCTCGCGCGCGTCGGTGACGACGTGGCGTTCGGGTGCGAGAACCTCGGGGTCCCGCGCGACCAGATCTGGCCCCGCGTCGAGATGGCGCTGGGCGCCGTGGGACTCGACGTCCCCCGGGATCGCCCGACGAAAGCGCTGTCCGGGGGACAGAAGCAGCGACTCGCTCTCGCCGGCGTGGTCGCGATGCAGCCCGGGCTGGTGCTCCTCGACGAGCCGACAGCCAACCTCGATCCCGGCGGTGTCGAAGAGGTCCGTGACGCGGTCGCGGCCATGCTGCAGGCGCATCCCGCGACCCTCGTCGTGATCGAGCACCGTGTCGACGTGTGGTTGCCGCTGGTGGACCGCGTCATCGTGCTCGGCGGGCACGATGACGCAGGCGTGGTCGCCGACGGTACGCCGGCGGAAGTTCTCGGATCGCTCGGTGACAGCCTCGCGCAGGCAGGAGTGTGGGTGCCGGGGCATCCGCCTGTCGAACCTGCTCCGCCGGTCGCCGAGTCCGGCCAAACTCTGCTGACCACCCGTGGACTTGCGGTCCAGCGCGTCGCCGGGCATCCGGTCGCGACCGGCCTCGACCTCGACGTGCGGGCGGGTGAGGTGCTCGCGGTGACCGGCCCGAACGGCGCGGGGAAGTCGACGCTCGGGCTGACGCTCGCCGGGCTCCTGCCGCCGGCTGCGGAAGAGGTCGTCGCCGAGGAGGTCCTCGCCGACGGCGCCGGCCCGCACCCGATCCGGTGGTCGTCCCGAGACCTCCTCACGCGCATCGGTACGGTGTTCCAGGATCCCGAGCATCAGTTCCTCGCTCGGACCGTGCGCGATGAGCTGGAGATCGGCCCGAAGGCGCTGGGCCTGGCGGAGGCGGAGACGAGATCGATCGTCGACGACCTCCTCGAGAGGATGCGGCTGACGCGACTCGCGGCCGCGAACCCCTACACGTTGTCGGGCGGGGAGAAGCGTCGGCTCACGGTCGCCTCGATGCTGGCGACGGCGCCGCGGATGCTCATCCTGGACGAGCCGACGTTCGGACAGGATGCGGTGACGTGGTCCCGTCTGATCGGCCTCCTCGCCGATCTCCGCGACGCGGGGTCGGCGGTCGTCATCGTGACCCACGACCTGGACGCCGTCCGCGCGTTGCATGCCCGCGAGGTTCGGCTGGGCGGTGACCGGTGACCCTTCTCGACGGCCAGGCGAGGACCGGCACGGTCGCCCGCATCAACCCGGTGGCGAAGCTCGCGGCCAGTGGCCTCGTCGCGATCCCGCTCGTGTTCACGCTGGATTGGGTCTCGGCCGCCGTCGCGCTCGTCCTCGAGTGTCTCCTCATCCCGTTCGCCGGCCTGCGCTGGGGGGAGTTCTGGCGACGGACCTGGCCGGTCTGGCTCGCGGCGCCGCTGACGGCCGTCACCATCGCTCTGTACGGAGAGGCCGGCGGTCGCGTCTACGTCGAGTGGCTGCTCATCCGCGTCAGTGACGGTTCGCTCGAACTCGCCGCCGCGACCCTCCTCCGCGTGCTCGCGGTGGCTCTGCCGTCCGTGGTCCTGTTCATCACCGTGGACCCCACCGACCTCGCCGACGGGCTGGCGCAGATCGTGCGTCTGCCTGCGCGATTCGTCCTCGGCGCCTTGGCCGGTCTCCGGATGATCGGTCTCTTCGTCGATGACTGGCGTTCGCTGGAGCTCGCCCGTCGGGCGCGCGGGGTCGCTGATCGAGGCCGGCTGAGGCGGTTCGCGGGGATGGCCTTCGCCCTCCTGGTGCTGTCGATCCGACGGGGCTCGAAGCTCGCGACGGCCATGGAGGCCCGCGGATTCGGTGCGCCCGGGCGCCGCACGTGGGCGCGCACGTCGACCTTCGGCGCTCGCGAGTGGGTGCTTGTCGGGATCGGTGCAGGCATCGCGGGGGTCGCGATCGTCGCCGCTGTCCTCGCGGGGACCTGGAACTTCATCCTCGGCCCGTCCTGACCGCGCGGGAGTGAATCAGAAGGCGTAGGCGAAGCAGATCGAGCGCGGCATCGTCTCGGCGTACGGCTCGTAGACGGGGATGCGGGTGAACCCCAGCGACTCGTACAGGGCGACCGATTCGGGCTGCGGGATGCCGGTCTGCAGGATGACGCGACCGGCGCCGCCCGTGCGGGCACGGTCCAGGGCGGCGCTCATGAGGGCACGCGCGATGCCGCGGCCCCGGGCCGCGGCGGTCACGACGAGGCGCTTGATCTCCCACTCGTCTCTGAGGCGCCGGAGGATGACGTGGCCGGTGGGAGTGCCGTCGGCATCCACCGCGATGAGGGTCGCGACGATCTCGTCGGGATGCATCGCGAGAGCGCGAGATCGTGCGGTGCGGCGTTCGACCGGTTCGTCGCCGTGGAACCCGTCGTAGCGAGCGCCGAGGTCGGCATCCAGCTCGTCGCGGAGCAGCTTGGCGCGCGGGTCGTCCCACGCGACCTCGAGAAGGCGGAACCCGGTGCTCGTCCGTTCACTCACCGGACGAGCCTAAGCGCCCCCCGGGTCGTCGAGGCGGCGAACGAGGCGCGAAGGCGCCGTCCGCCTATACGAGGCGTCGAGGAGTTCAGCGAGCTCGGTCTCGTCGAGGTCGGCGAGGTCGATCCCGAGCCACCCCGACGGTCCGAGGTACGCGGGGGTCCAGAAGCGCAGGTCCTGGCGCAGGGCCGGTTCGTCGGCGGCATCCGGCAGGACCATCACCGCGGTGTCGTGGCGTTCGAACTCGCCCGGGCCACGGCGCACGGACCCGCCGAAGTACGCGAAGACCTTCGTGGTGAAGAACGCCGGACGTCCGTGACTGACCTTCTCCTGCGCCTCGGGCAAGGCGAGCGCATGTCTGCGGACGACGGCCAGCAGGGGATCGTCGTCGCGGAACATCACCGGGTGCTCAGCCACGGGCTTCATCATGGCGCGGACTCGTATGCGCCGCGACTGGTAGCGTCCGCGGTATGACCATCGGCACCGTGCCTCCGCCCGCGCGTCGCATCGGCGCGGGCGCGGTCCTGGCCGTCGCCGTCCTGCAGGTGGTCGCGATCGTCGTGACTGTCGTGCTCTGGTTCTTCTACACCGTTTTCGCCGGTGGAGCGTGCGCGCCATCGTGTGACTGGGCGACAGCGGATGCCGCGGGCACGCTCTTCGTCTCGGCGATAGCCGCGAGCATCCTCGTGACCGTGACCGCGGCGATCGTCGCCCGGCGGACCGGTCGGGACTTCGCGTGGGTCCCCCTCGCCTCGACCGCCCTCGTCATCGCCGGCTACTGCGCCGCGGCGGCGGTGTTCGACACTGCGATGCGCTGACGCGATGAGGTCGAGTCGGGTGAAGAGGGCGCGAACGGATGCCGAGGGGTGGGCGCGCGACGCTCTGCGCGAGCTGACGGCGGGGGCCGGCGACTATGCGCAGGCCGACCTCGATGAGCTGACGCGGTTGCGCCGGTCGGACGATCTGGCCGAACTCAGCATCGAGATGTTCGCCGCCATCATGGGAGTGCTCGTCCACGATGGCGGCGCGGCGGTGTCAGCGAGGCTCGACGTCCCACTCGACATCGATGCGGCAGAGCCCCTCGTCGACGTCGGCGATCTCCTCGCCGCGGCCGTCTGGCCCCCGAACAGGCGCGGTCGCGCGATTCCCGGATTTCTCCTCGAGCGTTTTCCCGGACACGAGACCACCACCCGCGGTGACCTCACCGTGCGCGCTCTCGATGCGGTCGAGATTCATGGGCGTGCGGTCCTGCGCCGATACGTCTTCCGGCACGACGGGGAAGAGCGCTACCACTCGCTCGTCCTGAGCTTTTCGCAGCTCCCCGTCCTGCGGGAGGTGTCGGTCCCGCTCCGCGGTTGAGTCGACACTGCGATGAGGTGAACCCTCAGGTGGCGTTCCAGAGGTCGCGGTAGTACGCGAGGCGTTCCTCGTCCGGCTCGACACCGTACGCCTCGAGCAGCAGGCCGTCCCAGCCGGGACCGTAGTTCCAGCCGGTGCTCATCGCGGCGACGGCGATGTCGCCCCATCGATCGCCCAAGCCGAGCTGGCCCATGTCCACGTGACCGCTCCATCGGCCGTCGTCGCCGATGAGCGTGTTGGGGGCGCACGCGTCGCCGTGGCAGACGACGAGCTGCTCGATCGGTGGACCCTCGCGAAGTACGGCCGGCACGACCACACCACGCTGCGCCGCGTTCGCGACCCGGGAGGGCACGGTCCAGTCGAACGGGCAGGATGCCACGGGCAGACTCTCGTGCAGTGCGCGAAGGCCCTCGCCGATCGCCCGGACCGCCGTCTCGGGGCGCGCCACCCAGTCGGGGTGCACGGCCGAGAGCCCGGCGATCGCTCTGGTGACGAGCCACTCGGTCTCACCGTCGTCGCCTTGCTCGACGACGGTCGGCACGCGGAGGTACGGGGCTGCCCATGCGAGCCGCTCCGCCTCGTCGGCCATCGAGGTCTCGAGGTGGACCGGCCCGACCTTGATGTACCGCTCGTCGTCGGTGCGCAGCGTCAGCCCGCCGAGCTGGTTCGTCCAGACCGGTGTCAGTGTCGCCCCGCGCGCCAGCCGGCGCGCGATCGGTGGCACCGGAGCGTCGGGCAGCGGAATCGACATCGCTCCATCCTGCCGTCGTCGGCACCGGTTTGTCGTTCCCGCCGCGCGAGAGGGCTAGCCTGGAGGCATCCCATTGCAGTGGCACCCAGTCGCGCCCTGCGTGGGACCCGATACCGTTCGAAGGAGAGCGCATGGACATCGCCGGAGCATCCGCCCTCGTCACCGGGGGAGCCAGCGGCCTCGGGCTCGCCACCGCCCGCCGCCTCGCGGCGCAGGGCGCGCACGTCGTCGTCGTCGACCTGCCGTCATCCGCGGGCGCCGAGATCGCGGCAGAGCTCGGCGGCACCTTCGCGGCCGCCGATGTGACGGATGCCGCACAGGTCGAGGCCGCCGTGGCCGCGGCATCCGCCGTCGCACCGCTGCGCGTCGCCGTGAACTGCGCCGGCATCGCGCCGCCCGCGAAGGTGCTCGCCCGGGACGGCTCGCCGAACCCGGTCGCGGACTTCGAGCGGATCATCCGCATCAACCTCATCGGGACGTACACCGTCATCGCGCATGCAGCGGCGGCGATGGCCGCGACCGAACCCACGGCATCCGGGGACCGCGGCGTCATCGTGAACACGGCCTCCGTCGCCGCCTTCGACGGGCAGATCGGCCAGCCCGCGTACTCGGCAAGCAAGGGCGGCGTGCACGCGATGACCCTGCCGATCGCGCGCGAGCTGGCTCGCTCCGGCATCCGCGTCTGCACGATCGCGCCCGGGATCATGGAGACCCCGATGCTCGCGGGCCTCCCCGAAGCCGCGCAGGAGTCGCTCGGGCAGCAGGTGCCCTACCCGGCGCGACTAGGCAGGCCGGATGAGTATGCGGCGCTTGTGGAGCACATCGTCGAGAACGGTTACCTCAACGGTGAGACGATCCGTCTGGACGGCTCGATCCGCATGGCACCGAAGTGAGTGGAGACGCGATGAGTGACACGATCCTGCTGCAGCGCGATGGCGCGCTCGCCCGGCTGACCTTCAGCCGCCCGGCGTCGCTGAACGCGATGGACTTCGAGATGGGCAGGCGCTGGCGCGACCTGGCGCACGAGCTTACGAGCGATGGCACGGTCGGAGCGATCGTGCTGGATGCCGCTGGCCCCGCGTTCTGCGCTGGCGGCGACGTCGTGCAGATGGCGACCTCCGGCGGCAGTGGCAGCACGATCACCGAGATGGCCGGGGTGATCCACGACGGCATCCGGACCTTCGTCGAGTCATCGATCCCGATGGTCGCCTCGGTGCAGGGCGCCGTCGCCGGCGGCGGACTCGGCCTGATGCTGACGGCCGACTACGTCGTGGCCGCGCCGCGGGCCGTCTTCGTCAGCAAGTACGCGAACATCGGGCTGACGCCCGACCTCGGCGTCTCGACGCTGCTGCCGGCCGCCATCGGGCAGCGCCGCGCGCTGCAGCTGCTGCTCACCGACACGACGATCGATGCCGCCACGGCGCTCGACTGGGGGCTCGTGGCCGAGGTCGTCGATCAGCCGGGCGACCGCGCCGAGCAGATCGCGCGGGCCTGGCTCGACGGCGCGAGCGGCGCGTTCGGGCAGGCGAAGCGCCTGGTCCGCACGGGTGCCCACCGGCCGTTCGCCGACAACCTCGACGATGAGGCCCGCACGATCGGTGCCGCGTTCGACACCGACGACTCGAAGACCCGCGTCGCCGCTTTCGCCGCGGCATCCCGGTCCCGTCGTTCCTGATCCCCTGGAGAACCCATGACCCTCGCCGGAAAGACCATCCTCATGTCGGGCGGCAGCCGCGGCATCGGCCTCGCGATCGCCCTGCGCGCCGCGCGCGACGGTGCGAACATCGCCCTGCTCGCCAAGACCGACGCCCCGCATCCCAAGCTCGAGGGCACCGTCCACTCGGCGGCCGAGCAGATCCGCGCGGCCGGCGGGCAGGCGCTCCCCATCGTCGGCGACGTCCGCGAGGACGGCGACATCACCGAGGCCGTCCTGAAGACGCAGGGCGAGTTCGGCGGGATCGACATCGTCGTCAACAACGCCTCGGTCATCGACCTGTCGGGCTCGCTCGAGCTCGCGGCGAAGAAGTACGACCTCATGCAGGACGTCAACGTGCGCGGCACGTTCATGCTCTCGCGGGCGGCGCTCCCGATGCTGACGGATGCCGCGAACCCCCACATCCTGTCGCTGTCGCCGCCCCTCAACCTGTCGCCGAAATGGCTCGGGGCGCACACCGGGTACACGCTCGCCAAGTACGGCATGACGATGGCGACCCTCGGCATGGCCGCGGAGTTCGCGAAGGACGGCGTCGCCGCGAACACCCTGTGGCCGCAGACGACGATCGCGACGGCCGCCGTGCAGTTCGCCCTCGGCGGCGATCGCATGATGAAGGTCAGCCGAACCCCCGAGGTCTACGCCGACGCGGCGTACGAGGTGCTCTGCAAGCCCGCCCGCGACTACACCGGCCAGACGCTGATCGTCGAGGACGTGCTGCGCGAGGCGGGCGTCACCGACTTCTCTCGCTACGCGGCGACGCCGGGGACGCCCGACACCGAGCTGTTCCCCGACATCTTCCTCGACTGACCCGTTCGCGGGTGCAGGGTTTCGGCCCGACACGCCGTCGACGGCGGGCGGATGCCGGGGTGTCGCGCCCGATCCATTGCGTCCGCGTACGCGCCGCGGCGCGCCGGTCAGACCAGGCCGAGCTTCACGAACGCGTTCCACACGCCGTCGTCGAGGACGTCGGTCGTGACGTTGCCGGCGCGCTCCTTGAGGGCGGGGTCGGCGTTGCCCATCGCGACGGGCGAGCCGACGACGTCGAACATCTCCGCGTCGTTCCAGCTGTCGCCGATGCCGACCGCGTCGGCGGCGTCGAGTCCGAGGATGTCGAGCACCCGGAGGATCGCCGAGCCCTTGTTCGTGCCACGCAGGCCGATCTCGCCGTTGGACCCGCCGGGGAGCGGGATGCTGCCGGGGATGACATGGAAGCGATCGCCGAGGTCGGTCTGGGCCCTGTCGACGCTGTCGGAGCGCTTGCTGATGAAGGTGGTCTTCGCGATCGCATCGAGGTCGGCGTCGGCGACGGGGCGGTAGGTGACGATCGGCTTCGGTTCGACGACGTCGGTCTGCCCGAGACGGCGGGCGTCCTCGAGGTGACGCTTGCGGCGCTCGGCGAAGTATTCGTCGAGCATCGCGCCGACACCCTCGCTCGCGAAGACCGCTTCGTCGGACTGGAGGAAGTAGTCGATGTCCTCCGACTCGAAGTACGAGATCAGCCGGTCGGTGTCCTCGCGGGGCATCGGGTCGGCGAACAGCAGGTCGTCGCCGCGGACGGCGTAGGCACCGCCGTTGGTGATCGCGCCGTCGTAGCCGATCTCGCGGACCTTGGGGTGGATGTCACCCGCTGCTCGCCCGGTGCAGAGATAGACGAGGTGCCCGTTCTCGCGTGCCGTCCGGATGGCGGTGATGGTCGAGTCGGCGATGGCCGTCCCGTGCTCCAGGATGGTTCCGTCCACGTCGAGGAAGGCGATGCGCGTCATACGTCCATTCTCCCGGACGGAGAGGGACGGCCGGTTCAGAGCCGCTTGCGCAGGAAGACCTGCTCGGTCCCGTCGTCGCCGGGGACCCGTTCGCTCTCCTCGTACCCCTCGCGCTCGTAGAGGCGGAGGTTCGCCTCGCTCAGCGACCCGGTGAACAGCTCGGCGGTCGTCGCCCCGGCGTCCCTGCCGCGCTCCTCGACGGCGGACAGCAGCGAGGTGCCGAGGCCCGATCCCTGCTGGTCGGGGGCGATCGCGATCCGGCCGATGAGCAGCAGGTCGCCGTCGAGGCGTGCCCGCACGCAGCCCACGATGCGCTCGCCGTCGAGGGCGATGCATCCGAGGTTCTCCTCGAGCTCCGCGCGAACCTCGTCGAGGGTCTGCGTGAGCGGCGGCATGTCGACGGCGTCGTAGATGAGCGCCTCCTGCACGAAGGCGGCGCGCTGCAGGGTGAGCACCTCGCCGGCGTCGTCCACGGAGATCGGGCGGATGCGGGAAGTCGTCACATCTTTCAGCGTAATGCGACGGGGGAGAGCAGAGCGGCCGAGCCTAGAGTGACCGCATGCCCGATGTCCGCGCCGTGATCGCAGGCCGCCCCCTCGTCCTGGACGGCGGACTCGGGACGATGCTCGAAGCCCGCGGGCACGACCTCGCCGGCGCGCTCTGGTCGGCCGGTGTCCTCATCGAGGCGCCGGGCGATGTCCGCGACGTGCACGCCGAGTTCGTCGCCGTGGGCGCCGAGGTGATCACGACCGCCTCCTACCAGCTCGGGTACGACAACCTCGGCGCTGCCGGGTACGACCAGGCGGCCGTCGACCGGCTGCTCACGGCGTCGGTCCGGCTCGCGCGAGAAGCGGCGCAGGGGCGGGCGTGGGTCGCGGCATCCGTCGGTCCGTTCGGAGCGGTCCGTGCCGACGGCAGCGAGTACACGGGGGACTACGGGGTCTCCGCGACCGACCTGGCGCGGTGGCATCGGCGCCGCATCGAGGTGCTCGCCGCGGCCGGCGCCGACCTGCTCGCGATCGAGACCATCGCCTCTCCCGCCGAGGTCGAGGCGGTCGCCCTCGCGCTCGAGGGGATCGACGTCCCGGCGTGGATCTCGGTGTCCGCGGCGAGCACGGCGTTCGACGGCGGCGGCCTGGCATCCGCCCTCGCCACGGCGGCGTCCGCCTCGGGGGTCGTCGCGGTCGGGGCGAACTGCTGCCCGCCCGACCTCATTCCCGCCGTCCTCTCGCACGTGCCGGCCGGGGTCGCGGCCGTCGTCTACCCGAACAGCGGCGAGCGGTGGGATGCGGCATCCCGGACCTGGCGCGGCGAACCCGGGTCCGCCTTCACCGATGTCGACGACTGGGTGGATGCCGGTGCCCGCCTCGTCGGCGGGTGCTGCCGCACGACGCCCGCCGACATCGCAGCGCTCGCCGCCCGGCTCGGGACCCCCGGGAACAACGATGCGGCCGTGGCGAACCACGACCGCATCGGAGGGTAGGTCAGCGCGCCAGCGATGCGCCGTTCGTGCGGATGACCTCCGCGTACCAGTCGAACGACGCCTTCTTGTAGCGATCGAGTGATCCGCTGCCGTCGTCGTTCCGGTCGACGTAGATGAAGCCGTACCGCTTGCTGAGCTGCGCTGTCGACGCCGAGACGAGGTCGATGCAGCCCCACGTCGTGTAGCCCATGAGGTCGACGCCGTCGGCGATCGCTTCACCGACCGCCTCGAGGTGCGCCTGCAGGTAGGCGATGCGGTAGTCGTCCTGGACGGTCTGGACGCCGTCGACCTCGACGAGCTGGTCCTTCGCCCCCAGGCCGTTCTCGACGATGAACAGCGGCTTCTGCCAGCGGTCCCAGAACTGGTTCAGCACGAGGCGGAGGCCGACGGGGTCGATCTGCCAGCCCCACTCCGACTCCTTCAGCGTCGGGTTCTTGACGCCGCCGAAGAGGTTGCCTTCGCCCATGACGCGCTTCGACTCGTCGGTCGTCTCGCAGATCGACGAGTAGTAGCTGAACGACACGAAGTCGACGGTGTTCTCCTTGAGGAGCGTGCGGTCCTCGTCGGTGATGTTCAGCTCGACACCCTGCTCGCGCAGGCTCCGCAGGTAGTAGCCGGGGTATTCGCCGCGCACGTGGATGTCGCCGAAGGCGAGGTTGACGCGCTCCGTCGTGAGGGCGGCGAACACGTCATCGGGGTTCGGGGTGAGCGGGTAGACCGGCATCGACAGCACCATGCAGCCGATCTGCGCGTTCGGTGCGAGCTGACGGGCCACCTTGGTCGCGAGCGCCGATGCCACGAGCTCGTGGTGGATCGCCTGGTACAGGTCCGAGGGCGACAGCTCGTCCTTCGGGGTGTTGATCCCACCCGACATGAACGGCGCGTGGACGATCGAGTTGATCTCGTTGAAAGTCAGCCAGTACTTCACCCGGGCGCCGTAACGCGAGAAGAGCGTCCGCACGTAGCGCTCGTAGAACCCGATCATGTCGCGGTTCACCCAGCCGTCGTAGGTTTCGGCGAGGTGCAACGGGGTCTCGTAGTGCGAGATCGTGACGAGCGGCTCGATGCCGTGGCGCTCGAGCTCGTCGAGGACCCGGTCGTAGAACGCGAGGCCGGCCTCGTTGGGCTCGGTCTCGTCGCCCTTCGGGAAGATGCGGCTCCAAGCGATCGAGAACCGGAAGGTCTTGAACCCCATCTCGGCGAAGAGCGCGATGTCCTCCGCGTACCGGTGGTAGAAGTCGATGCCGACCTGCTTCAGGTTGTCGTCCGTCGGGCCCTCGCTGCGCGGGGTCATGATGCCCTGCGGCATCACGTCCTGGATCGAGAGTCCCTTGCCGTCTTCGAGGTATGCGCCCTCGAGCTGGTTCGCGGCGGTCGCGCCGCCCCAGAGGAAGCCGTCGGGGAACGAGATGGTGCTCATGAGTCGCTTTCGTTTCGTGTCGTGTGGGTTCGAGGGGGAGGGGGATGCCGGGCGCCGCCGCTTCGGGTGCGGCGGCACCCGGCATCCGGATCGGGTCAGGCCGTGACGGCCGCGGACTCGACCGAGACCGCCGTGAACAGCGGCTCACCGTGGGCGATGGGGCCTGCAGCGCGGTCGGTGATCGCCGGGTAGAGCTCGCCGTTGGTGACGACGATCGGCGTGGTCAGGTCGTACCCGGCCTTCTCGATCGCGTCGCCGTCGAACTCGACGAGCAGGTCGCCGGCCTTCACCTGCTGGCCCGTCGTGACCTTCACGTCGAAGTGCTGCCCGCCGAGCTTGACCGTGTCGATGCCGATGTGGATCAGCACCTCGGCGCCGTCGGCGTGACGCAGGCCGATGGCGTGGCCGGTCGGGAACGCGGCGGCGATCGTCGCGTCGAACGGGGCGTACAGGGCTCCGCTGCGAGGAAGGATCGCGACGCCGTCGCCGAGCGCGCCCTCGGCGAACGCGGCATCCGGCGTCTCGGACAGCGGGACCACGGTGCCATCGAGCGGGCTGAGGACGGCGAGGTCGTTCTCCGCGGTCGCCGGGGCGGGCGCCGCATCCTCGGCCGGTTCGACGAAGCCGATGATCACGGTGAGCAGGAACGGGACGATGATCGCGACACCGAGGCCGATGACGAGCATGAACATGTTGCCGTTACCGAACAGGGCCGGAAGGGCGAGGCCGGAGGGGACGACGAACGCCTTTGCGAAGACGCCGCCGATGCCGATGATCGCGCCGCCGATCGCGCCGCCGACGATGCCGAAGGCGAACGGGCGCTTGAGGGGAAGGTTGATGCCGTAGATCGCGGGCTCGGTGATGCCGGCGAGGAAGCCCGACAGGGTCGCGGGGGCCGCGAGCGACTTGAGGTTCTTGTTGCGCGCACGCACCCAGACGCCGGCGACGGCGGCCGCCTGCGCGAGGACCGCGGCGAAAACGGGGCCGACGAGCATGATCTGCCCCGTGGTCTGAAGCTCGAGGGTGAACAGCGGAACGAGACCCCAGTGCAGCCCGAAGATCACGAAGACCTGCCACAGGCCACCCATGATGGCGCCGCCCGCCCACGGGGCGTTCTCGAAGACCCAGTTGATCCCTCCGCCGATCCCGCGACCGATGAGATCGGAGATCGGGCCGATCACGACGAAGACGAGGGGCACAGCGATCAGCACGACGATCATCGGGGTGATGAACCGCTTGATGGCGCTCGGCAGCTTCGCGTAGAGGACCTTCTCCGCATGGCTCTGCAGCCAAACGATCACGATGATGGGGATGACGCTCGAGACGTAGGTGACCATCGTGAAGGGGATGCCGAAGAAGGTGAGATCGGGCTTGCCCACGAGTGCGGTCGCTGTCGGGTACAGCAGCGCCATGGCGATCGCGAGAGCCGTCCATTCATTGGCCTTGAAGTAGCGAGCGGCCGTGATCGCGAGTGCCAGGGGGAGGAAGTTGATGAAACCGTCCGACAGTGCCTGCAGGACGATGTAGGTGGAGGTTCCTTCACTCATCCAGCCGAACGTGACGGCTGCCGCCAGGAACGCCTTCAGCAGACCCGTGCCGGCGAGCGCCCACAGGACGGGCGTGAAGATCGCCGAGATCATCGAGATGAAGCGGTTGAAGAGGTTGCCCTTCGGGGCGTCGCTCGCCGCGCCGTCGGCGGAGGCCGCGCCGAGCTTCGAGATCTTGCCGATCTCGGCGAAGACGTCGGGCACGTCGTTGCCGATGACGACCTGATACTGGCCGCCGGCCTGGGCGACCGTCACGACACCGGGCGTCGCCTTGACGGCGGCGCTGTCGGCCTTCGACTCGTCCTTGAGGACGAAGCGCAGGCGCGTCGCGCAGTGCACGAGCGAACTGACGTTCTCTTCTCCGCCGACGCCCTTCAGGACGCCGGCCGCGGTCTTCGAGTAGTCCATCGGGACACGCTCTTCCTTGCCGCATCGGTGCGGCACATCTCGGGTGGGTCACGCGTCGGAGCCGTTTCCGGGCAACAAAAAAACCTGAACTCGTTCATCGCTCATCGAGCGATGTGAGTTCAGGTTTTGCCTGCTGCCGCAGTAACAATCCGTCGCGTGCAGGGCGGCATCGCCCTGCGGAAGGTCACGTTAGCATGCATCCGAATGGGACGCGAGGGTCACTCCGGCGAAGCGGCGACCTGGGATGCGAGCCGCTCGACGTGCACGATGACGTACAACAGCTCCTCGTCGGTGAGCTCGGACTCCGTGGCCGCACGGACGTAGGCCTTGACCTCCTGCGCGATCGCATACGACCGCGGGTAGCTGTGCTTGGCGAACTCGAAGAACGAGCTGTCGGCGCTGCGCAGCATCGATCTGGACACGAGCCGCTGCAAGAGGAACTGGATGTGCAGCACGAACCGGGCGTAGTCGGGGCTTTCGACGTCGAGCTTCACGCCGAGCCCGTTCTCGACCGTCAGGACGACGTGCTGCACGCGGCGGAACAGCAGCGCAGCGGTCCCGTTCGGCTCGTCCCGCGTGGCGTTCAAGAGGTGCATCGTGAGGAAGACGGCTTCCTCGGCGGGCAGTTCCGTTCCGAGTGCCTCGGAGATCGACGCCGCCATCGCGGCGGCTGCGGCGAACTCCGCCGGGTGGAGGACGCGCAGCTCCGGCATGTTCGCCGTCGGGATCCGGATGCCCTTGTCCAAGCGTTCCAGCACGAACTGGACGTGGTCGATGACCGCGACGGTCAACCGGCGCCCGAGGTGATGCCCGAGAGTCCGCTCGGCCTGGTCGACGGCGCGCGAGACGGCTTCGATGATCGGGTAGGGGGTGTCGGTCAGCATCCGGCGTTCGCGCTCGCCGTCCTCGCCGGCGTCGAGGATGAAGGTCTTCTCGACCTTGGCAGGGTCGAGGGAGTCGGTGGGCTTCAGCTGGAATCCGAGGCCGCGGCCCATGAGGACGCGTTCGCGGCCCTGCTCGTCGAGCGAGATGACGACGTTGTTGTTGAGCACCTTGTGCACAACCGTTCCGCGGCGCCGCGGAGCCCCATCCGTCATGCCCCGAGTCTAGAGTCGTCCGGCATCCGTCCAGCCCGTCGCCGGTAGCCTGGAAGGCATGACCGAGCCCACTTCCGCGCGCCCTGAAGGCATGTCCGCCGTGCGTACGACGACGCCCAAGCAGGTGCGGCCCGCGACCGAGGGGTGGACGCAGGCGAAGGATGCCGAGGGTCGCCCGCTCCTGCAGTTCGCGAGCCCCAAGCGCGGCAAGCCGCCGGTGCACCTCGCCGACCTCGATCACGATGCGCGCGTCGAGAAGCTGAAGGAGCTCGGGATGCCGGGCTTCCGCGCCGGGCAGCTCGAGAAGCACTACTTCCAGCACTACACGTCGGACCCCGCCCATATGACCGATCTGCCGGCGGGTAACCGCGACGAGCTCGTCGGCGGACTCCTGCCGAATCTCATGACCGAGGTGCGCCGCCTCGAGACCGACGGTGGCGACACGATCAAGTTCCTGTGGCGCCTGCACGACGGCGCCCTCGTCGAGTCGGTGCTCATGCGCTACACCGGCCGCATCACGCTGTGCGTGTCGAGCCAGGCCGGCTGTGGCATGAACTGCCCGTTCTGCGCGACCGGACAGGCCGGCCTCACGCGCAACATGTCGGCGGCCGAGATCGTCGACCAGGTCGTCCGCGCCAACCGGCTCATCGCCGACGGCGGCCTCGGCGACCCCCGGAAGGTCGGCCACAAGGACGAGCGCGTCACGAACATCGTCTTCATGGGCATGGGTGAGCCGCTCGCGAACTACGCCCGGGTCATGCAGGCCGTCCGGACGATGGTCGACAAGAAGCATGGCCTCGGCATGAGCGCGCGCGGCATCACCGTCTCGACGGTGGGCCTGGTCCCCGCGATCCGCAAGCTGAGCAACGAGGACATCCCGGTCACGTTCGCGCTGTCGCTGCACGCGCCCGACGACCTGCTGCGCGACGAGCTCATCCCGGTGAACTCCCGCTGGAAGGTCGACGAAGCGCTCGACGCCGCGCGCGAGTACTTCGAGAAGACCGGCCGCCGCGTCTCGATCGAGTACGCGCTCATCAAGGACATGAACGACCACGCCTGGCGCGCCGACCTCCTCGCCGACAAGCTCAACCAGCGCGGTCGCGGCTGGGTGCACGTGAACCCGATCCCGCTGAACCCGACGCCCGGATCGATCTGGACCTCGTCGGACGTCGACGTGCAGAACGAGTTCGTGCGACGCCTCAACGAGGCCGGCATCCCGACGACCCTCCGCGACACCCGCGGCAAGGAGATCGACGGCGCGTGCGGTCAGCTCGTCGCGACCGAGGATGATCAGGTCGCTGCCGCATCGGTCTGACCGGCCGGCGATTCTGCCCGCGGCGTAACGCTGTCAAGAGCCCCGTGTTGAGACAGCACCCGGGAGTAGCGTCGAACGCATGGTCAATTATCGATTCCTGGGCAACAGCGGCCTCAAGATCACTGAACTCACCTACGGCAACTGGCTCACCCACGGGTCGCAGGTCGAGAACGACGCGGCGATCGCGACGGTTCACAAGGCCCTCGACCTCGGCATCAGCTCGTTCGACACCGCCGACGCGTACGCCAACACCGCGGCCGAGTCCGTTCTCGCAGAGGCGCTCAAGGGTCAGCGCCGCGAATCCCTCGAGATCTTCACGAAGGTCTACTGGCCGACCGGTCCCAAGGGTCCGAACGACCACGGACTCTCGCGTAAGCACCTCCTCGAGGGCATCAACGGTTCCCTGAAGCGCCTGAACACCGACTACGTCGACCTCTACCAGGCGCACCGCTACGACTACGAGACCCCGCTCGAAGAGACGATGCAGGCCTTCGCCGACATCGTCCGTCAGGGCAAGGCGCTCTACATCGGCGTCAGCGAGTGGACCGCCGAGCAGCTGCGCGCCGGGCACGCGCTGGCGAAGGAGCTCGGCTTCCAGCTCGTCTCGAACCAGCCGCAGTACTCCGCGCTGTGGCGCGTCATCGAGGGCAAGGTCGTTCCGACCTCCGAGGAGCTCGGCATCTCGCAGATCGTCTGGTCGCCGCTGGCGCAGGGCGTCCTCACCGGCAAGTACAAGCCGGGTCAGCCGCTTCCCGAGGGGTCGCGCGCGACCGACGAGAAGGGCGGATCCGACATGATCAAGCGGTTCATGAAGGACGAGACGCTCACCGCCGTGCAGAAGCTGCAGCCGATCGCCGAGGGCGCGGGCATCACGGTGCCGCAGCTCGCCCTCGCGTGGGTGCTGCACAACCCGAACATCGCCGCGGCGATCATCGGGGCGTCGCGTCCTGAGCAGCTCGAGGACACCGTGAAGGCCTCGGGGATCGAGCTCGACGACGACACGTACGCCGCGATCAACGAGGCGCTGGCGCCGGTGGCGGTCACCGACCCGGAGGAGACGTACTCCGTCTCGCCGAAGTCCCGTCTGATCTGACGAGCGCCGCCCGTTCGTGGCCACGCAGAGCGCCGGCATCCTGCTCTACCGTCTCGACGGTGGGGGCGGGGTGTCGGCGTTCGTCGCTCACATGGGCGGGCCGTACTGGGCGTCGAAGGACGAGGGTGCCTGGTCGGTCCCGAAGGGTGAACTCGAGGACGGCGAAGAGGCGTTGGATGCCGCGAAGCGGGAGTTCCGCGAGGAGCTCGGCGTCGCCCCTCCCGAGGCCGACTACGCCGAGCTCGGCACGTTCGCGTACTCGTCGGGCAAGCGGGTGACGGTGTTCGTCGCCGACGGTGCGGGCTTCGAGGCGGAGGGGTTCGTGTTCGGTGAGTTCGAGATGGAGTGGCCGCCGCGATCGGGCCGGACGGCATCCTTCCCCGAGGTCGACCGCGCCGAATGGATGCCGCTGGATCGCGCGCGCGAGCGGGTCGTGAAGGGGCAGCGGTCGGCGTTCGACCGCCTGGCCGAACTGCTGAGCGCCGCGGACACCTGACGGCCGCGGCAACAACCGCGGAGCATTCGCGGGGGTCGCTGGTCGGAACCGGTTGCGGAGCTCGACCTCGGCGAAGACTCCGCGGTCCGTGCCCGCACCGGCGCGCGGGTCAGCGCTTCTTCTTCGGCGCCTCGGACACGTCGAGCCTCTCGTGCAGGCCGCCGAGCGACGACCACGCCGATTCCTTGCCGGATGCCGCGTGCTCGGCGCCGCGCACGGCGCGCTCGTCGGCCCACTCGTTGAGGACGTGACCGCGGTGTCCGCGGACGTGTTCGAGGACCACGTCGGGAAGGCCCGCGGCGCGGCGAGCGTCGCGCGCGGTGATCAGCTGCTCGAGCAGGTCGACGTTCTTCGTCGGCGCGCCGGTCGAGGTCTTCCACCCGCGGCGGCGGTGACCGTCCATCCATTTCTCGTACGTGTCGATCGCGTACTTCGAATCGGCCTGCACGACGAGCTCGCGGACATCCGCATGGTCCTCGATCGCCTTCAGGAGTCCCAGCAGCTCGCCGACGTTGTTCGTGCCCTGGATGATCGAGCCCGCCGCCCAGTGGCCGTCCTCGCCGACCCACGCCCAGCCCGTCGGTCCGGGATTGCCCTTGCAGGCGCCGTCGGTGGCCACTACATAGCGGGAGGTTTCGGTCACCGCTCCACGGTACCCGCGCAGCCGGCCCGCCCGATGCCCACCGGACTCTGCGGGCTCTCGGGCGGGAGATGCGGCCGCCGCTTTCGAGCCCGACGGACTACGAGTACGTCAGGCCGAAGAAGGTGGACCCCAGCATGAGCGCCACCACGGCGACTATCGCGCTGGCGGCCCTCGTTCCGGTGGGACCGCGCCGGATAGCGACGACACCGGAGGCCAGAGCCGCGATCATCGTTGCGAAGCTCGCGTAGCGAATCGTCGTCGCTGGCGATCCCCACACCGTCGACAAAGCCGCGAAGATCAGCAGTGCCACGGCGAGTCCGGCAACCACGAGACGACTGGCGGAGCCCCGCCGCTTCGACGCGACAACTGCGTAGTCTCCCGAAGTGCTCATCAAATCCCCCTGACGTCGCCCGAAACCGTCGGAGCCAGATTCGCACCTCGGCAATGCCGCCGCAACGATTCGCGGGTTTTGTCGGGGATGCATCGAAGTTCAGGCTGGAAAGTGGCTCTCGGGAGACGCGACGGAGGGGTGGGAGCGCTGAGCGCCACCACCCCTCCGTCGATGCACGTCCTTAAGGGCGGAGCAGGACCTTGCCGACGCGGCCGGCGGTCAGGCTTGCGCGGGCGGCGTCGCGCGCCTGCTCGAGCGGGAAGGTCGCCGAGACCGGCAGGGTCAAGACGCCGGACGAGAGGTGCTGGGCGAGCTCACCGAAGAGCCGGCCGCGCTTGGCGGCATCCATCTCGGTGCTCACCTTGCTGCCCCAGAAGCCCTTGATCGTGATGTGGCGGAAGATGACCGGGCCCGACGCGAGCTCCATGACCGGGGCATCCATCGCGCCGAAGACGACGAGGGTGGCGTTCTCGCCGAGGAGCGAGAGGACGTGACCGCTCGACTCGCCGCCGACGGAGTCGACGCCCGCGGTGATCGAGGCGCCGCCGGTGATCTCGGCGACCTTGTCGCGCCAGTCGTCGGTGTCGACGGCGACGATCCGGTCGATGCCCTGCTCGGCGAGCTCGGCGACGGCGGCGCTGCGGCGCACGAGGCCGACGATGTTGAGGCCGCGAGCGCGACCCATCTGGGCGACCATGCGGCCGACGGCGCCGTTCGCGGCGTTCTGGACGATCCAGTCGCCCGGCTTCAGGTCGAGGAAGTCGATGAGGCTGATCGCGCTGAAGGGCATGGAGACCAGCTGCGCGGCCTGCTCGTCGGGAAGGCCCTCGGGAACGGGGATGAGGCCTGCGGCGCGGGCGACGAACTGCTCCGCCCACACGCCGAAGGTGCCGCCGGTGGCGACGCGCTGACCGACCTGGAGGTTCTCGACGCCCTCGCCGAGCTCCTCGATGACTCCGACGGCCTCGGTGCCGGCGCGGGCGGGGGAGTTCCGGCTTGAAGCCGTAGGTGCCGCGGATGGTCCAGAGGTCGTGGTTGTGGATGGGCGAAGCGAGGAGGCGGACGCGGACCTCACCGGCGCCGGGCGTCGGGTCGGGGGTCTCCGTCGTCTCCAGGACGTCGGCCGGCTCGCCGAAAACGGGGTGGGTGACTGCGCGCATTCTTTCTCCAAGCGTCATTTTGTAACGATCGGTTCACTATACTATGGGTGACCGAGAGGATCCACCATGGGCCGTACCAGCGCATTCGACCGCGACGACGTCATCCGCGCCGCGCGGGACGTCTTCTGGGCGCGCGGCTACGCCGAGACCGGTGTCGCGGAACTCGAAGCGGCGACGGGGCTGAAGCGCTCGAGCATCTATCACGCGTTCGGCAGCAAGAAGGGGCTCTTCGAGGCCGTCGTCGCGAGGTACCTCGACGAGGTCGTGCGTTCGCGCATCGGTCGGCTTCGCGAGCCGGATGCCGGCCCCGAGGCGCTCGAGCGGTACATCGCCGAGATGCGGAGCGCGATCGCCAGCGGCACCCCGCGTGCGCAGGCAGGATGCCTGCTGCTCAATGCCGCCTGCGCTCCCGTCGTCGACGACGACCCCAACGTGCGCGCGCTCGTCACCGGGTACACCGACGAGCTCCGGGCGGCGATAGCCGCGGGTGTCGACGGTGCGCGGCCGGAGGTCTCCGCAGGCTCGCGCGCCGCGCTCTCCGAGGTCTGCGCGTCCCTGGTCATCGCCGCGTTGGCCGTGGCGAGGGTGGATCCGGATGCTGCGGATCGCAGCCTCTCGGCCGTCCTCACTGCCGTCGCTTCGTGGGACGCCGGCGCGACCCCTGTGTATACATAAGGTCGACCTATCGGGCGCTTCGCCCCTTTATGGGCATCTTGTGCATACACTGGCGTCATGACCGATGCTCCCGCGCGGTACGCCGGCGTGCGCGCGTACGAGACGCTCCTGGGCGAGATCCAGGACGGGACGTTGCGCCCCGGCACCGTGCTGGGCGAGGTCGAGCAGGCCACCCGGCTAGGCGTGAGCCGGACGCCGCTCCGGGAGGCGCTTCGGCGTCTCGCCGCCGACGGACTCGTCGAGCAGGCCTCCCCGCGGGTGACCGTCGTCACCCGCATCGACGCCGACGACATCCGGGCTCTCTTCGCCGTGCGCCGGGCGCTCGAGGAGACCGCGGCCCGGCTGGCGGCCCAGTCCGGTGATCGATCGATCTTCGCTGGACTCGCCGAGGACTTCGCCGCGACGCAGACGTCGGGCGGACCGGCATCCGATGCCGACGCGTACTACGCGCTCATCGCGCGTTTCGATGCGGAGCTCGACGCGGCGGTCGACAACGACTACCTGACCTCGGCCCTCCGCACCGTCAGGACGCACCTCGTACGCGTCCGCCGGCTCGCTCGCGACAATCCCGAGCGTCTCGCGGCATCCGTCGCCGAGCACCGCCTCATCGCGAGCGCGATCGCCGCGGGCGATGTCGACCTCGCCGCGCATGCGACGCACGTCCACCTGCACAACGCCCTGACCTCGATCCAGGGCTCCCTGTCCGACACCCCGGAGGAAACGACATGACCGTCACCCATCACGTCCGCGTCTACCGCAGCGACGAGCCGCTGCCCCGCGAGGAGCAGCTCGCCTACAAGATCGCGCAGGTCGCCGTCGATCCGGTCGCCGTCGAGGACGACGTCGTCGACATGATCGTCAACCGCATCATCGACAACGCGGCGGTGGCCGCCGCATCCCTCACCCGTCGTCCCGTCAGCGCGGCACGTTCGCAGGCGCTGTCGCACCCGGTGTCGGCGAACGGCCACGGCGGGACCGTCTTCGGCGTCGACAACGAGACCCGCACGAGCCCGGAGTGGGCGGCGTGGGCCAACGGCGTCGCCGTCCGCGAGCTCGACTACCACGACACGTTCCTCGCAGCGGAGTACTCGCACCCGGGCGACAACATCCCCGCGATCCTCGCGGTCGCGCAGCACGTCGGCGCCGACGGCGCGGCCCTAGTCCGCGGGCTCGCGACCGGCTACGAGATCCAGGTCGACCTCGTCCGGGCCATCAGCCTGCACAAGCACAAGATCGACCACGTCGCGCACCTCGGCCCGTCTGCGGCTGCCGGTATCGGTACCCTGCTCGGGCTCGATGTGGACACGATCTACCAGGCCGTCGGCCAGGCGCTCCACACCACCACCGCGACGCGTCAGTCGCGTAAGGGCGAGATCTCGACGTGGAAGGCGCACGCCCCCGCCTTCGCCGGGAAGATGGCCGTCGAGGCGGTCGACCGGGCGATGCGCGGCGAGACCTCGCCGTCCCCCATCTACGAGGGGGAGGACGGCGTGATCGCCTGGCTTCTCGACGGCAAGGACGCCGCGTACGACGTGCCGCTGCCCGCAGCCGGCGAGCCGAAGCGCGGCATCCTCGACACGTACACGAAGGAGCACTCGGCCGAGTACCAGGCGCAGGCGTGGATCGACCTGGCCCGCAAGCTCGGCACCGAGCGACCCGAGCTGCGCGACCCGGCGAACGTCGCGTCGGTCGTCCTGCACACGAGCCACCACACGCACTACGTGATCGGCTCGGGTGCCGGGGATCCGCAGAAATACGACCCCACGGCATCCCGCGAGACCCTCGACCACTCGATTCCGTACATCTTCGCGGTCGCGCTGCAGGACGGCGGCTGGCACCACGTCGACTCGTACACGCCCGAGCGCGCCGGTCGGCCCGACACCGTCGAGCTGTGGCACAAGGTGACGACCGCCGAGGATGCCGAGTGGACGCGGCGCTACCACTCCGAGGACCCCGACGAGAAGGCGTTCGGCGGCCGCGTGGAGATCACGCTGACGGACGGCACGATTGTCGCCGACGAGATCGCCGTCGCCGACGCGCACCCCCTCGGCGCCCGCCCGTTCGCGCGCGCGGACTACGTCCGCAAGTTCCGACTGCTCGCCGAGCCCGTGCTCGAGCCCGCCGAGATCGAGCGATTCCTCGAGCTCGTCCAGCGCCTGCCCGAGCTGACAGCCGACGAGGTGCGGCAGCTCGACATCGTCGCGGCCCCCGGTGTGCTCGAGGCCGCCCCGGCCCCGAAGGGACTCTTCTGATGCTGTACGCGCAGACCCCGGCGCACGAGAAGCGCCGCCTGTTCCGGGAGCGGCTCGCGACGGGGGAGCTGCTGCGCTTTCCCGGGGCGTTCAACCCGCTGTCGGCCCGCCTCATCGAGCGGAAGGGGTTCGAGGGCGTCTACATCTCGGGCGCCGTGCTCTCGGCCGATCTCGGGCTCCCCGACATCGGACTGACGACGCTCACCGAGGTCGCCGCGCGCGGCCAGCAGATCGCCCGCACGACGGAACTCCCCGCGATCATCGACGCCGACACCGGCTTCGGCGAGCCCATGAACGTGGCCCGCACGATCCAGACCCTCGAGGACGCCGGGATCGCAGGCGCCCACATCGAGGACCAGGTGAACCCCAAGCGCTGCGGCCACCTCGACGGCAAGGAGGTCGTCGACGAGGGCACGGCCCTGGGGCGCATCCGCGCCGCGGTCGACGCGCGTCGCGATCCGAACTTCCTCGTGATGGCGCGCACCGACATCCGAGCCGTCGAGGGACTGGATGCCGCGACCGACCGTGCGCGCAAACTGGTCGACGCCGGGGCCGATGCGATCTTCCCCGAGGCGATGCGGACGCTCGAAGAGTTCGCCGCGGTGCGGGCGGCGGTGGACGTGCCGATCCTCGCGAACATGACCGAGTTCGGGAAGAGCGATCTGTTCACCGTCGACCAACTGCGGGACGTCGGGGTGAACATCGTGATCTGGCCGGTATCGCTCCTGAGGATCGCTATGGGCGCGGCCGAGCGCGCGCTCGATACGCTGATCGACGAGGGGCACCTCACGTCCCGCCTCGGCGAGATGCAGCACCGCGCCGACCTGTACGACCTCATCGACTACGAGTCGTACAACCACTTCGACACGAACGTCTTCACCTTCCGCATCGACCGCTGACGGTCGACGAACAGGAGCGAACATGAGCGACCCCGACATCAAGAAGGGCCTCGCCGGCGTCTACGCCGACACGACCTCGATCAGCAAGGTCAACCCCGAGACGAACTCGCTGCTGTACCGCGGGTACCCCGTGCAGGAGCTCGCGGCGACGCAGCCGTTCGAGGCGGTCGCCTACCTGCTGTGGCACGGCGAGCTGCCCACGGACGACCAGCTCGCCGAGCTGCAGGCGGTCGAGCGGGCGAACCGCGCGCTACCCGACGACATCCGCTCCTTCATCGACGCGATGCCGACGTCGGCGCACCCGATGGACGAGGCGCGGACCGTCGTCAGTCTGCTCGGCGCGTTCGAGACGGCGGGCATCGCGAACGTGCTGGACGCCGCGGGGACGCCGGCGGAGAACCTGGACCGCAGCATCCGCCTGTTCGCGATCCTCCCCGCCGTCGTCGCGTACGGCCAACGCCGTCGCCGGGGCGAGGAGATCGTCGAGCCGCGCGAAGACCTCGGCTACGCCGCGAACTTCCTCTGGATGACCTTCGGCGAGGAGCCCGACGAGGCCGTCGTCGACGCGTTCAACCGCTCGATGGTCCTGTACGCCGAGCACTCGTTCAACGCGTCGACCTTCACCGCCCGCGTGATCGCGTCGACCCTCAGCGACCTGTACTCGTCGGTCGTCGGCGCGATCGGTGCACTGAAGGGACCGCTCCACGGCGGCGCCAACGAGGCCGTCATGCACATCTTCGACGAGATCGGCTCAGCCGACGCCGTCGTCTCGTGGCTCGACGAGGCCCTCGCCGCCAAGCGCAAGATCATGGGCTTCGGGCATCGCGTCTACAAGCGCGGTGACTCGCGCGTGCCGACGATGAAGGCGGCGCTCGACACGCTCGTCGCGCACTACGACCGGCCCGACGTCGCCGAGTTGTACGAGACGCTCGAGTCCGAGTTCGTCTCGCGCAAGGGCATCTACCCGAACCTCGACTACCCGTCGGGTCCCGCGTACAGCCTGATGGGCTTCGACACGCTGACCTTCACGCCGCTGTTCATCGCCGCCCGCATCACCGGGTGGACGGCGCACATCATGGAGCAGCAGGCATCCAACGCCCTCATCCGGCCCCTCTCGGCGTACGGCGGCGAGGACGAACGTCACATCGAGGGCTACGTCCCGGATGCCGCCGAGGTCGAGGCCCTCGAACGGCCCGAGGAAGCCGCGGGATGACCTCCGCAGAGCGCATCGCCATCGTCGCCGGTGCGCGCACTCCCGTCGGCCGGTTCGACGGTGCGTTCCGCGGCACACCCGCGCACGAGCTCGGCGCGCAGGCGGTGTCCGCGGCGCTCCAACGGTCGACGGTCGACGCCGCGCGCGTCGGCGAGGTCGTGATCGGGACGATCGGGCAGGTCGCCGGTGACGCCTACATCGCGCGGCGCATCGCGCTCGCGGCAGGTCTCGCGGACGACACCCCCGCTTTCACGGTGAACCGGCTGTGCGGTTCGGGGCTGCAATCGATCTGGTCGGCCGCGCAGGAACTGCGCTGGGGTGGCATCGACGTGGCCGTGGCCGGCGGCGCCGAGAACATGACGCGCATGCCGTTCTACGACATGGACGCTCGCTCCGGCGCGACGCTCGGGCACCGCCAGTTGCTCGACGGCACGCTCGCGATGCTGACCGACCCGTTCAGCGGGCGGCACATGGGGACGACCGCCGAGACCGTCGCGGAGCGGTTCGGGGTGACGCGCGCCGAGCAGGATGCCTACGCCCTCGAGTCGCAGCGACGAGCGTCGACGGATGCCGCCCGCGCCGCGTTCGCGGAGGAGACCGCCGTCACGACGACCACCGATCGGCGGCCCGTCGAAGTGTCCCTCGATGAGCACCCGCGCCCCGACACGACGCTGGACGCGCTCGGCCGGCTGCGGCCCGCCTTCACCCCCGACGGCACCGTGACGGCAGGCAACGCCTCGGGCATCAACGACGGTGCCGCGGCGACCGTGCTGATGCGGGAGTCCGATGTGCGGGCCGAGGGGCTGCCTGCGCTCGCGACGATCGAGGCGGTCACCACAGCGGCCCTGGATCCCGCCATCATGGGGTACGCGCCGACGATCGCGCTCCGCAAGCTCTTCGCGCAGACGGGGCTGACCCCCGCCGACGTGTCGACGGTCGAACTCAACGAGGCGTTCGCGTCGCAGGTGATCGCCGTCATGCGCGACACGGCACTCGACCCGGAGCGGACGAACCCCTACGGCGGGGCGATCGCGCTCGGCCATCCCGTCGGCGCCACCGGCACGATCCTCACCGTCCGTGCGGCGCTGACGCTGCAGCGCACCGGCAGTGAGTTCGCGATCGTCACGATGTGCATCGGCGGAGGCCAGGCGCTCGCCGCGCTGTTGCGACGCTGGGACGCCTGACCGCGGCATCCGCCCGACGGCGACGGCCCCCCACCCGGAGGTGAGGGGCCGTCGCTGCGTCAGCCGGTCAGGCCAGCTGGCGACGTCGACGCATCAGCACCGCGCCGAGCACCAGCAGCACGCCCGCACCCCCGACGAGCGCGATGAGCGGAGCGGGATCGCCGCCGGCGTTCGCGAGGCTCCCCGCCAGCACGACGGTGATCGGGACGCGGATGTCCCGTTCGCCGTCGGTGCTCAGGACCAGGGTGTGGGCGCCGGTCTCGAGGTCGCCCGGAACGGCGACGGTGAAGGCGAGGCGACCGTCGGCATCCGCTGCCGGGATGCCGGTGATGACCATCGGCTCGCTGAACAGCGTCGCGCCGATCTGCTGCCCGGCGGTCAGGCCCGACACCGACACGCGGAACGACCCGCCCTGCTCGACCCGCGTCGTGCTCAGGGTGACGGTCGCCCAGGCCCCGGTGTCGCCGGGCTCGGTCGGTTCGCCGGGCTCTCCGGGTTCGGTGGGTTCGCTGGGTTCGCTCGGCTCGCCGGGTTCGGTCGGTTCGCCGGGCTCGCCGGGCTCGCCGGGTTCAGTGGGTTCGGTGGGTTCGGTGACTTCGACGGCTCGGCCGAGGGGCGCCGGGTCGACGACGTCGCGGGACGCGAAGTACTCCACCGTGGCGGCGAGGTCGGCCTGGCCGGTGTCGGTGCGGACGGTGCCCTCGGCGAAGGCCGCGAACCCGTCGCCGCCGGCGGCCAGGAACGAGTTCGTGACGACGGTGAAGACGTCGGCCGCGGCGATCTCCTCACCCTTGAACGTCATCGACGTGACCTCGCCTGAGCGTCCGACGCTCTCACCCGGGAGGGGCGTCGCTTCGGTGTATTCGTAAGAGAAGCCCTCCGAGACGCCCAGGTGCAGCTTCGGGCGCTCGCCCGTCGCCTTCCACTGCTGCTCCAGGATCGCCTTGATCTGCGCGCCGGTCAGGGGCACGGTGACCAGGGTGTTCGCGAACGGCTGCACGTCGGCGACCTCGCGGTAGCTGACGATGCCGTCCTCGCCCTTCAGCAGGTCCGCACGCAGGCCGCCCGGGTTCATGAGAGCGATCTGCGCCGGCGTCCCGCTGTAGGCCTCGTTCGAGGCGGCCCACAGGTAGACGTCCGCGACGGTGTTGCCGAGCGTCGATTCAACGCCGCGGTCCGAGCCCTTCACACCGCCCCGCAGGATGTCGCCGCTGATGCGACCGACCTCCTTCGACCCTTCGACCTCGGCGTACGCGGTGGCGTCGGCCACGATCTTCGCGACGGCGGCATCCGGAGCGTAGCCCCCCTCGAGGAGCTTCTCGGTCGTGCCCGCGATCGACAGCAGCTCCTTGGTGGAACGGTCGACCTCGAGCGACAGACGGCCCATCGCGGTGCCGTACTCGGCAGCCTGGATGACCGGACGGGTCTCGCCGCCCGGCGCCGCGACCTCGCATGCGTATGTCTGGTGCGTGTGCGCCGAGACGATCGCGTCGATGTCCGGGGACGCACCGCGGACGAGCTTCCCGAAGTCGGACGGGTCGGATGCCACGACGCCGCAGTCGTTCGATGTCGCCGTACCCGAGTGGGTGAGCAGCACCGTGACGTCGGCGAGGTCGCCGTCGGTGATCTTCTTCGCGACGCGGTTCGCGGCGGTCAGCTGGTCGCCGAAGGTGATGCCGGCGATGCCGTTGGGGCTCACCATCGTCGCGGTGTCGGTGGTGACAGTGCCGATGAACGCCACGCGCACGCCGTCGACCGTCTTCACGGTGTACTCGCGGAGGGCGGGGGTCGTCGTGCCCTTCTCATAGACGTTCGCGCCGAGGGCGAAGTCCTCGCTCCCGTAGGACGGGATGACGCGGTCGGTGATGTCGTCGAAGCCGCGGTCGAACTCGTGGTTTCCGACCGCCGAGACGTCGAGCCCGGCAGCGACCAGCGAGTCGATGGTCGGCTCGTCGTCCTGGATGAAGGACGTGAACGTCGACGCGCCGATGTTGTCGCCGGCCGAGACGACCAGCGTGTTGGGGTTCTTCGCCTCGGCGGCATCCACAGCACCGGCGAGGACGGCGGCGCCGACCTGGTTCGCAGAGCTGTCCTTGCCCGCTTCGATGCGTCCATGGAAGTCGTTGATCGTCAGGATGTCGATGTCGATCGGGTCGAGGGCGTCCTCGATGGCGAACAGGGTGGTCGTCCCCGAGACCTCGTTGCCGACCGCGAGCATCGGGGTGCCGCTGGGTGACTGGTCGGCGGGGATGAAGGTGACCCCCTCGGGTCCCAGGTCGCCGGCCGTGGCGAGGTCGCCGCCGTCGTCGACGGACTGCGAGAAGTCGCGGTTGTTGACGTAGGTGACGAACGTGGGGGATGCCGGGTCGCTGATGTCGTACGCCGCGATACCGCCGACGCGCTCGAAGCCGACGAACGCGTAGGTGCGCCCGCTCAGCTCGCCGATCGTGACGCTCTCGGGCTCAGGCCCCTTGTCGTCGCTGCGGCCCTCGAGGTTCGACTCGGAGTGGTTGGAGTTGAAGAACTCGGGCGCAGCGGCCGCGGTGACCTCTTCGAAGCTCGACCCGGAGTCCCAGACGAGCTCACCGTCGGTCGTCCAGATCGCGAACGAGCGGCCGCCGAAGGAGTAGAGCTCCTCGTAGCAGCCGCGGTCGGCGTCGAGGCCGTTCTCGATCGTGACGTTCAGGCGGCCGAGGTCGGCGTTGCCGAGCTTGCCGGCGACCGGGCTGTCGGCGCAGACGGGGGCGAGGTCCTTGGAGCCGAGGTCCTTGGCGCGGACGGCTTCGGCGTACTCATTCCACTCGCGGGCGTCGCCCTCGTTCGCGGTCACGAGATAGGTGGTGCCGCCGGCGGTGTAGGAGTCGATGGCGTCGGGCTGGTACATGCCCTTGAGACCCTCGTAGGTGCGGAGGGCGACCTTGTCGTCGCGGTCGCTCGGGTCGAGAGCGTTCTTCGCGAGGCCGTGGTCCTTGAAGCCGAGGGCGTGGATGTCCGTGACGGTAGCCGAGGCGAGATCGACCGTCGCGATGGCGTTCGCCTCCTGCAGGGTCGCGTACGCGACGCCGCCCACGACGGTGATGTACTCGGGCTCGAGGTTGCGGCTGACCGGGTGGTCGTCGCCGTGCGGGGTCGGACCGAAGACGCGGACGTCGGGGTCGAGGGCCCCGTCGGCCTCGTAGGCGTGGAAGTCCGCGGTGCGGACGGCGCTCTGCGACGGGGCGGTCTTCGAGGTCGGCAGTGCGACGACGCCGATCGATCCCTCGGGGTCCGAGCTGAAGTCGTCGGCAGGCTCGCCCTCGTTCGCGACGACCGCGTACGCGCCGTCGGGCGAGACGGTGACCATGTCGGGCAGGGAGCCGACCTGCACGGAGCCGAGGGTCGCGGCCGCGGGGGAGGCGGCATCCGCGTCGAAGAAGACGAGGTGGCCGGGGGCGGTCTTGTCGGAGGCCTCGATGGCGGCGATGCCGAGGCCGTCCTCGCGGATCGCGACCGAGTTCGCGACGCCGTCGGAGGCGAGCGAGAAGAGCTTCTTCGGTGCGGCGGGGTCGGACGCGTCGAGCACGTCGATGACGCCTGCCTGGGCGTTGACGACGAACAGGCGGTCCTTGTAGGCGGCGACGATCTCTGCTGCCGACGCGTCGAAGACGCCGGTCTCGTACGAGCCGACGGGCGTCAGCGTGAGGGCGGCGTCCGGAGCGGAGCGGGTGATCGGGTCGGGCACGACGGCGGCTGTCGCTGTCGAGGCGGCGGTGACGGTGAGTGTGCAGGCGACGGTGGTGACGACACCCAGCGCGAAGGCGCGCCGGACGGTGCTGCGGAAGGCGTGCGAAGGCATCGGATTCCTCGTGATCGGGGTGGTGCGCGACGTGCGCACCTCTGTCCTATCGACGCCGGGTGTCCGGGGTGCGCTGCCCGGTGGACGGCGGGTGAACGGGGAGGGTACGTCGCGTTCCGGCATCCGTCTGCGAGCATGTGGGCATGACGGATTACGCGACCATCCTCACCGAGACGCGCGGACGCGTCGGGTGGATCACCCTCAACCGGCCCGAGGCGCTGAACGCCCTGAATGCGCAGGTCATGCACGATGTCGTGGATGCCGCGGAGGCCTTCGACGCCGATGCCGGGATCGGCGCGATCGTCGTGACGGGCAGTGAGCGGGCGTTCGCGGCGGGGGCGGACATCAAGGAGATGGAGGCGCTCAGCGGCAGCGAGATGCTGCTCGCGAACCACTTCGGCGAGTGGTCGCGGTTCGCCGCGGTGCGGACGCCGACGGTCGCTGCGGTGGCGGGCTACGCGCTGGGCGGCGGGTGCGAACTGGCGATGATGTGCGACATCATCCTCGCGGCGGAGACTGCGCGGTTCGGGCAGCCCGAGATCGGTCTCGGGGTGATCCCGGGGCTCGGCGGAACGCAGCGGCTGGTGCGTGCAATCGGCTCGTTCAAGGCCGCGGAGCTCGTGCTGACGGGTCGGCAGCTTGCGGCGGACGAGGCCGAGCGTGCCGGGCTGGTCTCGCGCGTCGTCCCCGCGGCGGAGCTTCTGGAGGACGCGCAGCGCACGGCGGAAACGATCGCGGCGAAGCCGTTGCCGGCGCTGTACGCGGCGACGGCGGCGCTCGACGTCGCGGAGGAATCGACGCTCGCCGAAGGGTTGCGCTTCGAGCGGCATGCGTTCGCGGGGCTGTTCGACACCGCGGACCAGAAGGAGGGCATGGCCGCCTTCCGCGAGAAGCGGACGCCGGAGTTCCGTCACCGATGAGCGCCGTGCGTCTGGTGCGGTCCGGCGGTCTCGCCGCGGCGCCGTACGCCTACGCGTCGCGCGTCGAGGCCGGTGCGGAACTGGTCTTCCTCGCCGGAGCGTGCCCGCTGGCCGACGACGGCTCGACGGTCGCGGTCGGCGACGTCGCGGGGCAGGCGCAGCGGTGCGTCGAGACGATGCTGGTGGCATTGGATGCCGCGGGTGCTGCGCTCACTGACGTCGCCTCGACGAGGGTGCTGGTGGCCTCCGCGGACCGGAGGGATCTCGTCGCGGCCTGGGATGTCGTGCGCGCGGCCTTCGGCGACCACGACGTGCCGAGCACGCTGATCGGCGTAGCCGCGCTCGGGTATCCGGACCAGCTCGTGGAGATCGAGGCCGTCGCGGCGGTGCGGCGCGGGTAGGCGAGGTGTGGCCGCGTGGCCGGGGCGAACGGTCGGCTACTGCTGTGGTTCGGGCGGGTGCGGGCGTGGGGCGTGGGGCGTGGGGCGTGAGCGTTGGGGTGCAGCGCCGAGCCGCGGATCGGTCAGGCTCGTGCGTCAGCAGGCGCACGGCCCAGGTTCGTGCGTTATCAGGCGTACCGCTCAGGCTCGGGCGTCAGCAGGCGCACCGCTCAGGCTCGGGCTGATCTGGCGGGTGCGGGGCGCGTCGAGCCAGGACCGGTCTCGGATCGCGCAGTTCGGCGTCGGCTCAGAAGGGTGCGGGGTCGCCGGGGTGTGCTGCGGCAGGGGTGAAGGCGACGGCCGGTGTGGGTGCGTCTTCTCTGTAGGTCCTGCCGAGGGGTGAGGTCCATTCGAGGACACCACCCTGGAGTTGTCGCACCCGCCAGGCGGTGAACTGTTTCATCGAGTGGTGCCGTTGGCACAGGTGGGCGAGGTTCGTGAGTTCTGTCTTGCCGCCGAGGGCGTGGTCGTGGGTGTGGTCGATCTCGCACCGGATGGCCGCGACCCGGCATCCGGGGAACCGGCAGTGTTGGTCGCGGGCTTGCAGGAACCGTCGCATCGCGGACGGAACCCGGTACGAGTCGGTCGAGACGGTGACCCCGGTGGTGGGGTCGTGGAACAGGCGCTCCCAGACGTGCGTCGCCCCGGCGAGCGTGCGGGCGGTGTCCGGGTCGATGGGGGACCGGCCGGTCAGGTCGCACGGCCCATCATCGGCACCGGTGAGCGTCGCCGCGGGAACGAGGACTTGAACCCGGGCGCGGATCGCGCCGAGCGGCCCGGCGCTCGTGTCACATGTGTCGTCCAATGCCGGGGTACCTGCGAGGAGGAGGTCGGCGAACACGTCGGCGCGAACCTGGTCGGTCGAGCGTGCGTCGGTCGCGACGACCTCGGAGCCGATCGCACGCTCGCCCCGGGTGTCGATGATCGCCCGCGCCTGTTGAGTGAGCCGGTCGTGGATCCCCTCGGCGATCACCGTCGGCAACGTCGCGATCAGGTCGCTCATCCCATCCCGCCCCGGCATCAGTCGCACGCACCGACCGGCGGCTGCTTCTTCGTGTCGTTCCGCGAACGTCCGTGGGTGCATCCGGTGCGCGAGGATCTCGAGCTCACCCCGGACTCGGTTCGGCGTCTCGCGTTCGCAACGTTCGATCGCGACCTTCTCGAACTCCGCCCACATCTCCCCGGGGAGGTTCAGCCCGGCGTCGACGATCGCTTTCACGTGGCCCTGCACGATCCGCCCGGCCTCCCACGCGGTCACCGCAGCGGGGAATCCCTCGATGATCGTCCGGGCCTCCCCGATCCGCCGTTGCACGGCCCGGTCGGTCAGTCGCATCACCCCGGCGACCTCGGCAGAGATAGACCGCAGCACCATGTCGTGCACCTGGACTCTCGCGTTCCGGGGTGCGCTCTGCTCGTCCGCCAATCGCCCGGCAGCGGCCAGGGCGCGCAGCTCACGAATCTTCGCGCGGGCGAACTCGACCCCGATGTCTTCGACGTCCGCGACGATGCCCGCGATGGCAGCAAGATACGTCTCACCATCGGGGATTTCCATCGGTTCCGTCATGCCTGCACTCTCGCACCAACTACCGACATTCAGACCCCGAAAAATCACCGAAACCACCCGTTATCAACAACGCCCAGAATGAGAAATCACTCATCTTTCCCGATCGCGCTGAGTGACGCACGACCGCCGTGAGGACTTCTCCACAACTCGACCACCGAGTTCGCAAGCCGCCATGGTCATCCACAGCACCGCGCTCGTCAGGCGCGGGTCCCTATCGTCGGGCACGTAAAAGCTCCGGTCCTCGTCCCGCGATTCGCGACGTTCCCCCTGTTCGGTCTCCTTGCTGGCGTCGCGCTGGGCGTGCGAGAGGTCTGGGCTTGGGCTCCAGGGGAGTTCCCGACGCTCCTCGTTATCGCCTTCATGCCGTTCACCGTCTTCGCGGGCTTATGGACGGCAACCTTGCTCTGGGCTCTCGTCGAGCTGGTGATGATCGCCCGATATCGCGCGCCGCGGGGCGCGCCTGTCGTGGCGATCCTCGTGGGCAGCGCTCTCGGTGCGGGCTTTGCTCTGATCGCCGATGCGGCATACTCGCACCCGATGATGCGGGCATCCCTCGTCAGCCTCGCCGTCGCCGGGTCGACCATCGTGACTCTCGCGATCCGCAGCCGTCCGACGTCACTTGCGCCGCCGGGGCCCGTCCCAGACACCGGCACCCTCGTGCCCGACCGTAGACTCTGAGGCGATGCCGAGGAGGAGTCAATGAAGATCGTCGTCCTGCTGAAAGAAGTGCCGGACACCTGGGGTGAGCGCACGCTCGACCTTGAGACGGGGCTCGCCGCGCGTGACGCGTCCGAGCGCGTCCTCGATGAGATCGGTGAGCGCGCGCTCGAAGCCGCCTTGACGTACTCCGAGGCCAACGACGGCACCGAGGTCGTCGTCATGACGATGGCGTCGGATGCAGCGACCGCCTCCCTCCGCAAGGGCCTCGCGATGGGGGCTCACTCCGCCGTCCAGGTCACTGACGACGCCCTCCGTGGCGCCGACCTCGGCGTCACCGCCCGCGTTCTCGCTGCGGCGCTCCGCCGCACCGGCTTCGACCTCGTGATCACCGGCAACCTCTCCACCGACGGCGCGGGCGGCGTCCTCCCCGCCATGCTCGCCGAGCATCTCGGCGTCCCGCAGGCCACCGCTCTGTCGGCCGTCGAGATCACGGCCGACGCCGTCAGCGGCACGCGTGCGACGGACTTCGGCACCGCGTCGCTCACCGCGCCGCTCCCCGCCGTCATCTCGATCACCGAAGCACTGCCCGACGCCCGCTTCGCCAACTTCAAGGGCATCATGGCGGCGAAGAAGAAGCCGTTCGAGGTGCTGTCGCTCGCCGATCTCGACGTCGACGTCGACCCGGCATCCGCCCCGCAGTCGATCATGACCGCGGTCGCGCAGAAGCCGCCGCGTCAGGCGGGCATGAAGATCGTCGACGAGGGGGATGCCGGTGAGAAGCTCGCCGCATTCCTCGTCGAGAACCGGCTGGCGTGAGACTTGAGGAGAACATCGTGACCGACTTCGCCCCTGACGCCGTCCTCATCTGGCTCGACGTGACACCTGCCGGGGAACTGGCCGCCTCCGCCGCCGGTCTCATCGGCGCCGGCGCCTCGATCGGCACCCCTGTCGTCCTCGTCGTCGCCGACGAATCCCGGCACGCCGATCTCGCCCGCGCCGCCGGATCCCTCGGAGCGGCGACGGTCCTGACCGCCGGCCTCGGCGGTGCCGACTCAGCCCTCACTGTGCCGGTCGTCGACGCGGTGGCTGCGGCATCCGCTCTCGTGCAGCCTGACGCCGTCCTCGTCTCGAACTCCATCGAGGGCCGGGATGTGGCCGGCCGGTTCGCCGCCCGCACCTCGGCCGCGCTGTGCGTCGACGCCGTCGGCGTCTCGCGCGACGACGACGGCGTCCTCGCTCAGCACTCCGTCTACGGCGGCGCCTACAACGTCACCGCGGGAGCCACCTTCGGCCCTCTCGTCGTGACCATCCGTCAGGGTGCCGTCGACGCGCGTGCGGAGGCCGTCGACGCACCGGCGGTCGTCGCGCTGCAGGTCGGGGCATCAGGAGCGCCCGCTGCCACCATCACGGGTTTCGACGAGGCGGTCGCCGTCTCGAGCCGCCCCGAACTCCGCGGGGCGGCGAAGGTCGTCTCGGGCGGACGCGGACTGGGTTCCGCAGATCAATTCGCCCTGGTCGAGCAGCTTGCCGACGTCCTCGGCGCAGCGGTCGGTGCCTCCCGCGCCGCGGTGGACGCCGGTTACGTGCCGTACTCCTATCAGGTCGGTCAGACCGGCGTCTCGGTGTCGCCGCAGCTGTATGTCGCCCTCGGCATCTCGGGCGCCATCCAGCACAAGGCGGGCATGCAGACGGCGAAAACGATCGTCGCAGTGAACAAAGATGGAGAGGCACCGATCTTCGACATCGCCGATTTCGGTGTCGTCGGAGACCTGTTCACCGTCGTGCCGCAGCTGATCGCGGCCCTCGAGGCGGGAAAGAAGTAGGAGCGGATGGCGACATACGCGCGTTCCGTGCGCCGGGGGCTTCCGCGCGCGACCGGCGGCGACCCCTGGCCGCCCGCGACGGAGGTGTCGGCGTCGGTCGCCGACGCAGCCACGGCCCCGGCCGCCGACGTGGCCGCGGAGACGCCGACCGCTGATGTGGTGACGCCGCGCACCGAGTCCGCGACGACACCGCCGGCCAAGTCTGCGCCGCCGGCTCCAGCCTCGGGGGCGGCAGGGGATGCCGCGTCCCCGCACCCCGCCGCGTCTCCCGCTACCGCGACACGACGCGGACTCCCGCGCACCCCCGGCAGCGAGCCCTGGCCTCCCGCATCCACCGGCCCGTCGCCGGCCGAAGGCGCGGCACCGGCGGAGCATCGCCCGGCGCCGGAAGCTGCGCCCCCCGCATCCACGGCGGCATCCGCGCCCCGCCCTACCGACGACTCGGGGGCGGCGCCCCCCGAGAGCGCCCCCGTCGCCGCGTCCATCCCCGCGGCCGGCGCGGTCCGCCGAGGCCTCCCGCGCGCCGCCGGCGAGGACGCCTGGCCCCCCGCCGAGACCACGCCCGCACCGCGCGCCGCGCCCCCATCCCGCGAGACTGCACGTGGCGACCGAGACAGCGATCTCGCGCCGCAGTCTCGGCGCGAGCGTGCAGTCTCGGCGTCTTCGGAGCCGGAGTCCGCGCCCAAACCCGCCGCCCCGACCCCCGCGCCCGAACCCGCCGCCCCGACCCCCGCGCCCGCCGCCCCGACCGCGCCCGCGCCCCCCACCCCCGCGGCCCCCGATACCCCGCGCGCTCCGCTCGCGGAGCGCCCGCTGGCGCACGCCGGCGTCGCTCGGCGCCCGGTCCAGAAGCCCGATCCCGCGCGCATCGGCCCGTTCACGAAGACGCAGTGGGTCGGCGTGGTGGTCCTCGGCGGCGGGGCCGTCCTCTACGTCGCGGCGATGGCGGTCCTCGCCGTCCGCTGGGTCCTCAGTCTCGAACCGCTACAGGACTTCCTCGCGACCTACCCGGGCGAATACCACCTGCCCGAGGGGGCGCCCGTCGGGTTCCCCGCGTGGCTGAACTGGTCGCACTTCCTCAACGCGTTCTTCATCGTGCTGATCATTCGCACCGGGTTGCAGGTCAGATCGGAGAAGCGCCCCGCGGCTTTCTGGATCTCGAAGAAGGACCGCAAACGCCGGATGAGTCTGACGCTCTGGCTTCACCAGGCCCTCGACGTCCTGTGGCTCGCGAACGGTCTGATCTTCGTCGTGCTGCTGTTCGTGACCGGCCAGTGGATGCGGGTGATCCCGACCTCGTGGGAGGTGTTCCCCAACGCGCTGTCGGCGGCCCTGCAGTACGTCTCCCTCGACTGGCCGACCGAGAACGGCTGGGTGAACTACAACGCTCTCCAGCAGCTCGCCTACTTCGCCACGATCTTCATCGCCGCCCCGCTCGCCGCGATCACCGGCTACCGCATGAGCGCCGTGTGGCCCAAGCAGGCGACGACACTGAACAGGCTCTACCCCGTCGAGTGGGCGCGCAAGCTGCACTTCCCGACGATGCTCTACTTCGTCCTGTTCATCGTCGTACACGTCGCCCTCGTGCTGTCGACCGGAGCCCTCCGGAACCTCGGCCACATGTACGCGGCGACCGGATCCACCGATCCCGAGGCGTACGCCGACAACTGGACCGGCTTCTGGCTCTTCGCGCTCTCGATCGCCGTCACCGTCGCGGCGTACGTCGCGATGCGTCCGCTCGTCGTCGCCCCGATCGCGCGGCTGTTCGGCGAGGTCAAGAGTCGCTGATCCGGCCGAAGACCCGTCACGCGCACACCCCGCCACAAAGTCCGACGGCGCGGCATCCGAGACGGGATGCCGCGCCGTCGAGTCTCGCGCTCGTGCGTCAGCGCACGAAGCGGACTTCCGTCAGCGTTTCGCCGAGGAAGGGTTCGGTGTGGCTCGCCCCGTCGAGGGTGAACCCGTTGCGGGTGTAGAACCGGTGGGCGCGGGGGTTGTCTTCGGCGACCCAGAGGTAGAGCTCGCTGTCGGCCTCGGGGACGACGGCGTCGAACAGGCGCTGGCCGATGCCGGTGCCGTGCCAGGCATCGAGCAGATAGATGAAGTACAGCTCGCGGTTGCGCGGCGCATCGCGGTCGCGGGCGGGGCCCGATCCGGCGAACCCCACGATCTCGCCGTTCACGAGGGCCGCGACCATGTTGAAGTCGGGTCCCTGCTGAGCCCAATGGGTCCAGAGTTCCGCGAGTCGGCGGGCCGAGACGTTCTCGAGGGCGGCCTTGCTGATGAGGTGGTCGTAGGTCTCGTGCCAGCACGTCGCGTGCACTCGGCCGAGGGCCTCTGCGTCCACGTCGCGAACGGGACGGACGACGGTGTCGGTCTGCAGTTCGGGCTCCATGGCCAGACTCTACGCACGGCCCGTCGGATCGTGAAATCGACAGTGACCGGGCCGTATATGCCGCGCCACGACTGTCGGTAAGTGACAACGGATGCCGCATTGTGCGCGTGTACATGGCTAGGCTCACCGCTCGTGAACGTATGGTGGCGGACCCTGCTGACCTTGATGCGCGCCCGGGTGATGTACCGCCGGCGCGGACCCATCCCGCCCGACGCCGTCGGACGTATCCGGCTGCGGACCCTGCCGACCGACATCGACCTGCTCGGCCACATGAACAACGGCCGGTACGCGTCGCTGTTCGATCTCGGCCGATTCGATCTCCTGACCCGCACCGGCATCTGGCAGACCATGAACGAGCGCGGCTGGTACGGTGTCGTCGCGAGCGAGACGGTCACCTTCCGGAAGTCCCTCCAGCTGTGGCAACGGTTCACCGTGGAGACCCGCATCATCGGCCACGACGACAAGGCGGTCTACCAGATGCACCGCGCGGTCGTGAAGGGCGAGGTCTACGCCGAGATGATCCTGCGCGTCCGGTTCCTCCGCCGCACCGGCGGGATCGTGCCCCTGGAAGAGCTCTTCGACGCCCTGCACCGGCCTGACACCCTGCCCCCGATCCCGCAGTGGATCCAGGACTGGGCCGCGGCATCCGCTCTGCCCTCCACTCGCGCGGAGGCGCCGAGCATCTGGCCCTAGCGTGTCCCGCCTCGACGGCGGGAGGCGCGCTTAGGCTGAGCCTCATGTCGGACACGTCTGTCGCGCCACAAGCGCCCACCTCCGACCTCGCCGAGCGGGCCATCGCCCTCGCAGAGCGCTGGGTCGCCGAATCCGCCGAGGTCGCCGTCGACCCCGCCGCAGAGCGTCTCGCGGGGGTGTTGAAGGACCCGAACGGCCTGCCGTTCACCCTCGGCTTCGTCGACGGGGTCATGCGGCCCGAGTCCCTCACGGCCGCGGCATCCAATCTGCAGCGCGTCGCGCCGCTCGCCCCCTCCTTCCTGCCCTGGTATCTGCGCGCCGCCGTCCACGCGGGTGGTGCCGTCGCGCCCCTGCTGCCGTCGCCGGTCGTCCCCATCGCCCGGCGCGTGCTGCGCGAGATGGTCGGGCACCTCATCGTCGACGCTCGACCCGACAAGCTCGGACCGGCGCTGCAGACCCTGCGGGAGTCGGGCGCTCGCCTGAACCTCAACCTCCTCGGCGAGGCCGTCCTGGGCGAGTCCGAAGCCCTCCGCCGGCTCGAGGGCATCCACGAGCTCGTGCGGCGCGACGACGTCGACTACGTGTCGGTGAAGGTCTCGGCGATCGCCAGCCACCTCTCGATGTGGGCGTTCGACGAGATCGTCGAGCGCGTCGTCGAGCGCCTGCGTCCGCTCTACCTGTCGGCGGCGGAGGATGGCACGTTCCTCAACCTCGACATGGAGGAGTACCGCGACCTCGACCTGACGATGGCCGTGTTCATGCGCGTGCTCGACGACCCGCGGCTGCGGGACCTCGAAGCGGGCATCGTGCTGCAGGCGTACCTGCCTGACGCCCTCCCCGCCCTCAAGACCCTGACAGCATGGGCGCGCGAGCGCGTCGCTGCGGGAGGCGCTCGCATCAAGATCCGCCTCGTGAAGGGCGCGAACCTCGCGATGGAGCACGTCGACGCCGTCATGCACGACTGGCCGAGCGCGCCGTACGACACCAAGCTCGACACCGACGCGAACTACGTGCGCTGCCTCGACGAGGCGCTCCAGCCGGAGAACACCGGGGCCGTCCGCATCGGGGTTGCGGGCCACAACCTCTTTCACATCGCGTACGCCTGGCTGCTCGCCGGCCAGCGCGGGGTGCAGCGCGACGTCGAGGTCGAGATGCTCCTCGGCATGGCCCAGGGCCAGGTGCAGGCGGTCGCGCGCGAGATCGGGCACGTCCTGCTGTACGTGCCCGTCGTCCGCCCCGACGAGTTCGACGTCGCGATCAGCTACCTCGTCCGCCGCCTGGAGGAGAATGCGTCCAGCGAGAACTTCCTGTCGGCCGCGTTCGATCTGGCGTTCGACCGCGCCATGTTCGTCCGCGAGCGCGACCGGTTCACGGCATCGGTCGCACGCGCGGCGGAGCGCACGCTGACCACGGGACCCCGGCGTCACCAGGACCGCGCCGCGACGCCCGACGAGGGTGACACGGCGATGACGACGGATGCCGCCCCCTCAGCCGATCTCGACGACGCTGCGCTGACGCAGGTCGTCCTCGGCATCGCGGGTCGTGGCTCCGCCGCCGTCGACCCCGACGAGACGCGCCCGGCCGAGCTTCCGGGCCGACCGTCGCTGTTCGGCGGGGACGCCTTCGTCGAGACCGCCGTCTTCTCCTCGCGCGAAACGGTCGTCTCGGCGGGTGCCCCCGGGTTCCGCAACACGGCCGACACAGACCCCGCCCTGCCCGCGAACCGCACGTGGGCGCGATCGATCCTGAGCCGGGTCGCCGCCTCGACGGCGGGGGATGCCGCGATCGCCGCGGCCCGCATCGGCACCGAGTCCGAGCTCGAGGCGACTCTTGGGCGTGTGACATCGGCCGCTGACGCGTGGGGCTCGATGCCCGCCGCCGACCGTGCCGGAGTGCTGCTGCGCGCGGCGCGCGCGCTCGAGGCCCGCCGCGGCGAGCTGATCGAGGTGGCGGCATCCGAGACCGGCAAGACCTTGGCCGAAGCGGACGTCGAGGTGAGCGAAGCGGTCGACTTCGCTCGCTACTACGCGGCGACGGCGCGCGAACTCGACAGTGTGAGCGGGGCGGTCTTCGTGCCGTCGCGTGTGACGGTGGTCACCCCGCCGTGGAACTTCCCCGTCGCGATCCCCGCGGGCGGAGCGCTCGCCGCGCTCGCCGCCGGTTCGGGCGTGGTCTTCAAGCCCGCGCCGCAGGCACGGCGCTGCGCGGCGGTCGTCGCCGAAGCGATCTGGGAAGCCCTCGACGATGCCGGCATCAGCCGCGAGATCCTCGCACTGGTCGACCTCGACGAGGGCGACCTCGGTACGCAGCTCATCACGCACCCCGCGGTCGACCGGGTGATCCTCACCGGGTCGTTCGAGACCGCGGCGCTGTTCCGCTCCTGGCGGCCGGATCTCGCGCTGCAGGCGGAGACGAGCGGCAAGAACGCCATGATCGTGATGCCGTCGGCGGACCTCGACCTCGCGGCATCCGATCTCGTCCGCTCGGCGTTCGGCCACGCGGGGCAGAAGTGCTCGGCCGCCTCGCTCGCGATCCTCGTCGGGCCTGTCGCGCGGTCGCAGCGTTTCTCGCGGCAGCTGGTGGATGCCGCGACCTCCCTGCGCGTGGGGTCGCCGGACGATCCGCTGACCGAGATCGGCCCGCTCGTCGAGGCGCCGTCCGGCAAGCTCGAGTGGGCTCTCACGACCCTCGACGAGGACGAGGCGTGGCTCGTCGAGCCGCGTGAGCTGGCCGACGAGCGCTACCCCGGGCGACTGTGGACCCCCGGCATCCGCACCGGCGTGAAGCCGGGCTCACGCGTGCATCTGGAGGAGTTCTTCGGTCCGGTCCTCGGCGTCATGCACGCCCGTTCGCTCGAGCACGCGATCGAGCTGCAGAACGCCGTCGACTACGGCCTGACCGCGGGGCTCTACACGCAGAACCCCGACGACCTGGCGCTCTGGCTCGACCGTGTCGAAGCCGGCAATCTCTACGTCAACCGCGGGACGACGGGGGCGATCGTCCAGCGTCAGCCCTTCGGCGGCTGGAAGCGGTCGTCGGTCGGCGGGGGAGCGAAGGCCGGCGGACCGAACCACCTCATCGGCCTCGGCTCGTGGCGTCCCACCGCGGGTGCCGCGACGTCGTCGACCCTGCATCTGAAGGGTCTGGACTCCTCGATCACGGACGTCATCGAGGCTGCGCAGCCCGCGCTCGGCTACGAAGCGTTCGAATGGCTGCGCCGCGGCGCGCTGTCGGATGCCGTCGCGTGGAATCGAATCTTCGGCAAGGTCGTCGACGTGTCGCACCTGGGTGTGGAGCGGAATCTGTTCCGGTACCGTCCCGCGACCGCCGAGATCCGGTCGACGACGGATGCCGCGCCTCAGTCGCTCATCCGTGCGATCATCGCGGCCGTGCGCGCCGGGTCGGCGTTCACCGTCAGCACCCCGGCGGGGCTTCCCGCCACGGTGCGCTCCGCGCTCACGGCGCTCGACGTTCCGGTGTTCGTCGAATCCGATGACCAGTGGTTCGCGCGGATGTCGGGACCTGGTAGCGAGGATGCCCCGGCGCGCGCCGATCGCGTGCGCCTCGTCGGGCCGCCGGCGCAGGTGCGGGAGGTCCGGACCGCCCTCGTGGCCGCGATCGACGGTGACCCCGATCTCGCGGTCTACGCCGATGAGGTGACGCAGGCGGGACGCATCGAACTGCTTCCGTTCCTGCGCGAACAGGCGATCTCGATCACGGCGCACCGCTTCGGCAACCCCGATCACTGGAGCGAAGCCGTCATCTGACCGAGCGTTGGTAGGCCGATCCAGCTGGATTAATCGATCCGCAGAAGAAAACAACTTATCTTTCTGGCGCTGACCGATGCCGGCTTGTTTGAATGATCTAGCGCTTCTGGGGAGCGCGCACGAAAACACTTCGGGGGGAGTGTCGCCCCGGGCTCACGGACCATCGGTCAGAGCCCGGGGCATTCGTGCTCTTAGGCGTAGCGGGGGAGCCTCACCCAGGCATCCGGATCCGCGTCCTCGCGCGGGATCATGAACGAATCCACGAGTGCACGCACCGTGAGTCCCAGCAGCGTCCACTCTCCGGAGGGGGTGCCGTCGGCCCCCGTCATCTGGAACGTCGGGTGGGGGAGCCGCTCGAGCGATTGGATCGCGAACCCTTCCGCGAGCGCCGCCATCGCCTCGGCGAAGTCCTGGATGGTCAGCCCGTCCCGCATCCTCACCCCGTACGCGTCGATGACGTACTGGTACAGCTCTGCGAAGGCCTCGATGGACTCCCGGTGCCGCTCGTGGCTGGCTTCGGTCAGTTCCGGCCAGGTGTCGGCGGTGGTCCGCAGGGCCAGAGCGACGCGGAACGATTGAGCATCGAGCATCTCGGTGGGGTCGTCAGCGGTGAGCTCCGCCGCCTGCACGTGCGCGAGCGCCGCCTCGCGCACGATCTCCTCGCCGGACGCACCGGCGGCGATCATCTCGTCCACGCGGGCGCGCATCCCGTCGGCGGGTCCTGTGATCCGCATCCGCACCATCGAGACGGCGAGGTCGCGGTGGTAGTCGGCCTGATCGGCCCATAGCCGGTAGGCGGCCCCGGTGGTCAGTCCCGTCCGCCGCAGCACGTCCTGCAGGCGGATGTGCTGTACGCCGGCACTGACCCCGCGTTCGAGGAGCATCTGCATGCCGGCGCGCAACAGGAGGGCTCTGGTCTGTTCACCCGTGCGTCTGGCCATGATCTGCATCCTGTCATTCCCAGGCAACCCCGCGCGGCATGCATCCACCGGATTACTGCACCCGACCTGCCATGATGGGATCCGGCGTGCCCGATCCGTCGGCTCCTCGGAGCTCCGTCGGGCCTCAGGACAGCGTCCGCCGCCCCGGAGACGAGGAGCGAGAATGACGACGCCGACCGAGAAGCCGACCCGCATCGCCCAGCACCGCCGATACCTGATGTGCCGCCCCGAGCACTTCACGGTGTCGTACAGCATCAATCCGTGGATGGAACCGTCGCGTCCCACCGACACCGCCAAGGCGGTCCGCCAGTGGCAGGCGCTCCACGACGTGTACATCGAGCTCGGCCACGAGGTCGAACTCATCGACCCGGTGCCGGGTCTGCCCGACATGGTCTACACCGCGAACGGCGGGTTCATCGTGGACGGCCGTGCGCTCGGCGTCCGGTTCCGCGTCGACGAGCGTCGCGGCGAGGAGCGTCCTTTCATGGACTGGTTCGCCGCGCACGGGTTCGAGGTCGTCGAGCCGACCGAGGTGCAGGAGGGTGAGGGCGACTTCCTGCTCGTCGGCGACACGATCCTCGCCGGCACCGGCTTCCGCTCCGTCGGCGACAGTCATCGCGAGCTGGGGCGGGTCTTCGAGCGCGAGGTCGTCTCGCTGCGGCTGGTCGATCCGCGGTTCTACCACCTCGACACCGCGATCACGGTCCTCGACCCCGTCCAGGGCCCCGGCGGCGTGGAGCGGGCGAACATCGCCTATCTGCCCTCCGCCTTCGACGAGGACTCGCGTCGTGAGCTCGCCGAACGCTACCCCGACGCGATCCAGGTGTCGGATGCCGACGGTGCCGTCTTCGGACTGAACGCCGCCAGCGACGGGCTCCACGTGTTCGTCTCGCCGCGTGCGACAGGCTTCGCCGCGCAGCTCGAGGAGCGCGGCTACATTCCCGTCCCCATCGACCTGTCCGAGCTGCTGCTCGGCGGCGGCGGCATCAAGTGCTGCACGCTCGAACTGCGCGGAGGTGCGCGATGACCGACCCCGATCTGCCCGCGTCGGACGCCGTGATCTCGGCCGAAGAGGCCCACGTCGCCCACAACTACCACCCGCTCCCCGTCGTCGTCGCCGAGGGTGAGGGTTCCTGGGTCACCGACGTCGAGGGCAAGCGGTACCTCGACCTGCTTTCGGCCTACTCGGCGTTGAACTTCGGGCACCGGCATCCCGCCCTCGTCGCGGCGGCCACCGAGCAGCTCGGCCGGCTGACGCTGACGAGCCGGGCCTTCCACAACGACCGGCTCGGCGACTTCGCGGCTGCGCTCGCCGAGTTGGCCGGCAAGGACATGGTCCTGCCGATGAACACCGGCGCCGAAGCGGTCGAGACCGGCATCAAGGTCGCGCGCGCGTGGGCGTACCGGGTCAAGGGCGTGCCCGAGGGGCGCGCGAAGATCCTCGTCGCGTCGGGCAACTTCCACGGCCGGACGACGACGATCGTCGGCTTCAGTGACGACCCGCAGGCGCGCGACGGCTTCGGCCCGTTCGCCCCCGGATTCGAGATCGTCCCCTACGGGGATGCCGCGGCCCTCGCGGCGGCGATCGACGAGAACACGGCCGCGGTGCTCATCGAGCCCATCCAGGGCGAGGCCGGCGTCGTGATCCCGCCGGACGGGTATCTCCGCGCGGTACGCGAGGCGTGCACGGCGGCGAACGTGCTGTTCATCGCCGACGAGATCCAGTCCGGCCTCGGCCGGGTCGGAACGACGTTCGCGTGCGAGCGCGAAGGCGTTGTGCCCGACGTGTACCTGCTCGGCAAAGCGCTGGGCGGCGGCATCCTCCCGGTCTCCGCCGTCGTCGGGAACCGCGACGTCCTCGGTGTCATCCACCCGGGGGAGCACGGCTCGACCTTCGGCGGCAATCCGCTGGCCGCGGCCGTGGGCCTCGCCGTCGTCGACCTTCTCGCGACCGGCGACCTGCAGCAGCGCGCCCTCGCCCTCGGCGACCACTTGCGCTCCCGCCTCGAGCCCCTGATCGGCGCGGGAGTGACCGCGATCCGCGTCGCGGGCCTCTGGGCGGGTGTCGACATCGATCCGGCGAAGGGGACCGGACGCGAGGTCGCCGAGCGGCTTCTCGCGCGCGGTGTCCTGGTCAAGGACACGCACGGCCAGACGATCCGCATGGCACCTCCGCTGATCATCCGCGCCACCGAGATCGATTGGGCCGTGGAGCAGCTGCGACTCGCCCTCGCGGACTGACCGCACGGCGAAACACTCCGGCAACACCGCCCGGATTAGGCTCGTCGCATGGGTGACCTCTTCGACGGCTACGGTTCCACGCTGGCACCGCGCAAGACCCCCTCCGGCGTCCCGGCGTTCGACGAGATGTTCGCCGAGATCGCGCACCCGGGCGAGGCCGCGCGCTCCCGGTCGGCGTACCGGGAGCTGTACCAGGCGCTCGCTCAGATGACGCAGGAGGAGCTCCGCGGACGCACCGAATCGCTCGCCAGTTCGTACCTCGCGCAGGGCGTGACGTTCGACTTCGCAGGCGAGGAGCGGCCGTTCCCGCTGGATGCCGTGCCCCGGGTCATCGCCTACGACGAGTGGTCGCGCATCGAGAAAGGCGTGCAGCAACGCGTCCGCGCGCTCGAGGCCTTCCTCGACGATGCGTACGGGCACCAGCACGTCGTGCGCGACGGCGTCCTGCCGGCGAAGCTCATCGCGTCGTCGCAGTACTTCTACCGTCAGGCCGCCGGCATCCGCTCGGCCAACGGTGTCCGCATCCAGGTCGCCGGGATCGACCTCATCCGCGACGAGCACGGCGAGATGCGCGTCCTCGAGGACAACGTCCGCGTGCCGTCGGGTGTCAGCTACGTCATCTCGAACCGACGCGTGATGGCCCAGACGCTGCCCGAGCTCTTCGTCTCGATGCGCGTGCGTCCCGTCGGCGACTACCCCAACAAGCTCCTCCAGGCGCTGCGGAACTCCGCGCCTCCCGGCGTCGACGACCCGAACGTCGTCGTGCTGACGCCGGGCGTCTACAACTCCGCCTACTTCGAGCACACGCTGCTCGCCCGGCTGATGGGCGTCGAGCTCGTCGAGGGGCGGGACCTCGTCTGCCAGGGCGGCAAGGTCTTCATGCGGACCACCCGCGGTCCTCGCCGCGTCGACGTCATCTACCGCCGGGTCGACGACGACTTCCTCGACCCGCTGCAGTTCCGCGCCGACTCGATGCTCGGGGCCCCCGGCCTCATGCTCGCGGCGCGCCTGGGCAACGTGACGATCGCCAACGCCGTCGGCAACGGCGTCGCCGACGACAAGCTGCTCTACACCTACGTGCCCGACCTCATCCGGTACTACCTCGCCGAGGAGCCCATCCTCAAGAACGTCGACACATGGCGCCTCGAAGACCCGGGCGCCCTCGAAGAGGTGCTCGACCGGCTCGACGAGCTCGTCGTGAAGCCGGTCGACGGCTCCGGCGGCAAGGGCCTCGTCGTCGGGCCCGACGCCAGCCCCGCCGAGCTCGACTCGCTGCGCACGAAGCTCCGCGCCGACCCGCGCGGCTGGATCGCGCAGCCCGTCGTCATGCTCTCGACGATCCCCACCCTCGTCGACGACGGGATGCGGCCCCGCCACGCCGACCTCCGCCCCTTCGCCGTCAACAACGGCGACGAGGTGTGGGTGCTCCCCGGTGGGCTCACCCGCGTCGCCCTCCCCGAGGGGCAGCTCGTGGTCAACTCGAGCCAGGGCGGCGGTTCGAAGGACACCTGGATCGTCGGTGGCGAGGCACCGGGCCGAGGCGAGTACGGGCAGTCGCAGTCGCTCGCGGGACTCGTCGCCGAGCAGGCCACCGCGACCTCGGCCATCCCGATCATCTACGACGCACAGGACGAGCCGGCGCACTCGCCGCAGGACCGGCCGCGCACGACCGCGGAGCAGCAGGAACAGCAGCAGCAGCAGGGGCGCGACGCCGATGGAGGCGAGGACGCATGCTGAGCCGGATCGCCGAGAGCCTGTTCTGGATCGGGCGCTACATCGAGCGCTCGGACGGCACCGCCCGCATCCTCGACGTGCACCTGCAACTGCTGCTCGAGGACCCGTGGATCGACGAGGACACGGCGTGCCGCTCGCTCATGGGCGTCATGGGCACCCCCGCGCCGGAGGGCGGCCGCGCCGTCACCCGCGCCGACGTCCTGACGCACCTCGCGGTGGACCGGACGAACCCCTCGTCCATCGCGTACTCGCTGCAGGCCGCCCGCGAGAACGCCCGTCGGGCGCGCGAGATCGTGTCGACCGAGCTCTGGGAGACGCTCAACACGACGTACTCGCGCATGCCGCGGCGTCTCAACGACGAGAAGACGCACGAGTTCTTCCAGTGGGTCCGCGAGCGCGCAGCGCTCGCCGTCGGCGTCACGGACAACTCGACGAGTCACGACGAGGCCTGGCAGTTCTTCACGCTCGGGCGGGCCATCGAGCGCACCGACATGACCGCGCGAATGCTCGCGACGAGGTCGCTGACCGAGGCATCCGGTCCGTCCTGGACGACCATCCTGCGTTCGTGCGGCGCGTACGAGGCGTACCTGCGGACCTACCGGGGGATGCCGAGTTCGCAGAACGCGGCGGAGTTCCTGCTGCTCGACCGGCTGTTCCCGCGGTCGATCATCCACTCCATCCGCACCGCCGAGCAGTGCATGAGCGCGATCGACCCCGTCGCCGACCGCGTCGGGCACTCCAACTCGGTGCTGCGCGCCCTGGGGCGGATGCGCAACGAACTCGAGTACCGGCCGATCGACGAGGTGCTCACCGAGCTCCCCGCCCACATGCAGAGCGTGCAGTCGGTGACACGCGAGGCGTCCGAGGCCATCCGGGCGCGGTTCTTCCCGACCCAGGCCGAACCCAGCTGGATCGGAGAGACCTCATGAAGCGGCTGCGCATCGAGCACACGACGGGCTTCGACTACCCGGGCGAGGTGGGGGCGTCGTACAACGAGGCTCGGATGCTGCCGACGACGAGCGACAGCCAGTTCGTCCTGAGCTCGCAGCTCGACATCGACCCGTCGACGACCGTGAACTACTTCGTCGACTACTTCGGCACACGTGTGGCGGCCTTCGACGTGCTCGCGAAGCACTCCGCCCTCCAGATCACGGCGCGCTCCCTCGTCGAGGTGCGGGCGCGGCCGCTCACCCACCCCGACATGTCGTGGGAGGCGCTGACGCGCGACGCGCAGCGGTCGATCGGCACGGTCGAGATGCTGTCGCAGACACGGCGCACCGAGCCTCACCCCGAGGTCGCGGACCTCGCCGCGGGCATCGCCGCACAGCACGAGAACCCCTCGCACGCCGCCCTCGCGATCGCGACGGCGATCGGTCAGGCCGTCGAGTACGTGCCGGGCGCGACCGAGGTGCAGTCGACCGGTGCCGAGGCGTGGGCGGAGCGGAAGGGGGTGTGCCAGGACATGGCGCACATCGCCCTCGGTGCGTTGCGGTCGGTCGGGATTCCGGCGCGGTACGTGTCGGGCTACCTGCACCCGAATCCCACCGCCGAGGTCGGCGTGCCCGTCGTCGGCGAGTCGCACGCCTGGATCGAGTGGTACGCGGGTTCCTGGCACGGTTTCGACCCGACGAACGACGCCGAGATCGGCGACCGTCACGTCACCGTCGGCCGCGGGCGCGACTACAACGACGTCCCGCCGCTGCGCGGCGTCTACGCCGGGCCGTTCAAGAGCCGCCTCGAGGTGAAGGTCCTCATCACGCGCGAGGCGTGAGTCGGTCGCTCAGGCGGGCGAGTCGTCGGGGTCGAGGGTCTTGAGGGTGTCCTCCTCGACGGCGTTGTCGGCGTCGAGCTGATTCTCCGTGATCTCGTCGCCGCCGGTGGGGTCGTCCTGCTCGGGGGTTGCTGATGCGTCGCTCATGGCTGCACGCTACGCGCGGTGGGGGGCGGCATCCGCCCCCTTGACAGGTCGGAGCCCTGCCTCGGACGGCGGGCGGCTCAGCGCTCGATCGTGCGGAAGGTTCCGGGGGCGAGGTCGATGCCGTCCTCCACGCCGTCGACGGATAAGAAGAGCGAGCGCGCCGCGCGGTCGAGGTTTGCGACGAGCAGCGTCGTGCGACGGCCCCGTCGATGACCGATCGCCCAGACCAGGCCGTCGGGGCTGTCACCCCAGAGCAGCGCGCCGCCCGAGCCGGCGGCGAGCTCGCGCAGCGCGGATGCCACGGGCAGGTCGGTCCCGTCGGAGGCGCGGATGCCTCGCGGTCCCCACTCCTCGAAGAACGCCAGTGAGGCGACCCCGGGAACGGCGAGCGCTGCAGCGCTCGCGACCGTCCACGCGGCGAGTTCCGGCGCGGACTGACGCGTGTCCGTCGCGCCGGTGAACTCCGCTCCGTATCCCTCCGACAGATTCCCGCGGGTGGGCGCCGGCTGCGGGCCGGTCGCGACGTTGTTGAAGCGCGGTCGCAGCGAGACGGGCCCGATGTGCACCGGTGTGCCGTCGGCGTACCCGACCGCCTGCGTCGCGACGAGCCGCTGCACGGCGACGGACTCGACGAGCTGCTCGGTGCCGGTCGCGTGGAACAGGGGGGTGACCGTCGTGAGGATGCCGTCGAGGTCGTCCGGCAGCCGGTGCCGTTCGCGATTCAGCTCGGTGAAGTGAGACCTCGAGCCGCCGGCCACGGGCGGACGGATGCCGGCGTGGTCCAGCGCCGCGCGGAGAGCGGCCGTCGCGGGAGCGTCGGAGACGTGGCGCGCGTCGCCGCCCGGCTGGAAGGCGGCGACCCGCAGCACGTCGAGCCCTCGGAGCGCTTCGGCCGCGGCATCCAGGGCGTCGGCGTCGTCACCGAGGACGACGCGCACATCCAGGGGCACGGCGGATGCCGCGGCCCGGGCCAATGCGGCGGGCCAGGTCGGGGTGCCGAGGTCGAGCTCGACGACGAGGCCGTCGCCCACGGGCACCACCGTGGGGGCCGGATCCGGCGCGGTCCCCGCGCCCAGCAGGATCTGCGGAAAGCGTCCGCCGTCGCGCAGCGTGAGCACGTCGCCCTCGTCCGCTTCGGGAGCGGCAGGCTCGCCCGCCACCTCGATCGCCACCGACTGGCGCACGCGCTCGCCGGCCTCGACGCGGTAGGGGAACGGCAGGTCGAGCGGGCGACTGTAGGTCTTGTACGAGGCGTCGGTCCAGTTGCGCTGGTCCTCCATCTCGAAGACGTCGCCGTCGAACGCGACGTCGACGGTCGCGCCCGGTACCTCCCACCTGAGCCCCGCGATCTCCCGCATCGGCTGGTGCGGGCTGATCCCGCGCGGGAAGGCGGTGCGCTCGCCGGTGCCGTCGGGATGCCGCACCTCGGCGGGCACGCCGGCCAGGGACGGCGGGTGCAGGACGACCAGGCCCGTGCGGTTCGTGTCGAACGCGGCACCCGCTTCGAGGTCGAGCAGCACCCGGAGCCCCGCCGGTCGGGCTTCGACGCGGACGACGCCCGAGAACGACGACCCGAGCCCCTCCGAGCGAACATGCAGCGTCAGCGTGACGTCGGTACTTCGCACGCGGTCCAGGACGAGGTCCGCGGTGTTCCAGTCGGCGTCGCGGACGACGGCGCGGATGCTGCGCAGCACGACCTTGCCGTGGGCGGCGATGTCGGCCAGCTCGTCGCCCCGCAGCTCGAGCGACCAGGGGCCGCTCCGCCACGACGGATGCTCGGTGTGCCAGACCATGTCAGAGCGAGGTCATCCCGCCGTCGACCTGGAACGTCGCCCCGGTCGCGAACGACCCGTCGTCGCTCGCGAGGTAGACCATGATCCCGGCGACGTCGTCCGGCCTCCCTGCGCGGCCGATCGGGATGCGGCTGACGATCGCGGCGCGGGACTCGGGGTCCTCGCTGATGGCCGACACGAGCGGCGTCTCGGTGTAGGCGGGCTGCACCGTGTTGACCCGGATGCCGCGGTCGGCGTATGCCGCCGCGACCGTGCGGGAGAGCCCGTGCATCCCCGCCTTCGAGGCGCTGTAGGCGGTGAAGTCCTTGCCCTCGCCGTTGACGGCGGTGGGACTGCCGGTGAGGATGATCGACCCGCCGCCGAGGGCGAGCATCGTGCGGACGGCGTACTTCACGGTCAGGAAGGCGCCGGTCAGATTGACGTCTATCGTGCGGCGCCAGACGTCGAGGTCGAGGTCGGCCGCCGGCGCATCCTGACCGAACAGTTGGATGCCGGCGTTGGCCACCACCACGTTCGGCGCCCATCCGGCATCCTTCGCCGCCGCGAACCCGGCCTCGACCGACGCCTCGTCGGAGATGTCCATCGTCACCGCCATCGCGGCCTCGCCGATGCGCGCGGCTGCGGCTGCCGCGCCGTCGCCGTTGCGATCGGCGAGGATCACGCGGGCGCCCTCGCGGGCGAAGCGCTCGGCCACCGCCGCGCCGATGCCGAGGGCGGCGCCGGTGACGAGGGCGGTCCTGCCGTGCAGTCGTGCCATGTCGCTCATCTCCGGGTCAGCGCTCGATGTGGTCGAGGTGCAGCATGCGCGCGAGGTTCGCATCGAGCTCGTCGTCGCGGAAGATCTTCTTCCAGTCCTCCTTGATGATGCTCTCGCGACCGTAGTCCATCGCGATCAGGCACGCGTCGCTGAACGGGTTGTCACCGCGCAGGCCGTTGGCGAGCGCCACCTGGGTGTGCCCGTAGAGGATGCTGCGCGCTGCCGCCTCGGGGACGCCCATCGTGTGGATCGCCTCGTCGAGCGCCTCGTTCAGGAGCGAGCCGATCATGCAGGCGACGGTCTCGACGAGCGTCGGCTCGAGCTGGGCGAGCTGCTTCACGGTGACGAAGTGGACGTCGATGACCGGCGCGTAGATGGCGCGGACGGTCTCCTCGACGATGCGCGCGTGCTCGGGGTCGTCGGACTCGACGGCGGCGATGGCGTCCTGCGGGGCGGCGATGCCGCCGAAGGTGTCGGCCCATTCCTCCCTCGTCGTGCGCTCGAGGAACACCGACGGGTGGCACGGGTGCGCGACGGCCTGGATGACGTCGTCACGGGTCGTGAGGAGCCCGGCGTACGCGGCGGCGGGGTCGAGCGTCAGCACGATCGCGCCGGCCTTCAGCCGCGGGACGAGCTCCGCGGTGACGGCGCCGAGGGCGAGGTCGGGGACGGCCAGGACGACGATGTCCGCGTCCGCGACGGCGACGGATACCTCGGTCAGCTCGCGTCCTGCGTCGAGGGTGCGCTCCCGCCCTCCGGGGGAGTTCTCGACGTAGTGGACGGTGTGGTCGGTCTTCACGAGGTTGTTGGACACGCGCATGCCCATCTTTCCTCCGGCGCCGATGACGGCGATGGTGTGGCTCATTCGAAGCTCCTCAGGTGGTCGAGGGTGGCGCGGGTCCATTCCCGCTCCGTGCGGATGGTGGTCTCGGGGTCGCCCTGCCAGGGCAACCAGTGCTCGACGATCTCGTTGATCCCGCGCTCCCGAGGGCGGACCGTGTCGAGCAGGTGTCGGTAGTCGTGCAGCCCCGTGCCCATGCGGGCTCCCGAGTAGGTGAAGCCGACCCAGCCGGGCTGGCGGTCGAACGCGAAGTCCTTCGCGTGCACGTTCACCACCGCGGGGGCGGTCTGCTCGACGCACGTGCGCGGGGATTCGAGCCGCGCGACGACGTTGGCGGGATCGAGGCAGATGCCGAGGTTCGTGCTGTGCGCGTCGCGCACGAGACCGAGCAGGTCGTCGGTCGCGACCTGCTCGTAGGTCTCGAGGGCGAGCGTGACCCCGGCCGACTCGTACGAGGGGAGGATGCCGCGCAGCAGCGCGCCGGCCTCGGCGAGCGTCGGCCGGGAGTCCGGCCCGAACACCATGCTGCGCACGAGCCGGGCATCGAACGCCTCCGCGAGCGCGAGGAACCGTTCGAGGTGGTCGTGCCCGAGACCCTTCGTCCCGAGTTCGACACGCAGCCCCAGCTCGCGCGCCGCGTGGGCGGCATCCCCGACCTCCCGGTCCGACATCTTGGTCAGGGGGGCGTAGTCGCAGATCTGGAACAGCTCGACGCCGAGCTCGCGCGTGCGCTCGAAGGCGCCGACGAGCGAGAGCGGGTCGGGGGAGCGGTCGGAGTGCTCCCAGAAGAAGGCATACGTCCCGAGCCCGATCACGGCGCGCTCCGGCGGAGCGCGAGGGCGTGCGCGTCATCGAGGACCGCCGCGAACGCCGACGGGTCGTGTGCGAACCGGCCGAGGAAGAGTCCGTCGACGGCGTCGCCGAGTTCGCCGAGCAGGCCGGGCCCCGCCGAGCCTCCGTAGATGACGCGCGAGCCCGCGCGGTCCGGGTCCGCGTCGAGCGCTGCGCGGAGCGCGCGGGTCACCGCCGAGATGTGGGGGACGGGCGCGGGCGAGGGGGCGCCGATCGCCCAGACCGGCTCGTACGCGACGACGATCGGTCCGGCCGGGGTGCCGGCGAGGTCGCGCGCGAGCTGGGCGACCGTGGCCGTCGCGGCGGACGCGGCATCCTGCTGCTCGTCCTCGCCGACGCACAGCACGGGCGTCACGCCGTGGCGGAGCGCCGCGGCGGTCTTCGCGGCCACGACCTCGTCCGACTCACCGAACAGCCGGCGTCGCTCGGCGTGGCCGACCTCGGCATACGCGACGCCGGATTCGGCCACTTCCGCGGCGGTCACCTCGCCCGTGAACGGACCCGGCTCGTGCGCCGAGACGTCCTGCACGCCGAGGCGCACGGGGGTTCCCGCGAACGCGCCGGCGGCGTCGTCGATCTGCAGGTAGGTGGGGATGACGAAGACCTCGACGGCGCCGCTGCGGACGCCCTCGTGGGCGCGCAGCACAGTGGATGCCTGCGCGAACCACGCGCGCGCCTGACGCCGCCCGAAGTACGCCTTCAGGCTGACCCCCACCGTGACCTGCGCCATCAGCAGGATCCGGTGCTCTCGTACTCCCCGATGACCGCGACCTTCGACGCCGAGGCGGAGGACGGGTCGAATCGGTAGGTCAGCCACTCGCGCACGAGTCGGCGGGCGAGCTCGATGCCGACGACCCGCTGTCCCATCGTGAGCACCTGCGCGTCGTTGGAGAGCACGCCGCGCTCGACCGAGAACGAGTCGTGCGCGGTGACGGCGCGGATGCCCGCCACCTTGTTCGCGGCGATCGCGACGCCCAGCCCGGTGCCGCAGATGAGCAGCGCCCGGTCGGCCTCGCCGCGGGCGACGCGCTCGGCGGCCTCGATCGCGACCTTCGGGTACGGCGTGTGCCCGTCGGCGCCGACGCCCACGTCGACGACCGACGCGACGCTCTCGCTCTGCTCGAGGTCGTGCTTGAGGATCTCCTTGTAGTCGAAGCCGGCGTCGTCGCTGCCGACGATGATGCGCAGGGGCTCGGTCATGTCAGTTCCTCTCGGGGGTGTCGGCCGATGCGGACCGACTGATGACGGGGGCCGCGGCGAGGGTCTCGCCGACGGCGGTGACGATCAGGGCGAAGGACTGGGCGCCGGCGTCGACCGTGCCCACGGCGTGCTCGCCGTGTGTGCGGGCCCGACCCTTGCGAGGGAGCAGGTCGGCCGTCGCGGCGGCCGCGGCGGTCGCCGCCACGGCCGCGGTGCGCCAGGCATCCGCGAGACGCGTACCCGCCGCGACGTCGCCCGTGAGCGTCTCGGTGAAGGGGAGCAGCGCGTCGACCATGGTCTTGTCGCCGCGTTCCGCCTTGCCGTGCGAGACGACGGCGCCGACGCCCGCGGCGACGCCGTCGGCGATGCGCGTCGCGTCGGGCCGGCCGGCGTCGCCGAGACGGGCCGCGAGTTCGGCGAGCAGCAGACCCCACAGAGCACCCGAGGTCCCGCCGGCGCGGTCCGACCACGCGTCTGCCGCCCGGGCGAGCGTCGTCTCCGCACCGGCACCCGCGTCGGCGGCCTGCCGCGCGGCGCGAACGGCGGCGCGCGATCCGCGCTGCATCCCGATCCCGTGATCGCCGTCGCCCGCGACCGCGTCGATGCGTCCGAGCTCGTCGACGTGCTCGTCGATCGTCCGCGCGACGGTGTCGAGTGCGGCCACGACGGTCGCTGCGAGCAGGACGGATGCCGCGTCGCCGGCGACCTCGTCGGATGCGACCGCCGAGGCGATGCGCCCGGCATCCCGCCGCTCCGTCGTCGGGACCGCGCCGCGCCGGTACGCGGGGGTGTCGACGGGGGTCTCCCACAGGTCGGCGAGCTCATCGTCGAGCCAGAAGAGGGTCAGTGACGTCCCCGCCATGTCGAAGCTGGTGCAGTACTCGCCCACGTGCGGGTCGACGATCTCGAGCCCCGCCTCGTCGAGGAGCGCGGCGACCCGGCGGTAGACGACGAACAGCTCCTCGTACTTCAGTGAGCCGAGTCCGTTGAGCAGCGGGACCACGCGGCCGTCGGCACCGTCGGGGCGTTCGGCGAGCAGCCGCGCCACGAGCATCTCGGCGAGGCCGTCGGCGGTCGGGATGTCGGTCTCGTCGATGCCGGGTTCGCCGTGGATGCCGAGGCCCACCGCCATGCGACCGTCGGGCACCGAGAACAGCGGAGCGTCCGCGCCGGGGAGGGTGCACCCCGTGAAGGCGACGCCGAAGGAGCGGGTGCGGTCGTTCGCGAGGCGCGCCACGCGTGCCACGCCCGCGAGGTCGTACCCGGCGGCGGCGGCGCCGGCCGCGGCGCGGAACACGGTGAGGTCGCCGGCGATCCCGCGGCGACGGTCGCGTTCGGCGGGGCCGGCGCTCGCGATGTCGTCGGTGACGACGACGGTCTCGCAGGGGATGCCCTCCGCGCGCAGGCGTTCCTGGGCCGCGTCGAAGTTGAGCACGTCGCCGGCGTAGTTGCCGTAGCTCAGCAGCACCCCGCCGCCGGCGTTCGCGGCCGAGGCGACCGCGTGGACCTGCTGCGTCGAGGGGGAGGCGAAGAGGTTCCCCATGGCCGCACCGTGCGCGAGGCCCGGCCCGACGAGGCCGCCGAACGCCGGGTAGTGCCCGGACCCGCCGCCGATGACGACGGCGACCTGGCCATCGGGCACGCGGGTGCTGCGGACGACGCCGCCCGTGACGCGCTCGACGTAGCGACCGTTCGCGGCGACGAAACCGTCGATCATCTCGTCGGTGAAGTCCGCCGGATCGTTCCACAGGCGCGTCATCGCGTGCTGCTCCTCGGGTCGGGGGTACGGGTGTCCCGCATCGCCATTGTGCACAACCGGTTGACCAATTGCAAGCGCGTCGGCACCGCGCTTCCGGGTTCTCTCCCGTATCTTGATGCCGTGCCCGCTTATCCGTCCGACCGCTCCGCCGACATCACGGCGTCCCTCGGGGTGCTGCCCTCCGGCACGCCGGTCTCGGAAGTCGCGCGCCGGCTCATGGACCTCTTCACGAGCGGAGACCTCGAGCCCGGCACGCGCCTGCCTCCCGAGCGCCAGCTCTCGGTCACGCTCGGCGTCGGCCGCTCGGCGGTGCGCGAGGCACTCGCGGCCCTCGAGATCCTCGGCATCGTCGACGTCCGACCCGGCTCGGGCACCTACCTCCGCGGGACGGCGAGTGATCTGCTGCCGCAGACCCTGCGCTGGGGGCTGCTGATCGGGCGGCGCAGCACCGATGACCTGCTCGACGTGCGCTCGGGCCTCGAGATCTACAGCGCCCGCCTCGCCGCCTCGCGGGCCGATTCCGACGACATCTCGCGCCTGGCCGATTCGCTCGCCCGCATGAGGGCCGCCGATGCGGACCTCGCCGCCTTCGCACGTGCGGATGCCGCCTTCCACGACGCGCTCGCCCGCGCCGCAGGCAACGACGCCCTCGTCGACCTGCTGCACGTGGTGCGCTCGCTCCTGCAGGTCTATGCCGACCGGGCCGTGCACGACGCCGACGCCGCACGTCTGGCGATCGCCGAGCACGACGCGGTGTTCCGCGCGGTCGAGGCGAAGGACGAGGATGCCGCGGCCTCCGCGATGGCGGTCCACATGGCGACCGCGGCGGCGCGGCTCGCGGGAGCGTCGCGCGACTGACCCCGCCCGGCGCCGCGTTCGAGGGGCGCATCCCGTCGCTTCGCGCGGCGCGGCATCCTGCGTCCCCGGAGCGGTGCTTGCCGGACGTCGGCCCGTGCGCTTGCGCAGACCACTGAACGTTATTTAGTCTTTTGTCGCCGGGCGATGCCGCCCGCCCGCCACGACGACGTCGCAGGAGATCGCAGTGACCGCATCCCTTTCCACCGCCCCCGACGGCACGCGCTACCGCGACCTGAACCGCAACGGCGTGATGGACCCGTACGAGGACCCGCGCCTGCCCGTCGCCGAGCGGGTCGCCGACCTCGTGTCGCGCCTCTCGCTCGAGGAGAAAGCGGGGCTGATGATCCAGACGATCGTCCCGACGACGACCGACGGCGAGGTCGACGGGCCGTCCACGATGCCCGGGCGCACCGCGGCGCGCGAGTTCATCGAGGGCCTGCACGTCACGCACCTGAACATCCACCAGATCCCCGATCCACGCGCCATGGCCCGGTGGGTGAACGGGCTGCAGCGCGTCGCAGCTGCGTCGGGCCACGGCATCCCGGTCACCATCTCGACCGACCCGCGTCACTCCTTCACCGAGAACGTGGGGGCGTCGTTCACCGCCGGTCACCTCTCGGCGTGGCCGGAACCCTTGGGTCTCGGCGCGCTCGCCGACCCGGGCTTCGTGCGTGAGTTCGCGGACATCGCCCGGCGCGAGTACCTGGCCGTCGGCATCCGCTCGGCCCTTCATCCGATGCTCGACGTCGCGACCGAACCGCGCTGGCCGCGCCAGTACGGCACGTTCGGTCAGGATGCCGAACTCGTCGGACGCCTGGGCGTCGCCTACGTCGACGGCTTCGAGGGCGACCGGCTGACGGCGGCGAGCGTCGCGTGCATGGCCAAGCACTTCCCGGGCGGCGGGCCGGAGAAGGACGGTGAGGACCCGCACTTCCCGTACGGTACCGACCAGGTGTACCCCGGCGGCATGTTCGAGTATCACCTCGAGCCGTTCCGCCGCGTGATCGACCGCGGGGTCTCGGCGATCATGCCGTCCTACGGGATCCCCCGCGGGGTCGTCCTCGACGGAGAGGACGTCGAAGAGGTCGCCTTCGGCTTCAACCACCAGATCATCACCGGCCTCCTGCGCGAGAAGCTCGGCTTCACCGGCGTCGTCTGCACCGACTGGGGTCTCATCACCGAGTCGCGCCTCATGGGCAAGGTGCTGCCGCCGCGGTCGTGGGGCGTCGAGCACCTCAGCGAGATCGAGCGCGTCCGCAAGGCCCTCGACGCCGGCGTCGACCAGTTCGGGGGCGAGGACGACCCGGCGCTCGTGCTCGAGCTCGTCCGCTCCGGCGCCGTTGCCGAGTCCCGCCTCGACGTCTCGGTCGCGCGCCTGCTGACCGTCAAGTTCGAGCTCGGCCTGTTCGACGACCCGTTCGTCGATGAGGATGCCGCGGGCGAGATCGTCGGCAGCGCCGAGTTCCGTGCGGCGGGAGACCGGGCCCAGTCGCGCTCGGCCGTGATCCTCCCGGGGGGTGGTGGGGACGCAGCATCCGTCCTTCCCCTTCGTCCGGGCACGGCGGTGCACGCCCCCGAGGTGTCCGACGACGCGATCCGCGAAGCGGGATTGGTGCCGACGGCGGATGCCGCCCGCGCCGACGTCACCGTCGTGCGGCTGCAGCCGCCGTTCGACCCGCGAGACGAGTACATGCTCGAGGCGCACTTCCACGCGGGCTCGCTCGCGTTCGACTCGGCCGCCGTGGCCCGGGTCGCGGACACCGCCGCCACGACGCCGACCGTCGTCGCGGTGCACCTCGAACGCCCCGCGCTGCTCGCCCCCGTGGTCGCGCACGCGCACGCCGTCGTGGCGACGTTCGGGGTCTCCGAGCGCGCCCTGCTCGACGTGCTCACCGGGCGGGTGCCGGCGGCAGGCAGACTGCCCTTCGAGATCCCCCGCGACGAGGCGGCCGTCCTCGCCGGGCACTCCGACGTCCCCGGTGGCACGGTCGACCCGGTCTACGAAGCCGGTACCCCGTCACTCGAGGTGACGGCGTCCGCGCATGCGTGAACGGCGGAACTCCGCGCAGGGCCGGGAGAGCCGCGAGCTGATCCTCGAGACGGCGCTCGAGGTCATCGGTCGGCGCGGCTACGGGGCGACCTCGCTCCGCGACATCGCGGGCGAGGTCGGCATGACGCAGGCCGGCATGCTGCACCACTTCGGCACGAAGGAGAACCTGCTCGTCGAGGTGCTGCGGGAGCGGGATGCCGCGACCCGCGAAGCCCTCGCCGAGCAGGCCGGCGCCGAACCGCCGTCGGTGCGGGTCGCGCGGCGCAACGCCGAGTCGCCCGCGCTCGTGCACCTGTACACGAACCTGCAGGTCGCGGCATCCGCCCCCGATCACCCCGCCCGCGCCTTCTTCGAAGAGCGTCAGCAGAGCGTGCACGCCGTCGTCGCAGCGGACGTGCGAGCGCGGCAGGACGCCGGTGAGATGCCCGCGGGGATCGACGCCGACATGACCGCGACCGTGCTGCTCGCCCTCTCGGACGGCCTGCAGCTGCAGCAGGGCGTCGACCCGACGATCGACATCGCCGCGGTGCTCGGATGGACGTGGGAGCGGTTGACGGAGGCGGGCCGGCCGGGCTGAGTCACGCAGGCCGGGTGCCGGGCGTCGGAGTAGCGGACACGTCCGTCCACACTTCCGTCATCTGCTCGATCAGTCCGTCTCGGACGCTGATGAACGTCGCGCAAGCGAACTCCGTGATGCCGCGGTCGTCGCGGGCCGTGACGACGGATCGACATGCGGCCCGCACCTGGTCGCCGACGATGTCCTCGACGTGCAGACCCTCGAACCCGGGATAGGCGGCGTTGAGTTCGATCCACGAAGCCCGGTCGAAGATCTCCTCCGTGTGGACATACCGGCAGGAGAAGTCCGGGTGCAGGTAGCGCTCCAGGTCCTGCCAGCGGTGATCATCGAGTGCCGTCATGAGTTCGGAAAGAAGGGAGACAGCCTGCATCATCGAATCGTAGAGGGACGTCATCTGGTCGAGAAGCTCCGACGCCGTTTCGGGGCCGGGCCGGGGGCTGGGGCCGTCTCTACTCCTCGCGCGTCACCCGGATGGCCATGAACTGCCGTCCCGGCAGGTCGACGCGTACCTGACCGTGGTAGGTGCCGGGCAGCTCCTCGACGGACATCCCCCACGTATCGATGACCTCGACGCGCCACTCGCCCTCGTCGAGGATGACGTTCCGGAACCGCGGCCGGTTGAAGCCGAAGTAGGCCACCTTCACGCGTCCCGCGACGCCGCCCCACGGCACGTCCCAGTCACTCGGCAGCGGATCCCACACGCCGCCCGGCGCCTGGGACTGCAGCAGCTCGAGGAACCCGATCCGTGCCGGCGACGAGCCGTGCAGCGCCCCGCCCTTCGACCACCAGAGCACCTCGTCGTCATCGCCGACGGATGCCGCGCCTCCGAGCGCGGGCGGGTAGTAGGTCTCGCCGTGACCGACGTAGCCGCCGCGGACGGCTCCCTCCCAGAACCGGCGGGTCATCTCCTCGCCGGTGATGTTGCCCCAGCCTTGGTCGATGTCGCCCTCGTACGCGCACTCGTCGATGACGACGGGCTTGCCCCACTCTTCGCGCCACTGGTCGGTGTTCTCCGCGGTGCGGTACACGTCGACCCGCTGGATGCTGACGTGCGTGATCCACGGCTTCGCGTAGTCGTAGACGGGGCGGCAGTTGTGGATCGAGTTGAGGTGACCGAAGGCATCCTCTTCTCCCACGACGGCGGCGAGCCGCTCCCAGTCGTCGAGGTCCTTCGACCACAGCAGGTCGTACTCGTTCGCCATCGACCACCAGACGTTCGCGAATCCCGACAGGCGTCGCACGACGTATCGCAAGTAGCGCTCGTCGACGGCGGGACCCAGGTCGGCGAAGCCCCACCGGTCGTAAGCGTGGAAGAGGATGAGGTCCGCTTGGATGCCGAGGGCCGCCAGGTCCGCGATGCGCTGCTCCAGGCGTCGGAAGTGCGCGGGGTCGAATCGGGTGTGGTCGAAACCGCCCTCGAGGGTGCCGATGAACGGGAAGTCGGCCGGTTCGTTGGCGTTGTAGAGATACGACTTCGGGAAGACGCACATGCGCAGCTTCACGAAGGGGGCCTCGGCGAGGGTCGCGAGCGTCTTCTGCTGGAGTTCCTCGGGCTGGTGGATCCAGGCGTAGGCGGTCGTGCCGACCGGGCGGTGCCGGGTGCCGTCGGCGTGCTGGAAGTGCAGTCCGTCGACGCGCACCGGTCCGTGCGAGCCCTCGCGGGCAGCGATCACCTCGACCGTGCCGGTGAGGCCGTCGAGCGACCGCGCGGTCGAGCGGGTCTCGAGGGTCCAGGTGCCGGTCGTGTCGGCGAGGGCGCGGACGACGTAGACGCCGTCGCCGTCGTAGAAGCCGCCGACCCGGATCTCCTCACCGCCCCGGCGGAAGACGGCGTCGAGTTCGACGTCGACGAACGGGTTGCCGTGCGAGGGGCCGGCGATGCGGACCTCGAGCGGATCCCAGAGCGGCGTCGGCGCCGGGAGGGTGACCTCCGCCGAGGCGCGGGGGACGTCGTCGCCCTCGTAGGCGGGGTCGGGATCGATCGATCGCGGGTGCGTACGGGGGACGACCACCCCCGGACCCCACCTCTGCGAGCGCGGCGAAGAACCTCTCCCGCTCCTCGAGATCCTCAAGGGCGGGGACGATCGCGACGAGCTGCCCGAGGCGGCCGTTCCGGAACTGCGTCGCCATCGGTGAAGCGGCGACGCCCGGAAGGTACCGCTCGAGGATCGCGCGGGCATCCGGGTCGTCGAGAGCCTCGCCGAAGGTGCTGGCGCGGTCGAACATGGTGTCTCCTCAGGGGTGGATCAGGCGGATGCCGTCGCGCGCCGGATCGCGTCGTCGACGGACGCGAGCAGGTCGGGCGGCGTGAACATGAGTGCGGTGGTGACGGGGCGTCCGGCGCCCCAGCGCGTCTGGGAGCGCACCGCCTCTGCCCGGTCGGGGTCGACCGCGGCGACCGTGTCGATGAGCGCGGCGTACGCGCGCGGGTCGTCGATCACGTCGGCGAGCGACGCGTGCAACCCGTCCAGTGCGGGGCGCGGGGGAGCGGTCGGGGCGGCGAAGCGCCATTCGTGGCGACCCGATCCGACCTCGTCCGGTGCGCCCTGCACGTCGACCTCGGCGGTCGTGTTCGCCGGCACCACCGCGGTCACCGCGATCTCGGCGCCGTCGCGACGCCACGAGACCGACGCCTCGCCGTACGGGGTGAGGTGGCGGGCCGACGCGGACGACAGCGTCTCGAGCGGCTGAGGTGCGATGCGCAGCCGCCGGTAGCCCGGAGCGGCAGGCGCGAGGCCGGCGACAGTCCGATGCAGCCAATCGGCGACCGCACCCAGCGCGTAATGGTTGAACGAGGTCATCTCGCCCGGATTCACGGTGCCGTCGGGCAGGAGCGAGTCCCATCGCTCCCAGACCGTGGTCGCGCCCTGCGTCACGGGGTAGAGCCACGACGGGCATTCCGTCTGCGTCAGCAGGCGCTCTGCCGCGGCGAGGTGGCCGCCGTGGGTCAGCGCGTCGGCCACCAGCGGGGTGCCGACGAACCCGGGTGCCGATGCGGTACCCGCCCTCGCGGACGAGGGCCGCGAGACGGTCCGCCAGGGCGGCACGCACCTCGGGATCGGTCACGAGGTCGAACTCCAGGGCCAGCGCGTACGCCGTGGGTGCGTCGCTCATCATGCGTCCCGCGGGCGTGACGTACTCGGCGGTGAAGGCGCGGCGGCTGCGCTCGGCGAGCGTGCCGTAGTGCGCGGCATCCGTCTCCAGTCCGAGCAGACGCGCGGCATCGGCGACCTGTCGGAGGGAGCGGGCGTAGTACGCCGACGCGACGATGTCGCTGTCGACCTTCGCCTGACCGGGCTTGTCCGGCGGCGCCGCCGGGTCGAGCCAGTCGCCGAGCTGCATGCGACCCGCCCACAGGCCGCGCTCGCCGGCGTCGCGGCCGACGGCATCCACCCAGGTCCGCATGCTCTCGTACTGCGCGGCGACGATGTCGCGATCGCCGAAGCGCTCGTGGAGGACGGTGGGGACGACGGTCGCGGCGTCACCCCAGGCAGCCGGTGACGCGCCGCCGGCGAACCCCGTGAGGACCGAGGGGACGACGACGGGGACCGACCCGTCGTCGCGCGCCTGCTCGTGGGCGAGATCCCGCAGCCACGAGGCGAGGAACCCGGCGCAGTCGTAGAGGAACGACGCGGTCGGTGTGAACACCTGGATGTCGCCCGTCCACCCCAGCCGCTCGTCGCGCTGCGGGCAGTCGGTCGGGATCGACAGGAAGTTGCCGCGCATGCCCCACACGACGTTCTCGTGCAGCCGCTCGATGAGCGGATCGGATGCCGCGAACCACCCGGTCCGCGTCATGTCGGTGTGGAGCACCACCGCCTCGACGTCGGCGGGGTCGACGTCGGCGCCGGTGATCTCGGCGTACCGGAAGCCGTAGAAGCTGAAGCGCGACTCGAGGACGTCGTCGCCCCCGGAGAGATCGAAGGTCGCCGTCGCGGCGGCGTTGCGGAGGGGGCGGAGGGAGAGCTCACCGTTCTCGAGAACCTCCGCGTGCCGGATCGTCACTCGGGCGCCCGCGTCGCCGCGGAGCCGCACCCGCAGCCTGCCCACGAGGTTCTGCCCGAAGTCGAGAATCGTGCCGCCCGAAGGGGTCGCCAGCACGTCCGCGACGGGGAGGGTCTCGATCCGCCGGACGGGCGGAGCGATCCTGGCCTCGGGGACGGGGACCGTCTCGTACCCCGGGAGGGCCGCCGCCCCGACCCGGACGGGACGGAAGTCCGCGGCCGTGACTCGGAGGTCCTGGTGCTCGCCCGCGTAGATGCCGCTGTCGACGACAGAGCACTCCGCGGCGGCCTCCCACCCGTCGCCTGTCGCGGCGACCGTGGTGGTCGTGCCGTCGTCGAACGTGACGCGCAGCTGCGCGAGGAAGGACGGCTGCGTGCCGTAGAGCCTGGCGGCGAAGGCGAAGAAGCCGTATTTCTCCGTGTACCAGGCCCCGGCGAGGGTCGCGGACAGCTCGTTCTCGCCCTCGCGGACGAGCGCGGTCACGTCGACGGTCTCGTGGACGAGACGGTCGCGGTAGGCGGTCCACCCGGGAGAGAGGACGTCCTCCGACACCGGCGTCCCGTTCACCTCGGGTTCGGCGACGCCGAGAGCGGTCCAGAAGAGAAGGGCGCGGGTGACCGGGCGGCCGAGCCGGAACCGCGTCTTCACGACGGTGGGCATCGCCTCGCGGGCGGGGTCCGCAAGCCCGACGGGCTGCGCGACCCACTCGCCGGCAGCCAGGAAGCCCGCCGCGACCTCGCAGCCGTCGGACCAGTCGCTCCAGGTGCCGGATGCCGCCTGTGCCCGCACGCGGACGGCGCGGCGGTCGCCGGGTTCCAGCGGCGCGAACGGCCACGCGACGAGTGCGCTGTCGTCGCCGTCGAGCACGACGGTCTCGATGCCGTCCGTGACTTCGGCGCGGGTTTGGAGCCAGTTCGCTTCGTCGGTCGCGACGATCCAGCTCAGGCGCGGCTCGGCCGTCGCGACGAACGGGCTGTCGCTGCGGAGCTCGACGCGCAGACTGTCGATGCGGGCGTTCACGGGATGTCCTCCGAGGTCAGATCAGCAGGCGGCCGATGTCGGCCGCCAGGGCGACGGCGCGCGGATCGGCGCCGCCGGGCCAGGGGCCGCGGGCGATGGTCCAGGCGAAAGAGACCCCGGAGTCGGGGTCGACGCAGGCGAGGGCACCCGCTGCGCCGTCGTGGCCGAAGGAGCGGGGCCCGCCGAACGAGAGCTGCTGCGACGGCTTCTGGAACACGATCGCGTGGGCGCGGTCGTGCTGATGGAGGACCTCGTCGTACCCGCGGATCTGCTGCTGCCCGATCTGCTCGACGGTGTCGGCGGAGAGGAACGGCTGCCCGCCGTCGACACCCGTCACCGCGGCGGCCATCAGACGAGCGAGCCCTCGGGCGCTGCCGGCGCCGCTGCCGGCCGGGTGGCCGTACCGCCAGCTCCGCGGCGAGTTGCCGAGGTCGACGTCGCCCGCCATCGAGCCGAACACGAGCGGGCCGAGAGCCGAGTACGACCGGACGAGGGTGTCCGAGACGGGCTGGATCATCGGCAGCACGTCCGCGCGGCGATCCTCGTGCTCCGGGGGCAGCCCGAGGTAGAAATCCACCTCGTGCGGTGCGCGGATCTCCTGCTCGTAGAACTCGTGCAGGGTGCGTCCGGTGACCCGGAAGACGAGCTCGTCCCCGAGGGAACCGATGGTGATCGCGTGGTACCCGAACGCACTGCCCGGGTGCCAGAAGGGGCGGGATGCCGCGAGCCGATCGGCGGCGGCGTGATGGTCGAGCAGCTCGTCCCACGTGAGGACCGTGTCGGCCTGGGGGAGGCCCGCCTGGTGCGAGAGCAGCTGACGGACCGTGACGGCGCCCTTGCCCTTCGCGGCGAACTCCGGCCAGTAGGTCGCGACGCGCTCGTCGAGGTCGAGCTCGCCGCGTTCGATCAACAGGCCCACGGCGAGGCCGATCGTGTTCTTCGTCACCGAGTACGGCACGATGACGGAGTCCCGGCCGAGGTGCGGCCCGCCCCAGGCATCCAGGACGACCTCGCCCCGGTGACGTGCGGCGACCTGGAACGAGAGGTCGGGGTCGGCCGCGAGCCAGCTGTCGAGTCGCTCTGCGATGCCGGTGAGGCGGTCGTCGACGGTCCCCTCGAGAAGCATCACGCGCCGACCTCCCAGTCGGCGGCGAGCGGAAGATCGGCGACCGATGCGCCGACGCGCAGCGTGAACGTGCCCGGCTCGATCTGCCAGCCGTCCGCCCAGTACGCGAAGCGGCGCTGCGGCAGGGCGATCGAGGCGGTCGCGGTGGCCCCGGCATCCGCTCTGACGACGGCGTGACCCACGAGCCAGCGAACCGGCCGGTCGACCTCGGAGCCGGCACGCTCGGCATAGACCTGGACGACCTGCTTGCCGGCGCGCTCGCCGGTGTTGCGGAGCGTGACCTCTATCCGCTCGCCGTCGCGGGTCGCGGCATCCCACTCCCACGAGGTGTAGCCGAGGCCGTGTCCGAACGGGAAGGCGGGTTCGGCGGCTGAGCGCAGCCAGGCGCGGTAGCCGACGTGGATGCCCTCGTCGTACGTCAGAACGCCGTCTTCCGGGGTCACCTGGGTGACGGGCACGTCGGCGAGTGCGGCCGGCCACGTGGTGGGGAGGCGCCCGCCGGGCTCGGCGGCGCCGGTGAGAACGTCGGCGATGGCGTGACCGAACTCCTGTCCGCCGAAGTAGCCCTGCACGATCGCCCCGACCTCGTCCGCCCACGGCAGGACGACGGGCGAGCCCGCGTTGACGACGACGATCACGGGCGTCCCGGTCGCGGCGACCGCGCGCACCAGGTCGTCCTGGCGGCCCGGCAGGTCGAGGTCGGTGCGGTCGTAGCCCTCGGACTCGACCTTCGCGTTCGTACCGACCACGACGATCGCGACCTCCGCGGCGCGGGCGGCATCGGCGGCTCGCGCGATGAGCTCGGCGGGGTCGGTCCGCTCGGGGGCGATGCCGATCGTCGCCGACATGGCGCCCGCGAGCGCCCCTGCGTCAGCGGGGACGAACTCGACGCGGACGTCGATCGGGATGCCGCTCCGCACGGCGACCGCCGCGGTGAGGGACGGCGGGTTGAGGAAGGCGGCGCCGAGATCGGTGCCCTCGACGACGGGGGAGTCGTCGAGGAGCAGCTCGCCCCCGACGTAGAGGCGGGCGGGGTTCGCGCCTGCGAAGCCGAGCTCGACCGTGCCCGTCGCCTCCGGCGTGTAACGGGTCTCGAAGACGACCGTCCGGCTCGCGGCGATCGGGGCATCGCCGCCGAACCACACGAGTGCACTGGCCCGCCGATCCTCGGTGAACAGCTCCTCGCCGTCCTCGCCGAGGAAGGTCACGCGCAGCCCCGGTTCGCCCGTGACGGGGTTCGTCATGCGGTCGAGGGCGAGCTCGGCGACGCCCTCCTGCACGACCGCGCCGATCTCGTAGACGACGTCGGCGTGGAGCAGTGCCTCACGGATGCCGTCGAGCGGCGACACCGTGCGTTCGGGCAGCACCGTGGCCGACCCGCCGCCCTGCGTCCGGGCGTCGCGGGCGTTCTGGCCGATCACCGCGACGCGGCGCAGGCCAGCCGCATCCAGCGGCAGCACCTTCTCGTTCTTCAGGAGCACCGTGCCTTCGACGGCGGCCTCGCGGACGAAGGCGACGCCGTCGACCGGCGCGGGCTCGAGCGGACTCGTCCCTTCGAGGGCGCCGACGCGTTCGGCGAGCAGCAGCATACGGAGCACCTTGCGGTCGAGGTCTCCCTCGGCGACGCGACCGTCCCGGACGGCGGCGACGAGGTCGGCCCAGGCGGGAGCCGGTCCCGGCATGGCGAGGTCTTGAGCCGCGGCGACCGCATCGAGCGAACGGACCGCGGTCCAGTCGCTGACGACGACTCCGTCGAAGCCCCACTCGCTGTTCAGGGGCGTCTCGAGCAGGTCGTTCTCGGTCATCGTCACGCCGTCGACGGAGTTGTAGGAGCTCATGATGCTCCACGTCCCGGCGGCGACGGTCGCCTCGAACGGGGCGAGGTAGAGCTCGCGGAGGGCGCGTTCGTCGACTTTCACGTCGACCGTGAAGCGGTCGGTCTCGGAGTCGTTGGCGACGTAGTGCTTGGGGGTCGCCGCGACGCCGTTGTCCTGCAGGCCGCGGACGTACGCCGCGCCGAGCGCCGAGGTGAGGTGCGGGTCCTCCGAGAAGCATTCGAAGTGCCGACCGCCGAGCGGCGATCGGTGCAGGTTGATGGTCGGCCCGAGGACGACGTCGACGCCCTTGCGTCGGGCTTCGCTCGCGGCGGCGGCGCCGTAGCGGTGCGCGAGTCCCGGATCCCACGACGCGGCCAGCGCCGACCCCGAGGGCATGTTCAGCGACGGGTCGCGCTCGTCCCAGCGGGGACCGCGGACGCCCGCGGGACCGTCGGAGAGCGTCATGGCCCGCAGCCCGATCTCGGGGAGCGGGACCGTCGTCCAGAAGTCCGCGCCCTGCACGAGGGCCGCCTTCTGCTCGAGGGTCAGCTTCTCGAGAAGGGGACGGAGGTGGTCGGTGGACGCGGTCATGCGATCTCCTGTGATCGGAGGATGAGAAGAGGGATGGTGGATGCCGGCGCGCGATGTCCGCGCACCGGCATCCGGTCAGGCGGCGCCCGGAACCGACGCGCCGGCCTCGGACGCGAGGAACGCACGACGCGCGGCGCGGCGCTCCTCCTGCTTGTCGGGGTCCGGCACGGGAGCGGCCATGAAGAGCCGCTGGGTGTAGGGGTGCTCCGGGGCGGAGGTGACCCGGTCGCCGTCGCCGTACTCGACGATCTCGCCCCGGTACATCACGGCGACGCGGTGACTCACGTGGCGAACGACGGCCAGATCGTGCGTCACGAACAGGTACGCGACGCCGGTGCGCTCCTGGATCTCGACGAACAGGTCGAGGACGCGCGCCTGCGTCGACAGGTCGAGCGCCGACACCGGCTCGTCGCACACGATCAGCCGCGGCTCGAGCGCGAGGGCCCGGGCGATCGCGACGCGCTGCCGCTGGCCGCCCGAGAACTCGCGGGGCAGCCGGCTGCGTGCGTCGGAGGGAAGGCCGACCTGGTCGAGCAGATCCCGCACCCGCGTGCGTGCGGTGGCCTTGGCGACCCCCGCCGCCGTGAGCGGCTCGATCAGGATCTCCTCGATCGTCATCGACGGGTTCAGCGACGAGTACGGATCCTGGAAGACGACCTGGATCTCGGAGGTCAGCGATCGGCGCTGGCGCCGGCTCAGGTGCGAGATGTCGCGACCGTCGTAGGTGATCGTGCCGCCGCTGACGGGCGCGAGTCCGAGGGCGGCGCGACCGAGGGTCGTCTTCCCCGATCCCGATTCGCCGACCAGGCCCACCGTCTCGCCCGGGAGGATGTCGAGCGAGACGCCCTTCAGTGCGCGGAACGGTTCGGCACGGAACCCCTTGCCCGGGTATTCGACGACGAGATCTTTCACCTCGAGCAGCGGAGCGGTCATGCCCGTGCTCCCTTCAGGACGAGCGGACCGCGGGCGGGACCCTCGTCGAGGATCGCGTCCAGCAGTGCCTGGGTGTACGGGTGACGGGCCTGGTGGAAGATGCTCCGCACCGGTCCCTGCTCGACGAACAGACCGTTCTGCATGACGGTGACCCGGTCGCAGAGGTCGGCGACGACGCCGAAGTTGTGCGTGACGAGGAGCATGGCCATGTGGCGCTCGGCCTGCAGGTCGCGCAGCAGGTCGAGGACCTCCGCCTGCACGGTGACGTCGAGCGCCGTGGTCGGCTCGTCCGCGATGATGAGGTCCGGGTCGGTCGAGACCGCCCCGGCGATCAGCACGCGCTGAGCCATGCCGCCCGACACCTCGAACGGGTACGCGTCGAATGTCCGCTTCGGCTGGGGGATGCCGACGCGGGCGAGGAGGTCGAGGGAGCGCTCCGTCGCCTCCTTCTTCGACAGCCCGAGGTGCGCGCGCAGTGGCTCGACCAGCTGGCTGCCGATCGTGAACGACGGGTCGAGGTTGCTCATCGGCTCCTGCGGGATGTACCCGATGCGCTTGCCGCGGATGCCGGCGTAGGTGCGCTCGGACGCGTCGGCCAGCTCGGTCCCCTCGTAGAGGATCGATCCGCCCGTGACGTGACCGCCGCGGGGGAGCAGGCCCAGCACGCCGAAGGCGGTCTGGGTCTTCCCCGAGCCGGATTCGCCGATGAGACCGTGCACCTCGCCCTTGCGGATGTCGAACGAGACACCGTGGACGACCTCGATGTGGGAGCCGTCGGGCTGGTCGTACCCGACCCGCAGGTCGCGGACCTCGAGCACCTTCTCTGTCGCCTTGCTGCGGGCGTCCTCGCTGTGACGGATCACGCCCTGGTTCTCGATGACCGGGAGTTCGTCGAGGTCTTCGATCGGCTCACCGCCGCTCATCGAGATCGAGGTGGTCACGGCCGCGACCGAACCGGTCGCGGTCGTGACGGCGCGACGGCGCTTGCGACGCACCGAGACGGTGCGCTCGAGCTCGTCGCGCATGACGTTGGCGAGCAGCGTGAGGGCGATGCAGGTGAGAGCGATCGCGAGCGACGGCCAGATGAGCAGGAGCGGCGTGCGAGCGATGTTCTTGAAGCCGTCGTTGAGCATCGAGCCCCACGTGGGGACCTTGACGTCGCCGAGGCCGAGGAACTCGAGCCCGGACTGGATCGCGAGGGCGATGCCCGCGATGATCGCGGCCTGGATGATGATCGGTGCCCGGACGACCGAGAGGACGTGGCGGCCGATGATCCGCGCGTCGCTGAGGCCCGAGACGCGGGCCGCGTCGACGTACAGCTCGCCGCGCACGGCGGTGACCGCGGCGTAGACGAGTCGGAAGAACGACGGCGCGAGCAGGATGCCGAAGATGAACATCGAGATCCAGACCGAGGGGCCGAGGACGGCGCGCGCCGCGAGCAGGATGACGATGCCCGGGAGTGCCATGTTCAGTTCGGTGACCCATGTGGCCACCGCGTTGAACCAGCCCTGGTAGTAGCCGGCGATGAGACCGCTGATGACACCGATCACGATGGCGACGACGACGGCCAGCAGTGCGGCCAGGACACTCGTCTGAGTGGCGACGAGCAGGCGCGACCAGACGTCGCGGCCGCTGCTGTCCGTGCCGAGGAGGTTCGCGCCGCCCGGGGAGGCGAGGACGTTCCGGATGTCGGCGTAGTTCGGGTCGAGGGGGGCGATCGCACTGCCGATGACGGCGATGACGGCGATGAGCAGCAGGAACAGCGCGGCTCCGACACCGACGGGGCGCTTGAGGAGTCGTCGCGCGAGGTGCATGCGCACGGGCGCGGCGTTCGCCGGGGCGAGGGGGAGAGCCGGGTTGATGGGAGATGCTTCGCTCACGAGAGCCTCACCTTCGGGTTCAGAGCGGCCTGAGCGAGGTCGATCAGCAGGTTGACGATGACGACGAGGATCGCGAAGGCGATCACGAGCCCCATCACCACGGGGATGTCGCCGAGGGTGGTCGAGCGGACACTGAGCTGTCCCATGCCCGGGATGGAGAAGATCTGCTCGACGACGACCGCACCGCCGAGGAGTCCCACGAACTGCAGGGCGAGGACCGCGAGCGCGGGGCCGCCGGCGTTGCGCAGGACGTGCTTGTAGATGACGGAGCGTTCGCTGAGGCCGCGAGCGCGGAGGGTTCGGACGTAATCGCGGGAGGTCGCGTCGATGACCGATCCGCGCACCTGGACTGCGACCGACGCGATCGCGCCGATGGAGAGGGCGATGATCGGCAGTGTGACGGAGGAGACCCAGCCGCTGAACGACGTCGCGATCGGCACGTACCCGGTCGCCTTGAACCAGTGCAGGTTGACCGCGAAGATCAGCACGAGGATGAGGGCGATGAGGAAGCCCGGCACGGCGAAACCGACGAGCGAGAGGATCTGGATCGTCCCGTCCACCGCGCCGCCCCGGCGCGCTGCCCAGACCCCGATGACGATCGCGATGACCGCGGAGATGAGGGTGGCCCCGATGACGAGCGAGAGGGTGACGGCGAGGCGGTTGGTCACGCTCACGCTGACCAGCTCGCCGGTGAACCAGCTGCGACCCAGGTTGCCCGTGAACGCGGACGCGAGCCAGTCGGTGTACTGGGTGAGGAGCGGGCGGTTGAGCCCCAGCTCCTCGGTCTTCTTGGCGACCGTCTCGGCGGTGGCGTTCTCACCGAGGATGCGGCGGGCGATGTCGCCGCCGCCGGCGTAGAGGAGGAGGAACGCGACGGCGGAGATCACCGCGACGAGGACGACGCCGGAGACGACGCGTCTGATGATGAATGACAGCATGATGCCTTCCCGGAGGTGGTCGGCGGGTGGCGGGCCGGAGCCCGCCACCCGCCGGATCGGTCAGTTCTTCGGCGAGAAGTCGAAGATCGACGGGTAGGCGTTGGTCGGCCAGAACTCCAGGTTCGTGTTCGCGTCCGTTGCGAACGATCCCTGGACGCGGTAGAACGGTGCGAACCAGGCCTGGTCGACGATGTACTTGTTGAGCTCCTTGGCGGCGGCCGCAGCCTCGTCCTCGGTCCCGCGCTGGATCGTCTCGATGTAGCCGTCGACCGTGTCGTCCTGGTACTTGAACGGGTTGAACGTCGCGTTCGGCGCGATCATGAAGTTGATCAGCTGCCAGTCGGGGTTCTGCTCCAGTGCCATCCACGTCGCGGGGTACTTCGGGGCGAGCATGTCGGTGATGAAGTTGCCCGTTCCCGGGTCCGTGTAGTTGACGGTGACGCCGATGTCCGACAGCTGCTGGGCCACGAGGTCGAACGTCGTCTGGAAGGCGGGCGTCGACATCATGTTCAGCGTGAAGCCGTTCGGGTACCCGGCCTCGGCGAGGAGGGCCTTCGCCGCATCCGGGTCGTACGGGTAGGTGCTGTCGAGCGCCTCGTCGTAGGCCGCGGACGTGGCGGGGAAGACCTGCTCGGTCACGGTGCCGTATCCGCTCTGCAGGGACTGCAGCAGCGCCTCGCGGTCGAACGCCATGTTGAGTGCCTGTCGCACCTTCACATCGGCGAGCTCGGGCGCCATGGTGCCGGCGCGGTCGAGCAGGAGCAGGCCCTGGAAGTCGAGCTCGTTCGACTCGATGGTCCAGCCGGCGCCCTCGACCTCGGAGATCGTGTTGTTGTCGGCGATCTTGGCGCCGTTGGCCTCGCCCGCCTTGATGGCGTTGAGGATGGCGGTGGTGTCCTCCATCACGTTGATGGTGAGGTTCTCGTATTTGACCGCGTCGGCGTTCCAGTAGTCGGGATTCGCCGTGTAGTTGTAGGTGGTGCCGGTGACGCTCGATGCGGAATCGAGGATGTACGGACCCGAGCCGACGGGCGTGGTGGCCGAGTTCTCGTCGTCGAAGCTCGACGGCGCCTGCACGAGTCCGGGCGCGATCGAGAGGAGGTTCTCGAGCGACGGGTCGGGCGCATCCTGCGTGATCGTGACGGTGGTCGCGTCGGGGGCGGCGAACTCCTTGCCCGCGAGGGTGGCGGCCTGGGGGGAGGTTCCGTCGCGGAAGCGCTCGAGGCTGCCCACGACGGCGTCGGCGTCCACCGCCGTGCCGTCGGTGAAGGTCGCATCGTCGCGTAGGGTGAGGGTCAGGACGGTCTTGTCCTCGTTGTACTCCCACGCCGTGGCGAGGTTCGCCTGGATCTCGCCGGAGGAGTCCTTGCGGAGGAGCGTGTCGAAAACGGCCTCGAAGAACTCGCTGCGGTTGCCCCATTCGGCACCGGCGCCGATGTCGTAGCTCGTCGGTGCGGCGATCGAGATCAGGGTCAGCCGGTCGGCCTTCCCTCCTTCACCGGTGCTGCTCGTCGTGTCTCCACCGGCGCAACCGGTCAGTGCGAGAGCGGCGACGACGGCGACGGCTGCTGTGGCCTTCCATCGGAACATCATTGTCCTCATTTCGGGTGGCGATACCCCTGCGGATCGCTCTGCCGACGGACGCTAGCAGCAATTTCTAGTGGGCACTAGGTTTTCGCGACGAAAATCTAGCCATCGCTAGGTTTTCGTTACCAAACCGTGCAGACTGGCCCCGATGACGGCTCACGGGAGCGGTCTCAGAGAATCGATGGTGATGACGAACACGCAGACGGTCGAGCCCGCGAAGGCGCGACGACGAGGCACCTACGCCAAGACCGAGGCGACGCGACAGGCGATCCTGGACGCCGCTCTGGAGGTCTTCTCGGGGTCCGGGTACCGGGCCGGGTCGCTGCGCGAGATCGCGGTCCGCGTCGGCATGAGCGAGGCGGGACTGCTTCATCATTTCCGCAACAAGAGCGCCCTTCTCGAGGCGGTTCTCGCGGAGAAGGACGACCGCGCGCGCGCCATCGTCCCCACACAGTCCGAGGACGGTGCCGCCGTCCTCCGGGGGCTCGTGGAGCTCGCCGAGTACAACGCGTCGATCCCCGGGGTCGTGGAGCTGTTCGCCACGCTCTCCGCAGAGGCCACCGCGCCCGACCATCCCGCTCACGAGTACTTCGTGGGTCGCTACAACTTCACCAGGTCCACGATCGAGCGCGCTCTGGTGAACCTCGAGCGCGACGGACGCCTCCGTCACGGGATGACGCCCCGCCGAGCGGCCATCACGATCATCGCGATGATGGACGGTTTGCAGGTGCAGTGGCTGCTCGACCGCAGCGTCCTCGACATGGCAGAGGAACTGCGCGCCCTGTTCCGTACCTTCGCCGACATCGACTGGTCGGATCCGGCGCCGGAAGCCACCGGCGATGAGGTCGCCCCGTGACGCGCGAGGCGTTGCACGACGGCTGGACCGTCGGGCCGAAGCTGGGCCCGTTCGAGGCGCCCGCCGACGGAGCCGGCCCTCGCCTCGTGGTCCTCCCGCACGACGCGCTCCGTGACCTGCCGCGCTCCGCCGACGAGGTCCAGGGCGTCCATTCCGGGTACACGCCGGGCGGCGCGTTCGAATACTCCCGTGAGCTGGAGGTCCCGCCGTCGTGGCGGGAGAGGACCGTTCGCCTCGAGTTCGAAGGCGTGTACCGCGACGCCGTCGTGTTCCTCAACGGCGAGGTCGTCGTCCATGAATCCAACGGGTACGCCGGCTTCTCCGCCGTCCTCGACCCCTACCTGCGCTTCGGCGAGGTCAACCGCCTCACCGTCGAGGCGCGCGCGCATCGGGACAGTCGCTGGTACAGCGGGGCGGGCATCTACCGGCCCGTCCATCTCGTGGTCACCGACCCGGTCCACATCCCCGTGCACGGCGTGACCGTGACCACCCCCGACATCGACGAAGAGCGTGCCGTCGTGGCCGTCGCGGCCAACGTCCGCAACTCCACGCGTCACACGCGCGAGACACGAGTCGCGTGGACGGTGACGGGACCCACCGGCGAGATCGTGGCATCCGGCGGCTCTCCGGTCACGGTGCTGCCGGGAACGGATGCCGTCGCCCGAGCCCGGCTCATCGTCGACGAGCCGCTCCGGTGGCATCCCGACCATCCGCACCTCTACTCGCTGCAGACGACGGTGACGGATGCCGCAGGTGCGGCGCTCGACGAGGACTCGACGACCTTCGGCATCCGGACCCTTCAGGTGGATCCGCGGAACGGGCTGCGCATCAACGGGCGCCCCCTGAAACTGCGCGGCGCCTGCGTGCATCATGACAACGGACCGCTCGGTGCCGCGACGTTCGACGACGCGGAGGATCGCCGGGTCCGACTCCTCAAGGAGGCGGGGTTCAACGCCCTGCGCAGCGCTCACAACCCGATGTCGCGGGCCATGCTCGATGCGTGCGACCGTCACGGCCTCGTCGTCATGGACGAGCTCGCCGACGCCTGGACGCGGTCGAAGGCGCCGCACGATGCGACCATCACCTTCCCTGAGCGGTGGGAGCGCGACGTGGCCGGCCTCGTCGCGAAGGACCGCAATCATCCGAGCGTGATCATGTATTCGATCGGCAACGAGATCCTCGAGCTCGGCACGCCGATCGGGTCGACCTGGAGTCGCCGGCTCGCCGAACGCGTGCGCGACCTCGACCACACCCGGTTCGTGACCAACGGGATCAACGGCATCATCGCGAACCTGCCCCGCATGGCGGAAGCCCGCGAACAGGTCGAGGATGCGAACACGATGATGGCGAACATGGGCGATCAGATGGGGTTGATGAATGCGTCGCCGCTCGTGAGCGCGTCGATCGAGGAGTCGGCCGCCGTCCTCGACGTCGTCGGGTTCAACTACGCCGACTCCCGATACCGGCAGGATGCCGTCGACCACCCGGATCGCGTCATCGTCGGCTCCGAGACGTTCCCCGCGCGCATCGATGTCATGTGGGGGCTCGTCGAAGAGCTGCCCCACGTCATCGGCGATTTCACCTGGACCGGCTGGGACTACCTCGGTGAGGCGGGCATCGGCCGCGTCGACTACACCGACGAGCCCGGGTACGAGCCCACCGGGACGGCCGGTCCCTACCCCTACCGGCTGGCCGAGTCCGGTGACCTCGACATCACCGGCTACCGCCGGACGATCTCGTACTACCGCGAGATCGTCTACGGACTGCGTGTCGAACCCTACATCGCCGTGCACCGCCCCCAGCATCACGGTCGGCCGACCGCGACGACGCCGTGGTCGTGGACCGACACCGTGTCGACGTGGAGCTGGGATGCCGCGCACGGCGCCCCGGTGACGGTCGACGTGTACGCGGATGCGGACGAGGTCGAGCTGCTCCTCGACGGGGAGAGTCTCGGCGTGGCCCCCGTCGGCGCCGAGAAGGCTTTCCTCGCGCGGTTCGAGACCGAATTCCACCCGGGCGAGCTCATCGCCGTCGCGCGGCGGGCAGGTCACGAGACCGGACGGCACGTCGTCCGCACCGCCGGCACCCCTCGCCTGCAGGCGCACGCCGACCGCGACGAGGTCGCGGTCGGCGGGCTCGCCTTCGTCGCGATCACCCTCGCGGACGACGCCGGCATAACCGTCGCCGACCGCGACGTGCGGGTCGAGGTCCAGGTCTCGGGTCCCGGGGTACTGGCTGGTTTGGGCTCCGGCCGCGCGAGGACCGAGGAATCGTTCGGGGCGTCCGCGTACACGACCTACGACGGCCGGCTGCTGGCCGTGATTCGGGTCGACGGCCCGGGCGAGGTGGTCGTCACGGCGTCGGCCGACGGTTATGAGATCGCGCGGACAGCGGTGCGCGGAATCTGACGCCGGTCAGCAGCGGCGAGCCGCGGCATCCATCGTCCCCGCCCCGGGGCGCCAATGGTCGCCCCGATCCGCTGTGCGCGGCACGTGAGGTCGCTCGAACACGACGGTCACCGCTCCGGGGACGCGACTCGTCGCTCGAACGGATCCCGCGCGGCCGATCGCGTCCCCGACGGAGCCGGCCCGGTCAGCCTCGGCGAGCCGCGGCATCCTTCTCGGCCGCGGGGGTCGCGTCGGGGAGCCGGATCGGCGTCGTCGCGGCGACTTCGTCGCTGAACTCCTCGGGCGCGACGACGCTGATGGGGCGGGTCTCGTCGATCGTCATCGCGAACCGGCGGGTCTCGTGACGGTGGAGGCGGCCGGAGAAGAGCAGCCACCCGCCGCCGACGCAGAACGCGATGAGCGCCGCCGCCGCGCCGAGCAGGATCGCGGCGCGGGGGCCGAATGCGTCGGCTGCCCAGCCCACGATGGGGGCGCCGAACGGCGTCCCGCCCATGAGGATCGCCATGTACAGGGCGAGGACGCGTCCGCGCAGGGCGGGCTCGGTCGTCGTCTGCACGTATCCGTTCGCGGTCGTGAGCGTCGTGACGGTCGCGAAGCCGATGAGCATGAGGGTCGCGGCATAGGCGATGTACACGGGCATCGCGGCCGAAAGGACCGACGCGACCGCGAACAGGCCGAGCCCGCCGATCACGAGCCGCAGGCGCGCACGGTCTCGCCGGGCCGCCAGGAGGGCGCCCGCGAGCGACCCGATCGCGAGGATCGAGCTCAGCACGCCGTACCCATCGGCGTTCTGCCCGAACTCGAGGGCCATGGTCGAGGCGAGGATGGGGAAGTTCATGCCGAAGGCGCCCAAGAGGAACACCATCACGAACGTCACGATGAGGTCGGGCCTGCCCCCCACGTAGCGCAGGCCGTCGGCCATGCGCGCCGCGCTCCGGAGCTTCGGGCGCGGGACGAGCTCGGCGGAGCGGATGAGGCTCAGCGCGATGAGCATCGCGAGGAACGTCAGTGCGTTGACGAGGAACACCCAGCCGGTGCCGACCGCGACGATGACGAGACCCGCGACGGCGGGTCCGATCATGCGGGCGGTGTTGAAGGATGCCGCGTTCAGGGCGACCGCATTCGAGGCGTTCTCGCGGGCGACGAGGTCGGACACGAACGCCTGCCGAGTCGGGTTGTCGAACGCGGCCACGATCCCGAGCGCGAACGCGAAGGCGTACATCGTCCAGAGGTTCATGCTGCCGGTGAGCAGCAGGACGCCGATGATGAGCCCGAGCAGCATGAGCGAGCCCTGGGTGAAGAACAGGAGCTTGCGGCGATCGAAGCGGTCTGCCACCAGGCCGGTGACGCCCACCAGGAGCAGCGGCGGCGCGAACTGCAGCGCCATCGTGACGCCCATGGCGGTCGCGTCGTTGTCGGTGAGCTGCGTCAGGACGACCCAGCTGAGGGCGGTCGCCTGCATCCACGCGCCCACGTTCGAGACGAGCGCGCCGATGAACCAGACCCGGTAGTTGAACACCGAGAACGAGCGGAACATGGCGGAGCTCATCGGCCGGCCACCTCCTGCATGATCGCGGCGGCGTCGGCGAGCGTCTCGCGCTGGGAGGGGCTGAGCTCCTCGAAGGCGTGCTCGAGCCAGGAGTCGCGGCGACGGACCGTCTCGACGACGACGTCGCGGCCGGATTCGGTGAGGTCGATGACGACTTTTCGGCGATCGTTCTCGTCGGGGGTGCGGCTGAGGTAGCCGAGCTCTTCGAGGCAGTTCACCGTGCGATTCATCGACGGGGCGGAGACGCGCTCACGCTCGGCGAGCTCGCCGAGCGTGTGGGGTCCGTGCACCTTGAGGCCGGCCAGGACGGCGAACTGCCCGTCGCTCATGGTATCGACGGCGCGCTGCGACCGGAGGCGACGCGCGAGGCGGAAGGTCGCCATGCGGAAGTCGGATGCCGCGAGCGCGAGGTCCGTGATCGTGGTCTCGGGTGCGCTGCTCATTTTCATTAGCCTAACTCATTAGTCTGGCTAACGGCTTGGTGTCGGGCATCCGTCTCCCCCGTCGTCGTCCTAGGATTCGAGCCATGCCCGAGTTCATCGATGCACACGGCATCGCGATCGTCTACGACGTCCACCCGGCGCAGGGTGACCCGCGCGGCGTCGTCCAACTCCTCCACGGCGTCGGCGAGCACGCCGGCCGCTACGGCGGGGTGATCACCGCCCTGACCGCCGACGGCTTCACCGTCTACGCCGACGACCACCGCGGCCACGGCCGCACGGGCCTGCGTCAGCACGGCGGCGACCATTCCCGCCTCGGACGCCTCGGCCCCGGCGGCCTGCGCGCCACCGTCGCCGGGCTGCAGCAGTTCACGCGGATCATCCGCGACGAGAACCCCGGCCTGCCGCTCGTGCTCCTCGGTCATTCGTGGGGCTCGTTCCTCGCGCAGAAGCTGCTGAACGCCGATCCACGCGCCTACGACGCCGTCATCCTCTCGGGGTCGTCCCTCCTGTGGCCCGGCGACCTCAACGCGGCGCCCCTCAACAAACGGTGGGCGGCGGCGGACGCCACAGGGGTCGAATGGCTGTCCACGGATGCCGCGGTCGGCCGCGCGTTCCTCGACGACCCGCTGACGACCATCGTCCCCCTGCCGAAGCTCTTCGGTCCGCTCGATACCCTGCGGCTGATCGGCAAGCCCGCCCGCGACCTCGGCGTCGACGTGCCGGTGCTCCTCATGGTCGGCCGAGACGATCCGGTCGGCGGTCCCCGGAGCGTCCATCGCCTCGCCGACGCGTACCGCACGCGCTCGGGTCTCACCGACGTGACGACCCTCGTCTATCCCGACGCGCGACACGAGATCTTCAACGAGCACTGCGCCCCGGAGGCGCGCGCCGACCTGCTCGCCTGGCTGGGCGCCCGCATCGCGCGGCGGGATGCGGCATCCGTGTCCGACAGCGCAGCCGCATCGTCCGCGGACACGGGAGAATAGGACCATGCACGGCGAGTACAAGGTCCCTGGCGGCAAGCTGGTCGTCGTCGACCTCGAGGTGGAGGACGGCCGCATCGCGGACTTCCATCTCGCGGGCGACTTCTTCCTCGAACCCGACGACGCGCTCGCCGACATCGACGCGGCGGTGACCGGGCTCCCGACCGAGGCCGACGTCGCGACGATCGCCGCCGCCGTCCGCGGGGCGCTCCCCGAGGGCGCGCAGCTGCTCGGGTTCACGCCCGAGGCCGTCGGGACCGCGGTCCGCCGCGCGCTCATCGTCGCGCCCGGCTGGGCGGAGTTCGAGTGGGAGGTCGTCCACGAGAAGGCCGTCTCGCCCGCGATGAACCTCGCCCTCGACGAGGTGCTGACCACCCGCGTCGGCGACGGGCGACGCAACCCGACCCTGCGCATCTGGGAGTGGAACGAGTCCGCCGTCGTCATCGGCTCGTTCCAGTCCTACCGTAACGAGGTCGACCCCGAGGGTGCCGCGAAGCACGGGTTCCAGGTCGTCCGGCGGATCTCGGGCGGCGGCGCGATGATGATGGCCGCGAACTCGATCGTCACCTATTCGCTGTACGTGCCGGCATCCCTCGTCTCGGGCATGACGTTCGCGGACTCCTACGCCTTCCTCGACGACTGGGTGCTGCATGCGCTGCGCTCGCTCGGCATCGACGCGACCTACCAGCCGCTCAACGACATCGCCTCGTCGAAGGGCAAGATCGGCGGCGCCGCGCAGAAGCGACTCGCCAACGGGGGAGTGCTGCACCACGCGACGCTCAGCTACGACATGGACGGCCAGGTGCTGACCGAAGTCCTGCGCATCGGACGAGAGAAGCTCTCCGACAAGGGGCACGGCGTCTGCCGCGAAGCGCGTCGATCCGCTCCGCAGCCAGACCGGAATGGCCCGCGCCGACATCATCGAACGGTTCATCGAGACGTTCACCTCGCTCTACGGCGCGAAGGCGGGATCGATCTCGGAGGAGGAGTACGCCGAGGCCGAGGCGCTCGTCGAGTCGAAGTTCTCGACGGACGCCTGGCTGCGCCGCGTCCCGTGACCGTCGAGATCCATCTCGGCGACAACCTCGAGGTCGCCCGGCGCCTGCCGGACGCCTCGTTCGCGCTCGTCTACCTCGACCCGCCGTTCAACACCGGCCGGACGCAGGAGCGGGCGATCGAGTCCGCGGTCCGTATTCAGTCCGATGCGGGTGCCACACCGCCCGCATCGGCGGATCCCCGACTTCCCGTCCCGGCGCTTGCAGCGGCGGGACTGAATACCGAACACCTCGTGCCCGATCCCGACGCCCCGACGCCACCGGCCGGCCCGGTGAAGGGCGGGTTCCGCGGCACGTCCTACGCCCGCACGCGCGGCGCGCTGAAGCTGTACGACGACCGGTTCGACGACTACTGGGGCTTCCTCGAGCCTCGGCTGCGCGAGGCGTGGCGGCTGCTACAGGACGACGGCACGCTGTACCTGCATCTCGACTACCGCGAGGCGCACTACGCGAAGGTCATGCTCGACGCCGTCTTCGGCCGCGAGTGCTTCCTCAACGAGCTGATCTGGGCGTACGACTACGGCGCGAAGTCGCGCAAGCGCTGGCCGAGCAAGCACGACACGATCCTCGTCTACGTCAAGGATCCGTCGGCCTACTTCTTCGACTCGGATGCCGTGGACCGAGAGCCGTACATGGCTCCCGGTCTCGTGACGCCCGAGAAGGCGGCGCGCGGCAAGCTGCCGACCGATGTCTGGTGGCACACGATCGTTCCCACTTCCGGGCGGGAGAAGACCGGCTACCCGACGCAGAAGCCCGAGGGGATCCTGCGTCGCATCGTCCAGGCGTCGAGCCGGCCGGGGGACCGGATCCTCGACCTGTTCGCGGGCTCGGGGACGACGGGCGCGGTCGCCGACGCCCTCGGGCGCGACGCCGTGCTCGTCGACCACAGCGCCGACGCGCTCGCCGTCATGCGCGCACGCATCCCCGAGGCGATCGTCGCCGGCTGAACCCCGGCATCCGGTCGACGCGAGTCAGTCCTGCAGGAACCCCAGCAGCGCGTCGTTGACCTCGGCGCCGTGCGTCCAGAGCAGGCCGTGCGGGGCGCCCTCGATCTCGACGTAGGTCGCCTCGGGCAGCAGCTCGCGGAACTTCCGCGCGGTCGCGTCGATCGGCAGGATGTTGTCGGCCGTGCCGTGCACGATGAGCGCCGGCACGGTGACGGCGGGGATGTCGGCGCGGAAGTCGGTCGGCCACGTCAGGGGAGCGGCGGCGATCGCGGCGTTGCCGGCCTGGTTCGCGACGGCGACCGACGCGTCGACAGCCTCCTGCGAGATGCGGTTCCCGAGGTAGTCGTCGAGGTTGTAGAAGTCCTGGAAGAAGCCGGTCAGGAAGGCGTACCGGTCCTCGGCGACGGCCGCCGCCGTGCCGTCGAAGAACGCCTGGTCACCGGCGCCGTCGGGGTTCTCATCGGTCTTCAGCAGCCACGGTTCGAGCGAGCCGAGGAAGGCGACCTTCGCGATCCGGTCGGCGCCGTAGCGGGACAGGTAGCGGGCGATCTCGCCGGTGCCCATCGAGAACCCGACGAGCACGGCGTCGGTCAGCTCGAGCTCCTCGACGAGCGCGTGGAGGTCGGCGGCGAAGGTGTCGTAGTCCGAGCCGGAGGCCGTCTTGGTGGATGCCCCGAATCCCCGCCGGTCGTAGGCGATGACCCGGTAGCCGGCGTCGAGCAGGGCGGCCTGCTGCTTGCCCCAGGACTCGCCGTTCAGCGGGAATCCGTGGATCAGCACGACGGGCTGGCCCGATCCCTGATCGGTGTAGAAGATGTCGACGTCGGCCGAGTTCTCGGTCCCCACGGTGATGTACGCCACAGCGGCTCTCCTTCCGGCCGGACCGGTCGTCCGGCGACATCCCCGACGCTATGGTCCGAGTCCGGAGCCGACCAGCGCTTGACGGATCCTTCCTCCACCGTTCATCATTCCCCGCCGGTACCGTGGCCTCATGGCGTCGATCGACCTGAACGCGGACCTCGGCGAGACGGTCGACGGTGTGCCGACCGCCGACGACGAGGCGATGTTCGCGGTGGTCTCGAGTGCGTCCGTGGCCTGCGGAGGTCATGCGGGTGACGCCGCCTCGATGACGGATGCCGTCCGCCGCGCGACGGCCCAGGGCGTCGCCGTGGGGGCCCACCCCTCCTTCGTGGACCGCGCCGGGTTCGGCCGCGTCGCGCTCGCCGTGGCGCCGACTCTCCTGCGCGACCAGGTGCGGGAGCAGATCGCCGCGCTCCTCCGCGCCGGAGCCGACCTCCGCTACGTGAAGCCGCACGGCGCGCTCTACCACGCCGTCACGGCCGATCCCGAGACCGCGCTCGCCGTCGCGAACGCCGTCGCCGATGTCTCCGCCGATCTCGGCAGACCCGTGCCCCTCCTCGGGATGCCGGGGGAGATCGCCGCGGTCGCGGCGAGTCGCGGCATCCCCTTCTTCGTCGAGGCCTTCCTCGACCGTGGCTACCTCCCTTCGGGTGGGCTCGTCCCGCGGACGGAACCGGGCGCTCTGCTGCACGACCCCGACCTCGTCGCGGAGCGCGCCGTGACCCTCGTCCGGGAGGGGCGGGTCGACGCCGTCGACGGCTCGACGATCCGGGTGGATGCGGCATCCCTGTGCCTTCACGGCGACACCGCCGGCTCGGTCGCCATGACGCGGGCGGTCCGCGCGGCGCTCGACGCGGCGGGGATCGCGGTGCGCGCCCCGTGGTGATCCTGCCGTTCGGCGACAGCGCCCTGCTCGTCGAGGTCGACGCGCTCGCCGACGTCCTGGATCTGCACGCCCGCCTGGCCGGGACGCGCCCCGCGGGGGTCGTCGATCTCGTTCCCGCAGCGCGCACGGTGCTCGTCCACGTCGATCCCGCGGTCCTGCCGCTGACGGCGGCCCGCGCCTGGATCACGGCGGCGGATGCAGCGCCCCGCGTCCCGGCGGAGGCCGCGACCGCACCGGAGGAGGTCGAGGTCCCCGTCGTGTACGACGGCGCGGACCTCGCCGAGACGGCATCCCTCCTCGGCCTGTCGGTGGAGCAGCTCGTCGCGCGACACCTCGCGGCACGCTGGACGGTCGCATTCACGGGCTTCGCCCCGGGGTTCGGCTACCTCGTGAGCGACGACTGGGACCTCGATGTGCCCCGCCGTGCGACGCCGCGGACGCGCGTGCCGCAGGGCGCGGTCGCGCTCGCCGGCCGGTTCTCCGGCGCGTATCCCCGGGAGACCCCGGGCGGGTGGCAGCTCATCGGCACGACGGGCGCGACCCTGTTCGATCCCGCTGCGCGCCGTCCCGTGTTGCTGCGTCCGGGTACGAGGGTGCGGTTCCGCCGGGCTGCCGCGCAGTCGATCGTCCGCGTCCCGTCGTCCGCCGCGCCGGCCGCGTCTGCCGCGTTCACCGTCACCGATCCGGGCGCGCTCGCGACGGTGCAGGATGCCGGCCGCCCGGGACGTCTCGCCGACGGCGTCGCCCGCTCGGGCGCGGCGGACCTGCCCGCGTTCGGCGCGGCGAACCGGCTCGTCGGCAACGCGCCCGGTGCCGCGGGCCTCGAGATCACCCTCGGTGGTTTCCGGGCGACGGCGCGGCGCGACCTGTGGATCGCGGCGACCGGGGCGTGGGCGCCGCTCCACGTGGCGGGACGCGAGGTCGACCCGTACCGCCCGGTCCGGTGGCCCGCCGGCACCGAGCTCGCGATCGGGACCGCTCGCGCCGGCGTCCGCGTCGTCCTCGCCGTTCGTGGCGGTGTCGCCGCACCCGCCGCGCTCGGCTCCGCCGCGACCGACACGCTCGCGGGTATCGGACCGGACCCGCTGCGCGCGGGCGACGACGTCGCGACGGCGGATGCCGCGCGGCATCCCGTTCCGCCCGTCGACTCCTGGCCGTGGACACCGCCGCCCGACGTGCTCGTGGTCGAGGTCGCCGCCGGCCCCCGGGGCGACTGGTTCACGCCCGCCGCGCGGCGGGCGTTCCCGGCCACCCGGTGGGTCGTCGACGCGAGAGCGGATCGCGTCGGCATCCGGCTCGACGGTCCTCCGCTGGAACGGACCACGGATGCCGCGGCCCGAGAGCTCCCGAGCGAGGGGATGCTGCCCGGCGCCGTCCAGGTCCCGCCGGACGGGCGTCCCGTGATCCTCGGGCCGGACGGCCCTGTGACCGGCGGATACCCCGTCATCGCCGTCGTCACCGCTGCGGGTCGGGCGGCGCTCGCGCAGGCGAGACCGGGCTCGCATCTTCTGCTGCGGAGCGCAAGCCCCGGGCCGTGACCGACCGCGCCGCGTACGTTGACGGTATGTCCCGCCGTCGTGCCTCCGTCGTCCTCGTCCTCCTGACCGGGCTGGCCCTGACCGGGTGCGCGGCCCCTGCGCAGGCTCCCGAGACCTCGGCCGTCGAGACGCCGGCGCCCGACACGGGAGCCGAATTCAGCCCGGCCGCCGGCGACACCATCGCGGCAGAGCAGTACACGCTCACCCTCCCCGACGGGTGGGGGTTCCCCGACGGCGCACCGGAAGGCTTCGACGAGACGACCTTCGCCGCCGACCTGACCATCGAGGACGGCTACCGCGACAACGTCAACATCCTGGTCTCCCCCGGGGGAGAGGTGACCTCCGAGCAGGTCGAGGAGGCCGGGGTCGCCCAGCTCGAAGAGGCCGGGGCGTCGGACGTCCAGGCGTTGGACCGCGTCACGGCCGCCGGCTCGGAGTCGGCGCACCTCACCGCACGCGTCGACCAGGGCGGGACCCCCTACGTGATCGACCAGTTCTACCTCGTCAACGCCGGCCAGACCTATATCGTCACGTTCGCCTCGGACGCCGAGAAGCCGCAGGCGGAGCGCGACGCCCTCGCGCAGTCGGTCCTCGTGACCTGGCAGTGGGTCTGAGCGGCAGCGGGTCTGACGGTCGCCCGCGAGTTATACCGCAGCCTGCCGAACTCGTCAACGATCCGACTGGACACGGCGCGTCGCGCGTCCTATAGTGGGTAGTTGCGCTCCCCTCTACTTGCCCTCATATGGTGGTCGGCTTGTGCCTGCGCCCCCGGCGGTCTCCGTCGGCGCGCGCCGCAGGCGTGGACGGGAGTACTCCACCTGACGACAAGGAAAACCAGCCCTCCCCGGGCTCACGGAGGTAATTCCCTTGGCTGCTGCGCGCAACGCAACTTCCACCACCACCATCAAGAACGGCCGCGGAGCATCCCGCCTCTCGTTCGCCAAGATCTCCGACACGCTGGAGGTTCCTGACCTCCTCGCGCTGCAGACCGAGTCGTTCGACTGGCTCGTCGGCAACGAGGCATGGAAGGCACGCGTCGCCGAGGCGCAGGCCGCCGGGCGCACCGATGTCCCCGAGATCAGCGGCCTCGAGGAGATCTTCGAGGAGATCTCGCCGATCGAGGACCTGGGCGAGACGATGCAGCTCTCGTTCACGAACCCCTACCTCGAGCCCGAGAAGTACTCCATCGAGGAGTGCAAGGAGCGCGGCAAGACCTACGCCGCCCCGCTCTACGTCGAGGCCGAGTTCATGAACCACCTCACGGGTGAGATCAAGACGCAGACGGTCTTCATGGGCGACTTCCCGCTCCAGACCGCGCGAGGCACCTTCATCATCAACGGCACCGAGCGCGTCGTCGTCTCGCAGCTCGTCCGTTCGCCCGGTGTCTACTTCGACAAGACCCCCGACAAGACGTCCGACAAGGACATCGTCTCGGCGCGCGTCATCCCCAGCCGCGGTGCGTGGCTCGAGTTCGAGATCGACAAGCGCGACCAGGTGGGCGTGCGCATCGACCGCAAGCGCAAGCAGTCGGTCACCGTCTTCCTCAAGGCTCTCGGCCTGACGACCGAAGACATCATGCAGGAGTTCGCGGGCTTCAGCTCGATCGAGGAGACCCTCGAGAAGGACACGATCCTCACCAAGGAGGACGCGCTCCGCGACATCTACCGCAAGCTCCGTCCGGGCGAGCAGGTCGCCGCCGAGGCCGCCCGCGCGCTGCTCGACAACTTCTACTTCAACCCGAAGCGCTACGACCTGGCCAAGGTCGGTCGGTACAAGATCAACCAGAAGCTCGGCATCGACAAGCAGCTGAGCGACTCGGTCCTGACCGTCGAGGACATCGTCGCGACGATCAAGTACCTCGTGCGCCTCCACCGCGGCGACGTCAGCTACGACGGCACCCGCGGCGGCAAGGCTGCGGAGATCCGCCTGGACGTCGACGACATCGACAACTTCGGCAACCGTCGCATCCGCGCCGTCGGCGAGCTCATCCAGAACCAGGTCCGCACCGGTCTGTCCCGCATGGAGCGCGTCGTCCGCGAGCGCATGACCACGCAGGACATCGAGGCGATCACGCCGCAGACCCTGATCAACGTCCGCCCCGTCGTGGCCGCGATCAAGGAGTTCTTCGGAACCTCGCAGCTGTCGCAGTTCATGGACCAGAACAACCCGCTCGCGGGTCTGACCCACAAGCGTCGCCTCTCGGCGCTCGGCCCCGGTGGTCTCTCGCGTGAGCGTGCCGGCGTCGAGGTCCGTGACGTCCACCCGTCGCACTACGGCCGCATGTGCCCGATCGAGACGCCGGAAGGCCCGAACATCGGTCTGATCGGCTCGCTCGCATCGTTCGCGCGCATCAACGCGTTCGGCTTCATCGAGACGCCGTACCGCCGCGTGGTGGGCAACAAGGTCACCGACCAGATCGACTACCTCACGGCGGCCGAAGAGGCCGACTACGTCGTGGCGCAGGCCGGTGTCGAGCTCAACGCCGACGGCACGTTCGTCAACGACCGCATCCTGGCCCGCCGCGGCCAGGGTGGCGAGGTCGACCTGTTCCCGGTCGACGAGATCGGCTACATGGATGTCTCGCCGCGCCAGATGGTGTCGGTCGCGACCTCGCTCATCCCCTTCCTCGAGCACGACGACGCGAACCGCGCCCTCATGGGTGCGAACATGCAGCGTCAGGCCGTCCCGCTGCTGCGCAGCGAGTCGCCGATCGTCGGTACCGGTATGGAGGGCTACGCCGCCATCGACGCGGGTGACGTCATCACCGCGCAGAAGGCCGGTGTCGTCTCCGAGGTCTCGGCGGACGTCGTCACCGTCCAGCTCGACGAGGGTGGCACGCAGGACTACTTCCTCCGCAAGTTCGACCGCTCCAACCAGGGCACGTCGTACAACCAGCGCGTCGTGGTCTCGGCCGGTGAGCGCGTCGAGGTCGGCGAGGTCATCGCCGACGGTCCCGCCACCGAGGACGGCGAGCTCGCCCTCGGCAAGAACCTCCTCGTCGCGTTCATGACGTGGGAGGGTCACAACTTCGAGGACGCCATCATCCTCAGCCAGGAGCTCGTCAAGAACGACACCCTCTCCTCGATCCACATCGAGGAGTACGAGGTCGACGCTCGCGACACCAAGCTGGGCAAGGAGGAGATCACCCGTGACCTCCCCAACGTCAGCCCCGACCTGCTGAAGGACCTCGACGAGCGCGGCATCATCCGCATCGGTGCCGAGGTCCGCCCCGGCGACATCCTCGTCGGCAAGGTCACGCCCAAGGGTGAGACCGAGCTCTCGGCCGAGGAGCGCCTGCTCCGCGCGATCTTCAACGAGAAGAGCCGCGAAGTCCGCGACACCTCGCTGAAGGTGCCCCACGGTGAGCAGGGCACGATCATCGCCGTCAAGGAGTTCAACGCCGAGGACGGCGACGACGAGCTCGGCTCGGGCGTCAACCGCCGCGTCGTGGTCTACATCGCTCAGAAGCGCAAGATCACCGCGGGTGACAAGCTCGCCGGCCGCCACGGCAACAAGGGTGTCATCGCGAAGATCCTCCCCGTCGAGGACATGCCCTTCCTCGCGGACGGCACCCCGGTCGACGTGGTGCTCAACCCGCTCGGCATCCCCGGTCGAATGAACTTCGGCCAGGTCCTCGAGACCCACCTCGGATGGGTCGCCAAGCAGGGCTGGAAGGTCGACGGTTCGCCGGAGTGGGCTGCCAAGCTCCCCGAGCAGGCTCGCGAGGCCGCTCCCGGCACGAAGGTCGCCACCCCGGTGTTCGACGGCGCATTCGAGGAGGAGATCGCAGGTCTCCTCGACTCGACGAACCTGACCCGCGACGGAGAGCGTCTGATCGACAGCTCCGGCAAGGCGAAGCTGTTCGACGGCCGCTCGGGTGAGCCGTTCCCGGCCGGCATCTCGGTCGGTTACATGTACATCCTGAAGCTGCACCACCTTGTCGACGACAAGATCCACGCACGCTCGACGGGCCCCTACTCGATGATCACCCAGCAGCCGCTCGGCGGTAAGGCCCAGTTCGGTGGCCAGCGCTTCGGTGAGATGGAGGTCTGGGCGCTCGAGGCCTACGGCGCCGCATACGCGCTGCAGGAGCTGCTGACGATCAAGTCCGACGACATCGTGGGCCGCGTCAAGGTCTACGAAGCGATCGTCAAGGGCGAGAACATCCAGGAGCCCGGCATCCCGGAGTCGTTCAAGGTCCTCATGAAGGAGATGCAGTCCCTCTGCCTGAACGTCGAGGTCCTCTCGGCCGACGGCACCGAGGTGAACCTGCGTGACAGTGACGACGAGGCCTTCCGCGCTGCGGAAGAGCTCGGCATCAACATCTCCACCCGGTTCGAGTCGACGTCGATCGACGAGATCTGACCCGTACCGGCAACGAACAGAATTCCGACACAGGAGAATCAGTGCTCGAGTCACACACCTTCGATCAGCTTCGCATCGGTCTCGCCACCGCCGACGACATCCGTCGTTGGTCCTTCGGCGAGGTCAAGAAGCCCGAGACCATCAACTACCGCACGCTGAAGCCCGAGAAGGACGGCCTCTTCGGAGAGCAGATCTTCGGACCTTCGCGCGACTGGGAGTGCGCCTGCGGCAAGTACAAGCGCGTCCGCTTCAAGGGCATCGTCTGCGAGCGCTGCGGCGTGGAGGTCACCAAGTCCTCCGTTCGTCGTGAGCGTATGGGCCACATCGAGCTCGCCGCCCCCGTCACCCACATCTGGTACTTCAAGGGCGTGCCTTCGCGCCTCGGATACCTGCTGGACATGGCGCCGAAGGACCTCGAGAAGGTCATCTACTTCGCCGCCTACATGGTGATCTCGGTCGACGAGGATGCGCGTCACCGCGACCTCCCGACCCACGAGGCGAACCTCCGCCTCGAGATCAAGAACATCGCCGACCGTCGCGACGCCCGCGTCGCCGACCGCCTGCAGAAGCTGGAAGACGAGCTCGCCGCCCTCGAGGCGGAGGGAGCCAAGGCCGACCAGAAGAAGAAGGCCAAGGACGCCGCCGAGAAGGAGATGACCACGATCCGCAAGCGCGGCGACGAGCAGGTCGCCAAGCTCGAGCGGATGTGGGACGAGTTCCGCGGCCTCGAGGTCGGTCAGCTCAAGCAGGAAGACGACATCTTCCAGGAGCTGCAGGACCGCTTCGGCCAGTACTTCGAGGCCTACATGGGCGCCGAGTCGATCAAGCGTCGCCTCGAGGCGTTCGACCTGGCCGCCGAGGCGGACTCGCTGCACCTGCAGATCTCCGAGGGCAAGGGCCAGCGCAAGATCCGTGCGATCAAGCGCCTGAAGGTCGTCAACTCGTTCCTGTCGACGGGCATGAGCCCCGCGTCGATGGTCCTGGACGTCGTCCCGGTCATCCCGCCGGAGCTCCGCCCCATGGTCCAGCTCGACGGTGGCCGTTTCGCCACGTCGGACCTGAACGACCTGTACCGCCGCGTCATCAACCGCAACAACCGTCTTCGTCGTCTGATCGACCTCGGTGCCCCCGAGATCATCGTCAACAACGAGAAGCGGATGCTGCAGGAGGCCGTCGACGCCCTGTTCGACAACGGCCGCCGCGGTCGTCCCGTCACCGGTACCGGCAACCGCGCTCTGAAGTCCCTCAGCGACATGCTGAAGGGCAAGCAGGGTCGCTTCCGCCAGAACCTGCTCGGCAAGCGCGTCGACTACTCGGGCCGTTCGGTCATCATCGTCGGCCCGCAGCTGAAGCTGCACCAGTGCGGTCTGCCCAAGCAGATGGCGCTGGAGCTGTTCAAGCCGTTCGTCATCAAGCGCCTGATCGACCTCGGTCACTCGCAGAACATCAAGGCCGCCAAGCGCGCCGTCGAGCGCACCCGTCCCGAGGTCTGGGACGTGCTCGAGGAGATCATCCGCGAGCGTCCGGTTCTCCTGAACCGTGCGCCCACGCTGCACCGCCTCGGCATCCAGGCGTTCGAGCCGCAGCTCGTCGAGGGCAAGGCCATCCAGCTCCACCCGCTCGTCTGCGCCGCCTTCAACGCGGACTTCGACGGTGACCAGATGGCCGTGCACCTGCCGCTGTCGGTCGAGGCTCAGGCCGAGGCCCGCGTGCTGATGCTCGCCTCGAACAACATCCTGAAGCCGTCGGACGGCCGTCCGGTCACCCTGCCCTCGCAGGACATGATCATCGGTCTGCACCACCTGACGACCCTCAAGGAGGGCGCCGCCGGTGAGGGCCGCGTGTTCGGTTCCGTCGGCGAGGCGATCCTGGCCAAGGACGAGGGCACCCTCGACCTGCAGGCCAAGGTCCGCATCCGCGTCCCCGGCCTGACCTTCCTCGAGGGGGAGGCTCCGGAGGGCTACGAGCGTCACGGTCTGGTGGATGCCTCGCTCGGCCAGGCGATCTTCAACGACACGCTTCCCAAGGGCTACCCGTTCGTTCGCGAGCAGGCCGACAAGGGCAAGCTGTCGCAGATCGTCAACAAGCTGGCCGAGGAGTACCCGAAGACCGAGGTCGCGGCATCCCTCGACCGGATCAAGGACGCCGGCTTCCACTGGGCCACCCGTTCGGGTGTGACCGTCGCCCTCAGCGACGTCCTCACGCCGCCGAACAAGAAGGAGATCGTCGCCGCCTACGAGAAGCAGGCAGCGAAGGTCCAGGGTCAGTTCGAGAAGGGTCTCACGACCGACGCCGAGCGTCGCCAGGAGCTCATCAAGATCTGGACCGAAGCGACCGACGAGGTCCAGAAGGCGATGCGGGACAACTTCCCGTCCGACAACACCATCAACCGCATGGTGAGCTCGGGTGCTCGTGGTAACTGGCTGCAGATCCGCAACATCGCGGGTATGCGAGGCCTGGTGAACAACCCCAAGGGTGAGATCATCCCCCGACCGATCATCTCCTCGTACCGCGAGGGTCTGTCGGTGGCGGAGTACTTCATCGCGACGCACGGTGCCCGTAAGGGTCTGGCCGACACGGCCCTCCGTACGGCCGACTCGGGGTACCTCACGCGTCGTCTCGTCGACGTCTCGCAGGATGTCATCATCCGCGAGGAGGACTGCGGCACGACCAAGGGTCTCGAGTTCACGATCGCCGCTCCCGGCGCCGACGGCGAGCTCGTCCGCGACGCGAACGTCGAGAACTCGGTGTTCGCCCGTACCCTGGCCGCCGCTGTGGTCGACGCTCAGGGCACCGTCCTGGCCGAGGCCGGCGACGACGTGGGCGACGTCCTCATCGACAAGCTGGTCGCCGGTGGTATCGAGAGCATCAAGGTGCGCTCGGTCCTGACCTGCGACTCGGCCGTCGGTGTCTGCGCGAAGTGCTACGGCCGTTCGCTGGCCAGCGGCAAGCTCGTCGACATCGGCGAGGCCGTCGGCATCATCGCCGCTCAGTCGATCGGTGAGCCCGGTACCCAGCTGACGATGCGTACGTTCCACACCGGTGGTTCGGCATCGGCGGATGACATCACCCAGGGTCTGCCCCGCGTCCAGGAGCTGTTCGAGGCCCGTACCCCCAAGGGTGCGTCCCCGATCGCCGAGGCCGACGGTGTCATCAAGATCGATGAGACCGACAAGGCCAAGAAGCTCATCCTGACCCCGGACAACGGCGACGAGCCGCACGTCTACCCGGTCCTCAAGCGCGCCACCCTCCTCGTCGAGGACGGCCAGCGCGTCGTGGTCGGTCAGCCGCTGCAGGTCGGAACGCTCGACCCCAAGGAGGTCATGCGCGTGCAGGGTGCCCGCGAGGTGCAGAAGTACCTCGTCGGCGGCGTGCAGGGCGTGTACCGCTCGCAGGGTGTGCCGATCCACGACAAGCACATCGAGGTCATCGTGCGCCAGATGCTGCGCAAGGTCACGGTCGTCGACCACGGCGAGACGGACCTGCTGCCCGGTGAGCTGGTGGACTTCAAGCGCTACCAGCAGATGAACCGCGAGGCGGTCGCCGCGGGCAAGCGTCCCGCGTCGGGTCGTCCCGAGCTGATGGGTATCACGAAGGCGTCGCTCGCGACGGAGTCGTGGCTCTCGGCCGCATCGTTCCAGGAGACCACCCGCGTCCTCACGCAGGCGGCCATGGAGGGCAAGAGCGACCCGCTCGTCGGCCTCAAGGAGAACGTCATCATCGGAAAGCTCATCCCCGCCGGCACCGGCCTTGCGAAGTACCGCAACGTCGTGGTCGAGGCGACGGAGGAGGCCAAGAGCGAGCGGTACCCCAACCGCATCTTCGCCTCGGACGGCGCCTACAGCGACGCCGACCTGAGCTACGTCGACTTCGACAGCTTCTCGACCGACGACTTCACCCCGGGCAGCTACAACTGATTGAGGTGAGAGACGAGCGAGCTTGCTCGCTCGGCCGAACCGATTGAAGTTGTCGAACGACGAAGTCGTGAGAACAACTGACCCAGCGTGTGAACGTCTGACCGAAGGCCCCCGGGACATGTTCCCGGGGGCCTTCGGCGTTGCCGTAGCAAGACATCGTCTTGGCGCCGCTACCGTGGGACGCATGGCACGGGTCGCAGGGCGGAACGCGGTTTTCGCATGGTTCGTCGGGGTGGTCAGTGCGGCGGTCGTCGTGACGCTGCTGGTCCTCGCCTTCCCCCTGTTCCCCGCGGCGACGCAGTGGATCGCCCAGGCAGGCGGTGCACAGCCCACGGGGGAGCCCGCGCCGGCGGCGTCCGGCGCAGCGAGCGATGGCCCGCGTACATGCCGCGATCTTTACAACGAGGCATCCTGGGCAGGACTGCGCTGGACGGACGGCGCCGAGCTCGCCGAATCGACCGACCCGCCCGTCTCGACGGCGGAGGAACTCGTGGCAGCCCTCGAGCCGGCGGTCGTCGTGACGTGCCGGTGGACCTCGGACGAGGGAGAGATCTCCACGACGGTCGCGACCGTGCCGACGGATGCCGGGGCTGTCGCAGCGGCTGCGCTGCCCGCCAAGAAGTACACGTGCGGCGACGCCGACGGCCGGGTCCGCTGCACGCGCACCGACGGCGACCTCATCGAGACGATCGAGGCCGGTGGCGACCGGTGGGTGTCGACCTCGCAGCGGGCATGGCACCCGGCGGGCTATGCCGACGGTGTCGCCGAGGCCGTCTGGCCGGCGGCGGGCTGAGGCCTCAGCCCCAGATCGCCTTCACGATCCCGTCGGTGTACCCCTGCGGGGCGAGGTTCCGGTACTGGGTGTCGATGGCGACGCCGTCGCGCCAGAACACGGTGCGTCCCTCCGACAGTCCGAGATCGTCCGTCCCGCTCTTCTCGCACCGGAGTCCCTCGTCGGGCTCGTAGCAGAGGTAGCCGTCATCGACGCCGAGCAGATAGAGGGCGTCGCGTGCGTCGCGCTCGGGGGAGTAGCCGACGACGGTGACGAGGCTCGTGCGGCTCGCCCCGGGGTCCGCCCATACGCATACGCGGCTGCTGTCGGGACGGATGCCGCCGCCCATCCCGGGGGCGTTCAGCGGAATGCCGTCGAGCGACGCGCGGATGTCGGGCGTCAGGATGCTCTCGCAGTCGGACGGCAGCGGGGTCGTGGACGACGAGGGACCGAACGGGAAGTCGGCGATGGCGACGGAGGTGACCGTGGGAGCGGGGGCCCCGGATGCCGCGCCCGTGGGCGCCGGAGGTGCGGCATCCGGTTCGGGTGCACAGGCCGTGACGGTCAGCGCCAGGAGGACGGCTGCCGTGGTGGCGAGAGTCCGCCCGATCGTCGCCTGCCGCCTCGCCATGGCTCCACGATACGCACCACGGCGGGCACCGCCTCCGAGACACGTCGGGGCGCCTCCGCGGCGCCTGTGAGGCGCGGGGATACGCTCGCTTCAGCGGCGGCGCACGCCCCTGCGTGAGGAGTGACACGGCAATGAGCGACCCCCAGTTCGGCGAGCGCAACGACAAGACGACCGAGCCGGCCTTCGGCGAGCCCGTGGCGGAGCCCACGTCCGCGGATGGATCGCGTGGCGTGGACGATGTCGTCGGCAGCGCCAACGACAGCCTCGCCGACGCTGAGGCGGCGTCGCGCACGGCTGACGACCGCCCCCGCGGAGACCGGTCCTTCGACGCGACCGACCGCGGGTCGGATCTGTCCGTCGACTACAGCAAGTACAGCGAGCCCGACGCCCCCGTGACCGCGAGCGCGGTCAGCAGCGAGCCGCTGTATCGCCCGGCCACGCCCGAGGCCGAGTCCGCTCCCGCTGAATCCACCGAGGCGACCCGTGCGAACGACACCGTGACGAAGGATGCCGCGGCCCCGGCCGTCGCGACCGAGGCGTACGCGCACGCCGATCACACGCCGACGACCGTCACCGCGAGCGAGCCGGCGGCGGCCGCCGCGCCGACCGCCGTGTACTCGCAGCAGCCGATCTTCGTGCAGGCGCCCGAGGCACCGCGGCCGCGCGGCAACCGCGGCGCGGCGGGAGCGATCGGTCTCCTCGCGGCGCTCCTGTTCGCGGTGCTGTACCTGGCTGCGACCCTCGGCCTCATCGCCCTCACGGACGGCCTCGCCGTCAACACGCTCGGCCAGACGGTCGTCGACATCGTCACCACGTGGAGCTTCTGGGTTCCGGTCGTGGTCTTCTTCCTCGGATTCTGGATCCTGGGCGCCTTCATCAACCGCGGCCGCTGGGGACGCTGGGTCGTCTTCGGGCTGATCGTCGGCGCCGTCGCGTACGGGGGACACCTGCTCGGTCAGCTGTTCCAGGCTCCGTTCTGGTCCATCCCCCCGTCGCAGGCCGCTCAGATCGTCGGCGATCAGCTGCTCGCTCCGCTCGCGGTCATTGCCTTCATCCTCGGTCGCGAGATCACCATCTGGTTCGGCGCGTGGGTCGCTGCGCGTGGGCGTCGGGTGACCGAGCTCAACGACGAGGCGCAGCGCGAGTACGAGCGCACGCTCGAAGCCGGTCCGCAGCTGCACCAGTACTGATGTCCGACCGCGGCTGATGACGCAGCCGTCCGGTGTCGCAGCCCCCATCGCCGCGTTCTTCGCGACGGTGGGGTTCGCGGCGCTCGCGATCTGCGGGTTCGGCTTCACGAGCCTGCTCACCGACACCGACGTCCTCTCGGCGCCCGGCCTCGGGCAGGGATCGGGCATCGCGGCCATGCTGCTGTGCGCCGTCGCCTTCGCCGGGACGGAGTACGGAGCGGTGCGCCGCCGTCGGTACACGGCAGCTATGTGGGTGACGCTCGCCACGCTCGCCGCGTACCTTCTGGGAGTCGTCCTCGGCGGCGTCCTGAGCGGCGCCGACGCCGCGGCGGCGATCGGTGTCGCGGGGAAGTTCGCGCTGTCCTGGTACGCGCTCGTCCTGGCCGTCACATCTGTAGCGGCTGCGTGGGCGGGCATCGCGCTCCACCGCACGCGCGCCCGCCGTCCGGAGTGGCCGTGGGAGCGCGACGAGGACGACGAGTGACGGGCCGCGGCATCCTGCAGCCCTGAAATACCCCCGATCGGGCTGTGTCTCCGCGACAATGGACGCGTGGAGCGCTCGCTCGAGACGCAGGTCAGCCAGGCCGTCGAGGCCTGGCTGCGCTGGTTGCCGCGCTGGGAGCCTGCCACCCACCGCGGCCGGGTGGCCCCGTGTCGGCGCTGTCTGGGCTCGCCTGTCCTCTCGGCGGCCGGGCTCGGCTCGGATGTGCCGCACGGTGTGCAGCACGGGCTGTCGACCCGGATCAAGACGATCGTCGACAACGCCGTCGCCCTGTACACAGCGCGGAACCTGCCCATGCTCCAGGCCGAGCTCGACCAGCAGGCCGACCGCAACCGCTCCCGCACCTACCGGCCGTCGGAGGGGCTCGAGCCGGAGTTCGACGGCCTCCCGATGGATCCCGACCCGGTTCCCGGTGCTCCGTTCCTGTTCACGATCGCCGGGATGGCCGACGAGGCGGATGCCGCTGTGCCGGCCCTCCCGCCGCTGTCCGATGATGCGAAGGCGGCGCTTCGGCAGGAGGTCCGCCTCGCGGACGAGTACGCGAGCATGGTCGGCCGCGAGGTGTGCACGCTCCTCCTCCGGCACCGGTTGAGGATACAGACGGCGATCGGGCAGTACGTCGAGCCCCAGATCGCCGCCATGCTCGATGAACTGACACGCTCGCTCGATGCGCCGTTCGACACCGGCGAAGGCCTTCCGGGCGTCTGACCTCCGCCCCGCCGCAGCGGCCCGCGCACGTAGGGTGGAGGGATGAACGGAGTCGACGTCGGTGCGGCGGTCGTCCTGAGCCTGCTGACCGGCATCCTCGGCGTCGCGGTCTACATCTGGGTCGCTCTGGCCCTCGCGGCTGCGTTCCGCAAGATGGGCGAAGACGCGTGGCGTGCGTGGGCGCCGATCGTCAACATCGCCGTCCTCCTGCGTTGGGGCGGCTTCTCGCCGTGGCTGGCGCTCCTGGTCCTCATCCCGGGCCTGGGAACCCTCGCGGTCTGGATCCTCGTCGTCGTCGCGGTACATCGACTCAACCCCGGCTTCGGGTACGGCGCGGGGATGACGGTGGTGGCGGCGCTGCTGTTCCCGGTGTGGGCCACCATCGTCGGTTTCGGCCCTGCGGAGTGGCGGGGCGCGCGGCCCGCGCGCGTGCGCGCGCAGCCCGCGGCGCAGCCGGACGACCCCTATCCGCCGATCGGGACGCCGATGCCGGAGTTCGGTGCGCCGCTGCCGCCGCCGCCTTTCCCGGCGACGTCCGAGCCTGCGCCCCCGACCCCCCGGACGGGCGTCCCGGCGATGCTGGCGCCCGCTCCGGCATCCGTCGCCCCGCAGCCGTGGTCGCCCGGATCGGACGTTGCGCCGGCGTCGCTCGAAGAGTCGGCGCCCGAAGCCCCCGACCCCACGGCGCCCACGCCGACCGTCCGCTCCGAGGTCAGTCCGCCGGTGCGGGCGAGCGGCCCGGAGATCATCTCGTCGGTGCCCGGTCGCGACGACGCCCCGGTCACACGCCTGCGTCGCTCGGCCGCGCGCACCGACCGCGACGAGCGGGACGTGTTCCCGGAGCTCACGGGGGAGGTCTCCGCCGTCTCGGGGTCGCCCGCCGCCGGGGCGCCCGTATCGGCGGCCGCATCGGTCTCGGCGCAGGAGCGCCGGCGCGACGAGGCCGCGGCGCCCTCCTTCGAGGCCGACCTCGAGCGCACCGTCGTCGTGCGGCGCGGCCACCCCCGGTGGGAGCTCGCCCTCCCCGATGCATCGACGGTCACCCTGTCCGCGGACGTCGTCGTGCTCGGGCGCAACCCGGTCTCCGACCCCTCGCACCCCCGCGCGCAGCTGGTCGCCGTCGTCGACGCGACTCGCACGGTCTCGAAGACCCACGCCCGCCTCGAGCGTCGCGGGGACACCTGGCGGATCACGGATCTGGGATCGACCAACGGCATCCTGATCCCCAGTCCGCTCGGGGCGGACGTCGAGCTCCAGCCGGGGGAGGACGTCGAGGTCACGGGCAGGTTCCTGCTCGGCGACGCCGCCCTCCGACTGCACCGGATGGATGCCGGTTCCTGACCGGCGGCGATCGTCACCTGAGCCTTCTCGGTGAACACCGGCCCCGTTTGACCCGGGTTCGCGATCCCGCGTATCATTGAGCGGGTGTGCGCACACGCGCGCCATGCGACGTGCCTCGGTTCGGAGCAGGCGAGGCGAACGCACACAGGGACAGGGCCTGCGAACAGGTCACCCCCACGGCATATCCATCACCCCGTTCGCCGCAGTCGCGGCAAGCCGATGGATCTGTGGTGAAACCACGAACGCTGTCACCGTGCAGCACCTGTGCGAGGCGAGAGCCGCGCGCAGATCGACAAGGAGAGAACGTGCCAACCATTCAGCAGTTGGTTCGCAAGGGTCGCTCGCCGAAGGTCTCGAAGACCAAGGCGCCCGCCCTGAAGGCGAACCCGCAGCAGGCGGGTGTCTGCACCCGCGTGTACACGACCACGCCCAAGAAGCCGAACTCGGCGATGCGCAAGGTCGCTCGTGTGAAGCTCCGCAACGGGACCGAGGTCACCGCCTACATCCCCGGTGAGGGTCACAACCTGCAGGAGCACTCGCTCGTGCTCGTCCGCGGTGGTCGTGTGAAGGACCTCCCCGGTGTGCGTTACAAGATCGTCCGCGGCGCCCTGGACACCCAGGCCGTCAAGAACCGTAAGCAGGCTCGCAGCCGCTACGGCGCCAAGAAGGGTTGAGTTAGATGCCTCGCAAGGGACCCGCACCCCGCCGCGTCGTCGTCAACGACCCGGTCTACGGTGCTCCGATCGTCACCCAGCTGGTGAACAAGATCCTCGTCGATGGCAAGAAGTCCATCGCCGAGGCCATCGTCTACAACGCCCTCAAGGGTGTCGAGGCGAAGAACGGCCAGGACGCCGTCGCGACGCTCAAGAAGGCGCTCGACAACGTCCGCCCCACCCTCGAGGTCAAGAGCCGCCGTGTCGGTGGCTCGACCTACCAGGTTCCCGTCGAGGTCAAGCCGCACCGCGCGAACACGCTCGCGCTGCGCTGGCTCGTCTCGTACGCGAAGGGTCGCCGTGAGAAGACCATGACCGAGCGCCTCCAGAACGAGATCCTGGATGCCTCGAACGGCCTCGGTGCCGCGGTGAAGCGCCGCGAGGACACCCACAAGATGGCCGAGTCGAACCGCGCCTTCGCGCACTACCGCTGGTAATCAGCACCTCGGTGACCGGCCGGGCAACCCCCGGCCGGTCACCCCGCGACATCCGTCACTACACGTAAGGACACCCCGTGGCACAAGAAGTGCTCACCGACCTCAACAAGGTCCGCAACATCGGCATCATGGCGCACATCGATGCCGGCAAGACGACGACGACCGAGCGCATCCTCTTCTACACGGGTGTCAACCACAAGCTGGGCGAGACCCACGACGGCGCCTCGACCACCGACTGGATGGAGCAGGAGAAGGAGCGCGGCATCACGATCACGTCTGCCGCCGTGACCTGCTTCTGGAACAAGAACCAGATCAACATCATCGACACCCCCGGTCACGTCGACTTCACCGTCGAGGTGGAGCGCTCGCTCCGCGTCCTCGACGGCGCCGTCGCCGTCTTCGACGGCAAGGAGGGCGTCGAGCCCCAGTCCGAGACCGTGTGGCGTCAGGCCGACAAGTACGACGTCCCCCGCATCTGCTTCGTCAACAAGATGGACAAGCTCGGCGCGGACTTCTACTTCACCGTCGACACCATCATCAAGCGCCTCGGTGCCAAGCCGCTCGTGCTGCAGCTCCCGATCGGTGCCGAGAACGACTTCGTCGGCGTCATCGACCTCGTCGAGATGCGCGCACTGGTGTGGCCCGGTGACTCCAAGGGTGACGTCACCATGGGCGCCAAGTACGAGGTCCAGGAGATCCCCGCGGACCTCAAGGACCGCGCTGACGAGTACCGTCAGAAGCTCCTCGAGACCGTCGCCGAGTCCGACGACGAGCTGCTCGAGAAGTTCTTCGGCGGCGAAGAGCTGACCCTGGCCGAGATCAAGGGCGCCATCCGCAAGATGACCGTCGCCGGCGAGCTCTACCCCGTGCTCTGCGGCTCGGCGTTCAAGAACCGCGGCGTCCAGCCGATGCTCGACGCGGTCGTCGACTACCTCCCGTCGCCCCTCGACGTGCCCGCCATCGAGGCGCACGACCCGAAGGATGAGGAGAAGGTCATCGAGCGTCACCCCGACGCCAACGACCCGTTCGCCGCGCTGGCCTTCAAGGTCGCCGTGCACCCGTTCTTCGGTCGCCTGACCTACATCCGCGTCTACTCGGGTCAGCTCGACTCGGGTGCGCAGGTCATCAACTCGACCAAGGGCAAGAAGGAGCGCATCGGGAAGATCTTCCAGATGCACGCCAACAAGGAGAACCCGGTCGACGCGGTCACCGCGGGCAACATCTACGCCGTCATCGGCCTGAAGGACACCACCACCGGTGACACCCTGGCAGACCCGGCCGAGCCCGTCGTCCTCGAGTCGATGACGTTCCCCGAGCCCGTCATCGAGGTCGCGATCGAGCCGAAGACCAAGGCCGACCAGGAGAAGCTGGGCATCGCGATCCAGAAGCTCGCCGAAGAGGACCCGACGTTCCGCACGGAGCTCAACCCCGAGACGGGTCAGACCGTCATCAAGGGCATGGGCGAGCTGCACCTCGACATCCTCGTGGACCGCATGAAGCGCGAGTTCCGCGTCGAGGCCAACGTCGGCAAGCCGCAGGTCGCGTACCGCGAGACGATCAAGAAGACCGTCGAGCGTCACGACTACACGCACAAGAAGCAGACCGGTGGTTCGGGTCAGTTCGCGAAGATCCAGTTCGCCCTCGAGCCCCTCGAGGTCACGCCGGACAAGATCTACGAGTTCGAGAACAAGGTCACCGGTGGCCGCATCCCGCGCGAGTACATCGAGCCCACCAACCAGGGCTTCCAGGACGCCATGCAGGTCGGCGTGCTCGCCGGCTTCCCCATGGTGGGTGTCAAGGCGATCCTGACCGATGGCGCGTCGCACGACGTCGACTCGTCCGAGATGGCGTTCAAGATCGCCGGCTCGATGGGCTTCAAGGAGGCCGTCCGCAAGGCGAACCCCGTTCTCCTCGAGCCGCTCATGGCGGTCGAGGTCCGTACTCCCGAGGAGTACATGGGCGACGTCATCGGCGACCTGAACTCGCGTCGTGGCCAGATCCAGTCCATGGAGGACGGTGCGGGCATCAAGATCGTCCGCGCCCTCGTCCCCCTGTCGGAGATGTTCGGCTACATCGGTGACCTGCGCTCGAAGACCTCGGGTCGCGCGGTCTACGCGATGGAGTTCGACAGCTACTCCGAGGTCCCCCGCGCGGTGGCCGACGAGATCGTCCAGAAGACCAAGGGCGAGTAACACCCGCTCTTCGGATGCCGGGGGCCCCGGCCCTCGGCATCCGCCCAAACTGAATATCGTCACGTCAACTACACTGACAACATCCCCGTAGAAACCCGGTCGCAATCCAGCGCCCGGATGACTACACGACAGTCCTGAGGAGGACCCAGTGGCCAAGGCCAAGTTCGAGCGGACCAAGCCGCACGTCAACATCGGAACGATCGGTCACGTCGACCACGGCAAGACCACGCTCACCGCTGCCATCTCGAAGGTGCTCGCCGACAAGTTCCCGTCGGCCACCAACGTGCAGCGTGACTTCGCGTCGATCGACTCCGCTCCCGAAGAGCGCCAGCGTGGTATCACGATCAACATCTCGCACGTCGAGTACGAGACCCCGAAGCGTCACTACGCACACGTCGACGCCCCGGGTCACGCTGACTACATCAAGAACATGATCACCGGTGCTGCGCAGATGGACGGCGCGATCCTCGTGGTCGCCGCCACCGACGGCCCGATGGCCCAGACGCGTGAGCACGTCCTGCTCGCCAAGCAGGTCGGCGTTCCCTACCTGATGGTCGCCCTCAACAAGGCCGACATGGTCGACGACGAGGAGATCCTGGAGCTCGTCGAGCTCGAGGTCTCCGAGCTCCTCGCCTCGCAGGGCTTCGCTGAGGACGCTCCCGTCGTCCGCGTCTCGGGCCTCAAGGCTCTCGAGGGCGACGAGAAGTGGGTCCAGTCGATCCTCGACCTCATGGACGCCGCTGACGAGAACATCCCCGACCCCGTGCGTGACAAGGACAAGCCGTTCCTCATGCCGATCGAGGACGTCTTCACGATCACCGGTCGTGGAACGGTCGTCACCGGTCGCGCCGAGCGTGGCACCCTCGCCATCAACTCCGAGGTCGAGATCGTCGGCATCCGCCCGACGCAGAAGACCACGGTCACGGGTATCGAGATGTTCCACAAGCAGCTCGACGAGGCCTGGGCCGGCGAGAACTGTGGTCTGCTCCTCCGTGGTCTCAAGCGCGACGACGTCGAGCGTGGCCAGGTCGTCGTGAAGCCGGGTTCGGTTACGCCGCACACCAACTTCGAGGGCACTGCCTACATCCTCTCGAAGGAGGAGGGTGGCCGTCACAACCCCTTCTACACGAACTACCGCCCGCAGTTCTACTTCCGTACCACGGACGTGACCGGCGTCATCTCGCTGCCCGAGGGCACCGAGATGGTCATGCCCGGTGACACCACGGACATGACGGTGGAGCTCATCCAGCCCATCGCCATGGAAGATGGACTCGGCTTCGCGATCCGTGAGGGTGGCCGCACCGTCGGCGCCGGCACGGTGACCAAGATCATCAAGTAAGTCCTCGGACTTCACCGACAGGGGTCGGGCCTTCGGGCCCGGCCCCTTCGTCGTTCCCGCAAGGGGTGCCGCGTCGATGGTGGGCGATCTAGACTGACCGCGCCGCGGCACCTGCGCGAGCATCGACGGAGATGAGGAAGAGCATGGGAATCGACGACATCGTGGGCAAGGGGAAGCAGTTCCTCGAGCAGCACAAGGACGAGATCGAGAAGAACTTGAAGTCCGAGAAGGCCGAAGACGTGAGCGACAAGGTCCTCGATGCCGCGGCCGACTTCGTCAAGAAGGTCGCACCCGACTCCGTCGACGCGAAGGTCGACGGAGTCCGTGACAACGTGGATCGGCGTATCGGCAACGAGTGATCTCGAACCCGGACGAGGGGTCGGATGCCGCGGCATCCGGCCCCTTCTTCGTGGCGGCGGGCAGGTGCCCTCGACGCGCGACACGCCCGGGTTTGCGACACGCCCGAACGGCACGTAGACTGTACAGGTTCCACATTCCTGCGCTCTGCGCGGGATCACTGCCAGGGCAGTGCATAGGCGTCACAGCCTAGGCCGCGGGCAGCAGAACATCACATCCCACACCCCGCTCCGGAAACGGATTCGTTCGCATGCGTGCGAGGGGGACGGAATGCCGCGGGTAGCCCCGCGGAATGACATCAGAACAGCGGTGCCGATCACCTCGCCTCCGGGCGAGGAGAAGTGCCCGGCGCGTAAGCGCCCCGTGCGTCCAATGCCCCCGAGGTACGACGCGAGAAAGAGAGTGAGCAGACAATGGCGGGACAGAAGATCCGCATTCGCCTGAAGTCGTATGACCACGAGGTCATCGACTCGTCGGCACGCAAAATCGTCGACACCGTGACCCGTGCGGGCGCGACGGTCGTGGGCCCCGTGCCCCTTCCGACCGAGAAGAACGTGATCGCCGTGATCCGTTCGCCGCACAAGTACAAGGACAGCCGCGAGCACTTCGAGATGCGCACCCACAAGCGCCTCATCGACATCATCGACCCGACGCCCAAGGCCGTCGACTCGCTGATGCGTCTCGACCTCCCGGCCGACGTCAACATCGAGATCAAGCTCTGAGGTCGATCATCATGGCTGACATCAACTCCAAGGTTTCCAAGGGCCTGCTGGGTACCAAGCTCGGCATGACCCAGGTCTGGGACGAGAACGGCAAGGTCGTTCCCGTCACCGTCATCGAAGTCGCCCCCAACGTGGTGACCCAGGTGCGCACGCCCGAGCGCGACGGCTACAACGCCGTTCAGATCGCTTACGGCCAGATCGACCCCCGCAAGGTCAACAAGCCCCAGTCGGCTCACTTCGAGGCTGCTGGTGTGACCCCGCGTCGTCACCTCACCGAGGTGCGCACGGCGGATGCCGCTGACTACTCACTCGGTCAGGAGCTCACCGTCGACGCCACCTTCGAGGCCGGCCAGCTGGTCGACGTCGTCGGCACCAGCAAGGGCAAGGGCTTCGCCGGTGTCATGAAGCGTCACAACTTCAAGGGCGTCTCGGCTTCGCACGGTGCGCACCGCAACCACCGCAAGCCCGGCTCGATCGGCGCATCGTCGACCCCGAGCCGCGTCTTCAAGGGCATGCGCATGGCCGGCCGTATGGGTGGCGAGCGCGTGACCGTCCTCAACCTCACGGTGCACGCCGTCGACGCCGAGAAGGGTCTGCTGCTCGTCAAGGGCGCCGTCCCCGGAGCTCGTGGCCGCATCGTCTACGTCCGCAACGCAGTGAAGGGTGCCTGATCATGGCTGACTCGACTCTCGCGCTCGACGTCGTGAAGGCAGACGGCAAGAAGGCCGGCTCCGTGGAGCTGCCCGCCGCACTGTTCGACGTCAAGACGAACATCCCCCTCATCCACCAGGTCGTCGTCGCGCAGCTCGCGGCGGCTCGCCAGGGAACCCACTCGACCAAGCGTCGCGGTGAGGTCTCGGGTGCCGGCCGCAAGCCCTTCAAGCAGAAGGGCACGGGTAACGCCCGTCAGGGCTCGATCCGCGCGCCGCACATGACCGGTGGTGGCATCGTCCACGGACCGAAGCCGCGCAACTACTCGCAGCGCACCCCCAAGAAGATGGTCGCTGCCGCCCTGCTGGGCGCGCTCAGCGACCGGGCACGCGGTGGACGTCTGCACGTTGTCGACTCGTTCGGCATCGAAGGTGCGCCCTCGACGAAGGCCGCTGTCGCGGTCCTCGGCCAGCTCGCGCCGACCAAGAACGTCATGGTCGTCATCACCCGTGATGACGAGCTGACCGTCAAGAGCGTCCGCAACCTCGCGTACGTCCACGTTCTGACGTTCGACCAGCTCAACGCCTACGACGTGCTCGTCTCCGACGACATCGTCTTCACCAAGGCCGCCTACGACGCGTTCGTCGCTGCGAAGGCCGGCGCCACCGAGGAGGTCTCGGCATGACCGCCGTCAACAAGGACCCGCGCGACATCATCCTGAAGCCGGTCGTCTCCGAGAAGAGCTACGGGCTCATCGACGAGGGCAAGTACACGTTCCTCGTGGACCCCCGCGCCACCAAGACCGAGATCAAGCTCGCCATCGAGAAGATCTTCTCCGTCAAGGTCGCGTCGGTGAACACGCTCAACCGCCCGGGCAAGTCCCGCCGCACCCGTTTCGGCACCGGTAAGCGCAAGGACACCAAGCGCGCCATCGTGAGCCTGAAGTCGGGCACCATCGACATCTTCACGGCCGTCGGCTGACAGCTGGGATAGAGGACTAGAGACATGGCTATTCGCAAGTACAAGCCCACGACCCCCGGTCGTCGCGGTTCGTCGGTCGCCGACTTCGCTGAGATCACGCGATCGACGCCCGAGAAGTCGCTTCTTCGCCCGCTGGCGAAGACCGGTGGTCGCAACAACCAGGGCCGCATCACGACCCGTCACATCGGTGGTGGCCACAAGCGCCAGTACCGCGTCATCGACTTCCGTCGTAACGACAAGGACGGCATCAACGCCAAGGTCGCTCACATCGAGTACGACCCCAACCGCACCGCACGCATCGCGCTGCTGCACTACTTCGACGGTGAGAAGCGTTACATCCTCGCCCCGAACAAGCTGTCGCAGGGTGACATCGTCGAGTCGGGTGCCGGCGCTGACATCAAGCCCGGCAACAACCTGCCGCTGCGCAACATCCCCACCGGTACCGTGATCCACGCGATCGAGCTCCGCCCCGGCGGCGGCGCGAAGATGGCGCGCTCGGCTGGTGCGTCCGTCCGCCTCGTGGCGAAGGACGGCCCCTACGCGCAGCTTCGTCTGCCCTCGGGTGAGATCCGCAACGTCGACGCACGTTGCCGCGCCACCATCGGTGAGGTCGGCAACGCCGAGCAGTCCAACATCAACTGGGGCAAGGCCGGCCGTAACCGCTGGAAGGGCATCCGCCCGACCGTGCGTGGTGTCGCCATGAACCCGGTCGACCACCCGCACGGTGGTGGTGAGGGTAAGACCTCCGGTGGACGTCACCCCGTCACTCCTTGGGGCCAGGCCGAGGGTCGTACCCGGCACCCCAACAAGGAAAGCGACAAGTTGATCGTTCGCCGTCGCAACGCCGGCAAGAAGCGGAAGTAGGAGTAGAGGAAGATGCCTCGCAGCCTTAAGAAGGGCCCCTTCGTCGACGAGCACCTGCTTCGCAAGGTCGTCTCGCAGAACGAAGCCGGTACCAAGAACGTCATCAAGACCTGGTCGCGCCGTTCGATGATCATCCCGGCAATGCTGGGTCACACCATCGCCGTGCACGACGGACGCAAGCACATCCCCGTGTTCGTGTCCGAGACCATGGTCGGTCACAAGCTGGGCGAGTTCGCGCCCACCCGCACCTTCCGCGGCCACGAGAAGGACGACAAGAAGGGTCGTCGCCGCTAAGGCGGTGGCGCTCTCAGAGAGAGGAAGAGGAGGAGTAGTAATGGTGGAATCCATCGCACGCGTGAAGCACATCCGCGTGACCCCTCAGAAAGGCTCGTCGTGTCGTCGCGCTCATCAAGGGCAAGCAGGCTCAGGAGGCTCTCGCCATCCTGAAGTTCGCTCCCCAGGGTGCCAGCGAGCCCATCTACAAGCTCGTGGCCTCCGCGGTCGCGAATGCTCGTGTGAAGGCCGACAAGGACAACGAGTTCCTGGACGACCAGGATCTGTACGTGAAGAACGCCTACGTGGACGAGGGCACGACGCTCAAGCGTTTCCAGCCCCGCGCCCAGGGTCGCGCGTTCCAGATCAAGAAGCGCACCAGCCACATCACCGTGGTGCTCTCGACCCCCGAGGTCGCGGACACTGCAGCGGCTGACACCAAGAAGGCGAGCAAGTAATGGGACAGAAGGTCAACCCGTACGGCTTCCGCCTCGGCATCACCACCGACCACGTGTCGCGTTGGTTCTCCGACTCCACCAAGCCGGGACAGCGTTACGCCGACTACGTGGCCGAGGACGTCAAGATCCGTCGTCTCCTGACGACGTCGCTCGACCGTGCCGGCGTGAGCAACATCGAGATCGAGCGCACGCGTGACCGCGTCCGCGTCGACATCCACACCGCCCGTCCGGGCATCGTGATCGGCCGCCGCGGCGCCGAGGCCGAGCGCATCCGCGCCGACCTCGAGAAGCTCACCGGCAAGCAGATCCAGCTGAACATCCTCGAGGTCAAGAACCCCGAGGCCGACGCTCAGCTGGTCGCCCAGGGCATCGCCGAGCAGCTCTCCGCTCGTGTGGCTTTCCGCCGCGCGATGCGCAAGGGTCTGCAGGGCGCGCAGCGCGCCGGCGCCAAGGGTGTCCGCATCCAGGTCTCCGGCCGTCTCGGCGGCGCTGAGATGAGCCGGTCGGAGTTCTACCGCGAAGGCCGTGTGCCCCTGCACACGCTCCGCGCGAACATCGACTACGGCTTCTACGAGGCCAAGACCACCTTCGGCCGCATCGGCGTGAAGGTCTGGATCTACAAGGGCGACCTCACCAACAAGGAGCTCGCTCGCGAGCAGGCCAACGCACCGAAGTCCCGTCGTGACGACCGTGGTGGCGACCGCCGCCGTGGCCCGCGCAACGAGGCCCCTGTCGCAGAAGGAGCGTCAGCCTGATGCTTATTCCCCGCAAGGTCAAGTACCGCAAGCAGCACCACCCGAAGCGCGACGGCGCCGCCACCGGCGGCACGACGGTCAGCTTCGGTGAGTTCGGCATCCAGGCGCTGACCCCCGCTTACGTGACGAACCGTCAGATCGAGTCCGCTCGTATCGCCATGACGCGTCACATCAAGCGTGGTGGAAAGGTGTGGATCAACATCTACCCCGACCGTCCGCTCACGAAGAAGCCGGCCGAAACCCGCATGGGTTCCGGTAAGGGTTCGCCGGAGTGGTGGGTCGCCAACGTCAAGCCGGGTCGCGTCCTCTTCGAGGTCGCGGGCGTCAACGAGGAACTCGCTCGTGAGGCCCTGACCCGTGCCATCCACAAGCTGCCGCTCAAGGCACGCATCATCAAGCGCGAGGAGGGCGACGCGTAATGGCTGTCGGCACCAAGACGCTCGCCCCGAGCGAGCTGGACACGTTCGAAGACCAGCGCCTCGTGGAGGAGCTGCGCAAGGCCAAGGAAGAGCTGTTCAACCTGCGCTTCCAGTCGGCCACCGGCCAGCTGGAGAGCCACGGCCGCATCCGTGCGGTCAAGCGCGACATCGCGCGGCTCTATACCGTCATCCGCGAGCGGGAGCTCGGCATCCGTGCCACCCCCGCCCCGGTCGAGACGGCCACCAAGGCGAAGAAGAGCAAGGCCAAGAAGGCGGACGAGTCCGCTGAGGCCGCGAAGGAAGAGGCCGAGTGATGGCTAAGAAGGATGCCGCCGAGGCGACCGTGGCCGCTGGTCACGAGTCGTCCGAGCACGACGTCCGCGACGTCAACGCCCGTGGGTACCGCAAGTCCCGCCGTGGCTACGTCGTCAGCGACAAGATGGACAAGACGATCGTCGTCGAGGTCGAGGACCGCGTGAAGCACCCCCTCTACGGCAAGGTCATCCGCCGCACGTCCAAGGTGAAGGCTCACGACGAGCAGAACTCCGCGGGCATCGGCGACCTCGTCCTCATCAACGAGACCCGTCCGCTCAGCGCCACGAAGCGCTGGCGCCTGGTCGAGATTCTCGAGAAGGCGAAGTAACCCATGATCCAGAACGAGTCCCGCCTCAAGGTCGCCGACAACACCGGCGCCAAGGAACTCCTCACGATCCGCGTGCTCGGTGGCTCGAACCGCCGTTACGCCGGCGTGGGCGATGTCATCGTGGCGACCGTCAAGGACGCGATCCCGGGCGGCAACGTCAAGAAGGGCGACGTGGTCAAGGCCGTCGTCGTCCGCACCGTCAAGTCGACCCGTCGTCCCGACGGTTCGTACATCAAGTTCGACGAGAACGCCGCCGTCATCCTGAAGAACGACGGGGAGCCCCGCGGCACCCGTATCTTCGGCCCGGTCGGCCGTGAGCTTCGCGACAAGAAGTTCATGAAGATCGTCTCGCTGGCACCGGAGGTCATCTGATCATGGCGCACATCAAGAAGGGTGACCTGGTTCAGGTCATCAGCGGCCGCAAGCAGGACAAGGGCGGCGACCGCGGCAAGCAGGGCGAGGTCCTCGAGGTCCTCGTCGAGCAGAACCGCGTAGTCGTGCAGGGCGTGAACTACGTCACCAAGCACAGCCGTGTCGGCCAGTCGCAGCGCGGCACCAAGACGGGCGGCATCGAGACGATGGAAGCCCCGATCCACATCTCCAACGTGGCGCTGGTCGACCCGTCGACCAAGAAGCCGACCCGTGTCGGCCACCGCGTCGAGGAGCAGACCAAGGACGGCGTCAAGCGCACCGTCCGCGTCCGCTACGCCAAGAAGAGCGGCAAGGACCTCTGAACATGAGCAACGCAACTGCCGCGGCGGCTGGCAAGATCCAGCCCCGCCTGAAGCAGAAGTACCAGAGCGAGATCAAGAAGGCTCTGCAGGAAGAGTTCGGCTACGCGAACGTCATGCAGATCCCCGGTCTCGTCAAGGTCGTCGTCAACACCGGTGTCGGTGAGGCTGCGCGCGACAGCAAGGTGATCGATGGTGCGGTCGACGACCTCACCAAGATCACCGGCCAGAAGCCGGTCGTCACCAAGGCCCGCAAGTCCATCGCGCAGTTCAAGCTGCGCGAGGGCCAGCCGATCGGTGCCCACGTCACCCTCCGCGGTGACCGCGCGTGGGAGTTCGTCGACCGCCTCGTCAACCTGGCGCTGCCCCGCATCCGCGACTTCCGCGGACTGTCGGCTGCGCAGTTCGACGGCAACGGCAACTACACCTTCGGTCTCCAGGAGCAGTCCGTGTTCCACGAGATCAACCAGGACAAGATCGACCGCGTCCGCGGTTTCGACATCACGATCGTGACGACGGCCAAGACGGATGACGAGGGCCGGGCGCTTCTGAAGCACCTCGGCTTCCCGTTCAAGTCGGCCGACGCTCAGGCGTGATCCGATAAGATCGATCGTTCGGCCTCGGGGCGTGCTCCGGGGCCGAACGACTGCACAACTGAATATCGCTCATTCATAGAAGGTCGCCTGTCGTGTAACGGCAGTCGAAACCTCATGACTAAAGGAACACACTTATGACGATGACAGACCCGGTCGCAGACATGCTGACCCGTCTGCGCAACGCGAACTCCGCGCACCACGACTCCGTCGCGCTGCCGAGCTCGAAGCTCAAGACGCACATCGCCGAGATCCTCCAGCAGGAGGGCTACATCTCCGGCTGGGAGGTCTCCGACGCTCGTGTCGGCCAGACCCTCACCCTCACCCTCAAGTACGGCCCGAACCGCGAGCGGTCGATCGCCGGAATCAAGCGCGTCTCGAAGCCCGGCCTCCGCGTGTACGCGAAGTCGAACGAGCTTCCCAAGGTCCTCGGTGGCCTCGGTGTCGCGATCCTGTCCACCTCCTCTGGCCTCCTCACGGACCGCCAGGCCGAGCAGAAGGGCGTCGGCGGGGAAGTCCTCGCCTACGTGTGGTGATCTGACATGTCGCGTATTGGACGTCTTCCCATCGACATCCCCGCCGGCGTGACCGTTTCGGTCTCCGGTCAGGACGTCGCCGTCAAGGGCCCCAAGGGTGAGCTGAACCTCACCGTTGCACAGCCCATCGAGGTCAAGGTCGAGGAGAACCAGGTTCTGGTCTCGCGCCCCGACGACGAGCGCGAGTCGCGCGCTCTCCACGGGCTCACCCGCACCCTCATCAACAACAACATCATCGGCGTGACCCAGGGCTACACCAAGGGCCTCGAGGTCGTCGGCACCGGTTACCGCGTCGCTCAGAAGGGCACGGCGGTCGAGTTCGCTCTCGGCTTCTCGCACCCCGTCCTGGTCGAGGCTCCCGCGGGCATCACGCTCACCGTCGAGGGCAACAACAAGGTGACCGTCGCCGGTATCTCGAAGCAGGCCGTCGGCGAGGCAGCTGCCAACATCCGCAAGATCCGCAAGCCCGAGCCGTACAAGGGCAAGGGTGTGCGGTACGCGGGCGAGGTCGTTCGCCGCAAGGCCGGAAAGAGTGGTAAGTAACCATGGCTCTCAAGTCGAAGTCCGACGCACGTTCGCGTCGTCACGCCCGTCTTCGCAAGAAGATCGTGGGCACCGAGGTGCGTCCGCGTCTCGTTGTGACCCGCTCCGCCCGCCACGTCTTCGTTCAGCTCGTCGACGACAGCAAGGGCACCACGCTGGCTTCCGCCTCGACCCTCGAGTCGGGCCTGCGCACGTTCGAGGGTGACAAGACCGCCAAGGCCCGCAAGGTCGGCGAGCTCGTCGCTGAGCGTGCCAAGGCGGCCGGCATCGAGACGGTCGTGTTCGACCGCGGCGGCAACCGCTACGCGGGCCGCGTCGCTGCGATCGCCGATGGCGCTCGCGAAGGAGGTCTGAACCTGTGACCGAGAACAAGGAGAACGAAGTGACCGCGACCGAGCAGCCCGCTGCGGCTGCGGCTACGGCCGAGGCGCCCGCCGAGCGTGAGCGCGAGCCGCGCCGCGGTGGCCGCGAGCGCAGCCAGACCCGCGACCGCAACTCGCGCGACCGCGGCGACAACCAGTTCCTGGAGCGCGTCGTCACGATCAACCGCGTGTCGAAGGTCGTCAAGGGTGGTCGTCGCTTCAGCTTCACGGCGCTCGTCGTCGTCGGCGATGGCAACGGCCTCGTGGGCGTCGGCTACGGCAAGGCGCGTGAGGTCCCCCTCGCCATCTCCAAGGGTGTCGAAGAGGCCAAGCGCAACTTCTTCCGCGTGCCCCGCGTCGGCTCGAGCATCCCGCACCCCGTCCAGGGTGAGGCTGCTGCAGGTGTCGTGCTGCTCCGTCCGGCTGCTGCCGGTACCGGTGTCATCGCCGGTGGCCCGGTCCGCGCCGTCCTCGAGTGCGCCGGCATCCACGACGTGCTCTCGAAGTCGCTCGGTTCGTCGAACACGATCAACATCGTGCACGCGACCGTCGCGGCGCTGAAGGCCCTCGAGGAGCCGCGCGCCGTCGCCGCTCGTCGTGGTCTCGACTTCGACCAGGTCGCGCCCGCGCGTCTGGTCCGTGCCGAGGCTGAGGCAACGAAGGCTGCAAAGGTGGGTGCATGATGGCTGCTCGTCTGAAGGTGACCCAGGTCAAGTCCAAGGTGAGCGAGAAGCAGAACCAGCGCGACACGCTGCGTTCGCTCGGTCTGAAGCGGATCAACGACTCCGTCGTTCGTCCGGATGACGCGCAGACGCGCGGCTACATCAAGACCGTCGCGCACCTCGTGAAGGTTGAGGAGATCGACTGATGGCTGAGAACAAGGACGAGACGGTCGAGACCGTCGAGCCCAAGGCCAAGAAGCCGGCAACCCGGAAGGCTGCGGCCAAGCCCGCCGCCGACAAGGCTGCCCCGAAGAAGGATGCGGCACGCCCCGGCGTGCTGAAGGTCCACCACCTGCGTCCGGTCCCCGGATCCAACGTCGCGAAGACCCGTGTCGGTCGCGGTGAGGGATCGAAGGGTAAGACGTCGGGCCGCGGTACCAAGGGTACGAAGGCTCGGTACCAGGTCAAGGTGGGCTTCGAGGGTGGGCAGATGCCCCTCCACATGCGTACGCCGAAGCTGCGCGGGTTCAAGAACCCGTTCCGCGTCGAGTACCAGGTGGTCAACCTCGACAAGCTCGCGGAGCTGTACCCCAATGGTGGCGACGTCACCATCACGGATCTGGTCGCCAAGGGCGCCGTCCGCAAGAACGAGAAGGTCAAGGTGCTCGGCACCGGCGACATCTCGGTCGCGCTGACGGTCTCCGTCGACAAGGTCTCGGGATCGGCCGAGCAGAAGATCGTCGCCGCTGGCGGTTCGATCAAGTAATCACGTGCCAGGGGCCGGAGGGTAACCTCCGGCCCCTGTTGCCGTATGTTGGAATGCGGCGCGCCCCGACGCGCCCGGCATCCCACTGGAGGAAATCCCTTTGTTCAGCGCTATTGCGCGGGTCTTCCGCACTCCGGATCTGCGTCGGAAGATCGGCTTCACGCTCGGCATCATCGCCATCTACCGATTCGGTGCGCACATTCCGGCTCCGTTCGTCGACTTCCCGAACGTGAAGACCTGCCTGGACCAGTCCGGGTCCACCGAGGGGCTCCTCTCGCTCGTCAACCTGTTCTCGGGTGGCGCGCTGTTGCAGCTGTCGATCTTCGCCCTCGGCGTCATGCCGTACATCACGGGCACGATCATCGTCCAGCTCCTGCGCGTCGTGATCCCTCACTTCGAGACGCTGTACAAGGAGGGCCAGGCCGGCCAGGCCAAGCTCACCCAGTACACCCGCTACCTGACGATCGCCCTGGCGCTGCTGCAGTCGACCACGCTCGTCACGGTGGCCCGGTCGGGTCAGCTGTTCGGTATCACGGGCGTCCCCGAGTGCCAGCAGCTCCTCACCGATGAGGCGTGGTGGGCGCAGCTGCTCATGATCGTCACGCTGACCGCCGGTACCGGCCTCATCATGTGGATGGCCGAGCTCGTCACCGAGCGCGGCATCGGCAACGGCATGTCGCTCCTGATCTTCACCTCGATCGCCGCGACGTTCCCCTCCGCCCTGTGGAGCATCGCCGTCGCCCGCAGCTTCGAGATCTTCCTCCTCGTCCTCGCCGTCGGCATCGCGACCGTCGCGCTCGTCGTCTTCGTCGAGCAGTCGCAGCGCCGTGTCCCGGTCCAGTACGCCAAGCGGATGGTCGGCCGGCGCACGCTCGGCGGCAGCAACACCTACATCCCGATCAAGGTGAACATGGCCGGTGTCGTGCCCGTCATCTTCGCGTCGTCGCTCCTGTACATCCCGGCTCTCATCGCGCAGTTCAACGCGAACCCCGCGGCGGACGGCAGCGTTCCCGGCTGGGTCTCGTGGATCCAGGCCAACTTCGTGAACGGCGACCACCCGCTGTACATGGCGGTGTACTTCCTGCTCATCATCGGGTTCACCTACTTCTACGTCGCGATCACGTTCAACCCGGTCGAAGTCGCCGACAACATGAAGAAGTACGGCGGCTTCATCCCCGGCATCCGTGCGGGTCGTCCGACCGCCGAGTACCTCGACTACGTGCTCACCCGCATCACCCTGCCGGGCTCCATCTACCTGGGCCTCATCGCCCTGCTTCCGCTCCTCGCTCTCGCGACGGTCGGCGCGAACCAGAACTTCCCGTTCGGCGGCGCCTCGATCCTGATCATCGTCGGTGTGGGTCTCGAGACCGTGAAGCAGATCGACGCCCAGCTCCAGCAGCGCCACTACGAAGGACTCCTCCGATGACGCAGACCCCCGCCCGCCTCCTGATCATCGGCCCGCAAGGTTCGGGCAAGGGGACGCAGGGGGCTCGGATCGCCGATCATCTCGGCATCCCGACCATCTCCACCGGAGACGTCTTCCGCGCGAACGTGAAGGACGGCACCGATCTGGGGCTGAAGGTGAAGGCGCTCATCGACGCCGGTGACCTCGTCCCCGACGACCTGACCAGCGAGATCGTCCGCGACCGGCTGTCGCAGGAGGATGCCGCGCACGGCTTCTTGCTCGACGGTTACCCGCGCAACCTCGGCCAGGTGGGCGACCTCGACGCGTTCCTCGACGGACGCGGCGAGCCGCTCACTGCGGTCATCGAGCTCTCTGTCCCGCGTGACGAATCGATCGCCCGCCTCTCGCGGCGCGCTGCCGAACAGGGCCGCGCCGACGACAACGAGGAATCGATCGCGAAGCGTCTGTCGATCTACGAGTCGGAGACCGCGCCGATCCTCGACGTCTACCGCGAACGCGGCATCGTCGACGAGGTCGACGGCTTCGGCTCGCTCGACGAGATCACCGAGCGGATCACCGTGGCTCTCGCGGCTCGCGGCATCACCGCCTGATGGTCTTCCGTCGCTCGATCTACAAGACCCCCGCGCAGCTGCGCGCCATGGTGGAGCCGGGGCTGATCACGGCCGCCGCGCTCGACGCCGTGCGTCCGGCTGTCCGAGCCGGGGTGACGACAGCCGAGCTCGACGCCATCGCGGAGGCGACGATCCGCGCCCGCGGTGCGGAGTCGAACTTCCAGCTCGTCCGCGGCTACCGGCATACCACGTGCATCTCGGTCAACCAGGAGGTCGTGCACGGCATCCCGGGTGATCGGGTCCTTGAGCCGGGCGACATCGTCTCCATCGACTGCGGCGCGCAGTTCGACGGGTGGAACGGCGACTCGGCGATCACCATCGTCATCCCCGACCCCGACCGTCCCGAGCTCGTCGAGCGTCGCCAGCGGCTGTCGGATGTGACCGAAGGGTCACTGTGGGCGGGCATCGCCGCGCTCGCCTCCGCCGCGCGGGTCGGCGAGATCGGCGACGCCGTGCAGACCTACGTCGAAGCGTCGGGGGAGGGCTACGGCATCCTCCGCGACTACGTCGGCCACGGGATCGGCCGCAAGATGCACGAGGGCCCGACGGTCTTCAACTACCGCGTCGAGGACCTCGGTCCCGACGTGCGTCCCGGGCTCTGCGTCGCGATCGAGCCGATGATCGTCGGTGGCGACGAGGCGACCCTCGTCGAGGACGACGACTGGACCGTCAGCACGGTCGACGGCGAGGACGGCTCCCATTGGGAACATAGCGTCGCGGTGCACGATGGAGGTATCTGGGTGCTGACCGCTCCCGACGGCGGCGCCGCGGGACTTGCGCAGTTCGGCGTCACCCCGACCCCCATCTCCTGAGAGGACACGCACATGGCGACGGCCGCGCGTAAGACGAACTGGTTCGCGATCTGGGTCAGTGCGGGGGTGGTCGCCGTCCTCGTCGGCGTCATCGCCGTCGTCGCGGTCCTGAACACGCGCGCGACCGACCCCGGCCCCGTGCCGCAGGCCGGGGGCATCAATCGTGAGACCGGGGCCATCACCTTCGGCGACGGCCCCGACAAGGTCGCGACCTACGTCGACTTCATGTGCCCGTACTGCGGACAGTTCGAGGAGACCGAGGGCAAGACGATCTCGGGCCTCGTCGACGACGGCAGCATCACCCTCGAGGTCCACCCCGTCACGATCCTCGATCGCCTGTCGCAGGGCACCGAGTACTCGAGCCGTGCGGCATCCGCCATGTACGCGGTCGCCGAGGCGGACCCCGACAATGCCTACGCCTTCTTCCGTGCGCTCTGGGACAAGCGGCCGGAGGAGCAGACGCCGGGACTGACCGACGACGAGCTCATCCAGCTCGCCAAGGACTCGGGCGTGAATGTGACCGCCGCTCTCGAGAAGTCGATCACGGACGGCGAGTACAAGACCTTCGCGCAGCAGCAGCAGCTGCCTGAGGGCGCCACCGGCACCCCGACGTTGATGGTCAACGACACACTCGTCCCCGTGACCTACGACCCCGAGACCGACATCGTCGCGAACCTGACGTCGCGCTGACCCGCGCGGGGCGCGGGGCGGGCTCAGTCTTCGGCTGGGTCCGCACGCCGCCCCCGATTCCAGACCTGACGCCGAATCACCATCCGGCTGCCGAATCACCACCCGCATGCACGTCGGCGGGTGGTGATTCGGCGTTTCGGTGGTGATTCGGCGGAGTCGGGACGGGGCCACCGCGGGGTGGTGCGGGCGCGCGGGGCGATAGGGGAGCGCGGCGTGCGGGGGTCGTAAGGCGCGCGGCTGGCGCGGCGTGCGGGGTCGTGAGGCGCGCGGTGGCGGGAGCGGGGCGCGCGGCGGGCGCGCGGGGCGCGCGGCGGCGGATGCCGGGGGTAGGGGCATCCGCTCGCCGAATCACCACCGGGGTGCCGAGTCAACGCTCAGGTGCAGGGTTTTGGACGGTGATCCGGCAGTTCAGCGGTGACTCGGCCCGCGAGAGGGTGTGGGGAAGACTCGGAAGTGGGCGAGTTTCGTGCGCAGCGCGGCGGTGGTGCGGATGTCGGCGGTCGACCACCGGACGAGGCGACGGCCCGTGACACCCCTGATCCAATCCTCGCGTGCCTTCTCGGCGCTGATCAGCTCGTCGAGGGCAGCCCCGCGGCGCATCTCCTCGACGCGGTACTTCACCTCACCGTCGTACTCGCCCCACACGTCGGCGTCGTCGAGCCCGAAGTCGACGAAGTACGCGCCGGGGCCCGGCCCGGGGATCCGCACCTGCAACCGCGGCGGCGCGAAGCCGAGCTCGTGCAGTCGCCACCGGCTCACGCTCTCGCCCGGACTCTCGGAGCGCCCGTCGGCCAGATCGAGCACCTCGCGCGCCTGGCAGACACCGCGCGCGCCCGGCCGGAGCCGCCGAGCCACCGCGCCTCGCAGCGCGTCCGCCGCGTCTGAGTCGTACGCGCGCCGGCTGTCGTCCCCTGCCACTCGTCGCATCGCGGCATCCGCCATCACGATCGCTGTCGCCACCGGCGCCGTGCGCAGCACGTCGGCGAGTGTGCGCGCGAGGCTCGTCGCCGTGAGTCGTCCGACCGCGGCGATGTCTGCGTCGGGGATGGCGCAGCGATGCCGCGACACCAACGGTGCACCCCGCGTGACTGCGCCGTTGTGGTGGGAGCCGGAGAGATGCACCCGAGCGGGCGCCGCACCCCACAGCGGGAGTCCATGGAGGATCGCCGCCGTCAGATTCGAGTAGACGACCGGTCCACCTCGGCGGCGCTCCTCGAACGCCGCCACCTGGAGGAGGTGTCGCTCGTTGGGCCACGCCTCAGCCCAGGCCTCGTGCGGCACGAATCCGCCTCGCGCGATCCGATGGACGCCGCCGGTGGAGATGTCGCGACGGGTGACGCCGTTGCGCAGGAGCGCCGCACGCGATTCGATCCGGGATGCCGCGTCCTCGAAGTCCATGCCGCCCACCCTGGCCGCATGTGCCGTGGCGCGGGACGGCGCGCTCGCGATAGGGGGAGGGCCGCGGCATCCGTCCCGCTGTGAAGGACGCCCCGGCGTCGCGAATCACCACCCGGATGCCGGATCACCAGCGAAACGCGCGCCCCTGGGTGGTGACTCGGCACGCGGGTGGTGATTCGGCGCCAAGGGCGGCGCCACGGGCCGGGCGGGGGCGGGGCCGGCGCAGGGGGAAGCCCGAGACGCGACGCGCCCGAGTGGCGGGGTGCTCCGATATCACGTACACTAAATCTTTGGTGCGTTGCGCCTGTTTCGGCGTGTCACCACAAACCCCACTCACCGCAGACCGACCGGTCTGCCAACTGTAAGCGAGCGTATGGCCAAGAAAGACGGTGTCATCGAGATCGAAGGCGTGATCTCCGAGGCTTTGCCGAACGCGATGTTCCGCGTCGAGCTCAGCAACGGTCACAAGGTCCTGGCCACGATTTCCGGAAAGATGCGGCAGAACTACATCCGCATCATCCCCGAGGACCGTGTGGTCGTGGAGCTGTCGCCCTACGACCTGACCCGCGGCCGCATCGTCTACCGCTACCGCTAGACCGGTCGAGAAGTAACGCCCCGCTCGCCAGAGCGTCGGCGAAGACAGCGAATCAGGAACATCATGAAGGTCAACCCCTCCGTCAAGCCCATCTGCGACCACTGCAAGGTCATCCGCCGCCACGGTCGCGTCATGGTCATCTGCAAGTCGAACCCGCGTCACAAGCAGCGCCAGGGCTGATGGGATGCCGCGCCTCGCGCGGCTCGCAGGCTCACAACTGAACACATCTCGGCAGGATCAGAACCCGCTCAGCGGGGGACACCTCGGGTCGGAGGCCCGGGCACCGATCCTGCTCCACACCTCCACTGACTCCTAGGAGACATCGCATGGCACGTCTTGCCGGCGTTGACATCCCGCGCGACAAGCGCGTGGTGATCGCCCTCACCTACATCTACGGCATCGGCCGTACCCGCTCCGTCGAGATCCTCAGCTCGACCGGTATCGACGAGTCGATCCGCGTCAAGGACCTCAGCGACGAGCAGCTGGTTGCGCTCCGCGACCACATCGAAGGCACCTACAAGGTGGAAGGTGACCTCCGCCGCGAGGTCGCCGCTGACATCCGCCGCAAGGTCGAGATCGGCTCGTACGAGGGCATCCGCCACCGTCGCGGCCTGCCTGTGCGCGGCCAGCGCACGAAGACCAACGCGCGTACCCGCAAGGGTCCCAAGCGCACCGTCGCCGGCAAGAAGAAGGCGCGCTAAAGCGCCGCCGCCACAGGTTTAGGAGAACACTCACATGGCACAGGCCAAGTCCGCTGCGCGCAAGCCGCGCCGCAAGGAGAAGAAGAACATCGCGCTGGGCCAGGCCCACATCAAGTCGACGTTCAACAACACGATCGTTTCGATCACCGACCCCTCGGGTGCGGTCATCAGCTGGGCCTCCTCGGGTGGCGTCGGCTTCAAGGGCTCGCGCAAGTCGACCCCGTACGCCGCCGGCATGGCCGCCGAGTCTGCTGCGCGTCAGGCGCAGGAGCACGGCGTCAAGAAGGTCGACGTCTTCGTCAAGGGCCCCGGCTCGGGCCGCGAGACCGCGATCCGTTCGCTGACCGCTGCCGGCCTCGAGGTCGGTTCGATCCAGGACGTCACGCCGCAGGCCCACAACGGCTGCCGTCCCCCGAAGCGCCGCCGCGTCTGATCCTCGACGGATGCCGGGGGCTGCGACGCGTGTCGCGCCCCGGCATCCCGGACACAACTCAACACTTCACCAATTGCACGTGTCATATAGCGGTCACGTGATTGAAAGGAACACATAGTGCTCATTGCACAGCGTCCCACTCTGACCGAGGAGAAGGTCGGCGACTTCCGTAGCCGGTTCGTCATCGAGCCCCTGGAGCCCGGCTTCGGCTACACGATCGGCAACGCGCTGCGTCGCAGCCTGCTGTCGTCGATCCCCGGCGCCGCGGTCACCAGCATCCGCATCGACGGCGTGCTGCACGAGTTCAGCACGGTCCCGGGTGTGAAGGAGGATGTCACCGAGATCATCCTGAACATCAAGCAGCTCGTGGTGTCGAGCGAGCGCGACGAGCCCATCACCGCGTACCTGCGCAAGACGGGTGCCGGCGAGGTCACGGCCGCAGACATCTCCGCTCCGGCGGGTGTCGAGGTCCACAACCCCGAGCTGGTCATCGCGACGCTCAACGACTCGGCGAAGTTCGAGCTCGAGCTGACGATCGAGCGCGGCCGCGGCTACGTCTCGGCCACGCAGAACCGCAACGAGTACGCCGAGGCCGGTCAGATCCCGATCGACTCGATCTACTCGCCCGTCCTCAAGGTCAGCTACCGCGTCGACGCCACCCGTGCCGGTGAGCGCACCGACTTCGACAAGCTGGTCCTGGACGTCGAGACCAAGTCGTCGATCAGCCCCCGCGACGCCGTCGCATCGGCCGGTCGCACGCTGGTGGAGCTGTTCGGTCTCGCTCGCGAGCTGAACGTCGAGGCTGAGGGCATCGAGATCGGCCCGGCGCCGGTCGCCGAGGTCCTGACCAACGAGCTCTCGATGCCGATCGAGGACCTCGACCTGTCGGTTCGGTCGTACAACTGCCTCAAGCGCGAAGGCATCAACACGGTGTCCGAGCTGGTCGCCCTCTCGGAGACGCAGCTCATGAACATCCGCAACTTCGGTCAGAAGTCGGTCGACGAGGTCAAGGACAAGCTTGTCTCGCTCGGTCTGTCGCTGAAGGACTCGGTTCCCGGGTTCGACGGCTCGCACTTCTACGGCGGCTACGACGACGAGACCGTCTGATCGGATCTCGGTTCGCCGGGTCCTTTTGACTGACTTTCATTTCCAGGAGTAATTGACATGCCCAAGCCCACGAAGGGTGCCCGCCTCGGAGGCGGCCCCGCACACGAGCGTCTGATGCTGGCGAACCTCGCCGCTTCGCTGTTCACGCACAAGTCGATCACCACGACCGAGACCAAGGCCAAGCGCCTGCGTCCGTTCGCCGAGCGCCTGGTGACGTTCGCCAAGCGCGGCGACCTGCACGCCCGCCGCCGCGTCCTCTCGGTCATCGGCGACAAGAGCGTCGTGCACGAGCTGTTCGCCGAGATCGCCCCGCTGGTCGCCGAGCGTGAGGGTGGCTACACCCGCATCACGAAGGTCGGCAACCGCAAGGGTGACAACGCCCCCATGGCCGTGATCGAGCTCGTCCTCGAGCCGGTCACCCCCAAGGCGAAGTCCACCAAGAAGGCTGCTCCGGCCGCTGCCGCTCCGGCTGCTGCCGAGGAGCCCGCGGTCGAGGAGACCGAGGTCGAGACGCCCGCTGAGGACGCCGCCGACGCCGGTGCCGAGTCGCCCGAAGAGGGTGCCGCTGCTGAAGCCACCGCCGAGGACGCCGTCGCGTCCGAGGACGGAAAGGCCGACGAGGCCAAGTAAGGCTCCCTCTCCGGAGGGAATCCGAGGGCCCGCCCCCGTTTCGGGGCGGGCCCTTTCTCGTACCCCGGCGCCGGGCGTGCAGCGTGCGACTCGCGTGTCCGATGTCGACACTCCCGAACCGGGGTCAGCGGGCGCGGTGGAAGGTGTCGCCGACGGCCCACTGGGCGAGTTCGACGCGGTACTCGAGCTGGGCTCGGCTGTTCTCGACCTCGTCGATCGCGTCGCCGACGGCATCCGCGTACCGCTTGCCTCCGGCTGCGCCGGGGTGGATGCCGTCGCCCGCCAGCAGGTCTTCGTGACCCGATATCGCACTCGACCAGTCGGCGAGCGTCACGCCGGGCGCGCGGTCGGCGAAGGTGCGCAGCTCGTCGTTCACGCCGGGGATCCAGTCGCGCGGCGCGTGAGCGGTGACGAGCACGAGAGTCCGGGCCGGCCCGACGTCCTTCTTGAGCCGAGCGAGGTCGGCGGGATCGATCGGCCCGTTGGTGCCGAGGCCGACGACGACGTAATCGCGCAACTGTCCTCGTGCGGCCAGCCCGTCGACGATGTCGAGGCCGGCACTCATCGAGCGCGACACCTTCGCGTCGATCTGGGCACCCGGCATCCGGTCGATCAGGCCGCCTGCGGACGCGAGCATGACGGAGTCGCCCACGGCGGTCACGCGGGCGCCGGCGACGCGTGCCGGGGCCGGGGGAGCGGGACGTCCGTCCGGAGCGGTGCAGAGGCCACCGTCGTCGGTGAGGTTCGCGCTCGGGCACTCGGGAAGCAGGAGAGGGTCGTCGCTGCGCAGCGCGGCGCCCGGCAGGGTCGCGTGATCGGAACGGGAGGATCCTGCGCTGAGTGCCGCGGCGCCGTTCTCGACGACGGCTTCACTCGAGGCGACCGTCGGCGCGTCGGCGACGGCGGCTGTCGTCCCCGCGACGACCAGCGCACCGGCGGCGACGGCGGCCGTTGCGGCGAGGCGGCGGACGGGGCCGCCGCGGAATGCCCGGCCGATGGCGCGGACGGACGCGCGGAAGCCGAGCCGTCGCACGGGCTGCTCGACGAAGCGGTACGACACCTCGGCGGCCAGCAGCGTCAGAACGAGCGTGGCCGCGGCGACCTCGAGCGGCACGGCGACGTCCGGGGAGGTCCGCGTCGTCGCGACCGTGAGCAGGACGACGAGCGGCCAGTGCCACAGGTAGATGCCGAACGAGCGTTCGCCGACCCAGCGCAGCGGTGCGACGTCGAGGACGCGTCCGAGCCAGGACCCGGGGCGGACGGCCGCGGCGATGGCGGCGACGGTGAGGACGGATGCCGCGAGCAGCAGCCCCGGGAAGGTCTCCGCACCGGGCCCCGGCGTGACGAAGGCGAGCGCGATGATCGCTGCGATCGCGAGCCCGCCGAGCGCGGCGGGCACTCCGCGTTCGCGCGCGGCGGGACGGACGAAGGCGAGCGCGACGCCCAGGAGCAGTCCGAAGGCGTGCGTGTCGGTCCCGTAGTAGACGCGCGTCGGGTCGGCGCCGACGAGGAGGACGGCGGCGAGGGCGGATGCCGCGGCCAGCGCGACGGCGACCATCACCCGCCCGCGGCGCAGCCGCAGGACGAGGGGGAGCAGGAGCGGCCAGAGCAGATAGAACTGCTCTTCGACGGCGAGGGACCAGAGGTTCCGGAGCAGCTCCGGCGCGGAGGAGTCGAGCCCCCCGAAGTACGACGACCCGGCCGCGACCGCGACCCAGTTGTAGGCGAAGGTCGCAGCTCCGGCGAGCTGTGACCCGAGGCCCACGAGGACATCGCCGCCGATCGTCCACGCGAGCGACGCGCTGACGAGGACCACCACCCCGATCGCGGGCAGCAGGCGCCGCGCGCGGCGGCGCCAGAACTCGAGCAGCCGGATGCGCCCGTGCTCCTCGTGCTCGCGCATCAGCAGGGTGGTGATCAGGAACCCCGAGATCACGAAGAAGACGTCGACCCCGAGGAATCCCGCCGGCAGCGCCGGGAACAGGTGGTACACGACGACGAGCAGGACCGCGACGGCGCGGAGTCCGTCGAGGCCTGGCAGGCGCGCAGGAGCGGGTCGGGGCATGGCGGGGGCAGTCGTCGAGGGGGGTCGAGGGCTGAGGGGGCGAAAGTCGGCATCCAGTCTACGAAGCGATCCTGAGCGCCGTCCGTCTCTTCCGGCGCGCTCGCGAGCGGGATAGGTTGGCATCACCGAGTCACGCACGAGCGCCGCAGACGTCACCGTGATCGGGTCGGCGCGTCGTCCCAGGAAGGGCTGGCATCATGGCGGGCACCATCATCGTCGGAGTCACCGGAGCGCGCGTGTCGCGGCGGGCAGTCGACTGGGCGATCGCCCGTGCGACGACGCGGCGGCAGTCGATCGAGCTGATCTCGGTCGTGGGCGGCGCGATCGGCGCGATCGGCGAGGCGGAGGTCCTCGGGGCGGCGCAGACCGCGACCCAGCAGCTGCTCGACGGCGAAGCGAAGCGGGTGTCGGATGCCGGCGTCCCCGTGTCCACGCGGGTCGAGTCGGGCAACCCCGTCACGAAGCTCGTCGAGGCGTCCAAAGACGCCGCGATCCTCGTGCTCGGCAGCGACTACCGGGGTCCGGGCACCGGGCCCGCGCGCGGGGTCCACGGCATCCGGATCGCCGCGGGGGCGACGTGCCCTGTCGTCGTGATGCCGGACCGCGACCTGGGTGAGGGGATGGGCGTGGTCGTCGGCATCGACGGGTCGGAGGTGTCGGAGCACGCGATCGAGTTCGCGGCATCCGAAGCCGACCGTCTCGGCGAACCGCTCATCGCGGTCAGCGTGTGGACTCCCGTGCACACGCCCCGGAACGCGATGGAGGTCTACCCCGACCTGTACCTCGCGAACATGCAGGCGACGACGGAAGAGGTCTTGGCGCTCTCCCTCGCCGGGCTGTCGGCCCGCTACCCCGATCTGCGTGTCGTCCGGCGGGTCGAGCGCGGTCACCCCTCGCACGTGCTGGCCGGGATCGCCGGAGACGCTCGTATGGTCGTCGTCGGTACGCATGGTCGCGGCGCGCTCGCGCGCTTCCTGCTCGGGTCGATCAGTCAGGAGCTCCTGTCGCACCTCCCGACGGTCACCGCCGTCGTCCGCTGACACGGACGTGCGCGGCGTCCTGCGTCGTGCGAAAGTGAGGGCATGACCCACACGGACACCGTCCTCGTCGTCGGCGAGGCGCTGATCGACATCGTCGAGCGCGATGGCGCGGACGCGGAGCACGTCGGCGGCAGCCCCGCGAATGTCGCCGTCGGCATCGCCCGGCAGGGGGTGTCCGCCTCGCTCCTCACGCGGCTCGGCCGGGATGATCGCGGCCGCCGCATCGCGGACCAGATGACGGCGTCCGGCGCGGGGATCCACGCGTCGTCGTGGACGGATGCCGCGACCTCCACCGCGCGCGCCCTGCTGCGCGTCGACGGCTCGGCCGAGTACGACTTCGACATCGAGTGGGAACTCGACGCTGCGGCGGCCGAGGCTGCGGCAGGGGCGGCATCCGTCGTCCACTCCGGGTCGATCGCCCTGTTCCTGCAACCCGGGGGAGAGGTCGCGCTCGCGACCCTCGAACGCGCCCGCGACGCGGGCCGGGTGGTCACGGTCGACCCCAACGTACGTCCGGCCCTCGTCGGCGACGACCCGCGACCGGTCGCCGAGCGAGCGTTCGCGGCGGCGACACTCGTCAAGCTGAGCGATGAGGATGCCGAGGCGCTCTACCCCGGTGTGCCCGCCGCGCAGGTGCTCGAGACCATCGCGGCGCTCGGGCCGCAGATCGTCGTCATGACGCGCGGCGGCGAGGGCGCACTGGCGCTCGGAGCGTCGGGACACGTCGAGGTCGCACCGCTGCGCGTCGACGTGGCCGACACGATCGGTGCGGGCGATGCGTTCATGGCGAGCCTCATCACGAGCCTCGTCGACGACGCACGGCTCCTGACCGGCGACGCCGATGCCCTGCACCGGGCGCTCCGCCGCGCGGTCGTGACGGCGGGCATCACCGTCTCGCGTCCCGGCGCGAACCCGCCCACGCGGGCCGAGGTCGACGCGGCGCTCTGACGGCCGCGGATAGGCTGGCATCGTGCGCCTGCGGATCGACCTCGCCTATGACGGCACCGACTTCCGGGGTTGGGCGCGGCAGCCGGGCCTTCGGACCGTGCAGGGCACGCTCGAAGCGGCGATCGCCCGCATCCTCGGCGGGGATCCGCGGCTGGTCGTCGCAGGACGGACGGATGCCGGTGTGCACGCATCCGCGCAGGTCGCCCACCTCGACCTCACCGAGGGTCAGGAGCGTCGCCTCCTGTCGGGCCGTCGCCCCGAGCCGGCGGCGCTCGCCGCGCGCCTGAACGGTGTGCTCGGGCCGTACCCGGACGTGTTCGTGCACCGCGTCGACGTCGCCCCCGAGGGGTTCGATGCGCGGTTCTCGGCGGTCTGGCGTCGCTACGCCTACCGGGTCGCCGACCGCGTGACGGGCTACGATCCGCTGGAGCGCGGGCGGACGACCTGGGTCCCGGCATCCCTCGACGTCGCAGCGATGGATGCCGCAGCCCGGAGCCTCCGCGGACTCCACGACTTCGCCGCTTACTGCAAGCCGCGCGAGGAGGCCACGACGATCCGGACCCTGCTCGAGTACGGCTGGCACCGCGACGATTCCGGCGCGCTGATCGCGTCGGTGAAGGCGGATGCGTTCTGCCACAGCATGGTGCGAGCGCTCGTGGGCGCGTGTGTTGCGGCGGGAGAGGGGCGGATCGAGGTGAGCCGCGTCGCCGAGATCCGCGACGAGCTCACCCGGACGAACGAGATCAAGGTCCTCGCGGCGCGCGGCCTGACGCTGACCGCGGTCGGCTACCCGGCGGACGATCTGCTCGCGACGCGCGCCGAGCAGACGCGCGCCCGGCGCGAGCTCGACCCGTCGACCGACTGAGCGCGCATCGCACGGCCTGTACCGTGCGGCGCGCCCCACACGAAGAAACTCCCCCAGGCCGTGGCCCGGGGGAGTTTCTTCTGCGATGGTTCGCGAGTGCCTTATGCCCGACGTGCGCGGCGCACCGAGGTCGCAACCGCGATGCTCGCACCGGCGAGGACGAGGACGCCGCCGCCGACCCAGAGGCCGAGGAGTGCGTCACCGTCGAAACCGGCGTTCGGAAGTGCAGTGCCGCCGTCGCCACCAGCGCCAGCGCCCGTCGCGGTGACCGCGATGGTCGTGGATGCCGAGGTGCCGCTGTCCTGGCCGACAGCAGCGAGGGTGTAGGTGCCGCGGGCGTTGGAGGGAAGGGTGACCGTGACGGCCGCCTCGCCCTGAGCGTTGGCTTCCTTGGTGATCGTCTGCGAGTCCTGAGCGGAGAACGCGACGAGAGCCAGGGTGGCGCCCGAGGCGTTGAAGCCGGTCAGGGTGAAGTCGACGGTCTCGCCTGCGGCGAAGTCGTCGAACGTCACAGTGCCGGCCTCGCCGGGAGCCAGGGCGCTCGGCGAGTCGACGACTACGGGGTCTGCGGGGTAGGCGCTCGCGACGGCCGGCGCCGCGAAGACCGCCGCGATGGCGACAGCGAGAGCCGCCGTTGCCTTGCTGATCTTGTGCTTCATGGTGACTGCTTTCGGTCGTCGTGAGTTCGAGGCGTGGACGGCAACAAAAAATCCAACCGACCGCCCCTCGTTGGTTGGACATAGCCAGTATTCAGGTTTTGCTCAGTATCGGCAACTAATCAGGGTTTCGATCAGGTAAACAACGACTCACTCCGACACATCCCCGGCGATCGGCACCCGGCATCCGCCCTTGTAGACTGTCGGCACCGCGGGGAGGGGTCATGATGCGGATGAGAACCGTGCGTCTGGCCGCAGTCGCCGTCGTGCTGAGCAGTGCCGTCGCCCTGTCGGGATGCGGACCCGCGCCGTGGGCGAGCGAGAGCCCGTCGGCCTCGGCTCCGGCCGTGTCGTCGTCTCCGCCGCCCGTCGTCGCACCTCCGGTCGAGAACGACCTGTCGAGCGGGTCGACGCAGCGCGACCTGACCGCCGGTGCGGTGAGCGTCGCAGTCAACTACTGGTCCGAGCTGCGCATGGATCGCTGGACCCCCACGGCTGTCAAGCCGGTCAGCCTGTCCCTCGTGACGACCGTGACCCCCAATGACGGGCAGAAGGTCTACCTGCAGAAGGCGACGATGCTGGCGATCCCCGCCAACGCTGAAGAGACGTTCCCCGCCCTCGACCCGCAGGTCGACCAGGCGAGCGTCAAGAACGGCTACCTCGTGCTCAAGCCGTACAGCTACTCGCAGACCTTCAACGTCGGCCAGGTGCCCGAGAACGCGACCTACGTGACGCTCCAGTTCACGTACGACTTCCTCGTGCAGACCAAGCCCCGAGCCGACGAGTACGCGAAGCAGACCGCGACCGACACGGTGACCGTGGCGATCGCGCAGCAGCCGGCATCCGGCTCGGACTAACGGTTCTGCGGGCGCGGTTCCGCAACCTCAAGAACCTCAAGATCCGGTAAAGGCCGTCGCGAGGGTTCCCGAAGTCCCGGTTTCTGGGCGGCGCGCGCCCCTACCGTGAAGACGTGGCACCGGCGGCGGCGACCCGAACCCCGCCGCCGGTGCCCTCCACCCTTCAGACCGAACGAGGTTCGCGCATGTCCATCCGTCCCCACGCCCGCCGCCGGCTCGCCGTCATCGCCCTGGCAGCCGCGGCCGCACTCTCGTTGTCGGGATGCTCGCAGATCGTCGAGGCGTTCAACGGGATCTCCGGCACACAGGACGACGCTCAGGCGGTGCCCGCGCCGAACGCGACGCCCGCCGCGGGCACGGCCGAGATGCCGTTCGACTCGCAGTTCACCTACGACGGCTCCGTGCAGATGACCTACGAGGTCGCCGATGGTCTGCAGATCATCCTCGACATGTGGGCGGTCGATTCGAAGCGCACGCGCGAGTGGTACGCCGACAACCCGAAGACCTTCGGGTTCGCGGTCAACGTCAAGGACACGCGCGTCGACGAGAAGGCCGTCCTTAAGCAGAAGCGACGCGTCTACCTGTCGAACGTGACGATCAGCTCGCAGACCGCGCAGACCTCCAACCAGGTCAGCTCGCCGTTCCAGTTCAGTGCCGACCCGCGCACGCTCGTGCCGACCGACACGATCCGCTCGAACCGCGGACTGCTCATCAACAGCTTCCAGGGCGGTCTGCTCGTCCCCGAGACGACGATCAACCAGCTGCCGCAGGACACCTACGGCGTCACCCTGCAGTTCGCGCTCGACATCTGGGTCGAGGGGACGGCGAACGACGACAAGTCCTTCGCGCAGCAGACGGTCTACCCCGTTGTCCCGATTGCGATCTATCCTCGGGTTACAGAGACCGACGAGTCCACGGGGGGAACAACCGGCGGCACGTCGGGAGGAGACTCCCAGGGCACCACGGGGACTGACGGTTGGACTTCGACCGGCGGTACCGGCGGTCCCACCACACCGTGAATCCAGTTCGAGGAACCGACGTGACAAGTCCGTACATCCCCGGCCCGCAGGGTTGGCAGCCCGCACAGCCCCAGGCTGGGGCGTGGCAGGATCCGAACGCGGCGCAGTGGCAGCAGGGGTGGCCCGCGGTGCAGCAGCCCGCGGCGCAGCAGCCTGCGCAGCCGCAGCCCGTCCAGCCGCAGCCCGTCCAGCCGCAGCCCGTTCAGCCGCAGCCCGTTCCGCCGCAGTGGCAGCAGCCCGCCGGTGCGTGGACCGAGCCCGCCGGCACGTGGCAGGATGCCGCGCCGCAGGGGTCGTGGCAGGGTGCGCCCGCGCAGGGCGGCTTCGGCGCCGGTCCTGGCGAGATCGTCCCCGTCGACGAGTTCGCCGACGACTTCGCTTCGGTGCTCGAGAACTCGTCGGTGCACCGGTCGACGATCGGGTGCATCGTCCCGGCGTACAACGAGGCCGAGTCGATCGCCGACGTCATCCAGTCGCTGCTCGCACAGAGCCGCGTGCCCGACGTGATCCACATCGTGGTCAACAACACGTCGGATGACACGGTGAAGATCGCGTCGGAGTTCTCGGGCCCGCACGAGGTCGAGACCGAGCTCGGTCTGCAGTTCACCGAGGTGTTCGTCCACGACATCGGCAAGAACCCCGACAAGAAGGTCGGCGCCCTGAACTACGGGTACGCGCTCGTCGAGGGCTACGACTACCTGCTGGGCGTCGACGGCGACACGACCGCCGACCGGCGTGCGGTCGAGTACCTCGAGAACGAGGCCGTCGCCGACTCGCGTATCGGCGGCATCTCCGCGATCTACACGATCGACGACCGGCCCATCAAGGGCTTCATCGCCAAGTGGCTGATCGCCGGTCAGCGCACTCAGTTCGCCGCGTTCAACATGCAGAACCTGCTACGCGGCCGCAACATGGCCGTGCTCGGCGGCCAGTTCTCGATCTTCTCGACGACCGCCCTGCGCGACATCATGAAGGAGAACCACCAGAACTCCCCGTGGGTGAAGGACTCCGAGGTCGAGGACTCACTGCTGTCGCTGCAGATCAAGTCGGCCGGGTACCTCACGAAGATCAGCCCGTTCGCGCGGGCGGATGTCGGCGGCATGACCACCTTGAAGGGCTACGACGCACAGCAGGTCAAGTGGACCTACGGCGCCATCGAGCTCATGTGGCCCGGTCAGCGCGGTGACACGAAGGGGCAGCCCTTCCACCCGAACCTGCGTCTGCGGTGGTTCGAGCAGTTCTCGATGCTCACGAACTTCTTCGTCCGCGTGGCCTTCATCACGCTGCTCATCGCGTCGCTGTCGATCAACGCGTTCGTCTTCTCGCCGTGGTGGCTGATCCCGCCGCTGGTGGCCGCAGGCCTGAACTTCCGCATGGCGCGGGCGATGGAGAAGTCCAACGGACGCGACCTCGCGTTCGCGATGCTCATGTTCCCGGCAGAGATCTTCATGTGGATCCGGATCAGTCACTTCATCAGATCGTGGACCCGCTTCCTCTCGAAGAAGAAGGTCGACAACTGGGCCCTGCAGGCGAGAGCCGAGAAGGGCGGCGTTAGTTTCGGCCACTGGACGCCCTTCATCATCCTCGCCATCGTCGCGATCGCGATCGCCGTCATCTGGAACCTGCTCGACCCGGTGACCCAGTCCGCGATCCTCTGGGTCGGCTGGCCGATCGTCGGTGTCGTCACGGTGCTGCAGACCCTCACGATGGCGATCAAGCTCTTCCAGCGTCACCAGGGCTACAAGGTCTGATTCGCGCCGGGCGCGGGGGCGTCTGCGGATGCAGGAGTTTCGCCCCAACACGCCGCGTTCTGAGCCGTGGATGCCGGGTGTCGCGCGGCATCCATTGCATCCGTCGTCGGTGCGGGGCCGTCTGAGCTCCGGCCTGCCACGCCGGACTCGTGCGGGCTTGCCCGTGTGCCGAGTCACCACTCGGGTGCCCGCGCCGGACTCGTGCGGGCTTGCCCGTGCGCCGAGTCACCACTCGGGTGCCCGCGCCGGACTCGTGCGGGCTTGCCCGTGTGCCGAGTCACCACTCGGGTGCCGCGCCGGACTCGTGCGGGCTTGCCCGTGTGCCGAGTCACCACTCGGGTGCCGAGTCACCAGCCGAATGCGGGCCGATGGGTGGTGATTCGGCCCGCGGGTGTTGATTCGGCGATGACCTATGCGTGGGTGCTGCTCGCTCGGGGCGCAGATGTACGCGGATGCAGGAGTTTCGCCGCGACACGCCGCGTTCTGAGCCGTGGATGCCGGGTGTCGCGCGGCATCCATTGCATCCGTCGTCGGTGCGGGGCCGTCTGAGCTCCGGCCTGCCACGCCGGTCTCGTGAGGGCTTGCCCGTGCGCCGAGTCACCACTCGGGTGCCGCGCCGGACTCGTGCGGGCTTGCCCGTGCGCCGAGTCACCACTCGGGTGCCGAGTCACCAGCCGAATGCGGGCCGATGGGTGATGATTCGGCGCTGGGGTGTTGATTCGGCGAGGGGGTGCGGACCGTGCGCGCTCGGATGCGCGCGCGGGCGTCCCGGCCCGGGTGCGCGGGCAGGCGTGCGCGGATGCAACAGTTTCGACGCGACACGCCGCGTTCAGCGGTGTGGATGCCGGGTGTCGCGCGGCATCTATTGCATCCGCGAACGCGCGCACGGCGGACACCCCCGCGAACGCACGGACGGCTCGCACCCCCGCAGCCGGCGCGCGCACGCCCCCGGGCGCACGCCTCCGGCAAGCCTCAGGCGCTGGCGACGGTTTCGGAGGTGAGGCGGTAGCCCACGCCGCGGACGGTCTCGATGTACCGCGGGTTGTTGGGGTTGTCGCCGAGCTTGCGGCGCAGGTTGGTCATGTGCGCCTCGATGGCCCGCTTGTCGGCCTCGCCGACGAAGTAGCTCGTGACGTACGACTCTCCGCGCAGCACGAGCGTGAGGTCGGCCTTGCTGCGCACGCGTCGCTTGGATTCCATGAGCGTCGACAGCAGGTCGAACTCGGTGCGCGTGAGGGTCAGCTCGCGCCCGGCGACGAGGACGACGCGGTGCTCGGCGTGCACGGCCAGGTCGCGGTGGACGGTCCATCCCGGACCGCCGACGGGCGGGGTGGCGGATGCCGGGGCCACAGCGTTCCCCGGGTGCTCACCCTGCGACGGCACCCCCTGCGGCACGAGACCCTGACCGGGAGCACCCTGCCCAGGCGCACCCTGACCGGGCGCCACCTGACCGGCGCCGCCGAACTGCGGCCCGCCGTACTGTCCGGGCGGCACAATGACCGCACCGCCCTGCTGCGGGTCGGGGTACACGGGCGTCATGACGCGCTCGTCGAACACGGGGCTCGTCGGCGCGGGGTCGTACTGCGGCTGCGCGGCGGTGCGGGCTCCGGGGAAGGAGGGGCCGGCGGCATCCTGTCGCGGAGCGGCTGCGACGGTCGTACCCGTCGCCCGCGGACGCCGCAGGAGCGACTCGACGCGGGCGCGGAGCTCGCGCGGACGGAAGGGCTTGACGACGTACTCGTCGGCACCGGCGCCGAGGCCGAGGACGACGTCGGCCTCCTCTTCGAGACCGGTGATCATGATGATGTAGGTGTCGCTCTGCGCGCGGATGCGGCGAGCCGCTTCGAACCCGTCGATGCCGGGCATGTTCACGTCGAGCGTCGTGATGAGCGGCTGGTACGAGAGCACGGCGCGCACGCCGTCGATGCCGTTGCCGACGGAGACCGTCGAGAATCCTGCCGCTTCGAGCACCTCGACGATGAGGTGGCGGATGTCCGGATCGTCCTCGACGATGACCGCTGTCTTATGCATCGACATCGAATCACTCATCGCCGATTGCCCCCCGATCCAGTATGAAAGTCGGTCCTCATGCTACACACGCCTCAGCGCACGCCCTGCGTCAGTTCGACGCCGGCCTGCGGCCAGTACACGCCCGCTGCGGGCCCGCCGCTGCAGGTGCCGTCGCTCTCTCCGGGAGGTTTGATCCACAGGTTGGTGTCGACGACGTCGTCGTGGAACGTGCCGCCGGGCTCGCCGACCGTCTGGCCGGGAGGGTTGCACCACTCGCCGCCCGACGACGCGGTCCCGTTGCGCGACGTGTCGACGATCGCGTGGGCACCGCCGAGCAGCTGTGACAGCGCGGCGGCGTAGGCGAACTCGTCGGCGGATGCCTGATAGTTCGAGACGTTCGTCGCGAACCCGCGGACCCGGTCGATGACGCCGGTCTGCCGGATGAAGTCCGCCATCTTCTCGGCGGGCAGCCAGTTGCTGTGTCCGCCGTCGATGTAGATCCAGGTGTTCGCGGTGGTCAGCCCGTCGACCGCGGTGCTCAGCTGGCGGGCGCGCTCGCCGATGTTGCCGCACTCCTCCGACAGCGCGATGCTGTCGGGCTCGAGGATGACGATCTTCTGCACCTCGGGGGCGGTGTCGAGCGCCTTGCCGATCTCGCCGACCCAGACGGGGTAGTCCTGCTCCGACAGGCCTCCCGCGGAGTGGTTGCCGCAGTCGCGCCCGGGAAGGCCGTAGACGACGAACGCGGCGGCACGCCCCTGATCGCGTGCCTGCGAGATGAGGTCGAGGACCGTGCCGCCGGCTGTGCCGATGGGGTCCTGCTCGGGGGTGAGCCAGTACGCGGTGGGTTGGGCGGCGAGGTAGGCGGCGGCATCCTTCTCATCACCGGACAGGTCGCGGGATGCCGCGGCGACCTTCGCCTGGTCCGGCGCGATGATCGTCGTCGCCACGTGAGGGGGCTGCGCGGTGAGCGCGTGGAACCCGCGGGTCACGGCGCTGCCGATGACGCCGACGAGCACGAGGACGAGAGCGAGCGCCACGATGATCGCCACGGGGACGAGTACGCGGGCCGGAGGCATCCGCAGCTTCCTGGGAGCCACTCTTGAACTCTAGCCATAGGCTGATGCTCGATGATCACCGTCGTCTCGTACAACCTGCGCAAGCACGCCGCAGCGGGCGAACTCACCGAGCTGGTGGGCCGCTACGACGTCGACGTGCTGTGCCTGCAAGAGGTCGACACGACCGACATGCCCGAGCGCATCGGCGGACTCGTGCTGGCCGACGCGACGCGCTCGAATCGGCTGGGGCTCGCGATCTATTACCGCGAGAACGGCTTCCGCGCCGGCGCGAGCAAGACCTTCTCGCTCAAGAAGTCGTTGCACGACATCGTTCTGAAGCCGGCAGACGAACGGATGCTGGGGCTCAGCCTTCGCGACATCGACTCGGGCATGGACTTCATCGTCTCGTCGTTCCACGCTGCTCCGCTGACAGCCCTGAACTCGCTCCGGCGACACCAGATCCGCGCCGCGCTGCGCGAGCTGTCGACGCTCGGCAAGGGAGCGCCGATCCTCATGGTCGGCGACTTCAACTACCCCGTCTTCAAAGAGAACCTGAGCCAGGTGATCCGCGAGAGCGGCTACGAGCTGAGCCTCAGCGACGCGCGCACGTACACGCGCTACAAGTTCTTCAAGGGGTACTACGACTTCGCCACGTCGAGCGGGTTCGAGATCGTCCAGGTCAAGACGCTCCCGAAGGGTGCGAGTGACCACCTTCCGATCCTGGTGACGGCGAAGCCGATCCAGCGGAAGTCGTCGAGCGTCGCCTGAGCCGGGCGAGCTGCCTCAGTCGCCCGGGCCCCGAGGGCTTCCTCAGTCGTCGGTGCGGTCGCGGCGGCGGCGCACCGCCGAGGCGATCACGATGACGGCACCGGCGGCGAGGAGCGCTCCGGCTCCGATCCACAGGCCCATCAGCTGGTTGCCGTCGAACCCGGCCCGCACGAGCGGGTCGCTGCTCTGCGAGGCGTCGATGACGGCGCTGGAGGTACCGCCGGTCGAGGTCGCCGAGATGGCGGCGATGTTGTAGACGCCGCGCGCGTCCGACGGGAGGACGATGCGGATCGCGGGCAGGGCGCCCGACGCGTCGGACTCGAAGACGGCGCTCGCCGTCGAGATCGCCGTGCGGACCATGGCGAAGCGCGCCCCGGCGCCGTTCTCACCCGTGACGGTGACCGTGACGGTCTCGTTGGGCGCAAAGGTGCGGGAGTCGCACGAGAAGCTGATGGTGTCGCCCGGGCCGGCACCCGCGGCATCCGACGTGCAGGCGTCGACCGGCGGGTAGATCGTCGATGCGCTCGCGACTGCGGGCGCACCGAACGTCAGAGCGGTGAGAAGAAGGATCGTGACGAGGGCGCGGGGGGAGCGGCGCATGAGTGCTGCTTTCAGGGGAGGTACGTACCCGAGTGTAATCGAGGGCTTCCGATCTGGGGTTTCTCGCAGATGACGGTTGCGCAACGCGTCACTCGAGTGCGAGGCCGGTGCCCGCGGGCGCGCAGGACGCCCGCACGACCGGTGACAGCGAGGCATCCGCGGTGGGGGTGACCCAGGCTTCGGCGTCACGGACGTCGGTGTCGGCAGTCAGGTCCACCGACACGGTGGCGGTCTCGCCGGGCTTCAGGTCGGCCGAGTACGACAGCACCTGGCGTCCGTCGACGATGGCGCCGCCGAAGGCGCGGTCGCCCGGGGGAGTGGCCGCGCTGATCGTGAAGCCCTCCGGCAGGTAGATCTCGCCGACGGTGCGGGCGGTTCCGACCGGCACCCCGTAGACGCCGCCGCCGGTGATGTACTCGGGCAGCGACGCGGCGTCTGCGGGTGCGTTGTTCGTGAGGCTGACCTCTAGCGACAGCGTGCGGGGAGTGGCGCCGGTACCGCACCCCGACCAGCCGAGCTGGACGGCGGGCGTCATGTAGTAGTCCATCTTCGAGCCCGTGCCGTCGTTGAAGTAGACGCCGAATCGCGCGGTGTCGGCATCGCTCGCGGGCGGGGCGCCGGCCAGTGTCGTGTCGGCGAGGATCTTCTCGTCGTCCTCGTCCGCGCTCCAGAGGTACAGACGGTGCTCCGCGCCGGCTCGGCCGAGAGCGCTGACGAGCGCGCCCGGGTCGACCTGTCCGCTCGTCATCGCGGTGAAGACCGCCGCCGCCGCCGAGGCGAAGAACGCATCCTGCTGCCGCGGATCCTCGTAGCGCAGGTAAACGTCGTTGAGCAGGAGTTGGACGGCGTTCTCGCTCGTCAGCTCGTCGCCGGTGGGGAGCCGGACCGGCCCGGTGGCCTGCAGTAGGTACGACAGGGCGACCGGATCGATCGACATGACGCTGCTGACGTCGCGCCCCTCGCGTTTCGCGAACTCCTGCGCCAGACGGGCGGTCAGCGAGAAGTCCGGAACCTGCGTGATGTTCTGAATGTAGCGACCCGGCTTCGCGTCGTAGAGCGAGGCGTACTCGCCGAGGTCGAGCACCGCGTCGTCGTACCGGTCGAAGTCTGCGGACGACAGCTGGCCGTCGAGCTCGATCGCGCCCTCGTCGGCGCGGAGGAGCGTCGACGCGCCGACGATCCCGCCCTGGGTGCGCCACTCGGCGTTGTTCTGCACGAGCAGCAGGTGGTTTCGGGGGCCGTCGGCACCGAGCATCGACGGGAGCAGCCGGCTGGCACGCGAGAGGGCGTCGGTTCCCGATGCGACTTCCGACAGCAGGCCGTCCAGCGAGCCGATGGCGTCGGCGAGGGGCGGGAGGAGGGGAGCGCGGTCGATCGCCTCGACATCGTCCCGAGCGGATGCCGCGGCCCGGGCGCCATCCTCGGCGGGGCCCGCGAGCGCCGTGAAGACCGAGGTGTCGATGCGTCCGTCGACGGGCACGAACGCCTCGACGCCGAAGCCGTCGGCGACCGCGGCGATGGGCTCCGCCGTGCCGGTGACGACGTCGTCGACCGCGGCGGCGGCATCCGCGACGGCCGCCAGTTGGGGGCCCACCCACGGCACACCTTCGACGCCGCGCCACAGCGGATCCGAGGTCAGCTCACGGGCCGCCGAGGTGTCACGAGCCACGCGGTCGAGCGCCGCGGTCGCCGCGGAGAGATCGCCGATGTTCTGGGCGATCGCCGGGGCCTGCCGCTGCGCTGACGCAAGGTGGTCGTAGGCGAGGTAGCCTCGCACGCCGATCCACCCGACGACGAAGAGTACGAAGAGCAGGGCGAGCCCGAGCGCCCATACGACCACGCGGCCCACGGTGCGGGCGGCGGGAGGCAGGAAGGTCTCGGGCATCGGCACGATCCTACGGTGGTGCCCCGTCGATGACGTATCAGGGCGCGAAGACCGCGCGCTCCCACCGGTCGCCGCCCGAGATCTGGGCGTGCGCGGCCGCCTCGCCCGCGGCTGCCGTGAGGCGGTCAAGGTCGTAGTCGGCCAAGGGGGCAGCAGCCACGCCGATGCTCGCCGACAGGCGGATCGGGACGGCGGGCTGGTCGGTCAGTGTGCCGATGCGGTCGAGCAGTCGCGACAGCAGCCCGCGCACGGCGGTGTCGGGTCGGGGGAGCAGGACGAGCACCTGCGTCGGCGAGACGGCGTAGATGTCGGCCTCGGGGGGCATGACGGTGCGGATGTCCTCGGCGAAGCGGGCCGTGATGCGTTGGAACGCCCGTCCGCTCGATGCGTCGAGCAGCTCGCCGGCGTCGTCGAGGCGCACGTCGATCAGCGACCACCAGCGGTCGCCGGCCTCGCGGGCACGGGCCAGGCGATCGCGGGCCACGCCGAAGAACTCGACGGTCTGCTGCTGCTCGGGTGTCTGCGCCCCGCGCCGTACGAGGTAGAGCAGCGTCACGAGGGCGCAGATGAGATACAGCAGCGCCACGACCTCGTTGAGGTCGTACAGGTCCTGCAGGTCCGCCTCGGTCTCGCCGATCGTGCCGTCTGCCAGGCGGATGAGCCCGTCGATCGCGACGAGGACGGCCAGGCCGACGAACCCGCACGCGACGACGATGAGCGGCAGTGACATTTCGCGTTCGGCTTTGCGCAGACGCAGCAACTCCCACGCGGCGAGACCGGCGGTCGCGGCGGCGAGGGCGAACGACACCCGGAACACGGCGCCGTAGGTGAGGGTCTCGGCGGTGAGGCCGAGGACGACGGTGGCCGCGCTGAACACGACGATGGTCGGGAGCAGCATGATCGGCTCCCGGCCCCGCCGGGCGCGCAGGCCAATCCAGACGAAGGCGACGGCGCACAGGATGGGGCCGTGGGCGGCTCCGCGCAGGTGGTGGGAACCGATCTGATCGGCCGCGACGAGCAGATAGCAGCTCAGCATCGCGAGGGCGAAGCCGGAGGACCAGATGGATGCCGCGCGCCCCGGATGCGGCAAGAACCCGAGCCCGATCATGATGATCGTGCAGGTCGTCGCGACCGCGACGAGCACGATCGTCACGTCGATGTGCTCCATCAGTACGCCCCCTCGCTGCGGCCTGCGGCGGGCAGACGAACCGTGACGGTCGTCCCGCGTCCGAGAGCGCTCTCCACGGTGATGCTACCCCCGTGGCTCTCGACGATATCGCGCGCGATCCCCATGCCGAGGCCGGTGCCGGGCACGCCGCCCTCTTGCGCGGTCTGAGCGCGGAAGTAGGGCGTGAAGACGCGCTCGACGTCGTCGGTGGACATGCCGATCCCCTCGTCGGCGATGGTCACGGCGACCCAGCCGTCGTCGTCGACCGCCGCGGCTACACGGAGCGTTCCGCGGTCGCTGTACTTGATGGCGTTGCTCAGGACGTTGTCGACGACCTGGCGCAGGCGGAACTCGTCTCCCTCGACGACGAGCGGGCCGGCGACGACGGCGTCCACCACCAATTCCGACGCGGATGCCGCGGGTGTGAACGCCTCGATCGCCGAGGTGACGAGGGCGGCGGCGTCGAAGCGCGCGCGGTGGACGTCGGCATCCGTTGCCGGAGCGAGGATCCCCTGAATGAGGGTGAGCATGCGCTCGCTCGCGGATTCGATGACGTTCACGTGGTCGCGCTGCGCCGGCGTGAGGGGGGAGCCTTCGAGGAGCAGATCGGCGTGGCCGAGGATCGCGGTGAGGGGGTTCCGCAGCTCATGGGCGATCACCCGCGAGACGTGCGGACGTTCTTGCTGGGCTTCGGCCACGGCGGTGAGGTCCTCGAGTTCTACGACGAAGGTGTCCTCGCCGATCGAGTTCGCGCCTGCCGGGCGGATGGAGAGCCCGAGGGCGCGCCAGGTTCCGCTGCGGTCGAAGAGCCATAGGCGCTCGTGTTCGACGACCTCGCCTCGGCCCGCGCGTGCGAGCACGGTCTCGGCCGGAGTCAGGGCGCGGCCACGGAAGCCGGAGTACTCGACCGCGCCGCCGACGGGGAAGCGCAGGTCTTGCGCGTCGAGCGAATACAGCTCGCGGTAGGCGGCGTTCGCCGAAACGATCTCGCCACCGCGGGCGACCCGGGCGAGGGCGACGCTGATCGAGTCGAGGACGGTATTGACCCGTTGCTCGGCCGACTGCACGCGTTCGAGCGTGTTCGCCAGCCTGCCGGCCTGGTTGCGAGCGAGGTAGCGGAAGGCGCGGATGCGGCGGGAGCCCACCGAGATCGTGATGGCGAGGAAGGCGAGAGCCAGCATGACGATCAGCAGCTCCACGACCACGTCGGGCGAGAGGTTCCAGTGATCGGGGTCGGCGAGGTTCATGAGCGCGACGGCGGCCAGCGACGCCACGATCTCGAGGGTGCCGTAGTAGGTCGCGATCCAGGCGATGGGGAAGACCCATAAGAAGCCGAGGCTCGGCTGGCTGAGGGTCAGCAGCCCGATCGCGACGATGTCGACGAGGGGCAGGACGAAAGCCGCGTGCTTGGGGATCCGCGCCCACGGTGTGACGAGGGTCGCGATCGACGCGATGACGATGACGAGGATGCCGAAGAGGAAGCCCGGGGTGGCGAGCAGACCGACGTCGAGGACGCCGACGGCGACCGTGATCGCCACGACGCTGAAGGTGAAGATCAGCTGCCATTGCCACACCGACCGGACGCGTGTGCCGATCAGTTGGCTATCCGCCCAGCGGCTCTCCACAGCGTGGCGTTCGGTTGTCGGCATCAGGTTGGCTCCGCCGCCAGTGTGGCACGGATCGATGGGGGCCGTCAGAACGCGGTCTCTCCCGGGACCAGAGCGGCGCGGAGGGTCTTCACGAGGATGACGAAGTCACCCACGAGCGTCCAGTTCTCGACGTACGACAGGTCGAGGCGCACCGACTCCTCCCATGACAGAGACGACCGGCCGCTGACCTGCCAGAGCCCCGTGATGCCGGGCTTGACGAGGAACCGTCGGTGAACGTGGTCGGCGTAGAGCTCCACCTCGCGGGGGAGCGGAGGGCGCGGGCCGACGAGGGACATCGACCCACCGATGACGTTGAACAGCTGGGGCAGCTCGTCGAGGCTGAGCCGACGCATGATGCGGCCGATGGGCGTCACTCGGGGGTCGTTCTTCATCTTGAAGAGAACCGCGTTGCCGGCGTCGCGGTCCTGTTCCATGAGCGCTGCGAGGCGGTCTTCGGCGTCGGTCACCATGGAGCGGAACTTCAGCATCGTGAACTCGCGGCCGCCGTGGCCGATCCGCTTCTGTCGGAACAGCACCGGGCCGGGGCTCGAGAGCCGGATCGAGATGGCGAGGAAGGCGAGAATCGGGCTGATCAGAGCGACGCCGAGGGATGCCGCGGTGACGTCCATGACTCGCTTGGCGACGCGCTGGCCGCCGCTGAAGCGCGGTGTTTCTACGTGAAGGAGGGGAAGACCGGCGACGGGACGGCTGCTGATGCGGGGGCCGGCGATGTCGGCGATGCCCGGCGCGAGCACGAGGTGCTGACGCCCGGCCTCGAGGCCCCAAGAGATCTGTTTCACTTTGTCGGCGGGGAGCTCGTCGGTGCTGGTGACGACGACGGTGTCGGCAGCGGACTCATCGAGCGCAGCAGACAGCGCCGACAGGGAGCCCATGATCGGGATGTCGGTGCCCTCGATCGTGTCGGCGGTCGCGCCGCCGGGCACACAGGCGCCGACGACGTAGTAGCCGGCGCTGGGGGTACGCAAGAGCTCGTGGGCGATGTCGACCACGGACCGCCGGGACCCGACCAACAGGACTCGAGCCGAATACGCGCCCGATCGGCGCTGCGCGATGAGCCACTGACGCCACAGCCACCGTTCGAACAGCAGGACGAGAATACCCAGCGGGAGGCTGAGCAGGAGGAAGCCGCGCGCCACCTCGATCTGGGTGAGGAAGGCGACGATCGCGATGATGCCGAACAGGGTGACGCTGGATCGAGTGAGACGCGCGTACTCCGCGCTCCCCGCGCCGATGACGCGATGATCGCGGGTATCGGCGAGGCTGAGGGTCAGCATCCACACCAGGATGAGAGCCGTCGAGAATCCCCAGTACGACACCTCGCCGTCGACGCGCCCCGTCTGTATCGCGAGGTCCGCGGCACCGAGGCCGAACCAGGCGATCTGCGTGCCGTAAACGACCCAGATGAGGACGAGCAGATCGCTGAACCACAGACGGCGGGCGTAGGTGCGGCGCCAGTTCCCTACCGGTTCGTCCCGGCGGACGCGCACGACGGTCGCGTCGCTCTCTTCCGAATCCGTCGTCATGGTGTTTGCCATGCTCTCGCCACTCCCCCCGGAGAGTCCACTCCTTGGGCGCACGCTAGCAGGGCGGTGTAACGGTGGTGTGACGAATGTGACCTCATGCGTCGCCGTCGGTGAGAGCGGGAAGGCGGAGCACGGCCTTCACACCGTGCCCCGCGGTGGAGGTCACGGTGACGTCGCCGCCGTTGCGGCGCGCGAGATCGCGCGCGCTGCCGAGGCCCAGGCCGATGCCCGACGACCCGCGGCCCTCGGCTTCCGGGCCGCGGTAGAACCGGTCGAAGGCGTGGTGCAGGGTGGACGACGACATGCCGGGGCCGTCGTCGGTCACCGAGATGAGCACGTCGTCGTCGACACGGGTGGCCTCCAGCGCGACGGTGCCGTTCTCGGCGAACGTGATGGCGTTCGAGACCAGGTTCGAAAGAGCTCGCTCGGCGTCGCCGTCGCTCGCGCGGACGACGAGACCGCACGGAATAGTGATGATCGAGGCGCGTCGCGTCGAGGCTTCCGCGGCGTAGGCGCTCTGCACGCGCGAGAGGAGGGAGTCGACGGCGACGGCATCGCGGCTCTGGGACTCTCGGGCATCGATCATCGTGTCGATGAGGCCGCGCAGTCGCTCAGCACCGCGCCGCGTGGCGCCGAGCCACGAGCGTTGCTGGTCGTCGAGCCGGGTGTCGAGCAGCAGATCGGTGTACCCGAGCATGTTCGTCAGGGGCGTGCGTAGTTCGTGGCTCGTCGCCACCGCGAAGTCCTCGCGCTGGCGCTGCAGCTCGAGCTGTTCGGCGAGGGCGGCGACGCGAGCGCGTTCGGCTCGAGCGATATCCTCAGCCGCGGTGAGGGCGATCGCGGCGTTGACACGCCCTTCGTAGCGCGCTGCCGAAACGAGCAGGCTGAACACCCCGACGGTGCTCATGAAGACCACGAGCGTCACCGGTGAGGTGCGCGACGCCGCCAGGTCGAAGCCGAAGGAGCCGCCGGCGGTGAGGGTCAGAAGCAGAGCGGCAACGCAGATGAGCAGGGACTGCACGATCGCGATTCGGATCGGGAAGCGAAGGCACGCCGCGGCCAGGACCGCGAACACCAGAAAGGTCACCTCCGTGGCGCCGCCGGGGCCGAAGGTGAGGAACAGGGTGGCCGCAGCAACCACAGCGTGGACGGCGACCTCGATCGGATTCGCCCGTTGCCGCTCCCGGGCGGGGAGGGCGGCGAGTACCCCGATCAGCATCACCGCCGAACTGTGCGAGGCGAAGGCGACGATCGCCACTGAGGCGAACGAGGCGCCGGCGAGCAGCGCCCCCGCGCCGCCGATCGTGAGCCCCAGCACCAGCGCGCCCAGCAGGGCCGCACTGACGAAGCGGACGGCGTTCCCGAGCGTGTCGAGCCGGAAGGCGTCCCGCTGCCTGCCGAGCGCTGCGAGGAAGACGACGATCTCGACCGTATTGCACAACCCGTAGACCAGGCCGAGATACCAGGGGCGGCCGACGAGGATGTTCGTCGTGACGGTGGCGAGGGGGATGGCCAGCATCAGCCACGTGCGGTCGGCCCGCGGCGCGCGCAGGGCGAACCAGGCGGCGGCGCCCGCGGCGGGCCACCACCACGCGATGGGAAGCCCCGGCGACTGGAGCGTGAGACCGGCCAGGCTCGCCACGACGATGCACGCGAGGGCGGTCAACCAGTAGCCCCAGCGGCGCCCGCGTGACAACCGGGTGGAAGGCGCCTTCCCTGCGGCGGTGGCGGTCGTCACGCGTACACCGTACATCGCGGTCATCCCGCGTGTAGTCTCATGCCATCGCCGATGTCTCGATCGGCTAGTGAACCCCGAGGTGAGCCGCGATGGCATCTGTCCTGGTCGTCGAAGACGACATCGACGTGGCCTTGCTGCTCAGTCATGTGCTGCAAGGTGTCGGGCACGATGTCGAGGTCGCGCACGACGGCGGCGCGGGGCTCAAGCGGGCTTTCGAGCGGCATCCCGACATGGTCATCCTCGACTGGATGATGCCGATCAAGACGGGGATCGAAGTGTGTTCCACGCTGCGCGCCGACCCCGGGTTCTCGTCGACGCGCATCCTCATGCTCACCGCCCGCTCGTCGCCGCAGGACGTCGCTCAGGCGCACGCCGCGGGCATCGACGACTACGTCGTGAAGCCGTTCACGCCGCGTCAGTTGCGCGAGCGCGTCGCGGCTCTGCTCGAGACCGCCTGACTCAGATCGGGGCGCTGGTCCTCGACGGCAGCGGGAACAGCCCCTCGAGGACGACGCGGTCGCCCGCCTGACGCAGGACCGTGCGCGCACCGCGCGTTCCGATGCCGGTGACGCGTTCGCCCGTCGACGGGGTCGCTGCGGCGAGGATGCCGGGACTCGAGACGCGAGCGGCGATCGCGTCGCCGTCGCGGTCGATCTTGATGTCGGCCCACCGGGCGCCGGAGTGCTTGACCGCGTTCACGAGTGCTTCGTTGACGAGACCGTAGACGCCGTCGGCGATGGCCGCGGCCGACAGCCCTTCGCGTGCGTCATCGTCGATGGAGAGCGTCACGTCCATCACGACCGACCAAGCGCGCACGAGGTCGTCGATGTCCTCGCCGTCTCCGCTCGTCGGGGCATCATCGGTGCGGACCTCGTCGAGGATGTCGTCGGTCTGCGCTCGGAACGTCTCGAGGGTGTCGATGTCGGGGACGTTCTCATCGACGTGCGCCGCGAGGATCACGCACCGCCCCTGCAACCGCCCGTGCAGCACGTCGATCGCTCGCTGCAAGGGGGCCGCGGTCGTGTCGACCTCGGCGGCGAGCCGGCGGGCTGACGCGAGCAGCACCGTCGTGGCGCGTTGTTCTTCGATGCGGGCTCGTCGGTAGGCGTCGACAGACAGGCTGATGACGGCGGCCACGAGCGGCACACCGACGAGAGGAACGAGACCGAGGGAGCCGACGGTCGGGATGAGGGTGAAGGTGAGCGCCATGACGGCGGCGCCGGCGGCCAGCCACACGGCCAGGAAAACCATGCCGCGCAGTCGGGGTTGCAGACGACGAGCGGCTCGGAGCAGGGCGAAGGCGACGAGATCGATCGCGACGCACGCCACGATCGCGGTCGCCGCAACCGACGGTCCGCCGTGTGCCAGGCCGAAGGGCAGCGTCGCGGCGACGTAGGTCAGCCCGACGGCGAACGGAGGTGTCGCACCGAGCCTGCCCAGAACGGGAAGGCGCCGGCGCTCGCCGAGATCGCCATCGAGGGCGCCCGGCGCGGGTGCGGTGGGAAGCGAGTCGAGGTGGTGGGATGCCGCGCGCACGCTGTTCGAGTAATCGCGCACCCGCTCGTAGGTCACGGCGGCCGCGAGCAGGTCGTCGCGCGCTGTCCGCAGCTCGTCGACGAGACGGTGGCGTGCGGCAGTGGCCGCGTCGTGCAGGCGACGGACCTCGGCGATGCCGGCGCGCATCTGCACTCCCGCGAGCTGGAGGCGTACCGTTGTGGCGCGAAGGCGGCGGTGATAGGTGATGGCGACGGCGCAGACGGTGAACAGCGCGACGCAGGTGACCAGGTTCGTGGTGATGCGCGTCGCCCAGTTGCCGCCGGTGGAGGTCGCGAACACGAGGGTGCTGATCGCGTCGTTGACGAACGGGCGGCTGCCGGAGATCGCCACGATCGCGCCGGCGACCACGAGCGCCCGAGCAATGCGGTGCGTGACGCGCCGTTCGCCCCATGCGGCGGCGAGGCCGATGGCGACCAGCAGGGGAGACCCGAGGGCGGCTACCGCCACGCCTCGGAGGTAGCCGCCGAAGGACGGTGATCCGACGCTCGGGACGCTGAGCAGCACGCCGACGGCGAGGGCGAGGATCAACGACCAGCGCGTGAAGTACTCACCGCTGACGAACGTCGCCCCCAGTGCCCGCCCGACGCGTCCTGCGCTGCGCATCACCGCGGCGTGCTGACGAGGTCGTCCCCCGCCCAGACTCGGATCGCGTCGGCGGTGACCGCGAGAGCGACGGGACCGTCGGCATCCACATCGAGGCACTCGAGAGGGGCGGCGTCGGGGGCGAGGGATGACACCTGCAGCCCGTTGCAGTCCGAGCGCACGAGGGCCCCGATGATCTGCCCGTCGCGCACGTCGAGGGCGGCGACTCCGTCGCCGATCTCGGTCGTCTCGCCGTCGGTGATCTCGTACGCGGTGCCGTCGCAGATGAACGCGGCGGTCTCGCCCGAGGCGCGAAGGCCCCAGGGCTGCTCGCACGGTGCGTCGAGGCGGGTGCCGTCGATGATGACGGTCGATCCGTCGAGGTAGGTGGACTGCGGGAGGAGGTCGTCGTAGGGCGACCAGAACCGCCCCGCAGTGAAGGTGCGCAGGGCCTGCGTCTCGCAGTCCGCTCCGACGTCGGCGACGATGTCGGCTTCGGTCTCGGCGAAGGGGGTGAGATCGCGCAGCTGCGCGATGTCGCGATAGGTGGGGGTGACGTCGGACCAGGTGTCGCCGTCGTCGTCAGAGCGCTCGATGATTGGGGCAGCGTCGCCGCATTGTCCGGCTGTTGCGCGCCACATGGCGCCGGCGCCGACCGCGAGGAAGCGCTCGGCATCATCGGGCGCGGTCGGTTCTTCGACGGTCGCGGTCGGGGCGGGCGTCGGTGACGGGGTCGAAGAGAGGGAAGAACTGACCGACGGCGCGGGCTGTGCGACCGTGTCGGTGCCGGCCGAGCGTCCGCGGTCCAGCGCGAGAACGACGAGGGCGCCGACGGCGACGGTGAGCGCGACCACGAGGATCGAGATCACCGCCGCGGGCAGTCCGCGGCGGACCGGCGAGCGGCGTGCCATGCGTCAGCGAGTGCCGACGTCGCCTGCGCTTCGCGCGTCGCGTCGCGAGTCGAAGCCGGTGTCGCCGATCAACGATGCCGTGTCGGGAACGACTGCGACCGGCGTCTTGCGCGTGCGCCCGCGGGCGGCTTTGGGCTGCTCCTGCGTGTAGCCGTAGCCATACCCGTAGCCGTACCCGTTGTAATAGGAGTCCGGTCCGCGGGTGGGGACCATCGACATCACGAAGCCGGCCACCTTCGCGCCGACCGTGTGCAGTGCCTCGACGGCTCCTTCGAGCTGGTGCCGGGTGACGCGACCGGCCGAGGCGATGAGGATCGCACCGCTCGTCCCACGGGCGAGGATCGCGGCGTCGGTGACGGGCAGCAGCGGGGGAGCGTCGCACAGCACGACGTCGAAGTCGCGCTCGAGAACCTCGAGAAGTGTTGCCATCTGCTTCGACCCGAGCAGTTCGCTCGGGTTGGGCGGGATCTTGCCCGCGGGCAGGACGAACAGGCTGCGGCCACCCCACGGGAGCATGACGTCGCCGACGCGCACACGGCCGATGAGCACGTCGGTCAGACCGACGCCGCCTTCAATGCCGAGGTATTCGGCGACTTTCGGCTTGCGCAGGTCCGTGTCGAGCAGCGCGACCTTCTTGCCGGCGTCGGCGAGGGCGATGGCGAGGTTGATCGTCGTGGTCGACTTGCCCTCGCTGGGCACTGAACTCGTCACGACGAAGCTCGAACGGCCGCCCATGTCGAGGAACTGCAGGTTGGTGCGGAGCGCGCGGAACGACTCTGCGCGCGGGCTGAGCGGGTCAGCGTGGACGATGAGCGGACGCTCTTTCGCTTTCGCGTCGTACGCGATCGCACCGAGCGACGGGGCGGACGTGATGCCCTCCGCGTCACGCGGGGTGCGGACCTTGTTGTCGAGGACGGTGCGCAGAACCGCGACGCCGATGCCGAGAGCCAGACCGACCAGCGCGCCGAGGGCGAGGTTCAGTGGGACGTTCGGGCTTGCCGGCGCCAAGGCGGGCTGCGCATCGCTGACGCGAGTGAGACGCACGGGGCTGCCGCCCTCGGCGATCTCGGGTTCGATCTCGGGAACGACGGTCGAGAGGCTAGCCGCAGCCTGGTTCGCGAGGTTCGCCGCGACGACCGGGTCAGGATCAGTCGCCGTGATCGTGATGATCGTCGTGTTGAGGGCCGACGATGCCGTGATCTGCTTCTCGAGGGTGTCTGCGGTCACGCCGAGGTCGAGGTCCGCAATGACCGGGTTGAGCACGATCGGTGTCGTCACCAGCCCTACATAAGTATTGATGCGGGTCTGCGCGAAGTTGGCGCCCTGTTGAATGTCGGATGCCGTTCCGCCGGTCTGCGTCGAGACGGCGACGCTGCTCGACGACTCGTACACGGGCGTGCGGGTCAGGGAGTATGCCGCTGCCGCGCCCAGGCCGACCAGCGTCAACACGACGATGATCAGCCAGTTCTTGCGGAGGACGCGGATGTAGTCGCTGAGCTCCATGGTGCCTCTCGTGCTGACGCCCGACGGGCGTAGGGTCAATGCCGCTCAGTCTGCCATAGGGGTGTGTCGGGGAAATGTCGCGAGAGGATCGCATAGTGACCTATCTCCCCGATGACGTCTACGCCCTCGTTGAGGAATCCGTGCCACTGCTGTGCGTCGACTTCGTGCCAGCGCGCTGGGGCGCGCGTGGCCGTGAGGTCGGTCTCATTCTGCGCGATTCCCCCTTCGGAGCCGTGTGGTGTCACCTTGGCGGGCGTGTCATGCGCGGGGAGACGCTCGTGAACGCGCTGCGACGCCATGCGTCCGACACTCTCGGTGTAGACATCGACGTCGAGGCGAACGCGCAGCCCCGTCACGTCTACGAATGGTTCCCGGTCGAGCTCGCTCCGGCCGACGGTACAGAGCATGGACAAGACCCGCGGAAGCACTCCGTCGGGTTGTCCTACGTCGTGGAGATCATCGGCGAGCCAGCGCCCCGAAACGAGGCGATGGAGTTCGGCTACTTCCCCGTCGACGACCTCCCCGAACCGATGTGGCCGGGATCGGAAGCGCTGGTGCGACACCTGCTCAGCTGAGCCGGTCGCCGATCCACCAATCCGAGATCCTCGCCATCTCCGCGGCGATCGATTGGTGCCGGGGATGTGACCGAAACGCCGCGAACGCGTCGGCGTCTGAGAACTCGGCTTCCTCGATCACGATGCGTCCCTTGCGCTCGTCGAGAGATCGCGCGATGTGCCAGCTCACTATCCCTGGCAGGTCCGCAAGTGAGGTCAGCTGCCCGATGGCGTGCGCCACATCGTGCTCGTCGACATCGTCGTGGAGACGGAAGAGCACGATGTGGCGGTACACCATGGACTTACTCGCGAATGGAGTCGACGTGGTCGCGGTACCACGCGACCGTGCGCTCGAGTCCCTCTTGCAGACTGATCCTGGCGGTCCAGCCGGCCTGGGCGAGCTTGGAGACGTCGAGCAGCTTCTGCGGGGTGCCGTCGGGCTTGGTGGTGTCCCATTCGGTGTCGCCGCCGAACCCGGTCACGTCTGCGATCGTCTCCGCGATCTCGCGCGATGGTGACGTCGCTGCCGGTGCCGACGTTGACCTGGTCGGGGCCGTCATAGTGCTCCATGAGGTGCAGAACGGCGTCGGCCATATCGTCGGAGTGCAGGAATTCGCGTCGTGGCGTTCCCGTTCCCCAGTTCGTGACGGCGGGAGCTCCCGCTTTCGCCGCCTCGTCGTAGCGGCGGATGAGCGCGGGGAGGACGTGCGACCCCTTCGGTGAGAAGTTGTCGTTCGGGCCGTACAGGTTTGTCGGCATGGCGCTGATCCACGGCAGCCCGTACTGGCGGCGCACGGCCTGCGTGTGGAGGATGCCGGCGATCTTGGCGATCGCGTACGCATCGTTCGTGGGCTCGAGGTGTCCTGTGAGCAGCGAATCCTCGCGGATGGGCTGCTCGGCGAGCTTCGGATAGATGCACGACGACCCGAGGAAGGCGACTCGTTCGACGTCACTGGCGAGCGCCGCGTCGAGCACGTTCGTCTGGATCCGCATGTTGTCGGAGAGGAAGTCGACCGGATAGGTGCTGTTGGCGAGAATGCCGCCGACCTTAGCTGCCGCGAGGACGAGGTACCGCGGCTTGATGTCGGCCATGTAAGCGAAGACGTCGTCGCGGCTCTTCAGATCGAGTTCCGCGGAAGTCTTTCCGACGACATGGGTGAAACCCTCCGCCTCGAGTTTGCGAACGATCGCCGACCCGACGAGCCCGCGGTGACCGGCGACGTAGAACGTCGCATCGCGATCGAGCTCGCTCGGCGTATAGGTGACTCCGTCGATGGCGGTACTCACGCGGTTCCCCACGAGGCCAGCTTCACGGTGTCGATCCATTCCGGACCCTTTTCAAGTGCTTCCACGTCAGCGTCAACCATGAGCTCGGCCAGTTGCTTCCCATCGATCGTCGGGACCCAGCCGAGTTTGTCCGCTGCCTTCGACGGGTCGCCGATGAGGGCGTCCACCTCGGTGGGCCGCAGGTAGCGCTCGTCGAACTTCACGAACTCCTGCCAGTCCAGCCCGACGCGACCGAACGACGTCTCGAGGAAGTCCTTGATCGTGTACCCGACGCCGGTGCCGAGGACGAAGTCTTCGGGCTCGTCGGCCTGCAGCATGCGCCACATGCCCTCGACGTATTCGGCGGCGTAGCCCCAGTCGCGGATGGACTCGAGGTTACCGAGATAGAGATCCTTCTGGACGCCGGCCTTGATGCGGGCGACGGCCCGCGTGATCTTTCGGGTGACGAACGTCTCGCCGCGGCGAGGCGACTCGTGGTTGAAGAGGATGCCGTTGACGGCGAACATGTCGTACGCCTCGCGGTAGTTCTTCACGATCCAGTACGAGTAGAGCTTCGCGACGCCGTAGGGCGAGCGCGGGTAGAACGGCGTGTTCTCACCCTGCGGCGGGGGAGTAGCTCCGAAGAGCTCTGAGGTGGATGCCTGATAGAACCGCGTCTTGATGCCGGAGAGGCGGACAGCCTCGAGCAGTCGGACCGTGCCGGTGCCCGTCGTATCGGCCGTGTGCTCGGGCTCGTCAAAGGACACGCGCACGTGCGACTGCGCGGCAAGGTTGTAGACCTCGTCGGGGTTGATCTCGCTCATGAGAGTGACCATGCGGGCGCCGTCGCTCAGATCGCCGTAGTGGAGGAAGAGCCTCGCTGTCGGTTCGTGCGGGTCGACGTAAAGGTGGTCGATACGGTGGGTGTTGAAGGTCGACGCGCGGCGGATGAGTCCGTGCACCTCGTACCCCTTCGCGAGCAGCAATTCGGCAAGGTACGAGCCGTCCTGACCGGTAATGCCGGTGATGAGTGCGCGCTTGGTCACGTGGAGTCCCCCTGGGCTAGACGAGCTGGTCAGCTCCCCGACGCGACGGTACGCGGAGGCCGCGCACGGTCTCCGTCGATGAGCGTTTCGAGAAGAGTAGCGAACGATTCGATCGCGAATGTTTCGTCGAGAACCGTCTCGCGATACCGCTTGCCGCTCGCGCCGAGCTCGTCAGCACGAGCGTGATTGCGGCCGAGACTCAGGCTCGCGTCGAGCAGAGCCTTAGGGCTGGCTGCAGGGACGATGACACCGGCACCGGCCGCACGCACTTCGTCCGCGGTGATGCCCTTCGCGTCCGTGGCGGCTATGACGGGGCGTCCGCTCGAGAAGTAGGACGTCAGCTTGCTGGGCACGGCCATCTCACTGACGCCTGGGTACTCGTTGACGAGCAGGATGTCGGCGGCCGCTAGTGCTGCCGAGAATTCGGCGTCGGGGAGAGGATCGATGAACTGCAGAGTCGAGACCCCCTCGCCGAGGGCTCTGAGGCGTTCGCGCTCGCCGCCCCCGCCCATGAGGACGAACCGCACGTCGTCGCCCCGTTCGGCGGCGAGCTTGGCCGCATCGACCACGTTGCCGAGGCCCTGCTTGATCCCCATGTTGCCAGCGTGCAGCACCACGACCTCGTCACCCCAGCCGCGCGCCGCGCGGGCTGCGGCGCGGTCGATGGGGGGAGTAGGGGTGAGGTGGGTCCAGTTGCGAAGGACGTGGATGCGTTCGCGTGGGATGTCGAAGTCGACGCTGACGCGATCGGCGAAGCGGTCGTGGATGACGACGACGCGGTCAGCGTTCGAGAGCAACCATTTCTCAGTGAGCTGGATGACGCGGCTGCTGATCCCGCCTGCCTGACCCGTCTCACGAAGACCCAGCCAATAGAGGTCTTGCACCCAGACGACGAGCGGCGTCTGGCGGTGAAAGATCTTCAGTCGCAGTGCCGCCGCAGCGGACGAGAACAGCGCCGGCGAAACGGCGACGACCGCATCGGGCCGCCGAAGCGGGGCCGTGAGGAGCCGCATTCCAAAGCTCAGTTCGGAAAAAAGACGACGGATGCCGCTGGGTCTGCTCGGCACGTAATGGCGGAGTCGGAGGGTGTCGACACCGTCGAGATGTTCCCTCCGTGACCACTGTCCGTAACCTGGCGATACACGCCACTCCGGATAATGAGGATGCGTCGTGACCACGTGCGTCCGGTATCCCCGCCTCATCAAGCCACGCGTCATCGCGCCGGTGTAGGGGGAGATGCCGGTCGGCTCTGGGGGGTAGTTGACTCCCAGTACAGTGACTGCGGGGGCGGGACGCGACATGCTCTCGACCTTAGCCGCGCGTCGGTTTCGGTCTGGTTTCGGAAGGTGGACGATGTCTGACATCCCGGTGATTGATCTCTCGAAGGCCCCCGGTGAGCGTGCGGCCTGGGATCGTCCGGCATGGGTCGTCTACCTCTGGGCTGTGTGCGAGCTGTTATTTGTGACCAACCCGTGGCAAATCAGCTCTGGGCTCCGCGTGCGCGTCTTAAAGGCGTTCGGCGCGCAAATCGGAAGCGGAGTCGTCTTTCGTCCACGTACGCGGGTCAAGTTCCCCTGGAAGTTGACCATTGGTGACAGATCTTGGATTGGCGAAGGCGTTTGGTTCCACAATCAGGATCGCATCAGCGTAGGCAGCGACGTCGTCATTTCTCAGGAAACCTTCCTGACGACGGGGAGTCACGCGCACAGGCTCGACATGCGATTGATAACCCGCCCAATCGAGATCCAGGACGGTGCTTGGGTCACCTCGAGGTGTGTCGTGCTCGGTGGCACGAACATGGGACGGAACGCACTCGCCAAGCCCCTGACTGTCCTCTCCGGCTCGATCAGCGCCGGCGTAATTGTCGCAGGTCCGGATTGTGAAACTGTCGGAAGGCGAACCATTGAAGAGCGCTGATGATGGAAAGAGGTTTGTGCTCTACCTTGCGGTTCTGCCCGGATACCGTACTGCTTGTATAGAGCTGCTCCGCGAGAAGTTAGGGACAGATCTTGGCGTCTTCTCGGGACCCTACCAACTCGACAGATCGGTGAAGACGGGGATTCCCAATTCGCTGTACACGTCGGTGCGAGATCGCTCAATCTTAGGTCGCGTGATGATCCAAACCGGTCACTTCAGATCCGTCTTTCACGCTGACACGGCAATACTCGACCTCAATCCGCGAAGCCTAACCGCGTGGGCCCTGCTATTGGCTCGACGCGGTCGGCGTCGCCGGACTCTCCTTTGGGGGCATCTCCATCCGCGCGCGGGACGCCAGTCCAGTACGGCGCGAGTTCGGCGTTGGATGAGATCGCTTGCAGACGGCACTGTCCTTTACGGTTACGACAGCGTTACGCCCGCGGGCGAAGAAGTCCCGGGACAACCGGTATGGGTTGCGCCGAACTCTCTGTACCGGCGTGATGACATGGGATCCGTTGGACTCGATCAAGTAGATGCTGGAGCGCCACGAGCGATCTATGTCGGTCGTCTTGTAGCAAGCAAGAAAGTTGACCTTGCGATCAAGGCGCTCGCGGATCCCGTGCTCAGCGAGACTGGATTGTGTCTGGACATCGTGGGCGACGGTGTCGACTCGGATCGCCTTCGGCGGCTGGCAGGCGAACTTGGCGTCCAGGATCGAGTGTCGTTCCACGGGGGCGTCACGAACCCCGATGATCTTAAGAAGCTCTATTCCCGCGCTGTATGCTCGCTGTCCCCGGGATATGCGGGCCTCAGCCTCACCCAGAGTCTCGGATTTGGGGTTCCTGTTGTGGTGGCGGACGACGAGCCGCACGCACCGGAGATCGAACTCGTGACGCTCGGTGGAGTTCATTTTTTTCCCGCGAATTCAGCGACAGGGATGGCGTCCGTCATGGCACAACTCGCCCAAGACGTATTGCGGCAGCCCCGGGATGAGATCGCGACAAAAGTGATGAATGCATACTCCGCAGAGGCGATGGCAGGTGGCCTCGCGGACGCCTTCCTGGGAAGAAGTCAGTCTTTGAATGCGGATGGGTGGCCGATCGGATGACCGGGACGATACCGAACAATCGCAGCAGGCTTCCAAGGTTTGTCGAGAAGATTGCCCGGCGTTTGGTTGCAAGGCTGCAGATATCTGGTCGAGTAAAAGTCGGTCGCAACCCGCGCTTGGGCCAAGGAGCATCGATCCGCTCAATGCACGGTCTCTCGATTGGCAATCACGCCCGCCATCGGTCGCCGGGTAGTCATCGAAGTGGATGGTTCCATCGGCGACTTCTGTCTGATCGCTGCCGGAGTTCAGATAGTCGGACGGCGAGATCATGACATCGATGTCGTGGGAACCCCGATCGCATTCACAACCTGGGTTGGTGATCGTGGTCCGCTGCCCGAAGATCGCGTGGAAATCGGGAACGACGTCTGGATCGGCGCGAACGCGTTAGTACTCGGTGGGGTCAGGATTGGCAGCGGGGCGGTCATCGCTGCTGGTGCCGTAGTTACCCGGGATGTCGACGAGTTCTCTGTGGTAGGCGGAAATCCGGCAAGGCAGATCAGCGAAAGGCTCCCGAACGGCGGCGACCGAGCCCGGCACCTCAAGATGCTCGAACAGTATGAGTGACGACTTGCCCGGATCTGATCGGTTGGCGGGACAATTTGTTTGGATTGCTGCAGGACGGGTCGCGTCCGCGATTTTGCAGGCCGTCGCTCTTCTGCTTCTCGTGAGGTCGATGGGCCCTTCAGACTTCGGTTTAGTGGCAGCGGTCCTCGGGCTGGTGACCGTCGCGCAAGCCGCCTTCGATCTCGGTCTCCCTACGCTGGCCGCTCGTGAGCGCGCACGTGATTCGGTGGCGGGACTTGTCGGGTCTGCTTTAGCCATTAATACGGTGACTTCCTTAGCAGTGCTTGCGATCCTGGCATGTCTCGGCCTGCTCCTCTCCATGCACGATGAACGGTTCCTTTTGCTTCTTCCGCTCGCAGTGTCCGCAGCATTCGAGCGAATTTCGGATGCCAGGCTCGGCGTAGCAGTCGCAGATGGCGATGCTCGGCACAATTTTGTGGGAATGGTTGGGCGGCGAGCTGTCACCGTGGGAGTGCTCGTCGCTGTACTAGCTCTGACTTCTCTGAATCCCCTGTTTGCATTTGCGGTCTCGTCCGCACTGGGTGCAACGGCGAGCGCTGTGTACGCGAGGCTCGTTGTGAGGGTCCATCGTGATGCACGAGCACCGGCGGCCGCGCACGTCATCCGGGCGGGTCGCTCGTTCTGGCTCAACTCCCTTGGGCTGCAGGCGCGCAATCTAGACGCGACGATCGTCACTGCGCTCGCTGGCGGGGTGCAGGGCGGCTACTACGGCCTGGCTTCGCGGCTTGCGGTGCCTCTCAGGCTCCCGGCAACGTCGATGGGTGCCGCGCTCCTTCCCGTGGCCACCCGATCTGAAGGGCGAGGAAGGCGGATCTCCAACCTCAAAATCGCAGTGGCGATGTGGCTGGCGTGCGCTACCGCCTACGCGATCGCTGTACCGCTTACGCCATCGTTGCTTCCCGCCGTGACGGGTCCGGGATACGGCGGGGCGGTTGGGACTCTACAGATCACCCTCCTCGGACTCTGTGCCGCAGCCCTGTGTTCTCTTCTCACGCCGGTACTGCAAGGCTGGGGCAAGCAGCGTGAGGTTGCGGTCATCTCAGTTTCGTGCTCTGTTCTGTGTCTCGCGTCCGTTGCCGTTTGCGCGATCATCGGGGGATCGATTGGGGCTGCGCTGGCTCTCGCCTCGTCATACTTCGTACAAGCCATTGCGCTTGGCGTCATCACTTTCAGCACTCTTCAGCGGTCTCGATAGGACGAACGATTTCATGCCCCGCGAACTGCACGCCTTCCTCAGCCTGGTCGCACAAGATGACAATCTCGGCGATCTCGTGATCCGCCGCCGTGTGTTCGATCTGGCGGACGCATCTGTCCATCGACTTCACGTGCTGATCGACGACATGCCGCGCGATTTCCTCGAGCCTTTCCGGCTCGACTCCCGTCAAAACGTGAGCGTTTACACAAATCCCAGAGGTTTTTCCCGAGCAATGCTCGCTCAGGCCATCCGTCAGCGCGCAATCCTCGTGCTTTCTCCTGGTCCCGAGCACATCCGCCGTGGCGTGCTTGGCGGAGTTCAACTTGTCGCGCAGATTGGCAGGACGCTCGTCCTTCGGAGCCTGGGCGCCAGAGTGGTGGCAATCGGACGCTCGGTCTTAGGTAGGAAACGTTCCGGGGTACTCGCTGCCGCGTCCAGGCTGAGCGCTGCGCTGAGTAACGTCTACTTCGCGCGCGATCACTTCTCCGTGAACCTTCTCGCATCGAAATCTGTGCGTTACGCCCCCGATGTGGCCTTCAGCGAAGGGACCTCGTCGGAGTTGTTGATCGATTCGAAGGACATCGCCGCATTCTCGTTCCGGGCGGAAGGTATGCCTACCGACGATCAGTTCCGAATCATGGCCGCATCGGTTCGTGAGCACGGCCTGAAACCTGTACTGGTGTCCCAGGTTCGTCGTGACGATGAGGTCCACCGGCAGCTTTCAACTGCGGCATCCTGCGACGCTTTACTGTGGGGTGAGCGGTCGCACGCTGAGCAGTTAGACGCCGTCATGAAGACCTACGACACCAGTCGTCTGGTCATCAGTAATCGCCTGCACGCGTTGATTCTCGGAGCTGTGCAAAGGGCAATCCCGGTCCCGTTCAGTAGGCAGAACGGCGCAAAGACGGTTGAGACGCTTTCGCCTGTATTGGTCGTAGACCGCCTCGAACCAGACCTCTCCAATATCGAGGACGTCATAGCAAAAGCCCTCGCGGAGGACAAGGTCGAAAGCACCATGCAGGGGGTGCGAATCGCAGCAGGCTCTGTGGCGACTGCCGCCGCAGAGCTGTTTGTCTATCGAGCGGCAAGCCGATAACGATAGTTCCTGCGATCACCACCCTTCTCGGGCTGATCGCCTTCCTGCCGGTGACAAAATTCGATCGAGGACGACTCCTGACGCCAATATCGGTGGCGTTGCTGATGATGATCTCGATTTTCGGCGTGAGGCCCTTGCTACTCATGAACCGTGGTGAGTACGGGTTCACGGCGCGGACAGCGAGCTGGGCTTCCGCGTGGCGGCGACTGTGGGGTTGTTCGCACTGTTTGGTCTTCTCTGCGGGTACATGCTCGCCTCCACGCCAGAGTGTCGTGCTATCCTCGGCCATTGGTGCCTGCGCCCTGCTGGCCTCGCACCGCGAACGTGAGCCCTCCACTGGCGTGTTCGACCGGCATCCCGAGCGAACCACCCCGGAGTGGGATTCACGAACTCCTCCGTTCGAATCTATGAAAGCAGCACTACTGTGACGCGCACTTACACGCCCAAGGCTGGTGAGATCACCCGCGAGTGGGTGGTCATCGACGCATCCGACGTCGTCCTCGGCCGCCTCGCCTCGCACGCTGCCACGCTCCTGCGCGGCAAGCACAAGCCCACGTTCGCGAACCACGTCGACACCGGCGACTTCGTGATCATCATCAACGCCGACAAGGTGGCCCTCACCGGCCAGAAGCTCGAGCAGAAGAAGGCCTACCGCCACTCGGGTTACCCGGGCGGCCTCAAGTCGGTCACCTACTCCGAGCTCCTCGAGAAGAACTCGGTTCGCGCTGTTGAGAAGGCCGTCCGCGGCATGCTCCCCAAGAACAGCCTGGGTCGTCAGCAGCTGACGAAGCTGAAGGTCTACCGCGGTGCTGAGCACCCCCACGCTGCCCAGCAGCCCACCACGTACACCTTCGACCAGGTCGCCCAGTAAGCGCCGCCGAGAAGAACAAGGATTATCTGATGGCGAAGATCGCTGACTCCCTCGACCAGACCCCTGAGAACTACTCGACCGAGACCCCGGCCGCCGCTGAGGCTGCCCCGGTCCGTCCCGTGCTCTCCGTCCCCGGTGCCGCCGTCGGCCGCCGCAAGCAGGCCATCGCCCGCGTGCGCCTGGTCCCCGGCTCGGGCACCATCACGGTGAACGGCCGCACGATCGAGGACTACTTCCCCAACAAGCTGCACCAGCAGCTGATCAACGACCCGTTCACGGTCCTCGGCCTCGCCGGTGGCTACGACGTGATCGCCCGCATCTCGGGTGGTGGCCCCTCGGGCCAGGCCGGCGCACTGCGCCTCGGCATCGCACGGTCGCTGAACCAGATCGACGAAGAGAACAACCGCCCGACCCTCAAGAAGGCCGGCTTCCTCTCCCGTGACGCTCGCGTCAAGGAGCGCAAGAAGGCTGGTCTCAAGAAGGCGCGTAAGGCTCCTCAGTACTCGAAGCGTTAATCCTTCGATGGCACTGTTCGGGACGGACGGTGTGCGGGGCCTCGCGAACGGCCCCCTCACCGCCGATCTCGCGCTCACCCTGGCCCAGGCGACCGCTGTCGTCCTGGGCCAGGGTCGTATCGCGAACGCACGCAAAGCCGCCGGCAAGCGGCTCACCGCCGTCGTCGCCCGCGACCCCCGCGTCTCCGGACACTTCCTCAGCGCCGCCGTCGCTGCAGGGCTCGCCTCGTCGGGCGTAGATGTGCTCGATGCCGGTGTCTTGCCGACGCCTGCTGCCGCCTTCCTCGTCGGCGACATCGACGCCGACTTCGGCGTCATGATCTCGGCCTCGCACAACCCGGCACCCGACAACGGCATCAAGATCTTCGCGCGCGGCGGCGTCAAACTGCCCGATGTCGTCGAACGGCGCATCGAAGAAGCGATGACCGGCCCGAAGCTCGCCCCCACCGGGGGAGCGGTCGGCCGCATCAGCCGGTTCGCCGATGCCGAAGACCGCTACGTCGTGCACCTCCTCGCGTCGCTTCGCACCAGCCTGCGCGGCCTGCACGTCGTGCTCGACTGCGCGCACGGCGCCGCATCCGGCGTCTCGCCCGAGACCTTCCGGGACGCGGGAGCCAAGGTCACCGTCATCGGCGCCGACCCCAACGGCCTCAACATCAACGAAGGCGTCGGCTCGACCCACCTCGACGTACTCGTCGCCGAAGTGCTCCGCACCGGCGCCGATCTCGGCATCGCCCACGACGGCGACGCCGACCGCTGCCTTGCCGTCGACGCCGACGGCCGCATCATCGACGGCGACCAGATCATGGCGATCCTCGCGGTGTCGATGAAAGAGCGCGGGCTGCTCAAAGACGACACGCTTGTTGCCACTGTCATGAGCAACCTCGGCCTGCACCGCGCGATGGCTGACAACGGCATCCACCTCGAAACCACGGGCGTCGGTGACCGCTACGTTCTCGAGCGGATGAATGAGGGCGGGTTCTCGCTCGGCGGTGAGCAGAGCGGCCACGTCATCATGAGCGAGTACGCGACGACAGGCGACGGCGTGCTCACGGGGCTTCACCTCGCTGCGGAGGTCGCGCGTCAGCGCAAGCCGCTGTCGGAACTCGCGAAGGTCATGACCGTCTTCCCGCAGGTGCTGATCAACGTCAAGGGCGTCGAGCGGTCGCGCGCCACCGATGCCGACGTGCTCGCCGCGGTCGAGGCGGTCGAAGCGGAACTCCAAGACACGGGTCGAGTGTTGCTGCGTCCGTCCGGCACCGAGCAACTCGTTCGGGTCATGGTTGAAGCGGCGTCCGAAGAAGACGCGAAGCGGGTTGCGGAGCAGCTTGCGGAGGTCGTGCGCGGCTGAGGTCACGTCCGTACTACCGGCCAAGATCGGACAGGTTGTCAGCCCGCTCGAGGCCATCCTCGCGGCGATGCGTAAAGAGGCGATCGCCTTCGCGCCGTTCTGGAACGCACTCACCTCGTGCGACACCATCCCGGTCGAGATCGTCACGGGGTGGCGACTCGATGATGGAAGGCTCCGGAGCCTCGGCCGTAGACAAGCGTGCCGTGAGCCTGCTCACCGCGGCTCTTCGCGCCCGATACCAGAGCACGGCGGGCGGCCGGATTACGTGCCGGCGTACTACGTGGCGCCCGGTCTGGCTGGCTTCGCGCGCGGCGAAGAGGCCGCCACGAGTGTCGCGGGCGGGCTCGGACTGCGGCGCGTCTCGCTGTCCGCCGCTGGACATCAGTCGTCGATCACGCAGAAGTCCACGTCGTTCGTCATTCATGCAGCGAACCCCACCGTGGAGCTCAAGTTCGGCGTCACGATCGACGGGGGCGCGCGCACGGTCGTCACGCAGCCCGCGTCGCCCGCCGGCCACGGCGTCCCTGTCTCCACGTCTGACGCGCTCACCTCGGCGAATCACACGATCGTCATGGGACTACGAGGCGACATCGTCCGGCCCCGCCCAGATCGAAGGAGCGATGGTCTACGACGGCGACGAGACCAGCAGCATCCGACTTGGGATGCGAGTCATCACGGGTTCACATCGGAAACTTCTCCGGCGACGTCAACTGGCGCGGCCCTCCGCCTGCAAGACCGGTTCCCGGTCACCCGGTCTTTTCGCCCTCCGGCTCGGCTACAACGACGAGACCACGGACGTCCCGGTCGCGACCTACAAGACGAACATGCTCTGCATCATCAGCACGTTCCGGAGCGTCGACCCGCGCAAGCCCGTCCTGCTCATCGCGTTCCCCGACCGCGGGCTGACCGGTCGAGCCGCCCCGTGGTCGGCCTACGTCAACGCGATGAAGGGGATCGTTGACGCGGACCGCGCCGCGCTGCTCCTCGACCTCCGCACGTGGGCACCGGGCCGTCTGGATCGCGAATCCACAACCGACAACGTCCACCCGAACGATGCCGGACAGGTGATCGTCGAGAACGGGCTCGCGTCATTGGCCTACGCTCGCTGATCCAGCCTGCTTGCAGGCGTATGTGAAGGTGATCCCGACGCGCTAGAGCGCTGGCCGTGCTACCTGCGAGCGCCGGTAGATGCGGGGGTGCGTGGGTCTCTGCACTCCACGCACCTTCATGGCCGCAGACGCCGCTGCGGCCACCACGATCAACCAGAAGTAAGGCTGCTGGAGCGTGGCGCTTGTGAGGGCGAACATGAGCATGGTCGCGAGGATCGCCGCTTCGCCTGCGGCCAGCCTTCGACGAACCGCCGAAGCTATGAGGGCGAAGGAGAGCGCATAGATCAGAATGACCGCGATGAGGAGCACGATGCCGCCCTGGAACCACGCTCGCAGGACGATGTTGTGTGTCACAACCTCGCCGTCGAGGATGAGGTTCGTCACGCCAGACTCATCGTCTAGTCCGACGCCCAGGAGAGGATCGCGGACGATCCCCCTCCATGCCGCATCGAAGGTTTCCGATCGGGTGGAGGCGGTCGAGATGTATCCAGTCTGGCCGGTGACCTGTAGCACGCGCTCCCAGGGTGTCCGAAGCGACCCATCACGCGAAGCCACCACGACGAAGATCGCCCCCACCAAGGAGAGACCGACCCCCGACCAGAACACAACGCGAAGCCGAACTCTGTAGACGAGGATCACTACCAAGATCCCCACGAGTAGCGCGAGCGTGGCCGTCAGGCTACCCGTGGCCAACACGCCGGCCAGATTCAACGCGGCGGCGAGTACCTTCCAGGGCTTCCCAGCACCCCTCATGTGTGTAATGACCATGAGGAGCACGACGGCTCCCATGATCCCCAGGATGTTGGGGTGCCCCGAGAGTCCCGAAGCACGGCCATACTCCGTGGCTATACCGAGCACTGTGCCGCCTCCGAGTGCCTGCGCAGCGGCAACTGCAGCCGAGAGCGATTGCCCGGCGATTACCCCGATCGCAGCGCTCCGGAGGATATCCGACCGTTCCGAAGCCAGCCAACGGAAGGCGGGTGGGGCAAGGCCCCAGAGAACGATCAAATAAACACCGTTCTGAATGTGGGCTCCGAGGTTGTCGGCCTGGAACCCCGCTATCAGCGTCGAAACCCCTGCGAGGTAGGCCGCCGCGATCCACGTGCCGCCGTCCGGTCGCATCCTCGCGCGCCCCGCCAGGAGAAGCACGGTGAGCACCCCGAACACCAAAACAGTCCAGGCCGCGCGCAGGTTGGACGGAAGCCCCCACGAAAGCGGCAAAACGGCGCCTATCACGAAAGCGAAGGCTCTGGGCATGCTCCTGATCTAACCACGACCGCGCCCGAGCTAGACTCTCACTCACGGCTGTGTGCGCCGGACGCTTCAATCGCCGTCGAAGAATTCGTCTGAGGCGTCGTAGTACTCGCCTGAAAGAGGCGCTGTCTCGACCCAACGCTCGGGGCCGCGCGGGAGGCCGTCGTCGACGAGCACACGGGCGAGATCGCGTCCAATATTGATGTAGCCGGCCGAGTTCGGATGCCAACCATCAGCGCTCGTCATGGTCGCGACCGTGTCTGGCGTCACGCCCCACAGTTGAGTGCGGGAGTCCACGAAGATGGCCCCGACAGACTGGGCCGTGTCTCGAAGGTCTTCTGTGATCTCTTCGATCGCAGGCTGAGCTTCGTGATCTTCAGGGATGTCCCAGATCCACGGGCTGACGGCGACAATCGTCGCGTTGGGCAGGCCCTTGCGAAGATCTTTGAAGAAGGACTGCATGCGCGACTTGACCACTTCGAGGTCTTCGCCGCGATCATTACGACCTGCTGCCACGATGACTACGTCGGGCTTACTCTTGAGAACGTCATCTAGCCGCGTGCCCAGCGAGCGATCGACCTCCACGCCTGGATTGAGCTGTCGCCCGAACGCCACAAACCCGCTGCCACCGATCCCGTCGTTCTTGACTGACCAATTGAGGATCGACCCCATTCTCGCGCCGGGGGTCACTGGGTTGCCACCAGTGCCCGCGCCGCCGACGATGGAGTCTCCGATCACGTATGCCGTCACGCGATCGCGCGTTGCGGGAGGAGGTTCAGAGGCTACGTAGGTGTATGCCTGCGCTTTCGCGGCCGCCGCCGCAAGCGCTTGTTCGTGCTGGCTCATCGCCGTGATCGACGCGCCCGTTACAATGAGCAGGACAGCAGACGCTGCTGCGAGAGGCACCCAGCGCGGAAGCAGTCCCGAGCTGCGACGTCTCATGTTCATTCGCCGATCTCGTATCCGAAACCCATCCTTCGATAATACGGTGCTGGTGTTTCCGGCTATCGAACGCGATTGCGCGAGGGGCACGGGTCGCCGCCGTCCCCACGGAGCGGCGACCTCATCCGGGGACCAACGGCGACGGTGACGGTGGCTTGCGGAGCCTCCCCTCCAACGCGGACCGAACTCCTGTCTCGAGCCCCGCGGTAGAGGGTCGACTCCACGCTCACTTGAACACGTATGTACAGGATTGCTCGGAGCCCTGTGAGCTTGGAGACTGAGGCAGATGTGTGGGGCGCGCGGGAGGTCTTCTACCCTCCGAGTCGCCCGATTGGCTCGTCGTCCAAGGGGGCGCGGAATGGGTTGCCGCGCCGACCGATCCGCGACAGCGCCGACGTGCCGCTACTCTCTGATCGGCAGTGACCGATCGGGAGGAGACCGGATGCCCTCCACGGCCGTGAGCCCACATCGCATCCGAGGACTCGACCTCCTGCGCGGGTTCGCGATCCTGCTGGTGCTCCTGCGGCATTCCTGGCCGCAGGTGTTCGGCGGTGCGGGCATCGTCGGGGTCGTCGTGTTCTTCACCCTCAGCGGGTATCTGATCACCGGCATCCTCGTCTCCGACGTTCGACAGCACGGGCGGGTGCGGTACGGGCGGTTCTACCGCAACCGCGCGATCCGGCTAGTTCCCGCTCTGGCGTTCCTGCTCGTCGGGTTCGTCATCGTCGAAGGCGTCGTCGACCTCATCGACACGCGCGACGCGGTGTGGCGCACGGTGGTGCTCGCCGCGACCTACACGACGAACATTCCCGGCCTCGAGCCCACCAGCCGCTCGATGACCCACCTGTGGACGCTCGCGAACGAAGAGCAGTTCTACCTGGTCTGGCCGCTCCTGCTGGTGCTCGGCATCCGCTTCCGACGGCTCCGTGCCGTCGTGCTCGGAGCGGCAGTCGTCATCCTGGCCGCCCTCGCGGTCACGATCGTCGTCCACCGCGACGACCTCACCTTCCTCTACACGCTGCCGACCACGTGGACCATCGCCATGATCATCGGCGCCGCGGCCAACCTGGCGCAGGCGAGGGTCAACCGGGTCATCACGGAACGCCGACGACCCTGGGTGGCCGGAGGAGCGGGTGCAGGCCTCATCGTGCTCGCGTTCTTCCCTGATGCGAAGAGCTCGCTCATCGTCTACGCCGTCGGCGGTGTGCTCATCGGTGTGCTGACTGTCGCGCTCATCTGGTACCTGCGGACGGTCCCCATCGTCCCGTCGATCGCGAAGCCCCTCCTGGGCCTCGGCGTCATCTCGTACGCCGCCTACCTGTGGAACTACCCCGTCACGTTCTGGGTGCGCGACCTGGCGCCGAATAGCTGGCCCTGGATCGCCCCGATCATCACCGTCGCACTGGCGACCGTCAGCTGGTTCCTCGTCGAGCGGCCGTTCAACAGGTTCAAGGCCCGGCTAACTCATCCGACGGTAAAACACCAGGGCCTCGCAGCATCCCCCTCCCGTTCGTAGCGTTGGTTGTCCCGGAACGCTCCGCTCCCGGGACATCGACGAAAGGACCAGATCATGGGACTCGACGACAAGATCAAGAACGCCGCCCAGGACCTCACCGGCAAGGGCAAGGAAGCGGCCGGTAAGGCCACCGACAACGAGCGCCTCGAGGCTGAAGGTCACAAGGACCAGACCGAGGCGAACGTCAAGCAGGCCGGCGAGAACGTGAAGGACGCGTTCAAGTAAGCCACTGATGCTGACGCGAACGCCCTGGCCCTCGGGCCAGGGCGTTCTGCATGTGCATCGGGAGGTGCGGTCTCAGCTCCAGGTGTGCACCGGCTCGTTCGTGTGCATCGCTTCGCGGTACTCGAGCAGCGTGGCGCGAAGGGCGTCGGCACGCTCCATCCCCGAGCGTGCCCGCATGCGACGGGCGAACCATTCGGCGCCGTTCGTCCTCGTCACGCAGCGGCCCTCGATGATCCCGAGGTACCGGTCGCGCTCGTCGGGCGAAACGCCCCACGCATCGAGGCCCTCCGCGGCGAGGGGCAGCAGGGTGTCGAGGATGAGGCCCGTCGCGGGCACCTGACCGGTACCCGGCCACGACAGCTGCGCGTCGACGCCCACGCGCGCAGCCGACTGGAAGTTCTCCTGCGCGGCGGCGAACGGCATCCGCGACCACACCGGGCGCTCATCCTCCGCGAGGGAGCGCACCAGGCCGAAGTAGAACGCGGCGTTCGCGACCGTGTCGACCACCGTCGGACCCGCCGCGAGGATGCGGTTCTCCACACGCAGGTGCGGCATCCCGTCGGCGATGTCATACACCGGGCGGTTCCACCGGTACACCGTGCCGTTGTGCAGCTTCAGTTCCGCCAGCGACGGCACGCCGCCCGACTCGAGCACCTCCAGCGGATCCTCGTCGTCGATGATCGGCAGCAGCGCCGGGAAATAACGCACGTTCTCTTCGAACAGGTCGAACACCGACGTGATCCAGCGTTCGCCGAACCACACGCGAGGGCGCACGCCCTGCGCCTTCAACTCCTCGCTACGCGTGTCGGTCGCCTGCTCGAACAGCGGAATCCGCGACTCGCGCCACAGCTCCCGGCCCAGCAGGTACGGCGAGTTCGCCGCCACCGCGAGCTGCGCACCCGCGATCGCCTGCGACGCGTTCCAGTACGACGCGAACTGCGCGGGCGAGGTCTGCACGTGGAACTGCGTGCTCGTGCACGCCGCCTCGGGCACGATCGAGTCGGCCGTCGTCTCGAGCCGCTCCGGGCCGGCGATCGAGATCGCGATGTCCTCACCGCGCGCGTCGAGGACCTGCTCGTTCAGCAGGTCGTATCGCGAGTCCGGGCTGAGCGTGTCACGGCTCAGATGACGCTCCGCCAGGGTGGGCAGGATGCCGATCATCACCAGGTGCGCGCCGAGATCGGCGGACCGCACCTCGGCATCGTTCAGCCGCTGCCGCATGCCGCTCTCGAAGGTCGAGAGACCGCCCTCGCGCAGCTTCGCGGGCGGCACGTTGATCTCGACGTTGAAGCGACCCAACTCCGACACGAACGCGGGGTCGGCGATCGCCCTCAGGACCTGCTCGTTCCGCATCGCGGGGTCCCCGACGGCGTCCACGAGGTTCAGCTCGAGTTCGAGCCCCGTCATCGGGTCATCGGTGTCGAACCGGGCTTCGCGCAGCATCCGTTCGAAGACGTCGAGGTTCCGACGGATCTTCTCGCGATGAAGGGTGCGGTCGGCACCCGTGATCTCCTGCTTCTCGACTTCTTCTCCCACCCCGCCACGATAGGTCGGGCCGTCGCGAGCGCCGGGGCCGTTGACAAGCGTCGCGCTCGTCCCGCGTTCGTCATGTTCTCCGCAGACACTCTCGCCGAGGGGCCTCCGCCGCTAGACTGACGCCGGGCCGACAGGCCTCTTTCTGGGGAAAGAACGACGAATGGCTGGGCGGGCACCCGAACTCGCTGCGCAGCGGCGCATCATCCTCGGCGTCCACGTGTGGTGGGATGCCGTTACCAGTCGCGCCTTCTTCACGCGAACGGCGCTGTGGATCAGCCTGATCGTCTCGCTCACGGTCATGGCGCCGTTCCAGCACTTCTCCGGTCCCTCCGGCTATCTGCAGGTCGTGGTCATCGCGGTCGTCGGCTGGGCGACCCTCGTCGCCGCGCTCATCCCCGTGGCCCGCGCGGAGAGACGGATGCGGCGGGCGCCGGCGCGCGGCATCCTCGTCCTCGCGGCCGTCGTCATCGCCGCGATCCTGCGCCCTTTCGTCAACGAAGGCGTGTACGTCCTCGTGTACGCGGGGACGCCCGATTTCAGCGGTCTCACCGCCCGCATCACCTCGAACATCGTCGTGTGGGTGGCGGGGCTGTCGATCATTGCGATGACCGTGCGGTCGATCGAGCTCACCCGCGGCAGCCGCGCCCGCCTCAGCGCGGCCATCGTCGCGCTGACCGACGGTCGGCGCCGCCTGGCCCGATTCGAATCCGAGAACCGCGAGGTGCTGAGCCCCCTCATCTCGCGGCTTCGTCGCTGGCGTGAAGAGATGCTCGCGGGCACGATCGACTTCGCCGCGGTCCGCGACTACTCCGAGGAAGTCCGCACCGCCAGCCACCAGCTCGAGGAGCGCGCGGGGCTCGACCTGCGCGTCATCGCCGCTACGGGGGAGGAACAGCAGGTCGACGCGCCGCCGCGTTCCGCCATGACGATGCTGCGCCCGGCCCCCTTTGCGTTGACCGGTCTCGTCTTCTTCCTCGGCGCGGTCCCGCACGTGTACCACCTCTCAGGCCCGTGGGTCGCCGCGGGCGCGGTCCTGCTCGGCATGCCGGTCACCCTGGCCGCCGACCTGGCCGTCCGACTCCTCACTCGAGAGGCGTCGCCGTCACGCCGCGGGGGCATCATCGCCGGCACGTGGATCGCCGCCGGCGTCGTGATGACCCTGTTCGCGCACCTCTTCATCGCTCCGGACGACCCCACGCGCCTCGTTCCGCTCGCGTCGCTGCCGCTCGTCGCCCTCGCGCTCGCCGCCTGCGCCGACGCGATGGCCCGCGCGTCCGACAGCGCCCACCGGCGCGAGGTCGTGCTCGCCCTCGTCGCCCGGACCCTGACCGCGAAGACCGCCTCGGCGCGTCGGCCCCTGCGCAACGCCGCGCACGTCCTGCACGGGCGGGTGCAGGGACGCTGCGTCCTGCTCGCCGCCGCGGCTGACGAGTGGGAGCTCACTCCGGACGACGTCGCGACGTTCCGCCGAGAGACGGATGCCGCCTTCGATTCGATCCTCGCGTTCATCGCCGAGGTCGACTCCGCCGCGCTCGAGGGGACGGTGCAGAGCGCCCACGAGGATCTGTCCGAACTCGTCGCCACCTGGCGATCCGTCGTCGGGGTCGACAGCACCATCTCGCGTGCCGCGACGGATGCGCTCACCGACCCCGCGCTCTCCCGCCGCGTCGCCACCATTGTCAACGAGGGCTTCGTCAACGCGATCAAGCACTCCATCGCCAAGCAGGTCTGGGTCGACATCGACGTCACGGGCGATGCGCTGCTCGTGCGGACCTGGTCGACCGGCATCCTCGACAAGGCCCCCGTCGTCGCCCCTCGGCTGCGCGGCATCAGCGTGCTCGGCGTCGGCGCCCGCATCTATCAGCGGGGCGACGCGGTCGTGCTCGAAGTCCCCGTGCCGCTGAACCCCGAACGCGACCAGGTGCCGGCACCTATCGCGGTCCTGCCGCGCCGCGCGTGGTGGTCGCGACGCCCCGCGGGGGCGTCCCGGGTCGGCTGACTCTCAGTACTCCAGCAGAGCGGCGACCACGAGGGCGATCACGCCCAGCGCGACGACGATCACGGCGGCATACGCCCACCACCGCAGACCGGGCGGCTTCGGAGCGGAACGCTGACGCGAACGGCGGTGCGACGAACGACCGGACATCGGTGACCTCCTCAGACGGCAGCGCGGATGCGCTCAGACTCGAGTGATCGGCACCGTTGGCGAAGACGTGCCGCTCACCGTAGCGGACCGACGTGTCCGGAGGATGACGAACGTCAGCGACCGGCGAGCATGAGGTCAGCTGTACGCAAGGCGAGCGCCATCTGCGTCAACGCGGGGTTCGCCGTCAGAGCACTCGGGAACGTCGAGTTGTCGCAGATCCAGAGGTTCTCGACCTCGTGCGACCGACCGGATGCGTCCACGACGCTGTCGGTCGGATCGTCACCCATCCGCGCCGTCCCGAGTGTGTGGCACGAGCGCTGCAGGACCCGCGTGCTGCGGGCACCCGCGGCCCGCAGGATCCGCTCCATCACCGCGACGCCGTGCCGGTCGATGGCCCGCTCGTTGTCTCCCTGCGAGAACGTGATCTCGGCCCGCGGCATCCCGTCTTCGGCAATCTCGTCGCTGAGGGTCAGCGCGTTGCGGTCGTCGGGCAGGCACTCGCCGTTCATGCCGACCCCGGCGCTGAATGGATAGGTGCTCATGGCCGACATGAGGTCGTCGCCCCAGAGCCCCGCCCCGCGGACGAGTTGCGTACCGAAGTTCAGCGGCATCACGCCGAGGCTCTGCAGCAGGTAGCCGCCCACGAAGTCTGCGTCATCCGGACGCACGAAGTCCTCGCTGATGATCGACGACGGGTACCCGCGGTAGCCGCGGATCGGCTCGTCGAACGTGCCCCACACCTGCACGCCGCCGTGCGCCATGAACCCACGGCCCACGACACCGTTCGCATTGCCGACTCCCGTGTGCAGCAGCAGCCGCGGCGTCTCGACGCCTCCGGCCGCGAGCACGAGAGCGGCGCAGCGCTGCCGGTGATTGGCACCGCCCGAGCGGTACACGACGGCCGTGACGGTGCCCGCGGCATCTCGTTCGATCCCGTGGACGAAGGCGTCGGGGCGTACCTCGGCACCGGCGGTCACGGCGGCCGGGAGGTACGTGTTCGCGGTCGTCGCCTTCGCGCCGAAGCGGTCGCCCTGATGGATGTCGCCGTTGTCGAGCGTCGCCGAGCGCACGCCGTAGTGCGGCTGGTCGCGGTCGCGCGTGAGGATCGCCGCCGGTCCGTCGGTCGCCGTGATGCCGAGGGCCTCGCACCCGCGGATCATCACGTCGGACGAGCCGTTGCGCCGCACCGGCGGGTAGGCGTACGAGCGCGAGGGGTCCCACGGGTAGTGCGCCGGTCCGCTGACGCCGATGTCGGATTCGACCCGCTCGATGTAGCGGATCAGTTCGGCGTGATCGATCGGCCAGTCGCGCCCCTCGCCCGTGTCGGTGCGCAGGCGCAGGTCGCGCGCATCCGGTCGTGGGGTGAACGCGCCCCAGTGCAGCGTGCTTCCGCCGACGCCGTAGCCGCTGTTGTTCGGCCCGAACGCCGTCGGATCGTCGCCGCCGCTGAGGCGCTCCGACATCCAGTTGATCTTCGTGGACTCGAGCTCGTCGGGGGTGAACTCGCTGGGCGAGAAGTCCGGGCCCGCCTCGAGCGCCACGACCCGCAGGCCCGCCGCGGCGAGCCGCGCGAGCAGGGGAGCGCCGCCGGCACCCGTCCCGACGACGACGACGTCGACGACCTCGTTCAGATCGAACCTCTGCATGCCCGGGTGATCCGTCACCCGGCGATGATCGCCGGTCACGCGGCTCCCTCCACCACTGTCTCGCCGAGCTCGCTCGGCTCCCATGTCTCTCGTTCGCCCGCCGAGATGGCCGACCATCCCGCCGGACGCGGGCCGGTACCGCCGACCGCGAAACCGTCGAACCCGATGCGCGCGAGCGACGCCGGGTGGGCCAGCCACATGCGCAGCAGATCGTTGCGCGCATCTTCGAACCATGAGCGGATGCCGTCTGCCCCGAGGCCCGCCGCGTCGATCCCGTCGGTGATGAGCCGCACGATCAGGCTGCGCTGCTCGGCGACCTCGCCGGGCCACACGGCGGCGATCGCGTCGAGGCCACGGGCGTACGCGATCGGATCGGCGGGGGAGCCGAGCGGACGCCAGCCGTCGGTGCCGCCCTCGGCGAGCATGTCGTCGATGCGCGTCGCCAGGTCGATGGACGGTCCGTCGCCCTGCGGCACGAGCAGCGCCGCGAGCGCGCGGAGCGTCTCGACCTGCGCACGGTTCAGCGTGCGGGGCGCGCGGCCCCGGTCATCCGCGATCGCGCGGTGGGCGAGCGCCCGCCGCACGGCGACGTCGACGCGCGACGACGCGATCACGCGCCCCCACTCCGCCGGCACCACCGGAGCCGCCGCGCGGATCGCATCCCACGTCTCGGCGAGCACCGCGGCGACCCGCTCGGGAGCCTCGTACGGCAGCAGGTGGCCGACGCCCGGCATCCGCTCGACGCGGGCGCGGGGGTAGACCTCGGCGATCAGATCGGGCTGCGCATCGGCGCCGAGCGCCTCGTCGTCCTCGCCCGCCAGTACGACGACGGGCAGGTCGAGCGCGCCCACGAGCGACGTCGCGTCCTCGAGGCTGCCCGCGGTGAGCCAGTCGCGCCACGCGGATGCCGGTTGCCGCACGACGGCATCGATCGCCGCGTCGTTCACCTCGGCGGACAGGGGGGTGGCGACGTTCGCAGAGACGAAGGCCGCGGCATCCTCTCGCGACAGGTGGTCGCCCTGCGCGGTAGCGAGCATCTCGGCGCGCTTGTCGTCGGGCATCGGCTCGGGGGTCGGGGGAGAGGGAGCGAGGAGCACGGCGCCCGCGAGCCCGAAGACCTGCTCGGTGCCGGCCAGCACGCGCGCCATGACGCGAGCGGCGACTTTGCCGCCGAGGCTGTGTCCGCAGACGAGGAACGGGCCGCCGTCGACCTCCGCCGTGATCCGCTCGAGCGCGGTGTCGGCGAGGTCGTCGACGGATGCCGCGCGCCCCCGATCGAGCAGATCGATGCCGACGACGCGGAGCCGCGGATCGGCCGAGGCCGCGATGGCGCCGGCAGAGGCGGCATCCAGTCCCAATCCCGGCAAGAAGAAGACGGTGCACTCGTGAGGGTGGTTCGCAGCGCTCGGCACGGCTCAACTGTAGGAACGCGGATCATCTCGTCGGAACGCTTGCGCCCGGGATGAGCACCTGCGATCATCCCGGCGTCGGCGGCCCGATTCCGGGCGCCGGATTCGGACATCGAGCTCAGATTTCGATGGGATACCGATTCCCGATCCGAATCCGACGCCACCATCCGAATCCGGCACGCGCCCTGCCTCGCCTCCCGGACGGGCGCAAGGGGGTGAACCGATGCCCCGCCCCGACCTAACGTGTCGGGCATGACCGACCAGTACACGTTCGACAAACCCCGTCACCCGCTACGCCCGCGTCGAGCCGCCCGTGCAGCACCAGCCCGAGCCGGGCGTGCAGGCGCGGATGACGCCGGTCCCCGACCTGGGCGAGCACACGTACCGGGGGTCGGACCGCCTGCGCGGACGCAAGGCGCTCGTCACGGGCGGCGACTCGGGCATCGGGGCGGCCGCGGCCATCGCTTTCGCGCGGGAGGGAGCCGACGTCGTCATCGTGCATCTGCCCGACGAGAGCGAGGATGCCGACCACGTCCTGCAGGTCATCGCCGAGGCCGGCGTGCGCGGCCACGCCATCGCCGCCGACATCACCGACCCAGCGCGCTGCCGCGACCTCGTCGCCGAGGCGGCGGAGTTCCTCGGCGGCATCGACATCCTCGTCAGCAACGCCGGAAAGCAGGTCGCCGTCGAGCGCGTCGAAGACCTCTCCGACGACCAGTTCCGCACCACGTTCGAGACCAACGTCTTCGCGTTCTTCTGGATCGTGAAGGCCGCGCTCGCCCACATGCCGGCCGGGGCATCCATCATCAGCACCGCCTCGCTCGAGGCGTACAAGCCCGCCCCCGACCGCCTCGACTACGCCGCGACGAAGGCGGCGGTCAACAACCTGTCGAAGGGTCTCGCACAGCAGCTGGCTCCCCGCGGCATCCGGGTCAACGTCGTCGCGCCGGGCCCGGTCTGGTCGGCGCTGCAGGTCAGCGACGGCGTCTCGGACGAGCAGATGAAGGCCTTCGACGAGGAGAACGAGTACAAGCGGGCCGGGCAGCCCGCCGAGATCGCACCCGCGTTCGTCTTCCTCGCCTCGGCGGAGTCGAGCTACGTCTCGGGCGAAACCCTGAACGTCAACGGCGGGATGGTCACGCCCTAGTGGTCAGCGCGTCACCGACAGAGTCAGGGGAGGGGATGCCGGTGCCTTCGGCGCGGTGAAGATCGCGCCGACGTCGACCCGGGACCCCTGCGTGAGGTTCGCGAGCCCCCACTCCGTGCCCGAGCAGCTGATACGGGCACTCGCCGTGCCGGGACTCGCGACACGGCACGACATGCCCCACGCGCTGTCGACGGCGGTCGCACCGGGCGACGCCCACGACGCCGTCCACGCGCGCACCTTGACACCCGACGAGGCCGTGAGAGCGAGGGCGATCTGGTACTTCGACGGCCACGAGCTCGTCACGGTCAGGGTCGCCGAGACGCCATTCGAGGACGCGCTCGTCGACTTTCCGACCGAGGCGTCGGGCGTCGAGCCGGGCGCGGGCTGCTGCGGGGACGGCCGCGGCGCGGGTGTCGGAGCCGGGGCGGCGGGATAGCGCACGTTCCTCGGCGTCAGGATCGGCTTCAGCGCGGCGAGCTTGGTCTTCTCGCGCGTGTACCAATCGTCCTTCAGCAGGCCGCCGGTGTCGCCGCTGTTCGGGTTGAACGACCAGTACGCCCAGCTCATGCGCCGGTCCTTCAGATACTGGACGAGCTTCGACAGCCACCTCTTGTCGGACGACGACTGCAGCTTCGTGCCGAACTCCCCGACGAACACCGGGGCGATGTTCTTCGTGACGATGTAGCCCCACTGCTTGTCCCACAGCGCGCGGAGGTTCTCGGGGTACCGCTTGTCGCGGAACCACGGCTGGTCGAACACCGACGACGGGTACTCGTGCGGCGAGTAGACGACCCGGTTCTTCACCTTCAGGGTGACCGGCTTCGACTTCACACCCGTGAGGTTGCCGCCCCACCACGTGCCCTTGCCGTCGGAGCCGTACTGCACGCCCTCGACGATGATGAGCAGCCTCGAGTTGACGGTGTGGATCGCATTGCCGGCGCGCATCGCCGCGGCGCGCCAGTCGCGGGAGCTCACCCCGCACCCCCAGCACGCCTTGCCGCGCGGCTCGTTGTGCAGGTCGAAGCCGATCACCGTCGGCTGGTTCTTGTACCGCTTCGCGAGCATCTTCCAGTCCGAGATCCACCGGGACTCCGAGTACTTCTTCGTGTACCAGAGCTCGGACTGGGCGTCGGAACCCGGCCGGTGCCGGTCGAGGATCACGCGCAGGTTGTACTTGCGGGCGCTCGCGATCACGGCATCCATCACAGACAGCGCCGAGGCTTTCGCGAGCGTCGGGTTGAGCGCGGTGTTGACGGAGCCGACCGACCTCTTCGCCAGGCATTCGTTCGAGAACGGTAGGCGCACGGTGTTGAAGCCCATGCCCGCGATCTGCGCCATGCCCTGGTCGAGCGTGATCGACCACAGCCCGTGCGGAGCGCACGTGTCGGTCTCCATGCCGAACCACGACGTGGCCTTGAGGGTCACGGTCTTGCCGCTCGAGGCGTCCACGATCTTCGACCCCTGCGTCCTCAGCCAGGGGAGCGTGGCGGCATCGGCCGTGTCCGGGGCCGAGGCGACGCCGAGGGATGCCGTCAGCACCACTGCGGCCAGGACCGCGAGCACGCGTCGCAGCATCGGAAAAACCCCCGTCGAGAGCGGCAGAACGGCCGCGATGGAACACCGAGTTCCCAGAGTACGGGACACCCCGCCTCTCGCGCGCGTGCGTCCCGCGCGTGAGGGGCCGTCGGCGTCGGACTAGAGTTGCCGCAATGTCCCCCGATGAGACGCCGACGACCATCGATTCGTTGTACCGCGAGATCCCCCGGGCCGAGTGGGCTCGCATGGCGGCCGGCGTGGAACAGCCCCTCACCGAGAACGAGGTCGTCCAGCTGCGCGGCATCGGCGACCGCCTCGACATCACCGAGGTGCGCGAGGTCTACCTGCCCCTCAGCCGTCTGCTCTCGCTCTACGCCTCGGCCACCAAGCGGCTCGGTTCCGACACGGCGGACTTCGTCGGCGAAGCGGATGCCACGACCCCGTTCATCGTCGCCGTCGCGGGGTCCGTGGCGGTCGGCAAGTCGACGGTCGCCCGTCTGCTGCGCGAGCTGATGAGCCGGTGGCCCGGCACGCCGCGCGTCGAACTCGTGACGACCGACGGCTTCCTCTACCCGAACGCCGAGCTCGAACGCCGCGGGATCATGGACCGCAAGGGCTTCCCCGAGTCGTATGACCGCCGCGCGCTCGTCGAGTTCCTCGTCGCCGTGAAGTCGGGGGAGCCGGAGGTGCGAGCGCCGTACTACTCGCACATGCGGTACGACATCATCCCCGATGCGCAGGTGACGGTGCGTCGCCCCGACGTCATCATCGTCGAGGGACTGAACGTCCTCGCGTCCGCGCCGAACCCCCACGACATCGCCGTCAGCGAGCTGTTCGACTTCTCCATCTACGTCGACGCCGATCACGACCACATCGCTCAGTGGTACGTGAACCGGTTCCTCGCGCTTCGCGAAGCCGCCTTCTCGAACCCGAACTCGTTCTTCAAGGTCTTCGCCGACATCTCCGACGACGAAGCCGTCTCACGGGCGCTGGGGTACTGGAACGACATCAACCTGCCGAACCTGCTCGAGAACGTCGAGCCGACCCGGCACCGCGCAAAGCTCGTACTCCGCAAGGCCGCCGACCACACCGTCGAGACGGTGCGCCTGCGCAAGCTCTGACTTTCATCGCCCATAACACCGGGACGATAGGATCGCCGAGGCTCTGTCTTCACGCTGGGCCGCGACATGACAGGGGGAGCCATGAAGGGCATCATTCTCGCCGGGGGGTCGGGCACGCGACTGCACCCGATCACGCTCGGCGTCTCGAAGCAGCTCATCCCGGTGTACGACAAGCCGATGATCTACTACCCGCTCACCACCCTGATGCTGGCGGGGATCCGCGACATCCTCATCATCACGACGCCGCACGACGCCGAGCACTTCGAACGGCTCCTCGGTGACGGGTCGCAGTTCGGCATCTCGCTGACGTTCGCCCAGCAGCCCTCGCCCGACGGTCTCGCTCAGGCCTTCACGATCGGCGCCGACCACATCGGCGACGACTCCGTCGCCCTCGTGCTCGGCGACAACCTCCTCTACGGCCCGGGTCTCGGCTCACAGCTGCAGCAGTACCGGAACGTCGACGGCGGCGCGGTCTTCGCCTACTACGTCGCGGAGCCCAGCGCCTACGGCGTGGTCGAGTTCGACGGCGACGGCAAGGCCATCTCGCTCGAAGAGAAGCCCGCCCAGCCCAAGAGCAACTACGCCGTCCCCGGGCTGTACTTCTACGACAACGACGTCGTCGAGATCGCTCGCGGGCTGAGCCCGTCGCCCCGCGGCGAGTACGAGATCACCGATATCAACAGCGCTTACCTCGCGGCGGGCAAGCTGCAGGTCGAGGTCCTCCCGCGCGGCACCGCGTGGCTCGACACCGGCACCTTCGACCAGATGCTCGACGCCGGCGAGTACGTCCGCACGATCGAACGGCGCACCGGACTCAAGATCGGCGTTCCGGAGGAGGTCGCCTGGCGGCAGGGCTTCCTCAGCGAGGATGAGCTCCGCGAGCGCGCCGAGAAGCTGATCAAGTCCGGATACGGCACGTATCTGCTCGACATCCTGAACAGGGGCGAATGAAATGACACACCTCCTCGTTACCGGCGGCGCCGGCTTCATCGGCTCGAACTTCGTCCACCACGTCGTCGCACACACCGACCACACCGTCACGGTGCTCGACAAGCTCACGTACGCGGGCAACGAGTCCTCGCTTTCCGGCCTCCCCGAGGACCGCGTGAACCTCGTCGTGGGCGACATCGCCGACGCCGAGCTCGTGGACGGCCTCTTCGAGAAGGCGGATGCCGTCGTGCACTACGCGGCGGAGTCGCACAACGACAACTCGCTCCACGACCCCCGGCCGTTCCTCGACACGAACATCATCGGGACGTACACGCTGCTCGAAGCAGCACGCCGCCACGACACCCGGCTGCACCACATCTCGACCGACGAGGTCTACGGAGACCTCGAGCTCGACGACCCGGCGCGGTTCACGGAGCAGACCCCGTACAACCCGTCGTCCCCGTACTCCTCGACCAAGGCGGGCAGCGACCTGCTCGTCCGAGCGTGGGTGCGCTCGTTCGGCGTCCGCGCGACGATCAGCAACTGCTCGAACAACTACGGGCCGTACCAGCACGTCGAGAAGTTCATCCCGCGACAGATCACGAACGTGCTGCGCGGCATCCGTCCCAAGCTCTACGGCAAGGGCGAGAACGTGCGGGACTGGATCCACGCCGACGACCACTCGTCCGCCGTGCTGACCATCCTCGACAAGGGCGAGATCGGCGAGACCTACCTGATCGGCGCCGACGGCGAGAAGGACAACAAAACCGTCGTCGAGCTGATCCTGCAGCTCATGGGCGAGTCGCCCGACGGCTACGACCACGTCACCGACCGCGCCGGTCACGACCTGCGCTACGCGATCGACTCCACCAAGCTCCGCACCGAGCTCGGCTGGACCCCCACCTACCGCGACTTCGAGGCGGGTCTCGCCGCGACGATCGACTGGTACCGCGAGAACGAGGCGTGGTGGGCTCCCGCGAAGGACGGCGTCGAGGCGTTCTACGCCAGCAAGGGACAGTGACCGTGACCGATTTCGGTAAAGCCCTCCGCTCCACCGAAACCGGCATCCCCGGCCTCGTCCTCTGGGACCTCCCCGTCCACGGCGACAGCCGCGGCTGGTTCAAGGAGAACTGGCAGCGCGAGAAGATGACGGCCGCGGGTCTCGCCGACTTCGGGCCCGTCCAGAACAACATCTCGTTCAACGATGCCGCGGGGACGACCCGCGGCATCCACGCCGAGCCTTGGGACAAGTGGGTCTCGGTCGCCAGCGGCCGCATCTTCGGCGCGTGGGTCGATCTGCGCGAGGGGCCGACCTTCGGCGCCGTGTTCACGGCCGAGCTCGACCCGTCGCGCGCGATCTTCATCCCGCGCGGCGTGGGCAACTCGTACCAGACGCTCGAGCCCGACACCTCGTACACGTACCTCGTCAACGACCACTGGTCGCCCGACGCGTCGTACTCGTTCCTCAACCTGGCCGACGAGACCGCCGCGATCGACTGGCCGATCCCGCTCGCAGACGTCGAGATCTCGGCGAAGGACCGCGCCCACCCGCGGCTCGCCGACGTCGTGCCGATCCCCGCGAAGAAGACCCTCGTGGTAGGTGCCGGCGGACAGCTCGGACGCGCGCTGCAGGCGGCGTACGCGGGCGACGCGAGCGTCGAGTTCGCCGCCCGTGCGGACCTCGACCTGACGGGCGATCTGTCGGGCGCTCGCCGCTGGCGCGACTACAGCACGATTATCAACGCGGCCGCCTACACGGCCGTCGACGGCGCCGAGACCGACCGTGCGGGGGCATGGGCGGGGAATGTGACGGCCGTCGCCCAGCTCGCCAGGATCGCCGCCGAGAACGGCATCACCCTCGTCCACGTCTCGAGTGACTACGTGTTCGACGGCACCGCCGACGCTCCCTACAGCGAGGCTGAGCCGGTCGCGCCGCTCGGCGTGTACGGCCAGACCAAAGCCGCCGCCGACGCGATCGTCGCCGCCGTTCCCCGCCATTACGTCGTCCGGACCTCGTGGGTCATCGGCGAGGGCAAGAACTTCGTCCGGACGATGGCCTCCCTCGCCGAACGCGGCATCGCGCCGTCCGTCGTCGACGATCAGATCGGGCGTCTCACCTTCACTGACGACCTGGCGGCCGGCATCCGGCACCTGCTTTCGACGGGCGCGGCGTACGGCACCTACAACCTCACCGGGTCGGGGGATCACGCCTCGTGGGCTGACATCGCCGCCGAGGTGTACGAGCTGGGCGGCCACGACCGTGCTGCGGTCACCGGGGTCTCCACGGCCGACTACTTCGCCTCGGCGGCGGATCCCGTCGCGCCGCGACCGCGCTGGTCGGTCCTCGACCTCGGCAAGATCGAGGCGGCCGGCTTCGCACCGCGCGACTGGCGGGACGCCCTCCGCAGCTACCTGAGCTGACGGCGTCCGGACCGGCGGACACGACGCCACACGGCCAGCGCGAGCATGCCGACCGCTGCACCGGTGAGGTTGGCGACGATGTCGAGCACGCTCGGCACACGCGCCGCGAGCACGAGAGCCTGAGCGGACTCGATCGTCACGGTCGCCACGAGCGCGATCGGCAGCACCAGTTCGCGCGCCCGGCGCAGGATCAGCGGCAGGAGCACCCCGAACGGCACGAACAGCGCGATGTTGGCGGCGAACTCGACCCGCGGGCCGGTGATCGCCGGCACCCGGCGCGACAGTGCGTCGATCAGCGGCGCGACGCCCGCGTCGACGGGCGTCGGCCAGAACGCGATGAGCGCCAGGGTCACCAGATAGCCGGCGAGAGCGAGGACGGGGACGGATGCGCGCCGCACCCGACGTGGCGGGACGGTCGCCGGCAGCGGCGGCCGCTGCGGGATCGATCGCGGGGGAATCGGCGGGGCGTCGGGCATCGGTCCTCCTCGAGGGGCTGACGCGACGCTGCGGTGTGAGCGACGAGTCTACGACCGCCGGCCCGACGCTCCGCCGGATGTCACTTCGAGTAGTTGCCGAACACCTGCGTGTAGAACGGCAGGCCCTTCGAGGAGCAGGCGACGCCGATCCCGATCCGGTTGTACGAGCCGAGGATGTTCGCCCGGTGGCCCGATGACGTCATCCACGCGGCGTTGACCTTCTGCGGGGAGTAACCGAACGCCACGTTCTCGCCGGCGCGCGTCCAGCCCGACGGGATCTGCGAGGAGTACCTCGGGTTGTGGCTCATCCGGTTCGCGGCAGCCTGCTTGCTCGACCAGTTCACGGCGACCGTCGACATCGCCGAGTTCAGCGTCAACGCCTTCTTGCCGTTCGCCTTCCGGGCGGCGTTCACGTCGGCGAGGATCCGCTTCTGCACCGCGGACTGCGTCGTGCCGGTGCACGACGTCGACACGGCAGCGGATGCCGCCGTCGCAGGCACGACGGCGAAGGTGAGGGCCAGCGCCGCCGTCAGGACAAGGGCGGAACGGCGATGACTGAGGGGTCTGCGGGCAAGGGGGGATGAGGACATGGGGGGACTCCGTCGTGTGCGGCACGGCCGTGCGGGGGACACGGCCCCTCATACGTACCAAAAGGGATGCCGCCTCGCCAGGCCTTGCCGGGCCGACGCGCCCGATGGTCGGGCCCACGTCGGAGTCCCAGCCGGCCGCGCCTAGCATGGAGCCCATGTGTGGAATCGTCGGATACGTGGGGCCTCGTGACAGTCAGGCCATCCTCCTCTCGGGCCTCGCCCGCCTCGAGTACCGCGGTTACGACTCCGCCGGTATCGCCGTCATCGACGGCGACGGCGACCTCGAGATGCGCAAGCGCGCCGGCAAGCTCCAGATCCTCCGCGACGACCTCGCCGCCCACCCCATGTCCGACGGCACGACCGGTATCGGTCACACCCGCTGGGCGACCCATGGCGGACCGACCGACGTCAACGCGCACCCCCATCTCGCCGACGACGGCAAGCTCGCCGTCATCCACAACGGCATCATCGAGAACTTCGCCGAGCTGAAGGACGAGCTGCTCGCGCAGGGCTACGCGTTCGAGAGCGAGACCGACACCGAGGTCGCCGCGGTCCTGCTCGGCCGCGAGTTCGCGGCATCCCACGACCTCGTCGCCGCTTTCCGCGCCGTCGTCGCCCGCCTCGAGGGTGCGTTCACGCTGCTCGCGATGCACCAGGACCACCCCGGCCTCGTCGTCGGCGCTCGCCGCAACTCCCCGCTCGTGATCGGCCTGGGCGAGGGTGAGAACTTCCTCGGCTCCGACGTCGCCGCCTTCGTCGAGCACACCCGCAACGCGCTCGCGATCGGGCAGGACCAGATCGTCGCGATCACGCCGCAGGGCGTCGAGGTCACCGACTTCGCCGGCGGCGCCGTCGACGTCGAGCCGTTCGAGGTCGTCTGGGACGCCTCGGCCGCCGAGAAGGGCGGCTGGTCGTCGTTCATGGCGAAGGAGGTCTCGGAGGAGCCCGAAGCCGTCGCCAACACGCTGCGCGGCCGCCTCCAGGACGGCGCCGTCGTGATCCCCGAGCTCGACGGGCTCGACGACCTGTTCACCGGCATCCACCGCGTCATCGTCATCGCGTGCGGCACCGCCGCCTACGCGGGCATGGTCGGCAAGTACGCGCTCGAGCAGTGGACGCGGGTCCCCGTCGACGTCGAACTCGCGCACGAGTTCCGCTACCGCGACCCGGTGATCGGCCCCGACACCCTCGTCGTGTCGATCTCGCAGTCCGGCGAGACGATGGACACGCTCATGGCCGTCAAGTACGCCCGCGAGCAGGGCGCGAAGACCCTGTCGATCTGCAACACGCAGGGCGCGACGATCCCGCGCGAATCCGACGCGATCGTCTACACCCACGCAGGCCCCGAGGTCGCCGTCGCGTCGACGAAGGCCTTCGTCGCGCAAATCACGGCGCTGTACCTGCTGGCGCTGCACATCGGTCGCGTGCGCGGCTCGCTCTCGTCCGAGACCTCGCACGACGCGGTGGCCCAGCTCGAGGCCATCCCCGCCGGGATCGCCCGCGTGCTCGAGACCGAGCAGGAGCACATCGAGCAGTTCGCCCGCTGGATGGGCGACACTCAATCGGTGCTGTTCCTCGGCCGCCACGTCGGGTACCCGATCGCCCTCGAGGGCGCCCTGAAGCTCAAGGAGCTCGCCTACATCCATGCCGAGGGTTTCGCCGCCGGCGAGCTCAAGCACGGACCCATCGCGCTCATCGAGCCGGGCCAGGCCGTGTTCGTCATCGTCCCGTCGCCGCGCGCGTCGAGCGAGCTGCACAAGAAGGTCGTCTCGAACATCCAGGAGATCCGTGCCCGCGGTGCACGTGTCATCGCCGTCGCCGAGGAGGGGGATGCCGCCGTCCTCCCGTTCGCCGACGAGGTGCTGCGCATCCCGCTCGCGGGTCCGCTGTTCGAGCCGCTGCTGGCGGTCGTGCCGCTCCACATCTTCGCGATGGGTCTCGCCACGGCGAAGGGCCTCGACGTGGATCAGCCGCGCAACCTCGCGAAGTCCGTCACCGTCGAGTGAGTCAGCCCGTGCCCGTGCCTGTGCCTGTGCCCGACCCGAAGGGATCCGGGGCACTCCCGTGCATCCGCCTCGACACCTCGCAGACACACCGCCGAGAAAAGATCGACCCGGGAATCTGGTAGAAACGACCGGGGTGTCGAGGACTCGGCGCCATCATGGAGGGACTCTCACGATGCGACTTTCTGTCATCGGATGCGGCTACCTGGGTGCCGTCCACGCCGCCGCGATGGCCTCGATCGGCCACGAAGTGGTCGGAATCGACGTCGACGAGCGCAAGATCGCGACCCTCGCCTCGGGCAAGGCGCCGTTCTTCGAGCCCGGTCTCGCCGAGATCCTCGCCGACGGCATCGCCTCGGGCCGGCTCTCGTTCACGACCGACTTCGCCGCCGCCGCGGGGGCGAAGGTCCACTTCGTGGGTGTCGGTACGCCGCAGGTCAAGGGCGGCTACGCGGCCGACCTCACTTACGTCAACGCCGCCGTCGACGCCCTCCTGCCCCACCTCTCCGAGGGCGACATCGTCGCCGGCAAGTCGACCGTTCCGGTCGGGACCGCGGCATCCCTCGCCCCCCGCGTCAGCGAGGCGGGCGCAACGCTCGTCTGGAACCCCGAGTTCCTGCGCGAAGGCTTCGCCGTCCAGGACACGGTCGACCCCGACCGTCTCGTCGCCGGCGTCCCCGCCGGTGAGGAGGGCGAGCGGGTCACGCAGGTCCTCCGCGAGGTGTACCACCCCTCGATCGCCAAGGGCACGCCCTTCATCGTCACCGACTACGCCACCGCCGAGCTCGTCAAGGTATCGGCGAATGCGTTCCTCGCCACCAAGATCAGCTTCATCAACGCCATGGCCGAGATCGCCGAGGTCGCCGGTGCCGACGTCACGATGCTCGCCGACGCGATCGGCCACGACGCGCGCATCGGCCGCCGCTTCCTCGGCGCCGGCATCGGTTTCGGCGGCGGCTGCCTGCCCAAGGACATCCGCGCTTTCTCGGCCCGTGCCGAGGAGCTCGGCCGCGGCGAGTCCGTCGCCTTCCTGCGCGAAGTCGACGAGATCAACATGCGCCGTCGGGACCGCGCCGTCGACCTCGTCGTCCAGGGGCTCGGCGGCAGCGCCTACGGCAAGAAGGTCACCGTCCTCGGCGCGGCGTTCAAGCCGCACTCCGACGACATCCGCGACTCTCCCGGTCTCGACGTCGCCGTCCGCCTGCACGGCCTGGGCGCCATCGTCTCCGTCACCGACCCCGAGGCGATCGAGAACGCCCGCCGTCAGCACCCGCAGCTGTCGTACGTCGCCGACCGCGACGAGGCGCTCACCGGCGCCGACGCCGTCGTCCTCGTCACCGAGTGGGACGAGTACCGTCGCGAGCTCGACCCCGAGCACGCCGCGCAGCTCGCCGCCGGACGCATCGTCGTCGACGGACGCAACGCCCTCGACCCCGCCGCCTGGCGCGCCGCCGGGTGGACGTACTACGGCATGGGTCGCCCCTGACCGTTCACCCCTGATCGGGGGTCCGCGCTCCGGCGGGTGGTGTCACTGCCCGCCGGAGATCACGCCGCCCGCGGCGAGAAGGAGCAGCATCGTCGCGTTGTAGACGATGTGCACCAGCACGGCGCCCCAGATGCGACCCGTGAGGATCACGAGCGTCGCGCACACGAGCCCGACGGCGCCCACCGAGATCGACTCCGCGACCGGCAGCGACCCGTCCACCACGTGGATGAGGATGAACGTCGCCGTCGACACGAGAACGGCAGCGACCGCCGCAGCCAGCCGTCCGGCGGGGCGACGGAGCAGCGAGTAGACGGCCACCAGGATCACGGTGCGGAAGAAGAACTCCTCGACCGCCGGGCCGATGAGTCCCGCGGGGAGAGCCTCCGTCAGCAGCCATGAGGGGGTCGGGTCCGCCGTCGGGAAGGGGCGGGATGCGGCATCCGTCACCCATCCGTCGAGAAGCCGGAGCGCGAGGCCCAGCGCGAGCGCGTAGACGAGGTCAGCTGCGCGGAATCGCAGCAGGCCCGCGGGCCGGCCCCGGCGGAAGGCCACCGCGACGGGGACGAGCATGCCGATCCACAGGACCACGGTCGACGCGAGGGGCGCCCACGGGTTCGTCCACAGCAGCTGGACGAGCGACCCGGCGAAGATCGCCGCACCGAGGCTGAGGAGGGCCACGACGAGGAGGCCGCCGTTCCAGGAGCGGACCGCCGTCCCACCCAGGCGCCAGTCGGAGCGTCGCTGCCGCCGCCCTCGACGGCGTGGCGCGTCGACCCCCGTCTCGGAGGGCGGCTCCGAGACGGAATCGGCGGTCGTCTGGCCGTCGCTAAGCTGATCCTGCACGGGCCTACCGTATCGGGTGCCCGTCCGCGTCCCGCCGCAGCGCCGTCGTTCCGCCGAGCACCGAGGTGGGCCGTCGGCGAGGGGCGAGCCGCGGCATCCGTTCCGAAGGGGTACCGCGTGATCCACATCCTGACCGTCTGCACGGGCAACATCTGCCGCTCGCCGCTGGCAGCGCTCGTTCTGCAGCACCGTCTCGGGGACCTCGGGGTGACCGCGACGAGCGCCGGTGTGCGCGCCCGCGGCGGTGACCGGATGCCGGTCGAAGCCGCCGAGCTGGCGGCAGGGTACGGCGTGCCCGCCGATCGCATCCAAGCCCACGGCTCGCGCTATCTGACGGAGGGCCTCCTTCAGGAGCCCGACCTCGTGCTCGCGATGGACCGAGAGCACCGGCGCGGGATCGTTGAGCTCGCCCCGTCGAAGCTCCGGTCGGCCTTCACCATCCGCGAGTTCGAACGACTCGCCGCCGCGACCTCCGACGACGCGCTCCGGGCCGGTGCGACGGGCAGCGATCCCCGCGAGCGGCTGCGTGGTGCGCTCGCCGTCCTCGCCGGGCAGCGGGGCCTCGTCCTGCCGCCCGGCGAGCCCCTCGATGACGACGTCGTCGACCCCTACGGACGTTCCCGCGAGACGTATGCGCGCTCGAACGCGCAGCTCGCGCCGGGCCTCGACGCCGTCGAACGCGTCGTGCGCCTCGCCGTCGCCTGAGCCGCGCCCGCGCGCGCCCCGCGCACCCCCGCCGCGCGCGCCGCCGCGAACCCTGAGGCCGAATCACCAGCGACGCGCCGAATCACCACCCGAATGCGTGCCAGCGCCTGGTGACTCGGCACGCGGGTGGTGATTCGCCGCGCCGCCGCAGGCGCGCTCGTCTCGAACGCGGCGTGTGCTCTGCAACGCCGCCCCGCCTCGCCGTCGACTGAGCCGCGCCCGATATCCTCATCTGATGCCGTAGAGCGCGGCGACAGGAGGCGGGATGATCATCGGAATCGGTGTCGACCTCGTCGACATCCCGCGGTTCGAGCGCTCGATCGAGCGCACCCCGAAGCTCATGACCCGGCTGTTCACGGCCTCCGAGCAGACCCTGAAGCCCCATTCCCTGGCGGCCCGCTACGCCGCGAAGGAAGCGCTCATCAAGGCGCTCGGCGGTTCCGAGGGTGTGCACTGGACCGACATCGAGGTGGCCTCCGAGCCCTCGGGCCGCCCCGTCTTCGCGCTGTCGGGTGAGACGGCGGCGACCGTCGCGGGCCGCGGCATCCAGACCGTCCACCTGTCGCTCTCGCACGATGCGGGACTCGCGACGGCGTACGTCATCGCGGAGTCCGCGTCATGAGCCGGATGCCGCAGGGCGTGGCCCGTGAAGCGGTGATCGACGTCGGCGCCATCGAGCACAACGTCCGCCACCTCGCTCGGCTCACCGAGTCCGAGGTCATCGCCGTGGTCAAGGCCGACGGCTACGGTCACGGTGCGGAGCGCTCGGGTCGCGCGGCCCTCGCCGGGGGAGCGGCGCGCCTCGCGGTCGCCGACATCCCCGAGGCGCTGCAGCTGCGGGATGCCGGGATCGACGCGCCCGTGCTCGCCTGGCTCCACGCGCCGGGCGCCGATTTCGCCGCTGCCGCCGCTGCCCGCATCGAGCTCGGCGTTTCGAGCCTCGAGCAGCTCCGCGCCGCCGCACGGGCCGGATCGCCGGGTCGCCCCGTGACCGTCCAGCTCAAGGTCGAGACCGGCCTCGGCCGCAACGGCATCGCCCCCGCCGACTACGGGGTCGTGTTCGCTGAGGCCGCCCGGTTCGAGCGCGAGGGTCGCATCCGCGTGCTCGGCATCTTCAGTCACCTCTCCAACACCTCGGACGCCGATGACCGCACCGCGCTCTCGCGGTTCACGGTCGCGCAGGCGGCCGCGGAGGGAGCGGGCCTCCGCCCGCGGCTGCGTCACATCGCGGCCTCGCACGCCGCCATCGGCCTCCCCGAGGCTCGGCTCGGCTGCGTCCGCCTGGGCGTCGCGATCTACGGCCTGTCGCCGTTCGAGGATCGCTCCTCGGCCGACCTCGGCCTGCGTCCCGCCATGACGCTCCGCGCCTCGGTCGCCGCCGTCCGCCGCGTCCCCGCTGGTCAGGGCGTCTCGTACGGCTACCTGCACCGCACAGCGCACGAGTCGACCCTCGCGCTCATCTCGGTCGGATACGCCGACGGAGTGCCGCGCGCGGCATCCGGAGCGGGTCCCGTCTCGATCGGCGGGCGGACGTTCCCCGTCGCCGGCCGCATCGCGATGGACCAGTTCGTCGTCGACGCGGGCGACGAGCCCGTCGAGGTCGGCGACGAGGCCGTGCTCTTCGGCGACCCGGCGACCGGCGTCCCGTCCGCGACCGACTGGGCCGATGCGGCGCACACCATCAACTACGAGATCGTCACACGCATCGGACCGCGCGTGCCGCGGCGGGAGGTGCGGTCATGACCGGCATCGAGCAGTTCGAGGGGCGCCGCGAGATCGCCTCACCGGACGGCATGGAGGCGCTCGGCCGCGAGCTCGGCGCCGTCCTCACCGCCGGTGACCTCATCGTGCTGACCGGTCCGCTCGGGGCGGGCAAGACGACCCTGACCCGCGGGATCGGCGCGGGTCTCGGCATCCGCGGTCCCGTGCAGAGCCCCACGTTCGTCATCGCGCGCACGCACCCGTCCGAGGTGGGCGGCCCGCCCCTCGTGCACGTCGACGCCTACCGGCTCGGCTCGCCCGCCGAGCTCGACGACCTCGGCCTCGACCCCGACAACTCCGTCACGATCGTCGAATGGGGCCGCGGCATGGTCGATGGTCTCGTGGACTCCTGGTGGGAGCTCGAGATCGAGCGCGGCTGGAGCGGCACCGGCATCGACAACGCCTGCGGCACGACCGGCCACTACGCCGCGGAGCTCGAGGACGCCGCTCCCCGCATCGTCACCGTCACGCGACGCTCCTGACGCGGCGCGGCATCCGCTCGCCCGGATACCCTTGACCCTGTGATTCTCGGCATCGACACCTCCCTCGGCACGGCCGTCGCCGTCACCGACGCCGACGGTGCCGTTCGGGCCGATGCCGCCAGCGCCGACGCCCTCGGCCACGCCGAGATCATCGGCACGCTGCTCGAGACGGTGATGACGGATGCCGCGCACGGCCCCATCGGCGCGACCGGAGCTCCCGAGCCTGTAGCCCTGACCCACGTCGCCGCGGGCATGGGCCCCGGCCCGTTCACGGGGCTGCGAGTCGGGATCGCGGCGGCGCGCGCGTTCGCCCTGGGCCGCGGCATCCCGGTCGTCCCGGTGCGCAGCCACGACGCGGCCGCCCTCGCGGTGCTGCTCGCCGACCCGTTCGCCGACGTGCCCCGCTTCGCGGTCGTGACCGACGCGCGCCGCAAGGAGTTCGCGTTCACGGTCTACGGCGGGATCGACGACGACGGCCTGCCGGTGCGCATCACCGAGGCGACGCTCGTCAAGCGCGACGACATCGACGCGGCGCTCGCAGAGCACGGAGCCGAGCGGCGCGACACGACGGTCATCCCGGGCACGATGGTCGCCCTCGTCGCGGCGCGCGCCGTGGCCGCCGGCCGCGTCGAGGACCTCGGCGAGCCGCTGTACCTGCGCGCCCCCGACGTCACGATGCCCGGCCCGCGGAAGAAGGTCGGCCAGTGACCCTCCGCACCGCCACCGGCGACGACCTCGACGACATCATGCGCCTCGAGCGCGCCTCATTCCCGACCGACGCGTGGAGCGACGCGCTCATGGCCGGCGAGCTCGCCTCTCCCCACGGCCGCTACGTCGTCGACGTCGAGGCGGGTCGCCTCGTCGGCTACGGCGGTGTGCGGGCCGTGCAGGGCGCAGCGGATGCCGACATCCAGACCATCGCGATCGCCGCCGACGCGCGGGGTCACGGTCGAGGCCGCGCGCTCCTGCGCGAACTGCTGACGACCGCCCGCAGTCGCGGCGCCCGCGAGATGTTCCTCGAGGTCCGAGCCGACAACCCCGGCGCCACCGCGCTGTACCTGTCGGAGGGATTCGTCGAGGTCGGCCGCCGCCCCCGCTACTACCAGCCCGACGACGTCGACGCGGTCGTCATGCAGCTGAACCTCGTCGCCTGGGAGGCGCGCACGACGGCCGCCCCGACGGCCGAGAAGGGCTGGTGCTGACATGACGCGCGAACCCCTCGTGCTGGGTATCGAGACGAGCTGCGACGAGACCGGCATCGGCATCGTCCGCGGCCGCACCCTGCTGTCGAACACGATCGCGAGCTCGATGGACGAGCACGCCCGCTACGGCGGCGTCGTGCCCGAGGTCGCCGCCCGCGCGCACCTCGAGGCGCTGCAGCCTGCGATCGAGGCGGCGCTCGCCGAGGCGCAGGTCACCCTCGCCGACATCGACGCGGTCGCCGTCACGAGCGGCCCCGGCCTCGCCGGCGCCCTCATGGTCGGCGTCGGCGCCGCGAAGGCGCTCGCCGTCAGCATCGACAAGCCGCTCTACGCCGTGAACCACCTCGTCGGCCACATCGCCGCCGACATCCTCACCGGCGACGAGGTCGAGTACCCCACCGTCGCCCTGCTCGTCAGCGGCGGACACACCTCGCTCCTGCTCGTCCGCGACCTCGTCTCGGACGTCGAGCTCCTCGGCGAGACGATGGACGACGCCGCCGGCGAGGCCTTCGACAAGATCGCCCGCATCCTCGGCCTGCCGTATCCCGGCGGACCCGAGATCGACCGCGCCGCAGCATCCGGAGATCCGAACGCCATCCGGTTCCCGCGCGGCATGTCCCGCGCGTCCGACATGGCCGAGCATCGGTACGACTTCTCGTTCTCGGGTCTCAAGACCGCCGTCGCGCGGTGGGTCGAGCAGCACGAGGCGACGGGGGAACCCGTGTCGGTGCCGGACGTCGCGGCATCCTTCCGCGAAGCGGTCGTCGACGTCCTCGTCACCAAGGCCCTCGACGCCTGCGCCCGCCACGGAGTGCCGCGCCTGCTGCTGGGTGGCGGCGTCATCGCGAACAAGCGCCTGCGCGACGTCGCCCTCGAGCGCGCCGAGGCCGCTGGGGTCTCCGTCCGCATCCCGCCGCTCTCGCTCTGCACCGACAACGGCGCCATGATCGCCGCGCTCGCCTCGGAGCTCATCATGAGCGGCCGCCCCGCCTCGACCCTCGCCTTCGGTGCCGACTCCACCCTGCCGGTCACCACGATCCAGGTGGCGGCGTCGTCATGACCGACGAGCGGATGCCGCGCCCCACCGCTTCGACGCAGGGTCCCGCCTCCCCGTCTCAGGGGCCTGTGGTCGAGCCGGCGTCGGAGGACGTCGCGCCCGCACCGACCGACTCCGCCCTCCCCGGTGCCCACCGCGGCGGCTTCCGGCGCGAGCTGACGCAACCGCTCCCCGTCGCCCCGCCCCTGGCGGTGCACCCGGACCCGGCCGAGGACGCCTCGCCCGACGTGCGGTGGATCCCGCCGACGCCGGTGCTGCCGCGAAGTGCCGGATGGTCGGTGCTGTTCGGCGGGCTCGGCCTGATCCTCGCGTGCTTCGTCGGCTGGGGCTTCCCGGTCGGGGTGATCGGCGTCGTCCTCGCCGTCCTCGCGCTCCGCCGCCCGTGGGAGAAGCGCGAGACAGCTCTCTGGGGCCTGGGACTCAGCGTCGGGTCGCTCCTGTACAGCGCCGGCTGGCTGTGGTGGGCAGGGACCCAGGGCGCGCTCTTCGGCTGAGTCAGACCCGGTCGGCCAGAACCGCGACTCGCTTCGCCTTCGGACCCTCGCCGAGTCGCGTGAGGATGAGCGTCGCCGACGCGTCTCCGCGCAGCGTGAGCTTGCGGCGGAACTGCGCCGGATCGACATCCACGCCGCGCTTCTTGATCTCGACGGTGCCGATCCCGTTCGCCTGCAGGGCGGCGTTGATCGCCGGCACCTTCACCGGCAGGACCTCGCGCACGCGGAACGACTGCACGAACGGATTCGTCAGCGCGGCATCCGACGTCAGGTAGGCGATGCCGTCGGCGACCATGCCTGCGTGCAGGTCTCGCGCCACCTCGCCGATCAGGCGAGCGCGGATGACCGCGCCCTCCGGTTCGTGGAGGAACGCGCCGAGCTCGCGGACCGGCTCATCGGGGGAGTCGGCCGGGGCGGCGAGCTCCGCTGCCGAACCGCCGCGGATGACGAGAGCCGACCGCCGCACACCCTCGCGCCGCAGCGACCCCGACCAGAGCACGAGCTCGACGGTCGAGCCGTCGACGCTGATCCACTGCGCCTCCACCCCTTCGGGGATGAGGTCGCGGTCGAGTCCCGGTCCGAGCTTGATGCCCACCGGCATCCGCTCCGCCAGTGCGAAAGCCCACTCCAGCGACGGCGACCAGTCCTCCGGCCGGGTGCGCGAGGTCTCGGAGTGACCCGCGGTGCGGCGGGCCGGGTCGAGCCAGACGGCGTCCCAGCCGTCGAGGTCGGTCTCCTCGGCGAGGCCGCTCCGGATGGTGACCGCCTCGCCGAACGGTGCGAGGTTGTAAGCCGCCAGGGCTGCGGTGGTCTCATCCGCGTCGACGGCCAGGACGTCGAGCCCCAGGCCCGCCAGGCCGAGGGCATCGCCCCCGATGCCGCAGCCGAGGTCCGCGACGCGCTGCACCCCGGCATCCCGGAATCGCCCCGCGTGACGCGCGGCGACCTCGAGGCGTGTGGCCTGCTCGAGTCCCGCGCGGGTGAAGAGCATACGGTCCGCGAACGGGCCGAACTTCGCGGCGGCCCGCACCCGCAGGTGGGCCTGTCCGACGACGGCGGACACCAGGTCGGGGGAGTGGCCCGCGGCGCGCAGACGCGAGACGGCGGCGGCGACCTCGGTGGTGGATGCCAGGGGTCCGACCTCGTCGACCATGCGCAATCCCTGCGGTGTCAGGAGGGCGGTCAGCTCGGCCTGTTCCATCCGGCCAGCCTAGGCGCACCGGCATCCCGATCACTGTTGGCACTCGCGTTGCATGAGTGCCAGCCGCGCCCTAGACTTTCGTTAGCACTCTCGGTAAGCGAGTGCTGATGAGTCTTGAAGCAGGACCCCACCAGCAAGAAAGAGGTAGAACGTGTCGGTTTCCATCAAGCCGCTCGAAGACCGCATCGTCATCAAGCAGGTCGAGGCCGAGCAGACCACCGCAAGTGGCCTGGTCATCCCTGACACCGCCAAGGAGAAGCCCCAGGAGGGCGAGGTCGTGGCCGTGGGCCCCGGCCGCATCGACGACAACGGCAACCGCGTTCCGCTCGACGTCGCCGTCGGCGACCGCGTTCTGTACAGCAAGTACGGCGGCACCGAGGTCAAGTTCGGCGCCGACGAGTTCCTCGTGCTCTCGGCTCGCGACGTCCTCGCGGTCGTCGTCCGCTGACACGCAGCACCTTTCACAGGGCCCGGATGCTTCGGCATCCGGGCCCTGCGTCTTCCCCTGGCAGGATCCGCGCGAACGTCGGCAGTCACGGTGCTGACGGCGGTGTCATGACCGTCGTAGGCTCGTACTCATGACACCTGAGGATGCCGCCCGCGAGAAGTCCCTCGGCGGTGTCTTCGTCTTCTCGGCCTACGTTCTCTGGGGCTTCCTCCCGCTCTACTTCGTCAGCCTCGCCCCCACGACGCCGTGGGAGGTCGTCGGCTGGCGCATCGTGCTGAGCCTCGTCTTCTGCGTCGCGCTGATCGCCGTCACCCGCGGCTGGGGGCGGATGCGCGCCATCCTCCGGGACCGACGGCTCATGCTCTGGACGCTCGTCGCCGGCCTGCTCATCTACGTCAACTGGCAGGTGTTCCTCATCGGCACCCTGACCGGTCATGTCGTGGAGACGAGCCTCGGCTACTTCATCAACCCGATCGCCACCGTCCTCCTCGGCGTGCTCGTTCTGAAGGAGCGCCTGCGCCCCGCGCAGTGGGTCGCCGTCGGCATCGCCGTCGCGGCCGTCGTCGTCATCATCGTCGCGGTCGGAGACGTGCCGTGGATCGCCCTCGCCCTCGCGGCGAGTTTCGCGACGTACGGTCTCGTCAAGAAGCGGATCGGACCCTCGGTGGATGCCGTCAGCGGCCTCACACTCGAATCGTTCTGGCTCGTTCCCATCGCCGTCATCCAGCTCGTCGCGGTCGGAGTGACGTCGGGGCTCACGATGGGGCGCGAAGGCTCCGGCCACATGGTCCTCCTCCTGCTCGCCGGCGCCGTCACCGCCATCCCGCTGCTCTTCTTCTCCGCCGGTGCCAGGCGCACGTCGCTGACCGTGGTCGGCATCCTGCAGTTCATCGCGCCGGTCATGCAGTTCCTTACGGGCGTGCTCATCCTGCAGGAGCCCATGCCGTTCGAGCGGTGGATCGGATTCGGTCTCGTCTGGGTCGCCATCGCGGTGTTCGCGGTGGACTCGCTCCTGGCCTCCCGCCGCGAACGTGCCCGCGCGGTGACAGCCGTACCCGACCCGGTCTGACGCCGCCGGATGCCGCTTTCCCCGCCGTTATGGGAGCGTGCCCACCTCGTTGCACATCGTTAACGAACGGCAACATTGCGGAGACGGGCTCACCGCTAGGTTGATCACACCGGGCCGGGCCCGATTCGACCCGTGTCACCACAGCAAGGAGCACAATGTCCGTCTTCACCCGATCGCGCGTTGCGAAGGCCATGGGCGGCATCGCCCTCGCCAGCGCGACCGCCCTCGTCCTCGCCGGCTGTGCCGGCTCCCCGACCGCACCGGCATCCTCGGCCTCCAGCGGCCCCGCCGTCGAGCGCGACGAGCTCACGCTCAAGCTCGGGACGGTTCTGCCCCAGACGGGAAGCCTCGCCTTCCTCGGCCCGCCCGAAGAGGCCGGTGTGCTCCTCGCCGTCAACGAGATCAACGAGGCGAAGAAGGGCATCACGGTCGACCTCAGCGCCGGTGACTCGGGTGACACCGACAACAAGGCGTACGAGACCACCGTGCCCCGCCTCCAGAACGAGGGCGTCTCGGCGATGATCGGTGCCGCGGCATCCGGCGTCAGCAAGCTCTTCCTGGACAGCAACGTGTCCGAGGGCATCATCACCTTCTCGCCCGCCAACACGTCGCCCGACTTCACCGACTGGGACGACGACAACCTCTACTGGCGCACCGCGCCGAGCGACCTGCTCCAGGGCGAGGTCCTCGCGAACAAGATCGCCGAAGACGGCAAGAGCACGATCGGCATCATCTACATCAACGACGCGTACGGCACGGGCCTGCGCAACGTGGTCAAGGAGGTGTTCGAGGGCACCGGAGGCGAGGTGGTCGCGGAGGCCTCGTTCAACACCGGCGACACCTCGTTCGACGCCCAGGTCGCCACGGTGGCCGCGGAGAACCCCGACGCCATCGTCGCGATCACGTTCGACGAGTTCGCCACGATCGCGCCGCTGCTGGTCAACGCCGGTCAGGACGCGAAGAACTTCTACCTGGTCGACGGAAACCTCAAGCAGTGGGGCGACGACGTCAGCGTCTCGCTCGAGGGTGCTCAGGGCACGACCCCTGGACCCGTGCTCGAGGACGACTTCGTCGAGCGGCTGAACACCGCCTGGACCGCTGCGGGTAACAGCGAGCTCGAGGACCAGTCCTACGCGGCTGAGTCGTACGACGCCGCCGTCCTGCTGGCCCTCGGCGCGCTGGCGGCCAACGACGCCACCGGCCCGGCGATCGCCGGCAAGCTGCAGGAGGTCTCCGGCGGCAGCGGTGACGGCACCAAGTGCACGACGTTCGCGGAGTGCGCCGACATCATCCTCGGCGGCGGCGTTGCGGACTACGACGGCTACTCCGGTCCGATCACCTTCGACGAGAAGGGCGACCCGACCGAGGCCACCATCGGCATCTTCCAGTACGGCGCCGACAACACCCACACGCGCATCAACTGACACGCGTCACTGAAGGCGACCCCCGGGGATCACTCCCCGGGGGTCGCCTTCTTTCTGCGCGCGTAGCGGATGCCGCACAGGACGAAGCCCCCGTCAGCCGAAGCTGCGGGGGCGTCGTCGTGAGGTGATCAGTCAGTCGGTGCCGAGGGTGCCGAGGTAGAGGCCGATCACCTTCGGGTCGTTCAGGAGCTCGCGGCCCGTGCCCTCGTAGGCGTCACGACCCTGGTCGAGCACGTACCCGCGGTCGCAGATCTGCAGGCAGCGACGAGCGTTCTGCTCGACCATGATCGTGGTCACCCCGGCCTTGTTGATGTCCGAGACGCGGATGAAGGCGTCGTCCTGGCGGACGGGGGAGAGGCCGGCGCTCGGCTCGTCGAGGAGGAGGACCGACGGGTTCATCATGAGGGCCCGCGACATGGCGACCATCTGCCGTTCACCGCCCGAGAGAGAGCCGGCGCGCTGCTTCAGGCGCTTGCCCAGCTCGGCGAAGATCGACGTGACGAATTCGAGCCGCTCCTTGTAGGCGCTGGGGCGCTGGTACAGCCCCATCTGCAGGTTCTCCTCGATCGAGAGCGACGGGAAGACGTTGTTGGTCTGCGGGACGAACGCCACGCCTCGACGCACGAGGCTGTCGGACTTCAGCCCGATGATGCTCTCGCCGTCGACGTTGATCTCGCCGCCGCGCACCTTGACCATGCCGAAGATGGATTTGAGGAGTGTCGACTTGCCGGCGCCGTTCGGGCCGATGATGCCGATCAGCTCACCCTTGCGGGCGACCAGGTTCGCGTTGTTGATGATGTTGATGCCCGGCAGGTAGCCGGCCAGCAGATCGCGGACCTCGACGACGATCTCGCGATCGTCGACCGCGCCGACCTGAGGGGAGGTCGCTCCGGATGCCTCGGTCATTTGTCCTCTTTCTCGGCGTCCGCGATCGAGGACGCCTCCTCTTCTTCGATCTCCGCGAGCATCTCGCGAGCGGACTCGTCCAGCTCGCCCGGGACGCGGCCGGTCACGACGCCGAGATCGACATCCTGGTGACTGCCGAGGTAGGCGTCGATGACCGCCTTGTCCTGCATCACGGTGTCGGGCGGTCCTTCGGCCACGACCTTGCCCTCGGCCATCACGACGACCCAGTCGGCGATGTGACGGACCATGTGCATGTCGTGCTCGACGAAGAGCACGGTCATGCCGAGCTCCTTCAGGTCGAGGATGTGGTCGAGGAGCGACTGCGTCAGAGCCGGGTTCACACCGGCCATGGGCTCATCGAGCATGACCAGGTTCGGGTCGCTCATGAGCGCGCGCGCCATCTCGAGGAGCTTCCGCTGTCCGCCAGAGAGGCTCGCGGCGAAGTCCTTCTCCTTGGCGTCGAGCTTGAACCGCGCGAGGAGGCCGCGGGCCTTCTCCTCGATCTGCTTCTCCTGCGTGCGCCACAGCTTCGGCACGAAGCTCTGCCAGAACTTCTCGCCGCGCTGTCCGGGTGCGCCGAGTTTCATGTTCTCGAGCACGGTGAGCAGCGCGAGCGCCTTGGTGAGCTGGAAGGTGCGGACCTGGCCCATCCGGGCGACCTTGAAGGCCGGGATTCCGGCGAGGTTCTTGCCGTCGTACGACCAGCGCCCGCTGTTGGGCTTGTCGAAGCCGCAGAGGAGGTTGAACAGCGTGGTCTTGCCGGCGCCATTAGGCCCGATGAGTGCGGTGATCGCGTTGCGAGGGATCTCGAGGTGCTCGACATCCACTGCCGTCAGTCCGCCGAAGCGACGCTGGACGTCATCGATCACGAGGATCGGGTCGTTCTTCGCGACGCCGGGGACGTTGTCGCCTTTGGCGAGACCGGTGGTCTTCGGGCGACGGACCGACCCGGTCGGCGCTGCCGTCGCGGCCGGGTTGTCGGGGGTCAGATCACTTGACAAAGGTCATCTCCTTCTTGTTGCCGAGAAGGCCCTGCGGTCGGAAGATGACCAGCAGCATCAGCGCGACTCCGACGAGGATGAAGCGGAGCGTACCGGCCTGGATGCTCGTCATCGGCAGGAATCCCTGCGACGCGAGCTCGGGGAGCATGTTGCCGAGCAGCGCCATGACCATCCAGAAGAGGACGGCGCCGATCGACGGGCCGAAGATGGTCGCTGCGCCGCCGAGCAGCAGGATCGTCCAGAGGAAGAACGTGAGCGACGTCGTGTAGCTGGAGGGGACGACCGCCGAGGGCAGCACGAACACGATGCCGCCGAGGGCGCCGATCATGCCACCCACCACGAGCGCCTGCATCTTGTAGGCGAAGACGTTCTTGCCGAGAGCGCGGATCGCGTCCTCGTCCTCGCGGATGCCCTTGAGGACGCGACCCCAGGGGCTGCGCACCAGGGACCAGACCACGAACAGCGCGATCGCCAGCATCAGGAGTCCGAACACGCGCACCCACAGGCCGTCCGCGTTGAACGTCCACGGTCCGAAGCCGTACGTGCCGTCGGGGAACGGGTTCGCATCCCGGAATCCGCCGTGGTAGTTGCCGAGACCGTCGGCCGAGTTCGTGTACTCGTCGAACACCTGCGTGGTGAAGAGGAGTCGGACGATCTCCGCCGCCGCGATCGTCACGATCGCGAGGTAGTCGGCACGAAGACGCAGGGTCGGGATGCCGAGCACGAGAGCGAAGACGGCCGCGAGCAGGAGCCCGATGATCATCCCCAGCCACCACGGCAGACCGAAGCTGAGGACGGAGATCGCGTAGCCGTAGCCGCCGAGGGCCATGAAGCCCGCCATGCCGAAGTTCAGCAGGCCGGCGTAGCCGAAGTGCACGGCCAAGCCGGTCGCCGCGAGGGCGTACGCGATGGTGATGGGACTCAGCAGATAGCTGAGCGTGTTTCCGACGATGGCACCCCAGTCCACGGGCTACCCCAATCTCTCTTTACGGCCCAGCAGACCCTGTGGTCGCACGAGCAGGATGAGGATGAGTACGACGAGAGCGCCCGCGTACTTCAGGTCTGAGGGGATCCACAGCGTCGAGGTCTCGACGACGATGCCGACGATGAGGGATCCGAGGAGGGCGCCGAACGCGGTGCCGAGTCCGCCGAGCGTGATCGCCGCGAAGATCAGCAGCAGCATCTGCGTGCCCATGTCCCATTTGACGCCCGGGCGGAAGTAGGCCCAGAGCACACCCGAGAGGGCGGCGAGGACGCCGGCGAGGATCCAGACGATCCGCACGACGCGGTCGACATTGATGCCGGATGCGGCGGCGAGCTGCGGGTTGTCGGAGATCGCTCGCGTCGCCTTGCCGATGCGCGTTCCGAGGAGGAAGTACGCGACCGCGAGGATGACGAGGATGCTGACGCCCATGCTGATCAGGTCGATGTACGACACCGAGATCGGCCCGAGCTGGATCGGCGCCGGGCTGGCACCGGGCAGCTGGTACGTCGACCCGCCGATGGCGAACTGGTACGTGTACCGCAGGGCCAGTGAGAAGCCGATGCTGACGATCATCAGCTGGACCACCCCGAGCCCTCTTCGGCGGAGCGGGCGCCAGATGGCGGCATCCGAGGCGAGCCCCAGCGCCGCACCTCCCAGGAGCGCCGCGATGATGCCGAGCCAGAGCGGCAGCTGCCACATCGTGCTGAAGATCATCGCGATGAGCGCGCCCCAGGTGACGAGCTCACCGTGGGCGAAGTTCGAGAGCCCCGTCGTCCCGTAGATGAGCGCGGCGCCCATGGCTGCGAGGGCGAGGAGCAGGCCGAAGTTCAGGCCGTTGAAGAGGCGCGACGCGAGTTGATCGACGAACGACACCGTCTGCCGCTGGCCCTCCCCGAGGAAGAGGTTGACGATCTTCGAGCCGGTGAGCCCGAACTCGACCTCCTGCGACGCGGAGTCGCCCTCGACGATGACGCCCTCGGGGAGGGTCGACTCGTCGACGGTGAGGGTGTAGGTCGCCTTCTCGGGGACGTACAGCCGCCAACGGCCGTCGGTGGTCGTGATGGTGGATGCCTCGAATCCGTCGCCTTCGACGGAGAGGCCCACATCGGGAACGGGCTTGTCATCGAAGGTGATGACTCCCGCGAAGTAGAACGAAGTCTTCTCCTGGTCGTCTCCCGGGTTGTCGGGAGCCGCTGCGAAGGCCGCTGAGGGCATCGCGCAGAGGAGCACGATCGCCGCGAAGAGTAACGCGGCGAGGGCGGACACCCGATGTGTCATCCGCCCCGGGCGACGGACAGTGCGCGTCGTCGGGGTGATCGCCACTGGCACCTCCTGAGTTGAGTGGTCGAACGCGCCGAGGGGTACCAGTGTTCGGTGGCTTCGGCGACACCTGAACGTATTCGTTGATTGTTGCCTGCGTGTTTCGGTGGCGCAACTCGGACGCGCGGGCGAGGAATACAGGGCGCCCCCCGACGCTTAGAATCGTCGAGACCGAGAAGGAGCGCGCATGAGCGACCACAACGACCCGTTCGGATTCGTGGGACTGACGTACGACGACGTCCTGCTGCTGCCCGGCCACACGGACGTCATCCCGTCCGAGGCCGACACCTCATCCCGGGTCACGAGGCGCATCACCGTCGCGACTCCCCTTCTGTCCGCAGCGATGGACACCGTGACCGAGGCCCGCCTCGCCATCGCGATCGCACGCGAGGGCGGCATCGGCATCATCCACCGCAACCTCTCGATCGCCGATCAGGCGAAGATGGTCGACCAGGTCAAGCGCAGCGAGTCCGGGATGATCACGGACCCGATCACGACGACCCCGGACGCCACCATCGAAGAGGTCGACACCCTCTGCGGCCAGTACCGCATCTCGGGACTTCCCGTCATCGACGACGACGGAAAGCTCGTCGGCATCGTCACGAACCGAGACATGCGCTTCGTCTCCGGCTTCGAGCGTCAGACCACGAAGGTCCGCGACGTCATGACCGTGGACGGCCTCGTGACCGGTCGGGTCGGCATCGGCGCCAACGAGGTGATCGCGCTCTTCGCGCACCACCGGGTCGAGAAGCTGCCCCTCATCGACGACGACGGCAAGCTCGCGGGTCTCATCACCATCAAGGACTTCGACAAGAGCGAGAAGTATCCCCTCGCGACCAAGGACGACCAGGGTCGACTGCGCGTGGGAGCGGCGATCGGCTTCTTCGGGGACGCGTGGGAACGCGCGGAGGCGTTGCGGGATGCCGGTGTCGACGTCATCGTGGTCGACACGGCCAACGGCCAGTCCGCCGGTGTCATCGACATGGTGAAGCGGGTCAAGGCAGACGAGTCGTTCGCGCACATCGACGTGATCGGCGGCAACGTCGCCACTCGTGAAGGCGCGCAGGCTCTCATCGACGCCGGAGTGGATGCCGTCAAGGTCGGCGTCGGTCCGGGTTCCATCTGCACCACCCGAGTCGTCGCGGGCGTCGGCGTCCCCCAGGTCACCGCGATCTACGAGGCATCCCTCGCCGCGCGTGACGCGGGCGTCCCGATCATCGCGGACGGGGGACTCCAGTACTCCGGCGACATCGCGAAGGCCCTCGTCGCCGGTGCCGACACCGTGATGCTCGGCTCTCTCCTCGCGGGGACCGACGAGTCGCCGGGTGAAGTGGTCTTCCAGGGCGGCAAGCAGTTCAAGCTCTACCGGGGGATGGGATCGCTCGGGGCGCTCCAGACCCGCGGCAAGAAGACGTCGTACTCGAAGGACCGATATTTCCAGGCGGACGTCCCGAGCGACGACAAGCTGATCCCCGAAGGCATCGAGGGGCAGGTCGCGTACCGCGGACCCGTGTCCGCCGTCGCCTACCAGTTGGTCGGTGGGCTGCGGCAGTCGATGTTCTACGTCGGCGCTCGCACGGTGGAGGAGCTGAAGGCCCGGGGCAAGTTCGTCCGGATCACCTCGGCGGGCCTCAAGGAGTCCCACCCCCACGACGTCCAGATCGTCGTCGAAGCGCCGAATTACAAGCGCTGACAGGGATCCGGGGGCTCGACACGCCCGGGATGCGAGGCAGATTTGCCGAGTCCCCGATCCCCGCGTAACTTATTACTTGTTCGCCCCACAGGGAAGAGCGAGAGGCTGAAAAGCCCGCCGCCCCCTCAAGCTGGCGGACCACCCCCTCCAAGAAGAAACAGTTGCTCAGCGATTGGGTCTGACCTCAGGTCTAGGACGGGTCATCGGGACGTGCTCTCCGCCGTCATCCGAGCTCCATGATCTCTCGAGATCACCGGCGTGTCGGGTTTGACGGTTTCAGAGCGTCGTCCTAAGGTAGAGAAGTTGCCTCACTACGAAGCCCTGCGGGGTGGTGTGGGAGCATCCGATCCTTGAGAACTCAACAGCGTGCACTTGTCAAATGCCAAATAACCTCGATCTCAGCTTTGGCTGAGGTGAGATTCCTTTGGATCAAAGTCCGGCACTTCGGTGTCGGCAACGGATAGTCAGCAATGATTTATCTCTTTGGTCAGTTCAAACTCGCTGCTTCGGCCTATTCCGGTCGTTGTCAGTATTTTTCTTTTACGGAGAGTTTGATCCTGGCTCAGGATGAACGCTGGCGGCGTGCTTAACACATGCAAGTCGAACGGTGAAGCAGAGCTTGCTCTGTGGATCAGTGGCGAACGGGTGAGTAACACGTGAGCAACCTGCCCCTGACTCTGGGATAAGCGCTGGAAACGGCGTCTAATACTGGATATGAGCTGCGATCGCATGGTCAGCAGTTGGAAAGATTTTTCGGTCTGGGATGGGCTCACGGCCTATCAGCTTGTTGGTGAGGTAATGGCTCACCAAGGCGTCGACGGGTAGCCGGCCTGAGAGGGTGACCGGCCACACTGGGACTGAGACACGGCCCAGACTCCTACGGGAGGCAGCAGTGGGGAATATTGCACAATGGGCGAAAGCCTGATGCAGCAACGCCGCGTGAGGGATGACGGCCTTCGGGTTGTAAACCTCTTTTAGCAGGGAAGAAGCGAAAGTGACGGTACCTGCAGAAAAAGCGCCGGCTAACTACGTGCCAGCAGCCGCGGTAATACGTAGGGCGCAAGCGTTATCCGGAATTATTGGGCGTAAAGAGCTCGTAGGCGGTTTGTCGCGTCTGCTGTGAAATCCCGAGGCTCAACCTCGGGTCTGCAGTGGGTACGGGCAGACTAGAGTGCGGTAGGGGAGATTGGAATTCCTGGTGTAGCGGTGGAATGCGCAGATATCAGGAGGAACACCGATGGCGAAGGCAGATCTCTGGGCCGTTACTGACGCTGAGGAGCGAAAGGGTGGGGAGCAAACAGGCTTAGATACCCTGGTAGTCCACCCCGTAAACGTTGGGAACTAGTTGTGGGGTCCATTCCACGGATTCCGTGACGCAGCTAACGCATTAAGTTCCCCGCCTGGGGAGTACGGCCGCAAGGCTAAAACTCAAAGGAATTGACGGGGACCCGCACAAGCGGCGGAGCATGCGGATTAATTCGATGCAACGCGAAGAACCTTACCAAGGCTTGACATATACGAGAACGGGCCAGAAATGGTCAACTCTTTGGACACTCGTAAACAGGTGGTGCATGGTTGTCGTCAGCTCGTGTCGTGAGATGTTGGGTTAAGTCCCGCAACGAGCGCAACCCTCGTTCTATGTTGCCAGCACGTAATGGTGGGAACTCATGGGATACTGCCGGGGTCAACTCGGAGGAAGGTGGGGATGACGTCAAATCATCATGCCCCTTATGTCTTGGGCTTCACGCATGCTACAATGGCCGGTACAAAGGGCTGCAATACCGCGAGGTGGAGCGAATCCCAAAAAGCCGGTCCCAGTTCGGATTGAGGTCTGCAACTCGACCTCATGAAGTCGGAGTCGCTAGTAATCGCAGATCAGCAACGCTGCGGTGAATACGTTCCCGGGTCTTGTACACACCGCCCGTCAAGTCATGAAAGTCGGTAACACCTGAAGCCGGTGGCCCAACCCTTGTGGAGGGAGCCGTCGAAGGTGGGATCGGTAATTAGGACTAAGTCGTAACAAGGTAGCCGTACCGGAAGGTGCGGCTGGATCACCTCCTTTCTAAGGAGCACTGCACTCTTCGGAGTGACAGAGCCGGTTTCGAGACGAATGTTCTCGACCGGAGCTCATGGGTGGAACATTTGACGAGGCATCAGAGCTTGAGGGTTCTTCCTAGTACTTCACTTCGGTGGATGGAACGGGAGGGTCGGAGGGGTCTGGTGCATGCACGCTGTTGGGTCCTGAGGGACCGGATGGAAGTCCGAACCTCTGGGCCTTTTCTTGTGCCGGCGATTGCTGGTGCGGGGAAGGTACCGCCCGTACTTTGAGAACTACACAGTGGACGCGAGCATCTTGCGAGCTGATCTTTTGATCGGTTCGTGAAAGATGATCTTAAAGATCATTAGTCAATTTCGATTGACGATTCAACTCATGTGATTTCAAGTCTTTAAGAGCAAACGGTGGATGCCTTGGCATCTGGAGCCGAAGAAGGACGTAGCAATCTGCGATAAGCCTCGGGGAACTGATAAGCAAGTTTTGATCCGAGGATGTCCGAATGGGGAAACCCCGCTGGGCGGCGTGCCGACCTAGTGACTCCCGCCTGAATATATAGGGCGGGTAGAGGGAACGTGGGGAAGTGAAACATCTCAGTACCCACAGGAAGAGAAAGCAACCGCGATTCCGTTAGTAGTGGCGAGCGAAACCGGAACAGGCTAAACCGAGTACGTGTGATATCCGGCAGGAGTTGCGTATTCGGGGTTGTGGGACTTTTCAGATAGTTCTGCCGAACTGTCGGCGTTACAAGAAGGTATAGACGAACCGCATTGAAAGGCGGGTCATAGAGGGTGCCAACCCCGTAGTCGAAATGCTTCTCTTGACGCGAAGAGTATCCCAAGTAGCACGGGGCCCGAGAAATCCCGTGTGAATCTGTCAGGACCACCTGATAAGCCTAAATACTCCCAGATGACCGATAGCGGACAAGTACCGTGAGGGAAAGGTGAAAAGTACCCCGGGAGGGGAGTGAAATAGTACCTGAAACCGTTTGCTTACAAACCGTTGGAGCCTCCTTAGTAGGGGTGACAGCGTGCCTTTTGAAGAATGAGCCTGCGAGTTAGCGATATGTGGCGAGGTTAACCCGTGTGGGGTAGCCGTAGCGAAAGCGAGTCTGAATAGGGCGATTCAGTCGCATGTCCTAGACCCGAAGCGAAGTGATCTATCCATGGCCAGGTTGAAGCGACGGTAAGACGTCGTGGAGGACCGAACCCACTTAGGTTGAAAACTGAGGGGATGAGCTGTGGATAGGGGTGAAAGGCCAATCAAACTTCGTGATAGCTGGTTCTCTCCGAAATGCATTTAGGTGCAGCGTTGCGTGTTTCTTGCCGGAGGTAGAGCTACTGGATGGCCGATGGGCCCTACAAGGTTACTGACGTCAGCCAAACTCCGAATGCCGGTAAGTGAGAGCGCAGCAGTGAGACTGTGGGGGATAAGCTTCATAGTCGAGAGGGAAACAACCCAGACCACCAACTAAGGTCCCAAAGCGCGTGCTAAGTGGGAAAGGATGTGGAGTTGCTGTGACAACCAGGAGGTTGGCTTAGAAGCAGCCACCCTTGAAAGAGTGCGTAATAGCTCACTGGTCAAGTGATTCCGCGCCGACAATGTAACGGGGCTCAAGCACGCCACCGAAGTTGTGGCATTGACATTATTGGTAGGCCTTCGTGGTCCAGCCGTGTTGATGGGTAGGAGAGCGTCGTGTGGCCAGCGAAGCGGCGGTGTGAACCAGCCGTGGAGGCTACACGAGTGAGAATGCAGGCATGAGTAGCGAAAGACGTGTGAGAAACACGTCCTCCGAAAGACCAAGGGTTCCAGGGTCAAGCTAATCTTCCCTGGGTAAGTCGGGACCTAAGGCGAGGCCGACAGGCGTAGTCGATGGACAACGGGTTGATATTCCCGTACCGGCGAAGAACCGCCCAAGCTAATCCAGTGGTGCTAAGAGTCCTAACCCGGCTGAGTGGATCCCTTCGGGGTGAAGCCGGCCGGTCTAACGCTCGACCCCGTTCTGGTGCGGCTAGCGTATTAACAGGTGTGACGCAGGAAGGTAGCCCAACCCGGGCGATGGTTGTCCCGGGGCAAGTGCGTAGGCCGAGAGATAGGCAAATCCGTCTCTCACATAGGCTGAGACACGATGCGGATAAAAAGTGGGTGATCCTATGCTGCCAAGAAAAGCATCGACGCGAGGTTCTAGCTGCCCGTACCCCAAACCGACTCAGGTGGTCAGGTAGAGAATACCAAGGAGATCGAGAGAATCGTGGTTAAGGAACTCGGCAAAATGCCCCCGTAACTTCGGGAGAAGGGGGGCCTTCCGCTTATTAGGATTTACTCCGAAAGGGCGTGGAGGCCGCAGAGACTAGTGGGTAGCGACTGTTTACTAAAAACACAGGTCCGTGCCAAGTCGCAAGACGATGTATACGGACTGACGCCTGCCCGGTGCTGGAAGGTTAAGAGGACCGGTTAGCCGCAAGGCGAAGCTGAGAATTTAAGCCCCAGTAAACGGCGGTGGTAACTATAACCATCCTAAGGTAGCGAAATTCCTTGTCGGGTAAGTTCCGACCTGCACGAATGGCGTAACGACTTCCCAACTGTCTCAACCGCGAACTCGGCGAAATTGCATTACGAGTAAAGATGCTCGTTACGCGCAGCAGGACGGAAAGACCCCGTGACCTTTACTACAGCTTGGTATTGGTGTTCGGTGTGGCTTGTGTAGGATAGGTGGGAGACTTTGAAGCGGTGACGCCAGTTACCGTGGAGTCATTGTTGAAATACCACTCTGGTCACTCTGGATATCTAACTTCGAACCGTAATCCGGTTCAGGGACAGTGCCTGGTGGGTAGTTTAACTGGGGCGGTTGCCTCCCAAAAAGTAACGGAGGCGCCCAAAGGTTCCCTCAACCTGGTTGGCAATCAGGTGGCGAGTGTAAGTGCACAAGGGAGCTTGACTGTGAGACTGACAGGTCGAGCAGGGACGAAAGTCGGGACTAGTGATCCGGCAGTGGCTTGTGGAAGCGCTGTCGCTCAACGGATAAAAGGTACCTCGGGGATAACAGGCTGATCTTGCCCAAGAGTCCATATCGACGGCATGGTTTGGCACCTCGATGTCGGCTCGTCGCATCCTGGGGCTGGAGTAGGTCCCAAGGGTTGGGCTGTTCGCCCATTAAAGCGGTACGCGAGCTGGGTTTAGAACGTCGTGAGACAGTTCGGTCCCTATCCGCTGCGCGCGTAGGAAATTTGAGAGGATCTGACCCTAGTACGAGAGGACCGGGTTGGACGAACCTCTGGTGTGCCAGTTGTTCTGCCAAGAGCACCGCTGGTTAGCTACGTTCGGGATGGATAACCGCTGAAAGCATCTAAGCGGGAAGCCGGCCTCAAGATGAGATTTCCATACCTTCGGGTGAGAGGCTCCCAGCCAGACTACTGGGTTGATAGGCCGGATGTGGAAGCGTGGTAACACGTGAAGCTGACCGGTACTAATAAGCCGATGACTTGATAACACACCGTTTAGGTGCTTGCGTCCACTGAGTGGTTCTCGATGTACGGTCGAGAACCGCATAACGAATAATCGTTGTGCAGACTGAAACATCAATAGTGTTTCGGCGGCCATAGCGTGAGGGAAACGCCCGGTTACATTCCGAACCCGGAAGCTAAGCCTCACAGCGCCGATGGTACTGCAGGGGGGACCCTGTGGGAGAGTAGGACACCGCCGGACTTCTTTCGATCGAAAGCCCCGACCAATGCTGGTCGGGGCTTTCGTGGTTAACGCGCACTTCTGTTATCCCGTGAAGGGTCCTTTCCGATAAGCTGGTCGGCTCCGCTCTCGGAGCGGAAGGACCATCTCGTGTCGCACATCGACGTTCAGAACGTCTCGCTGTCTCTGCCCGACGGGCGCCCCCTTCTCGACGACGTCACCTTTCGTGTGCCGTCGGGGAAGACGACCGCTGTCATCGGCCAGAACGGTGCCGGCAAGACGACTCTGATGAGAATCGTCCGCGGTGAGGTGTCTCCGCACGCGGGTGTCGTCACGATCGACGGGGCGCTCGGCGTGATGGACCAGTTCATCGGACACGGAGCCGATGGCAGCACGGTTCACGACCTTCTGATCACCGTTGCGCCGTCTCGCGTCGCACAGGCGGCGCGAGAGCTCGAGGAGGCCGAGAACGCCGTCATCGAGGAGGACTCCCTCGACTCGCAGATGCGGTATGCCGGGGCCATCGCCGACTACGCGGATGCCGGTGGCTACGAGTACGAGACCGTGTGGGACACCTGCACGGTCGCGGCCCTCGGCATCCCGTTCGACCGCGCACGCTATCGCGACCTTTCGACTCTCTCGGGGGGAGAGCAGAAGCGCTTGGCGCTGGAGGCGCTGCTTCGCGGGACGGACCAGGTCCTGCTGCTCGACGAGCCCGACAACTATCTCGACGTGCCGGGCAAGCGGTGGCTGGAGGAGCGCCTGCGCGAGACGGCGAAGACCGTCCTTCTCATTTCGCACGATCGCGAACTTCTCGCCCGCGCGGCGGACCGGATCGTGACGCTCGAAGCCGGCCCGGCGGGGAGCACCGCCTGGGTCCACGGGGGTGGGTTCGGCACCTACTACCGCGCACGCGAAGAACGGATGTCGCGGCTCGACGAATTGCGACGGAGATGGGATGAACAGCACGTCGCCCTCAAGAGGTTCGTTGCAGACATGAAGGTGAAAGCGGCCGCGAGCGATGAGTTCGCCTCCCGCTACCGGGCCGCTCAGACGCGCCTACGCCGTTTCGAGGATGCCGGGCCGCCCGAAGCCCGACCTATCGAGCAGCGCCTCGATCTCCGGTTGCGGGGTGCTCGGACGGGCAAGAGGGCGGTCGTCGCCGAGGCCCTCGAGCTGAGCGGGCTCATGCGCCCCTTCGATCTGGAGGTCTGGTTCGGCGATCGAGTCGCCGTCCTCGGATCGAACGGCTCGGGCAAGTCGCACTTCCTCCGGTTGCTCGCCGGGGGCGGCACCGACCCCGACGCGCTGCTCGGCCATGTGACCGAAGCCGGAGCGGCGCTCGAACGCGTCGAGCACTCCGGACGAGTCAGTCTCGGCGCGCGCGTCGTTCCGGGATGGTTCGCTCAGACGCACCAGCATCCCGAATTCTCGGGGCGTACTCTGCTCGACATCCTCCACCGCGGCGACAGCGACCGGAGCGGGATGCCGCGCGACGCCGCCAGCTCGGTACTCGACCGCTATGGCCTCGTCGCTCAGGCCGAGCAGGTGTTCGACCGGCTGTCGGGTGGGCAGCAGGCCCGCTTCCAGATCCTGCTGCTGGAGCTGTCCGGAGCGACCCTGCTGCTGTTGGACGAGCCGACGGACAACCTCGACCTGGTGTCGGCGGAGGCTCTGGAAGGGGCGCTCGCGTCCTTCGAGGGGACGGTCCTCGCCGTGACGCACGACCGCTGGTTCGCGCGATCGTTCGACCGCTTCGTGGTCTTCGGCGCGGACGGCGAGGTGTACGAGTCGGACGCGCCGGTCTGGGACGAGCGACGCGTGAGCCGGGCCCGCTGACGGCGGGGCGGGGGAGAGGGCCTCGACGGTAGGCTGGCAGGGTGACCATGGAAATCGAGCTCGGCCGCGCCAAGCGTGCGCGCCGCGCGTATGCCTTCGACGACATCGCCGTGGTGCCTTCGCGCCGCACACGCAACCCCGAGGACGTCTCGACCTCCTGGTCGATCGACGCGTACAGCTTCGGCATCCCCGTGCTCGGTGCTCCGATGGACTCCGTCATGAGTCCCCGGACGGCCATCATGCTCGGCCAGCTGGGCGGTCTCGGCGTCCTGGACCTCGAAGGTCTGTGGACCCGGTACGACGACCCCGAGCCCCTGCTCGCCGAGATCGCGGCGCTTCCCGCCGACGGTGCGACGCGACGGATGCAGGAGCTCTACTCGGCACCCATCAAGCCCGAGCTCGTCCGTGACCGGCTCGCGGAGATCCGTGCGGCGGGGGTCACCGTCGCCGGCGCCCTGACTCCGCAGCGGACGCAAGAGCTCTACGAGACCGTGGTCGCGGCGGGTGTCGACCTCTTCGTGATCCGCGGCACGACCGTGTCCGCCGAGCATGTCTCGAGCGTCGACGAGCCCCTCAACCTCAAGAAGTTCATCTACGACCTCGACGTCCCCGTGATCGTCGGAGGCGCCGCGACCTACACCGCGGCTCTGCATCTCATGCGCACCGGCGCAGCCGGCGTCCTGGTCGGATTCGGCGGAGGTGCGGCATCCACCACCCGTGCGACGCTCGGCCTGCACGCGCCGATGGCGACGGCGGTGGCAGACGTCGCCGGCGCACGCCGCGATTACCTCGACGAGTCCGGCGGGCGTTACGTGCACGTCATCGCCGACGGGGGAGTGGGCACCTCGGGCGACATCGTGAAGGCCCTCGCCATGGGCGCGGATGCCGTCATGCTCGGTGTGGCCCTCGCCCGCGCCACCGATGCTCCGGGACGCGGCTTCCACTGGGGACCCGAAGCGCATCACGCGAAGCTCCCGCGGGGTCGTCGCGTCGAGGTCGGCCAGGTCTCCTCGCTCGAGGAGGTCCTGTACGGGCCGGCTCCGGTCGCCGACGGGACGGCCAACCTGATCGGTGCACTTCGCAAGTCCATGGCGACCACCGGGTACTCGGACCTCAAGGAGTTCCAGCGCGTCGAGGTCGTCGTCGCGCCGTACGCGTCGTCCCACTGATGACCGCCACCCCGTCCGTCGACGATCTTCCCGAGGTCTTCCCGCCCACGCTGCGGGAAGTCATGGTCCGCCCGTTCTGGATCGGGATGCTGGGGCTCGCCCTGCTCGTCGCCGGGATCTTCGCGTGGCTCGGGCAGTGGCAGCTGGGGAACGCGATCGACACCGACCCGCCACCGGCGGGCATGACGGAGCAGGTACGTCCCCTCGGCGAAGTAGTGAGACCCGGCGCATCGCTGCCCGAGCCGCTCGTCGGCCAGCGGGTCCAGGTCAGCGGCTCGTTCGTGGCGGGCGACTTCCGCGTCGTCACATCCCGCTTCGACGACGGAGAACCGGGCTACTGGGTGGCCGGCCAGCTCCGCGTCGATCCTTCGACGACGGGGACAGACGGGCCGACCTCCCTCGCGGTCGCCGTCGGGTTCACGCCGGACCGAGCCGCAGCAGACGAGGCCGTGTCGACGCTCAACGCGGCACCGCCCCGGAACGTCGACCTCAGCGGGCGACTCATCTCGGACGAGGGCGCGAAGGAGCCGCCCCGCGGCGGCGATCCGTTCGAGATCAGCGCCATGTCACCGGCCGCGCTCCTGTCCCAGTGGAGCGACACCGTCGAGCTGGACGTCTACCGCCCGTACCTCGTCTCGACCGACGCGTTCGGGGGGCTGCGCGGCATCCACTCGCCCGCGCCCACCGAGCTGTCCTCGGTCAACTGGCTCAACATCTTCTACGCCGTCGAGTGGGCGGTCTTTGCGGGCTTCGCGTTCTACATGTGGTACCGGCTGGCCCGCGATGCGTGGGAGAAGGAAGTCGAGGCCCTGATCGGCGAGGACGACCCTGAGGGCGACGAGGAGCCCTCGGCGCGCCCGTAGACTGGAAGCCATGCCCGTTCAGCCCAAACTCGCCTCTTTTCCGGCGATCCGCGGCGCCCTGAAGTTCTACCAGATCGCATCGATCATCACCGGCGTGGGCTTGCTCCTGCTGGTCGCCGAGATGATCCTTAAGTACACGCCGATCCACGTCGAGCTGTTCGCCGGCGGTTCCGGAGGGCTGCTGTGGTTCGCCACCGCGATCCCGAGCCCCGACTGCCAGTGGTTCTCCCTGTTCGTCCCCGGCAGCAGCACATGCGACATCGCCTCGACGGGCGACGGGGTGAACATATCCCTCGCGATTCTGATCGTGCACGGCTGGTTCTACGTCGTGTACCTCTTCGCGTGCTTCCGCGTCTGGAGTCTGATGCGATGGGGCTTCCCCCGCTTCATCGTCCTTGCGCTCGGCGGCATCGTGCCCCTCCTGTCCTTCTTCATGGAAGCGAAGGTCGCCCGCGAGGTCAGGGAGTACCTGACCGCGAGGGAAGCCGCCGCATCCGCCCCCATCGAAACCCCCACGGAGACCCGGTGACAGAGCAGACCGAAACCTCCCAGCGCCCCGTCCTGGTCGTCGACTTCGGCGCCCAGTACGCGCAGCTGATCGCCCGCCGCGTCCGCGAGGCAGGCGTCTATAGCGAGCTGGTCCCGCACACCGCGACCGCCGCGGAGATCGCCGAGAAGAACCCGGTCGGGATCATTCTCTCGGGCGGCCCGTCGTCGGTGTACGAAGAGGGCGCTCCGAAGCTCGATGCGGGCGTCTTCGAGCTCGGCGTCCCCACCCTCGGCATCTGCTACGGCTTCCAGGTGATGGCGAAGACCCTCGGCGGCGAGGTCGCGAACACCGGCCTCCGTGAGTACGGCGCGACGGATGCCACGATCGTCACCGACAACGTCCTGCTCGAGGGTCAGCCCGTCGACCAGAACGTCTGGATGAGCCACGGCGACCAGGTCAGTGCTGCTCCCGCCGGCTTCGAGGTGCTGGCGCGCACCGCCGCCACCCCGGTCGCCGCGTTCGCCGACGACGTCCGCAAGCTCTACGGCGTCCAGTGGCATCCCGAGGTCAAGCACTCCGACCACGGTCAGCGCGTGATCGAGAACTTCCTGCACAACGCGGCAGGCCTCCCCGCCGACTGGAACAGCGACAACGTGATCGCCGAGCAGGTCGAGAAGATCCGCGCGCAGGTCGGTTCGGGCCGCGTCATCTCAGCTCTCTCGGGTGGCGTCGACTCGGCGGTCTCTACGGCGCTCGTCCACAAGGCGGTCGGCGATCAGCTGACGGCCGTCTTCATCGACCACGGGCTCCTCCGCAAGGGAGAGCGCGAGCAGGTCGAGAACGACTACGTCGCCTCGACCGGCGTCCGCCTCATCACCGTCGACGCCCGCGAGACGTTCCTGGACGCCCTCGCGGGTGTCAGCGACCCGGAGCAGAAGCGGAAGATCATCGGTCGCGAGTTCATCCGCGCGTTCGAGAAGGTCCAGTCCGACCTCATCGCCGAAGCCGCGGCGGACGGCGATCCCATCGGGTTCCTCGTGCAGGGCACGCTGTACCCCGACGTCGTCGAGTCCGGCGGCGGCAGCGGGACGGCCAACATCAAGAGCCACCACAATGTCGGCGGTCTGCCTGAGGACCTGCAGTTCGAGCTCGTCGAGCCGCTGCGTACCCTCTTCAAGGACGAGGTCCGCGCCATCGGCCGCGAACTGGGCCTTCCCGAAGCCATCGTCGGTCGACAGCCGTTTCCGGGGCCCGGCCTCGGAATCCGCATCGTGGGCGAGGTCACCGCTGACCGTCTCGAGATCCTGCGTGACGCCGACGCCATCGCCCGTGCGGAGCTGACCAAGGCCGGCCTCGACGGTGAGATCTGGCAGTGCCCCGTCGTGCTGCTCGCGGACGTGCGTTCGGTCGGCGTTCAGGGCGACGGACGCACCTACGGCCACCCGATCGTCCTGCGTCCCGTCTCGAGCGAAGACGCGATGACGGCGGACTGGACCCGTCTGCCGTACGACGTGCTCTCCAAGATCAGCAACCGCATCACCAACGAGGTGCGCGAGGTCAACCGGGTCGTTCTCGACGTCACGTCGAAGCCCCCGGGGACCATCGAGTGGGAGTGAGTCGCGGGGGACACCCCCGTGACCATGCACTCCGCCTCCTCTTGACAGAGGACACACCGCGCCGCCAGAGTGAGCGCGGGACCCAGCCCCTTTCTGCACCACCGTCTGAGGAGGGGGTGAGTCGTTGATCGAGCGTTCGCGAACGCAGCCGTACGCGCAGTTCGTGCTGGCCGCGGCCAGCCTCATCGTCGTGCTCATCCTGGGCACCATCGACAGCGAGCGCGTCACTCCGCTGCTGCTCGCCGGGTTCGGCGTCATCGTGCTCAGCACGGCGGCCATGACCGCGATCTGGCTCGTGCAGCCGACTCGGCGCACCGTGTGGCTCGCCGCCGTGCCCCTGATCCAGATCGTCGCGTGCGTTCCGCTTCGGGATGCCGCCGTCGAGGCGCTCCCTTCCTCGTCGATGCTCATCATCTTCCCCCTGGGCTGGCTCGCCTTCGCTTTCCCGCCCGCAGCCGTGACGGCCGGAGTCCTGCTTACTGCGCTCGGCCCGCTCGTGCAGATCCTCGGGAGCGGTGGCTTCCGCGGCATCGGCGACGTCATGGCCGTCGCGGCGCTGCCGATCCTCTCCGCGCTCGTCGCCGTGACCGTCGCCCTCATCTCGCGGGACCTCGCCCGCATGCGAGCCCGGATGCAGAGCGTGTCGGACGACCTCGATCAGGCGCTCCGCTTGTCGGATCGCGACACCGCGATGTTGCGCGCGACGCTCGATGCCACCGACAACGCCGTCGCCGTCTTCGACCGTGACGGGCGCCCCATCCTCCTCAACGCCGTAGCGGCGGAGATCAGCGGTCGATCGGGGATCGACGAGGTCGACCGAGACGGCTTCGCCTCCCTCATCTGGCGAGCGGACCCGTCCATGTCGTCCGAGGCGACCGCCGCCGACTTCGTCGAGCGCGTGCGTTCGGGCGATTTCGCGGCGCCCCGCACCGTCGAATTCGGCGGAGATCCCCGCCGCGTGATGCAGGTCATCGTGCGACCGGTCGTCGCCGGGGGGGACGAAGTCGGGATCGTCATCGTCGGACAGGACGTCACAGATCTCGTGAGTGCCGTCGAGGTCCGTGATCGCTTCCTGAGCACCGTCGGGCACGAGTTCCGCACTCCGCTGACCGTGATCCTCGGCCACACCGACATCGCCCTCATGCACGGTTCCGCCGAGGCCGAGCGGTGGGAGGCCGTCGAGCGTTCCGCCGAGCGACTGCTTCGTCTCGTCGAACGCCTGATCGCCGCCGGACAGACCACACGCGATGTCGAAGCCCGCTCGGGAGCATCGCATGTCGGACCGGTCGTGAAGCACGCCGTGACAGAGGTCGCCGGCCGCGCCAAAGAGCGGGGAATCGGCATCCGGATCGGAACGATGCCCGAGCGCGCCGCTCGCATCGCCGTGCGCGACCTCGCATCGATCCTGGAGGAGCTCCTGCGCAATGCGGTCGAGTTCACGCCCGTCGGCGGCCCCGATGTCGTCGTGTCGGCGCAGGAGGACGGCCGCGACATCGTGGTCACGATCGCCGATCAGGGCATCGGCCTGACCGAACAAGAACGCGTTCTCGCATTCGAGCGCTTCTACCGGGCGCCGTACGCCCACGACGCAGCGATCCCCGGCACGGGCATCGGTCTCTCGAACGCCGCATCCCTCGCCGACGCGTACGGCGCGAGCGTCACTCTCGAGCCGAACGGCGCCCGCGGCACCGTTGCGGTCCTGCGCCTCCCGTCCTGAGTCCGGGCCGGCGCGGGGTGCGCGGGTCGGGCGCGGTCGGGCCCAGGCGCGGATGCGCGGGTCGGTCCCGGTCGGGCCGCCGCACGGTCGCCGAGACTGCACGCTCGCGCCGAGACCGCGGTGCGGGGCTGCTGTCTCGCGCGCCGCGTGCTGTCTCGCGCGACGCGGGGAGTCTCGCGCGACGCGGGGCCGGCGCCTCGCGGCGCGCGGGAGGCGCGCGCCGGCAGGCGGGCAGCGCCGGGCGGGCGAGCCCACTGGGCGCCGAGACTGCACGCGCGCGCCGAGACCGCGGCGCGGGGCCGCGGTCTTGAGCTCCACGTGCAGTCTCGCGGAGAGGGAGGTGCGCGCCGGAACGACGAAGGCCGCCCGGTCTCCCGGACGGCCTTCGTGTGAGCGGAACCTAGATCAGTCGTTGCCGCGCAGGATCGCGATCATGCGCAGGATCTCGACGTAGAGCCAGACGACCGTGACCATGATGCCGAAGGCGCCGACCCAGCCGAACTCGCGGGGAGCACCGTTGCGGGCACCCTGCTGCACGAGGTCGAAGTCCTGCACGAGGGAGTACGCCGCCATCAGGACCACGACGATTCCGATGACGAGTCCCAGGGGGATGCCGAAGATCTCGGCGCTGTAGAGGCCGAAGCGACCGTCGATGACGCCGGTCCACATGAGCACCAGGTTCACGAGGCCGAAAACCAGGTATCCGCCCAGGGCGATCATGAAGATCTTGTTCGCCCGCTTGCTGACCCGCACCTTTCCGTTGGCGAACAGCGCCAGTGTGACACCGACGACCGAGAGGGTCGCGATGGTCGCCTGGATGACGATGCCGCTCCACTGCACCTCGAAGAAGGCCGAGATACCGCCGACGAAGAGGCCTTCGGCTGCGGCGTAGGCCCAGATGAGGGCCGGGCGGACCTTCTTGCGCGACGTGAAGGTGATCACGAGGGCGAGGACGAACCCGACGAGGGCGCCGATGATCCACGGCATGATCGTGAGCCCGACGGGACGCGTCGCGTCGAGGGTGCCGCCGAGGGTCCAGAACCAGCCCACGAGGGCGGTGACGAGAAGGATGCCGAAGAGGCCGGCCGTCTTGAGGACGGTGTCCTCGACCGTCATACGGCCCGTGTCAGCGGACGACGCCGTCGGAGCCGCGTACATCCCCTCGAGCTGGGCGTTGGACGCCACGTCGGCGGCCTGGTGCGAGGCTGCCGCGTAGTTCGTCTGGGCTGCCGGGGGAGTCAGGCCGGGGCGCTGCTCCTGGAAGACCGGATTGTTGAAGGCAAAATTGCCGGACGCTGCCATTGTGTGTCTCACTCCAAAAGTCGACTCACAGCGCTGTGCTGTCGATCCAGCGTATCGGACGGGGAAAGCGCGGGTGGGGGCGGCCGCTGTGAGAGGACTATGAGGGTGCTACGCCGCCGCGCGCATCGGGTTTCCCCCGCCGACCGGTGGTTAGCCTGGGCGCATGTCGCGTCGTCGCCCGCTCGTCATCGGTCATCGTGGAGCCCCGGGGTACCGCCCCGAGCACTCCCTCGCCTCGTACGAGCTCGCCCTGGACCTCGGCGTCGATGCGGTGGAGCCCGACATCGTGTTCTCGCAGGACGGTGTCGCCGTCATCCGACACGAGAACGAGATCGGCTCCACGACCGATGTCGCCGATCGTCCCGAGTTCGCGTCGCGACGCGTCACGAAGGAGGTCGACGGTGCGAGCCACACCGGGTGGTTCGTCGAGGACTTCACCTGGGACGAGCTCGCCACGCTCCGGTGTCGGGAGAGGCTGCCGCTCCTCCGCCCTCGCAGCGCCGCATTCGACGGCCGGCATCCGATCATGCGCCTCCGGGAATTGCTCGACCTCGTCGCCGCAGCGGGGGAGCGGGAGGGGCGGGCCATCGGCATCGTCCTCGAGGTCAAGCACGCCACCTATTTCGCGTCGCAGGGATACGACGTCGCCGGGCTGCTCGCGGCCGAACTGCAGGAGGCAGCCTGGAACTCGGGGGCGCGACGACTCGTCATCGAGTCGTTCGAGCAGCGGATCCTGCAGCGGATGCGGGACCGCGGCATCCGGGCACGCTACGTCTACCTGCTCGAAGCCGAAGGCCGCGCCGTTGATCTCGTTGCGGCGCAGGGCCCCGACGCACCGACGTACGCGGATCAGTTGACGGCCGGCGGGCTGGACCGTGTCGCCCACGAGGTCGACGGGATCAGCCTCGACAAGCGGGTCATCCTCGAGGACCCGGGCGTCGTGGGGGATGCCCACCGGCGCGGGCTCGAGGTCTACACGTGGACCTGCAGACCCGAGAACGCGTTCCTCGCCCCCGAGTTCCAGCGAGGAACGGATGCCGCATCGTTCGGCGATTGGGAGGGCGAATGGCGGCGCATCGCGGACGCCGGTGTCGACGGGGTCTTCGTCGATCACCCCGACCTGGGGGTCGCGTTCTTCGGACACTCAGACACCGACCGGTAGAATGGATGCCGGTGCGTCAGCACCCCGTGTAACTACCTGATCCGTGGAGAGTCAAGGCGGCACGACGCCTCGTCTGCACGGAGGTCACACATGCCCCTCACCGACTCGACGCCGGTGCGCCCGGCCGAACGCGACAGTCCGATCCGCACGCTCGCTGCGAGCATCGGCATCGGCTACTTCGCCATCGCGCTGATCGCGCGACTGCCCTACGCCATGATCGTCGTCGGCGTCCTGACCATGGTCGTCGACGCCCGCGGGTCGCTCGCGGTCGGCGGACTCACCTCCGCCATGGTCGGGCTCGGCACGATCGCGACCGGTCCGCTCATCGGCGCCGCCGCCGATCGTTGGGGGCAGCGTCCCGTCCTGCTACTCGCCTCGCTGGTGCAGAGCATCGTGCTCGTCGCGCTCGTCGCCGTCGCGTACGGCGAGACACCGGACGGGCTCCTCCTGCTCGTGTCGGCGCTCGCGGGAGCCACCGCCCCGCAGGTGTCGCCGATGTCGCGTGCGCGTCTGGTCGGCGCCATCGGTCGTATGCGCGTCGACGCATCCGCGCGCGGACGGCTGCAGGAGTCGACGATGGGGTACGAGTCCGGTGTGGACGAGATCGTCTTCGTCTTCGGCCCCGTCCTCGTCGGCGTCATCGCGATCGCCGCCACCCCCGCCGCTCCGGTCCTCGCCGCGGCGGCCCTCACCATGGTCTTCGTCACCACGTTCGCGCTCCACCCGACAGCGCGCACCGCAGGTCACGCCATGGACGCCGGCGAACGCGAACCGGCGCGTCGGATCGCGCGCCCCGGCATCCTTCTCGCCGCCGGCGGCACCTTCGCGACCGGCCTCTTCTTCGGTGCCATGCTGACCTCGCTCACCGCTTTCGCCACGGAGGGCGGCTTCCCGGAGCAGACCGCCATCCTCTACGGGATCATGGGAATCGGGTCTGCGATCCTCGCCATGAGCGTCGGTCTTCTGCCGAGGCGGTTCGCCCTGCCGTGGCGGTGGATCGCATTCACGGTCGTTCTGCTCGTGGGCGCGGTACTCGCCGCCGGTGCAACCGGGGCGATCTCGATGGGGTGGGCGCTTGCCCTCGCCGGGTGCGGAATCGGTCCGACCCTCGCAACGCTGTACGCCCTCGCGGCCGCACGCTCGCCGCGAGGCCGCGAGGCGACCGTCATGGCGGTCCTCGGCTCGTCCGTCGTCGTCGGCCAGGCGCTCGCGAGCATGGTCGTGGGGTCGCTGGCCGAATCCGCCGGGGCGGCGACCGCCCTGTGGGCGCCCGTTGTCTCGGCCGCGCTGCTGCTGGTGTTCGGGCTGGCCAACCTCCGAGGCCACCGCGCCGTTCATCGACGGGACACAGCAACCCCCTAGGGTGAGCCCTATGACTACTGCCGGCATCGTCGCCGAGGGGGTGCGACGGTCCTTCGGGGACGTCCACGCCGTCCGCGGCGTCACCTTCCAGGCGCCCGAAGGCGCTGTCACGGGGCTCGTGGGACCCAACGGCGCGGGGAAGACGACGCTGCTGCTCATGTTGGCCTCGCTCCTCGCCCCCGACGCCGGCACCATCCGCATCGGAGGGGTCGACCCCGTCACCGAGCCGGCTGCGGCTCGCGCGAAGCTGGGCTGGATGCCCGACAGTCTGGGCGCGTGGCCGTCCCTGTCCGCTCGTGAGACGATCGCCGTCACCGGCCGTCTCACCGGACTGGGCAAGGATGCGGCGGCGGCCCGCGCGGCGGAGCTGCTCGCGACAGTGGGGCTCGAGACGCTGGGCGACGCGCCGGCGCGCGTTCTCTCGCGCGGGCAGAAGCAGCGGCTCGGGCTCGCGCGCGCGCTCGTCCACGACCCCCGCGTGCTCCTGCTCGACGAGCCGGCGTCCGGGCTGGACCCGCAGGCACGGATCGACCTCCGCCTGCTGCTGCGGTCGCTCGCCGCGGAGGGGCGTACGGTGCTCGTCTCCAGCCACATCCTCTCCGAACTCGAGGAAGTGGTCGACGACGCGGTCTTCATGGTGCAGGGCGAGACGGTCAGCTCGGAGCGGGTCGCTGAAGCCGCGGGGCGCGCCCGTACGTGGCGTGTCCGCCTCGCGGATCGGGATGCCGTCGCCGCTGCTCTCCCCGTCGCACAGGCGCTCGGGCTCGATGTCGCGACGATCCCCGTCGACCGCCGCGACGTCCTCCTGCGCTTCGAGGGGGAGGCCGCCGCTGCCGCAGGGCTCGCGGCCCTGGTGGCCGCAGGCCTGCCTGTGGCGGAGTTCTCGGCGGCCAGCGGCATCCTCGAACACACCTTCCTCGACCTCGAAGGGGGTGCGCGATGAACGCCTCGCGCCTGTGGACCATCGCCCGGCTCGACCTGACTCAGCGCATCCGCACCGTCGCCTGGTACGTGATGCTCGGCGTCTTCGCCCTCATTCTCGTCGGGACGACCGCCCTCTCGTTCCTCTCCTTCTCGGGCCAGGAGGACTCCGGCCCCGGGGTCTACTCCGTCGTGGTGCTGATCACTCTGCTCCTCGTCGTCCTCGTGTCGCCGACCCTCAGCGGGAACTCGATCAACGGTGACCGGGATGCCGCGACCCTCGCCGCGCTGCAGGTGACCCAGGCGACGACGACCGAGATCGTCCTCGGCAAGTTCCTCGCCGCCTGGCTGACCGGGCTCGCCTTCGCCGCCGTCGCGGTGCCCTTCCTCGTGATCGCGACTCTGGGGGGCGGAGTCGAGCCGCCGACGGTTCTCGCGTCGACGGCGATCCTCGTCCTCGAGACGGGCGTCGTCGCCGCCCTCGGGACCGCGATCAGCGGTGTGCTCTCCCGGCCGCTCTTCTCCGTGGCCGCAACCTATCTGGTCGTCGCGGCGCTGACGCTCGGCTCTCCGATCGCCTTCGGCCTGATCGGTTCGAGCATCACCTCGGAGCGTGTCGACCGGTATCAGGCGGCCGAGTACGACGTCGACGGGGCTCCGATCTGCAAGGACGGTGTGACCCGCTGCGCCTCGACGCCGGAGGACTGGGTCTGCAGCGAGTGGGAGACCACGGTCTCGCCCATCATGCGGTTCGACTACGTCTGGTGGATCCTCGCCGCGAACCCGTTCGTGATCCTCGCGGACGCCACACCGGGCGGATTCGACGATCAGGGCTATCCGGAGGATCTCTTCAGCGGGGTGAAGTCCACCGTCCGTCAGGCGCAGATCGCTCCGGAACTCGTCTCGTCGTACAGCGAATGCCAGGAGCCCGAAGCGGACGGACCGACCCCCGAGGACATCGTCGCCTCGACCGTGCCGAGCTGGTTCGTCGGCCTCGGCGGTCAGATCGTCCTCGCGGCGCTCCTGCTCTGGTGGGCGATCATGCGCACGCGCACGCCGGCCCGTCGGCTACCGCCGGGGACTCGCATCGCCTGAGCTGCGCCGGGTGAGGATCCTCTCATCTGCACAGATTCCTCTTGGGAGATCGAGAGGGGGTGCATAGCCTCCTATCAGCCTCGGCTGCGGCATCCGTCTCGGACGGTCTGCGCACCCCGCCGAGCGCTCTTCCCAGAAGGAAAGGCGGTCCCCCTTGCACCGACGCATCCTGGCGGTCGCGGGCGTCCTCGCGCTCTCGCTGCCCACGACCGCGGCTCTCGCCGCCACACCCGACGACGATCCCACGGCGCGCTTCGATCGCAGCGTCTCGACCGGCGCGCTCGACAGTGACGTCTCCGCGGCGGCGATCGACCCGGACCGGCAGGTCTCGGTCGTCCTCGAGATGGAAGGCGAGCCCGTCGCCGTCGTCGAGGCGGAGGAGGGGCGTTCCCTCAGCAAGAACGAGCGCACCACCGTCAAGAAGGACCTGAAGGCGGCGCAGGACAAGATCCGCTCCGGAATCACCCAGCGAGGCGGCAAGATCCGCGCGCAGATGCAGTCCGCCTACAACGGCATCCAGGCGACGATCCCCGCCGCGCAGCTCGACGACGTCGCCGCCCTCCCCGGTGTCGTGGCCGTGCACCCCGTCGTCCGGCACGAGCTCGACAACGCCGTCTCCGTGCCGTTCCTCGGGGTCCCCAAGGTGTGGGAGAGCACCGGCTACACCGGCCAGAACGTCAAGGTCGCGATCATCGACACCGGGATCGACTACACCCACGCCGGATTCGGCGGCCCCGGGACGATCGACGCGTACGAGGCTGCGGCCGCGGCATCCGATCAGCCCGCCGACCCCGCCCTGTTCGGCCCGAAGGCTCCCCGCATCAAGGGTGGCATCGACCTCGTCGGCGACGACTACGACCCGTCCGGCACCGGCGACGCCCTCATCCCGAAGCCCGACGCGAACCCCCTCGACTGCGAAGGCCACGGCTCGCACGTCGCCGGCACGACCGGCGGCTCGGGTGTCCGCGCAGACGGATCCACCTACACCGGCCCCTACGACGAGTCGACGCCATCGGTCGACTTCCGCGTCGGCCCCGGCGTCGCGCCCGAAGCCGACCTCTACGCTGTGCGCGTGTTCGGCTGCGACGGCTCCACCGAGATGACCATTCAGGCCATCGACTGGGCCGTCGACAACGGCATGGACGTCATCAACATGTCGCTGGGCTCCTCGTTCGGCACGGGCGACGACCCGAGCGCCGTCGCGGCGGCCAACGCCGTCGGTGCCGGTGTCGTCGTGGTGGCCTCGGCGGGCAACTCCGGTCCGAGCCCCTACCTGACCGGGTCTCCCGGCAGCGGTGACGGCGTCATCGCGGTCTCCGCGATCGACAGCACCGCCTCGTTCCCCGGCGCCATCCTGACGGTCGGCGGCAAGAAGGTCGAAGCGATCAACGCGAACGGCGCCTCGCTCGACGGCCTGGGCGAACTCACCGTCGTGCGACTGACGAACGACCCCGCGACGCCCGCCAACGAGGCGCTCGGATGTGCGGCATCCGATTACACCCGTGTCGGCGTCACCCCGGGCGGCAACCAGATCGCCGTCGCCGAGCGTGGCACCTGCGCACGTGCGGCCAAGGCGATCTTCGCCCAGCAGGCCGGTGCAGCAGCGGCGGTCATGGTCAACTCGACCAACGACCTGCCGCCGTATGAGGGTGCCATCACCGAGAACCCCGACGACGGAACGCCGTACGAGGTCACCATCCCGTTCTTCGGGGTGCGCTCGTCGGACGGCGCCGCATTCGTCGATGGTGCGACGGTGACGGTCGCGGCTCAGGAGATCGCGAACCCCGCCTTCCGCGGCTACGCCTCGTTCAGCTCGTCGGGACCGCGCAGTGGGGACAGCGCGATCAGCCCTGACGTCGCCGCGCCCGGCGTGTCGATCTCGTCCGTCGGTGTCGGCACCGGCAGCGACTCGGCCGTCCTCTCGGGCACGTCGATGGCCGCGCCGCACGTTGCCGGCGTTGCCGCCCTCACGGTGCAGGCGCACCCGACCTGGGACACCGAGCAGATCTCGGCGGCCCTCGTCTCGACGGCGGACCCGGACGCGGTCGCGGGCATCGACCCGACTCGCGGCGGAGTCGGCCTCGTCGACACGGCCCAGGCGGTCGCCACGACGGTCACCGCGACCGGGGACGTGTTCCGCACCGAGAGCGGCCGCATGCGCGAAGCGGCTCTGAGCTTCGGCTTCGACGAGTCGACCGGCAAGCTCGACAGCACGAAGACGGTCACCGTGCGCAACGACGGCAAGAAGGCGGTCACGTTCCGCGTATCGACCGCACCGTCGGCGCAGTCGCTGAAGGCCAAGGTCACGACGAACACCAAGACGATCACCGTCCGCCCCGGGCGGACCGCGACCTTCCGGGTGTCGGTCTCGATCGCGGCATCGTCGATCCCGAGCTCGCTCTCGGCTGACGACCAGTTCTCGTTCTACGAGGTCTCGGGCAACGTCGTCCTGACGTCGAAGGGCTCGACGCTGCGGGTTCCTTACCTGCTCGTCCCGCGCTCCAACAGCGACGTGACGGTCAAGGGAGCGCTCAGTTCGCGCGGACGTGTCACCGACGGTGACCGCACGCTCGAACTGAACAACCGCAAGGGCGCTCTGGACGCGGCGGCGGACGTCTACACGTGGGGTCTGTCGGACAAGAAGGATGCCCCGAAGTCCCTCACCGACACCGGGTACGACCTGCGCGCCGCCGGCGTGCAGTCGTTCGCGACGACCGGAGGCGACCACCTGGCCGTCTTCGCCGTCAACACCTGGTCGCGGTGGTCGAATGCAGCCTCCAACGAGTTCGACGTCGTGATCGACTCGAACCGTGACGGCACCCCCGACTGGGTCGTGTTCTCGTACGACTCGGGTGCCGTTCGCTCGGGTTCGGTCGACGGTGTCGCCGAGGTCTTCCTCCAGAACGTGAAGACCAAGGAGCTCATCCCGAGCGGATTCCTCGCCCAGGCGCCGACGGACAGCAGCACCATCCTGCTGCCGGTGAACCTCGCTGACCTCGGCATCACGGGACCGTTCGACTACACCGTGCAGTCGTTCAGCGGCACGACCGACGGAAGCGACGCTTTCGACGGAAAGGCCACCTACGACCCGAGCAAGCCCGCCTTCGGCAACGGCCAGTACGAGGTCGTACCCAAGGGTGGCAAGGCGTCGGTGACGGTGCGGACCAGTGCCGGGGCCTACGCCGCGCAGAAGCCGCTCGGTGCGATGGTCGTCGTCGTCGACAACGAGTCGGGCGCTGACGAGGCGCTGCTGGTCAAGACCAACTAACGCTCACGGAACCGAAGGGGGCGGTGCGTCGAGGACGCGCCGCCCCTTCGGCATCCGTCATCAGCGTTCGCAGAGGCGCGGCTCATCTCCGGTGCCGAAGCGGTAGTCGAAGGTCTGGTCGTCCACGCGGACGACGACGCGGTACCCCTCGACGATCGCCTGCGTGTACGCCATTCCGGGAGCGGGGCAGCCGAGGGACCCGTCCGAGAACTCGACGCGCTCGGAGGAGACCAGGGCCGGATCGCCCGAGACTCCGCGCGCGGAGAGATCCGCTGTCAAGGCGGCCCACTTCGCCGGAGGCAGGTCCGAGGCGGACCCGGTAGGTCCGAGAGGGGCGGGGCTGGCAGTGAGGAACGGGGGTCGGCTCGCGGCCGGGCTCTCGCCGGGAGTGGGCATGGCGGCTCCTTCCGTCGCGCAGGCGGTGAGGGTGAGGCCGGCCCACATGACGACCGCCGCGGCGGACATGAGACGTGTGCGCATGTGGGCACCTCCTTCAGAAAGGCTACGCGCGTCGCGCGCGCCGGGGCAGGGGGTGGTGCGCGTAGCCTGAGCCGATGATCCCTTCGGCTGCTCGAACTGCCTTGGACGTCGTCGACTGGCGCCGGCGCGTCTTCGCCCTCTACGACGTCGTACGGGCCACGCCAGATCCCGAGGCTGCGCACCAGCTGTGGCGGAGCAGGCGGAACGAACTGCTGGCGCACCACCCCGCGACGCCGATCCTCCCCGAGGATCGAACGGGCTTCGACGGGGTGCCGGTCGCTCCGTACGACCCGAGCTGGCGGTTCGAGGTGCCGCTGCAGCCCACGGAACCCGGCGGGTTCGAGTTCGCGACCGGGACCGACGGGGTGGTCCCCTTCGAGCGGGTCGCCGTCGTCGAATTGCCCGATGTCGGCTCACTCGATGTGTGGCGCCTGACGACGTACGGCGGCGGGCTCTTCATCCCGTTGCGGGACGCACTGGCGGGGCGGCCGGACGGGACCTACGGTGGCGGCAGATATCTGATCGACACGATCAAGGGCGCCGACCTGGGAATGGATGCCGGAGCCGGCACGATCGTGCTCGACCTGAACTTCGCGTACAACCCGTCGTGCGCCTACGACCCGGCCTGGGCCTGCCCGCTCGCGCAGCCCGGAAACGTGCTGGCCGCGGAGGTTCCGGTCGGCGAACGCTACGCAGTCGTCTGATCCCGAGCGCTCCGGCGTCGGGCGCGCCACGCTGCCCACGCGCCGGTCGACCACAGGGCGACGATCACGAGCAGCGGTTGGAAGAGCAGTCGGATGCCGCGGGCGAGGTCGGTGTCGAGTCCGAACGCGTCGGTGCCCCGCACGAACTGCTCGATGTTCCCGGGGAAGATGGCGACGAAGAACGCCGCGACGGTCCATCCGACGGCGACGCGGTGACGGCCGACGAGCAGCGCGAGCCCGAGCGCGATCTCGACGACTCCGGAGGCGACGACGACGAGGTCGGTGGGGAGCGGCAGCCACCGCGGGACCTGGGCGACGAACTCCTCGCGTGCGAAGGTCAGGTGAGCGATGCCGGTGAACACCAGCCCGGCGCCGAGGAGCAGACGGGCGATCGTTCGCGGCGCGTTCACGGCTCGAGCGTACCGAAGCCCGGTGCGTCGGGCTCGCCGGCTGCAGTGGACGCGACGGCGGGAGTCGAACCCGCTGCACATCCGGTATGACCCGGTGCCCGGGACCACCCGGACCGTCGCGATGTTGTCACGCTAACCCGGACGGCGGACGTCGCCGCAGGGAATGACCGCAGATGACGCGGCGTGTCGGCATGTGACGGTGATCACTGATCCTTCTTGTCGTTGCCGTTGCCGTTGCCGTTGCCGTTGCCGCTATTGCCATTGCCATTGCCGCTATTGCCGTTGCCGTTGTTCGTGGTGCCGTGGACGGCGGAGTTCTCGTTCGCTCGCTCCTTGGCCCTCTGGTTCGCGTTCTCCTGAGCGGGCTGGCCCGGGGCTTCAGGCTCGGCATCCACGGGTGCGGGGTCGGCTTCGCGCAGCGTCGATTCCTCCCCGGTCTCGTCGGTCGACGTGTCGACGGTCACGACGGCCTGCTCCCCGTCGTCGACGACGAGCTCCGCGGGGGCGGGCGACGTCGGTTCGCTGATGGTCTGTTCCGGCGCCGGACCGCCACCGGGGGTGCCGTCGGCCCACCATGAGCTGAGGAGGACGATGTGGATCGCGGCGATGACACCCACGGCGCCGGCGACGATCCATCCGCGCGAGCGGCGGGTGCGCCTCTGCGACCGGGTCGCCCGGCCGGAGGCTCCGCGTGTAATGACGTCGGGTGTCGACGCGCTCACCGCCCGCGTCACGGGCTCGGCGCTCGCCGGGGCGATCTCGAACGCCTGCGTCTCCTGGTCGAGGGTCGACGCGGTGGGACGCGGCACACGGACGAGGTGCGTCGGAAGGGACCGCGCACGCAGCGCGACGTCTCCGGCGGTAGGGCGGTCGCCGGGATCCCGCGCGATCATGTCGCCCAACAGCGAGGACCACTCCGGGCCGAGCCATGCGGGGATCTCCGGCGTCTCGACCAGGCGCGCCATGACGCGGCCGATGCCTGACGCCTCGGGGAAGGCGCGATCGCCCGTGATCGTTTCGAGGGCGAGGAGCCCGAGCGCGTAGACATCCGCGGGCGGACCCGCGAGCTCGCCGCGCACCTGCTCGGGGGCGAGGTACGCCGCGGTGCCGATGACCGTCCCCGGCGTCGTGTGGCGGGTGCTGTCGGCGAGGTAAGCGACCCCGAAGTCGGCGAGCTTCGCCCAGAATCGGCGGCCGGGGAGTGTGGAGGGCGCGAGGAGCACGTTCGACGGCTTCACGTCCCGGTGCACGATCCCGGAGCGATGAACGACATCGAGTCCCGAGGCGAGCTCCCCGATGAGGCCGGCCGTCTCGTCGGCATCCAGCGGTCCGCTCTGTAGAGCGGCGGCGAGCGACTCGCCCTCGATGAACTCCATCACCAGGTACTCGGGTTGCCCCGGAACGATCTTGGCGTCGTAGAGCGTAACCAGAGAAGGGTGGTTCAGGGAGGCGAGCAATGACATCTCGGTCCGCGCGCGGGGGAGGATCGCCGGATTCTCGGACTCGGCACGCATGATCTTGATCGCGACCGTACGGCCGAGGACGACGTCCTCGGCGCGGAAGACCCGCGCCATTCCGCCTTGCCCGACACAGGGGCCGAGGACGTACCGTCCGTCGAGCATGCCCGACGTGACGGGCTCGTCGGACGGTTCGGTCACGGCCACTCCTGCGGATGTCCCGGACACGCGTGTCCGCCCTTACGCCGCTCGGGTAAAGCGACACCACGAATGTAGAGGGTCGATCGCGTCAGGTCCGGCGGGTTGACTCGTGCGTGGATTGATGTAAGCGGCCCGCTGCGAGAGATCGCTGCGCCGCACGCAGAAGACCTGCGACTCCGGCGATGGCCACGAGCCCGCCGATCACGAGCAGGCCGATCGCGACGGCGGGCCCGATCTGCGCATCCGCCACCGTGTCGATCAGCGTGGTGGTCGCGCGGGTCGAGGAGGTGACGCCGTACCCCGCGGCGGCGATCGCTGCGAATGTGAGGCCCCACACGATGGCTGCCCAGCGGGTCCGTGGTCCGTCGGTGCGACGAGCGGATGCCGCGGGTTCGTCGATGGTCGGAGGCTCCAGGTCGTCGAGCGGGGTCGTGGGTGCGTCGGTCATGACGGGTTCCCTTCGTGGTTAGGAACGTAGTCCAGACTGACTTCGATGTAGCCCGCGTCCTGCTCGAGAAGTACCTTCTGCGTTGTTTCGGGGGACGTGGTGTCGCCCAGCGCGACGGTATAGCGCGTTCGCCCGCCCGAGAGGGGCGTGGCGACAGCGCCGGTGATGTCTTCGAGGGACAAGTAGCCGTCCGGGACGGACACGCCCACGGACGCATCAGTTGTCACGACTTCGAGATCCATGCGGACGTCATCAGCCATCATCACGATCGTGACTCCCGTTCGCTTCTGCACGTGCATGTCCCGCGGGCTGCCTCCGATGTTCGCGAGGTAGATCGACAGATCCCCCCATGGCTGGAAGAACGAAGTTGCGCCGATCTCGTCGTTCGCGATGCCCAAGCTTCCGACGTGCAGTTCCCGCCCGACGGTGACTCCCGTGGCCGCGGCGCCTCCGAGGAGTGTGACCGCGGTGACGAAGGCGAGGAAGCCGCTGCGGCGTCGCAGAGCGCCGGAGGCCGTCATGGCGCCGGCGAGGACCAGGGCCGCCGCGAACAGTCCGGCGGCGATCGGGTCGCCCCCCGCCGTCGACAGTGCGACGATCGTCCCCGCGATCACCGCGATGCCGACGGCGAGCGCAACGAACGCGAGCGGGGCTCGGGGTGCGATCGCGTGCCGCTCCCGCCGCTTCGCGGCCGCCTCCGCCGCGAAAGCCGCGGCGGACTCCTGGCGCTCGCGGCGCAGCTGGTCACGGGCGGCGCGCGCGGCATCCTGCTGTTCCCGGCGCCACGCCTGATCCTGTTCCTTCCAGGCGGCGTGCTGCTCGCGCCACCGGGCGAGGTCGTCCGCGGTCGCGGCGCCGGCGGGTGTCTCGGGCTCGGCCGGGGCGTCCCGGTCCGGAGGTGGATCGGAGACGGCCCACTCGGGGGCATCCGGCTCGGCGGGGCCGGCGGTCGCTGCCTGAACGCGCCGCGGGCGCCACGGTGCGGCGACCAGCACGGCGACGACCGAGAACACGATCGCCGCAGCGGCGAGGAGGAGGACCACGACCCCGACATCCCCGAGGTAGGCCCCACCGAGGACGACCAGGCTCGGGATGCCCAGGATGAGCGGAAGCGGTGCAGGGACGAAGGATGCCGCGATGAACAGGACTGCTCCGACCTGACCGGCGTGGAATCGGCGGTGCCAGGCCTCTTGGGCCGGGATCCGGCCCGTGGTGTCGGGGAGGAACGCCCACGCCGCCCCGTAGACCAGCGCCACCGGGAACCCGATGATCGCGAGGACCACGAGGATGCCGCGCACGATCAGCGGATCGACCCCCCACCGTGCGGCCGCCCCGGCAGCCACCCCTCCGAACCAGCCGTCCATGCGCATGACGCCGAGGGTCGAGGTCCACTCGAAGAAGCGGTCGCCCCCACCGGGCACGGAGGAAGGCTGATCGACGGGCGGTGCGCTGGTCTGCGGCGAAGGCATGTTCCGAGCATGGTCGGGGCGGCGTCGGGCTGCCATCAGGGGTCACCCTGATCCGTCCCTGATACCTCTTCCGGAGGATGTCCCGGGGTGAGGCGCGGTGGTTTGATGTGGACATGTCCTCCCTTGCGACCGCGCCGGATGCCGCGGCCCGCCCGGTCCGTCCGATGCGCAGGCCCGCCCGCCCGCCGCTCGCACGGCCGCGGACGATGGCGGTGACCGGTGTCACCGCAGGCCTTGCCGACCACCTCGGCGTCTCCGCGACCCGCGTGCGGGTGCTGCTGGCGGTCGCCACCCTCGTCGGGGGCGCGGGCGCCGTGTTCTACGTCTGGTGCTGGACGTTCATGCCCATGAAGCCTGGCGAAGAGACACCGACGCGGCGCGTTCCCGTGGCGTGGCTGCTGATCGGCGGCGCAGGAGTCGCTGTCTCGGGGGTGCTCGCCGCGGCGCAGCAGGACGCGGTCGTCCGCATCGAGCTTCCGTCCGCAGGAGCGCTCGGATACACCTGGGTGTTCTGGTCGACCGAGCCCTGGGTCGCCGCGGCGACGATCCTCGCGACTGCGGCGGGCGTGTGGGCCGGCGCCATCGACCGCGTCGACCCTGCGCGCGGTCCTCGCCACGCGATGGTGGTCCGCGTCCTCGCCGCCGCCGCGCTCGCGATCGTCTTCCTGACCGTCCTTCCGCTCGCCGACGTGCGCGGTGCCCGCGCGGTCCTGGGCGAGCTCGCTCTGCCCCTGGTCGGTGCGGTGATCATCGCGGCATCCGCTCTCCTTCAGGCCTGGCGCCGCCTCGTCGACGATCGCATCGGCCGCGTGCGCGAGGAGCAGCGGGCGGCCATGGCGGCCCACCTGCACGACTCGGTCCTGCAGACGCTCGCACTCATCCAGAACCGATCGGAGGCGTCGAGCGAGGTGTCGCGCATCGCTCGAGCCCAGGAGCGCGAGCTGCGCGCCTGGCTCTACGACGGGGATTCGCCCGCCGACAGCGACCTCGCGACCGACTTGCGGGACTACGCGGGAGCCCTCGAGCTCGACTACCCGGTCCGCATCGAGGTCGTCTCGACCGGCACGTCCACCGAGCGGGCGAGCGGCGAGCTGGCGGCCGCGGCGCGAGAGGCGATGCTCAACGCCGCGCGGCACGCGGGCGGCGAGATCTCGGTGTACATCGAGGGAGCGGCATCCGCTGTCGACGTCTTCATCCGCGACCGCGGCGCCGGGTTCGACGCGGCAGCAGTCCCGGCGGATCGCTGGGGCGTGCGCGAGTCGATCATCGGGCGGATGCGGCGAACCGGCGGGACCGCGGTCATCCGCTCGGTTCCCGACGTCACGGGCACCGAGGTGCGGCTGAGCCTGCCGACGGGAGGCCGGCGTGAGTGACGCATCGCGCGGCGGCGAACCCGTCCGGGTCGTCATCGTCGACGACCACTCGATCTTCCGGTCCGGGCTCCGGGCCGACCTCGACTCCTCCGTCCGCGTCGTCGGCGAGGCGGCGGATGTCGACGGTGCCGTGGCGGTCATCGCTGCGGAGCGGCCCGATGTCGTCCTGCTCGACGTGCATCTGCCCGGCGCAGAGGGCGCCGCCCATTCGCTGGGCGGCGAGGCGGTCATCCTCGGCTCGGCGGAGACGTCCACGCGCTTCCTCGCGCTGAGCGTGTCGGATGCCGCCGCGGACGTCGTCAGGGTCATCCGCGCCGGCGCGCGCGGCTACATCACGAAGGGGTCCTCGGGAGCGGACGTGAGTCGCGCCGTGCACGCGGTCGCGAGCGGGGATGCCGTGTTCTCACCGCGGCTGGCGGGTTTCGTCCTCGATGCCTTCGGTGCCGCGGCGGGGGAGACGGCCTCGGTCGACGACGAACTCGACCGCCTGTCCGGGCGCGAGCAGGAGGTCATGCGGCTCATCGCCCGGGGGTACGCCTACAAAGAGGTGGCGCGGGAGCTGTTCATCTCGGTGAAGACCGTCGAGACCCACGTGTCGTCGGTGCTGCGGAAGCTGCAGCTGTCGTCCCGTCATGAGCTGACGGCATGGGCGTCGGAGCGGCGCCTGCTGTGACAGGGCCGGAGGCGCGGGCCGCGGCATCCCGAAAAAAGAATTCTATGTATACATATACTCCGTATGTGATTTCGCGATTCCGGAACCGGGTCTCGACCATCGCGGTCGTCGCCGTCTGGTGCGCCCTCGTCGTACCCGCAGTCCTCTGGGCCCTGGGGGAGGGGACCGCGCTTGCGATGTCCTTCGCCATCGCGAGCGCCGTCACGTGGATCGCGGGCGGACGCGCGGCGGGGCTCTGGTGGCGTTCGTCGATCAGGCGCCGTCTGCCGGTCGAGCCTGCGGCGAGGGGAGCCGAGCGGATCGCCCTGCTCGTGTGCATCTGCGACGACCTCGACGAGGCGGCGATCATCCGCAGTTCCCGCCAGGACGTCCCGGTCGGCGTCGTGCTGCTGGACGACTCGGCGGACGCCGGCGTAAGGGTACGCGTCGATGCGCTCGCCGCGTCGCGCGGCTGGCGGGTGATCCGCCGTGAACACAGGTCCGGCTTCAAGGCCGGCAACCTGAACGCCGGGATCGCACGGCTCCGCGGCCGCTACGATGCCTACCTCATCTGCGACAGCGACGTCGTCCTGGACGCCGGAGTCGCGCGGGTCTGCGGGGCGGAGCTCGCCGACCCGACGGTCGCCGTCGCCCAGGCCTCGCCCTCGGCATCCATCGGCAGGACCCGCTTCGCGCGCTACTTCGGGCCTCTGCTGGCCACCCACCTCGGTGTCACCCGTCGGGGGCGTGCAGCGCACGGGGTGACCGCCTTCCTCGGACGCGGCGCACTGATTCGTGCCGCGGCCGTCGACGACGTCGGCGGGTTCCCCGAGGCGGTCGCCGAAGACCTCGCCATGACCGTGCGACTGCGGCGGCGGGGGTGGCGGGTCGTCGATGCCGACGTCGCTTTCACCGAGGACTACCCGATCGACTACGCGGCCTTCCGGGTGCAGATGCGCAAAACCGCCGAGGGGGCCGTCGAGTTCCTGCGCCGCCTCGGGCGGATGCGCGGGCTCCGCGTTCGCGAAGCGCTCGACCTCGCGCTCGAGACGGCTCTCGTCCCGGTGACCGCCCTCGCCGGGGCTGCGACGCTCGTCACGGGAGCGGCGCTCGCCGGCACCGGTACGCCGCCCCCGGTCTGGGTCATGATCGTGTCCGCGCTCGCCGCGGCGGCACCGCTCCTGCCCGAGGCGGTGCGTCGGGCAGGGTCGCAGCGACTCGCCGCGGGAATCGCCTTCGCCCTCGCCGCGGGACTGCTCTACGCCTCCACGACGTTCGTCGTCCTCGCCGCCGTCGTCCGCACGGGGCTCGGCCGGCGGGCGACGTTCTGGGTGACGCCCAAGACCACGTCCCGGCGCGGAGCGGCCGAGACGGCAGCGGTCCTGCGGGACGAGATGCTCCTGGTCCCGCTTCTCGCCGTCGGCGCCGTCCTCGTCTCCGGCTCGCCGCTGGCAGCGGGCGGCCCGCTCGGTCCCGCTGCGCTGGCGGCACTGTTCACCGTCGGCATGCTGCGGCGCCGGTCTCGCACCGATCGGGTGCTCGTGCCGATTCCGTCCGGGCGACACGCGACGGCGATGCCGCACCGCACGCCCGCGGCGACCATCCCGCACCGCTCGCGGACGCTGGCCGGCTGACCGCCCGTACGCCGAGCGTCGCGCGGTTGCAAGGGGGAGTCGCGGATGCCGCGCGCCCGGGTACCTTGCCTGCATGCCCCGCACCACCCCACGACTGACGGCGGCGCAGCTGGCGCTCGGCCTGCGCCGAGCCGGCGGGGACATCTTCACTCCGCGGCGCCTGATCCTCGCCCTCAAAACCGCCATCGCGGCGGGGATCGCCTGGTTCTTCGCTCCGTTCGTGCCGTTCGCCGACGCCGAGTACTCGTACTACGCACCCCTCGGCGTTCTCGTGAGCATGTACCCGACGGTCGCCGACTCTGCGCGCGCCGGCGTCCAGTCGCTCATCGGTCTGGCCTGCGGCATCGCGATCGGGTTCGGCGGACTCGCCCTCGTCGCCGCGGGAGCGCCCGGGATCGTCGCCCTCGCGCTCGTGGTGCTCGTCGGAGTGACGCTCGGCGGCATCCGAGCCCTCGGTGTCGGACGCGACTGGGTGGCCCTCGCCGGACTGTTCGTGCTGCTGCTGAGCAAGAACGATCCCGACGGCTTCTCGTCGTCGTACCTCGCCACGATGGCCTTCGGTGTGCTCGTCGGCGTCGTCGCGAACTTCGTGCTCGTCCCGCCTCTGTATCTGCAGTCCGCGCGCGACCGCCTGTCCGAGTTACGCGCCGCCGTCGCCTCCGCGCTCGACCGCGCAGCTGATTCGGCGGGGAAGGCAGAGCCCGACCTCCCCAGCCTCCGGGAGGACGGCGACGCGCTCGCCGAGCTGGTCGTCGCCGTGGCCGCCGATGTGGACGAGGCATCCCGGTCCGAAAGAGCGAACATCCGCGCGCGGGGTGTCGGCGGAGTCCACGATGAGAACGCGCAGCGATGGTGGGGACTGGAGCGGGCGGCGTATCTCACCCGCGATCTGCTCGACGTCCTCGGGCAGCATGAGCGTCTCGACGAGCGGCACGGCGATCCTGCTCTGCTCGACGCCGCGATGCGGCGGGTCGCGGAGCTCATGGCCACTCCGCCCGCCGACGACGAGATGACGACGAGGGTGGATGCCGCATGGCAGGCCATCGACGCTTACGCAGGATCCCTCCCCGCCCCCGATGACACCTCCGACGCCCACGATCAGCCGGGGCTGTGGCTCGCTGCGACACTCGGACGCATCACCGACATCTCGCGGCGGGTCTCCGACGCGCTGGCCTGAGCACGCGGCAAGCGGATGCCGGGCGTCGGTGTCGGCGGTCGAACGTAGACTCGTGGGGACATGAGCGACTCCATCAAGCCCGTCATCGTCGGCGCCGGAGCGCCCCGCTCCGCGGGCGATTCCCGCCCCGACGAGGACCTCCTCGCCGGCCTGAACCCGCCGCAGCGAGAGGCCGTCACCCACCGCGGGCCGGCGCTGCTGATCGTCGCGGGCGCGGGCTCGGGCAAGACGAGCGTGCTCACGCGGCGCATCGCCTCTCTGCTGCGCACGCGCGAGGCGTACACGAGTCAGATCCTCGCGATCACATTCACCAACAAGGCCGCCGGCGAGATGCGCGAACGCGTACGCCAGCTCGTCGGCGACAGTGCGCAGGGCATGTGGATCTCGACCTTCCACTCCGCGTGCGTGCGCATCCTGCGCCGCGAGGCCGACCAGTTCGGCTTCACGAAGAGCTTCACGATCTACGACTCCGGTGACTCCCGCGCGCTCATCAAGCGCCTGGTCAAGGAGCACGAGGGCGACTCGTTCGGCTTCACCCCCGCCGCCGTGCAGGGGCGCATCTCCAAGCTGAAGAACGAGCTGGCCGATGCCGAGTCCTATGCGCGGCAGGCGAACATGAGCGACCCCGCCGAGCGCGTCTTCGTCGAGATCTTCACGGACTACCAGCGCTCGCTCCAGAAGGCCAACGCCTTCGACTTCGACGATCTCATCGCGCAGACCGTCTATCTCTTCCGTGCCTTCCCGCACGTCGCGGACGTGTATCGCAAACGGTTCCGGCACGTCCTCGTCGACGAGTACCAGGACACCAACCACGCCCAGTACGCCCTCATCCACGAGCTGACCCGGCCCGTCGTCGGCAAAGCAGGCGATGCGTTCTCGAGCGGCGGCATGATGATCTTCGAGCCCGACGAGGCCCCCGAGATCGAGGGCGCATCGCTCACCGTCGTCGGCGACTCGGATCAGTCGATCTACGCCTTCCGCGGCGCCGACATCCGCAACATCAGCGAGTTCGAGCGCGACTTCCCGGGTGCCAAGGTCGTGCTCCTCGAGCAGAACTACCGCTCGACGCAGAACATCCTGTCGGCCGCGAACGCCGTCATCGGCCACAACTTCGACCGCAAGGACAAGAAGCTCTGGACCGACGTCGGCGACGGTGACCCGATCATCGGGTTCACCGGGTACTCGCAGCACGACGAGGCGCAGTTCGTCGCCGACGAGGTCGAGGCCCTGCATCGCAAGGGCGTCGATTACTCGCAGGTGGCCGTGTTCTATCGGACGAACTCCCAGTCCCGTGCGCTGGAAGAGATCTTCATCCGCTCCGCCGTCCCGTACAAGATCATGGGCGGCACGAAGTTCTATGACCGCGCCGAGATCAAGGACGCCATGGCGTACCTCATCGCGGTGGCGAACCCCGCCGACGAGATGGCGGTGCGCCGCATCCTGAACCGGCCGCGACGCGGCATCGGCGACGTCACCGAGACCGCGATCGCCCGGTACGCGGCATCCGAGGGCATCACGTTCCGCGACGCCCTCGCGAACGCGTCGGCGCTCGGCGTCGGGGCGAAGGTGCAGAACGCGATCGCCGAGCTGGATGCCGTCCTCGTCGAGGCATCCGAGATCATGCTCCCGAGCTCGGGCGAGATCGCGCCGTCGACGTCGGTGACCGAGGGACTTCGCGTCCTGCTCAACAAGTCCGGCTACTACGACGCGCTGCGGATGTCGAAAGACCCGCAGGACGAAGCGCGCGTCGAGAACCTCGACGAACTCGTCGCTGTGACGCGAGAGTTCGCCCGTAACAACCCCGACGGGACGCTGCTCGACTTCCTGACCGAGGTGACGCTGGTGTCGGATGCCGATGACCTCGACGATGCCAGTGGTTCGGTCTCGCTCATGACGATGCACACGGCCAAGGGCCTCGAGTTCGACGCCGTCTTCGTGACCGGTGTCGAAGAGGACCTCATTCCGCACCGCATCTCGGCGGGGGAGCCCGGCGGCCCTCAGGAGGAGCGGCGCCTGTTCTACGTCGCCCTCACGCGTGCTCGCAAGCGGCTGCACCTGTCGCTCGCGATGACCCGCGCGCAGTTCGGCGAGGTGTCGGCGGCCATGCCCAGCCGGTTCCTGCAGGAGATCCCGCACGAGCTGATCGACTGGCGGCAGTCGCCGGGCGACGTGAACTCGCGCGGCGGCATGCAGTCCCGAGCTCTGAACGGACGGCCCGGAGGCGGCTCCCGGTTCGGCGGATCCGGATCGAGCCGGTACGGTGACGACCTCGTGCCGCTCCCGAAGCGGGAGAAGTCCGACGCGCTCGCGAAGTTCGCCAACCGCATCCCGGCCAAGGTCCGCGACAACGGCGACATGGAGCTCGCGGCGGGCGACCGCATCCGTCACGACGACTTCGGCGAGGGCAAGGTCGACATGGTCACAGGCGAGGGCGCAAAGCGGGTTGCCCACGTCCGGTTCGACACCGCAGGCCCGAAGAAGCTCCTCATAAAGGTCGCGCCGATCGTCAAGCTCTGAGTGAACAGCCGCGTATTTCCGGTGTGTCAGACTGTGCCTAGCGATTCGCTGGGAATTCGCTGATAGCGCGCGACGGGGGTCGCGGGACTGGGGAAATACATGGGCGCATCGCTGCGCCGTCGTTCGGTTGCGCTCGCAGCCGGCGCGGCACTTCTGACGGGCACGATCTGGGCGCTGCCGCAGGCAGCCATCGCTGACGACGCGAATCCGACCGGGTCGATCACCGGCACGGTGACGGGCGATCAGATCGCGGTCGGCGACAGTCTCGCGACCGCATGGCTCGACGCAGGATCGCACTACGAGGTCTACTACGGATCGATCAGCGCGAACGGCACGTACTCGATCACGGGACTCCCGGCGGGCACGTACCACGTCGGTTTCAACGAGCTCGGCTACGACGACGGGGAGACCGTCACCAGCTGGATCGAGTGGTACCACGACTCGTTGACGCTGGAGGACGGCACGCCTCTGGAAGTGGGAGACGGGCCCGTCACCGGTATCGGCGCCGACCTCGACACGATCGGGGGAGTTGCCAGCAACCCCGTCATCTCCGGTACCGCGACCGTCGGCAGCAAGCTCACCGTGTCCCGGGGCGCATGGCCGGCCGGCGCTGAGCTCCAGTACGAGTGGTATGCGGGCGAGGAACTCCTGCAGGAGGGCACCTCCGCCTCCCTCGTCCTCGGTGCGAACGCCGTGGGCAAGCGGGTCTCGGTCGACGTCTACGCCTACCTCTATCCGACGGGCACGCCGTCGAATGACACCATCCAGTTCAAGCGCACTCTCGAGACGGCACCCGTCAAGGCCGCCGCGCTCCAGGCGAGCACGCCGTCGGTGAGCGGAACGGCGACGGTGGGCGCCACGCTCACGGTCAAGGCAGGCACATGGGCGAAGGGGGCATCCCTCTCGTACGAGTGGTACGCCTCGGGAAAGAAGATCAACGGCGCGACGAAGTCGACGTACAAGATCTCGTCCTCGCTCGTCGGCAAGAACATCACCGTGACGGTCACCGGCAAGAAGGCCGGCCACGTCACGACCTCGAAGGGGTCGAAGGCGACGGCGAAGGTTGCACTTTCGGCGACGCCCACGATCTCGGGAAGCGCCAAGGTCGGTCAGAAGTTGACCGCGAAGCCCGGTCGTTGGACCTCCGGCACCCGCCTGTCGTACCAGTGGTACGCGAACGGCAAGGCGATCTCGAAGGCGACGAAGTCGACCTTCACCGTGCCCTCCAACCTCAAGGGCAAGAAGATCACGGTCAGGGTCACCGGCACGAAGTCCGGCTACGCGACGGTGAGCACCACCTCGCGCGCCACCGGTGCGGTAGCGGCGAAGTCGACAGCCAAGCCGGCTGGTAGCCAGGTGGCCAAGCCCTCGAGTAAGACCTCATGCCCGAAGAGCCACCCCATCAAGGGGAACCAGACGACTCGTCACACGAAGGACTGGATCTACCACGTGCCGGGTGGGCAGTACTACAACGCCACCCATCCCGAGCAGTGCTTCGCCACAGCAGCCGCGGCACAGAAGGCTGGGTACCGCGCGTCCAAGCGCTGACGGGAAGCGGGTCGCGCAGGGCGTGAACTCTGCGCGACCCGCATCGCATCGCGCGTACGCTGAGCACATGGCTCTGTTCTCCCGCCGTCCGAAGAAGAACTCCGACGGGTCCGATGAGGTTCCCGTCGACGCGCAGGCGGACCTCGCCGACGTTCAGCAGGACGTGAGCGCGGCAGTCGCCGCGGAACAGGCGGATGCCGAAGACGTGCCGTTCGTGCCGATCTCGATGTCGACCTACGGTCAGCCGGTGCAGCGCCCCGAGCAGCAGCGTCTGCCGCAGGTCGAGGAGACCGCCCCCGAGCGGACCGAGGGGCGCCCGGGCATGCCCGACAACACCCTCCTGCTCACCGCACTCGCCGAGGCGCCCGAAGAGCCCGACAACGCCGCGATCCTGGGCGTGACACGCCAGGCGCTGCAGGGCACCCTCTACCTGCGCATCATGGGCGACGCCCAGGCGCAGGTCGCCGCGGGCGAGCCCCTGCGACTCGCGATCTCGATCATGAACGACAAGAAGTTCCTGCTCGCGTACACGGGAGCCGCCGCGATCCAGGCGGGTCTCGGCGACGACCCCGAGGGGGCGAACACGTCCATCCTCGGCCAGCCGGCCCAGAACGTGCTCCGGAACGTCGTCGACGCGGGCTACGACGGGATCGTCTTCGACCACGCCGGTCCTGGCCGTCGCATCGTCCTGCCGACGGGACTCATCTCGCGCGCCCTCGACCAGGCCGACCCCGAATTCACGATCAAGAACCTGCTCGCAGGTCCGCGGACCCCCGAGACGGCCCGCGCCGTCGTCGACGCGCTGGTCGCCCGCGGCGGGTGGATCGCCGCCGGCAGTCGACCGGACGGCAGCATGGGCGTCGCCGAAGCGCGATCCGCCGAAGGCACCCGGTATCTGCAGGTCTTCTCCCACCCCCTCGAGATCCTCACCCTTCGCCGCGAGGATCAGCCCATGCCGCTGACCGCAGAGCAGCTGGGTCAAGCCCTCAAGAGCGAGCCGGAGCTGAGCGGCTTCCTCGTCGACGCCGCCGGACCCTGGATCCGGCTCGAGCGCGAGGAGCTCGATGCGCTCGTCACGATCGCCGACGCGGCGGAAGCGGTCGACGGCGCAACCGAATCCGACGAGGACTGAACCGGCGGGGCAAGCCCCTGGCCGCGCCGGAGGCCCCCACCTAGGGTGGGCGCATGGCGTCGGAGCGGATCACCCTGCAGCTTCCGGAAGGCAGAGAGCTCTCGCTCTCGAGCCCCAACCGGATCGTCTTCCCCGAACCGGGGATCACGAAGCACGAACTCGCCGAGTACGTGATCTCGGTCGCCGACCCATTCCTGCGCGCCAACGGCCACCGGCCCGTGTCGCTGGAGCGGTTCCCAGCGACGGTCGACGGCGAGAGCTTCTTCTCGAAGAACCCGCCGAAGGGCGCGCCCGAGTACGTCGACCAGGTGATGTGCACGTACAACAGTGGTCGGCGGCATCCGCAGGTCGTCCTCAACGAGACGGCTGCCATCGTCTGGGCGGTCCAGATGAACACGGTCGTCTTCCATCCGTGGGCCTCTCTCGCTGCGGACACCGACAATCCCGTCGAATTGCGCATCGACCTCGACCCTCAGCCCGGCACGGACTTCGCCGACGCCGCCGCCGTCGCGCCGGTCCTTCGAGAGGTGCTGCGTGAGGCCGGCCTCGAGTCCTGGCTCAAAACGAGCGGCAATCGCGGCATCCACCTCTTCTGCCCGATCGAGCCCACGCACGAGTTCCTCGACGTCCGTCATGCGGTGATCGCCGCGGGCCGCGAACTGGAGCGACGGATGCCGGAGAAGGTCACCACCAACTGGTGGAAGGAGGAGCGCGGCGAGCGCATCTTCATCGACTTCAATCAGGCCAACCGCGACCGGACGATGGCCGGCGCCTACAGCCCGCGGGCCCTCCCCGGCGCCACGGTCGCCACCCCGATCACGTGGGATGAGCTCGCCGACGGCGTCGACCCCGCCGCGTTCACGGTGCGGACGGTGCCCGACCGACTCGCGGCGATCGGCGATCCGTGGCAGGACCTGCAGGCGTCCCCGGGGCGCATCGACACCCTGCTGGAGTGGTGGCAGCGCGACCTCGAGGCGGGCCTCGGCGAACTGCCGTTCCCGCCGGAGTTCCCGAAGATGCCGGGGGAACCGCCGCGCGTGCAGCCCTCGCGGGCGAAGAAGGACTGACCGGCGGTCAGTTCGCGGTGACGGTGTCGACCTTCTCCTCGACGGGTGGCCGGCGTCGCGCCCACCGTGCGGGGGTGTTCGGGCCGTCCCACACCTGGATGATGCCCCACGCCGCCGCGGTGAGAGGGACCGCGAGGATCGCCCCCACGATTCCGCCGAGGACCGTGCCGATCGTCAGGGCGATCAGCACGGCGAACGCATGCAGCTTCATCGACCGGCCCATGAGGAACGGCTGCAGGAAGTTGCCCTCGAGCTGGTTGACCGCGACGACGATCACGACCACCCAGATCGCCGCGACCAGACCGTTGGTCACGAGGGCGACGAGCGCCGCCAGGATCCCGGCGACCGTTGCTCCCACGATCGGGATGAACGCCAGCACGAACACGAGCGCACCGAGCGGGAGGGCGAGCGGGATCTGCAGGAAGAGCAGACCGATCGTGATGCCGATCGCGTCCACCGCGGCAACGGCCGCCGTGCCGCGGAGGTACGCCCCGAAGGTATGGACCGCCTTGTGGCCCACGCGCACGGCGCGGTCGTAGTCGGATCCGCGGAACGGACGGATGAGGAACTCCCACAGCCTCGGGCCGTCCTTCAGGAAGAAGAACAGCGTCACGATCATGAGGACGAGTCCGGTGAGGAAGTTCGCGACAGCGCTCACTCCGGCCAGTGCGCCGGAACCGAACTGCGCGCTGGTGAGGAAGTCGGTCGCGGTGCCGACCCACTCGTCGATCTGCTTCTGGTCGATGTCGAAGGGCAGCGTCTCGGCCCACGCGAGCACGCTCTGGAACCCGTCCTGCGCCTTCTTGGACAGGTCGTCGAACTGATCGCGGACGGCGTTGACCACGAGCCAGCCGATCCCGCCGAGCACGACGACGAACGCGAGCAGCGTGAGGATGGTCGCGAACACCGACGGGATGCCGATGCGCCGCAGCCAGGCCATGAGGGGCGCCGCCGCCGACGCCACGATGAGGGCGAGAAGGACGGGGATGACGACGACGGTGAGCTGCAGCATCCCGAGGATGAGCGCAGTCGCGATGACCCCGACGATGATCACCTGCAGGGACCGGGTCGCGAGGGTGCCGAAGCCGTCCGACCACATGCTCGCGGGTTTGCCGGCCGCCGCCGTGCGGACGGGCCGTCCGTCGTCGAGACGCACCGAGCGGGGGGATGACGAGAAGAGGCCCATGCTGCGACCCTACCGATCCGCCTTCTCGTGCGAGGGCCCTTGACTCAGTCGAGCACGTCAGCCAGGTCGTAGGCCGACACGGTCTCGAGCTGGTCGAATCGGCAGGAGGCGGCATCCCGATCGGGACGCCACCGCTGGAACTGCACGGTGTGGCGGAACCGGTCGCCCTCGAGCTGGTCGTACGCGACTTCGAGCACGCGTTCGGGACGGAGTCGCACGAAGGACGTGTCCTTCGAGGCCGCGAAGCGCGACCGGTCGGACTCGCCCGTCACCGCCTCGCCGTCCTCGTCGCGGACGACGAGCGGCGCGAGCTCGTCGATCAGTTCGAGCCGACGCGCATTGCTCCACGCGGCGACGCCGCCGACCTGGCGGAGGGTGCCCTCGCCGTCGTAGATGCCGACGAGGAGCGACCCGACACCCTGACCGCTTTTGTGGATGCGGTAGCCCACCGCTATGACATCGGCGGTCCGCGCGTGCTTGATCTTGAACATCGTGCGCTTGTTCGGCGCGTACGGAAGGGCGAGCGGCTTCGCCACGACGCCGTCGAGCCCGGCGCCCTCGAACTCGGCGAGCCAGGTCTCGGCGAGAGCGGGGTCCGTCGTCGTCCGGGTCACGTGGATCGGATGCGGCACGTCGCGCAGCAGGTCGTCGAGTTCCGCGCGCCGCGTCGAGAACGGCTCGTCGCGGAGGTCGCGGTCGCCGCGGGCCAACAGGTCGAAGGCGACGAACATGGCCGGTGTGGTCTCGCTGAGCACCGCGACGCGGGATGCCGCGGGGTGGATGCGCTGCGACAGTTGCTCCCAGTGCAGGCGCTGGGACCCCGGCTCGCCGTCGGCGACGACGATCTCACCGTCGAGCAGGCACGGCTCGGGCACGAGACGCGAGATCGCCTCGACGAGCTCGGGGAAGTACCGCGTGAGGGGCTTCGATCCGCGGGATCCGATCTCCACCTCCGAGCCGTCCCACCCGATCAGGGCACGGAACCCATCCCACTTCGGTTCGTAGAGCAGGCCGCCGGTGGTCCCCGCCGGATCGGGGACGGCGGGGACGGATTTCGCGAGCATCGGCGCGGGGATCTCGTACATGCGCTCATCCTGCCCGCCCGGCATCCATGCGGGAACGGGGTTGCGCGCCGCGATCAGGCGAAGGCGCTGACGCCCGTGATGTCGCGACCGAGCAGCAACGCCTGCACCGACTCGGTGCCCTCGTACGTGTGAATCGCCTCGATGTCGGCCATGTGCTGCATGACGCCGTTCTCGAGCAGGATGCCGTTTCCGCCCAGCAGGTCACGCGCCGTCGCGGCGACGCGACGCGCGGCGCGCGTGTTGTGGAACTTCGCGAGCGACGCCTGCGTCGGGCGCAGCCCGCCGGATGCCTCGAGGTCGGCCAGGCGACGGCAGTACAGCTGCATCGCAGTGAGGTCCTCGAGCATGTGCGCCAGGCGCTCCTGCACCATCTGGAAGCGGGCGAGGGGCTTGCCGAACTGCACGCGCTGCTGCGCGTACTGCAGTGCCGCCTCGTAGCAGGCGGTCGCGTGGCCGAGCGCCGACCACGCGACACCGGAACGGGTCGCGTAAAGGACGGTCGAAGCATCCTTGAACGTCCGGGTGCCGGGGAGGACCGCCTCGGCGGGGACTCGGACGTCGTCGAGCGCGATGTGCGCCTGGTGGATGCCGCGCAGCGACGCCTTTCCGGCGATGACGGTGCCGGTGTAGCCGGGCCGGTCCTGCTCCACGAGGAAGCAGCGGACGTTGCCGTGGTGATCGTCGCCCTCGTCGTCGATGCGGGCCCAGACGAAGGTGATGCCGCCGGATGCGCCGTTGCCGATCCACTTCTTCGCGCCGCGGAGCACCCACTCGTCGCCGTCGCGGCGGGCGACCGTCTCGAGCGAGACCGAGTCTGAGCCGTGGTCGGGCTCGGTGAGCGCGAAGGCGGCCGGTACCTCGAAGCGGGCCACCGGGGTCAGCCAGCGCTCCTGCTGCGCGTCGCTGCCGAACAGGGCGAGGGTGCGCAGGGCGAGACCGCCCTGGACGGCGAGGACCGTGCCGAGTGAGCCGTCCCCGCGCGAGATCTCCATGTTCACGAGGCCCGCAGCCAGCGGCGAGAAGCGCGTCAGCCGCGGGTGGTCGATGCCGTCGTTCAGCAGGTCGAGTTCGCCGAAGCGCCGGGCGATATCGAGCGGGTACTCGGCGGTGTCCCACGCGTCCCGCATCCGGTCGCCGACCTCGTCCACGAAGCCCTGCGTCCGCTCCCACACGTCGCGGTCCGCGTCGGGGATGTCGGCGAAGACGGCGTAGTAATCGGTGTCGAGGCGGCCGAGCACGTCGTAGCGGCCGGACGCGCCGCCGGGCAGGTCAGTGGTCATCGCGCCAGGATACGCCCGGCTGAGATTCAGTTCCACTCCGCGTGGAACGCCGTGCCAGGTCAGTCGCGCAGAGCGCCGAGCCGACGGGCGACCTCGGCGGGCGGCATCCGCCGGGGGAAGGTCGCCACGACGATGTCGTCGTCCGCCGCGGGTTCCGGATCGGGGTGCACGCCGAAGCGGCGCAGCAGCTCGTCGTAGGCGGTCTCGAGGACGGCGGCGGGAACCCGCGTGGAACCGCGCAGCAGGCGGCGCAGGACGTGATTGTGCACGGCGGTCACGGCGGCGGCGAACGCCACCGCGTCGACGGGATCGAGCCCCGGGACCGAGCGGCGCAGGTACTCGTCGAAGACGCGCTCGTAGCGGAAGACCGTGACGATCTCGCGGTCGCGCAGCGACGGCACCTGCCGGACCACGGCGTACCGGCGGCGAGCGACCTCGGGATCCGACGCGAAGTGCCGGAAGATCTGCACCGACGCCTCGCACACCGCCGCCCAGGGGTTCTCGTGCGTCTCGGAGAGGTAGGCGCGCAGTCGGTCGAGCAACAGCTCGTGATCGGCGAAGACGACGTCGTCCTTGCCGCCGAACTGGCGGAAGAACGTCGAGCGGGACACCCCTGCGGACTGGGCGATCTGCTCGACCGAGGTCTGCTCGTAGCCGTGCTCCGCGAACAGCGCGAGCGCGGCGGCCACCACTGTGCTGCCCGTGGGACGGAGGTCGTCGGCCATGGACGGAAGCCTAGTGCGCACCTGGTTCTGTCAAGGCCTGTGCCTCTTCTCCCGGGCTCGCCTTGACTCGGCGCATGTCCTCCCTGTGGAAGCAGCATCCGTCCGAGACCGCCGGCACCCCGTTCGACCCCGATGCGCGTCACGATGTCGTCGTGATCGGCGCCGGCCTCACCGGCCTGGCGACGGCGTACGAACTGGCGCGGTCCGGGGTCGACGTCGCCCTCCTCGAGCGCGGCGGTGTCGGCGAGCTGGCCTCGGGGTCCAACACGGGCAAGGTGTCGCTCCTGCAGGGCACGACGCTCTCGTCGCTGCGGTCGGGGCACCCGGCATCCCTCGTCCGCGCCTACGTCGACGCCAACCGCGACGGCTTCGCGTGGATGACGGATACCGCAGAGCGGCTCGGTGTCCCGCTCACCTCGCGGACCGCCTACACCTACGCCCAGGCCGGCGAGGGACGGCGTTCCGTTGCGCAGGAATACGAGGCGGCCCGCGAGGCAGGGCTCGCCGTACGTCTCGTCGGCGAGGACGAGCTGCGCGCCGCGGCCGTGCCCATGACGGCCGCCGTCGCGCTAGACGATCAGCGGGCGATCGATCCGATGCGGATGCTCGCGGCGCTCGCCGACGCGTTCGTCGCCGCCGGCGGCACGCTCCACCTGGGCGTCGAGGTCAGTGGCGTGAAGGTCTTCCCCGAGCCGCGCGTCGAGACCGACCAGGGGACGGTGTTCGCGTCGCGGGTCGTGGTGGCCACCGGCATCCCGATCCTCGATCGCGGCCTCTACTGGGCCAAGGTGAGCGGGATGCGGTCGGCCTGCGTCTCGTTCACCCTCACCGCGCCGCTGCCGGACGGCATGTACCTCTCGGCCGACGAGCCGACGCGCTCGGTGCGCACGGTCCTCCCCGAGGACGGCCCGGCGGACGTCGCGCAGATCGTCGTCGGAGGCGCGGGCCACCCCGTCGGGCGTGCCGAGTCGGAGCGGGCGATGCTCGACGAGCTGTCTCGCTGGGCGCAGCAGACGCTGCCGGTGGGGGAGGAGACCCACCGCTGGTCGGCGCAGGACTACACGTCCCACAACCGGATCCCCTTCATCGGCACCATGCCGCGGTCGCTCGGACGGGTCCGCTTCGCGACGGGCTACGCGAAGTGGGGGCTCACGAACGCGCCGGCGGCGGCGCTGCGCATCGTCAGCGAGCTGCGCGGCGAGAAGATGAGCGAACGTCCGCGGTGGATGACGCAGATCGGCACTCGTCTCACGATGCCGGCGGACATCGCTCAGGGCGCTCTCGAGAACGCGAAGGTCGGCCTCGCCGCGGCGAAGGGGTGGGCGGGAGCGGAGACCGAGGCCGTTCCCGTGCCGCAGCCCGCCGAGGGAGAGGGTGTCGTCGCGCAGCGGGCGGGCCGTCCGGTCGCCATCTCGACCACCGGCGGCGAGACGCGCGCCGTGAGCGCCGTCTGCCCGCACCTCGGCGGCATCCTGGAGTGGAACGACCTCGAATGCACGTGGGACTGCCCCCTGCACGCGTCGCGGTTCACGGCATCCGGCGAACGCATCGAAGGTCCCGCGACACGAGGGCTTCGGCCGGTCGACTGAGTCAGGATGCCGCAGCGATGACACCGGTGATGATGAGGGTGACGAGCGTCGTCCACAGCACGATCGCGGTGCCCTGCCAGAAGAGGACGGTACGAGTGGGGACGCCCGTCCCTTTCAACGCCGCCGCCGTGAACTGCGTCGGGAGGATGAGGGGGCCCAGCAGGCTCACGCCCGGCGTCCCGTACCGGTGGTAGGCCTTCTGGAACTTCTCTGAACGCGCCGACAGTGCTTTCTCGGGAGCTCCGGCGCGGGTGGTGACCGCGCTCCGGACGCGAGCGGTCGCGAGCACGACGATCGCGACGCAGAGGAAGTTGCCCGCGGCGCCGGCGACGGCGGCGATGACGGGGTGGATGCCGCCGACGATGCCGATCGCGGCGGCACCCTCTCCCTCGATGAAGGGGACGGCGCCGGCGAGGGCGACGACCAGCGGCTGGACGAGATCGGGCATCTGCGCCACCAGGTCCTGGAAGCCGGCGACGAGATCGGAGACGGGGTTCGACATGATGTCCTCTCGGGAGTGGCGACCGGATCTCGTATCGCCGTGACCCCAGTCCACCGGCTGGGGCCCGAGCGCGGCAGTGCTTCCCCGTCACTCATCGGCGGGAGGTTCGGCGGGCCGAGGGGTGACATTCGTCATGGTCGTACTGTGGCCGTGTGAGCACGCCCGTCCCCACCCCGACGCAGACCGCGGCCTCGCTCGCGCGCGGCGTGACGGCGACTGGGTGGTACATCGCCACCTCGATGGTGTTCTTCCTGCTCGGGACCGTCGCCGTGTGGGGGCTCGTGGTCCTCATCGCCCGCGAGGGATGGCGCAACCCCGTCACCCTCCTCGTCTACGTCGTCTCGGCGGTGGTCGTCGTGGTGGCCACGGTTCTGCTCCTCACCCGCTATCGCCGCGACGGCGACCTCGACGACAGCGACCGCCCTTCCTGGCGACGCCGGTTCCTCTCCCTCCCGGTCATCGCGGCGGTCCTCGCCTCCATCGCGCTCGGCGTGGTGGCGGGCTCGGCGCTCCTCGGCGCCGCTCTCGTCGGCGCCACCCTCTGCCTCGTCCGCTGGGGCCCCGGCATCCGGTGGCGCGGTGTCGTGCTGCTGGAGATCGCCCTCGTCGCGCTCTGGCTGCTCGAGCAGGCGGGGCCGATGCCGCGGAGCGACGCGTTCGTGCTCGTGTTCTTCGCCGTCGTCCTCCCGATGACGCAGGCGCTGTCGCTCTGGTCGTGGGACGTCGTGCTCGAACTCGATCGCGCCCGCCGCACCGAGGCGCGCCTCGCCGCCGTGCAGGAGCGGCTCCGCCTCGCCGGCGAGCTCCACGACCTGCAGGGGCACCACCTGCAGGTGATCGCCCTGCAGCTCGAACTCGCCGAGCGCATGATCGAACGCGATCCGGATGCCGCCGCCCGCCAGATCGCGCTCGCGCGGACCTCGGTCGACGAGGCCCGCGACGGCACGCGCGCGCTCGCCGGACGCTTCCGCGGAGTGCCGCTCCCGGACGAGCTCGCCAACGCGGCAGACCTGCTGCGGGCAGCCGGCCTGGCGGTCACGCTCGACGTCGCCGGGGACGCGGCATCCGCTCCCGCCGACCTGCTGGGACCGGTGATCCGTGAGTGCACGACCAACGTGCTCAAGCACGGCGGTGGTGCTTGGGCGAGGCTCGGGCTCGAGCGGGTCGGCGACGTCTGGCGTCTCACGATGGCCAACGACCCCGGACCCGGATCGACGATCGGCTCGGGCGCGGGACTCGAGGGCATCGCGCACCGCATCGGGGTGGCCGGCGGCGACGTCGCCTCGAGTCGCGACGACGCATCATTCACGCTCGTCGTGACGGTGCCGGCAGACGGGAGTGCCGCATGATCCGCGTGCTGATCGCCGACGATGAGGACATGATCCGGACGGCGCTGGCCACCCTCCTCGCGCTCGAGGACGATCTCGAGGTCGTCGCCGAGTGCCCCGATGGCGAGACGGCCGTCGCCCGCGCTCTCGAGCTGCGCCCCGATGTCTGCCTGCTCGATCTCGAGATGCCGGGGATCGACGGCGTCGAGGCGGCCGCCCGCATCCGCAAGCGCATCCCGGCTCGATGCGTCGTCGTCACCCGGCACGCCCGCCCCGGAGTCCTGCGCCGCGCGCTGAGCGCCGGTGTCGACGGCTTCGTCCCGAAGACCCGGCCCGCCGGCGACGTCGCCGCGGTGATTCGCGAGGTCGCGGCGGGACGTCGCTACGTCGACCCCGAGATCGCCGCCGACGCGCTCAGCGACGAGCGTTCGCCGCTGACCGACCGCGAGCTCGACGTGCTGCGCGCCGGAGCTCGCGGCGAGACGATCGCCGACATCGCCGCATCCCTCCATCTCTCGGCCGGCACTGTCCGCAACCACGTGTCGTCGATCCTCGGCAAGCTCGGGCTCGCGACGCGTCAGCAGGCGGCGATCACGGCGCGCGAACGCGGCTGGATCTGACGGATGCCCCGCGACGAAACCCCGCACGAAGAAGGCCTGTCCGGCGGCAACGCCAGCGGCGCCGTCGTCCGCATCGGCGACACCGTCCGGAAGCCCTGGGCGGCCTCGACGCCGAGCGTCACCGCCTTCGTCGCCGCCCTGCGCGCCGGCGGTGTGGATGCGCCGGAGCCGCGGGGACGCGACGACGCGGGACGCCAGGTGATCGAGTTCGTCCCCGGCGACATCGCGATCGAGCGAGGGACGATGGCTCCCGCCAAGCTCCGCCGCGTGGGCGCCATGGTGCGGGAGATCCATGACGCGAGCGCCGGCTACGTCGCCCCGGAGGGCAGCGTGTGGGAGACCGCGATCGCCGCGCCCGGGACCGACCTCGTCTGCCACAACGACCTGGCGCCTTGGAATCTCGTGGTGGGGGAGCGGTGGGTCTTCATCGACTGGGATGCCGCGGCCCCCAGCACGCGCCTCTGGGACCTCGCCTACGCGGCGCAGTCCTTCGCGCTGAACGACACGTCGGCGGCACCGGTCGATGCCGCCCGCGGGCTGGCCGCTTTCGCCGACGGATACGGTGCCGATGCGGCGCTTCGGCGCGCGCTGCCCGCCGCGATGGCCGAGCGCACCGCCGCGATGCACGAGATGCTCCGCCGCTCCCACGCAACCGGAACCGAGCCCTGGGCGTCGATGTTCCTGGAGGGGCACGGCGACCACTGGCGGCTGGTCACCGAGTACGTCGAGCGCCATCGCGAGGTCTGGGTCGCCGCGCTGCGGGAGTGAGCCGCCCCTATCGAACGAGGGGATCGGGGCGCGGGGCACTCAGGCGCGGGTAGTAGGCTTTTCGACCGGGCGATCTCTCGACATCGAGATAATTCCGCGCCCGTCACCCCCACCGTCGCCCAGCGAAGGATTGCAGTGGACCTTTACGAGTACCAGGCACGAGACCTGTTCGAGAAGTACGAGGTGCCGGTGCTCGCCGGCATCATCGCCGACACCCCTGAGGAGGCGAAGGCGGCTGCCGAGAAGATCGGCGGTGTCGTCGTCGTCAAGGCTCAGGTCAAGACCGGAGGTCGCGGCAAGGCCGGCGGCGTCAAGGTCGCCAAGACTCCCGACGAGGCCTACGCGGCAGCTGAGGCCATCATCGGCCTCGACATCAAGGGCCACGTCGTCCAGCGCGTCATGGTCGCCCAGGGCGCCGACATCGCCGAGGAGTTCTACTTCTCCGTGCTGCTGGACCGCTCGAATCGCTCCTACCTGAGCCTCTGCTCGGTCGAGGGCGGCATGGAGATCGAAGAGCTCGCCGTCGAGCGTCCCGAGGCGCTCGCGCGCATCGAGGTCGACCCGCTGCAGGGCATCGACAAGGCCAAGGCCGTCGAGATCGCGAAGGCCGCGAACTTCCCCGAGGACCTCGTCGAGAAGGTCTCGGACGTGTTCGTCAAGCTCTACGACGTCTACAAGGGCGAGGGCGCGACCCTCGTCGAGGTGAACCCGCTCGTCCGCACGGGCGCCGGTGACATCGTCGCCCTCGACGGCAAGGTCTCGCTCGACGAGAACGCCAGCGAGGTCCGCCACCCCGAGCACGAACAGCTCGAGGACAAGGGCGCCGCCGATCCGCTCGAGGCGAAGGCGAAGGCATCCGGCCTCAACTACGTCAAGCTCGACGGTCAGGTCGGCATCATCGGCAACGGCGCGGGCCTCGTCATGTCGACGCTCGACGTCGTCGCGTACGCCGGTGAGAACCACGGCGGCGTCACGCCCGCCAACTTCCTCGACATCGGCGGCGGCGCGAACGCGCAGGTCATGGCCTCCGGCCTTGACGTCATCCTCGGCGACGAGCAGGTCAAGAGCGTCTTCGTCAACGTCTTCGGCGGCATCACGTCGTGCGTCGCGGTCGCCGAAGGCATCGTCAAGGCCCTCGAGATCCTCGGCGACGCGGCCACGAAGCCGCTCGTCGTCCGCCTCGACGGCAACCAGGTCGAAGAGGGTCGTGCGATCCTCGCCGAGGCCAACCACCCGCTCGTCACGCTCGCCGCCGGTATGGACGAGGGCGCCGACAAGGCCGCCGAGCTGGCGAACGCCTGAGACGCGCCGAGACTACCGAGACACAGGGACAACAGACATGTCTATCTACCTCAACAAGGACTCCAAGGTCATCGTCCAGGGCATCACGGGCGGTGAGGGCACCAAGCACACCGCCCTCATGCTGAAGGCCGGAACGAACGTCGTCGGCGGCGTCAACGCCCGCAAGGCCGGCACGACCGTCACCCACGAGAAGCCGCACGAGGGCGAGGTCGAACTCCCCGTCTTCGGCTCGGTCGCCGAGGCCATCGAGAAGACCGGCGCCGATGTCTCCATCGCGTTCGTGCCGCCCGCCTTCACGAAGGACGCGATGATCGAGGCGATCGACGCCGAGATCCCGTTGCTCGTCGTCATCACCGAGGGCGTCCCCGTCGGCGACACCGCCGAGGCCTGGGCCTACGCCAAGAGCAAGGGCAACAAGACCCGCATCATCGGTCCGAACTGCCCCGGCATCATCACCCCCGGTGAGGCGCTCGTGGGAATCACTCCCGCGAACATCACCGGCAAGGGCCCGATCGGCCTCGTCTCGAAGTCGGGCACCCTGACCTACCAGATGATGTTCGAGCTCCGTGACCTCGGCTTCTCGACCGCCATCGGCATCGGCGGCGACCCGGTCATCGGCACGACGCACATCGACGCCCTCGAGGCGTTCGAGGCCGACCCCGAGACCAAGGCGATCGTCATGATCGGCGAGATCGGCGGCGACGCCGAAGAGCGCGCGGCCGACTACATCAAGGCGCACGTGACGAAGCCGGTCGTCGGCTACGTCGCCGGCTTCACCGCCCCCGAGGGCAAGACCATGGGCCACGCCGGCGCCATCGTCTCGGGCTCGGCGGGCACCGCGCAGGCCAAGAAGGAGGCCCTCGAGGCCGCCGGCGTGAAGGTCGGGAAGACCCCGTCCGAGACCGCCGACCTGATGCGCGCCATCATCGAGGCGCTTTAAGTCAGACAGAACGAAGGGGCGGATGCCGAGGCATCCGCCCCTTCGTCGTTCCCGCACCCCGCCGCAACGACCGAGGTCCCGATCGGGCCGGGAACGCGCGAGGCATCTCCGGCCCGATCGGGACCTCGGGGTTTCCGCGGGGCTCAGGCGCCGACGAGCGCCTCGATCGGTCCGCGGGCGAAGTAGATCACGAAGCCGGCGGCGACGACCCACAGCAGCCAGTGGACCTGCTTGGCCTTGCCGGCGAAGACGTTCACGACGACCCAGCTGATGAAGCCCGCTCCGATGCCGTTGGCGATCGAGTAGGTCAGCGGCATGACCGTCGCGGTCAGGAACACCGGCAGCAGGACGCTGAAGTCCGACAGGTCGATGTTCTTGATCTGCGCGAGCATGAGGGCGCCGACGAGCACGAGGGCCGCTGCCGCGACGTACCCGGGGACGATCGAGGTGAGCGGCGTGAAGAACATCGCCAGGAGGAACAGGACACCCGTCACGACGTTCGCGAGGCCGGTACGAGCGCCCTCGCCGATGCCCGAACCCGACTCGACGAACACGGTCGCCGACGACGACGAGGTCGCACCACCGGCGATCGCGCCGACGCCCTCCACGATGAGCGCCGACTTGATGCGCGGGAAGTCGCCCTTGTCGTTCGCGAGGCCGGACTCCTTCGCGAGGCCCGTCATGGTGCCCATCGCATCGAAGAAGTTCGAGAACACGAGCGTGAAGACGATCATGACGACCGACACGATGCCGATCTTCGCCCAGTCGAAGCCGAAGTCGATCTTGCCGACGAGCCCGAAGTCCGGGAGGGCGACGATCTGCAGCCCGCTGACCTGGAGGCCGAGGGCGGTCGGCCAGATCGCGTTGACGATGTAGCTGATGACCGTGCCGCCGACGAGTCCGATGAGCAGTGCGCCCTTGACGCGGAGGGCCATCAGGATGCCGGAGAGGAAGAGCGTGACGACGAACATGACCGTGCTGATCGTCGTGATCGAGCCGCCGACGCCGAGGTCCAGCGGAGGGGACGCGTTGCCCGTCGCGGTGACGAAGCCGGCGTTGACGAAGCCGATGAAGGCGATGAAGAGGCCGATGCCTACTGTGATCGCGAGCTTCAGCTGCACGGGCACGGCATCGAAGATCATCTTCCGCAGGCCCGTCGCGGCGAGCAGCACGATGATCAGACCGTTGATCACGACGAGCGCCATGGCCTCGCCCCACGTGACCTGGCCGACGACCGAGAAGGCGAGGAACGCGTTGATGCCGAGTCCTGCGGCGAACGCGAACGGCAGGCGCGTGACGAGTCCGAAGAGAATCGTCATGACACCGGCGGTCAGGGCCGTCGAGGTCGCCACGGCGGTGTTGCTGAGGGTCACACCGTCGACGTCGGGGGTCGACAGGATGATCGGGTTGAGGATGACGATGTAGGCCATCGTCACGAAGGTGACGATGCCGCCGCGGACCTCCGTGCCGACGGTCGAGCCGCGGCCGGTGATGTCGAAGTAGCGGTCGAGGAAGGAGGGGGATGCCGGGGCTGCGGCACCGCGCGTGGCGCGGGAAGTCGTGCTGTTCACCCTCCGAGGGTAGTGGGTCGTCGCGCGCCCGGTGGGCGGCGCGTATCCTCGCGGCATGCACCGCATCTTCGGCACGCCCTTCGCCGCGGTCTATCCCCTCTACCTGGCGAAGGTGGAGCGCAAGGGGAGGACGAAGACCGAGCTCGACGCGGTCGTGACGTGGCTCACCGGATTCGACGACGACGCCATCGCCGCGCAGGTGGCGACGGGGGCGACCTTTGCAGAGTTCTTCGAGGCGGCGGACCTCAATCCCGCGGTGTCGATGATCACCGGTGTCGTGTGCGGAGTCCGCGTCGAGGACATCGAGGACCCCCTCATGCGCCGCATCCGGTATCTCGACAAACTCGTCGACGAACTGGCCAAAGGCACCTCGCTCGAGAAGGTGCTGCGGAGCTGACGCCGCGCCCGGTGCGGGAGCAGGGTTCGCAGGCTCGCCGCGGGTAAGGTCGGTTCGTTGTGAATCGCCTGCTCGTCTCCCTCCTCGCTGCCGTCGACGCCCTCGTGACCGTCGCGGTCGGCGTCGGTGTCGTCCTCGCGCCCGTCACGCTCGTGTGGGTGTTCGGGATCGGCGGGGATGCCGATTGGGCGGCGCTCTGGCCCGCCGCGGCGACGATCTGGCAGCTGGGACACTTCGCCCCCGTAGCCGTAGCGCTCCCGGCGGAACTGGTCGCTCTCGCGGGCCTCCCGGCGAAGGGGGCCGACTTCACGGTCTCGCTCGCGCCGACCGCGTTGGCCGTCATCACGGCCTTCTCGGCGTGGCGCTCCGGCGCTCGCGCTGCACGAGCCGGAGCGTGGCTGACGGGGGTGCTCGCCGGAACGGTCGCGGTCGCGGTCCTGTCGACGATCATCGCCCTCACCGGTCGCGCCGACGTCGCCGCCGTCGACCTCCTCGCGGCGGTCGCCGGTCCCGCGCTGGTCTTCGCGGTGCCCGCGGTGCTGGGGGCGATCGTGCGAGCGTGGAGCGACGGCGACGACGGGCTCGTCGACGCACTGTCGGAACGCCTTCCCGACGACGTGCAGAACGCCGTCGACGCCGGTGTCAGAGGTGTCGCGATCGCGGTCGCGGTGATCGTCGGTCTCGGCGCCGTCATCCTCGCCGTCCTCTTCTTCATCCGGGGCGGCGAGGTCATCGCGCTGACGCAGGCGGCGCAGACCGACCTCGTCGGTGTGGTCGTCCTCGCGCTCGGCAGCATCCTCTACCTGCCCACGCTCGTCCTCTGGTTCGCGGGGTTCGCGGTCGGGCCGGGGTTCGCGATCGGAACCGGCACGGCGGTGTCGCCGGCGGGAACGAGCCTGGGTGTCGTGCCCGGCATCCCGGTCCTCGGCGTCCTCCCCGACTCGACGTCGCCGTGGCTGCTGCTGCTGGCTCTGGTCGTGGTGGGTGCCGGTGCTCTCGCCGGTGCGGTGGCACGCGGATCGCTGCTGGTGGGTTCGCCGACGGATGCCGAGCCGCTGCGGCCGCGCCTCGTCGCCCTCACGGTGCTCGTCCTCGGAGCGGGTCTCGTCGTCGCGGTGCTCTCGTGGGCCGCACAGGGCGCGATCGGACCGGGACGCCTCGCGCAGGTAGGACCCGAGCCGTGGTCGATCGCCCTGCTCGCCGCTGTCGAGATCGGTGTCGGAGCCGCCGTGGTGCTCTTCTCTCCGCGGGGCGAGGACTCCCTCGATCGGGAAGGACGCCACGCCGACGCGGATGAAGCGGACTCGGACCGAGAGCCGGCGGCGCCCGCAGCGGCGGCATCCCGTCGTGAGCCGGCCGGCCAGGCGTCGCCCGATGAGTTCCCCACGGCCCCGCTAGACTGAGCCGGTGCTCACGGTCGCCGTCCTCATCTCGGGCACGGGATCCAATCTGCGTGCTCTTCTCGACGCCGCGAACGAGCCCGGTTTCCCCGCCCGCGTGATCGTCGTCGGCGCCGACCGGCAGGCCGACGGCTTCGCTCACGCCGAGGCGTACGGCATCCCGACCTTCATGGTCCCGTTCCAGGAGTTCGAGACCCGAGAGGCATGGGGCGGGGAGATGCTCGCCCACCTCGACGTGTGGCAGCCGGATCTCGTCGTGCTGAGCGGCCTCATGCGATTGCTCCCTGCCGCAGTCGTCGCCGCCTGGGCGCCCCGTCTGATCAACACGCACCCCGCGTACCTGCCGGAGTTCCCCGGCGCGCACGGCGTCCGCGACGCGCTCGCGGCCGGTGCCGCGCAGACCGGTGCGAGCGTCATCGTCGTGGACGACGGCGTGGACACCGGGCCGATCCTCGCGCAGGAGCGTGTTCCGGTCCTCCCCGAGGACACCGAGCACACCCTCCACGAGCGCATCAAGCCGGTGGAGCGCCGCCTGCTCATCGACGTCGTCCGCCGCATCGCGACGGGCGAGCTCGCCCTCACCCCCTGAACCGACACCGAACGCCCCCGACCCGAGGAGTTCCGCCATGGCCGGCCCGCAGATCGACCCGTCCCTCTACCGTGCACGCGATGTCGTGCCCGTCCGCCGCGCGCTCGTCTCGGTGAGCGATAAGACCGGACTCCTCGAGCTCGGTCAGGCGCTCGCCGCCGCCGACGTCGAGATCGTCTCGACGGGCGGTTCGGCGGCGATGCTGCGCGACGCCGGCATCGCGGTGAAGGACGTGTCCGAGGTCACGGGCTTCCCCGAGTCGCTCGGCGGCCGCGTGAAGACGCTCCACCCCGGCGTGCACGCAGGGCTCCTGGCCGACCTCCGCCTCGAGGACCACGAGACGCAGCTGGGCGAACTCGGCATCCTGCCGTTCGAACTCGTCGTCGTGAACCTGTACCCGTTCGTCGAGACGGTGGCATCCGGCGCCCAGGGCGACGCGGTCGTCGAGCAGATCGACATCGGCGGTCCCGCCATGGTCCGCGCGTCGGCGAAGAACTTCGCCAACGTCGCCATCGCCGTCTCGCCCGAGTCGTACCCGGCGATCGTCGACGCGCTCGGCCAGGGCGGCACGACCCTCGTCCAGCGCCGCGAGCTCGCCGCCCGCGCGTTCGCCCACACGGCTGCGTACGACCGTGCCGTCGCGGCCTGGTTCGCCGAGGAGACGCTCGAGGGCGACGGCGATCTGCCGCAGCACCTGACGATCAAGGCCGAGCGCCTCGCGACGCTCCGCTACGGCGAGAACTCGCACCAGCGCGCAGCGATCTACACGCGCGTCGGAGGTCACGGCATCGCGCAGGCGACGCAGCTGCAGGGCAAGGAGATGTCCTACAACAACTACGTCGACGCGGATGCCGCACTCCGGGCCGCGTTCGACCTCGTCAAGCCGGCTGTCGCCATCATCAAGCACGCCAACCCGTGCGGCATCGCGATCGGTGCGCCCCAGGCGCTCGACGCGATCGCGTCGGCACACCTGCGTGCGCACGAGTGCGACCCCGTGTCGGCCTTCGGCGGCGTCATCGCGGCCAACCGGACCGTGACGCTCAAGATGGCCGAGAACCTCCGCGACATCTTCACCGAGGTGATCGTCGCGCCCGACTTCGAGCCCGAGGCGCTCGAGGTGTTCCGACTCAAGAAGAACCTGCGCGTCCTGCAGCTCCCCGCCGACTGGCGCCAGGAGCCCATGGACGTGCGCCTGGTCTCGGGCGGACTGCTGCTGCAGGATGCCGACCGGTTCCCCAACGAGATCGAATCGCTCGTGGATTCGTGGCAGCTCGTCTCGGGCGAGCGCCCCGCCGACAGCGAGCTCGAGAACCTCTCGTTCGCGTGGAAGAGCTGCCGCGCGGTCAAGTCCAACGCGATCGTCCTCGCGAAGAACTCGGCGACAGTCGGGATCGGCATGGGTCAGGTCAACCGCGTCGACTCGTGCCGTCTCGCGGTCGAGCGCGCCGGTGACCGCGCCGCCGGCTCGGTCGCGGCATCCGATGCGTTCTTCCCGTTCGCCGACGGACCGCAGGTGCTGCTGGATGCCGGGATCACGACGATCATCCAGCCGGGCGGATCCGTGCGCGACCAGGAGGTCATCGACGCCGCACACGCCGCGGGTGTGACGATGTACTTCACGGGCGAGCGTCACTTCTTCCACTGAGCCGTCGCGGATCGATCGCATGAGCACCCCCGGCGTCACCGGAGCCGACTGGCTTGCCGGTGGCGCCGGCATCGGTCACGAGAGCATGCTCGCGATCGGCGCCCGGATCGTGACGGCGGCCGAGACGCTGCTGGTTCCTCCCGCAGCGCCGCCCGTGAGCGACGTGCTGTGCGACGGCGTTCCCGTCCTCTCCCGCGGTGAGGCGTGGGTCGTCCCGCTGGCGTGGCGGCGACCGACGCTAGGGCCGGCGGGGGACGAGCACCGCCGCCGTGCCGGCGAGCTGTGGCGCGGCATCCGTGTCGACTGCGAGTTCCGCCACGGCAACGGGCTGTCGGTCGATCTCGAGAGCGCATCTCCGAACGCCTACGTCGCCGCGCTGCTCGCCCAGGGCGCCCGCCGCGCCGACTGGTGGGGCTCGGACCGGAAGGCGCTGGTCCTGGTGACCCAGGGGGAGCCCGTGACGGCGTCCGCGCTGCACGTCGTCCCGCTCGGATGGGTGTCGCAGGTATCGCCGTCGCGGCGGATCCGCGCCGTCGACCTGTCCTGGGAGCCGGCGTCGGGATGACCCAGCATTGGCGGAGAAGACCCCCGCGGTCAAGGGGGAGTTCTCCCTTCAACGCGCATTCCTCCAACCGTTAGTCTCGATGCCGGGGATTCGAGGAGGTTCGATCAGGTGATCTGGGAGATCGAGGATGGTCCGCGCGCCATCGAGGGGCTCGACGAACGCGGTCGCCCGCGTCCCGAGTACGCCGCGGGGCTGGGGCTCGTGCCCGCACCGATCGGACGACGCATCCTCGCGATGGTCATCGAGGCGATGTTCATCGGGCTGCTGCAGCTGCCCATGCTCCTCGTCGCGCTCCCCGCGATCATCGGCGCCGTGGGAACGGCGGACCCCGCCGACGCCATCTTCGGACGACCGGATGCCGTCTGGATCGTCGTCTCCTTCGTCGTCCCCTACGCGCTGACGACCGTCTTCCTCCTCGTGCAGCTGATCCTCCTCGGCCGTCGCGGCGTCACTCTCGGCAAGGCCTTCACGGGCCTCCGAGCCGTCAACGTCAAGACGCTCGAACGTCCTCGGTTCTGGCGCGGAGCGGTCGTGCGCTATCTGGTCCAGGTCGCGAGCCTCCTCGTCCCGGTGATCGGGGCACTGCTGGTCGTCGCGCTCTCTCCGCTCTTCGATCCCGACCGTCGGCGCCGAGGATGGCCCGACCTCGCGGCGCAGACCTACCTCGTCGACATCCGCAAAGGCCTGAACCCGTACGACGCGAAGCGGATGCGCATCGCTCGGAAGACCCTCGCCACCGACCTCCGGGACGAGAAGGCTTCGCTGCCCTCGCTCGCGACCCCCGTCAGCGGTCCGGCGACCGACGTCTACATCCCCGTCGCACGCAACCGCGGCGGCGTCCTCGGCGCGCCGAAGGAACGGGCTGGGGGCGGCGAGCGGCCCGCCGCCGAGGAGGGGCCCTTCGCGCCCATCCAGGAGTCGCCGTTCGCCGTGGACTCCGCCCCCGCAGCGGCGCAGCCGACGCGGGAACCGGTCGCGCTCGCGCGGCAGGCAGCGGAGCCGCCGGCACCGGTCGCGTCGCCCGGACCGGCCGTTTCGCCGGCACCGGAGCCCGCCTCGGCGCCGCAGCCCATCCCGCGACCCGAGCCGATCGAGGAATCCGCGACACCCTCGTCGTCGGTAGCTCCCGCAGAGACCCTGCTTCCCGGCGCGACCTCGTCGACGTGGTCCGCCCCGGACCTGATGCCCTCGGCTGATGCCGCACCGACGGCATCCCTCGTCCTCGATTCGGGTGAGCAGCTCGATGTTCCCGCCACGGGCGCGGTCCTCGGCCGCGCGCCGTCCGTCGCCGGAGCGGATGCCGGTGCGGCACCGCTCCCGGTGGCCGACTCGACCAAGTCCGTCTCGAAGACCCACGTCGCGCTCCGGTGGGTCGACGGCGCCCTCGTCGCCGTCGACCTCGGGTCGACGAACGGCAGCGGCGTCATCCGCGACGGAGCCGAGACCGAGCTCGACGCCGGCGTCCCCGCGACACTCCGCTCCGGCGACACCCTGCGATTCGGCGACCGGCACGCGTCGGTCCGCCTCACCTGATCTCCGGCCGATGAGGACCCCCCGATGAGACTGAAACTCACCCTGCAGCGTCGCGACTCCCGGACGATCGACGTCGTGGTCACGGCGGATACGACGGCGACCGTGCAGGACGTCGCCCGCCGGATCATCGAGACCGATCCGGCTCGGGAGAACATCGCCGGTCCCGACGACATCGTCACCCTGACCGTCGCGCCGCCGACGTCGAACGACCACGTCCTCCTCGACCCGGGCACCCTCATCAGCGATGCGGCAGTCGGGTCGGGCTTCATCGCCACCGTCGTCAACCTGGGGCCCGATCACGTCCCGAACCGCGGGGGCGGCGGTCCCGCCGCGGCCATCCTCCACATCGTCGGGGGCCCCCTCGCCGGGCGCGAGATCCCTCTGCCCAAGGGGCATTTCACGATCGGGCGCGCCGCGGGCGCCGACATCGTCCTCGACGAGCCGCTCGTCTCGAAGCGGCACGCCCGCATCGAGGTGGGCTCCGGCGGCGTCGAGCTCGTCGACCTCAACTCCGCCAACGGCATCGTGGTCGACGGCGGGCTCGTCCCGCGCCTGAACGTCATCCCCGGTCAGCGATTCACCCTCGGCGACTCGGACCTCGTCGTCCAGCTCGTGCCCGACTTCGCCCCGGTGGAGAAGGACCCCGTGCTCGAGCGCGGCGGCGCGCTGCTGTTCAACCGGAGCCCGCGCGTCGAGCCGCGCTACGTCGGTGAGGAGCTCCCCGAGCCGCGCATGCCGAAGGAGCCGATGTCGCGGCTGTTCCCCTGGCCCATGCTGGTGGCGCCGATCCTCCTCGGCGTCACGATGTACTTCGTCTTCAACCGTCCGCAGGCCCTGTTCATCGTCGCGATGACGCCGATGATGATGCTCGGCAACTTCATCTCGCAGCGCACGCAGATCGGTCAGCGTACCAAGAAGGAGGGGGAGGTCTTCGAGCGTGGGTTCGAGGAGCTCGAAGAGACCCTCTACCGCGAGCGGCCCCGTGAGCGCGAGGTGCGCAACGCCGAGGTCCCGCCCGTCGCGGTCGTGTTCGAAGAGGCCATGAAGCTCGGCGGGATGCTGTGGACCCGCCGACCCGAGCACTGGAACTTCCTCTCGGTCCGTCTCGGCAGCTGCGTGGCGCCGTCCCGAACCACGATCAAGCGCGCCGATGCACCCGAGGCCCTGCAGGAGTACGTCGAGCGCGTCGATCGCCTGCGCGATCGGTACCGCATGATCGACGACGTCCCCGTCCTCGAATCGCTGCAGAGCGTCGGCGTCATCGGCGTCGCCGGCCCTGATCGCGAAGCAGGAGACGCCCTGCGCGGCATCTGCACGCAGCTGTTCGGGCTGCACTCGCCGAACGAGCTCGTCGCCGTCGCGCTCACCGAGCCCGAGTGGGCGAAGCAGCTCGACTGGCTGACCTGGCTTCCTCACACGTCGAGTGAACGCAGCCCGTTCCGCGACATGCCGCTGTCCGATTCGGCGTCGACCGGCAACGCCCTGCTGTCGGGGCTGGAAGAACTCGTCATGCGTCGCTCCCGCGCCGCGAGCGCACCGCGGTTGCCGTACGACGACGACTGGGATCCGATGCGTTTCGGCACCGACGTCCGTCGCGCCGCCGAAGAGGCGACGTTCCCCGGCCAGACCGCTGTCCTCGTCATCGTCACGGCCGATGCTCCGGTCGACCGCGCGCGGCTCACCCAGGTGCTCGAGCGCGGCGCCGACGTCGGCGTCTACGGGCTCTTCGTCGCGCCCGTCGTCGAAGCACTGCCGGCCGTCTGCCGCAGCTTCGTCGACGTCTCCCGCGGGCTCGACGAGGCCCACGTCGGCGTCGTCCGCAGCGGTGAGGACTACACCCCGGCCAAGGTCGAGGGGGTCTCCAACGACCTGATGCGCGTGCTCGCGAAGCGTCTCGCACCCGTCGTGGACTCCAGCACCGTCATCGAGGACTCGTCGGACATCCCGAACTCGGTCATGTTCCTGTCCCTGGTCGGGAACGAGACCGCGGCCGACCCCGCGTTCGCGATCGAGCGGTGGCGCGAGAACAACACCATCATCGACCGATCCGGCGCGACGCTGCCCCGGCTGAAGAAGGCGGGCAACCTCCGCGCCATCGTCGGCCAGGGCGCCACGGACGCGATGACGCTCGACCTCCGCACGCAGGGCCCGCACGCCCTCGTGGGTGGAACGACCGGTGCCGGCAAGTCCGAGTTCCTGCAGGCGTGGGTCCTCGGGATGGCCGCGGCCCACAGCCCCGACCGGGTCACATTCCTCTTCGTCGACTACAAGGGCGGGTCGGCGTTCGCCGACTGCGTCGAGCTGCCGCACTGCGTCGGTCTCGTCACCGACCTCAGCCCCCACCTCGTCCGACGCGCGCTCACGAGCCTTCGGGCCGAGCTCCACTACCGCGAGCACCTCTTCAACCGGAAGAAGGCCAAGGACCTCCTCGAACTCGAGAAGCGTCGCGACCCCGACACCCCGCCTGCGCTCGTCCTCGTCATCGACGAGTTCGCCGCGCTCGCGGGCGAGGTTCCGGAGTTCGTCGACGGCGTCGTCGACATCGCCCAGCGCGGTCGCTCCCTCGGCATCCACCTCATCATGGCCACGCAGCGTCCTGCGGGTGTCATCAAAGACAACCTGCGCGCGAACACGAACCTCCGCGTGGCGCTCCGTATGGCCGACGAATCCGACTCGAAGGACGTCGTCGACGATCCGGTGGCGGCGAGCTTCCCGCCCTCGATCCCCGGTCGCGGTATCGCGAAGACGGGACCGGGACGCCTCATCCCGTTCCAGTCGGCGTACGCGGGCGGCTGGACGACCGATGAGGTCGTCGCCGCGGACGTGTCGGTCGCCGAGCTCCGGTTCGGTTCCATCCAGAAGTGGGAGTTGGAGGATGCCGGCGAGAGCGACTCCCACGACGTCGATCCCGGCCCCAACGACCAGAAGCGCATCGTCTCGACCCTCATCGCCGCCTCGAACCAGGCCGGTATCCCGGCGCCGCGCCGACCGTGGCTCGATGACCTGCCGACGAACGTCGACATCCGCGAGCTGGCGGGCGGCAGTCGCGGGGCGATCCTGCTCGGCAAGGCGGACATCCCGGAGCGCCAGCTCCAGGAGGCGGTCTACTTCGAGCCCGACCGCGACGGCTCGCTGCTCGTCTACGGCACCAGCGGATCCGGCAAGTCGACCGTGCTCCGCACCATCGCGATCTCGGCGGCCATGGGACGCCGGACGGAGAACGTCGAGGTCTACGGCCTCGACTTCGGTTCCGGTTCGCTGAAGAGCCTGGAAGCCCTCCCGCACGTCGGGTCGATCATCCCGGGCGACGACAGCGAGCGCGTCCAGCGCATCATGCGCTCGCTCGGCGCGGTCCTCGACGATCGCGGCAAGCGGTTCAGCGCCGCCAACGCCTCGAGCATCGCGGAGTACCGCGAGATCACGGGGCGCGACGAGGCGCGCATCGTGCTGCTGCTGGACGGTCTGCCCCAGTTCCGGGCGGAGTGGGAGTCGACGACGGCGCGGATGCCGTTCTACCAGGCGTTCATGCGGATCCTCGGCGAGGGCCGCCCGCTGGGCGTCCACGTCGTGGCCACCGCGGACCGGTCGGGTTCGGTGCCGACAGCCGTCAGCTCGAACGTGTCGCGTCGCGTCATCCTCCGTCTGTCGGATGCCAACGCGTACGCGCTGCTGAACGCCCCCAAGGACGTCCTCGACGAGCGGTCCGAACCGGGCCGGGCGATCGTCGACGGCATGGAGACCCAGATCGCCGTCCTCGGCGGGACGCCGAACGTCGCCGAGCAGACCAAGCTCCTCGACCAGCTCGCGCAGGAGCTGCGTGCGCGCGGTGCCCGCGAGGTTCCCGAGATCGGCGCGCTCCCGACGCGACTGGATGCCGCCGACCTCCCGGACCGCATCGGCGAGTTCCCTGCGCTCGGCGTCGCCGAGGACACCCTCGCGGCACGCGAGTTCGACCCGGTGGGCACCTTCATCGTCGCCGGGCCGCCGCAGGCGGGTAAGACGACGGCGCTGAAGTCGCTCATCCTCTCGATGACGCGGCTCGACCCCTCGATCAAGCTGTTCCACTTCGGCGGGCGGCGCGCGCAGCTCAAGGAGTTCGCCCCGTGGATGCGGACCGCGACGACTCCCGACGACGCGAAGGAGCTCGCGACGGAACTGGCGGAACTGGTCCTGGACGAGACGCTCGGCCAGCGGCTCATGATCGTCATCGAGGACGTCCCGCAGTTCGCGGACTCGCCGGCGGAACGCCCGCTGAAGGCGCTCTTCCAGGCGATCAACCGCAGCGACCATCTGCTCATCGGCGATGCCGACGTCAACCAGGTCACGAGCGGGTTCGGCCTCATCGGAGACTTCAAGGGCGGCAGGAAGGGCATCATCCTCAAGCCCGACGCCTTCGACGGCGACGCCGTCTTCAAGGTGCCGTTCCCGAAGATCAAGCGGGCCGACTTCCCGGCCGGGCGCGGCATGTTCGTGCAGGCGGGTCGCGCCGTCGTCGTGCAGATGCCGCTCGTGGAAGCGACGGCTCTTCCGGCGGTCGAACCGGTGAATTCGTGAGGCGGGCGGCGGCGGCCGTCGAGGTCGCCGCCGCCCGCTCCCACCTCAGCGTCGAAGGGCCTGACGCAGCGCTGACGGCTGAGGCGCCGCGAAGAAGGCTGCGGCGACGAACCCGTCGAACAGCGACAGCATGAGGTTCTCGATGTCTCCGAGCGGAGTGGCCAGGCGTACGACGAGAAGCTGCTTCGTCTCGGGCACGGGGATCCAGTAGTCCGCGCTCAGCCGGCGTGTCCCGTGCACGTCTTCGTCCGGCCCCGCGTCCTCCACGCGGTGCGTGCGCAGCGCCGGTACCCCTGGCCCGCTCACCTCGACCGACGAGGCGTGCGCCTCGGGATCGAGGCGGGCCAGCGCCTCTGTCAGGACACCGAGGACGGTCCGAGGTTCGGTGCCGACGGCCGGGCTCATCCGCAGATCGGAAGGCTCGAAGACCAGGAGGGTCACGGGCAGCGGTGTCCCCGGGGTGATCTCGTGAGCGAGCATCAGGGCGCGGATGTCTCCGGCCGCGCCTGCCGCAACGGCCTCGTGGAGCCGCCGGCGCACCATGGCTCGTTCGGTCGCGCGGTCGTCGGTCGGCCCGACGGCGTCGCGGGCGATCGCCGCGATCGACGCCGTCGTCGATGCTTCGGTCGAGAGATCGACCGAGAACCAGCGACCCGGGAGGCGGAAGCGCAGTTCGCTGCCGGTCATTCGGGAGCGGTCCACGCGCCGTACCGCGCCGACATGTCGAACAGGCTCACGCCGCCCTGGCCGGCATTCGTGAAGCCCATCGGTTCGAGGTCCGCCGCCGCGTCTCGCAGGTCCACAGGTTCCGGCTCGCCGTCGCCGGCGACGCCAGCGACGAGCGCGATCGCATTGGGCTCCCAGGGCAGAGCGCGCCAGATGGCCTGCGCTGCGGCATCCAATTCGTCAGCGGTGAACGGTTCCGCCGAGTCGACCATCAGCGTCGCACTGAAGCGTTGGCCGAGGCCATTGCGGGACTGGCTCAGGCCCTCCACGCCGACGATGCGGGGGACCGCCGCCGAGAGTGCGGGGGTCAGGTTTCCGTACTCCGCCACGGGAGCCTCCTCAGTGGTCGTCCCGGGTGCGGGTGGGGATGCCGTGATCGCGCATCCCGTCAGGCTGATGGCCAGAAGCGTCCCCAGCAGGGCCGCCGCTGCTGCGGGGGATCGGCGCCGCATCCGTCTCATCGGTCACTCGTTCCATCGGTAGTAGGACACATCGGTGTAGCCATCTTCGTTGAAGAAGCTCCCCAGCTCAGGGTGGGCGGCCTGGATGTCGGCGAGGTGATCCTGATACGTGGACGAATACTTCTCCGCGTTGTGGGCTCCTACGTCGACGCCGAGGATCGGATCGGGATTCGGCGGGTCCACGCGGATGCTGGTCCAGTTCGGTCCGTGCTCGGTGCCGAGATCCCCGGTGACGATGTCGAGGTTCGGCACGGGATCCCCGTTGTGCTGCACCGAGACGACGTCCACCGAATCGGGGATCGGCATGTGATCGATGGGAGCGCCCGATGCAACCACGGCCTGCCAGTTGTAGTCGGTGTTGTAGGCGGCGAGATGACCGGCCATGATGCCGCCCTGGCTGAAGCCGACGAGCATGACAGGATCGTCCGGGCCGATGCCCTCCTGCGCCATCGCCTCGAGGACCGCGCGCTCGTACTGCGTCTGCAGCGCAGGAGTCAGCATGAGGGCGAGGTTGCTGTCGAGATCGTTCACGGCGCCCTGGTCGCCGAACCGGGACAGCCATTCCTGCGTGCTCGGGAGGGTCACGGTGTACTGCCAGCCGTCGGGACCCAGGACCTTCGTGATCCGGATGACCGATTCCTCCTCACCGCCGAGCGTGTCGACCTCGGCCGTCCCGTCGAGGACGGTCTGCATCGTCGGGGGATCGGTCCGGTTCAGGGGGTCATCGGCATAGGGGTCCGTCGGCGTCACCGTCGGAGTGGGCTTGGTGACGTCCGAGAAGATGCTGACCAGCAGGAAGGCGGCCATGAGGCCGACGACCACGGCGGCGATGATCAGTCCGATTGTGCCGAAGATCGACCCGATCGCGAGGATGAGGAGGAAGACGAGCAGGACGCCGAGGATCGCGACGATCGTGGCGAGGATCCGCTTCAGGAGCGCCACGACGTCGGCCAGGAAATCGGTGATCCACTCGCCGATACCGGCGAGCCAATCCCCGATGTCCGCGAACACATCGCCGACCCGGTCCCAGAACCCCTCGTTGGTCGCGTCGATGGCGTCGTCGATGCGACGGATCGCCTCCTCGGCGGCATCCATCATGTCCTGTCGTGCCGCCTCGATCCGCGCTCGTGCACCGTCGACGGCGGACTGCGCCGTCTCCGCCGCTCGGCGAGCCCCGGGAAGCTGATCCGTCAGCGAGGGCGGCGGGTCATCGGCGGCATCGACGCGATCGGACAGGGACCTCACGGCGTTGTCCGCCCGTGTCTGCTCCTCGAGTGCGTCGTCGAGGTCGTCCTGAGCTCGTTCGGCCGCATCGTGAGCCGCCGTCAGGGCGACGGCGTACTCGGTGACCGCCGACGCCGTGCCGGAGTACCGGGGATGGATGCGCTCGAGGTCCGAGGCGATCTGTTCGTTCTGGTCGCGCAACGCCTGTACGGCCTGCCCCTGGTCGTCGTCGACGATGCCGCGCATCTCGTTCACGACGGTGAGGATCACCTCGGCCGACGCCGTCAGACGGGCGGCGCGCGTCGTCAGCAGGTCGGGATCGCCGGGAAGCACCGTCACGGCTGACCTCCGTCCTCTGCCATCGTGCGGTCGAGGTCACGGAACGTGTCGACGATCGCCTGCATGAAGTCCGCCTGGGAACGAAGGCCTTCGCGGAGGTCCTCGCGGGCGATGTCCCATTTCCCGCCGAAGTCCTCGATCTTGTCGGCGAGTCCGCCGTGCCCGGTGAGCGAGCCCAAGTCATCCGCGAAGGACTCCGCGTCGTCGAACGTTGTGGCGAGCCCGCGTGCGCTCGCGGCGGCCGACTCGAGTCGGTCGAGGTCCATCCTGACGTCGGTCATGCGTGGCGTCTCCATCCCCTGTGTGAACGCCAGACTATGGGCGCGGTCATTCCCGGGTCCATGGGTCGTTCTCCCCATCGGTCGACATGCATGTGGTGTTTGTCAAGTGGGGACCTCTCCCCATTGGTCAATCGGTTGGTGTTTGGTTGACTCTTGGTGTCGGCCCGGGGTGGGTCGGTTTCTTCGATGTGTGGAGGTGTGGACGATGGCCGATTTCGGTGCGTCTTATGCAGAGATGGAGCAGGTGGCGTCGTCGCTGTCGCAGGCTCGTGATGACATTCAGGGTCAGTTGGACTCGCTGAAGTCGCAGGTCGACACTCTTCTGGGTGAGGACTTCAAGACGCAGCACGCGTCGGGCAAGTTCGGTGAGGGTTACGGGGAGCTGACGACGGGTCTGAAGACCGCGACCGATGGCATCAACGACATGTCCGAGGCTCTGCTGGGCATGATGCGCGCGATCCAGGACCTCGACCAGCAGCTCGCCGGCGGCTGAGTTCAGAGCATCTCGATGGGGCGGGCGCAGATGCTCGCCCCATCGTCTCGCCATCAGATCGACCCATGGAGGGAGCACCGTGAGCGTCAAAGTCAGTTATGCAGAGCTCGGTGAGTTGCAGACGCAGCTCACCAGCATCATCGGCGAGTTCGAGAGTGCCGGCGCGCGGCGCCGTGATCTCGAAGGCGCGGTCGGTAGCCCGTATGGGAAGAACGATCTCAAAGATGTCGCCCACGACTTCGAGGGCCGCTGGGATGACCGGCGGAAGCGGCTCATGGAGAGCTGCAAAGCCGTCGCGGACCAGGTCAAGGGTCTGGTCGAGGGCTTCCAGGAATTCGATGTCGAAGCCGGCAGCCGCACCGAGGAGCGATGATGAGTGTCCTTCCCTATATGCCCTCAGAGACCCCGAAGGGCAACAACCTGATCGGTGAGCTCGACGGCGACCCCACGGAGGTCAAGACGCGGGGCCAGCAGATCGTCGACCTCGGAAATCAGATGGCGGACGCCTGGGCGCTCATCGAACGTCTCGTCGCAGACGGAGCGGAGATGGAGGGCAACGCCGTCGAGAAGCTGCGCGAGGTCAGCGGCGAGGTCAGCAGTGACCTCTCGCAAGCGGCGTCGCTCTACGCCGCCGTGGGACCGCACATTCAGACGTACGGAGGTGCGCTCGAGGACTCGAAGGCGACCATCGACCCCATCGTGAGCCGCCTGCGGAACCTGTGGGACGAGTACTACGAGCTGTCCCGTGACGCCGACACTGCGGCGGGGGCCGTACCTCGCAAGCCCGACGACGACGCGGACGCCGATGAGCAGTCGGCGTACAACGACGCGAACACGCACGCTCAGTCCGTGCAGGGGCAGGCCGACGCGAAGAAGGGCGAGTGGGATGCCGCCGCCGGTGAGTACGACGATGCGTGGGACACCTGGCACGATGCATTCACCACCGCGGCGGCGAACATTCGCGAGGGCGTCAGCGGGAAGATCGAGGATTCGACGTCCGATGACATCAGGGGCGCCCTCGAGTTCCTCTCGAACGTGCTCGCGGTGGCCGGAATCGTCCTCGCCGTCCTGGCGGTCGTCATCGGTGGCCCGATCATCGCAGCCCTCGCGGCCATCGTCGCGGTGGCGACGCTGGTCGTGGCGCTCACCCGGAAGCTGGCGTACAACGACGGAAGCTGGGTCGACGTCGCCTTCGGCGTCATCGGAGTCGTCCCCTTCCTGGGGCCCGCTGCCAAGGGCATCCGCGGCCTCACGCAGGCGGGAGGCGGCCAAGCACTCCTGACCTCGTTCGGCGACGATGCCGTGAGACTCTTCGGTGTCGGCCGGGGCGGTATGAGCAACTACCTCTCCGGTCTGAACGGCCTACGCGGTGCGACCTTCGTGGACCGCGCCGCCGACTTCTCGGCCGGGTTGCTGACAGGGCGGAACATCGCCGGGTGGGGGAGTATGGGCTCCGGTGCGGGTGCCGCCGTGGACACGATGGCGACCGTCTGGTCTGCTCAGCTCTCTCTGGTCGGTCAGATTCGCGATACCGCCAACGGAGCCTTCGCTGGCGCGTTCGACCCCGACCAGAATCCGTTCTCATGACTAAGGTTTCGTTTCATGCCCATGACAGACTGAGCCGATGAGCGATCTTCGCGCGGAATTGGTCGGTGCCGGAGGCGTGGCGATACCCCGCTATCGGATGCTGCTGCCCCCCGGCTGGCAGGGCTACGACGTTGACATGGAGACCGAACGCGAGTTGGTGGCGGCGGCGCGCGAACGGCTCGCAGGGGCGGGGAGACCCGACCTCGCCGGTCGTCTCGGGGCGCAGGTGGGCGACGCGCTTCGGTCGCTGCGGTCGCAGAACGCCTTCGCCTATGCCTTCGCAGGTGAGTCGTCACCGACGTGGGCCCTCGGCGCCGCGAGTCTGGTCGGCATCAAACGCGTCGCGAGCCCCGAGGTGCCCCTGGACGCCATCGTCGAGGATGCCATCCGCAACCGGGGCGCGGCCGCTCTCGGAGATGACCACCGGATCGTCCGCTGGACGGAGAGTAGTCCCGTCGTTCTCGACGGCGTCCGCGCCGTCTCGTTCCTCGTGCACTATCTGATCGCCATACCCGGGTCGCGGCGCACGCAGGCCGTGCAGTGGACGGCGACCGTCGCCCACGCCGAAGACCTCGCCGAGGACGATCCCGTGCTCCAGGCGTGGACGGCACTGTTCGATCACCACATCGCCACGTTCACCTGGAGTGTGCGCTGACATGGACATCACACTCACGTATCGGGACACCGACTGCATCCCGGTGTCCGACGTCGGGCTGGATCCCGCTACCTGGGCGCGCGAGCGCGCGCGCCGGTTCCGCACCGTTGCCGAGCTTGACGCCGCCGCCGGGGCGCGCGTCGCGGGAGCGCTCGAAGACATCGCCGTTCTCGACAGCACGGACCACCGCGCGTTCCTGTTGGTGAGCCCCGGGGCGCGAGTTCTGGCACCGTTCGTGATCTTCGCGTCCGACGGGCCGTTGCAACGGGCGGAACAGGCGGAGTTCCTCTGGAACGGCCGGGCGCTGCTTCCGGCTACGTCGTCGCTGGTCGAGACGGCCGAACTGGGCGACGGCTTCTCGGTGACCACCGCGGAGCGCCATGAGAACGGGGACTTCGGATTCCGCCGATGGCTCTTCCTCGGGACCACGCGATCGGTAGGAATGGTGCTCGGCCCGGTCGCTCCGTACGGACTCGTGGCGGTGGAGAAGATCGCCGAGGAGATGGTGAGCTCCGTTCGGGTCGCGGGCTACACCTCGGCGGCTGACCGCGAGCGCCTCGACGAGCTCGACGGCGCAGTGAGCCGTCTTGCGGAGAGCTGGCCCGCATGACGCGGCCCTCGGTTCATCAGCTCGTCGACGAGGCCGCGGCATGGGCCCCCGAGGACTGGTGGCGTCTCGAACTGCGATCCTTCCGCGAAGCGGCGGCGACCCAACGCGAACTCGCGCTCCTCGCACCCCGTGAGGTGGCGACCTCCGAGTACCGCTCCATCACCGCGGCGAGCTGTCTCCAGGGGCTCGCCTACATCGTGTCGTTCGCTGCGCCGGTGACGGCCGCTGCGGCGATGATCAGGTGGTCCCTCTCCGGCACGGCCTACGACTTCCCGCTGGGATTCGCCGGCATCCTGACTCTCATCGCCCTTATCGTGACGGTCTGGAGCGAGATCCAGGAGCGACGGCACCCCCGAGCCGCGTCGCGGTCCGCGGTGCGCACCATCGCGTTCCTTCACATCGTCCCAGGGCTCGTGACGATCGCGATCGCACTCGGGGCGGGGGAGAGGCAGATCATCGACGCGGGGTGGTGGTGGCTCGCCGTCGTCGGCGTGGACGTGCTCGTCTACGTCGTCCTCACCTTCCTCGCCTTGCGTCGGACCCGTGGGCCGCAGAATCCGCACGAGAACGTCCAGCAGAGCATCCGGGAGATTCCCGACGCCGTCGTGCGAGACATCCTTTCGGCTCGTGACGCGGCGATCGCCCGGTTGCTGGATCGCTCTCTGATCGACGCGGCTACCGCAGCGCGGGCCACCGCGACACGTGCCGGCGAGCTCGGCCTCACGATGGCGCCGGAGGTCGGTTCGGACTACTACCGACCTGCTGACGAGGAGCGCCACTGAAGGTCGCCGTGCGGAGTCAGGGACGGGTCGATTCGGTGGAACCTGTATGCGCTCGGCCCCGGATCGCGCCGTCGGAGGTCGACTCATGATCGTCCGCGAGGTGCTCCTGGTCGGGGAACGGAGCAGATCACAGCGATTCTCGCGCTTGCGGTACGCCGAGTGCCCGACGTCGACCGCGCAGGGTGGTCGACTCAGGTCTGCGGTGTCGCGAACAAGAGATCCTCGCCCGCGATGCGGCATCCGTCAGCCACATCGTCCAAGCTCAGGCTGAACGTCTCGGCCCATTCGCCTACGTCGCCTGGGCAGCGTACTGCGGGCACGTGGACGCACCAGAGCTCGAGGAGATGATCCGGCGCGGATGACGCAGCGGCGGACTCTCCGAAGACCGCCGTATTTCGGTGCAGGGTGTTCTGGGTTCGAACGGTGTTTGTCAAGTGGGGACCTCTCCCCATTGGTCAATCGGTTGGTGTTTGGTTGACTCTTGGTGTCGGCCCGGGGTGGGTCGGTTTCTTCGATGTGTGGAGGTGTGGACGATGGCCGATTTCGGTGCGTCTTATGCAGAGATGGAGCAGGTGGCGTCGTCGCTGTCGCAGGCTCGTGATGACATTCAGGGTCAGTTGGACTCGCTGAAGTCGCAGGTCGACACTCTTCTGGGTGAGGACTTCAAGACGCAGCACGCGTCGGGCAAGTTCGGTGAGGGTTACGGGGAGCTGACGACGGGTCTGAAGACCGCGACCGATGGCATCAACGACATGTCCGAGGCTCTGCTGGGCATGATGCGCGCGATCCAGGACCTCGACCAGCAGCTCGCCGGCGGCTGAACCGTCTTCATCGCAACGAGTGGGCATCGCTTCGGTGCCCACTCGTTGTCGTTGTCATCGGGGATCGACCGGGGGCGTGACGAGTCGGACGGCTGAGTTTCGCGGTACGTGCTACGCGCGCGCCGTACGGGAGTGGGAGCCCCTCGACTGGTGGAGGCTCGAGGCTCGCGCACTCCACCACCTGCCGAGTGTTCGTCGCTCGCTCGCCGCCTTCGCCCCGCCTGGCGCCTGGAGGGACCTCTCGAAGGACGCGGCGCCGGCGTGGGGATGCCTCTAGACCTTGTCGCACATCGCCAGCTTCATCTTCCCGGTGATCGCCTGCCTCATGGTCGTCGCGTGGGTCCTCGACCCGGACGGGACCGCTCACCTCGCTGTGCCCGGCATCCTGGCGGCCGTTGCGGCGCTCGTCGGTGGATACGGCCTCGTGACGGAGAACCGCGAATCGCTCGGAACCGACCCCGGCATCCACCGGCTTCTCGGTGTCCTGCACCTTCTTCCCTCCGCCGTCGCGACCTTCGTCGGCACTCTCGCCATCGCCGGGGGTGCCACTTCCGGGGCGTTCGGCCTCGCAGGGTTCATCGCGGACTGATCGTCGGCATCCTCCATTCGCTCTCTTCGGAGGCCCCGCGGACAGCGGCACCGATCGCCGGCGTCGCGATCTGGAGAGGTCGCAGAAGGCGGTGGCGGGGATGACGCCTGGTGAGCGGGCGCAGGTCTCCACCGACCTGCAGGCGGCGTCGGTCTGTTGGGCGCTTCGATGGCACCTCGAAACGGCGGATCAACACCGTAGTCCGGTCGTGTTTGTCAAGTGGGGACCTCTCCCCATTGGTCAATCGGTTGGTGTTTGGTTGACTCTTGGTGTCGGCCCGGGGTGGGTCGGTTTCTTCGATGTGTGGAGGTGTGGACGATGGCCGATTTCGGTGCGTCTTATGCAGAGATGGAGCAGGTGGCGTCGTCGCTGTCGCAGGCTCGTGATGACATTCAGGGTCAGTTGGACTCGCTGAAGTCGCAGGTCGACACTCTTCTGGGTGAGGACTTCAAGACGCAGCACGCGTCGGGCAAGTTCGGTGAGGGTTACGGGGAGCTGACGACGGGTCTGAAGACCGCGACCGATGGCATCAACGACATGTCCGAGGCTCTGCTGGGCATGATGCGCGCGATCCAGGACCTCGACCAGCAGCTCGCCGGCGGCTGAACCTGATCTTGTGCGGGGGGCAGCCTTCGGGTCGCCCCCGCACACGATTGCGACGGTTGGGATCTGGCAGTACCTCACGAGAAAGGCGTATCGGATGGACATCATGCTCGACCTTGAGCAACTCAGGCAGGCGAGGCAAGGTCTCTCAGCGTCCATCTCTGAGTTCGACGCGGCGGCCAACGCCAATGACGACCTCGAGGGAGCGATCCAGCGTCCCGACGGGCGCGGCGATCTGCTGAACCAGGTGATCGACTTCGAGGTCGCCTGGCGCGACAAGCGCGGCAAGCTCACGGAGAATCTCACCAACATCAAGGACCAGCTCACGTCGATCATCGACGGCTGGGAAGAGTGGGATACCAGTACCGCGAGCGAGCTCGAAGGATCGACCACGACGCAGAACGTCAACGCGCCGGGAGCTGCACGATGAGATCCCCCAATACGGGCCACGAGCTCCGCCCGCTCGAGGGAACTCCTGTCGACATCTCCACCCGGGCGACTCATCTGAAGACCCTCGCGACCACCATGGAGACGACAGCCGATCAATTGAAGAACATCGGTGACTCCTCGGTGCATAAGAGCAAGGGCACCGACAAGCTCGCCGAGATGGCGAAGGAGACGCACGGCGATCTGGCGGATGCGGCGGTCCGGTACCGCGGTACCGGTTCGGCGTTGGCTACCTACGCCGATGCCCTGCAGACCGCTCAGTCGTGGTTGCGATCCAACCTCGACGATGTCGAGACCGCGGAACGCGAGTTCCAGTCGGCCGTCTCGGCCAAAGCCGAGGCTGATCAGGCGGAGATGCACGCGACGAACCTCGCATCGGGTTCCGATGACGATTCGCTCTCCCAGGCGCAGACGCAGGCGGAGTCGGAGGCCAACAGCGCCGCGTCGGCGCTGACCGCGGCCACAACGCGTCGCAACGAGATGTGGACGTCTTTCGACGACATGTTCGGAACCTGGTCGGATGCCTACGATGACGCTGTCGACGGCATTGAGAACGCGATCGACACCGCCGGGAACAACGACGGGTTCTGGGAGTTCGTCGACGATCTGCTGGACGTCATCGCCATCGTCCTCGTCGTCCTCAGCATCATTGCTCTCGTCATCGGCGCGCCCCTGACCGGACTCCTGGGCATGGTCATCTTCGCGCTTGCGGCGGCGTCTTTCCTCCTCACTGCTCTGCAGTTCGCCTTCGGGCGGGCAAGCCTCAGCGACCTCGCGTGGAGCGCGGTGGGGCTCCTGCCCTTCGGAGTGGGCAAGCTGCTGGCGCGGGGCGTCCCCACGCTCGGAACCGTCGTCCAGGGTGGGCGCGGAGCCGTGACGACGGCCATCCGCGCCGGTTTGCCCCGCTTCTCCTTGCTGCGTCCCACGACGTGGGCGACGCCCGCTCAGTCGCTCTTCGCTCCGGTGCGCTCGTGGCTGGCTCTGCCGTCGCCGAGCATGTTGACGAATCCGCTCACGGCCATTCGTCTGGGCAGTGCGGAGACCGCCCAGGTGTCGACGTTCCTGAACACGATGCGCAACAGTCCGTGGGCGACGAATCCGGGGGTGCAGCAGTTCATCTCCTCGACGGTCTCCTCCCTGCCCGGGGGGCTCCGCCAGGGCGCGAACATCATCTCCTTCGGAGGTTTCAGTACCGTCGACATCCTCGGACTCGCCGATGCGCAACCGGAGATCCCTGGTCTCCGAGACATCCGCGTAGGCTGACGCCGTGCCACAGCCGACCGCTTCCGCGCGCAACGCGCACTCCGCGACCCGAACGCTCTATGTGGTGATCACCGTGATCCCACCGATCGCGCTGGTGGTCTACCTCATCGGGTCGCTTCTGCTGTCGGGCGGTCAGGTGAGCGCATCGATGGACACCAAGTGGGACCCCGTCATCCCGTACCCGCTCTTCCCCGTGCCGACGGCAATCCTGGTCGGCCTCGCCGTGATCTCCGCGGTGCTCGCCCTGATCGTCGCTGTCAGCGCGCGAGCCGGCGACGAGCTCGGGCAACGGGGTCTGCTCGGTCCGACGGCGGCGGCCATGGTCAGTGCCTTCGGTTTCTCACTCCTCGTCCCCGATGGGGGGACCCGGTCGGGTGACACCGTTTTCGGCCAGCAGTGGGTGGCAGCAGTCGTCTACACCGCCGCACTCGTCCTGCTGCTCGTCGGTGTGGCTGCGTCGACAGCGAAGAGTCGTCGTCGCCGAGGCGCAGACGCATGACCCAGTTGTCGGGGTTTCACATCATGCTCCCGCCCGGGTGGTCCCGCTACCGCGTGGATGATGAAGGACGAAAGCAGTTCACGTCGCGACTCGCCGCGCGCATGAAGGAGGTCGCCAACCCCGAGCTCGACGTCAGGATGAGGATGCTGGCCGCCGGACGGTGGAAGGAGCTCGAGCAGTCGGGGACCCACAGCATCTATCTCGCGGATCGGCAGGTCGATGGCCTTGCCCACTTGCCGATCTCGCTTGCCGTCCGTCAGCATGTCGCGCCGGCCGGGGTCATTTTCGCGGACGGCGTCCAGGCGCTGACGCGTGCGCCCGTCGATTCCATCGACTCCGCCATCGGCCCCATCCTTCGCTGGCAAGGCGAGAAGGGCGGCGAAGGGGACACCGCCGGGATCACCACGCGGACAATCGGCTACGGCTTCGCCGTGCCCGATGCGGATGGGCGACGAGGCCTCGTCTTCACCGCCGCCGTCCCCTATCCGGACGGCGCGGATCCCGCGCTCATCGACGGCGCGACCGAACTCGTGGACTCGATCATGGAGACGTTCAGATGGCGGTGACCTCCGGATACGCGCTGTCGCTGCCGGCGACCTGGATTCCGATTCCGACGGGCTTCCCGTGGCAGTCGTTCGATGACCCGACTGCGTGGGCGACCGAAGTGGCCGACAGCCTTCTCGAAGGGCTCGACGCACCGCAGGAGGTGCGTTCGGGTGTGCGCGAGGCGGCGGAAGCCCTGCAGACCATGCCCTCCCCGCTGCCGGGGGCGCTCGAGAGGTTCTGGCGAGTCGAAGGGATAGGCGGGCCGACAGTCGTGGCCCACCTGTACGTCACGGAATCCGACGTCGACTCGGCCGAGGGCCTGATGGACATGGTGCGAGCGGGCATCGGGGGTCGTGTGCAGACCTGGCGAGTATGGACCGACACCGCCTTCGAACACGCCATCGAAGCAGTGATCGTCGCTGAGATCGACGGCGCCACCGTCGCTTCCGTGCGACAGATCGGCGTGCGGGCCGGGCTGGTCTACCTGCTCGACTTCCTGACGGAGGATCCCCTCCTCCTCGAGGCCGTGCAGTCGGAGCTGCAGGACATCTTCCGCTCGATTCATTTCGCCACCGGAGTCTGACGACGTCGTCTGCCATGTCCGATTCCCGCGAGATCATGTCGGGGGGACGTGCCAGGCTGAGGTCATGACGATCGCGATGACCTTCGACGAGCGGTACCGTGCGATCGACGCGCGCGACGCTCGCTTCGACGGCCAATTCGTCACTGCGGTGCACTCGACCGGCATCTACTGTCGACCGAGCTGCCCGGCGCGGACGCCGAAGGCAGCCAACGTCAGCTTCTTCCCGACGAGTGCCGCCGCGCACGAAGCGGGCTTCCGGGCATGCAAGCGGTGCCTCCCCGAAGCGACGCCCGGCTCTCCGCAGTGGAATCTGCGAGGCGACGTCGCGGGGCGAGCGATGCGCCTCATCGCGGACGGTGTGGTCGACCGCGACGGCGTCCCCGGGTTGGCCGAACGGCTCGGGTACTCGGACCGGCACCTCACCCGTCTGCTGACCGCGGAGCTCGGCGCCGGGCCCCTCGCCCTCGCGCGCGCCCACCGCGCGCACACGGCGCGCACTCTCCTCGTCGACACCGACCTGTCGATGCCCGATGTCGCCTTCGCGGCAGGGTTCGGCAGCATCCGTCAGTTCAACGACACGATGACGGAGGTCTTCGCCCTGTCGCCGACCGAGCTGCGCGCGCGTCGCCGCGGCGGCACGTTGGCGACGCCGGGCCGCATCGACCTCGTCCTCCCGGTCCGAGAACCGTTCGACGCAGTGGGGCTCTTCGGGTGGATGCGGGCGCACGCGATCCCGGGCGTCGAAACCGGCGATGCGGCATCCTTCGCGCGCACGATCCGCCTCGACGGCGGTCCCGCCTGGTTCGAGGTGAGACAGGATGCCGCCGGCCGGCTCCGCCTGCGCGCCGAGCTGACCTCGCTCCGCGACCTCGCCCCGCTCATCTCCCGGGTGCGTCGCCTGTTCGATCTCGACGCGGATCCGGCGGCGATCGACGCGGGGCTGTCGCGGCATCCCGAACTGGGGCCCCTCGTCGCCCGCATCCCGGGTGTGAGGCTGCCTGCGGCCATGGACGCCGACGAGATGCTCATCCGGGCGATGATCGGGCAGCAGATCAGCGTCGCATCGGCGCGCACCGTCATGGGCCGGCTGGCCGCCGCGCTCGGGGACCCCGTCGACTCGCCTTCGGGGCCGTCGTTCCTGTTCCCGACGCCCACCGTCATCGCCGAACGCGGCGCCGAGGTGTTGCGCGGCCCCGGGGCTCGCATCCGCGCCATCGTCCACGCGGCGGGGGCGCTCGCCGAGGGGTCGCTCCGGCTGAGTCCGGGGGACGACACCCTCGAACAGCGCGAGCGGCTGCTGGCGCTTCCCGGTATCGGCCCCTGGACGGCCGACTACGTGCGGATGCGGGTCCTCGGCGACCCGGACGTCCTGCTTCCGGGCGACGTGGCCGCCCGGGCGGGAGCGGCGGCGGTCGGCATCCCGTCCGACGCCACCGGACTCACCGCGTGGTCGACCCGGGTCGCACCCTGGCGCAGTTACCTGATGGCGCACCTCTGGTACGCCGCGCCCGTCACGCAGGCATGGCGTGCGGTGCCCCCTGAACCCTCACTCCGGAAGGACGACCGATGAGCGCGATCCTGCAGACCCTCGACACCCCCGACGGCGCCTTCACCGTCCTCGAAGAAGACGGTCGCGTCCTCGCCTCAGGGTGGACGGCGGATGCCGACGCGATCCTCGGACGCTTGCGTCCGGGTCGCGTGCCCGCCGACGTGACGACCGGTCGAGTCGGCTCCGCGGACGCCGTCGCCGCCTACTACGACGGCGACCTCGCGGCGATCGACGACGTGCCCGTCAGCCAACACGGCACGGCGATGCAACTCGCGGGATGGAGCGCGCTGCGCGGGATCCCGGCGGGCCGTCCCCTCACGTACGCCGAGTTCGCGGCCCATCTCGGGTCGCCGACCGCCGTCCGGGCCGCGGCATCCATCTGCGCCCGCAACGCCCCTGCGCTGTTCGTCCCCTGCCATCGCGTGCTGCGCACCGGGGGAGCCCTCGGCGGATTCGCCTGGGGCCTCGACGTCAAGATGCGACTGCTGGAGCGCGAAGCCGTCATCTGACCCGGTTTTTTCGAGTAAGCGCTTGCTTACAGCGAAATCACAGGGATATCCTGGAGGGCTCCCGCACGATGCGGGCGCCCTGTCCGGCCCCATCAAGGAGGAAGCCATGTCCCCGGAGATCGTCAACACGAAGTCCGCCGCCTTCCTCGTCGCCGGACGCCCCGTCCGTCAGGGATGACACCGAAGGTCTGACTCGCGCGGAAGCTTCCCGCGCACCTCTCCGTTCTCCCTCGACGGGTCCCCGCGACCCTGATCGTCCGCGCCTCGCTGCGCTTCTCGCCGCCCGGCATCCGCTCCTCTCCTGTGCAGGATCATGACCTCCTCGACGCATCCCCGTCTGTCCACCGCCCGCTCCCTCGCCCGCCTGATCCCCTTCGCGAAGCCCGTTCTTCCGCGTCTCGGGCTCGGCGCCCTCAGCGCGCTCATCGCGAGCCTGCTGGGCCTGTCCATCCCCCTCGTCCTCGAGCAGATCGTCGGCACGAACGGCCCGATCGCCTCCGGTGACCCGTGGCTGATCGCGCTCGGCGGCGGCGCCGTGCTGCTGCTCGGACTGCTCGAAGCACTCATGGTGTGGGCGCGCCGCTGGTTCGTGCTCGCTCCCGCCACCGCCGTCGAGTACGAACTGCGCACCGACTTCTACGGCCGACTGCAGCGCCTGCCGGTCGCCTTCCACGACCGCTGGCAGTCGGGGCAGCTCCTCAGCCGCATGATGCAGGACATCGGCCTCATCCGCCGGTGGATGGCGTTCGGCGTCGTGCTGCTCGTCGTGAACATGATCACGATCGTCGTCGGCTCGGCGATCCTGTTCAGCTGGCACTGGCTGCTCGGCACGATCTTCGTGGTCGTCTCGGCACCCCTGTGGATCGCGGGCTTCGTGTTCGAGAACCGCTACGGCATGCTGTCGCGGCAGAGCCAGGATCAGGCCGGCGACCTGGCGACAGCCGTCGAGGAGTCGGTGCACGGCATCCGCGTCCTCAAGGCCTTCGGCCGCGGCAGCCACGCGCTGCGCAAGTTCACCCGTCAGGCCGAGACGCTGCGCGAGACCGAGATCAGCAAGGCCAAGGCCGTCGGCTGGATCTGGTTCTGGCTCGTCCTGCTGCCCGACATCGCCTTCGCGCTATGCCTGGGCGCGGGCATCTACCTCGTCTCGGTCGGTGAGATCGACACCGCGGCGCTCATCGCGTTCTTCGCGATGGCGACGATCCTCCGTTGGCCCGTCGAATCGATCGGGTTCCTCTTCTCGTTCCTCGTCGATGCGCGCACCGCGACGGACCGCATCTTCGAGGTGTTCGACGAGCAGAACACGATCGTCGACCCCGAGAACCCCGTCTCGATCGCGGAGCCCCGCGGCGAGCTCGTCTTCGAGGGGGCGCGGTTCCGGTACCAGGATGCCGCTGCCACCGAGCGCGACCTGCTCGACGGCATCGACCTGTCGCTGCGACCGGGCGAGACCATGGCCCTCGTCGGTCTGACGGGCTCGGGCAAGACGACGCTGACGACCCTGCCCGGTCGCCTGTACGACGTCACCGGCGGTCGCGTGCTGCTCGACGGCGTCGACGTCCGCGACCTGCCGCTGACCGAGCTGCGCCGTCACGTCGGCATGGCCTTCGAGGACGCGACGCTGTTCTCGCAGACCGTGCGCGAGAACGTCCTGCTCGGCCGAGAGGACCTCGACCCGCAGAGCGCCGAGGGGGAGCGCGTGCTCCGCGAGGCCCTTCAGGTCGCGCAGGCCGCGTTCGTCGACGATCTGCCGAACGGCGTCGACACCGTCATCGGCGAGGAGGGGCTCAGCCTCTCGGGCGGTCAGCGCCAGCGTCTCGCGCTCGCTCGCGCCGTCGCGGCACGTCCCGCCGTCCTCGTCCTCGACGACCCGCTGTCGGCGCTCGACGTCGACACCGAGGCGCTCGTCGAAGACGCCCTCCGGGTGGTCCTGGCCGAGACGACGGCACTCGTCGTCGCGCACCGGCCCTCCACCGTCACGCTCGCCGACCGCGTCGCGCTCCTCGAAGAGGGCCGCGTCACCGCCGTCGGCACGCACTCCGAGCTCCTGCGCACCAGTGAGCACTACCGGCACGTCATCTCGAGCCTCGAGGACGAGCAGGAACGTCAGCAGAAGAGGGAGGTGTCCCTGTGAGCACCGTCACGGGCACCAGCGGTGAAGACCGCTCCGATTACACCCGCGAGGAGAGCCGGCAGATCCGGCGTCGCTCGCTGCGACTGCTCGGGTCGCTCGTCACGCCGCTCAAGATGCAGCTCGTCCTCGCGGGGATCGTGCTCGTCATCTCGACCGTCCTCCGCGTCGCCGGTCCCGCCCTGGTCGGCTGGGGCATCGCGAACGCGCTCCCGGCGGTGCAGAAGGAAGCCGACTGGATGCCGACGATCGTCGTCGTCATCATCTTCCTGATCACCGCGATCGGCGGCGCCGCGCTCATCGGCTGGTATGCCGTGGTGGTGGCGCGCCTGACTCAGGCGGTCATGCTGGACCTCCGAAAGCGGATCTTCCTGCACACGCAGAAGCTCAGCCTCGAGTTCCACGAGTCGTACACGTCGGGCCGCATCATCTCGCGTCAGACGAGCGACCTCGACACGATCCGCGAGCTGCTCGACGGCGGCCTGAACGAGCTCGTGTCGGGCCTGCTCTACGGCGGGTTCACCCTCGTGGCGCTCATCCTGCTCGACTGGCAATCCGGCCTGGTTCTCGCCGCGATGGGCATCCCGCTGTTCTTCCTCATGCGCTGGTTCTACCTGCGCTCGCAGGTCGTCTACCGCGAGTCCCGCGTCGTGAGCGCCAAGGTGATCGTCAAGTTCGTCGAGACGATGACCGGTGTCCGCGCCGTCAAGGCGTTCCGCAAGGAGCCCGCGAACGACCGCGAGTTCGGCGGCCTGGCGAGCGACTACCGCGACATCAACATGCGCTCGATCCGCCTGTTCGGCACGTTCGAGCCCGCGATGATGGCCCTGGCATCCTTCGCCCTCGCGGCGGTCCTGCTCTGGGGCGGTCTGCGCGTGGTGAGCGGGGCGCTCGAGCTCGGCTTCCTGCTGTCGGCCGTCCTGTACGTGCGGAACTTCTTCGCTCCCATGCAGGAGGTGGCGTTCTTCCTGAACTCCTACCAGTCCGCCACGGCCGCGCTCGAGAAGGTGTCGGGTGTCCTCGAGGAGTCGCCGACCGTCCCCGACCCCGCGAAGCCCGTCGACCTGCCCGAGGCGACCGGCCACCTGCGCTTCGATGACGTGACCTTCGGGTATTCCGAGACGAAGACGATCCTGCCCGACTTCCGGCTCGACATCCCGGCCGGTCAGACGATCGCCCTCGTCGGCACGACGGGTGCCGGAAAGTCGACGCTCGCCAAGCTGGTCGCGCGCTTCTACGACCCGACGAAGGGCGCGGTGACGCTCGACGGCGTCGACCTGCGGGAGCTGCACCCGAAGGACCTGCGGCGCGCGATCGTCATGGTCACGCAGGAGGCGTACCTGTTCAGCGGGACCGTCGCCGACAACATCGCGCTCGGCAAGCCGGACGCGACGATGGACGAGATCGAGGCGGCGGCGCGCGCCGTCGGTGCGCACGCCTTCATCGAGAGGCTCCCGGACGGGTACGGCACCGACGTCAACAAGCGCGGCGGCCGCGTGTCGGCGGGCCAGCGTCAGCTGATCTCGTTCGCGCGTGCCTTCCTCGCCGACCCCGCCGTGCTGATCCTCGATGAGGCCACGGCGTCGCTCGACATCCCGAGCGAGCGCCAGATCCAGGAGGCTCTCGGCACCCTGCTCGCCGACCGGACCGCGATCATCATCGCCCACCGCCTGTCGACGGTCGCGATCGCCGACCGCGTGCTGGTGATGGAGCACGGGCGCATCATCGAGGACGACACCCCCGACGCGCTCATCGCGGGTACGGGCAAGTTCGCCCAGCTGCACCGCGCCTGGCGCGAATCGCTCGTCTGAGCCGGCGCTGAGCCGCTGACGGATGCCGGGGCCCGAAGTCGGGGCCCCGGCATCCGTCGTTCGTGGTCTGCCGTTCGTGCCGGATGCAGGTTCAGGCGGCCGTCACCGCGCGCAGCCTGCGGTCGGAGTCTTCTGAACCTGCACTCGGCACGCCGGACGCCGGCCGCGGGTCAGATCGCGCCGGCGCGGTGGACGGCCGCACCCAGGGGGTGGGCCGTCGTGATCTCGGCCAGGGCGAGGGCGCCGTCGATCCCGACGCCCTGCGGGGCGACGAGCCGCAGTCCCGCGCCCTCGCCGAGCGCGGCCTCGAAGGCGTCGTGCAGCGTCCGCGAGGCGAACACCCCGCCGATCGCGCAGACGTCGAACACCGGCTCGTCGGTGCGCACGCGGCGGACGGCGGTCCGAGCGGACGAGGCAAGTTCGTGCGCCGCGCGGTGAGAGATGTCGATCGCGACCTGGTCCCCGGCATCCGCTGCCGCCGCGACCTCGCGCGCGAGCGAGGCGACGACGCGCACGCGATCGTGGTCGGCCTGCAGCGCCATGTAGGCCTGAGTGAGGTCCGGCCAGCGCGACACCGCCGCGTCGGTGAGCATCGTCGCCGGGCCCCGTCCGTCGTATGCGCGCATGACGGCGTCGAGCGCCTCTCGACCGATCCAGTAGCCGCTGCCGGCGTCGCCCATGATCCAGCCCCACCCGTCGACACGGGCCGTGTCGGTCGCGCCGACGGCCAGGGTGACCACTCCCGTTCCGGCCGCGACGACGGCGCCGTGCCGATCGCCGAGCGCACCGAGGAACGACGTCGTCGAGTCGTGCGCGAGCATCGTGGCCCGCACGCCGTCGGCGTGGACGAGCGAGAGCAGCGCGTCGGCATCCGCGTCGCGGTCGGTGAGTCCCGAGATCCCCGCCGTCACGACGTCGAGGTCGGAGCCCGTCCGCGTGAGGGTCTCTCGGACGACGTCGGCGAGCTGCGGCAGCAGAGGGATGCCGGTGTGGATGCCGCGGAACGTCAGGTCCTCGCGGCGGTTCCCGTCGTCGACCCGCACCTTGATATCGCTCTGTCCCGCATCGATGGCGAGCACTCGGCGCGCGTTCATCGTCCTCCTCCGGTGGTGGCGCCCGCCAGCGCCCGGTACCGCTCGCGCAGGAACTCTCCCGCCGGCTTGCCATACGGACAGTAGTCGTCGTTGCGGTCGGCTGCGTCCGGGTCGTAGAGCTCGGCAGGCCAGTCCCAGAGGAAGTACCCCGACATCCATTCCCTCTCCGCGCACGCGTCGAACATCGCGCGGTAGTAGTCGAGCTGCGCCTGTCCCGACGGAGCGCCCTCGAGAGCCCAGTCGTTGGGTCGCATCGGGGAGTTCTCGCGCGAGGGGCATCCTGCTTCGAGGAAGACGAACGGCTTGCCGGATGCCGCGACCACCGCCTCGATCCGGTCGAGGTTCTCCTGCCACTGATCGATCGGGTAGTAGCCGCTCGAGGAGATCACGTCGACCGCGTCCCACCAGGCGACCCGGTCCTCCTGGTACTTGTCGCAGTTGTACGTCACGAGTCCGGAGTACACCTCCCGCACCGCGCGGATCAGGTCGCGCCAGTGCGCCTCCTGCCCGTCGGCGCGCACCATCTCGCACCCGATGCAGAGCATCGCGCAGCCCTCGGCCTCGGCGATGCGCGCCGCGTCGAGGATGAAGGCGCGGTACGAGGCGAACCACTCCGTCCAGCTCGGCTCACCGGGCACATCCCAGTCGAAGAAGCCGATGAAGGCGCGCCACGTCCCGTCGGCGACGTTGACGACCGGTTTCAGGCAGACCTTCAGCCCGCGGTCGTGCGCCGCGCGTATCGCATGGACGATCTCGTCCTCGGTGACGGTCGGCTCGTCTCGGAACGGGATTTCGGTCGAGAACGCCGTCGCCTGCTGCGCGGCGTACGCGAGCGCCGTCCAGGTCACACCGTGGTCGGCCATCGCGTCGAGGGATGCCGCGGCTGCCGGTGTCGTCCATGTCCCGCGGACGCCCGTCCACCCCCACGTCATCCCGCAGACGGGTCCGCCGGGCAGACTCATCCGGACACCAGCTGGTTGGCGGAGCGGAGCACGCGCGGGTGCGCGAGGGCATCCGTGTCGAGCGCGACGCCGGCGTCGTGGTGCACGACGATGCGTCCGGTCTCGCCGGGCAGCAGCGTGAGCAGGCCGTCGGCCGGCTGGGCGGAGGCGTGCACCTTGTCGGCGAGCAGTGAGACGTCACGGGCGAAGCCCTCCGCCGTGATGCTCACCTCCGTGCCGCCCTCGACCGTGCGCGTCGAGACGGTCAGGCCGGGGTCGCCGAGCGTCGACTCGCGCGGCTCGGCGAAGTACCAGACCCCGCGCGCCGCGTCGGCGTCGATCACGAGCGCCTCGGAAGCGGCATCCGTCGCCGTCGCGAGGTCGGCGTCGATGTCGGCCACCAGCGTTCGGCGGGCCTCGACGGTCACCTCGACCGTCCGGTCGGCGAGCACGTCGCCGCCGAACGTGACGCGTCGGATGCGCAGGGGAGCGCTCCATGCCTCGTCGGTGTCGTTGCCGAGGACGGCGACGAGCCTGCCGTCGCGCGGCTGAACGGTCGCGACGCGGGGTGCGAAGGCGTTCTTGAGCGCGTGGAACAGCGGCTTGACGCGCTCGGCCCCGTCGATCGCGGCCCACGAGGTGACCGGCCAGCAGTCGTTCAGCTGCCAGACGACGGCGCCCATGGTGTGCGGCGCCCACGAGCGGAAGTGATCGAGCGCGGCACCGACGGCCAGAGCCTGGTTGAGCTGCATCGCCCAGTGCCAGGTCTCCATGTCGGCCGGCATCCGGAAGTGGGGGAGCAGCCCGTTGGTGAGCTTCGCATTCCCCTCCATCGCCTTCTGATGCACGATCATGCCCGGCGATTCCGGCGTCAGCGGCGCGTCGTCGACGGACTCGACGAGCGTCGTCCACGCCGGCGGCGCCTGCCAGCCGAACTCCGCGACGAACCGCGGAGTGTGCTCGCGGTACGTCGGCCAATCACGGCGGTTCCACTGCTCCCAGAGGTGCATGCTGCCGTGTTTCTCGTCGTTCGGGTGAGGGCCCGTCTGGCGACCGGATGCCGCGTCCCAGCCGGTCTCCGGGCTGAAGGGGCTTCCGGGTGCGTACGGGACGTGCGGGGCGAGTTCGGCGATGAGAGCGGGGAACAGCTCGTAGTAGTACGTCGCGCCCCAGCTCTTGCCGTCGAGGCTCAGCTTCCAGCCCCAGTCCTCGAATCCCCAGAGGTTCTCGTTGTTGCCGACGAGCTGCGCGAGCGATGCATGCGAGGAGAGCCGGACGATGTTCTCGCGCGCCTCGGCCTCGATCTCGGAGCGCAGCGGCTCCTCCTCGGGGTACGCCGCGCAGGCGAAGAGGAAGTCCTGCCAGACGAGCAGGCCGAGTTCGTCGGCGAGGTCGTAGAAGTCGTCGGACTCGTAGAGCCCGCCGCCCCAGACTCGGACGAGGTTCACGTTCGCGTCGATCGCCTGGCGGAACCGGCGCTCGTAGCGGTCACGGTCGACGCGTACGGGGAGGGCGTCGTCGGGGATCCAGTTCACGCCCTTCACGAAGACGGGCCGGTCGTTGACGACGAGCGTGTACGGCGTGCCTGCGGCATCCGGTTCGGTGTCCCAGCGGACGGTCCGGAAACCGACCCGTCGGGTCGTCGCATCAACGGCCTCGCCCTGCGCGTGCAGCGAGACCTCGACCGTGTAGAGCGGCTGGTCGCCGTGTCCGACGGGCCACCAGCGACGCGCCGCAGGGAGCTCGACGTCGACGTGACCGTCCTCGCCCACGACGGCGGCGACCGCGGTCGCGTCGTCGTCCAGACCCGGGCCGCTCACGACCGCGCGGACCTCGAGCGGTGTGCCACCGGCATCCGTCCGGTCGATGCGGACGTCCACCGACACGCGTCCGCCGTCGCCGTCCGGCGTGGCGACGACGCGCGTCTGTGCCAGGCGGGCGGTCGACCACGACTCGAGGCGCACGGGCTTCCAGATGCCGCTCGTGTAGGTCGCGATGCCCCAGTCCCAGCCGAAGCTGCAAGCGGACTTGCGGATCGCTTCATAGGGCAGCGGATACGGGCGCGGCCGGGCGCCGAGTTCGAGGCTCGCCTGGTTCGCGTACGGGACGGGTGCGCGGAAGGCGACCTCGAGGTCGTTGTCGCCGTCTCGCAGCAGCGCAGCCGCCTCGTACCGGTAGGAGCGGTGCTGGTTGGCGACCTCGCCGATCACCGTGCCGTTGAGGCGGACCGTGGCGACCGTGTCGAGTCCTTCGAACACGAGGTCGTGGCGCTCGTTGCCGTCGGGTGTCCAGGCGAACGTCGTCCGGTACGTCCAGTCGACGAGGCCGATCCACGCCAGCAGCGACTCGTTGTCGCCGTGGAACGGGTCGGGGATGAGACCCTCCGCCAGCAGGTCGACGTGGATGCTGCCGGGCACCGCCGCAGGCACGGTGAGACCTTCGAGGGTCTCCGGTGCGGGGCCGGCGGCGACATGGACGGTCCACCCGTCGTGAAGGGGGCGGCGGGAGAGGTGGGTCACTTGACGGCTCCTGAGGTGAGGCCCTGGTAGATCCATCGTTGCAGCACGAGGAAGGCGACCAGTGTCGGGATGATCACGACGAGCGTCCCGGCTGCGATCACCTCCCACTGCGCGCCGAACGGTCCTTTGAATCGGAAGAGGGACGTGGAGATCATGCCCTCGGAGGGCAGGTAGAGGAAGGGAGCGTAGAACTCGTTGTAGACCGCGATGCCCTTGATGATGACCACCGTCGCGATCGCGGGGCGCAGGAGCGGGAGCACGACGCGCCAGTAGATCGTCCAGCGGTTGGCGCCGTCGATCATCGCCGCCTCGTCGAGAGAGATCGGGATCGACTGCATGAACTGGATGAACAGGTAGATCGCGATGATGTCGGTGCCCATGAAGAGCAGGATCAGGGCGGCCTTCGTGTCGTAGAGGCCGAGGCCGTTCACGAGCTGGAACGTCGCGACCTGACTGGTCACGCCCGGGATGAGGGTCGCGAGCAGGAACAGACCCATGACGAGCTTCTTGCCGCGGAAGGCGAACCGATCGAGGGCGTACGCGGCCATCGTCCCGAGCGCGATCGTCCCGACCAGGGACACGGCGAGCACGATCGTCGTGTTGATGAAGCCCTCGAGCATCTTGCCGCTCGTGAAGGCGGTGACGAAGTTGTCGAAGTTCAGCCAGTTCGACGGCGGATCGAAGGGACCCGTCGCGGCGTACTCGCTCGAGCTCTTCATCGATGCGAACAGCAGCACCGACAGCGGGAGAAGGGTGACGATCGCGGCGATCACGAGGCTCGTGTACTTGGCCGCGGTGGCGCTCATGCTGCCGAGGCGCTGGAGCGGCGTCCGCCCCGAACGGCGGCGGGGGAGCGGGGTGGGCCGCGTCGGCGGCATCAGGGTGGCGGTCATGTCAGGTCCACCTTCTCGTCGGGGAACACGCGTCGCTGGATCCAGGTCACGACCAGCACGATCGCCAGGAGGACGACGGCCATGGCCGAGGCGAGGCCCACTTGACGGAAGGAGAACGCGGTCTGCAGGGTCTGGATCACGAACGTCGCCGAGCCGTTGGCGCCACCGGTCATGATGAACGGCACCTCGAACACCGACAGGCTGCCGGCGATGGCGAGGATGAACGACAGTCCGATGATGCGACGGATGCCGGGGGCGATGATCGACCAGAACTGCTGCCACTTGTTCGCGCCGTCCAGCTCCGCGGCTTCGTACAGCTCACGGGGGATCGACTGGATCGCGCCCAGGAAGAGCACGAAGTTCAGCCCGGTGTAGCGCCAGACGGACGTTCCTGCGAGCGACCAGTTGACGACGTCCGGGTCGCCCAGCCACTTGGGCGGGTCGGCGAGGCCGAACCATCCGAGCACGGTGTCGAGGGTGCCCCCGGGCTGGAACAGGTACAGGAAGACGAACCCGATCGCGACGCCGTTGATCAGGTACGGGAAGAAGAGGATGCCGCGGAAGAGGTTCGAGAACCGGGTCGAGAAGCTGAGGATCACCGCGAAGTAGAGCGCGATGGCCATCTGGAGGAAGGATGCGGCGAAGTAGTACAGGCTCACCCAGAAGACGCTGAAGATGCGCGGGTCGGTGAAGACCTGGATGTAGTTGTCGATTCCGACGAGATTCTTCTCGAGGTCGATGCCGTCCCAGTCGGTGACCGAGTAGTAGAAGAGGTTCAGCGCCGGCCAGTAGGTGAACAGCAGGAGGAGGCCGACCGCCCCGGAGAGGAACAGCCACGGCGTGAGCCGTTGAACGATCCCGCGTCCCGCCCGGCGCGTCCCGGCGCCGGGGGCACCGGACGCGCGGCGTGAGCCGCGCATCCGACGCCCCCGGGCGGGTGCGGACAGGACCGCAGGGGCATCCGCGGGTGCGGAGCCGGGTGCTGCGATCGCCATCGGGGAACCGTCCTCAGCCGAGCTTCTTCGCCGATGCGCCCCAGCGCTCGTTGAGTTCGGCGAAGTAGCTGTCCTTGTCGCCGTCGGCCGCGCCGCGGGCGATGTCGACGATCTTCTGGCGGTAGAGCGGGCCGTACAGGTCGATCTGCGAATCGTCGGCGATCGCGTTGATCAGGCCCTCCTTGCCGGCGGGAGCGGGGTTGATCTCCATGAGTTCGACCCCCGAGTCCTCGAACCCGGCGAGGTTGGTGGGGAGCGGCTTGTCGATGACGGGTGAGAGCATGCCCTGCGCCTCGGTGTAGCCGGAGTCGGCGACGACCCACTGGATCCACGCCCACGCGGCGGCCTTCGCCTTCGAGTGCTTGCTCACGGCGAGGTTGTAGTCGCCGCCGATGACGGCGTACTGGGTGCCGTCGACGTTGGCGGGGAACGCCATGTATCCGATGTCGTCGGCCGAGCCGCCGTTCGCCTCGGCGGCCGCCTGCATCTGCGAGATGGCCCAGGAGCCGAGGGGCATCGTGGCGATCTTGCCGGTGCCGAGGTCGACCTTCGACTGCTCCCAGTTGGTGGTGAGCGGGTCCTCTTCGGTGAGGCCCGCCGCGACCGTGTCGTAGAGGAAGGAGTCGACCGCGTAGGTGTCGGTGCCCTCGGTCCACGGTGCGGGGTTCTCGGCCATCGTGATGGGAGCGTCGGGGTCGTGGGTGATCGAGCCGAGGTTCCCGAAGGCCTGCGTCAGCGGCCAGCCGTCCTTGTAGTTGGTGTACATCGGGATCGCGTCGGTGTTGTCCTTGACCTTCTGCAGTGTCTCGAGCCAGCCTGCTTCGTCGGTGGGCAGTTCGGTGATGCCCGCCTCGTCGAAGACCTTCTTGTTGTAGACGATGCCGTTGGCGTTGCCGCCGAAGGCGATGCCGTACTGCGTGCCGTCGAAGCTCGCGGCGGGGAGGAACCGGTACGTGTCCTCGAAGGACGAGGTCTCGCCGAGCGGCTCCAGGAACTGCTCGTACTGGTCGGGCTTGATCGCCGGGATGCCGATGACGTCGCCGTAGTTCGTGGTCGACATGCGGGTGAGCATCTCGCCGGCGTAGTCCGTGATCCCCTCGAAAGTCACGTTGACGTCGGGATACTTCTTCTGGAACTCCTTCGCGTATTCGTCGAAGGTGCCGTCCTCGACCAGGTCGGTGCGCCAGGTGACGACCTTGATGTCGCCGGCCACCTCTCCGTCGATCGTGTTGTCGCCAGCGGATTGCGCTCCGCCGCCGGCGCAGCCGGCGAGGGCGATGCCGGCGACGGTGAACGTCGCGATCACGACGCCGATCCGTGTACGTGCCATGTGTGCGTCTCCTGTCAGGTTCGTCTTCGAAACCACTCGGGTGCGGGTCGGCAACGGCGCCGACGCGGCTCACGTTAGCCCTCGGAGCCACGGCTCACAAGACATGAATGTCAGCGCTGTCTGAAGCTGTCCTGCTTCGGGAATGTGATGTCGATTTGTCTCTGATCTCGTATTTATCAACCCGTATGACGGTCCATTCGCGGGTTGATGTCGCAGAAATGTCTATCGTCGTCATTTCGGTCGGACTGGTAGCCTGGCGCGGAGGAGGCACGATGACGGTGCAGCAACGGGCCACGCTGGACGATGTCGCACGTCTGGCCGGCGTCAGTTCGAAGACGGTCTCGCGCGTGTTCGCCCAACGCGAGCTCGTCGCCCCCCAGACGGTCGAACGCGTACTCGCCTCGGCGAAACGGCTGCGGTTCCGGCCCAACAGCCTCGCGCAGGGGCTCCGTCGAGGCGGGAGCCGTACGGTCGGCTTCATCATCGGCGAGCTGAGCAACCCGTTCTACTACAAGGTCGCCGCGGGCATCGAGAAGGAGCTCTCCGCCCACGGGTTCAGCCTCGTCGTCGCCACCACGGACGACACCGAGGAAGGGGAGGGCCGCGTGGCCGACGCGTTGCTGGCGCAGCGGGTCGGAGCGCTCCTGCTCATCCCGGTCGGCGAGGACCAGTCCTACCTCGAGGGCGAACGCCAACTGGGAACCCCGGTGATCGCGATCGACCGCCCGGCGCGCAACCTCGCGGCCGACTCGATCGTCCTCGACAACCGCGTCGCCGTCCTCGAGGCGACCCGGCGGCTGACGACGCGCGGTCACCGTCGCATCGCCTACGTCTGCAACCCGGCGTCCGTCTGGACGCAGTCCGAGCGGCTCGCGGGCTACCGGCAGGCGATGTCGGAGATCGGCGTCGACTCGGCCCGATGGGAGATGCTGGGCGACGACCTCACGATCCCGCCGCTCGATCTCGTCCAGCGTCTCTGGCGGGAGGATGCGGCGCCCACCGCGATCATCGCCGGGAACAACCGGGTGACGGTCGGCGCACTCCGCGCCCTGCGAGCGCGCGGCGACGAGCAGACGGCACTGATCGGCTTCGACGACTTCGACACGGCCGACGTCCTCGGCGTCTCGGTGATCTCCTACGACCCGCTCGAACTCGGCAGACGCGCGGCGACGCTCGCGATGGAGCGGATCGGGGACCCCTCGGGCTTCGTGCGCCAGATCACGCTGCCGACGTGGATCATCGAGCGAGGAACGGGCGAGCGCCCGCCCGCGGACGGCTGATCAGATCCGCGCCGCGAGGAACTCCGCCTGCCGCTGCCACTGGTAGGCCTGACCGCCCTCGTGCTCATTGAAGGGGAACACCTCGATCTCCTTGTCCGCTCCCGCCCAGGCGTTGAACGCCGCGAACACGGTCGACGGCGGGCAGATCGGGTCGAGCAGGGCGACGGAGAAGAGGGATGCCGCCTGCGCCCGCGCCGCGAAGCTCACCCCGTCGAAGTACGACAGGGTCTCGAAGACGCGCTCCTCCGCACCGCGGTGGACTGCGAGGTAACGGGCCACCTCCTCATAGGGGTCGCGCCCGGTCATGCCCACGGCTCGCTCGAAGTGGCAGAGGAACGGGACGTCGGGCATCGCCGCGACGAGGTCGTCGCTGAGCGCAGCCGCAGCGATCGCGATGCCGCCGCCCTGGCTGCCGCCGCAGACGGCGACGCGGGAGGCATCCACCTCGGGAAGGGAGCGCACCGCGTCGATCGCCCGCACCGCGTCGGTGAAGACGCGACGGTAGTAGTAGGTCTCCGGGTCGTCGATGCCCCGCGTCATGAACCCCGGGAACGCCGGTCCGGCACCGTGCGGATCGGGGGTCGCGCCGCCCGATCCCCAGGCGCTGCCCTGACCGCGGGTGTCCATGAAGAAGTGCGCGTATCCGGATGCCGCCCACCCGAGGCGTTCGAAGGGGAGGCCGCGGCCCCCGCCGTACCCGTTGAACTCGACGACCGCGGGCAGGGCACCGTCGCGCTGGGCCGGAAGCAGCAGCCATCCCTTCACCGGGTCGCCGGCGAACCCGGGGAAGGTGACGTCGAAGGCGTCGATCCCGCGGAGAGGGGTCTCGATCGGGGTGACGACGGGTGATCCGCCCGCCTCCCGTGCACCGGCGACGGTGCTCGACCAGAAGTCGTCGAAGTCCGCGGGGATGCGGATCTCGGGGCGGTAGTCGCGGAGGTCGGACAGGGGCAGATCGAAGCGCGGCACGGCCTCACCCTAGCGGTCGGCGGTCACGGCTGGAGATATCTCGACATCGAGAGAAACCGGGGCGGTGCGATACGCTGAGGAGCATCCGCGACGCCCTTTTCTTGGAGACGACACGTGCCTGATTCCACCATCATCTACACCTACACCGACGAGGCCCCCGCGCTGGCGACGGCGTCCTTCCTGCCGATCGTCGAGGCGTTCGCAGGCAAGGCGGGCGTCGGCATCGACACGCGCGACATCTCGCTCGCGGGCCGCATCCTCGCCCTGTTCCCCGAGAAGCTCACCGCTGAGCAGCAGGTGGGCGACGCGCTCGCCGAGCTCGGGGCCCTCGCGACCCAGCCCGAGGCCAACATCATCAAGCTGCCGAACATCTCGGCATCCATCCCGCAGTTGAAGGCCGCGATCGCCGAGCTGCAGGCCGCCGGCTACGACGTGCCGAACTACCCGGACGAGCCGAAGGACGACGCCGAGAAGGACCTCCGCGCGCGCTACGACCGCGTCAAGGGGTCGGCGGTCAACCCCGTCCTGCGCGAGGGCAACAGCGACCGTCGCGCGCCCCTCTCGGTGAAGAACTACGCCCGCAAGCACCCGCACCGCAACAAGCCCTTCGCCGACGGCAGCAAGACCCGCGTCGCGACCCTGGGGCACGACGACTTCGCGTCGAACGAGGCCTCCACGGTCCTCGAGGGCGACGACGTCCTGTCGGTCCGTTTCACGGGCGAAGACGGCACCGTGACGGAACTCAAGTCCGGCCTGAAGGTCCTCGCCGGCGAGGTCGTCGATGCGACGTTCCTCTCGGCGACCGCACTCGACGCGTTCCTCGCCGACACCGTCGCACAGGCGCAGGCGGAGGACGTGCTCTACTCCGTGCACCTCAAGGCCACCATGATGAAGGTCAGCGACCCGATCATCTTCGGTCACGTCGTCCGCGCATTCTTCGCCGACGTGTTCTCGCGCTTCGGCGACACGCTCGCGGCGGCGGGGCTCACTCCCAACGACGGGCTCGGCGCGATCCTCGCCGGTCTCGCCCACGTCGAGGGCGGCGAGGAGATCCGCGCGGCGTTCGATGCGGCGATCGCCGCCGGCCCGCGGCTGTCGTACGTCAACTCCGACAAGGGCATCACGAACCTGCACGTCCCGTCCGACGTGATCGTGGACGCCTCGATGCCGGCGCTCATCCGCAACGGCGGCAAGTTGTGGGGCGCCGACGGCGGCGAGGCCGACACGATCGCCGTGATCCCGGACTCCTCCTACGCCGGGGTCTACCAGGCGACCATCGACGACGTGATCGCGAACGGTCCCCTCGACCCCGCCACGATCGGCTCCGTGCCGAACGTCGGCCTCATGGCGCAGGCCGCCGAGGAGTACGGCTCGCACGACAAGACGTTCGAGATCTCCGCGGCGGGCACCGTCGAGGTCGTCTCGGCCGCCGGCGAGGTCCTCCTCTCGCACGCCGTGCAGCCGGGAGACATCTGGCGCGCGACCCAGACCAAGGACATCGCGATCCGCGACTGGGTGAAGCTCGCCGTCACGCGCGCCCGCGCGACCGGCGATCCGGCCGTGTTCTGGCTCGACGAGAGCCGTGCCCACGACGCGAACCTCATCGCCAAGGTGAAGGCCTACCTCGCCGACCACGACACCGAGGGGCTCACGATCGAGATCCTCGCGCCGGCCGACGCGACCCGGTACTCGCTCGAGCGCATCCGCCGCGGCGAGGACACCATCTCGGTCACCGGCAACGTGCTCCGCGACTACCTGACCGACCTGTTCCCGATCCTCGAGGTCGGCACGAGCGCCAAGATGCTCTCGATCGTCCCGCTGCTCGCCGGCGGCGGACTGTTCGAGACCGGTGCGGGCGGCTCCGCCCCGAAGCACGTGCAGCAGCTCGTGGAGGAGAACTACCTCCGGTGGGACTCCCTGGGTGAGTTCTTCGCGCTGGCGGCATCCTTCGAGCACCTCGCCGATTACACCGGCAACGCGCACGCCAAGGTCCTCGCCGATACGTTGGACGCTGCCACCGGCACCTTCCTCGAGGAGAACAAGTCGCCCGGCCGCGCCCTCGGCACGATCGACAATCGCGGCAGCCACTTCTACCTGGCCACCTACTGGGCGCAGGAGCTCGCCCGTCAGACGGCCGACGCCGAGCTGGCTGCGGCGTTCGCCCCGGTCGCCGAGGCGCTCACCTCGAACGAGGAGACGATCGTCGCCGAGCTGGTCGCCGTCCAGGGTTCGCCCGCCGAGATCGGCGGGTACTACCGTCCCGACACCGCGCTGGTCGAGAAGGTCATGCGCCCGTCGGCGACGCTGAACGCAATCATCGACGGACTCTGATCCGACGGACGGATGCCCCGGCCGCGAAAGCGGGCCGGGGCATCCGTGCGTTGGGGGGAGTGTCAGAGACGGATCTGCGCGACGACCTCGCCGTACTCGGTCTCGTCGACGGGGGTGAAGCCGACGCGGCGGAAGAACGCGTCGGGTCCGCCCTCGCCGGCTTCGTAGATCACGTTCACGTGATCGAAGCCGCGGGCGCGCGCCTCGTCGACGAGCTGGTCGACGGCGTAGCGACCGACGCCGCGGCCCTGATCGTCGGCATCCACGTTGATCCGCCACAGAACCGAGCGGAAGTGCTCGTGCGGGGCGTCCTCGTCGAAGCCGGCGCTCACGAAACCGACGACCTCGTCGCCGTCGAGGATCACTCGCTGCCACGACGTGGCGGGATCGACGACGGTCGCTGCGATCGCATAGCTCTCGGGTGCGATGAAGCGTTCCTGGCCCGGCTTGAGCGAGAGGGTGTTCACGGCGACGATCGTCGACGCCGACAGTTCTTCCACGCGGAGGTCAGCCATGAGCACAGGCTAACCGTGATCGGTGTCCTGCGCACAGGACGGATGCCGAGGATCCGGAATGTGTCAGGCGTGGATCCAGACGTCGCCGCCGTCGGGCATCCAGTCGTACAGCTTCTTCGCGAGGGCGGGCGGCATGTTGACGCAGCCGGCGCTCATCTGGTTACCGAAGTTGTCGTGCCAGTACGCGCCGTGGAAGGCCTGATTGCCGTTGAAGTACATGACCCAGGGGACGTCGGGCTGCGTGTACTTCGAGCCCGTGTCGCGCGACGTGCCCTTCATGTCCTGGAGCGGGGTGCGCCATCCGATCGAGTAGTGACCCTGATAGGTGACGGCGCCGTCCCGGCCGCTCGAGATGAGCCAGGTGTCGACGACCTTGCCGTTCTCCTTGAGGTACAGGCGCTGCTCTCCGAGATCCACTTCGGCCAGGCGGACGGTGCTGACCGTGCTGCGCGCCGTGACATCGGCAGCCAGATCGTACGAGGCATCGCCGGCGGCGAGCTGGTCGGCGAAGTCGCGCGCCACATTCGACGTGTCGCCCAGCGCTCGGCCGTCCTGCCCCTCGACCAGCGTCGCGAGAACCGTTCCGGCCTCGTTCGAGAGGACGTTCGCGTCGACCGGGTCCTGGTTGACCTGGTCGGGAAGGGTGTCGACGGCGGTCTGGATCGCTGCGGCATCCACCCTGAAGGAGAACGTGCCGGTCTCGTCGGGCTGCCACATCCACCCACGACGCGAGCGTGTCGGCGGTCACGGGGACGGCGCGGTCGTCGCCCACGTAGAAGCCCGCCTCGGCGATCATGTCGTTCAGGCTCGAGGCGGTCGTCTCGGCCGCGGCCGTCGTGACGACGGAGGCGACGGCTTCCGGGGTGGGGTCGACGGTCGCCGTGCCGGCGCCCGTCGTCAGGGCCGACTGGAGGGCGCCGCGCACGGCGTCGAGCGAGACGCCCGTCCCGTCGACGGCAGGCGTCACCGCATAAGCGCCGTCCTGGAACGTCACCGCAGCGGGAGTCGGGTCGGTGTAGGCGTCGGGCAGGGCCGCGCGCAGCGCATTCGCCGCCCGGTCGGCGTCGAGGCTCACGTCGGGGGTGCCGTACTCGGCGAACCACGCGGTCACGTTCCACATCGGGCTGCCCGCGAACGCCGCGTCCGCCAGAGCTGAGGCGTCGACGGTCGCACCGAGGTCGGCGGCCGAAACGGTGGGACCGCCTTCACCGAGGGTCACCTCGATGTCGGCCAGGCGGGACGAGATCGACTCCGCCGCTGCACCGGACGTCTGTCCCCCGACAGGAACGCCGGCTGCGGTCGTGCCCGGTGCGATCAGGACGAGCGAGCACACGGTCGCCGCGGCCACGACGGCGGCTGCCGGGACGCCGATCTTCAGCCACAGGCGGCGGGGCTTGCGGGCCGGCTCGGTGGGCGCCCAGCGCACGTCGACGGGGGCGTCGGAGACGACGGTGGCGTCGGCGTCCTGGCGTGTGATGGTCTCGGACATCGATCTCCCCCGAGCTGCTGCCCGGCGTCCCGGACGCCACGGGGATCCGGGGTCTCGTCGCCAGGGCGAATGTCGCTTCACAAAAGGGTACGCGACCAGGGGTGCGTCCGGCTCACCGCGCGCACAGATCGTGATATTCGGAGACGCCGGAACGGATGCGGTCGGTCGCCTCGCCGAGACCCGTGACGCCGTCGAGGTCGCCGTCCGCGGCGGCGGAGGTCGCCGTCGCGAGGACGTCGAACCCCGACCGGAGGTCGGCGACGACGGCGGCCACACGGGCGTTGTGGATCGACGGCGCGAGCTCCTCCAACTGCGCGCGGACGCTCGCGGTGGCGTTCGCGGCGGTGGACGGGTCGGTGGCATCCGCATCGGCGAACGCCGTCATCGCATCGTCGACGGCGGTGGCGACGGCCTCGCATGCGGAGGCGACACTCTGCTTCTCGCCGTGGTGGTCCGCGGGTGAACACGCCGCGCAGACGGCGGCGACGCATCCGGCGGTCAGGAACACGCCGACGGCGCGGGCGGAGCGGGATGCGGACACGTCGGGCCTCCTCGGGGTCGGGACCGTTCGAGCCTGCCACGGCTTCGCTGGAGGAACCGTGGACCCGGGTGTGCACGGCGGGTGGCATCGGCCGTCCTCCGGGCTTATGGTGTGCCCATGCAGCGCACAACGGTGTGGTCGTGGCTCTTCGGCGGGTTCCTGCTCCTCGGGCAGGGCCTCCTCGGGGTGCTCGCCGCCATCGCCGCCGGATCGGGGAACGCGGCGGCCGTGCCGTACGAGGTGGGGGCCGCCGTCCTCGCCGCCGGAGCCTGCGTCGTCTACGCCTTCGGGCTGCGGCCCGCGGACAGTGTGGTCGCACGCCGACCCGCCGGTATGGCGATACTGCTCGCCCTCGGAGGGTTCGTCCTCGTCCGCGCCGTCTGGTGGGCGGGGCCGACCGGGTACGCCGCGGGCCCCGCTGCGGAGCCGACGGCCGCGCTGGGTGCGATCGTCTCCTACATCCTCGCGATCGGCGGCGCGATCGCGATCCTGCGCATCGGTGTCATCCCTCGCCCCTGGAGCTGGATCCCGCTCGCGGCGATCACGCTCGGGTTGGGGCTCGCCGTCGTCTTCGCGGCCGTCACCATCGTCGCTCCCGGGATCGGAGGCCCCGTCGGCGTCCTCCCCGCGACCATTCCCGCGGTCGTCGGCATCGTGTCGATGGTGCTCGCCGTCACGACCCAGCCGGCACCGGATCGGGGATCGCGGACGCCGTCGGGCGCGGCCGTGCGTCACGGCTGAGCGGCGAACACCTTCCCGGGGTTGAGGATGCCGGCCGGGTCGAAGACCGTCTTGATCCCTCGCTGCAGGGTCCACTGATCCGCGCCGAGTTCGTCGGCGAGCCAGCGGCTCTTGAGGACGCCGATGCCGTGTTCGCCCGTCAGGGTGCCGCCGAGGGCGATGGCCGCGCGGAAAAGGGCATCCGCTGCCTGCCACACGCGCTCGGGAACCTCGTCCCCGTCGAAGACGAAGTTGGGATGCAGGTTGCCGTCGCCCGCGTGGCAGACGGTCGGGATAGTCAGGTCGTACTGCGCCTCGATGCGGGCGATCTCGTCGAACATCGCGGGGAGCGCGCTCCGCGGCACGGAGACGTCCTCGATGAGCGCCGTGCCGAGGCTCTCCATCGCCGGATGCATCGCGCGACGCACCGCCCACAGCTGCGCGGCTTCCGCGTCGTCGGCGGCAAGGCGGACCGCACCGCCGGCTGAGGTCAGGACGGCCGCGATCGCCGCCTGCTCCGCGGCGGCGGCGACGCCGTCGGTCTGCACCGTCAGCTGGGTCGCGCCGGGTGTCGGGGCGGGAAGGCCCAGGAGCGCATGCGCGGCCGCCAGGCTCACGGCATCCATCAGCTCCATGATCGCGGGCTGCGCGCCGGACGCGGTCACCGCCGCGGCGCCGGCGGCGGCCGTCCGGACGTCGGGGAACTGCGCGGTCACGGTGCGGGTCTCGCCGGGGACGAGACGGCGGAGCTTGAGGGTCGCGCCGACGACGACGCCGAGGGTCCCCTCGGATCCGATCATGAGCGCGGTGAGGTCGTATCCGGTGACCCCCTTCACGCTGCGGTGGCCCGTCGAGATGAGCCGGCCGTCGGCGAGGACGACGTCCAGGGCGAGGACGGCGTCGCGGACGACTCCGTACTTGGCGCACAGGAGCCCGCCCGCGCCCGTCGCGATGTTGCCACCGACGGTCGAGATCTCGCGGCTGGCCGGGTCGGGCGCCCACCATACGCCGTACGGCGCGAGAGCGCGCCCGAGGTCGGCGTTGAGGATGCCGGGCTCCACCACGGCGAGGAGGTCGTCGGGGCGGACCTCGAGGACGCGGTTCATGTCGCGCACCGACAGGGCGATCTCGCCCTCGCCGGTGTTCGCTCCGCCGGCGAGGCCCGTCCCGGCGCCGCGGGTCACGACCGGCGTTCCGGTCTCGGAGGCGATCCGCATCGTGGTCTGCACATCTGAGACGGATGCCGCGTGCACGACCGCGAGCGGCCGTCCGGCCGCGCGGTGACCCGACTTGTCCGCCCGGGCCGCATCGAGAGCCGCCGCCGACGTGTCGACGCGCTCGCCGAGCGCATCGCGGAGGAGGGCGGCGACGTCGGTCACGACAGGCGTCGGCGTCCCGCGAGGACGCCGACCACGACGGCAACCACCGCGAAGCCGAGTCCGATCCAGGCCTGCCCCGCGCTCCACCAGGCGATCGTCGCCGACAGGTAGATGAGCAGTTCGACGAGTCCGCGCACGAAGGGGTGCACGCGGATGACGGCGCGCGGCGAGGCGAACAGGCCCCACACGATGAGCGTCGCGAGGGGCGCGGCGATGCCGAAGACGATGTTCCAGGGGAGCTCCCACGCGGTGAAGCCCCAGATGGCGAGCGACGCGACCGCGAACAGGGTGCACAGGAAGCTGAGGAGATCGAGGGCCGACAGCCTCTCGGCACGGGCGGCCGGTGCGGGCTCCGCGGGTCGTTCGGGCCGGACGTGGGGGAGCTCGGACATGCCTCGATTCTACGGGGGCGGCGGCGGCGACCGGAGTGTAACGAGTTTGTTAAGACTGCTTGCAAATAGGGGGCGGGCACTTGCGTGGTGACTATTGGTAAGGCTTACTAACAAACATGCCGACGCCGACCCGATCCGCCGCCGTAACCCGTTCCAGACGCGCCGCGGGCAAGATCCTTCCGGAGCACGCCCGGGCGCACAACCGCGCGCTCGTGCTGCAGTCGCTCTTCTCCGAGGGTGCGATGAGCCGGGCCGACCTCGCGCGTGAGACCGGGCTGACGAGGGTCACCGTGTCGGACCTCGTCGGGTCGCTCATGGACGACGGGTACGTCGTCGAGCGGGGTCTGCGGGAGGCATCCGGTCCCGGAAAGCCCGCCATCCTCGTGGACATCGCCCGCGACGGTCACCGCATCGTCGGGCTCGATCTGTCGGGCAGCGAGAGCTTTCTCGGCGCGGTGCTCACCCTCGACGGCGAGATCGTCGCGCGACACAGCGTCCCCGTCCCCGCACGCCCGTCCGACGTCCTCGAGGCGATCATCGGCCTCGCTCGCACGGTCGTGGCCGACGCCCATGCGCCCGTCCTGGGGCTCGGCGTCGGGACTCCCGGCGTCGTGGACGACCGCGGCGTCGTCCTCGCCGCACCCGGGTTCGGCTGGTCGGATCTGGACCTCGCCGCAGCCCTCGAGGCGGAGGTCGGACTCCCCGTACTCGTCGCCAACGACGCGAACGCCGCGGTCCTCGCCGAGCACACGTTCGGCGGCGCCGGCGACGACGTGATCCTCGTGCGCGTCGGCCGCGGTGTCGGTGCGGGCCTGCTGACCGGGGGAGAGCCGCTCGCCGGCGCCCGCTTCGCCGCCGGCGAGATCGGTCACGTCACCGTCGGCACAGACGGCGGTCCCGCCTGCGCCTGCGGCAAGATCGGATGCCTCGAAGCGTGGCTCGCGGTCCCCGCCCTCACCGCGCGTCTGGCCGCGACCGACGACCCCGACAGCGTCCTCCGCGACGCCGGGGAGCGACTCGGCATCGCCCTGGCGCCGATCGTCGGAGCGCTCGACCTTTCGGAGATCGCGCTCTCGGGGCCCGCCGACCTCCTCGGAGGGGCTCTCGCCGACGCCGCGGCGAAGACGGTCCGCACCCGCACCCTCGCCACGTTCCACGACGGGCTCCAGGTCCGCATGTCGACCCACAGCGAGGATATCGTCCTCCGCGGCGCGGCCGTCATGGTCCTGTCCGGCCGTCTCGGAGTCTCCTGATCCGCACCACCCGCACCACCCGCGTCACCCCCGCACCACCCGCATCCGCGACGGCTCGACCGGGCCGCCGCATCCCACACAGTGAAGGAACCGCTATGAAGAAGACCCTCGGAGCACTGTCGCTCCTCGGCGCGTCAGCCCTCGTCCTGTCCGGCTGCGCCGGCGGCGGCACACCCGCGAGCGGGAGCGCCGAAACCGGCGACCTGACCGTGTGGCTCGTCGGCACGGACACCCCGCAGGACGCGCGCGACTACCTGAAGAAGACGTTCGAAGACCAGAACGACGGCTGGACTCTCACGATCGAGGAGAAGACGTGGGCGGACACCGGTGAGGCGTACGTCGCGGCGCTCTCGTCCAACGACGCCCCCGACATCGTCGAGGTCGGCAACACGCAGGCGCCCGGGTTCATCTCGCAGGGCCTGTTCGCCGACCTCTCCGGCATCCAGGACGATCTCGGCGGCGACGACATGCTGAAGAGCTTCGTCGACCTCGGCTCCGAGGACGGCACCCTCTACGCAGCGCCGTACTACGCCGGATCGCGCGTCGTGTTCTATTCGCCCTCGACCTACTCGGGGGAGGTGCCCACGACGCTCGCCGATTACGTGAAGGCCGGCATCGATGGGACGACCGCGACGAAGTCGGGTATCTACGCCCCGGGCAAGGACTGGTACAACGCGCTGCCCTACATCTGGGCGAACGGCGGAGAGATCGCCACCCTCGACGGCGACCAGTGGGTCGGCGGCTTCTCGAGCGAAGGCGGGATCGCCGGCCTCGAGATGCTGCAGGACGTGTACACCAACGCGACGATCGCCCCCGCCGACTCCGACGAGGCCGACCCGCAGGTCCCGTTCTGCGCCGGTGAGGTCGGCTTCCTCTCCGCGCCCGCATGGGTCAAGTGGTCGATCCTCGCGGCGGCGGACGCCGAGGCTCCGGGGTGCCCCGACGAGGCCGGCAAGGACCTCGCGGCATTCGCGCTTCCCGGCATGACGGCAGGCGAGGTCGCGCCGGTGTTCGCGGGCGGCTCGAACATCGCGGTCGCCGCGAAGTCCGACGCCCAGGAGAAGGCGCAGGCGGCGCTGCAGGTCATCCTCTCGGAGGGCTACCAGAAGATCCTCGCCGAGAACGGATTGATCCCCGCGCGCACCTCGTTCGCGGAGTACCTGCCCGACGACGCCATCACCGCCGAGGCGGCGAAGGCCGCGGCATCCTCCAAGGCCGTCCCGGCCAGCCCCAAGTGGGCCGAGGTCGAGTCGGCCGGTGTCATCAAGGACGCCCTCGTGAAGATCGCGCAGGGAGGCGATGTCACCGAGATCGCCACCGCCCTCGACGGTCAGATCGAAGCGATCCTCAACTCCTGACCGGGCCGGTGCAGGGGGCGGTCACCGTCTCCTGCACCGCCGACCGACCTCTCACGGAGACGACGATGTCCGGAACACTCACCCGTCCGCGGCCGGGGACCTCGCCGCGCGACCGCCTCGCGTCGACAGCCCGCGCGCGCGGGCGTCGACGCAAGGACGGCGCGGCGGCGCTCACGCTGCTCGGCCCGTCGCTCGTGATCCTCGCGGTGATGGTGGGCTACCCCGCGGTCCTCATGGTCGTCCAGTCGTTCACCGACTACTCGATCCGCGACAAGGTGCAGGGGACCCTCCCCGACATCGTCGGCTTCGAGAACTACCTCGAGGTGTTCACCGCGTCGGACTTCCCGGCGGTGCTCGTCCGCAGCCTCGGACTCATGCTCGTCATGACGGTGTTGATCGTCGGGCTCGGCGCGCTCGTCGCGGTGCTGATGACCCGCCTGACCCGCGGCTGGCGGTTGCTCGTCTCGATCGGCCTGCTCCTCGCCTGGGCGATGCCGCCGCTGGCGGCGACCACCGTCTGGGGGTGGATCTTCGACGCGCAGTACGGACTCGTGAACTGGCTGTTCAACACCGTGACCGGCACGACCGACTTCACGAACCACTCCTGGCTGCTCGACCCGTGGTCGTTCTTCGTCGTCCTCACGATCATCGTCGTCTGGCAGGGCGTTCCGTTCGCGGCGTTCACGCTCTACGCCGCGCTCGGCCAGGTCCCCGGCGAGGTGCTCGAGGCCGCTTCGCTCGACGGTGCGACGGGCCTCCAGCGGTTCCGACTGGTCGTCTACCCCTACCTCCGTAACGTCGTCACGGTCGTCGTCGTCCTGCAGGTGATCTGGAACCTCCGCATCTTCACGCAGGTCTACACGCTGCAGCAGCGCGGCGGCCTCGTCTCCGAGACGAACGTCCTCGGCACCTACATCTTCCGGCAGGGGGTGGGGGAGTTCGGCGTCACGAGCGCGATCGGCGTGCTGACCGTCATCCTGCTGCTCGCCCTCTCGTGGGGTTACGTCCGCACGACCCTCAAGGAGGAGGAGCTGTGAGCACGCAGATCACCCCTGCCGCGCAGTTGTCCACGGTCGGCGTCGACGAGATCGCCGGCCCCGTCGGCGACGCCCGGACGCCCCTCCCCGGCTCGCTCGCCGCGCGACGGCGGCGCCGCTCGCCCGTCGGCCGCATCCTGCTCAACCTGGCTGCGCTGGTCGTGTTCGCCTGCTCCGTGTTCCCGGTGTACTGGATGCTGAACATGTCGTTCACGAGCGGCGAGTCGATCATCAGCCGTACGCCGAGCTTCCTGCCGCTGGACTTCACGCTCCGCAACTACGAGACGGCGTGGACACGGCCCGCAGCCCCCGGTCAGACCGACTTCGTGCACGGGCTCCTCAGCTCGAGCCTCGTCACCGTCGGCGTCCTCGTCGTCACCCTGCTCGTCGCGTTCCTCGCCTCGATCGCCGTGGCCCGCATCCGCTTCCGCGGACGTCGCTCCTTCATCGTCTCGGTACTCATCGTCCAGATGATCCCCGGTGAGGCGATGATGTTCACGATCTACGGGATGATCGACGACTGGCGTCTCATGAACACCCTCCTGGGCCTCGGGATCGTCTACGTCGCCGCGGTGGTCCCGTTCACCATCTGGACCCTGCGCGGCTTCGTCGCAGGAGTCCCCGTCGACCTCGAGGAGGCGGCCATGATCGACGGCTGCACGCGGTCGCAGGCGTTCTGGAAGGTCACGTTCCCGCTCCTCGCCCCGGGGCTGGTCGCGACCGGCGTGTTCGCCTTCATCCAGTCCTGGAACGAGTTCACGATGGCCCTCCTCCTGCTGCGCGGCCAGAACCTGACGTTGCCGCCGTGGCTGCTGTCGTTCCAGTCCGCGACCGAGGCGACCAACTGGGGGGCCGTGATGGCGGCATCCACCCTCATCTCGATCCCCGTGGTCGTGTTCTTCCTCATCGTGCAGGGACGGATGTCCGGTGGGCTCGTCTCCGGCGCTGTGAAGGGCTGAGATGCGCGTCGGAGTGGATGTCGGCGGGACGAAGACGCTCGCCGTCGCGGTGGACGAGGCCGGTCGCGTCCTCGGGGTCGAACGCCGTCCGACCGGCCGCGGTGCCGCCGCGGTCGTCGAGGGGATCGCGGCGGTCGTCGAGGTGCTCGCCGGCGGCCGAGAGCTCGACACCCTCGGCGTCGGCGTCCCCGGCCAGATCGCAGGGGACGGCGTCGTCCGTCACGCCCTCAACCTCGGTATCGCGGAGTTCGATCTGGCCGCGGCGCTCGCCGCACGGCTCGGACTCCGGCCCACGGTGGACAACGACGTGCGAGCCGCTGCCGTCGGGGCCCGAGCGCTCCTCCCGGGTGTCGATTCGCTCGCCTACCTCAACCTCGGGACGGGCGTCGCCGCGGGGATCGTCCGGGACGGGATGCCGTGGCGCGGCGCGCGGGGCGCGGCCGGGGAGATCGGGCATCTCAGCGTGGACCCCGCCGGTCCCGTCTGCCCCTGCGGGCAACGGGGCTGCATCGAGGCGCTCGCCGGAGGTGCTTCGGTCGCGGCGCGATGGGGGAGGCCCTCCGCGTTCCCGGTGGCCGACGTGTTCGACGCGGCCGCCGCCGGCGATCCGTTCGCCGAGTCGCTGCAGGCGGACGTCGTGCGCGGCGTGGCCGCCGCGGCGCAGCTTCTCGTCCTCACAGCAGACGTCGACGTCGTCGTGCTCGGCGGCGGGGTCTCGCACCTGGGGGAGCGGCTGCTCGGGCCGGTTCGCACGGCCCTGCGGGCCGCGGCATCCGGGTCGGCCTTCCTCGCCTCGCTCGATCTGGCGGACCGCGTCGCGCCGGTTCCGTCCGGCGCGCCGGTCGGCGCGGTCGGCGCGGCGCTCCTGGCGGAAGCCCCTGCCGGGGTCGTGCCGGGCTGAGCGTGGCGCGGACGCCGCGGCTCAGACCATCCCGCTGAAGACCCGCCGCACGCGGAGCCCGGCGTCCAGGATCACCGCGTCGGCGACGGACCCGACGGCGAGCGAGCCGAGTTCGGGCCGGCCGATCGCGCGCGCAGGAGTCGTCGTGAGGGCCGTGACGGCGTCGGGCAGCGCCACTCCCCGCGGCGACAGCGGTGCGGAGCGCGGCATCCTGTGTCAGCGTGGAACCCGCGATCGTGCCGTCGGCCAGGCGTGCGACGCGCGCCTCGACCGTCACCGGGAGCGACCCGAGCAGGTAGGTCCCGTTCGCCGCGCCGGCGGCGGCCATCGCGTCGGTGATGAGCGCGATGCGTCCGGGAGCTGCCGCGAACAGCATCCGGATGACGTCGGGGTGCACGTGTACTCCGTCGGCGATGACCTCGATCGTCACACGCGGGTCGCCGGTCGCGGCGCCGACGGGGCCGGGGGCGCGGTGATGGAGTCCCGGCATCGCGTTGAACGCGTGGGTGAGGACGGTGGCGCCCGCATCGAACGCGCGGCGGGTGGCCTCGACGTCGGCGTCCGTGTGACCGACCGCGACGACGACGCCGGCCGCGGCGAACTGCGCGATCGCCTCGTGTCCGCCCGGTAGCTCGGGCGCGAGTGTCACCTGTACGAGCGATCCGCGGGCCGCCTCGATCAGTGCCGCGACGGTCTCGGGCTCGGGGTCGAGCAGCAGCGCCGGATCGTGTGCGCCGTGGTGCCCCGGGTCGAGGAAGGGGCCCTCGAGGTGCGCGCCGAGGACCGAGGCATCCGCTTCGGCGAGGTCGGCGATCGCACCGAGGCGGGCCGCGAGGTCGGCAGGTGAGCCGGCGACCAGCGAGATGACGGCGCGCGTCGTGCCGTGCGCGCGGTGGGCTGTCCGGGCCATGCGGATCGCCTCGACGCCCTCCTCGTGCGCGCGGCCGCCGCCGCCGTGCCCGTGCAGGTCGACGAAGCCGGGCGTCAGCACGGCGTCCGCCCCGGCGACCGCGCCCGCGTCGACGACCTCGTCGGCGTCGAGCGCTCGCCACGATCCGCCGGTGCCGGATGCCGCGACCCGGCCCGCCTCGATGCGGATCCACGCGTCGGGGGTCTCCGTGCCCGCATCGATCAGCCGGGCGGAGTGGATGATGCGGGTCACGTCGTCCACGTGACCTCCGCGACTGCGGGGAAGCGGATGCCGAGCGAGGTCCACAGCGGCCCGAGCCCGCCGACCCGCGCCCGGAACGAACCCCACGTGCGCTCCGATCCGGCTGGTGCGGACCAGGCGATCTCCGCCGCCGCTGCGATGCGCGGGAACGCGAGCGCGTCGATGTCGGCGAGGCTCGCGACCGTCTCGGTCCACAAGGGTGCCTCGATCCCGAGGATCGCGTTCTCGGGGAGGCCGTCGACGACCTCGGTCGGCTCCCACGAGTACGCGCGCTCGAGGCTCGTGGGTCCGTTCGCCCAGGTGAGTCCGAGGGGCGCGTCGTCGGTCGGCTTCATGTCGAGGTAGATCGCGTCGGCGGGAGAGAGGATGACACGACCGCCGCGCTCGGCGAAGGCGCGGGCGTGCTCCGGTGCGGCATCCGTCGGCATGACGAAGCCCCAGTACTGGCCGATCGTGCCGGGAGCCAGGCCCGCGGCGGCGCCGGCCTCGTGCCAGGCGATCGGCGTCTTGCCGAGGTCGGCGATCACGGTGCTCGCGCGGGCGACGAAGTGCGCGAAGTCCTCGGGCGTCGTCCCGTGGGACTCGTCGCCGCCGAAGTGCAGCCACGGTCCCGGGGTGAGCTCGGCGAGCTCGGCGAAGACGTCGCGCACGAACGCGTAGGTGGCGTCGTCGTGCACGCGGAGCGACGAGAAGCCGACCGCGGTGCCGGTGTAGGGCTCGCCGGCGACCGGGATCGCGCCCTCGGTGATGACGTCGGTGACGGGTGCTTCGGCGATCTCGGGATACGCGAGGGCGACGGCGTGCGTGTGTCCCGGCATGTCGAACTCGGGGACGACGGTCATGTGACGGGATGCCGCGTACGCGACGATCGCGCGGTAGTCGTCGCGCGTGTAGAAGCCTCCGGGAGCCCCGTCGACCGCCGTCGCCGATGCCCTCTCGGTGAGCTCGGGACGCGATCGCAGTTCGAGCCGCCAGCCCTGGTCGTCCGACAGGTGCAGGTGCAGGACGTTGAACTTCAGCGATGCGGCCCGGTCGATGTACGCCGTCACCGTGTCGACCGCGTGGAAGTGCCGGGCCACATCGAGCATCACCCCGCGGTAGGCGAAGCGCGGGGCGTCCGCGATGCGGACAGCCGGCACCACCCAGCGCTCGCCGTCACGGCGGACGAGCTGCACGAGCGTCTGCACGCCGTAGAACAGGCCCGCGGCATCCGCTCCCGTGATCCGGATACCGGTGGTCTCGACCTCGAGGGTGTACGACTCCGTCGGGCCACCGTCCTGCACGGCGAGCGAGATGGCGTCGCCGTCCGGCAGGTCGATGCCCGTGCGCGCGGCGACGATCGACCGGAGGGCGGTCGCGGCATCCGGATCGCCCCACAGACCGGCGCGCGACAGGTCGAAGGCGGGTGCGTCCGCGACGTCGACGTCGACGTCCGCGGGGAAGGGCACGAGGGGGAGGGGGAGCATGTCCGCCGCCGATCTGTAAGGTGTCCTAACAAAACCGATCGCGCCAGCCTATCAGCGGCCTCATCCGTTATGCTCGCAGTGTCGCGACTGGCGTTGAGGTGGGCTACCACCGGGGAGCGATTGACACGGCATTCGACCGCGCGCCTGGGCCGATGCGAGATTCCTCATCCCGAAAGCCGTCGTCAGGAGATCGTCATGACCGATTCGCTGTTCAACGCCCCCCTCTCCGAGGTCGATCCCGAGATCGCCGATGTGCTCGAGCGGGAGCTCGACCGTCAGCGCGGGTTCCTCGAGATGATCGCCTCCGAGAACTTCGTTCCCGTCTCGGTGCTGCAGTCGCAGGGCTCCGTCCTCACCAACAAGTACGCCGAGGGCTACCCCGGCCGCCGCTACTACGGCGGCTGCGAGGTCGTCGACGTCGCCGAGGAGCTGGCGATCGAGCGCGCCAAGGCGCTGTTCGGTGCCGGGTTCGCCAACGTCCAGCCCCACTCGGGTGCGTCGGCCAATGCCGCCGTCCTCCACGCGATCGCCCGTCCCGGCGACACGCTGCTCGGCCTCTCGCTCGACCACGGCGGCCACCTCACGCACGGCATGAAGATCAACTTCTCGGGCCGCCTGTACGACATCGTCGCGTACGGCGTCGACGCCGAGACCTCGCTCGTCGACATGGACGAGGTCCGCCGTCTCGCGGTCGAGCACAAGCCGAAGGTCATCATCGCCGGTTGGTCCGCCTACCCGCGCCAGCTCGACTTCGCCGCCTTCCGCGCGATCGCCGACGAGGTCGGCGCGCTCCTCTGGGTCGACATGGCGCACTTCGCCGGTCTCGTCGCCGCGGGCCTGCACCCGTCGCCCATCCCGCACGCGCACGTCGTCTCGACCACCGTGCACAAGACGATCGGCGGCCCGCGCTCGGGCCTCATCCTCACGAACGACGCCGACATCGCGAAGAAGATCAACACCGCCGTCTTCCCCGGCCAGCAGGGCGGCCCCCTCATGCACGTGATCGCCGCCAAGGCCACCGCGTTCAAGCTCGCGATGACCCCCGAGTTCAAGGAGCGTCAGGAGCGCACGCTCCGCGGAGCGGCGATCCTCGCCGACCGCCTCACGCAGGACGACGTGAAGGCAGCCGGTGTCGCGGTGCGCTCCGGCGGCACCGACGTGCACCTCGTGCTCGTCGACCTGCGCGACGCGGCGATCGACGGCAAGCAGGCCGAGGACCTGCTGCACGACATCCGGATCACCGTCAACCGCAACGCGGTGCCGAACGACCCGCGCCCGCCGATGGTCACCTCGGGGCTCCGCATCGGCACGCCCGCGCTCGCGACCCGCGGTTTCGGCGACGCCGAGTTCACCGAAGTCGCCGACGTCATCGCGCTCGCGCTGCTGCCGGGCGCCGACCACGAGGCGCTCCGCGCGCGCGTCGCCAAGCTCGCCGATGCGTTCCCGCTCTACCCGAGCCTCCAGCAGTGACCGCCGGCATCCGGCCCCTCCTCCGCCCGCGAGACTGCACGCACGCCGCGAGACAGTGGTCCCGGACCGCAGTCTCGAGCTTCGGGTGCAGTCTCGCGGTCGAGGGGCGACGACAGGAGGCATCATGACCGCGCAGATCCTCGACGGGAAGGCGGCCTCGGCCGCGATCAAGACCGAGCTCGCCGAGCGCGTCGCCGTGCTGAAGGAGCACGGCGTGACGCCTGGGATCGCCACCGTGCTCGTGGGGGCGGACCCGGCATCGCAGCTCTACGTCGGCATGAAGCACCGGCAGTCCGAGGCGATCGGAATGAACTCGATCCAGCGCGAGCTGCCCGCCGACGCGGCGCAGCAGCAGGTCGAGGCGCTGATCGACGAGCTCAACGCCGACCCCGCCTGCCACGGCTACATCGTGCAGCTGCCGCTGCCGAAGCACCTCGACACCGACCGCATCCTCGAGCGGATCGATCCCGAGAAGGATGCCGACGGCCTCCACCCGACGAACCTCGGTCGCCTGGTGCTCAACGTCAACACGCCGATCACGTCGCCGCTGCCCTGCACGCCCCGCGGCGTCATCGAGCTGCTGGTGCGCAACGGCTACGACCTGGCGGGCAAGCACGTCGTCGTCGTCGGCCGCGGAGTCACGATCGGCCGGTCGATCGGTCTGCTGCTCACGCGCCGCGAGTACAACGCGACCGTCACGCTCACCCACACCGGGACGACCGACCTCGGCGCGCATCTGCGCGAGGCCGACGTCATCGTCGCCGCGGCGGGCGTCAAGCACATCGTCACGGCCGAGCACGTGAAGCCCGGTGCGGCCGTCCTCGACGTCGGCGTCACCCGCGAGGACGACCCCGAGACCGGCAAGAGCCGCGTCTACGGCGACGTCCACCCGGATGTCGCCGAGGTCGCGGGCTGGGTCTCGCCGAACCCCGGGGGTGTCGGACCGATGACCGTCGCGCTGCTCATGACCAACGTGGTCGAGGTTGCCGAGCGCGCGGCGGGGCTGCGGGTCTGAGGCTTCTCACGACCTCAGCCGTTCGCGGACGGGCCGTTCGCGGACGCAACAGATCGCGCCCGCCACGCCGGTGAGGTGACGAGGGATGCCGCGTGTCGCCCGGCATCCCTTGCATCCGTCGACGCCCGGCGGCTGCGCGCGCCGCTCAGGCGGTGACGCGTGCGAGGAAGGCGCGGGTACGGGCCTCCTGCGGGTTCCGCAGCACCGATGCGGAGGGGCCCTGCTCGACGATCGTGCCGGCGTCGAGGAACACGACGCGATCGGCGACGTCGCGCGCGAACGCCATCTCGTGCGTCGCCATGAGGATCGTCGCGCCTTCCGACGCGAGATCGCGGACGAGCTCGAGGACCTCGCCGACGAGCTCCGGATCGAGCGCCGAGGTGATCTCGTCGAGCAGGAGCACCTCGGGGTCGGTCGCGATCGCGCGCGCGATGGCGACGCGCTGCTGCTGACCGCCCGACAACCGATCGGGGTGATCCCTCGCCTTGTCGGCGAGCCCTACCCGGGCCAGCAGCTCGGCCGCGCGGGCCTCGGCGTCGCGGCGCGGCATCCGGTGCACCACTCGCGAGGCGAGCGTGACGTTGTCGAGCACGGACAGATGCGGGAACAGGTTGAAACTCTGGAACACCGCGCCCAGGCGCGCCCGCACGCGGTTGCCGTCGACGCGGGGATCGGAGATGTCCTCGTCGCCGAGGAAGATCTGCCCGTCGTCGATGGGTTCGAGAAGCCCGAGGCAGCGCAGCAGCGTCGATTTTCCCGACCCGCTCGCGCCGATGAGCGCGACGACCTCGTGCGCACCGAGCGTCACGTCGACGCCCTTCAGGACCTCACGGTCTTCGAACGACTTGTGGATGCCCGTGGCTCGAAGGACATCCGCCCGCAAGACGTCGCTCACAGGACCGATCCCGACTGCTCGCGCTCGCGGAGTCTCGCCGTGTACCAGTCGGTCAGACGGATCGTGGGGATCGCGAGCAGGATGAAGAGGATGCCGGCCACGACGTACGGCGTGAAGTTGTAGGTCGTCGCCACGACGCCCTTCGCGCGCGCGATCGCGTCGAGCCCCGCGATGATCGAGATGAGTCCCACATCCTTCTGCATCGAGATGAAGTCGTTCATGAGCGCTGGCGTCATCTTGCGGAGCGCCTGCGGCAGGACGACCCGTCGGAGCGTCTGCACGTGGTTCAGGCCGAGCGCGCGCGCCGCGAGACGCTGCGACGGGTGCACCGATTCGATGCCCGCCCGGATCACCTCGGCGACGTACGCCGAGTATGTGAGGGTGACCGCGAGGATGCCGAGGAACAGCTCATCGATGCGTTCTCCGACGATCGTGGGCAGGCCGAATCCGACGAGGTACAGCACGATGATGAAGGGCAGCCCGCGGAACAGGTCGGTGTAGCCGGCCGCGACCGCGCGGACGGGGAAGAAGACGGGCCCGCGGAGCGTCCGGAGCAGAGCGATGAGGAGTGCGACGGCGCCCACGGTGAAGATCGAGATGCCGAGCACCGTGAGGTTGATGAGGAAGCCGTCCCACACCTTGGGAAGAGCCTCGAGCGCGGTCGCAGGATCGAAGAAGCCCTGCTGGACCTTCGCCCAGCCTTCCGTGTTGATGACGGTCGCCCAGACGATCACCGCGAACGCGGCGGTCGAGAGGATCGCGATCAGCACGGACCGCCGCTCTCGGCTCCGCCGATAGGCGCGGCGGTCGAGCTCGAGCGCGCTCGGGGTAGGGGTACTCACGGATCGACGCTAGCGCGTCCTCACTTGAGTTCCGTCACACCCTCGGTGAGCCCCGACAGCCACTCCTTCTCGAGCTCCGCCAGGGTGCCGTCCTCGCGCAGCTCATCGACGGCGGCGCTCACGGCGGGCGTCAGCGGCGAGTCCTTCGCGAGCAGGAGTCCCCACTGGTCCTCGATGCCGGCCTTCGGGAGCTCGCCGACGAAGAACGAGTCCTCGATGTAGAAGTTGACCGCGACGTAGGCGGTGGGGGTGTCGAGGACGACGGCATCCACCTGTCCGGCGCCGAGGGCCGCGGTCGCGTCCTCGTTCGAGTTGTAGAGCTTCGGCGTCACGCCGAGGTCGAGGGCGTCGAGGGTGAGCGCGCTCGTCGAGTTCGCCATGGCGCCGATCGTCAGGGACTTGAGCCCCGCGAGGTCGGTCACACCGTCGGCCTTGCCGCCCTTCAGGGCGATGATCGACTGGGACGCGGCGTAGTACGGCGACGAGAAGTCGACGCCCTTCTTGCGGTCATCGGTGATCGTGTACTGCTGGATGTTGACGTCGAAGCTCTTGGGGCCGGGGGCGATCGCGGCTTCGAAGCTCGTGCGCACCCACTCGACGTCGTCCTTCGCGAACCCGAGCTTGTCGGCGACGGCGTACGCCACGGCGGCCTCGAAGCCCTTGCCGGTCTCAGGCTTGTCGTCGATGACGTAGGGCTCGTACGCGGTCTCGCCGGTCGCGACTGTGAACTTGCCGGCCGTGACGTAGTCGTCGGGGGAGGGTGCGGCATCCGAGGACGGCGCGGACCCGGGTGCGGCGCTCGTCGCGCAGCCTCCGAGGAGCAGAGCGAGGGCCGCGGCGGAGGCGGCGAGTGCGGTGCGCAGGGCGGGACGTCGGGTCATGAGGGCCTCCGGGGGCGCCGAGGGTGCTCGGACGAGGGGTCGGGTGGGCATCGCCGCGTTTCGCGGGGAGCCGGAGTTCATTCTCGCGCGCAGACGGATGCCGCGGGTGCGGCGGCGTCGCTTTGTTACACGGCCGTCATCCCGCGCCGCTGAGAGGATGGGGGCATGGTCCCTCCACGCACTCTCCTGGTCGGTTCCGGACGCATCGGATCGCGGGTGGCGGAGGAACTGCGCCGCGCGGGCGGCGAGGTCGTCACGCTGCGGCGGTCGGCGGCATCCGGTGCGGACGGCTGGCGGCACATCGCCGCGGACCTGTCCCAGCCGCTCACGGAGTCGCTGCCGGCGGTCGACGCGGTCGTCGTGACGCTGCCGCCGGGGGATGAGCCGGACTTCCTCGACGGTGCGATCAGCCGTGTCGCCGAGGCGCTGCCGGCGCGGCCGGCGCGCACGATCTGGGTGTCGTCCACCCGGGTGTTCGAGGGGTACGGCGACGAGAGGCCGCTGACCGAGAGCGACGAGCCTCGGCCCCGCGGGGAGCGCGCGCACCAGCTCGTCGATGGCGAAGAGCGCGCGGTCGCGCTGCTGGGGGCGACGATCCTGCGACCCGCGGGCATCTACGGACCGGGACGTGACCGGCTCATCCGTCAGGTGCTGGCGGGCGCCGACGTGGACCACGACCGCCGCACCAACCGCATCCACGAGACCGACGTCGTCCGCACGATCCTGACGCTGCTGCAGGCGGACCAGGTGCCTGCTGTGCTGCACGCCGTCGACAGGCGCCCGGCGACCCTGGGCGAGGTGGTCGCGTTCCTCGCCGACCGGCTGGGCGTGCCGGTGCCGCCGCGCGGCGAACCCGCCGAACGGCGCGGCACCGTGCTCGACGGTACGCGCTTGGGTGAGGTCGTCGACGGCCTCGCGTACCCGACGTTCGAGGACGGCTACGGCGAGATGCTCGCTCAGCGGGGCTGAGCCCTGGCGGATGTCGGCGGCCCGCGCGAGGATGCGGACATGACCCTCACGCAGGCGACGCTGGACTGGCTGCTGGACTCGGACCCTTCGCTCCGCTGGCAGGTAGAGCGCGACCTGCTCGGCGCGCCGCCCGCGCAGTGGGAGGCCACGCGTGCGCGCGTCGCGACCGAGGGGAACGGAGCGACGCTCCTCGCGCATCAGGGGGACGACGGGCAGTGGGAGGGCGGTGCGTACTTCCCGGCCGGGTTCTTCGGCAGCCCCGAGTCCGAGATGCCGGGCCAGCCGTGGACGGCGACGACCTGGACGCTCAAAGACCTGCGCGAGTGGGGAGTGCCGGCATCCGCTCTCGGGGACACCGCGGCGAAGCTCGACCGCAACAGCCGCTGGGAGTACGACGACCTGCCGTACTGGGGCGGGGAGGTGGACGTCTGCATCAACGCATTCACGCTCGGGACGGGCGCCTGGCTCGGCGCGGACGTCTCGACGCTGGTGCGCTGGTTCCCCGCGCATCAGCTCGCCGACGGCGGCTGGAACTGCGAGGCGGAGGAGGGCGACTCGGTGCGTGGGTCGTTCCACTCCACGCTGAATGCCCTGCGCGGCATGCTCGCCTACGAGACGTCCACCGGCGACACGGCACTGCGCGACAGCCGCCACCGCGGCGAGGAGTACCTCCTCGAACGGCGGCTCGCGTACCGGCTGTCGACAGGGGACCTCGTCGGACCGTTCGTGACCGATTTCGTCTACCCCAACCGGCATCGGTACAGCACGCTCGCCGCGCTCGATCACTTCCGGGATGCCGCTCTGCTGGACGGCACCCCGCCGGACCCGCGGCTCGCCGAGGCGATCGAGATGGTCCGCGCCGCACGTGACGCCAACGGCACGTGGCACCAGGGGCGGACGCTCGAGGGCAGGCGCTGGTTCGACATCGACGCACCCGAGGGTCAGCCGTCGCGGTGGCTCACGTTCCTCTCGCTCCGCGTCCTGCAGTGGTGGGATGCCTCCCGCTGACGCTCAGCGCGGAACTGACCATCGAGCGGCCAGCGCCTCGGAGCCGCGGGCGAGGAGGGCCACGTCGGCGCCGACCAGCACGAACGACGCCCCCTCGTCGAGGTACCGCTGCGCGGCATCCGGATCGAAGGCGTTCACGCCGACCGGCTTGCCTGCACCGCGCACGGCCATGAACGCCTCGAGGACGGCGGCGACGACGTCGGGATGCGTCTGCGCGCCGAGCAGGCCCATCGAGGCCGCGAGATCGCTCGGACCGACGAACACGCCGTCCACACCGTCGACCGCCGCGATCTCGGCGGCGTTCCGGACGCCCTCGGTCGTCTCGACCTGCACGAACAGCGACACGTGGCGGTCAGCGCCGGCGAGGTAATCCTCGACGCGGTTCCAGCGGGCGGAGCGAGCGAGGGCGGACCCGACCCCGCGGCGCCCGCGCGGGGGGTACCGCACGGCGTCCACGAGCTCCGCCGCCTGCGCGGCCGTATCGACCATCGGCACGAGGATGTTCTGCGCGCCGAGGTCGAGCACCTGCTTGATCGTCACGACGTCACCGATCGGCACGCGGACGACCGCCGTCACGGGGGCGGCGGCGACGGCCTGCAGCTGCGCGAGCACCGACTCGAGCCCGTTCGGAGAGTGCTCCATGTCGATGAGCAGCCAGTCCAAGCCCGAGCCTGCGCAGATCTCTGCGACCAGCGGCGATCCGGAGCACACCCACATGCCCGCGAGGGGACGGTCGGCATCCGCCAAGGCGTCCCGGAACGTCGGGTTCAGATGAAACGGCATTCGATGACTCCCATCGGCCCATAGTCGCAGCGCACCTCGTCGCCCCGCGACACCCACATCGGGCGCGTGAACGAGCCCGCGAGGATGATCTCGCCCGCCTCGAGCCGCGCACCGTGCTGGTGGAATTTGTTCGCGAGCCAGGCGACGCCGGTCGCGGGGTGTCCGAGGACGCCCTGGGCCACACCGGTCTCTTCGATCTCGCCGTTCCGGGACAGCACCCCCGGCACCCAGCGGAGGTCGATCTCGTCGGGGCGGCGATGCTCAGTCCCGAGGACCATCGCCCCGTACGCGGCGTTGTCGCTGATCGTGTCGACGATCGTCCGCCCCTCGAGTTCGATATGCGAGTTCAGCACCTCGAGCGCGGGCACGGCGTAGTCGATCGCCGCGAGCGCGTCGTCGAGCGTGCAGTCGGGACCTTCGAGGGGCCTCGCCAGGACGAAGGCCAGCTCGACCTCGATCCGCACGTTCGAGAAGTGATCGACGGGGATGCTGTCGCCCGACCGGTAGACGGTGTCGTCGAACATGACCCCGTAGTCGGGCTCCGTGATCCCGGTCGCCTGCTGCATCGCCTTCGAGGTCAGCCCGATCTTGCGGCCGACGAGACGCCGGCCCGACGCGATCATCCGGTCGCGCCAGACGCCCTGGATGGCGTAGGAGTCCTCGACCGTCGCCTGCGGGTAGCGGGTGGTGATCCGCGGGATGACGCCGTGCGTGCGGTCGGCCTCGGCGAGCTCGTCGGCGATGCGCGAGACGTCGTCGTCGGACAGCATCAGAGCTGGTTCCCCAGCTTGTACTCGCCCTGCTTCCACGACGGCATCGCCTCGTCGTCGCCCTCGCGGGTGTACGAGAAGCCGTCGGCGCCGATCGTGACCGCCATCTCGCTGCGGTGCTCGCGGGTGCGGACCGGCTGCGGGTTGCCGTCGAGATCGAGGACGAGGGATGCCTCGGTGTACCAGGACGGGACCACGGGGTTGCCCCAGAAGTCGCGGCGCTGGTTGTCGTGCACGTCCCACGTGACCACGGGGTTGTCGGGGTCGCCGGTGTAGTAGTCCTGCGTGTAGATCTCCACACGGTGGCCGTCGGGGTCGCGGAGGTAGAGGTAGAACGCGTTCGAGACGCCGTGACGGCCCGGCCCGCGCTCGATCGCGTCAGAGCGTCGCAGGGCGCCGAGCTTGTCGCAGATCGCGAGGATGTTGTGCTTCTCATGCGTCGCGAAGGCGACGTGGTGCATGCGCGGGCCGTCGCCGCCGGTCGCGGCGGTGTCGTGCACGGTGGGCTTCCGCCGCATCCACGCCGCGTAGACCGTGCCGTCCTCGTCCTGGATGTCCTCGGTCACCCGGAACCCCAGGTCCTGGTAATGGCGCACCGCGCGCGGGACGTCGGGCGTCACCTGGTTGAAGTGGTCGAGGCGCACGAGCTCGCCGGGGATCTGCAGGTCGTAGCGCCACGACAACCGCTCCACGTGCTCGCTCTGGTGGAAGAACTCGTACGGGAAGCCGAGCGGGTCCTCGACGCGCACCGAGTCGCCGATGCCCTTCGTGAACCCCTCGGTGCGGCGCTCGACGCGGCATCCGATCTCCTCGTAGAACGCGACCGCCCGGTCGAGGTCTTCGGGCGTGCGGACGCGGTACGAGAACGCGGCGACGGCGGCGACGGGACCCTTCCGCAGTACGAGGTTGTGGTGGATGAACTCCTCGGTCGAGCGCAGGTAGATGACCTCGTCGTCCTCCTCGGTGACGTGGAGTCCCAGGATGTCGACGTAGAACTGGCGGGATGCCGCGAGGTCGGTGACGACCAGGTCCATGTACGCGCAGCGCAGGATGTCGGGGGCGGGGGAGGTGGGGGTCTGCACCGGGTCGTCGGTGTGGATCGGGGCTTCTTGCGAGACGAAGAACCCGGAGGAGGTCTTGGTCATGCCGTCGCGGTGGCTCATGTCAGCGTCCTTGCGTGATCGAGGCGGGTTCAGCGCGTGCCGAAGGTGGGATTGTGGACCTTGCCGAGCGTGATGTGCACGGCCTGCTGGTCGGTGTAGAAGTCGATCGAGCGGTAGCCGCCCTCGTGACCGAGTCCGGAGGCCTTCACGCCGCCGAAGGGCGTACGCAGGTCGCGGACGTTGTTCGAGTTCAGCCACACCATGCCGGCCTCGACGGCTTGCGAGAAGTTGTGGGCCCGCTTCAGGTCGTTCGTCCACACGTAGGCGGCGAGGCCGTATTTCGTGTCGTTGGCGAGGGCGAGAGCGTCCTCATCGGTGTCGAAGGGCGTGATCGCGACGACGGGTCCGAAGATCTCCTCCTGGAAGATGCGCGCCGTCGGGGGCACGTCGGCGAACACCGTGGGCGCGACGAAGTTGCCGTCCGCGAAGCCGTCCGGGCGGCCGCCGCCGGCGACGAGTCGGCCCTCGGTCTTGCCGAGCTCGACGTAGGACATCACCTTGTCGTAGTGCTCCGGGTGCACGAGGGCGCCGACCTCGGTCGCGGGGTCGTGCGGGAAGCCGACCTTCACGCGCTGCGCCTGCGCCGCGTAGCGCTCGACGAACTCGTCGTAGACCTCCCGCTGCACCAGGATGCGGCTGCCCGCCGTGCAGCGCTCGCCGTTGAGCGAGAAGACCCCGAAGATCGTCGCGTCGACCGCGGCGTCGAGGTCCGCGTCGGCGAAGACGACGGCGGGGCTCTTGCCGCCGAGCTCCATCGACAGGCCCTTCAGCCACGGCGCCGCGTTCGCGAAGATCAGCTGGCCCGTCGAGCTCTCGCCGGTGAAGGAGATGAGCGGCACGTCGGGGTGCTTCACGAGCGCATCCCCCGCGTCCTCGCCGAGCCCGTTCACGAGGTTGAAGACGCCCTGGGGGAGTCCCGCCTCCTCGAAGATCCCGGCCCAGAGGGATGCCGACAGCGGCGTGAACTCGGCGGGCTTCAGCACCACCGTGTTGCCCGTGGCGAGCGCCGGTCCGAGCTTCCAGGACTCGAGCATGAACGGCGTGTTCCACGGGGTGATGAGCCCTGCGACGCCGATCGGCTTGCGGTTGACGTAGTTGATCTGGCGACCCGGCACCTTGAACGTGTCGTCGGACTGGGCGACGATCAGGTCGGCGAAGAAGCGGAAGTTCTCGGCGGCGCGACGCGCCTGACCGAGCGCCTGCGTGATCGGCAGGCCCGAGTCGAAGGACTCGAGTTCGGCGAGCCGGGCGTCGCGGGACTCGACGAGGTCGGCGATCCTGTGCAGGATGCGCGAGCGCTCGCGGGGCAGCATCTTCGGCCACGGGCCGTCGGTGAAGGCGCGGCGCGCGGCGGCGACCGCGGCATCCACATCGGCCTTCTTGCCGGCCGCGGCCTGCAGGTAGACCCGGTTCGTGACGGGGTCGAGGACGTCGAACGTGTCGCCGTCCACAGAGTCGACGAACGCGCCGTCGATGTAGTGCTGGATGCGGGTGGGCAGGTCCGCGGGCGTGTGCGGCGCGGCCAGGGTGGGATCCGTCATGTCGTGCGTCCTCGCTCGATGGGTCAGAAGTTCGGCAGGCCGAGGGCCTGGTCGGGGTGTTCGTGGGTCATGTAGGCGTCGAGGGTCGCCGAGCGGTGCCGACGTGCGGCGTGCTCGATCTCGCTGAGGGGAGCGCTCCGCTCGATGAGCACGAGGATCTGCTCGTGCTCGCGGACCGACTCCTGCGCGCGCCCCGGCACGAAGCTGAACGTGGAATCGCGGAGGTGCCCGAGCCTCGCCCACTCGGTCTGGACGAGCTCCAGCATCCGCGGGTTCGCGCAGCGCTCGAAGAGGGTCGCGTGGAACTCCTGGTTCAGGCGGGTGAACGCACGTGGGTCGAAGTGGTCGAGCGTCTCGATCATGAGCTCGTTGATGTCGCGCGCTCGCCGGACGTCGGACTCGGTGAGGGCGCGGGCGGACAGTGCCGTGGCGGTGCCCTCGAGGATCGACAGCGCCTGCATGCTGAAGCGGTACTGCGAGTCGTCGACCATCGCGACGCGCGCGCCGACGTTGCGTTCGAAGGTGACGAGCCCCTCGGCCTCGAGCTGGCGGATCGCCTCGCGCACCGGCACGACGCTCATGTCGAGCTCGCCCGCGATGCTGCCGAGCACCAGGCGGTAGCCGGGCGTGAAGGTCTCGTCGACGATCCGCTCCTTGAGCCAGGCATACGCCTGCTGCGACTTGCTCTGCGCGGCGACGCCGCTCATCGGCTGCTCCGCTCGGCCTCGTAGCGCTCGCGCCACTGCGCGTTCATCGGGAAGAGTCCGTCGATGGGCTCGCCCTCGGCGACGCGGGCGGCGATCCAGGCGTCCTCGTCCTCCTGGGCGAGGGCCGCGTCGGCGACCTCCTCGGCGAGCGCGGGCGGCAGCACGATGACGCCGTCGCGGTCGCCGACGATGATGTCGCCGGGCTGCACGGTCGTGCCGCCGCAGGCGATCGTGCCCCCGGCATCCCACGGCACGTGCTTGCGACCGAGGACCGCCGGGTGCGCTCCCGCCGTGTAGACCGGGATGCCGACCGCGGCGACCGCGGCGGCGTCGCGCACGCCGCCGTCGGTCACGATGCCGGCCGCGCCCTGCGCGTGCGCACGGATCGCGAGGATGTCGCCGAGCGTTCCGGATCCGGCCTCGCCCCGCGCCTCGATCACGATGACCTCGCCCTCGCGGACCGCGTCGAACGCGCGCTTCTGCGCGTTGTAGCCGCCGCCGTGGCTCTGGAACAGGTCCTCGCGGTTCGGGACGAAGCGGAGCGTCGCCGCGACGCCCACGAGCTTCGCGTCGGGGTGGAGCGGGGCGACGCCGTCGATCGTGACGTTGTCGAGCCCGCGCCTGCGCAGCTGCTGCGACAGCCCCGCGACCGGGACGCGCTCGAGTTTCTCGCGGAGGTCGGGGGAGAGGGCGGATGCCGCGACCAGCCCGGCGGCCTCGCGGGAGCCCCACGCCTCTTCGCGCTGCGTGTCGTCGACCTGGGGGAGTGAACCGAGCGCCGCGTCGAAGGGGATGTCGGGGCCGTCGACGACAGTCGTCGTGAGCCGGCCGGTGGACGCCCCGGTGTCGGGGGCGTCCACCTCGACCTCGACGACGTCGCCGGGGACGATGACCGACGAGCCCGCCGGCGTGCCGGTGAGGATGACATCGCCGGGCTCGAGCGTCATGTGCTGAGACAGGTCGGCGACGATCTGCGGGAGGGGGAAGAGGAGGTCGTCGGTGGAGCCCTCCTGGGCGAGCTCGCCGTTGACCCAGGTTCGTACGCGCAACGCGGCCGGGTCGAGCAGGCGGGCGTCGAGGACGACGGGGCCGAGCGGGGTGAAGCCGTCGCCGCTCTTGGAGCGGACGTTCGACCCCTTGTCGTTCGCGCGCAGGTCGTACAGACCGAGATCGTTGGATGCCGTGACCCCCGCGACGTGCTCCCACGCCCGGTCCGCGCCGACGCGACGGGCGGGCGTGCCGATGACGAGCGCGATCTCACCCTCGAAGGCGAGCAGTTCGGTCCCGGCGGGCCGCTCGACCGTGCCGCCGGAGGCGGCGACCGAACTCGAGGCCTTGAAGAAGTAGGACGGCGCCACCGGGGTGCGACCGCGCTGTGCGGCGCGCGAGCGATAGTTCAGGTGGACGGCGATGATCTTGCCGGGTCGACCGGGGAGGGCGGCGAAGCGCGGGTCGCGGGATGCGGCATCCGTCACCGTGTCGTCGTTCTGCATGTCCGGAGCTCCCTCGCTCTTGCGTCGTATCTCAAATCGTATATGATCGTGCTGCACCGGACAACCGGTAATCGACGAAGACGTCGGATGACACAGGAGTCAGCATGAGCACTTCCCCCTCACCGGACGGGTTCACCCCCACCGGGACCATCGCCACCGCCGCGGACCGCCGTCGCGTCGTGTTCGCCACCGTCGTCGGGACCACCGTGGAGTGGTACGACTTCTTCATCTACGCGACCGCCGTCGGCCTCGTCTTCGGGCAGCTCTTCTTCGCGCCGCTCGGCAAGGACAGCGTGCTCATCGGGTTCGCGACCGTCGGGGTGAGCTTCCTCTTCCGGCCGCTCGGTGCGTTCCTCGCCGGGCATCTCGGCGACAAGTACGGTCGCAAGGTCGTGCTCATGTGGACGCTCATCCTCATGGGGATCGCCACCGCGCTCATCGGCGTGCTCCCGAGCTACGAGTCGATCGGGCTCGCCGCGCCCATCATCCTCGTGCTCCTGCGCATCCTGCAGGGCATCTCCGCCGGCGGCGAGTGGGGCGGCGCCGTGCTCATGGCCGTCGAGCACGCCCCCAAGACCCGCCGCGGCGCGTTCGGAGCGTCGCCGCAGATCGGCGTACCGCTCGGCCTTCTGCTCGCCTCGGGCGTCATGGCGCTCATGTCGGCGATCGCGCCGGGGGAGCAGTTCCTCCAGTGGGGCTGGCGAGTGCCGTTCCTGCTCAGCGTCGTCCTCATCCTCGTCGGCTGGTACGTCCGTCGACGCGTGGAGGAGAGCCCCGTCTTCCTCGAGCTCGCCGAGCGCAAGGAGCACAGTCGGATGCCGATCGTCGAGCTGTTCCGCAAGCACGCGGTGCTCGTGATCATCGCCGCCTTCGTCTTCGCCGGGAACAACGCCGTCGGCTACATGACCACCGGCGGGTACATCCAGGGCTACGCGACCAACCCCGAAGGCCCCCTCGGCCTCGACCGCGGCCCGGTGCTCTGGGCGGTGACCGGGTCCGCGGTCACGTGGCTGCTCTCGACGCTCGTCGCGGGATTCGTCTCCGACCGGATCGGGCGCCGCACGACCTACATCGCGGGCTGGATCATGCAGCTCGTGGGCGTGTTCACGCTCTTCCCGCTGGTCAACACGGGGAACGTCTTCGTCCTCTTCCTGGGGCTCGCGATCCTCACGATCGGCCTCGGCTTCACGTACGGACCCCAGGCCGCGCTCTACGCCGAGCTGTTCCCCGCGTCGATCCGCTTCTCGGGCGTCTCGATCTCGTACGCGATCGGAGCGATCCTCGGCGGCGCCTTCGCACCGACGATCGCGACGGCGCTCGTCGCCGCCTTCGGCTCGACCACCCCGGTCACCTGGTACCTGGCCGGCATGACCGTGCTGGGCCTGGTGGCGACGCTGCTGCTGCGCGATCGCAGCGGCATCCCGCTCGACCCCGATCACGAGGCGGAGCAGGCGGTCAGCCCGGTCCGCGGCCTCACCCGCGCCTGACCGTTCGAGGAGAACCATGCAGTTCCACCACCACGGCTACGTCTCGGGAGATCCGCGGGTCCTGCCCGCCGCCGGCACCGGGATCGGCCGCCCCGAGGAGCTCCCCGACGAGACCGACGTGCTCATCGTCGGCTCGGGCCCGGCGGGGATGCTGCTGGCCGCCCAGATGTCGCAGTTCCCGCAGGTCTCGACGCGCCTCATCGAGCGGCGCACCGGCCGGCTCGAACTGGGTCAGGCGGACGGCATCCAGCCGCGGTCGGTGGAGACGTTCCAGGCGTTCGGGTTCGCGGAGCGGATCATCGCCGAGGCGTACAACATCGGCTACATGAACTTCTGGGGCCCCGACCCGGCCGATCCGAGCCGCATCCGCCGCACGTCGCGGACCGACGACTACGGCCTGAAGATCAGTGAGTTCCCGCACCTCATCGTCAACCAGGCGCGTGTGCTCGACTACTTCGCCGAGGCCGCCGCGCACGGTCCCGGCCGGATCGTGCCCGACTACGGCGTCGAGTTCGTCGGGCTGGAGGTGCCCGAGGATGCCGGTGCCCCCGTCGCCGTCACAGTCCGCCACGTCGGCGGCCCGCGTGCGGGGGAGGAGCGCGTGATCCGGGCGCGATACGTCGTCGGTTGCGACGGCGCCCGGAGCGGTGTGCGCCAGGCGATCGGTCGCGTGCACGTCGGCGACGCGTCGAAGCATGCCTGGGGCGTCATGGACGTGCTGGTCGACACCGACTTCCCCGACTGGCGCATCAAGTGCGCCATCAACAGCTCGGCGGGGAACATCCTCCACATCCCCCGCGAGGGCGGGTACCTCAGCCGCATGTACATCGACCTCGGCGCGGTCGCCGCGGACGACAACCACCGCGTCCGCGAGACGCCCATCGAGGAGGTCGTCCGCCGGGCGAACGAGATCCTCCACCCGTACACGATCGACGTGAAGCAGGTCGCCTGGCACAGCGTCTACGAGGTCGGGCACCGCGTCACCGACGGGTTCGACGACGTCCCCGAGGGCGTCGATCGCGATCCGCGGGTCTTCCTCACCGGCGACGCCTGCCACACCCACAGCGCCAAGGCCGGGCAGGGCATGAACGTCTCGATGCAGGACGGGTTCAACCTGGGGTGGAAGCTCGGTCACGTGCTGACGGGGCTGGCCCCGGCATCCCTCCTCGCCACCTACGGTGCCGAACGGCGGCCCGTCGCGCAGCAGCTGATCGACTTCGACAAGGAGTGGTCGTCGCTGATGGCGCGCAAGCCCGAGGAGATCACCGATCCCGAGGACCTCGCGACCTACTACCTCGCGACCGCCGAGTTCCCCTCGGGGTTCATGACGCAGTACGGGGCCTCGGCGATCGTCGCAGGGGCCGAACACCAGGACCTCGCGACGGGGTTCCCCCTCGGCAAGCGACTGAAGTCGGCCGAGGTCGTCCGGGTCGCGGACGGCAACGTCGTGCACCTCGGCCACCACGCGACCGCCGACGGGCGGTGGCGCGTGTACGCCTTCGCCGACGCCTCGGGCGAGGACCTCTTGGCGTGGGCGGAGTGGTTCGCCTCGGCATCCGGTCCGATCGCCCGGCACACGCCGGCGGGCGCCGACCCCGACGCCGTCTTCGACGCGAAGGTGATCTACCCGCGGCGGTACGAGGAGGTCGAGATGGCGGCGGTGCCCGCCGTGTTCCGGCCGCACTCGGGGCCGCTCGGGCTCATGGACTGGGAGAAGGTCTATGCGACCGGACCCTCGACCTGGACGGACGTCGACATCTTCGCCGAGCGCGGGATCTCGGCGCGCGGCGCGGTCGTCGTCGTCCGCCCCGACCAGTACGTCGCCGCCGTCCTGCCGCTGGCCGCGACCGCCGAGCTCGGCGAGTTCCTGGCCGGTGCCTTCCGTCCCGCCGACTGAGACGCGACGCGTCGAGCCGTCGCAGATGGCCGCTTTCGCGGCATCCCGCCGACCATCTGCGACGGCTCGATCTGATAGAAACGCGGCATGCGCCTTCCTGACCTGCCCTTCGAGCTCCACGCCTCCGACGAGTCCGGGTGGACGCTGAGGGGGACGGTCCTCGAGGGGGTCGCCCCTGCCGGTACGGATCTGTTCGTCGATCCCAGCGGGACGACCGGGGTCGCCGCGGAGACACTGCTCAACGCGAACACGCTCCTCGGCGCGCCCCCGGAGGGCGACTTCACCCTCGTCGCTCGGGTGCGTCCCGAGCATCACGCGACGTTCGACGCCGGGGTGCTCCTCGCGTGGGTCGACGACACGAACTGGGCCAAGCTCTGCGTCGAGCGGTCCCCGGCGGGCGAGTCGATGGTCGTCTCGGTCGTGACCAAGGGGACCTCCGACGATGCCAACGCGTTCCTCCTCGACTCGTCCGAGGCTCGGCTGCGGATCGCGCGGGTGGGGAACGTCCTGGCGTTCCACGCCCACGACAGGGGCGTCTGGACCTTCGTGCGCGCGTTCACGCTGCCGGGTGTCTCGGACCGACTGAGAGTGGGTTTCGAAGTGCAGAGCCCAACCGGCGAGGGATGCCGCGCCGCGTTCGACGAGGTCGGCTTCGAGCGCCGCACCGTCGCGGACCTGCGCAGCGGCGACTGAGCGGCGCCCCGACGTCTCGGCGAGCCGAGCCGACGCGAACTGCACCCACGCGGCGGGAATGAGCGCCGTTCGTGTCGGGTCGAGCGCCGCTAGGGTCGGGGTGTGGACACCGTGAACCCCCTGCTCCCGGCCGGATACGACATCGTCTGGTCGGTCGTCGCTCTGGTGGCGGCCGTGCTGGCGATCGTCGCCCTCGTCTCGCTCACGCGGTCGGCGCGGCGGCTGACGTCGACGCAGGCGCTGGTGTGGGTGCTCGTGGTGCTGCTGGTCCCGGTTGCGGGTCCCGTCGCGTGGCTCGCAGTCGGCCGACGAGCAGGGATGCCGCGACGCGAGGCGTGAGCGGGACGCTCGCCGTCGACCCGACGCAAAGTGCGGCCAAACCGGCGCGTTGACGACAGTTCGCGTCGGCTCGACGCCTGGCCGGCGCCTCAGCGCCGCAGGTTCACCTGCAGGATCTCCTCCTGGTAGGGGGCGCGGACGGCGCCGGAGACCCTCAGGTCGAGCAGCAGGAACGGCCGCTCGTCGGCGGGGAGCTCGCGCCAGCGCGCGAGCGCCTGCAGGTCGTCGAGCGTCCGCACGATGACCCCCTCCGCCCCGACGGCGCGCGCGAGGCCGGCGAAGTCGACCTCGGGGATCTCCATCGGCCCGCGGGCGAGGCCCATGACGCCGTAGAGGTGGACCTCCGCGCCGTACGCACCGTCGTTCCACACCACCGCGAGCCCGCGGCCGCGCGCCACGCGCACGGCCGACTCGAGGTCGGCGATCGCCATCAGCCCGCCGCCGTCGCCGGTGGTCAGGACGATGGTCGACTCCGGCCGTGCGCGAGCGGCACCCGGCACCGACGGGAAGCCGAGGCCGATCGACTGGTACGCCGTGCCGATCATCATCATCCGGTCGGGCGAGGCCACCGGCCAGAACATGTTCGCCCAGCCGATGAAGTGCCCGCCGTCCGAGACGACGACCCGGTCCTCGGGCAGCAGCTCCGCGATCGCCGCGGCGGCGCTCCGGGGGTCGAGCCGTCCGTCGGGCGCGAGACCGTCGCCGGCGTCGTACGTCCGGAGCCCCGCGACGTCCACCGCCTCCCGCCAGCCCGACGGCGCCCCGCCGAGCTGCTCGAGCTCGTCGGCGAGCGCGCGCGCCGCGAGGGCGGCATCCGCCCGCAGATACCGGCCGACCTGCGGATGAGTCGCCGCGGCCGCCACATCGACCTGCACGATCGTCGCGTCGGGAGAGAACAGCTCGCCGAACCGCATCGTGAACTGGTTGAGCGATGCCCCGAACACCACGACGACGTCGGCCTCGCGGATCGTCGCCATCGCGCCCTCCGCCCCGAATCCGCCGGTGACCCCCAGATCGTACTCGGCGCGCGGGAACACCCCACGGCCGAGGGCGGTGGATGCCGTGAGTGCCCCGACCGCGTCGGCGAGGCGCCCGAGCTGCTCGCCGGCGCCCGCCGTCCACGCGCCGCGGCCGGCGAGGAGCAGGGGTCGCTCGGACGCCGCGAGCGCACGGGCGACGGCCGTGACCGTCGCCAGCGCGTGCGGTCCGGTCGGGGCGAGGGGCGCGGGCAGGACGGGATCGGGCGTCGCCGGGATCTCGCCCGCGTCGCGCCCGCCGACGTCGTAGGGGATCGCCAGGACGACGGGGATGCGGAACGACAGCGCGTGCTCGATCGCGATGACCGTCGTGGCCGCGGCATCCGTCCGTCCCACGGTGTACGTGCGTACTCCGACGGCCGACGCGAGCGACAGCTGGTCGACGTCCCACGGCCGCGGGCCGGAGGTCGGTTCGTCTCCGACGACGAGCACGAGCGGCACGCGCGCCTGCGCGGCCTCGGCGAGCGCGGTGAGCGTGTTCGTGAAGCCCGCCCCATACGTGGATGTGGCTGCGGCGAGGCCGCCGCCGGCGCGGAAGTGCGCATCGGCGGCGACGACCCCGCCGGCCTCGTGGCGGACTGCGGTGAACGTCACGTCGTCGCGCCGCTCGAGGGCGTCGAGGACGAGGGCGTTGCCGTTGCCCATCACCCCGAAGACGTTATCGACGTGGGCGGCGAGGGCGGCGGCGACGTGGGCGGCGACGGTGGGCATGACAGCTCCTGGAGACGATGACGACGGATGCCGTATATGTCTCGCGCTCCGCGACGATGCGGGTGGCTGCGTGCCCCTTTTCCGAGCACCAGGACCTCGAGCGGTCCCGGACGCCACAAGTATAGGCACGCGGAGAGGCGCGCCCGTGGCACACTGCGATCATGCTGCAGACGATGGAGATCAGCCTCACGCCGTTCGACGCTGCCCGGATCGTCCTCGACCACGTGCAGTCGTCGGGGATGACGGTCGAGTGCGTGGGACAGCACGCGACGGCGACGGATGCCGGGCATCAGAGCGCGCTGCTGATCTTCGAGAAGTACTACATGCGCACGAGCAGTCGGGCCTCGCTGACGGTGCTCTTCGAGAACCTGGCGGGTCCGTCGAAGGTCGTGTTCCGCGGCTCGGGCGGCGGGGAGGGCGCTCTGTTCCGCTTCGACTGGGGCGCGAGCGCCGATTTCGCCGCCACCGTCGTCGATGCGCTCCAGCCGTACGCGACGGCCTGACGCGGGCCGACGAATGGATGCCGCAGAGGTCCGCAGCCGGCGACTCCGGTCGCACCTGCTCGCCGAGCCGGCGGCGACCGTCACCGACGTCGCGGGCCGCCTTTTTGCGGTGCAGGCGCAGGATTTCGCTGCGGGCCGGTTGGCCCTCGGCATCCGTACCTCCGGCGAGGTCACCGTCGGCGAGGTCGACCGCGCGTTCGACGACGGACGCCTCGTGCGCGCCTGGACGCAGCGCGGGACCCTGCACATCGTCGAGCCGGCCGCCGTCGGCGCCATCCTCGCCGTCACGGGCGAACGGCAGGCGCGCGCGTACGGGATCGACGCGGAGGTCCTCGATCGCGGCGAACGCGTCTTCCGGACCGTGCTCGCCGCGGCAGGGTCCCTGACGAGAGCGGCGTTCGTCGACGCGCTCCAGCGAGACGGCATCGCCGGGTCGGTCACGGCGGGCAGCCGCATCCTCACCGCGCTGTCGATCCGCGGCGTCCTCGCCCTCGGCCCCGTCGTCCCGCGCGAGGAGGGCGTCGCGCGGGAGCAGTACCTCGTCGCCCTTCCTCCCCCCGGCGCCGCCTCGGAAGATCCGACGGCGGACCTCCTGATCGCCTACCTCCGCGGGCACGGGCCTGCGTCGAGCAGCGACTTCGCGTGGTGGGCCGGCCTGCCTGCGGGTGCAGCCCGCGCCGCGGCCGATCGGGCCGAGGAACGGCTGATCTCGCTCGGCGACGGGCTGCTCGCCCTGCCCGACACGGGAGGGGCAACCCTCGTCGGGACCGTGGCCCTCCCCGCCTTCGACGAGTACGTCCTCTCCTACGCCGACCGGTCGGTCGGGATGGGCGCCGGCGACCGGCTCACGGTCGGACCCACCGCCAACGGAATGGTGCGTCCCGTTCTCCTGCGCGGCGGTGTCGCCGCCGGGACGTGGGCTCTGTCGCTCGCTGCCGGCAGCCGCGGCATCCCGGAAGCGACACTCTTCCCCGCCGAATCGGATGCCGGAGTCAGCGAGGCGCTCGCCCGGGTTCGCGGCTTCTTCGGATTCGCTTAGCGATCCTCGCGTCGTTGCGCAACAAGTTCTTGCTCTCTTCCGGCCGGATTACCGTGCTCTCATGCGCGCCGATCCCGGCGGGCCCGTCGAAGGGAGAGCATGATGCCCTCTCTTCCGCGCGATGTTCCCGACCGGATCCTCGTCGAGCGGGCCATCGACGGCGACGCGGTCGCGTTCGGTGAGTTGCTCCGGCGTCACTCCTCGCTGGTCCGCGCCTACGTCTACCGCATCGTCGGCTCGATGGCCGACACGGACGACGTCGTGCAGGATGCGTTCGTCACGGCCTGGAAGCAGTTGCCGACCGTCCGGGACCCGGCGGCCTTCCGGTCGTGGCTCATGCGCATCGCCGGCCGCGAGGCACTCGCCGTCGCCACGCGCAGGTCGAAGGAGGATCCGCTCGATGAGGCGATCCTCCCGGCGTCGTTGCAGGCGCAGCCGGAGCGGACGGCCATCCAGAACGACCGCTTGGCAGCCCTGTCGAGAGCGCTCGATCGACTGAAGGAGGATCAACGCCGATGCTGGTTGCTGCGGGAAGTCGCAGAACTGAGCTACGCCGAGATCGCAGAAGAGATGACCATGACCGAGAGCACCGTCCGAGGAGTGCTCGCCCGCGCGCGGGCGAGCATCGCGATCGAGATGGAGGGATGGCGATGACCGACGACGACTCCGCGCTCGACTGCGGCCGCACCATCGAGCACCTCAGCAGGTACGTCGAGGCCGGTCGCACGCCGCGCGACCCCCACATCGAGTCGTGCCCCGACTGCCTGAACGCGATCGAAGCGCTCGAGCGCGTCGGCCAGTTGTCCCGCGACCTGCTGGCGGATGACGCAGAGCGGATGCCGCGCCCTCCCGAGAGCTGGTTCGAAGGGATCCTCTCCGTCATCCATTCCGAGCTCCGCGCCGGTCGCAGCTTCCCCATCCATCACCCCGACCCCCGCGTCACGATCACGGTCACCGAGGGCGCCGTCCGCTCCCTGGTGCGATCGAGCGCCGACGAACTCGACGGCATCTACCTCGGCCGAACCGAGATCGTCGGCGACGCCGAGACCCCGGGTGCTCCGGTGCGTATCGAGCTCACGGCATCCGTCGCCTGGGGGAAGTCCATCCCGGAACTCACGAGTTCCCTGCGCACCCTCGTCTACCGGGTGCTCGCCGAGCACACCGAACTGAATGTCACCGCCGTCAACGTCGCCGTGGATGAGCTCCACGGAACAGAAGGGAAGGAGTGAGCACATGACCGGACCGCTCTCCACCGACCACCCCGCGGACAACCCCGACGGACAGGCCGACCAGCTCGACCTCGTCGCGCGCGTCCGCGCCGTCGACGGTGTGACCGACGTCTACTCGCCCCGATCCGCCATCAGCCGCGTCCCGGGGCTGATCGCGGCGGCCGCCGGAGCCGCCGACGACCGCATGGCGGAGATCGCGGTGACCGTCCGGGACGGGATGCCGCTCGTCGCCGCACGGATCGCGACAGCCTCGCACGACAACACGCCCGCTGCTGCCCGCCGCGTCGCCGATGCACTCCTGACGAACACCCCGGAGGACGCGCAGATCAGCATCCAGATCGCCCGGATCCACTAGGCCGAACCTCTCCTCGAAGATTCTCCGAACTTTTTTGTGACGAATCGGGACGCCGGTCCCTCTTATGTACGAGGCCGAAAGCAACGGCCCGAGACGCGGAACCCGCGTCGACAAGATCGTTCGAGAAAAAGGAGACATCATGGCCACCGAGACCCCGAAGACCACCACCCCCGCCGTGACCGGAACCGGCCGCGTCGACCGCACCTTCCCCACCGCGGAGGAGACCTCGTCCGCGACGAGCGGCACGACCGTCATCGCCGATGGCGTGGTCGCCAAGGTCGCCGGTATCGCCGCCCGTGAGATCCCCGGTGTGCACGCCCTGGGCGGCGGCGGAGCCCGCGCTCTCGGCGCCATCCGCAACGCGATCAACGCGACGGACCTGGGTCAGGGCGTGAAGGTCGAGGTCGGCGAGACGCAGGCTGCCGTCGATCTCACGATCGTCGTCGAGTACCCGACGCCCGTCCACCAGGTCGCGTCGCAGGTCCGAGACGCCGTCGCCGGCGCCATCACCCGCCTCGTCGGACTCGAGGTCGTCGAAGTCAACGTGACCGTCGACGACGTGCACATCCCGGGTGACGAGGACGAGGAGCACGAGGAGTCGCGCGTCTCATGAGCACCACTGTCATCGGCGCCCTGACCGGCGCCATCCTGGCCGTCGTCGGTCTCGTGTTCGGGTTCTGGGGATTCCTCCTCACCGCCCTGTTCATGGCCATCGGCGCCGTGATCGGGCGAATCGCGTCGGGCAAGCTCGACGTCCGAGCCGTCACCGACGCCTTCACGGGACGGCGCACCTCCTGATGCGTACCGACACCGACGGAACGGCGGGCGGCGGGTCCGTGCGACCCGCCGCCGCGGCCCCCGGCGTCGCCGGCCGTACCGATGTCGCCGAGCGTGTGCTCGTCGGCGTCGCGCGGGCGGTGTCCGCCGATGTCATCGGCGTCCCGCGGGGCGAGGTCTCCGTGGGTGTCGCCGATCGGCGGGACGGCATGGCTCTCAAGGTTTCGAGCCCCCTGCCCGTCCCCGACCTCGATGACCCGGACGCGGTGCGCAGCACCGTCCCCGTCCTCGAGCGCGCTGCGCAGATGCAGGAGCAGCTGCGCGAGCGACTGACCCATCTCCTCGGGCGTGATGTCGCCCGTGTCGACATCACCATTACCGGTGCCCGGATGCCGGAAAGGAAGCGTGTGCGATGACCACCCCCGTGCTGCGTCGCGTCGTCCGCCGCGAGACCCACTCGCCGCGCAGCGTCGCGTTCGCCGTCGTCGTCCTCGTCGGGATCGTGCTGGCCCTGTACGTCGCGGTCGAGCTGATCCTCGCCCTCGCGTCCCAGACTCCGCTGCTCGTGCGGCCGATGACCGCCCTGGAGTGGCTGGCGGGGCTCCCGGGCAACGCGCCTGTGGCGGCCGGCGTCGCCGGAGGTGTGGCCGTGGCGGCTGTGGGCCTCTGGCTCGTCATCCTGGCCATCTCGCCGGGGCGCCTGTCAAAGCACGAAGTGGATGCCGGCGGCCGCGTCGCCGTCATCGACAACGGTGTGCTCGCTTCGGCGCTGGCGCAGCGGGTGAGCGACGAGACGGGGATCGCCCGCGACCGCGTGACCGTCGGGGTCGCCCACCGCAGCGTGGATGTCTCCGTCCGGCCGGGAGCAGGCATCCCGATCGAGAAGTCCCAGGTCGCGTCGTTCGCGGAGGCGGAGGTCGCCTCGCTGAAGCTCGCGCGCCCCGTCCGCACCCGCGTCCGCATCGACCGCACCGATGACGAGGAGAAGGTGGCATGAACGGCACGAACCGAGCGCTGAACCGCACCGTGGTCCTGATCGTCGGACTCGTCCTGCTGATCGGCGGAGGAGCGGCGGCGACGGCAGCAGCCGTCCCGGCCGTGGCCGACGTGTGGACCACGACGGGTAAGACCGTCGTCGACGGGCTCCGCGCCGCCGGCGACGCCACGACGATCGCCGGCACCACGCTCAGCTGGGCCGTGATCGGTGCGACAGCCGTCGCGATCGTCATCGCAGGCGTGCTGTTCGCGAGCCTCACCACCCTCGTCAGCCGTCGCACCCGTACGGTCCTGCGCTCGAGCGGATCGCAGACACCGCTCGGCCGGGTCACCGTCACCGAGGGATTCGCCGCCGACGCGGTCAAGAACTCGCTCGCCCGTCAGGACGGCGTGCTCTCTGCCTCCGTCACGGCTCATGCGGTCAAGCAGGAGCCTGTCCTCCACGTGAGCGTGACGGCTCGTCAGGGGGCCGACCCCCGGAGCCTCGTCGACGACGTCGACCGCGTCATGGACGGGCTGGCGGCTGTGACCGGCGCGGAAACCGCTGCGTACATCTCCGTCCACGGGGGGCTGCGAAGCAGACTCGCCACCGACGCACCGCGGGTCAGCTGACCCGCCCCGAGCCCCGGTCCAGGCACCGGTTAACCACCCACCACACAGAAGGGAGACCCTCATGGGACTCGACGACAAGATCAAGAACGCCGCCCAGGACATCACCGGCAAGGCGAAGGAAGCGATCGGCAAGGCCACCGACAACGACAAGCTCGTTGCCGAGGGCAAGGCCGACCAGACCAAGGCCGACGCGAAGAAGGCCGGCGAGAACGTGAAGGACGCCTTCAAGAAGGACTGATCTTCACCACTCGCGCCATCGGGCAACTGGGGGGCGGCGCGAGAAGAGCGGGGAGCACGAGGGGACCGTGCTCCCCGCTTTCGCGCGCCGACGGGGCGCGCACGTCGACCCGGGGTCGTCCTCAGCCGAACAACCCCGCTCCCACGAACGATCCGCTCTTCGCGCCGGGCGGGATCACCCAGATGCCGGACGCGATGTGCCGGACGTACTCGTTCATGAGGTCGGTCGAGAGGGCCCGCTGGAGCGTGACGAACTGGTCGGGGCTCCGCTGGTAGGACAGGAAGAACAGCCCGGCGTCGAGGCGACCGAGACCGGTGTTACCGTCGACGTAGTTGTACCCGCGCCGGAGGATGCGGATGCCGCCGTTGAGGTCCGGATGGGCGAGGCGCACATGCGAGGCGTGGTCGATGGCGGGGGAGCCGGCGGCATCCTTCGTGCGGAAGTCCGGCGCCGTCGTCTCCTTCCCGCCCGACAGCGGCGCGCCCTCTGATTTGTCGCGGCCGATGATGCGCTGCTGCTCCGAGAGCCGCACGCGGTCCCAGGTCTCGATGAGCATCGCGACCTTCCGCGCGACGAGGTACGAGCCGCCGGCGAGCCAGGCGGGTTCGTCCGTCCCGCCGACCCACACGTGGTCGGCGAGCGCGGCGGTGTCGTCGGCCAGGATGTTCGCGGTGCCGTCCTTGAACCCGAAGAGGTTGCGGGGTGTCGCCTGCGCGGCCGTCGTCTTCGAGGTCTTGCCGAATCCCAGCTGCGACCACCGCAGGCGCGCACGCCCGAACGCGATCCGGCTCAGGTTGCGGACCGCGTGCACGGCGACCTGCGGATCGTCGGCGCACGCCTGGATGCAGAGGTCGCCGTTCGACGCGTCGGGCGCGAGGTCGTCGCCGAGGAAGGCGGGGAGCTTCGCCAGACCGCGCGGCCGCTGCGACGCGATTCCGTAGCGATCCTTTCCGTCCTCCGTCTCGAAGAGGGTCGGACCGAAGCCGATCGTGATGGTGAGGCCGGATGCCGGCAGCCCGAGGGCCTCACCGGTGTCGTCCGGCGGCGCTTCGGGTGATCCGCCGACGGCGCCGGTCGCGCTCACCTGGAGCCCCTGCGTGATCCGGGCCGCGGCGTAGCTCCAGTCGGTCAGGAGCGACCGCAGGTCATCCCGGCTGGTGCCCTCCATCATGTCGAAGGAGGCGAAGTGCAGATGGTCCTGCATGGGCGTCGTGATGCCCGCCTGATGCGTGCCGAAGAACGGGTGGACGGATGCCGCCCCCTCCTGCTCCGCACGCTCGCGCCCGACCGCGACGCCGACCGCCGAGCCCGCACCCGCACCGAGCGCGAGGCCCGCGGCGCCGACCCCGGCGGCCAGACCGAACAGGCCGCGCCGGCTGAGCGACGGTCGAGCGGCCTCCTCGGGTGACGATTCCTCGGTGCTCATTGCAGCACGGTCGAGGTGAGACGGGACAGGGGCTCGGCGAGAGCGTTGATCAGGTCGGTGAATTCGCGCTTGTCGTCCTCGGTGAGGGTCTTGTAGGCGACGAAGCCCTCATCGAGGGAGCCGTGGGCGGCGAGTGCGGCGTCCAGGTCGTCGTAGCGACGAGCGATCTCGGTCGAGAGCTTCTTGCCGTCCGAGCCTGCGGCCGCGGCGAAATCCTCCACGAGGGAGAACGCCATCTTGGAGCCTTCGACATTCGCCGCGAAGTCGGACAGGTCGGTGCCCGACCACCAGTCCTCCTCGCCGCTGATCTTCCCGGTGGCCACCTCGTCGAGCAGCGCGATCGCGCCATTGGAGATGCCGGCGACGCCCTGGGCGTCCAGTGCCTTCTGGAACTCCTCGGAGTGCACGTAGTCGTTGAGTTCGCCGACGTCCGCGATCAGCTTGTCGCCGTACGTCGCACGTTCCTCGGTCGTCGACGGAGCCCAGTCCTGCCATGCCGGCGTCTCGCCGTCCGCGTTCAGCGCATCCTTCTTCGGGACCCACAGGTCCTTCTCGATCCTGTGGAAGCCCGTCCAGTCGAGGCCTTCCGCGACGGCATCCACCTCGCGGTAGTCGATGCGCGGGTCGAGGTCGCCGAGGGACTCGGCCACCGGCTCGATGCGCTCGTAGAATGCGCGCACCTTCGGGAACTGCGCGCGGGCCTCGTCATCCTCCCCCGACTCGTACGCCGTCGTGAACGCGTCGACGGCGGGCACGAGCTGTTCGACCTGGTCCTTGACGAACGCCGCGTACAGGTCGACGGCTTTCTGCTTCTGCTCGGCGTCGTCGCCGGTGGCGGCGACGGTCCCGCCTGTCACGCTGAAGTCGGCTCGTCCCACTCCCTCGCCGACCATGCCCGGCTTGCAGAGCGTCTTGTACTGCCCCGGCTGCGCGACGACGGTGAGCGTGCGTTCGGCACCGGGGGCGATGTTCTCGACCTCGCCGATGATGCGCAGCCCGTCTTCGGCGAGGAGGTAGAACTCGCTGATCTGCGAGCCGGTGTTGGACACCGCGAACGTCAGCGTCCCGCTCGTGGCCGACGCGGCCGAGACGTCGCACGTCGAGTCGGTGGAGGTGACGGTGAGTGCATCCGCGTTCGCGACCTCGGACTTCGCGACGCATCCCGAGAGGACGAGTGCGCCGAGCGCGGCGAGGGCGAGGGCGGCGTGCACCTTCGTGAGACGGGGGCGGGTCATGATGCTCCTAGGGATGCGTGACGGGATGCGATGGTGTCGGTGGAGGCAGCGGGAGCCCGGCGCGGGCGCCCGATCAGGCCGCGGACGAAGAAGGTGCCGACGACGGCGAGGTAAAGGGCCCAGGCGATCACCTGGAGCCAGGTCATCTCGGGCATGAAGCCGACGGTCGCCTGCAGGATCGCGGCGAGCGCGCTGCCGGGAGGGATCTGCCCGCTGACGTCGAACGCCCATCCGAAGGGGAACCCGGCCCACCCCACGCCGACGGCCCCCGTCGCTGCGTCGATCGTCGCCGCGTCGGAGAACGGCCCGGGGAGGACGCCGGCTTCCTGCAGATCGTGGAATGCGTACGCCAGGACGCCGGCCGCGACGATGACGAGGAACCCGCCGGTCCAGGCGAAGAACCGTCGGAGGTCGAGCCGCACGGCCCCGCGGGCCAGCAGCCACCCGAGGACGACGGCGACGGCGAGTCCGAGCACGGCGCCGAGCCAGCCCGGTCCCTCCTGGCCGGCGGTCTGCACCATCGACCAGAGGAACAGTGTCGTCTCGATGCCTTCGCGCGCCACGGACACGAAGCCGATGAGCACGATCCCCCAGAAGCCGCCCATCGCGAGCGCGCGGTCGACGCCGCTCTCGAGATGGGAGCGCATCGTCCGTGCAGTCCGCTGCATCCAGAAGATCATCCACGTGACCATCCCGACCGCCAGCAGGGACAGCAGCCCGCCGAGGAGCTCCTGGGCCTGGAAGGTGAGCGCGTAGGCGCCGAAGGTGAGGACCGCACCGATGACGAGCACGAGTGCCGCAGCGAGACCGACCCCGGCCCAGAGCTTCGGCAGGACGTCGCGGCGTCCGATCCGGACGAGGTAGGCGACGAGGATGCCGACGACGAGAGCGGCCTCGAGGCCTTCGCGGAGGCCGATGAGGAAGGGAGGGAGGAGCGACGCGAGCACGGGTATCTCTTCGGGTGTTCGGGAGTGAGGCCGGTGCCCGCTGCCCCGTCGCAGCCCGTCCGCGGACCTGCTGCACGAGACGGCAGATTAGGTAAGGCGAACCTCACTCGCGTGAGCGTACACCCGCTGCGCGGTGGCGCTCAACACGACGCTCAGGCGTGTCGATCCAGGAACGCGTAGACCTCGCCGTCGTCGACACCGGGGAACATCCCGCTCGGAAGCGGGGAGAACATCTGCATGTGCACGCGGGCGCTCGGCCAGGCCTTGCCCTGCCATCGCTCGGTCAGCGACGTGTCGGGTCGCCGGCAGCACGCTTCATCCGGGCAGGTCGAGGTGGCCCGCTTCTGCGTCTCCCTCCCGCGGAACCACCGTGCGTCGTCGAACGGCACCCCGACCGTGATCGAGAACTCGCCGTCTGCGGTCGTGCCGGTCTGGCTGGAGCACCAGAACGTTCCGCTGGGAGTGTCGGTGTACTGGTAGTGCTGCGGTCGTGCGGTTCTGCTCGGCGAAGGCGGACCGCGCTGCGAACTTCCGGCACACCATCTGGCCCTCGACCGATCCGGTCACATCCATCGGCAGGGGGAGGCCGTCGTTCTCGTACACGCGGTTGATCGCGCCTGCGCCGTCGACGCGCAAGAAGTGCAGCGAGATGTCGAGATGCCGCGTCAGGAGGTTGGTCATCCGCATCGCCGCGGCTTCGTGCGTGACGCCGAACGCATCGCGGAAGTCCTCGACGGCGAGGTTCCGATCCTTCTTCGCCTGCGCCAGGAAGGCGACCGACGCGGTCTCGGGCATGAGGCAGCAGGCCGCGTAGTAGTTGATCTCCAGGCGCTGCTGCAGGAAGTCCGCGTAGTCGGTCGGGGGCGTGTGTCCGAGCAGGCGGTGCGCCATCGCCTGGAGGGCCATCGAGCGCAGGCCGTGACCGCCGGGAATGGATGCCGGGGGCAGATAGATCCGCCCGTTCTCGAGGTCGGTGACCGATCGCGCCGAGTGCGGCAGGTCGCTCGCGTAGATCAGCTCGAACCCGAGCTGCTCCGCCATGATGCTCACCGTCCGGTGGGTGAGGGCGCCGGTGGTGTGGCCGGCGGCCTTCAGCTTCTTCTCGGCGAGCTTCTCGATCTCGGGCAGGTAGTTGTCCTGCTCCCGCATGCGCAGGCGCAGCTCGGTGTTGGCACGGCGAGCCTCTTCGGGCGTCGCGATCGACTCCCGCTCGCGTCGTTCGAGCTCGCGGTGGAGGGCGAGGATCCCCTCGATCGTCTCGTCCGACATCGTCTTGGTGACCCGTACGGGCGGCACGCCGAGGCGGCGGAAGACGGGGCTCCGCTGCGCGCGCTCGAGATCGAGCTCCAACGCGGCACGGCGGTTCGGCGGCTCGGTGGAGAGGAGGTCGGCGACATCGGTCCCCGTTGCGGCGGCGATCGCCTGGAGGACAGAGAGCTTCGGCTCCCGCTTGCCGTTCTCGATGAGGCTGAGCTGGCTCCCGGCGATGCCGACGATCGCCCCCAGTTCGTCGAGCGTGTACCCGTGGGCGGTCCGCTGGTGGCGGATGCGGTGACCAAGGGTCGAGAGCTGGAGGGGCGTGGCCATGATCTTGATGTTAGCGAAAGAAAACCGATTCTTGACGCCGCCGAGTCGCGAAAAACTGGTCGAACGACGCGCACAGTGGAAGCACGTCCACCCCGACCGAGGAGCGCCGAATGGCCATCGCAGACCTGTTCACCCGCCCCATCCGCACCGGCTCGACGCCGATCGTCGCCCATGGGACGACGGCGCCCACCGGCATCCGTCCCCGCGCCACCGGCGATGCCATGGCCGCCCTCCACGCCTGGGTCGACGAGATCGCGGAGCTCACGCAGCCCGCCCGCATCCACTGGGTCGACGGCTCGGCCGCCGAGAACGACGCCCTGCTGCGCCAGCAGGTCGACGAGGGCAAACTCATCAAGCTCAACCCCGAGTGGCGTCCCGGTTCCTACCTGGCGCGCTCGCACCCGAGCGACGTCGCCCGCACCGAGGGTCGTACGTTCATCGCCTCTGAGCGTGAAGAGGATGCCGGTCCCACCAACAACTGGATCGCGCCCGACGAGATCCGCGCGACCATCACCCCGCTGTTCGAAGGCAGCATGCGCGGTCGCACGATGTACGTCGTGCCGTTCTCGATGGGCGCCGTCGGCGGCCCGCTCTCGCACATCGGCGTCCAGGTGACCGACAGCGCCTACGCCGTCACCTCCATCGGCATCATGACGCGCGTCGGCGCCGAGGTGCTGCAGCAGATCGCCGACGGCAAGCCCTGGGTCAAGACCGTGCACTCGGTGGGAGCGCCGCTCGCCCCCGGACAGCAGGACGAGGCCTGGCCCTGCAACGACGAGAAGTACATCGTCCACTTCCCCGAGACGCTCGAGGTCTGGTCGTTCGGCTCCGGCTACGGCGGCAACGCGATCCTCGCCAAGAAGTGCTTCGCCCTGCGCATCGCCTCGGTCATCGGCCGCGACGAGGGCTGGCTCGCCGAGCACATGCTGCTCATCCGCGTCATCGACCCGGCCGGCAAGACGTACCACGTCGCCGCCGCCTTCCCCTCGGCCTGCGGCAAGACGAACCTCGCCATGCTGCGTCCGACCATCCCCGGCTGGCGGGTCGAGACGCTCGGCGACGACATCGCCTGGCTCCGCCCGGGCGAGGACGGTCGCCTCTGGGCCATCAACCCGGAGGCCGGTTTCTTCGGCGTCGCGCCGGGGACGGGCGAATCGACGAACGTGACGGCGGTCGACACCCTCTGGGGCAACACGATCTTCACGAACGTCGCGCTCCGCCCCGACGGCGACGTGTGGTGGGAGGGCCTCACCGACGAGGCGCCCGCCGAGCTCACCGACTGGGAGGGCAAGCCCTGGACCCCGGCATCCGGTCGTCCCGCCGCCCACCCCAACTCGCGCTTCACCGTCAGCGCGGGGCAGTGCCCGCAGATCGCCGACGACTGGGATGCGCCCGAGGGCGTGCCGCTCGACGCGATCCTGTTCGGCGGACGCCGCGCCACCAACGTCCCGCTGGTCGTCGAAGCCACGGACTGGACCCACGGCGTCTTCATGGGCTCGAACATCTCCTCCGAGCGCACCGCTGCAGCCGAGGGCCTCGTCGGCGAGCTGCGCCGCGACCCGTTCGCCATGCTGCCGTTCTGCGGCTACAACATGGCGGACTACTTCGGCCACTGGCTGAAGGTCGGTCAGAAGCTGCGCTTCGACCGGGCTCCGCGCATCTTCCAGGTCAACTGGTTCCGCAAGGGCTCGGACGGGCGCTTCCTGTGGCCGGGCTTCGGCGACAACGCCCGCGTCATCGACTGGATCATCCGCCGCATCGACGGGTCCGTCGGCGCCGTGGACAGCCCCGTCGGGCGCCTGCCGAAGACCGACGACCTCAACCTCGCGGGGATCGAGGTGCCGCAGACGGACCTCGTCGAGCTGTTCGCGGTGGACCCGGCATCCTGGCTCGCCGAGGCCGACCTCACCGAGGAGTTCTACCGGACGTTCGGCGGCAAGGTCCCGCCCGCCCTCTACGCCGAGCTCGCCGCCCTGCGCTACCGCCTGCAGCGCGCGCAGCAGGAGGCCTGACCCTCCGCACGCCGAGACGTCGCAGATGGTCGCCTTTCCTCGCGGGAGGCGACCATCTGCGACGTTTCGCGTCAGACGAGCAGCTGACGAGCGGCGAGGTCGCGATAGAGCGGGACGTCGCGGATGAGCTCGTCGTGCGTGCCCTGACCGACGACGCGGCCGTGGTCGAGCACGACGATGAGGTCGCTGTCGACGACGGTCGACAGCCGGTGGGCGATGACGACGAGCGTGCGCCCGGCGGCGACGGCGTCGATCGCCTCGCGCATGCGCTGCTCGTTGAGGCCGTCGAGCGACGACGTCGACTCATCGAGCAGGAGGATCGGGGGAGCGGCCAGCAGCGCGCGCGCGATCGCGAGACGCTGACGTTCACCGCCCGAGAGCATGACCCCCGCCTCGCCGACGGGAGCCTGCAGGCGCAGCGGCGACCGTTCGAGCACCTCGGTGAGGTTCACGGCCTCGAGCACGCGCTCGCAGTCCGCGTCGGACGCGTTCGGCGAGGCGAGGCGCAGATTGTCGGCGATCGTTCCGGCCAGGGTCGGGGCGTCCTGCTCGACGTATCCCAGACGCGCGCGCAGCGAGAGCCGGTCGAGCGCACGCGCGTCGACGCCGTCGACGAGGACGGCGCCCGAGGCCGGGTCGTAGAAGCGCTCGATGAGCGCGAGAGTCGTCGACTTCCCCGCGCCCGACGGACCGACGAGCGCGACGCGCGAACCGCGCGGTACCCGGAACGAGACACCGCGGAGGACGGTCGACTCGGGTTCCGGCTCGGCGTCCTCGGGGAGCGGTGCCCGAGCGTCGGCGAGCGTCTTGAGCGCCTCGTCCTGCGCATTCCGCCGGGCGCGGACGACCGCGTCGGGGTACGAGAAGTGCACGTCGCGGAACTCGATCGCGGCCGGGGAGCCGGCCTCGGGCGCCGCCGCGGACGCGGCGATCGCGGCATCGTCGGCCGTCTCGTCGGGCAGGTCGAGGACCTCCTGGATGCGGCCCAGCGCGCCGAGTGCTTGGTTCACCGAGGTGATGGCGCCGAAGAACGACGCCAGCGGCTGCACGAGGAAGAACAGGAACATCACGAAGACGACGAGCTGAGCGATCTCGATCGCGCCGGATGCCACGCGGAACCCGCCGACGCCGAGCACGACGAGCAGCGAGACCTGGAGCGCGATGCCGGCCACCGGCACGACGATCGCGGAGGCCTTCGCGACCTTCACGCCGGCGTCGTACGCCTCGCTCGCCGTCGCCGAGATCGTGTCTTGCTCGCGCGACTCCGCGCCGGACGCGCGGATGGTGCGGATCGAGCCGATCGCCCGTTCGACGCCCGAGGCGAGCGCCCCCACCTTCTCCTGCTGCACCGACGTGGCTCGACGGATCCGACCGCTCAGGATGCCGACGACCGCCGCGGACGCACCGATCACCACGACGATCAGCAGGAGCAGGACGGGGTCGATCACGAGCATCGCGATGATCGCGCCGACGAAGATCAGGGCGTTGCCGATCGAGTCGGCGAAGCCCTGCGTGAGGACGGCGTAGAGGAGCGTCGTGTCGGTGCCCACTCGTGAGACGAGATCGCCGGTGCGGCGAGCGTCGTACTCCTGCACCGGCAGGCGCAGGAGCTTCGCGATGAGGCGGCGACGGCTCGAGTAAACGACGGCGGTGCCGGTGCGCTGCAGCAGGTAGTGCTGGAACCCGCCGACGAGGGACGACACCACGACGAGTCCGACCAGGACCCAGACGAGGATGCCGAGGGCCTGGCCCGCCTGCACGCGGCCGATGACGTCGCCCACCAGGAGCGGCTGCACGAGGGTCGCGGCCGCTTCGAGCACACTGAGGACACCGACAACGACGAGGACGCGCTTGTGCTCGAGGAGGAAGGGCAGGAGCTGGCGGAGGCTGGCCCGGGGGCCGTCGTCCTTCGAGGGGCGGCGCAGACCGCGGCGGGGCGTGGACATCCCTCTATCTTCCCCCGTACTTCTTATGGGCAGCTTGCTTGCTGACGCCCAGCGCGCTGGCGACCGCCTGCCAGGAGTAGCCCTGGACGCGTGCGCGTCGCACCTGCGCCTCCTCGGCACGCGCGAGTTCGCGCCTGATCTCGGCGAGACGATGCAGCTCGGCGATCGGTTCGCCGTCGGGCGACGAACCGATCAGGGTCCGGATGTCGGTGGTCATGTCATCGCCTTCCTTTTGCGTCAACGTTAATTGACGCATGCGCGGGTGTCAATATTGGTTGACGGTCACCCTGTCGTGTCCCAGCCCGTCGATAGTGTGGTCCGGTGCCAGAACCCGTGATCCGCGCCGAAAGCCTCGTCAAGGCCTACAAGAGCAAGGGCAAGCCCGACTTCGTCGCCGTCGACGGACTGTCGTTCGAGGTCGCCCCGGGGGAGTCCTTCGGCCTCCTCGGTCCCAACGGCGCCGGCAAATCGACGACCATGAAGATGATCGGCGCCGTCTCGACGCGCACAAGCGGCGACCTCTCGATCCTGGGGCTCGACCCGGACCGGTACGGCCCGGAGATCCGTTCGCGCCTGGGCGTCGTCCCGCAACAGGACAACCTCGACGGTGAGCTCAACGCCCGCGAGAACCTGTACATCTACGGCCGGTACTTCGGCCTCCCGGGCAGGGTCTGCGCCGAGAAGGCCGACGAACTGCTGGCGTTCGCCCAGCTCGAGGACAAGGCGAAGAACAAGGTCGACCAGCTGTCCGGCGGCATGAAGCGCCGGCTCACGATCGCGCGCGGGCTCATCAACGATCCGCGCATCCTGCTCCTCGACGAGCCCACGACGGGCCTCGACCCGCAGGCGCGTCACGTGCTGTGGGACCGGCTGTTCCGCCTGAAGGAGCGGGGCACGACGCTGGTCCTCACGACCCACTACATGGATGAGGCGGAGCAGCTCTGCGACCGGCTCATCGTCGTCGACAAGGGCCGCATCATGGCCGAGGGGAGCCCGTCGACCCTCATCCGCGAGCACTCCAGCCGCGAGGTGCTCGAGGTGCGCTTCGGTTCGGATCGCAACGAGCAGGTCGCCGCGCAGCTGCAGGGCATCGGCGACCGCGTCGAGGTGCTGCCCGACCGCATCCTCGTCTACGCCCACGATGGCGAAGCCGCCCTCGAACGCGTGACCGCCTCGGGTCTGCAGCCGATGACGAGCCTCGTCCGGCGTTCGAGCCTGGAGGACGTCTTCCTCCGCTTGACCGGACGGTCGCTGATCGAATGAGCGACACGACCGAGGCGGCGCAGCCGACGCTCGACGAGCTGCGCGCCGAGGCGATGCAGTGGGGTCGCAAGCCCCGGCGTCGCGGCAGCTGGTACGTCACCGAGCACATGGTCCGTGCGATGCGCGCGTACGGATGGACGATCGTGGTCGGCGCGCTGGGCCAGCCCGTGCTCTACCTCCTGGGGCTCGCGGCCGGACTCGCCGCCCTCATCCAAGCCCCCATCGACGACCGGGGCGTGCAGGTCGACTACCTCGTCTTCGTCGCCCCCGCCCTGCTCGTCACGGCGGCGATCTCGGTCGCCTCGGAGGAGATGACCTATCCGGTCATGGCGGGGTTCAAGTGGCGTCGATACTTCTTCGGGTTCAACGCGTCGGCGCTGTCGAGTCCTCAGATCGCGAACGGCGTCATCATCGGGGCGGCCGCGCGGATGGCGTTCGCGGTCGCGGCGTACTACCTGTTCATCTGGCTGCTCGGCGCCCTCGGCATCGGCTGGACCACCGTGCCGAACCCCGAGACCGGCTGGCTCGCGATCCCGGCGGGTCTGCTCGCAGGTCTCGCCTTCGGCATCCCGCTCATGGCGTATGCCGGCTCGATCGAGGACGACAAGGGGCAGTTCGCCCTCGTCCAGCGCTTCATCTTCATGCCGATGTTCCTGTTCTCGGGCACCTTCTACCCGCTCGAGACCCTGCCCGTCTGGCTCCAGTGGATCGGGTGGGTCTCGCCCCTGTGGCACGGTGCCGAGTTGGGGCGCCTCGCCACCTACGAGGCCGCGGTGCCGCCGGTGATGGTCGTCGTCCATCTCTCCTACCTGCTCGTCCTGTCGGGGGTCGGCTACTTCTGGGCACGGAAGGTCTTCATCGAGAGGCTCGCGAAGTGAGCGTCGCGACGGTCGAGGCCGCCGCCCGCCGCGGCGGCGTGCGCGCCCTGTGGGCGGGCAATCCGGGCGCCGTCGTGCAGCGCGGGTTCCTCGCCGCCCGATCCTCGAGCTGGGCCGTCGTCCTGTCCGGTTTCTTCGAGCCGGTGTTCTACCTCGCCTCGATGGGGCTCGGGCTCGGGTCGCTCATCGGCGACGTCCAGACGTCTCAGGGCGTCGAGGTCAGCTACGCCGCCTTCATCGCACCGGCGCTCCTCGCCGTCTCGGCGATGAACGGCGCGATCTACGACTCCACCTGGAACGTCTTCTTCAAGCTGAACTACGGCAAGCTCTACGAGGGCATGCTGGCGACCTCGCTCGGACCGCTCGACGTCGCCCTGGGCGAGATCCTCTACGCGCTGCTGCGCGGCCTGCTGTACGCGACGGGATTCATGATCGTCATGCAGGTCCTGGGGCTGAACCTCGCGTGGACGGCGATCCTCGCCATCCCCGCCGTCCTGCTGATCGCCTTCGGTTTCGCGAGCCTCGGCATGGCGATCACGAGCTACATGAAGACCTTCCAGCACATGGACTGGATCACCTTCGTGCTCCTGCCGATGTTCCTGTTCTCGGCGACGTTCTACCCGATCACCGTCTACCCCGGGTGGGTGCAGTCGATCGTCATGGCGCTCCCGCTCTGGCACGGCGTCGAACTCATCCGCGGGCTGACGACCGGCATCCTGTCCGTCGGGATGCTGTGGCACGTCCTCTACTACGTCGTGATGATCGCCGTCGGGCTCGTCTTCACGACGAAGCGCCTGCGCGCCCTGTTCCTCGACTGAGGATGCCGCTCAGCGGCCGGATTCCATGACGTCGCGCGCCTTGCGGATGCGACGGGGGTTCACCGGGTGGGTCGCGAGCACGACCTTGCCCCGGGAGTGCAGCTTCAGCAGGTCGTCGTACGCCTCGGCGACATCGGCGAGCGGGTAGAAGCCCGACACGAGGACGTTCACCACCCGCTTCTCGGCGAGGTCCACGACCTTGCGGAGCTGGTCGGTGCCGTGCGCGACGGCGTCCGGTTCGTCCGACAGCAGGGCGACCTCCCGGTCGCGCCGGTCGGCGCTGGAGCGGAACTTCCCCGCCGGGACGCCGAGAGCCTCGGCGATGTCCTGACCGTCCTGGCCGAAGTTGTCGATGTAGGCGCTGACCCCGTCGGGCGCGAGCGCCCGGATGCGGTCGACGATGCCTTCGCCATAACGCACGGGCTTCACCCCGAGCTGACGCAGGTAGTCGAAGTTGCGGTCGCCGCACGTCCCGATGACGCGGGCGCCTCGGTGCATCGCGATCTGCGCCTCGATGCTTCCGACGCCGCCGGCCGCCGCCGAGATGACGACGGTGTCGCCCGCACCGACTTTGAGCTCGTCGAGGATGTCGAGCGCCGTCGTCCCGGCGAGGTAGAGGCCGCCCGCGGTCTCGAATGTCACGTTCTTGGGCTTTCGGGCCAGACGGCCCACGGGCACTGTGAGGTGGCTCGCCTGTGCTCCGGAGCGGACGTGACCGACGACGTCGCTGCCGACGGGGAAGCCGGCGGTGTCGGGGCCGACGGCGATGACGGTTCCCGCGAAGCAACTGCCCGAGCGGCGGGGGAAATCGTCGTCCCATTCCTTCTCGGCGCCGGAGCGGACGAAACCGTCGATGTGGTTGAGGCCCATCGTCATCACCTCGACGGTGACCTCGCCCGGACCGGGTTCGGGCAGGTCGCGGGTGACGAGGTGCAGCACCTCGGGTCCGCCGGTCTGGTCGTACTCGACGACCGATGCCTGGGTCACCTTCTTGATCGCCATCGCTTGCTCCTCGTGTGCCTGTGGGACCGACGATAAACCCGGACCCACGCCCAGGGGAGCTCTTGACAGAACGGATGCCGCGGCCCTCCCGGTGGGGTGGGCCGCGGCATCCGACGGTTCAGGTGAAGGTCAGCGCGTGCGCAGCTCCGCGTGTCCGATGTTGGTCTCGTACTCGACGTCCTTCGTCTCCTTCGAGAGCCACAGGGCGATGAAGGTGAGGACGGCCGAGCCCGTCAGGTAGACGCCGACGAGCCACGGCGAACCGCCGGCGGCGGCCCACAGCGCGGTCGCGACGATGGGCGCCAGGGCTGCACCGAGGATCGACGACACGTTGTACGAGATCGCCGAGCCGGTGTACCGGACGTTCGTCGGGAACAGTTCGGGCAGGAGGGCTCCCATGGGGCCGAAGGTCGCACCCATGAGCATGAACCCGAGGATGAGGAAGCCCTGCACGAGGGCGCCGGTGAACTTCGGGTCGACCTGCGGCAGGAGGAACACGTTGAACAGCAGACCGAAGACGCCGATCAGGCCCGTGATCCAGAGCAGCAGCCGGCGGCGGCCGATGGTGTCGGCGACGGGGCCCGACAGCAGCGTGAAGATGCCGAAGAAGATGACGCCGACGATCTGCATGATGACGAAGTCCGTGTACCCGAAGCCGAGGCCGGGCACGTACGTCGCGGCGTCGAATGCCGTTCCGGTCGCCTCTGCGGCCGCGGCGGCGCCCTCGGTCGTCGCCTTCGTGCCGTAGGCGAGGGTGAACGCGGTCATCAGGTAGAAGAGCACGTAGGTCGCCAGCATGATGAACGTGCCGAGGATCAGCTGCTTCCAGTGCCGGCGGATGACTTCACCCAGCGGGAACTTGCGGATCGCGCCGGTCTTCTCGGCCTTCGCGAATGTCGACGACTCGACGAGCTTCAGGCGCACATAGAGACCGACGATGACCATGACCGCCGAGAACAGGAAGGGCACGCGCCAGCCCCACGCGAGGAACGCCTCGGAACGCTGTGCCGGGCCGTCGGGGTGGGGGAGGGCGAAGTAGATCGCGAGGAAGACCGAGTTCGCGATGATGAAGCCGATCGGAGCGCCCAGCTGGGGGAAGGTGCCGTACCAGGCGCGCTTGCCCTTGGGGGCGTTCTCGGTCGCGACCAGTGCCGCACCGGACCACTCGCCGCCGAGCGCGAAGCCCTGCGCGAGACGGAGAACGAGCAACAGGATCGGAGCGACGATGCCGACCTGATCGAAGGTCGGCAGGAAGCCGATGAGGAACGTCGCGACGCCCATCGTGAGGAGCGAGCCCACGAGGGTGGCCTTGCGGCCGAACTTGTCGCCGAAGTGACCGAAGATCACGGCGCCGACGGGGCGCGCGACCATGGCCGCGCCGAAGATGCTGAACGAGAGCAGCAGGTTGGTGGTGTCGTTCCCGGCGGGGAAGAACAGGATGGGGAAGACGAGGACGGCGGCGGTCGCGTAGACGTAGAAGTCGTAGAACTCGATCGTCGTGCCGACCAGGCTCGCGGTGATGACGCGGGAGCGTGGATTGGCGGGTGCGGCGGATGCCGCGGGTGCTGCGGATGACATGCGGGGGACCTTCGGAATGAAGCGGTGGGTCCTCATGGGACGCGTCGGCGGCGGATGCGCTCGCAGGGGTGTCGCGAGGGCATCACAGCACTGGGATCACCGAGGCGCCGACGGAGTGGTCGACGCGCAAACCTCCACCCTACTCCCGCGCTGAACCGCGGGAAGCCCCGGTCAGCGCCAGATGACGGCGAGACCCGCGTTGACGAGCGTCAGGATGCCGATGGGCCAGAAGATCCCGGCGGGGACCGAGCCCGTCTTCCGCAGCCGTCCGGCGCCGGCGCCGAGGAGCCCGCCGATGAGCACGAGGATGACGAGTTTGATGCCGATCTTCGCGTAGTTGAGGTCGTGGTCGAGTCCCCACGGAGCCGACAGTGCGAGACCGGCGATGAGAGCGATGCCCAGGGCCCCAGTGCATGATGCGCGTCACGCGCCGCTGGCCGACGAGTTCGACCACCCACGCGCCGAAGAGCGTCGCGAAGCCGATGAGGTGGACGAGAACGACGATGCTGCGCAGGGTCTCCATGCCCTCAGGCTACCTGAAGGTGGTGACCCTGCGCAGCAGGACGGTGAGGTCAGCCTCGGAGGTCGCGGAGCACCAGGGCGGTGCGGATCGCGGCATCCGCAGCTTCCGCCCCCTTGTCCTCCTTCGAGCCTTCCAGCCCGGCACGGTCGATGCCCTGCTGCTCGTCGTCGAGGGTCAGAACGCCGAAGCCGACCGGCTTGCCGGTGTCGAGCGCGACACGGGTCAGTCCGTCGGTCGCGGCGGACGATACGAAGTCGAAGTGCGGGGTGCCGCCTCTGATGATCACGCCGAGGGCGACGGCCGCGTCGGCGCCGGCATCCAGCGCAGCCTTCGCGACGACCGGGAGCTCGAACGAGCCGGGCACCCGCACGAGGCGCCAGGAGGCGCCCGACGCATCGAGGATGCGCGTCGCGCCGGCGATCAACCCGTCGGTGATGACGTCGTGCCACTGGCCGGCGACGACGACGACCGAGAGTCCCTTCGCATCGACGGCTTCGGCCTTGGGGGCTCCGTGTCCGCTCATGCGGTGTGCTCCTCACTGTGCGCGAGGGCCTCGCGCAGCTCGTCGGCGTCGATGATGTGACCCATGCGGTCGGCCTTCGTCGCCAGGTACTGGTGGTTGTTCGCACCGACACCGACGAGCAGGGGCACCTGGTCGACGATCGTGAGACCGAGCGCACGCAGCTGCGCCACCTTGTCGGTGTTGTTGGTCAGCAGACGGATCTGCTTCACGCCGAGGTCGGTCAGGATGCCGGCGGCCGCCGCATAGTCGCGGGCATCGGCCGGCAGGCCGAGCGCGAGGTTCGCGTCGACGGTGTCGAGGCCCCGCTCCTGCAGGCTGTACGCGCGCAGCTTGTTGATGAGGCCGATGCCGCGGCCCTCGTGACCGCGCATGTAGATCACGACGCCGCCGTCCTGCTCGATGGCGTCGAGCGCCGCCTCGAGCTGGGGGCCGCACTCGCACTTGAGCGACCCGAACGCCTCGCCGGTCAGGCACTCCGAGTGCACGCGCACGAGGGGGGCGTCTTCGGTGAGGTCGCCCGAGACGACGGCGATGTGGTCCGTGCCGGTGATGCGGTCCTTGTACGCGAGGAAGCGGAACTCGCCGTGCGAGGTGGGGACCTTCGCCTCCGCGCGCAGGCTCACCCGGCGCTTGGCCGGGTGGTCCGTGTGGGCCGAGGTGCTGTCGCCGTCGGCCGCATTGAGGTGCGCGATGAGCTGCTCGATCGTGATGACGGGGATGCCTTCGCGCTCGCCCATCTCCATGAGCCCCGGCATCCGCATCATGCTGCCGTCGTCGGCGACGACCTCGCCGATGACGCCGACGGGCTGCAGGCCCGCGAGCTGCATGAGCTCGACCGCGGCCTCGGTGTGTCCGGCGCGCTCGCGGACGCCGCCGTCCACGGCGCGCAGCGGCAGAACGTGTCCGGGGCGGATGAGCGAGGAGGGAACGGAGCTCGGGTCCGCCAGGACGTTGACCGTCCGGGCGCGGTCCGAGGCGCTGATGCCGGTCGTGACGCCTTCGGCAGCGTCGACGCTCACGGTGTAGGCCGTGCTCCGGGCATCCTGGTTGACCTCCACCATCGGGGGGAGGTCGAGCCGGTCGGCCCAGTCCGCGGGCATCGGCGCGCAGAGGAAGCCGCTGGACCAGCGGATGGTCCAGGCGAGCCACTCCGGCGAAGCGAGCTCGGCGGACAGGATGATGTCGCCCTCGTTCTCGCGGCTCTCATCGTCGGCGACCAGGATCGGTCGACCTTCCTTGAGCGCTGCCAGGGCGTCGGGGATCGTGGAAAGGCTCATCGGGAGCCTCCTTCTTCTGTGGACGGGATGCCGTCGGGTGAGGCGAATCGGAGCAGGCGTTGCACGTGCCGCGCCAGGATGTCGGTTTCGAGGTTGACCCGGTCGCCGGGCGCCAGTGCGCCGAGAGTGGTCACCTCGAGGGTCTCGGGGATGAGGGAGATCTCGAACCAGTGCGACGACGCGTCGGCGTCCGACACGTCGGAGACGGTGAGCGAGACCCCCTGGACCGTGATCGATCCCTTGTCGACGACGAGGGGAGCGAGGTCTGCGGGGAGTGAGACGCGGAGGACGCGCCACTGCTCGCCGGGGCGCACCTCGAGCACCTCGCCGGTGCCGTCGACGTGCCCCTGCACGATGTGCCCGCCGAGCCGGGTGTGCGCGGCAAGGGCGCGCTCGACGTTGACCGGGGAGCCGACGGAGAGCGTGCCGAGAGTCGACATGTCGAGCGTCTGCTTCATGACGTCGGCGGTGAACCCCTCGGGTGTCTGGTCGGTGACCGTGAGGCAGACGCCGCTGATGGAGATGGAGTCGCCGCGCTGCGCGTCCGAGACCGCGAGCGGTGCGCGGACCGCGAGGCGCACTCCGTCGCCGGACGGGTCGATGGCGGTGATGACGCCCTGCTCTTCGATGATGCCCGTGAACATCAGCCCTCCTTGGGGGTCAAGGTGACGAGGATGTCGTCACCGAGTCTGTCGAGGCCGACGATGTCGAGTCGGCGCTGCTCGGCGATCGTCGAGACGCCGATGTCGTCCACGGCCACTCGATCGCCCCCGATGAGTGTCGGGGCGATGTAGACGAGGAGCTCGTCGACGAGTCCTTGCCGCAGGAAGGATGCCGCCAGTGTCGGACCACCCTCGAGGAACACGCGGTGCGCGCCGAGCTCGCGGAGCCGATCGAGCAGATCGCGGAGGTCCTCGCCCTCGTCCTGCATGAAGGGTCGCGGGTGACGGCGGAGCGCCGCTTCGTGCGGCACGGCCCGGGTGCCGACGATGACCGGCCGCGGCTGGTCCTCGTAGAGAGCCCCGTCGGGGGTGCGGGCGGTGAGTGCGGGGTCGTCCGCGAGGACGGTGCCGGTGCCGACGACGATCGCGTCGGCCTGTGCGCGGCGGCGGTGCACGTCCGCGCGCGCGTCCGGTCCCGTGATCCATTGGCTGGTGCCGTCGGATGCCGCGGCCCGCCCGTCGAGCGACTGCGCCCATTTGACGGTGACGTGGGGTCGCTCGAGGCGCTGCACGGTCAGCCACGACGAGATGAGCTCCTCGCCTTCGCCCCGGAGCGCGCCGCCCTCGACGTCGACACCGGCGGCGCGAAGCCGCTCGGCGCCTCCGGATGAGACGGCGCCGGGGTCTTCGGCGGAGTAGACGACGCGCGCGACCCCGGCCTCGATGAGGGCGACGGCGCACGGACCGGTGCGGCCGGTGTGATTGCACGGCTCGAGCGTCACGACGGCGGTGGCGCCGCGCGCGGCATCCGGTGTCAGCTTCGACAGCGCGTCGATCTCGGCGTGAGGCGTGCCGGCTCCGTGGTGCCAGCCTTCGGCCAGCACGGTGCCGTCGGGGGAGAGGATGACCGCGCCGACCTGCGGGTTCAGCCCGCGCGGGCCGTTCGCCGCGAGCGTGAACGCGTGACGGAGCGCGCTGCGCTCTGCGTCGGTGACACTCATCCGGATCCTCACGATGGGGTTCTCCGGGGTGCGGGCACGCCAGGCGGTGCGGCGTCGCCGCATCCACCGTGCTGCCTCCCATCCGGACTAGCGACTCTCGTCGCATCACCGTCGGTTCCGGAATTCCACCGGATCAGCAGGACCTGGGTCCCGCTCGCGGACTGTCACCGCCGGTTCGGATTCCCACCGACCCCGGAGCACGTTTCTTGCTCTTGAAGTCTAATCAACCGCTCTTCGCGTGATTCATTCCCGCGTCATCTCTTGACTTCGGGGGTCATTCGGTGAGGGCACGGGCGGTCGCCTCGTCGACGACGAGCTCGGTGACGAGACGGGCGGCGAGAGCGCCGCGCAGGCTGTCGCGCTTGTCGACGCCGGACACGATGCACACTCGGCTCGCGACGCGGCGGAGCACGTCGAACCGGGGGCCGGTGGCCCGGTCGTTGAGCTCGATCCCGCGGGTCGATCCGTCGAGCCGATAGAAGACCGTCGCGACGTCGCCCACGACGCCCTCGCGATCGAGGGCGGCGAGCTCCTCGGGCTCGAGGTAGCCGCCGGAGTACACGTGGCTGGGTACGCGCGAGTCGGCGGCGCCCACGCTGAAGACGACGAGGTCCATCGCCGCCTGGATGGCGAGGATGCGGGTGGTGCTGCGCTCCCGCCACATCGCGTGCTTCGTGCGCGGGTCGTCGAAGAACGCCGGCACGGGGAACTGCTGCGCGCTCCCGCCGTAGGCCTCGGCGAATCGGCTGAGGATGTCGCTCGCGTAGAGCAGGCCCGTCGTCCGGGTGTTGCCCGAACCGTTGAGCTGCACGAACGTCGTCCCGTGCACGGACTTCGGGACGAGGCGCCGGCTGACCGCCGCCGTCGTCGACCCCCAGGCGATCCCCACGGTGGTGTCCGCGACGATGAGGTCGCCGAGCAGGTGGGCAGCGGCCGTCGCGACGCGCTCGAGTCGCTCCACGTCGCTGGCGTCGTCGGGGACCGGCACCACGTGCGCCGTGATCCCGTAGCGGTCGGCGAGATCCTGCTCCAACAACTGAGGTGCGGCGAACGGGGAGCGGATGCGGATGTCCACGATGCCGGTCGCGCGGGCACGCGACAGCAGACGCGACACCGTCGACCGGGAGGTGCCGAGCTCGCGCGCGATGGCCTCCATCGTGCGGTCCTGGACGTAGTACAGGTGCGCCGCCGTGAGGGCACGACGGACGTCGTCGGGATCGAGCGTCTCTTCCACGAGAGACAGTGTGCACGTATGTGCACGGCAACTGCAATCCCGTCCACGAATGTCATCATTGGTCCCATCAGTCACTGCGGTGGCGGTCTGAGGCGACCGGGTCGACACCCGGCAGAAGTGGGAGTGTGTGACGTGGACACCGGAATCCGATCGACGACGGCGGGACTGCGGGAGCGGCCCCACGCGGATGTGCTCATCATCGGCGGCGGCATCAACGGCGTGGCGACCTTCCGCGACCTGGCACTCCAGGGCATCGACGTCGCGCTGGTCGAGAAGAGCGACTTCCTCTCCGGCGCCTCTGCTGCGTCGAGCCACATGATCCACGGCGGCATCCGCTACCTCGAGAACGGCGAGCTCCGACTCGTCCACGAGGCCGTCACCGAGCGCAACGACCTGCTCACCACGGCCGCGCACTACGTTCGTCCGCTTCGCACGACCGTCCCGATCTTCTCGACCTTCTCGGGACTGCTGTCGGCCCCCCTGCGCATGGTGCTGCACCGCAAGACGGCCTCGACCGAGCGCGGCGCCCTCCTCATCAAGGTCGGCCTCATCATCTACGACTCGTTCTCGCGCGGCGGCGGCAAGGTTCCCCGTCACACGTTCCACGGTCGTCGTCGGTCGCTCCGCGCCCTGCCCGACCTCAACCCCGACGTGAAGTACACCGCCACGTACTGGGACGCCTCGCTCCGCGACCCCGAGCGCCTCGGTCTCGACCTCGTCCGCGATGGGATCGCCGTCGGCGGCAGCCGCGCCCGCGCCGCGAACTACGTCTCGGCGGCCGGGGTCCAGGACGGGAAGGTCGTCCTCCGCGACGAGGAGACGGGCGAGGAGTTCCCCTTCGCAGCATCCGTCGTCCTCAACGCGGCCGGCCCCTGGACCGACCTCGCCAACCGCGCGCTCGGTGACGCCACGCACTACATGGGCGGCACGAAGGGCTCGCACATCGTGCTCGACCACCCCGAGCTCATGCAGGCCACCGGCGGTCGTGAGCTCTTCTTCGAGCACTCCGACGGTCGCATCGTCCTCATCTACCCGCTCAACGGCCGCGTCCTCGTCGGCACGAGCGACCTCGAGCACGACATGTCCAAGCCGGCCGTCTGCACCGAGGAGGAGGTCGACTACTTCCTCGACCTCATCGGTCACGTCTTCCCGACGATCCCCGTCGACCGCTCGCAGATCGTGCACCGGTACTCGGGCGTGCGTCCGCTGCCCGGGCACGGCGACATGGCGGCGGGCTTCGTCTCGCGTGATTACCGCATCGAAGAGGCGATCCTCCCGGGATCCGACCGCGTGCCGGTGCTCAGCCTCGTCGGCGGCAAGTGGACCACCTTCCGCGCCGTCGCCGCCCGCCTGAGCGACGAGCTGATGACCCGGATCGGCCGCGAGCGCGTCCGCTCCACGAAGGGTCTGCCGATCGGCGGCGCCGTCGGCTTCCCCCGCACCGACGCCGACCGCGACGAGTGGGTCCACCAGCACCTCGCCGACTTCGGACTCGAGCGCGGGACGCGTCTGCTGCACCGCTACGGCACGCACGCTTTGGCCGTCGCCACCTCGATCCGTCAGGACGACGAGGACGCGCCCCTCGCATCGCTTCCCCGGTTCTCGTCCGGTGAGTTCCGGCACATCGCCCGCACCGAGTCGATCGTCCACCTCGACGACATCCTGCTCCGCCGCACCAACATCGGGTTCCGCGGTGAGGCGACGCACGAGGTCGTCGAAGAGGTGGCCGACGCGATCGCTGATGTGATGGGCTGGGATGCCGCAGCACGGCGCTCCGAGATCGACCGGGCGCTCGCCGCGGTGCACGCCGCCGATCCCGTCGCTGTCTGACGCCCGGCATCCCGTCGCCATCGGCGCCGAGCACTCGAAGAGGAGACGAGACGTGGCTGAACACGTGATCGCCATCGACCAGGGGACCACCTCGACACGCGCGATCGTGTTCGACGGGGAGGGGGCGCTCGTCGCCACCGCCCAGCGGGAGCACGAGCAGATCTTCCCGCGGGCCGGGCGGGTCGAGCACGACCCGGTGGAGATCTGGACGAACACGGAATGGGTGCTCGCCCGCGTCCTCAACCAGGTGGGGCTGGCGCCGTCCGACGTCGCCGCCATCGGCGTGACCAATCAGCGCGAGACCGCGATCGTCTGGGACCGCCGCACCGGCCGGCCGATCCACAACGCCATCGTCTGGCAGGACACCCGCACCCAGCCCGCGATCGACCGGCTGATCGACGCGCACGGCGTCGACGCGTTCGCCGATGTGACCGGGCTGCCGCTCGCGTCGTACTTTTCGGCATCGAAGATCGCGTGGATCCTCGACAACGTCGACGGCGCCCGCGACGCGGCGCGGAACGGCGACCTGATGTTCGGCACCCCCGACACGTGGATCGTCTGGAACCTCACGGGCGGCAGCGACGGCGGCATCCACATCACCGACGTCACCAACGCCAGCCGCACGCTCCTGATGGATCTGAAGACGCTCGACTGGTCTGACGAGATGCTCGAGGCCTGGGACATCCCGCGCGAGATGCTGCCCGAGATCCGCTCCTCCTCCGAGGTGTACGGCGAGGTCGTGCAGCCCCGAGTGGCCCGGGGGATTCGGATCGCCGGCATCCTCGGAGATCAGCAGGCGGCGACCTTCGGGCAGGCCGCCTTCGACGCCGGCCAGTCCAAGAACACCTACGGCACCGGCAACTTCCTGCTCGTCGGCACCGGGACCGAGCTCGTCCGGTCCGAGGCGGGGCTCATCACGACGGTCGCCTACCGCCTGGGCGACGAGCCCGCGCACTACGCGCTCGAGGGCTCGATCGCCGTCACCGGATCGCTCGTGCAGTGGCTGCGCGACAACCTCGGGATCATCTCCGACTCGGGCGAGGTCGAGCGTCTCGCCCGGAGTGTCGAGGACAACGGCGGAGCGTATTTCGTGCCCGCCTTCTCAGGCCTGTTCGCCCCGTACTGGCGACCCGACGCGCGCGGCGCCCTCGTCGGCCTCACCCGCTACGTCACCAAGGCCCACATCGCCCGCGCCGCCCTCGAGGCGACCGCGTTCCAGACGCGCGACGTGATCACGGCCGTCGTCTCCGACACGGGCCGCGACCTCGAGGAGCTCCGCGTCGACGGCGGGATGACCCGCAACGACACGCTCATGCAGTTCCAGGCGGACATCCTCGGCATCCCCGTGATCCGTCCGAAGGTGGTCGAGACGACCGCGCTCGGCGCCGCATACGCGGCCGGGCTCGCCGTCGGCGTCTGGACGGACAAGGACGCGCTCCGCGGGTACTGGCAGGAGGACCGCCGGTTCGAGCCGCAGATGGACCCCGGCGAGCGCGACCGCCGCTGCCGCCTCTGGGAGAAGGCCGTCTCGAAGTCGATGGACTGGGTCGACGACGACGCCCGGGTCCTCGCCGGGACCGTCTGACCTACTTCAGGAGCCTCGACAGGCGGCGGTCCGCGAGGATCTTGCCGCCCGTCTGACACGTCGGGCAGTACTCCAGGCTGTTGTCGGCGAAGAACACCGACCGCACCTCGTCGCCGCACACCGGGCACGCCTCACCGCGACGACCGTGGACGGCCATGCCGCGACGTTTGGCGTCCTTGAGGTCGGCCGGAGGCTTGCCGGATGCCGCGGCCACCGCTTCGGCCAGCGTCTGCCGCAACGCGGCATAGAGCCTGTCGATCTCGGCATCCGTCAGTCCCGCCGCGAGAGCGTACGGCGACATCTTCGCGGCGTGGAGGATCTCGTCGGAGTACGCGTTGCCGATCCCCGCGACGATCGACTGGTCCCGGAGGACGCCCTTGATCTGGGTGCGACGACCCTCGAGCAGCCCGGCGAGCGTGTCCCGTGTGAAGGACTCGTCGAGCGGGTCCGGGCCGAGGCGTGCGATGCCGGGGACGTCAGCGGGGGAGCGGGCGGCGTAGTAGGCGAGGGACTTCTTCGTGCCGGCCTCGGTCAGGTCGAAGCCGGAGCCGTCGTCGAAGCCCACCCGCAGGGCGATCGGGGTCTTGCCCGGGCGGATCACCGTCGCCGGCAGCTGGTCGTACCAGCGGAGCCAGCCCGCCTTTGCGAGGTGGAAGACGAGGTGGGCACCGGCATCCGTCTGCAGGTCGACGAACTTGCCGTGGCGCTCCGCACCGGTCACAGTCGCGCCGGTGATGGCGTCGATCGGCGGGTCGTACGTCTTCAGGGCGGCGATGTTCGCGACCGACACCTTCGTGACGGTCAATCCCGTCGCGCGCTCGCGGAGGAAGTCGACCAGTCCCTGCACCTCGGGCATCTCAGGCATGGGGTCATCCTGCCAGTCGGGTGCGACGGCGGTCAGGGGGTTGTCAGAGGATCGGCCAGGACTGCGGCGAGCGGTCGTCCGTTCGCAGGAGTGCCGCGATCCAGCCGTCGTGGCGGCCGCGCGGGTCGCTGAGCCCCTGGCGGAGGAGCCCTTCGTACCGGAAGCCGAGCTTCTGGGCGACTCTCGCCGACGCGTGGTTGCCGACCACGGCGCGCCATTGGATCCGGGCGAGCGCGACAGGCTCCGCGAACCCGAACTCCACGACGGCGGCCCCCGCTTCGGTGAGATAGCCGTGGCCACGGGCCGCGGCATCCATCCAGAACCCGATCTCGGCAGAACCCCGCTTCTCGACGCGGTGCAGGCCGATCATGCCGATCCAGCGGCCCCCGCGGCGGACGCCCCAGGTGAGCTCGCTCTCGTCCTCCCACCACCCGGCGGCCTTGTCGACGAACGCCTCGGCGTGCGCGCGGTCGTACGGCGACGGCAGTGTCGTCCACCGCGGTACCTCGGGATCCTGCGCCGCCGCCGTGATCGCATCGATGTTGGCCGCCGTCGGGACGGACAGCTCGAGCCGATCAGTCCGCAGGGTCACCGGTTCCATGCCCCGACCCTAACGGCGGCCGCGTGTGCCGAGTGCAGGTTCAGGTACGTCTCGGACGCTCCACCCCCACGAATCCGACGATTCTCCCTGCAGTCGGCACGAGGATTCCTCCCCGAGGCCACCTCGGAGCCTGTCCGCCACATCTCTCGCGGAGCCGCCCTGCACATCGGCGCCATCGGCGAGCGTCGTCCCATGACCTCGACACGTGATCGGCGCGTCTTCGCCGACAGAGCCGCCTCCCTCCTTTCCATCCGCTCCAGAACCGCCCGTGAGCTCCGGTCTTCCGGGATGTCGAAACGGGCGATCGCGCAGGCCGCAGCGGATGATGCGATCGTGGCGGTCCGTCGGGGCCGATACCTCGCCTCGGACGTCCCGGCCGATGTCGTCCGGGCAGCCCGCGTCGGCGGCCGGCTCACCTGCGTGAGCGCTCTTCGCCTCCTGGGGGTCTTCATCCTCACCTCGGAGGAGCTTCACGTGCACATCCCTCCGCATGCGGCTCGACTCCGCGTGCCGTCGGAAGGAGCCTCGCGTCATTGGTCGCCACCGATCGGGGAGCGACCCTCCGGGGCGGGCATCTCGCACCCGTGGGACCTGCTCGCCCACGCGATCGTCTGCCAGTCGCCCGCGGCGGCTGTCGCGAGCCTCGACAGCGCACTGCACTGGGGCCTCATCCTGCCGTCGGAGCTCGACCTCGTCTTCGCCGCTGTGCCCCGGAAGTATCGCGTGATCCGGAAGATGCTCGACGGACGGGCCGAGTCCGGGCCGGAGTCGTTGATGCGACTCATCCTGCGCCGCCTCGGATTGAAGGTGGAGGTGCAGGTGAGGATCGACGGAGTCGGGAGGGTCGATCTTCTCGTCGACGGGTGGCTCGTCATCGAGTGCGACAGCGATGCTCACCATTCCGGTCCGCTCGCCCACAGGGTCGACCGTCGTCGTGATCTTACGCTCGCCGCACTCGGCTACACGACGCTCCGACCGATGGCGGCCGACATCATGTGGCATCCGGATCGGGTGGTTGCAGCGGTGAGAGGGCTGTTGCGCGCGCGACGACGCTGACACTGCGCCGAGTGCAGGCTCAGCGGTGCCGATGCGGGCCGAATCGTCCTGAACGGGCGTCTGAACCTGCATCCGGCACGCGACCGGCCGCTTCCAGCCGGCGGCGGGATCAGCCCTCGGGGTGCTGCTGGATCCAGACGGCCATGGCGGCAAGGTTGGCCAGCGGGGCCATCGCGCCGGTCACGGGCGCGTCGAACACCATCGACTGGACGCCCGCCTCGGCGTAGGAGGCGACCCAGCCCGCGGCATCCGGCATCGGAACCGCGAGGAGCCGATCGGTCTCTTCGGGCGGGATGCCGAAACCCGCCGCCGCCTCGGTGGCACGCTCGGGCGTCGAGAAGGCGAAGATCGCCGGGCCCTGCTCCGTCGTGGCGGCGAACGGGGTGGGCTGCTCGTCGGTTCCGCGCGCGATGAAGATCCACCGCTCGAGGGCGAACACCGCGCGCCATAGGCGCTCCTGCGCGGCGCGGTCGTCGGGGGCTGCCATCGACGCCGCGGCGGCCGCATCGATCGCGGCGACCGCCTCGGGGGCGGGGTCGAGTCCGGGCTGGTCAGGCACGACGCAGCAGCCCCAGCTTGTCGTACACGTCGCCCAGGGTGCGGTCGGCGACCTCGTCGGCGCGGGCGGCGTTCGCCGACAGCACCCGGTCGAGCTCGGCGGGGTCGTCGAGCAGCTCGAGAGCGCGTTCGCGCACGGGGCCGAACTCCGACACGACGACCTCAGCGAGTCCCTTCTTGAAGTCGCCGTATCCGCGACCCGCGTACTCGTCCTCGATCGCGGAGATCTCGCGGCCGGTGAGTGCGGCGTAGATCACGAGCAGGTTAGAGACGCCGGGCTTCGCCTCCCGGTCGTACCGGACGACGCCCTCGGAGTCCGTGACGGCCCGCATGACCTTCTTCGCCGACTTCGCCGGGTCGTCCAGGAGCCAGAGCACACCGGCATCCGACTCGGCGGACTTCGACATCTTCGACGTCGGGTTCTGGAGGTCGTAGATGCGCGCCGTCTCCTTCTGGATGACGGGCTTCGGCACGCGGAATGCCTCGCCGTAGCGACCGTTGAAGCGCTCGGCGAGGTCGCGAGTCAGCTCGACGTGCTGCTTCTGGTCGTCCCCGACCGGCACGATGTCGGTCTGGTAGAGCAAGATGTCGGCGGCCATGAGGACGGGATAGGTGAAGAGGCCGACGTTGGTGGCGTCGGTGCCGTAGCGCGCGGACTTGTCCTTGAACTGCGTCATGCGACCGGCCTCACCGAAACCGGTGATCGTGGACAGCACCCAGGCGAGCTCGGCGTGCGCACGGACGTGCGACTGCACGTACAGCGTCGACTTCGCCGGCTCGATGCCGGCGGCGATGTACTGCGCAGCCGTGCGGCGGGTCTTCTCGCGGAGCTCCGCCGGGTCGTTCGGCTGGGTCAGCGCGTGCAGATCGACGACCGAGAAGAACGCGTCGTAGGACTCCTGCAGGTCTCGCCACTGCATGAGCGCCCCGATGTAGTTGCCGATCTGGAGGGAGTCGGCGGAGGGCTGCATTCCGGAGTAGAGGCGGGGTTTGCTCACCCTACGATCCTAGGCGCGAACGGATGCCGCGCCCCCGCGCCCGAGCCTCAGCTGCCGAGCGTGTAGTCCGCCACGACGGGCGCGTGGTCGCTCCACCGCGTGTCCCAGGACGGTGCCCGGACGACCCGGTAGTCCGTCGCGCGCGTCGCGAGCTCCGGAGTCGCGAGGTGGTAGTCGATCCGCCAGCCGGTGTCGTTGTCGAACGCCTTTCCGCGGTTCGACCACCACGTGTACGGCCCGTCGACCTCGCCGGCGAAGCTGCGCCCGATATCGACCCAGCCGAGTCCGGTGCCGTTCTCGCCGTCGACGGTGGCGACGGTCTCGCCCGCGGCGCCGGTGAATCGGTCGAAATACGCGCGCTCACGGGGGAGGAAGCCGGCCTTCTTGACGTTCCCCCTCCAGTTGCGGATGTCGAACTCGCGATGCCCGACGTTGAGGTCGCCCGTGATGAGGGCGAGGTCGCCGAGGTGCGGCATCCGCTCCTCCATCGCGTCGAGGAAGGCGTACTTCGCGACCTGCTTCTCGGTGCCGGCTTCGCCGGTGAAGACGTAGGCGCTGACGACGGTGAGCAGTTCGCCGTCGACCTCGATGTCGGCTTCGACCCACCGGCCCTTCGAGTCGAGCGTGTCGTCGCCGAGGTCGACCCGCCAGACATCGAGCGGCTCGCGCGCCGCGATCGCGACGCCTGCGCGCCCCTTGGCGAGGGCTTCGTCGTTCACCAGATGCCATCCGGGAAGGGCGGCGCCGAGATCGGATGCCTCGGCGCGCACCTCCTGGAGGGTCAGGACGTCGACGCCGGCGGTCTCGAGCCAGGCGTGCATGCCCTTCCGGGCGGCGGCGCGGATGCCGTTGACGTTGACGGAGGCGATGCGGAGTGTTCGTGGCACGCGTTCCAGCGTATCGAGGGCGACGGACCCGCCTCACCGACGCGTGCGGTCGAGGAGCTCCTCGGCGTGCCGGAGGTCTCGCCGTGCGCCCGGCTTCTGCCACCACGAGGCGTCCGCGACCGCCTGCCGCGCCTCGCGGACGCCGGCTTCAGCCACGACCCGGAGCGCGCGCCGCTCCTGCTCGCGGCGCTGCTGCGCGGTCACCTCCACCAGCGGGATGTCGGCGTCCTCGGCGGCCACGGAGATCCAGGATGCCGCGACGAGGATGACGATCCCGGCCAGGCGAAGCCACAGCAGGAGGCCGATGACGACGGAGAAGGTGGCCAGGAGCGGGTTGGTCGGGGAGTAGACCGCGAGGAATCCAGCGCCGAGCTGCAGCAGGGCGAGAGCGCTGCCGCCCGCGGCGGCCCCGGGGATGATGGCGCGCCAGGGAAGCGTGGTCCCCGTCAGGAAGCGGATGAGGCCGGTCAGGGCGGCGGTATTGAGGATGATGCTGACGAGCACCGAGGCGATCCGGCTCGTCACGTCGACGAGGGCCGACTCGTACGGCACCTCGGCCCACGCGAGGACGCGGGCGACGACACCGCCGGCGACCAGCCCCGAGGCGGCGCCGAGGACCAGGGCGAGTCCGAACAGCACGGCGGCGAGGAGGTCGCCGAGCTTCAGGAGCACGAAGCTGCGCGCGTCGAAGGGCAGACCGAAGATGTCGCGCACGGCGCGACGGGTGAAGGTGACGAACCCGATCGCGGTCCAGATCGCGACGGCCACGGCGATCGCACCGGTGACGGCCAGCAGGCTGCTGCTGTCGCGGGCGATCTGGGCGACGTCAGCGGGTTCCACCGTGCTGCCGGCGGCGATGAATCCCGGCAGGTAGGAGTTCACGACGGCGATGAGTCCGTCGATCGCGGCCTGCGAGCCGCCGAGCCACAGGCCGACCGCGGCGAAGGCCGTGTAGAGCGTCGCGAAGATCGCGAAGAGGGACTGGTAGCTGATGGATGCCGCGAGCAGGAACCCGTTCCGCCGGAGGAACCGGCGCCACACCCGGACGGGGAACGAGCCGATCGTCCGCTGCGTCAGCTCGGTGGCCCGCTCGATCGGCTGATCGAGGCGCTCGCGCAGACGAGACGCCTCCCACCGCTCGCGCAGGGGAGGCGTCGTGTCGTCCGAGGTCACGCCTCGAGGCTATCCGGCTGGATCAGCCGCGAAGGACCGCCTGCTTGACCTCGGCGATGGCCTTCGTGATCTCGATGCCGCGGGGGCAGGCCTCGGTGCAGTTGAAGGTGGTGCGGCAGCGCCACACGCCTTCCTTGTCGTTGAGGATGTCGAGGCGCACGTCGCCCGCGTCGTCGCGCGAGTCGAAGATGAAGCGGTGCGCGTTGACGATGGCGGCAGGGCCGAAGTACTGGCCGTCGGTCCAGAACACGGGGCAGGACGACGTGCACGCGGCGCAGAGGATGCACTTCGTGGTGTCGTCGTAGACGGCGCGGTCCTTGATGGACTGGATGCGCTCCTTGCCGGGCTCCGGTGCGCTGTTGGCCTGCAGGAAGGGCTGCACGTCGCGGAAGGACTCGAAGAACGGGTCCATGTCGACGATGAGGTCCTTCTCCAGCGGCAGGCCCTTGATCGCCTCGACGTAGATCGGCTTCGAGATGTCGAGGTCCTTGATCAGCGTCTTGCAGGCGAGGCGGTTGCGGCCGTTGATGCGCATGGCGTCGGAGCCGCAGATGCCGTGGGCGCACGAGCGGCGGAAGCTCAGCGTGCCGTCGACGTCCCACTTGATGCGGTGCAGCGCGTCGAGCACGCGGTCCGTCGGGTACATCTCCACGTCGTAGTCGACCCAGCGCGGCTCGGCGTCCACCTCGGGGTCGAAGCGTCGGATGATGAAGGTGACCAAATACGACTGGATGCCGGAGTCGTTCGTCTCCTGCGTCTGCGCAGGGGCGCCGCTGTCGACGATCGTCATCAGTACTTCCTCTCCATCGGCGGGTAGTTGTACTCGCCCTGCTCGTTCTTGGTGAACACGACCGGCTTCCAATCCAGGCGGATGTGGTCCTCGGGGTTCGCGGAGTGCGGGTCGCCCGTGAGGTAGGCCATCGTGTGCTGCATGTACTTGTCGTCGTTGCGGTCGGGGTAGTCCTCGCGCATGTGGCCGCCGCGGCTCTCCTTGCGGTTGCGTGCGGCGTAGGCGACGATCTCGGCGATGTCGAGGAGGAAGCCCAGCTCGACGGCCTCGAGGAGGTCGGTGTTGTAGCGCTTGCCCTTGTCGTCGACGTGGACGTTCTTGTACCGCTCGCGCAGGTCGTTGATCGTCCCCATGACGTTGGTCAGGGTCTCCTCCGTGCGGAACACCTGGGCGTTGGCGTCCATCTCCTCCTGAAGCTTCTTGCGGAGGGTGGAGATGCGCTCGGTCCCGGCGTTGCTGCGCAGGCCCTCGATCAGCTCGCGGACCTCCTTCGCGGGGTCCTCGGGGAGAGGCATGAACTCGGCCGTCTGGACGTACTCGACGGCGTTCTGGCCCGAGCGCTTGCCGAACACGTTGATGTCGAGCAGCGAGTTCGTGCCGAGGCGGTTGGCGCCGTGCACCGACACGCACGCGCACTCGCCCGCGGCGTAGAGGCCGGGGACGATGGTGTCGTTGTCGGCGAGGACCTCGCCCTTGATGTTGGTCGGGATGCCGCCCATCGCGTAGTGCGCGGTCGGCATGACCGGCACCGGCTCGACGACCGGGTCGACGCCCAGGTAGGTGCGGGCGAACTCGGTGATGTCGGGGAGCTTGGTCTCGAGGACCTCGGCACCCAGGTGGGTGCAGTCGAGATAGACGTAGTCCTTGTTCGGACCGGCGCCGCGGCCCTCGAGGACCTCCTTGACCATGCAGCGCGCGACGATGTCGCGGGGTGCGAGGTCCTTGATGGTGGGGGCGTAGCGCTCCATGAACCGCTCACCCGAGGCGTTGCGGAGGATCGCACCCTCACCGCGGGCACCCTCGGTGAGGAGGATGCCGAGGCCCGCAAGGCCGGTCGGGTGGAACTGGAAGAACTCGATGTCCTCGAGCGGCAGGCCCTTGCGCCAGACGATGCCGACGCCGTCACCGGTGAGGGTGTGCGCGTTCGAGGTCGTCTTGAAGATCTTGCCGAAGCCGCCGGTGGCGAAGATCACGGCCTTGGCGTGGAAGACGTGCAGGTCACCGGTGGCGAGCTCGTACGCGACGACACCGGCGATGCCGGTGCGACCCAGGGCATCCTTCACCGTGATGAGGTCGAGCGCGTAGAACTCGTTGAAGAAATTGATGCCGAGCTTGACGCAGTTCTGGAACAGCGTCTGGAGGATCATATGGCCGGTCCGGTCGGCGGCGTAGCACGCGCGACGGACGGGGTTCTTGCCGTGCTCTGCGGTGTGCCCGCCGAAACGGCGCTGGTCGATCTTGCCGTCAGGCGTGCGGTTGAAGGGTAGGCCCATGTTCTCGAGGTCGATGACCGCGTCGATGGCTTCCTTCGCGAGGATCTCGGCCGCGTCCTGGTCGACGAGGTAGTCGCCGCCCTTGACGGTGTCGAAGGTGTGCCACTCCCAGGAGTCCTCTTCGACGTTGGCGAGCGCCGCCGCCATGCCGCCCTGTGCCGCACCGGTGTGGCTGCGGGTGGGGTAGAGCTTGGTGATGACAGCGGTCTTCGCGCCGGGACCGGCTTCGATCGCGGCGCGCATGCCGGCGCCGCCGGCGCCGACGATGACGACATCGAACTGGTGGTAGTGGACGCCGTCCTTGACGACGGAGTCCGCGGTCTGAGTGCTCACGTGACGAATGCCTCTGTTCTCTGCGTTTGCGTGCCGGGCGAGCCGGCTCAGCCCTGTGCCTTGCAGACCTCGGCCAGAACGCTGCCGTCGAGGTTGGGGATGCAGGGGTCGAAGGTGAAGACGACGAGGGTGCCGAGGAGGATCATGAAGCCGGCCACCACCCACAGGCTGGTGACGAGGACCCGGCGGACCTTCGCGTTGGTGACGTAGTCGTTGACGATCGTGCGCATGCCGTTCGTGCCGTGGATGAACGCCAGCCACAGCATGAGGACGTCCCACCACTGCCAGAACGGCGTGGCGAACTTGCCTGCGACGAAGGCGAAGTCCAGGCCCGAGATGCCCTCACCGAGCATGAGGTTCACGAAGAGGTGGCCGAAGATGAGGACGAGCAGGAGCACGCCCGAGACGCGCATGAAGACCCAACCCCACTTCTCGAGGTTGGGGCCCTTCTTGCGGACGGCGGCCTTGCCCTGCGGGGTGCGCGGAGCGGCGAGGGTGTCGGCGGTCATCAGTGCTCGCCTCCCATGTGCGAGAAGACGTTCGGAAGGTGGCGCGCCGCGAAGCCGACGAGGGTGACGGCCCAGACGGCCAGCACACCCCACCACAGCTGACGCTGGTGGCGTGTGGCCCACGGCCAGAGGTCCACCGCGATGATGCGGAGGCCGTTGAAGGCGTGGTAGACGATCGCGCCGACCAGGGCGACTTCGCCGATGCCCATGATCGGGTTCTTGTACGTGCCGATGACCGCGTTGTACGCATCGGGCGAGACCCGGATGAGCGCCGTGTCGAGGACGTGCACGAGCAGGAAGAAGAAGATGGCGATGCCGGTGATGCGGTGAAGGACCCACGACCACATGCCCTCGTTGCCGCGGTACAGCGTGCCGCGCGGGGTCTTGGACGTGGTCTCAGCGATCGACGGCGTGACGCGTGCTGGTGCAGACACGGTCGTCCTCCCTTGAGTGAGATGGATCGCGCGCGTGCGGCGAGATCGCGGCATCCCGGGGAATGTCGCCCATCGTCGCAAGCGGGCGCACCGACCATCCTAAGCGGCGTCGAAGGAGGCGGGCGAGGAAGGCGAGCCTTAGATCGCACGGTGCTCGGGGCGACAGGGCCGACTGCGACCGTCATCGGAGCGGAATGAGGGCGTCACGGTCGGCCGGTAGGGTTCGGGGCATGGTCGAACACATCGAGGATTTCTACGCCGTCATCCCCGCCGGCGGTGTCGGATCGCGCCTCTGGCCGCTCTCCCGGGCCGATGCCCCGAAGTTCCTCCACGACCTGACGGGTTCCGGGCACTCCCTGCTGCGCGACACCTGGAACCGGCTCGAGCCGCTGACAGGCCCCGATCGGATCGCCGTGGTCACCGGTCGCGCACACCGGGCGGCCGTCGAGGGGCAGCTTCCCGGCATCCCGGACAAGAACGTCATCCTCGAATCGGAGCCGCGCGACTCGGCCGCCGCGATCGGTCTCGCCGCGGCGATCCTGCACCGTCGGCATCCGGATGTCGTCATCGGTTCCTTCGCGGCGGACCACGTCATCCGCGGCTCGCGCGTCTTCGAGTTCGCGGTGCGCGACGCGGTCGCGGTGGCCCGCGAGGGGTACATCTGCACGATCGGCATCGCACCGTCGGAGCCCGCGATCGGGTTCGGCTACATCAAGCGCGGCGGTGAGCTGATCGTCGAGGGCGCGCGGGATGCCTCCCTCGTGGAGCGGTTCGTCGAGAAGCCCGACCTCGAGACCGCGAAGTCCTACGTCGCGGATCGCTCGTATCTCTGGAACGCCGGCATGTTCATCTCGCGGGCGGACGTGCTGCTCGCCGAGATCGAAGCCAACAACCCGACCCTGCATGCGGGGCTCATGGAGCTCGCCGAGGCATGGGACGACCGGGACCGCCGGGGTCCTGCCGTCGACCGCATCTGGCCGACCCTCGAGAAGATCGCCATCGACTACGTCGTCGCCGAGCCCGCCGCGGAGAAGGGCAAGCTCGCCGTCGTGCCCGGGCACTTCGACTGGGACGACGTCGGAGACTTCGCGAGCCTCGCCAAACTCAACTCCGCCGGTCGCAGCGACCTCGCGATCCTCGGTCAGAACGCCCGCGTGCTCTCCGATGCGGCGAGCGGGATCGTGGTCTCGCAGACCAGCCGGGTGATCAGCATCATCGGCGTGCGCGACATCGTCGTGGTCGACACCGACGACGCGCTGCTCGTCACGACGGCGGAACATGCACAGCGCGTGAAGAGCGTGGTCGACGCCTTGAAGGTGACCGGCCGCGGCGACGTCCTCTGACCGCCCTCGGGTGGGTTTCTTGGGCAGGATGCCGCTCCTGTGACAGGTTCATTGCGGCTTTGTAACCATTCGGCCTCACGCGCTCATCAGGGTGCCCGGTCGTCGTCACAGTAGGTAACTTCGGTTGCGCACACCCGCGAAGTCCGCGGGTTCTCTTCCGTGGAGGCACTCTTGACCATCTCGAACCCGAAGAAGCTCGCCGGCATCGCCGGTGCCGCGCTTCTCATCGCCGCGCTGGCCGGTTGCGGTACCGCCCCCGAGGCCAACCCGTCGTCGTCCGCCGGCGCCGGTGCCGGCGACGTCGTCGACGGCTTCAAGCCCTGCCTGATCTCCGACGCCGGTGGCTGGAACGACAAGTCGTTCAACGAGTCGGCCAAGAACGGCATGGACAAGGCCGCCGACGAACTCGGCGTGGACCCCATCGAGTTCGAGTCGACCAACGACAACGACTACGAGCCCAACATGACGACGGCGATTTCCGAGGGCTGCACCCTCATCGTCTCGGTCGGGTTCAAGCTCGCCGCCGCGACGGTCGAGGCGGCCAAGGCCAACCCCGACCTGCAGTTCGCGATCATCGACGACTACGCGGACACCGACCAGGACGGCAAGACCGACGCCCCCAACATCAAGCCCCTCGTGTTCAACACGGCCGAGGCCGCGTACCTCGGCGGCTACGCCGCCGCGGCGTGGTCCGCGGAGGCCGGCGTCAACAAGGTCGGCACCTTCGGCGGCATCCAGATCCCGTCCGTCGCGGTCTTCATGGACGGCTACGCGCTCGGCGTCGAGAAGTACAACGAGGACAAGGGTGCGGACGTCCAGCTCTTCGGCTGGGACGTCGCAGGCCAGAAGGGCGCCTTCACCGGCGGCTTCGACGCCAACGACACCGCGAAGCAGACGGCGCAGTCCGTCCTCGACCAGGGCGTCGACGTCATCCTCCCCGTCGGCGGCCCCATCTACAAGAGCGCCGCGGCCGCCATCACCGACAGCGGTGACGACACCCTCATGCTCGGCGTCGACACCGACCTCGCCGTCGCCGACACGAGCGTGACCGACGTCACGCTGGTCTCGATCATGAAGGCCATCGACGTGGCCGTCTACGACACCACGGTCGCCGCCTCCACCGGCGAGTTCGACGCCGCGCCGTACATCGGCACGCTGGAGAACGAGGGCGTCAAGCTCTCGAGCTTCCACGACTTCGAGTCGAAGCTGCCCGCCGGTCTGACCGACGAGCTCGCCGCCCTCCAGAAGGCGATCGTCGCGGGCGACATCACGGTGGAGTCGAAGAACTCGCCGTGATCTGAACGACACACACTCGGGGCGGGCGGCGTGCAGCTGCCCGCCCCGAGTGCCGTTCACTCCACATTCGTTGGCGGGTGCTTCCTGACACCCGCCGGATAGGGTTCTCGTATGAAGCTCGAGCTCCGCGGAATCACCAAGAGATTCGGCAGCCTCGTCGCCAACGATCACATCGACCTCGTGGTCGAGCCGGGGGAGATCCACGCTCTCCTCGGTGAGAACGGCGCCGGCAAATCCACACTCATGAACGTCCTGTACGGCCTCTACCGTGCAGATGAAGGCCAGATCCTCCTGGACGACGTCGTCCAGAACTTCCGGGGCCCCGGCGATGCGATGGCCGCCGGGATCGGCATGGTGCATCAGCACTTCATGCTCATCCCCGTCTTCACCGTCGCCGAGAACGTCATGCTCGGACACGAGAAGACGAAGGGTCTCGGACGGCTCGACCTGGCCCAGGCCCGCGACCACGTCCGCGCCGTCGCGGACCGCTTCGGTTTCCAGATCGACCCCGACGCCCTCGTCGGCGACCTCCCCGTCGGTGTCCAGCAGCGGGTCGAGATCATCAAGGCGCTCTCGCGCGATGCGAAGGTCCTCGTCTTCGACGAGCCGACCGCCGTCCTCACGCCGCAGGAGACCGATGAGCTCATGGGCATCATGCGCCAGCTGCGCGACGAAGGCACCTCCATCGTCTTCATCACCCACAAGCTCCGCGAAGTCCGCGAGGTCGCGGACCGCATCACGGTCGTTCGCCTCGGCAAGATCGTCGGCACGGCGTCGCCCACGGCGACGAACGCCGAGCTGGCCTCTCTGATGGTCGGTCGCGCGGTCGAGCTCACCGTGCAGAAGGAGCCTGCGAGCGTCCGCGAGGGCGGCCTCGAGGTGCGCGACCTCCGCGTCCTCGCTCCCGGAGGCAGCATCGTCGTCGACGACGTCTCGTTCGACGTCCGCCCGGGAGAGATCCTGGCCGTCGCCGGCGTGCAGGGCAACGGTCAGACCGAACTGGTCGAGGCGATCGTCGGCCTCGCAGCACGCACCGAGGGCTCGATCCGCCTCGACGGCACCGAACTGGTGGGCAAGAGCGTCCGCAGCATCCTCGATGCCGGGGTCGGTTTCGTTCCCGAAGACCGCAAGGAGGACGGCCTGGTCGGCGGCTTCTCCGTCGCCGAGAACCTGATCCTCGACCGGTCGACCGACCCGGCGTTCTCGCGCGGAGGTACCATCCGTCGCGCTGAGCTCGACGCGTTCGCCCGCGCCCGCATCGAGGAGTACGACATCCGTACGCGCGGACCGGAGACCCCCGCAGGCACCCTCTCGGGCGGCAACCAGCAAAAGGTCGTCATCGCTCGCGAGATGAGCCGCGACCTCAAGCTGTTCGTCGCCGCGCAGCCCACGCGCGGCGTCGACGTCGGTTCCATCGAATTCATCCACAAGCGCATCGTCGAGACCCGGGATGCCGGCATCCCCGTCATCGTCGTCTCGACCGAACTCGACGAGGTCACCGCCCTCGCCGACCGCATCGCGGTCATGTACCGAGGCCGCGTCGTCGGCATCGTTCCCGGGGACACACCCCGCGACACCCTCGGCCTGATGATGGCCGGCGCAACCGACCCGGAGGTGGCTGCATGAGCGGCACCACGCCCGGCGCCGCCGACGCGGCGCACCCCGCCACCCAGTTGCCGACGGCCAGCGGTCCGATGACGGGGGAGAAGGAGCCGAAGGAGACGTCCCGGACGGACGTCTTCTTCCGCGAGCTCATGCGCGGCAGCGCGGTGACCACGATCCTCGCCGTCGTCCTGGCGCTGATCGTCGGCGGCATCCTCATCGCCGTGACGAACGAGGACGTCGAGGAGGCCAGCGGATACTTCTTCGCGCGCCCCACCGACACCATCGTCGCCGCATGGAACGCCATCTACAACGGCTACGAAGCCTTGTTCCGCGGCGCCGTCTTCAACCCGCGCGTCACCGACTTCGCCGCGCAGATCCGGCCGTTGACGAACTCGCTCGGATTCGCAGCCCCCCTGATTGCCGCGGGCCTCGGCGTCGCGCTCGCGTTCCGCGTGGGCCTGTTCAACATCGGTGCACGCGGCCAGATGCTCGTCGGTGCGCTCTTCGCCGGTTTCTTCGCCTTCAACCTGGATCTGCCCCTGCTGGTCCACCTGCCGATCACGTTGCTCGCCGGCATCCTCGGCGGAGCGATCTGGGGCGGGCTCGTCGGCCTGCTGAAAGCACGCACCGGCGCGCACGAGGTGATCCTCACGATCATGCTCAACTACGTCGCCTACTACCTGCTGCTGTGGATGCTGCGCACCCCGGGCCTCCTGCAGGCGGAGGGGACCAACCAGCCGCAGTCGCAGCCGACTCCCGCGAGCGCGCAGTTCCCGGACCTCCTCGGCCCGATGTTCCCGCAGCTGGACTGGGGTTTCGTCATCGTCGTCATCGCGACCCTGTTCGTCTGGTGGCTCATCGAGCGCTCCAGCCTGGGCCTGCGCATGCGCGCCGTGGGTGAGAACCCTCACGCCGCACGCGCGGGTGGCATCAACGTCGAGCGCATCTACGTCTACGCCATGGTCTTCGCCGGCGGCCTCGCAGGCCTCGCGGCGATGAACCAGATCCAGGGCAACGTGACGACCGGCTTCGCCGCGACCATCGACGCCGGTATCGGCTTCGATGCGATCACCGTCGCACTCCTCGGGCGCAGCCGCGCGTGGGGGACCTTCGCCGCCGGCATCCTGTTCGGCGCCCTCAAGGCGGGGTCGTTCTCGATGCAGGCGCAGGGCATCCCGGTCGACATCGTGCTCGTCGTCCAGTCGCTCGTCGTCCTTTTCATCGCGGCTCCGCCGCTGCTGCGCGCCGTGTTCTTCCTGCCCAAGACCGAGATCGAGAAGGCGGACAAGGCGCGAGCCAAGGCCGCGAAGAAGGCGGTGTCGGCATGAGCGCTCCTGCTCCCGCACTCGAATCCGACGGCACGATCCAGCTGGACGTCGTCAAAGAACGGCACATCAAGGTGCCCCTCGTGTTCGGCGTCGTCGTCGTCCTCATGGCACTGCTGTTCCTGCTGGTGCCGCGCGGCGTCACCACGACGTTCCGACTCGGCGACGCGACGTCCTCCATCGCGGTCCCCGACCTCGCTGTTCCCACGGGCGCGACGAGCTGGGTGATGGTCGTCATCCTGGTGGCGCTCGCCGCCCTCGCCGGGTGGAACGCCTGGAACTACCGCCGGACGCCCCTCTGGCTTACCACGGCCTTCGCCGTGATCGCTGTCGTGGCATTCATCGTGTGGGCGGCCGCCGGGGGGATCTTCCCCGTCACGAGCCTGCTGTTCGGTGCCGTCTCGCTGTCGGTCCCGCTCGTGTTCGGCGCGTTGGGCGGTGTCATCGGTGAACGCGTCGGTGTCGTCAACGTCGCCATCGAGGGGCAGCTGCTCCTCGGCGCGTTCTCGGCGGCCCTCCTGTCGAGCATCACCGGGAACCCCTTCGTCGGCCTGTTCGGCGCGATGATCGGTGGCGTCCTCGTCTCGTTCGTCCTGGCGGCGTTCGCCATCAAGTACCTCGTCGACCAGGTGATCGTCGGTGTCGTCCTCAACGTCCTGGTCACGGGCCTGACCGGCTTCCTGTACGGGGCGCTGCTCGTCCCGAACGAGGACACGCTCAACCAGCCCGAGCGCTTCGGTCGCATCGAGATCCCGCTGCTGAGCGAGATCCCGATCATCGGTCCGGTCCTGTTCAACCAGACCTTCATCGTGTACCTCATGTACATCACCGTCGCCGTCGTCTCGTGGGGTCTGTACCGCACGCGCTGGGGCCTGCGCCTCAGGGCCGTCGGCGAGCACCCGCAGGCCGCCGACACCGTGGGCATCAAGGTCAACATGACGCGGTTCTGGAACGTCTCGCTCGCCGGTGCGATCGCCGGCATCGGCGGCGCGTACTTCACGCTCGTGTCGGTGCCGCAGTTCGGCAAGGAGATGACCGCAGGACTCGGCTTCATCGCTCTCGCGGCCGTCATCTTCGGACGCTGGGACCCGATCCGCGCGACACTCGCGGCGCTCCTGTTCGGCTTCGCGACGAACCTGCAGAACCAGCTCACCGTGCTGGACACCCCCATCCCCAGCGAATTCATGCTCATGCTGCCGTACGTCGTGACGATTCTCGCGGTCGCAGGTTTCGCCGGCCAGATCCGCGGGCCCGCGGCAGCGGGCAAGCCCTACATCAAGGGCTGACACGGGATGCCGCGACCCGCGGCATCCGCTCATCTACAGAGGAAGAAGTCGTGACCGACATCGATTGGGACGAGCTGCGTTCGGCAGCCGTCGAGGCCATGGAGAACGCGTACGCGCCGTACTCCCGTTACCGAGTGGGCGCCGCTGCGCTCGTGAGCGACGGGCGGATCGTGACCGGCTGCAATGTCGAGAACGCGTCCTATGGCGTCGGCCTGTGCGCCGAGTGCGGGCTGGTCGGGAATCTCCACATGACCGGCGGCGGGGAGCTCGTCGCCTTCGTCTGCGTCAACAACGACGGCGAGACGATCATGCCGTGCGGACGCTGCCGGCAGCTGCTCAACGAGTTCGCGATCCCCGGGATGCTGCTCGAGACCGTCTCGGGCATCCGCACGATCGACGAGGTCCTCCCGGATGCCTTCGGTCCCCGCGACCTGGAGGCCGCCCGATGAGCGCGGTCGAGGCGTTCGACGCCGTCGACGTCATCCGCACCAAGCGCGACGGGGGAGCCGTCCCCGAGGACGCGCTCCGCTGGATGATCGACGCCTACACGCGGGAGTACGTCGCCGACTCGCAGATGGCCGCGTTCGCGATGGCCGTGCTCCTGAACGGCATGAGCCGCGACGAGATCCGCGTCATGACCGACGCGATGATCGCGTCGGGGGAGCGGATGAGCTTCGCCGGTCTCGGCAAGCCGACCGTCGACAAGCACTCCACCGGCGGCGTGGGCGACAAGATCACGCTGCCGCTCGCGCCACTCGTCGCCGCGTTCGGTGTCGCCGTGCCGCAGCTCTCGGGCCGCGGCCTGGGCCACACCGGTGGCACGCTCGACAAGCTCGAGGCCATCCCCGGGTGGCGCGCAGCCCTCAGCAACGACGAGATGGTGGCGCAGATGCGCGACGTCGGCGCCGTCATCTGCGCTGCGGGGTCGGGCCTCGCCCCGGCCGACAAGCGGCTCTACGCCCTCCGCGACGTCACGGGCACGGTCGAGGCGATCCCGCTCATCGCGTCGAGCATCATGTCGAAGAAGATCGCCGAGGGAACCGACTCGCTCGTCCTCGACGTGAAGTTCGGCTCCGGCGCCTTCATGCAGGACGTCGACAAGGCCCGCGAACTCGCCCGCACGATGGTCGCCCTCGGCACGGACTCGGGCGTCGCGACCACGGCGCTGCTGACCGACATGAACACGCCCCTCGGTCTCGCCATCGGCAACGCCAACGAGGTTCGCGAGTCCGTCGAGGTGCTCGCCGGCGGCGGCCCCGCCGACGTCGTCGAGCTCACCGTCGCCCTCGCGCGCGAGATGCTCGCTCTCGCCGGCCAGCCCGACGCCGACGTGGAGGCCGCCCTGAAGGACGGCCGCGCCATGGACTCGTGGCGCCGGATGATCCGCGCTCAGGACGGCGACCCGGATGCCGCGATGCCGGCGCCCCGCGAGACCCACACCGTCACCGCGACGGAGTCCGGCGTCGTCACGCGGCTCGAAGCCCTCCCGTTCGGGATCGCGGCCTGGCGCCTCGGCGCCGGACGCGCCCGCGCGCAGGACCCCGTCATCCACGCCGCCGGCATCGACCTGCACGTGAAGCCGGGCGACACGGTCACCGCCGGACAGCCGCTGTTCACCCTGCTCGCCGACGATGACAAGCGCTTCGGGCGCGCCGCCGAGGCGCTCGAGGGTGCCTGGGAGATCGGTGCGGAAGCCCCGGCATCCACCCCGCTCGTCCTCGAGCGCATCACCGCCTGAAACCCTCACGACAGGACTGCACAATGGCCATCGATCAGCACGGTGACGCGAACCTCGAGGGCGTCTCGATCCGCTCTCTCCCCAAGGTGTCGCTGCACGACCACCTCGACGGCGCCCTGCGCCCGCAGACGATCATCGAGCTCGCCGATGAGGCGGGTGTCGAGGTCCCCGAGACCGCGGCCGACGACCTCGCCGACTGGTTCGAGGACCAGTCGGATTCGGGCTCGCTCGTCGAGTACCTGAAGACGTTCGACCTGACCATCGCGGTCATGCAGACCCGCGACGGACTGCGCCGCGTCGCGAAGGAGTTCGTCGAGGACCTCGCGGCCGACGGCGTCATCTACGGCGAGGTGCGCTGGGCTCCGGAGCAGCACCTGGGCGGCGGCCTCAGCCTCGACGAGGTCGTAGAGGCCGTGCAGGAGGGCATCGAGGAGGGTGAGGACTCGGTCGAGGGATCGGGCCGCGACATCCGCGTCGGCCAGCTCATCAGCGCGATGCGTCACACCGACCGGTCGCTCGAGATCGCCGAGCTCGCCGTCCGTCACCGCGGACGGGGCGCCGTCGGGTTCGACATCGCCGGTCCCGAGGCTGGCTTCCCGCCGTCGAACCTGCGTCCGGCGTTCGACTACCTCGCCTCCGCCTTCTTCCCCGCCACGGTGCACGCCGGAGAGGCCGCCGGTCTCGACTCGATCCGCTCCGCGCTGGTCGACGGGCGCGCGCTGCGCCTCGGACACGGTGTGCGCATCGCCGAGGACCTCGACGTCGTCGAGCAGAAGGGCGAGGAGGTGCAGGTGCGCTTCGGCGACCTGGCCCGCTGGGTGCGGGACCGCGAGATCCCCCTGGAGCTCTCGCCGTCGTCGAACCTTCAGACCGGTGCGATCGCGGCGTGGGGCACGCAGCTCGAGGACCACCCCTTCGACCTGCTGTACCAGCTCGGCTTCGCCGTCACCGTGAACGTCGACAACCGCACCATGAGCCGCACGTCGCTCACGCGTGAGCTGAAGCTCCTCGCGGACGCGTTCGAGTACACGCTCGACGACCTCGAGGCGTTCCAGCTGAACGCTGCCGCGGCCGCCTTCCTCACGATCGAGGAGCGCGAGGAGCTCATCGAGCTCATCGGTGAGGGCTTCTCGGCCTGACGACTTGTCGAGGTCCCGATCGGGCCGGGTATGGCGCGCTCATACCCGGCCCGATCGGGACTTCGGTCTTCCTCCCCAGGGCCGCCGCCGCGAGCGCCGTCCCCGAGGGGCGGGCAGGCGTGATTGCGAGCGGATGCCGTCGGTCACGCTTCCCGGATGCGACGACCGCGACCTCTCCCCGAACACCTGCAGGACCGCGCGTTCGCGGTCCGGGATGCGCGCGCGGCGGGCGTCTCCGCCGGCCGGCTCGATGCGGATGACCTCGCCATCCCGTTTCCCGGCGTCCGTGTCCCGGCCGGGGGAGACGTCGACTCGCTGTCGGCGCGGGCGACGCACTTCGCGCAGCGCATGCGGCCAGGGCAATTCTTCAGCCACAGCACGGCCCTTGCCCTCTACGGAGTCCCCATGCCGTCCGATCGCCGCTCGCATCTGCTCCACGTCGCGGCGCATCGGCCTGATCGCGAGCCGCGCGTCGCGGGCGTCGTCGGTCATCGCCTCGGTCAGCGCGCACCCGACATCCGCGTCGTCGGCGGGCTGCGCGTCGAGCATCCGGTGAAGGCGTGGCGTCATGTCGCATCGTGGTGGGGTCATACCGAGCTCGTCGTCGCCGGGGACTTCCTCGTCGGACGACGGGGGTTGCTCACCCTCGACGATCTGACACGCGAGGTGGTCACGGGATCAGGCCGCGGACAGGCAGCGCTCGAGTCGGCGCTGGCTGACGTCCGTGTCGGAGCCGAGTCGCCGACCGAGACCCGGCTGAGGCTCGTCCTGTGTGCCGCAGGGATGCCGGAGCCGCTCCTCAACCCCGTGATCACCGCGCCGGACGGGCGGTTCGTCGCCCGCCTCGACCTCGCCTACGCACCATGGCGGGTCGCAGTGGAGTACGACGGGCGCCAGCATGCGGAGGACCGTGCGCAGTTCGAGCGCGATGCGGACAGGTGGAACGACATCCGCGAGCAGGGGTGGGTACTCGTCCGCATCCTCCGGCACCATCTGCAGGGAGACGGGCGGGCCGCGGTGCGCATGGTCGCGAGCGCGCTCGAGCGGGCGGGGTGGGCGCCGTGACGCACGAGGTCCCCATCCGGCCGGGAAACCAGGGCGGATACCCGGCCGAAGTGGGACCTCGTAGCGCAGGTCAGAGGCGGGAGAGGAGGTCCGCGACGGATGCCGTGATCTCGGCCGTCATGTCGGTGTCATCGATCGTGGGGGTGCCGTCACCGGCCTGGGGGCCGTAGTCGCCGAAGGAGGCGTGCGAGGCGCCGGGGATCTCGACGAACTCGGCGTCGGCGGGCAGCATTCCGCGGGAGTCCAGGATCTTCTCGGGCGTCGACAGCCCGTCTTCCGAACCCGAGATGCTCAGCACCGGCAGCCCGGAGTCGGCGAGGTCGTTCGCGCAGTACGAGGCGAACAGCACCAGGCCGTCCGCGTCCGGCGCGAGCTGGCACGCGCGCACACCGCCGAGGGAGTGCCCGCCGACGAGCCAGGTGTCGACGTCGGGTGCGACATCGGTGAACGTCGACAACGGACGGGGGTCGAAGAAGGCGAGGTTCAGCCACGGGCGGGTGATGACGACTGTCATCCCGTCCTCGGCGACGAGCCCCGAGAGCTTCGCCTCGTACGCCTCGACGTCGACCTTCGCGCCGGGGATGAAGACGAGCCCGACGGTGCTCTCCCCGGAGGCCGGCGACATCACCACGTTGCCACCGGTGTCGGACACGGCGACCCGGTCGTCCTCGCGCACCGAGGCGAGTGGGCCGGCCTCAGCGCCCATGACGCCGACCTGGCTCCAGATCACGATGCCGACAATCCCGGCGACGAGCAGCCCCGCCACGGACAGCAGCACGATCGAGACGATGCGCCGTGCCCGGGAGCGGGGCCGCTTCGACGCGCTCACGCGCTGTAGACGCCGAGGTCGGTCTGCCGCTGGGCGACCTGCTCCTGCACGCGTGCGAACAGGGGGTGGGCGGGCTCGAGACCGGTGACGGATGCCGTGAAGGCTGCGGCATCCTCCGTCCTGATGCGCTCCTGCAACTCGACGGCCTGCGGGTCTGCAGCGTCCTCGAACCGAAGCGCGGCGGAGATCGCGGCGATGAGCCCGTCGACGCCGAGACCACGCTCGGCAGCGGCGGAGGCGGGTCCGACGAAGCGCTCGTGGCGCGACAGCTTGCGCAGCGGCTGACGGCCGACGCGCTGCACGGTGTCGGGCAGGGCCTCGTTCGAGAACCGCTCGAGAATCGTCGCGCGGTACTCGGCGAGCTCGGCCGGGTCGAGCCCGTGCGCGGCCGCGAGGAACGCGGAGGTCTCCTCGAGGGCCTGCTCGACCTTGCTCCGGATGCCGGGGTCCGCCAGGGCGTCGGAGATCCGGGTGATCCCCGCGGCGGCACCGAAGTAGGCGGTCGCGGCGTGTCCCGTGTTGACCGTGAAGAGCTTCCGCTCGATGTAGGGGGCCAGGTCGTCGACGAAGTGGGCGCCGGGGATGTTCGGCAGGTCGTCGCCGAACGGGCCGCGCTCGATGGCCCACTCGAAGAACGGCTCGACCGTCACGTCGACGCCTGCGCCCTCGGGCTGGCCGGGGACGATGCGGTCGACGGCGGTGTTGGCGAACACGGCGCGTGTGGAGAGGTCGCCCCACGCATCGCCGGCGAGCTTCTCGATCTCGCCGCGGAGGGTGTCGGTCGCGCCGATCGCGTTCTCGCACGCCATGACCTGCAGCGGCTTCGCGTCGGCGGAGCGACGGGCGAGTCCCTCGAGGATGTGCGGTGCGACGAACGGCAGGATGTTGGGTCCGACGGCGGTCGTCACGACGTCGGCCGAGGCGACCTCGTCGGCCACGGCGTCGGGATCGGCCTGGCTGTTGATCGCCCGGAAGCCGGTGACGGTCTTGTCACCGCCGCCCGGTCCGACCTCGTGAACGGTGTACTCGGATGCCGCGTTGATCGTCTCGACGAGGGTCGGCGCGACGTCCGAGAACACGAGCTCGTAGCCGCCCTCGTGCAGGAGCAGTCCGACGAAGCCGCGCCCGATGTTGCCGGCGCCGAAGTGGACGGCTTTCATGCGTTGTTCACCGTCGCGAGCAGCTGGTAGAGCTCTTCGGGTGTCTGCGCGGCCTTGAGCTTCGCGACTTCGTCGTCCTCGGAGAACAGGAGCGCGATCTGCGACAGGATCTCGAGGTGCTCATCGCCCTTGCCGGCGATGCCGACGACGAACGAGACGTGCTCACCGCCCCAGTCGACACCGCCGTCGTAGCGGACGAACGAGAGCGCCGAGTCGAGGATCGCTTCCTTGGTCTCGTTGGTCCCGTGGGGGATTGCGAGCTCGTTGCCCATGTAGGTCGAGACGGCGACCTCGCGCTGCTGCATCGCGTCGAAGTAGGCGCTGGTGACGGCGCCTGCGGCCTCGAGGATGTCGGCGGCCTCCTTCATGGCCTGTTCCTGGCTGACGGAGCCGGAGTGGATGCGGATCTGGCCGAGGGTGAGGACTTCGCGAGCCATGACGTTCTCCTTCTGAGGGGGTGGAAAAAAGGATGCTGCGGGGTCGGGACCATTGTTCCCGACCCCGCAGCGCTGTGCATCAGGCGTCGCCGCGCTGGCGACGCACCATCTCGACGACCTCGTCGTACTTCGGCGAGTTCATGAAGTTGTCGACCGAGACGTGCATCGAGTCGGGGGTGACTCCGCGTGCACGGTCGGTCAGCTGCTGCTGCGTGATGACCAAGTCGGCCGACGGGTCGAGGTTCGCGATCGCCTTGTTGGTGACCGTGACGCCCTCGACGCCCGCCTTCTTGAACTTGTTGCGGAGCACGCTCGCGCCCATCGCGGACGATCCCATGCCGGCGTCGCACGCGAACACGACGTTCGTGATCTCGCGCTCGGTGACGGCGGTCTCGGCCGGGGTGGATGCTGCGGCTGCGGCATCCGTCGTCGCGGCGGGAGCCGTGGCCGAACCCCGCAGACCCGACAGCGCGTCGGACTTCTTGCCCTTGTTCGCCTCGGTCTTCGAGACCGCGGCGGAGAAGGAATCCGTGCCGAGCTCGGCAGCGGCGAGGTCGCGCTTGCGCGATGCCCGCAGGATGATCGACGCGACGATGAACGTCACCGCGGCGGACAGGATCACCGAGAGGATGACGGCGACGTAGCTGTTGTTTGCGACTTGAGCCATCACCGCGAGGATGCTGCCTGGGGCTGCCGGGGCACGCAGCATGCCGCCGAGAAGCATGTTCGTCGTGACGCCCGTCATACCACCGGCGATGAGGGCGACGATCAGGATCGGCTTCATGAGCGCGTACGGAAAGTAGACCTCGTGAATGCCGCCGAAGAACTGGATGATCGCAGCACCCGGCGCGGACGCGCGAGCAGCGCCGATGCCGAAGAAGGTGAAGGCGAGCAGAAGTCCCACGCCGGGTCCCGGGTTGGCCTCGAGGAGGAAGAGGATCGACCCGCCGCCGTCGCTCGTCGCGGCCTGGTCGAGACCGAGCGGGGTGAGGACGCCGTGGTTGAGCGCGTTGTTGAGGAAGAACACCTTGGCCGGCTCGATGATGATGCTCGTCAGCGGCAGGAGGTTCGTCTCGACGAGCCAGTTGACCGCGGTGCTGAGGACGTTCATGAGGCCGTTGATCAGCCACGCCAGGGGGTAGAACCCCACGATGGCCATGACGAAGCCCCAGATCCCGGCAGAGAACATGTTCACGAGCATCTCGAAGCCAGCGCGAACCTTGCCCTCCCACAGCCGGTCGAGCATCTTCATGGTCCACGCGGCGATCGGCGCCATGATCATGGCGCCGATGAACATGTTTACTTCGCCGAGCTGGTTGTCGGCAGGGAGCGTCGCATTCACCTGAGCGATGAGGAAGTCGGATCCGGCGATGACACCGAACGTCGCGATCGCGCCGACGACGCCTCCGCGGACGGCGTAGACCAGGTGACCGCCGAGGTAGGCGATGAGGATCGGCAGGAGGTAGTGGATGAAGGGGCCGACGATGGTGGCGAGCTGAGCGTTCGGCGTCCACCCCTTCTCGATGAAGAAGGCGGTGAAGATGCCCCACGCGATGAGCGCGGGGATGAGCGGCATGATCATGCCCGAGAGGAACGTGCCGAATCGCTGAACGGCGACGCGCGCTCCTCCCCGGGTCTGTGCCGGGGACGTCGTTGTCATGGTTACTGGTTCTCCTTGTGCTGTGCTGCGGCTTCCTGGGCCGCGGCTCGGGCGGATGCCGCATCGGATGCGGCGAGGGCTGCTTCGGCGATGCGCTTCGCGTCGTCGAGGCTGTGGTGCAAGAGGGTGGCGCGCACGTCTGCGAGCGCCGTCGGTGCCATGGAGAGCGTCGTCGCGCCGAGGCCGACGAGGACGACCGCGAGCAGCGGGTCGGCTGCGGCTTCGCCGCAGATGCCGATCGGCTTGCCGGTGACGCGTCCGCCGTCGCCCGTCGCCTTGACGAGCTGCAGGACGGCGGGATGCCACGGGTCCTGGAACGACGAGACCGAACCCAGCAGCCGATCGGCCGCCAGCGTGTACTGCGTCAGGTCGTTCGTCCCGATCGAAGCGAAGTCGGCGTGGGCGAGGACCTTGTCGGCGAGCAGGGCCGACGAGGGAACCTCGACCATGACGCCGGCGGTCTTGATGCCGTACTCCTTCGCGAGCGTGACGAAGTACTCGGTCTCCTCGACGGTCGACACCATCGGAGCCATGACCCAGAGGTCGGCCTCGGTGGCGGCATCCGCGTTGGCCAGGGCAGTGAGCTGCTCGCGCAGGATGTCCTCGCTGGCGCGGAGGGCGCGGAGGCCGCGGAGGCCGAGGGCCGGGTTCTCCTCGTGTGCGTCGTTCAGGAAGGCAAGCGGCTTGTCGGCGCCGGCATCCAGTGCGCGGACGACGACCTTCTTGCCGGGGAACGCCTGCAGCAGCTCGGTGTACGCCTTCGTCTGCTCCTCGACGGTCGGGGCCTGCGACGAGCTCAGGAAGAGGAACTCGGTGCGGAACAGGCCCACGCCCTCGGCGCCGAGCTCGACGGCCTTCGCGGCGTCCTGCGGTTTGCCGAGGTTCGCGAGCAGCGGCACGGCTGTCCCGTCCGCGAGCGCACCCGGCGTGACGGGTGCGTCCGCCGCGGCGGCGCGGTCGGCCTCGCGGCGCTCGGCCTGCGCGATGTCGTCGTCGGTCGGCTGGGTGGTGACGACGCCGGCTGCGGCATCGACGACGACCGTCTCGCCCTCGGCGAGGTCGGCTGCACCGCGGACGCCGACGACGGCGACGATGGACTTCTCACGGGCGAGGATCGCGGTGTGCGAGGTCGGCCCGCCCTCGGTCGTCACGAGCGCGAGGACCTTGTCGAGGTCGAGGAGCGCGGTGTCGGCGGGAGCGAGGTCCTTGGCGACCAGGACGAAGGGATGCCCCGGGTCGGGGACTCCGGGAGCGGCGACGCCACGGAGGTGCGCGATGACGCGCTGGGCGACGTCGTCGAGGTCGGCGGCGCGCTCGCCGAGGTAGCCGCCCATCGCGGAGAGCGTGTCGCGGAACGACGCGAAGGCGTCGAAGACGGCGAACTCGGCGGTCTTGCCGGCGCCGATGCGGTTCGTGACCTCTTCTTCGAGCGCCGGGTCCTCGGCCATCATGGCCTGCGCCTCGAGCACCTCCTGCGCCGCGCCGCCCGCGGTCTCGCCGCGCTGCTCCAGCTCGCGTGCGACCGCCTCGATCGCGGCGCGGACGCGCGCGGTCTCCTCGTCGGCGCCCCGTGCGCTCTTCTCGTCCTTCGGCGCGGGCAGCGGCTCCGCCATCCGCGCGATGGGGCCGTGGCTCACGCCCAGGCCGATTCCTACTCCTCGAAGCTCAGTCATGTGTCCCTCAGGCGTCGTGGTCGGTGGTCAGAAGTTCGGTGAGGGCGTCGAGCACCTCTTCGGCGTTCGCGCCGTCTGCGGTGAGCGTCACGTAGTCGCCGTTCTCGGCACCCAGCGAGATCACGCTGAGGATGCTGGCAGCGTTGACCGCTCCGCCGGATCCCTTCGAGATCGTGACGGGGATGCCGGCATCCTTCGCGGCCTGCGCGAACATCTTCGCGGGTCGGGCGTGCAGGCCGTTGGAGGAGCCGATCCTCACGGTCCGGCTGGCCGGTGCGCTCATCGCGGGGTCCTTTCACTGCGGTCGGCGGCCATCGCCGCCGTCACCAGGGCGAGCGTGCGGATTCCGTCACGGTCGCCGAAGACGTCCTCCGGCAGCAGCACGGTGCTCGCCTGTCGGGTGGCGGCATCCCGTTCGATGTCGGAGAGGGCGGAGGCGAGGTGCGGACCCACGAGCACCACGTCGCCGGCGTCGGCCTCCGTGGCGACCATGCCGGGCACTCCCGCGCGGACGAACAGGTCCCTACCTTCGCGCTGTGCGGCGTGCCGCAGACGCTGGGCGACGAACGTGCTCGACGCACCGGCGCCGCAGACGACGAGGATCTTCATCGATCCGCCTCCTTGTCTCCTTGTCATTCTCATCCGACTCCCAGGAAGCGACAACCAGCCGTTCTTCCGCGGGGGAGGAAACCGCCGGGTCGCACAGGTGGTTGACTGGACGGGTGAGCCGGGCGAGACAGGACCAGGTCATGGCGCTCCTGATCCGGGATGCCGCGTGGCGGACGGCCGGCGAGCTCGCCGACGTGGTGGGGGTCACGCCCCGCAGCATCCGTTCCTACGTCGCCGCCCTCAACGCCCGCGTGCCGGGTGGGGATGCGGTCGAGTCCGGGGCCTCCGGCTATCGCGCCGGCGCAGGCGCCGCGGGCGCCCTGCGGACGGCGACCGAGGAGACGCCGCGAGACCGGCTGCACCGCCTCGTGCGGGACCTGCTCGACGCCCCCGCCGGGGTCGACGTGTACGCTGCGGCGCAGCACTTCCATGTGAGCGAAGCGACGCTCGAGTCGGACCTCGGACGGGTGCGCGCCCTGCTGAGCGGCACGCAGCTCACCCTGGAACGCTCCGCGGAACGGGTACGACTCTCGGGCACCGAGATGGCCCAACGCCGTCTGCTCAGCCGTCTCGTCCACGATGAGATGGAGCAGGGCGCCTTCGACCTCCGCGCGCTCCGACGTGCACTGGGGGAGAGCACCGCCGAGACCTCCGCCCTGGGCGCGTTCAAATCCGAGCTGGTCGAGGGCCTCGGGGAGCTCGGCTACCTCGTCAACGAGTTCGGGATCGGCGACGTCATGATGCACATCGCGATCGCCGCCGACCGCGTCGGACGGGGCCGTGGGCTCGACGGTGCACCGGTCGGCGACTCCGCCGCCCGCAGCCGGATCGCCGACCTGCTCGACCGCCTTGCCGTGACGCACTTGGGCGTCCATCTCGGCGACGGCGACCGGGACCACCTGGCCGCGCTCGTGCAGACGCGTGTCGTCGCACCGGGGGCAGCGGAGCCCGACGCCGTCATCCGCGATCGACTGGATGCCGATGTCGAGGCCGCCGTGCGCGCGGTCGTCGCGCGTGCGGCATCCGAGTTCCTCGTCGACATCGATCACGACGACTTCATCCTGCGGCTGTCTCTGCACGTCCAGAACCTGCGCCAGCGCGCCCAGGACCGGGCATGGTCGCGGAACGCCCTCACCCGCTCGCTGAAGTCGAGCTACCCGATGATCTTCGACGTCGCCGTCTTCATCGCCGAGCAGCTCCGCGTCGTCGTCGGCGCGCCGCTCCACGAGGACGAGATCGCCTACATCGCGATGCACGTCGGCGGCCGCCTTGAGCGCTCTCGCCAGTCCGCGCGTCTGCTGACCGCGACGCTCGTCTGCCCCGGGTACTACGAGATGCACGAGCTGCTGCGCACGAGCATCGACCGCGCCCTCGGCCGCGAGATCGAGGTCGTCGCGGTCGAGACGCGCGTCGACCCGGATTGGGCAGGGCTCGACACCGACCTGGTGCTGACCACGATCGATCCCCCCACGCCCTCCGACCGGCTCGTGCGGATCCAGCCCTTCCTCACCGAGGCCGACGTGGAGCGCGTGCAGGCGGCCGCCGCTCGCGCGCGCCGTGCCCGGCGCCTCGCGGGGCTCCGCGCAGAGCTCGAGCGCTACTTCTCGCCCGATGCGTTCGTGTCGCGGCTGCCTGCCGACGCCGACGAGGAGACCGTCATCCGCGGTCTCGGCGGGCTGCTGGCCGCGCAGGGCGTCATCACCGAGGACTACGTGCACCGCACGCTGGAGCGGGAGCGGATCTCCTCGACAGCCTTCACCGATGCGCTCGCCGTCCCGCACGCGATCGGCATGACCGCCACGCGCACGGCGATCGCGGTCGGCCTCGCCGACCCGTCGATCCGCTGGGGCGACGGGCGCGTGCAGGTCGTCGCGATGGTGGCGTTCTCCGAGTCGGACCGCGAGGCGTTCCAGACCGTCTTCGAGCAGTTCGTCGAGGTGTTCAGCGAGCGCGAGAGCGTGCAGCGCATCCTCCGCCGCGGCACGAGCTTCGCCGGCTTCCTCGACGAGCTCGTCGCCGTCATCGACGGCTGATCAGTCCGCGAGGCGCGCGTCGAGTCCCACCCGCACGCCCGGCCACTCGTGGGGGAGGATCGAGAACACGACGGTGTCGCGCATCGTCCCGCCCGGTCCGATCCGGTGGTTGCGCAGCACGCCGTCCTGCCGGGCGCCGAGCCGTTCGATCGCCGCGCGGGACTGCCGGTTGTGCCACGACGTCCGGAACTCGACCGCTATCGCTTCGCACGCCTCGAACGCGTGCCCTAGCAGCAGCCGCTTCGCCGTCGTGTTCACCTCGGTGCGCTGCACGTCACGCGCCAGCCACGTGTACCCGATCTCGACGCGGCGGTTCTCGGCGTCGATGTCGCAGAACGTGGTCATGCCCTGCGGCCTGCCGTCGACGACGACCGTGAACGGATTCATCCGGCCGGCGTCGCGCTCGGCGAGGCGCCGTGCGATCTCGTCGGGGACGGATGCCGGGATCGACGTGTACCAGGCATACTCGAGCGCCTCGCGGGCCGATGCCAGCGCGTCCGCATGCGACGCGTCCAGCGGCACCAGCTCGACCCGGCCACGACGGAGCGTGACCGGGTCGGTCAGTGCGGTGGTCATGCCTGCGCCGCGTCGAGCAGGGTGCGCACGCCACCGTCGACGGCAGTGAGCCGGTCCGCCGCGTCTTCCGCGGATTCGCCGCGCACGTCGAGATAGGCCTTGAGCTTCGGCTCGGTGCCGCTCGGCCGGACGATGACGCGCGATCCGTCCGCGAGCCAGAGGCGCAGGACGTCGCCGCGGGGCGAGCCCTCCGGCGCCGTCAGCAAGTCCTCCATGCGGTCGACGGCGACCGAACCGACGGATGCCGGGGGCACCGCGCGCAGCGCCGTCATGATGCGGCCGATCACCGAGACGTCGTCGACACGGAGCGAGACCTGACCGCTGGCGAAGTGCCCGAAGGTCGCGGCGGCCTCATCGAGCAGGTCGCCGAGCGTCCTGCCCTCCTCGCGCGCCTCGGCCACGAGGCCCAGGATCGCGACCGCCGCCGAGATGCCGTCCTTGTCGCGGACCGTGCCCGGGTTGACGAGGTAGCCGAGCGCCTCCTCGAAGCCGTAGACGAGGCCCGGGGCGCGAGAGATCCACTTGAACCCGGTGAGGGTCGCGGTGAAGTCCAGGCCGTAGTGCTCGGCGATCGTCTGCAGTCCGGGCGAGGACACGAGCGAGCACGCGAGGGTTCCCGACGTGGCGGTGCGGGCAGCGCGCCAGCCGAGCAGGAGCCCGACCTCGTTGCCGGTCAACCGGCGCCAGCCACCGGGGGCCGCGGCATCCGGAATCGCCACGGCGAGCCGATCGGCGTCGGGATCGTTCGCGACGATGAGCTCCGCGCCCGCCTCGCGAGCGGTCTCGAACGCGAGGTCCATCGCGCCGGGCTCTTCGGGATTGGGGAACGCGACGGTCGGGAAGCGGCCGTCCGGCGCGATCTGCGCCGTGACGACCGTCGGTGCGGGGTAGCCCGCGGTCTCGAGGACGCGAGCGAGCGTCTCATGCCCGACGCCGTGCATGGCCGTGTAGACCCAGTTCAGTCCTGATGCACCGGCCGGTCCGGGGGCCACGAGGGCTGTCGCGGTGACGTAGGCCTCGATGACCGACTCGTCGGCGATCTCGTAGTCGCTCGAACGGGGCACCGAGCCGAGGTCCGCACGCGCGGCGACCTCGTCGATGCGGGCCGCGATCTCGGCATCCGCCGGCGAGACGATCTGGGCGCCGTCGTCGTCGCCGCCGAGGTAGACCTTGTACCCGTTGTCGTCCGGCGGGTTGTGCGACGCCGTGACCATGACGCCGGCCGAGACGCCGAGGTGGCGCACCGCGAAGGCGAGGACGGGAGTCGGCAGCAGGCGGGGGAGGAGGATCGCGCGGAGCCCCGCACCGGCGAAGATCTCGGCGCTGTCCCGGGCGAACACGTCGGAGTTACGGCGTCCGTCGTAGCCGATGACCACGGAGGGCGTCTCGCCGCCGGCGCGCTCGCGGAGGTAGGCCGCGAAGCCGGCCGCCGCCTGGCTCACGAGCACGCGGTTCATGCGGTTCGCGCCCGCACCGAGCGCACCCCGAAGGCCCGCGGTGCCGAAGGCCAGGCGGGTGTCGAAGCGGTCATGCAGGTCGGCGGTCGCGGTGGCGTCGCCCGCCTCGGCGCGCGAGAGCAGATCAGCGAGCTCCGCGCGGGTCGCCTCGTCCGGGTCCTGCGCGAGCCACTGCCTCGCGGTCTCGAGGACGCCCTCGCTCACAGGACGCCGATCACGCGTGCGAGCAGGTCCGAGATGACGGGCTCGGCGTCGCGGCCGGCCTCGAGGACCTCCTGATGGCTGAGCGGGGTCGACTGGATGCCGGCGGCCAGGTTCGTGATCAGCGAGAAGCCGAGGATCTCCATGCCCGCCTGTCGCGCGGCGATCGCCTCGAGCGCCGTCGACATGCCGACGATGTGCCCGCCGATGGCCTTGGCCATCTGGACCTCGGCCGGGGTCTCGTAGTGCGGCCCGCGGAACTGGCAGTAGACGCCCTCGTCGAGGCTCGGATCGATCGTGCGCGCGAGGTCGCGCAGGCGCGACGAGTACAGGTCGGTGAGGTCGATGAAGGTCGCGCCTTCGAGCGGCGAGTCCGCGGTGAGGTTGATGTGATCGCTGATGAGGACGGGCTGCCCCGGCGACCAGGACTCCTTGATGCCGCCGGCGCCGTTGGTGAGCACCATGATCTTCGCGCCGGTCGCGGCGGCGGTCCGCACGCTGTGCACGACCCGGCGGACGCCGTGGTTCTCGTAGTAGTGGGTGCGCGCACCGATGACGAGGACGCGCTTGCCGTCGTGCGTCAGGATGCTGCGGATCGACCCGACGTGGCCCGCGAGGGCGGGCTTGCTGAAGCCGGTGACCTCCGTCGCGTCGAGCGTCGCGGTGGTCTCGCCGATGAGCTCGGCGGCCTTCCCCCATCCGCTGCCCAAAGTCAGGGCGATGTCGTGGCGTTCCACACCGGTGAGGCGGGCGATGTCGGCTGCGGCGGTGTCAGCGACCTCGAACGGGTCGATGGCGGGATCGTCGAGCGGGTGGGTCTCCTCGTGCATGCTCCCACTCTAGGAAGCGCCGACGCGCTCGGCCACACGATGCGTTTCGCGGCGCGGCGCGCGAACCCCCGCCGGCCTGGAAGAATGATCCACATGTCTGTGAGCTTCGAGACCACCCAGAGTGTCGCGATCATCGGGGGCGGCCCCGGCGGATACGAGGCGGCTCTCGCAGCGGCCCAGCTAGGCGCCGAGGTGACGCTCGTCGAGCGCGCGGGCATCGGCGGCTCGGCCGTCATCACCGACGTCGTGCCGTCGAAGACCCTGATCGCCACAGCGGACGCGGCCGTCGCTATCCGCGGCGCATCCGATCTGGGCGTTCAGCTGTTCGCCCGCGGCGACAGCGGCAAGCCGCTCAAGCCCGAGATCGCCATCAACCTGGGCGCGGTCAACAAGCGCCTGCTCTCGCTCGCCCGTCAGCAGTCCGACGACCAGCGCGCGCAGCTGGTGGATGCCGGTGTGCGCATCATCTCCGGACACGGCCGCCTCGACGGCACGCACGCCGTCGTCGTCTCGACCGGCCCCGGCGGAACCGACTTCGACCGCGTCGAGGCCGACACCCTCGTCGTCTCGGTCGGTGCCTCGCCCCGTGAGCTGGACAGCGCAAAGCCCGACGGGGAGCGCATCCTCACGTGGACGCAGCTCTACAACATGACGAGCCTCCCCGAACACCTCATCGTGGTGGGCTCGGGTGTCACCGGCGCCGAGTTCGCCGGCGCCTACATGAACCTCGGCTCGAAGGTCACGCTGATCTCGAGCCGCGACCAGGTGCTGCCGGGTGAGGACTCCGACGCGGCGGCCGTGATCGAGAAGGTCTTCACGCGCGGCGGCATGGAGGTCCTCTCGAAGTCCCGTGCCGAGAAGGTCGAGCGCACGAAGGACGGCGTCGTCGCGACGCTGTCGGACGGGCGCACCGTCGAGGGCAGCCACTGCCTCATGGCGGTCGGTTCCATCCCCAACACGGCGGGCATCGGTCTGGAGGATGCCGGGGTCCAGCTCACCGACTCCGGCCACATCCAGGTCAACCGCGTCGCGCGCACCTCGGTCCCGAACATCTACGCCGCAGGAGACTGCACCACCTTCCTGCCGCTCGCCTCGGTCGCTGCGATGCAGGGACGGATGGCGGTCTTCCACGCGCTCGGCGACACCGTCATCCCGCTCGAGAAACACCGCGTCACGGCCAACATCTTCACTGCCCCCGAGATCGCGACGGTCGGTCGTCAGGAGCGCGATATCGAGTCGGGCGCCGTCAACGGCACCGTTCACAAACTCCCTCTCGCCGCCAACGCGCGCGCCAAGATGATGGGGGTCAAGGACGGCTTCGTGAAGATCATCGCCCGCGAGGGGTCGGGCACCGTCATCGGCGGTGTCATCGTCGCGCCGCGCGCATCCGAGCTGATCTACCCCATCGCTATCGCGGTGGAGCGGCGCCTCACGGTCGACCAGCTCTCCCGCGTGTTCGCGGTGTTCCCGTCGCTCGCGGGCAGCATCACCGACGCGACCCGCGCGATGCACCAGGTCGCCCGGGACGAGGACACCTACAGCTGATCCGCGCGCCTCAGCCGGCGGTGACGGCGGTCACGTACAGATACGTCGGCATGGGCGCAGTCCCCGACGCCGATACGGCCCGCGCGTAGGCGTCGCCGAAGCGGATGCGGTGCGGCTCGGTGTCGCAGACGATCTGTTCCGTCAGCGTCAGCTGTCCGCCGTCGGCGGTCATCAGGTTAACGGTGACGGAGGCCGTCACATCGTCGCCGCCGTAACACCGGGCATCCGCTCCGATGATCTCCGCCGGCTTCGCGAAGTCCGTCCGCACCTCGCCCGAGCTTCCCGGGCCGACCTTCATCCCCACGGCGGCGGCGGCAGCATCGCCGACGGACTCATCGTCAACGGCGGCGAACCACGCGCTCGCGGCGTCGACATCGACGGTGGGCGTGCCGGAGCATCCCGAGAGGAGGAGCACAAGCGCGGAGACGGCGATCACCGGCGCACGCAGACTCCTCATTCGCACACCCTAAGGGCGGATGCTCCTGCGCGTACAGTTCCGTCAGGAGATGGTGAGGAGCTGGTGCCCGGCCGAGACGGTGGCACCCGCCTGAGCGTTGATCGCGCCGACGACGCCGTCCTTGTGCGCCTGGATGGGCTGCTCCATCTTCATGGCCTCGAGGACGACGACGAGGTCGCCCTTGACGACCTGCTGCCCCTCTTCGACGGCGATCTTGACGACGGTGGCCTGCATCGGCGACGCCACGGAGTCGCCGCTCGCTCCCGAGACCGCGGTCGATGCGTGGGAGCGACGCGAGGGCGGGACCGCGACGGGCCGCCCGACCGCGGCCGGGGCCTGGGTGAGGCGGTCCGGCAGGCTCACTTCGAGGCGCTTGCCGGAGACCTCCACGACGACCGTGTGCCGGCTCTCCGGCTCGGCGGCGGGTCCTGCCTCGCCGTCCCACGCCGGGATGTCATTGTCGAACTCGGTCTCGATCCAGCGCGTGAAAACGCCGAACGTGCCGTTCTCGCTGGTGAACGCGGGATCCCGCACGACCTTGCGGTGGAATGGCAGGACCGTCGGCATCCCGGCGACCTCGAACTCGTCGAGCGCGCGACGCGAACGTTCGAGCGCCTCCTCGCGGGTGCGTCCCGTGACGATGAGCTTGCCGAGGAGCGAGTCGAAGGCTCCCGAGACGCTGTCGCCGGCGGTGACGCCGGAGTCCAGCCGCACGCCGGGGCCGCCGAACGTCTTGAAGACGTGGATGTCGCCCGGGGCGGGGAGGAAGCCACGACCCGGGTCTTCGCCGTTGATGCGGAACTCGAACGAGTGGCCGACCGGCTCGGGGTCGGCGTAGTCGAGCGCGCCGCCTTCAGCGATCCGGAACTGCTCGCGGACGAGGTCGATCCCGGTGACCTCCTCGGAGACGGGGTGCTCGACCTGGAGTCGCGTGTTCACCTCGAGGAACGAGATGGTGCCGTCGGCTCCGATGAGGAACTCGCACGTACCCGCACCGATGTAGCCGACCTCCTTGAGGATGGCCTTCGAGGCGGAGTAGAGGGTCTCGTTCTGCTCTGTGGTGAGGAACGGGGCGGGTGCCTCCTCGACGAGCTTCTGGTGGCGGCGCTGGAGCGAGCAATCGCGGGTCGAGACCACGACGACGTTGCCCTCGGCATCCGCGAGGCACTGCGTCTCGACGTGACGCGGCTTGTCGAGGTACTTCTCGACGAAGCACTCGCCGCGGCCGAAGGCGGTGATCGCCTCACGGGTCGCCGACTCGAAGAGCTCCTCGACCTCGTCGAGCTCGCGGGCGACCTTCAGACCGCGGCCGCCGCCGCCGTAGGCCGCCTTGATGGCGATCGGAAGGCCGAACTCCTTCGCGAAGGCGACGACCTCGTCGGCTCCGGCGACGGGACCGGGCGTACCCGGCGCGAGCGGGGCACCCACCTTCTCTGCGACGTGACGCGCGGTGACCTTGTCGCCGAGCGCCTCGATCGCCTCGGGGGACGGGCCGATCCAGATGAGGCCGGCGCCGATCACGGCGCGGGCGAACTCCGCGTTCTCGGCGAGGAAGCCGTACCCGGGGTGCACGGCGTCGGCGCCGGAGCGCCGGGCGACCGAGAGGATCTTCTCGATCGACAGGTAGGTCTCGGCGCTCGTCGCTCCGGCGAGGGCAAAGGCCTCGTCGGCCAGGCGGGCGTGCATCGCGTCGCGGTCCTGGTCGGCGTAGACCGCCACCGAGGCCTTCCCCGAGTCGCGTGCGGCACGGATGATGCGCACCGCGATCTCGCCGCGGTTGGCGATCAGCACTTTCGAGATTCGGGAGGTCACGCTCTCAGGCATGGCTTCGAGCCTACCCACGTGGATGCCGGGTTCTTTGGATCCCTCGCACAAAGTCGCGCGGGATTCATGTCGCAGAGTCCACTACGGCGTGGTCGCCCCGGTCCGGTTCCACAGCGCCGTCCACTCCACCCCGAGCTCGCGGACCAGGCGGCGCAGCGTCGACAGCGACATTCCCACGACGGTGGACGGGTCGCCCTCGACACGCTCGATGAACGCGCCTCCGAGGCTGTCCACCGTGAAGGCGCCGGCCACCAGGAGAGGCTCTCCCGTCGCCACGTACGCGTCGATCTCGGCATCCGTCACATCCGCGGCGAACGAGACGGATGCCGCGGCCACCGCGTGCGCCTCGGTGAGGGTCCCGCCGGGGCCGACGAGGAACACGCTGTGGCCGGAGTGCAGGACGCCGGTGCGTCCGCGCATCGACTGCCACCGCGCGCGAGCCGCCTCGGGCGTGTAGGGCTTGCCGAGGATCTCGCCGTCGAGCTCGAACATGGAGTCGCCGCCGATGACGAGTCCCTCGAACCCTTCCGCGGCGAGCGTCTCGGCGACGTCGGCGGCCTTCCGCCGCGCGAGGAGGAGGACGTGTTCCTCCGGCGGCAGGGTGCGCGCTTCGGACGCCTCCGTCGCGGCGATCACGGCCTCCTCGTCGACCTGCGGCGCCCTCGTCGCAGGCTCGATGCCGGCCTGGCGCAGGAGCATGAGGCGGGCGGGGGAGGTGGAGGCGAGGCAGACGCGCATGCCGACCACGCTAGCCGCGAGCGGTGTGACAGCATCGGAGGATGCAACCCGGAGACCTCCTCGACCTCGACATCACGGCCGTCGCACACGGCGGCGTCTTCGTCGCCCGCCACGAGAATCGGGTCGTCTTCGTTTCGGACGCGATCCCCGGCGAGCGCGTCCGCGTCGCCCTCACCGACACGAAGAAGTCGTCGTTCTGGCGCGGTGACACGGTCGAGGTCCTGGATGCCTCGCCGCACCGCCGTCCCCACGTGTGGACGCCCGCCGACGTCGAGACGCCTCCTGCAGATCGGCCCGGCGGTGCGGACTTCGGCCACATCGCCCTCGACCACCAGCGCGAACTCAAGGCCGAGGTCCTGCGTGACGCGCTCGCCCGATTCGCGGGCTCGACGGCACCCGTCACCATCGAGCCGCCGACTGCGCAGACGAAGGGCGATCGTGTCGTAGAGGAGTCTCCCGACGGAACGGGGTGGCGCACGCGGGTGAGCCTTCACGTCGACGAGGACGGACGTATCGGACCCTTCGCTGCCCGGAGCCACCGCGTCATCCCCGTCGAGGAGATCCCGCTGGCGACCGCCGCCATCAACCGCGCGATGTCCCGTCGGCAGGGCGGTTCGCCCGGCCGACTCGACCTCGTTCAGCCGGCGGACGGCCGGGTCCGCGTCATCCCCCGCCCCGAGCCCAGTCGCTCGCGTCGTCCCGGCCCCGTCGATCCCGCCGCGCGAGAGGTCGTCGTCGAGACGGTCGGCGATCGGGAGTTCCAGGTGGATGCCGGTGGTTTCTGGCAGGTCCATCGCCTCGCGGCGGGCACACTGCACGACGCCGTCGCCGATGCGGTCGCCGGATCCGTGGACCCGGAGGGCTGGCACCTCGATCTCTACGGCGGGGTCGGGCTCCTCGCGGCGTCCGTCGCGGGCGTCGGCGGCCCGGCGACCCGGATCACCTCCGTAGAGTCCGACGCGCGGGCCACCGAGCACGCCGGCGAGAACCTGGCCGCGTGGATCGGCGCCCGAGCCGAGACCGCCCGCGTGGATCGCTGGCTCGGTCATCTCGTGGACACCGCCACACCCGCTCAGCGCGCGAGGCTGTCGCGGGGCACCGTGGTCCTCGACCCGCCGCGGGCGGGCGCCGGGAAGGACGTCGTCGAACGACTCGTCGACCTCGCGCCCGAGCGGATCGTCTATGTCGCCTGCGATCCCGTCGCACTCGCGCGCGACCTCGGAACCTTCGCCGCCCACGGGTACACGACGCCGTCCGTCCGCGCGTTCGATCTGTTCCCTCACTCGCATCACGTCGAGGCGATCGCCGTCGTGACGCGCTGACGGATAAGGTGAGCGCATGATCCGCGTCGCCCTGATCGACGACCACGAATCCGTGCGGCTCGGCCTCGAGGCCGCCTGCAGCCGCACGGGCGACATGCGTGTCGTCTTCTCGGGGGAGAGCGTCTCGGCCTACCTCGATTGGCGGACCCTCACGCTCGAGCAGCCCGCCGATGTCGTCGTCCTGGATCTCACCCTCGGGGACGGCGCGACGGTGACCGAGAACGTCACCCGTGTCGTCCAGGACGGCTCGCCCGTCATCATCCACAGCGTGGCGGACCGCCCCGCCGCGGTTCGGGAGGCGCTCGTCGCCGGTGCCGCAGGCGTCGTCAGCAAGGCGTCGCGCATCGACGAGGTTATCTCCGCCGTCGACACCGTTGCGCGAGGCGAGTCCCTCGACAACGTCGAATGGGCGTCCGCCATCGACGGCGACCGCGCCTTCGCCGATGCACAGCTGTCCTCACGCGAGCGCGACGTGCTCCGGTTGTACGCCGCCGGACTCCCGCTCAAGACCGTGGCGGAGCGGCTGGGCGTCGCCTACTCGACCGCCAAAGAGAACATCACCCGCGTCCGCGTCAAGTACGTCGAGGTCGGGCGGCCCGCCCCGACGAAGGTGGATCTCCTCCGGCGCGCGATGGAAGACGGCCTCGTCGCAGAGGACTCCGGTGGCGCCTGAGGTCGCGACGACCGGGATGCTGACGATCCCGCCCGATTCGACCTTCTTCTCCCGCGAGCGCGTCGAGCGCATCCTCGCGTTCGTCGTCGCTGTGGGATCCGCCGTGCTGGGGGTCCAGGCGCTATTCCACGCGATCGGATCGGTGCAAGAGGATCCCACCTGGAACATCGCCCTCACCGCGGCGACCTTCGGACCCCTGATCCTGATGATCGCGGCCGGGGTCGCCGGGCGCTTCTACCGCCCCCTCGCCGCCATCCTCGCGATCGTGTTCCCGCTGGTGCTGCTGGCCTGGCCGGTCGCGACAGCCGGGCGCTCGGCATCCGCTGCAGGAGAACCCTGGGTCTGGTATCTGCTGAACGTCGCGACGGTGGCCACGGTGCTCGTCTTCCCGCTGATGCTCCAGTACGTCTGGTGCGCCCTGGTGCCGGTCCTGTACGGCGTCGCCCGACTCATCCAGATCGGGGCGGACGTCGAGAACGTCATCCAGGTGTCGCGCCAGGTCGTCTACGCCATCATCCTCGCCGTCGTCATGACGATGATCGGCTGGATGCTGCGGCTCCTCGCCGAGCGACTGGACCGGACGCGCGAAGAGGCGGTGCGCTCCTACGCCGCGGCAGCAGCTGCGGATGCCGTCGAGCAGGAGCGCATCTCGGTGGCGGCGCTCATGCACGACAGCGTCCTGGCGGCGCTCATCGCGGCGGAGCGCGCCTCGACTCCGCGCGAGCGCGACCTCGCGGTCGGGATGGCGCGCGACGCCCTCACGCGACTCGCCAACGCCGACCGTGAGGCGGAGGAAGGCCCCGACGAGCCTGTCGAGCCGATGTTCCTGGTCGACGGCATCCGCGAGGCGGCGCTCGAACACGACGTCGACATCGACCTGCGGATCGCGATCGACCCCCGGGCGCAGACCCTGCCGGGTCGCGTCGCGCGCGCGCTCGTGCTTGCGGCGGCGCAGGCGGTCGTCAACGCGATCGAACACGCCGAGAGCGCGGGCCTGCACGCGGAAGTGACAGCGGACGATCGCCGCGTCGTGGTTCGCGTCATCGACGCCGGGGAGGGGTTCGACGTCCACGCGGTCCCCGAAGACAGGCTCGGCATCAGCGGATCGGTCGTGGCTCGTGTCGCCGCTGTCGGCGGCCAGGCGAAGGTGCGCAGCTCCCGACGCGGCACGATCGTCGACCTGCGGTGGGAGTACCCCCGATGAACATGCGTGTGCACACCGGACTCTCGATCGTGGCTGTCGTCTTCACGGCGTATCTCGCCGTGGGCGGGCTCGTGTGGACATCTCCTGTGTCGCAGCCGGCCCTGTTCATCGCGGCTCTGTCGCTCTACCTCGTGACGACCTGGCTCTGCGTGTTCTGGGACTTCGCCCCGCGTCTCGCGGGAGCAGAGCCTCGCCTGGAGGAGGCCCCCGAGGGTGCCCTGCCCCGCGGGACGTCGCTGCCCCTCTGGCTGTGCATCCTGGTCCTCGCGACCACCGTCCTCGTGCCGCTGGCCACCTGGTCAGCCGTCGACGAAGGCGCGCGGCTCCAGCCGTTCGCGACGTGGAGCCTTGGCGGGATCGGCGCCCTCCTCACGATCATCACCGTCCGGCGGAGGCCGCTGTACGCCTGGATCGGCGTCGTCCTCCTGGGTGTCTCCTCCTCGCTGTGGATCGGCCTCCCGAACTCACTCGCGCTCGGAATCGTGGGGGCCGCCGTCTGGGTGGTCGTCGCCCAGCTTCTGACGGGCCTCGTCGACCGTGCCGCGGTCGACACGGCCGAGCTGACCGGCATCCAGCGTCGCTCCTTCGAATGGCTCGCCAGCCAGGAGGGGCGCCGGCGGGAGCGCCGGGTGCGCGTGCAGCAGGCTCTCGCCGTCGCCGGCCCCCTCCTCATCCGCACCATCGAATCCGACGGCGACCTCGAACCCGAGGAGCGCGAGCGCGCGCGCCTCGCGGAGGGGTCGCTGCGCGACGAACTGCGCGGGCCTCGACTGCTCGACGAAGCGGTGCGGGCGCGGCTGCAGCAGGCACGTCTGCGCGGGAGCACCGTCACCGTGCTGGACGAGGGCGGACTGGATGCCGTGAGTCCCGCCGCGCTCGAGCGGATCCGTGCCGATCTCGCCGAGGCTCTGGCAGGAGCGTCGTCCGAGCGCATCTACATCCGCACGTCGCCGCATCCGCGCGTGGCGGTCACCGTCGTGGGTCGTTCACGCCGCCGGGAGGACCCGGACGGCGACGAGGTCGTCGACCTGTGGCACGAGATCGCGCATCCGCGTCCCGCGCTCGACCGCTGAGTCTCGCGTGAGCGAGGCCCCGGGAGCGGGAAGAGAAGAGGCGAGGGGCGGCGAAGCCGCCCGCCCCTCGCCATGCGAGTGGTTACCCGAAAACCGACCCGCACATGCCGATCCGCGCTCTGAGGGATACGGATCGACAGAACGCAGAAGCGTTCCAGCAGTATTAGTCTGACTGATCGTCAAATGCGTGTCTGTAGGTACTTTGGGGGACACGCCCGGTGGCGCTCAGCCCGCCCAGCGTCCCCACGGTACGTCGCGCCGGATGCCACGGTGGATGCCGCGACCGGAGGCCCGCCACGCCGAGACGGCCGGATCATCCGCGACGGCGGTCTGCTCCTCACGGACGAGGGCCTCGCTGACGACGGCGACCACGGCAGCCAGCTCCTCGGGGCTCGCGTCGCCGCGTCGCACCTGCAGCGGTGCGGCGGTCGCGGTGTCGTCGGGCAGGCTCACAGCGGGATGTTCCCGTGCTTCTTGGCGGGCTGGCTCGCACGCTTGCCGCGGAGGGCGCGCAGCGCCTTCGCAACGGCGACGCGGGTCTGCGCCGGCTCGATGATCCCGTCGAGCTCGCCGCGTTCGGCGGCGAGGAAGGGGGAAGCCACGTTGTAGGTGTACTCATTGGCGAGCCGCGTCCGGACGGCGGCGACGTCCTCGCCGGCCTCCTCGGCGCGCTTGATCTCGCCGCGGTACAGGATGTTCACCGCGCCCTGTCCACCCATGACGGCGATCTCGGCCGTGGGCCACGCGAGGTTGATGTCGGCGCCGAGTTGCTTGGAGCCCATGACGATGTACGCGCCGCCGTAGGCCTTGCGCAGGATCACCGTGACGAGGGGAACGGTCGCCTCCGCGTACGCGTACAGCAGTTTCGCGCCGCGACGGATGACACCGGTCCACTCCTGGTCCGTGCCCGGCAGATAGCCGGGGACGTCGACGAGGGTGAGGATCGGGATCGAGAACGCGTCGCAGAAGCGCACGAAGCGGCTGGCCTTCTCGCCGGCGTCGATGTTCAGCGTGCCGGCCATCTGCGACGGCTGGTTCGCGATGATGCCGACCGTACGTCCCTCGATGCGTCCGAACCCGATCACGATGTTCGGCGCGAACAGCGGCTGGACCTCGAGGAACTCGCCGGCATCGACGATGTGCGAGATGACCTCGTGGATGTCGTAGGGCTGGTTCGGCGAGTCCGGGATGACGGTGTTGAGCACGCGGTCGGAGTCGGTCGTCTCGAACTCGAATCCCGACTCGTAACCCGGGGCGTCCGACATGTTGTTGTCGGGAAGGAATCCGATGAGGGTGCGCGCGTAATCGATCGCGTCGTCCTCGTCCTCGGCGAGATAGTGCGCGACACCGGAACGGGTGTTGTGCGTGTGAGCGCCGCCGAGCTCCTCCATGCCGACGTCCTCGCCGGTGACGGTCTTGATCACATCGGGGCCCGTGACGAACATCTGGCTGGTCTTGTCGACCATGATGACGAAGTCGGTGAGCGCGGGCGAGTAGACGGCGCCGCCCGCGGCGGGGCCCATGATGAGGGAGATCTGGGGGATGACGCCCGAGGCCGCGGTGTTCAGGCGGAAGATCTCGCCGTACTTGCCGAGCGCGACGACGCCTTCCTGGATGCGGGCACCGCCGGAGTCGAGGATGCCGATGATCGGGATGCCGCTGCGCAGCGCCAGCTCCATGACCTTGATGATCTTCTCGCCGGCCACCTCGCCGAGCGATCCGCCGAAGGTCGTGAAGTCCTGCGAGTAGACGGCGACGGTGCGGCCGTGGATGGTCCCCGTGCCGGTGACGACGGAGTCGCCGTAGGGCCGGGAGCGATCCATGCCGAACGCCGTGGTGCGGTGTCGGACGTACTCGTCGAGCTCGACGAACGAGCCGGGATCGACGAGCATCTCGATCCGCTGACGGGCGGTCAGCTTCCCTTTCGCGCCCTGCTTGGTGCGGGCGGTCTCCTCGGCGGAGACGACGGCTTCTTCGTAGCGTGCACGCAGGTCGGCGATCTTGCCGGCGGTCGTGAACAGGTCGGGCTGATCGGTCACGCGTTCCACCCTAGCGAGCGCGCCCGCGGCGGCGTTGGATACCGGCGACAACGGCACGGCGGATCCGCTGTGGCATCCCTCAGGGGAGGACCTGTCAACCCGCGGGAGCGGGGCCGCCTATCCGCTTATGGTGGCGGCATGTCGATCCCCGAGAACGGTTACCCCCGCGCGGCCGAGGTCAGCCCCCGCCTCCACATCGCACAGAGCGTCGACTCGACGAACAAGAAGCTCCTGAAGGACGCGTTCGATGACCCGGACGGGCACCCGCACCTGTCCGTCGTCGTGACCCGCGACCAGCGCGCGGGCCGCGGTCGACTCGATCGGACCTGGGTCACTCCGCCCGACTCCGCGCTCGCGATCTCGGTGCTTCTTCGCGTCGAGGCGGTCCCGACCTCGGACCGCGGGTGGATCCCGCTCGTGGCAGGGGCGGCCATGGCGAACGCCGTCGGAGCGCAGTTGGAGGGTCGCGAGGTCGGTCTGAAGTGGCCGAACGACGTCCTCGTGGGCGGGCTGAAGATTTGCGGCATCCTCGCCGAGGTCATGCCGGGCGACCCGCACGCCGTCGTCGTGGGCGCGGGCGTCAACACCCGCATGACCGCCGCGGAGCTCCCCGTGCCGACAGCCACGTCCTTCGCCGCACTCTCCCGCACCGCCGACGAGGACCGCCTCCTCGCGGACTACCTGACGAGACTTCGCGACGGGATCTCCGACCTCGCCGTGGGCGGGACTGCGGCGGGCCTCGCGACGAAGGCGGTCCGCGACGCATGCACGACCATCGGTGCGGAGGTCTCCGTCTCGCTCCCCGACGGTGCGACGCTCATCGGGTCCGCGCGGGGCATCGATGACGAGGGTCGCCTCATGGTCGAGGCCGCCGGAGTCACCCATGTCGTCTCCGCGGGTGATGTCGTCCACGTGCGGTGACAGTGTCGAGGGACGCGGTCACTCCCATCGACCCGGGCGCGTCGGCGGGAGCCTGTCGGCGCGTCGCGTCATGATGGACCTGTGAGCCAGCCGACCGCGTATCCCGGACGTCCGCGCACGCCCGCGCCCGGGACGGCCTCACCGGAACTCGTGGTCGCGCGCCTGCGCCGCCACGCGCGTCGGATGTTCTTCCCCGCGCTCATCCTCGTCGCGACGGCGGGAGCGGCCGGATACTTCGCCGGCAACCTGCCCGATCCGTTCGAGGAGTGGATGCTCTGGGCGGCAGTGGCCCTGGTCTTCATCCTCCTCGTCGTCATTCCCTACCTCCGCTGGCTCTCGCACACGTACACCGTGACGACGCGTCGCGTCATCGAACGGGCGGGGCTGATCAACAGACGTCGCACCGACATCCCGCACGCGCGGGGCTACACGATCTCGGAGCGCCGGGGTCCGGTTCAGCGGATGTGGGGGAGCGGCACCCTCACCCTCGCCAACGGGGTCGATGAGCCGGTGCGCCTGATCGACATCCCCTCCGTCCGGCTCGTCCACGAGACCCTGTCGGACCAGGTCGAGGTCAGTCAGATCCTCGCGCACCGCGACTCCCACAGCATCCCGGTCATCGATTCCGACGGCTGAGCGCCGCACGCGCCCACGCGGATGCGCGAGGATGGTCTGGACGGGAGGAGCAGCATGGCACTGCAGGTCGGAATCGTCGGAGGCGGACAGCTCGCGCGGATGATGATCGCGCCCGCCGTGGAGATCGGCATCGATGTCCGGGTGTTGGCGGAGCAACCCGCGATGTCGGCGGGACTCGCCGCCACGGCCGTGGGCGACTACCGCGACCTCGACACGGTCCTCGCGTTCGCGAAGGACGTCGACGTCATCACGTTCGATCACGAGCATGTGCCGCAGGACGTCCTCCGAGGCCTCGTCGCCGCCGGCGTCGCCGTGCATCCGGGCCCTGACGCCCTCGCGTTCGCGCAGGACAAGATCGACATGCGGACGAAGCTCGCCGAACTGGGTTTGCCGCAGCCGGACTGGGCTGCCGTGACGGATGCCGCATCCCTCGACGCGTTCATCGCCGACCACGGCGGCCGCGCTGTCGTCAAGACTCCGCGCGGCGGGTACGACGGGAAGGGCGTTCGCGTCGTCTCGCGCGCTGCCGATGTCACCGAGTGGATGGACGGTCTCGAGGAGGGCGCCGCCCTCCTCGCCGAGGAACTCGTGCCCTTCACCCGTGAGCTCGCCCAGCAGGTCGCCCGGCGCCCCTCCGGGGAGCTCGTCGTGTACCCGGTCGTCGAGACCGTGCAGGAAGGCGGGGTGTGCGCCGAGGCGATAGCGCCGGCGCCGAGGTCCGCGGGCCGTCTCGCCGACGTCGCCGCAGAGATCGGAGAGGCGATCGCGACCGGCCTCGGTGTGACCGGGATGCTGGCCGTCGAGCTCTTCCAGACGGATGACGAGCGGCTCCTCGTCAATGAGCTGGCCATGCGTCCGCACAACAGCGGCCACTGGACCCAGGACGGCGCGATCACGAGCCAGTTCGAGCAGCACCTGCGGGCCGTGCTCGATCTTCCTCTCGGCGCCACGGCGCTACGCGCACCCCACGTCGTCATGGTCAACATCCTCGGCGGTCCGTCGCAGGGCTCTCTCGGCGACCGCCTGCCCGCCGCGCTCGCCGCCCACCCGTCGGCGAAGGTGCACACGTACGGCAAGGACCCGCGTCCCGGTCGCAAGGTGGGCCACATCAACGTGGCCGGGGACGACCTGGACGAGATCGTCTACGAGGCGCGGGCGGCGGCGGCGTTCTTCCTCGATTGATCCGTGCCGTTCCGGGGTTCTCCAAGCTCCCGCACCTAGCCTTGGTCGAGTGAACCGCCCCCTCCACTCGTCCTCCGCCCCCCTGATCGGCGTCGTGATGGGGTCCGATTCGGACTGGCGCATCATGTCGGACGCCTCGCAGGTGCTGACCGACTTCGGCATCGCCCACGAGGTCGAGGTCGTCTCGGCCCACCGCACGCCGGACAAACTGCTGCGTTACGGGCGCGAGGCACGCGACCGCGGGCTGCGGGCGATCATCGCCGGAGCAGGCGGGGCGGCGCACCTCCCCGGCATGCTCGCATCGGTCACGACGCTCCCGGTCATCGGAGTCCCGGTGCAGCTCGCCACCCTCGACGGCCTCGACTCGCTCCTGAGCATCGTGCAGATGCCGGCCGGTATCCCGGTGGCGACGGTATCGATCAACGGCGCGAAGAACGCCGGGCTCCTCGCGGTTCGTCTGCTCGGCTCCTCCGAGCCTGCCGTCGCGGATGCGGTCGCCGCATACGCGGCCGACCTCGAGGTGCAGGTCGAGGAGAAGAACCGGCGTCTCAAGGACTCCCTGTGATCCGCCCCGGCCTGGGAGCCATGCGATGAGCGTCCTCAGCCCGTCGCGCGTCCCGACGTCCGCGCCCCGGGGTCGCGCCCTCGTCGAAGAGCGACCGCTTCGTCACCCCGACGTCACCTCGTCGCGTGTCATGTCGCGGCGCGCGTGGTGGCTCGTGGCATCCAACTTCCTCCTCCCCGGCTCCGCGCAGACCCTGGCCGGCAATCGCCGACTCGGTCGCGTCGGGCTCATCGCGACGATCGCCATGTGGATCGTGCTCGCGGCCGCTGTCCTCCTGGGACTCATGTGGCGTTCGATGCTGACGTCGATCATCGCGTCGGACTGGACGCTCACCGCCGCGCAGGTTCTGCTCTGGGCGTACGCGCTTCTGTGGGTCGTCCTGACGATCGACACGCTTCGACTCGTGCGCCTCCGGCGCGTGCCCGGTCGCACGCGCGCGGGAGTGGTCGTCGTCGCCCTCGTGCTGGCCCTCGTGCCCGCTTCCGCGTCCGCCTACACGGCGCAGTCCGTCATCGCTCCGCTCCAGTCGGGGCTGGGGATCTTCGCCGACGGACCGAGCGTTCCCCCGTCCGACGGCTACTACAACTTCCTCCTCCTCGGGGCCGACAGCGGCGAGGGGCGGGACTCGATGAGATTCGACAGCATCTCCGTCGTCTCCGTCAACGCGGACTCGGGCGCCGTCACGATCTTCGGCATCCCGCGCGATCTGCGCCACGTTCCGTTCTCCGAGGGCCCTATGCGCGACCTCTACCCGGAGGGCTTCGAGGGGCAGAACTCGCCGACCTGCGGATGGACGTCGGGAATCAACCAGCTCACGAACGCCGTCGAGGCGTGCCGGACCGACAAGGGCGACAGTCTCTACCCGGACGCCCGGAAGCAGAACTCCACCCCGGCCGTCGAAGCGACCAGGGACGCCGCCGAGGGGATCCTCGGCATCGACATCCCGTACCACGTCTTCATCGACATGCACGGTTTCGCGGATCTCGTCGACGCGCTCGGCGGAGTCACCATCACGGTCCGGGAGCGTCTTCCCGAGGGCGGCGGCCCGAGCTATCACAACCAGCCCGCGGAGGACTGGGCGACGGGCTGGATCGAGAAGGGCACGCAGCACATGGACGGCGACACCGCGCAGTGGTATGCGCGGTCCCGCTACACCACCAGTGACTGGGACCGGATGCGGCGTCAGCGCGAGCTGCAGACTGCGATCCTCGACCAGGCGACCCCGTCGACGGTTCTCAGCCGATTCAGCGGGATCGTCGCGGCGGGCAAGAACCTCGTGCAGACCGACATTCCGGACTCGCTGCTGCCCTACCTCGTCGACCTCGCCGCAGACGCCAAGGGGCAGGAGATCCAGGATCTCGAGTTGACGCCGAAGGGCGTGAACATCGACCCCGAGAACCCCACCTCTGCCGATTGGGAGAGGATCCGGGGCATGGTGCACGACCTGCTGCACCCGCCGACCCCGACGCCGACCACGGCGCCATGACACCCCGCACCGTGACGCCCGAGGGAGAGCACCGATGACGACGACGCTCCGTGTCGTGTTCGACCCGTCCGCCCCAGCCATCGGTCCCGACCTCGCTGTGGCGGCGCGCGAACTCACCGCCGGTCTGGTGGCGACAGCTCCCAGCGGGTGCGAGGTGCGGGCCATCGTGCCGAGCGACGGCGGGGACGTTCCGCAGGTGTCGCAGGCCGTGGCCGGTGTCGACCGCCTGCCCGTCGGGTCGGCGGCGGCATCCGCCCTGTGGCGTCGAGGCCTCCGCGCGGCTGCGGGTGACGGTCTCATCCACTCCCCGACGCTCGCGGCACCCCTGGTGCGCCACGACCGTGTCCACGATCACGATCAGACCGTCGTCACCCTGTGGGATCTGAAGCCGTGGGAGAGCCCCGATGAGTTGTCCCGAACGGATGCCGCCTGGTCCCGCGCGATGCTCCGCCGAGCTGTCCGCCACGCTGACGCCGTCGTCGTGCCCACGCACGAGCTCGCGCGCCGGGTTGCGGAGCTCGCGCCGCTGGGTGATCGTCTGCGGGTCATCTCCGGAGCCCCGTCTGCTGACCTGCGAGTGCCGAGCGACGAGGTCGGTCGGCGTCGCGATCTCACGCTCCCCGACGGGTACGTCCTCCTCTCCGGATCAACGGCGCCATCGGACCGTCTCCGCACCGGATTCGAAGCCATCGTCCGGTCGGGGCGCGACACGGCCGTCGTCGTGATCGACGCACCGGAGGGGCAGGAGCCGGAGGTGGCGGAACTGGCCGCGGCAGCGGGCCTTCCCGAGCGGCGTCTGCACGTCCGTGGCTCGCTGGATGCGCCCGACCGCGCCGCGGTCATGGCGGGCGCCGTCGCGTTCCTGGCGGCGGCCGACTCGAGCGCGTTCCCGTGGCGGACGTTGGACGCGCTGCGCCTCGGCGTGCCGATCGTCGCCGCCGACAGCGCGACGCACCGCGAGTTGCTCCTCGACGGCGCCACCTTCGCGGCGGGGGATCCTGGCTCGCTCGGGGACGAGCTCGCCGGCGCGCTGTCGTCGACCTCGACCGTCGAACGCCTGGCCGTCCTCGCCGCCGATCGGGGCCGTGCGTTCAGCTGGCTCGGCGCCGCGGAACGGGTCTGGCAGCTTCACGCCGAGTTGTGACGTCGTCTGTGAACGCGTCGTGATCGGCGTGTCGGAGTCCTCGTATCCAGGCTCGACTGGTATCAGGGTTCAACTTCAGTAACACTGTTCACATGAGTCTCACATCTGCCGTGCCCGAACGCTCGCTTCGGCGCATGGCGATGCTGCTCGTGGCGGTACTGTCGCTGGGTGTTCTGATGGCCGTCGCGCCCACATCCGACGCTCGTGCGGCCGAGCTCCCGTCCTCCATCACCGACGGCGGATACATCATCAGCGACCGTGAGTTCTTCAACGGGGGAGCGATGACGGCAGCGCAGGCGCAGTCGTTCCTCGAGGCGAGGGTCCCCTCCTGCAAGGCCACCACGGGGCCGAACTGCCTGCGTGGATTCAAAGCCGACCTCCCCGCCAAGGCGAAGGACGCGTACTGCGATGCGATCGCGGCCAAGAAGGGTGCGCGCGCGTCCGAGATCATCGTCGCCGTCGGCAAGGCCTGCGGGATCAGCCCGAAGGTCATCCTGGTCATGCTCCAGAAGGAGCAGGGCCTCGTCACGTCGACCAAGCCGACCGACTGGAGCTACCGCGCCTCGATGGGCATGAACTGCCCCGACACCGCGCCGTGCAGCGCGGCATCCGCCGGCTTCATCAACCAGGTCTACCTCGGGGCGCGCCAGCAGCAGGTCTACGCGAAGAACCCCACGCGGTACGGCTACCGAGCCGGGCAGGTCAACACCGTCAAGTGGCACCCCGACAGCGCGTGCGGGACGTCGAAGGTCTTCATCAAGAATCAGGCGACCGCGAACCTCTACATCTACACGCCGTACCGTCCCAACATCGCGGCCCTCGCGGCCGGGTACGCGCAGGGTGACGGCTGCTCGAGCTACGGCAACCGAAACTTCTACAACTACTACGTGCAATGGTTCGCGCCCGAGGTCTCGCCGCATGACTCCGGTGCCGCCGCCCGGGTCGACGCCTGCACGGTCCCGGTCGACGCCGACATCGCCGCCGGTTCGGGGACCGCGACCCTCACCGTGGCCTCGACCGCCCGGCGCGCGCCGGTCGCGACCTGCGCGACGGGTGCTCAGAACGTCGCCAAGGGCGCCACGTTCACGGTTACCGGCACCTACGGATCCTGGGTCCGCGTGGTCAGCGGATCGAACCGTCTCTGGCTGCCGAAGACGTCAGTCAAGGTGACGTCCGGAACGCCCGCGGCCGGTGCGTGCGCCGTTCCCGCGGAATCGAGTGTCGAGAAGGCGACGGGCACCGTGGTCGTGACGGCCGACTCGCTCAACGCTCGTAAGGCACCGTCCACGAGTTGCGAGACGGATCGTCGTTCCCTCACCAAGGGGCAGATGTTCGAGCGCACCGCGATCTACGGGGTCTGGTGGCGCCTGCGGGTCGGAGGCGCCGACTACTGGGCGCACAGCGACTACCTGAACGTCCAGTCCGTGGTGGAGCGGCCGTTTGTGAAGGGTCCGTTGCATATCCGGTCGTCTGCGGGTGGGAGTGGTTTGGTTCGGACTCTGGTGACGGGGGACCAGGTTCGGGTGTTGTCGGTCGATGGTGATTGGACGCGGATTCAGGCGGGGTCGTCTTCGGGGTGGGTGGAGTCGCGGATGTTGGTCGCGTCGAAGCCGCAGGTTCCGGTGTCGTCGGAGATGGTGACGTCGGGTTCGGTGGTGTTCCGTTCGGTGATGGCTGAGAACGGGACGGTGATTCAGACGTTGGCGTCGGGCACTGCTGTGGTGGTGATCGATTCGTCGGGTCAGTGGCGGGCGATTCGTGTCGGGACGATCACGGGATGGGTTCCCGCGTCGTCTTTGACGACGGCTGCGCCGCCGGCGCCGCCGGTGGTGGAGCGGCCGTTTGTGAAGGGTCCGTTGCATATCCGGTCGTCTGCGGGTGGGAGTGGTTTGGTTCGGACTCTGGTGACGGGGGACCAGGTTCGGGTGTTGTCGGTCGATGGTGATTGGACGCGGATTCAGGCGGGGTCGTCTTCGGGGTGGGTGGAGTCGCGGATGTTGGTCGCGTCGAAGCCGCAGGTTCCGGTGTCGTCGGAGATGGTGACGTCGGGTTCGGTGGTGTTCCGTTCGGTGATGGCTGAGAACGGGACGGTGATTCAGACGTTGGCGTCGGGCACTGCTGTGGTGGTGATCGATTCGTCGGGTCAGTGGCGGGCGATTCGTGTCGGGACGATCACGGGATGGGTTCCCGCGTCGTCTTTGACGACGGCTGCGCCGCCGGCGCCGCCGGTGGTGGAGCGGCCGTTTGTGAAGGGTCCGTTGCATATCCGGTCGTCTGCGGGTGGGAGTGGTTTGGTTCGGACTCTGGTGACGGGGGACCAGGTTCGGGTGTTGTCGGTCGATGGTGATTGGACGCGGATTCAGGCGGGGTCGTCTTCGGGGTGGGTGGAGTCGCGGATGTTGGTCGCGTCGAAGCCGCAGGTTCCGGTGTCGTCGGAGATGGTGACGTCGGGTTCGGTGGTGTTCCGTTCGGTGATGGCTGAGAACGGGACGGTGATTCAGACGTTGGCGTCGGGCACTGCTGTGGTGGTGATCGATTCGTCGGGTCAGTGGCGGGCGATTCGTGTCGGGACGATCACGGGATGGGTTCCCGCGTCGTCTTTGACGACGGCTGCGCCGCCGGCGCCGCCGGTGGTGGAGCGGCCGTTTGTGAAGGGTCCGTTGCATATCCGGTCGTCTGCGGGTGGGAGTGGTTTGGTTCGGACTCTGGTGACGGGGGACCAGGTTCGGGTGTTGTCGGTCGATGGTGATTGGACGCGGATTCAGGCGGGGTCGTCTTCGGGGTGGGTGGAGTCGCGGATGTTGGTCGCGTCGAAGCCGCAGGTTCCGGTGTCGTCGGAGATGGTGACGTCGGGTTCGGTGGTGTTCCGTTCGGTGATGGCTGAGAACGGGACGGTGATTCAGACGTTGGCGTCGGGCACTGCTGTGGTGGTGATCGATTCGTCGGGTCAGTGGCGGGCGATTCGTGTCGGGACGATCACGGGATGGGTTCCCGCGTCGTCCTTGAAGACTCCGGCGGGTGCCGTCACGAAGGTGACCACTGCGGCCCTTAACCTCAGAGCCGAGCCGTCGACGAGTGGTCGTCTGATCACGACTCTTGCGAAAGACACGCGAGTGACCGTCCTCGGTACGCAGGGTGGCTGGAGTCGAGTGACCGCGGGCTCGTCCACCGGGTGGGTGAGCAGCGACTTCCTGCGCTGATCACCGTGCTCCCGACCCGCCACGCTGAGCGAGCCCTCAGCGTAGTGACGATAGGCCCCGTGTAGTCTTTCCTACGGCCTGAGCGGCCTCGCGGACTGGCCCCAGAGCGCGACAGACGACCGAACGACTGCAGTGAGCAACGCAATAGATCTCAGCGACTACGACGTTCCCGGCCGCGGCCGCGGAATCCTCGACGTCATCCGTTGGCGGTACCTCCTCTCTCTCCTCGTGCAGAAGGGGACGGCGACTCGATATCGGAACTCCGTCCTCGGCTGGACCTGGTCCTACGTGAAGCCGGCAGCCCAATTTGCCGTCTACTACTTCGTAATGGGCATCATTCTGGGTTTGCACCAGAATGTGCCGAACTTCGCGATCTACCTCTTCTGCGGTGTGGTGATGGTGAACCTCTTCAATGAGGCCTTCACAAACGCCACTGATTCGATCGTCGCCAACGGCTCATTGGTGCGGAAGATCTATCTGCCGCGCGAGCTCTTCCCACTCGCCGCGGCCATCGGCGCGGTGATCCACTTCCTGCCCCAGGCAGCAGTGCTCGTCTTGATCTGCCTCATCGCCGGGTGGTCACCGAGTCTGCTCGCCATCGGTGCAGCGCTGCTCGGAATAGTTCTCGTTGTCGTGTGGTCTTTCGGTCTGGGGCTTCTCTTCGCGGGCGTCAATGTGCGATTCCGTGACGCTCACAACTTCGTAGAGATCATCCGGACCTTCTCCACCTGGACGTCACCGGTGCTGTACACCTGGGTGTACGTGCAGACTGCTCTGCCGTCCTGGGGTTTCCACATCTTCATGTCGAACCCCCTCACGGTGGCAGTGGAGCTTTTCCACGTCGGCTTCTGGGACGCCACTGTCGACAAGGGGCACGGCCTGCCGCCCCACTTCCTCGTCTACGTCGTAGCTTCGCTCGTCGTCTCGCTCATCGTCATGATCGCGGGTCAGATCACGTTCCGTCGCTTCGAACGCTCCTTCGCTCAGGATCTCTAATGAACGCACCCATCCTCCAAGAGACGTCCAAGCGGCCGTCCATCATCGTCGACCACGTTTCCAAGCGATTCCTCCGCCGCAATTCGCACTCCTTCAAAGAAGCGTTCGTCGGCTGGGTGAAGGGAAAGAAGGTACGCGCCGACACCTTCACCGCCCTCGATGACATCAGCATGCAGGTGGGCGAAGGGGAGTCCGTGGCGGTTCTCGGACTCAACGGATCGGGCAAGTCGACGACTCTCAAACTGGTCTCAGGTGTGCTTGAGCCCGATGTCGGGAGGGTGTTCACTCGGGGACGCGTAGCCGGACTCATCGAAGTGGGCGCGGGGTTTCACCCCGACCTGACCGGCCGGGAGAACGTCTACCTGAACGCGGCAATCCTCGGCATGTCCAAGACGCAGATCGATCAGCGATTCGACGACATCGTCGCCTTCTCTGAGATCGGAGACTTCATCGACCAGGAAGTGAAGCATTACTCCTCTGGCATGTTCATGAGGCTCGCGTTCTCGGTCGCCATCCATGTGGACCTCGACATCCTCCTCGTCGACGAGGTCCTCTCGGTCGGGGACGCCCCTTTCCGCGCGAAGTGCGCCGAGAAGATCAAAGAGCTGACGGCTCGGGGTATCACCATGCTCGTGGTCAGTCACGACCAGAACATGGTGCAGCAGCTCTGCGAGCGTGGCGTGGTCATCTCGAAGGGTAAGAAGGTCTTCGATGGCCCCATTTCTGAGGCGGTTTCCTACCTTCGGGCTTGATCAGAGGGTGAGGCGACTGCGCGGTGACTCTAGCGCCGTCGGATCCGACGCGTTACCGCCCGGAGGAGCCCGCGGGGGCCGAGGTCGTCACGCAGGCGGGTCTCGACCTCTGCAAGATGGCCGCGGACGCCGTTTTCCACGTCGACGAAACGCTGGTCGATGAACTTCGTCAGGTAGAGCACCAGTCCGGTCCCGTTCGCCTGTACGTACTCGCGGAGCGCGGCGTCGCGAATACGTGCGTCTACAGTGCGGTGCAGGTCGCCTGAGTCGATCACGCTGTTGCCGTCGGCGCCCGAGCTTCCCGTTCGCTGACGCCACTGCACGGCAGGTGCGCCCGGAAGGTACTCCAGCTCCTCGTGCGTGAGCACCTTGAGGTTGAAGGCCCAGTCGCCGACGACGGGGAGCGAGTCGTCGTAGAGCCCGTGCTCCTCGTGCAGCCTCCGGCGGTAGACGAACCCGATCGGCACGAAGCGGTTGAACAGGAGTGTGTCGGAGAGCGACGGCGCCGTCAGATGCTCCTGGAACACCTCTCGGCGTTCTTCCGAGAAACCGATCGCCGTCCCTGGTCTCCCACACGATCTCGATCCGGGAGACGACTCCTGCGCGAGTGGGATGAGCGTCCAGGTAGTCGGTCGCCCGCTGGAGGAAGTCGGCATTCCACGTATCGTCGTCGTCGTGGAGGACGAGGAGTGCGGCGCGCGCGGCGAGCACACCGGCGTTGGCGCTGCGCCAGCGGCCGCGGGATTCGGGCGAGTCGATCACCGTCGTCCGGGCGCGGAAGGCATCGTCTCGCGCTGCGACCAGGCCCGCAACAGTTTCGGGGTCACCGCCGTCGTTGACGATGATGCACTCCCACGAGGCCAAAGTCTGGGCCGCGATGTCCGCCAGAGCGCGCCGCAAGTAATCCGGGCGGTCTTTCGTGCGGACGATGATCGACACATCGGGGTCGTCGACTCGGGCGTCGGTCATTGCGACATCTCCTTCTCGTGAGGAAGACGCACTCTCATCGCGACAGGGCGTCCACGCAGGTGGCGGGGGTCACGGCTCACTCGCCGTGGACGGCATCCAGTTCGGCGGGGGTGAGGAGACGCCCCTTGGCCTTGAGCTCATCCTGCACCGGCCCGGGGAGCACCCAGAGGCGATAGATGTAGTCGACGCCACCGTCGTAGGCGAGCGCCCCGAGGGAATCCGCCTCGGGCCAACGGTCGCAGGAGACGACGAACGGAGTATCCGGCTTGTCTCCCTTTGCGATCTGGACGAGGTGGACGACGCGCGGCGAGAGCCAATAGGGCAACCAGTTCGTCATCTGGTGAACGGCGAGGGAGGAGTCGCGACAGCTTCGGTCGAAATCGACCTGGAGCAGGTCGTCACCCGGAAGGACCTGTTCGGCGTCTTGGACCGCTGCCGTGACCCTGGCCGGGTAATCCCGTGACTGCGACGGGTCGGCCGCGACGGACATGCCCGCGATGACGACGGTTCCGAGGACCACGAGTGTCCGAGGTCGTGTGCGCAGAAGAAGGAAGGAGGCGACGCTCAAGACGACGAAGATCGAGGCGTACAGCCAGAACCGGTTCTGGTTGGTGAACGATGGGACCAGCGGAAGCGGGAACGGCTGGCCGGTGGGGAAGAAACGATCCCAGGTGAGGATGGCGGCGGCGTTGGCGGGCCCGTCCAGGTTGCCCCAGGTCGGTACGTTCGGTGCCACCCAGAAGACGACGACGGCACACGTGGCAAAGGTCACTCCGAGCGCGGCGCCGATGACCGGCCGACTCAGCGCTCGGAGCAGCGCCACGAGGGCCACCACCACGATCAGGGTCGCGATCGGATCCAGATAGCGCGTGTAGATGCTGGCGTCGAACCGGACGCCCGGCACCGGACGGAGGAACGGGGAGTCCGCCCACGACGCGACGCTGATGAGGACGGTGATGAGGGTCAGGCCGACGAGGAAACCGCCGATCCCGACGTGGAGCGCGCGCACTTCCCGCCAGGCCCAGATGACGATGATCAGCAGACCGACGCCGAAGAGGCCGGCCGTCCCGACGAACTGCGCCCAGATCTGAGTGGCGGTGACGCGGACGATGTCGCCCGGCGTCGCGGAGAGGAGTCCGGAAATGAGGTTGTCGCCCTGGCTGAACTTGTTGAGGAGGACGGCCTCATGAATCCACGCGGCAATCTGCCTGACCGCGACGAAACCCGCTCCGAGGAGGACGAGGCCCCACAGGGCTTGACCGATGTTCCGCCGGAAGAAGAGGACGAGCCACACCGCCGCCACCACAACGAAGGTGAGGGCACGGGCGTGCACGAAGAAGGTCGCGGTGACCGAGAGGGAGAACAGCGTCATCCGACCCCACGTCGGCTGTTGCCAGAGAGCCACCGCTGCAAGCAGCATCCACGCCATGAAGAAGACCAGCGGCTTCTCGGAGAGGACGTAATCGGCGTTCACGACGCGACCGGGTAGGCACATGGCCAGTCCGCCGATCGCGACACCCTGCCAGAAGGTGACGCCCAGCCGCTTCGCGGTCAGGGCGAGCGGGATGATGGTGGCCACTGCGATCGCGTTCCCCAGGACGATCGCGATGAAGTAGACGGCCCCGGCATCGTGCGTGAACCACCAGATGGGGGCCATGATGAACGACCAGCCGGGGTAGTAGCCGGCACCGGTCATCGGGGTGACGTTGTGGTCTCCTGAGATCCACCGAGCCATCTGCAGGACGTGATTCTCGTCCCAGGGCGTGCGGGGAGCGATGGCGCTGCGTGCCACCTGCCAGTGGAGGCCTATGCACACCGCCACGATCACGAGCGCGGTGATCCGCCAGAAGAGCGGATGTGCGTCGGGGGAGCGTCCCGCCTCGCCCCGGCGGGTGAACGCGGCGGGCATGGCGATGGTCTCTAGGGCCACGAAACGTATCTCTTCTCTTCGGGGGCGTTGTCCCGGAGCCATGTTAGCGGCGGAGTCGGGACCGGACCTGGAAGCGCTCTCGTGCGCCCACGGAGGCGATGGAGGTCCCGCCGGTAGACTGACGGGGTCGCACGGCCGGGGGACGCTCCGGTGAGGTGCGAGGCCGTGACTACGAAGGAACCAAACCGATGCGCCTGTTCGTGCAGATCCCCTGCCTCAATGAGGAGCAGACCCTCCCTCTCGTCCTCGCCGGCATCCCCAAGGAGATCCCCGGAATCGACGAGATCCACATCCTCGTCGTCGACGACGGGTCGAGTGACCGCACGGTGGAGGTCGCCCGTTCGCTCGGTGTCGAGCACTTCGTGTTCCACACGCGCAACATGGGCCTTGCTCGGTCGTTCCGAGACGGCGTCGACTACGCCCTCCAGCACGGCGCCGACATCGTCGTCAACACGGACGGCGACAATCAGTACCCCCAGGAGCGCATCGCAGATCTGGTTCAGCCGCTTCTGCGCGGCGAGGCCGACATCGCGATCGGCGACCGCCAGACCAAGACGATCGAGCACTTCTCCGGTTTCAAGAAGGTGATGCAGGGCGTCGGCAGCTCCGTCGTCAACTTCGCGGCCGAGACGGACCTGCCGGATGCCGCGAGCGGCTTCCGCGCCTATTCGCGCGAATCGCTCATCCGACTGAACGTCGTGACGCAGTTCAGCTACTGCATGGAGACGATCATCCAGGCGGGCAACAAGCGACTTCGCATCGCGAGCGTGCCGATCAAGACCAACCCCAAGACGCGGGAATCGCGTCTGTTCAAGAACATCTTCCAGCACATGGCGCGCTCCGGTCAGGCCATCATGCGCAGCTACATCATGTTCAAGCCGCACGCGGTGTTCCTGACCCTCGCCGTGGTCTTCGCCATCGGGGCGCTGGTGCCGTTCGGTCGGTTCCTGATCCTCACCTGGTTGGGACTCGCCGGTGAGCACATCCAGTCGCTCATCTTCGGTTCCGCGATGCTCGTGGGTGCGCTCCTGAGCGTCGCGCTGCTGGTCATCTCCGACATGCTCCGGACGAACCGGACCCTGATGGAGGATGCCCTCGAGCGCATCAAACTCGTCCAGTACTCGCCGGAGCGTCTGCTCGATCCGAACGACGTCAGCGATGCGGACATCTCCCGCCACCCGTCCGTCCCGCTCGCCCCGCACGCGGCGGGCGTCGCACCCGTCACGGGCGGTGTACCGATCGCGGGGGCGCGGATCGCGCATGAGGAGTCGGTCGGCGTCGTCGACGACGACCCTGCCGAGGCCACGCGCGTCCGGTGATCGCCGCACCGCACGGTTAGTATGGGTCGCCTGTGACTGCGCGCCGTCGATGGCGTGGGAAGCGACTGTGAGCCTCCGGCTCGAGAAATGAAGGTATCGGAACATGGATCTGCTCGTCGTCGGCTCAGGGTTGTTCGGTCTCACGATTGCCGAGCGTGCAGCGGAGGCAGGACGCAAGGTCACCATCATCGACCGTCGCTCCCACATCGGCGGTAACGCGTACAGCGAGAATGAGAAGACGACGGGGATCGAGGTGCACCGTTACGGTGCGCACCTCTTCCACACGTCGAACGCCCAGGTATGGGAGTACGTCAACCGATTCACGAGCTTCACCAACTACGTGCACCGCGTCTACTCGACCCACGCCGGTCAGGTGTACGCGCTTCCGGTCAACCTCCACACGATCAATCAGTTCTTCGCCGCGTCCTACACGCCCGACGAGGCACGCGAGCTGATCCGCGAGCAGGCGGGCGAGTTCGACGTGAAATCGGCGCGAAACTTTGAGGAGAAGGGCATCGCGCTGGTCGGACGTCCGCTGTTCGAGGCGTTCTTCCGCGACTACACCGCGAAGCAGTGGCAGACCTCGGCGAGCAAGCTCTCGGGCGACATCGTCAGCCGCCTCCCCGTGCGTTACAACTACGACAACCGCTACTTCAACGACACGTGGGAGGGCCTTCCGACCGACGGCTACACCGCGTGGCTCGAGCGGATGGCCGACCACCGCAACATCGAGGTTCGCCTCGAGACGGACTTCTTCGACGCGTCGCAGCCCTTCAACAAGGCGGCGACCGTCGGCCAGCTTCCGATCGTCTACACCGGCCCGGTGGACCGCTACTTCGACTTCACGGAAGGCGAGCTCGCGTGGCGGACGCTCGACTTCGAAGAGGAAGTCCTCGAGGTCGGCGACTTCCAGGGCACACCGGTCATGAACTACCCGGACGCTGACGTCCCCTACACCCGCATTCACGAGTTCAAGCACTTCCACCCGGAGCGCAGCGATGTCTACCCGACCGACCGCACGGTGATCATGCGCGAGTACTCGCGCTTCGCGACGCGGGCGGACGAGCCGTACTACCCCGTCAACACGCAGGATGACCGTGCCGGCCTTCTGGCGTACCGGGAGCTCGCGAAGGGTGAGAAGGACGTCCATTTCGGCGGCCGTCTGGGGACGTACCAGTACCTCGACATGCACATGGCCATCGGGTCCGCACTGTCGATGTGGCGGAACGACTTCGACGGCACGGACTGAGCGCACCCGCGCCGTGCGACCCGAGTCCCTGATCCCCCCGTGTCCCCGCGGATGAGCGGCCGACGGTCCGCGCGCGGACGATACCTCCACTCGCTGTGGTTGTTGTCGGCGCGAGATCTGCGGGTCCGCTACGCGACGAGTTGGCTCGGCTACCTGTGGTCGATCCTGGACCCGTTGGTGATGAGCCTGATCTACTGGTTCGTCTTCACCCAGGTGTTCGACCGGACCGTCGGCGCGACGCCGTACATCGTCTTCCTCCTGTCCGCCCTCCTGCCGTGGGTGTGGTTCAACTCGACCGTCACCGATTTCACCCGCGCGTTCACGAAGGATGCGCGGCTCGTCAGGTCGACGTCCATCCCGCGGTCGATCTGGGTGAACCGGATCATCCTCAGCAAGGGCATCGAGTTCCTCCTCGCGACGCCGGTGCTCGCGGCGTTCGCCGTGTTCTCCGGAGCCACGGTGGGATGGGGCATCCTCCTCTTCCCGCTCGGCGTCCTTCTCCAGACGGCTCTCCTGGTGGGCATCGGCCTCCTCATCGCGCCGCTGTGCGTTCTCTTCACGGATCTCGAGAGGACCACGCGCCCTCATCCTGCGCGCGCTGTTCTACGCGTCTCCGGTCATCTACGCCCTGGACGACCTACCGGGCGCCTTCGCCACGGTCGGCGCGTTCAACCCGCTCGCGGGCGTCTTCGTGCTGTACCGGACCGGGTTCTTCCCCGACCAGTGGGACCCGTACGCGGTGCTCATCTCGGTCCTCATCACTGTCGCTCTCCTCGTCGTCGGCGCATTCTCGTTCCGCCGACTGGAACGCCCTCTCCTGAAGGAACTCTGAGATGACCGACGAGGCAGTGGCGGTCGCCATCGAGGTCGACGACCTCGGGGTGCGTTTCCGGCGCAACCGCAGGGGCCGGCGCAGTATCAAGGACATGTTCGCGGATGCGTCTCGCCGGTCGCGCCCGGGGGAGTTCTGGGCCCTGCGCGATGTGAGTTTCCGAGTGGATGCCGGTGAGTCGATCGGCGTCGTCGGCAAGAACGGGCAGGGGAAGTCGACCCTGCTCAAGCTCGTCGCGGGTGTCCTTCTCCCCGACGAGGGCAGCGTCCGCGTCCACGCCGGGGTGGCCCCCCTCATCGAACTGACGGGCGGATTCGTCGGCGACCTCACGGTGCGCGAGAACGTCCGCCTGACCGCGGGACTGCACGGGATGACGGCGGCCGAGGTGGCGGCCCGGTACGACGAGATCATCGCCTTCGCAGAACTGGAGCAGTTCCAGGATGCGCCGTACAAGCACCTGTCGAACGGGATGAAGGTGCGCCTGGCGTTCTCCGTGGTGTCGCAGCTCGATGAGCCGATCCTCCTCGTCGACGAAGTGCTGGCGGTCGGCGACCGGGCCTTCCGCGCGAAGTGCTACCAGCGGATCGACGAACTCCTCGCGGAGGGCCGGACCCTCTTCTTCGTGAGCCACAACGAGAAGGACCTGCGTCGCTTCTGCCGCCGGGGGCTTTACATCCGGGATCACCAACTGGTGGCCGACGGGCCGATCGACGAGATCATCTCTCAGTACAACGCCGACAACCCGATCCCCTGACCGCCCGGCCTCAGCGGCCGAGGACGGTGGAGAGCAGAGCGCGGTACTTCTCGACGGTGGCGGGGATCGAGTATTCGTGTGCGCGGTCACGCGCCGCGTCCCCGAGGCGTCGGCGGAGCGCGGCGTCGCCGTCCAGCCGGGCCAGGGCGTCGGCGAGGGCGCGTTCGTCCTCGGCAGGGACGACGAGACCGGATGCCTCGTCCTGCACGGCCTCGTTGAGGCCGGGGAGATCCGACACGACCACCGCGCGGCCCGAGCCCATCGCCTCGAGCAGGGCGACCGGGAGACCGTCCTGATCGCCGGACGCCGCCCGCCGGGAGGGGAACGCGACGACGTCGGCCGCGGCGTACCGCTCCATAAGGGCATCCCGGCCGAGCTGTCCGGCGAAGGCGACGGGGAGCCCGTCCGCCGCGCGGCGCAGAGAGTCCATCTCGGGACCGTCACCGACGATGACCAATTCGTAGGCGAGGTCCGAGCTCCGCAGAGCGCGGAGGAGGACGTCGAAGCCCTTCTTCTCGACGAGGCGCCCGACCGCAAGGACGCGGAGCGCCCCGCTGCCGCTGACGGTTTCGACGTCGCTGAGATCGTCCTGCAGGTGGGCGCCCATCGGCATGACGTGAGTGGTCTCGGGTGTGCTGCCGAGCTCGATCGCCTTGTCGCGCATGTCCTGGTTCATCACCGTCACTGCGCGAGCGTTCCGCAGGACCCAGGACTTCGCTGCCCGCAAGGGCTTGGCGCCGAGCGCGTAGAGGTCGCCGCCGAGCGTTGTCACGATCATCGGGACGCGCCCGCCGACCGCTCGCGCCACCACGCCTTGGGGGATGATCCAGTGGGCGTGGACGACGTCCGGACGGAACCGCCGGACTTCGCGCCTGACGGCGATCGCCTGACCGAGGAGGAAGAACGGGACCTGCACGAGGCGGGACCGCCGGGAGCGCACGTTCTCGAGGATCGCGCCGTCGGCCAGGTCCTCCCAGCGTCGGGGGAAGAAACGGTAGCGGACGACGTCCACCGAGTCGGACAGACGCTCGCGCGGAGCTCCGCCCGGCACCGCGGGTGCGAGGATCCGCACGTCGTGGTCGGAGCCGAGGCCGAGGGCGAGATCAGCGACGAACGCCGGGGTGCCGTCGCCCGTCCGCGCGGGGAACGTCGATGTCAGAACGAGCACACGGGGCTTGGGCATAGGATGGAAATCCCGACGTAAGGGGCGGTGGCCAAAATCAAAGTGTATGACATCTCGGTTGTCGGGTCCGCGGGGTTCCTGGGCTCGGCGATCGTCCGGATCGCGAGTTCCGGGGGAAGCCGTGTCGCCGAGTTCGGCCGTTCCCGCCCCGTCATGACCGACGGCGTACTCGATTCCGACGCGGCATCCAGTCGACACCTGGTGTGGGCGGCCGGATCGCTCAGCCCGTTGCTGGCTCACGAACGGCCCGATCTCGTCGAGGACGAGCTCGACGACTTCCGCAGTGTCCTCGATGCCGTCTCCGCCGCGTCGCCCGATCAGCACGTCGTACTCCTCGGCTCGGGGGGCACCGCCTATGACATCCAGGACCCGGCTCCGCACTCCGAGACCTCCCCAGTAGGCCCGTCGTCAGCCTACGGACGGTACAAGGTGGCGCAAGAGGACGTGCTCCGCGCCTCCGGGCTGAGCCACACCGTCCTGCGGGTGGCGAACGCCTATGGGCCCGGGCAGAAGGGCGCGCGAGGCCAGGGTGTCCTGGCATTCTGGATGCGCGCGATCCTGCAGGGGGAGTCGATCAAACTCCTCGGCTCTGGGGACGTGGCCCGGGACTACGTCTACGTCGACGACGTCGCTCGAGCCGTTACGGCGGTGGCCGGCACCGAGGCCGCCCCGCCGCTTCTGAACGTCGGCTCCGGAGTGCCTACCAGCCTCGATGAGCTGCTGAGCGTCCTGCGGTCGGTCGTCGGCGACAGCCACCCGTTCGACGTCGAGCACCTGCCCGCGCGTGGTGTCGACGTCCCCTCGACGTGGCTGAATGTCTCGGAAGCGGCACGGAGCATCGGCTGGGAGGCTCGCACCCCTCTCGAGGACGGCGTCCGCCTCATGTGGAACTGGCTCGTCGAATGAAGCGGGCGATCATCCGCTGGGCGTTCGTAGCCGTGGCGCTGGTTCTTCTCGTCGTCGCGGTCGTCGCCTCGTGGGACAGCTTCATCGACGCGTTGCAGGATCTCGATCTGGGCGTCGTGGCGCTCGCCGCTCTCTGCTGCATCGTCGGACTGTTCGCGAACGGACTGTCGTGGCGGGCCATCATGCGCTCCGTCGGTCTCGAGGTCCCGCTGCGTGACTCGACGCGTGTGTTCATGATCTCGCAGGTCGGCAAATATGTTCCGGGTGCGGTGTGGCCGGTTCTCGCTCAGGCGGAATTCGCGCGAGACCACGGGATCTCACGTCCGCGATCGCTCACCGCGTCCATCGTCGCAATGCTCGTCGGTGTCGTCATGTCCGGGGTGGTCGGTGTGCTCGGTCTGGTGCTCTCGGACCCGACCGCGCTCCTTCGCAACTGGTGGGCGATCGTCGTCGCCCTCCTCCTCCTGGCGTGCCTCGTCCCGGCCGTTCTGCGCCGGATCGTCCGTCTCGCCTTCCGAGTGACCCGTCGCAACGAGGAGCCCGTAGCCATCGCGCCCCGCGCACTCGTCGCGTCGGCGGCGTGGTCACTCGTGATGTGGCTGCTGCTCGGACTTCAGGCGTGGCTGTTGCTCGTGCAGCTGGCCCCGGGTGTCGGCTACCCCCTCGCGGCAGGGGCGTTCGCCTTCGCATGGCTCGTCGGGTTCCTGGTCATCATCGCTCCCGGAGGCCTGGGGGCGCGGGAAGCTGCCCTCGTCCTCGCGCTGTCCAGTCTCGTCGGAGCCAGTGCGGCCCTCAGCCTCGCGCTCGTGAGCCGCATCCTCATGACGCTGGCCGACGCAGCCGGCCTTGCGCTGGGCCTGTCGCTGACCACCAGGAAGCAACCCCTCCCACGCGGCGATGAGGCCCAGTCGGATCGCTGATAGAGTCCAGCGCCCGTCCAGCCCGCACCGTGGCCCAGGGTAACCTGGGTCTCGCGTTGGTTCGAAATGTCTGTCCTTTCGAACCTTGGCCGCCATATCAGGATGTGAGAGGAACTGCACGCGTGAAACGGGAGCTTGTGTCGATCGCTCGACGAGTCGGACGCTCCCAGAAGATCAGAGACGTCGTCTCTCGTGTCAACCCGCCCTTCATCCTGTCGGCTCGCGGCATCAACATGATCTTGCGAGAGCACTACTCGATGCAGACGGGGCTGCATTTCGACAGTGACGACGTGGCTGCGCGTCACTACTTCGAGGAGGGGTGGCGATGGGGGATCGTGCCGAACCCGTTCGTCGATGCCCCTGAGGCGCGATTCTCTCTGGTCCGCGCGCAGCTGCTCCGTACGCGCCTGGCAGCCCTCGCTATCGACGCTTCGGTACCGATGCCGTACCCAGTCAGTCGATGGGCGGCCGTCGAAGGAAGCGCGGTAGACCTGACAAGAATGGTCCGCGAGGAGCCGAAGGCACCCGCGATCCGGCTTGGCGGCGCTCGAGTCGGGTGGCGAACGTACGCCGAACGCGCCGTGAACCTCGGGAACGCTGCGCGCCACGCTGTCGAACACGGTCTGATCGATGTGGCCTTCTACGCCGAGCAGGTGGGAGGGCGCACGCCGCTGACCCCGTACTCGGCGCTCGACGACCTGATCGCGAACGGTGAGCTCGATGGGCGGATGCCCAACCCGTTCTTCGAGCCGGAGTGGTACGCCGCCCAGGAGCGTGGGCTCGCGCGTCGCGGTCGCCCCGTCAGCCTCTTCTTGGACTTCATCTCATTCGGTGAAGTCGGTCAAGCGTCCCCGCATTTTTGGGGGCACAGGTATTCACAGACACTGAATGCGCGACCCTCCTCCCTCCTGCGACATTTCCTTGACGATGGGACAGAGGAACAGCATTGTCCATCGTGCCCGGATGTCTCCGTCGTGAGTAGACACGCCGCGGAGGGTGCGATCCGCCGGCGGATCGGGGAATATAACGCGCATCGTTCACTCCTGCACCCGGACAGCGGAGTTCTCGCCCATCACTCTCGGAAGCACGCGCAACACGCGCCAGACGGGAGGGCGATTGTTTTCGTCGATCAGCGGCATCTGCGTTCCGACCTCGACATCTCTCGGCTGCTAGAGCTGAACGGACAGAACCTCCAGGGGTTGCGCATCGTCGTGGTTGCGCATGATGACGCCGCTCTACCACCTCGGTTCGCTGAGGTTCTGGATGATCATCCCCATGTCGATCTTGTGTACCGCCGCCCGTCCGCACCGACGTTCGGTGGGGTCATCGCCGACGTGGTGGCGGCCGCACGTCCGCACGGATGGTCGATTTGGACCCCGGATCAGCTGTGGAAGCCCGATTTCCTCGGCTCTGCGGTCAGCGCCCTGCAGGAGGACGCATCCCTCGGCGCGGTGGCCGTCCTGAGCTCCGACGTGCCGCAGAGCTGGCTGCGAACGAAAGACGCACGGTGGGCGGAGCTCGATGACGGCGTTGGCGTCGTCTTCGCAGGGTCCGGTGAGGAGAGAATCCTTCCTGACCTGAGCCTCGACCTCGGCGTGGGGATGGAAATCGAGATCCGGATCGCTGATGCCGGCGTGCCCTGCGGCTACATCGAGGACTCTCTCGTTCGCCTTCGTGGGCGCTCGGATGGACCGTACGAACGCCGCGCTGCCGGCAATGCTGCGCGAACGGCCGCGTTGGCAACCTTCGACCGGGACCCCGCGCCGGGAGTCGTCGTGGTCGTCCCCACCTTCGAGGACTGGGCCATGACGGTGCGCGCCGTCCGCGCCGTTCTGAGAACGACCGACGAACCGACGCGGATCAACGTCGTCGACAATGGGTCGCGACGGCCGGTGGCGAGTATCCTCACGGCGGTTTTCGCGGGGGAATCCCGAGTCCATGTGCGACGGCTCCCGCGGAATCTGGATTTCGCGCTCGGCTCGAACATCGGCGCCTCCGATGGCGCGAGTGAGATCGTGGTCTTCCTCAACAACGACACGGAGCCTCAGGAGGGGTGGCTGGATCCACTCGTCGACACTCTCGCGGACCGATCGAATATCGCCGTCCAGCCGCTTCTGCTGTACGGCGACCGCACCGTTCAGACCGCGGGAACCGTGTTTTTCGGTGGCCCGGTCATGCCGATGCATCTTCTTCCCACGGTTCACCCGATTGATGTTCCGGACTCCCTTGGCGACTACTCGTTCTCCGCGTTGACTGCAGCATGCCTCGCCGTCAGATACGACGACCTCAGGGCGGTCAAGGGCTTCGACACCCACTACGTGAATGGCATGGAGGATGTCGACCTTTGCCTGAAGCTGCGTGAGCGCGGCAATCTGCGAGTGCGAACCGGTTCGCGTGTTTTGCACTACGAAGGGCGGACGCCCGGACGGACGTCCAACCAGTTCGCCAACCGTTCGCGCTTTGCACGCGTATGGCGCGAGACATTGAGCACCCTTGACGATCGGGAACTCCTGCGCAGCAGTTCCGTGACGCTGGAATCCGTGAGCTTCTCTCATCCGCCGGGCAGCCCACTTCTCGAAGCCAAGGTGATGTACCGCCAGCGCGATACGGCTGCAGTTCTCTCGGATCGGCCACAGACACTTAGGTGGGCCATCAAGACTCCAGCGACGCCGGACCATTGGGGAGACTCCTGGGGTGACACGTACTTCGCCCACTCCCTGGCAACGGCATTGCGCGGGCTCGGGCAAGAGGTCGTCGTTGATCGAAGCACGTCGCTGTACCGCCCATCGGCGAGATGGGATGACGTAACGCTGACTTTGCGTGGACTCGTTCCATTCGTTCCCCAGCCCGATTCGGTCAACCTGCTGTGGATCATCAGCCACCCGGAACTGATCACCCGTCAAGAGGTGCGCAGTGGGTTCGACGCGGTCTTCGCAGCCGGGGGTGTGTGGGCAGAGCGAATGACGGCTGAATGGGGATTCCCGATTCGTACCCTGTTGCAAGCGACGGATACGACCCTGTTCAATCCCGAGGTTGAAGCGGACCAGGGCGGCGGAGTGCTGTTCGTCGGGCGGACGCGTGGTGTGGCACGTCAGATCGTCCTGGACGCCATCGCAGCGGGTGCGGATCTCCGAGTTCACGGGGACGACGGCTGGGAGAACTTCATCGATCCGAGGTTCGTCAGCAGTTCAGGAATACCGAACGCCCTCGTCCCGGCGGCGTACGCGGGTGCGGATGTCGTCTTGAATGACCACTGGCGCGAGATGGCAGAGGCCGGTTTCCTTTCGAACCGTCTGTTCGACGCCGCGGCAACGGGTGCCAGGATCGTGAGCGATCCGGTGCCGGGCATGGCAGAAGTGTTTGGGGCGCAAGTGCAGACCTACGGCGACATCGACGAACTTCGGGGTTTGCTTTCCCCCGAAACGGAGTCGTGGCCGACGCCTCAGGAGCTGTTGACCTCTGCTCGCCGCGTCGTGCAAGACCATTCTTTTGAAGCCCGGGCTCGAGTGCTTCTCGACATAGCGCTGCTGGCGCGTAAGGAGCGTTCTGGGCGTGCGTGAATTCAAGGTCGTCATGACGGTGATGGTCCGCGACGAAGCCGACGTCATCGCCGCGATGTTGGAGCATCACTTGGCTCAGGGAATCGATCTCATCCTCGTGACCGATAACGGTTCGGTTGACGGGACTCGGCAGATCCTCGCGGAGTATGAGCAATCCGGCCGCGTCATCGTCTCCGACTACCTCGCTCATGACAAGAATCAGACTGCGGTCGTGTCGGCGATGGCCTCGCGCGCCGCGACCGAGTTCAACGCCACCTGGGTCATCAACGCGGACGCAGATGAGTTCTTCATCCCCACGAACCCGGAGACGACGCTGAAGGAGGCTCTTCAGCACACACCCACGGGTGTGGGGTCCTTCTCCGTTCCCGTGGTGAACATGACGGGCGAGCCTGCGGCCCGTGGCGGTTGGGTGAATCGACTCGTCCTCCGCGATAAGCGCGAGGAGGGCTCCTTGATGGAGACAGTCGCCCTGCACGCTCACCCGAGCGACGACGTCATCCACATCGGTCGCCCGGGCGTCACCGTCCAGCAGGGCAATCACGGTGTCGACATTCCCAGTCTGGGGCGGCCGTCCGCCGAATATGACATGGAGGTGCATCACTTTCCGTGGCGAACCTATGAGCAATACAGCACGAAGGTGATGAACACAGGGCTTTCGTACGACGCGAATCCGCTCCTCAACCCGAGCCCACGTCACCACGGGATGCGCGATTACAGGCTGCTGCGAGCCGGCCTGCTCGAAGATGTCTATCTTCACCGCCACCCGTTTTCTGGTGATGAGAAGGGCTTCTCGCCCGACGATCGCGTCGCCCGAGGTTTGCACCGTCTCCTCGAAGGCGGAGCCGCGGTCCACCCGAGCCTTCTGGAGAGCGCGCTGTCCGATGAGTGGGGATCGTACGACGACGTCCGCCGCCGGCGCGCCAAGGAGGTGTCCGAACTCGTCATCCCCCTGGTCGTCGAAGAGGTCGGCGCCAGCACGCGGTGGCGGGATCTTTATCGAGGCGAGGCCGCCCGTCGTCTCCGCGCGGAGCGCGACGCCGATGAGCTACGTCGAGAATTGCGGGGGTCTTTGCCCACGCGCCTCGATGCAAGACGCACACGAGTGAGGCGATTCGCCGCCTTGCCGGGGCGTGTCGCGCGGTACGCGGCTCGGCGCCTACGCAGGGCGCTCGGCCGCTGACGCGTCGTCGTCTAACGGGCGCGGTACCCGATCCACGAGGGCTCACTCTTCGGTACTCGGGCGGGCTTGTAGTTCTCGTCAGGGCGAGCGGGGTACGCGAATGCCGAGTCGCGAAGGTAGCGTCGAACTCCATCGAATTCAAAGGGGAAGCGCCGCTCGCATGCGCGCAGCAACCGAGCCGAATCGAGCCAATAAGGATCGAACCTCAGCGTGTCCATCTTCACGAGAGGCAATCTCCTGTCGTCGAGGACAAGGTCGGCCAGGGAAGCGGCCCAGTTCGACTTATCCGCCTCATCGGGATCGGCAACGTTCGTGTGATCGAACAGGTCTTCCAGGCCTTGGAACCGGCGCGGATAGACGTCGCGGCGCGTACGAAGCTGATGGAGCGTGCGCGCATTCGCCAGGAGACGCTCCTCGCGAGTGGGCTGCAGGTACGCCTGGAGGGCGAATCCCGCCTCCCGCATGGTCCGGCTGATTCCGATCTCGTGCTCGAGAATCGTGCGGCGACGATCCGGGGCAGCGTGGAACGTTTTCCAGAACGTTCGAAACGCGGGCGACGCGACGGCCTTCCGGTGGAAGTACAGAAAGTAGCTCTGCAGGTGTTCGGCATGGCGCGAGGATTTCGTCATTCCCCATACGTCAGCGCCGCGTGACGTCATCGTCGCCCGAATCTTCGCCAGGTCGTCGATCACACTCACGTAAGAGTCGTTGGTGAGAAGAACGTCCTCGTAGTCAGCGCCATAGTCGCAGGCCGCGAGGACGTCGTGCCAGGAACCGAAGTCCTGCCCGACGTTGCGACGGTGGAGGATCCGAGCGCGGCTCAGCACTTCCGCCCGATCGTTTCCGCTGACCGGGGTCGTTGTCGAGAGGACAACCTCGTGACCCGCCGCCACGAGGACATCGAGTTGACGAAGGACGTGATCTGCTACACGACCGGTCGGATTGAAGTGCGCGACGACGGCCAGACGCCGAGTCATGGGGCGCTCGCCAGAGGAGGCATGGGCTGCCACGTGCGGTCGCGGGCGATGCGTCCGCCGTCGCGCAGACCGCGGACGAGGTTGCTCGTCCCACGGACGGTGCGCTCGACGAAAAGCAGGCGGATCAGTTCCTTGCCGAACGTCAGCGTCGTGCCGAGACCGAAGAGCACGGGGTTGTAGATGCCGTGGACGCGGTAGTACTGCTTGATGAGGGCGCGATTGCGCATGATGTAGTAGCGGTACGCGTTGCTCGACGCGTTCATGTGCCGGATGCCCATGTCCCACTGCTTGATCTCACGTGTGCGCCGCAGGACGAATTCGTCGACGATGACGGATGTCGTGTGCCGTGAGGCCAGCCATCCGTAGACCTGATCGTCCCAGTAGATGAAGAACCGCGGGTCGGGGAGGCCGATGCGCTCGACGATGTCGCGGTGGATGAACATCCCCTCGAAGCATCCCGAGTTCATCTCCTTGTAGCCGGATTCCGTGAAGCCGGCAGGAGCGAACGGGATCGGGATGCCCATGCGCTCTGCCACGCGGTACTGCCAGTAGAACTCGCTGCCGTCGTAGTCGTAGCGGCGGCCCTGGATGCTCCGGAACCGGGGCGCCCAGCGCCCCATCTTCGCCAGGCCGTCGGGGAGGACCTCGACGTCGTCGTCCATCAGCCACATCCATGTGGATCCGAGCTCGTAGGCGACGCGCATGCCTTCGCTGAATCCACCGGACCCACCCGTGTTGGTCTCGAGGCGTCGATATACGAGCTGCGTCCCGAGCTTGTCGCGGAAGGACTCGACAACCTCAGCCGTGTCGTCCGCCGAAGCGTTGTCGACGACGACGACGTGCCCCGGCTTCGGGTCGAGCGACGTCAGACTCGTGAGGAGCCGGGTCAGCAGGTGAGAACGGTTGTACGTGACGATGGCGATCGTCGCGGAGGCGGGGTCGAACGTCTCCTGTGCCGACGGGCGCCGCTCCGAGGCGTTCACTTGTTCTCTTCGAACACGCGGCGCCAGGCCTCGGGTGAGACCAGGCCGGGGAGCGCCTTGCGATACTGCGCCGCCAGCTTGGCCCACCGGCGCTGCAGACGCCGGTGGAGGATCACGCTCTCCACCAGCTGCTTGCGGAACAGTGCGCGGTTGCGGGTGTAGATCTGCTTTCCGCTGCCGTCGGCGGCGCTGACGAGCACGCTGTCATACCGGGGGATACGCCACCAGTTCGCGTCGCCCTTGCCGAACTCCACCTCGGGAGTACGAAGGTTGACCCTCTTCGGAGTGTGGAACCAGTGCGACGCGAGCGAGACACCGGTGAATGCACGGAGGAGGATGCCGGTCGGGCTCGATGACGTGTCCTTCACCCTGTCACGCTCGGCGCGGCGGGGAACACTGAATACCTGACGGCCCTTGCGGGAGCGCAGGATCGCGTCGACGTCCTTATGGACCGTCGTCTCGGGGAAACGCGAGGCGGCCGTCCGTGCGGCGGGCATGGCCGTGTCCAAGGACCGGAACATGTGGGCCGGGCCCGACAGGACGTCTCGGAGGGCGGCGGCGCGCAGGTGCGTCGGGTAGTACTGCATCATCATCAGATGCTTGATGTCGACGCGGCGGCTGTGACGGATGAGCGTGCCGCCGCGCGGCGTCTGGGAGTGCAGGAGGCCCGCGACGACGCGGTTGCGCACGTGGAAATACGCTTGCCAGTCGATCGCGTCGTCCTTGCCGAGCCATGACACGTGCCACAGCGCGACGCCCGGCAGCGAGACGGTGGCGTACCCGGCCTCACCCGCGCGGAGGCAGTACTCGGCGTCGTCCCACTTGATGAACGCCGGCAGGGAGAGGCCGATCTCGCGAACGGTCTCCATGGGGATGAGGCACATCCACCAGCCGTTGTAATGAGCGTCCATCCGCATGTGCAGCGTCGGCGTCTGTCGCAGGTTCTGGGCGCCGAAGTCGTGCGGCATCCGCTCCTGGAACAGGTTCCGCCACATGAAGGGCTTGTCGTCGACGACCTCGGCCCACGCGTGGAGCTTCGGGCGATCGAGCAGATCGAACATGTGCCCGCCGACGATCGTGGGAGTGGTCGTGAAGCGGCCGAAGACGATCGATCGGCGCAGGGCTTCGGGCTCGATCCGGACGTCGTCGTCCAGGAGCTGGACGAAGTCGCTGTCGGGACGATCGAGGGTCTCGAGCATGGCCCGGGCGAAGCCGCCCGAACCGCCGAGGTTCGGCTGGGTGATGACCTGGAGCGTCTCGCCGAGGCCCTCGGCGATCGCCGGGTACTCCTCGCGTGCGTCGACGCGCTTGTCGCCCTGATCGATGACGAAGATGCGGTCGATGTTCTCGAGCACGTCGGGCGCATCGATCAGGCTCTGCAGGGTCTCGACGCAGTATTCGGGCTTGTTGTACGTCGTGATGCCGATCGACGCCTTGCCGCCTCGAGCGGGCTCCTGATCCGTGCTCCAGATCCCGCTGCGGAACGTGACGTCCTGCGTATCGGCCACCACGTCGAACCAGATCCACCCGCCGTCGGTGTACTGCGTCAGATCGAGGTCGACCTCGGTCGTCGACTCGCCCGACACCTCGTGGGTGACGATCCGCTGGCGGATGCCCCCGCCGTTCGACCGGTAGACGAGCAGGGTGGCCTCGCCCGAGAGCTCCACCGTGAGGCGGATGCGTCGCACCGACGTCCAGTGCTGCCAGTACGACGCGGGGAAGGCGTTGAAGTACGTCGCGAACGACATGCGGCGTCCCGCGGCGATGCGCGCGCGACGCCTGTCGAGCACGTCGCCCAGCTGCGCGTTGGCGCTGACGCGGACGCCTTCGCCCTCGATGGTCGACCACGTCTCGGGGTCGAGGTAGAGGGGGAGGATGTCGGGGTCGCGGTCGACGGGGAAAACGACGTTGGCGAGGACGTGGGTCAAGTGATCTCTCCGTGTTGGCGGCGCGGCGCACCGGACTGCGGGGCCAGCGATGATCCTACCCGGCCTGCCTGGACCCTCCCGGGGCGAGCGGCAGCCCCGGCGGAACTGCACGCCGATCCAAGGCTTCCCGCCACGACCGCGACTGTCCGGCCCGCACTGCGCAGATCACCAGAAGGAGCCAGCCGATGCCGAACAGCGTGAAGCTCTCGAACATCGAGACGACCGCGAGCGTGGCCACCATGAGTGGGACCCAGGCGTGCACGGCCGCGCGGCGGCGGCTGGCGTCCACCCACGATCGGGCGAAGGTGAGAGCGAAGAAGGCGACGAAGACCACCAGGCCGGCCCAGCCCAGTTGGAGGAGCACGTCGACGTACGCGTTGAGTGCCGTCGTGTGACTGTCCCGCAGCAGCCAGTTGATGACGGCGAAAGGCGGTTCGCGGACATCCCAGGGGCCGAACCAGCCCCAGCCCTGCACGGGCTGGCGCTGCACGTAGAACTCGACGAAGCGCCAGAGGTTCGTGCGCAGGGACAGGTCGTCGGCTGCTCCGAGCCGGTTGATGATCGGCGAACGCGCCCCCCACGCGACCGACCCGCCGATGACGGCGACAACGGCGAGTATCCATTGAGCGCGGGTGCGGTGTGCGTCGGGGATCCGACGGATGAGGTACAGAACCCCGGTCAGCGCCGAGACCGCTGCGGCGAGCACGAACACGGTCGGCGATGCGGACAGCAGCGCCAGGACGCTCGCGAGGACGATCGACAGGGCGGCGACCCCTGTGCGCACCGACCGGGTCCGGAGTTCCACGATGAACGTCACGAGGGCGACCACGCAGAAGAACCCGAGCATGTTCCTCGTGCCGAAGATGCCCTGAATCGGGCCGAGGTCGGCGATGTCGCCGCGGACGCCGAGGAAGGTGAACGGCATGTCGAAGAGGATGCCGGAGGCGATCTCGACAGCCAGCGAGACGATCAGGAGGAACCGAGCGACGTCGCCGACGGCGCGCACGGTCTGCAAGGTGTCCCGGATGTGACCGATGGTCACGGCGAGCAGCGCCAGCGCGGCGAGAGACAGCCAGCGGAAGAAGCTCTCGACGGGGTCCGTGCTCCAGAAGGCGCTCGCGAGCGTCCACAGGAGGAAGGCGACCAGAGTGAGAGGGATCAGCCGCAGCGCCGAGAGCTCGCGGCGCCGCGCGACGAGGATGCCGACGGCGATCATGCTCTCGGCGGCGATGATACTGACGAGCGCAGCACTCCCGGCGAGGCTCTCGATGGCGTGGCTTCCGGCGATGCTCGCGAGGACGGTCACCGTGAAGGCGCGCGCGAAGTCGGCGGAACCGGGAAGGTCGGTCCAGCGGGGGAGCGCACGCAGCGTCGTCATCGCTCGAGTGGCCTGTCTCCCTGTTCGCCGATGAGCCGTTCCTCCGAGGGACCTCTTCCGACCAGCGGGGCCTGCTTGATCTTGAAGGCGAAGAGGATGAGCAGGAACCAGCCCCAGTTCAGGAGGGGTGTCGACTCCGCGAGGCCCTGCACCAGCAGGATCGCCCCGGTCAGGGTCGGGAGTAGAGTGACGGCGGTGTAGGGCCGGTCGCTGACGAGGTCCCATCGGGGTCGGTCGATGGCGAAGAACCAGGACCGCCACACGAAGGCGACGTAGGCGGCGGCGATGAGGACGATCCCGACGGCGCCGAGCTGGAGGAAGACGTCGACCCACATGTTGTGCGCCTGCATGACGGTCTGACCGTGGTCGATGATCCACCGGTCGAAGGCGGGGTCGGTAGGGATCCACGGGGTGGAGAACCCCCAGCCGATGACGGGGTGCTCCACCGCTCGCGCGAGGACCTTCTCCCAGATCGACTCGCGTCCCGTGAGGTCGCTCGATCGTCCCAGCGCGGTGAAGACGTGGTCCCGCAGCAGCCAGGCGGCCAGCAGGCCTCCCACCGCGAGGATGCCGTAAGCCAGGTAGTAACGGGTGCGCTCGCCGGCTCGCGTGGTCGTCCGCATGACGAGGACCGTGATGAGGACGACCCCGACGGCGACGGCCGAGAGCGTGGCGGTCGCGGACCCCGCCCGAACGAAGAGGAAGACGGCGAGGACCAACCACAGAGCGAGCACGGGTCGTCGAGGTGCGCGCGAGGCGATCCGGATGGCGAACACGACGATCGCCAGCAGGGCGACATACGCGAGGGCGTTCGAATTGCCGAAGATCCCTTGGATGCGACCGCCGTCCAGGAGGTTGTCGCGAGACCACAGGACGATGGGATCGGGGACCGGTCCCGCGGGGCGCTCGAAGTGGGGCAGGATCGGGCCGTCCCAGATGAGGCTGACCCACAGTTCGAACACGATGGACAGTCCCAGCATCCATTTCAGAGCGGATGCCAGTGCCCGAACGACTTCGCGCCACGTCAGGACGGCCCCGACGAACAGTGCGCCCACGGTCGTGACGATCAGGAGGGCGACCGTCGTCAAGGTGGCTTCCAGCCAGTGCGTCCAGAGGATCGATGCGAGCGCCCACACGATGTACGCGAGCGCGTACCAGGGCAGTCGCGGCCACTGGACGCGGGGACGGATCGTCGCCCAGAGGATCACCGAGACGAGGAAGCTGACGACGCCGATGGCTGCCGCGACGGGGACGCCGAAGGCGAGGGGGAGCGCGGTCCCCGAAAGGGTGACGATCAACAGGGCGATGCACCAGCCGCGCAACAGGATGTGGCTCGTCCGCTCACGCGGCGGGGCAGCCGGCGGCGCCGAGACCGGGTGCGAGGAGTGGACGGCCATGGTGACAGCAGGGTATCGCGCGCCCCCGTGCGTTCCGCCTCACGCCCTAGGCTGATCGCGTGCTCGAGACGCTTGCGAACGCCCCCCGTGACTACTCGTGGGGATCTCCCACCGCCATCCCCGAGCTGCAGGGGCGGACGCCCACCGGAACGCCCGAGGCCGAGGTCTGGTTCGGTGACCATCCGGGGAGCCCCGCGATCCTGGGCGACGGGCGGACCCTCGCTGATGCGAGGACGCACGCCGGTGAGCCGCCGCTCCCGTTCCTGCTGAAGATCCTCGCGGCGTCGTCATCGCTGTCCATCCAGGCGCACCCCGACCTCGCCCAGGCGAAGGCGGGCTACGCCGCGGAAGAAGCGGCAGGCGTCCCTCGCGACGCGGCGGAGCGCGTCTACCGCGACGACAACCACAAGCCGGAGATCATCGTCGCGCTGAGCGAGCGCTTCCGCGCCCTCGTCGGGTTGCGTCCCGTGGCGGACACCGACCGTCTGCTCGCGGGGCTCGGCGAAGCATCCGGCGTCATGAGACTTCGGCACGAGTTGACCGCCGCCGCGCCCGCCGACGCGCTGCGCGCCGTCATCGAAGCGGTCCTCAGCGGGCGCGCGGACGACATCGTCACGGACGTGTCCGCCGCGATCCGGGATGCCGACGTTCCCGGCTTCGAGGAGGAGATCGACGTCCTCCGCGCCATCGTCCGGGACTTCCCGGGCGACGCGGGCATCGTCGTGGCGCTCCTCATGAACCTCGTCGTGCTGCGTGCCGGTGAGGCCGTCTTCGCCCCCGCGGGCGTCCTCCACGCCTATCAGGACGGCCTCGGCGTGGAGCTGATGGCGGCGAGCGACAACGTCCTCCGGGGCGGGCTCACGCCGAAGCACATCGACGTCCCCGAGCTCATGCGCATCGTCGACACGGAGCCCGCGGACGCTCCCGTCCTCGCGCCCCGCGGTGACGAGGAGGCGGGGGAGGTCTTCGACGCCGGGGTGCCCGACTTCCTCTTGACGCGTCATCGGATGACCGGCACGTCCCGGAAGATCGCGCTCGAGGGCCCGGCGATCGTGCTCGCGACCGCCGGAGCGGTGTCCGTGGCCGGCGACGAACAGCGCGTCGACCTCGTGTCGGGCGCGGCAGCCTACGCCCAGGGCGAGGACTCGCTCACCGTGGAGGGCGTCGGCGTCGTCTACATCGCGCAGCCCGGTCGCCGCCGGTGAGGGTCGCGACACGCCGGTGACCTCAAGAAGATTCAATGTCGGGTTGAGGGTTTACGATTTGCGACTTGACCGGAGCGAATCACACGGGTGTAATTAGGCATCGGCCGCACCGCGGCGAGTGTCTACAGGTGGGAGAGCAAGATGACGGGTTACCGTTCCGGCGTTCCCGAGAATTGGTTCGTCGACCCGGTGAACCTCGGGGTCCCCGGTGTCCGCCGGCGCATCGACACCGATGAGGACACGGCGCTCGCGTGGCAGGCCGACGCCCTGTGCGCGCAGACCGATCCCGAGGCGTTCTTCCCGGAGAAGGGCGGATCCACGCGGGACGCGAAGCGGATCTGCACCTCCTGCGACGTCCGCGGGGAGTGCCTGGAGTACGCCCTGCAGAACGACGAGCGGTTCGGCATATGGGGCGGCCTCAGCGAGCGCGAGCGCCGCAAGCTCAAGCGACACGCTTCCTGACGCGATCCGCGCCACCCCGTCCGTCCTCCCCGCGACGGTCGGTGCGCGACCTAGGCTGACCTGGTCATGCCCGCCCGAGTACACGCGATCCTCGTCGTCCGCCCCCACGGACGAGGCCCCACGGATCTCCACCTGAGCCGCACCCTGCGCGCGCTCGCCGCCCAGACGCGGCGCGTCGACGCGCTCACCGTCGTCCTGTGCGGCCCCGACGAGGCGCTGAAGAAGCTGGCCTCCGAATCCGGCGCCGAAGCCGTCATCGTCACGGGGCGTGCGACCGGATTCGCCGACGCGCTCCGGCTCGCCAGTCGGCGTGTGTCGGGAGACGCCGTCTGGTTGCTCGCGCAGGACACCGCTCCCGCCCCGGACGCGCTCGCGCGGCTCGCGGGTGCGCTGGAGACCGCGCCGTCCGTCGCCCTGGCGGCACCGAAACTGGTCTCGTGGGATGACGCGAGTCGCATCGTCTCCCTCGGCGTCACCGTGACGCGCACCGGCCGCACGGTGGGCCTGGCGGACGGGGAACTCGACCAAGGCCAGCACGACACCGGTCAAGACGTCCTCGGGTCGGACATCCGAGGCGTCCTCGTCCGTTCGCAGGTGTGGCGCGACCTCGGCGGAGTCGACCCGGGCCTCGCCGGTGCGGATGAAGGGCTCGATCTCGGCATCCGCGCCCGTTTGTCGGGGGGACGCGTCGCGCTCGCTCCCACCGCGCTCGTGGCCGTCGCGGGCGACGGTGTCGCCGGCGCGCCCGCGGGTCGCTCCGCGGGGGCTCGCGGGCGTCGCCAGTACGCCGAACGCAAGGCGCAGTTGCACCGCCGGATGGCGTACGCGCCGGCCCTCGCCGTTCCGTTCCACTGGCTGAGTCTTCTCCCGTTGGCGCTCTGGCGGACTCTCGGTCACCTGCTGGCGAAGAATCCGGGTCGCATCGGGCCGGAGTGGGTGGCGTCGTTCTCCGTCCTGTTCGGTCTCGCGTCCGTGGTGCGTGCGCGCCGCACCATCCGCCGGCACCGGTCGGCGTCGTGGTCCTCGCTCGCGTCCTTGCGGATCGGACGCCGCGACCTCCGCGAGCGCCTCGAAGACGAGGCGGACGCCGCGGCGACGCCGAGGGAAGACCTCCACTTCTTCAGCGGGGGAGGGGCATGGCTCGTCCTCGGCGCGCTCGCGACGTCGGTTCTGTCGTTCGGCGCGCTTCTGGCCTGGCCGGTCCTCGGCGGCGGCGGACTCGCACCGCTGCGCAGCGGCGTCCTCGCGCTGTGGACGGATGCCGCCTACGGTCCGCGAGCGCTGGGGTGGGACACCGTGGGTCCCGCCGATCCGTTCGCCTCGGTCGTGGCCGTGATCGGCTCGCTGTCACCCCTCGCCCCGTCCCGGGCCCTCGTCATCCTGTGGTTCCTCGCGCTGCCGCTCGCGGCGCTCGGCGGCTGGTTCGCTGCAACGCGCGTGACCGCGCGTCCCGTCCTCCGCGCCGCCGCGGGATTCGCGTGGGCCGTCGCACCGATGTTCCTCGCCGCCCTCGTCGAGGGTCGGCCGGCCGCGGTCATCCTCCACCTCGCGCTCCCGTGGCTGGTCTACACGGCGCTCGCCGCGCGTCGCTCGTGGAGCAGCGCAGGATTGGCCTCGATCATCCTGGTGGTGGTCGTGGCGTGCGCGCCCTCCCTGGGGCCCGCGCTGATCGTGCTGTGGCTCGTGGGGCTCGGACTGGCGATCGCCACCCGCCGTGGACGTGGAGCCGGTCGCATCGCGTGGCTCGTCGTGCCGTCCGTCGCCGTCTTCCTCCCCCTCTGCTGGTACCACCTGAGCGTGGGCGATGCGCTCGCCGTCTTCGCCGATCCCGGGCGTCCGCTCGCCGTCTCGGGTGACCCGGACGGTCTGCTGCCCAAGGCGCTTTTCGCTTTCGGCTACCCGTCGACCGACGGGGTCGGATGGGCGCAGTTCCTCGGCGAGGACGGGCGCGCGTGGTGGGCCGCCGCGTTCACGGCTCCCGTCGTGGTCCTCGCGCTCCTCGGGCCCGTCCTCGGTCGCCTACTCCCGGCATCCGTCGCTCTGGTGGCGGGAGTCCTCGGCGTAGCGACCGCGGTCGCGGGGTCGGGTGTCGCTCTGACGGTCGGGATGTCCGGCTCCGTCCCGATCTGGCCCGGGAGCGGACTCTCGCTCGCGTGGGCCGGCCTCGTCCTCGCCGCCGTCGCAGGCCTCGACGGGCTGCGCCGCGTCGACGCCCTCGTTCCCGTGGCGGCGTCCGTGATCATCGCCTTCCTCGCCGTCGGCGCGGTGCCCGCGCTGACCGCCGTCGTCCGAGGGGATGCCGCACTCACCGACGGGCCGACGAGCACCCTGCCGGCGTACGTCCAGACCGCGGGCAGCGAAGGGGAGCGCGACGGCGAACAGACTGCGACGCTCGTCCTCACGGTGCAGCCGGATGCCGCCTACTCGGCGGCGGTGGTCTGGGGTGCCAGCGAAACCCTCGGCGGACAGACGACGCTGCAGTCCACACGCCCCGACCTGACCGCAGGCGACCGCGAGCTCGCCCACGTGACGGCCGACCTCGTCTCGACGGCCGGCGGCGATGTCGTGTCCACCCTCGCGAACCACGGGATCGCCTACGTGCTCCTCGAGCGGGCGCCCCGCGAGAGCGACCTCGCCCGAGCGGGCCGACTGGGTGCTCAGAACCTGCTGAACCAGCGGGCCGACCTCGTGAGCGTCGGCGAGACGGCCCGCGGCGTCCTGTGGAGCGTGGAGGGTGCCATCGCGGAGCGCACTGTCGACGACGCGTCAGGCCCCACGACGCTCCGGGTGGCACTCCTCCAACTCGGCGTGATCGTCATCGCGCTGCTGCTGGCGGTCCCGACTCGGGCGAGCCTGCGCGCGGGACGACGTCACCCGCGCATCATCGGTGAGCGCGATGCGCTCGCTGCGGAGAGGAGCAGCTCGTGACGACCGCCCGCCGGATCCGTCGGGGCGTCGGGGGCGTGGTCAGCGTCCTCGTCGTCGTCGGCACCCTCTTCCTCGTGACCACGCCGCTGCCCGAGGTCGACCGGTCCACGCTGTCGCTCACGACCCGTCCCGAAGCGGCGACATCGCTGCTGTCCTGCACGGGACCGCTGTTCGCCGCGGGCCGGAACACCGATGATGCCGCCGCCGTCCAGGTCGCCGCGTCGCAGAGCGTCGTCGCGGGAACCGCTGCGGGGGATGCCGCGCCTGCGCAGGGTGAGGTCGCTTCGGCGGTGGCCGACGGTCCGCCGGCCCTGTCGTTCTCCGCGGTTCCCGTCGAAAGGGTGCGAACGGACCTCGCTGCGGCAGGATCGTCGCGCGTGAACGCCGACGACCTGGCCGGTTTCGGCGCGTCGGCGTGCACGCCGCCCGCCATGGAGACGTGGCTCTCCGCCGGCAGCGGTCTCACGGGCGCCGCCGACCTGGTGGTCATCGCCAATCCTGGGGACGTCGCTGCGCGCGTCGATCTCACCGTCTTCGCGTCCGGCGGTCGGACGGCACCCGAGGCGGGCGCAGGCATTCTGATTCCGCCGCAGCAGCAGCGGATCGTCCCGCTCGCGTCCCTCGCGCTCGGCGAGACCAGCCCGGTCGTCCTCGTCTCGGCCACGCAGGCCCCTGTCCAGGCGGTGCTGCAATCGAGCCTCACCCGCACTCTCGTGCCGGTCGGCGTGGACGAGGGGGGTGCGACGGGCCTGCCGCGCACGCAGCAGACGATCCCCGCCTTCAGCGTCGTCGGCGAACGCGATGAGCCCACCGACACCGCCGTCCGCGTGCTGGCGCCCTCCGACGACACCACGGTGTCGGTGTCGGTGACGCCCGTCGGCGGGCGAACGGCAGCGGCGTCGTTCAACGATCTCGCGGTGACCGCGGGTGTCCCGCTCGAGATCGACATGGAGAGGCTGCCCCCGGGACGGTACCGCGTGGACATCGACGCCGGGGCTCCCGTCGTCGCCTCGGCCCACGCCTCGACCGGGGCGGATGCCGGATCCGATTTCGCCTGGTACGGCACGGCCGACGACATCCGGGTCCCCTCGCTCCTCGCCGTCGCGCAGGGACCGCAGCCGCAGCTCGCGATCGTCAACCCGGGAGCGCAGGAAGTCGCGGCGGTCCTCACCGGCGCCGCTGGCGCCGGCGAGCCGAGCGAGGTCCGGATTCCGGCGGGCGGATCGGCGTCGGTCGACCTGCGCGCGGGCGAGCTCTACCGGCTGGATCCGGCCGGCGGCACCCTCCGCGCGAGCGTCACGTTCTCCGCGCCCGATGCGATCGCCGGCTATCCCGTCCTCCCCGCGGACGCGGCCGCCGCGCCCGTCGTGGTGCGGCCTCGCTGACGCCCGCCGGAGCAGGGTCCGTCGCGGTCAGAACCGGAAACGGTCGGGACCCAGGTCCCACGGGTCGCGGTCGAGGTACTCGGCTGCGGCGCGGAAGACGCAGCTCTCGATCATCATGCGGCGGTGCAGATCGTCGTTGCGGTGCAGTCGCGCGAGCCGTTCGATCGGCAGGCGGAAGAGGATGATCCGCTTCTGCTCGCCCTGGACCTGCCAGCGGGGGATGCCGTCGTCATCGGATGCGTCCGGCATCCACCCGATGTCGAAGCGGACCTCCCGGAGTTCGGGCCAGGCGCTCCGGAGGAATTCGACGGCCGTCGTGACGGTCAGGTCGAACTTCTCGGCGCGGGTCTCGATGGCGGGGAGTGGCGGGCGGACGACGGAGCTGCGGTCCAGACGGCCGTGTCGACCGTGCCGATCGGGGCGGGCGGTTGTGCGCGCACGTCGCCTCACGGGTCCACCTTGCTGCGCATGACGCCATCCTAGGCGTCGGCGGGCCGCCGGGTGCCGTCCTGCCAGACAGTGATGCCGCCGGCGATGAGAGCGAGGGCCGCAGAGAAGGCGTCGTCGGCGGGGTGCTCGAAGGAAGCGGGGGTGACAGTCGCCTCGGGCGCGGCCGCACCCCAGGCATCCGCTGATCGGCGCTGCTGCTCGTGGAACGTGATCCCGACGACGTAGTGGGTGATCGCGTCGGCGACCACGTCGGCGGTGGCGGACTCCTCCCAGCCGGAGAGCGCCTCGTGCAGGGGGGATGCCACGAGCCCGAGCGCCAGCGAACTCGAGACGACCTCGGCGCCGTCCCGGTGGGCGAGGAGCCGATCGTGCAGGCGGTGGCCGAGGGTGACGGCCGCCTCCGCGAGGTCGTCCGGATCCGACGGACGAAGGGTGACCGGGGCCAGGATGCGCGCGCTCACCGCCGCCAACAGCTCCTGCTTGCTGGCCACGTGCCAGTAGAGCGCGCTCGGCTGGACGCCGAGCTCGTCGGCGAGCCGCCGCATGGAGAGGTCGGGCAGGCCGACCCGATCGAGGAGGTCGACCGCCGCGTCGACGACGTCCTCTCGTGTCCTTCGCGCGGGACGGGGCGACCGGTTTGAGTCCGGGGGAGTCATGGGGCTACCCTACCTGAACAGTGTTCACGTGAACGCCGTTCAGGAGGATGAGATGACCCACCCACGCCCGACTCCGCGTCTGGACACGACCGACCTCGCGCGCGCAGCGGTCTTCGCCGGCGTCATCGCCGTCCTCGGACTACCCGGCTCGTTCTCGGTCTTCGGCGGCGTGCCCATCACCGCGCAGACGTTGGGGGTCATGCTGGCCGGTGCCATCCTCGGGCCGCTGGTCGGCGCGGTGTCCGTCGCCACCCTGCTGGCGCTCGTCGCCCTGGGCTTGCCCCTGCTCGCCGGCGGGCGCGGCGGAGCGGCCGTTTTCGTCGGGCCGACCTCGGGTTACCTGATCGGTTGGCTCGTCGGCGTCGTGATCATCGGGCTGATCGTGCACGCCGGTGAGCGTCGACCGGTGTGGTGGCGTACCTTCCTCGGGGTTTTCCTCGGCGGAGTCGTGGCCGTGTACGCCTGCGGCATCCCGCTCCAGAGCGTCATCATGCGGATCGGCGTCGATCAAGCCGCCCTCGCCAATCTCGCGTTCGTGCCCGGTGACCTCGCGAAGGCGATCATCGCGACCGTCGTCGTCGGCGCTCTGGTCCGCGGCTACCCGCGTGCGTTCCGGCGCACCTGGGCGCCGCGTGCGACCGCTCCGCGTGAGGCGGCGCCGGTCCGGTGACGAGCGCCGTCCGACTCGCCGGTGTCTCGGTTCGGCTGGCTGGCACCGACGTCCTCCACGATGTCGACCTCGCGCTCGATGCGCGGACCGTCGCCGTCGTCGGCGACAACGGCTCGGGCAAGTCGACGCTGGCCCGCCTCATCGGCGGGCTCGTGCGGCCGACGCGGGGACGTGTCGAGGTCTTCGGTCTCGACACGGTGACGGATGCCGCGGCGCTCCGCTCCCGCACCGCGATCGTCTTCAGCAATCCCGATGCGCAGATCGTCATGCCGACCGTCGCCGAGGACGTCGCCTTCTCCCTCCGTGCGGACCGGCTGCCCCGGCCGGAACGCGACGCGCGTGTCGCGGCCGCCCTCGAGCGGTTCGCCCTCGCGGAGCTCGCCGATCGCCCCGCCTACGAGCTGTCCGGTGGTCAGAAGCAGCTCCTCGCCCTGTGCGGCGCGTTCGTCCGGCATCCGGGCCTCGTGATCGCCGACGAACCGACGGCGTTCCTCGACGGTCGGAACGCCCGTATCGTCGCGGGGCACCTGCTCGCCGACGGCGGGCATCGCCTGGTCGTCGTGACGCACGACCTCGACCTCGCGGCGCGCTGCGACGTCGCCGTCCGGGTGCATGAGGGGCGCATCGCCCAGGTGGGCGTCGCGGACGAGGTCGTCGCGGGCTACGCCGCGAGCTGGCGATGCTGAGCCTGTACCGCCCCGGCTCCGGTCCCTGGCACCGGATGCCGCCGGGGCCGAAGGCGCTGCTCCTCCTGCTCCTTGCGCTCGGCGTCTCGCTCCTGCCGTCGGCGTGGCCGTCCGCGGCCGTCGCGGTCGGCGTCTGCGTCGTCTGCTACGTCGTCCCCGGAGTGGGCATGGGTGAGCTCGGACGTCAGGTGTGGGTGCTCCGCTGGCTCGTCGTGGTGGCCTTCGGCATCCCGTGCATCTTCCTCGGTGTCGAGGCGGCGACGGTCGGCACCGTCCGCATCGTGGCCGCCGTCGCCCTCGCCGGGCTCCTCGCCCTGACGACTCCGGTCGCCGCGCTCCTCGACGTGGTGGAGCGGGCGCTGGGACCGCTCCGGATCGTCGGTGTGGATGCCTCCCGCGTCGCGCTCCTGCTCGTCGTCGCGCTCGGAACGGTGCCGACGCTGGCCCGTCTCGCTCGCGAAGTGCGCGATGCGCAGCGCGCGCGGGGGGCCTGCGGCATCCGAGTGTTCGTGGTTCCCTTCCTCGTGCTCGCGCTGCGTCACGCAGACGACCTCGGGGACGCGTTGACGGCCCGCGGGGTGCGTTGAGACCGGCGCGGCCTCCCCGCACCGTGGGGGCGCGCGGATAGCGTGGACCCGATGCTCGAGAGACTCTGCTCCAAGGTGGGCTGCGCCCGTGAGGCCGTGACGACCCTGACCTACGACTACGGCGACCAGATGGCCGTCCTCGGCCCGCTGGGCGCCGGAAACGACCCCCACGCGCACGATCTGTGCGCGATCCACACCGGCAGGATGTCGGTTCCCAAGGGGTGGGTCGTCGTCCGTCACGAGACGCTCCGCGTCTGACCCCGCGTGGGAGGATGGGCGCGTGCCCACTCCCGTGAAGACCATCGAACACGTCGTCGCCGACCTTTCGCTCGCGGAGGCCGGTCGTCATCAGATCCGCCTCGCCGAGAACGAGATGCCCGGACTCATGGCGCTCCGAGAGGAGTTCGGCGTCAGCCGTCCGCTCGCCGGTGCGCGGATCGCCGGGTCGCTGCACATGACGGTGCAGACCGCCGTCCTCATCGAGACGCTCGTCGTCCTCGGCGCGCAGGTCCGATGGGCCAGTTGCAACATCTTCTCCACGCAGGACGAAGCCGCCGCAGCCGTCGTCGTGGGGCCGAGCGGTACCGTCGCCGAGCCCGCCGGCGTGCCGGTGTTCGCTTTCAAGGGGGAGACGCTCGAGCAGTACTGGGAGCTCGCCGACCGGATCTTCGACTGGTCCGACGAGGGCTTCGACGGCCCGAACCTGATCCTCGACGACGGCGGCGACGCGACCCTGCTCGTTCACAAGGGCGTCGAATTCGAGGCCGCCGGTGCGGTGCCGGATGTCGCGCACACGGACTCGGCGGAGTACCGCATCGTCCTCGAGACGCTCCGGAGCAGCCTCGCGCGCGACCCGCAGCGGTTCACCCGTCTGGCGGCGGGGCTGCTCGGCGTCACCGAGGAGACGACCACCGGGGTCCACCGTCTCTACGAGCTGCACGCGGACGGGAAGCTCCTGTTCCCCGGCATCAACGTGAACGACTCGGTCACGAAGTCGAAGTTCGACAACAAGTACGGCATCCGACACTCCCTCCCCGACGGCATCAACCGCGCCACCGACGTCCTCATCGGCGGCAAGGTCGCCTTCGTCGTCGGGTACGGGGACGTCGGCAAGGGAGCCGCCGAGGCCCTGCGCGGCCAGGGTGCCCGCGTCATCGTGGGCGAGGTCGACCCGATCTGCGCCCTGCAGGCGGCGATGGACGGCTACCAGGTCGCCCGTCTGGAGGATGTCGCGGACCAGGTCGACATCGTCATCACCGGGACGGGCAACACCCGTGTCGTCACGGTGGATCACCTCCTCGCGCTCAAGCACCTCGCCATCGTCGGCAACGTCGGTCACTTCGACGATGAGATCGACATGGCGGCGCTCGAGGCGCTGCCCGGTGTCGAGAAGGTCGAGATCAAGCCCCAGGTCCACGAGTACCGTCTGCCGACGGGGCGCAGCATCCTCGTCCTGTCGGAGGGGCGCCTCCTCAACCTCGGCAACGCGACCGGTCACCCGTCGTTCGTCATGAGCGCCTCGTTCACGAACCAGGTGCTCGCGCAGATCGAGTTGTTCACGAGGGTCGACGAGTACCCGACGGGCGTGTACGTGCTGCCCAAGGCACTCGACGAGAAGGTCGCGCGCCTGCACCTGCCCGCCCTCGGCGTGCAGCTGACGCAGCTGACGCAGGAGCAGGCGTCGTACATCGGCGTGCCCGTCGAGGGACCCTACAAGCTCGATCACTACCGGTACTGACGCCGACACGCCCGGCGCAGGTCTCTTTTGATCGGATCAAAAGAAGGCGTAGGCTGAGTCCATGACCGATCTCACCCTGGACCCCGCCGGCGCCCTGCGCGACGCGGGTCTGCGGGTGACCGAGTCCCGGCTGGCGGTGTTCGCCGCGCTCGCCGCCCACCCGCACGCGAGCGCGGACGCCGTCTTCGCCGAGGTCGCGGGGGCATTGCCGAAGGCGAGCCGCCAGTCGGTCTACAACGCGCTGAACGACTTCGCGGATGCCGCGATCGTCCGCCGCATCGAGCCGGCCGGTCAGCCCATGCTGTTCGAGCTCCGTGTCGACGACAACCACCACCACCTCGTGTGCACCTCCTGCGGCCGCGTCCAGGACGTCGACTGCGCCGTGGGCGCGGCACCTTGCCTGCACCCCGCCGACGACCACGGCTTCCGGATCGCCGCGGCCGAGGTGACCTATTGGGGTCTCTGCGGCGACTGCGCCGCCGAGGCCGCCGCCTGACCTCCCACCGCCCACCACTCATCCACCCGAACGGAAGGATCACCATGAGCGACCGTGACCCCCAGGCCGAGCCCATCGGCGCCGAGGCGACCGACGTCGACCACGCCGTCACCCCCATCGACACCCCGGTCGACGAGCGCGGCGACGGCGAGACGCGGCCGCGGGAGAACACCGCCGACGCCTGCCCCGTCATCCACGCGGCGCCCGGCGCCGACCGCGCGAACCACGGCGGCCAGCCGCATCCCACCGTCGGCACCGCCAACCAGGTGTGGTGGCCGAACCAGCTGAACCTCCGCATCCTCAAGAAGAACCCGGCCGTCGGCAACCCCGTCGGCGAGGACTTCGACTACAAGGCCGCCTTCGAGGCCCTCGACCTCGCCGCCGTGAAGGCCGACATCGCGAAGGTTCTCACCACCTCCCAGGACTGGTGGCCCGCCGACTTCGGCAACTACGGCCCCCTCATGATCCGGATGGCCTGGCACTCGGCCGGCACCTACCGCGCGACCGACGGTCGCGGCGGCGGCGGCACCGGCCAGCAGCGTTTCGCGCCGCTGAACAGCTGGCCCGACAACGTCAACCTCGACAAGGCGCGGCGCCTCCTCTGGCCCGTCAAGAAGACCTACGGCCAGGCGCTCTCGTGGGGTGACCTCATGATCCTCGCCGGCAACGTCGCGCTCGAGACCATGGGCTTCGAGACCTTCGGCTTCGGCGGCGGACGCCCCGACGTCTGGGAGCCGGACGACGACGTGTACTGGGGCCCCGAGACCACGTGGCTCGCCGACGAGCGCTACAGCGGCGACCGCAACCTCGAGAAGCCCCTCGCGGCGGTCCAGATGGGCCTCATCTACGTCAACCCCGAGGGCCCCAACGGCGAGCCCGACCCGCTGAAGTCGGCCCGCGACATCCGCGAGACCTTCGGCCGCATGGGCATGGACGACGAGGAGACCGTCGCCCTCATCGCCGGTGGTCACACCTTCGGCAAGACGCACGGTGCGGCGCCCGACACGAACGTGGACGACAACCCCGAGGCCGCCGGTCTCGAGCAGCAGGGCCTCGGCTGGAAGAACAGCCACGGCACCGGCAAGGGCGACGACACGATCACTTCGGGCCTCGAGGTCACGTGGACCTACCACCCGACCCGGTGGGACAACGAGTTCTTCCACATCCTCTACGCCTACGACTGGGAGCTCATGCGCAGCCCCGGCGGCGGACACCAGTGGCGTCCCACCAACGGCGCCGGTGCCGACATGGTCCCGCTCGCTCACTCCGAGGGCCGCCGCGAGCCGCGCATGCTCACGAGCGACCTGGCCCTTCGCATGGACCCGGCCTACGACGCCGTGTCGCGCCGCTTCAAGGACGACCCGGTCGCCTTCGGCGACGCGTTCGCCCGCGCGTGGTTCAAGCTCACGCACCGCGACATGGGTCCCGTCGCGCGCTACCTCGGCCCCGAGGTGCCGCAGGAGGAGCTCATCTGGCAGGACCCGGTGCCCGCCGTCGACCACGAGCTGATCGACGACGCGGATGCCGCTCTGCTCAAGGAGCGCATCCTCGCCACCGGCCTGACGGTGTCGCAGCTGGTCTCGACGACCTGGGCCGCGGCATCCACCTTCCGCGGCAGCGACAAGCGCGGCGGCGTCAACGGCGCCCGCATCCGCCTCGCGCCGCAGAAGGACTGGGAGGTCAACAACCCCGAGCAGCTGCAGACGGTCCTCGCCGCGCTCGAGGACGTGAAGGCCGCCTTCGACGCCGAGCAGCAGGGACGCACCACGGTCTCGCTCGCCGACCTCATCGTGCTCGCGGGCAACGCGGGCGTCGAGAAGGCGGCGAAGGATGCCGGTGTCGAGGTCTCCGTGCCGTTCCACCCGGGCCGCACCGACGCTTCGCAGGAGCAGACCGACGAGTTGTCCTTCGGGTACCTCGAACCGGTCGCCGACGGCTTCCGCAACTACTACGGACCGAACGCGTTCCTCCCGGCGGAGCACCACCTCATCGACAAGGCGAACCTGCTGACCCTCAGCGCGCCCGAGATGACGGTGCTCGTGGGCGGCCTGCGCTCCCTCGGCGCGAACTGGGACGGCTCGTCGCACGGCGTGTTCACCGGCCGGCCGGGTGCGCTCACGAACGACGTGTTCGTGAACCTGCTCGACCTCGGGTCGACGTGGACACCCCTCGACCCGGGCTCGCACGCCTTCCGCGGCGTCGCTTCCGACGGTTCGCAGATCGGTGTGGGCACCCGTGCCGACCTCGTGTTCAGTTCGAACTCGGAGCTGCGGGCGATCGCCGAGGTCTACGCCTCGGACGACGCCGCCGAGAAGTTCGTCCGCGACTTCGTGGCTGCCTGGACGAAGGTGACCGAGCTCGACCGGTTCGACCTGCACGCCTGACCGGCACCGCCATCACGACGCACGGCCCCTCCTTCGCGGGAGGGGCCGTGCGTCGTCCGGGCGGGAGCGGTCACCTGTCGGTTACTGTGGACTCACCCGTGGCGGAGCACCGGCATCCGCCAACCCTGAAGGACGACATCGGCTCTATGACATCGCGCATCCTGGTTGTCGACGACGACACCGCTCTCGCAGAGATGATCGGCATCGTGCTGCGCACGGAAGGCTTCGACGTGGCCTTCTGCGCCGACGGTGCGGCCGCCGTCGACGCGTGGCGTGAAGAGCGTCCCGACCTGATCCTGCTCGACCTGATGCTGCCCGGCATGGACGGCATCGAGGTGTGCACCCGGGTGCGTGCCGAGTCCGGCATCCCGATCATCATGCTCACGGCCCGCACCGATACCGCCGACGTCGTCCGGGGCCTGGAATCGGGCGCCGACGACTACATCGTCAAGCCCTTCAACCCGAAGGAGCTCGTCGCCCGCATCCGCACCCGGTTGCGGCCGACCGCCGACGCGCAGACCGAGAACCTGCGGATCGGCGACCTGACGGTCGACGTCGCCGCGCACGAGGTCCGTCGGGCGGAGGGGGTCATCGCGCTCACTCCGCTGGAATTCGAGCTCCTCGTCGCACTCGCCTCCAAGCCCCAGCAGGTCTTCACCCGCGAGATGCTCCTCGAGCAGGTCTGGGGCTATCACTACAAGGCCGACACGCGGCTCGTGAACGTCCACGTGCAGCGGCTGCGCGCGAAGGTGGAGCGCGACCCCGACAACCCGCAGATCGTGACGACCGTGCGCGGCGTGGGCTACCGCGCCGGCGCCGCCGTGTGACCGGCCGGAGGATCCTCCCGTGTCGGTGACGGCTCGCACCGGTACGCACACCGTCGTCCCGGTCTGGCGCGATTGGCGGTCCTGGCAGCGACGCATCCGGTTCCTGTGGCGACGGTCACTGCGCTTCCGGACTCTCGTCGTCACGCTGACCCTCACCGCGCTGACGATCGTCGTGGCGCTCGTCTGGATGTCCCTCGCGATCCTGACTGACCTGTACGAATCCCGCGCCGAGCAGGTGCAGGATGCCGCGCAGCGTGCCACGCAGGCCGCGCAGAGCACGTTCGACGCGGCCGTCGTCGACAGCGACCAGGTCGCGCTCCAGGTCCTCATGGACGAGGTGAGGCGGGAGATCCTGTCGCGCCAGGCGGGGACCACGATGCTCGCGGTGTTCCGCATCGACGACGAGCCGTCGGCGATCGCCCCGCAGAACTTCGAGGCCGGCGGACTCGAGGAGTCGATGATCCGCCCGGAGCTCCGCGAAAGCGTGCGGCTGTCGGCGGACCGGCAGTGGTGGCAGTCCATCGGGCTGCCCGAGGCCGACGGCGGCGAGACCCCCGGCATCATCGTCGGTCAACAGCTGATCGTGCCCGAGGCCGGTGCCTACGAGGTCTACTTCGCCTACGACCTGGGGTCGGAGGCGCAGACGCTGCAGTTCGTGCAGGTGACCCTCTGGGTGGTCGGTGCAGCCCTCCTCGTCCTCATCGGCGGGATCTCGCTGTTCGTCCTGAGGTCGGTGACGGTGCCCATCGCCCAGGCGGCCGAGACGAGCGCCAAGCTCGCCGCCGGCGATCTGGCCGTGCGCCTCCCCGTCCGAGGCGAGGACGAGTTCGCGACCCTGGGCCGATCCTTCAACGCGATGGCCGACAGCATCGAGGGGCAGATCAAGGAGCTCGCGGAGCTGTCCCTCGTGCAGCAGCGTTTCGTCTCGGATGTCTCGCACGAGCTCCGCACACCGCTCACGACGATCCGCCTCGCAGCCGACATGATCAACGACCAGCGCGAGGAGTTCGACCCCTCGACCGCGCGCGCCGCCGAGCTGCTGCACGCGCAGGTGCAGCGGTTCGAGGTGCTCCTCGGCGACCTGCTCGAGATCAGCCGCTACGACGCGGGCTCGGTTCAGCTGGAGCTCGAGGCGACGAGCCTCGCCCACCTGGCCGAGGACACGATCGAGTCGATGGCCCAGCTCGCGGAGCAGCATGGCAGTGACGTACGGCTGGTGGCCCCCGGCGGCTACTCGCCGGTGGAGATGGATCCCCGCCGCATCCGCCGTATCGTCCGGAACCTGCTCGGCAACGCGATCGAACACGGCGAGGGCCGTCCGATCGTCGTGACCGTCGACAGCGATCAGCGCGCCGTCGCTCTGGGGGTCCGGGACTTCGGCCTGGGCATGAGCGACGCGGACACCGAGCGGGTGTTCGACCGGTTCTGGCGCGCGGACCCGTCGCGGCGTCGGACGATCGGCGGCACGGGCCTCGGGCTCTCGATCGCCCTCGGAGACGCGCGCTTGCACGGCGGCACCCTCGAGGTCTGGTCGGAGCTCGGCGGCGGAAGCCACTTCGTGCTGACCCTTCCCCGCAGGCCGGGGGAGCACCTCACCGGGGGATCGCCCATCGAGCTCGACCCGCGAGACGACGCTGCGCTCGGGGAACTCGGGCTCACCCAGCCGATCACCCTGCCGCAGCGGGAGGAGAGACCATGACCGTCCGTCGCGCCGTCAGTACGGTGATCGCGCTCGCCCTCGCCCTCATCTTGACGGCCTGCGCGGGTCTGCCCACCGGCGGATCCGTCCACGTCGGCAAGGCGATCGACGAGGTCGAGGGACCGCCGGACTTCTCCTACGTTCCCAACAGCCCCGTGAGGGATGCCACCCCGCAGCAGATCGTCGAGGGGTTCATCGCCGCCGGTTCCGGGCCGCGCGGCAACTGGAAGGTGGCGCAGGAGTTCCTCACGACCACCTTCCGTCAGAAGTGGCAGCCGCAGGCGGGTGTCACCGTCTACGCGCCCGGTGAGAGCTCGATCTCGTCGCCCGCCGAGAACGAGCTCGTGTTCAGCGTCGAACCCGTTGCGACCGTCGACGCGACCGGTTCCTACCGGCCGGCCGACCCCGGCCGCATCCCCTTCACCTTCTCCCTCGTGCAGGAACGCGGTCAGTGGCGCATCGCACAGGCGCCCGACGGCATCGTCCTCGACGCCAACCGATTCGGCTCGGTCTTCCAGAGCTACGACCTCTCCTACTTCGACCGGGGGTGGCGGACCCTCATCCCGGATGTGCGGTGGTTCCCCTCGACCAACCCCGCCACGCGGATCACCGCGGCCCTCGTCTCGGGGTCGCCGAGTCCCTGGATGGCGGAATCGGTCCGGTCGGCGTTCACGGGCGAGGTGACGCTCACCCAACCCTCCGTTCCGGTGCAATCCGGCATCGCGCAGATCTCCTTCGATCCGTCGATCCGCGATCTCAACCGCGAAACCCTGGCGCGCATGAAGACCCAGCTCGAGGCGAGCCTCGCCGGGGCGGGCATCCTCGACGTGCAGATGCTCGTCGGCGACGAGCCCCTCGACGTCACGGCGCGCACCACGAGGTCGACGGCGGTCGATGCGCGCCCGCTCGTCCTCCGGGACGGCGCATTCGGCTTCCTCTCCGGAAACGACGTCGAGGAGGTGCCGGGGCTCGGCGACGCGTTGGACGAGGCGGATCCCGAGTCGGTGGAGACGGATGCCGCGCGTACGACGGCGGCGGTCCGCACCGGGAGCGGCGCGATCCTCCGCGTGTCCTCCGACGGGCAGCGGACCGAGGTGGACACCCGCGCGGGGATGACGGCGCCGACGGTCGACACGTTCGGGTACATCTGGACGGTGCCGGAGGACCAGCCCGGTGAGGTCGTCGCCTACGCCCCGGACGGTACCGCGCGGAAGATCCCGGCCGGGTGGGTCGGCGCGACGGAGGTCGCGGCGATGCGGGTCTCCCGCGACGGCGCCCGCGTGGCCGCGCTGGTGCGGTCCGGCGGACAGTGGGCCGTCTGGGTGGCGGGGATCATCCGCGACGAGAGCGGTTCCGTCCCCACCTCCCTCGGACAACCGCTCCCGGTGGCGACCCTCGGCGGCAGGGGGGTCGACCTGTCGTGGATCGACGGGGCGACCATCGCCGTCGTGTACGTCGACGGGCAACAGCGGGTCGTCCGCGAGCAGACGGTCGGCGGCCAGGGGACCGAGGTCCGCGGCCCCGACGGCGTCGTCGCGGTCGCGGGCGGCAACCAGAGCGGCAGCGTCTTCCTGCTGACCGACGACGGCAGCCTCTACGCGCAGCGCGGCTCCTGGCAGATCCTCGCGTCGGACGTCAGCGTTCTGGCGGATCAGCAGGGACTGCCCGGCTGATCCTCCTCCCCAGGAGAGCTCCTGCCGCGTCCATCCGCAACGCGCCACGGCCCCCGCCGCGACCGGTCGTCGGAGGGCACGGTGGGAAAATGCCGCACCCCACGGAACCCCGCGCCCCGTCACGCGTGCGCCGCGCGGTCGCAGAAGCCCTCGCCGTCGTGTTCCCCGTCGTGTGCGCGGGGTGCGACCTGAACGACGTCGATCTGTGCGAACACTGCGTCGCGGAGCTTCGCCCCGATCCTCGTGCCCGGCGTCTTGCCGGTGGGCTGGAGGTGCGAAGCGCCCTGGTCTTCGACGCCGTGGCGGCCCGCGTCATCCGTGCGTTCAAGGAGGAAGGGCGGACTGCGCTCGCGGCGCCGCTCGGTAGGACGCTCCGCGAGGCGTGGCCGTCCGGGTGGGACGCCGTTCCCGTGCCGATCCCCGCGAGCCGCTCGTCGATGAGACGCCGAGGGTACGCACCCGTCGTCCTCGCGTGCCGGCGCGCGGGCTGGCGACCGTTCGCGCTGCTGCGTGTCGCGCGCCCGACCGCCGACCAGCGCCTCCTCGGACGCCGGGAGCGCGCCGCGAATCTCGCCGGCGTGATGAGGGTGCGGCCACGTGCGGCGGCGAGACTCGCCGGACGGTGCGTCGTCCTCGTCGACGACGTGGTCACGACGGGAGCCACTCTCGCCGAGGCCGCGCGAGCGCTGGCCGAGGCGGGAGTCCATGTCACGGGCGCCGTCGCGATCGCTTCTACGCCGCTGCGCGGATCCTCACGCGGCTGAGGGCGGATCCATCGTGATCTGGCCGTGACATCGCGCGGAGACGGCACTACGGTGGGGGGACACAAGGCGAACCGAGGTCCGCCCTTGACCGGGTGGACCGGAACAAGGAGGTCACGATGGAGATCAGTATCGTCGGCGTGGGAGTGAGCGTCAGCGACCGATTCCGCTCCGTTGTCGAGGAGAAGTCCGCCCGCATCGAGCACCTTTCCCCCCGGGCCCAACGGCTCGACATCAAGGTGACGCACCGCAGTTATCACAACGGTGGCCGTGAGGATGAGACCGTCGAGGTCACCCTCACCGGCAAGGGTCCCGTCGTCCGAGCCGAGGCGGTGGACGGCGACAAGTTCGCCGCTCTCGATCTCGCGATGACCAAGCTCGGCGAGCAGATCCGCCGGGCGAAGGAGAAGCGCGTGGACCTCCGCAACCACCCCCGCGGCGCGAAGCTCGAGAAGGGCACCGGGACGCTCCAGGGCATCGACGTGCAGCCCGCCTCGGTCGACGTCATCCGCGCTGTGGCGACGGGTGAAGTGCCGATCATCACGGGAGCCGAGGACGAAGAGGACTACACGCCCGTCGTCATCCGTACCAAGCGGTTCGACCCCGAATGGATGACGGTGGAAGACGCTGTGGACCGCATGGAACTGGTCGGCCACGACTTCTTCCTCTTCATCGACGCCCGCACCGACCAGCCGAGCGTCGTTTACCGGCGCAAGGGCTGGGACTACGGTGTCATCTCCCTGACCACCACGGCCGCACCGGCGGAGCTCGCCTCCTGACCTGACACGACCTGATAAGAGAGGGTGGATGCCGCGCGGCATCCACCCTCTCTTCGTCTGATTTCTGTGTTCAGCCTGTCCGGAGAGCCTCGAGCACCCCGTCGCTGAACGGGGGCCAGACCTCGGCGGCCCACGGGCCGAAGGGGCGGTCCGTCAGCGCGACGAGCGCGGCACCCGCTCGAGGATCCACCCACAGGAACGTGCCGGACTGGCCGAAGTGTCCGAAGGTCTCGGGGGAGTTGTGCGCGCCCGTCCAGTGCGGGCTCTTCGTTCCGCGGATCTCCAGTCCGAGGCCCCAGTCGTTCTCGGGCTGCTGGCCGAAACCCGGGAGGACGCCGCGGCGCCCGGGGAACGACACCCCGGTCGCGCGCTCGAGCGTCGCGGGGTCCAGCAGACGCGGCTGCTGCAACTCCGCGGCGAATCGCGCCAGGTCGGCGGTCGTGGACGATCCGCCTGCCGCAGCCGAGTCGCCGATCGACGTGTGGGCCATTCCGAGTGGCGCGAAGACCGCCTCCTGCGCGTAGGCGTCGAAGGCGATCCCCGTTTCGGACTCCAGCAGATCCGCGAGGACTTCGAAGCCCGTGTTGGAGTACAGGCGACGTTCCCCCGGACCCGCGCGGAGGGTCGTCGACGAGAAGTCGTACCCGGCGGTGTGCGCCAGGAGGTGCTCGACAGTCGCCCCCGGCGGGCCGGCGGGCTGATCGAGAGAGAGTGCGCCCTCCTCGACGGCGACGAGAGCGGCGTAGGCGCTGAGGAGTTTGGTCACCGAGGCGAGCCGGTACACCCGGTCCTGATCGCCGGCGGATGCCGCGGTCCGCCCGTCGGCGGTGACGACCGCGACCGATGCGTGCGGGACATCCCATCCCTGTGAGACCGCGACGGCGTCGTCGAGCGCCGTCATCAGTCGAACATGCCGTCGAGGAGCCCGCCGATCACGAGACCGCCGAGCAGACCGCCGGCCAGGCTTCCGCCGCCCATGCCCCCGCCCATGCCGCGGCCGCCGTAGCCGCCTCCGTTGCCCCAGTCGTTCGGGCGCGACGAGTCGATGTCGCGCTGGGCGAGATCGAGTGCCTCGGCGGCGAGCTGGCCGGCGCGACGGGCGAGGCCCATCGCCTCCTCGCGGTCGTCCTCGGGGATCGGCCCGGCGAAACGCATGAGGTCGTTCCGAATGCGCTCGGCCTCGGCGAGGCGGGTGCGGGCGTCCGCACCGATCCAGCCGCGGTGGCCCGAGATGACGCTGCGGGCGACGCCGATCTGGCGGTCGGCGTCGTCGATCGCGTGCCGGACGTGCGCCTCGGACGGGACGGGACGCTCCGCACGGGCGCGGGCCTTGGCGACCGCCGCGTCGAGGGCGGCGTTCGCGGTGCGGAGCCGGTTGAGCTCGGTGAACGGGTCGGGCTTGCTCCCCGCGGGGGTGAGCGCGCCGAGCGCCGACTCGAGTTCCGCGGCCGCGGCCGCGACGTCGGGGGTCGCGCGGAGCGGCTGCGCGACGATCAGGTCCTCGCGCGAGTCGTCGACGATCGCCGCGAGGGTGGATTCGGCGCGGAGGGCTTCGATCTCGAAGGTGTCGACCGCTTCGACGAGGGTGCCCGCGCGCCGGGATGCCTCGATCGCCGTCTCGAGGGCGAGGTTCGCCTGCTCGCGCTGGCCGGCGTCGCGGCGGCGCTCCGACACCTCGGAGCTGTGCTCGGCGAAATCGAGCAGCTGGGCGGCTTCGGCCGCGTTCCCGAGCACGGTCCGCATCGCGGCATCCGAGTACCGCGTCGACAGGCGCTCGAGACTCGCGTTCAACGCGGGGAGCCGCTCGCGCATGCGAGCGACGTCGCTGCGGATGCCGGCGATGATCTCGGGAGCGCGGCGGGCACGGGCGATGGATTCGGCCAGCGTCTCGGTACGGTCGTCCAGCAGGTCCTCGGCCCATTCGCACAGCTGCACGATCCGGGCGTTGCGCGTGCGCAGCTCCTCGGGGGTGTCGGGGATCTCGTCGTGGTTGAGCTGATGCAGCTGGAACGCCTCGCCGAGGTGCTGGCGGACGGCCGCCAGCGCGTCGCGCAGGTCCTTGGTAGCGTCGCGCCCGAGTTCGATCTCGGCGTACGCCAGCTCGTCGTCCGTCACCCGGATGCGCTCGTCGGCTGCGACGAGGGCTGCCCCGGCCTTCCGACTGAGTTCGGCATCCTGTGCCTCGATCTCCGCGTCTTCGCGCTTGCGCCTGCCCCAGAAACCCGCCATGCGCCCGATCTTACGGGCCGACGGATGCCGACGGTCCGTCACCTGCCGGGGGATGCCGGCGTCTCCAGCAACCTCGTAGGTCACGGGCGGATAACATGGCGATGTATGTCTGCGCGTCCTGCGCACCGGCATCCCGACATCGCTCGTCGGAATGCTGAATCGACAGATGGAGAACCTCCGTGGCGAACCCCCTCGAGAAACTGCTTCGTGCCGGTGAAGGCCGCGTCCTGCGCAGGCTGCAGCAGGTCGTGAAGGCCGTGTCGGCGCTCGAAGAGGATTACGCGCACCTCACCGACGAGGAGCTGCGCGGCGAGACGGCCGAGCTCCGCGCACGTCACGAGGCGGGCGAGTCGCTCGACAAGCTGATGCCCGAGGCGTTCGCCGCCGTCCGCGAGGCCGCGAGCCGCACCCTCGGTCAGCGTCCCTACGACGTCCAGGTCATGGGCGGCGCGGCCCTCCACCTCGGCAACATCGCCGAGATGAAGACCGGTGAGGGCAAGACCCTCACCGCGGCCCTGCCGGCATACCTCAACGCCATCGCCGGCAAGGGCGTCCACGTCATCACGGTCAACGACTTCCTCGCCTCGTACCAGTCAGAACTCATGGGCCGTGTCTTCCGTGCACTCGGCATGACGACCGGCACGGTCGTCTCGGGGCAGAACCCCGAGGTTCGGCGCCAGCAGTACGAGGCCGACATCACCTACGGCACGAATAACGAGTTCGGATTCGACTACCTCCGCGACAACATGGCGTGGCGGAGCGAGGACCTCGTGCAGCGCGGCCACTTCTACTGCATCGTCGACGAGGTCGACTCGATCCTCATCGACGAGGCCCGCACCCCGCTCATCATCTCCGGTCCGTCCTCGGGTGAGGCGAACCGCTGGTTCACCGAGTTCGCGAAGATCGCCCGCTCCCTCGAGCCCGGAGTCGACTTCGAGGTCGACGAGAAGAAGCGCACGATCGGTGTCCTGGAGCCCGGCATCGAGAAGGTCGAGGACTACCTCGGCATCGACAACCTCTACGAGTCGGCCAACACCCCGCTCATCTCGTTCCTCAACAACTCCATCAAGGCGCTCGCCCTGTTCAAGCGCGACACGGACTACGTCGTCATGAACGGCGAGGTCATGATCGTCGACGAGCACACCGGTCGCATCCTGGTCGGTCGTCGCTACAACGAGGGCATCCACCAGGCCATCGAGGCGAAGGAGGGCGTCGCCGTCAAGGCCGAGAACCAGACCCTCGCAACCGTCACGCTGCAGAACTACTTCCGCCTCTACGAGAAGCTCGCCGGCATGACCGGTACCGCCGAGACCGAGGCGGCCGAGTTCATGTCGACCTACAAGCTCGGCGTGGTTCCCATCCCCACCAACAAGCCGATGATCCGCAAGGACCAGTCCGACCTCGTCTACAAGAACGAGCAGGCGAAGTTCGCGCAGGTGGTCGAGGACATCGCGGAGCGCCATGAGTCCGGACAGCCGGTGCTGGTGGGAACGGTGAGCGTCGAGAAGAGCGAATACCTGTCGCGCCTGCTCGCGAAGAAGGGCATCAAGCACGAGGTCCTCAACGCGAAGAACCACGCGCGCGAGGCCGAGATCGTCGCCCGCGCGGGCCGTTATGCCGCCGTCACCGTCGCGACCAACATGGCCGGTCGTGGAACCGACATCATGCTCGGCGGCAACGCCGAGTTCCTCGCCGTGTCGGAGATGAAGGCCAAGGGGCTGGACCCGGTCGAGACCCCCGACGAGTACGAAGCCGCGTGGGAAGAGGTCTACGCGGGCGTCAAGGAGAAGGTCCAGGAGGAGGCCGATCGCGTCGTCGAGGCAGGCGGGCTCTACGTCCTCGGTACCGAGCGTCACGAGTCGCGTCGCATCGACAACCAGCTGCGCGGTCGCTCCGGGCGTCAGGGCGACCCCGGCGAGAGCCGGTTCTACCTGTCGCTGACGGACGACCTGATGAGGCTGTTCCAGTCGGGCGCTGCCGAGGCGATCCTGGCCCGCACCAACTTCCCCGACGACGTGGCGATCGAGTCGACGATGGTCTCGCGGGCCATCAAGAGCGCGCAGTCGCAGGTCGAGGCCCGTAACGCCGAGATCCGCAAGAACGTCCTCAAATACGACGACGTCCTCAACCGCCAGCGCGAGGCGATCTACGCGGACCGTCGCCAGATGCTCGAGGGCGACGACCTCTCGTCGCGCGTCGAGCACTTCATCGAGGACGCCATCGCCGCCATCATCGACGAACACACCGGCTCGGGTCACAACGAGAGCTGGGACTTCGACGCCATGTGGACCGAGCTGAAGACGCTCTACCCCGTGGGCGTGACGATCGACGAGGTCGTCGCCGAGAGCGGCAACAAGGGCAAGGTGACGCCGGAGCTGCTCAAGCGCGAGCTGCTCTCGGACGCGAAGATCGCCTACCGCTCCCGCGAGGAGACGCTCGGCGAGCCGGCCATGCGCGAGCTCGAGCGCCGCGTCGTGCTGCAGGTGCTCGACCGCCGCTGGCGCGATCACCTCTACGAGATGGACTACCTGAAGGACGGCATCGGCCTGCGGGCCATGGCTCAGCGCGACCCGCTCATCGAGTACCAGCGCGAGGGGTACCAGATGTTCCAGTCGATGATGGCGCAGATCAAGGAGGAGTCGGTCGGATTCCTCTTCAACCTCGAGGTCGAGGTGCGTCAGACCGAGGGCGGCGACATCGAGGCCAAGGGGCTGGACTCGCCCGACATCGACGCGCAGAAGCTTCAGTACACCGCGCCCAACGACGCGGGTGAGGTCGAGGTGCGGAACGAGCGCGGTCAGGTGCAGCAGGCAGCCACCAGCAAGGCGCGTCAGCGCGAGGCCGAGCAGGAGGCGCCCGCCGAGGCACCTCGCGGAGCCTTCGGTCAGCAGGTCGACGCCGCGTCCGAGCCCGCAGATGCGGGCAACCGCGCGCAGCGCCGGGCGGCCGGCAAGAAGAAGTGACCGCGAGCCGGCGGGTGCCGGGCGGTCCACCGACCCGCCATTGGCCCCGTCGGCCTTCGCTATTCTGAACCGATGACCCCGCGCACCCTCGACCAGTCATCCAAGCTGAAGGACGTCCTCTACGAGATCCGCGGGGCCGCCCTGGTCGAGGCCGACAGGCTGCAGGACGAGGGTCACTCGATCCTCAAGCTCAACACGGGGAATCCCGCAGTTTTCGGGTTCGAGGCGCCGTTCCAGATCGTGCGCGACATGATCGAGGCCGTACCGAACGCGCATGGCTACTCAGACTCGCGGGGCATCATGTCCGCGCGACGCGCGATCGTCTCGCGCTACGAGGAGGAGCCCGGCTTCCCCAAGTTCGATCCCGACGACGTCTACCTGGGCAACGGCGTGTCCGAGCTCATCACGATGACGATGCAGGCGCTGCTGGACGAGGGCGACGAGGTCCTCATCCCGGCGCCGGACTACCCGCTCTGGACGGCGATGACGAGCCTCGCCGGTGGCACGCCGGTGCACTACCTCGCCGACGGGGAGAACGGCTGGCAGCCTGACCTCGACGACATCCGGTCGAAGGTGAGCCCGCGCACGAAGGCCATCGTCGTCATCAACCCGAACAACCCGACGGGAGCGGTGTACACCCGCGAGGTGCTGCGGGGCATCGTCGAGATCGCCCGCGAGCACGATCTGCTCCTGCTCGCCGACGAGATCTACGACCGCATCCTGTTCGACGATGCGACGCACATCCCGCTCGCGAGCCTGGCGCCGGACCTGCTCTGCCTCACCTACAACGGACTGTCGAAGACGTACCGCGTCGCGGGCTACCGCTCCGGCTGGATGGTCATCACCGGCCCGAAGAAGCACGCGGCCGGATTCCTCGAGGGCATCCAGCTCCTCGCCTCGACCCGGCTGTGTCCGAACGTCCCGGCGCAGTTCGCCGTGCAGGCCGCGCTCTCGGGCGTGCAGTCGATCGATGCGCTGATCGCACCGACGGGGCGGTTGCACGAGCAGCGGGATGCCGCCTGGGAGGGGCTCATGGCGATCCCGGGCATCGACTGCGTGAAGCCGCAGGGCGCGCTCTACGCCTTCCCTCGACTCGATCCGAACGTGTACGAGATCCACGACGACGCGAAGTTCGTGTACGACTTCCTCGTGGCGGAGCACGTGCTCCTCGTTCAGGGCACCGGCTTCAACTGGCCGACGCCGGATCACTTCCGCATCGTGACGCTTCCGGAGTCTCGGGTCCTGACCGAGGCCATCGAGCGGCTCGGGAACTTCCTCTCGTCGTATCGCCAGTGACGCGCGTCACAGGAGCGCGAGCGATGTGGCTCGCCAGCGTCCGTCCCAGCCCTCCAGACGCATCGCGACCGCGCGCGTCCGGACCGGACCGCTGACGATCACGACGGCTTCGAGCGCGCCGTCCGAGGGCTCGCACGTGCGTTCGGCGAGGATGCGGTGGGCGGGTCGCACGGCGGCGAGTCCGCGTGCGCTGCGCGCGCGGGCCGAGAGGTTCGCCCGCGTGACGAGCGCACGGTAGGCGTCCTCACCCAGCCAGCGTGCCAACTGGTCCACGTCGCGAACACCGGCGAGCACCTCGAGGACGCCGATCGTGAGGTTCTTCACCAGCGGAAGAGGGTCGGGCAGCTCGGCCGACGGCGTGCGTTGCGGCGCGAAGTACTCCGCGACGTCGAGGGAGCTTCCCGAACGCGGGATGCGGATGTCTTCGGTGACGGCGAGGGCCATGTCGGTTCCTCTCGGGCGACAGGTGTCTGCGGAGCAGGTGAACGGCACGAGTACAGCACAGCCCCGCGTGCGGATGGATGAGAATACTCCAACCTGTGGACAAAGGCGGCGGGCCGTACGACGGTCCTCTACTGTCGCCTCCGTGCGCTGGGACCGATTCTTCGAAGACCTCGAAGACCAACTCGACTCCGAATGGGAGGCGGAGAGGGCCGCGCTCGACAGCGAGGCGGAGCGTCTCCGGCTGGCGCGGCTCTCCTTGTTCGAGCGTGTGAACGCGCTGACCGACGCCGGGGCGGGCGACCTGCTCGTCGATGTGAAGGGAGGCGCCTCGATGACGGGGCGACCGATCGCGGCCGGCCCCGACTGGCTCGCGCTCGACGACCGCGCGCCACGAGGAGTCCTCGTCGTCCCCTTCGCCGCCGTCGTCTCGCTGGGGGCGTCCCACGCCGACGTCCTGCGGAGCGCCCGAGGAGGGACGCCGAGCCGTCTGCGCGAGCGGATGACCCTCGGATTCGTGCTCCGCGATCTCGCGCGACGCCGTGTGCCGGTGACTCTTCTGACCACGGATGGTCGCGAGTACAGCGGGACCATCGACCGAGCGGCATCCGATCACCTCGATCTCGCGCTGCATGATCGTGGTGCACCCCGTCGTGCCGACCTCGTGGCAGGTCACCGGCTGGTCCCGTTCGGTGCGCTGGCGGGGGTCCGACTCGACTCGCCCGTCGCGCTCGCCTAGTCGCGCCCTCGCCTCGTCGCGCCCTCGTCTATTCGCCGCCGCGCCGGCCGCGACCCCACAGCTCGGGGAAGCTCGCCGCGTTCGATTCGCGCCACAGCGCGTGCAGGCGAGCGTCCTCGGCCTGGTCGTCGAGGTAATCCTCGACACTGGCCTCCTCGACCCGCCAGGATGCGGGGGACCCCACCCGTGCCCCGCGCAGCCGCCCGTCAAGAACGAGCGCGACGACCTCATCCACGTCGAGCTGCAGCATCTCCGCAACCTGAGCGGGCGTCAGCATACGCACGGGGATTCCATCGGGCATGAGGCCATTATGGGCCCGGCGGATGGTCGTCTCCCGAGCGACGGCGGCTTGTGGATAATCCCCGCTCCGTCCGATGCGGCTCGGTCACCATGGCGTCATGACCACTCCCGACACCGTGAGACCCGCCCCCCGCGCGTTCTGGGCCGATGCCCGCTTCCTGCTCGGCATCGCGCTCATCGTCGCCTCCGTCGCGGGTGTCTGGCTCGTCGTCGCATCGGCCCGTCAGACGGCACCCGTGTTCGCCGCGGCGCGCACGATCGTGCCCGGGCAGACCGTGACGGCGCAGGACCTCCGGGTCGTCGACGTCGCCCTCGGCACGGCCGGCGAGACGTACGTGTCGCCGGCCTCGCTCGAGCCGGGTGCGATCGCCACGCGGACGATCCTCGAAGGGGAACTCGTGCCGCAGGGTGCGATGGGTGACGCGGATGCCGGGACCACGACGAGTGTCGTGATCCGTACCGCGGGCGATGTGTCCGCCGCCGTCGGCGCCGGATCCGTCGTGGAGGTGTGGGCTGCGCCGACGGAAGCCGGCGGGGAGGTCGGGAAGCCCCGCATCCTCGTCCCGTCGGCGACGGTCGTGAGCGTCACCCGCGACGATGCCGTCGTGTCGGGCGAAGACGTGTCGCTCGAGGTCGTCATCCCGCGCGCCGATGTCGCGGCGACGCTGGCCGCGCTCTCCGATGACTCGAGCCTGTCGGTCGTCCCCGTCGCGGGGGAGCCGCGATGAGAGTCGTCGTCGCCGTTGACGGCCGCATCGGCGAAGACCTCGCTCGGCGACTGCGGGAGGAAGACGCTGACGTGCGCGCGGTGGTCGCGGCATCCGCTCCCGCTGGGGCCGCGCTCGATGCCCTCTCCACTCCGGAGGCGGCGGAGCTGCTCGCGGAGCTGTCCCGCGCCGACGTCCTCGTCGTCGAGGGGCGCCCCGCCGCGCTGACGGCGGAACTCGTTGCGGCGTGCGATCGGATGTCCGTGCGGATCGTCCCGGTGTCTTCTCGCTCGGCGGACCTCCGCCTAGCCGCGTCGCTCGGGCTGACCGCCCACGATCCCGGTGCGCCGGCGGAAGAGATGCTCGCCCCTCCGGTCTCGATCGCACCCGTCGCAGCCGCGCCTGGTCGCGTGATCACGGTTTGGGGCGCATCCGGCGCGCCCGGGCGGACGACCCTGGCCATCGAAGTGGCGTCTGCACTGTCGACCCCGACGCATCGGGTCGCGCTCGTCGACGCGGATTCGCACGCGCCGTCGCTCGCTCTTGCCACGGGCCTGGCGGACGAGGGACCGGGGTTCGCCGCCGCGTGCCGGCAGGCCGACCGCGGCGCCTTGACGGTCGCCGAGCTCAGCCGCATCTCTTCGACCCTCGGCGAGCTCGAAGTGCTGACGGGCCTCAATCGACCGGGTCGGTGGCCCGAGCTCTCGCACCGACGGGTCGCGGCTGCCCTCGACGGCTGCCGGTCCTGGGTCGATGACACCGTCGTCGACGCGGCCGCGCCGCTCGAGCGCGACGAAGAGATCGTGAGCGACCTCGTCGACGGTCCGCGTCGCAACGCCGCCACCCTGGCGGCGCTCGAGTCGGCCGACGTCGTCCTCGCCGTCGTGGCGGCGGACCCGGTCGGCGTGTCGCGCTTCGTCCGAGCATGGCCCGATCTCCGGGCCGCGGCGGGCGCGACGCCGGTCCGTGTCGTGGTGAACAAGATCCGGGCTGGTGCGCTCGGCGTCGACGCGCGCGGACAGGTGCGCCGCACGCTCGAGCGCTACACGGGCGTCACGGACGTCGCCTTCGTCCCGTGGGACGCCCGGGGCACGGATGCCGCGATGCTCGCGGCTCGTCCCATCGCCCACGTCGCACCGCGCTCGGCGGTGCCGACCGCGGTGCGACGCCTCGTCGCCGAATCCCTGGCACCGCGGGAGGCGGGCGAAGGGGCCGCGACCCGGCACTCCCTGCGTCGCCTCGCGCGGAGCGCCTGACTGGTCGGCACCGGGTGCTCGCGGGGGAGTGGTGTGACGGAGGATCTAGGGTGGAGGCGTGTCCACCCTCAGCGACCTCGTCTACGCCCAAGGCCGTTCCACCGCGGAGGATGTCGAGTGGCTCCACCGTCTCGCCGGTGACGGTCAGCTGCTCGCCGATCTCGCGTTCGCCGACATCGTCGTCTGGGTCCCGACGCCGGACGACTCGTTCATCGCGGTCGCGCACACGCGCCCGAGCGGTGCGGCGACGCTCTTCTACCGCGACATCGTGGGTGACGTCGTGCGTCCGCAGTGGCGCACGCAGGTCAAGGACGCCTTCACCCAGGGGCGGATGGTCGATTCGGCCTCGCCGGATTGGTTCGAGGAGACGCCGACTCGCGTGCGTGCCGTCCCGATCGTCCGCGAACGTGCGGCGGAGGGTCGCGAGACCCGCGTGATCGGCGTGCTCACCCGTCACACGAACCTCGGGGAGGCGCGGACCCCGTCGCGTCAGCAGATCACCTTCAACGACTGCGCCGATGACCTCTTCGGGATGATCGCCTCAGCCGATTTCCCCGACCTCACGGCCCCGACGTCGCCGCGCCGCGGCGCGCCGCGCGCGTCGGACGGCCTCATCCGTCTCGACGTGGACGGCGTCACCACGTTCGCGAGCCCCAACGCGCTCTCAGCGTTCAACCGGCTGGGATTCGACGACGAACTCGAAGGCGAATCGCTCATGGAGGTCGCGACGACGATCATGCCGGCATCCCGGCAGTTCGACGAGTCCCTCCCGATCGTCATGGCCGGCCGCGCGCCGTGGCGTGCGGATGTGGAAGCTCGAGGCGTCACCGTGTCGCTGCGGACGATCCCGCTGCGCGAGAACGGCAATCGCATCGGAGCGATCGTCCTCTGCCGCGACGTCAGCGAGATCCGTCACCAGGAGCAGGAGCTCATCACGAAGGACGCGACGATCCGCGAGATCCACCATCGCGTCAAGAACAACCTGCAGACCGTCGCGTCGCTCTTGCGCATCCAGGCGCGTCGCACGCACTCGGACGAGGGCCGGGACGCCCTGACGCAGGCGATGCGCCGTGTCAGCGCCATCGCGGTCGTGCACGACACGCTGTCCGAGGGGCTCATGCAGAGCGTCGACTTCGACGACGTCTTCGAACGGGTGCTTAAGCTCGTCGCCGAGGTCGCGGCTGCCCCCAACACGCGCGCGCGGACGGTCAAGACCGGGACGTTCGGGACCCTGCCGAGTGAGTACGCCACGCCCCTCGCCCTCGCGCTGACCGAGCTGGTGACGAATGCTGTCGAGCACGGCCTGGCAGACAAAGAGGGCGAGGTCGAGATCATCGCCGAGCGGGATGCGGACCAGCTGCTGGTGCGCGTGCGCGACACCGGGGTCGGCCTGCCGGAAGGTCAGGTCGGCCGCGGTCTCGGTACGCAGATCGTGCGCACACTCATTCAGGGTGAACTGAGCGGAACGATCGACTGGCACACGCTCATGGGCAGCGGCACCGAGGTGACGATCGAGATCCCGATGCGGTACATCGAGCGCGCGCGGGCCTGAGGCCCGCGCGCGGGCTCGTCAGGAGGCGCGGCGGGCGCGAGCGGCGCGACGCTTGAGCGCGCGACGCTCATCCTCGGAGAGGCCCCCCCATACGCCCGAGTCCTGGCCGGTCTCGAGGGCGTACTGCAGGCAGAGTTCGGTGACGGTGCACCGGGCGCAGACGGACTTCGCCTTTTCGATCTGGTCGACGGCGGGCCCGGTGTTCCCCACGGGGAAGAACAGTTCGGGGTCGACGGTCAGGCAGGCGGCTTTGTCGCGCCAATCCATAGCGGTGCTCCTAAGGGGGATCGGAAGTCGGGATGCGACGCCGGGCGACGTCGACTAACCTGGGTGGTGTGCGAGCTGTTGCTCGCCCCACGCCGCTGTGGGAGCACACTTGCCCGTCAATATTCCCATGCCCGGGCATGTGAATCAAGGGTTAACGGAGTATTTCGGCGCCTCGCCGTGCACCGGCGCCCAGGAGGAGCGATCATCGTGCGGACCAGCCGGATCGAACGCATCGCGGCGGGCTGGCTCGCCGTCGAAGCGACGGGCGTCCTCGTCCTCGCGGTATGGGAGCTCGTCGCTCTCGTTCGCGGCGACAGCGAAAGCCTCGCGAGCTCGGTCGCGCTCCTGGGCCTCACCGTCATCGCCGCTGCGGCACTCGGCGCGTTCGCCGTCGCCGTCTGGCGCGGAGCGTCCGGCGGGCGATCCGGCGGAGTCGTCGTCCAGGCCCTCGTCCTGTCGGTCGCGCTCGGCACCCTCACGGGTGAGGGCGCGGATCTCCGCCTCGCGGCGGCAATCGCGGTCCCGGCCCTGGTCGGACTCGTTCTGCTCATTGCAGCGGCCCGCACCGCCGGTCAGCGCTCGAAGGATCCCGCCGAGGAGCCGGGCGACGCCGCCGGTGTCTGATCAGACGCCCAGCAGCGCCCGCACGCGGGCGACGTGCCCGGTCGCCTTGACGTTGTAGAGCGCGTGGAGGATCGCGCCGTCCTCGTCGATCACGAACGTCGATCGGATGACGCCTTCGACGACCTTGCCGTAGTTCATCTTCTCGCCCCACGCGCCGTAGGCCTCGTGCGCCGAGTGGTCAGGGTCGCTCAACAGGTCGTAGGGGAGGCTGTCCCGATCGCGGAAGGCGCGGAGCTTGGCCGGCTCGTCCCGTGAGATGCCCACAACCGTGTACCCGGCGGCCTGCAGCGGTGCCACGCTGTCGCGGAAGTCGCATGCCTCCGTCGTGCACCCCGGCGTCATCGCGGCGGGGTAGAAGAACGCGACGAGACGCCTCCCGCGGAAGTCGGTGAGCGAGACGGGCTGGCCGTCCTGGTCGACGAGGGAGAAATCGGGTGCGGAGGTTCCACTATCCAGGCGCGGCATCCGACCATCTTAGGACGCGTGATCAGGTGGCGAAGGTGGCGAGCAGCCGCTGCAGGGAGTCGAGGCGTGCGGCTCCCCGTTCGCCGAGGCGACCCTCGGCCACAGCCTCGGCGATGGCGCAGTCGGGGGCGTCGGGGAGGTGGGTGCACCCGCGGGGGCACTCCTCCGCGACGGCCGCCAGATCGGTGTAGGCCCGCAGGATGTTGGCGGGATCGACGTGCCCGAGGCCGAACGAGCGCACCCCCGGGGTGTCGATGACCCAGCCGCGGCCGTCCTGGCCGGCGTACCGCAGCGAGACGGCGGAGCTGGACGTGTGACGACCGCGTCCGGTGACCTCGTTCACGTGCCCGATCGCGCGGAGCGCGTCGGGGACCAGCGCGTTGACGAGTGTCGACTTGCCGACGCCGGAATGCCCGACGAAGACCGTCGAATGGCCTGCGAGACGCGCGCCGATGACGTCGACCGGCATGGCGTCGCGACCGCTCGTGAAGACCTCGAGGTCGTCGAGACCCTCGAAATGGGCGAGGAATGCCGTCGGGTCCGCGAGGTCCGTCTTGGTGACGACGAGCATCGGGTGCATTCCGGCATCCAGCGCAGCGATCAGGTAGCGATCGACCAGACGCGGTCGCGGCTCCGGGTCGGCCGCCGCGACGACGATGAGGAGCTGATCGGCGTTGGCGACGATGATCCGCTCGATGTGGTCGGTGTCGTCGGCGCTGCGTCGCAGGAGCGAGGTGCGTTCCTCGATTCCGACGATCCGTGCGAGGGTGCCGTCATCCCCGGACGTGTCGCCCACGACGCGGGCGCGATCCCCGTTGACGATGGGTTGTTTGCGGAGCTCCCGTGCACGAGAAGCGAGGATCTGCCGCTCGTTCGGACCGTCCTCGTCGACGAGGACGGTGTACCTGCCGCGATCGACGCCGAGCACGCGGGCGACCTGGGCGTCGGCATGCGCCGGGCGTCGCTTGGTGCGCGGCCGGTTCGCCTTCGGGTTGGGGCGTACGCGGATGTCGGCCTCGTCGAAGTCGAGGTCGTCGTCATCGTCGTCGCTGAGCCAGCTCACGCGAGCATGTCCGCCCACAACTGGGGGAATTCGGGCATCGTCTTCGCGGTCGTCCCGATGTCGTCCACCACGACGCCCGGTACCCGCAGGCCGATCACGGCGCCCGCCGTGGCGATGCGGTGATCGTGATGAGCCCGCCAGACCCCGCCGTGCAGCGGGCGAGGACGGATGTGGATGCCGTCCTCCCGTTCCTCCGCGTCGCCGCCGAGGGCTCGGAGGTTGTCGACGAGAGCGGCGATGCGATCGGTCTCGTGGCCACGGATGTGCCCGATGCCGTGGAACGTCGTCGGGGCGTCCGCGAAGGCCGCGAGCGCGAACAGCGTGGGTGTCAGCTCGCTCGCCGCCGAGAGGTCGAGGTCGACCCCGGCGATCCGGTCACCGGCGGTGACGGTGAGCGCTCCGGCCCGACGGGACGCGTGCGCGCCCATGACCGGCAGGATGTCGGCGAGCAGGGCCCCCGGTTGGGTCGAGTGAGCGGGCCACCCCGGGACCGTCACCGAACCGTCGGTCAGGATCGCCGCGGCGAGGAAGGGGGCCGCGTTGGAGAGATCGGGTTCGATCGCCACGTCCTTGCCGCGCACGGGACCGGCCGGGACGACCCACTCGTTCGGAGTCGGGTGCTCGACGTGGACGCCGCGTCGAGCCAGGGCCTCGACGGTCATTTCGATGTGCGGCAGGCTGGGGAGGCGCTCGCCTTCGTGGATCAGTCGCAGTCCCACATCGAATCGGGCGGCGGCCAGCAGCAGCCCCGAGACGAACTGGCTCGACTGACTCGCGTCGATCGTCACCTCGCCCCCGCGGATGTGGCCGTGGCCACGGACCTCGAAGGGGAGGGCCCAGCTTCCGGCGTCGTCGATGTCGGCGCCGACCTCGCGCAGGGCCTGGATCATCGCGCCCATCGGACGGTGCATGGCCGTGGGGTGCGCTGTGACGTGCACATCGCCGACAGCGAGGCCGGCGATGGGGGAGACGAAGCGCATGACCGTGCCGGCCTGACCGCAGTCGATCGTCGTGCCCCCGGTGAACGAGGCGGGCGGTGTGACGTCCAGGTCGGGCCCGAACGGCGAGTCGCCCGGAACGGCGTCGATCCTGACGCCCAGCTCGCGGAGCGCATCGATCATACGGGCGGAGTCGTCGGAGTGGAGCGCGCCGCTCAGCAGGCTCGGCCCGTCGGCGATGGCGGCGAGCACGAGCTCACGGTTGGTGAGCGACTTCGAACCGGGCACCGAGACGCGTGCGTGCACCGGCTCGCCCGGCGTGGGCGCCGGCCAGGACCCGCCGAGAATCTCATCGGCGGGGGCGGGGGAGGAAGGGGCGTCGCTCATCGTCTCCAGCCTACTGAACGGGGCGTCGCCGCCGATGAGCGAGTGTCACGACGATGTTCCGGATCTGCGACATCGCGGCGACAGTGCGGCGACATCGACCCCCTAGCGTGAATCCCATGGAACACACCTCACGCGTCGGCATCCGATCCGTCGTCCTCGCCGCAGCCTTCCTCGCACCCCTTCTTCTCGCGGGGTGCTCCGTGGCCGTCACCGACCCCGCGTCGAGCGCCTCCCCCATGGCCTCGCACCCGCGCGGGTGGATGCCGGATGCTCCGGATGCCTCGCCGGCGCCGGCGGCGTCCGAGGCCTCGGTCGCACCGGACGCGGAGTCGAGCGCCGAGGTGGACCCCGACGTCCGCGCGCAGCTGGACCGCACGCGCCTGCGCGAGCTGGTGACGCAGAACCTGACGTGCGTCGACGGGTCGGCGACCGTCGGCCGCGACCTCGACGGTATGTACGTCGAGCTGACCGGCGACTGCACCACCGTGACGATCCTCGCGAGTGCGGGCGGTGTGCTCCTCCCCGAGGTCGGGACGGTCACGATCAAGGGCGATGGCGCGACTGTCCTCATGACGTCGGCGACCCGGGTCGCGTTCGACAAGAGCGCCGACATCAACGTCGTCGGCTGGGAGAGCGGCACCCCGGACATCGCGTACGCGGGCACCGCCAACATCACGACGCCCCTGTCCTGATCGCTACGATCCCGGTATGTCCTCCGAAGCGACGCCGCGACTGCTCCTCGTCGACGACGAGCAGTCGATCACCGAGAGCCTCGCTCCCTTTCTGAGTCGCAGCGGATTCGACGTCGACGTGGCGGCGGACGGCGCCGCAGCGCTGCGGATCATCGAGTCCCGGCATCCCGACATCGTCGTGAGCGACGTCGTCATGCCGGTCGTCGACGGGCGCGAGCTCCTGCGGCGTCTGCGGCGGGCAGGGGACACGACGCCGGTCATCCTGCTGACCCACGTCGGCGAGTCGGGGGAGCGTTCGGCGGCCCTCGACGAAGGCGCCGACGACTATCTCAACAAGCCCTTCGACCCGCAGGAACTCGTCTCTCGGAGTCGGGCGGTCCTCCGCCGCGTGGCGGCGGGAGCAGGCGGGCTCGTCTCGTCGGAGCTGGTCGAGGCGGAGGGCCTTCGCCTCGACCGACCCGCGCGACGGGTCTGGCGGGACGGCGTCGAGGTCTCGCTCACGCCCAAGGCGTTCCAGCTGCTGGAGTTCCTCATGACCCGGCCCGGGGAGGTCCACGCCCGGGAGCGTCTGCTCAGCGTCGTCTGGGGATTCGACTTCGCCGCGCACACCCGCGCCGTCGACAATCGCGTCGCCGAACTGCGATCCGTCCTCCGGGATGACGCGTCCGCGCCGACGTACATCGAGACCGTCCCCGGGGTCGGCTACCGATTCACCCGATCGGTGCGTCGCGCGTGAGCAGCCGTCGCATCGTCGTCGCCGCGCTGCCGACGGCCGCTCTCCTGGTCGTGGCCGGCGTGGCCTTCGCCGTCGACCGGCGGACGATCACCGTGTCGATGCCGCTCGGAACGTCGATCCTCCTCGCGGCCGCGCTGGTCGGCGTCGTCACGATCGTCGTCGCGATGTGGCGGGCGCAGGTGCACCGTGGGTCCTCCCGCGCGGCACAGGCTGCGCTCCAGTCCGCCGCCGCCGAGCACCGTCGGTTCCTCGACCGGCTGGATCATGAACTGAAGAACCCCATCACCGCGATCCGGGCCGCCGTCGCGGTCAGCGATGCCGCCACACCGCAGCTGGCGGCCATCGACGCGCAGACCACCCGGATGGCGCGGCTGGTGGGGGATCTTCGGAAGCTCGGCGAACTGCAGACCGCACCCATGGAACGCATTCCGGTCCATCCCGGCGCCATCGTCACCGATGTCGCCGCGACGATCCGCGACACCCACGCCAGGGAGATCCGCGTCACGCTGCCGTCGGCGCCGTGGCCTCTGCCGGCCGTCGTGGGCGATCCCGATCTGCTCTTCACCGCCGTCCACAACGTCGTCGCGAACGCCGTGAAGTACTCGGACCCCGGCGACGCGGTGGAGATCCGAGGCATCGAGCGGTCCGGTCGCATCGTCCTCGAAGTCGCCGACACGGGTCGCGGCATCCCCGCCGCCGACGTGCCGTCGGTCCTCCAGGAACTCGCGCGCGGATCGAACGCACGAGACCGACCGGGGAGCGGCCTGGGGCTGGCCCTCGTCCGCACCATCGTGGACCGCCATGACGGGACCGTCTCGGTCGATTCGCACGAAGGGCGCGGCACGCGGGTGAGCATCGAACTCCCGGTCGGAACCGCCTGATCCGCGCTCCGCGCTGACGCGGGGAATAGGCCCAGCCCCTCGCTCGTTGGATGGACATGTCGACGACGTGCACAGACGGGAGAGGAGCGCGATGATCGCCACACTGGACGCGCCGGAACTCGCCGAATGGGCCGACGTAGACTGGCCTGCGATGAACGATCAGGCGGTCGAAGACCCGCGCACCCAGTTCGAGGAGCAGGCGCTCCCCTTCATGGACCAGCTCTACGCGGCGGCGATGCGGATGACCCGCAACCCCGCTGATGCATCTGACCTGGTCCAGGAGACCTTCGTCAAGGCGTTCGCCGCCTGGGCGTCCTTCACCCAGGGCACCAACCTCAAGGCGTGGCTGTACCGGATCCTCACGAACACGTACATCAACACGTACCGCAAGAAGCAGCGCGAGCCGTACCAGGGCACCATCGACGAGCTCGAGGACTGGCAGCTCGGTGGCGCGGAGTCGACGACGGCCTCCTCGGCCCGCTCGGCCGAGGCCGAGGCGATCGATCACATGCCGGCATCCGTCGTCAAAGACGCCCTGCAGTCCCTTCCCGAAGACTTCCGACTGGCCGTATACCTCGCGGACGTCGAAGGGTTCGCGTATCAGGAGATCGCGGACATCATGAAAACCCCCATCGGCACGGTCATGAGCCGTCTGCACCGTGGCAGACGTCAGCTCCGCGACCTGCTGTCCGACTATGCGAAGGAGCGTGGCATCGAGGTGCCCGCCACAAGGAGTGCGAAATGACCGACTGCGGTTGCGACAAGGCCCAGAAGGATCTCGAGGAGTACCTGCGCAACGAGGTCTGCAACACCCGCCACGCCGACATCACCGAGCACCTCGAGAACTGCGCGGCGTGCCGGGATGAAGCCCTCGTGGCGACGACGCTGACCGCGGTGGTCGCCCGCGCCTGCAAGGAGGCCGCGCCCGAGGACCTTCGGGACCAGGTGCTCGCGCGCCTGCGGGCGGAACAGGCGACCCACCACTGACGCGCATCTCGAGCGTCGGATACGGAAGAAGGCCCCGCCGAAGCGGGGCCTTCTTCCGTATCCGTAACGGCAGGGTCAGAAGTTGAGCGCCTCGTCCATGATCTCGGCGTGCTGGCGCGCGTGGACCTTCGGCGAGCCGGTGGCCGTGGAGGCAGCAGCCGACCGCGAGATCCGCTTGATCGTCCGGCCGTGGAGGTGCTTGACCACCTCGAGGGCGATGAACGGCCAGGCGCCTTGGTTTTCCGGCTCCTCCTGGACCCAGTAGAGCTCGGCGTTCGGGTAGCTGTCGAGGATCGCGTTGAGCTGATCGATCGGCGCCGGGTAGTACTGCTCCAGGCGCACGAGCGCGACCTTCTCGTTCGGCTTCTTCTCCAGCTCCGCGGTGAGGTCCCAGTGGATCTTGCCGGCGTGGAGGAGGACGCGGGTGACGGCCTCGCGATCGAGCGAACGCTCGTCGTCGATCACCGGCTCGAACCGGCCCTCGAGGAAGTCCTCGACGGGGCTCGTCGCGTTCCGCAGACGCAGCATCGCCTTCGGGGTGAAGACCACGAGCGGGCGCCGCGGACGGGCGTAGGCCTGGCGGCGCAGCAGGTGGAAGTACGACGCGGGCGTCGAGGGGCGGGCGACGGTCATGTTGTCCTGCGCGCACATCTGCAGGTAGCGCTCGATGCGCGCCGAGGAGTGGTCCGGCCCCTGACCCTCGTAACCGTGGGGGAGCAGGAGCACGACGCCCGACTGCTGGCCCCACTTCTGCTCAGCCGAGGAGATGAACTCGTCGATGACCGACTGCGCGCCGTTGGCGAAGTCGCCGAACTGGGCCTCCCACAGGGTGAGGGTGTCGGCGCGTTCGACGGAGTAGCCGTACTCGAAGGCCATCGCCGCATACTCGCTGAGGAGGGAGTCGTAGGCGTAGAAGCGGCCCTGGTTGTCGCTGAGGTTCGCCAGCGGCAGCCATTCCTGGCCGTTCGCCCGGTCGTGCATGACCGCGTGCCGCGTCACGAAGGTGCCGCGGCGGACGTCCTGACCGGCGAGGCGGACGTTCGACCCTTCGGTCAGAAGCGATCCGAAGGCGAGCAGCTCGCCGAAGCCCCAGTCGATCTTGCCGTTGCGGCTCATGTCGTGGCGCTTGTCGAGCAGCTGCTGGAGCTTCGTGTGCACCGTGAAGCCCTCGGGCTTGTTGACGAAGGCGTCACCGATGCGCTCGATGACGTCGCGGTCGACGGCGGTGGAGTCGGGCTCGCCGACCGCGGGCTCGGCCTGGGTCTCCGCCGAGACGACGGGCGAGGTCCCGGTCTGGGCCGCGTGGATCTCGGCGAAGGCGATCTCGAGGCGGTTCTGGAAGTCCTGCTTGGCCTTCTCGTACTCCTCCTCGGTGATGTCGCCACGACCGACGAGCGCCTCGGTGTAGAGCTTGCGGACCGAGCGCTTCGCCTCGATGAGGTTCGTCATGAGCGGCTGCGTCATCGAGGGGTCGTCGCCCTCGTTGTGTCCGCGGCGGCGGTAGCAGACGAGATCGATGACGACGTCGCGGTTGAACTCCTGGCGGTACCGGAACGCGAGCTCCGCCACGTGGACGACGGCCTCGGGGTCGTCGCCGTTCACGTGGAAGATCGGCGCCTGGATGGTCTTCGCCACGTCGGTCGCATAGATCGAGGTGCGCGCGTCGAGCGGAAGGGTCGTGAAGCCGACCTGGTTGTTGACGACCACGTGGACCGTGCCGCCCGTCCGGTAGCCGCGCAGACGGGACATCTGCAACGTCTCCATCACCACGCCCTGGCCGGCGAAAGCCGCGTCACCGTGGACGAGGATCGGCAGCCACGAGAACGAGCCGATGGGCAGGCGGTCCTGCTTGGCGCGGACGATCCCCTCGAGGACGCCGTCGACGGTCTCGAGATGCGAGGGGTTGGCTGCGAGGTAGACGGGGAGCTCTTCGCCGCCGTCGGCGACGAAGGTGCCCTGCGTGCCCAGGTGGTACTTGACGTCGCCGGACCCGCTCTTCGAACCGACGGCGACGGAGCCTTCGAACTCCCGGAAGAGCTGGCTGTACGTCTTGCCGGCGACGTTGGTGAGGACGTTGAGACGACCGCGGTGCGCCATCGCGATCGCGGCGCCGTCGAGGCCCTCTGCGGCGGCGCCCTGGAGGATCTGGTCGAGCAGCGGGACGAGCGACTCGCCGCCCTCGAGGCTGAAGCGCTTCTGGCCGACGAACTTCGTCTGCAGGAAGGTCTCGAACGCCTCGGCCTCGTTGAGCTTGCCGAGGACGCGCAGCTGCTCGTCGTGACCGGGCTTCTGGTACTTGATCTCCAGGTTGTCCTGGAACCACTTGCGCTGCGTCGGGTCCTGGATGTGCATGTACTCGACGCCGACGGTGCGGCAGTACGAGTCGCGGAGGATCCCGAGGATGTCGCGGAGCTTCATCGTGCGCTTGCCGCCGAAGCCGTTCGTGACGAACTCGCGGTCGAGGTCCCAGAACGTCAGCCCGTGGTTCTCGATCTCGAGGTCGGGGTGCGTGCGCTGGACGTACTCGAGCGGATCGATGTCCGCCATCATGTGGCCGCGCACGCGGTAGGAGTTGATGAGCTCCTGGACACGAGCGGTCTTGTCCACGCGCTCGGCGATGTCGACCTTGATGTCGCTCGACCAGCGGATGGGGGAGTACGGGATGCGGAGGGCCGCGAAGATGTCGTCGTAGAACCCCTCCTGCCCGATGAGGAGCTGGTGGACGATCTTCAGGAACTCGCCCGAGCCGGCACCCTGGATGACGCGGTGGTCGTACGTGCTCGTCAGGGTGATGGTCTTGCCGATGCCGAGCTCGCCCAGCGTCTTCTCGCTCGCGCCCTGGAACTCGGCGGGGTAGTCGAGGGCGCCGGCGCCGATGATGCAGCCCTGGCCCTTCATCAGACGGGGGACGGAGTGGACCGTGCCGATGCCGCCGGGGTTGGTGAGGGACACCGTCGTGCCCTGGAAGTCGGCCGCGGTCAGCTTGTTCTTGCGGGCGCGCTGGACGAGGTCCTCGTAGGCGGAGAGGTATTCGCCGAAGGTGAGGGTCTCGGCCTGCTTGATGCTCGGGACCATGAGAGCCCGCGTGCCGTCGGGCTTGGGGAGGTCGATCGCGATGCCCAGGTTGATGTGCGCCGGCGCGACGACCGACGGCTTGCCGTCGACCTCGGCGTAGAAGACGTTCTGCGTCGGGAAGGCCTTCAGGGCCTGGATGAGCGCCCAGCCGATGATGTGGGTGAAGCTCACCTTGCCGCCACGCGTGCGGGACATGTGGTTGTTGATGACGATGCGGTTGTCGATCATCAGCTTCGCGGGGATGGTGCGCACGCTCGTCGCGGTGGGGACGGTCAGCGACTCGTCCATGTTCGCGGCGAGGGTCTTCGGCAGGCCGCGCAGCGGAGTGACGGTGTCCTCGAGGGTCGCCTTCTCGCCCGCGGGGGCGGCCTTGGGCGCCTCGGCGGGGATCGGCTGGGGCGCGGCGGGCCGTGCTGTCGTGCGCGCCACGGGCTGGACGCCGGTGGCGGCGGGACGAGAGTCAGCCGTGGGCGCGGCTGCGGGGGCCGCGGACTCTGCCGGAGCGGATGCCGCCGGTGCGGCGCTCGCTGCGCCGGCTCCGCCGGAGGGGGCGTCGGGGGTGTAGGCCTCAAGGATCGGCCACCACTCCTTGTCCACCGAGTTCTTGTCGCGGCTGTACTGCTCGTACAGCTCTGCGACGAGCCATTCGTTGGCTCCGAACTCCCCGTCGCTCGTAGTTCCCACGCCGGTCGCCTGACTGGACACGGTTCCGCCTGCTTTCGTCGTCGACGTTCGAAATGTGCGGGCCTCGCGCGGCCTCGCGCACAGACGTCAAGGGTATCCCAGGTTGTCCCCCCTCCGACCCGCACGGGCCGCCCGGACGCAGGGGTTCCTCGTCGCTTAGCGTGGGTGTATGCACTTCTCCGGCGAGCGGCCCGCGGGCGACCTGACCTACTCCGACGTGTTCCTCGTTCCGCGGCGCTCCGACGTGACGAGCCGGCTGGACGTCGACCTCTCTCCGGGCGACGGAACGAGCGCGACCATCCCGCTGGTGGCCTCGAACATGAACTCCGTCACCGGCCCCCGGCTGGCCGCGACCCTCGCGCGGCGCGGAGGACTCGCCGTCCTTCCGCAGGACATGCCGCTGCAGGATGTGGATGCCGGCATCCGGTGGGTCAAGGAGCAGCCGGTCCGCTGGGACACGCCGCTCGTTCTCCCGCCCGAGGCGCTGGTCGCGGACGCTGCGGCCCTCCTGCCGGCAGCGGCGGGGCACGGGATCGTCGTCGCGTCCCGCGCGGAGCGGATCCATAGGGACGACATCGTCGGCATCGTGCCGGCCGAGCGCCTGGGCACCGCCCTGCCCGACGCTCGTCTCGGCGACCTCGTGCGGGGACGGGCGGCATCCATCGACGCGGACGACGTCGACACCGCGCGTGCCGCGTTCGACCTGCTGATCGCGGCCGAGGCCGACATCGTCACGGTGGTGCAGCACGGGTATCTCGTCGGCACGCTGTCGCAACGGACCGCCCTGCGCTCGTCGCTCTACCGGCCCGCCGTCGACGGTGAGGGGCGGCTGATCGTCGCCGCGGCCGTCGGGATCAACGGCGACGTCGCGGCGAAGGCCCGCGCGCTCGCCGCCGCCGGCGTCGACGCGCTCGTGGTCGACACGGCGCACGGGCACCAGGAGAGCATGATCCGTGCTCTCCGCGCCGTCTCCGCCCAGAACCTCGGACTCCCGATCGTGGCGGGGAACGTCGTGACCGCGGAGGGGGTGCGCGACCTCGTCGAGGCCGGCGCCACGATCCTCAAGGTCGGCGTGGGGCCCGGTGCGATGTGCACGACGCGCATGATGACGGCCGTCGGACGCCCGCAGTTCTCGGCCGTGCTGGAGACCGCCGAGGCCGCCGCCGCGGCGGGCGCGCACGTGTGGGCCGACGGCGGCGTCCGCTACCCCCGGGACGTCGCCCTCGCCCTCGCGGCAGGCGCGGCATCCGTCATGGTCGGATCCTGGTTCGCGGGCACGATCGAGGCGCCCGGCGATCTGCGGGTCGATGCCGAGGGGCGCGTGTTCAAGGAGTCGTGGGGCATGGCGTCGACGAAGGCGGTGCAGGGGCGCTTCGGCCGTCTCGACCCGTTCGAGCGCGCTCGCAAGGAGCTGTTCGCCGAGGGCATCTCGTCGTCGCGGATCTACCTCGACCCCCTGCGGCCGAGCGTCGAGGACCTCCTCGACATGATCACCTCGGGGGTCCGCTCGTCGTTCACCTACGCGGGAGCGGCGACCGTCGCCGATTTCCACGAACGGGCGACGGTGGGCTTCCAGTCCGCGGCCGGCTACGAAGAGGGCAAAGCACTGCCGGTCAGCTGGTGAGAGAACGCGCCCGTGCGACGCGCGCGGTGCCGTAGAATCATCCCCACAATGGACGACCCTCCCAGTAGACCTTCGCCCCACCGACCCTGCTCCCCGATGATCGGGGGTGACGTGTGATGGACTACGTCATGTTGGGCGTGGGGCTGCTCCTGACAGTGGGAACCGGCCTGTTCGTCGCCAGTGAGTTCGCACTCGTCAACCTCGATCGGGCCGATCTCGAGTCGCGCCGCGCAGCCGGCGAGAGCCGACTGTCGCTCACGATCAACGCGCTGCGGATCACGTCGACGCATCTTTCGAGCGCACAGCTCGGCATCACGCTGACGACCCTCCTCACCGGTTACACGATGGAGCCGGCGCTCTCGAATCTGCTGAACCCGGTGTTCGAGTCGTGGGGTGTGCCGGAAGCGGCATCCCGTCCCATCGCGACCGTGGTCGCCATGGCCACCGCGACGATCTTCTCGATGATCATCGGCGAGCTCGTCCCGAAGAACTTCGCCCTCGCGGTTCCCCGCCAGACCGCGAAGCTCGTCATCGGGTTCCAGACCGTCTTCACGACCGTCTTCAAGCCCGCCATCCAGCTGCTCAACGGCAGCGCGAACGCCGTGCTCCGTGCCATGGGCGTCGAGCCCAAGGAGGAGCTCTCCGGTGCCCGCACCGCGGAAGAGCTGTCGAGCCTGGTCCGCCGCTCGGCCAGCGCCGGCGTCCTCGAGGAGGACACCGCGTCGCTGCTCGACCGCACGCTCACGTTCTCGCGTCTCACGACGGCTGACGTCATGACCCCGCGACCCAGCGTCCACGCCGTCGCCGCCGATGACAGCGTCGAAGACGTCATCCAGCTCGCCCGACGCACCGGCCACAGCCGGTTCCCCGTGTACGGCGAGTCGATGGACGACATCACCGGCATCGTCCATCTGAAGCAAGCGGTGTCCGTGCCGCGTGAACGACGCGCGGACGTCCCGGCCGCCGCGATCGCAGAGGAGCCGCTGCGCGTCCCCGAAGCCGTGCACCTCGACGGTCTGATGTCCGAACTCCGCTCGCGCGGTTACCAGATGGCGATCGTCGTCGACGAGTACGGCGGCACCGCCGGCGTCGTCACGCTCGAAGACCTCGTCGAGGAGATCGTCGGCGAGGTGCTCGACGAGCACGACCGCAGCCGTGCCGGCGTCGTCCGCGCCAAAGGGTCGATCATCTTCCCCGGCGACCTGCGCCCCGACGAGGTGCTCGACCGCACCGGCATCCGCGTGCCAGAAGGCGACGTCTACGACACGGTCGGCGGATTCATCATGGCCACGCTGGAGCGCATCCCCACGGTGGGAGACCAGATCACCCTCGACGACGGGACCATCACCGTGCAGCGGATGGACGGTCGCCGCGTCGACCGCGTGAAGTTCGTGCCCGCTCCCGTGCCGGTCGGCGCCGAGACCGAGGGAGGTGAGCGTCGATGAACGACTGGGTCGGAATCGCATGGCTCGTCGTCCTCTTGGTGGCCAACGCCTTCTTCGTCGGAGCCGAGTTCGCCGTCATCTCCGCGCGACGCTCGCAGATCGAGCCGCTCGCCGAGAAGGGTTCGCGCTCGGCCAAGACGGCCCTGTGGGCCATGGAGCACGCGACGCTCATGCTGGCGACGTGCCAGCTCGGCATCACGATCTGCTCGTTGCTGATCCTGAACGTGTCGGAGCCGGCGATCCACCACCTGCTCGCGGTGCCGCTCGAGGCGATCGGCCTGCCGTACGCGGTCGTCGACGTCACGGGCTTCGTCATCGCGCTGCTGCTCGTGTCGTATCTGCACGTCGTGTTCGGCGAGATGGTGCCGAAGAACCTCGCGTTCTCGCTGCCGGATCGCGCTGTGCTGCTGCTCGCGCCGCCGCTCGTGTTCGTGTCACGGGTGTTCCACCCGATCATCGTGGCGCTCAACTGGATCGCGAACCACGTCGTGCGGCTGTTCCGCGTCGAGCCGAAGGACGAGGCCGCCTCGACCTTCACGCTCGACGAGGTCGCCACCATCGTGAACCAGTCGCGCATCGAGGGCGTGCTGGATGACGCCTCGGGCGCGGTCGCTGCGGCGGTGGAGTTCACCGACAAGAAGGCGAAGGATGTCGCGGTCCCGCTCTCGGAGCTCGTCACCCTGCCCGAGCACACGACGCCCGACGAGATCGAGCGGGCCGTGGCTCGTCACGGTTTCTCGCGGTACGTGATCGTCGACGACGAGGGGATGCCGCTCGGCTACGTCCACCTGAAGGACGTCCTCCGGGCCGCCGAGGGGGAGGACTCCGAGGACACGGTCGCCCAGCCGATCAAGCCCAAGCGGATCCACCACATGATCCCCATCGGCGAGGCCACCGACCTCGAGGACGCCCTCGCCCTCATGCGCCGGTCGAGCCGTCACCTGGCTCAGGTGCGCGACTCGGCGGGCGAGACGACGGCCGTGCTGTTCCTCGAGGACATCATCGAGGAACTCGTCGGCGAGGTGCACGACGCGACGCGCCGCCTCTGACGGGGCTCAGCGCCGGCGGGCGCGGAGGTACTGCGGCGGCCACAGCGTCGCAGCCTCCGCGTCGTCCAGGTCGTCTGCGGCCTGGAGGGCGAAGTGCGGATCGCGCAGCCAGCCGCGGCCGACCATGACCGCATCGGCGAGGCCGTCCTGCAGGACGGCCTCGGCCCGCGGGCCGTCAGCGATCTCGCCGACGGCCGTGACGAGGAGCCCGGTGCGTTCGCGGACCGTTGCCGCGAACGGAACCTGGTACCCGGGTCCGGTCGTGATCTTCTGATGCGCGACGAGCCCGCCCGTCGAGATGTCGATGACGCTCGCCCCGCGCTCGCCGACCCAGCCGGCGACGGTCGCGGTCTCGTCGACGCCCCACCCGCCGTCGGCCCAGTCGGTCGCCGAGAAGCGGACCGCGAGGGTACGGCCGGGTGCGGCATCCCGGACCGCGTCGACGACGCGCAGGAGCAGGCGGGCGCGGTTCTCGAGAGACCCGCCGTACCCGTCGGTGCGCTCGTTCGACAGCGGCGAGAGGAACTGGTGCAGCAGGTAGCCGTGTGCCGCGTGGATCTCGAGCAGATCGAAGCCGGCCTCGTCGGCGCGGCGAGCAGCGTCGCCGAACGCGACCACGAGGGCGTCGATCCCGTTCGCGTCGAGGGCGACGGGCTGGGCGTAGCCGTCGAAAGCGATCGCTGAGGGGGCGACGGTCGTCCAGCCGCCCTCGGCGGGGGAGACGCTGCCGCGCGCATCGTCGAACGGGCGGTGCGTCGACGCCTTCCGGCCCGCGTGAGCGAGCTGGATGCCTGCCAGGGCTCCGCGCGAATGGATCGCGGCGACGATGGGAGCCCAGGCATCCCGCTGCTCGTCGTTCCACAGCCCTGTGTCGGACGGCGTGATCCGTCCCTCGGGCACGACGGCCGTCGCCTCGGCGATGACCACCCCGGCGCCGCCGTTCGCGAACTGAGCGAGGTGCACGTGGTGCCAGTCGTTCGGCACGCCATCGACGGCGGAGTACTGGCACATGGGCGAGACCCAGAGCCGGTTGCGGGCGGTCGTACCGGACAGCTCGAGCGGGCGGAAGAGGAGGGTCATGAGCGGACTCCGTCGCATAGGGTGGGCGCCATGACGGCGCGGATGTGGAACAGGGCGGACACGGCCGCCGTCCTCACCGAGCCAACGGCGGACGACGACAAGTATTCCCGCGGTGTGGTCGGGATGCGGACCGGTTCGGCCGCCTTCCCGGGAGCTGCGGTCCTCGGCGTCGAGGCGGCGTGGCGCACCGGCGTGGGGATGGTGCGCTACCTCGGGCCGGGTCCGGCCGCCGACCACGTCCTCGCCCGACGACCCGAGACGGTGACCGCTGACGGCCGCGTGCAGGCGTGGGTGATCGGGTCCGGGACGGATGCCGCGCACCGCTCGGCGAGCGAACGCGCGGCGCTCGTCGGCATCCTCTCGGCCGATGTCCCCGTCGTCGTCGACGCCGGGGCGCTGGACCTGGCCGTCGACGCGCCCGCTCCCGTCGTGGCGACGCCGCACGGTCGCGAGCACGCCCGGCTGCGCGCTCTGCTGGGACTCGATCCGGACGTCGACGATGCCGCGGGCACCGCTGGTGCGCTCGGCGGTGTCGTCGTGCGGAAGGGGGCGACGACCGTCGTCGCCGCACCCGGGATCGACCCGGTCGAGGTCACCGCGCCGACGTCGTGGCTGGCGACCGCCGGGACGGGCGACGTCCTCGCCGGGACCGTCGGTGCCGTGCTCGCGGGGGTCGTCGGGCACGGGGCGTCGCCGGGTGACCTCGGCGCACTGCAGCGGGCGGCGGCATCCGCCGTCTGGCTGCACGGACACGCGGCCGCGCTCGCCGTCGCGGCGCACGGCGGGGGACCGATCGTCGCGCTCGACGTCGCCGAGCACCTGCCGCATGCCGTCGCAGCGGCCCTCGCCGGGTGACGCGAGCGCATCGCCCTAGGCTGGAGGGCGTGACGAACCGCGTGCTGCTGTGGGCCGCGTTCGCCCTCGTCCATCTCGTCGTCGGTGTGCTCGGCTTCCTTCTGCCGAACGAGCCGATGGGCGACGTCTACCGCGTGTACGAACCCTGGTCGCAGGCCGTCTTCTCGGGTGGCGGGATCGTCGGCGTCACGCAGGACTGGGTGTATCCGCATCTCGCGCTCCTCCCGATGCTGCTGGCGCACCTGCCCGGAGCGCTCGTCGGGAGCTATACGGTCGGGTGGGCGATCCTCGTGACGCTCCTCGACGCGGTCGCCTTCGCGATCCTGATCGGCGCGGGCCGCTCGATCGGGCGCCTGAGCGCGGCGGGGTTCTGGCTCGCGGCGATCGTCGCCCTCGGGCCCGTCGGGATGTATCGGATCGACGCGGTCTCGGTTCCGCTGGCGATCCTCGGATGCCTGTGGCTCCTGCGCCGGCCGGGTGTCGCCGGTGCGCTGCTCGCTGCCGCGACGTGGATCAAGATCTGGCCGGCAGCCCTCATCGGGGCCGCGGTCGTCGCGGTCCGTCGGCGGAGCGTCGTCCTCGGCGCGGGGGTGCTGGTGAGCGTGGCCGTCGTCGGCGTCGTCGTCGCCGCGGGAGGCGCCGACCACGCCCTCGGATTCGTGACGGGTCAGACCGGGCGCGGACTCCAGGTCGAGGCACCGGTGAGCGCCGTCTACCTGTGGGGTGCACTCCTCGGGTTCGACGGGTGGACGGTCTACTACGACCAGGGGATCCTCACCTTCCAGGTCTCGGGACCCTTCCTCGGCACCGTGTCGGCACTCATGACGCCCTCGCTCGTCCTCGCCGCCGCCGCGGTCGTGGGGATCGGCGCGATCAAGGCTCGTCGGCACGTCCCCTTCGTACGGCTGTTCCCGACGTTGGGCCTCGCCCTCACGACCGTCCTCATCGTCGTGAACAAGGTCGGCTCGCCGCAGTTCCAGACGTGGCTGTTCGCCATCGTCGCGTTCGGACTCGTCGTCGATCGCCGACGGTGGATCGCGCCCGGAGCGCTCGTGCTGGTGTCGGCCGCCCTCACCCAGTTCGTCTACCCCGTCCTCTACGACGGGATCGTCTCGCCCGAGGTCGTCGCCGTGAGCGTGCTGACGCTCCGCAACGTCGCGCTGATCGCGCTGCTGGTGTGGATGGTCGTCCGTCTCGTCCGCCTTCCCGTACCCGTCCGTTCCATCCACTGATCCGGAGGTCCCCATGATCGTCGCCTTCTCCGTCGCCCCGTCCGGGAACGGCAATCCGGACGGTTCCGTCCACGACGCCGTGGCAGCGGCCGTCGCCGTCGTCCGCGCCTCGGGCCTGCCGCATCGGACCACGAGCATGTTCACTGAGATCGAGGGGGAGTGGGACGAGGTGATGGCCGTCGTCAAGGGCGCGGTCGACGCCGTCCAACCCTTCGGGTCGCGTGTCTCGCTCGTGCTGAAAGCCGACATCCGTCCCGGGTACACGGGCGAGATCGACGGCAAGATCGCGCGCCTCGAGTCCGCGCTCGAATCGATTCGTCCCGAGGAGGGGAGCGGGACTACGATCCCTGAGTGACCTCGACCCCCACCCGTCCCCGCCGCGCCCTCCTGGCGCTGGCCGTCGGCAGCTTCGGCATCGGGATGACCGAGTTCGTGGTCATGGGGTTGCTGCCCGAGATCGCGCGCGAGTTGCTCCCCACCGCGTGGGCGAGCTCGCAGGAGGAGGCGATCGCCCAGGCGGGATGGCTCATCACGCTCTACGCGCTCGGCGTCGTGATCGGAGCTCCGACGATCGCCGCATCCGTGGCCAAGTACCCGCGACACCGCGTCATGGTGCTCCTGGCCGGCGCCCTGACCGTGTGCAACGCGCTGACGCTGATCCTGCCGACGTTCGAGCTCGTCGCGGCATCCCGTCTTCTCGCCGGCCTGCCGCACGGCGCGTACTTCGGGATCGGTGCGCTCGTCGCCGCCGACGTCATGGGGCCGGGGAACCGCGCCAAGGGCGTCGCGTTCGTCCTCACGGGCCTCACGGTGGCGAACGTCGTCGGCGTTCCGCTCGGTACGTTCCTCGGTCAGAACCTCGGCTGGCGCTGGGCGTTCGTGCTGGTCGTCCTCATCTTCGCGGCCGCGACCCTCGCGATCGCCCTCACCGTCCCGCACCGCCCCGGGGAGCCGTCGCGCACGCTCCGGGCTGAGCTCAAGGTGTTCCGGATCGGACAGGTGTGGTTCGCGCTCGGGATCGGCGCGATCGGCTTCGGGGGCTTCTTCGCGGTCTACACGTACGTCTCGCCGCTGGTCACCGAGGCCGCCGGGGCACCCGCCTGGCTCGTCCCCGTCGTGCTCGTGATCCTGGGATTGGGGATGACGGCGGGCAACCTCGTCGGCGGCCACCTCGCCGACGTCAATCTGATCCGATCGATGTTCGGGCTCCTGGTCCTCCTCGTCGTGACGCAGCTGCTCCTCGCGCTGACCGCCGGGTGGATCGTGACCGTGATCGTCTTCGTCTTCGCGGTGGCCTTCGCCTCGTCGGCCGTGAGCCCGACGATCCAGACCCGGTTGATGGACGTCGCCGGCGACAACCAGTCGATCGCTGCGGCCCTGAACCACTCCGCCCTCAACACGGGCAATGCGGTCGGTGCGGCTCTCGGCGGAGCCGTCATCGCCGCCGGACTCGGCTTCACGGCTCCCGTCTGGGTGGGGCTGCTGCTGGCCCTCGGCGGACTCGGGATCGCCGCCCTCAGCATCGGCCTCGAACGCCGCTCGGCCGCGCGCGCCCCGGCCGAGGTCTGACACGCCTCGTCCGAGGGCGCAACCCCGTCCGTGACGCTCGGCCTCAGTCGCTAGCGTCGGAGGCATGTCCCGCAACTCGCGCGTGTTCGCCTGCACCCCTGACGACGTCTTCGCCGTGCTCGCCGACGGGTGGCTCTTCCCGTCGTGGGTCGTCGGCGCGTCCCGGATGCGCGAAGTCGCCGAGACCTGGCCCGAGGTCGGTTCGCACCTGCACCACTCGTTCGGCGTGTGGCCGGCCCTGATCGACGACGAGACCGAGGTGCTGGCGTACGACCCGCCGCGTCACCTCCTCCTCCGTGCGAAGGGGTGGCCGATGGGCGAGGCGCAGGTCGACATCCAGGTCAGGCCGCACCGCGACGGTGCCGTCGTCCGCATCCAGGAGGAGGCCGTCGCGGGACCCGGGAGCCTCATCCCGCCCGCGCTCCTCGACATCGCGCTGCAGCTGCGGAACGCAGAGACCCTCCACCGCCTCGCCTACCTCGCCGAGGGCCGCGCCGCGCGCCCGACCGATGAGACCACCGCCGAGGACGAGGGCGTCGGAGAATGAGCGACCTCGACGCGATCGTGGTCGGCGCGGGGCCGAACGGGCTCGCGGCGGCCGTCACCCTCGCCCGTGCCGGTCTCAGCGTGCGTGTGTACGAGAAGGGCGGCACCATCGGCGGCGGCGCGCGCACGATGGAGATGACCCTCCCCGGCTACCTGCACGACGTCTGCTCGGCCGTGCACCCGCTCGCCTTCGAGAGCCGCTTCTTCCGCGAGTTCGGGCTGGGGAGGCGCGTCGACTTCGCCGTCCCCGACGCCTCGTTCGCCCAGCCCCTCGACGGCGGCCGCGCCGCGATCGCTTACCGCGATCTCGACCGCACCGCCGAGAGCCTCGGCCGCGACGGCGACGCGTACGCGCGCCTGATGCGCCCGCTCGTGGAGCGGGCGTCCGGCGTCTCGGACTTCACCGGTCACCCGCTGCTGCGCGTACCCGCCGACCCGGCCGCCGCCGTGTGGTTCGGTCTGCGGGCTCTCGAACAGGGGAGCGGGCTGTGGAACGCGCGCTTCGCTGAGGATGCCGCTCCGGCCCTGCTCACCGGTGTCGCCGCGCACACGATCCTGTCGCTCCCGAGCCTGGCGGCGGCGGGAGCGGGACTCGCACTCTCGACCTACGGGCATGCGCGCGGGTGGCCGATCCCGATCGGCGGCAGTCAGAGCATCGTCGACGCCATGGCCGACGACCTGCGCGAGCACGGCGGCGAGATCGTCACCGACCAAGAGGTCGAGTCGCTGCGGGAGTTGCCCGACGCGAAGGCCGTCCTGCTCGATGTCGTCCCGCGCGATTTCCTCCGGATCGCGGGCGACGCCGTTCCCGCCGGCTACCGCGGTGCCCTCGAGCGCTTCCGCTACGGCGGCGCGGTCGCGAAGGTCGACTTCGCCCTCTCGGGTCCCGTCCCGTGGGCGAACGAGGAGGTCCGCTCGGCCGGCACCGTCCACGTCGGCGGCACGCGCGCCGAGATGGCGGCATCCGAGAACCTCATCTCCCGCGGCGGACTTCCCGACGCTCCCTACGTGCTGGTCGCGCAGCCGTCGGGGTTCGATTCGTCGCGCGCCCCCGCCGGAGCTCATGTGCTCTGGACGTACACGCACGTCCCCTCGGGGAGCACCGCCGATCGCGCCGACGCCGTCATCCGGCAGATCGAGCGGTTCGCGCCCGGCTTCCGCGACCTGATCGTCGGCATGAATTCGCGGAACGCGGTCGAGGTCGAAACCGAGAACCCGAACTACCCCGGCGGGGACATCGCGGCGGGGGCTCCCGCCCTCTGGCAGCTGCTCAAACGGCCGGTCGTGTCGCGTGAGCCGTGGCGCACGCCGCTCGACGGGGTCTACCTGTGCTCGGCGTCGACGAGTCCGGGGCCCGGTGTGCACGGCCTGGCCGGGTGGCATGCGGCGCGGTCGGCGCTGCGCCACACGTTCGGCACGCGGATCTCCCCGGATCTCGCGCCGCGGTAGTCGGACGTCAGCTCTCGAGCAGGCGTCGAAGGTGGCGTCCGACGGGTTCGGTCTCGATGAGGAAGCCGTCGTGACCGAAGTCGCTCGAGAGGACGACCGTGTCGTCATGGATGGTGGTGCGGATGCCGCGGCTGATGCGGTGCTGCCCCTCCACAGGGAACAGGCGGTCGCTGTCGACCCCGAGCACGAGGGTGCGCGCCGTCACCCGGGCGAGGGCCTCCTCGACGCCGCCCCGGTCGCGCCCGACGTCGTGCGAGTTCATCGCCTCGACGAGGGTCAGGTAGGAGTTCGCGTCGAACCGACGGGTGAAGCGGTTGCCGTGGAAGTCGAGGTAGCTCTCGACGGCGTAGCGACCGCCTTCGCCGAAGGGGCTCTTGTCGGACTGCCAGGACCGCTGGAAGCGCTGGTTCAGCTCCGTCGGGGTGCGGTAGTTCAGAAGCGCCATGCGTCGCGCGAGCGAGAGCCCCCGGTGGGGGCCGTCGCCGTCGGGAGCGTCGTAGTAGTTGCCGCCCGCGAAGCGCGGATCCATCTGGATCGCCGCGAGCTGGACGGAGTTCAGTGCGACCTGGTCGGCCGTCGTCGTCGGCGGCGAGCACAGCACGCCGAGACGCTCGACCCGCTCCGGGTGCCCGACCGCCCACTCCAGGGCGTGCATGCCGCCCATCGATCCGCCGATCACTCCCGCCCAGACGTCGATGCCGAGGGCGTCCGCCAGCATGACCTGTGCGGCGACCTGGTCGCGGATCGTGAGGAACGGGAAGCGGGAGGCCCACTCGTAGCCGTCCGGGGCGATGCTCGCGGGACCGGTCGACCCCTGGCATCCGCCCAGCATGTTCGGCGCCACGACGAACCAGCGGTCGGTGTCGATGGCCCTTCCGGGGCCCACGATATCTCCCCACCAGCCGTCGGTCGCGTGACCGGGGACGGCGTCGCCGCGCACGTGGCTGTCGCCGGTGAGGGCGTGAAGGATCAGAACGGCGTTGTCGCGGGCGGGGGAGAGTTCGCCCCACGTCTCGTAGGCGAGACGGATGCCGGGGAGGCTCGCCCCGCTCTCGGTGGTGAACGCGCCGAACCGCGCGAACCTGCGCTCCCCGATCGGGTCGCCGTCACGCCAGGCGCCGGTCGCCGGTGGGCGCCCGAGGAGCGACCGGGCGTCTGCCTCGGTCACCGGAGCCGAGGGCACCGTGTCTTCCGAGGTCTGCCAGTCCATACGACTATTCTCCCGGCCGATGGGGAGGGTCAGCGCAGTGTTACGGGGGCACGGACACCTTCGAAAGTTTCCGCCGAAAGGCGGGCGCGGGACCTTCGGACCCGTCGTTAGCGTCGGGGAGATCACCATTCTGTGACCTGATCGCTCCACCGGAAGAGACCCTGATGACACGTTCCTGGCGCCGCACCGCCTCCCTCACGATGGTTACAGCGCTCCTGGCGTCGACCATCGTGGCATCCCCCTCCATCGCATCGGCGGACGACGAGGTCGACGCGGCCTCGATCGCCGTCGCTGCGCAATCACTGGCGAATCTGGATGAGTCACTGCTCCTTGCTGCATCCGATGGAGCCGGGACCGGGACGGTGCAGACCAGCCAGGGCACCATCGGTGTCCCGTCGCGGTTGACGGACGGGGTGTCTATACACTCTCCCGGGCGGTCGCCCTTGACGATCGATCTTCCCGAGGCGGACGCGGCGGGCGATGCCGTCCTCCTCCAGGGTGGGGCGGTGACCTACCCGGGTGAGTCCCTGACCAATTCTGTGATCGTCGGTGACGCGGGTGTGCAGATGCTGACGACGATCACTTCCGCCGACGCGCCGGAGCATCTCGAGTACGACGTCGACCTCGGCGTCGGCGAGTCGTTGCGATCGACCGAGGACGGCGCCGCGGTCGTCGCCGCTGACGGCACTGTCCTCGCCGTGGTCGCGGATGCCTGGGCACTCGACACGGACGGCGACCCTGTCGCGACGCACTACGAGATCGAGGGCTCCACGCTCATTCAGGTCGTCGATCACCGCGCGGCGGGGGTCGCCTACCCGGTGGTGGCGGATCCGATCTGGATCGCTCCGTGGGTGTTCAAGTGCCTTCTGGGCCTCGGGCTCAAGGGACCGCAGATCACGCAGGCCTTCGCCACCGGCACGATCTGGGGTGGCCTCGGCGCGGCCGCGCTCGCCTGCGCACTGGGCAAGTGATCGCCGTGCAACCTGAGGAGCTGGCACGGAGGATCGCGAAGGTCGATTCTCAGATCGCGGCGCACCCGCTGTCGAGCGAACGCGTTACGCAGGCGCATGCCGTCATCGAGGCGCATGGGGGCACGGACGACTCCGATGCGATCTCGCGCGAGTTGGCCTCTCGAGGGCTCCCGAGTCTGGTGGAGCTCGGCCGTATCCAGGCGCGGAGCTCGTTCAGCTGGTGGCGGCTCCACCGCAAGCGGCGAGCACTGCTCCGTCGCGCGGATCGCTAGGCGACCCGCGCGCGGCGGACCGAGGAGACGATCGAGTCCAGCACAGCGTTCGACTGACGCAGCAGCGGGCGGGACGCGGCATCCTCGACCAGACGGTCCATGAGCAGCTGGGTCCTCGACACGATGGGATGCCAGTAACCGCCGGGGTGGTGCCGGTCCAGATCCAGGCGCAGTGACCCGTGGTCCGTCGTGAGCACGGCGGTGCCGGGCGCCAGGTCGAGGTCCGGGTCGGTCTGCGTGATCATGACCAGGACGGAACTCCACAGGCCCGAGAACGCGGCGGGGAACGGGAACCGTGTGGTCCTCAGGTCCAGGGTGGCACCCCGGATCTCGGTCCACTCGACCTGCTGCGTCACGGCGGGTCCATCTCGGTGACTGATGGTGTCCACGCCGAGGACGAGGTGACGTCGACCGGGATCGCCGATCGCGAGCCCGTCAGGCACAGCGTGAAGAGGTCCGTAGCGTTTCATCGTCTTCCCTCGAGCGTATCGGGCCGGACGCGCGACACCCCGCCGCGGTGGCCCGGACGGGGTGTCGTTCTCCTGAGGAGGGGAGGTCAGGCGCGCGCGGCCTCGGAGTGGCGGCGCGCGGCGGCGAGGGCCTGGTCGAGGTCGGCCTTCAGGTCTTCGATGTTCTCGAGGCCCACCGACAGGCGGACGAGACCCGGGGTGACGCCCGAGGTGAGCTGCTGCTCCGGTGTCAGCTGCGAGTGGGTCGTGGACGCCGGGTGGATGACGAGCGAGCGGACGTCGCCGATGTTCGCGAGGTGGCTGAACAGGCTCAGCGCGTTGACGAACTCGCGGCCGGCGGAGACACCGCCCTTCAGCTCGAACGACAGGACCGCGCCTACACCCTTCGGGGCGTAGCGGTTCGCCGCGGCGTACCAGGGCGAGGTCGGAAGGCCCGAGTAGTTCACCGAGGCGACGTCGGGGTGGTTCTCGAGCCACTCCGCGATCTCCTGCGCGTTCTGCACGTGACGCTCGATGCGCAGCGACAGCGTCTCGACGCCCTGGATGAGGTTCCACGCGCTCTGCGGCGAGATCGCGGAGCCGAGGTCGCGAAGCAGCTGCACGCGCGCCTTGATGATGTAGGCGAGGGCGTCGCCGACCGCTGCGGTGTAGACGGCGCCGTGGTACGACTCGTCGGGCGTGGTCAGGCCGGGGAAGCGCTCGGAGTGCTCCGACCAGGGGAACGAGCCGCCGTCGACGATGACGCCGCCGATGGTCGTGCCGTGGCCGCCGAGGAACTTGGTCACCGAGTGGACGACGATGTCGGCGCCGTGCTCGAACGGGCGGATCAGGTACGGGGTCGCGATGGTGTTGTCGACGATGAGCGGCACACCGGAGGCGTGGGCGACGTCGGCGACCGTCCGGATGTCGAGGACGTTGATCTGCGGATTGCCGATCGTCTCGGCGAAGAAGAGCTTCGTGTTCGGGCGGACCGCACGGCGCCATTCTTCGGCGTCGTCCTGGTTCTCGACGAACGTCGTCTCGATGCCGAGCTTGGCGAGCGTGTACTTGAAGAGGTTGTAGGTGCCGCCGTAGATCGAGCTCGACGAGACGATGTGGTCGCCCGCCTGTGCGATGTTGAGGATGGCGAAGGTCGAGGCCGCCTGGCCGGACGAGACGAGGAGGGCGCCGGTGCCTCCCTCCAGGCCCGCGAGGCGCTGCTCGAGCACATCCTGCGTCGGGTTCTGGATGCGCGTGTAGATGTTGCCGAACTCGGCGAGGGCGAACAGGTTCGCGGCGTGGTCGGCGTTGTCGAAGACGTACGACGTCGTCTGGTAGATCGGCGTGGCGCGGGCCTTCGTCACCGGGTCCGGAGCGGCGCCGGTGTGGATCTGCTTGGTCTCGAAGCGCCAGTTCTCGGGTGCGGACATGACATGGCTCCCTGCGTGGGTGGTCGGGTGGGTGGTCTGCGGCGACGGATGCCGCGGGCCCGACACCGACGTTACGAGCCGCGCCGCGGGAGGACAACGGAAGGGGACACGGAGCGTAACCTGCCGTGGTCCGCCGGCGCCCCGTGAGTCACTACCGTTGAGCGCATGGCGAATCGACGTGCAGTGGTGACCGGTGCGAGCTCGGGGATCGGTGAAGCGGTCGTCCGTGCGCTCCGCGAGAGTGGGTGGGACGTCGTCGGCGTCGCCCGTCGCGCGGCCCGGCTGGAGGCCCTCGACGCCGAGGTCGGGTCCCGGTCCTACGCCGCAGACCTCGCGAGCGAGGCGGATGTCGAAGCGCTCGCCGCGCACCTGGAGGACACCGGACCGGTCCACGCTCTCGTCCACGTCGCCGGCGGTGCGCGCGGAACCCAGCGCGTCGAGGACGGCGACCCGGACGACTGGCGCTGGATGTTCGAGGTCAATGTGCTGTCGGCGCAGCTCGTGACCTCCGCCCTCCTGCCGCACCTGCGCCGTGCGGCCGATGCCGATGGTCACGCCGACGCCGTCTACGTCACCTCGACCGCCGCTCAGACCGCCTACCCCGGCGGGGCCGGGTACAACGCGGCGAAGGCGGGCGAGGCGATGCTCGTGCACGCCCTGCGCCTCGAGCTGAACGGCGAGCCGATCCGCGTCGTCGAGGTCGCACCCGGCATGGTGCACACCGAGGAGTTCTCGCTCAACCGTCTCGGCGGCGACCGCGCGGCTGCCGAGAAGGTCTACGACGGCGTCGATCAGCCGCTGGTGGCCGCGGATGTCGCTGATGTCATCGCGTACGCGCTGAACGCCCCCGGCCACGTCAACCTCGACCTCATCACGATGCGTCCGGTCGCGCAGTCGGCGCAGCACCTGCTGGCCCGCGGGCCGCTGCGTCCGCGCACGGTCGAGAGCTGAGCCGCGTCAGCCTGCAGGGGGCGCGTCCGCGAACGCGACCTTCGGGACGAGGAGCAGCAGGAGAGCGGCGAGGAACCCGCCGGCCGCGCAGACGGCCCACACGGTGAGGTAGCCGCCGAGCGAACTGGCCGTCTGCCCGGCGACGGCACCGGCGCCCGCGGCGAGCACGACGCCGAAGACGGCGGACGAGAACGCGCCGCCGATCGTCTTCGTCGTGTTCGTCATCCCCGATGCCTCGCCCGTCTTGCCGAACGGTGCGGCCGCGGCGGCGGCTGCCGGCATCGCTCCTACCAGGGCGCCGCATCCGATGCCTGCGATCGAGAGGTTCAGCAGCACCTGCCAGACCTCCACGTGGAACGGCAGGAACAGGGCGTAGCCGACGCCGACGAGCGCGGCCGCGGCGATGAGCGCGACGCGGGGACGCATGCGCCGCGACGTGATCGCGAACAGCACCGCACCCACGATGAGCGAGACGAGGTACAGCCCGATCACGTAGGAGCGTTCGGTGGCGTCGAGGCCCAGACCGTAGCCCAGGGACGAGTCCGTCCCCGCGTAGGTCGAGAGCGGTCCCTGGGCTCCGAGCAGGCTGATTCCGATGAGGAACGCGGTGGCTTGGACGGGCCACATGTCCGGCCGGGCGAGGACGCGCATGTCGATGACGGGATGCCGGTGCCTCAGCTCGTGACGAACGAACCACACGAGCACGCCGACGCCGAGCAGGAACAGTGCGGCGACGCCGAGCCAGGTCCCCGCGCCGAGCCCGAGCTCCCCGATGAGCCTCATCCACGCGAGGGCTCCGGTCACGAGCAGCAGCCCCCAGGCGAGGAGGATCACCCCGACGGTGTCGAGGCGCCGTTCGCCGCTCGGGGTGGACTCGGGCACCCACAGCCAGATGACCACCACGACGAGGGAGACGGCGATAGCGGGCGCCATGAGGGTGAGGGCGAGGTCGCCGGTCGCCGCGTAGATGCGTCCGGCCGCGAGGGCGCCGACGATGGCCCCCGCTTCGAGCCCGACGACGAGCAGCCCCGCCGCGCGGCGGGTAAGGGAGACGCCGCGGTTCTGCTGCCTGCCGCGCTCGAAGATCAGGGCGACCTCGAGGGGCAGCCACACGACGTAGAAGCCTTGGAGCGACCAGAACAGGAGGAACGTCCAGAACGAGTCCGCGAGGACGAGTCCCCACGAGGCGAGGGCGGTCAGGACCGCGGCGACGAGCAGGATGCGCTTGTGCCCGAACATGTCGCCGAGCTTGGCGAGGATCGGGACGACGAGGGCACTCAGCAGGAGCTGACCCGCCTCGAACCAGTTCACGTCCGCATCCCGGATCCCGAGGTGGATGACGATGTCGCTGAACAGGGGGACGTAGAACCCCTGCAGAATGCCGCTGACGATCTCGACGACGATGAACCACCCGATGAGTCCCGCCGTGATCCCCGCGGCGGAGGAACGCAGGGCGGACGAGCGCAGCAACGGTGCGGAGGAGGGCGGGATCCCGGTCACGAGCGCGAGCCTAGCGCTGGAGCGGGCCGCCGTCCCGCAGGTCGTAGTCTGAGGATCCATGGACGAAGGGATGCCGGTGGCCGCCGAACGCGAGACGTTGACCTGGGATGATTTCGGCGGGGCGACCCGCGACCTGGCGCGAGGCATCGTCGCGGACGGCTTCGCGCCCGACATCGTCGTCGCGATCGCTCGAGGCGGCCTGCTGCCGGCGGGGGCGGTCGCGTACGGCCTCGGAGTCAAGAGCTGCGGGGCGCTCAACGTCGAGTTCTACACGGGGATCGGGACGGTGCTCGATGCGCCCGAGATCCTGCCTCCCGATCTCGACCTCGGCGCCCTCGACGGCAAGCGCGTCCTCCTGGTCGATGACGTGGCCGACAGCGGCCGGACCCTCGCCCTCGCGGTGCAGCTGATCCGGGACGCCGGTGCCGACGTCCGCTCGGTCTGCATCTACACGAAGCCCGGCTCCGTCGCGTCGCCCGACTACTCGTGGCGTGAGACGGATCTCTGGATCGACTTCCCCTGGTCGTTCCGCGGCTCCGTCGCCGAAGAGGACGCGGGCCTGTCCGCGGGAGCATGAGCGGTCGGTCGCTCGACGAGCTCGCCGCCGGCGGGCTGATACACCCCGAGTGGGCCGAGGCGCTCGCCCCCGTCGCCTCCGACATCGCGGCGCTGGGGGACCGGCTGCGCGCCGACGAGCGCGGCTACCTGCCCGCCGGTGATCACGTGCTGCGCGCGTTCACGCGCCCGCTCTCCGCGGTGCGGGTGCTCATCGTCGGCCAGGACCCCTACCCCACCCCGGGGCATCCGATCGGTCTCTCGTTCGCCGTCGACCGGCACGTGCGTCCGTTGCCGCGGAGCCTCGGCAACATCTACGCCGAGCTGTCGAGCGATCTCGGCATCCCTCCGGCGTCGCACGGCGACCTGTCGGCGTGGACGGAGCAGGGCGTCATGCTGCTCAACCGCGTCCTGACCGTCGCGCCCGGTGAGGCCGGCTCGCACCGCGGCTGGGGGTGGGAGCGCGTCACGGCGCACGCCATCTCGACACTCGTCGCCCGCCCCGAACCGCTCGTGGCCGTGCTCTGGGGCAAGGATGCCGCGAGCCTCGTCCCGATGCTCGGTGACACCCCGCGCGTCGAGTCGGCGCATCCGTCCCCGCTGTCGGCGCGGCGCGGCTTCTTCGGCTCGCGACCCTTCTCGCGGGTGAACGCGCTGCTCGAGGCGCAGGGGGCCTCTCCCGTCGACTGGCGACTGCCCGACTGAGCCGTATGCTGGCGGCATGCTGGAGGACGAATACGAGCGCGATCGCCGCCGCCTTCCCCGTCACCTCCGTCGTCGTCCCGAACCCGAGCGGGAGTTCTCGTTCGAACTGCGCCCCGCCGTCCGCACCGATATGGCCGACGTGCGCGAGATCTACAACCACTACGTGGCGAACTCGGTCGTCACCTTCGACGAGAAGCGATGGTCCCACAAGCAGTGGGTCGAGAAGTTCGACTATCTCTCGAAGCTCGGTCTGCCGTTCCTCGTCGCGGTGTCGCCGACCGGGCAGATCCTCGGCTACGGTCTCGTCTCGCCGTGGGCGGGCAAGAGCGGGTTCCGCTACACCGTCGAGAACTCGATCTATCTGGGACAGGCCGCGACAGGAAAGGGCCTCGGCCGGGCCCTCTTGGAGGGGCTCATCGCCGCGTGCGAGGAGAAGGGCATCCGCGAGATGGTCGCCGTCGTCAGCGACAAGGGAGCCGAAGCCTCCCTCGCCCTGCACGAGCGGCTGGGTTTCGTCGAGGTCGGCCGCATGGGCAAGGTGGGCTTCAAGTTCGGGCGCTCGCTCGGCACGATCTACCTGCAGAAGCACCTGAACCCGAAGAAGAAGGACACGCTCCTCACCCGCCTGCGTTCTCGCTGAGGTCGGCGGGACGCACGGCCGCACCGTCGGCCTGTACGCGGTCGATGAGCGCGCGCCAGGGACCGGTGGCATCGACCACGACCGCTCGGCGATCCGCGTCGCCGTGGATGGCCGCGACCTCCCACGAGAATCGGTCCGCGCCGGGAGCGGATGCCGGGGGTTCCTCCCACGGGCACGCGTCGACGAGCGGCAGCCAGGCCTCCGCGTCGGTCCCCGCGACCTCGACGCGCCACGCGCGACGGAGTCCGGCGAATCCGCCGGTGCGGACGACGACGATCGTCAGCGGATCAACGGGGTGCAGCATCCTCCACGACTCCGACGCTCGCCCACGCGGTGCGGACGGCGACGGCCTCCTCAGAGTCTTCACCGTACTCCCGCGCCGCCGTCTCGGCAGTGGCGGAGGCGAACTGCGCGAAGGTGGCGGCGGCGGAGAGGGTGCCCGAGACGAGGGTGAGGTACCAGATGCGACCGGCGCGCTCCCAGGCGTAGCCGCCGAGAGCGGTCGCAACGAGGTGGAATGCCTTGTTCGGGATGCCGGAATTGATGTGCACTCCGCCGTTGTCACCAGAGGTCTCGACGAAATCGCGCATGTGCGAGGGCTGCGGGTCCCTGCCGAGCACGTCGTCGTCATACGCGGTGCCGGGGGCGGCGAGGGAGCGGAGGGCGGAGCCCGTGACCGCGTCGGTGAAGATCTCGGCGCCGACGAGCCAGGTGGCGGCATCCGCTGTCTGTCCCTTGTGGTGCTGATCGGTGAGCGCACCGAACACGTCGGCGATCGACTCGTTGAGCGCGCCGGACTGACCCGAGTAATCCAGGCCGCCGGCCGATTCGATGACACCGTGGCCCAACTCGTGCGCGATGACGCTGAGCGAGCGGGTGAAACCGGCGAACACCTCGCCGTCGCCGTCGCCGAACACCATGCGCTCGCCGTCCCAGAACGCGTTGTCGTAGGCGCGACCGTAGTGGACCGTGGCGGCGAGCGAGCCGCTGCGTCCGTCGAGACCGACGCGCTCGAAGGCCTCCCACAGGAACGCGAACGTCGCGCCGAGGCCGTCATAGGCCTCGTCGACCGCCGCGTCGCCGGTCGCGTCCGCCCCCTCGGCGCGGGCGGGCCGGCCCGGCAGTTCCTCGCGGTTCTCGGCGTCGGAGATGAGCCGGTCGGGATCAGGAGCGGCCGAGACGACGAGCGAGTCCCCTTCGACCGACAGATCGAGGTGGCCGCGCATCGGCGCGTAGGCGCGGGGGACCGCCAGGGTCGCGCGGGCGGCGGCGACGGCGTGCGGGAATCGTTCGGCCGGAGCGGCCGCGAGACGGGCGAGCAGGTACGGCGGGACGATGGCGTGCATGTCGCCACGCTAGCGCCCGCCGCCGACAGCGTGACGTCTCGTTACCGGTCCCGCGGGTCGATGACCGGGATCGAGGCGAGCAGCCGGCGCGTGTAGGCGACCTGCGGTTCGAGCAGCACCTTCTCGGTCGGGCCCTCCTCGACGACGCGGCCCTCGGTCATGACGACGACGTCGTCGCAAAGGTTCTGCACCACCCCGATGTCATGCGAGACCATGACGAGCGTGAGGCCGTCCCGCCGGCGCAGCTCGCGGATGAGGTCGAGGATCTGCGCCCGGACCGTCACGTCGAGGGCGGACAGCGGCTCGTCCCCGACGAGGACGTCGGGGCGGTGGACGAGCGCGCGAGCGAGAGCGATCCGCTGACGCTGACCGCCCGAGAACTCGTGCGGGAACCGCTCCGCGGCATCAACGGGCAGGCCCACGTCGCTCAGCACCTCGCGGACGCGCGCACGGTGGTCGCCGGCGATCTCGAGTGCGGAGAGAGGCTCTGCGACGATGCGCCCGACGCTCATCCGAGGATCGAGCGACCCGTACGGGTCCTGGAAGACGATGCCGGTGCGCCGGCGCAGCCAGTGGAGCGAGCGGGCCGACGCCGACCCGTCGACGGGACGTCCGTCGAACTCGACGGTTCCGGCGCTCGGTACATCGAGACCCAGGAGCAGGCGCACGAGCGTCGACTTGCCCGAGCCCGACTCGCCGATGATCCCGAGGGCGTTGCCTGCGCGGACGTCGACGTCGACGTCGTCGAGGGCGGTCGTCCACCGAGCCGGCTCGAACGGTCGGGACCGCGGCATCCGGTGTCTGCGCGTCAGTCCGCGCGCTCGCATCAGTTCGCTCATGCGCGGCCTCCCGGTCGCCAGAGGGTGGCGGTCGCGTCGCGGAGCAGTGCCTGGGTGACGGGGGACGCGGGGGAGCGCAGGAGGGTCCGGAGCGGCCCCGACTCGACGACGCGGCCGGTGTCGAGGACGACGGCATCGGTCGCGATCTGGGACAGCACGGCGAGGTCGTGCGTGATGAACACGAGCGACATCCCGTCCTCGTCGACGAGGTGGTGGAGCAGGTCGAGGATCTCGGCCTGGATCGTGACGTCGAGCGCGGTGGTCGGTTCGTCCGCGATCAGGAGCCGAGGACGGCAGGCGAGGGCCATCGCGATGGCGACGCGCTGCCGCTGCCCGCCCGAGAGCTGGTGCGGGTAGCGGCGGACGATGGCCTCGGGGTCGGGGAGTCTCACCCGACGCGCCTCGTCGATGGCCCGCGCCCACGCCTCGGCGCGCGAGATGCCGCGCTGATGGATGCGGATCGACTCGGCGATCTGCCGGCCCACCGTCCGGATGGGGTTGAGCGCTGTCTGGGGCTCCTGGAACACCATGCCGATCTCGTCGCCGCGCAGCCGCGCGAGGTCGCGATCCGGCATCCCGATCAGCTCCCGGCCGTCCCAGCGGACGCTGCCGCCGACCCGGGCGCCGTCGGGGAGCAGGCCGAGGATCGCGAGGGCCGTCAGGGATTTGCCGGATCCGGACTCGCCGATCAGGCCCACGCGCGCGGCGTCGCCGACCTCGAGGTCGATCCCGTCGACGACGCGACGACCGGCGATGTCGATCGTGAGTCCGGAGAGCGAGAGCGTCATGCCGTCACCGCCGCGGGAGGTTCGGCGCCGCGCGGTGCCGAGCCGCGGGACAGGGTGGGATCCGTGGCGTCGCGGAGCGCGTCGCCGAGGAGGTTGAAGCCGAGGACGGTCAGCGTGATGGCGAGACCCGGCCAGAGAACCGACATCGGATGGACGCTGATGAAGCGCTGCAGGTCGGCCAGGAGCAGTCCCCAGGACGGCTGGGTCAGCGGCGCGCCGAACCCGAGGTACGAGAGACCGGCCTCGGCGAGCACCGCGACGGCCATGCCCCACGACAACTGCACGATGAAGACGGGGGCGACGTTCGGGAGCAGGTGGCGCCAGAGGTTCTGCGTCGGGGTCAGCCCCGAGGCGCGCCCGGCGAGGACGAAGTCGCTCCGGAGGATGCGACGCAGCTCGGGACGGGTGACGCGGGCGATGTTGACACCGAACCCGATGCCGACCGACACGATGACGACGAGCAGCGATCCGCCCCACACCGCCGAGATCATCATCGCGATCAGCAGCACCGGGAAGGCGATGAGGATGTCCACGATCACCGTGACCCCCTCGCGGACGGGTCGTGGCGTGAGCGCGCCGAGGGCGGCGAGCACGAGTCCGATGACGGTCGCGATGACACCCGCTCCCACGGCGACGAGCACCGTCGTTCGAGCCCCCGCCATCAGGAGGCTCAGGATGTCGCGTCCCGATCCGTCGGTCCCGAGCAGGTGCGCGGCGCCCGGCCCCGCCCAGCGGTTCGCGATGTCGACCCGTTGCGGGTCGAAGGGGGTCCAGGACAGGGAGACGAGCGCCGTCGCGGCGATCACGAGGACCACGATGAGCCCGAACCGGCCGGTCCCCGACGCCCAGACGCGCCTCACCCACTGCAGTCGTCGCATCACTCGGCCTCTCGCTGGCGCGGATCGAGGACGCGGTGCACGAGGTCGACGACGAACCCGATGACGAGGACGAGACCCGTGAGGACGAGGAGTTCGCCCTGCACCTTGACGAGGTCGCGGTTGCCGGTGTCCTCGACGAGCATCCGCCCGATCCCGGGCAGGCTGAACAGCTGCTCGATGACGACGGCGCCGACCATGATCCCGGCGACCTGGACGCCCAGCACCGTGATGACCGACAGGCCGACGCTCGGGAGCCCGTGACGAAGGAGCGCCTGCGTGCGCGTGAGGCCCTTCGCGGCGGCGGTCCGCACGAAGTCCTGGCCCATCGCCTGCAGGGTCGCCGAGCGGACGAACCGCAGCAGCACGGCGCCCTCCACGACGCCGATGGTGACGGCGGGAAGGATCAGTGCACGCAAGGCCGCCGCAGGGTCCGCCCAGCCCGCGCGAGGGAACCCCTGCGCCGGCAGCCACCCCAGGGACACCGCGAAGACGACGACGAGCATCATGCCCGCCCACACGACGGGCACGGCGGCGAGAGCCTGCGCGCCGACCGACACGGCGACGCCGTCCGGACGGTGCCGGCGCACCGCCGCGTGCACGCCGAAGGGGAGTGCGACGAGCAGAGCGATGACGAACGAGAGGATGCCGAGGGGCACCGTCACCTCCGCCTTCTGCACCAGCTCCGAGACGACGGGCGTGCCGGTGAGCTGGGACTGCCCGAGGTCGCCGGTCAGGACCCCGCCGATCCACTCGCCGTACTGGACGGGGAGCGGCCGATCGAGTCCCAGCCGTTCGCGGATGCCGGCGAGCTGTTCCGGGGTGGAGCCCACCCCGGCGATGAGCTGCGCGATGTCACCCGGCAGGATCCGGAGGGTGGTGAAGATGAGCGCGCTGGCGACGAACAGGCCCAGCACCAGCAGGGCCAGTCGCGTCAGCGCGTAGCGGATCACCCCTCGCTCTTGGCCAGCTCGGCGACGTTCAGGCGCTCGTTCACGTTGACCGTCGGCATCCCGCTGACGTCCGACGCGACGGCGAGGACGGACTGCCCGTTGTAGAGCCAGTCGGCCGCGTCGTCCTCGGAGACGATGCGGGCGGCCTGCGTCAGCAGATCGGCGGCGGCTGCGTCGTCGGTCGAGGCGACGGCCTCGGCGTAGAGTTTCTGCACCTCGGGGTTGTCGTACGTGAAGTAGTAGTCGGGGTTCGCCCAGTTCTCGAAGTCGCGTGCCTCGGTGTGGAGGACGAAGCTCAGCTGGTAATCCTTGTTCACGTACACGTCGTTGACCCAGGTGGGGAACTCGACCGGGGTCACCTTCAGGGTGATGCCCACGTCGCGCAGGTTCGAGACGAGGATCTGCGGGACCGTCGTGCCGTACGCGGAGGGGATCGTGAGAGTCAGGGACAGGTTCTCGGCCCCCGCCTCGGCGAGGAGCTGCCGTGCGGCCTCGGGGTCGAAGGGAGCGACGGTAGACAGGTCTTCGTAGCCCGGGTCGAGCGAGGGGATCGGACCGTACATCGTCTTCCCCGCGCCGAGAGCCTCGACGATCGAGTTCTTGTCGATGGCCTGCCGGATCGCCTTGCGCACGCGCGCGTCGGCCAGCGGGCCCGAGGCCTGGTTGAAGGCGAGCGTGCCCTTGTCGGTCGAGTCGCCGAGTTCGAGCGAGAAGTCGCCGGTGGCCTCGACCTGATCCTTCAGGTTCGCGTCGAAGCCGCTCAGGACGTCGAACTCGCCGGCGAGGGCGCCGCTGAGCGCGGCCTGGTTGTCGCTCACATACGAGAAGACGACCTCGGCGGCGGACGACGGGGTTCCCCAGTAGTCGGCGAACCGTTCGAAGACGATGCTGTCGCCTTCCCGCCAGTCGGCGAGCCGGAACGGGCCGGTACCGTTGGCCGCGGTCTTACGATCGATGGAGTCGCCCTCCTTGAGGATCAGACCGGCGCGGCCGGTCAGGCTCCAGAGCAGGGTCGAGTCGGGGGCCTTCAGCGTCAGCGTGATCTTCTGACCGTCGGCGGCGACGTCCGAGACGTTCGCCAGGCGCGCCGAGTCGCGGTACGTCGGGGTGTCACGCACCTGCGTCAGCGACCAGACGACGTCCTGCGGGGTGAGCGGCTGACCGTCGTGGAAGGTCACGCCCTCGCGCAGCGTGAAGGTGTAGGTGAGCTTGTCGGCCGAGACCTCGTAGTCGCTGGCGAGCGCGGGCACGATCTCCTGGTCGGGCGTGCGGGAGACGAGGCCCTGGTACACGTTGTCGATCAGGATCTGGTCGAGGGCGGACCCCGCGGTCTCGCGGATGTCGAGGTTGCCGGGCTCGAGCACGAGGCGAACGTTGACGGTCGCGTCGGGGTCGGGGGTTCCCGCCGATCCGGAGGGAGCCGGCTGCGAGCCGGTGCAGCCCGACAGGAGCAGGGCTCCGGCGGCGAGGAGCGCCGTGGCGGCCAAAGCGGTGCGGCGAAGCATGTGAGTGGGGGTCCTTTCGGCGTCGATGGGCGTCGACGTCGACGCCGGCCCATCGCGGTGCTCGGTGCGCGTTACAGCCTAGAGTCCCGCGCGAGGAGTTCGGTCACGGGCCGTCATGAGTCGACCGGACGAGCGCCGCGAGGTCCTGGGGTCGCTCCTCGTGGACGTTGTGCGCCGTGTCGAGCTCGACGTGGCCGGCACCGGGAACGCGGCGCAGGAACTCGGCGCGGTCGGCGTCGGTGAGGAATCCTCGGGTTCCCGTGACCAGGGTGAGGGGCGCGGTGACGGCGGCGAGGTCGTCCCAGCCGGCGGACGAGAGCACGCCGGCCTCCGCGCGCTGCGCGGCATCGACCGCGCTCGCCGCGTCGGGGTCGGCGGCGAGCCGGTTCGCGAGGCGGGCGAAGTGATGCTTCCACTCGACGCGGCCGTCGGGGCGGACGCGCGAGTTCAGGAAGACGCCCCGGGTGGCCGCCTCGCGTGTGCCGCCGAGGCCGAACGACAACGCGCGGGCGACGAGTTCGTCACGGTTCGCCCAGTCGGTCGGACCGGCGAAGAACGCCCGGATGGAGGACGCCGCGCCGTTCGGATCGATCCCGGGGGAGATGTCGACGACGACGAGCGAGCGGACGAGGTCCGGATGCCGCGCCGCGAGCGCTGCGGCCGTGAGGCCTCCGAGCGAGTGACCGACGAGGACCTGTCGGCGGCCGTTCGTCCATTCCCGGACGGCGGGCGCGATGTCGGCGGCGATGCTCTCGCCGGTGTACCGGGCGTCCTCCCGCCAGGAGGAGTCGCCGTGGCCCGGCAGGTCGAGGGCCAGTGCGGGCAGGCCCAGGTGCAGGATCGTCGTGTCCCACGTGTGCGCGTTGAGCCCCGCACCGTGCAGGAAGGTGACCTCCGGTGCGGCCTCGGGATCGCCGAAGCGGAGTGCGCTGATCTCGCGGCCGTCGGACAAGCGGTGCGTCACACGGTGCGTCGCGGGCACGGGCACGCCGATGTCAGCCGCCTGTGCGGGGAGGAAGGAGAACTCGTCGAAGGCGGCGTCGCTCACGGTCCCCATTGTGACCGATGCCGGGTGCGGATGCCGCGACTAGGGTGACGACATGAGCGATCACCACCGTGTGCACCTCGCCCGGGCCGCGCGCCCGGCGTACGACGCCCTCGAAGCGTTCGCGAAGACCGTCGGGGATCTCGCAGCCGAGGCGGGGATAGATGCCCGGCTGCGCGAGCTCGCGCTCATCCACGCATCCCAGCTCAACGGCTGCGCGTACTGTGTCCGCGTCCACTCCGATCGGGGTGCGAAGGCGGGGCTCACCGTCGACGTCGTCGCGCAGCTCCCGGTGTGGCGCGAGTCCGGTGTCTTCAGCGAGCGTGAGCGCGCGGCGCTCGAGCTGACGGAGTCGTACGTCTTCATCCATGACGACGGCGTCTCGGACGACGTGTACGACCGCGTCGGCGGCATTCTCTCCGAAGAGGAGTACGTCGCGCTCAGCTGGCTGCTCGTCTCGATCAACGCGTTCAATCGCATCGCGATCGCCGGCCGCTACCCGGTTCCCGAGCGCCGCGCCGCGTCGCCGGCTCCGTGAGCGTCCTCGACGTCCCCGGCGCCTTCAACTTCCGCGACGTCGGGGGACTGCCGGCGGGGGAGGGGCGCACCCGGTCCGGCGTGCTGTTCCGCTCCGGCAACCTCGGCCACCTGACGACGGCGGGAAGGGACCGCGTGGCGAGCCTCGGCATCCGTCGCATCGTCGACCTGCGCGACGACGAGGAGCGGCGGTTCGAACCCTCCCAGGTCGACGACCTCGGGATCGAGACTGTGCATCTGCCCATGTTCGCGGGGTCGGCGTCGTCGTTCTTCGCCGACGACCTGTCCCTCGACGACGTGTACCGCGCTCTCATCGACGGTTCCGCATCGCGGCTGGTCGACGCGGCGCGTGCCGTGCTCGAGGTCCAGCCCGTGCTCGTGCACTGCACCGTCGGCAAGGACCGCACGGGGCTCTCGGTGGCGCTGATCCTCGCGGCCGCCGGCGTGGACGAGGATGCCGTCATCGCCGACTACGCGCGGACCGAAGAGCTGCTCCCCACGGCGCGGAACGAGGGCGTTCTGCACTATCTCCGGCAGCGGCATCCGAGGGCGCGTCACCTCGAGGATCTCGTGACCCGGTCGCCGGCGCAGGCGATGCGCGCCGTGTTCGACGACCTCCGGCTGCGGTACGGCGGCCCCGTCGAGTACTTGCAGGCGTACGGTCTGACGATCACCGAGACCGCGGAGCTCGGTCGAGTGCTCGTCGCGTGACGGATCGTCAGCGGGGGATGTAGCGTCCGTCGGCGAGACCCGCCTCGATCTCGAACCGGTTCGTCAACGGGTTGCGGCCCGCGAGCAGGTAGAGGACGGGCATGAGCATGCCGTAGCGCCGCCACTGTTCGCGGTGCACGGCTTCGTGGCGCAGCAGGCGGTCGTCGATGCGGCCGTCGCCGGTGAGGAAGCACCCGCCGACGCAGACACCGCCGCGGCCGAACGTGACCCCCGGCATCCCTCGGAACACCCAGAGCCCCGCTCGCCGTTCGATGCGGCCCGTCGACCACAGCGTCCCCCACGCGAAGCCGAACGCCGTCCCGGCGAGGTATCCCAGGCGGCTGAGAGGGGAATCGAGCAGGATGCCGGGGATCCAGCGGTCGAACCGTCGCCCGCGCGCCACGGCGCGCTCCGCCCGCGCCTCCCATCCCGCCGGAGGGACCGGACTCATGCGAGGGCCCCGAGCAGGCGGAGGATCGTACCGAGATCCTCGACGGCGGCGTCGCGGGTCGCGGGGGCGAAGCCCGACAGCGATGCGCCGACCAGCGGCATCCGCTCGCGCAGTCGGGCGATCGACGCGGTGATGTGTGCAGGGTCCGCACCGAAGGGCACCGGCTCGAGGACTCCCACGACGGCCGCCGGGTCGAGGACGTCGAGGTCGATGTGGACGTAGACGGCGTCGGCGCCGGTCGCGGCGACCGCGTCCGCGAGAGCGGCAGGGTCGGCGAGGGCGCTCGCCGAGACCGTCGCGATCTCGGAGGTCTCCAGGAGGGCGGCCTCGGCGTCATCGAGGTCACGGGCGCCGACGAGGACGCTGCGGGCGGCGGGGACGAGCGGAGTCGCGACGAAGGGCCCGGCCTCGATCGCGGCGCGCAGCGCCATGCCCGCCAGCGCGCCCGAGGGAGACGACTCCGGGGTGTGCAGGTCGCCGTGCGCGTCGAACCACACGATCGCGACCGACGGATGGCGCCCGGCGGCCGCGGCGATCGCCGGAACCGCGACCGCGCAGTCACCGCCGATGACGACGGCGGGCTCGTCACTGGAGCCGAGGACCTCGGCGAGGGCGTCGCGGACGCGGATGAGGGTGCTGAAGCGACGGATGCCGGTGCCCACCGCCTCGCCGGCTTCGGCTGGGACCTCGACGCGCGTGAGGGCGGAGCGCGGCAGGTCGTCGGCGATCGCCTCGGCGCCGTCGATGAGGCGCATGGCGCGGGCGGACGGCGAACCCTGCCACTGCGGGACGACGAGGAATCGGGTCATGGGCACCTCCGGGGGAGCACGGCGGCGCCGGACCCTCGGGGTCCGGCGCCGCGTATCGCGTGCGGGTCTTACTGCTCGATCGCGCCGGCGTTGCCGCCGGTCTTCAGCGCGGCCAGGCGCGCCTCGACCTCGGTGAGCTCACCGAGATCCTCGAGCTGGTTGAACTGGGCGTCGATCGTCGAGGCGGCGATCTCGGCCTTTCCGGCGGCGAGGGCCTCCTGGCGGCGGACCTTGTCCTCGAACCGGCCGAGCTCGCTCGTGGGATCGAGCACGTCGATCGACTTCACGGCGTCGTGCACCTTGTTCTGCGCCTCGGCCGTCTTCGCGCGGGCGAGCAGCTCGGAGCGCTTCGAGCGAAGCTGGTCGAGCTTCTGCTTCATGCCGTTGAGGCCGTCCTTGAGCTTCTCGACGACCTCGGTCTGCGCGGCGATCGAGGGGGCGATGGCGCGGGCCTCGTTCTCCTCGCTGATCTGACGCTGCAGCGCGATCTTGGCGAGGTTGTCGAACTTGTCGGCATCCGTCGTGTTGCCGGCGGAGCGCAGCTCGTCGGCCTTGCGGCTGGCGGCGATGGCCTTGTTGCCCCACTCGGCCGCGGCCTTCACGTCCTCATCGTGGTCGCGTTCGAGCAGGCGCAGGTTGCCGATGGTCTCGGCGATGGCGGTCTCGGCGTCGGCGATGTTGTTGGTGTAGTCGCGGACGAGCTGGTCGAGCATCTTCTGCGGGTCCTCGGCGGAGTCGAGGAGGGCGTTGATGTTCGCCTTCACGAGAGTGGAGATGCGGCCGAAGATGGACTGCTTTGCCATCGGGTTTCCTTTCGATACGAGAGGTCGTGCTGTCGAGGTCTGTGAGGTCCGGCGTCGGAAGATCAGAAGCGACCGCCTCCCCTGCGGGAGCGGGAGCCGCCGCTGCTACGCCCGATCGATCCGCCGCCGAAGCCGCCGCTGCGGCGGGAGGACGAACCGCCGAAACCGCCGCCGAATCCGCCGGAGGATCGCCTCGATCCGCCCCCGCCACCGAGGAGGGAGCCGAGGATGATGCCGCCCAGCATGCCGCCGAAGTCGCCCCCGCCGCCAGTGTTTCCGCCGCCGGCGAACGATCCGACGTCGCCCTGCGCGCGCTGCATCGCCTCGCCCGCCAGCGCGGTGGAGCGGTGCGCGAGGTCGAGGGCGCGCTCGGGGTCGCTCTGCTGCAGCTGGGTCGCCTGCACGAGAGCGGCGCCGGCCTCGGCCAGGCGGGTGCGGGCCGTCGCTCCGACGGCCCCTCGCCGGGCGCTGATGAAGTCCTCGGCGGCCGACACCTGTGCCTTCGCCTGCAGCAGCGTCTGAGACAGCACGCTGCGCGCGCGATCGGCGCGCTGCTGGGCGTCGCGCACCTGGCCGAGGGCGGCGTCGATCGCCGTGTTCGCCTTCTCGAGGAGGTCGACGGCCGAGAGGGGATCGCGTGCCTGACCCGTCAGTTTTTCGCGCGCGGCGTCGAGGTTCTGACGTGTCGAGGCGATGACCGGTGCGAGACGCGATTCGGGGTCGGGCGTTGCGGCGGCGGCCGCCAGGTCGGCGTCGAGTTCGGTGACGAGGGCGGCGCCCTCCTGCTCGGCAGCGGACAGGTCGGCGGCGAGCTTCTCGACGGCATCCTGCAGACGGGTCGCCTGGTCGACGGCGTGTTCCGCGGCACGGATGCCGACGGCCGCCCCTGCGCCATCGCCTGCCGCGAGCTCGGTCTGAGCCTCGGACAGCCGGGCGTCGGCGAAGCTGAGGCGATCGCGTGCCTGAACGGGGTTGTCGGCGACGGCGGCGAGGGCCTCGGCGCGGTACGCCGCTTCGAGTTCGCTGAGACGGCCGTCGATTCCGTCGAGACGGGCACCCGCCTCGGTCCGGCGCTGCTGCACGCGGGCGAGGGCTTCCGGAGCGTTCTTCGCGAGATCCCGCAGGGCGTCGAAGGCCTCCGCCTTCTCGGTCAGCGTCTCCTCGGCACTTCGGCAGAGGCTCAGGATCTCCTCGTACCAGGCGCGGCGCTGGTCGGGGGAGTCGGGCGTCTCGTCGTCCATCTGCTGCTGCAGCGAGAACGCGCGCTCGAGCGAGGTGCGCGCCGTCGCGATGGCTTGCTCGAACTCGGCGGTGGCGGCACTTCCGAACTCCGCCGTGGCGAAGCCGAGTTCTTGCGCGCTCGTGGTCATCGCGTCGTCGGTCTGCACGAGCGCGGCACCGGCCTGGCGTTCGAGCTCCTCGAGCGGAACCTGTCGCGTGCCGGCGTTCGTGCCGGCCGCCGCGCGGCGGCGCCGGACGACCGCCCTGACGACGAGCCCGGCGATCGCGGCGACGACGAGGAGGACGACCCAGACGAGACCGCCGCCCCCGCCGGAGCGCGTGTTCTCGAGTCCGTCGGCCGCTGCGACGCCGGCGCCCTGCCAGTCACCCGCATCGAGGGCGGGGAGCACGCGCTCCTGCTCGATCGCGGTGATGCGGTCGTCCGAGACAGGCCCCGACGAGTCGGAGGAGAGGTAGTAGGCGCGCCCCTCGGTGGCGATCGCGAGGAGGTACTGGTCGGGTCCGAGGTTGTTGAGATTCGCGGTGTCTTCGGCCCACTGCTGGGCGCCGGTCGGGTCGGTGAACCTGTCGACGTAGACGACCCAGAGGTCGAGCCCGGTGTCGTCGGTGAGGCGCTCGAGGCGAGCGTCGAGGGTGGCCTCCTGCGCGTCGGTCAGGACGTCGACCTGATCCCAGACGCGGCTCTCGCCGAGTGTGACGGGCTCGGTCGCCGCGGCTGGTGCGGCGAGGGCGACAGAGCCGATGGCGACCGCGAGCGAGGCCGCGACGACGGACGTCAGGCGGGATCGCATCGGTGAGTCCTCCGGGAGTCGCTCGGTGGGTCGCTCGGCGGTCGCAACCGCTCGTCGCGAGTCTATGCCGCGGTCCGTATGTCTCGATACCGGGTTGCCGTCGGAGCGCCTGTGCGTTCCCTTTGCGTTGCTCGCTTAGGCTTCCCGAGGTTTCAGGAGGTGCGTGTGGACGATCGGTACGGCAGCGATGTGCTCGCCGCGGGGTGGCGTGACAAGGGACGGCCGACGGTGTCGACCGTTCCCGCCGACAGGGGTCTCGTCGTCGAGGTCGCCCTCGACGACTTCGTCGGCGCGGTGACGGGGGTGACCGCCGGCCACGTCGAGCTCGAGGACCGACACGGCCGCGTGCGGCTGTTCCCGATCGGCGGCGGCTTCCTCGTCGACGGCAAGCCCGTCCAGCTCGTCCCGCCGCGCGCCGCGGCGCCCGCCGGACGTACGCGCACCGCATCGGGGTCGTTCGCCGACCCGCAGGCCCGTGCCCGCGTCGCCCGTGCGTCCCGCATCCTCGTCGAGGGCCGCCACGACGCCGAGCTCGTCGAGAAGGTGTGGGGCGCCGACCTCCGCATCGAGGGCGTCGTCGTCGAATACCTGCAGGGCGTCGACCTGCTCGAGGACCTGCTCTGCACCGAGCCGCCGAGCGCCGAGCGTCGTTACGGGGTGCTCGTCGACCACCTCGTCCCGGGGTCCAAGGAGACGCGGATCGCCGAGCAGATCCTCCGCGGCCCGCACGGTGCGCACCTCAAGATCGTCGGACACCCGTACATCGACGTGTGGCAGTGCGTGACGCCCCGAGCCCTCGGGATCACGGCGTGGCCGGAGGTTCCGCGAGGCATCGAATGGAAGAAGGGCGTCAGCCGCGCCCTCGGCTGGCCGGCGGAGGATCAGACCGACATCGCCGAGAACTGGCAGCGCATCCTGGGGTCGGTCACGACGTTCCGCGACCTCGACCCCGCCCTCCTCGGCCGCGTCGAGGAACTCATCGATTTCGTGACCTCGTGAGCGGGCGACGCCGAGGCCGGCCCGCGGGGGCCCCGGATGCCGCGGGATACCCTGGTCGCATGCCCGATCCCGACGCGCCCGAGTCCGCGCCGCGCTTCCGTGACAAGCCCGTCTCGTTCGTGCGTCGGAGCGGCCGGATGAGCGATGCGCAGGAGCGTGCCTGGGACGATCTGTCGAGCACGTACCTGCTCGAGGTGGAACGGGATGCCGCGGCCACCAGCATCCGTCCCGGTTCCACGATCGACCCGGTCGCGGAGTTCGGTCGAGAGGCGCCGCTGGTCGTCGAGATCGGCTCGGGGCAGGGGCATGCGATCGTGCACGCCGCCGGGGAGTCGCCGGAGCGCGACTTCATCGCCGTCGAGGTCTTCCGCGCGGGACTCGCCCGCACGATGCTCGACGCGGATCGCGAGGGGGTTCGGAACCTCCGGCTCGTCGAGGCGAACGCACCCGAGGTCCTCGAGCACCTGCTGCCCGAGGCATCCGTCGACGAGGTCTGGATCTTCTTCCCGGATCCGTGGCACAAGACCAAGCACAACAAGCGCCGACTCATCGCCGACGGGTTCCCCGCGCTCGCCGCGCGTGCTCTGCGCGACGGCGGGACGTTGCGGCTGGCGACCGACTGGGAGGACTACGCGCTGCAGATGCGCGACGTGCTCGCGGACGCTGCCGACTTCGCCCCGTCCTTCGAGGGTGAGTGGTCGGACCGCTTCGACGGCCGCATCATGACGGCGTTCGAGCGCAAGGGAATCGCGAAGGGCCGCGACATCCGCGACCTGACCTACCGCCGCCGTCCCCGGTCGGCGTGATGGTCCGCGCGGGCGGCGGGACGCGTCCCGTCCTCGACGTTCGCGTCGTGCCGGCTCTGCTCGTGTGCCTGGCGGCGCCCGCGTTCTTCGTGCTGCTCACGCCCTGGCTCGGCTGGGCGCTGCTGGCGGCAGGACTGGCCGTCGCGGTGATCATCGAACGACGGGATGCCGCGGCATCCGACCCATCGATCACCCGCGACCTCTCGCTCATCGCCATCGGCCTGCTGATCGTCAGCGTCATCCCACTGAAGGCGGAGCTCGACAACGCTGCCATGATCCGGTTCACGCTCGCCCTCGGCGGGGCGGTGCTGGTGCCGTACCTCGTGTCGCGCTTCGTCTACCGCGATCATGCGATCCGGTTCCCGTGGCGGGGAGGCGGCCGCTGGACGGCGTGGCAGTGGGCGTGGCTCGTCGCCGTCCTGGTGCTCGGATGGCTGCTGCTGCCGTTCTACTTCATCACCTCGGGCGTCTACGAGAACTGGCCCGTCGTCGACACCCCTGACCTCATCGCGCGCCTGTTCGTCGGGGTCGGGGCCGTCGGCATCTGGGATGAGCTGTTCTTCATCTGCACCTGCTTCGCGCTGCTGCGGCGTCACTTCGCGGACGCGACCGCGAACGTCCTGCAGGCGATCGTGTTCGTCTCGTTCCTGTGGGAGCTGGGCTACCGGGCGTGGGGGCCGGCGCTGACGATCCCGTTCGCTCTCCTGCAGGCGATCATCTTCCTGCGGACGAAGTCCCTCGCGTACGTCGTGACCGTCCACCTGCTTTTCGACGCCGTGGTCTTCGGCGTGCTGGTGCACGCGCACAATCCTGGGCTGCTCGACGCAGTCTTCCTCGTCCCGTCGCCCTGAGACGCGGAATTCCGCGAGCTGTCAACCCCCGACCGCGCAGGCCGCGCCCGGTGCGAGCCTGGGGCGGAGACGAAGGAGGGCCCCATGGCCACCGAGAAGGATCCCCACGCGACGCTCATCGACCTCCTGCCGAAGTTCCGCTTCGCGATGGTCACGACCATGAACGAACAGGGGGCGCACGTCGCGCGCCCGTTGACGGTGCAGGACCGCGAGTTCGACGGCGACCTGTGGTTCATCGTCGGTCGCGATTCGTCCGTCGTGGCGCATGTCGCCGCGCAGCCCGCGGTCGGCGTCGCCCTGAGCACGAACGACGCCTGGGTCTCGCTGGCCGGCAACGCCGAGGTGGTCGATGACCTCGAGCGTCTGCGGGAGTACTGGTCGCCCGCCGTCGAGGCGTGGTTCCCCGATGGGCCCGAGGACCCGAACGTGACGCTCCTGAAGATCGACGCCGTGTCGGGCGAGTACTGGAGCAGCCCGGGCGGGGTCGTCGCGTCGATCGTCAGCCTGGTGAAGTCGAAGGTGACGGGTGAGCCCTACGAGGGCCGCAACGACACCGTCGAACTCTGATCCGACGCGACTGTCAAGGCCCTCTGCGCGGCGGCACAGCATGCGTACCGTCGCCCGCACGTGACCGACAGCGACCGGAAGGACCGCGATGAGCGACACGAACGGCTCGGATGAGCACAACACCCACGGTGTCCCCGACGACCAGGCCGATGCCGACACGGCGTCGGGTGGATCACCCGATGAGAACCCGCCGGTGACCACGAACGAGGACGGGACTCCCATCGAGAACCCCTCGGGGGGCTGAGCCCTCCGAGGTCAGGTCTGCCGTCGCGCGGGGATGTCCGTCCTCAGCGCGACGGCAGTTTCTCGTTCCGGCGGCCGGGGGTCGGTCGCCAGTCGGGCGTGGGTTTCGACGTCGTGACGCTCGTCGCCGTAGCGGAGCTTGTCGCGCTCGACTCCTTCGGCGAGGTACCCGGCAGCGTGAGCGACCCGACAGGATGCCGGGTTGTTCACCCGATGACCGAGCTCGAGCCTGTGCAGCCCGATGCGGAACGCCCAATCGCTGACCCGCGCCAGGGACGCCACTGCGACGCCACGCCCTCGGGCGAACGGAGCGAGCCAGTACGACATCCACGCGGTCTGGTGTCGGAACTCGATGCCGGTGGCCGCCACATTCCCGACCGCACGGCCGTCGATCTCGACCGCCCAGTTCTTGGCGGCGTCATCGAAGCGCAGGTGGCGCTCGATGAAGCCCTGCGCCGCAGAGACGCGGGTCAGGTCGGTGCCGCCGAACTGCGGCCCGAGGTCGTCGCCGGCGCGAGCGGCTCGGCTGAGGTCGTCGGCGTCGGCGGGCGTCCAGGGGCGCAGGAGGATGGGCATCTCCGGCATCCTCTCAGGCGGTCAGAAAAGCGAGAGCAGCGACGGGCCGAACGCGACGAGGAGGGCGACGGGAACGACCAGCAGGCTCGTCGCGGCGATCCCGATCGCGAGGACGGTGCCGAGGACCGACAGGACGGCAGCGCGCGTCGTGGTGCCCACGGAGGCGCGGGAGCGTGGGGTGGTGGTCAGGGTCGCGGTAGCCATATCTCGACGCTACGAATCGCGGGAGATCCGCGCGTCAGCCCTGGGGCTGGCGCGTGTCATCCTTCGGGATGATCTCGATCAGAACGGGGGTCGAGGAAGGGAGCTGAACTGGACATAGTCCCAGACGAGAGGGGGGTTCCGACATCAGTTCCGGCGCCCCGGTGCACGAGCGGCGTGGCAGGATCGGGGCATGCAGACGCCTCTCGAGATCGACGGTCTGGCCAATGCTCGAGATCTCGGCGGACTCGAACGGTCCCACGGACCGTCGACCCCGGCGGGGGTCCTCATCCGCGCCGAAGTGCTCGACCGCATCACCGAAGCGGGATGGAACCGCCTGCGCGCATACGGCGTGCGGACCGTCATCGACCTGCGGCGGCCGAGCGAGCGGACGGACTCCGTTCCGAGCGACATCGCCAGCCGGCACATCGACCTCGACGGCGACGAACGGCACTTCTGGCAGTCCCGCGAGCAGGACGGGCAGTGGGGGACCCCGCTGTACTACGTCGACCACGTCACCGAACTTCCGCACCGGCTCGCGGGTGCCCTCGACGAGATCGCACGAGCCCGGACCGGCGGCATCCTGTTCCACTGCGGCGCGGGATGGGACCGCACCGGCCTGCTTGCTGCGGTCCTGTTGAAGGCCGTCGGCGTGACGGAGGATGCCGCGACTCAGGACTACCTCTCGTCGTTCGCGAACGCCGAGGGCATGACACGGCTCCACGGACGATCGTTCGACGTCGACGAGCGCCTGACCGTCCTGGGCCGCCTCGGGCACACCCCCGAGTCCGCGTTCCGCGCCGTGTACCGCCGGCTCGACATCGACGCCTGGCTGGCGGCCCACCTCGATGCCGACACCGCGTCTGCGATCAGGACCTGGCGCGGCAGCGTCAGCTGATCTGCACCGGCTCTGCCCAGCGAGCGTCGATAGACTCGCGGCGGGCCCTCGACCGGGCTCCCGGACGAGGGTTCAGTACCCGGTGAGCGACAAGACTGGCCAGGAGGTCAGTCATGCTGTCGTGGATCGTTCTCATCGTCGCCGGGTTGCTCGAAGCCGTCTGGGCCACTGCGCTCGGCCGCTCCGAGGGCTTCACCAAGCTGTGGCCGACCGTCACCTTCGGTATCGCGCTCGTCGCGAGCATGGGAGGGCTGGCCTTCGCGCTCCGGGAGATCCCGACCGGGACCGGGTATGCCGTGTGGGTCGGAATCGGAGCATCCCTCACCGTGGTCTGGGCGATGGTCACCGGCGCGGAGTCGGTGTCGGTCGTGAAGGTCCTCCTGATCCTCGGACTCGTCGGCTGCATCATCGGCCTGAAGCTCGTCTCCGACTGACGGATCCCCCTGTCAACCCCCGGCGGTCGCCCGCGCGGCGCAGTAGCGTCGCGTCCACACGGACGACACCGATCACGGAGGACGACATGTCAGGTGAGGAACGCGGTACCGACGAGAACGCCTACGAAGGGCCCGACGTCGAACTGCCCACCCATGACGGTGCGGTGCCCGGCGGCATCCCGCCGTTCGGTCACCCCGTCGACCCGGACGGCGACGTCGCGAACGAGGATTGACCCGATCAGGGGACGACGAAGGGGACCCGGCGATGCCGAGTCCCCTTCGTGTACCTGTGCCCCCGGAGGGATTCGAACCCCCGACTTCTGGTACCGGAAACCAACGCTCTATCCCCTGAGCTACGGAGGCGTACCGATCGAGACTATCACCGGTGCAGCCGGTCTCGCGCCCACCCGCAGCCCGTCGCATAGCCTGATCCCATGACGCTGTCTGCGCCCGTCCCCGCCGCCCTGGCGCAGCTGCAGCAGCTGGTCGAATCGACCGCGAGCGGCGCGGCCCAGCCGGGTTTCGAGATCCTCCGCGCGCTGCCCGAGGTGCCGGATGCGCGCGCAGCCGCGGTCCTCATCCTCTTCGGGGTCCTCGACGATGTGCCCGCAGATAGGGAGCCTCCCGCGCGCACGGTCTCACGCGACCTCGACGTGCTGCTGCTGTCGCGGGCCGAGACGCTCCGGTCGCATCCGGGTCAGGTCGCGTTCCCGGGTGGGCGTGTGGATGACGAGGATGCCGACGCGGTCGCGGCATCCCTTCGAGAGGCGCGGGAGGAGACCGGACTCGACGTGGCAGGCGTCGACGTCCTCGGCACTCTCGAGCCCATCCCGCTCGAGTACTCGCGCCACCTCGTCACCCCGGTGCTCGCCTGGTGGCGGCGTCCCTCGCCGGTCCACGTGGTCGACGAGGCGGAGTCGGCGGACGTCTTCCGCGCGCCCGTCGCCGACCTGCTCGATCCGGCGCACCGCGGAGTGACTGTCGTCCGAACCGATCGCGGCGAGTTCCGCGGTCCCGCCTTCCTGATCCCGACGACGCGCGGCGACCGGCTCGTCTGGGGGTTCACCGCGATGATCCTCGACGGCTTGTTCTCACGGCTGGGATGGACCGAGCCGTGGAACCGGGACCGCATCATCCCGCTCCCGGGTCAGAACGCGTAGTAGCTCGCCAGGTCGGTCAGCAGGAATTCGGTCGCGTCTTCCGGGACGAGATACGCCACGATGCCGGTGGCGCTCTCGCCCTCGGCGATCGTCCCCGCATCGCGCAGCAACGTCGTGTCGTCGTTCGGGACGACGAAGGCGTAGGGGTAGACCCCGCCGTCGACCGTCGCGAGAGAGAGGTCGTACGTCGGGAACGACGCCGGCAGGCCCAAGGCGTCCGTGCTCGTGACGGTCATTTCGACGAGGACGTAGCGGTACCCGTCGGTGCCGCCGCCATTGAGCGAGCTCCAGGAGAGCACCTCCTCGGTGGCATCCTCATCGACAATGCGGACCTCCGCGGTGTACTCCGTCCCCGACGCCGTCTCGCGGACGTACGGCAGGGAGAGCGGCTCGTCGACCGATCCCGGGCCCGTCTCGGGGGCGTAGGGCTCGAGCTCCGGGGCGGCCGGCGAGCCGGGGTCTTCCGGTGCCGAGCCGTCATCATCGCCGCTGTCGTAGCTGTAGTCGTCGGCCGGAGGGCTCCAGACGAACGACAGGACGGAGAACGTCATGAGGCACGCCAGCACCAGGCCGACCCCCGAGAGGATCGTTCCGGTCAGCGCCAGAGGTTTCGGCTGACGGCGGACGAGCGCGATCGCACCGAAGACGGCCCCGGCGAGAGCGATGACGAAACCGAGGAAAGGGATCCAGCCGAGGACGATCGCCGCGATGCCGAGCGAGAGCGCGGTGACGCCGAGAGCCACGGGTCGGGACGGCGGGACGGATCCCCCGGGGTAGGGCGGGTACCCGTTCGGCGCGCCCGGCGCCGACGCGTACGGCGGCAGCACCGGGCCGGCGGGGGAGGAGGAGGGGATGCCGGGGGCTCCCGGCGTGCCGGCGGGAAGGTACGCGGGTGCCGCATGCCACGCCGTTCCATCCCAGTAGCGCAGCTCGTTCCCCGCGTGCGGAGCCGGATACCACCCGGCCGGAATCGTGTCGCTCACGTCTGTCTTCCCCCTCGTGCGTGTGATCGCGGAAGCGGACCCGAGCCCTCTTCCACGTCGAGGGTACAAGCGCAAGGGCAGGTCGGTCGGCGGTGGGCGGACGTAACGTCGGTCGTCGACGAAAGGAGCCACTTCATGGCGAACATCACGATCATCGGCGGACACGGCAAGGTCGGCCTCCTCCTCGCGCCCCTCCTGGTCGAGGCCGGGCACGACGTGACCTCCGTCATCCGGAACCCCGACCACAGTGACGACATCACGGCCACGGGCGCGACCCCGCTCGTGGCGGACGTCGCGGCATCCGCCACCGACGAGATCACCGAACTCCTCGCCGACAGCGATGCGGTCGTCTGGTCGGCCGGAGCCGGCGGCGGACCTGCGGAGCGCACCTACGCGGTCGATCGGGATGCCGCGATCCGCTCGATCGACGCGGCGGTCGCCGCCGAGGCGCGGCGCTACGTGATGGTCTCCTACTTCGGTGCCGGACCCGACCACGGTGTCGACCCGTCCGACGACTTCTTCGCCTACGCGGAGTCCAAGGCGGCCGCGGATGAGCATCTCCGCGCGGCGGAGCTGGACTGGACGATCCTCGCGCCCTCGGCGCTGACCCTCGACGAACCGACCGGACGGATCGATGCGAACGCCGAGAAGGGTTCGTCGGTCTCCCGCGCCGACGTCGCTGCGGTGGTCGCCGCGGTCCTCGCAGACCCGAGCACCATCCGGCGGACGATCTCCTTCAACAACGGCGACGAGCCGATCGCCGACGCGATCCGCGCCTGAGCGCGGTCGCCGTCAGGGGACGACGAGCGCCGGTGCATCCTCGCGGGTCGCACCGGCGTCCGTCGTGACGCTGCGTTCGTGCAGCGCGGCGAGCAGCTTCTCCGCCAGATAGGTGTGACCTCGGTCCGAGGGGTGTTTGCGCCCCTTGCCCGTGTCGATCATCTCGCGGTAATTGGCACGCGTGATCCACTGCTCCTGCAGTGAGGAGATGTACCACCAGTGGCGATCGGCCGCAGCGGCCCTCAGGTCGGAGTCGATGCGGGACGTGCCCTCGTCGACGGGGAACTCGTGGGGCGTCGGGCCGAAGATGACGATCTGCGCCTTCGGGAAGAGCCGCTCGAAGGTGTCCCACGTCGCCTCGACGGCGTCGCGGTATCCGCGCTCGCCCTGCTGCCTGTCGTTGATGGACCCTTGGATGATGATGAGGTCGTAGTCGGCGGTCGGGTCGAGCGTCAGAGCCCGGCGGCGGAAGTCGGGCCCGTCCCACCCGGGCCTCATGTATCCCGAGCCCCGTACACCGTCGACGGTGACGTCCCATCCGCTGAGCCGGCCGAGCTGGTAGGCGTACCCGTCGGTCGGGACTGTGGCGGCGGACCCGTAGGTCCATGAATCGCCGAAGACGAGGACCTTCGCGTCGGCGGGGACGGACAGCGGCTCGATGTCGGCGATCGAGCCGACGGAAGTCGCCGCGTCGACGGTGGGCGTCGTCCGCCATGGCTGCCACGCAGACAGGGCGACGATCGCTGCCACACCGGCGGCGACGACGCCCAGCCCCCAGCTGCGGGCGCGTCGTACAGAACTCATGCGATGAGGGTAAGCGATCCCGGAGAATCCGACCGCACTTGTTCACGCGACCGATACACGGACCCCGCTCGAGGTCTCCGGTGCGTGCGAGGATTGCCCGGTGCAGCGCGTCGTCAGAGCCGAACTCGACCTCCTCGTCGAGGGGGAGCTCGACCTCATCCTCTCCGTTGCCGTCGCCGCAAGAGTCCCCCTCGGGCACGAGCGACTGTCGCTCACGCGAGACGGGCGGGAGCTCGCCCTCACCGAGGTGACGGATGCCGCCGGTTCGCGGCTCCACCGGGTCCGCGTCGACCCGGGGCCGCTGCAGCTCCGGTACGACGCTCTCGTCCGCGGCGGGGCGGAGGTCGTCCCCGCGTCCGATCTGGACACCGCGGTCTATCTGCGGCCCAGCCGGTACGCCCCCTCGGATTCGGTCTTCGCCCAGGCGCGGCGGCAGTTCGGCGGCCTGCGCGGCATCGAGCTCCTCGCCGCCGTCGAGGCGTTCGTCGCCGAGACAGTCAGCTACTCGCCGGGCCTCTCCCTCGGGACGGACTCCGCCGTGACGACGCTCGCGACGGGTCAGGGCGTCTGCCGCGACTACGCGCACCTCGTCATCGCACTGCTGCGCGCGATGGACGTCCCGGCGCGCTACGTCGCCTGCTACGCGCCGGGACTCGTTCCGATGGACTTCCACGCCGTCGCCGAGGCGTGGATCGACGGCCGCTGGCTGGTCGTCGACGCCACCCGCCTCTCGAACCGTCGCGGCCTCGTCCGGATCGCGACGGGAAGGGACGCCGCCGATTGCGCGTTCCTCAGCTATTACGGCGCGAACCTGTCGCTGCAGCGGATGCTCGTCGATGCGCAGGTCGAAGGTGAGGCCGCGGTCGTGGCCGCGGCATCCGATCCGCTGCAGGATGATCGCGCTGCACCCGTCACGATCGGGTGACGTGCGGCGCGACCCCCTGCGTGAAGGGTCATTAGGGTGGGCTAGGAACTCGGGGAGCTGAATGTGAAGACCGCTGACGACGCCATCCGGCGCGCGATCATCGAGGACTACGGCGTGCTCGGTCGGGCGACCGAGCCCGATCTCCAGGGACTCGTCCAACTCGCTGCGACGGTGTGCAGCGTTCCGACCGCGGTCATCAACATCATCGACGACCGGTCCCAGCATCAGATCGCCGCCGTGGGCTTCGAGCCGGCCGTCTGCAGCCGTGAGGACTCGATGTGCGCGGTCGTGTTCCGCGAGCCCGGCCACACCGTGGTGCGGGATGCGACGCTCGACGACCGTTTCGCCGGGAACCCCTTCGTCACCGGTGAGGTAGCCAACGTCAGGTTCTACGCGTCGAGCCCGCTCATCACCCCGTCGGGAGTGCCGATCGGGACGGTCTGCATCTTCGACGAGGAGCCGCGTGAACTGCCCGAGGACGAAAGCGCAGCCCTCGCCCTCATCGCGCATCAGATCGTCGACGTGCTCGAACTGCGCCGCCTGACGCGCGAGCTCGGCGAGTCCAACGCGCAGCTCGAGAACTTCGCCGCGCAGGTGGCGCACGATCTGCGGAACCCGCTGACGGCACTGACGGGCTACATCGAGCTCGCCTCGGAGGTGCCGGAGGTCGCGGAGGTGCCCGCCGCCTCCCGTGCGCTCGCGCGCGCCGAGTCGGTGGCGGACCGGATGTCGGGCATGATCGCCCGCCTGCTCGACTACGCGAGCGTGGGCGGCGCACCCATCCGCCGCTCCGCGGTGGATGTCGGCCCGGTCGTCGCATCGACGATGGAGGACCTGCGCAGCGGAGGTCTCGACAACGGCGCAGACGTGACTGTCGAGGCATCCGTCCCCGTCCCGGCCGATCAGACCCTCCTCGGCGTCCTGATGCAGAACCTCGTCGGCAACGCGGTGAAGTTCGCCGGTGCAGGGGAGCGCACGCCCGCCATCACGGTGACGGTCGGCGCCGTCGTCGCGGGGGTGCGCATCACGGTCGACGACAACGGGCCCGGTGTTCCGGCCGCCGAACGCGAGGTCGTCTTCGAGCCCTTGGAGCGCGGCTCGAACGTCGCCGTACCGGGGTTCGGCATCGGCCTGGCGACGTGCAACCGGATCGTGGAGTCGCACGGTGGCCGCATGGGCATCGACGAGTCGCCCGCCGGCGGTGCTCGCGTGTGGGTCGTGCTCCCGTCGGCGTGAGGACCCCCTGAAACGTAGACTTGACCCGCTATGACTCCAGAAGCCCTCTCCGCAGCCCTTCTCGCCGTCGTCTCCCCGCTCGTGGAGGCGCGACGACCCGGCTCCGCTGAGGCGCTCACGATCGCCGACTTCCCCGTCGAGCGCCCGAAGAACCGCGACCACGGCGACTGGGCGTCCAACGCCGCGCTGAAGCTGTCGAAGCAGGTCGGCGCGAACCCGCGCGGAGTTCGCGGCCGAGGTCGCCGACGCGCTCGCCGCCGTCGACGGCATCGCGTCGGTCGAGGTCGCCGGTCCCGGATTCATCAACATCCGACTGGACGCCGCCGCTGCCGGCGCCCTCGCGAAGACGATCGTCGAGGCGGGCACCGCCTTCGGTCGCGGCCGCAGCCAGGAGGGCAACACGATCAACCTCGAGTTCGTCAGCGCGAACCCGACCGGCCCCATGCACATCGGACACACGCGCTGGGCGGCGCTCGGCGACGCGATCGCGCGCCTGCTGCTCGCGAGCGGCGCGACCCTCGTCCGCGAGTTCTACATCAACGACGCCGGCGCGCAGATGGATCGCTTCGGCCGCTCGGTGCTGGCACGCATGCAGGGCGAGCCTGCTCCCGAGGACGGCTACGCCGGCGCATACATCGACGACCTTGCGAAGCGCGTCGCCGAGGCCGAGCCGGGCATCGCCGACCTGCCCGAGGACGAGCGCGTGGCCGCGGCCCGCGACAAGGCCTACGAACTGCAGCTCGCGGAGCTCCAAGCATCCCTCGAGAAGTTCAACGTCCACTTCGACGTCTTCTTCAGCGAGCGGACGCTGCACGCGAAGACGGCGGACGGCGGCCCGAGCCTCGTCGACGAGGCCGTCGACCGCCTGCGTGCTCAGGGACACGTCTTCGACGCCGAGGGCGCCGTCTGGGTGCGGACCACCGACTTCGGCGACGACAAGGACCGCGTCATCCGACGCTCCAACGGCGAGTACACGTACTTCGCCGCCGACGCCGCGTACTACCTGAACAAGGGCGACCGCGGCTTCGCGCACAAGATCTACCTGCTCGGCGCCGATCACCACGGCTACGTGCATCGCCTCAAGGCGCTCGCCGGCGCGGCCGGCGACGACCCCGAGAAGGACATCGAGGTGCTCATCGGGCAGCTCGTTTCGGTCAACGGGGCGCGACTGTCCAAGCGCGCCGGCAACATCATCGAGCTCGACGACCTGCGCGAATGGCTCGGGACCGATGCGCTCCGTTACTCGCTCGCGCGCTACCCGGCGGATTCGCCGCTGACGCTCGACCCCGAGATCCTGCAGAAGCGCACGAACGACAACCCGGTCTTCTACGTGCAGTACGCCCACGCGCGCACGCACAACGTCGGCCGGAACGCCGCCGACTCCGGGGTCGCCCGCGATGCGTTCGCGCCGGAGCTCCTCACGCACGAGACCGAGTCCGCGCTCCTGGGCGCGCTGCAGGAGTTCCCGCGCCTCGTGGCCTTCGCCGCCGAGCTGCGCGAACCGCACCGCATCGCCCGCTACCTCGAGGAGCTCGCGAGCCTGTACCACCGCTGGTACGACTCGTGCCGCGTCACCCCGCTCGGCGACGAGGAGGTGTCGGACGTGCACCGCACCCGTCTGTGGCTGAACGACGCGACGGGTCAGGTCCTCCGCAACGGGCTCGACCTGCTCGGCGTGAGCGCGCCCGAACGGATGTGACATGGCGACCGTGACCGGGGCGCGTCGGCGGCCGCGTCGGTGGATCGCCGTCGTGGTGGTCCTGGCCGTCGTCGCGGTCCTGCTGGTCGCGGCCGAGATCGCCGCGCGCGCAATCGTGCCTCAGGTGGTCCGGTCGCAGATCGTCACCAACCTCGGGCTCGCCCAGGATCAGGAGATCGACGTCCGGATCCCGGGGCTCGTCCTGCCGCCGCTGATCGTCGGTTCGATCCCGCAGATGGATCTCACCGCCGACGACGTCGAGGTGCAAGGCGTCTCGGGAGACGTCCGCGTCGACATCCAGGACGCCCCCGTCTGGGGCGGCGGCGACTGGAGCAGTGCGAAAGCCGTCGTCGATCTCGACGAGAACCAGCTGCGGGCCGTTCTCAGCCGCGTCGACGGCTTCCCGGTCGACGCCGTGACCCTGCGACCGCCCGAGGTTGCCCTCGACACCGAGTTCTCGGTCTTCGGGGTGTCGGTTCCGCTGGGCGTTCAGCTCTCCGCCTCGGCCGAGGACGGCGACCTCGTCCTCTCCCCGACGCAGCTCCGCCTGGGCGGCGTCGATGTGTCCGCCGACGCCCTGCGCCAGCAGGTCGGCCCGCTCGCCGGGTCCTTCGCCGAGAACTGGCGGGTGTGTCTGGCCCAGTATCTGCCGCGCGCCCTGACCCTCACGGGCGTGACGATCGAGGGGCGCCACGTCTCGGCATCCTTCGACATCGACAGTGCCATCCTCCGCGACGAGGCCGCGCAGGAACCCGGTTCCTGCGCCGACGGCCGCTAGTCGTCACGGAGCCGGGTGGCTCCGCCCCGGTGCCCTAGACTGTGGGCACCGTCGGGGCGTGGCCACACCGCCCGACGTACCCGTTCCCACCCCGATTGGTGCCCCTGCGTGTCCACCACCTCCGACCGTCCCGCCGTGCCCGGCTGGCTGACTCAGCCGCATGATGCGAACGCGCTCGTCGAGGCCGTGTGGCCCGAGGGAGCCGCGCGCGACGACGCGGGGGCGATCGTCTTCGGGGGCGTGCGCGCGACGGAGCTCGCCGCGCGCTTCGGCACCCCGCTCTACGTCGTCGATGAGGACCTGATCAGGGCGCGGGCGCGCGAGGTACTGACGGCGTTCCAGGATGCCGCGGCTCGCCACGGCGGCACGGCCCGGGTCTACTACGCGGGCAAGGCTCTGCTCACGACCGACGTCGTGCGCTGGGTGACGGCGGAAGGCCTCGGCGTTGACGTCGCCAGCGGCGGCGAACTCGCTGTGGCTCTCGCCGCCGGCGCGGATCCGGCGCGACTCGGCCTCCACGGCAACAACAAGCTCCTGCCCGAGATCGCCCGCGCCGTGCGCGTCGGCGTCGGCTCGATCGTCATCGACTCGCTCGTCGAGGTCGAGCGGCTCGCCGCCGAGGCCGAGACCCAGGGCGTTGTGCAGAGCGTGCTCGTCCGCGTCAACAGCGGCGTCCACGCCGAGACGCACGACTTCCTCGCGACGGCGCACGAGGATCAGAAGTTCGGTTTCACGCTGTCGGATGCCGAGGCTGCCGTCGCCCGCATCCGAGAGCTGCCGTCGCTCCGTTTCGTGGGCCTCCACTGCCACATCGGCTCGCAGATCTTCGGGACCGCCGGCTTCGCCGAGTCCGCCGCGCGCGTCGTCGAGCTGCACGCGCGTCTTCTCGCGGGCGGCGACGTCCCGCTCCTGAACCTCGGCGGCGGCTTCGGGATCGCCTACACGTCGAAGGACGACCCGACCCCGATCGCGGAGCTCGCCGACGGCATCGTCGCGGCCGTCGCCCGCGAGTGCGAGAGCCGCGGCATCCCTCTTCCCGAACTCGCCTTCGAGCCGGGGCGCACCATCGTCGGACGCGCCGGCGTGACCCTGTACTCGGTCGGCACCGTGAAGCCGGTGCGCGTCTCGGACGACCTCGAGCGGCTGTACGTGAGCGTGGACGGCGGCATGAGCGACAACGCGCGCACGGCCCTGTACGGCGCGGACTACAGCGCGCGGATTGCGAGCCGCCGCAGCGACGCCGCCCCCGCCCTCACCAGGGTCGTGGGGCGCCACTGCGAGGCCGGCGACATCGTGGTGTCGGACGAGTACCTGCCCGGAGACGTCCAGCCCGGCGACCTCGTCGCCGTCGCCGCGACGGGCGCGTACTGCTTCTCGCTCGCGAGCAACTACAACTACCTGACCCGACCTCCCGTCGTGGCCGTCAGTGCCGGCACCGCCCGGCTGATCGTCCGCGGCGAGGACGAGAACGACCTGCTGGCGCGCGACCTCGGCGTCGCACCGGCATCCCGCACCTCCGAGGAGTCCGCATGATCGAACCCCGCCGCCTGCGCGTCGCGCTGCTGGGAGCCGGCGCCGTCGGTTCCCAGGTCGCCCGCCTTCTGCTGACGCACGCCGACGAGCTCGCCGACCGTGCCGGCGCACCGCTCGACCTCGTGGGGATCGCCGTCCGCGACGTGGACGCCCCGCGCGAGACCGATCTGCCCCGCGACCTGTTCACGACGGATGCCGACACCCTCATCGCCGGCGCCGACATCGTCATCGAGGTCACCGGCGGGCTCGAGCCCGCGCGGACCCGGATCCTCCACGCCCTCTCGTCGGGCGCCGACGTCGTCACGGCGAACAAGGCGCTCCTCGCGACCCACGGCAGCGAGATCTTCGACGCCGCCGACCAGGTCGGTGCCACGGTCGCGTACGAGGCCGCCGTCGCCGGCGCGATCCCGATCATCCGGCCCCTGCGCGACTCGCTCGCCGGCGACCGCGTGCGACGGATCATGGGCATCGTCAACGGCACGACGAACTACATCCTCGACCGGATGGACCGCGAAGGTCTCGGTTTCGACGAGGTGCTCGCCGAAGCGCAGCGGCTCGGGTACGCCGAGGCCGACCCGACGGCGGATGTCGAGGCGTACGACGCCGCCCAGAAGGCGGCGATCCTCGCGAGCCTCGCCTTCCACACGACCGTGCCGCTCGACGCCGTGCACCGCGAGGGCATCACGTCCGTGGATGCCGGCGTCATCGAGGCCGCCCGCAAGGCCGGCTACGTCGTCAAGCTCCTCGCCGTGTGCGAACGGCTCGTCGACCAGCCCGATGCCGCACCGCACGGCGAAGCGATCTCGGTCCGCGTCTACCCGGCCCTCGTTCCCCGTGAGCACCCGCTCGCCTCGGTCCACGGCGCGAACAACGCCGTCTTCGTCGAGGCCGAAGCCGCCGGCGACCTCATGTTCTACGGCGCGGGTGCCGGGGGAGTGCAGACCGCGTCCGCCGTCCTCGGCGATGTCGTCTCGGCCGCCCGGCGTCACGTCGCAGGCGGGCCGGGTGTCGGCGAGTCGACGCGCGGAGGGCTGCCGATCGTCCCGATCGGCCGCATCCGGACGAGCTGCCAGATCACGCTCGAAGTCGATGACCGACCGGGCGTCCTCGCCACCGTCGCCGGCATCCTCAGCGACGGGAACGTGTCGATCGCGACCGTCGAACAGACCACCTCGGGCGGCGCCGTCGCCCAGGGGAGCGGGGATGCCGTCGCGCACCTCGTCATCGGAACCCACACGGCCCGGGAGCAGGACCTGGCCGACACCGTCGAGCGCCTCGCTGCCACCAGCGCGGTGCGTCGGGTGGTCTCGGTCCTGCGGGTAGAAGGAGACTGACATGGCACACGTCTGGCGCGGAGTCCTCCGCGAGTACGCCGACCGACTGGGCGTCACCGACGCCTCGACCGTCGTGACGCTCGGCGAGGGCGGCACCCCGCTCATCCCGGCGGCATCGCTGTCGCGCATCACCGGTGCCGATGTCTACATCAAGTTCGAGGGCATGAACCCGACGGGCTCCTTCAAGGACCGCGGCATGACGGTCGCCCTGTCCCGCGCCGTCGAGCACGGGGCCGAGGCCGTCATCTGCGCCTCGACCGGCAACACCTCGGCATCCGCTGCCGCCTACGCGGCGCATGCCGGCATCACGGCCGCCGTCCTCGTCCCCGAGGGCAAGATCGCGATGGGCAAGCTCAGCCAGGCCGTCGCCCACAATGGCAAGCTCATCCAGATCCGCGGCAACTTCGACGACTGCCTCGAGATCGCGCGCGAGCTCGCCGGCGGCTACAAGGTGCACCTCGTCAACTCGGTCAACCCCGACCGCATCGAAGGTCAGAAGACGGCGGCGTACGAGGTCGTCAGCCAGCTCGGCGACGCCCCCGACTTCCACTTCATCCCCGTCGGCAACGCCGGCAACTACACCGCGTACTCGCGCGGCTACCGCGAAGAGGCCGAGCGCGGCGTCGCGACGCGGGTGCCCCGCATGTTCGGCTTCCAGGCCGAGGGCTCCGCACCGCTCGTGCGCGGCGAGGTCGTCAAGAACCCCGAGACGATCGCCTCCGCCATCCGCATCGGCAACCCCGCCTCGTGGGACCTCGCCCTCGAGGCCCGCGCAGCGACCGACGGCTGGTTCGGCGCGATCGACGACGAGCGCATCCTCGCCGCGCAGAAGCTCCTCGCCGGCACCGTCGGCGTCTTCGTCGAGCCGGCGTCGGCCATCAGCGTGGCCGGCCTGCTCGACCGCGCCGAGGCGGGCGTAATCCCGAACGGCGCGAAGGTCGTGCTGACGGTCACCGGCCACGGCCTGAAGGACCCCCAGTGGGCGCTCCGCAACCCCGACGGCTCGCAGGTCGAGCCGCTCGTCGTGGACGCGGCGACCAGCGAGGTGGCCTCCGCGCTCGACCTCACCCGCGTGGCGGGATGACGCCCGCGGGGCGCTCCGTCGCCGTTCGCGTCCCGGCGACGAGCGCCAACCTCGGCCCCGGCTTCGACACGCTCGGTCTCGCTCTGAGCGTCCACGACGAACTCGTCGTGACGGCGCTGGACGGTCCGGGCCTCGAGATCGAGGTCTCGGGGGAGGGGGCCGCCGACGTCCCGACGGATGCCTCGCACCTCGTGATCCGCTCGATGGCATATGCGTTCGAGGCGGCCGGCCGGCCGATGCCCGGCATCCGTCTGCGCGCGCACAACGTCATCCCGCACGGCCGGGGGATGGGATCGTCCGGAGCCGCCGTCGTCGCGGGGCTGCTGGCGGCGCAGGGGCTGCTCGAGGGAGACGTCACCCTCGGCCCGGAGACGCTGCTGCGCCTGGCGACCGAGATCGAAGGGCACCCCGACAACGTGGCGCCCGCCCTCTTCGGCGGCCTCACGATCGCGTGGATGGACGAGTCGGCGCCACAGCACAAGAAGCTCGCCGTCCACCGCGGGGTCTCGCCACTCGTCTTCGTCCCCGAGTTCACGATGTCGACCTCGGTCGCGCGCGGTCTCGCGCCGCTCCACGTCACGCGCGAGGACGCCGTCTTCAACGTGTCGCGGTCGGCCCTCCTCATCGCAGCGCTGACGCAGAGCCCCGAACTGCTGATGGCGGCCACGGAGGACAAGCTCCACCAGTCCTACCGCGCTCAGGCCATGCCGGCGACCGACGCCCTCGTCCGAGGGCTGCGGTCCGCCGGGTTCGCCGCCGTGGTCTCGGGTGCAGGACCCAGCGTCCTCGTCCTCGCCGACGGGCCGGGCCGCCGTCTCGAGGCGGTGGAGTATGCCGCAACGACGACGGACACGCCATGGAAACCTCTTCTGCTGGCCGTCGATGTGCGGGGTGGTACAGTGAGGGACCATACGGAGGATGCCACGTGATCACGTGAATCTGCCCTCCATCGCAATCTGCGAACCACCGCACACCCCTCCTGACGGGCCTGCGCAACTCTGAGCCTGCGCGTACACCCCGCTGAGGAATCGGATCCGTCGTGGACGGAACCACCTGCGGTTATGACTTTCCACATCTGAAAGGGAGAACTCGTGGAGTCCATCTCCGAGATCCAGACCGGCGACGACGTCGCCACCGGCGGCGCCGCTGCCGACGAGACCACCACGGCCGCCGCGCAGGACGCGACGACGGATGCCGCTGCGGACACCGTCGTCGAGGCCGCGCCCGCCGACGACGAGGCCGCGCCCGCCGCCGACGAGGCGACCGCGTCGTTCGCCGACGAGGCCGCGCCCGCCGCCGACGAGGGGACCGCGTCGTCCGCCGACGAGGCCGCTGCACCCGCCGCCGAGCCCGTCCGGGCGAAGCGTCCGGCCCGCCGGACGTCCGCGAAGAAGGCCGCTGCTGCTGCCGAGCCCGCCGCCGAAGAGCCCGTCGCCGAGGATGCCGCGCCGGCAGCCGAGGCAGTCACCGGCGAGGCATCCGCCGACGAGAAGCCGGCCAAGGCGCCGCGCAAGCGTGCGCCGCGCCGCGCCAAGAGCGGCGACACCCCCGCCGCCGAGGCTGCGCCCGCCGCCGACGCGGAGCCGACCGAGACCGCCGCTGACGCCGCGCCCGCGGACGCTCCGGCAACCGAGACCAGCTCCGCCCCGGCCGCAGCCGAGGCGCCCGCCGAGCAGGCATCCGACGACGCGAACGCCTCTGCGTCGAGCGACGCGAACGCCGCGGCATCCGGAGACGACTCCGAGGGCTCGAGCGAGGGGACCGGACGCAGCCGTTCGCGCAGCCGCAGCCGTAGCCGCAACCGCAACAAGGGCGAGAACGGCCAGAACGGCCAGAACGGCCAGAACGGCCAGAACGGCAACCAGGGCGGCCAGAACGCCCAGAACGGCCCCGCCGACAAGCCCGCCGCGGAGTCCTCGTCGGACGACGAGCAGGGCCAGGGTCGCGGCCGCCAGCGCAACAAGCGCCGCGGCCAGAGCGCCGGTGACGAGTTCGACACCGAGATCGGCGAGGACGACGTCCTCATCCCGATCGCCGGCATCCTCGACGTGCTCGACAACTACGCCTTCGTGCGCACCACCGGATACCTCCCGGGGCAGAGCGACGTCTACGTCTCGCTCGGCCAGGTCAAGAAGTACAACCTGCGCAAGGGCGACGCGGTCGTCGGCGCGATCAAGCAGCCCCGCGAGGGCGAGCAGTCGAGCCGCCAGAAGTACAACGCGCTCGTCAAGGTCGACGCCGTCAACGGCCTCTCGGTCGACGATGCCGCGACGCGTGTCGAGTTCGGCAAGCTGACGCCCCTCTACCCGCAGGAGCGCCTGCGCCTCGAGACGGCCCCCGAGAAGCTCACGCAGCGCATCATCGACCTCGTCGCTCCCATCGGCAAGGGCCAGCGCGGCCTGATCGTCGCGCCGCCCAAGGCCGGCAAGACGATCGTCCTGCAGCAGATCGCGAACGCGATCGCGACGAACAACCCCGAGGTCCACCTCATGGTCGTCCTCGTCGACGAGCGTCCCGAAGAGGTCACCGACATGCAGCGGACGGTCAAGGGCGAGGTCATCGCCTCGACGTTCGACCGCCCCGCCGAGGACCACACGACGGTCGCCGAGCTCGCCATCGAGCGCGCCAAGCGCCTCGTCGAGCTCGGTCGCGACGTCGTCGTCCTCCTCGACTCGATCACCCGCCTCGGCCGCGCCTACAACATCTCGGCGCCGACCTCGGGCCGTGTGCTCACCGGTGGTGTCGACGCCTCGGCGCTCTACCCGCCCAAGCGCTTCTTCGGCGCGGCGCGCAACATCGAGAACGGCGGATCCCTCACGATCCTCGCGACCGCGCTCGTCGAGACCGGCTCCAAGATGGACGACGTCATCTTCGAGGAGTTCAAGGGCACCGGCAACAGCGAGCTGCGCCTGTCGCGTCAGCTCGCCGACAAGCGGATCTTCCCCGCCGTCGACGTCAACGCGTCGAGCACCCGTCGCGAGGAGATGCTCCTCTCGGCCGACGAGGTCAAGATCACGTGGAAGCTGCGCCGCGCCCTCGCCGGGCTCGACCAGCAGCAGGCGCTCGAGGTCGTCCTCGGCAAGCTGAAGGAGACGACGTCCAACGTCGAGTTCCTCGTGCAGATGCAGAAGTCGATGCCCGCCCCCGCCGCCGGCGGCCACGCGCACGAGAACAGCATCCGCTGAGCCTCGAGCCGTGTTCGAATCCGTCCAGACGCTGATCGACGAGCACCGCGCGGTCCAGGAGGAACTCTCCGACCCCGCGGTGCACGCCGACGCGTCGCGCGCCAAGCGCGTCAACCGGCGGTACGCCGAGCTCTCGCGCATCGTCGCCGCGTATGACGCGTGGCGCGGTGCGGAGGAGGACCTCGCTGCGGCGCGGGAGCTCGCGAAGGAGGACGACGCCTTCGCCGAGGAGGTCCCGGCGCTCGAGCAGCGTCTGGCCGACGCGCAGGAGAAGCTCCGACGCCTGCTGATCCCGCGCGACCCCGATGACGCGCGCGACGTGATCCTCGAGATCAAGGCGGGGGAGGGCGGAGCCGAGTCCGCGCTGTTCGCGGCGGACCTGCTGCGCATGTACCTGCAGTACGCGGCATCCCGCGGCTGGAAGACCGAGCTCCTCGAGCGCAACGAATCAGACCTCGGCGGGTACAAAGACGTCCAGATCGCGATCAAGGGCGCCTCGAGCGACCCGGCGCAGGGCGTCTGGGCTCACCTGAAGTACGAGGGCGGTGTGCACCGCGTGCAGCGCGTGCCCGCGACCGAGTCGCAGGGGCGCATCCACACCTCGACGACCGGCGTTCTCGTGTTCCCCGAGGTCGACGAGCCCGAAGAAGTGCAGATCGATCCGAACGACCTCAAGATCGACGTCTTCCGCTCGTCCGGGCCGGGCGGTCAGTCCGTCAACACGACGGACTCCGCCGTTCGCATCACGCACGTGCCGACCGGCATCGTCGTCTCGATGCAGAACGAGAAGAGCCAGCTGCAGAACCGCGAGGCCGGCATGCGGGTCCTCCGCGCGCGCCTGCTCGCCAAGCAGCAGGAGGAGCGGGATGCCGCGGCCTCCGACGCGCGCAAGTCGCAGATCCGCGGCATGGACCGCTCCGAACGGATCCGCACCTACAACTTCCCCGAGAACCGCATCGCGGATCACCGGACCGGGTACAAGGCCTACAACCTCGACCAGGTGATGGACGGTGCGCTCGGTCCCCTCATCGAGTCCGCGATCGCCGCGGACGAAGAGGCGCAGCTGGCCGCGGTCGGCTCGGAGGCCTGAGCCGGGTCAGATGTGGTATTCGGGCGCCATGAGGATCGCCCGGGTGTCCTCGCTCGCCGTGCGCCGACGCGCGCGAGCCGGGACGCCCACCAGGACGGAGTCTGCGGGGGCATCCTTCGTCACGACGGCGTTCGCTCCGATCACGGAGTGCGCCCCGATCACGACGGGGCCGAGGATCTTCGCACCCGCGCCGACGGCCACGCCGTCCTCGAGGGTGGGATGCCGCTTGCCCCCGTCCCGGGTCCGGCCGCCCAGCGTCACCCCGTGGTACAGCATGACGTCGTCGCCGACCTCGGCGGTCTCGCCGATGACGACGCCCATGCCGTGATCGATGAAGAACCGGCGCCCGATGCGCGCCCCCGGGTGGATCTCGATGCCGGTCAGCCAACGGGTCACCTGAGAGATCGCCCGCGCGGGGAACCTTCTGCCGCGGCGCCACAGCGCGTGCGCCACCCGGTGGCTCCACACCGCGTGGAGCCCCGGGTACAGCAGAGCGATCTCGACGCCGCCGCGCGCCGCGGGATCGCGCAGCTTCGCGGCAGCGACGTCCTCACGGATCGACCGTGCGGCGGCGGCGAGGCCGCGGACGAGGGAGGAGGCGATGCCGGGCACGGCGGACCTTTCGGGTGTCGGCGTGCGGGTCAGTCGCGGAATTCCTCGAACAGCGCCGTCGACAGGTACCGCTCGCCGAACGAGGGGATGATGACCACGATGTTCTTGCCTTCGGCTTCGGGGCGCGCGGCGACCTGCAGCGCCGCCCAGACGGCCGCACCGGACGAGATGCCGACGAGGATGCCTTCGCTGGTCGCGACCTTCTTGGCGGTCTCGATGGCGTCGTCGAAGGTCACGTCCTGGACCTCGTCGATGACGCCCTGGTCGAGGATCGGGGGGATGAAGTTCGGGCCGATGCCCTGGATCTTGTGGGGTCCCGGCTTGCCCTCGGTCAGCAGCGGCGAGTCCTTGGGCTCGACGGCGACGACCTTCGCGGACGGCACGCGCTCCTTGAGGACCTGGCCCACACCCGTGATGGTGCCGCCGGTGCCGATGCCCGCGACGAAGTAGTCGACGGCGCCGTCGGTGTCGCGCAGGATCTCCTCGGCGGTGGTCTTCCGGTGGATCTCGACGTTGGCCTGGTTGGCGAACTGCTTCGCGAGCACGGCGCCGGGCGTCTCCGCGGCGATGCGCTCCGCCTCGCCGACGGCGCCCTTCATGCCGAGCGAGGGGTCGGTCAGGACGAGCTCGGCGCCGTAGGCGCGCAGCAGCATGCGGCGCTCGGTGGACATCGACGACGGCATCGTCAGGATGACCTTGTAGCCCCGCGCGGCCCCCACCATCGCGAGTGCGATGCCCGTGTTGCCGCTCGTGCCCTCGACGATCGTCCCGCCGGGCTTCAGCTCGCCCGAGGCTTCGGCGGCGTCGACGATGGCGATGCCGAGGCGGTCCTTGACCGAGGATGCCGGGTTGTAGAACTCGAGCTTGGCGAGGATCGTCCCGGGCAGGCCCTCCGATACGCGGTTCAGTCGGACCAGGGGAGTGTTGCCGAATGCGCTGGTGATGTCGGAGTGGATGCCGGTCATGGGATGCCTTCCGTGCGGATGGAATACGTAGGTCGCGGCTCAGGTGCCCGCGATGCGGTTTCAGCCTACGGTCCCGCCGCCGGCTGCGGCCCTGTGTGACGATGCCGGGCGCGGTATCCTGGACGTTCCCATGACGATCTCACGGACTTCCGCCGCGCCCGCGGGCAGCGACCTCGCGCCCCTCGTCCGGGCAGCCGGTCAGCGGCTCGCCGACGCCGGCGTCCCCTCGGCCGACGTCGACGCCGAACTCCTCGCCGCCCATGTCCTGGGGGTCGGCCGCGGTGAGCTCGCCGCCGCGATGCTGCGGGGGGATCGGATGCCGGAGCCCGAGGCGACACGGTTCGCCGAGCTCGTCGCGCGCCGAGCCGCCCGCGAGCCTCTCCAGCACCTGACGGGCCGCGCGCCGTTCCGGCACCTCGAACTCCGCGTGGGTCCCGGAGTGTTCGTCCCGCGGCCGGAGACCGAGATGGTCGCGCAGCTCGCCATCGACGCTCTTCGCGAGGCCCCGGGTCCCGACCCCGTCGCCGTCGACCTCGGGACGGGGAGCGGCGCCCTGGCTCTCGCCCTCGCGACGGAGGTGCCGCATGCGCGGGTGCATGCGGCGGAGAACTCGGTCGACGCGTTCATCTGGGCCAAGGAGAACTTCGCCGAGCACGCCCCGCACGCGCGTCTCGCCTTCATCGACCTCGCCGACGCGTTTCCCGAACTCGACGGCACGGTCTCGGTCGTCGTCTCCAACCCGCCCTATGTTCCCGATGACGCCATCCCGCGCGACCCCGAGGTGCGCCATTGGGATCCGCCCGCCGCGCTGTACGGCGGGCCCGACGGCCTCGACGTCGTCCGTGTCCTCTCAGGCGTCGCCCTGCGCCTGCTCCACCCCGGGGGGACGCTCGTCATCGAGCACGGCGAGTGGCAGGGCGCCGGCATCCGCCAGCTCCTCACCGCGGACGGCTGGCGCGGCGCCGCCACGCACCCCGACCTCACCCGGCGCGATCGCGCGACGACCGCCCTTCGCCCGTAACCCGTCCGACGGTCCGTCCCGCCCTTTCGCAGGCGCGGCGAGGCCCTCTCCTCGTAGAATGCTGCGGATATGTCTCCCGTCCTCGACTGTCGTGACGCCGACCAGTTACTGCCTGCTCTCCGTCAGGCGCGCCAGGCCATCGGCCGCGGCGAACTCATCGTGATGCCGACCGACACCGTGTACGGCATCGCCGCCGACGCCTTCAACGCCTCCGCGGTCGCACGTCTCCTCGCGGCGAAGGGGCGCGGACGCCAGTCGCCCCCGCCCGTCCTCGTCTCCGGCCCCGACACGATGCGCGCGCTCGTCGCCGAGGTGCCCGAGGCCGTCGAGCGTCTCGTCGAGCGCTTCTGGCCCGGCGGGCTGACCATCGTGCTGCCCGCTCAGCCGTCGCTGCGCTGGGACCTCGGCGAGACGCGGGGGACTGTCGCGGTGCGCATGCCGGACGACAGGTTCGCCCTCGAACTCCTCGAGGAGACCGGCCCGCTGGCCGTCTCGAGCGCCAACCTGACGGGCAAGCCCGCGGCGATCGAGATCGAGGGTGCGATCTCGATGCTCCGGGACAGCGTGTCGGTCTACCTCGACGGCGGCCTCGTCCCGACCGGCGTCGCCTCGACGATCATCGATGCGACCGGACTCGTCGGTCGCGACCAGCGCCCGGTCGCCGTTCTGCGCGAGGGGGCCGTTTCACGCGCCGACCTGCGCGACGTGCTGGGCGACCTGCTCGAACCCGACCCGATCGACCCCGACGAATCCGACGCCGCGTGAGGGATTACCTGTTCGCGTTCGTCATCACCGGCGGCCTCACCTTCGTCTTCTCGTGGGTCGTCTGGCGCGTGGCGATGAAGTTCGGGCTCCACCCGGCGATCCGCGAACGGGACGTCCACAAGAACCCCACTCCGCGCCTCGGCGGCGTCGCGATGTTCATCGGGATGCTGGGCTTCTTCGTCCTCTCCTCTCAGCTGCCGGCGTTCGCGATCGTCTGGCAGGAACCGTCGATGGTGTGGTCCCTCCTCGGCGCCGCCGCGCTCATGGTGGTAGTGGGGGTCGCCGACGACCTCTGGGACCTCGACTGGATGATCAAGCTCGGCGCGCAGTTCGTCGCCGCGTGGATCGTCGTCTTCCTCGGCGGCATCCAGATCTTCTATCTGCCCTTCGGACAGCAGGTCGTCGTCTCCAGCTGGGTCAGCATCGGTCTGTCGATTCTTGTGATCGTCATCGTCATGAACGCCGTCAACTTCATCGACGGCCTCGACGGTCTCGTCGCCGGCGTCTGCCTCATCGCCAACGCGGTCTTCTTCGCGTATTCGGCGATGCTCGTGCGCGACTTCGACAACAGCGAGCAGAGCAACACCGGAGTCTTCATCGCGATCGTGCTCCTCGGCATGTGCGCGGGCTTCTTGCCGTTCAACTGGAACCCCGCGCGGATGTTCATGGGGGATGCCGGTGCGCTCCTGCTCGGACTGATGATGGCGTCCTCTGCGATCGTCGTCACGGGCAACCTGCCGCCCAATCTCCTGAGCGACAACGACCTCTTCGGTCGCTCCCAGCTCCTCGGAGCGTTCATCCCGGTGATCCTGCCGGTCGTGATCGTCCTCCTCCCGCTCCTCGACTTCGGACTCGCTGTCGTCCGGCGCATGGCGCAGGGCAAGTCGCCCTTCTCGCCGGACCGCAAGCACCTCCACCACCGCATGCTCGACATGGGACACACCGACCGGAACGCCGTCTTCGTGTTCTACGCCTGGACGGCCGTCGTGTCCCTGTCGGTGCTTCTCATGTACATCGGCACGACCAAGGGGTGGCCCGGCCGGTACTGGCCCGGGGTCGCCTTCCTCGTCATCGGGTGCATCGCCTGTGTCATCGTCACCCTCCCCCCTGCCCGACGCGCCCGTGCCGTCGCGCCCGAGCGAAAGGCCCTCTCATGAGCGCCCTGTCCTCCACCCGACTTCTGCGCACCGCTCTGGTGTGGTCCGGCATCGTCGCCCTCATCCTCGCCGTCGCTGGGGGAGTGGTCGGCCTGCTCGTCGCGGGGACCTCCGGGCTCTGGAGCGCCCTGGTGGCCGTTCTCATGGGAGCGGTGTTCCTCGCCTTCACCATCGTCTCGATCCTCATCGCCAACCGCTTCTACGGCGACCCCCTGTTCGTCCCCATCTTCTTCGGAACGGTCATGGGCGGGTGGATCCTGAAGTTCGTCGTCTTCCTGATCGTCCTGTTCGTCCTCCGCGACCAGCCGTGGCTGACTCCCGTGGTCTTCTTCGTCGCGCTTGTCGCGAGCATCGTGGCGTCGCTCGTGGTCGACGTGGTCGTCATGATGCGCATGCGGATGCCGACCGTCAGCGACACGACGCTGCCCACCGCGGCCGACATCGAAGCGGGCGAGCGCCGCCCTGGGGACTCGATCACGCCTGAGGGCTGATAGGCTGTTTCCTGAGCCCGCCTGAACCCCGACGGGAACGTCTGCGGAGTCAGCTCACCGACCATCGTCGCCCGATCTTTAGATCGACGCCCCGAAGCTGGAGCCAGCGCTGTTTACTCAAGCTGCGACCCTGATCGCTACTGCCGCCGAAGAATCCCCTGACGAGTTCCATGGACCGTCGATCTCGGAGTTCTTCCCCGAGGCGGTCTTCACGATCGGCCCCCTCGTCGTCAACCGGATCCACCTGATCCAGATCCTCGCGACGATCGCCATCGTCCTGATCTTCTGGCTCGGCACCCGACGCATGACGGTCGTCCCCGGTCGTTTCCAGAGCGTCGTCGAGATGGGGCTGGACTTCGTCCGGGTCAACATCGCCGAAGACCTGCTCGGCAAGAAGGATGGACGCCGGTTCCTGCCGATCCTCACCACGATCTTCTTCATGGTGCTGTTCATGAACATCACGGGTGTCATCCCGTTCCTGAACATCGCAGGCTCGTCGATCGTCGCGGTGCCTCTGCTCCTCGCGCTCGTCGCGTACGTGACCTTCATCTATGCCGGTATCAAGGCGAGCCCCGGGAACTTCTTCCGCAACTCGCTGATGCCTCCCGGGCTGCCCTGGTTCCTCTACATCCTGATCATCCCGCTCGAGTTCCTCTCGACGTTCATCATCCGCCCCGTCACACTGACGCTGCGACTGCTGATGAACATGATCGTCGGGCACCTCATGCTCGTGCTGTTCTTCGCAGCGACGCAGTTCTTCCTCATCACCCTGGGCGGCTGGTTCTCGGCGCTCGCGGCCGGAACGCTCGCCTTCGGGTTCGCGTTCACGCTGTTCGAGATCTTCGTCGCCTTCCTCCAGGCATACGTCTTCGCCATCCTCACCGCGGTCTACATCCAGCTCGCGGTGGCAGAAGAGCACTAAGCGGTCCGGCGCACGCCGAGCCATCCAACCGAAAGGAAACACCTCCGTGGACGCAACTACGGTTCTCGCCGCCCTCGAGGGCAACGTCGCGACGATGGGTTACGGCCTCGCCGCCATCGGCCCCGCCATCGGTGTGGGCATCGTCGTGGGCAAGACGATCGAGGGCGTGGCCCGTCAGCCTGAGCTGGCCGGTCGCCTGCAGGTCCTGATGTTCATCGGTATCGCCTTCACCGAGGCGCTCGCCTTCATCGGCATCGCGACCTACTTCATCTTCCAGTAAACCGCGACTCAGATCACTAAAGGAGACAGGATGCTGAACGCTCTTGTCGCGTACGCAGCCGAAGAGGGCGGGTCCCACAACCCGCTGATCCCGGCTTGGTACGACATCATCTGGTCCGGGGTCTGCTTCGTCGTGATCCTGTTCATCTTCTGGCGGGTCGCCCTCCCGAAGATGCAGGTCCTGCTCGACCAGCGCGCTGCTGCCATCGAGGGCAACATCGCGAAGGCCGACGAGGCTCAGCGCAAGGCGGAAGCCGCTCTCGAGGAGTACACGGCCCAGCTGGCCGAGGCTCGCAAGGAGGCCGGCGAGATCCGCGAGACTGCCCGCGAGGACGGCAAGAAGATCGTCGCCGAAGCCAAGGACAACGCATCGGCCGAGGCCGCGCGTCTGACCTCTGCCGCGCACAACCAGATCGAGGCCGAACGCCAGACGGCGCTCGTCTCGCTGCGGAGCGAAGTGGGCACGCTCGCCCTCGACCTCGCCGGTGGTGTCATCGGCGAGACGCTCTCCGACGACGCCAAGGCCAAGGCCGTGGTCGACCGTTTCCTTGCCGACCTCGAGTCCTCCGAGAAGGCGGCGAAGTAATGGGTAGCGCGACCACTCAGGCCCTCGGGGCGACGACGTCGGCCCTCACGGCCGCGCCGGGCGTCGACCTCGGTGTCGCCCGCGAGCTCTTCGCCGCGGTGCGCACCCTGGCCGACTCGTCGCAGCTGAGCGGCGCGCTCTCCGATGCGTCGGTGCCCGCCGAGGCTCGACGCGCGCTCGTCTCGCGCGTCTTCGGCGGGTACTCGGCTGCGACGCTGTCGGTCCTCGACGCGGCCGTCGCCGAGCGCTGGTCCTCCGGGGACGACCTGATCTCGGGCATCGAGGAGGCCGGCGTCCGCGCCGCCGCCATCGCCGAGCCGCAGGTCGACCTCGAGGGCGAGCTGTTCTCCGTGGCCCGCACAATCGCCGCGAACTCCGAGCTCGAGCTCGCGCTGGGCAGCAGGCTGGGCGACGCCGCCGCCAAGGGTGCGCTCATCGAGAACCTGCTGAACGGCCGCGCCGCCGAAGCCACGACGATCGTCGTGTCCTCGCTCGTTCAGGTCCCGCGGGAACGTCGCGTCCGCTCGATGCTCAGCCGTGCGCTGCGCGTCGTCGCGGATCAGCGCGGTCGGGCCGTGGCCACCGTTTTCGCGGCAGCCGCGCTGACGGACGAGCAGTCGTCGCGTCTGCAGAGCACACTCGCAGCCCGGTACGGCACCGAGGTCTCGCTGAACGTCGTCGTCGACCCCGCGGTCGTCGGCGGTGTCCGCATCGAGATCGGCGACGACGTGATCGACGCCACCGTCTCGTCCCGACTGGGCGATCTCCGCCAGCGCCTGGCGGGCTGATTCTTCCCGCTCCACCGAGGAGCGGACCCGGCAGGCCAGGTGCCCGCCACAAGACCTCACCAAGAAGGAAGACCATGGCAGAACTGTCCATCAGCCCCGACGTCATCCGTGACGCGCTGAAAGACTTCGTCGCCGCCTACGAGCCCACCGGGGCAGCGGCGACCGAGGTCGGCACCGTCGTCGACGCCGCGGACGGCATCGCCCACGTCGAGGGCCTGCCCGGCGTCATGGCGAACGAGCTCGTGCGCTTCGATAACGGCGTCGAGGGCCTCGCGCAGAACCTCGACGAGCACGAGATCGGCGTCGTCGTCCTCGGCGACTTCGCCGGCATCGAAGCCGGCCAGAAGGTCACCCGCTCCGGCGAGGTCCTCTCGGTCGGTGTCGGCGAGGGCTACCTCGGCCGCGTCGTCGACCCGCTCGGCAACCCGATCGACGGTCTCGGCGAGATCGCCACGACCGGCCGCCGTGCCCTCGAGCTCCAAGCGCCCGGCGTCATGCAGCGCAAGTCGGTCCACGAGCCGATGCAGACCGGCATCAAGGCCATCGACGCGATGATCCCCGTCGGCCGCGGCCAGCGTCAGCTGATCATCGGCGACCGCCAGACCGGCAAGACGGCCATCGCGATCGACACGATCATCAACCAGAAGGCCAACTGGGAGTCTGGCGACGTCACGAAGCAGGTCCGCTGCATCTACGTCGCGATCGGCCAGAAGGGCTCGACCATCGCTTCGGTGAAGGGCGCGCTCGAGGACGCCGGTGCCATGGAGTACACGACGATCGTCGCAGCCCCGGCATCCGACCCCGCCGGCTTCAAGTACCTCGCTCCCTACACCGGCTCGGCCATCGGCCAGCACTGGATGTACGAGGGCAAGCACGTCCTGATCATCTTCGACGACCTGTCGAAGCAGGCCGAGGCCTACCGTGCCGTGTCGCTGCTCCTCCGCCGCCCGCCGGGCCGCGAGGCGTACCCCGGTGACGTCTTCTACCTGCACTCGCGTCTGCTCGAGCGTTGCGCGAAGCTGTCCGACGAGCTCGGCGCCGGTTCGATGACGGGTCTGCCCATCATCGAGACCAAGGCCAACGACGTCTCGGCGTACATCCCGACCAACGTCATCTCGATCACCGACGGCCAGATCTTCCTGCAGTCCGACCTCTTCAACGCCAACCAGCGTCCCGCGGTCGACGTGGGTATCTCGGTCTCCCGTGTCGGTGGCGACGCGCAGGTCAAGTCGATCAAGAAGGTCTCGGGAACGCTCAAGCTCGAGCTCGCCCAGTACCGCTCGCTCGAGGCCTTCGCGATGTTCGCGTCCGACCTCGACGCCGCGTCGCGCCGTCAGCTCGCCCGTGGTGCACGTCTGACGGAGCTTCTGAAGCAGCCGCAGTACTCGCCGTACCCCGTCGAGGAGCAGGTCGTCTCGATCTGGGCGGGCACCAACGGCAAGCTCGACACGATCGAGGTGGAGGACGTCCTCCGCTTCGAGCGCGAGCTGCTCGACCACCTGAAGCGCAACACGTCGATCCTCGACACCCTGCGCGAGTCGAACGTCCTCGACGACAACACCGTCGGCGAGCTCGACAAGGCGGTCGACGCCTTCGTCCTCGAGTTCCAGGGCGGCAAGGGTCAGGCACTCGGTACGCCGGGTCACGAAGAGGTCGCTGCTGCGGACGTCGACGACGTGAACCAGGAGAAGATCGTCAAGGGCCGCCGCGGCTGACGCCGACGGGAGACTCATAACCAATGGGCGCACAACTCAGGGTCTACAAGCAGAAGATCTCTTCTGCTCAGACGACCAAGAAGATCACGAAGGCGATGGAACTCATCGCGGCTTCGCGCATCCAGAAGGCGATGGCACGCGTCCGCGCGTCCAACCCCTTCGCGCGTGCCGTGACGCGTGCCGTCTCCGCCGTGTCGACGCACTCGAACGTGCAGCACCCGCTGACCACCGAGCGGGAGCAGATCCGACGGTCCGCCGTCGTCGTCTTCGGCTCGGACCGGGGCCTGGCGGGCGCGTTCAACTCGCAGGTCATCCGCGAAGCGATGCAGCTCGGCGAGCTGCTACGCAGCCAGGGCGTCGAACCCGTCTACTACCTCGTGGGTCGGAAGCCCGTCGGCTTCTTCCAGTTCCGTCGTATCGCGTCGGCGGGGGAGTGGATCGGCGACACCGACACCCCCGCGTTCTCGACGGCCGAGGAGATCGCGGCGGCGCTGATCGCCGCGTACGAGCTCGGCGGCGGTGAGGGCGGCGTCGACGAGATCAACCTCGTCTACAACCGCTTCGTCAGCATGATGACGCAGACGCCCGAGACGACTCGTCTCCTGCCGCTCGAGGTCGTCGAGGCGGAGGACACGGCATCCAGCCAGGTCTACCCGCTCTACGAGTTCGAACCGGATGCCGAGACGGTGCTCGATGCGCTTCTCCCGGTGTACGTGCAGAGCCGCGTCTTTAACGCTCTGCTGCAGTCGTCCGCCGCGAAGCAGGCCGCCACGCAGAAGGCGATGAAGTCCGCCAGCGACAACGCCGACAAGCTCATCACCGACTACACCCGCCTGCGCAACAACGCGCGTCAGGCGGAGATCACGCAGCAGATCGCCGAGATCGTCGGCGGCGCCGACGCGCTGGCGTCGGGCAAATAGACCACACGAAAGAAGAGAAGCCATGAGCCTCACCGCTGAGAAGACGGAGACCTCCGTCGTCGGTCGCGTCGCGCGCGTCACCGGCCCGGTCGTCGACATCGAGTTCCCGCACGACTCGATCCCCGAGATCTACAACGCCCTGAAGACCACCATCACGATCGACGGCGAGTCGACCGAGATCACGCTCGAGGTCGCGCAGCACCTCGGCGACGACCTCGTCCGCGCCATCTCGCTGAAGCCCACCGACGGCATGGTCCGCGGCCAGGAGGTGCGCGACACCGGCGGCCCCATCACGGTCCCCGTCGGCGACGTCACCAAGGGCAAGGTCTTCAACGTCACGGGTGACGTCCTGAACGCCGCCCCGGGCGAGACCATCGAGGTCACCGAGCGCTGGGGCATCCACCGCCAGGCGCCGAACTTCGACCAGCTCGAGTCCAAGACCGAGATGTTCGAGACCGGCATCAAGAGCATCGACCTGCTCACCCCGTACGTGCAGGGTGGAAAGATCGGCCTCTTCGGTGGTGCCGGCGTCGGCAAGACCGTCCTCATCCAGGAGATGATCCAGCGCGTCGCGCAGGATCACGGTGGTGTGTCGGTGTTCGCCGGTGTCGGTGAGCGCACCCGTGAGGGCAATGACCTCATCGGCGAGATGGAAGAGGCGGGTGTCTTCGACAAGACGGCCCTCGTGTTCGGCCAGATGGACGAGCCGCCGGGGACGCGTCTGCGCGTCGCCCTGTCGGCGCTGACGATGGCGGAGTACTTCCGCGACGTCCAGAAGCAGGACGTCCTCCTGTTCATCGACAACATCTTCCGCTTCACACAGGCCGGTTCCGAGGTCTCGACGCTGCTGGGCCGCATGCCCTCCGCCGTCGGTTACCAGCCGAACCTCGCCGACGAGATGGGTGTGCTCCAGGAGCGCATCACGTCGACCCGCGGTCACTCGATCACCTCGCTGCAGGCGATCTACGTCCCCGCCGACGACTACACCGACCCGGCCCCGGCAACCACGTTCGCCCACCTCGACGCGACCACCGAGCTCTCGCGTGAGATCGCATCGAAGGGTCTGTACCCCGCGATCGACCCGCTGACTTCGACGAGCCGCATCCTCGACCCGCGCTACATCGGTGAGGACCACTACCGCGTGGCCACCTCGGTGAAGCAGATCCTGCAGAAGAACAAGGAGCTGCAGGAGATCATCGCGATCCTCGGTGTCGACGAGCTCTCTGAAGAGGACAAGATCGTCGTGTCGCGCGCGCGTCGCATCCAGCAGTTCCTCTCGCAGAACACCTACATGGCCAAGAAGTTCACCGGTGTCGAGGGCTCCACGGTCCCGATCAAGGAGACCATCGAGTCGTTCGACGCGATCGTCAAGGGTGACTTCGACCACGTCGCCGAGCAGGCCTTCTTCAACGTCGGTGGCATCTCCGACGTCGAAGAGAAGTGGGCGCAGATCCAGAAGGAGAACGGCTGACATGGCGCTGACCGTCACCCTCGTCTCCGCTGAGGCGGAGGTCTGGCACGGCGAGGCGAGCCTCGTCGTCGCTAAGACGGTCGAGGGCGAGATCGGCTTCATGGCCGGTCACGAGCCCGTGCTCGCCATCCTCGCCGAGGGACAGGTCCGCATCACGCAGTCCAACGGCGAGAAGATCGTCGCGACCGCGGAGGACGGCTTCCTCTCGATGGAGAACGACGAGCTCACCATCGTGGCCGGGAACGCAGCCCTGCAGTCCTGACACCCTTTCACGCAGCGCCGCCCGGTTCGCCGGGCGGCGCTGCGCTTTTCCCTGGAGGTCGCACCGTGCTGATCCTGCTTCCGCCGTCCGAGACGAAGCGCCCGGGTGGCGACGGGCCGCCGTGGCGGGCTGAGTCCGTGCGCTTCGGTGGCCTCAGCGCAGAGCGCGAGCGAGTGATCGACGCCCTCGTCGCGCTGAGTGCAGAAGAGCACACCGCGGCCCGCGTGCTGAAACTCTCCGAGCGACAGCGGTCCGAGATCACTGTCAACGCCGCGCTGCGCAGCTCACCGACCCTTCCCGCGGCCGACCGCTACACCGGGGTCCTGTTCGACGCCCTCGACGCACCGTCGCTCGACGCGTCCGCACGGCAGTGGCTCGCATCCCACGTCGCCATCCACTCCGCGCCGTTCGGCATCGTCGGGGCGCTCGACCCGCTGCCCGCCTACCGTCTGGGCGCGGGCATCCGTGTTCCCGGCTTGCCCTCGATGCGATCGGTGTGGGCGGATGCCGTGGGTGCCGCGATCGCCGCGGCATCCCCCTCGTTCGTGCTCGATCTGCGTTCCGAGGCGTATGCGGCCTTGGGTCCGGTACCGACCGGCATCCCGCACGCGTATGTCCGCGTGGTCTCGGAGGGTCCTGACGGTGCGGTCCGTGCGCTCAACCACTTCAACAAACACGCGAAGGGGGAGCTGGTGCGCCGGCTGGCTCTCACCCGGCCGGTCGTGACGGACACCGCCGCGCTCATGCGATGGGCGCAGGACGAAGAGATCGTCCTGCGCCCATCGGCGGTCGGCGAGCTGGAACTCGTCGTGCCGTCGATTACGAGATGAGGCGGAGCGTCACCGGGTAGCGATAGCTCCCGCCGGCGTTCACGCGCACTCCTCCCAGGATCGAGAACACGATGTTGACGACCCAGATGGCGAGGGGGAGGAGCCCGATGATCCATCCGATGACCGGGATCCAGCCCAGCACCAGCGCGGCGATGTTGGCGACGATGATCGCGATGGTGAACGTGATCTGCCAGTTGAGGGCTTCCTTCCCCTCGGTGTTGGTGCGCGGCCCCCCGGTCCTTGAAGACCAGCCAGATGATCAGTGCCGGCAGGAACCCGATGATGCCGCCGAAGTGGGCGAAGGATGCCCACTGCTTGTCCTGGTCGGGAGGCAACGGCGCGCCGGCGGGTGCCTGTGCGTACGGCTGCTGGCCGTAGGGCTGCTGGGGCTGCTGGCCATACGGCTGCTGCGGCTGCTGGCCATACGGCTGCTGCGGGGGAGGCTGCTGCCCGTACGGCTGCTGCGGAGGAGGCGGGGCGGAGTATCCACCGGGGCTCTGGCCCGTCGGGGGCGTCGGGGCGCCTGCCGGAGGGGGAGACGCGGGGCCGTCACTCGGCGGCGTGTTCGGGTCTGACATCGATGTGCCCTTCTTTCGGCGACGCCGCTGCGGCGACGTTCAGCGCGTTCGCGCTGGCTCAGCGAAACCGTACTGGGCGTATCGAGTCGATGGCAACGGGTTGTGCCGCATGATGACGGGGGCGCCGTCGACTAGAGTGTGAGGACGCTGCGCCGATCAGGAAGAAGGGTGGGAGCGTGCCCGAAGCCGTCACCTCATCCCGCGTCGTCCGTACGGGCGCGGGTTCCATCGAGGTGCGCTGGGCCGAGGTCACCCATCAGGGGCGTCGTCGCGAGAACAATCAGGATGCCGTGCTGTCGGCGTTCCCGCTGTTCGTCGTCGCCGACGGCATGGGCGGTCACATCGGCGGCGAGATCGCGAGCTCGCGGACGGTCGAGCGCCTGTCCGCGGCGGTCGAGCGGGGCACTGTGTCGCCCGACGTGATCGAGGACGCGCTCGAGCGCGCGGTCGACGACATCGCCTCGCATGCCGAGACGACCGACGACGGTACCGGGACGACGGTCACCGGCGTCTATCTCGACCTCACCGGCGACGAACCGACGTGGGTCACGCTCAACATCGGCGATTCACGCGTATATCTGATGCGTGACGGTGCGCTCGCACAGGTGACGACCGATCACTCCGTGGTCCAAGAACTCATCGCGGCGGGTCGCCTCAGCCCCGAAGAGGCCGAGAACCATCCGTACGGCAACGTCATCACCCGTGCCGTGGGTCCGAGCGACGGAGTGGTCCCCGACTACGTCCGGCTCGAAGTCGTCGACGGCGACCGCTTCGTCGTCTGCAGCGACGGGCTCACGAAGGAGCTGACCGACTATGGCATCCTCCACTTCCTGCTGCAGAACGACGACCCGGCCGCAGCGGTCGATGCGATGCTCGAGGCGGCGCTGGAGAACGGCGGCCGCGACAACGTCACGATCATCGTCGTGAGCGCGCGCGTGCTGTCGGCAGACGACGACACCGCCACGGCCGAGATCTCCTCCCCGGCCGGCACCTGACCGGATCCGTCCACAGGTCGTGGCCTCGCGCAGCGGCCCCCTCGGTACTCCGCGCATCGTGGACGGGTGTCCACCCTCACTCGCGATGACCCGCTGACCCTGCCACGTCGTGCTGCCCCGACACCCCGACCGCCGCTCCCGGTGATGACGGCGGTCGTCCCCGTCATCGGGGCCGTCGTCCTCTGGGCGGTGACCGGCTCCGCCTACGCGCTCCTGTTCGCCGCGCTCGGGCCACTCATCGCGATCGCGTCCGTCGCGGACGCGGCGCGGACGTCCCGCCGCACGGCGCGGAAGGACGCGGTGGCGGTGTCGCGCGAACTGGCGGCGGCCGAGGCTGAGGTGGCGAGACGCCATGACGAGGAGCGCGAGCAGCGGTGGGCGACGCATCCCGACGTCTCACGATTCCTCGCGCGGCCCGAGTCGATCTGGCGCGCTGTCCCCGAGCGCGAACACATGCTCGTCGTCGGCTCCGGGGAGGACACCAGCACGATCCGCGTCTCGGGTGGTGACGGCGACGACGACGCCACTGCGCTCCGACGCAGCGCCGGCGTCGTCGAGGACGTCCCGGTCCTCGTCTCCATCGACACGGGCGTGGCTGTGATCGGCCCACCCGTCCTCGCCGCCTCGGTCGTCCGCGCGCTCGCGCTGAACGTTCTGCTGTGTCTGGCGCCGGGCCGCGTGCGCCTGGGCGACGACGGACCCGCATGGACGGATGCCGCGCCCCACCGCTCCGCTGCGATCGGCCCCCTGTTGCAGATCCTCGAGGCGGGAGGTGTCGTGGGCGGCGATGTCGACATCCCGCTCGTCGTCGTCCCCGAGGGCGCCCCGCCCCCGCCTCGGTGCGGCGCCGTGCTCCGGATGACGAGCCCGACGACGGCGCGCCTCGACCTCGAGGGGCGCACCCGCGAGGTGACCGTCGGCCTCGTCGGCGCTACACAGGCTGCCCGTGTGGCACAGCTCCTCGCCGATCGTGCGGCCCGTGCACTCGGACACACGGCCGATGACGCGCTCACGCTCCGCGACGCACTGCAGGCGGCGCCGATCGCCCGAGCGGGGACGCTCCCCGCGGCGTTCGCCGGCGCGGGCGGGGTCGCCTTCCCCATCGATCTCGTCGCCGACGGGCCGCATGCCGTCGTGATCGGGATGACGGGGGCGGGAAAGAGCGAACTGCTCACGTCCTGGGTCGTGGCGCTGTGCGCCGCCCACACGCCCGCCCAGCTCGGGTTCCTCCTCGTCGATTTCAAGGGAGGTCGGACGTTCGACCACCTCGCGCCGTTGCCGCATGTCACCGGGGTGCTGACCGACCTCGACGAGCCGACGACGCTGCGAGCGATCGAGAGTCTTCGCGCCGAAGTGCGGTACCGCGAGCGGACTCTCGCCACCGTCGGCGCACGTGATGTCGACGAGGCGGGCGAGGTCCTCGGGCGCCTCGTGATCGTCGTCGACGAGTACGCCGCGCTCGTCGCCGCACACCCGGTCCTGCACGACGTGTTCGGCGATCTCGCGGCCCGGGGACGCGCCCTCGGCATCCACTTGATCTTGGCGGCGCAGCGTGCGAACGGCGTGTTCCGCGACGCTGTCCTCGCCAACGCCCCCCTGCGGATCGCGCTTCGCGTCGCGGACGGTGCGGACTCCCGCGCCGTGCTCGGCGTCGACGACGCGTGTCGGCTGTCCGGCCGTCCCGAGTCGCGCGGCACGGCTCTCGTCCGCCGGAGTCGAGACACCGCGCCGCACGTGGTGCGCGTCGCGCTGTGCGAGCCCGATATCGTCACGGCGTCCGCGGAACGCCATCGGGGCGCGCGTGCCCGAAAGCCGTGGCTCCCCGCCCTGCCCGCGCACATCCCGCTGGAGTCATCTCAGGCGCGCGACGGCGTCCTGCTCGCCGTGGCGGATGAGCCGGACCAGCAGCGGCAGCAGGAAGTGGTCTGGCGTGATCCTGCGCTGGTGGTGATCGGGGGTCCCGGCAGTGGGCGGACCGGAGTGGTGCGGGCAGTGGCGGCCCAGACGGCCGTGTTGAGGGTGCCTCCGGATCCCGAGGGGGCGTGGGATGCCCTCGTCGCGCTCGAGCGCACTCCGCGCGGCGCGACGGTGGTCGTCGACGACCTCGATGCGGTGCTGTCGGGGCTGCCCGGCGAGTACGGGGCGGCGGCGGCCGATGCGCTGGAGCATGGGCTGCGCGGAGCGCGTGCACGCGGCATCCGCATCGTGATCACGACCCAGCGGGTGGGAGCGGGCGTCGGGCGCCTGCTCGATCTCGTGCCGCGGCGACTGATCCTGGGGACCGCGTCCCGCGCTGATCATGCCGCAGCGGGCGGGGAGGCAGCGGATTATCTTCCGGATCTCCCTCCCGGTCGCGGTCGTCTCGGGCGCACCCTCGTGCAGGTCGTCGATGCGGCGGGAGCTGACGAGGTTCCGCAGGTGCCGCCGCCGGCACCGTGGCAGCCGGGTCGGCGTCCGGCTGCCGTCATCCTGCCCACCGGTCCGCGGTCACGCCGGCTGACCGCCGCGTGGGAACGCTTGGGGGTCGCCGTCACACCCGTCGATGCGAGCGCGACCCTCGAGCGTGGCGGTGTGCTGGTCGGTCCACCGGATGCGTGGCTCGCGCAGTGGCGTCTGCTCGCGTCGGCCCGGGCCGATGCGGACCTCGTCATCGACGCCGCGTGCGCGAACGAGTACCGCTCCCTCGTCGGATCCCGAGATCTGCCGCCGTTCGTGCTGCCGAGCGCAGGGCGCGCGTGGCTGCACGCTCCCGAGCGCGCGGTGCGTCGTGTGCTGCTCGAGGACGAGTGACAGTAGGGCCGGCGCGGCTCAGACGGTGGGACGGATGACGCCGACGTCCCGGCCCCCGCCGGCGACGGTCAACGGGAGCTCGCCGAGCGTGCGGGCGACATCCGCGGCCTGCAGAGCGCCCGCGCGGACGAGGAGGGTCAACGCCGTGACGACGCCCGCGCGATTGCTGCCGTCGAGCATCTTGAGAACTACGGTCGTCCCGTCGGGAGCGACCATCGACATGACGCCTTCTGCGCCGTGCTTGGCGAAAACGCCCAGCCGTTCCGTCACGATCGAGTCCGGCTGACCGGGGCCCTGGATCACCCACGGGTTCTCGCGGACCGCCCGCACGAGAGCGCCGGCGCTGCGGTGCAGCGCGAACGGAGACCGCTCGGAGGAGGCGCCGATGCGGTGCACGGCCCGGGCGAGCGCGGCGAGACTCATCGCGTGCACCGGTGCGCCGCATCCATCGATCGCCGTCGCCGTGATCTTCGTGCCGGTCAACCGTTCCACGACCTCGCGGGTGTGGACCTGAAGCGGATGCTGCGGGTCGAGGTAGGTCGCCATGTCCCAGCCGTTGACGTGGCAGGCCAGCAGCATCGCCGCGTGCTTGCCCGAACAGTTCATCCTCACCCGCTGAGGGCCGAGGAGCTCGCGCGTCATCTCGTCGCGGGCAGCGGCATCACCGGGCCACGAGGGTGGACACAGCAGCGCATCCTCGGCGACACCCGCCGCGCTCAGGATGTCGGTCACGAGCGCGACGTGGCGGTCGGTGCCCGAGTGGCTCGCCGTCGCCACGGCGAGGTGCGCCCCTTCGAGGTGAGCTCCCGCCGAGACACTGGCGAGCGCCTGCATCGGCTTGAGCGCGGATCGCGGCAGTATCGCCGCTTCGACGGCGCCGAGAGACGACACGACGCCTCCGTCGGGGTCGAGCACGATCGCCGAACCCGCGTGGCGGGACTCGACGAAGCCGCTCCGCTCGACGACGGCGAGTTCGACGGCATCCGTCACAGCGAAGGTCTCAGGCACCCGCCCAGCCTACCCAGCGCTCTCGGCCCGCCCGCGGTACCGCTCATGCGAGACTGGCCGCGTGCACGACGAACACCACTACCGAGTGAACACACGATGGACCGGAGACCGGGGCACGGGAACGAGCGGATACCGCGACTACGACCGCGACGTCACCCTGCGCATCGACGGGAAGCCGGAGCTCCTCGGCTCGAGCGATCGACCGTTCCGCGGCGACCGGACGCGGTGGAACCCCGAGGATCTGCTTCTCGCAGCGCTGTCCGAGTGCCACCTGCTGTCCTACCTCCACGCCTGCGTCACGGCGGGCGTCGTCGTCACGTCCTACGAGGACGACGCGACGGGAACCATGGTGCTCGACGGCACGGGCGGGGGCGCCTTCCGCGAGGTCACTCTCCACCCGCGGGTGACCGTCGCCGACGAGGGGATGATCCCCGCAGCCGAAGCCGCCCACCGTCAGGCGAACGAGTGGTGCTTCATCGCGAACTCCGTCAACTTCCCCGTGCGCCACGAAGCGGTCGTCACCGCCGGATGAGCTCCGGCCTTCACCGGCCGCTCAGCGGCGCTCGTGGGGGAGGACCTGCTTGAGGCGTTCGACGGGGTTCTGCGCCGGCACCTCGTTGTACGCGCCTGCGAGCTCCTGACCGGAGAGCGCGTGGATCGCGGACATGATGTCATCGGTCGCCTGACGCCTGGCCCGCCCCGACGCAGCCGAGCCGTGGGACGACAGGTCGATCGGCTCGCCGTACCGGATGGTCACGCGCGGCGACACTCGCGGCCACTTGGCGCCGACCGGCATCGCGTCGTTGGTCCCCACGATCCCGACGGGGACGACCTTCGCTCCGGTCTCGAGCGCGAGGAAGGCGACACCGGTGCGGCCCTTGTACAGACGTCCGTCCAACGAGCGCGTGCCCTCGGGGTAGAGCGCGATGGCCTTCCCCGACTGCAGGATGCGGCGCTGCTGGTCCAGTGCGTCGAGGGCGGCCTGGCCGGCCCCGCGCTGGACGGGCGTGGCGCCCAGAGCGCGGAAGAAGCGGTTGCTGAACCAGCCCTTCACACCGCCGCCGTCGAAGTAGCTCGACTTGGCGAGGAAGTACACGGGGCGCGGTGCGAACAGCGGCAGCACGAACGAGTCGATGAAGCTCAGGTGGTTGCTGGCGAGGATGATCGGGCCGGACCGGGGGATGTTGTTCGCTCCCTCGATGCGGGGGCGGTAGATCAGGCGGGCGAGCGGTCCGATTCCCCAACGTACGAGGTAGTAGAGGCCGCCGGCACGGGCGAGTTCTTCGGCGGACGACTCGGCGGAGGTCTCGGGGGGAGTCGGCGCTTCGGTCACCACAAGAGGGTACTGCCAAACCCATGCACCTCCCGACATGGCGAATGCGCCGGTCCGCGGACGGATCGGAACCCGACTCACACCCCGGACAAAAGAACCTGAGGGAGGATGGAGCGACTCCCCGTATCTCTGTGAGGTTCTTCCGTGCGTCTTCGTCCCCTTGCCGCCTTGTCCGCCGCCGCTGCGGCCGTCCTCATCCTGGCCGGGTGCGCCTCCGGTCAGGGCTCCGCTCAGCCCACCGGGACTGCGGCTGCCGACCTGTGCGCTGCGGCGGCGCCTTCCGGCTCGGCATCCGACTCCGTCAAGGTCGACGGTGAGGCCGGAAAACCCTCGAAGGCGACGTTCTCGACCCCGCTGGAGCCGAAGGAGCTCGAGGTCACCGTGCTCGACGAGGGCAAGGGCGCTGCCGTCAAGCCCGGCGAGTTCGTCTCGTACGCGATGACGGCGTACAACGCGAAGACCGGCGAAGAGCTCGCCACGGTCGGTTACACGCCCGGCGAGTTCCTCCCGTCGCAGCTGTCGGCCAACTCCGTCCTCGGTCAGGTGTTCGGATGCGGCAAGATCGGCACGCGCGTCGTCGCCACCTTCCCCGCCACGGACAAGGCTCAGGCCGAGGTCTACGTACTCGATCTGCTCGGCACCGTCCCGACGGCGGCATGGGGCGAGCCCCAGGAAGCACCCGCTGGCTTCCCGACGGTGGCTCTCGCCGACAACGGAGCACCGAAGGTCACGATCCCCGAGGGGCAGGATCCGCCCGCGAAGACCGAGGTCGCCGTCCTGAAGAAGGGCGACGGCTACACCGTCAACAAGGGTGACTACGCCCTCATCCAGTACACGGGCGTGCGCTGGTCGAACGGTGCGACGTTCGACTCGACGTGGGAGAAGGGCTCGCCGATCGCGTACCCCACGACGCAGTACGTGCCGGGATTCCAGAAGGCCCTCGAAGGCCAGACCGTGGGTTCCCAGGTCCTCGTCGTGATCCCGCCGGCCGACGGGTACGGCGAGGGCAAGATCAACGAGACCGACCTGAAGGGCGAGACGATCGTGTTCGTGGTCGACATCCTCGGCGCGCAGTCTCCCACCGCGGGTTCGCCCGAGGAGTGATCCATCGGCGGGCGCTTCGGCGCCCGCCGATAGGGTGAGGGCTATGCGACGCATCCTGATCCTGGGTTCCACCGGCTCGATCGGAACGCAGGCACTCGATGTCATCCGCGCGAACCGCGATCGTTTCGAGGTCGTCGGCCTGGCCGCCGGGCGTGATCGCGACGGGATGCAGGCGCAGGCCGACGAGTTCGGGGTCTCCGAGACGGCCCTGGGCTCGGTCGAGGCCGAACGGCTGGTGCGAAGCGTCGAAGCCGACGTCGTCCTCAACGGCATCACCGGATCCGTCGGGCTCGGGCCGACGCTCGCGGCGCTCGAGACCGGGGCGATCCTCGCGCTCGCCAACAAGGAGTCCCTCATCGTCGGCGGGCCGCTCGTGACGAAGCTCGCGGCCCCCGGTCAGATCGTCCCGGTCGACTCCGAGCACTCCGCCATCGCGCAGTGCCTCCGGTCGGGCGGTGCCGCGGAGGTGCGCCGGCTCGTCCTCACCGCTTCGGGTGGACCGTTCCGCGGGCGTTCACGCGATCAGCTGCATGGTGTGACGCCCCGCGAGGCCCTTGCGCATCCGACCTGGGACATGGGGCGCGTCGTGACGACCAACTCCGCGACGCTCGTGAACAAGGGGCTCGAGGTCATCGAGGCGCATCTCCTCTTCGACGTCCCCTACGACCGCATCGATGTCACCGTCCACCCGCAGTCGATCGTCCACTCGATGGTGGAGTTCGTCGACGGGTCGACGATCGCCCAGGCATCCCCGCCCGACATGCGCCTCCCCATCTCCCTCTCCCTTGATTGGCCGCACCGGGTCGCCGGCGTCGGCGCCCCGCTGGACTGGACGACGGCGTCGACGTGGACCTTCGAGCCCCTCGACGTCGACGCCTTCCCGAGCGTCGCGCTCGCCAAGCAGGTCGGCGTCGCCGGTGCGACCTATCCCGCCGTCTTCAACGCCGCCAACGAGCAGGCCGTCGACGCCTTCCACGAGGGCGCGCTCCCGTTCCTCGGCATCGTCGACACGATCTCCCGCGTCGTCGACGCCCACGAGGCCCCGAGCGAACTGACCCGAGAATCGTTGGCCGACGCCGAGAGATGGGCCCGGGAAACGGCCGATCGGATGATCGCCGAGCGCTGACCTCGCCTCAGCCGGCGACGGGCCACCCGGCTCGGCGGAGGGCGTCCTGCGCGGCGCCCGCAGCGTCGAACGGCGTCCGTACGCCGCGGATCTCCCGGTAGTGCTGGTGCCCCGGCCCCGCCCACAGGATCGCATCGCCGTCGCCGGCCAGCGAGACGGCCGTCGCGATCGCCTCCTCCGGGGGAGTCACCTCGTGCACGACGACGTCGGGCCTTGCCGCGCGGGCGCCGTCGATGAGGGCACGACGGATCAGGGCGGGATCCTCGGAGCGGGGATGCTGGTCGGTGATGACGAGGATGTCACTCCCGAGGGCTGCGACGGCACCCATGTCGGCTCGCTTGGTCGTGTCGCGGTCGCCGTTCGCTCCGCAGACCATGATGACGCGACCGGCTGTGACCCGTCGCACCGCGTCGAGCGTCTTGGCGAACGCGTCGGGGGAGTGACCGAAGTCGAGGTAGAGCGCCGGACCGCGGTCGCCGGACAGTCGCTCGACGCGGCCGGGGAGGTGAGCCTCGATGCGACGACCGTCGAGGAGTCCCGTCAGCGCCGTCCACTCCCACCCGGCCTCGAGCAGCATGACGATCGCGAGGCCCGCGTTCGAGGCCATGTGCGGGCCGATGACCGGGACGGTCGTCGTCAGCGCGCCCGACGGGCCGGTCAGCGTGAAGGTGGTGCCCTCGGGGGTCTCCGAGATGATCTCGACCCGCCAGTCCGCGCCGACGGCCGGGTCTTCCGTGATCGCGGGGGTGAGGACCGTCGTGACGGGGATGCCGGCGGTCGCCGCGATCTCCATTCCCGCCGGCTGGTCGACGCAGATCACGGCCCGCCGCGCGCGTGCCGGCGTGAAGAGCGCGGCTTTCGCCGCGAGGTACTCGGTCATGTCCCCGTAGTCGTCGAGGTGGTCGTGCGAGAGGTTGGTGAAACCCGCGACGTCGAAGTGGAGTCCATCGACGCGATGCCGCGTGAGCGCCTGAGCGCTGACCTCGACGAGGATCGCGTCGACTTCGCGCTCGCGCATGAGCCCGATGAGCGCATGCATCTCGGATGCCTCGGGTGTCGTCAACCGCGACGGGATCACCTCTCCGGCGATGTGGCGCTCCGCCGTCGACGAGAGCCCCGTGACGACGCCGAGGCCCTGCAGCATCCCCTCCATGAGGTGGGTGACGCTGGTCTTGCCGTTCGTGCCCGTCACCGCCAGAAGAGGGGGGAGGGAAGCTCCCGCTCCCGTGCCGTAGACGAGCGCGGACAGGTCGCCGAGGATCGCGCGCGGGTCCTCGACCACGAGGACGGGGACGCCGGGCTCCGGCAGGAGTTCGGCGCCGGCGGCATCCGTCACGATCGCGACGGCGCCCTGCGCGATCGCATCCCCCGCGAACTCGGCCCCGTGGCGGTGCACGCCGCGGACGGCGACGAAGAGCTCGCCGGGGCGGAGGTCCGCCGTGGCGAGCGTCACGCCGCGGACGGCGACACCCTCGACGTCCGCGCGCCGGTCGAGACCCAGATGGGCCGCGACGTCGGCGAGGGGCACGGCCTTCGGAGCCGAGGGCCGGAGGACGGGGGGCGGAGCGGAGGGGTTCTGCATGGTCCCTCCATCATCGCACCCGGCCTCCGGCCGGCCCGGGTCAGACCTTGCGGCGGTTCAGGATCGCGACGACGAGCGCGGCGGCTCCGAGGACGAGGGCTCCGCCGCCGAGCCACGTGGCGATCGGATCCGTGGAGGTCGTCGCCGCCGCCGGTGCGGCGGCGGCGTGGTCATCGTCGTCGTGATCCGACGAAGCCGCGGAGGCGGCGCCGACCGCGACGACGGGGGCGGGCGACTCCAGCGTCTCGGGGTCTTCGCCGTCCTTCGCGATCTGGTTCCACTCGGTCTCGCCCGTCGCACACTGCTGCGTGACGGGGAAGGCGACGTCGGTGCCGCCGACCTTGGACGAGAAGAGGGCATCGAACGAGGCCGAGGCCGCGAGGCCGTCCTCGATCGGGGTGATCGCGGTGTAGGTGACCTGGGTGGGCACGTTGTTCTCGCCGAGGACGCGACTGACCTTCCACACGCCGTCGACGACGGGGGTGACGTTGTCGACTCCCTGGGGGATGTCGAAGACGAGGGCGGTGGTCGCCGCGCCGTCGCAGCCGTGGCTGAAGGAGAAGTCCAGCCGCGAGGTCGCGCCGGCGGCGGCACCGTCGGCGTGGACGTGGACGTGGGCGGATGCCGCCATCGGAGCGGCGAGGACGAGGGCGCCGCCGAGGGCGAGGCCGGTGAGGGTGAGCGCCGAACGGCGCGCAGGACGAGTGGTCATGATGGGGGTCTCCCTGAAAGAGGCGGATTCGTGTCCGCCGGTGAATGGTGAGCGTGGGCCGCGGGTGCCGCGGCAGGCTCAGCGGGGAGGCCCGCGTCGGGAGAGGTCGGCGAGGACGAGTCGCGGCCGAAGGCGCAGCGGTTGCGGGAGGGCCGCCGCGGGCGCCGGTATCGGGGAGAGCGGCGCAGGTGCGGTGGGGCGCAGGAGGTGTCGGATGCCGCGGGCCACGGCGCGCAGCATCCGTTCGCCGTGGCACACCGCCACTGCGGTCGCGATGCCCGCGATGACGTGGGCCGCCAGCATGTCGGTGCCGGTCGCCATGCCTGTCCCCATGGACGGGTCGAGGATCAGCAGGCCGTGGTGGTGCGTCGACGCACCCGCCTGCGGGACCGCGTCCCCCACCAGGGCGAACGCACCGTGCAGGATCGCCTGAGCGGTCACGACCGCCAGGCCCGTACGGAATGCTCCCGGGCGCGAGCCCACGATCGCGAGGGCGACGGGCCAGGCCAGCAGTGCCACGGTGAGCACGAGCCACGGAGCGGGTGGTGTGCCGCCTCCGAGCGTGTGCGCGGCCGATGCGGTGAGCGTCGCGATCGCCGCGGCACCGCCCGCTCGCGCGACGCGTGCGCGGCGAGGGTCGGCGGGGCGGGGGATCACCCCTCCAGCCTAGATCGGTCGCGGGCAGACCTCGGCGGGCGTCGGTCATCGCCGGTTCATAGTGAGCGGGGGTAGCGTCGGCTCGTGACCGTTCTCGCATTCATCATCGGCGTCCTCGTGCTGGTGGTCGGACTCGCCGTGTCGATCGCCCTCCATGAGGTCGGACACCTGGCGCCGGCGAAGGCGTTCGGCGTCCGTGTCGGCCAGTACATGATCGGCTTCGGTCCCCGGATCTTCTCCCGGAGGATCGGCGAGACGGAGTACGGGTTCCGCCTCCTGCCGCTCGGCGGATTCATCTCCATGGCCGGGATGTACCCTCCCTCGAAGGCCGCTGCCGAGGGCGAGCCCGAGACGGGAACCCCCCGTCGCCGCCGGTTGTTCGAGTCGATGATCCAGGACGCCCGCGTCGTCAACGACGAGACGCTCAAGGGCGACGGCGGTGAGCGCGCCTTCTACCGCCTGCCCGTCTACAAGCGGGTCATCATCATGCTGGGCGGACCGGCCATGAACCTCATCCTGGCGATCATCCTGTTCGCGATCATGTTCTCGGGGATCGGTGTGCAGACCGCCACCACGACGGTTGCCGCCGTGAACGAATGCGTCCTCCCCGCCCAGACGTCGAAGACCGCCTGCGCGGCCGGTGATCCGGTGTCGCCGGCGGCGGCCGCCGGCATCCGTCCGGGAGATGTCATCGTCTCGGTCGACGGGACCGCCGTCGACACCTTCGCCGAGGCGTCCGCGATCATCCAGAAGTCTCCCGAGAAGACGCTTCCGATCGTGGTCGACCGCGATGGTGCGCGGCAGACCCTCGAGGTCACCCCGGTCCTCGCGACGCGCGAGGTGCCCGCGGCGGACGGCACCATGGCGACCGCGGAGGTCGGGTTCGTGGGCATGTCCGCCACCGTCGCGTACGTTCCTCAGCCGATCTGGGAGGGGCCGCAGGCAGCGATCGAGCAGACCGGCCGTGTCATGGGCATCATCTGGCAGCTACCCGCCCGGGTGTACCAGACCGCGGTGGACACGTTCACCGGTGCCGGTCGCGACCCGAACGGTCCCCTCTCGGTCGTGGGCGCCGGGCGCCTCGCGGGTGAGGTCGCCGCGACCGACGCGCCGATCCTCAACCGCGTCTCGGGCATGCTCGCGCTGCTCGGCTCGTTGAACATCGCCCTGTTCGTCTTCAATCTCGTGCCGCTGCTGCCGCTGGACGGCGGCCACATCGTCGTTGCGCTCTGGGACGGACTCAAGCGCGTGTGGTCGCGGCTGACGGGGCGTCACGCGCCGCGACCGGTCGACGCCACGAAGCTCATCCCGGTGACCTACATCGTCGTGATCGGTCTCGTCCTCATGGGCGGCACGCTGATCCTCGCCGACATCGTCAACCCGGTCCAGCTGTTCGGCTGACGCCGGTTCAGCCCTCGACGGGGCTGAGGGCGTGCGTGACGAGCCGTTCGAGGGTCGTCAGGCCGTCCCGCGACAGGATCGACTCGAGGTGGCCCTGCACGGACGCGTACCCGGGCCCTCGGAGCGCGTAGACGTCGCCCGTCACGGCGTCCGCGGCGACGTCGGTCGCGCCCACTCGGTCGGTCCCCGGCGCGACGCGTGCCGTGAAGGTGTTGTAGAACCCGATGGATGCCTCGGCCCCGAACACGTCGACGGTCTTCTGGAGCCCCTGGTGCGGGCTCGCCAACGGCGCGAGGTCGATGCCCAGCCGGTCGGCGAGGACCTGATGGCTCAGACAGACGGCGAGGAGGGGCGCGCGCGCGTCGAGGCGGGCTCCGACGACCTCGCGCAGGCGCGCGATCCGATCGCTGTCCGCATCGCGGGGGTCGCCGGGCCCGGGGCCCGAGACCACGAGGTCGGCCGCCGCGACGGCATCCGGCGTCGCTTCCGACCAGTGCGCGATCGTCACGGCGAAGCCGAGGTGGCGGAGCTGGTGGGCGAGCATCGTGGTGAAGCGGTCCTCGGCGTCCACCACGAGAGCGGTCCGTCCGGCCAGCGGGCCCCGGCTCGGTTCGCCCTGCGGGTTGAGCCAGAATGCGGCGAGGCGGGCGTTGCGTGAGGCGAGGAGCTCGGCGATCGCCGGGTCCTCGCCGAGAGGCCGGCGCGCCGCGGCGGGTGCATCCTCGTCGACCGGGGAGGCGACGACCGTGTCACGGGGGATGGCGCCGATCGCACCGAGGACCCCGGCGGCCTTGCCGTGCGTCTCGCCCACCTCGCCGTAGGGGTCGGAGTGGCGCACGAGCGTCGCGCCGACAGGGACGCGCAGGCGGCCGTCGACGACGTAGGCGGTGCGGATCAGGATGGGGGCGTCGAGGTCGTGCCCTCCGTCGGCGCGCGGCGTGAAGAGTGCCGCGACACCGGAGTAGTACCCGCGCGGGCTCTGCTCGTGCCGGGCGATGACGGTGCACGCGTTCTGCATGGGGGAGCCGGTGACCGTGGGGGCGAACATCGTCTCGCGGAGGATGTCGCGCGGGTCCATCGTGCTCGTACCGCGCAGCATGTACTCGGTGTGCGTGAGACGCGACATCTCCTTGAGGTGCGGCCCCGTGATGCGGCCACCGTCGCTGCAGACGGCCGACATCATCTTCAGTTCCTCGTCGACCACCATGAACAGTTCCTCCGTCTCCTTCGTGGAGGAGAGGAACTCGGTGAGCGTCTCGGCGGTCGCGCCGCCGGCGGGGTGCCGGAAGGTCCCCGAGATGGGGTTCATCGTCACGATGCCGTCCCGGGCGCTCACGTGCGCCTCGGGACTTGCGCCGACGGCGAGGTGGTCCGGCGTCGAGACGAGGAACGTCCAGTACGCGCCCCGTTCGTGCTCGAGGAGTGCGCGGAACCAGGTGAGGCCCGCGGTGAGCGGGTCGCCGTCGACGCCCGCGACGTAGTCGCGGCGGATGACGAAGTTGGCGCCCTCACCGCGGCCGATCTCGTCGGCGATGACGCGGCGGACGATGTCGGCGTACGACTCGTCGTCGATGTCGAAGCCGGCATCTTCGAGCGGGATGCGGGCCGTCGGCAGTTGCGCGAGGGCGTCGGCCAGGGGGAGGGCGCAGCGCTCGCCGACGACGAGACAGCGGAGGGGGGCCGAGTCGTCGTGGCACGCGAATCCGCGCTCGACGACCTGGCGGAACGGCACGAGGGCGAGGACCTCGCGCCCTGCGCCGGCGTCATCGGTGAGGGGGATGTCGGCGAGCAGGTCGACGTCGACGACGTCACCCGTGAGTACCTCGACGGTTTCGCCGTCGCGGGCGAGGAGGGCGAAGGGGACACCGCGGGCGGCGAGGTCGGCGAGGATGATCGGGGCGGTGCCGGTCATGGTGGTTCTTCCGTTCGGGGCGGTCGCCGGTAAAACGAGAAACGACCGCCGGGCGTGCAGCTCAGGCGGTCGTCGAATGCTCGCAGCGTCCGCCTCAGGCGGGGCGCCACCACGTGCGGTTCGCGAACATGGGGCGAACCTACCACAGGCGGCTTTGGCGGCATCCTCGCGGCTGCCTACCGTGCCGCGCGCTCCCCGGCGGCTTAGGCTGGAGTCGTGCCAGCAGTCAACATCGGGATGCCCCGCGTGCCGGAGACCCTCGCGCGTCGCCGCAAGAGTCGTCAGATCAAGGTCGGCAAGGTCCTCGTCGGCGGCGACGCCCCCGTCAGCGTCCAGTCGATGACGACGACGCCCACGACGAACATCAACGCCACCCTGCAGCAGATCGCCGAGCTCACGGCCTCCGGCTGCGAGATCGTGCGTGTCGCCGTGCCCCACCAGGCCGATGCCGATGCGCTCAAGATCATCGCGATGAAGAGCCAGATCCCCGTCATCGCCGACATCCACTTCCAGCCGCGGTACATCTACAGCGCGATCGACGCCGGCTGCGGTGCGGTGCGCGTGAACCCCGGCAACATCCGCGAGTTCGACGGCAACGTCGGTCAGATCGCCGCTGCGGCGAAGGCCGCCGGGGTGTCGCTGCGCATCGGTGTCAACGCGGGCTCGCTCGACAAGCGACTGCTCGAGAAGTACGGCAAGGCGACGGCCGAGGCCCTCGTCGAGAGCGCCGTGTGGGAGGCATCCCTCTTCGAAGAGCACGACTTCCACGACTTCAAGATCTCGGTCAAGCACAACGACCCCGTCGTGATGGTGAAGGCCTACCGCATGCTCGCCGAGCGGGGCGATTGGCCACTCCACCTCGGCGTGACCGAGGCCGGACCCGCGTTCCAGGGAACGATCAAGAGCGCGACGGCCTTCGGCATCCTGCTCGGCGAGGGCATCGGCGACACCATCCGCGTCTCGCTGTCGGCGCCTCCCGCCGAAGAGGTCAAGGTCGGCCACCAGATCCTGCAGTCGCTGAACCTCCGCGAGCGCAAGCTCGAGATCGTCTCGTGCCCGTCCTGCGGTCGCGCGCAGGTCGACGTCTACTCGCTGGCCGACAACGTGACCGAGGGTCTCAAGGACATGACGGTCCCGCTGCGCGTCGCCGTCATGGGATGCGTCGTCAACGGTCCCGGTGAGGCGCGCGACGCCGACCTCGGTGTCGCCTCGGGTAACGGCAAGGGTCAGATCTTCGTCAAGGGCGAGGTCGTCAAGACCGTCCCCGAGGAGGACATCGTCGCGACCCTCATCGCCGAGGCGAACCGTCTCGCCGACGAGATGGGCCCGGACGCTCCGCTGGGAACGGCGCAGGTCGTCACCTCCTGACCGGGCACGGATGCCGAGGGTGAGCCCCCGGCATCCGCTTCGCGTCAGCTCCAGAGCGAGTGGTAGGCGTTGATCGCCGGCTGCCCGCCGAGGTGCGCGTAGAGCACGGTCGAGTCCTTCGGGATGTCGCCGCTCTGCACGAGGTCGATGAGCCCGGCGAGCGACTTGCCCTCGTAGACCGGGTCGGTGATCATCGCCTCGAGCTGTGCTCCGAGCGCCATCGCCGACATCGTCGAGTCGACGGGGATGCCGTAGAGGTCGCCCGCCCAACCTTCCAGCACCTGGATCTCGTCGTCGCGCAGATCCCGGCCGAGCTCGATCAGCTCCGCCGTGTTGCGGGCGATGCGCGCGACCTGGTCGCGCGTCTTCTGCAGCGTGGCGGACGCGTCGATGCCGATGACGCGGCGCCGCACGCCGGTGAGCTCTTCGAGGGCGGCGAAGCCGGCGATCATTCCCGCGTGGGTGGACCCCGTCACGGTGCAGACGACGATCGTGTCGAAGAAGACGCCGAACTGCTTCTCCTGCTCGGCGACCTCGAAGGCCCAGTTCGCGAATCCGAGGCCGCCGAGGCGGTGCTCCGACGCGCCGGCGGGGATCGGGTAGGGGGTGCCGCCGGCATCCTCCACCTCCTGCAGCGCCTGCTTCCACGAGTCACGGATGCCGATGTCGAACCCGGCGTCGTCGAGGCGGGAGTCCGCGCCCATCATGCGCGAGAGCAGGATGTTGCCGACCTTGTCGTTGACCGGCTCGTCCCACGGGACCCACTTCTCCTGCACGAGCCGCGCCTTGAGCCCCAGGTGCGCGGCGACGGCCGCGACCTGTCGGGTGTGGTTCGACTGGTAGCCGCCGATCGACACGATCGTGTCGGCACCGCTCGCGAGCACGTCGGGGACGATGTACTCGAGCTTGCGCGTCTTGTTGCCGCCGAAAGCGAGGCCGCTCGAGACGTCCTCGCGCTTGGCCCACACCTGCGCGCCGCCGAGGTGCTGCGTCAGTCGCTGCAGGTGCTGCAGGGGGCTCGGCCCGAAGGTCAGCGGGTGGCGGGGGAACTGGTCGAGGATCACGGGGTCTCCTGGGGTGTGGTGTCGGTGAGCAGGTCGAGCCAGAGGCCTTCAGCGACGGATGCCGCGGCGTGCGCGTCACGGGCGGTGCAGTGTCGGATGAGGTCGGCATGTCGGGACGCGGATGCGGACGCGTCGTGGGATCCGAAGCGCAGCCGCTCGGCGCGTTCGAGGACGGGACCGTAGAGGGCGAGGACGGTGCGCACCGCTGCGTTCGAGGCACGCTCCACCGCGACGGCGTGGAACGCACGGTCCGCAGCGAGGGCTGCGTCGGTGTCCCCGGCGGCGTGCGCAGCGACGAAGGCGTCATTGGCCTCCCGCATCCGCTGGATGTCGCCGTCGGTGAGCAACGGGGTCGCCTCGACGACCGCGACGCGATGCATGGCGGCGACGACCGCTGCGGCGTCCTGTACGTCCCGACCCTCGACGGGGGAGACGACGGTCGACCGCCCGGGGAGCGCCTGGACGAGCCCGGAGCGGGCGAGGTCGAGGAGCGCCTCGCGGACGGGGGTGCGGGAGACGCCGAGCCAGACGGCGAGTTCGGCGTCGCGGAGCTGCTCGCCGGGCGCGAGAGTTCCGTCGACGATGGCGTCACGGAGGCGCGTGCGGACCTCATCGCGCAGCAGCGGGCGCGGCGGCGAAGCAGTGGCGGGGACCGGCATGCAATATATTGCAGCGGGTTCGGGGCCGGAATGCAACTCCTGCCGCCTCAGACCGCCGTGAACTCCGTCGTTCCCGTGGCGATGTCGGTCCGCGTCAGGCGTACGCGCACCAGGCTCCCCGGTGCGCCCTCGACTGCTGCCACCGTCGCCTCGACGGGCGGTTGCGTCAGCGCGACGCGCGCGCCGTCGTCACGGCGCCGGAGTACCACGGCCTCGAAGACCTCGCCCTCCCGGCCGTGCAGGAGCGCGGCCTCGACACGATCGACCGCACCGGCGTCGAGACGCCTGGCGAGCTGCGACGACCGCCCCATGATCGAGGGCAGCTCGTCGAGGGTCGACCGCACCTCAGGGGGGACCTCCCGCCCGTTCGCGAGCGCCTCGCACACCAGCAGCGCCCAGCGATCGACGAGACGTCGCAGCGGCGCCGTCACGTGCGCGTACGGGGCGGCGATCGCCGCCTGCTCCGTGAGCTCGGGCCGCTCGCCGTCGAATGCGGCGTAGCCGGCGCCTCGGAACAGCCCCGCGGCGTGCTCGCGGACGACGCGGCCGAGCGGCGTCCGCGGCAGGTCCCGGAGGTAGTCGCCGTACGAGACGCCTTCGGCCCACGGGAGGCCGAACCCGGCGGTCTGCGCACGGAAGGCCGCGACGTCCTCATCGGATGCCGGGGGCATCGTCCGGAGGATCCCCACCCGTCCCGCGATCATCAGCTCGGCGGCCGCCATGCCGGTCATGAGCGAGACCTGCGCGTTCGCGTCCTCGAGGGGGACCCCCTCGTCGACGTCGAGCGTGTAGCCGTCCGTCGTCGGGGCGATGCGGGTCTCGGGGAGATTCAGGCTCGCCCCGCCCCGCTCGCTCTCGCGACGCGCTCGCTCCTCCCCGAACCAGACGAGGTGTCTCAGCGTGTCGGGCGCGGTCCCGTCGTCCACCGCGTGCTGGGCGTCGACGTACGACCACTGCGCCCGAGACCGGACGACCGCTCGGGTGAGGCTCGTCGTTGTGGGGCGGGCACCGGCATCCAACTCGAAGCGCCACACGAAGGCGCGGCGGTCGCGGTCCGGCAGGAGGGAAGCGGCGTCTTCGCTCAGGACGGCGGGATGCAGGGGCACGCGGCCGTCCGGGGCGTAGATCGTCTGCCCTCGTCGACGGGCCTCGGCATCCACCGCGCCCCCGAAGGTGACGTAGGCGGGGACGTCGGCGATCGCGTAGTGCAGGACCGCGCCGTCGCCGGCGCGCTCGATGTGCATCGCCTGGTCGAGGTCGGTAGAGCCCTCCGGGTCGATCGTCAGGAACGGGATGCCGCGCAGGTCGACGAGCCCCGCCGCCGCCGGATCGGTCGGCACGGCGGTCGCTGCGTGCTCGGCTTCGGCCTGCACGTCCGAGGGGAAGGCGTCCGGCCGCGCGAGCTCGTCACGGAGGGCGCCGAGCGCGTCTTTCAGCTCCGACTGGGCGGGGGAGACGAGGCGAGCACGACGGTGGGGCACGCGGCCAGTGTAGGACTCGGGATGCGATCGGAGGCGATTGAGGTCGTCCGTCCAGCCGGTCCATAACGGGGACGCATACCGTCGTCGGCATGAGCAAGCTCTCTCGACTGATCGGCATGGCCTCGAAGGCTCTCGACAAGACATCCGGCCCGTCCGCCGCCGGCCGCACGTCCGGTGCGTCCGGGGATTGGCGATCGGTCGTCCGGTCCGCCGCAGACGCCATCACGGGCGACGGTCGCTCCCAGGGCGCCGCGCCGGCGCAGGGGAACGCGTCGCCCGGCTCGCGGGGCGCGTACACCCCGCCGCCCGCGCCGGCGGCATCCGCTTCGCACGGCCGCTACGCACCGCCGCCCGCGCCCGGCTCGGTCGGCGCTCTCGCGCCGGCGGACCGTCAGGCGATCGCGCGGTACGACTACCTCATGCAGACCGCCGACCCGCACCAGGTCGAGCAGATCCACCGCGAGGCCTTCGGGCGGCTGACACCGGAGCAGCGAGCGCACGTGCAGGCGCGGATGGCGGCGGAGCTCCCGGCGCACGAGCAGCCGCGTTCCGCCGACCCGGGTGATCTGGCGCGCGCCGCCGCGCGGACCGAGGCCTCCCGACCCGGGATGCTGAAGGGGCTGTTGGCCCGTGCGAGCGGCCGCGGGGGCACCGGTTCCGGCATGGGACGCGTCGCCGGCGGCGCCGCGATCGGCGCAGGCGCAGGCATCCTCGGCGCCGTCGCGGGCGGTGCCATCGTCACCGCCGTCGCGGGGCCGCTGCTCGCGCAGGCCGCCGGGCTCGGGGTCGACTTCGACGCGCTCGCGCAGGGTGTCGACCTCGATGCCCTCGCACAGGGCGCCGATCTGGAGGGCCTGGCGGGGGATGCGCTCTCCGGCGTCGGCGACCACGTCTCGGGTCTCGGCGAGCAGGTCTCGGGCTTCGGCGAGAACCTCGGCGGCTTCGAGATCCCCGGCCTCGGCGACATCTTCGGGCGCTGAGCGGCGTCTCGTCAGGACACCGCCCCGCCGGGGGCGGTGGCGTCGACCTCGAGGTCGAGGGACACGCGGACGGCGATCGTGAGCGCGTCGACGATCTGGTCGAAGGGGAGCGACGGCATGTCCTCGGGCGCCGTCTCCGCGGCCCAGGGCACGTGGACGAAGCCTGTGCGGACGGACGTCCCCGCGGTCGCGTGGAGCGCGGCGTACATCGTCGCGTTGCAGACGAACGTGCCGGCGGTGTGCGAGACCGATGCGGGGATGTCGGCACCGCCGATCGCGGCCCGGATCGCCTTGACGGGGAGGGTGGCGAAGTAGGCCGCCGGGCCGCCCTCGACGACCGGCGCATCCTGCGGACGGGCGCCGGCGTTGTCGGGGAGCCACGCGTCGGCGAGGTTGACCGCGACGCGCTCGGGGGTCACCGCGTGGCGCCCGCCGGCCAGTCCCGTGGCGACCACGACGTCGGGTCGGTGCTCGTCCAGCAGCGCCGCCATGCGGGCGATGGCGCCCTCGAAGGTGACGGGCAGAACGTCCGCGACGAGACGCTCGGGGCCGGTCCAGCGATCGGCGACGACGCGGACGGCGTCACCGGACGGATTGACGGGGTCGCCCGCGAACGGTTCGAATCCGGTCAGCAGCACAGTCGGCATCCCTCCAGGCTAAGCGCGCCCGGCCCGCGCATCTAGACTTGACCCTCGTGGTCACCCGTCTCTCGACATACTTCCTCCGCACGCTCCGCGAAGACCCGGCCGACGCCGAGGTCACCAGCCACCGCCTGCTGGTGCGCGCCGGCTACATCCGCCGCGCCGCGCCCGGCATCTTCACCTGGCTGCCGCTGGGCCTGCGCGTGAAGGCGAAGCTCGAGCAGATCATCCGCGATGAGATGGCGAACGCGGGCGCGTTCGAGGTGCACTTCCCGGCCCTCCTGCCGCGCGACCCCTACGAGGAGTCCGGGCGCTGGACCTCCTACGGCGACGGCATCTTCCGCCTGCAGGACCGCAAGGGCGCCGACTACCTGCTCGCACCCACCCACGAGGAGATGTTCACCCTCCTCGTGAAGGACCTGTACTCGTCGTACAAGGACCTGCCGCTGACGATCTACCAGATCCAGGACAAGTACCGGGACGAGGCGCGCCCCCGCGCGGGCCTGCTGCGCGGCCGCGAGTTCACGATGAAGGACGCCTACTCGTTCGACTACACGGACGCGGGTCAGGATGTGTCGTACCAGTCGCAACGCGACGCCTACGAGCGCATCTTCACGCGGCTGAACATGGAGTACGTCATCGTCGCCGCCGACAACGGCCTCATGGGCGGTGCGCGCAGCGAGGAGTTCCTCCACCCCATCGCGGTCGGCGAGGACACCTTCGTCCGCTCCGCCGGCGGGTACGCCGCCAACGTCGAGGCCTTCACGACCGTCGTCCCCGGCGCGCTGCCGATCCCCGAGGGTGCGCCCGTCGTCTTCGACTCGCCCGCCACGCCGACCATCGAGACCCTCGTCGCGCACACGAACGCTCATCTCGAGGCTCCCGCAACCGGCATCGCCGGCCCTGCGACCGACGGTGCGACGCAGTGGACCGCCGCGCACACCCTCAAGAACGTCGTGCTCGCCCTGACTCACCTCGACGGCACGCGCGAACTGGTCGTCGTCGGACTCCCGGGCGACCGCGACATCGACGACAAGCGTGTCGAGGTCGCCTTCGCCCCTGCCGAGGTCGAGGCCGCCACCGAGGCGGACTTCGCGAAGCACCCCGGTCTCGTCAAAGGCTACATCGGGCCTTGGTCCGCGAGCGGCGCGGTGCTGGGTGAGGAATCGACCACCGGCATCCGCTACCTCGTCGACCCCCGCGTCGTCGAGGGCACCGCCTGGGTCACGGGTGCGAACGAGCACGAGAAGCACGCCCACTCCGTTGTCTACGGTCGCGACTTCACGGCCGACGGCGTCGTCGACGTCTCGAACGTCCGCGCCGGCGACCCGGCGCCCGACGGGTCGGGCCCCGTGGAGCTCGCCCGCGGCATGGAGATCGGCCACGTCTTCCAGCTGGGACGCTTCTTCGCCGAGAAGCTCGGCCTCAAGGTCCTCGACGAGAACGGCAAGCTCGTCACCGTCACGATGGGCTCGTACGGCATCGGCGTGACGCGCATCCTCGCGATCCTCGCCGAGCTCAACAACGACGACCGCGGGCTCGTCTGGCCCGAGTCGATCGCACCGTTCGACGTCCACGTCGTCGCGACGGGACGGGATGCCGCGGCTTTCGACCTCGCTGAGAAGCTCGCCGCCGACCTCGAGTCGGCCGGGCGCGACGTGCTCCTCGACGACCGGCCGAAGGTCTCACCCGGCGTGAAGTTCGGCGATGCCGAGCTCGTCGGCGTGCCGAAGATCCTCATCGTCGGTCGTGGCGCCGCCGAGGGCCAGGTCGAGCTCTGGGACCGCCGGTCGGGCGAGCGCACGACGCTCGCCGCCCCGGAGGCGGTCGCGGCGCTGACCGCCTGAGCGGCGGCATCCGTTACTGGCAGAAACCCTGCCGTTCACCCGTCGGATGCCGGATCGTGACAGCCTGGTGACATGTCGCCGAGCTCCACGTCCTCCCTCGACGGTGACGTCACCGACGCCGTCCGCACCCTGCTGTCCGATGCCGGTGTCGAGGAGGACGTCGACCTCGTCGCCCGCATCCTCATCACGGGAGTGGGACTCGGTGTCGACGACACGGACCGCCTCGACCTGAAGATCGCGTCGGCTGCGCTGTCGGAGATGCGCTCGGCGTTCGCGCTGTTCGCCCCGTACCGGTCGTCGCCGAAGGTCACCATCTTCGGGTCCGCACGCACCCAGCCGCACGACCCCCTATACCTCGCGGCGGCCGACATCGCGCGTGCTCTCGCCGAACGCGGCTGGATGGTCGTGACGGGGGCGGGGCCCGGCATCATGCAGGCCGCCGCCGAGGGCGCGGGACCCGATCGGTCCCTGGGCGTCTCGATCCGGCTGCCCTTCGAGGAGAAGCCGAATGCCGTGATCGCCGAGGCGGACCGCGTCGTCGCGATGAAGTACTTCTTCACGCGCAAGCTGATGCTCGTCAAGGAATCCCGCGGGTTCGTGGCCGTCCCGGGCGGCTTCGGCACCCTCGACGAGCTATTCGAACTGCTCACGCTGCAGCAGACCGGAAAGGCGGAGCCGACGCCGATCGTGCTCCTCGACGCCCCGGGCGGCACGTTCTGGCGAGGCCTGGAGCGGTTCGCGCAGGAGCAGCTCATTCCCTCCGGCGTCATCTCTCCCGACGATCTGGATCGCGTCCTCATCACGGATTCGGTCGCCGAGGCGGAGTCGGAGATCACCGGGTTCTGGCGGAACTACGACTCCCTGCGCTGGATCGGTTCGCGACTCGTCCTGCGCCTGTGCGCCGAGCCGACCGATGCCGAGGTCGCCGAGCTCTCGCGGCGCTTCTCGCATCTGCTCACCGGGGGTCGCATCGAGCGCACGGCACCCTTGCGACGCGAGCGCCAGGACGAGGACCGACTCGACATGCCCAGGCTGCTCATGGACTTCGACCGTCATCGCGTCGGCGAGCTCCACCACCTCATCCGCGCCGTCAACGCGTTGGCCTCCGCTCCGCCGGCGACCCCGCCGAGCGAGCCGCACGCCGTGTCGTGACGGGCTGGCCTCAGAGCTTCGCGTACCGAGCGCGGAGGAAGCTGAAGGCCGCGTAGACGACGAGCCCGAAGCCGATGAGGAACACGAGGAGCGGACCGAGCAGCTGCTCGAGGAGCGCCTCGATGGCGGCGTCGAACCCACCCGCTGCGGCAGCCTCCTGCTTGACGGCCGCGACGATGAGCAGCACCCCGACGATCGCCACGGACAGGCCCTTGCCGAGGTAGCCGACGACCCCCGTCACGGTGACCGCCGTGCCCATAGCCCCGCGCGGGACGCGGACCTGCTTGTCGAAGGAGCGGCGCACCCCGATCGAGGCGAACACGAGGCCGCCGACGGCGAGTCCGACCCCCGCCGCCGCGACCACGAAGACGCCGCCGGGGGTCTCGAGGAGCCAATGGGTCACCTCCTGCGCGCTGCGGTCGCCGTCGAGCCGAGCGCCGAGCGCGACCGTCACGGCGATCGCCGCCAGGGTGAGGTAGACGACTGCCTGCCCGGCCGCCGACGACCGGCGTCCCCAGGCCGCGGCATCCGTCCCCTTCGCGAGGAAAGCCCGCAGCACCTGGAACAGGCCCAGCGCTCCGAGCAGCAGAGCGAGCAGCCACACGAGCGCGAGCCCGAGCGGTGCGTCGAGGATCGCGCGGAAGACGCCCGCCTGGTCCGATTCGCCGCGCCCGCCGAAGGAGATGACGATGACGATCACTCCGAAGAGCAGGTGCACGACGCCGTTCGCGGCGTACCCGCCGCGGGCCATCCCGCGTGCGATGGGGGAGCGGCGCACCCTCCGCGCGGCGTCCTCCACGGCGTCGGTCATCCCTCGATCTTCTCAGGTCGGGATCCCTTCGATCGGGTAACGTTGACGGGATGCCGCGACGCGCCGGGAGACCGGGTGCGAGCGGCGCCGTGTTGAGCAACTGAAAAAGGGAGGCACCTATGGACATCGACCTGGGGCTGCTGCGGACTGTCGAACGCGAACGGGAGATCCCGTTCGAGGAACTGATCCGGATCATCGAGCAGGCCATCCTGACGGCTTACGCGAAGCACACGTCCCCCGACGGTGAACTCCCCGAGGGCGCGCGCGCCCACCTCGACCGCAAGAGCGGACACGTCGCCGTGTACATCCCGCTGCGCGACGAAGAAGGCGCCGTCATCGGCGAGGAGGAGTCGACACCCGACGACTTCGGCCGCATCGCAGCGTTCGCCGCGAAGCAGGTCATCAGCCAGCGCCTCCGCGACATCGCCGACGACGCCGTGCTCGGCGAGTTCAAGGGCAAGGAAGGCGACATCGTCGCCGGCGTCGTCCAGCAGGGACCGAACCCCCGCATGGTGCACGTCGACCTCGGCACGATCGAGGCGATCCTGCCCCCCGAGGAGCAGGTCCCCGGCGAGGACTACGCGCACGGTTCGCGTCTGCGCGTCTACGTCACCTCGGTCTCGAAGGGTCTCAAGGGGCCGCAGATCACCGTGTCGCGCACCCACCCCGGTCTCGTCCGCAAGCTGTTCGCCCTCGAGGTCCCCGAGATCGCCTCGGGCGTCGTCGAGATCGTCTCGCTCGCCCGCGAAGCCGGTCACCGCACGAAGATCGCCGTCAAGGCGAACGACCCCGCGGTCAACGCGAAGGGCGCCTGCATCGGTGAGCTCGGCCGCCGCGTGCGCGCCGTCACCGAGGAGCTCGGCGGAGAGAAGATCGACATCGTCGACTACGACGAGACGCTGCCGAAGTTCGTGGCGAACGCGCTGTCGCCCGCCAAGGTGACCTCGAGCTTCGTGCTCGACCAGGCCACGAAGGCGGTTCGCGCACTCGTTCCCGACTACCAGCTCTCGCTCGCGATCGGCAAGGAAGGTCAGAACGCCCGGCTCGCGGCGAAATTGACCGGCGCGAAGATCGACATCCAACCCGACAGCATTCTCGACGAGTCCTGACGCGGTAGGATGGAACCTGTTCGAACGTGTGTGGGATGCCGCACGCGTGCCCCCCGGTCCTCGTTGCTCCGCATCGTGGCCAGGGACGGCGCCCTCGTCATCGACGAGAAGGCCGTCCTCCCGGGTCGGGGCGCGTGGGTGCATGACACCGACCGTTGCGTGAGCACAGCTCTCCAGCGTCGCGCGTTCGGACGAGCACTACGGGCATCCACTCCGCTGGAGACAGCGGCACTGGATGCGCGGACCACCAGAGAATCCCTCCAGCGAAACGGCTGAACGGCTATGGACACAAAGTGAACGGCTCGAAATGAGACCCGTCCGCGAATGACGGTCCGCCCTGTCCGGGGCGGGCCCCAGACAGGAGAATTGTGGCAAAACCACGCGTGCACGAGATCGCTTCCGAGCTCGGCGTCGACAGTAAAGTCGCCCTCGCGAAGCTGAAGGAGCTCGGCGAATTCGTCAAGAGCCCTTCGTCCACCATCGAGCCCCCCGTGGCTCGCAAGCTCCGCGCCGCCCTCGAGGCGGAAGGCGTGAAGGCACCTGCCGCCGCGCCCGCGAAGCCCGCCGCCAAGGCACCGGCATCCGGCGCAACACCCGGACCCCGCCCGTCGGCACCCAAGCCCGCTCCGGCTCCTGAGCCGGCGGCCCCCGAGGCTCCCGCTCAGCCTGCAGCGGAGAAGCCCGCCGCAGCGGCGCCGTCGGCCGCACCCGAATCGGGCGCTCCGAAGCCCGGCGCTCCCGCACCTGCGGCCACGCCCGGCAAGCCCGGCGCTCAGCCGCCGCGTCCCGGTGGCGCGCCGCGCCCCGGCAACAACCCGTTCGCCAGCTCGCAGGGCATGGGGCAGCGTCCCGCCGGCCCCCGTCCGGGTAACAACCCGTTCGCGTCGGCTCAGGGCATGGGTCAGCGGCCCAACCCCGGCAACATCCCGCGTCCCCAGGCTCCGCGTCCCGGTGCCCCTCGCCCCGGCGCTCCGCGTCCCGGCGGTGCGGGTCGTCCCGGTGGCGGTCGTCCCGGCGCACCCTTCCAGCAGCGTCCCGGCGGCCCCGGCCGTCCCGGCGGCGCCGGTGGCTTCGGCGCCGCGCGGCCGGGCGCTCCGGCCGGCGGTTTCGCCGGTCGTCCCGGTGGCGGCGGTGGCCGCGGTCGTGGCCCCGGTGGTGGTACCGCAGGTGCCTTCGGTAAGGGTGGCGGCAAGTCCAAGCAGCGCAAGTCGCGTCGGGCGAAGCGGCAGGAATTCGAGATGCGGTCGGCGCCGGTCGTCGGCGGCGTCAACGTCTCCAAGGGCAACGGCGAGATCATCCGCCTGCGTCGCGGTGCGTCGATCTCGGACTTCGCCGACAAGCTCGAGGCCCTGCGCGGGTACAACGTCCAGCCCGGCACCCTCGTGACGATCCTCTTCAACCTCGGCGAGATGGCCACGGCCACCGAGTCGCTGGATGAGGCGACGTTCGAGATCCTCGGTGAGGAGCTCGGCTACAAGATCCAGATGGTGTCTCCCGAGGACGAGGACAAAGAGCTCCTCGAGGGCTTCGGTCTCGACCTCGAGGCCGAGCTGGAGGCGGAGAGCGAGGACGACCTCGAGATCCGTCCTCCCGTGGTCACCGTCATGGGCCACGTCGACCACGGTAAGACGCGACTGCTCGACGCGATCCGTCAGACCAACGTCGTCGCCGGTGAAGCGGGTGGCATCACCCAGCACATCGGTGCCTACCAGGTGTGGACCGAGCACGAGGGCATCGAGCGTGCGATCACCTTCATCGACACCCCGGGTCACGAGGCGTTCACCGCCATGCGTGCCCGTGGTGCGCAGGTGACCGACCTCGCGATCCTCGTGGTCGCGGCCGACGACGGCATCATGCCGCAGACGGTCGAGGCGCTGAACCACGCTCAGGCGGCGAATGTCCCGATCGTGGTCGCGGTCAACAAGGTCGACAAGCCCGACGCGAACCCCGCGAAGGTCCGTCAGCAGCTCACCGAGTACGGTCTGGTCGCCGAGGAGTACGGCGGCGACGTCATGTTCGTCGACGTGTCGGCTCGCCAGGGCACCAACATCCAGGAACTGCTGGATGCCGTCCTCCTCACCGCCGACGCGGGTCTGGACCTCACGGCCAACCCGAACAAGGCGGCCCGTGGTGTCGCGATCGAAGCGAAGCTCGACAAGGGTCGCGGTTCGGTCGCCACGGTGCTGATCCAGTCCGGAACGCTCCGCGTCGGTGACGCGATCGTCGCAGGCACGGCCTACGGCCGCGTCCGCGCCATGATCGACGAGAACGGCGATGCCGTGGACGAGGCCTACCCGTCGCGCCCCGTGCAGGTGCAGGGTCTGAACTCCGTGCCCCGCGCCGGTGATGTCTTCATCGTCACCGAAGAGGACCGCATGGCCCGCCAGATCGCTGAGAAGCGCGAAGCGGTCGAGCGCAACGCCCAGCTGGCCAAGGCCCGCAAGCGCATCTCGCTCGAGGACTTCACCCGCGCTCTCGAAGAGGGCAAGGTCGAGTCGCTCAACCTCATCATCAAGGGTGACGTCTCGGGTGCCGTCGAGGCCCTCGAGGAATCGCTCCTCAAGATCGAGGTCGACGACAGCGTCCAGCTGCGCATCATCCACCGCGGTGTGGGTGCCGTCACCGAGTCGGACATCAACCTGGCGACGATCGACAACGCGATCGTCATCGGCTTCAACGTCCGACCCGACACGAAGGCCCGCGAGCGTGCCGCCCGCGAGGGTGTGGACGTCCGGTTCTACTCGGTCATCTACAACGCGATCGACGACGTCGAGCAGTCCCTCCAGGGCATGCTCAAGCCGGAGTTCGAAGAGGTCCAGTCGGGTGTCGCCGAGATCCGCGAGGTGTTCCGCTCCTCGAAGTTCGGCAACATCGCCGGTGTCATCGTCCGTTCGGGAACGATCACGCGAAACGCCAAGGCGCGGGTCATCCGCGACGGCGTCGTGCTCGCCGACGGCCTGGCCATCGAGTCGCTGCGCCGCTTCAAGGACGACGTCACCGAGGTCCGTACGGACTTCGAGGCCGGTATCGGTCTCGGCAAGTACAACGACATCCAGATCGGTGACGAGATCGAGACGACCGAAATGGTGGAGAAGCCGCGCGGCTGATCCTCAGGTTGCTACGGACTCGGATGTCCGTCCTCGGCAAGAGCGGGGCCCTACCCCGATTGCCTCGGACGGACATCCGAGTCCTCCGCAGTTTCCGGCCCGCCGTATCGCGGGCCGGGTAGAGAAGGAGAAGGACATGGCCGGAGAACGGCAGGCACGGCTGGCGGACCGCATCCGCGTGCTCATCGCGGAGCGCCTCGAGAAGGGGCTGCGCGACCCGCGGCTCGGATTCGTCACGATCACCGACGTCCGCGTCACGGGCGACCTGCAGCACGCGTCCGTCTTCTACACGGTCTACGGCGACGACGACGCGCGCACCGATTCGGCCGCTGCCCTCAAGGCGGCGACGGGGATGCTGCGCAGCGAAGTCGGGCGTCAGCTCGGCACGCGTCTGACGCCGACCCTGGAGTTCATCCTCGATGCGCTCCCCGAGAACGCCGGACACATCGAGGAGCTCCTGCGCGAGGCGCGCGAGCGCGACGCGCAGGTCGCGGGGATCGCGGCATCCGGCACCTACGCCGGTGACGAGGACCCGTACGTGAAGCCCCGCGAAGAGGGCGACGAGGACTGACGTCCCCGCCTGTCGCGCTCTAGCGCGGCAGCTGCAGCATCCCGTCGGCGGCCTCGACCAGGCCGTCGGTGATGAGTGAGTCGATGGCCCGGTCCCGCTGCTGCGGGTCGGGCCATTCGGCGATCACGGCGGCGGCAGGCGCGACGTGACCGTCGGCATCCCGCAGCACCTTCATGACGGCGCCGCGCGCCTGCCGGTCGCTGCCCTCGTAGCGCGCCTGCTTTCTGCGGTCGTCGCCCGTGTCGGGGTATCCGGCGGCGCGCCAGGCGCACATCTCCGCCAGGGGGCACGCCTCGCATCGCGGCGCCCGTGCGGTGCAGACGACGGCGCCGAGCTCCATCGCGGCCGCGTTGACGACCGCGGCGTCCTCGTCGTCCTCGGGGAGTATCGCGGCCATCGCGGCGAGGTCGGCCTTCGCCGGAGGTCCCGGCTGCGAGCGTCCCTCGACGGCGCGCGCGAGGACGCGTCGCGTGTTCGTGTCGACGACGGGATGCCGGTCGCCGAACGCGAACACCGCCACCGCTCGGGCGGTGTAGTCGCCGATCCCGGTGAGCGCGAGCAGGGCGTCGACGTCGCGGGGGACGACCCCGTGGTGCCGGTCGCGGATCTCCGTCGCCGCGCGGTGCAGCCAGAGGGCGCGTCGCGGGTAGCCGAGGTTCGCCCAGAGGCGAACCGCGTCGGCCGGGGGAGCGGCGGCGAGGTCGGCCGGTGTCGGCCAGCGTGCGAGCCACTCCTCGAGGCGGGGGACCACCCGGGCGACGGGCGTCTGCTGCAGCATGAACTCGCTCACGAGGGTGCCCCAGGCGCCGAACCCCTCGCGTCGCCACGGCAGGTCCCGGGCGTTCTCGCGGTACCACGCGATCAGCGGTGAGGCGAGGTCGGGCACCGCTCCAGCCTAGGCTGGAAGCCATGCACCAGAGTCAGGCGAGCGGCGGGATCCTCCTCGTCGACAAGCCCGGGGGCGTCACGAGTCACGACATCGTGGCCCGCGCCCGTCGCGCGCTGAACACCCGCAAGATCGGCCACGCCGGCACCCTCGACCCCATGGCCACGGGCCTGCTCGTCCTCGGGATCGGGCATTCCACGCGCCTGCTCACCTACGTGGTCGGCCTCGACAAGACGTACGAGGCCACGATTCGCCTCGGCGTCACGACGGACTCCGACGACGCCGACGGCGTCGAGACCTCGCGGACGGATGCCGGTGGTGTCGCCGACGACGCGATCCGCCGCGGCATCCGGTCCCTGACCGGACCCATGGCGCAGGTGCCGAGCACCGTGTCGGCGATCAAGGTCGGCGGGCGCCGCGCCTACGACCTGGCGCGCGCGGGGGAGCAGGTCGAGCTGAAGGCGCGAGACGTCGTCGTGAGCCGGTTCGAGGTGCGGGAGATCCGCCGCGGCGACGGCGTCATCGACGTCGACGTCATCGTGGACTGCTCGAGCGGCACCTACATCCGGGCGCTCGCGCGGGACCTCGGCGCGGACCTCGGCGTCGGCGGCCACCTGACCGCCCTGCGCCGCACGCGCGTCGGCCCGTTCGACGTCGCCGATGCCGTCGCGGAACTCACCGCCGAGGTGCCGTTGAAGGATGCCGCCGAGGTCGCGGCATCCCTTCTCGGCGCGTTCCCCGTCACGGCCGACGAGGCGCGAGACCTGCGACACGGCAAGCGTCTGCTGGGTGCGGCGGTGCGCCTCGAGGCGGAGACGCCCGCCGCCATCGCGCCGGACGGCGCCCTCGTCGGCATCGTCGGACGCCGCGGGGTCGACGTGAAGAGCCTCATGAACATGCCCGAGGAGCAGCAGCCGTGATCGCCTGGTTCACCGTCGCCGTCATCGCCGTCGCCTGCGCGGCCGGGCTCCTGTGCACCGTCCTGGGTCTCGCGGGTCGACGACCGAGCGACCTGTCGGTCGGGACGCAGGCGCTCATCCTCGTGCTGCTCATCGTGCAGGTTGTGATCTCGATCATCGCGCCCTTCGCCGGCAACCCGCCGTCGGGCGACCTGCTCGAGTTCTGGGTCTACCTCGTGTCTGCCGTTCTGATCCCGCCGGCCGCCGTGATCTGGGCCCTCATCGAGCGGAGCCGGTGGAGCACCGTGGTGATGGGCGTCGCGGCGTTCGCGATCGCGATCATGGTGTGGCGCATGAACGTGATCTGGACCATCCAGGTCGCCTGATCCGCTCACCCGGGTGAGCGGCGAGCTGAGCTCGCGCCGGTCGTAGGATTGAGGTGCCATGCCTGAGACCGTGCCGACCTCGACCGCTTCGTCGGCCGCATCCACCCCGCCCCCTCGTCGGATGACCGGTGTCGGCCGGGTCCTCGTCGTGGTCTACGCGATCATGGCGCTCGGAGCCACGGGGCGTTCCTTCGTCCAGATCGTCCGCGAGTTCGACGATGCGCCGCTCGCCTACTCGCTGTCGGCGCTGTCGGCGCTCGTCTACATCCTCGCGACCCTGGCTCTCATCTTCAGCGCATCGGAGCGCTGGTACCGCGTCGCGTGGGCGGCGATCGTGTTCGAGCTCGTCGGCGTCCTCGTCGTCGGCACGCTCTCGTTGACCCATCCCGAGCTCTTCGACCACCCGACGGTGTGGTCCGGCTACGGCATCGGATACGTGCTGATCCCGCTCGTGCTGCCGTTCCTCGGCCTCTGGTGGCTCATCGCGCACCGCCGGCGCCGCCAAACGGCGGTGTCGGCATGATCGTCTTCCGCGACCCGGCCGAGATCCCCGACGGGTTCGGTCCGAGTGTCGTCGCGATCGGCAAGTTCGACGGCGTCCACTCCGGTCACCGCGCCGTCATCGACCGGGCGCGTGTGACCGCGACGGATGCTGGGGCTCGCGTCGTCGCGGTCACGTTCGATCGCAACCCCCTGAGCCTCCTGCGGCCCGAGATCTGCCCCGAGTCGCTCGTGAGCGTCGAGCAGAAGATCGCCCTCCTCCGTGACGCCGGGGTCGACGCCGTCCTCGTGCTCCGTTTCGACGAGGCCCTCGCGGCTCTCGCCCCCGAGACGTTCGTCGAGCGGATCCTCGTGGACGCCTTGGGAGCGGTCCGGGTCATGGTCGGTGCGGACTTCCGCTTCGGTCGCGGCGGAGCCGGCACGCCGGAGTTCCTCGTGGACTCCGGCCGATTCCACGGCTTCACCGTCGACATCGTCGGCGACGTCCAGGGCGGCGGTCGCCGCGTGTCGTCGACGTGGGTGCGCGAGCTGCTCGCCGGGGGCCAGGTCGAGGACGCCGCCCGGTTGCTGGGCCCGCCCGCACGCCGTGCGAGCCGAGGTGGTCCACGGACTCAAGCGCGGTCGGGAGCTCGGTTACCCGACGGCGAATCTCGCCACCGACGCCGAGGGGTTCATCCCCGCCGACGGCGTCTACGCCGGCTGGCTGGTCGATGAAGGGACGGATGCCGGTGGCTACGCGCCCGCGACCCGGTACCCCGCCGCGATCTCGATCGGCACGAACCCCACGTTCGACGACGTCCCCGTCCGGCAGGTCGAGGCCTACGTCCTCGACGAGACGGGCCTCGATCTCTACGGACACATCGTTCAGGTGCAGTTCGTCGCGCGTGTCCGCGGCATGGTGGCCTTCGAGGGCATCGAGAAGCTGATCGCGCAGATGGATGCCGACGTCACGGATGTGCGCAGGGCGCTCCGGTCCTGAGGCTGCACCCTCCGCGCGGAGCCCGCAGGCTCAGTACGAGGTGTCGTCGACGGCGCCGGTCGCCGAAGCCCCGGCATCCACTCGTCGTGCCTCGCCGAGGATGACGGCGCTGCCGCTCGTGCCGAGCCGCGTGGCACCGGCCTCGAGCATGGCGAGGGCGTCGGCGTAGCTGCGGACGCCGCCCGAGGCCTTCACCTCGACGCCCGCACCGACCGTGCGACGCATGAGCTCGACGTGGGGGACCGTCGCCCCGCCGCCGGCGAACCCGGTGGAGGTCTTCACGAAGTGCGCGCCGCCGGCCTCGGTGAGGCGGCTGCCGCGCTCGATCTGCTCGTCGTCCAGGAGCGCCGTCTCGAGGATGACCTTGGTGACGCGACCGTCGGCCGCCGCGACGACCGCCCGGATGTCGCTGACGACGACGTCGTCGAACCCGGAACGGAGGGCGGCGATGTTGACGACCATGTCGACCTCCGCGGCGCCGTCGGCGAGGGCCTGACGGGTCTCGGCGACCTTCGCCGCCGTCGACGTGGTGCCGTGCGGGAAGCCGATGACGGTGCCGACCGCAACGCCCGTACCCGCGAGACGCTCGACGGCGTGCGGGATGTCGCTCGGCCGCACGCAGACACTGAAGACGCCCCACTCGGCCGCGATGTGGAGCTCGGCGTCGACGTCTGCCCGGGTGAGCTCGGGCTTCAGGATCGCGTGGTCGATGGCGGCGGCGAGTTCGCGTTCGGTGGGCATGACACCCAAGCGTACGCGCCCGGATAGGACGCGACGTGTCGCGGGCCCCGGACGCGCTAGACTGGGGGCGAAGGAACCTTCCGTCGCCGCAGCTCGCAGAAGCGAGTGCCCGCAGCCGGGGGATCCGGGGAACACATTCTCACCGCGGCCGTACCGTCGCGGTCCCGTAAGAACGTCGTCATCCATCGACGGCGATCGCCGGCATCCGCCGGTGTCACGCTCAGGAGGAGCATGCCGACCACGGCAGCCACCGCCCCCAAGACCGCCGCTCGGCGTCGTCGGGGATCATCGTCGCGTCGAGACGACGAGGCACCCCTCATCCCGATCCTCGCCCGCAAGGTGCGCGAGGTCGAGGCCAAGGCGCAGCGTGGGAAGCTGGGGCCGACCAACCGGGTGAAGTTCCAGGTCATCGCCTTCCTCGTCCGCGAGGAGCGCGCCCGCGTCAAGGCGGCGACCGACATCGCCGACGGTGCCCGCGCCGAGCTGCTCAAGCGCCTCGACGGCGTCGCGACGATCCTCGCCAAGACCGCCGCCCGCGACACGTCGCTCATCCAGCTGCTCGAGGTCGACCAGGCGACGTCGCCGGTCGCCCGCCGCATGCGGCGCGACTGGCTCATCGAGTCGGGCGCCGACCTGCCCGAGGACGAGCTGATCATCACCGACGCGAAGCCCGCGCAGGCCCCCGTGGTCCCCGAGGGTGTCGCCGACCGCCAGGTCGTGCCGCCGCAGGTCGAGGCGCGCAAGGAGTCGAACCCGTTCCTGGCGCCCGACGTCGCGATGCGTGTCGCCGGTCCCACACCGCGCCGCCGCCTCGACGGGTGGGAGCTCATGGGCCCCCTCTACAAGGCGTTCGAGACGGGCGCCGGCGGCGGTGCCGCCTCGATGGACCTGCCCCCGGTTCCCGAGTTCGACCGGCTGTCGCCCAAGAACCTCGAGGTCATGCCGCACCAGTCCCGGTTCCTCGAAGCCGTCCGCGCGGGGCACCGCAGCTTCCTGCTCGCCGACGAGCCGGGTCTCGGCAAGACGGCGCAGTCGGTGCTCGCGGCATCCGTCGCCGACGCCTTCCCGCTCCTAGTCGTCGTCCCCAACGTCGTGAAGATGAACTGGGCCCGCGAGGTCGAGCGGTGGACGCCGCAGCGTCGCGCCACCGTCATCCAGGGCGACGGCGAGACGATGGACGCCTTCGCCGACGTGTTCATCGTCAACTACGAGATCCTCGATCGTCACCTCGCCTGGCTCAGCTCCATCGGGCTGAAGGGCATGGTCGTCGACGAGGCGCACTTCATCAAGAACCTGACCTCGCAGCGTTCCCGGAACGTGCTCGCGCTCGCTTCGCGGATCCGCGAGCAGGTGCGCGATCCGCTCCTGCTGGCGCTCACCGGTACGCCGCTCATCAACGACGTCGAGGACTTCGACGCCATCTGGCGCTTCCTCGGCTGGACCAACGGCGAGAAGCCGGGACCCGAGCTGATGGCGCGCCTCGACGAGACCGGCCTCACCCCCGCCGATAAGGCGTTCTACCCCGAGGCGCGTTCCGCCGTGATCTCGATGGGCATCGTCCGCCGCAAGAAGAAGGACGTGGCCGCCGACCTGCCCGACAAGCTCGTCGCCGACCTCCCCGTCGAGCTCGACGACGAGTACGGCCGGTCGATCCGCGCCGCCGAGCGCGAGCTGGGCGAGCGCCTCGCCGCGAAGTACCGTCGCATCATCGAGGCACGCGGCGACCGCGTGCTGCGGGGCGAGGCGGACGAGGACATCGTGCGCCTGGTCGCCCACGGCGAACTCGAAGAGGCGAAGGCCGCCGGCAGCGGCTCCGAGAACGTCTTCACCATGGTGCGCCGCATCGGTCAGGCCAAGGCGCAGCTCGCCGCCGACTACGCCGTGCAGCTGCAGCGTTCGGTCGGCAAGGTCGTGTTCTTCGCCAAGCACATCGACGTGATGGATGCCGCCGAGGCGCACTTCGCGTCGGCCGGCCTTCGCACGGTCTCGATCCGCGGCGACCAGACGACGCCCGTGCGCCAGCAGGCGATCGACGCCTTCAACGGCGACCCGGACGTCGCGATCGCGGTGTGTTCGCTGACCGCGGCCGGTGTCGGGCTGAACCTGCAGGCGGCGTCGAACGTCGTCCTCGCCGAGCTCAGCTGGACGGCCGCCGAGCAGACGCAGGCGATCGACCGCGTGCACCGCATCGGTCAGGACGAGCCGGTCACCGCGTGGCGCATCATCGCCGCGCACACGATCGACACGAAGATCGCCGAGCTCATCGACAGCAAGCAGGGGCTCGCGCAGCGCGCGCTCGACGGCGAGGCCGTCGATCCGACCTCGAGCGACTCGGTGCAGCTGTCGGCGCTGATGCATCTGCTCCGGCAGGCCCTCGGCGCGGCCTGACGCCGCTCCGCTGGCAGGGGATGCCGCCGCGACGCTAGTGTCGTGGAGGCAGCGTCGCCCCCAGCATCAACCCGAATCACCTAAGGACCACCCATGAAGATCGGTATCCTCACGAGCGGCGGCGACTGTCCTGGACTGAACGCCGTCATCCGGGGCATCGTGCTGAAGGGCACGACGACCTACGACATCGAGTTCGTGGGCATCCGCGACGGGTGGCGCGGTGTGGTCGACGGGGACTTCTTCCCCCTGACCCGTCACGAGGTGAAGGGCCTGTCGAAGGTCGGCGGCACGATCCTCGGCACGAGCCGGACGAACCCCTACGAGGGGCCGCGCGGCGGCGCCGAGAACATCTCCAAGACGATGTACGGCCACCGTCTCGACGGCATCGTCGCGATCGGCGGTGAAGGCACGCTCGCAGCGGCCGACCGGCTGCACAAGGACGGCATCAACGTCCTCGGAGTGCCGAAGACGATCGACAACGACCTCCAGGCCACCGACTACTCCTTCGGCTTCGATACGGCCGTCAACATCGCCACCGAGGCCATGGACCGGCTGCGGACGACGGGCGACTCGCATCAGCGCTGCATGGTCGCCGAGGTCATGGGACGTCACGTCGGCTGGATCGCCCTGCACTCGGGCATCGCCGCCGGTGCGCACGTCATCTGCATCCCCGAAGTGCCCATGTCGATCGACGACGTCGCCGAGCAGGTCACCAAAGCGCATGACCGTGGCCGCGCGCCGCTGGTCGTCGTGTCGGAGGGCTTCAAGCTCACCGGCATGGAGGAGGCCTACAGCGACAAGGGTCTCGACGCGTTCAACCGGCCGCGCCTGGGCGGCATCGGCGAGCTCCTCGCGCCCGAGATCGAGCGCATCACGGGCATCGAGACCCGCTCGACGGTGCTCGGTCACATCCAGCGCGGCGGATCGCCCTCGGGCTTCGACCGCGTCCTCGCGACGCGTCTCGGCCTGCACGCCGCCGACGCCATCGTCGACGGCGCCTGGGGTCAGATGGTCGCCATGCAGGGGACCGAGATCGTCCGCGTCCCCTTCGCGGAGGCGCTCGGGTCGCTGCACACGGTGCCCCTGCACCGCTATGAAGAAGCCGCCGCGCTGTTCGGCTGAGCCGGCCGCGTGACGACAGCGAGTCCCTCACCCCCGGCATCCGTCGCTCCCGCCCTTCTCGCAGCGGTGTCCGTCGGTGTCCTCACCGCCGTCCAGGCCCGCATCAACGGGCAGCTCGGCGTGCGTCTCGAGCACGCGATGGCAGCGGCCGTCGTCTCGTTCGCGAGCGGACTGGTGCTGATCGCGCTCATCAGCGCATTGACCCCCGCCGGGCGGCGCGGCGCCGTCACCCTGGCGCACGGCATCCGGGAGCACACGATTCCCTGGTGGATGCTGGTGGGCGGCGCAGCCGGCGCATTCACGGTTGGGACCCAGAGCTTCGCCGTCGGGATCGTGGGGGTCTCGCTGTTCACCGTCGGGATCGTGGCCGGGCAGACTGTGGGCGGACTCGTGTTCGACCGGATCGGCTTCGGCCCGGGAGGGGTCGTCGCCGTCACGGTGCCGCGGCTGGTCGGGGGAGCGCTCGCGCTCGCCGCCGTGGCCGTCATGTTGATCGCCGGTGACGGCCTGGCGGACGTTCCGGTCTGGATGGTGATCCTGCCCGTGTTCGTCGGCGTCGGACTCGCCTGGCAGCAGGCCACGAACGGCCGGCTGCGAGCCCGCGTCGGGACGCCTTTGACGGCGACCCTCGTCAACTTCATCGTCGGCACCGTCATCCTCACGGTGCTCGCCGTCATCGTCACGCTCGTCAGCGGACCACCCGCGACGCCCCCGGGGGAGCCGTGGCTCTACCTCGGAGGCGTCTTGGGCGTCACCTACATCGTGATGTCCGCCGCGATCGTGGCGCGGACGGGGGTGCTGCTGTTCGGCCTGGCGGCCGTCTCGGGTCAGCTCGTCGCCTCGCTGGCCCTCGACGCCCTCTGGCCCGCGCCTGCCGGTCCTGGACTCCTCGTCGAGGCGATCACCGTCGTGATCGGCCTCGCGTCGGTGTCCGTCGCCGCCTTCTGGCGCGTGCGGCGCTGATCGCCGCGGTCGATCAGGCCTCGTCACCCTTCGGGGTGAACGAGAGCGACAGCGAGTTCATGCAGTACCGGTCGCCGGTCGGGGTGCCGAACCCGTCGGGGAACACGTGCCCCAGGTGCGATCCGCAGTTGGCGCAGCGCACCTCGGTGCGGACCATGCCGTGGCTGTTGTCCTCGATCAGCTCGACCGCCTCGGGGCGGACCGACTCGTAGAAGCTCGGCCACCCGCAGTGCGAGTCGAACTTCGTGCCGCTCTGGAACAGCTCCGACCCGCAGGCGGCGCAGGTGTAGAACCCGGCACGATCCTCATCGAGGAGTTCGCCGGTCCACGCGCGCTCCGTTCCGGACTGACGCAGGACGGCGTACTGCTCGGGCGTCAGCTCCTCGCGCCACTGCTCATCGGTCTTCTCCACGCGATAGCTCATGTGTTTCTTCCTTCCCTCGTCCTATTCAACCGGACGAACCGCCCGGATGTTCCGTGGTGTCGCCCGGTGACGGTCGTACGGTGGGGGAGTGCCCCTCGCCGACCGTGACCGCGACATCCTCGACTTCGAGGCGCGGTGGCACGGTCACTCGGGTGCGAAGGAGGAGGCTGTGCGGGCCGAGCTGTCGCTGACGCCCGCGCGGTACTACCAGCTCCTCGGTCGCATCCTCGAGTCCGCGGATGCCGTCGCCCACGATCCGGTGCTCGTCCACCGGCTCCGGCGGCTCCAGGCGGCGCAGGAGCGCGAGCGGCGCAGCCGCGCCGGAATCCTCCCGGCCTCGGCCCGGTAGGATCCTCGGGTGCCGTCTCCGACTTCCCCGACCGAGCCTGAGCAGCCCGCCCCGACGGATCCTTCCGCTTCGCAGGGCCGGTCCGCCACCACGGATCGCTTCGACGACCTCCCCGCCGGTTCCGCACGCGTGGGCGCGCATCGCGCCGAGGCGCCGCGCCTGCGCGTGGGGGTGATCGTGCTGTGGTCCGTCGTCGCGACGGTGGCGATCGTGGCCGCAGGTGTGTTCGGCACCCTGTACGCCACCGGGCGGTTCGACGCCGCTCCGGTGCCAGCCTCCACCGGCACGGCCGCTGTCGTCGCGCCCCGCGTCGACACCTCCTACCAGGTGCTCGTTCTGAACGCGACGGCGGAGAACGGACTCGGGGCCAAGGTGCGCGACGACGTCGTCGCTGCAGGATGGGATGCCGCGGACGTCGAGGCGAGCAACGCGAGCTCGAACGACTTCCCGACGACGACGGTCTACTACGGTACGGCGACCGACGAGGCCGCCGCCCGAGGGCTCGCGGACGCCATCGGTGGAGCGGACGTCTCCCTCGATGACACGTACCAGGTGGTGGCGCCGCCCGAGACGACGGATGCCGGCGGGACCAGCCGACCGCAGCTGGTGATCGTCGTGGGGCTCGATTTCGGCTCGGAGTGAGCCCCGCGCGACGCGATGTGTTTCGCCGTCGTAAACACTTCGGTGCACGGGTGTCAACAAAGCGTGGAACCGCGGATTCGGGCCTGGGCGCGTGGCTAGCATTTCGATGTCCCACAGCTTCAGGAGATTCGCATGACCCAGGGAACCGTCAAATGGTTCAACGCCGAGAAGGGCTTCGGCTTCATCACCCTCGGTGACGGACAGGACGTCTTCGTCCACTACTCCAACATCGACATGTCGGGCTTCCGCGTCCTCGAGGAGGGGCAGGCCGTCGAGTTCACCGTCGGCAGCGGCCAGAAGGGCCCGCAGGCCGAGTCCGTCCGCGTCGTCGCCTGACGAGTCTCAGCTCTCGTACCGGCGGAGGAACGTTCCGCTCACCTCGGCGGGATTCAGCTCCGTCGCGGACCTGCTGAAACGCTGCGGACACGGCGTCGAAGTGCGGCCATCCGGCGAGTCCGTGGCGCCACTCGGCGGTGTCCCACCGCAGGTAGGCGTCGCATCTCCTCGCGGTTGACGGCATATCCTCGTGCAGCGTTTCGCACGCCGTTGATCCCCGCGATGAAGCGGCCCCGACGATCGTCGGCATCGTTCCTCCACGCGGTGATCGGGCTGTGCGTGCGGCCCGCGGCGCGATGTCGTCACGGTAGCGCGAGTCGGTGTCGCACGGCTTGCACTCGCTATGGTCGAGTGCCAGAATGATTTAGCACTCACTCATCCTGAGTGCCAGAACGATCCCGCTCCCAGTCCCTGGGGGCACGGTACTGAACCTCACGTCCGGGAGGGACGACACACTTATGGCAAAGATCATCGCTTTCGACGAGGAGGCCCGCCGCGGCCTCGAGCGCGGCCTCAACACCCTGGCCGACGCCGTCAAGGTGACGCTCGGCCCCCGCGGCCGCAACGTCGTGCTCGAGAAGAAGTGGGGCGCCCCCACGATCACGAACGACGGCGTGTCGATCGCCAAGGAGATCGAGCTCGACGACCCGTACGAGAAGATCGGCGCGGAGCTCGTCAAGGAGGTCGCCAAGAAGACCGACGACGTCGCCGGTGACGGCACGACGACCGCCACGGTCCTCGCCCAGGCGCTCGTGCGCGAAGGTCTGCGCAACGTCGCAGCCGGCGCCGACCCCATCTCGCTCAAGAAGGGCATCGAGAAGGCCGTCAAGGCTCTCTCCGACGAGCTGCTCGCCGGCGCGAAGGAGATCGAGACCAAGGACCAGATCGCGGCGACGGCATCCATCTCGGCTGCCGACCCCGAGATCGGCGCCCTGATCGCCGAGGCCATCGACAAGGTGGGCAAGGAAGGCGTCGTCACCGTCGAGGAGTCCAACACCTTCGGCACCGAGCTCGAGCTCACCGAGGGTATGCGCTTCGACAAGGGCTACATCAACCCCTACTTCGTCACCGACGCCGACCGTCAGGAAGCCGTCTTCGAGGACCCCTACATCCTCATCGCGAACCAGAAGATCTCGAACATCAAGGACCTTCTCCCCGTCGTCGACAAGGTGATCCAGGAGGGCAAGGAGCTCCTGATCATCGCCGAGGACGTCGAGGGTGAGGCTCTCGCGACGCTCGTGCTCAACAAGATCCGCGGCATCTTCAAGTCGGCTGCCGTCAAGGCTCCCGGCTTCGGCGACCGTCGCAAGGCTCAGCTCCAGGACATCGCGATCCTCACCGGCGGCCAGGTCATCACCGAGGAGGTCGGTCTCAAGCTCGAGAACGCCACCCTCGACCTGCTCGGCCGTGCCCGCAAGGTCATCATCACCAAGGACGAGACCACGATCGTCGAGGGTGCCGGCGAGGCATCGCAGATCGAGGGTCGCGTGACCCAGATCCGCCGCGAGATCGACAACACCGACAGCGACTACGACCGCGAGAAGCTCCAGGAGCGCCTCGCGAAGCTCGCTGGTGGCGTGGCCGTCATCAAGGCCGGTGCGGCGACCGAGGTCGAGCTCAAGGAGCGCAAGCACCGCATCGAGGACGCCGTCCGCAACGCGAAGGCAGCCGTCGAGGAGGGCATCGTCCCCGGTGGTGGCGTCGCGCTCATCCAGGCCGGCGAAAAGGCGTTCGCCAAGCTCGAGCTCGTCGGTGACGAGGCGACCGGTGCGAACATCGTCAAGGTCGCCATCCAGGCGCCGCTGAAGCAGATCGCCCTCAACGCCGGCCTCGAGCCGGGCGTCGTGTCGAACAAGGTCGCCGAGCTCCCCGCGGGCCAGGGCCTGAACGCCGCGACCGGTGAGTACGTCGACATGTTCGCCGCGGGCATCATCGATCCGGCCAAGGTCACCCGCTCGGCGCTGCAGAACGCCGCGTCGATCGCCGGCCTCTTCCTCACCACCGAGGCAGTCGTCGCCGACAAGCCCGAGAAGGCGGCGGCTCCGGCCGGCGACCCGACCGGCGGCATGGACTTCTGATCCAGCGCTGACAGTCAGCACGAAGGGCCCCTCCTCCGGGAGGGGCCCTTCGTCGTTCCCGGGCGCCGGATGGCCGCCGCAGCGTCCCGTGCGGAATGTCAAGGGAGCACCCGCTCCGGTGGCAGGAGTCCATTGTGGGCGGTGAGGCGTCGTCCACGCCGTACACGGTGGCCGTCATCGCGCAGCGTCGCACGGGCCTCATCACATCGATCCGAGGAGAGGTTCCCATGGCAGACCACGATGACTCCGCCGTCGTCGGCGACGACGCGCAATCCCCGCAGAACGGTTCGGACAGCGACGGGTCTGAGAAGCCGGGCGGCCTCGGGAAGGACGGCACCATCCCCGCCGATCCCGACGGCGTCGCCGCCGGGCACAGCGATACCCCGTCGCACTTCAACCCGGAGGAAGACGAAGACGCGTCCTGATCCACGCACGTCTGCTCCGCTCGACACGAAGGGCCCTTCCTCTGGGAAGGGCCCTTCGCCGGTCGGACACGTCAGCGGAACATGCCCGCCGCGGCCATCTCGGTCTGCGCGTACTGCTGGCCGACGGCGCCCAGTGCGGTGCTGATGTCGGCGAGGGCGGCATCCAGTTCGCGCTGGGCGGCACGCCAGCGTTCGACGACTCCCTGGAAGGCGACCGAGGCGCTGCCGGTCCACGATCCCTGCAGCTGGGTGAGGTGTCCGAGCATCGTGGCGGTCTCGGACTGGACCCGGTCGCCGGTGGCGCGGATCGTGGTGGTCGCGGCGAGGACGGCGTCGCTGTCGACGGTGAAGGCGGTCATGACGGTTCCTTTCGATGGGATGCCGCCACGCTAGGTGCGCGCCCTGTTCCGGCCTCACGCCGCTGCGCAGCGTGGGGAGGACCGTCGCTCCCGGTCCGCTGGGGAGGAGTCCGCTCAGTCCTCGGAGCGGGGCGCCCGCGGGAGCGGCTGTGTGGCCAGGTCGACGGCTTCGCCGGCCGTGGCACGGTCCATCGCGAGGGGGAGGGATACCGTGAAGGTCGCGCCGCCGCCGGGGGTGTCGGTGACCTCGACGGTGCCGTGCAGGGTGGCGACGATGGAAGCGACGATCGACAGTCCGAGGCCGGAGCCGCCCGTCTCGCGGGTGCGGGACGAGTCGGCTCGCCAGAAGCGCTGGAAGATCTTGCTGCGGATCTGCTCGGGCACACCCTCGCCGTGGTCGGCGATCGAGATCCACCCGCGGCCGGAATCGAGGTCGGCGCCGACCGTCAGTTCGATGGGCGAGCCCTCGGGCGTGTACCGGCGCGCGTTGCCGAGGAGGTTGGCCACCACCTGGCGGATCCGGTTCTCGTCGCCGAGCACGATGGGGAGGACCACCTGCGGCGCGGGGATCAGAATCGGTTCCGTCTGGAGCGCCGGGGGAGGCGCGGCATCCGTGCGGGGACGACGGCGCAGCAGGCGACCCGCACCGGCGATCGCGCCACCGCGTCGCTTCGGGGTCGGTTCCTGCGCCGTGAAGACCGCGAGCGGGATCGTCGACGTCGGGGTCTGCCCCGAGAACGTGACCTCGCGGTCGGGGGACGCGGCGCGCGCGTCGAGGGCGGCATCCCGGGCGATCGGGCGGAGGTCGACGGGGACGACCGCGACGTCCCGCTGCTCGTCGAGGCGCGCGAGGGCGAGGAGATCCTCGACGAGCGCGCCCATGCGGATCGCCTCTTTCTCGATGCGCTCCATGGCCTGGGCGGTCTGCTCCGGATCCTGGATAGCCCCCATGCGATACAGCTCGGCGTACCCGCGCACGGTCACGAGCGGCGTGCGGAGCTCGTGGCTCGCGTCGCCGATGAAGCGCCGCATGCGATCGACGGTCGAGTCGCGCTCACCGAGCGCCTCGTCGATGCGCTCCAGCATGACGTTGATCGCCGTCTTCAGTCGGCCGACCTCGGTGCCGGGGGCGATGTCGCTCATGCGTTGGCTGAAGTCGCCGCGGGCGATCGTCATTGCGGTGGATTCGACCTGGCCGAGTCCGCGGAAGGCGAGGGTGACGAGTCCGCGCGTGAGGATCGCGCTGCAGACGATCGTGAACAGGGCCAGCACGGTGTAGATGCCGATGTAGTTGGCCACCGTCCGGTTCACGTCGTTGAGAGGCAGTGCGACGAGCTGCGTGTAGTACTCGCGCGATCCTGCGATCGGCAACGTGTCGACGCTCGCGCGGTAGCGAACGGTTCCATCCGCCGACGTGAGGTCGAACGGAGTCGTGCCGTCGAGCACTGTCTGGTCGAGCGAGAACGTCTCCGGGAACTGCGGCGGTGCGAGCGATCCGTCGCCTCCCGCGATCGCCAGGCGTTCGCCCTCGCCCTTGCCGCTGTACACCGCGACCGAGAAGTCCGTCGGCGCCGCCGCGATGGGGGTGAAGGTCGCCCCGCCGTCGTCGAGCGTGACGTTCATCAGACTGCTGGCGATGTCGGTCGTGACCGTCTGCGTCAGCGACTGGTCCACGGCGGACAGCTGCGCGTTGCGCAGGAAGATCATCGTCCCCACGCCGGCGGCGATCATGCCGAAGGCGAGGATGCTGACGGTCACACCGGTGACTTTGGTGCGCAGGCTGAGGCCGCGCCACCAGGAGGTGACGCGGTCCTGCGATGCCGTCGGGCCCAGGGTGCGCCTCCGTTCAGGCGGTGCGGTCGGCCTTCAGCATGTATCCGAAGCCGCGCTTGGTCTGGATGAGCGGCTCGGAGGAGTGCGGGTCGATCTTGCGGCGGAGGTAGGAGATGTAGCTCTCCACGATGCCGGCGTCGCCGTTGAAGTCGTACTCCCACACGTGGTCGAGGATCTGGGCTTTGCTGAGCACCCGGTTCGGGTTGAGCATCAGGTAGCGCAGGAGCTTGAACTCGGTCGGGGAGAGGTCGATCGAGGTGTCGCCCACCTGGACGTCATGCGTGTCCTGGTCCATCGTGATCTCGCCGGCCTTGATGATCGAGTCCTCGTCGGCCTGCATCGTGCGGCGCAGGATGGCCTGGATGCGCGCGACGATCTCGTCGAGGCTGAAGGGCTTGGTGACGTAGTCGTCGCCGCCGGAGTTGAGGCCCTCGATCTTGTCCTCGGTGGCGTCCTTCGCCGTCAGGAAGAGGATGGGCGCCGTGTAGCCCGCTCCGCGGAGACGCTTGGTCACGCTGAAGCCGTTCATGTCGGGCAACATGACGTCGAGGATGATCAGGTCGGGTTCTTCTTCGAGGACGGCCGAGATGGTCTGGGCGCCGTTCGCGACGGCACGGACCTGGTATCCGGCGAACCGGAGGCTCGTGACGAGCAGATCCCGGATGTTCGGCTCGTCGTCCACGACGAGGATGCGTGCAGCGGTCATGAGCCCATACTGGCACCGGAATCGATCGGTTTGCTGGACATTCCGCTCCCGGGTCGCTCGAGGGTACGATCACGTCCCGCGGTGAGACAGGATGGAACGGTGACTGTTCCGCAGCCCGTCCCCGTTCCCCACCGCGCCGCGCCGGCCCTTCCCGCCGACACCACCGGCCCGGGCGCCGCCTTCCACCGCTTGCTGTTCGCGCGTCAACGCCGAGGCTGGTGGACGCCCTTGGCGACGGGGGCGATCGGCGTCGTGCTGTACCTCATCGTGTCCACGGTGATCGGGTTCGTCTTCGCGCTGACCCTCTTCGCGTCGGACCCGTCCGCGGACGTCTACGCGCTTCTGGATCGGTTGGTGACGATCGACGTCACCGATCCGCTCGGGCTCGCTGTCATCCTGCTGTCGCTCGCGGTGATGTGGCCGATCTACCTGCTGTCGTCGTTCCTCGTGAACGGGCGGCGCGTCGGCTTCCTCTCGTCGGTCGCCGGATCGCTCCGGTGGAGGTGGCTGCTGCTGTGCGCGGGCGCCGCCGTCGTCGTGTACATCGTCATCTCCGCGCTCTCCTTCCTCCTGCCGGCCGAGGAAGGATCGGGGGGCACGCTCGTGCCGCCGCAGGACAATCCCGCCTTCGTGGCATCCCTCGTCATCGTCCTGATCCTCGTCCCGTTCCAGGCGACCGCCGAGGAATACGTCTTCCGCGGGTACCTCATGCAGACGGTCGGACGCTGGCTGAAGCACCCCGCGTGGTCGATCCTGTTGCCGGTGCCGCTGTTCGTGCTGGGGCACGTGTACGACTGGGCGGGACAGGTCAGCGTCGGGGTGTTCGCCATTGCCGCCGGGTGGCTCACGTGGCGGACCGGGGGCCTCGAGTCCGCGATCGCGCTGCACGTCGTCAACAACCTCGCCGCGTTCGGATTCTCGGTGTTCGGTCTCAGCGACGCGGCGGCGACCGACACGAGCGTCGTGAGCCTGGTGTCGTCGGTGGTGATGATCGGCGCGTTCGTGGGAGTCGTCGAGTGGCTCTGGCGTCGCGGCGACGGGCGCCGCACCCTGCGGATCACGCCCGCACCCGAACCCGTGCAGGTTCTGCCCGTGTACGCCGGCGCGTACCCTCCCGTGTACGGCCAGCCGCCCATGTACGGTCAGCTTTCGGTCTACGGTCAGGCGCCCGCGTACGGCCAGCCGCCGGTGTACGGTCAGCCGCCCGTGTACGGGCAGCCTCCTGTCTACGGTCAGCCGGTGGACCCCACGCCCGCGCCGACACCGCCGGCGGCACCCTACGACGGTCCGCCGCTGCAGCCGCATCAGGCGCCCCGGTGGGGCGAATACGCGCCTGCGCCCGACGCCACACCCGCGCCCGAGCGGTCTGCCACGGCGGACCCGGCGCCGTCCGGTCCCGCCGACAGCGGGTCGGCCGGGTCCGGGACGGATGCCGGTGGTTCCGACGGGTCGACCGGCTCGTCCTCGTCGGACTGAGCCGGGCGGTCAGGCCGCCAGCAGGTTGTCGGCGTCGAGGATCGTGTAGCTGTACCCCTGCTCGGCGAGGAACCGCTGGCGGTTCTGCGCGAAGTCCTGGTCGACCGTGTCCCGCGCGATGAGCGTGTAGAAGCTCGCCTTGTGACCGTTCGACTTCGGACGCAGGAGGCGACCGAGTCGCTGCGCCTCTTCCTGTCGGGAGCCGAACGAGCCCGAGACCTGGATGGCGACGGACGCGTCGGGCAGGTCGATCGAGAAGTTCGCGACCTTCGACACGACGAGCACCGGGATGCGGGCGTGCCGGAAGGCGTCGAACAGCTCCTCGCGCTCGTCCACAGGGGTGGAGCCGGTGATCTTCGGTGCGCCGAGCTCCTCCGAGAGGATGTCGATCTGGTCGAGGTACTGGCCGATCACGAGGATCTGCTCGCCCTCGTGCTTCGCGACGAGGTCGCGGACGACGTCGATCTTCGCGTGCGCGGTCGCCGCGAGGCGGTAGCGCTCGTCGTCGGCCGACGCCGCGTACTCGAGCCGGTCGGATGCCGGCAGGTCGATGCGCACCTCGTAGCAGACGGCGGGGGAGATGAAGCCCTGAGCCTCGATCTCCTTCCACGGGGCATCGAAGCGCTTGGGACCGATGAGGCTGAAGACGTCGCCCTCGCGGCCGTCCTCTCGGACGAGCGTCGCGGTGAGGCCGAGTCGACGACGTGCCTGCAGGTCGGCGGTCAGCTTGAAGACGGGCGCGGGGAGCAGATGCACCTCGTCGTACACGATGAGGCCCCAGTCGAGCGCGTCGAGGAGCGCGAGGTGGGCGTACTCGCCCTTTCGCTTCGCCGTGAGGATCTGGTACGTCGCGATCGTGACGGGCTTGACCTCCTTGGACTGACCGGAGTACTCGCCGATCTCGTCGGGGGTGAGCGATGTGCGCTTGAGTAGCTCGTCGCGCCACTGTCGGGCGCTGACGGTGTTGGTCACGAGGATGAGGGTCGTCGTCTTCGTGTCGGCCATCGCCGCGGCGCCGACGAGGGTCTTGCCCGCGCCGCAGGGGAGGACCACGACGCCGGAGCCGCCCTCGCTGAAGATGTCGACGGCCTTCCGCTGATACGGGCGCAGCGTCCAGCCGTCCTCGTGCAGCTCGATCTCGTGCGGGGTGCCGGGCGTGAAGCCGGCGTGGTCCTCGGCGGGCCAGCCGATCTTCAGCAGCTCCTGCTTGATCTGGCCTCTCGCCCACGCGTCGATGACGTACGTCTCCGGCGTCGGGTGCGCGATGAGCAGCGGCTGGATCCGGCGGTTCCGGGCGATCTCGGCGAGCACCGGCTTGTCGGTGGAGCGGAGGATCAGCGTCCCCTCGTCGTCGCGTTCGATGACGAGGCGTCCGTAGCGGCCGACGGTCTCACGGATGTCGATCGAGACGGACGGCGGAACCGGGAACTTCGCCCACCGCTCGAGGGTGGCGAGCATGTCCTCCGCGTCATGCCCGGCGGCACGCGCATTCCACAGCCCGAGCCGGGTGATCCGGTAGGTGTGGATGTGTTCGGGAGCGCGCTCGAGTTCCGCGAAGATCGCGAGTTCGTGTCGCGCGTTCTCCGCGTCGGGGTGAGCCACTTCGAGCAGCACCGTGCGGTCGCTCTGGACGATGAGAGGGCCGTTAGCCATAACGGACGAGTCTACCGGCCCCGGCGCCTACACCGGCCGGACGCTCACGATGCTCGACAACGGCAGGGTCCGTTCGACGTCGGCCGCGCGGTCGCGCCCGCGCAGGCGTCCGCCGCCGAGTCCGGCGGCCTCGAGGGTCACGTCGCGGGTGGAGCCGTCGGGCATCCGGATCGTGATGTCGATCGTCGCGCGGGTGCGGACCGCCTGCTCGAGCTCGCGTTCGAGCCAGGCGGCATCCGCGTCGTCGGACAGACTGGCCCGCAGCGTCTCGATCAGCGGACGGTAGCGTTCGGATGCCGAGGTCTCGGGTGTCGTGCTCTCGGCGACGTCGTGGCGGCCGGGCGAGCGAGGCGTGCCGTCGGCATCCACCGCGAGAACCGGGTAGCGAGCGTCGGAGAGCATCCAGAACGTGGTGTCGACGCTCGTGCGGGTCACGAGGTCGTCCCCGTCGGCGACGAGTCCGAGGGGTCGCAGAGCCTGGTCGACGTTGATCGCCTCGAGCAGGTCGCGTTGACCCGACAGTCGCGTGTAGCCCTGCCGGTCCGGGCCGACGCGCAGGGTGCCGTGGCGGGTCGCGGCGCGCTCGATCTCGTAGGCGAGCGGCTGCGGGACGCCGGTGAGGGACAGTTCGGTGAGGAAGGCGGTGAGGGATGCCGCGGTCTCGCCGGCGGCGAAGGCGGCGCCGATCGTCTCGGCGGTGAACCGGTAGGTCGCCGCCTGTGCTCGGGACTCGCGGCGCGCGGTGGTGCGCAGGCGCAGATCGAGGCGGGGCTCGAGCGGGCCGGGAGCGATGGCGGTCAGGTCGTTCTGGAGGTAGACCTTGTCGACCTCGTGGGGGAGCAGGGTGCGGAGCGCGTCGGCGTCGGCGTGCGTCCCGTCTGCGAGTCCCGCCGCCCACGTCGGCGGGGTGCCGTCGGGGGCGAGCACGGCCCAGTGCACGAGCATCGCGACCAGGCGCCGGACCCGGTCCGGCCAGGCCGGGTCGAAGGGGTAGGCCCCTGGCCACTCCGCGAGCGGACGCCACCCTCCCGCGGCGGAGCGCAGGGCGGAGGGCAGCCGGTCGCGCAGGTGCCCGGCGACCTCGAGCCAGCGCTCGACCGTGCGGCTGCCGAGCCACGTCGACCCGGCGTCGGTGACCGTCCAGCTGCGTTCCGAGCCCGCGAGGAGTCCCGCCTCTTCAGCGATCCCGACGAGGATGTCGGCATCGTCGGGGCTCGCGGCTGCACCGGCATCGACGAGGCGACGGCGGTCGCCGGCGCTGAGGGCGCCGGAGCCGATCCGCGCGAGCGGAGTGCGCGTGGCGGAATGGAGGATGTCGGCGAGCGAGGCGGCGGCGTCGAACGCTCGCTCGGCGCTCGCGGCATCCGATTCATCCGTTCCCGTGATCGCCGGTGCGGCGTCGACGGTCGCCGCTGATGAGAGGGCTGCGGCCACCGCGTCGTAGGGGGTTCCGTCTTCGTCCGTCAGTGCGCGTGCGGCGAGGGCGTCGCGCAGCGTCGCGTCCACCGGCGTCCCGGTCTCGAGGGCGTCGCGCAGCGCGGCCGCCTCGACGTCCGAGACCTGGGCGAGGGCGCGGTGCAGCTGGGCAGGGTCGAGCAGTCCGTCGGCCGCGTCGAAGAAGTCCGTCCAGGACGTGTGGGGAGCGACGTGCCGTGCATCGAGCAGGGCGGCCAGGGCATCCGGATCGAGTGTCGCGAGCCGGGTCGCGAGGGCACGAGCGTCGGAGGCGGTCACGTCAACGGCCCTTGTTGGCCCGTCCCCTTCGCACGAACGTCATGATCAGCAATGCGAGCAGCAGCGCGAAGGCCACTGGCGGTGCGACGTAGACGATGAGGCTCACCACGGGCCAGGCGCCGGTCGCGAAGTCCTCCTGCTTCAGCCCGACGGGGCCGGAGGCGATGATGATCGCGAAGAAGCAGACGACCGAGAGCACCAGAAGACCCAAGGACATGAACGCCAGGATGCGGTCGATGCGTCGAAAGGGAAGGTCGCCGGCCGGGGGCGGAGTGCTCATCCGATCAGAGTAGCGGCTCGCCGCGGTGTCGTAGTCTGGTGGTCGGGGCTGAGACGGTCCCATTTTCCCATGCCCGCACGCGGGCCTGAGCAGCGAGGTTCGACACATGCCCACCGGCAAGGTCAGGTTCTACGACGAGGCGAAGGGATTCGGCTTCATCACCGGCGACGACGGTCAGGACGTCTTCCTGCACGCGACCGCGCTCCCCGCCGGGACCACCACGATGAAGCCCGGCACGCGCCTGGAGTTCGGCGTCGCCGACGGCCGCCGCGGGCTGCAGGCGCTCGCCGTTCGGGTGCTCGACGCTCCCGTCAGCCTCAGCAAGCGCAACCGCAAGCCCGCCGACGACATGGCGGTCATCATCGAGGACCTCGTCAAGCTGCTCGACGGCATCGGCGGGGACCTCCGCCACGGCCGGTACCCGAGCGGCGCGCACGGCAAGAAGGTCGCCGCTGTGCTCCGCAAGGTCGCTGATGACCTCGATGCCTGAGTCCCCGGAGGACATCGAGCCTGCGGCGCCCGTCGAGGCCGCCGCGTCTGCAGCGCCGACGGATGCCGCCGAGACCGACGACGCCGCTGAGGTGGCCGACACCGCCGAGGACGTCGAGACCGACGTCACCGGCGAATCGTCCGAGCCGGCGGAAGCGGAGTCCGCTCCGACCGACCCGCGGCTGTTCGAGGCGTACGACCTGGCGCGCGCCGCGCTCCTCGAGGTGACTCCCGAGGCGACCGTCGGCGAAGCCGCCGGGTATCTCATCGAAGACGGTGGCGTCGTCTCGCTCCGCTTCTCGAACCGGATGGCGGGGTATCCGGGCTGGTTCTGGACCGTCAGCGTTGCGGTCGTCGACGGATCCGAGCCCACCGTGCTCGAAGTGGAACTCCTGCCCGGCGACGGCGCGCTGCTCGCACCCGAATGGCTGCCGTGGGCTGAACGGCTCGCCGAGTATCAGGCCGCTCAGGCGGCCGCCGATGAGGACGAATCCGACGACGACGCGGACGACGACGACGCGGACGATGACGACGACGCGGATGAGGACGACGCCGAGGACCTCGACGCGAGCGACTTCGACAGCGACGGATCGCCGATCCTGCATGCCGGCGACGTGGACGGCGTCGACATCGACGAGCTCGATGAGACTGCGGACGACGATGAGTCGGACGACGAGGAGTCCGATGACGACGACGAGTCCGACGACGACGTCGATGCGGACGATGAGTCCGACGATGACGGCGAGTCGCTGCGCGAGTACTGACGCGCGGCATCCGCTCTCACACGAACGCGGCCCCGGGGATCATTCCTCGGGGCCGCGTTCGTCGTGTGGGCTCAGTCGGCGAGGTGCTCGACCGTGTAGTCGATGGCCTTGATGAGCTGACGCACGTCGTCGGGCTCGATAGAGACGAAGGTGGCGACGCGCAGCTGGTTGCGGCCGAGCTTGCGGTACGGCTCGGTGTCGACGATGCCGTTCGCGCGCAGGCTCTTGGCGACGGCGGCGGCATCGACCGAGTCGTCGAAGTCGATCGTGACGACGACGGGGGAGCGGTCGGCGGGGTCCGCGACGAACGGCGTCGCGAAGGACGCGGCATCCGCCCATTCGTACAGAGCGCCCGAGGATTCCGCCGTCCGGGCACCGGCCCACGCGAGCCCGCCGTTGCCGTTGATCCACTGCAGCTGGGTGTCGAGCAGCTGCAGTGTCGCGATCGCAGGCGTGTTGAGGGTCTGCTGCAGGCGCGAGTTGTCGAGTGCGTTCTTCAGGCTCAAGAACTCGGGGATGTACCTGCCGGATGCCGCGACCCGCTCGATGCGCTCGATGGCGGCCGGCGACACCGCGGCGTACCAGAGACCGCCGTCGGAGCCGAGGTTCTTCTGGGGCGCGAAGTAGTAGACATCGGCCTCGGCGATGTCGATGTCGATACCGCCGGCGGCGCTCGTGGCGTCGATCACGGTGAGGGCGCCGGCGTCGCCGTGGACGCGCGTGATCGCGGTCGCGACACCCGTGGAGGTCTCGTTGTGCGCCCAGGCGTAGACGTCGACGCCCTCGACGGCCTCGGGCGTCGCGCTCGTGCCGGGCTCGGCGCGGCGCACGTCGGGCGCCTCGAGCCAGGGTGCGGCGGCGGCCGCGGCGAACTTGCCGCCGAACTCGCCGAACACGAGGTTCTGCGCGCGCTTCTCGATGAGGCCGAAGGCCGCGGCATCCCAGAAGGCGGTCGAACCGCCGTTGCCGAGGATGATCTCGTATCCCTCAGGAAGGCGGAACAGCTCGGCGAGCCCCGTACGGGTGCGGGCGACGAGGTCCTTGATCGGTGCCTGGCGGTGGGAGGTGCCGAACAGCGACGCCCCCTGGGTGACGAGCGCTTCGAGCTGCTCGGCACGGACCTTGGACGGGCCGCATCCGAAGCGTCCGTCGACGGGCAGGAACTCGCGGGGGAGGGTCACAGTCGCCATGCCGAGAAGTCTAGGGCGCGGGCCTCGGCGGTTCCGGTCGCATGACGCCCCGCGACCGGATGCCGGATAGGCTGGGGAAGCATTGTCTCCCGCGCGAAAAGGGCTTTGATGACCGACCTCATCGACACCACCGAGATGTATCTGCGCACCATCCTCGAACTCGAGGAAGAGGGCATCACGCCCCTGCGCGCCCGCATCTCGGAGCGTCTCGGGCACTCCGGGCCGACGGTGTCGCAGACCATCGGCCGCATGGAGCGCGACGGCCTCGTCGTCGTGTCGGAGGACCGCACGCTCGAGCTCACCGACCCGGGACGCCAGAAGGCGGTCGACGTCATGCGCAAGCACCGCCTCGCCGAGCGCCTGCTGTCGGATGTCATCGGCCTCGACTGGCCCTACGTCCACGAAGAGGCCTGTCGCTGGGAGCACGTCATGAGCGAGCTCGTCGAGCGGCGTCTCATCGAGCTTCTCGACCACCCGACCGAATCGCCGTACGGCAATCCGATCCCCGGGCTCGATCAGCTGGGCGATGTCCCCGCCAACGCGTTCGACAACGGAGTCGTCGGTCTCGTGCGTCGACTCAACGACGCCGGCGGCCCCGTGACGGGCAGCATCCGCCGGCTCGCGGAGCCCATGCAGGTCGATCCGGAACTCCTCACGCAGTTGCGAGACGCCGGCGTCGTGCCGGGTCGCACCGGGTCGTTCCGGTTCAACGAGGGCTACGTGCTGGTCGAGATGGACGACGTCGACGAGGCGCTCGAGCTGCCCGTCGAAGTCGCTTCGCACATCTTCGTCGTGGACGCCCGCGAGATCTGACGGGTCGTCCCATCGCCCGTTCGCAAGGGCGAGAGCGTGACTTATTCGTTACCTTCCGGTAGCCTCGGATGGTCCACCGGCGAGAAGCCCGCCTCGGACCGCTCCGTGAGTTGCCTTCCCGGCTCGTCATTCGCGAAGTGCCCCCTACATCCGTGCCCGACATGGAGTGCCGACGAGCCAGCATCCAGACCCCCCGGATGCGGAGGCGCTGGAGGACAGCTTGGCTGAAGAGTTCCACCCGTCGAACGAGATTTCTGAGGCATCGACGGCCACCCGAAAAGGTCGTCTGAGCAGACGGTTCGCCGCGAAGGCGCCCGCCACCCGTTCGACTGGCATCCCGCCCTCACCCCGTCCGCAGTTTCGTGACCGTCGCCGCCGTTGCCGGCATGGTCGCCACCGTGGCCATCCCCGCCTTCGCTGCGGCCGACCGCGGCGACGTCGCCGAGGCTCAGACCCTGCAGCAAGCCTCCGCGGACGACGCGCAGTCGCTCGTCGTCGCCTCGGAGGGGAGCCCCGAGACCCTCGAGCGCGGCGGTTACTCCGCCACGACGCCCGAGGAGATCCAGAAGGCCAAGGCGAAGGAAGCCGCTGAGAAGGCGGCGAAGGCCGCTCTCGCAGCCCGACTCGCGTCGGCCTCCTCGTCCTCCTCGTCCTCGAATGCGTCGACGTCCTCGAGCTTCTCGAACTCCGTGCCGCTCGTCTCGCCCGGCTCGGGCACGGTCCGCCGTCCGCTCGCGCGCTTCGACAACTTCGGCACCCCGTACGCCGGCCACAAGGGAACCGACTACATGGTCGGCCGCGGTGAGCCGATCTACTCCGTCGCCGACGGCACCGTCGTCGCCTCGTCCGAATCCGGACCGGGTTGGGGCGTGTACGTGAAGATCGCCCACAACATCGGCGGCGTGCGGGTCACCTCGCTGTACGCGCACATGGACTGGGGCACGCGCCGCGTCCAGGTGGGCGACACGGTCTCCGCCGGCCAGCTGATCGGCCAGGTCGGCGACACCGGACGCGCGTTCGGCACCCACCTCCACCTGGAGATCCGCATCAACAACGGATATACCAACGCGGAGTCGTGGCTGCAGGCCAACGCCGGCTGACGACACACAGCTTCTGTTCTGCTGTTGTTCGCCCTGAGGCATCCCGGGGTGTAATACCCTGACCCCGACGCTCGTTCGAGCCGAGGGGAGCCGTATGGACATCCAACCCCGCATTCGCAACCGGAATGCGCTAGGTCGGCATGTGCTGCGGCATCGTGTGCACGATTGCCACGACGTCGGTCGTGCGAAAAAGGCGCTGTCTTCATGACGGCGCCTTTTTTCGTACCCGCACACCCCTCTCGACCCGCACCGCGTCGACGACACGGAAGGCCGCTGAAGCCGTCTCGGCCGTTCGAGAGGACACCCCTATGCGCACTCTGGTGCTGAATGCAGGCTACGAACCCCTGGCCGTCATCTCTTTCAAGCGAGCCCTGGTGCTCGTCATGACGGAGAAGGCGACCATCATCGAGCGTGTCGAGGAAGACCCCGTCTGGGGCACTCGCGACGTGTACGACCGGCCGGCAGTCATCGTGCTGACCCGGTACGTGCGGATCCCCGCGTCGCGCCGGGTCCCGGTCACCCGCCGGGGGGTTCTCCGCCGCGACGGGAACCGGTGCGCGTACTGTGGCAAGGGTGCGACGACGATCGATCACGTGCTGCCGCGGTCGCGCGGAGGCGCTGATTCGTGGGAGAACCTGGTCGCCGCATGCCTGCGCTGCAACAACCTGAAGGGTGACCGCACGCCGCAGGAGATGCACTGGGAGCTGCGATGGATGCCGCAACCGCCCCGCGGCGCCGGCTGGCGTGTGCGCGGCGCTGAGCGCGCGGACCCCGCATGGGAGCCGTACCTGGCGCTCGCGGCGTAGCGGTGCGGGCCGCCCCTCGCGGCGTCAGGCCGCTGCACCCTCGTGCGCCACGCGGCGCGGGCGCAGGGTGAACGCGAGCAGCACGACGAACGCGCCCGCGATCGGGTAGACGATCAGCGCGGTCCGCAGGTCGGTCTGCTCGGCGAGCAGGCCGACGGCGGGCGGTGCGAAGAGGAAGCCGAGGCGCATGAGCCAGGCGACGAACGTGAGTCCCGACCCTGCACGCAGGCCCGGCATCTCGTCCGCGGCGTGCATCGCCGCGGGCACGATCGTCGCCGACCCGAAGCCGGCGGCCGCGAGCCCGATGATCGTGCCGGGGATGGTCGGGAAGGCGAGCGCGAGACCGAGGCCGAGCGCGATCAGGATGCCGCCTGCCCGCGCGACGGCCACAGCGCCGAAGCGGTCGGTGAAGCGATCGCCGAGGATCCGTCCGACGAACTGCGCGCCGATGAGGGCGATGTAGCCCGTCGCGGCGATCGCACCGATCGCGCCGAGGGAGTCCGAGAGGTACAGCGTCGACCACGAGCTGCCGAGGTCCTCGACCATGGCGCCTGCGATCGCGATGACGACGAGCGCCGCGAGCATCGCGACCGTGCGGATGCCGGGTCGCACCGCCGGGACGACGGGCGCCGCGCCGGCGGTGTCGTCGAGCGACCGCTCGCCGGTGCGCGGCAGGCAGAATCGCCACGCGATGAGAGCGGATGCCGAGAACACCACGCCGGCGATCGCGAGGTGCGCGGGCACGGGGACGCCCAGCGCGATGGTGCCGGCCGCCATCGCGCCGCCGAGGACGGCGCCGACGGACCAGATCGCGTGGAGGGAGTTGATGATGGAGCGGCCGAATCGGCGCTGCACCTCGAGGCCATGGGTGTTCTGTCCGACGTCGACGATGGCGTCGAGCGCGCCGCCGAGGAACATCGGGATCGCGAACAGGATCGCGGTGGGCGCGAAGCCCGCAGACAGCAGGGCGATCGCGATGAGGACGGTGCCGACGGCGGCGACCGGGGCGGAGCCGAACCGGCGCATCAGGGGCGCCGCGAGGAGCCCGAGGATGAACGAGCCGAGCGGCCACGCCGCGAGGAGCAGACCGTAGACGGCGGTGTCGACGCCGAGCGTCTCTTTGATCTCCGGCAGCCGAGGGACGATGTTCGCGAAGAGGGCGCCGTTCGTGAGGAACAGGGCGGAGACCGCGAGGCGAGCGCGGCGGACCTCGGGCGGGACGACGGTGGGCATGCGTACGATCGTACACTCCGTGTGTACGATCGTACGCAAGGAATGGAGGGCACATGTCTACCGACTACTTCGCCGGAGATGCGCGCACGAACCGCGAACGGATGCTGGCGGGCGAGCTGTACATCGCCGATGACCCCGAGAGCGCCCGCATCGCGAGAAAGGCCGTGGTGCTCAGCGACGCCTATCACCGCGCGGTCGTCGCCGGAGACGAGGGGGCCCGTGGCATCCTGAGCGACCTCGTCGGCACCCTCGGGCCGGACGTCGAGATCAAGCCGCCGCTGTTCGTCGACTACGGCGAGAACATCCACGTCGGTGCGCGGACCTTCATCAACTACAACCTGACCGCGCTCGACGTCGCCCCGATCGTGATCGGGGAGGACTGTCAGCTCGGCCCGAACGTGCAGCTGCTCACTCCGACGCACCCGATCGCCCCGCAGCCGCGACGCGACAAGCTCGAGGCGGCGAAGCCGATCACGCTCGGTGACAACGTGTGGCTCGGCGGCGGCGTCATCGTGTGCCCGGGCGTGACGATCGGCGACAACTCCGTGATCGGGGCGGGATCGGTCGTGACGCGCGACATCCCGGCGAACGTCGTTGCGGTCGGCAACCCCGCCCGCGTGATCCGTGAGATCGGCGATGACGACCGCGGCTGATCCCCGGCCGCGCCGGACGGATCCCGAGCGCCGCGACCGCATCGTCGACGCGTGCCTCGAGGTGATCGCGGAATCCGGGGTCGCGGGAGCGTCCGCGAGACGCATCGCCGCCGCGGCGGACGTGCCGCTAGGTTCGGTGACCTATCACTTCGTGACGATGGACGCCCTGCTGCGCGAGGCGTTCACCCGCTTCAGCGAGACCGTCAGCGATCGGTTCGTCGCCCGCATGGCCGAGGCTCAGACGAGGGATGCCGCGGCGACGGCCATCGTCGAGCTCATCGAATTCGACGTGCTGGCCGACCGCGGTGAGCTCGTCCTCACGCACGAGCTCTACACGCTCGCCGCGCACGATCCCGGCTACCGGTCGCTGACGAACGCGTGGATGGCGCGGAGTCGAGCGGCCCTCGAGGCCCATTTCGACCCGGCGACCGCCCGCATCCTGGACGCCCTCATCGAGGGGCTGACGATCCACCGCGCCCTCGACATCGAGGCGCCGCCGGTCGGGACGGCCGCCGACGCGGTGCGCCGGGTGACCGGCTGATCAGTTACCGGATTCCACCCACGCGTACGGCAGGAACTTGCCGTCGATCGTGATGACGACGCGGTCGCCGTCAGGGTGCGTGACGCGGTCGAGCGAGATGCTGCAGTTGATGGCGCTCATGATGCCGTCGCCGAACCGGTCGTGGATGAGTGCTTTGAGCGCGGGGCCGTAGACCTGCACGAGCTCGTGGAAGCGGTAGATCGTGGGGTCGCTCGACAGGTCGGCCTCGGCCGCACGGTTGGGCTGACGCGTGAGGGCGTGGACGATCTCCTCGTCGAGGCCCAGGGCGTCGCCGAGACGGGCGGCTTCGACCTCGGACAGCGCGTGCATGCCGAGGACGGCTGCGGCGGTCCAGACGGGCGGACGGCCGATGAGCTCGCTGACGGCGTCCCACGAGAGGCCGCTCGTGCGTCGCGCCTCGTCGATCAGTGCGCCGGCGGTCTGCTTGCTGATGATCTGGGGGAATGCCATGAGGGCGTCCTCTCGTCTGGGTTCGTCCCATCGGACCAGTCGCGGCGGGTGGCGGGACAGGAAGAACGCGCACGGATGCCGGCGTTCCGCGCACGCGTGACACGGTCGAAACGCGCGCGACGCGGCGGGGCAAAGCCGGGTGTCTAGCGTGGGCGCATGGCGGCGGTGGAGGAGTGGATGCACGCGGTGGTGGATGCCGTGCCGCAGCCGCTGTGGGTCATCGGACCCGGCGGGGCCGTCGCCCACGTGAACGCCGCCGCGGGCCGCCTGCTCGGCTACGCCGACGCCCGCGGGCTCGTCGGCGGGCCCAGTCACGAGGCGCTGCACGCCTGCCGCCCCGACGGCTCCGCCTATCCTGCGCATGAATGCCCGATCGTCCATGCGTCCGCGCACGGCGGCGACCCGCACGGGTTCGAGGTCTTCGTCACGAGCGCGGGCCGGCCGGTCGACGTCGCCTGGCGAGTGGCCGAGCTGCCGCTGCCGGAGCACCGGCTGCTGTCGTTCGTGCCGCAGGCGTCGGTGCCGACGGCGGGAGGGATGCCGTCGGCATCCGCTCTGCGTGCGCAGGTCGCGGCGCGCCACCGCGACCCGGAGTTCGGCGTCGACGTGCTCGCGCGCGACGCCCATGTGTCGGTGCGGACGGTGCAGGCCGTGCTGGGCCGGGCGGGGGAGAGCCCCGCCGCGCTCATCCGCGAGCACCGACTGGCGTCTGCGGAGGTGCTGCTGCGCGACGGGATGGCGGTGGCTGCCGCCGGGTACGCCGCGGGCTTCCGCGACCCGGGCACCTTCGCGCGGGCGTTCCGGCGTCGGTTCGGCGTCGCGCCGGGGGCGGTCGCGCGCGCGGCTGGCTGAGGGGCGTCATCCGCTCTGCGGGTTCGGGTGTCATCGGATTCGGAGAATGTCGCCGGATTCGGATCGGAATGCGGTTGCTGATCCGAATCCGACGCTGATCTCCGAATTCGAGAACGGATCTGATGAGGCGCGACGGCGTCTCGGCGCCGGCGCAGGCTCGATGTCGGAACCCGTGCGTATCTTCGAACTCGACCGCTTGAGTCACTCGAACAAAGCTTCTACCATGTCGAGGTGAGATCCATCGTGCGCACCACCGCCACTGCCCAAGAGGTGCAGCGGCTGCGTGCGCAGATGGCGCAGATCCAGGGGCGAAAGCTCGATGCGCCGCCTCTTCCCACCCATCCTGCCCTGGCTGAGCTGCTGCCGGGCGGGGGACTGCGTCCCGGGTCGTCGTACGCGATCGGCGGCTCCATGTCGCTGCTGTTCGGTCTGCTTGCGCAACCGTCGCAGACCGGCAGCTGGTGCGGGGTGGTGGGGATGCCGGGGTTCGGCGCCGAAGCAGCCGAGAAGGCGGGCGTCGACCTGTCGCACCTCGTGCTGATCCCCGAGCCGGGTACGCGCTGGCTCGCCGTCACCGCGACGATCGCCGACGTGTTGCCGGTCGTCGCGGTGCGCCCGCCGAGCAGAGCGAAGGATGCCGAGATCTCGCGGCTTGCGGCCCGCATGCGCGAGCGCGGCGTCGTGCTGCTCGTGCAGGGGCCGTGGCCGCAGACCGAGGCGATGATCGATGTGACGGATGCCCGCTGGTCAGGCCTCGGCGACGGGTACGGCGTGCTGTCGGATCGAGAGCTGACCGTCACGGTCACGAGCCGGCGCTTTCCAGTGCCGCGGTCGTCCCGGATGCTGCTGCCCGCCCCCGATGGGGCGATCGCGGTGCGCGAGCAACCTGTCGCCCCCGTGGTCGACCTGCCGATGCGGGCGGTGAGCTGATGGATCCCGCGCTCGTCGACACCGGCACCGAGCCGGTCCGGAGCCTCGTCGTGTGGGTGCCCGACTGGCCGGTCGTCGCGCTCGCCCGCGAGGGGCTCGCCGAGGCCGAGCAGCCGATCGCCGTCTTCGCGAAGGGGATGGTCGCCGCGACCTCGCCGGCCGCACGCGCCGACGGGGTGCGGCGGGGGATGCGGCGCCGCGATGCGCAGGCGCGGTGCCCGCAGCTGAAGGTCGTCGACGCCGACGAGGCGCGCGACCATCGCACGTTCGCGCCGCTCATCGCCCGGCTCGAGGAGATCGCCCCCGGCGTGCAGCTGCGCGAGCCGGGACTGTGCGCGCTGCGGGTGAAGGGACCGGCCCGGTTCTACGGCGGCGAGGCGGGAGCTGCGACGGCGCTCACCGGCGCGCTCGCCGAGCTCGGCGTCCTCGACGTGCGGGCGGGGGTGGGCGACGGTCCGTTCACGGCGGAGCAGGCCGCCCGTACCACCGGTCCGCACGCCCCGATGCGGATCGTGCCGCCGGGGGCGGCGGCCGCGTTCCTCTCGCCGCTGCCGGTGACGGCGCTCGAGGACGAGTCGGTCGCGAGCCTGTTCGCGCGTCTCGGCATCCACACCCTCGGTCAGCTCGCCGCACTGCCGCCCGCGCGGCTCGTCGAACGCCTCGGCCCCCGCGGCGCGCGACTGCACGCGCTCGCGTCGGGGCTCGACTCGCAGCCCGTGCAGCCGCGCACGCCGCCGCCGGAGCTCGAGCGCGAGGTCAGCTTCGAGCCGCCGCTCGAGATCGCCGATCAGGTGGCGTTCGGCATCCGTCTCGCGGCGGAGCAGTTCATCTCGGGGCTCGGCGCCGTCGACCTCGTCTGCACCGAGCTGCGCGTCGCGCTGACGGGCGACCGCGGCGACCACAGTGAGCGGGTCTGGCTGCATCCCGGCGCGTTCGATGCCGCCGCGGTCGTCGACCGGGTGCGCTGGCAGCTCGCCGAGCGCGGGCTCCGGAGCGCGGTCGCGAAGGTGCGGATCGCGCCCGAGAAGGTGGACGCGGCATCCCATCACGTGACGGGTCTGTTCGGCTCGGGGCCGGAGGAGCGCGTGCACTCGGCGCTCTCGCGCGTGCAGGCGATGCTCGGGCACACCGGCGTCGTCACCCCGCAGGTCGGCGGCGGGCGCTGGCTCGCGGAGCGGCAGGTGCTCGTGCCGTGGGGCGATCGTGCCGTCATCGCCGAGCGGGCGCGGCCGTGGCCGGGGAGCCTCCCCGACCCGCTGCCGGCGACCGTGTTCCCCGAGCCGGTGCCCGTCGCCGTCATCGACCGCGACGACGACATGGTCGCCGTCGACGGCCGCGGCGAGCTGACGGCCGAGCCGGTCGCGCTGATCCTCCCCGGAGCGCCGGACGCATCGGGGGCGCGGAGGCCCCGGCATCCGCGTCGCATCGACTCGTGGGCAGGGCCGTGGCCCGTCATGGAGCGGGGGTGGGATGCCGCACGCGCCCGCCGCGCGCACCGGTTCCAGATCGTCGACGAGGCGCAGACGGCCTGGCTGCTGGTCTGCGAAGAGGGCGTCTGGCACGCCGAGGGCAGGTACGACTGATGGGCTGGGGCAACAACCCATCGGTCTCGTGGTCGGAGATGGAGCGGATCCTCAGCGACCGGCGGCGACCCGAGGGGGCGCCGGCGGGCACCGACGGCGGCGACAGTCCGGCGTGGTCGCACAAGCGCGGAAAGTACCGCACGCCCGAGATCGAGCGGCCGCTCGACGCGGTGCCGTACGCCGAACTGCACGCGCACTCGTCGTTCTCGTTCCTCGACGGGGCGTCCTCGCCCGAGGATCTCGTCGAAGAGGCGGAGCGCCTGGGCCTGCACGCCCTCGCGATCACCGACCACGACGGGTTCTACGGCATCGTCCGCTTCGCCGAGGCGGCCGAGCACCTGCAGCTGCAGACCGTCTTCGGGGCGGAGCTGTCGCTGGGGCTGCCCGGTCCGCAGAACGGCGAGCCCGATCCGCACGGGCGACACCTGCTCGTGCTCGCCCGCGGCGAGGAGGGGTACCACCGACTCGCCGCCGCGATCACGCACGCGCAGCTGGCGGGCGGTGAGAAGGGCCGCCCGGTCTACGACCTGCACGACCTCGCCGACCGGGCCGGCGGCCACTGGCAGGTGCTGAGCGGATGCCGCAAGGGCGCCGTCCGGCAGGCGCTCGCCGCCGACGGGCCGGCCGCCGCGGCGTACGAGCTCGACCGGCTCGTCGACCTGTTCGGGCCCGAGCGGGTCGACGTCGAACTCATCGATCACGGCGCACCGACGGACTCGCGCGACAACGACGTGCTGGCCGCGCTCGCCGCCGAGCGGGGGCTGCCGGTCGTCGCATCGAACAACGTGCACTACGCCGTGCCCGAGAAGGTGCACCTCGCGGCGGCGGTCGCGGCGGTGCGGGCGAACCGCGGGCTCGACGAGCTCGACGGATGGCTGCCCTCGCACGCGAGCGCGCACCTGCGCTCCGGCGCCGAGATGGCACGGCGGTTCCGGCGGTATCCCGGCGCGGTCGAGCGCACCGTCGAGCTCGCCGACGCGCTCGCGTTCCCGCTGCGACGCGCGAAGCCCGCGCTGCCGAAGATGGCGGTGCCCGAGGGGCACACGCCGATGACATGGCTGCGGCACCTGGTGTGGGAGGCCGTGCCCCGCAAGTATCCGGATGCCACCGACGCGAACCGCGCGCGCATCGAGAAGGAGCTCGGGGTCATCGAGCAGAAGGACTTCCCGGGGTACTTCCTCATCGTGCACGGCATCGTGCAGGAGGCGCGGCGCCGCGGCATCCTGTGTCAGGGGCGGGGGTCCGCCGCGAACAGTGCCGTCTGCTATCTGCTCGACATCACCGCGATCGACTCGATCTTCTACGATCTGCCGTTCGAGCGGTTCCTCTCGGCTCTCCGCGACGAGGAACCCGACATCGACGTCGACTTCGACTCGGACCGGCGCGAGGAGATCATCCAGTGGGTCTACGAGACGTACGGGCGTGAGCGCGCGGCGCAGGTCGCGAACGTCATCCAGTACCGGCCGAAGAACGCGATCCGCGACATGGCGAAGGCGCTCGGGCATTCGCCGGGGCAGCAGGACGCCTGGTCGAAGCAGGTCGAACGGTGGGGCGCGGCGCTCGACACCCCGCCCGATCACGACATCCCGGAGCGGGTGATCGCGTACGCGGGTGAGCTGTTGAAGGCGCCTCGACATCTCGGCATCCACTCCGGCGGCATGGTGCTGACCGATCGCCCCGTCGGGGAGGTCGTGCCGATCGAGCACGCGCGCATGGAGAACCGCACCGTCATCCAGTGGGATAAGGACGACGCTGCGTGGATGGGGCTCGTGAAGTTCGACCTGCTGGGGCTCGGGATGCTCGCCGCCCTGCAGTACTGCTTCGACATGATCGCGGCGGCGACGGGGGAGCAGTGGAGCCTTGATGCGATGCCGAAGGAAGAGGCCGCGGTCTACGACATGCTGTGCCGCGCCGACTCGATCGGGGTGTTCCAGGTCGAATCCCGCGCGCAGATGGGGCTGCTCCCGCGCCTGCAGCCGCGGAAGTTCTACGACCTCGTGGTCGAGATCGCCCTCATCCGGCCCGGGCCGATCCAGGGCGGCGCGGTGCACCCGTTCGTGCGACGCAAGCTCGGCGACGAGCCGATCACGTATGCGCACCCGAAGCTGAAGCCGGTGCTGGAGCGGACGCTCGGCATCCCGGTGTTCCAGGAGCAGCTCATGCAGATGGGCATGGCGATCGGCGATCTGTCGGGGGAAGATGCCGATCTGCTCCGCCGCGCGATGGGATCGAAGCGCGGGATCGAGCGGATCGATTCGCTGAAGAAGAAGCTGTACGAGGGGATGGAACGGAACGGCCTGACGGGTAAAGCCGCCGACGACATCTACGTGAAGATCCAGGCGTTCGCGAACTTCGGCTTCGCCGAGAGCCATTCGCTGTCGTTCGGGCTGCTCGTGTACGCGTCGTCGTGGCTGAAGCTGCACTACCCGGCGGCGTTCCTCGCCGCGCTGCTGCGCGCGCAGCCGATGGGCTTCTACTCGCCCGCGACCCTGACCGCCGACGCGCGGCGGCACGGGGTCGAGGTGCGCCGTCCCGACTTGCACGCGTCGGGGGTGGATGCCGGGCTGGAACCGGTAACGGAGGGCGAGACGCACCGCCGACCCCCGACGGGCCGGGACTCGTGCGCCGACCGCATCCAGCCGCCCGTGCCGGAGTTCGACCGGACGCTGTCGGACGAGTCCGCGGCGCACCGGCGCGACGGGAACTTCGCGGTGCGGTTGGGGCTCGCGTCGATCACGGGCATCGGCGTGCCGCTGGCGACGAAGATCGTGACGGAGCGGGAGGCATCCGGTCCGTACCGGGACCTGCGCGATCTCGTGCGGCGGACCGGCGCGACGGCGGCGCAGCTCGAGGCGATGTCGACGGCGGGCGCGTTCGAGAGCCTCGGGATCACGCGGCGTGAGGGCATCTGGTTGGCGGGGGATGCCGCGCAGGACCGGCAGGAGTTCCTCGCGGGCTCGCTGGTGTCGGTGCAGCCGCCGCTGTTCCCCGACCAGTCGAGCTACGACGTGCTCGCCGCAGACCTGTGGGCGACGGGGGTGTCGGCCGACGACCATCCGCTGACGCACTACCGGTCGCAGCTCGATGCGCGCGGGGTGATCACCTCGCGCGGCATGCGCGAGCACGAGGTCGGCCGGCGCATCGAGGTCGCGGGGTTGGTGACGCACCGGCAGCGGCCGGCGACGGCATCCGGGATCACGTTCCTCAACCTCGAGGACGAGCACGGCGTCATGAACGTGATCTGCTCGGTCGGGGTGTGGAACAGGTACCGCCGCATCCTGCGCGACAGCCCTGCGCTGATCGCGCGCGGCATGCTCGAGCGCTCGCCCGAGGGCGTGACGAACCTCGTCGCCGACGGGTTCGAGGACCTGCGGGTGGGGGTGACGCACCGGTCGAGGGACTTCCAGTGACCTGCCCGTCGCCGCCCCGGCATCAGTCGCCGCTGCGGGTGACCTGCCACATCGGGAACGGATCCTCGAAGGCCGCCCAGGCCGAGGGTCCTGCCGCCAGTTCGTCGTCGGTCAGCGCCGTCTCGTCCAGGGCAGCGCGCAGCGCGCGGTGATGCAGATCCAGCCCGATGATCGCGATGTCCTCGCCGACGGCCAGGAGCCCCTCGGCCTCCGGCATCCCGTCGTCCACCTGGACGGGTGAGAAGGCGATCATCGAGCCGACGTGGTCCCACTGCGCGACGATGTTCGAGCGGGTCGCGAAGCGACAGAAGCCCGCCGAACGGATGACCGAACCGAACTCCCCGCTCTCGATCCGCTCATCGAGCAGGGTCTGCAGGCGTCCGGGATGCAGCGGGCGCACGTTCTCGTATCGCAGCGCGCTGATCCGAGGGTCGGTCATGTGCGGCGCGAACTCTCCGTTCAGCAGCTGCACCCAGCCGGGTGCGTCCTGGTGGGAGCGGATCGGGATCGGTGCCGTGGGCAGCAGGTCGACGGCCGGCTGATTCAGGCGCAATCGCGCCGACGGGGCGAGGTGGCTGACCAGCGCCATCGTGATCGAAAGGTCCGGAGTCGACAGTCCCGACCAGTTCACGAGCACGATCGTCGAGGCGTACTCGAGCTGTTGCACCGTGAGCAGCGCGTGAGCCGTGTAGCGGGTGCGCGGCATCCCGCTCTCGTCGACCTCGGCAGATCCCGCGTAGGTCTCGCATCGGAGGTCGTCGAGCAGATGCGGCGCATCGACGACGCACACGACGCCGCGCAGGCGCACCCCGCTGCCGCGCTCCGCGAGTGTCCCGATGACGTCGAGGATCGAGGCGTCGGACGGGAACTCCGCGACGACACCACTCCCGACGTCGAGCCACGGGAGGATCGCTGCAGCGCTCGACGCCGGGTCCTGCGGAGCGAGTCGGGATGCCGCGAGGAGCGGCCTCGACGTCGCGCGATTCAACTGGGCCGCGTAGCGCGCCCGCTCGGGACCGCATGCTCCCATCACGGCGATCACGTCCGTCTCGATCATCCGACACCTCATTCCATCCCGGCGTGTGTAGCCTTGATGATAACCGTTCTCAATTAGGAGTGTGTCATGAAGGTTCGAGCGTCCCTGAAATCCCTGAAGAAGCAACCCGGCGCACAGGTCGTCCGTCGTCGCGGCCGCGTTTTCGTCATCAACAAGCTCAACCCGCGGTTCAAGGGCCGTCAGGGCTGACGCTCTCGGCGGGGTGTGCGCGCTGGCCGAATCACCACCCACGGTGCCGAACCACCACCGAATCGCGTGCCGTCGAGTGGTGACTCGGCACTCCGGTGGTGATTCGGCGCGGGAGGAGGGTGCGGCGGCCGCCGGCGCGCGGCGGCTCAGGCGTGCGCGGCGGGTCAGGCGGGCGCGTCGCTCGTACGCGTCGCGGCGCGCCGCCGCTGCACGGCGTCGACGATCACATCCAACACGACGAACGCGGCGAGGGTCCAGCCGACCAGCGGAAGCGCGAGGCCGATCAGCACGCCGCCCACGACGACGGCGGTGACACCCCACCACGGGGCACCGTCGAGCACGCCGCGGCGGGGCGGCATCCCGACCCGTGCGGTCTTGGTGGGACGGCGCTTCACCCACATGACGTAGCCGAGAACGACCATCCCGCCGATCGCGACGGCGAGCAGGAACATCACGATCTGGTTCGCGAGGCCGAACATCGTTCCCATATGGATCGAGACGCCCCATGATGCGAGCTTGGCCGGGAGCGAGAAGTCGGCGAAGTCGACGCGGTCGACGGGCTGCAGCGTCGCGCCGTCGATCGCGACGGCGTCGAGGTGGCCCGGGAAGCCGCGGTCGATCTCCTGCACCTTCCACGCCTGATCGGCGGCGGCGGGCGGCGTGATCTGCACGAGGTCGGTGTCGATGTTGACCTCCCGGGCCGCCGCGAGCACGTCGTCGAACGTGTTCGGGTCGACGGTGAGAGCAGCGGATGCCGCACCGTGCCCCGCGTGCTCGTCCCCGCCGCCGGCGGCTCCGCCGAGGCTCGTCGAGACGGCGGGCGTGGTCCAGTCGAGGGCGGCGCGCAGGTTCGTGACGTTCTGTCCGCCGTAGGTCGACCAGGTGATGCCCGTCGCCGAGAGGAACACCGCGCCGAGCGCGATCCAGATGCCGACGGACGTGTGCCAGCTGAAGAAGCGGCGATATCCGGTGTGCTTCCGGGCCGGCCGGATGAAGTCCTTCTTCGTCCGCGCCGTGCGGATGCGGATGACCCACATGACGACGCCGGCGATGACGACGATGCCGAGCCAGGATGCCGCGAGCTCGCTGTACAGGCGGCCGGGGTCGCCGAGCCCGAGACTCCGGTGGATGTTGCTGATCGCGGTGCGCAGCGGCAGCGACCCGCTCGTCCCGTAGACGGTCTCGTCGCCGCGGATCTCGCCGGTGCCGGGATCAACGAACACGGCGCGCGACTCGCTCTCGCCGAGACCGTCCTGCGCGAACATGACGCGCGTCGTGTCGCCGGGCTCGGGAGCGGGGCGGACGGCCGACAGCGTGGCGGCGTCGCCGACGTGCGCCTCGGCGACCTCGACCTGCTGGCCGAGGCTGAGCTGCGTGTCCGTGACCGGCGCGTGCAGCTGTCGCGCGTACACGGTCTGCTCGATCGTCGGTGACAGGGCGTAGAGGGCGCCGCTGAGCGCGGCGACGAGGATGAACGGTCCGACGAGGATGCCGGCGTAGAAGTGCAGGCGTACGAGGAAGGCGCCGAACCAGCCCGGGCGTCGGGCGGGTCGGGCGGTGGCGGGTGGGGTGGGCAGGGTGGCGGTCATGATTGCTTTCGAGAAGAAGGGTGCGGCAAGAGGGCGCGCCGATGACACGGCGCGGCGCACCGCGGCATCCCTCGTCGAGAGCGGACCGGCGGCGCGCGTCAGATCGCGAGTGCGCGCGGGGGACCGCGGCCGGCCGCGACACGGACGGCGACCGATCGCAGCACCGGGACGTCAGCGGACGCGGGTGCCGGAGTCGGACGGTCGACGGCCTCGAGAGCGAGGACGGCGGTGAGGATGCGGCGGCGCACCCACCGGGCGATCTCGGCCGCGACGGCGATCAGGCGCTGCGCCGCGCGCTCGCCGCGGTGCAGCAGCGCGACCGTGAGGACGGCGGCGAGCCCGTGCATGGCCCACATGAGCGGATCGGCGCAGATCGCCGCGGCGGTGCCCCCGGCATCCGTCATCAGGGGCATCCCGTGCTGGTGCGGCGTCGCCGACGGGGTGATCGTGCCGAGCACGAAGAGGGTGTGGAACAGCAGCTGGCTGCCGGTGACCGCGAGCGCCAGGCGGGGGAGCGACAGGCGTCGCCCTGCTAGGGCCGTGCAGACGAAGAGCGACAGGGCGAAGGGGACGGCGATGCCGAGCCAGCCGGGGACCTGACCGCCGCCGGCGACGTGCGACAACAGTGCCGCCCAGGTGGCGACGGATGCCGCGAGTGCACCGCGAGCGACGCGGGAGACTCGGGACGGACGCACGGCTCCATTGTGACAGGGGCAGGCGCCCTTGCGAGGTGGACCGCGCTGCGCAAGCCCTGGGGAGAAGCCGAGGCGCGCGATTACCGTGAGAGGACTTTCACCGGTCGGAGGACATCATGACGAACCAGGCGCAGCGGAACGACGCGGTCCAGCGCAAGCAGATGGGCTCGGGCGCGTTCATCGCGATCTTCATGAGCCTCGTGTTCCTCGTCGTCGCGGCGGGTTTCGCGATCCTCGGAGTGCTGTTCATCACGAACCCGATGCCGGTCATCGTCCTCGGGGTGCTGATGCTGATAGGCGCCGTTGCGGTGCTGCTCCTGTCGGGTGCGTGCATCGCGGCGTCGGTCCGGGCACTGCGGGCGCCGACGAAGGCTAAGCAGCGCGTCGAGCGCATGGCCTGACGCGCGCGGAGCGACGTGCCATGATCGTCGCCTGCTGGCTGAGATCTTCGAGGTACTCGGCGACGCGCTCGTGGCCGTCGGCGATGCTCGGCGGGGTCCGCGGCACGTGCACAGCCGGATCCGGCTGACACGCGGCGAGATCGAGGGTCTGTCGTCGCGGGAGGACGTGGGCGGGGAGGTGGCGATCGACCATCGCACGATCGCCATCAACGACGTGACCCTCACGGGCGTCGCCATCGCGCCGCAGCCGCTTCGCATGTCGTACCTCGACGACATTCAGCAGGGAGCTCAGGTGGTCCGCATCGAGTTCGACGGCGGCGCCGCCGAGTGGACCATCCCCGAATCGACCAACCTCCGAAAGCTGCAGAAGCGCATCGGCGCCTCGTTCTGAGACGCGGGATGCCGGGCGCATCAGGCCCCTGAACGCACGAAAGCCCCGGACCACTCGGGTCCGAGACTTTCGAGAAGCGTCTGTGTCAGACGGCCTGCGCGAGCGCGAAGCCGACCGATCCGTCCTCTTCGAGACGGGCGTCGAGGATGCGGTCGTCGAGCGCGACGCTCGCCGTCGGCGCGACGAACACGCGGGCTCCGTCGCTCTCGACGATGGTGTCGCCGTCGGCCGGAGCGGGAGCGAGGGACAGTGCGTACCCGTTCTGCGGGTCTGCGGCCTCGGCGATCCGGAGTCCACCGGTCTCGGTGGGGATCTGGGTGGCGAGGCTCTTGACGGCGGTGCTGGCGTTCTCGGTGAGAGTGAGCATGATGCTCCCTTCCGTGGATTGCGGGCGTGAGCGGGCAACGATGCCGAGAATCGGATGCCGCCGCAACCGCTGACACACCATTGCCGCGCACTCACACGGCTTACGGAGGTTCAGACGTCATCCCCGCGGCGTACCCCGGATCATCATGCGCGCCGATTCGCCCGTGAGGCCGCGCGGCTTGACTCGAGTCATGACCCACACTCGTCTCCGTCTCGCTGCGGCCGCCGGCCTCGTCGCCCCTCTGCTCGTGCTCGCGCTCGCCGCCTGCAACCCGATGGACACTCTCGAGAAGGTGCACTCCGAAGAGTTCGCCGATCGCGCCGCCGCCGCGGAGGGGTGGGTCGGTGTCGAGATGCCCGCGTGGATCCCCGCAGGCGCGACGTCCGTGAAGAACACCGCGACGACCAACGAGACCAACGCCGTCATCGCTGTCGAGGGCGGAGAACTCGAGGACTGCGCCGAGATGGACCGCCGTGGTCTGCCTTTCGACAGCCGCTACGGCAGCCTCGGTGAGCCGCTGCCGGCGACCGTGTTCGTCTGCGGACCGTACGAGGTCGTGAGGACCGACGCCGGCTGGCTGGGCTGGTTCAATGCGACCGAGAAGGGGCAGACGCCCGCCGATGCGTGAACGTCAGCTCGCCCGCATCCGCTCCCGCAGGTCGGTCGCGTCGGATGCCGGGGAGCGTCCGTACGCGGAGCGGTAGTCGCGCGAGAAGTGCGATGCGCTGACGTACCCGACGGCGGCGCCGGCCTGCGCGGCGGTGTCGCCGTCGGTGATCAGCAGGCGTCGTGCCTCGCCGAGGCGCAGCCGCTTGAGGTACCGCATGGGCGTGAGGCCGGTGAGTTCGCGGAAGCGACGGCTCACCGTGGTCGGGCTGGCGCCGACGGATGCCGCGATCGCGTCGAGTGTCCATGGCTCGGCCAGCCGGTGGGTCAATGTCGTGATCACGGCGGTGACGATGTCGGCGTTCGCGTGGGTCGCCGCGGCGAGCACGCGCGCGGCCTGGTCGCTCTGCAGGAGGCGGACGATGAGCTCGCGGTTTAGAAGCGGCGCGAGGACGCTGGCTTCGGCGGGGGCGTCGAGGAGCGCGAGCATCCGATCGACGACGTCGGCGATCTCCGCCGTCATGGTGCCGAGCCGCTCTGGCGCTTCGGGCACGGCGGGCAGCGGTAATTGTCCGGCGATCTCGGCGACGACGGCGGGGTCGATCCGCCAGTTGACGGAGACGAAGTCGCCCGCCGGCCCGGTCTCGGTCACACGGGCGAACAGGGGCAGGTCGACGGGCGTGATGAGGAAGCGCCCGGGACCCCATTCCTCACCCGCCGCGGAGTCGTCGCCCGACACCTTGCGCCCCGCGAGGACGACCGAGACGCACGGCTTGTACTGCACGAACATCGTCGGGCTCGGCTGGGTCGTACGACCCAGAATCAGCCCGAGCGACCCGGCCGCGGCGACGCGGTCGATGTGCCGCCGCACGCGGTCCGCGGCGCGGTCGAGGCTCGTCCGGGTCCGCTCGTCCATGTGCCCATTGAAGCGGATGCCGGGCCTCCCGGCTCGGGCAGGGTCGCCGTGACCGGGAACCGGCAAGCATCCGACCGGATCAGGCAACCCGGTCGGGCGCCGGTCCGTCACGGTGGAGGAATGACCACGAACCTCCTCACCCTTCCTCGCGACCAGCGCCTCGCCGGTCGCACCGCCATCGTCACCGGATCCTCGAGCGGCATCGGCGAGGCGATCGCCCATGTGCTCGCCGCGTCGGGCGCGCACGTCGTCGTCCACGGTCGCGACGTCGGTCGTGCCGAAGCCGTGGCCGCGGCCATCGCGGACGGCGGGGGCGCGGCATCCGTCGTCACGGGCGACCTGGCCGACAGTCCCGCCGCCGCGCGGGCGTTCGCGGCGCAGGCGACCGAGGCGTTGGGCGGCCGTGTCGACGTGCTCGTGAACAATGCGGGGATCTTCCCGATCGGTCCGACGCCGGATCTGTCGGACGACGACGTGGCCGCACTCCTCGCGACGAACGTGCGCGTGCCGCACGACCTGGTGGGCGCGCTCGCTCCCGGGATGGTCGCGCAGGGGTCGGGCGTCATCGTGAACATCACCTCGTGGATGGCGCACATCGGCACGCCCAACGTCGGTTTGTATCCGGCGACGAAGGCGGCGCTCGAGCATCTGACGCAGGCGTGGGCGGCGGAGTTCGGGCCCCGCGGCGTGCGGGTCAATGCCGTCGCGCCGGGCGCGATCCTGACCCCCGGCAACGCGGCGGCGCTCGAGATCCTGAAGATGATGACGGCGGTCTCGCCGGCGGGGGAGCCGGGGCGGCCGATCGACATCGCGCACGCCGTGCGCTTTCTCGCGTCGGACGAGTCCGCGTACGTGCACGGTCAGGTGGTCAGCATCGACGGCGGGATCGTGGCGGCGCGGGTGGGGTGATCGGCGGTGCGGTCGTCGGCGGCCCGCCGCGGGTGAGATGGTTGTCCTGTCGACGAGACGGAGGACACCGTGGCACGCAAGACGACTCTGGTGGCGGGTGCGCTGGCGATCGCGGCGCTGATGCTGGCGGGGTGCGCTCCCGAGCCGTCCCCGACGCCGACCGCCTCATCGCCGTCGCCGCGTGCGTCGTCGCCGAGCCCGACGGTTCCCAGCCCGACGCCGAGCGGTACACCGACGCCGGGGACCCCGAGTCCGGGCGTCTCGCCGACGACGCCGCCGGCCGGTCCGCCCGCGACGCGTCCCGTCGAACCCCCGAACGGCACCGATCCGGATGGCGATCCGGATGCCGCGGGCATGACCGCAGGCCAGGCCGGAACGCTGTGCGCCAAGGAGCACCGCACGGGTCAGAGCGCGGGTGACACGCAGATCGGCCAGCCGACCGTGTACGAGCGGTCCGCCTCGCCGCACTGGTATGTCACGATCCTCGCCGAGAACGAGTTCGGCCAGTACTACCAGGAGTGCGTGCTCGGCGGGCCCGAGAGCAACCCGGAGTGGTCGCTGACGCAGGGCACGCCGAAGGATCAGATGACGAAGGCGCACATCCAGCAGATGCGCACGCAGAACGAAGAGTTCGACGCCGACCACTGACGGCCGGATACGGTGAGGCATGGCCATCACCGTTTTCCCGCCGCGCGACTTCGCCCTCGACGGGCAGCGATGCCGCGTCCACGTCTACGACGTCGTGACCGGCACCGACCGGGTCATCTTCGAGACCGATGAGGTCCTGCTCGAGGCGCCGAACTGGGCGCCGGAAGGTCTGCTGCTGAACGGCGGCGGGCTGCTGTGGTCCATCGACGCGGATGCCGGCGGTGCTGACTTCGTCGAAGTGCCGTTCACCGGCATCCCGCCCATCAACAACGACCATGTGCTCGTGCCGAAGTCGGGCGACATCCTGTTGTCCGCGAATGACGGACAGATCTACCGGGCGCCGCGGACCGGCGGTGAGGGCGTGCGGATCACGAATCCGGACGACCCGTTCATGCACTTCCTGCACGGGGTGAGCCCGGATGGCGCGTGGATCGCGTACACGGCGCTCTCGATCGAGGACGGCGAGGTGCTGTCGGCCGACCTGCGGACCGCGCGGATCGACGGGTCGGAGGATGTGCCGTTGACGACGGGTCAGGTCGCCGACGGCAGCGAGTGGTCGCCGGGCGGATCGTGGATCTACCTGAACACCGAGGAGTTCTCCCAGACGCCGGGGCATGCGCAGATCGCGCGGATGCGGCGCGACCGTTCCGGGCTCGAGCAGCTGACGTTCGACGACCGGGTGAACTGGTTTCCGCACCCGTCGCCGACCGGGCGGGACGCGGTCTACATCAGCTTCCCACCGGAGACGCAGGGGCACCCGGCCGACCTCGAGGTCGAGCTGCGTCTCGTGCGGAACGGGCATTGGCACCACCCTGAGACCGTCGCGACGGTGTTCGGCGGACAGGGCACGATCAACGTGAACAGCTGGACATCGGACGGGTCGCGGTTCGCGTACGTCGACTATCCGGTGGGGTGAGCGAGCTCACTCGACGGGAAGCTCGAGGAACCGCGGCTTGAGCGGGATGACATCGCCGGGGTGAAGGACGGGTGTCTCGGCGGTCCCAGTGAGTGACCACATGAAGTAATAGTCGAAGCAGAATCGGTCCCGGATGCCCCGCCAGGTGTCGTTCGCGGCGACGGTGTAGTCGACGAGGTCGCCCGCGGCATCTGTCCGGACATCGCCCGTCGCGCCCCGAGCGGCGCCCGTGTCGCGTGGCGTGCCCTGAACGCTCGCCCGATACGTCTCGTCCGACTCGTCGTCGGCCCACCAGCTGATCGAGGCGACGAGCGGATTGTCGTTCATGGAGACCGGGCATGCGGGAAAGTTGTACCCCGAGGCTCGGCGCGCGTCGTCGTACGACTCCGGCTGGAGGGCGATGTATTCGTCTGCGATGAGCTCGTCGATGTGGTTGTCCGTGCGCAGCTCGTCCTCGTCGAGGCAGAAACGAGCGGCGATGTCATGGAACGTGTCGTTGTACGCGACGGCATAGACAGTGGCGAGGCCGTTCGCGTCCTCCTCGTAGACGTCGCCGTTCGCACCGCTGCGCGGGCCGAGGTCATCGCGCGCCTGGGAGGATGCGCAGGCTTCGGGAAGAGGGACCGGCGCCGGGACCGGATCAGTCTCCTCGACAGTCTCGGTCTCCACGGTCGGCGCGGGCGGCGGAGAGGGTTCGGCGGTGTTCACGGTGCAGCCGGCGAGCGATGCAACTCCGAGGACAGCCAAGAGCGCGGTCGTGCTTCTCGCTGATGCGCAGCGCCGTCCTGACGTGGTCGGGAAAGCGCTCATCCCCGCAGGCTATCGACGAGGGGTGCCACTCACCAGTCGCAGTCTTGATAGGCAAGTAGGTACTTGCCTATACTCGCGGCATGGGCGACGTGTTCAAGGCTCTCGCCGACGAGACGCGTCGGATGATTCTCGACGACCTCGCCGAGCGCGACGGGCAGACGCTCTTCGAGCTGTGCGTGCGGCTGGCCGATCGCGGCGTGACGCACTCGCGGCAGGCGGTGTCGCAGCATCTGGCGGTCCTCGAAGAGGCGGGCCTCGTGCACAGTGAGCGTCGCGGCAAGTTCAAGTTCCACACGATCGACACCCGGCCGCTCGCTCAGATCTCGGAGCGCTGGCCCCTTCCCGAAGGAGAGTCATGAAGATCCAGACCGTGAGCGTGTTCGTCGACGACCAGCAGCGCGCGCTCGAGTTCTACACCGAGAAGCTCGGCTTCGCCGTGGCCGCGGACGTCCCAATGGGCGAGTTCCGGTGGCTGACGGTCGTCGACCCCGCGGCGCCCGAGGGTACCCAGCTGTCGCTGGAGCCCAAGGCCCACCCTGCGGTGCCGCCGTTCGCCGACGCGCTGCTCGAGGACGGGATCCCGTTCTTCGTGCTCGGTGTCGACGACGTGCCGGCCGAGTACGAGCGGCTGCAGGGGCTCGGGGTCGAGTTCACGCAGGCGCCGATCGATCACGGACCGGTGACCACCGCGGTGCTCAGCGATACGGTCGGGAACCTGCTGCAGATCGCTGCGTTCGCCTGAGGGGCGGAGCGCGCGGGCGTGGGGCTGTGTGGGTCGCGACATCGTGCGCCGACGGTCGGCATCCTGCGCCGAGTCACCACCCGGTTGCCGAGTCACCGGCAACTGCACGCTTTCGGGTGGTGATTCGGCACGCGGGTGTTGAGCCGGGAGCAAGTCGGGCCGCATGGTCGCGTGCGAGTGGAGAGAGTGCCGGTTCGCGGCATCCCGCGTCGAGTCACCACTCGGTTGCCGAGTCACCAGCTGATTGCACGCTTTCGGGTGGTGATCCGGCACGCGGGTGTTGATCCGGCGCTGAGCCTCGCGGTCAGCTCACCGCTCGCGCACCCCGCCTGACTGCAACGCGATCGCCGCGAAGCGCTCGCCGATGAGGCGATGCGCCTCGGGGCTCGGGTGCAGCCGGTCGGGGAGCGGGTGGGTGGCGGCATCCGCTTCGCCGTAGAGGGCGAGGCCGTCGATGAGGTGCAGGTTCGGGTCGTCGCGGTGCGCGTGGACATCGGCGAGGGCGTCGCGGATGACGCGGAGCGTGAGGCGTCCGCCGGCGGTGTCGACGGGGGTGCCGGCGGCGCCGAAGAGGAGGGTGCCGGTGGCAAACGAGGCGGGGTCGATGATGCCGGGGCCGGGGGCGTCTTCGTGGATGCCGCACCAGATCGGCGTGATGAGGTGCAGAGGCGTGTCGGGGTGGCCGTCGCGGATCGTGTCGAGAAAGCCGTGCACCGCCGGCACGAACGCGCGCAGCCGCATCGCGTCGGCGTTGACGACGTTGATGCCGAGCGCGACGCTGATGATGTCGGCGGGGGTGTCGCGGATGACGCGCGCCATGAACGGGTCGACCTGGGCGCTGCCGCCGACGCCGAGGTTGCGGAGGTCGAGTCCGGCGCGGCGGGCGGCGAGCGAGACCCAGGTGCGGCTCGGCTGTGTCGCGTTGGATCCCTGGCTGATCGAGCTGCCGTGGTGCACCCAGCGCGGGCGTTCGGTCGTGTCGGCGGAGGCGGGTGCGTCGGCGCGCAGGGCGATGAGCTCGATCGTCTCGTTGTGCGGCAGCCAGAGCTCGACGAGCTTGTCGCGCGGGTCGAGTCCGTCGACGGTGATGCGCTGCACCGGTCCTTCGACGAGCTGACGGATGCCGGTGGCCGGGTCGGTGTCGACGGTGTCGCCGCCGTCGAGCTCGATGCTGTCGTGCAGGGTGCCGTCGATGCGGACGTCGACGCGTCCGCGCGGGCGGGAGAGACCGCCCAGGGTGGCGCGCGTGGAGTGGAGGTCGAGTTCGAGGCGGGATGCCGCGGTGCCCACCGCGATGCGGGCGCCGGCGGGCTGCGCCTCGACGCCGAGCAGTTGCGGCTCGGGGTACTGGGTGCGCACCCATGCGGGCAGGCGGTGCGGCCGCAGGCCGCGGCTCGTGGGTTCGAGCTCGGCGAGTCCGCGGACGGTCGTGGTGTCGAGGGTGATGTCGATCATGCGGGGTCCTTGGGGGTCCAGGTGCGGAGGGCGCGGTCGAGGGCGTCGAGGGCGCGGTTCCACGAGGCGTCGGTGGTCTCGTCGCGGTGGGCGAACGAGTCGGCGGCTTCGAGGGCGAGATAGCCGGCGATGGTGGCGCTCGCGAAGCGGACCGCGTGCACGGTCTCGCTCGCGGGAAGGGCGTAGTCGCCCAGCGAGCCGACGACGAGCGCGGAGATGCGGGATGCCGCCGGCCCGGTGATCTCGTTGTGCTCGACGGGCCGCGAGATCATCGCCCAGCGTGCCGGGTGCGCGAAGGCGTAGGCGCGTTGCGTGTTCGCGAGGTCGCGGAGGGTGGGGGACTCGCCGATGGTGTCGGCGAGCTCGGTGAAGACGGCGGCCTGGACGGCGCTGCGGAGCGCGGCGAGGTCGCGGACGTGCGCGTAGAGGCTGGCAGTCTGCACGCCGACGCGTCGGGCGAGCGCCGACATCGAGAGCGCGCCCGGTCCGCCGGCGTCGATGAGGTCGAGCGCCGCCCTGGTGAGGGCGTCGGGGGAGAGGTTCGCGCGGGGCACGAGGATTAACCTACACCCTTTAGGTTTTGATCAGCTTATCCCGTACTTGCGAAGGCCGTCGAGCAGGTTCCGGAAGGTCCGTACCCCGAGGGGTGTCGCCCGCACGACCGTGTGCGCGTACCGGCCGATACGTTCCTTGCGCACCTGGACGAGTGAGCGATCGTCGAGGAAGCCGACGGCTTTGGAGATGTCGGGGATGCTCAGGCCGGTGAACTCCTCGAGTGACCGGTAGTCGGACTCGTCGACCTGGCACAGGAATCCGAGGACTTTGAACCGCGGCAGCACGAGCAGTTCCCGCTCCGTCGCGGCTTCGGTCATCGGCGACCCCGCCGGATCAGTGCGACGAGCGCGATGAAGAGGGCGACCGGAATGGCGGGCCACAACCACGTCGCGAGCGATGTATGCGGGGCGAACTGGAGGAGGTTCCAGCCGGTCAGAATGGTGACGACTGCGACGAACACGGCGACCGGGGCGGTGTAGGCCGGTACGCGTGGCTGGTTGCGGCGGATCACCCGCAGTGCCTGAAGCGTCACCGTTGCCACAGCCGCGAAGCAGACGAGCACGAATCCGGGTGTCGAGCCGGCTGCGGCAGCGACGCCGCCGATGTAGGCGATCAGAGGGATGCCGACGATCAAAGTGATCTCCGAGGCGGTCCACCGCCAGGCTGGGGCTGAGGGCAGATCTGCGAGGGTCGCCCGCCGTGCGTCATCCATGCATCCTCCTGTCTCCGGCCGTCCGACCACGCTAGGTTGCTACTTGCTGATCTGCAACTATTGTCGCTGACGGCGGCGATCGCCACCGGATCGTGACCCACAGCCGTGACCGTGAGCGCTACGTTCAGCGAAAGGGGGGACCGCATGACGAAACGTCGGTGGCGCTTCATGGCGTCGATCGTGGCGGCGTTGGTCGTCGGTGGGGCGGCTGCCGCGCAGGCGTCGGAGCCGGAGACGCCCGCCGACGTGCGGGCGGCCCTGTCGATCGAGATGGCCGTCGACACCGGCACCCTGCCTGAGCTCGAGGGTGCGGCATCCTTCGGTCCCGTGCACCGGGTGTATCGCTGGAGTGACGCTCTGATCGCCGGAGACGCCGGCGATCCGGTGACGGCGCTCGACGAGTGGGTGGCGCCGGTGCTGTCGTCCTCAGGTGAGGCGCTGGCGATCTACCGGGTGTGGCGTGAGTCTCCGGACAGCGTGGCCGAGTTCGCAGGTGTCGACGGGGATGCTGCGACGGCCGCCGCGATCGTCGATGTCGACGCGGATGCCGCACTGGTCTCGGATCCGACGGTCGCTGCCTGGTACGCGGTGTGGGACGACGTCGTGACACCGGTCGGCTCAGCGACGTTCTCCGACATCCGCGCGGGGACGCCTGTCGGTGAGGTCGCGACGCTGGTCTCGGAGAGGACAGCGCAGGCCGTCCGCGATGCCGCGCCGCCCGCCGGGAGGTCGTTCGCCGGCTGGGTGTGGGGCGGCGTCGGGGTGCTGGCGATCGCGGCGATCGGCGTCTGCGTCGGGGCGCGGCGGCGGGTGCCGGTGGGCTGAGCACCGGTCGTGCAAGCATGGCCGCATGAACCCGGACGACGAGCTCCCGCGTATCGGCCATTCCGCTGTAGATCCTGCAGCTGTCTCCGGCGAGGGTGAGGCCTTCGCAGAGCTCGCCGCCCGGCTTGGAGTGGAGCCCATCGAGGCGCAGGTGTCGGAGGGTTGGCGGGTATTGCGGCAACGTGGCGACGAGGCGGTCGTCGGAGCTCCGCTGGACGCCGAGCGGACATCGTGGTGGGTTGCGTACCTGCGACCGGGGGAGGAGGTGTGGTTCGTCGACAGTCCTGAGCGGCTGCGGGCCAGTCACGCCGAGCGCCGTCGCGGTCTCGCTCTGCGGTGGCCGTCGGTGGCCCGGCCGGATGCCGGTCCGGATGGTTTCGTGATCGATGTCGTCAACACCGGCAGTCAGCGCTGGGAGCCCGACGGTGACTCGTTCCAGGTGGTCGGCTCCGTGACCGGTGCGCACGAGTCGAGGGTGCTCATGACCTGGGCGGCGTCGGGCGGGATGCCGGCGGTGCCGCTCGACCCGGGCGAGTACGCGCGCGTGCCGGTCGATATCGATGAAGACGCGTGGGCGGCGGTCGTGCCGGGCGAGAACACGTTGCATGCCTGGCTGGTTCCGCTTCGGGTGGTGGCCGAGCCGCTGCAGATTCAGGTGTCTGCGGAGTCCGTCAAGGATGCGCAGGCCAACGAGCGTTGGGAGGGATCGGACCAGAACCGGGCGGCTCTGGCGGCGGATCTCCTCGAGCAGCGGGCCATTCTGGATGCCGGCCCTCGCCTCGCCGAGATCGCTTCGGCGATCGCGGGCACGACGACGGAGGAGGCCGCGGTCGCGGCGGTCGAGTCGCTGCTCGGAGTCGGTGCGAGCGCCGCGGAGGCCGTGTTCCGCCGGGCATCTCTCAGCGATCTGCACGTGTCGTCGGCGGAGTGGCGCCGCGAGCGCATCGCCCACACCGAGCAGAAGCTCGCCGAGTAGCGATCTCCGCCGCGCGGGGGAGGCGTGCCGCTGTGCCCGCCGCCTACCGTCGTTGAGGACGGAAGGAGCACGCGATGACTGAACCAAAGAACGAGACCCCGGTCGCAGTCTGGTATTTCATCGGCGCGACCTTCGCCGGTGCCCTGCCGAACCTGCTGCTCCCGGGCCTGAATGCCTGGGTGCGGGTGCTGTTCATCGTCGTGGCGCTGGTGCTCATCTCCGCCGGGTTCGTGCAATTGCGGCGTGAAACCGGGTGGGGGAAGAAGCGCGAGAGCGACGAGCCGCCGTCGGGATCGTCGCCCGACGCCTGAGCGCGTCAGGCGCCGGTCTGCGGCAGTCGCGACTTCTTGAACTGGCCGAGCGCCAGCAGCAGGAGAATGACCGCGGCGCACGCGAGCCAGCCCGGCCAGCTGAGCGGTGACGCGGCGAGCGGCTGCAGCTCGGGCGTAGACACGAGGAACGCGAAGCCGGCGGCGGCATTGAACGCGCCGTGGCCGAGGACAGCGGGCCACACGTTGCCAGATCGCAGGCGCAGCCAGCCGAGCAGGATGCCGAAGCTGAGGCATCCCATCACCATCAGGGCGACCCCGAAGAGGTTGGGCTCGGCGAAGTTGTAGCCGAGCAGGATGATCGGCGCGTGCCAGAGGCCCCAGATGACGCCGCTGATGAGCAGCGCCGGCCAGGTGCCGAGGGGGCGGAGGGCGGAGAGCAGCCAGCCGCGCCAGCCGAGCTCTTCGCCGAACGCGAGGAACGAGTTGATCACGGCACCGACGGGAATGAAGGCGAGCTGGGTGATGACGAGCACGCCGACGGGGACTGCGATGTTTGGCGTTCCGGCTGCGTCGAGCTGAGCCTGGAGAGCTGCGGCGAAGCCCGAGAAGTTCACGAGGTCGAGCTGCAGCGCTCCGGTCGCGGCGGCGATGAACGTGGCGAGCACCGGCACAACGACGGCGGTGGCGAGGCCGATGCCGAGCAGGCCGAAGAAGCGGCCGAGGGGCTTGATCGGGACGAGGGCGAGCATGCGCCAGGCCCGCCGTCCGGCCGTGCGGCGCAGGAACAGGGTGACGATGAGTGCGGCGACGGCCGGTGTGAACATCATCACCGGCAGGAGCAGCGGTGCGATGGGGGTGGCGAGGCCGTCACCCGTCCAGAGGGGAAGCGTGACGAGCCAGGCGAGCCCGCACGCGATGACCGTGAAGGCGATGACGGCGATCCACGGGACGGTGGTGGTTCCGCGCGTGTCCGGAGTGGCGGGGGTGGATGCCGCGGGTGCGGGGTCCGTGCTCATGGTGGGGTGGCCTCCTGGTGGCGAGGTGCTTCCGCCGGTGTGGTCAGGGTGGGGGCGCGAACGGCATCAGGCTACGTGACGAGCATTTAGCAGTACGCGCATGCGCCGCTCGCGGGAAGCTGCATCGAGCAGTCAGGGCAGAAGCTGACGCGAGCTTCTGCCTTCGAGTTGCGACTGCCGCCACCGTCTCGCAGCCTGTTCACGGGGAGCTCGATCGTCTGGCCGACGCCTTTCCCCACCCGATGCCAGATGTACCCGCTGTGGAAGAAGGCCTTCTGGTCGCCTTCGTAGGGTACGCCGGCGATGTAAGTGCGACTTCGCGGGATGTAGAACTCGCGGTAGCGATGCTGAGAGAGGAAATCCCGCACTGCGCTCATGTTCTCGAGGGGAATCCGGAACTCGGCAAGGGCCTCGTCGAACGTCGCGAAGGTGCGTCGATTCTGAGAGTCGTCCAGTCCTTCGATATCGAAACCAAGGTCCGCCAGGCGACTGGCCGCGGCTCCTCGCCCGCCGTGGATCTCATCGTTCGACACTGCGATCCCGTGCTGATATTCGTACGCGGCGGCGAAGATCGCTTTCGAGTCGTAGCGACCGGACTCCGTCACGAGGAAGTACTCGCGTGCTTCGCCGTACCCGTATTTCTGCAAGAAGGCGTGCCGCCCCAACCGATCGAACTCCTCGAGGGCTCGTTCGACAGCGGCGACATCCGTGAGTTCGGCGTAGGCGACCATCCGTGCACGCTATCGAAAACTCCGGACATCGGGCTCCGGGGGAGCAGGTGTCTGGCACGATACGAAGGGGGTCGACGCTGACCGACATGCGTGCTCGGTGTGCGAGCGAGAGCCCCGCGATCTCGAACGAAGGGCGAACCTCGATGAAGACGGACGTCACCACGCCGCAGGGCATCTTCGGAATGCCGCAGCACCTCACCGTGCCGTTGTATCAGCGGCCGTACGTGTGGACCGAGGACGAGCAGTGGGGGCCGCTTTGGTCGGACATCCGTCGAATCGCGGAGCATCGCATGGTGACGCCGGGCGCGTCGGCCAGCCACTTCCTCGGCGCCGTCGTCACGCAGCAGGCCGAGGGTCGTCCCACAGGGGTGCAGGAGTTCTTCATTGTCGACGGACAACAGCGGCTCACCACGCTGCAGCTTGTGTTGGATGCCGCAGGTGCGGCGTTCGCGGCTCGTGATCTCGACGCCCATGCGGCTCAGCTGGAATATCTGACTCACAACACTGCGATGTTCGTCCGCGAGGGTGAATCCGGTCTCAAGTTGCGGCACGTCAATCGCGATCGTGCCGCGTTCGAAGAGGTGATGCTGGCGGCCGCGCCGGTCCATCACAGCAGCCTGAAGAACCGTGACTCGCTGATCGTCAGGGCGCACGAGTTCTTCCATGACCGCATCGTGTCGTGGCTCGATGAGGACCCGCAGTCGACCGCGGCGAGGGCCGAAGCTCTGCGTGAGGCCCTTCAGGGGGCTCTCGAGCTGGTGGTCATCCAGCTGACCGCCGCGGAGGACTCGCAAGAGATCTTCGAAACGCTTAACGCGCGCGGCACACCGCTCACCGCGGCAGACCTGATCAAGAACTTCGTCTTCCAGAGGCTCCGGCAGGATGGCGAGGATGAGCACGCGGCGTACCGCGAAGCATGGCCGTTCGAAACGCCGTTCTGGGAGAGCGAGGTGAGCGTCGGGCGTTACACCACGACCCGCAGCGCCGTCTTCCTGAGCCAGTGGCTCGTCTCCCGAATCGGCAAGGAGATCAGCCCGCGATCGACCTTCACACGGTTCAAGTTCTTCGTCGAGCACGAGAACGAGGGGTCGATGATCGATCTGCTCCGCGTCATCAGTGAGCAGGCGGCGACGTACGAAGGACTGACGAAGCGTGCCGGCGATGCCCACGCAAATCTGGATCGCATCGAGCTGCACTTCCATCGGATGGCTGTCGCGCAGGTCGAGATCACGAAGCCGATCGTCCTGTGGCTGACGGAGCCGGAGACCGGCATCAGTTCCGCCGACGCGGCCGCGGTCGTCTCCATGGTGGAGAGCTGGATCGTGCGGCGACGTCTGTTGAGATTGCTGAGCGGTGACCTCAGTCGCGTCGCGGCTGACCTCATTGCCTCCGGACGGGCGGCACCGGACTCAGACGTCGTTCGAGTTGTCGAGACGTTCCTTACCGGGCTCCAGTCCGCCAGCACCTATTGGCCAGGCGATGAGGAGATCACGCGGTCGCTCGCGACGGAGCCGTTCTATCGGCGGTTCTCGCAACCGATGCAACGGATGCTGCTGCAAGCCGTCGAGGACTGGTATCGGGGGTACACGGACGTCAAGCCGTCGAAGGCGGGTGCGCGGGTTCACCGCGGCAAGCAGCAGGTCGAGCACATCCTTCCGCGCGGGTGGCGCACGAACTGGCCGGTGGAGGGCATCGCCGCCGAGGCGGATCGCGACGCGCACGTCCATCGCCTCGGCAACCTGACGTTGCTGACGGCGTCCTTGAACGCGTCCGTGTCGAACAGCGCCTGGCTGGGTGACAAGGGGAAGCGTGCCGAGTTGCGTCGCCACGACGTCCTGCTCATCAACCGGACGATCCTCGACCGAGCGGTGGAGCAGTGGGATGAGCAAGCGATCGATGAGCGCACGTCCGAACTCACCCGAGCCCTGCTCGAGACGTGGCCGGTTCCGGCGGGGCACCTCGGCAAGGTCGTGGACCGTGCCTCTCGCGTATCGCGCGCGACCGTCACTTATGCGCAACTCGTCGATGCAGGGCTGCTCGAGGTCGGGACCACCCTGACCTGTACCGATGAACGCTGTCCCGATGCCCGCTGCGAGGTACTCGCGGGAGGGCAGGTCGAGTACGAGGGGAAGCGCTACACGGACCCCGCGGGCGCTGCCCGGGTCGTGCGCCAGGGGCAGAGCGGCAACGCCTGGTACTTCTGGCGGACGCACGACGGCGAGACCCTCAACACGCTCCGCGAGCGGTTCCTCGCCAGCGTGTCGGAGGAGTGAGCTACGTCACTTGCAGGTCTCGAACACGTACGCCGGGTCATCCGGCGTGACGAGGTCCCGGTCTCGCAGAACGACGGATGCCGGTGTCTCCGGGTCGGCGCAGACCTCGTCCCACGGGCGGGGGAGGTTGTCGGTGTACTCGATCACGAGCACGTGATCGCCGTAGACCTCGGTGTAGGCGGAGCACTCCGCGTAGGCCGCGCACTCCTCGACCACGGCGAAGTCGAAGCCGGCGCGCGAGTGGAGGAGCGAGGCGTCCTCGGCGGCGTTCTTCTGCCCGGCCGCGAGTCCGACGTCGTGCGCGGTGTCGACGAGCAGGGTCGCGAGGTCGAGCGCGTCGTCACGGTTCAGGGCGCCGTCGGTGCGGGTGTAGGTGTCGAGGTTGTCGAACTCGACGGCCTCGAACCCGTCGGAGGCGCAGTCGCGGATCCACGGCCCGACGATCTTCGCGATCTCGTCCGCCTTGCGTGTGTCGAGGATGATCTCGTCCGGCCAGTCGGGGTCCATGACCGGCTCGCCCTCGTCATCGCGGAGCAGGAGGTCATCAGGCCAAGCGTCGAGCTCGCCCGGCTGCGTCTGGAAGCCGTTGACGTAGCAGACCGAGTAAAGGTTGTCGACGGATGCCGCGGCCCGATCGCGTACGACGATGTCGACGCCATCGGGTGGGTCGTAGGCGCCGCCGAGCTGGTAGTCGAGTTGGGCTCCGGCGGGTGGAAGCTGAGGTCCGGCGGGTGGGTCGTGCGGTGGCGGTGCCTGATCGGTGCAGCCGGTGAGCAGCAATGCGGTGGCGGCGAGCTGGGGAAGTGCGCGCCGGACGGTCATGTCGCGAACCTACCGGACGCCGGGGGATCGGTAGACTCGATGGGCCAGCCTCTGTAGCTCAATGGAAGAGCAGTTCCGTCCTAAGGAAACGGTTGGGGGTTCGAGTCCCTCCAGGGGCACAGATCTTTGCATGCAGTCGCGCCTTCCGCGCAGACCCGTGATCACCTCGGATGTCGATGCGCGCCCCGGGTCTCACCCCAGTCGCCGTCTGACAACGAGGGCACAACGCATTCCTGCCACGAATAGGCGAGGATGAATGAATCGCGGCCGCTCGGCCGCTCGATCTTCGAGCTCTACAGCAGGAGTGCCCACCTGTGGTGAATCACGTCGCCTTCATTTGGAATATCGCCGAGTCTCTTCGCGGCCCGTTCAAGCCCTCGGAGTACGGATCGGTCGTTCTTCCGTTCACCGTGCTCCGCCGCCTGGATGCGGTACTCGCCGACACCAAGCCCGCCGTCCTCGAGGCGGCGAAGGGCATCGAGTCGCTTCCCGAGATGCTCCAGACGATCAAGCTCACCGAGGCATCCGACCACCAGTTCTACAACACGTCCCCGTTCGACTTCGCCAAGCTGGTCGCCGACCCGGCTGACCTCCGTGCGAACCTGTCCTCCTATATGGCCGGGTTCTCCCCGAACGTGCGGGACATCTTCGAGCGGTTCGAGTTCGATAAGACGCTGAACAAGCTGGCGGAGAAGAACAAGCTCTTCGCGGTGACCGAAAAGTTCGCGCAGGCTGACTTCCACCCCCGCACCATCAGCAACATCCAGATGGGGCTCGTGTTCGAGGAGCTGGTCCGATTCGCGAACGAGAAATCGAACGAGACCGCCGGTGACCACTACACCCCGCGCGAGGTCATCAAGCTCATGGTCGAGCTGCTGTTCGCGCTCGACGACGACGCCCTGTCGAAGTCGGGAGTGGTGCGATCGATCTACGATCCGACTGCCGGCACCGGTGGCATGCTATCCGTCGCGGACGAGTACCTCCGCACCCTGAATCCGGGCATCCAGCTCAGCTTGTACGGGCAGGACTACAACGACGCGTCGTACGCGATCTGCAAGGCCGACATGGTCATCAAGGGCCAGGACGTCGACAACATCGCCCTCGGCGACACCCTCACCGAGGACCACTTCGCCGACAAGAAGTTCGACTACGGTCTGTCCAACCCACCGTTCGGCGTCGACTGGAAAGACCAACGGACCTATGTTAACGACGAGCACACCAAACTCGGCTTCAACGGTCGCTTTGGCCCCGGCACCCCCGCCGTCAGCGACGGCGCCATGCTGTTCCTGCTGCACCTGGTGTCGAAGATGCGCAAGCCCGAAGACGGCGGGTCCCGCATGGCAATCGTTCTCAATGGATCACCGCTATTCTCCGGCGGCGCCGGCGGTGGCGAATCGAACATCCGCAAGTGGCTGCTCGACAACGACCTCGTCGAAGCGATCATCGGGTTGCCGAAGGATATGTTCTACAACACCGGCATCTCCACCTACATCTGGGTCCTCACCAACCGCAAAGACGAGAACCGCAAGGGCCGGGTGCAGCTCATCGACAGCCGCGAGATGTTCACCAAGCTCCGCAAGGGCCTCGGCTCCAAGCGCAACGAACTTTCCCCGAAGAACATCGAGACCATCGTCGGCCTGTACGCAGGATTCGAGGACCTCGAGCACTCGAAGATCTTCCACAACGAAGATTTCCTTTACCGCACCATTGCCGTCGAACGCCCCCTCAAGCTCAACTGGCACGCCACCCCCGAACGCATCGACACTGTCTTCGAAGCCAAAGCCATCCAGAAACTGAACGAGACGGATGCCGCCGCCCTGCGTGCTGCGCTCGACCGGCTCGGCACCGACACGGTCTGGAAGAACCGTGCCGAGTTCCAAAAGGTTCTGAAGGATGCCGCGAAAGCTGAAGGCCTCACCCTTCCCGCACCGCTGCTCAAGACCGTGACCGCGGAGCTCGGTGAGCAGGATGACAGCGCCGACATCTGCACCGACACGAAGGGTAGCCCGGAGTCGGATGCGTCGCTCCGCGACACCGAGAACGTGCCGTGGGGCGAGGATGTTGACGCCTACGTCGCCCGCGAAGTCCTCCCGTACGCGCCCGACGCGTGGGTCGACCACTCAAAGACCAAGGAAGGCGCTGAGATCCCCTTCACCCGCCACTTCTACCAGTACATCCCGCCCCGACCGCTCGAAGAGATAGACCGCGACCTCGACGCCGTCATGGACCAACTCCGGGCAATGCTCGTCGAGGTCGAACGGTGACGACGGGGCTGCGCCTGAAACACGTGGCGAAAGTGGACGCGGGTCAGTCCCCGTCGTCGTCAGATGTGGTGCCGTTTGATGGCGAGGGGATGCCGTTTCTTCAAGGCAATGCAGAGTTCGGCGGTCAGTACCCAACGGCCGTGCACCGCTGCGACTCCGCGCCACGAATCGCAGATGCGGGTGCTCTACTCGTCTCCGTTCGCGCCCCTGTCGGCGCCGTCAACATCGCCAATCAACGGTATGGGATCGGGAGAGGTCTCGCCGCCGTCAGGCCGCGAGCGATTCACGCACGCTACGCATATTGGCTCCTGCTCAGTTCAGCGGGTTGGCTCAATTCCATTGCAACAGGATCGACGTTCACCGCTATCAGCGGTGGCGATCTCGGCAACGTGTCGGTCCTCGTGACCAATGAGCGCGAGCAGCGGGCGATTGCGGACTATCTGGATCGGGAGACGGCGCAGATCGACGCGTTCATCGCGAAGAACGAGGAACTGATCACCCTCCTCACCGAACGCCGCGCGTCCGTTATCGGCAGCGCTGTCACGCGGGGACTAGACGAACGGGTCGAGTTGTCAACGGAGGGTCCCGAGTGGATCGGTGCGGTACCGGCCCCTTGGAAGGTGCTGCCCATCAAGAGTGCTTATTCAGTCGTTGTGGGCAAGATGCTCAACGAAGCGAAGTCCGAGGGCGACCCGGTCCCATATGTGCGGGCCGCGAACATTCAACCCGATGGACTCGACTTGAGCGACGTGAAGGAGATGAAAGCGACCCCCGCTGACCGTAGGACCCTCGCGCTGCGATCCGGGGACGTCGTTTTTGTTGAAGGCGGTGGAGGCTACGGCAGGTCCGACTATCTCGCCCAAGATCTGCCTGGCTGGATCTTCCAGAATCATGTGATCCGCTTGCGACCCCGACCGGGCCATGACGGCCGATTCTTGAACTACTGGCTCCAGCACGTCAAACGACTGGGGCATTATGAAGCTCTTAGCGCATTTGCGACGATCCCGAACGTGTCAGGCGACAAACTCGGGCGGATCGAGATGCCTGTTCCCTCGCTGTCTCAGCAACGCGAGATCGTGAAGCATATCGAGGAAGCAACTTCCCGGATCGACGCCGCGGTCGGGGTAGCACAGCGAAATGTCGAGCTAGCGCGGGAGCGTCGTGCCGCGCTGATTTCGGCTGCGGTGACAGGGAGGATCGACGTGGGGGTGGCGGTATGAGTGGTGTCGCTGGGGCGCACCTGGAATCGGTGCTGGAGAACGAGATCGCAGAGCATCTCGCGGCGAGCGGCTGGCTGTACTCGCCGACCGACGCTGGGTACGACCGGCAGCTCGCCCTATTCCCTGAGGACATTCTCGGTTGGCTCGCGGATTCGCAACCGACCGAGTTCGCGAAGGTCGTTCGCCCGGGCGACACCGACGCGCAGCGCAAGGCCGCGGGAGACAGCATCCTGAGCCGCCTAGCGAAGTCTCTGGATCTGGACCCTCTGAAGAACGGCGGGACGATCCGGATTCTGCACGAGGGCTTCTCGCTGGTGCCGCTTCACGGGGGTGCGGTGAAGTTCCGGTTGGCGCAGTTCCGGCCGGCGACCACGCAGAACCCGGACACGCTCGACACCTACGCGAAGATGCGGGTGCGGGTGATGCGTCAGGTGCATTACTCGGCGAGGCATCCGAACAAGGCGTTGGATCTGGTGCTGTTCGTGAACGGCATCCCGGTCGCGACCATCGAGTTGAAGACGGACTTCACGCAGGCGATCGGCAACGCAGTTGACCAGTACCGGTTTGACCGGTCACCCGCGGGTGAGCCGTTGTTCGGGTTTGCGAAGCGGTCGCTGGTGCATTTCGTGGTGTCGAACTCCGAAGTGAGGATGACGACGCGCCTCGCCGGAGCCGCGACCCGGTTCCTGCCCTTCAACAAAGGCGCACACGAGGGGGCGGGGAATCCTCCGAACCCGGACGGTTCCGCATCCTCCTACTTTTGGGAGGAGATCCTGCAGCGCGACACCTGGTTGCAGCTGCTGGCGTCGTTCGTGCACCTGCAGGTCGAGGTCGACGTCGACCCCGACACGGGCACGAAGACGAAGTCGGAGAGGGTGTTGTTCCCCCGATATCACCAGTGGCGCGCCGTGACGCGCCTGGTCGAGGCGGCGCGGGCGGAGGGTGCGGGCAACCGGTACCTGGTGCAGCATTCGGCAGGATCGGGAAAGACGAACTCCATCTCGTGGCTCGCGCACCGTCTCTCCCAGCTCCACGACGACCAGAACGCACGGGTGTTCGACACGGTCGTGGTGGTCACCGACCGGACGGTGCTCGACAAGCAGCTGCAGGACGCGATCGGCCAGTTCGAAAAGCAAACCGGCGTGGTGCAGTCGATCACGAAGGAAGCCGGTGAGTCGAAGTCTAAGCAGCTCGCCGCAGCTTTGACAGGTGGCAAGAACATCGTCATCGTGACGATCCAGTCGTTCGAAGCACTGATCACCGCGATCCAGACCCTGCCGGAGTTGCAGGGGCGTCGGTTCGCGGTGATTGCGGACGAGGCCCATTCATCTCAAACCGGATCGACCGCCGGCGCGCTGACCAAAGTGCTCTCCCCAGACGAGCAGGCCGCCGTCGCGGAAGGTGCCCCGATTAACTCGGAGGCGTACCTGCAGTGGGCGATGGAGGTCACGGCAGCTGCTCCGAACATTTCCTACTTCGCGTTCACTGCGACTCCGAAGGCGAAGACGCTGGAGTTGTTCGGGCGGGTGCCTGAGGGCGGGGATCTGCCGGAGCCGTTCGATCTGTATTCGATGCAGCAAGCGATCGAGGAAGGCTTCATCCTGGACGTGCTGCAGAACTACACGCCGTACAAGGTCGCGTGGAAGCTGCAACATCCCGATGCTGACTACGACGATGGCGGTGAGGTCGACGAGTCGACGGCGGTGAAGGCGCTGGTGCAGTACGTGCGGCTGCATCCAACGAACATCAGTCAGAAGGCGAAGATCGTTGTCGACCACTTCCGGACCTTCGTGCAGCCGTTGCTAGACGGGAAGGCGAAGGCGATGGTAGTTACGGGGTCGCGGGTGGAGGCCGTGCGGTGGAAGAAGTACCTCGACACCTACATCGCACATGCCGGAGTGCGGGACGTGCGATCACTGGTCGCGTTCTCTGGCACGGTCGAGGACCCGGAGGATGTAGGTGAGGGGCTGACGGAGCGCACCCAGAACCCGGGGGTGCCGTCCGATCTCGCCGAAGCGTTCAAGCCGGCGACGTTCAACGTGATGATCGTCGCGGAGAAGTTTCAGACCGGGTTCGACCAGCCCCGACTCGCTGCGATGTACGTCGACAAGAAGCTCGGCGGCGTCCAGGCCGTGCAGACTCTGTCGCGGTTGAACCGGACATATCCGGGCAAGGACAAGACGTTCGTCCTCGACTTCGTCAACGATCCCCAGGAGGTGCTGGATGCGTTCCTGCCCTACTACCGGAAGGCGACGCTCACCGCGAAGACCGACCCGAACCTGATTTACGACCTCGTGGTCAAGCTCGACTCGGCGGGTATCTACGACATGTCGGAGGTCGAGCAGGCGTTCGATGCCGCCCTCCTTGGTGGGGTCAACGCGAACTCAAAGGTGTCGGCTGCCACAAAGCAGGCCGTGGACCGGTTCCAGAAGCGCTGGGTCGCCGCGGTGCTCGATGGCGACAAGGCCGAGCTGGACGAGCTGCGCCTGTTCAAGGCCGATGTGGGCAACTTCGTGAAGTTCTACGACTTCATCTCCCAGGCCCGCAACCTCGAAGACACCGACCTGCCCCGCCGGCACTACTTCTTCCGCCGCATCCTCCCGCAGCTGTCGACCGCGACGATCCTGGAGCCGGTCGACATCTCGGACGTGACCCTGGTGGGGTACAAGATCAGTGCGGGCGAGTCGGTGAAACTGAATCTCGAGCAGGGGCCGGGGCTGGATCCCATCACCGCGATCGGATCGGGCGCGATCCACGAGAAGCATCGCAGCGCCCTTGAGGAGATCATCCAGAAGCTCAACGAACGCCTAGGCGACAAGTACGGTCTCGGCGTCATCGACCTGCAGATGAATCACATTGTGGGGAAGCTTGCGTTGGACGTCGATCTTGCCAACCAGGCAGCGGTGAACAGTCCGCAGCAGTTCGCCGAGTCGCCGGCGCTGCCGAAGGCGTTCACCAGGGCGCTGCTGAGCGTGCGGGACGAGACGCCGGCCTTCATCGACGACCTGTTCGGCGACAGCACTCTCTTTGCAGAGCTAGGCAAGGCTCTCCCGGCGTTGCTCTACGAGAACCTGACCGAGCGCAAGTGGTCGAGCTGACCGGCTGCCGGTCGCTCGGGCGCAGAAAGGGGTCTGTGTGAAACTCGCGGATTCGGCACGTGAGCAAGTCGGTCGCACCCGCGCAATCGCGCGCCTGGTTGGCGCGGCTGACCAGTCAACCCGCGACCAACTCGAAAAATACTTGTCCTTGCGCGCCGCACTGGCGGAATCGGATGTACGCGGTGAGAACGACGAATTGTTGGAGTGCCGAGCGCGGCTGCGTGAACTGAGCGATGCCTCATCAGCTGAAGCCGCCGACAACCTCAACTCCATCACCCGGGCGACGTCGCGCTCCGAATTGCTGCGTCTTCCACAGATCAAGAACATTACCCCGGGCCCTGCGTACGCTCGATTTGCATGGATTCTTGGAGTGGCAGGGCTCAACGGTGTGGACGGACAACACCGTCTCGAGGACTACCTGGCGGCCGCTGCCCGGTGGTACGCGGAGTCTCTCATTCACAACATTGCAGACCCGGCTGAGTCGAGTCTGCTTAGCATCCAGCCGACCGCCCGACATGGTCGGATGGACGGTGCAGGTCTACATTTCAGGTGGATCTGCGATCTGTTTTCGGAGGCAATCGACGCTTGGGCAACGGAAGTTGGCGGGGCTGCTGCAGATCTGTTCGGCGCCGGGCAGACAGCGGCATTTTCGGCGCTTGCCGCGGAAGCGGCTCGAACAGGACGCGCGGAGGTCGGCTCCTCCTTGAATCCGCGTATCAGGGCCATTCTGACGGCTCCACCTCGGCCAGGCGCGTCAGCGACCGCATTGGCTGAAGGTAGGGGCCCTGAGCTTCAGCCGCTGATCGATCTCGGTGATCGGGTAGTGATCGGAAATGCGACGTCGTTCGTCTTGTCACGCGAGTTGCCAATAATATACGCCGTGAAGGAGGCGCTCGGCTCAGGAGCGCAAGGCGAAGCATTCGAGTACGCGCTTGAGTACATCGCGAGCGCGCTCCTTCCAACTTCGCTCCATGCCGTCCGCGATTCATTTGTCACGGACGCATTGAACGCGAAGGACGGCGACCAAATCGACCTTCACATTTTCGGCCCCCGAGTCGACGTCGTGATCGAGGCCAAATCACACCTTCCGACGAAGGACTCTCAGTCCGCTGCGAACAGCTTTTGCGAACTCTTGGGGGCCAATCGGCAGGTACAACAACGGGTCAACCACATCCGAAGCGGCGGATGGGTGCGGCGCCGGCGTACCACCCGTAACGACCACGTGTCCGGATTTATCGTGTCGTTGCACGATTATTCGACGCAAGTTTGGCGCTCCGACTCAATGCGCGAGAGTGAAGTCGACGCGTTCGTCGCGATGCCCCTCCACTCATTTGCCGCGGCGGTCGGCTGTATGCGATCCCCGGCAGATCTGGCGTCGTACCTAGACGTGAGAAAAATGGCATCCGCGTCGGAAGTATTGGGCGGCGACGAGCTGGAGATATTGCTCGGATGGATGAGTGGTTGGACACCGTCCGACCTTCGAGCACGCGAAGGATTTGGCATGCAGTTTCGGCCGTACGCGGTCGACATAGAAGCGACCTTGAACGCGGAGTGGCGATCGGTTCTCGAATGGCGACAGCTGCTGTGGGAGCGCAGCAACCCTATCCACGGCGACGGCACACGCGCCATTTAAAACGATCGGGCTAGAGAGTCCTCCTTTCTCGCGAGAGCCCTCCTCTCTCGCGTCTCCCTCCATGCACGCAGACGGATCCGGCCACGCCACCGCGCAGCGGTGGCCACGCTGGGACCGTAACGTCCGCACCACCCTCTTCACGCGTGACCCGCCTCCGAGGTCGCCTCCTCACCGCCCTCGCCGGCGACCTGACCGGCATAGCACCATACGTCCGCGCGCTCGCCGACGGCGACGACGCCGGATACTTCGCCGAGAACGGCCCCGCATGGACTGTCCATGCCGGCATGAGCCCTTCTCCTTCAGGCTCTCCACCCGGGCGCCCTCGCCGGCGTCCACGACTGGCCGCGCTACCGCGACGACCTGATTGGTCGCCTCCCCGGCACCGTCCGCTGGGTCATCACCTTCACCTACGGCTCCACGGAACGAGCGGAAGACGCACCGGCTCCCGATCGATCCGCGCCTCGCGCACAATCTGTGGGAGCGCAGCGCAGAGATGGTGCAGCTCGGCTAGCCTGAGGGTCTCGACACTCGGGTAGGGGAGGTGGGCATGATCCACGACTTCCTGCGCGTCGTCCTCCAGTTACTCGGTCTCATCGTCGCAGTCGATCCCTCGATAGCCGGCTCCGCTCTCACCATCGCCCTCCTCGCGCTCGCCATCCTCACGCTCGCGCTCCTCGCGACCACCCTCCACGCAGCCACGCGCGGATCCACCCCGCATCCCACCCGACGCATCGAACTCACGGCACCGCTCGCGCAGAGCGATCCCGACGCTGCCGGACACGTCCGCCGTCGCGGGCCCGGTCAGGTGACCGCGGCCGCGTAGCGTCGAACCGTCCGGGCACCTCGTGCCCCGGCATCCGTTCGCGGCCGATCAGCCGACCCTGATCGCTCCGACGAACGGAACCCCGTGGACATCACCACCCTGCCTGTCATCTCCACCCTGCTCGACCTCACCTCCCGCGGCCTCATCGGCCTGACCTCGCTCCTCACCCCGTGGACGGGAGCGTTCGCGGGCGCCCTCGCTATCATGCTCGTGACCCTCGTGGTGCGGGCGGCGCTCATCCCCGCCGGCATCGCCCAAGCCAAAGCCGACCAGGCGCGTATCCGGCTCGCGCCGCGCCTCCGCGAACTCCAGACCCGCTACCGCGGCGACCGGGAACGCGTGCAACGCGAAACCATGGAGCTCTACCGCTCCGAGAACGTGTCGCCGTTCGCCAGCTGCCTGCCGATCCTCATCCAGGCGCCGATCGTCGGCCTGCTGTACTCCGTGTTCATCCACCCGAGCATCGCCGGGCACGCAAACGAACTGCTGTCGCAGACCCTGCTCGGCGTCCCGCTCGGCACGAGCCTGCTCCACGCCGTCACGACCGCAACCGCCGGCCTCGCGACCTGGCTGGTGATCGGATGCCTCGTCCTCGCGATCGCAGCGGTGGGGGAGATCACGCGTCGGGCGTTTCGGATCACGCCGGTGGAGGGGGTGCCGGGGGTTCCGATGGCGATGCTCGGGGCACTGCAGTTCGTGACCGCGGTGGTGGCGGTGTTCGTGCCGCTCGCGGCGGGGATCTACCTGCTGACGACGGTCACGTGGACGCTGGGGCAGCGGTTGGTGCTCAGACGGGTCTTCGGATGACGCGCGCTCGAACCGGCGCAGACTCCCGGCCCTACTCGGACGACCAGCCCGCCGCGATGCGGGTGCATTCCGCTCGCTTCGCGGCGAGGTCGACGAGGTCCCGTTCGAAAGCCGCGACCTTCGGGTCGAGGTGATCGTCCGCGGTCCGGTGCCTCGCCAAAAGGTCGAGATTGGCTCGCGCCGTGTGGTTCGTGCCCTCGAGCGCCGCCCGCAGAGCCTCCACCGCGACGCGCAGATCCGCCTCGACGTGCGGGTTGCCGATGTCGGCCAGCAGCCTGACCTCCTCGAGAAGGGATGCCGCGACCCGGCCGACGTCCAGTGCCGACGCGACGGCGACGACCGTCGCGTCCCGAACCGCCCGCTCGCGGTCGGGACCCTGGTCCATCGCGAGAGCCGCACCGAAAGCCGCGGACCGGACGCCGTCTTCCTCGGCGGCATCCAGCGCCAGGCGCCGCGTGCGGCTCAATCGTTGCTCGGCCTGTCGAGCCTCGGGGTCATCGTCGGTGTATGCCGCCACCATTCCCAGCAACCCTGCGGCGATGCCCGTCATCACGCCGCAGGCGGCTCCACCACCCGGTGCCCCCTTCGCCTGCGCGAGACGGTCCACCCATTCCGCGACCGGCGTCTCCGCGGGGTCGATGTCATCGCTGGCCATGCGACGACGCTACCCGTGCGGCTCCCGGTGACGAAGCCGGGGGAGGGGCCGGCGAGCATACGTCCGCGGTCGCCCACTGCAACCCTTCGAGGCGAAAAGACACCGTGATCTACCGTGACATCATGACCCGCCCTCTGCCCTTCGACGTCACGCCCTGGGGCATCGGCCTCAGCGGCGTCGATGTCGACCGCCTGCCGCACCGCGAGTCCGTCTTCGCCCTCTCCAACGGGCACATCGGGTGGCGCGGGCTGCTCGACGAGGGGGAGCCCCACGGCGTTCCGGGCAGCTACCTCAACGGCGTCTTCGAAGAGCATCCGATGCCCTACGCCGAAGGCGGCTACGGGTACCCCGAGTCGGGGCAGAGCGTCATCAACGTGCCGAACGGACAGGTCATCCGCCTCACCGTCGACGACGAACCCCTCGACATCCGCGAGGGCACCCTCCACCACCACGAACAGCACCTCGATTTCCGCGCCGGCACCCTCGAACGCACGCTCACCTGGACCTCGCCCGCCGGCAGCACCGTCCGCATCCTCTCGACCCGCATCGTCTCGCTCGCCCACCGCTCCGTCGCGGCTGTCCGGTACGAGGTCGAAGCCGTCGACGATCCGATCACGATCACCCTCCAGTCCGAGCTCGTCGCGAACGAACCCCTGCCGGAGCCGCACCCCGACCCGCGCGTGCAGGACATCCTCGAGACCCCGCTCCGCAGCGCGGGGAGCTTCGTCTTCGACAGCGCTGCGACCCTCGTCCACGAAACCCGCAACAGCGGGATCGGCGTCGCCGTCAGCATGGACCACCTCGTGTCTGGCGCGACCGCCGAGGTGCGCACCGCGGCATCCGACGACCTCGCCCGCACCACCATCCGCGCCCGCCTCGCACCCGGCGAACGGCTCGAGGTCGTCAAGATCGTCGGGCATGCCTGGGCCTCCGGGATCTCGGCGCCCGGCCTTCGCGACCGCGCCGAAGCCGCCGTCGCCGACGCGATGCGGGACGGCTGGACCGGCCTCCTCGCCGCGCAGCGCGAACGGCTCGACGACTTCTGGACCTGCGCCGACGTCCGCGTCGACGGGCAGCCCCGCCTGCAGCAGGCGGTGCGGTTCGCGCTTTTCTCGGTGTTCCAGGCCGCGGCGCGCGCCGAGCAGCGCTCCGTCCCCGGCAAGGGACTGACCGGCGCCGGGTACGCCGGCCACACGTTCTGGGACTTCGAGGCCTACGTTCTGCCCGTCCTCACGGCGACCGCACCGGATGCCGCGAGGGAAGCCCTCCGCTGGCGCCACGCCACCCTCGACCACGCCCGCGACCGGGCGCGCCAGCTGCACTTACAGGGTGCGGCGTTCGCTTGGCGCACCATCGACGGACGCGAGTCGTCGGGATACTGGCCCGCCAGTACGGCCGCGTTCCACATCAACGCCGACATCGCCGCCGCCGTCGTCCACTACGTGCGGGCGACCGGCGACGTCGAGTTCGAACGCGACGCCGGCCTCGAGATCCTCGTCGAGACCGCCCGCCTCTGGCAGTCCCTCGGTCGCACCGACGCCGACGATCGCTTCCACATCGACGGCGTCACCGGCCCCGACGAGTACACCGCCCTCTACGACGACAACGTCTTCACCAATCTGATGGCCCGCGCGAACCTCGACGCCGCCGCGGATGCCGCGCGTCGGCATCCGGATCTCGCTCGCACTCTCGGGGTCGACGACGGCGAGATCGGCGGCTGGGTGCGCACCGCCGGTGCCATGCACGTGCCCTACGACGAGGAACGCGGCGTGCACCCGCAGGCGGCGCGATTCACAGAACTTGAACGATGGGACTTCGAGACCGACACCCCCGGCGACGAGCTGCTGCAGGAGCGGTACCCGTACGTGCAGCTCTACCGCAAGCAGGTGCTCAAGCAGGCCGACCTCGTGCTCGCCCTGTTCTTCTGCACCGACGCGTTCACGGTAGACGAGAAGGCGCGGGCATTCCGCTACTACGAGGCGTTGACCGTGCGGGACTCGTCACTGTCGGCGGCGATCCAGGCAGTGGTCGCTGCCGAGGTCGGGCACCTCGGGCTCGCGGCCGACTACCTCGCCGAAGCCGCGACGATCGACCTCGACGACCTGCACGGCAACGCCGAGGACGGCCTGCACATCGCGTCGCTCGGCGGCATCTGGACGGCGCTCGTCGCCGGATTCGGCGGCATGCGCGACACGGCCGACGGACTGCGGTTCGCCCCGCGGCTGCCGGAGCAGCTGACCGGTCTCGCGTTCGGCATCCGCTGGCAGGGCCGTACCTTGCATCTCGAGATCGCACCGGATGCCACGACCTACCGTGTCAGCGCCGGTGAGCCGATGTCGATCCGGCACTTCGGCGAGCCGGTGGAGCTGACGTCCGGTGCGGACGTGACGATGCCGACGCCGCCGCTGTCGGACTCGGGGGAGCGCCCGACCCAGCCGAAGGGCCGCGAGCCGCGGCCGTTCGCTGAGGCGCTCGCGGAGTGATGCGCGGCTGACCGACTCCGCGCGGCGTGGGCCGTCCCCACATGGTCACGCCGCGCGGCATCCGTCAGAAGTGTCGCGGCGTGCGTGCCATCCCCCAGAAGAGACGCCGCGACAATCGGGTTTGTCGAACGCTGTCAGCGTAGGGAAGCGCGCTGGGCGGTCGCTATGGGGAGAACTGCCCATAGCGATGCTTCTGACGTCGACCTCAGGGCGGGATGCCGTCCCGGGGTGCGTGCCTCCTATCAGCAGATGAGATTTCTCTAATTGTGTTAGGAATAGACCGGTTCCTACTGGGGTCGGAACCGGCCCGGCATCGCTCCCGAAGCGCTCTGCCCGATCGTCGAAGGCAACGATCTGAGGGTCGATGACCGTGTCAAGCGATGGCGCTTGCGCAATCACAGCAGCCGAAAGGGCAAACATGATCAACGTCCAACCGCCTCCCTACTCGCCGCCTCCCGTCGCGCACGAGAAAGCGATCAAGCCCTGGTTCAAGAAGAAGCGCATCATCATTCCCGCGGCAGCCCTCGCACTGATCGTCATCGGTGGAGCGGCTGGTGCCGCCAACAAGCCGGCGTCGACCCCCGAAGCAGCGCCCGCCGCGGCGGGCAGCAACTCGGCGCAAAACGCAGACGCGGCTACTGCGATCGAGGTGCCTGACACCATCGGTAAGACCGCCAAGGAGGCAGCTGCACTCCTCGAGAACGCCGGCCTCGAGGTCGACTTCTCGGCCGAGTCCGGCGTGGTTCTCGACCGTGACAACTGGACCGTGCTCCGGACGGCTCCGGCTGCTGGAGAGAAGGCGAAGGATGGCGATACCGTCGTCGTCAGCGTCGAGAAGACTGCTAAGCCTGAAGCAGAGCCCGTGGAGCAGGCCGAAGCGGAGCCTGAAGAGGCGGCGCAGGATGACGCTCCGTCGCTCGCTCACGCGAACGCCCTCGGTTCCGCGGTGATGTATCTGGACTCAATGCCTTTCAGCCGTGCGGGCCTGATCGATCAGCTCACCAGTGAGTACGGCGAGGCGTACCCGAAGGACGTCGCCGAATGGGCCGTCGATAAGGTCGGCGCAGACTGGAACGCGGAGGCGGCCGAGGCCGCTCAGATGTATCTCGACACCATGTCGCTGTCGAAAGACCGCTTGTACGACCAGCTGACAAGCGAGTACGGGTCGCAGTTCACCGCCGAACAGGCGAAGTTCGGCCTCAAGGCTGTCGGCTACTGACACCTCATCCGGGCGTCGCCTGCGCGGCGCCCGGATCCGACCCTAAAACGACGCCCCGCTAGCCTGGCCCCGTGCCCTTCGCGCTCGCGCTCACCGTCATCCTCACCCTGCTTGCGATCTTCCAGATCACGCTCGCGCTCGGTGCCCCGTTGGGGCGGTTCGCGTGGGGAGGTCAGCACCGCGCACTGCCGCTGCGACTCCGTATCGGCAGCCTCGTCTCGGTCCTCATCTACGCGCTGATCGCCGTCCTCGCCTGGGATCGTGCTCGCGCCATCGACGTCGTCCCCGACATCGTCGCCCAGGTCGGCATGTGGACTGTCTTCGTGTACTTCGTGCTCGGCATCCTCATGAACGCCATCTCGCGCAGCAAGCCGGAGCGGAACACGATGGTGCCCGTCACGATCGTGCTGGCCGTGCTCTCGTTCCTCATCGCCATGGGGTACGGGGAGCTCGCGATGGCGGCCCGGGCCTAGCGCCGCACCGCCCCATGCCTCCGAGGCGGTGGCAGGCTGGAACCGTGACGTCCTCCGCTCCTCCGCGTGTGGCGCGGCTGCGCGCCCGGCTGCTCACCGCCCTCGCAGGTGACCCGACCGGGATGGCGCCGTACGTCCGCGCGCTCGCCGACGGCGACGACACCGGCTACTTCGCCGAGGGCGGCCCTGCGTGGACCGTTCACGCCGGCATGGGCACCCTGGTCGCCGGCATCCGTGCCCTTCTCCTTCAGGCTCTGCACCCGGGCGCCCTCGCCGGCGTGCACGACTGGTCGCGCTACCGCGACGATCCGATCGGGCGTCTCACCGGCACCGTCCGCTGGGTCATCACGCTCACCTACGGATCGACGACGCAAGCGGATGCCGAGACCGCCCGCGTCGGCCGCTTCCACCAGCGCGTGCAGGGCGAGTACGTCGCCGGCGACGGTTCCGCCCGGACGTACACCGCCGAAGCCACCGACCTGGTGCGCTGGGTGCACCTCGCCTTCACCGACGCGTTCCTGCGCAGCCACGAGGCGTACGGCGGATCGATCCCGGGCGGCCCCGACGCGTACGTCGCCGACTGGGCAACCGCCGGACGCCTCATGCGCGTGCCCGATCCGCCGCTCACCGAGGCTGCCCTGCGCGCCGAGATCGACGGCTTCCTCGACCGCGGCGAACTGCGCCGCGACGAGCGCGTCGACGACGTCGTGCGGTTCCTGAAGAAGCCCCCGTTCACTGGGCTCATGGGCGTCGCCTACCGCGTGCTGTTCGCCGCGGCGGTCGCGACGTTCCCGCCGCGGATCAGGCGGATGCTGGGCCTTCGCCGCTCGTGGCTGCCGGTGAAGACCGCGACCCGCCTCATCCTGCGCGTGACCGAGCGTGCGCTCGGGTCCGGCCCTCGTGCGCAGGACATGGCGCGACTGCGGTTGCGGCGGCTGGAGGGCTAGCGCGCGGGCGACCGCGACCCGGAGGATGGCGGCATGGCTCTCTTCGATCACATCGGCATCAGCGTGCGCGACCTGGCGACGTCGACCGCGCAGTTCGACCCCGTCATGAGGCTGCTGGGGTGCACCCGAGAGGATGCCGTCGGCTCCGTCTCGTGGTACCGCGGCGAAGAAGAGCTCATCCTCTACCCGGCCCGCGACGACCACGACGAACCGCATCGCCACGGCCGCGTCGGATGGCAGCATCTGGCGTTTGCGGTGGACTCCCGAAATGACGTCGACCGCCTGCACGACGCGGCGGTCACCGCCGGGTGGGCTCCGGTCCGCGAGCCGAAACCGTACCCGCGATTCAGCGACCGCTACTACGCCTCGTTCGTCGAAGACGACAACGGCGTGCGACTCGAGTTCATGTTCAACCCGCCCCGCCAGAGCGCCGACTGACCGGCTTCGCGGGCGCAGAAGCGATGTCGGAGGCCCCCACCACAATGGAGGCATGACCTCGCTCGGCACCATCGGCATCCGGGAACGCTTCGCGCCCCTCGCCGACATCGTGCACGAGACCGCCATGGTCGAGAAGCTCATCACCCGGGCTCAGATCGTGCAGCTGCAGGTCCTCGCCCGCGCGGGTGCGCTCGCCGAACAGCAGGCGGCCGAGTCCTCGGTGCACGTGCAGGCGCACGACATGGCGCTCCGTGCGATCGCGGCCGAACTCGGCGGGGTGCTCCGCCTCACCGACCGCACTGTGCAGCGCCGCATCACCCAGGCGCGCACGATCGTCGAGGACTATCAGGCATCCCTCACGGCGTGGGAGGCGGGCATCATCACCCGCGGTCACGTCGATGTGATCGTCGAGGCCGGCGCCGAGCTCCCCGCCGACGTCCGGCCCGCCTTCGAAGCCGTCGCCATTCAGCGGTGCCGCCGTGACACCCCCAACCGGGTGCGCGCCGAGATCGAGATCCTCGCCCTGCAGATGCATCCGCGGTCCTTCACCGAACGCCACCAGGATGCCGCCGCCCACCGCGCCGTGCACCTGATCCCCGGCCGCGATGGCATGAGCGACCTCGTCGCGACGCTGCCGACCGTCATCGCCGAGGGCATCCACGACCGGCTCACCCGTCAAGCGTGCGCGATCATCGACACGCGGAGCGAGCGCTCCAGCGAGATCGTCGACACCGACGCGCGCACCGCCGACCAGGTGCGCGCCGACGTCTTCGCCGACCTGCTCCTCGCCGGCACACCCGCGCTCGACGACACCCGCGACACGACCGCCGGCCCCCTCGGCGCAATACGCGCGCGCGTGCAGGTGGTGGTCCCCGCGCTCGCCCTCGCCGGCGCCGACGTGCCGTGCGATCTCGTCGGGCGCACGCCGATCGACGCCGCCACCGCCCGGCGGCTCGCCGGTGACACACCCTCGTGGGAACGCCTCGTCACCGATCCGATCACCGACACCGTGCTCGCCGTCGACACCTACCGCGTGCCGAACCCCCTGCGACGCCACCTGCAGGCACGCGATCAGCACTGCCGATTCCCCGGATGCCGCCTCGCCGCCATCCGCTGCGAGGTCGACCACACCCACGACCATGCCCTCGGCGGCGCGACCGAGGCGGGCAACCTAGCCCACCTGTGCCAACGTCACCACTCGATGAAGCAGTTCACCGCCTGGAAAGTGCGACAACTCGGGGGTGGTGTCCTCGAATGGACCTCACCCCTCGGGAGAACGTATCGCGAAGACGCACCGACACCGGCCGTCGCGTTCACCCCTGCTGAGCGCACCTGGCCCGCGAGCGATCCGCCGCCGTTCTGAGCCCGGGTTCTCACGCCCGGGTTCAGCGCCCCGATTCGGGAGCCCGCGTTCCGACACGAGGTTGCAGGCCCTGCGACGCCTCGGTCCGCGACCGCCCGACCCCGGCCACACCGCGCTCCCATCGTCAAGAGCCGACACGGACATAGCGAAGGGTGTGACACTCGCCTCATGCGAACCATCGTCATCACCGGCGCCAGCGACGGGATCGGAGCCGCGGCATCCCGTCAGCTCGTCGCCCGCGGCCACCAGGTCGTCCTCGTCGGACGCTCGCCCGAAAAGACCCGCGCCGTTGCCGATGAGGTCGGGATGCCGCACCACCTCGCCGACTTCTCCGACCTGGCGCAGGTGCGCCGGCTCGCGGGCGAACTGCTCGCCGCCTACCCGCGCATCGACGTGCTCGCGAACAACGCCGGCGGCATCTTCGGTCCCCGCAAGCTCACCACCGACGGGTTCGAGCAGACGTTCCAGGTGAACCACCTCGGACCGTTCCTGCTGACGAACCTGCTGCGCGAGCGGCTGGTCGAGAGTGAGGCATCCATCATCCAGACCGCCAGCGCCGCCGCCCGCATCTTCTCGCGGTTCGACATCGCCGACCTGAACGGTGCGCGCCGCTACTCCGGACGCGTCGCCTACGGCAACGCGAAGCTCGCGAACATCCTCTTCACCCGTGAACTGCAGCGCCGGTGGGGGAGCGAGGGCATCTCGGGCGGCGCGTTCCACCCCGGCGTCGTCGCGACCGGCTTCGCCGGCAACCTGACCGGACCGTTCCGCTTCATGTACCACAACCCGCTCGCCAAGCGACTGCTGACGACGACCGACGAGGGTGGCAAGCGCCTCGTGTTCCTCGCCGACGGAACCCCCGGCACCGACTGGCTGCCCGGCGCGTACTACGAGAACGACCGGGTCACCAAGACGCACAAGTTCGCCACCGACGAGCAGCTCGCGCGCGAGCTGTGGGACCGCAGCGTGGAGATGGTGAAGCTCGGCTGAGCACCGCCACGGAGAGGATGCCGCCATGCCGCAGTACGCCGTCCTGATCTACACGGACGACTCCGCACACGCGCTCGACGCGTCGGACGAGCAACTCGCCGACCCCAACGCGCACGCCGACGAGCTCGCCCGGTCAGGCGCGCTGCGCGCTGCCTACGCGTTCACGCCGCGCGCGCTCGCACGATCGGTCCGCGTCGACGGCGTGACCGACGGACCGTTCGTCGACTCCGCACAGGTCGTCGCCGGTGTGTACGTGATTGAGGCGGACGACGAGGACGCTGCCCTCGCGATCGCAGCCACCAATCCCGCCATCCGCGGCGACGGCGGCGTCGAGGTCAGGCTCATCCACAGCGGCACCTGACCTCGCACCAGGCGACTGCTCACCTCATGCGCGGACAGCGGCGGGATAGGACAGCGGGGCGCCGCAACCGCAGCGGCCGCCCGCCTCGCTGAGCCCCCGCAGTTCACGAGCGAAGGCATCGGCGAGATCACTGCCGTCGTTCGCATGTGTGGCCAGTCTCGACTTGAGTTCGCCCGCCTTCGACGAGTCCAACGTGCAGCCTTTGGCATCGAAGTGCACGACCACCGCAGGGAGATCGCCCCTACCGCTGCCCGCGAACCAGATCTTGTGAGCACCGTCGGGGAGGACGATCTCGACCCCCTGCCCACCACGGCTCACCCGAACCGAGCGCGCAACGTCGCCGAACTCGTCCTGCACGTCGGCTCGCTCGTCCCGAGACACCGGACGACCGACGAGGCGTGCGGCGAACTCGCTGATGCGCGCCTGTACGTCGCTGTTCTTCGCGTGGTTCTGTTTCGTCGCGACCTTGTCAGTGAAGGCCTGTTGTGCTGCGGCGGTCTCGCGGGGGAGTGACTCGTTGATCGTCGTGAGCGCCGTTGTCACCATCGTGATGACGTCGTCGGGTAAGGCGAAGTCATCGGAGAACGTCTTGAAGCGGTAGCTCGCGCGCGCGTGGAGTTGCACCGCGTATTGGCGGGCGGCGGCATCCTCGTTCGCGTTGGCCAACGCCTCGAACAGCTGCATCTGCGACAGGTCCGCGTGGATGTCAAATGCCTGGGCGAGTTCGTCGTGTCTCTGCTTGCTCTCCTGGTACGCCCACTGCTCGTTTTGCTGTTTCCATTCGACCTCTTTCCGTTCCCACTCCTCTTCCCGTTGCGCCCACTCCCGTTCGGCACGGTCCGCTTCGCGCTTACGCTTCGACGAGTCGCGCATCCACAGTGCGAGCGGAACGACCGCACCGGTTGCGACCGCCAGAACGAGATTCAGAATCGAGATCGGGTCGTCCAAAGTCATGCCCCCAGGTTCGGCGACTCATCGGATCGGTCGCTTCGCCTCGAACCTATCGATGAGACCGGCCGTCCGCCGAACGACGGTGCGAGTCAGGGCAGGATGCTGTCCACGTACCCGCCGTCGACCCGCAGCGCTCCGCCGGTGGTCGCTGACGCGAGCGGCGAGGCGAGGTAGACGACCATGTTCGCGATCTCTTCGGGCTCGATCAGCCGGCCGATGAGCGACTGCGGACGCGCGGTGCGCATGAACTCGCGCTGCGCTGCCTCCCAGTCGAGCGACCGGTCGACCATCTCGTAGACGAAGTCCTCGACGCCCTCGGTGTGCGTCGGCCCGGCGATCACGGAGTTCACCGTCACGCCGGTGCCGGATGCCGCTTTCGCGTACCCGCGTGACATCGCGAGCAACGCGCTCTTCGACGCGCCGTAGTGGATCATCTCCTCGGGGATGACGATCGCCGAGTCACTGGCGATGTTCAGCACGCGACCCCAGCCGCGCTCGGTCATCCCTGGTAGCACCAGCCGCGTCAGCCGCGCCCCGCTCAGCACGTTCACGTCGAAGAACCGGCGCCACTCGTCGTCGTCGATCTCGAGCGCCGGCGTCGACCCGAAGATGCCGAGGTTGTTGACCAGCACATCGACGTCACCCGCGGCATCCACCAATGATTGCGCGCCCTCGGCCGTCGTCACGTCTGCCGCGACGCCGCGTGCGCCCAGTCCGTCCAGCGACTCGACCGCCTGCGCGACGCGCTCCTCGTTGCGGCCGTTGATGACGACCTCGGCTCCAGCCTCGGCCAATCGCCGCGCGATTGCGAGCCCGATGCCCTGTGTCGAGCCGGTCACCACCGCGGTCTTCCCCGTCAGATCGAGCGTCAGTACGTCAGAGCCCGCCGGGGCCGCAGACGAACGCGGCGTGCCCCCCTCCAGGGCCACGCCGCGCGGCATCCGTCAGCTCTGGATGAATGCCAGGATGTCGGCGTTCAGCACGTCGGCATGCGTCGTCAGCATGCCGTGCGGGTAGCCCTCGTAGATCTTGAGCGTCGCGTTCGGCAGCAACTCGGCCTGCGGCAGTGCTGCCCCCTTGTACGGCACGACCTGGTCGTCGTCGCCGTGCAGGACGAGCGTCGGCACCGTGATCGCGCGCAGGTCGTCACGCTGATCCGTCTCACTGAACGCCTTGATCCCCTCGTAGTGCGCGAGCGCGCTGCCCGTCATGCCCTGCCGCCACCAGTTGTCGATCACCGGCTGCGACGGCTCGACGCCCTCGCGGTTGAAGTTGTAGAACGGACCGGATGCCACGGCCTTGAAGAACTCGGCACGGTTGGCCGCCAGCGCCTCACGAAATCCGTCGAACACCGACAGGGGAGTGCCTTCGGGGTTCCAGTCCGTCTGCAGCATGATCGGCGGAACGGCCGCGACCAACACCGCCTTCGCCACGCGGCCCTGCGGTTCGCCGTGCTGTGCGACGTAGCGTGCGACCTGGCCGCCGCCCGTCGAGTGCCCGATGTGCACGGCGTTCTGCAGGTCGAGGTGCTCGACGACGGCGCTCACGTCACTCGCGTAGTGATCCATGTCGTGTCCGGTTGCGATGTCGGACGACCGGCCGTGACCGCGGCGATCGCTCGCGATCACGCGGAACCCCTTGCTCAGGAAGAAGAGCATCTGCGCGTCCCAGTCGTCGGACGACAGCGGCCACCCGTGGTGGAAGACGATCGGCTGGGTGCTCTTATCGCCCCAGTCCTTGAAGTAGATCTCGGCGCCGTCGTCGGTGGTGATGAAAGGCATGGGCTTGTTTCCCTCTTTCCGGGGTGAGGTGGATGCCCTCACGCTAAAGCGCTTTCCCCGCCCTCGTCGTGGCCCTCTCAGTACCCGTTTACGCTGCTGTCGTGTCCACCGGCATCCGCTCATGCGCGGCGCCACCGGGACCCGTGCCGCGGTACCGCGCCAGCCTGCTCGCCGACGTCGGCGTCGATGACCCGGCATCCGGGAGCGTCATCGTGCCGCCGCGCAGTGCGGTCTGCAGATCGAGCAGGGCGCGCTCGCCGACACTGCCCGGAACGCCGTAGCAGATGACGGTGTAGAGGCCCGGATGCGCCTCGAGGATCTGCCACTTCGTGTCGACCCAGCCGTGCTCGGGAAAGTAGTTCGGCGCGACGCCGGAGGTCAGCGGCAGCGCCTCGTGCTGCTCCCACAGGTCGCGGAAGTCGTCGTCGTCGAGCAGGAGTCCGGTGATCTCCTGCCAGCGCGGATCGGACGGATTGCCGTAGTAGCGCAGCCGCGACACCGAGGAGCGCGCGCCCTCCTGCCACGACGCCAGCTCACGCAGCTCGGGCGGCGCCTCGAACTGCATGAGCACGAGGTTGTTGCCGACCTCCATGTACCCGGGCGCGACCGCGCGGATCAGGTCGTTGACGACCAAGATGTCCTGGTTGCGGTCGATGATGTACGCCGCCGTGTGATCCCAGTGCGTGATCAGCTGCACGAGTTCCACCGGCGGATCCTCACCGCTATGCACCTCGAACGGCGCCTCCGAATCGGGCAGCGCGAGACGCTGCAGATAGGCGGTGCCGGCACGATCGAGGCGCAGCGCGCGGGCCAACGAGTTGCAGACCTGCAGCGACATCTGATGTCCGCTGCCTTGCTCGAGCCGCCGGTAGTACTCGGCGCTGATGCCCGCCAACCGAGCGACCTCCTCGCGCCGCAGTCCGCGCACGCGGCGACGTGGTTCGGGAGGGATGCCGACGGCATCCGGCGTCAATCCGGCGCGGCGCGCGCGGAGGAAGCTGGCGAGCGCACTCTCGTCCGCGCTCGATCGATCAGATGTCACGCCAGACATCTTGCCCGAGTCGTGTTTCAGGTGGGGGTCAGACCAGCTTCTCGAACACGAGGGTCGCCTGGATCCGGTCGCCGCCGCCGAAGCCGGTGCTGCCCGACGACGCCGTCGTGATCGTGTGCAGCCGGTAGCCGAGGGCCGCCTGCGCATTGATCGCCCGCTCGAGCTCGGTCAGGTTCCCCGACCCGCTGCCGAAGAACTTCTCCTTCAACACCACCTGCAGCACCACGTAGCTCATACCCGCTTGCGCCGGACGCGGCTGCGCGCCGGCCACAGCCTCGGCCTGCGCCTGGGCGATGAACCCGCCGATCCCGGGCTGCGGGGGAGGAGGCGGCTGCGTCCGCTCGGTCCAGGCGGTACCGTCCCACCACCGCATCGTGCCGGAACCGTCGTCGTACCACCCTGCTGCAGTGTCGCTCATTCGGTCACCGTACCGGGACGGATGCCGCGGGCAGAAGTGCGTCAGGCGTTGCCGCTGAGCAGCCACATCATGAGGGCGCTCGTCGAAATCAAGCCGGTGACCGCGGCGATCGATCCGAGCGAGCCACCCACGAGCGCCATCACCTTCGACTGGCCGCGCGTGAGCGCGTAGATCCCGAGGGTGAACGCCGTCAGACCGAGGATGAGACCCAGCCACGGGACGAGCCCGGTGAGGAACGCGGCGATGCCGACGGCGAGCGTCGCGATCGCGAGTCGGTTCGACGGTCGCGCGGCGGCGGACTGCCTCGTCGGCGTCTCTGGCATTGTTCTCCCACACATCGGCTCGCGGGCTCTGTCGCCCCCGTTCACGCTACCGCGCGGAACCGGCTGTCAGGAGAGGTCGACCGTGGTCAGCAGCTCGAGGTGCTTCCGCAGCGTCTCGGTGACATCGACGGCATCCGGATCGTGCATCCACTGCACCTGCACCCCGTCCCACAGCGCCAGGGTCGACACCGCCGCGAACTCGGGATCGACGCCCGGGCGGAGGAGCCCGGCATCCGCCATCTCGCGGAACGCGGACGCGAACTCGCTGCGCACCCGGGCGTAGCGCAGCACGAAGTACTCGTTGCTCGGGTGGTCCGGCGTCGCCGACTCGGCCGCGAGCAGCGTGTACAGCTCGACGATGCCGGGGATCTTCTCGTTCGCGCGCGCCAGCCGCAGGAACGCTGCGGGGGTGTCGGCGGGGCCGGCCGTGCGGTCCGGATCGGCGTCCGTCAGACTCCGGGTGTCGCGGTCTTCGAGCACCTTCTGCAGCAGAACGCTCTTGTTCGCGAAGTGGTGCAGGATCGTCGACGCGTCGATGCCGACCCGATCGGCGATCTCCTTCAGTGACCCCGCCCGGTAGCCGTGCGTCGCGAAGACGTCGCCCGCGGCATCCAGGATCTCGCGCTGACGCGCCGCCGTTTTGGCGTACGGACCGCGCTTGGTCGAAGAAGGCATGGGTCCAGCCTACCCGGCAAAGTTCAACGGTCGTTGGATTTTGCGCTAGCGTGGGCGGACGCGACTCATAGGAGAGAGCACATGGCCGCACCCGTCCGCTGGATCAGCACCACTCAGGAGCATCCCTGGCGCGAGCTCGACGCACCCGAGCTCGGCGAGCTGCGCGCCATGCCGTCGGTGATCCTGCAGACCGACGACCCGCAGCAGGCCATCGAGGGCTTCGGCGCCTCGTTCAACGAGCTCGGGTGGACCTCGCTCTCCCACCTGACCGACGAGGACCGGGATGCCGTGATGCGAGAACTCTTCGAACCGGGAACGGGTCTGAACCTCACCCGCTGCCGCATGCCCGTCGGCGCAAACGACTTCTCCACCGACTGGTACAGCTACGACGAGACCCCCGGCGACCTCTCGCTTGACGACTTCTCGATCGAGCACGACCGCGCGACGCTCGTGCCCTTCATCCAGGCCGCGCAGCGGCACCAGCCCGACCTCACCCTCTGGGCCTCGCCGTGGAGTCCGCCGACCTGGATGAAGACGAACGGCCACTACGCCGCGGCCAAGGCGAGCCCGCTCGCGGCGGGAGTCGACAACGGCATCCGCGACGACCAGCTCGGCGCCGAGGGCACCGACATGATGCGCCTCGACGACGAGACCCTCGCCGCGTACGCCTCCTACTTCGGCCGATTCGTCGACGCATATGCCGAGCTCGGTATCCCCGTCACGATGGTGATGCCGCAGAACGAGTTCAACTCGGCGCAGATCTTCCCGAGCTGCACGTGGACGCCCGAGGGACTCGCGGCGTTCGTCCGCCACCTCGGTCCCGAGATGGCGTCGCGCGGAGTGGACGTCTTCCTCGGAACGCTCGAACGCGCGGACGACGGCCTCGTCGAGCGGGTGCTCGCCGATGAGACCGCCGCCGAGTGGATCTCGGGCATCGGGGCGCAGTGGGCCGGCAAGGGAGCCGTCCCCTACCTGCATCGCCACCACCCGGAGCTCGCGATCTACCAGACCGAGCAGGAGTGCGGTGACGGCCGGAACGATTGGCGCCTCGCTCGCCACGCCTGGTTCCTCATGAAGCACTTCTTCTCCCACGGAGCGAAGGCGTACATGTACTGGAACATGTCGCTGCTCCAGGGCGGGGTGAGCCGCTGGGGCTGGGCGCAGAATTCGCTCGTGACGGTCGACCCCGACACCGGCTCGTACGCCTTCACCCACGAGCACTGCATGCTCAAGCACGTCTCGCATTTCGTGGCCGGCGGGGCACGCCGCATCCCGACCCTCAGCTACACCGGCCACGAGAATCAGCTGGTGTTCCGGAACCCCGATGGCAGCCTCGTCATCGTCGTGCAGAACGACCTGGGCGAGGAGATGCCGATGACGTTCATGATCGACGGGCAGGCGCTCGAGGTCGTCCTGCCGGCGGACTCGCTGAATACGCTCCTCGTTCCCGCCTGACGTCGAAGAGACTCGGTCCATGACCGGTTTTCATCACATCGAACTCTGGGTCGCCGACCTCGCCGTCGCGCAGACCGAATGGGGCTGGCTGCTCGCCGAGCTCGGGTTCGCCCGCGACAGCGTGTGGACCGAGGGGGAGTCCTGGTCCGCGGGCGGCGCCTACCTGACCCTCACGACCTCGCCGAACCTGTCGACGACCGTGCACGACCGGCGAGCTCCCGGGGTGAACCACCTCGCTTTCTTGGGCGGATCGCGCGCCGACGTCGACGCGATCATCGCCGCCGCGCCGGACCACGGCTGGCGCCTTTTGTATCAGGAGCGGTATCCGCACGCAGGCGGCCCCGATCATTACGCGGGATGGCTCGAGAACTCGGCCGGAGCGAAAGCCGAGATCGTCGCCGACGCACCCTGACGCGAACGCGTCCGGAGCGGTGCCAGGATGGTGCGGTGGCCCCTGACGTGAACGCCCTCCAGAACCATCCCGGTGACGTCGAGTACCCCGTCCGAGCCCGCCGGCGCTACGCGCAGGCTCTCGAAGCCAAGCGCAAGGCCGACCCCGCCGAGATGCGCAGGCGTGCCCTGCCCGTCACCCTCATCGCCGCCCCGTTCGGCATCGCCGGCTTCGTGCTCTCGTTCGTCTGGGAGGTCGACGAGGTCATCGTCAATTTCTTCGCCTTCGCCGTCGGCATGGCGTTCGGCCTCCTCGTCGCCTCGACCATCCTCGCGAGAAGGGATGCCCGTGCTCCCCGCCGTGCGCAGCTCGCCTACATCGAGGCATCCGGTCGGCAGCCCCTCACCCCGCGGCAGCAGCAGATCCTCGCGCTCGACGCCGCGAGCGACTTCGCCGTCCGCGGCTGGAACGACTCGCTCGCCTTCACGCCCACCTTCGCCGAGCTGCCGCGGGAGCTGCGCACGAAGCACCAGGACGGCGAGAAGAGCTCGCCGTGGTTCTCGCTGCCCGTCACACCCCTCAAGCAGCTGCGGGGCGCGCTCGACGAGCAGTTCAAGATCGTCACGAAGGCCGACGCAGAGCTCCTCGTCGCCGACACGCTCGTCATGGGACTGAACTCGCAGCGCTTCGCCGAGATCGCCCACAGCGACAACGCGGAGCACATGATGTCGCGCGTCGCCGCGCTCACCGAGCTGCCCGTCTTCGATATCCAGGACCTCGCCCGAGGCAGCGAGGAACACCCCGCCCGGCTGCTGCTCGCCGCTGACATCGAGCGTGGCATCGGTGGCATCCGCTACGCCTACGTCGCCGGCTACCTCACCGCCGACGAGACCTGGACGCTGCTCGAGCCGCTCGCAGAGAAGGCGTTCCGCACGTACGGCAGCTGGGAAGAGTACTGGCGCGAGGTGCTTATCGCCACCGCGTTCCGCACCGATTCGCTGCAGGCCGTACAGAGTCAGCGCGACGCGCTCACGGAGCTCCGCACATCGCCCTGGCCCGCGGCATCCGTCGCCTGGCCGTCGGAAGGGGAACGCGCATGAGGATCACGACCGACCTCGACGAGATCGACCTCGGCGTCGTGCACCGCTGGCTGTCCGAGGGTGCGTACTGGGCGCTCGGCCGACCCCGCGACGTGCTCGAGCGCGCCGCGCAGAACTCACTCAACTTCTACGCTCAAGGCGACGACGGCACGCCCCTCGGTTACGCACGCGTCGTCACCGACTCCGCGACCTTCGCATGGCTGTGCGACGTGTACGTCGATCCGGGAGCGCGCGGGCAGGCCGTCGGCAAAACGCTCGTGGGGGCCGTCGTCGAGGTGATCGAATCGCTGGGCCTGAAGCGCACCCTCCTCGCAACCGTCGACGCGCACGGCCTCTACGAGCAGTTCGGTTTCACTCTGCACCCGAACCCCGAGCGGGTCATGCAGCGCGGCGGCTGACGCTCAGTCGAACGCTCGGGTGTTATCCCCGGGTCACTTCTCGACCTCGCGGCCCTCCGCGATCCAGGAGCCGGTGCCGCCCTCGACGTTCGTCGTCTCGAGACCGTGGTGCTCGAGGAAGGCGGCTGCGCGGGCGCTGCGTCCGCCGGCCTGGCAGATGAGGTGCAGGTCGTCGAGTTCGCGCAGCTCGTCCACGTGGTCGGGCACCGTGGCGAGGGGGATGTTGCGCGCACCGGGCACGTGACCGGCGGCGAACTCGTCGGGTTCGCGCACGTCGATGATGTTCGCGGGGGAGGCCTCGGCGAGCTGCGCCGTCGTGATGGAGTGCATACCTCGATGGTCGCAGATCTCGCGGGCCCCGGCGCGGAGTCGGCGATCGTTACCCTCGGAGTATGCCGATCCGCTCCGCTCTTCGTGCCCTGAACGATTCCACCTCCATCACCCACGGCGTCGTGTCGTCGTGCGTCGTCGGCGCCCTCACCCTCATCGACCCACGCCGTCTCACCGTCGGGCAGCGCCTCGTCTACCGCCTGGCGAACGCGGGGCTCGCCGCCTGGACCGTCGGCGTCGGTCTCCGCAGCAGCGGTCCGAGCGGCGCCGTCCCGCCGGCCGGGCGGGCGGCCCTCGTCGCGGGCACCGCCGGTGCGGCCCTCGGCTTCGCCGATGCAGGCGAAGCGGTGGATGCCCGCGTGCAAGGCGCGATCGCGCGAACCGGCGCGCGGCATCCCCGCCGTTGGCTGGCAGTCGGAGGGGCCATCCTCGCCTTCGGCTCGTGGTGGGCGAGCCGCACCCTCGACACTCCGCAGGACACCCCCGAGGCGCAGGAAATCGCCGTCGACCTGCCGGAGGACGTCCGGGCTCTCGCTGCGCACCTGCTCGCCGCCACCGACCTGTTCGGCGCGCCGGAGCTCCGCGCCCAGCTCGCACATGCGGAGCGTCTCGTCTTCGACGACAGCGACGGCGGGTTCTGGCCGGACGCGCAGCTCCTCGTCGCCGACGATCTGCCGCGGGCCGTTCCGGCGCACGCGACGTTCCCGGTCGTCGGTCGGTTCCGCGCCCTGGGCGATGTCACGTTCGACGTGCGGCTCATGGTGACGGACGGTGTGCTCACGAGTGTCTTCGTCGACGAAGGCGCCGACTGGACGTCCGAGCAGCGCGACGCCTGGTACGAGTCCGGCGGCGACCTCGCAGAGCTCGGCGACTGGCCCGCGCTCGGCGACCTCGAGATGCTCATCGAATCGCCCGAGGGGCTTCGCCCTATCGGCGCCTAGGCGGCACGGTCGGAGACGGATGCCGGGCGCGATAACGTTCCCTCATGATCCCGATCGAGAACCTCGTCGCCTTCGCCTTGGCGTCGATCGTGATCATCGTCATCCCGGGTCCCGGCGTCCTCTTCGTGGTGGGCCGCTCCATTGCGCTCGGGCGCCGCGCGGGCGTCCTCAGCGTGCTCGGAAACTCCCTCGGGAACATCCCGGCGATCCTCCTCGTCGCGTTCGGTGTCGGCGCGATCGTCGCCTCATCCGTCGTCGCGTTCACGGCGATCAAGGTCGTCGGGGCGATCTACCTCGTCTACCTCGGCGTGCAGGCGATCCGGCATCGGAGGCACCGAGCCGAGCGGGACGGGCGCGGATCGGCATCCGTCGTCACCCTTCTGCGACAGGGCTTCATCGTCGGGCTCACCAACCCGAAGACCATCGCGTTCTTCGTCGCCGTCCTGCCGCAGTTCGTCGCGCGGGATGCGGGCCCGATCTGGGCGCAGCTGCTCCTGCTCGGCCTCATCTTCCAGGTGATCGCTCTCATCTGCGACAGCACCTGGGCCGTCGCGGCCGGCACCGCGCGAACCTGGTTCGGGCGCTCGCCGCGGCGGCTGTCCACCCTGTCGGGCGCCGGTGGCGTCCTCATGATCGGGCTCGGCGGCGCACTCGCCCTCACCGGCGCGAAAAGCTGACGAACGGGAATGTTCCGGCGGGCTGATGCGCTGCACCTCCCCATGACGAACAACACGAAGCCTGCACAGTCGTCCGGCACGTTCCGCATCGGCGGAGACCTCGAGGTCAACCGTCTCGGTTACGGCACCATGCAGCTCACCGGCCCCGGCGTCTGGGGTCCGCCGAAGGACCACGACGAGGCCATTCGCGTCCTCCGTCGCAGCGTCGAGCTCGGTGTAAACTTCTTCGACACCGCTGAGTCCTACGGGCCCTACGTCGCCGAGGAGCTCCTCAAGGAGGCGCTGCACCCCTACGCCGACGACGTCGTCATCGCGACCAAGTCCGGCCTCACCCGCACCGGCCCGAACGTGTGGCCCCCGCTCGGACGCCCCGAGTTCCTGCGCCAGGGCGCGGAGATGAGCCTCCGGCGCCTCGGTCTCGAGCGCATCGACCTGTTCCAGCTGCACCGCATCGACCCGAAGGTTCCGCTCGAGGACCAGGTCGGCGAGCTGAAGGCGCTGCAGGACGAGGGGAAGATCCGTCACATCGGCCTCTCCGAGGTCTCCATCGACGAGGTGAAGGCGGCTCAGGAGATTGCGGAGATCGTCACCGTGCAGAACCTCTACAACCTGCAGCACCGCGACGCCGAGGCCCTCCTCGACTGGTCTGAGGAGCAGGGCATCGGCTTCATCCCGTGGTTCCCGCTCGCGACCGGCGGCCTCACGGGCCCCGACTCCCCGCTGACCGACATCGCCGAGCGCAAGAACGCGACCCCCGCGCAGGTGGCGCTCGCGTGGCTGCTGAAGCGTTCGCCGGTCATGCTCCCGATCCCCGGCACGTCGAGCGTCGCTCACCTCGAGGACAACCTCCAGGGTGCGGTCATCGAGCTCACCGACGAGGAGTTCGCGGAGCTGTCGAAGCTCGGCAGCTGACCCCCGGCATCCCTGGCGTCACGCGTCCACCTCTGCAAGGGTGGGCGCGTGACGCATTTCAGTGGTCAACCCGTCGTCCGGATGTGGACCGGTGTGGTGCGCGCTGAAGACGCGGACCGCTACATCCGGTACGTGGAGCGCACCGGCATGGATGCGTATCGCGCCACCCCCGGCAACCTCGGAGCGTGGCTGCTGACGCGCGATCTCGGCGACGGCCGCACGGAGATCACGACCCTGTCGCGGTGGGAGAACCTCGCCGTGATCGCTGCCTTCGCCGGCGACGACATCGAACGTGCGGTGTTCTACCCGGAGGACGACGAGTTCCTCATCGAGCGCGACGAGCGGGTGCGTCACTATCAGCAGGCGTGACCGTATCTTCTTCACCCCATCCCGCGTACGGTGAGCACTATGTGGACAGTTCTCATCATCTTGCTGATCATCTGGGTGGTGCTGTCGATCGTCGGTTTCGCGTTCGAGGGTCTCTTCTGGCTCGGCCTCATCGGCATCGTGCTCTTCGTCGGCACCCTCGTGTTCGGCTTCATCCGACGGAGCGCCGCCAGGAAGAAAATCTGACCGGAGCCACGCCTGCGAGTGGTGCACGCTAGAGCCATGGCTGCTGTCTCGTCGCTCTACCGGTATCCGATCAAGGGCTTCACGCCCGAACCTCGCGCCGAACTCGTCGTGCAGGCCGACGGGCGTATCGCCGGCGACCGCGTGCTCGCCTTCCGCTTCGCCGACGCCACGGCTCCCGAGGACGATGACGGCCTCGACTCCTGGCCGAAGAGCCGCGGCCTCGTGCTCATGGACTTCCCGTCCATCGCCCGCCTGCACGTCGAACTCCAAGATGGCGTCGTCCGTATCAGCGAGAACGGCTGCCTGTTGGTCGAAGCGGGGCTCGATGACGCGGGCCGCCGCGAGCTCGAGGATGCCGTCACCGGCTTCGTCGAACGCTCCTCGGACGCGAGGTTCCTGCGGCGCGAGGGCGTCCTGCCCCTCCGACTCATCGGTGACGGCGTCACATCCCGATTCCAGGACCGGGCGCGCGGCTACGTCTCGCTCCACGGCGAGTCGACGGTCGCGCAGGTGGATGCCGCCGTGCCCGCACCCGTCGACGACCGCCGCTTCCGCTCCAACATCGTCGTCTCGGGCACCGCGCCGTGGGAGGAGCTCGACTGGTCGGGCCGCGTCCGCATCGGCGACGTCGAGTTCGAGGTCCAACGCCCCATCGGTCGATGCGCCGCGATCACCGCGAATCCCGACACCGGCGAGCGCGATGCGCGACTGCTGCGCGTGCTCACGACCGAGTTCGGTCAGAGCGAGGCGACCCTCGGCATCCTGCTGCTTCCGGTCGGCGACGGCGGCACGGTGCACGTGGGGGACGAGATCGTCGCCGACCGGAACTGACCGCCTGGGAGCGATCCCATAGACTCTTCGTCGGCATTCCCCATGCACTCTCCGATCCACACCCCCGCTCCACCGCGCCGCGACATCCAAGGCCTTCGCGCCCTTGCCGTCCTCGCGGTCATCGGCGCACACGCCGCAGGATGGCCGGCGGGCGGGGTCATGGGCGTCGACGTCTTCTTCGTCATCTCGGGATTCCTCATCACCGGGATGCTGCTGCGCGAAGAGCGTGACACCGGCCGGCTCTCGCTCGGCTCGTTCTACGCGCGTCGAGCGCGCCGCCTGCTGCCCGCGGCGCTGACCGTGCTGATCGCCGTCGGGGTCGCCGGCTGGTTCCTGTTCAACCGCACCCGCGCTGAGCAGACGCTGTGGGATGCCGCCTGGGCCGCCGTCTTCGCCTCGAACTGGAACTTCGCCGCGCAGGGCACCGACTACTTCGCCGACACCGGCGCCGTCTCGCCGCTGCAGCACTTCTGGTCGCTGTCGGTCGAGGAGCAGTTCTACCTCGTGTGGCCGCTGCTCCTCCTCGTCGTCGTCGCCCTCACCGGTCGCACGCGGGTCAGAATCATCGCGGGCGTCCTCGCCGGGACGGTCGTGGCGGGGTCGTTCGTCTGGGCTCTCGTCCAGTCCGATGCGCAGGCGACCGTCGCGTACTTCTCCACCCTGACCCGCGCGTGGGAGCTCGGCCTCGGCGCGCTCGTCGCCGTGCTCGTTCCCCTGCTGCGCCGCATCCCTCGCGCGCTCGGCGGGATGCTGCAGTGGACCGGCTTCGCGGGGATCGCCGCCTCGCTGCTGCTCATCGATCCGACCAGCGGAGGCTTTCCCGCCCCGTGGGCTGCGGCGCCCGTCGCCGCCGCGGCGCTCGCGATCGCGGGAGGTGTCGGGGGAGACCCCCGGCATCGTCACCTCTTCCCGCTCACGAACCCGGTCACCGTCTTCGTCGGTGACGCGTCGTACTCGCTCTACCTCTGGCACTTCCCGGTCGTGGTCTTCGCGGCCGTTCTGCTCCCGGCATCCGAGTGGCATCTCTGGATCGTCCTCGGCGCGAGCGTCGTCCTCGGGCTCGCGTCCTACCTGATCATCGAGCAGCCGCTGCGCTACGCGCCGTTCCTCGGTGGGATGCCGCGCGCCGACGCGCCCGCTTCCGCACCGGACGCCGACCCGGAGCCGGCTCCCGCGCCGGTCGTCGCGGTTGCGACGACCCGTCCTGAGGGGTGGACGCCGGGGACGCGGTATTTCCCGGGATCGTCGCGCCCAGCGGCTCCGCGTATCGAGCCTGCCGCGGTGGTCGCCGCGCCAGTCGTCCCTGTGGCCGCGGTCGACCCCGTCTCCGAGCCGCGCGGGGACGTCATGGCCGCGTGGCGCGAGCGCTTCGCCCCGCAGGTCTTCCTCGCGACTGCGGCGCTCATCGTCGTGGCCCTCGCGGGCACCCTCGGCGTGACGGCATCCGGTCACGGTCCGCGGTTCGGCCTCCCCGAGCTCGCCCCGGCAGCCTCGGCGCCGACCGTCTCGGGCGACCCGACCGCCGACCTGCAGGCCGAGCTCGCGTCGGCTGCCGCCGCTGACGCGTGGCCGTCCCTGAGCCCGTCGCTCGACCGGGTGATGGTCGCGTCGTCGGCAGCGAACCCCGCCCACGATTGCTTCTCGCCGGAGGCGACGACCGCCTGCGGGTGGGGGAGCGGTGACGCTCCCGTGCACATCTGGCTCGTCGGCGACTCGACCGCGATGGCGTATGCGCCCGCGTTCCGCCGCATCGCCGACGACAGCGCCGGCGGCATCCGCGTCTCGGCCATGGGCATGTACGGATGCCGCTTCACCGACGTCCTCGTGCAGAACGACGATCCCCGGGTGATGGCGGGATGCCAGGCGCGCAAGGCCGCGGTGCGTGCGGCGATCCTCGCCGACAAGCCGGACCTGGTCGTGATGTCCAACGCGTACACCCTCGGGCAGTCGGTCGACGGCACCGACCTCTCGGCCGAGAACCTCATCGCGGCGCAGCGACGCGAGGCGAACTCGTACGACGTGGGAGAGCGGATGCTGCACCTCGCCCCGCCGCCGCAGGGCGTCAGCCTCGCCGCCTGCTACACGCCGTCGTCGTCCCCGAAGGCGTGCGACAGCACCGTCGACACCACGTGGCGCGAGATGGAGGCCGCGTCCGAGCACGCGGCGAAGACGGCCGGCGACCACGCGATGTCATCGCTGCCGTTCACGTGCGTCGACGGTGTCTGCCCGCCCTTCGCCGGCACGATCCCGACGAAGTACGACCAGACCCACCTGACCGTCGAATACGCGGAGCACATCGCACCCGCGCTGGGTCAGGCGCTCGACGGGGCGGGTCTGCTGACGAAGCGCTGAGCGAATGCGCCAAGATGGCGGGATGCCTCTCATCCCCGCGCCGCGCCTGATCGACCCTGCCGCTGTCCTCGCCCTTCGCTGGGGCGTCATCGGCACCGGCATCGCCGACCAGTTCGTGCACGCGATCCACGCGCACACAGTGCAGCGTGCCGTCGCCGTGACGGCGCGCGACGCGGCGAAGACCCGGGCCTTCGCAGAGCGGCACGGCATCGCGCGCGTACACCCCACCGTCGAAGCGCTCGTCGCCGATCCCGAGGTCGACGTCGTGTACGTCGCCACGCCGCATCCGCTTCACCGCGAGCAGGCGCTCGCCGCCATCGCCGCCGGAAAGCACGTGCTCATCGAGAAGCCGATCGCGATGACCGCCGCCGATGCGCGCGAGATCCTCGACGCCGGACGCGCAGCGGGTGTCCTCGTCGCCGAGGCGATGTGGACCCGATACCTGCCGCAGGCCGACGTGATCCGTCAGCTGCTCGAAGCGGGAACCCTCGGCGAGATCGACCTCGTCCGAGCCGACTTCGGCTCGCTGGTCGAATTCGACCCCACGAGCCGCATGTTCGACCCGGCGCTCGGCGGCGGCGCGATGCTGGACCTCGGTGTCTACATCGTCGCCTTCGCCTCGTCCATCATCGGACCGCCCGCCACGATCCGCTCCGTCGGTACCCTCGCGCCGACCGGCGTCGACGACAGCGCCACGATCGCCCTGCGGACGGATGCCGGGGCCCAAGCCGCGCTCACGACGACCTTCGGCGCGATCACCCCGATCGAGGCATCCGTCTTCGGCTCCCGCGGCCGGCTCGACGTGCTGAGCCCGTTCTACGGGCCGAGCGGCATCCGCCTCACCCTGTCGGACGGCGAGGTCGAGGAGTGGCGCGACGACGCTCTTCCGCAGGTGCACGACGGCCTCGGCTACCAGGCGACAGCGTTCGCGTCGTTCGTGGCAGCCGGGCTCCTCGAGTCGCCGCTGCACCCGCACGACGAGGTCGTCTCGGTCATGGCGACCATCGACGAGGTGCGTCGCCAGATCGCCGCCGGCTGAGCGACGAGGGCGGCCCGGGGTTAGCCTTGGTCACCATGACCATCCAGCACACCGTCGTCTTCGCCCTGCACCACGCGGAGGACTCGTCCGAAGAGAAGACTTTCCTGACGGACGCGCAGCGGTCCCTCACCGCCATCCCCGGCGTTCAGCAGTTCCGCATCAATCGTCAGATCAGCCCGAAGAGCGATCTGCGCTGGCAGTTCACGATGCTGTTCGACGACCAAGCCGCCTACGACGCGTACAACGCCCACCCCGACCACGTCGCCTTCGTCGAGAGTCGCTGGAGCCACGAGGTCCGCGACTTCCAGGAGTTCGACTTCGTCGCCGGCGACTGATCGGGGCGGGCGGCGGGCTCAGCGCTCCGCGCGCACCTCGGCGAGCGACGGGTAGTCCGTGTAGCCCTCTGCTCCGCCGGTGTAGAAGAGCTCCGGGCGCGGCTCGTTGAGCTCGGCGCGCTGCTCCCAGCGGGTCGGCAGGTCCGGGTTGGCGATGACCGGGCGGCCCACCGCGACGGCATCAGCCCAGCCTTCGAGCACGAGCTCCTCGGCCTCTTCGCGGGACGTGACGACGCCGAAACCCGAGTTGAGGATCGTCGGCGCACCCGCCGTGTGGCGGATGTGCTGGACGAGGTCGCTCTTCGGCTCGGCGTGCAGGATGTCGACGAACGCCAGGCCGAGCGGCGCGAGACCCTCGGCAAGAGCCGTGTACGTCGCTCGCGCATCGGCATCGTCGCTCTCGAGGACCCCCGGAATCTGGTGCTGCGGCGAGAGACGGATGCCGGTGCGCTCCGCCCCGACGGCCTCGGCGACCGCACGGGTCACCTCGACGCCGAACCGCGCGCGGTTCTCGGGCGAGCCGCCGTAGACGTCGCCCCGGACGTTGGATTCGGGGGAGAGGAACTGGTGCACCAGGTAGCTGTTCGCGCCGTGGACCTCCACCCCGTCCATGCCTGCCGCGATCGCGTTCCGCGCCGCCTGCACGAACTGCGCGACGGTCTCTGCGACCTCCGCCGTCGTGAGGGCGTGCGGGACGGGGAGGTCGACCTTCTCGCCCGTCACCGTGCGCCCCTGGCCGGGGGAGGCGATGGCGCTCGGGCCGACGACCAGGTCGACGCCCGAGATCTCGGGGTGCGAGACGCGCCCGCCGTGCATCAGCTGCATGACGATCGTGCCGCCCTCGGCGTGCACGGCGTCGGCGACGCGACGCCAGCCGGCGATCTGCTCTTCGGTCTCGATGCCCGGCTGGCCGGGGTAGGACTTGCCGGCGACCACGGGCCAGGTGCCCTCGGTGACGATGAGGCCGACACCGGCGCGCTGGCGGTAGTACTCGACCATCACATCGTTCGGCACACCGTCCTCCGCAGCCCGCGTGCGGGTGAGGGGTGCCATGACGACACGGTTGGACAGATCGAGGGCGCCGAAGACGGCGGATTCGTACAGGCTCATGTTGAGGGGCAACGACACGTCAGCACGGTCGTATTCCCCTCCACTCTCACTCGGCCGGGGGAGCACCCTCCTCGGCCGGTGCCGCGTCGACCAGGTCGTCGTGCGCCTGCTCGAACTGCGAGCGGTAGAGGCGGTAGTAGGCGCCCTGCTGACCGATGAGCTCTTCGTGCGTGCCCTTCTCGACGATGTCGCCGTGCTCCATTACGAGGATGAGGTCGGCGTCGCGGATCGTCGACAGGCGGTGCGCGATGACGAACGAGGTGCGTCCCTCGCGCAGCGCCGCCATCGCGTGCTGCAGCAGGAGCTCGGTGCGCGTGTCCACGGATGACGTCGCCTCGTCGAGGATCAGCACCGCCGGCTGTGCCACGAAGGCACGCGCGATCGTGATGAGCTGCTTCTCGCCGGCCGACACGTTCGAGGCGTCCTCGTCGAGGAGCGTCTCGTAGCCATCGGGCAGCGAGCGGACGAACCGGTCCACGCGGGTCGCGACCGCGGCATCCACGATCTCGTCGTCGGTCGCCGATTCGCGGCCGTAACGGATGTTCTCGCGGATCGTCCCGGCGAACAGCCACGGGTCCTGCAGCACCATGCCGGTGCGCGAGCGCACGTCATCGCGCGAGAGCTGCGCGATGTCCTGACCGTCGAGCAGGATGCGACCACCGTCGAGCTCGTAGAACCGCATGAGCAGGTTCACGAGCGTCGTCTTGCCGGCGCCCGTGGGACCGACGATCGCCACGGTCTGCCCCGGCTCGACCCGGAACGACAGGTCCGTGATGAGTGGGTGCTCGGGCGCGTACGCGAACTTCACGTGCTCGAACTCGATGACACCGCGGCCGTCGCCACGGGCGGGGGCGTCGGCGGCATCCGGTTCCTGCTCGTCGGCGTCGAGGAGTTCGAACACGCGCTCGGCAGACGCGGTGCCCGACTGGACGACCGCGGCCATGCCGCCGAGCTCCGACAACGGCTGCGTGAACTGCTGCGAGTACTGGATGAACGCCTGCACGTCGCCGAGACGAAGCTGGCCGCTGGCGACCTGCAGTCCGCCGAGTACGGCGATGCCGACATAGGTGAGGCTGCCGACGAACGTCATGGACGGCATGATCATGCCCGAGAGGAACTGCGCCTTGAACGCGGCCTGATAAAGCTCCTCGTTCTCCTCCTGGAACCTCGCGCGCGCGTCTGCCTCGCGGCCGAACACGCGGACGAGCGAGTGACCCGAGAAGGACTCCTCGACGCGGGCGTTCAGCCGGCCGACCTTGCGCCACTGCACGCCGAAGGCCTTCTGCGACTTCGGGCCGATGACGCCGAAGATGATCGCCATGAGGGGAAGGGCGATGAGCGCCACGATCGCGAGCTGCCACGAGATGGAGAACATCATGACGAGCACGCCCACGACCGTGAGCACGGCCGTCAATGCTCCCGACAGGGACTGCTGCATCGTCTGCGTGATGTTGTCGATGTCGTTCGTGACGCGCGAGATGAGTTCACCGCGCTGGACGCGGTCGAAGTGCGACAGCGGCAGACGGTTCAGCTTCGCTTCGACGTCTTCGCGCAGACGCCACATGGTGCGCACCATGATGACGTTGATGACATAGCCCTGCGCCCACGTCAGGATCGCTGAGAACACGTAGATGACGAGCACCCACGTGATGATCACCTTGAGGGCGTCGAAGTCGACGCCCGACCCGGGCGTGTAGCTCTGCATCGCGGCGACGATGTTCGCGAAGTCGTTCTGGCCCTGGCTGCGGAGCGCGTCGACCGTCTGACTCTGGGTCAGTCCCGCGAAGGCCGGGTTGTCGCCGAGGGTCTTCGACAGGAAGCCCTCGAAGACGATGTTCGTCGCCTCTCCGAGCACCTTCGGAGCGATGACCGCGAGCACCACGCCGATGGCTCCGGCGACGGTGACGAGACCGAACATCCACTTGAACGGAGCCAGCAGCCCGATCATGCGGACGAAGCTCGGACCGAACTGCGACGCTTTGCCGGGCGCGACCGAATCCCACGATCCGCTGTTCAGGCGCGCCTGCTCGGCGAGCTCGGCCTCGAGCTTCTCGTCTTCGGTCATCTGCGTGTCGGGCGAGCTCATGCGTCCACTCCCAGCTGCGATTCGACGATCTCGCGGTACGTCTCGTTGGTCGCGAGGAGTTCGCTGTGCGTGCCCACGCCGACCATGCGGTCGGCGTCGAGGACGACGATCCGGTCGGCGTCCATGATCGTCGACACGCGCTGGGCGACGACGATCTTCGTCACCTCCGGCAATTCGCGCCACAGGGCCTGTCGTAGTCGCGCGTCGGTCGAGAGGTCGAGGGCCGAGAACGAGTCGTCGAACACGAGGATGTCGGGGCGGTGCACGACGGCGCGGGCGATCGACAGCCGCTGCCGCTGACCGCCCGAGACGTTCGTACCTCCCTGCGCGATGCGGGCGTCGAGACCGCCCTCCATCTCCTCCACGAAGTCGCGACCCTGCGCGATCTCCAAGGCGTGCCAGATCTCGTCGTCGGTCGCGTCCTCGCGCCCGAAGCGCAGATTGGACGCAACGGTTCCGGTGAAGAGGAAGGCCCGCTGGGGGACCAGGCCGATGCCTCTCCAGAGCTCGTCGAGGTCGGCCTCCCGCACGTCGACGCCGGCGACCCTCACCGAGCCGCCGGTGACGTCGAAGAGGCGGGGGATGAGCGAGACGAGCGTTGTCTTTCCCGCACCGGTCGAGCCGACCACGGCGACCGTCTCGCCGGGGGCGGCGGCGAAAGTCAGGCCTTCGAGAACGGGCGAGTCGGCGCCGGGGTAGGTGAAGGACACATCCTCGAACTCGACGGCACCGGGCCGGGGGAAGTCCCGCACAGGCTGCGCGGGACGGGCGAGTCCGCCGTCAACTGTGAGGACCTCGCCGATGCGGTCTGCCGAGACGGCGGCACGCGGGATCATGATCGTCATGAAGGTGGCCATCAGGACGCCCATGAGGATCTGGCCGATGTACTGCATGAAGGCGAACAGAGTCCCGATCTGCACGGACCCCTCGTTGACCTCGATGCCGCCGAACCAGATGACGCCGACCACCGTGACATTGAGCACGAGCATCGCGAGGGGGAACATCAGGACGAACAGCGACCCGACCTTGCGGCCGACGACGAGGATGTCGGTGTTCGCGCCTCGGAAGCGCTCCTCCTCGATCGGCTCGCGCACGAAGGCGCGGACGACGCGCACACCGGTGAGCTGCTCGCGCAGGATCCGGTTCACGGCGTCGAGCTTGGTCTGGTAGCTGCGGAACAACGGCACCATGCGGCTGATGATGAGGATGCCGATCACCAGCAGCGCCGGCACGGATACGCCGATCAGCCAGCTGAGGCCGACGTCCTGCTGCAGGGCCATGATGATCCCGCCGATGGCGAGCAGGGGAGCGGTGACGAGCATCGTCGCGCCCATCATCGCCAGCATCTGCACCTGCTGCACGTCGTTCGTGTTGCGCGTGATGAGCGATCCGGCACCGAACTGCGTCACTTCGCGTTCGGAGAATCCGCTGACCCGTTCGAAGACGTCTCGCCGGATGTCGCGGCCGACGGCCATCGCGGCGCGGGCCGCGAAGAAAGTGGCCACGATCGAGGCGACGATCTGGCCGAGTGCGATGGCGAGCATGAGCACGCCGTGCGACCAGATGTAGCCGACGTCGCCCTGGGTGACGCCCTTGTCGATGATGTCGGCGTTCAGCCGAGGGAGGTACAGCGCCGCCATGGCGGAGGCGAACTGGAAGATCAGCACGCCGATCAGCAGCCAGCGGTAGGTCCGGAGGTACCGGACCAGAAGGGTTCCGAGCATGGATCTCAGAGTGCCACTACCTGCCGACATCCGCGTCCCCCCGCGGGTGGATGTCCGCTGACGGCGTAGCCGCCCTCAGCCCGCGAGCTCGAGGAGCTCCCTGACGTGTCCGACGATCTCGCGCGGGCGGAACGGCTTCGCGACGACTTCGTTCACGCCGGCGCGGAGTGCCACCTCGCGGTCGCTGCTGTGGACGCGCGCGGTCAGCATGATGATGTGCGGCTGCCGGATATCGACGCTCCGACGGATCTCCTGAGAAGCCTGGATGCCGTCTGTCCCGGGCATCATCCAGTCCATCAGGACGACCCGCGGACCGTGCTCGCGCACCCGTTCGACACCCTCGCGTCCGTTGCCCGCCCGAACGACGGAGATCCCGGCACGCTCGAGGCTGGAGACGAGGAGCATGGCGATGTCGTCGTCGTCGTCAACCACCAGCACCGATATCGCCACCCCGGTACTCTGACACGATCCGGGGGAGCGGGGTAATCGCGGGGAGATCTATCCGAACAGCCCGCCGCCACGCTTGTCGGCGTCCAGCAGGTCCTGTTGCGCCCGCTCGTACAGAGCGAGCAAAGCGTTCAGTTTCTTGACGACATCGAGGGTCTTCTTCGACGCGCTCGCCCACCCTGAATTCTTCTTGGCTTCTTGCAGATAGCGCTGGGCGGTGTAGGCAGGTGACTGGACGGACTGCCATCTACTGCCCGCATTCCCCAGCGTGCGGATGAGCTCATCCGCACGCTTCTTCTTAGCGGTCGTCGTCCCCGCGGCGTGAATCGCAGCATTCCCGCCTCTGATCTTTCCGATCGCTTCTCGCAGCGCATTTATCTCGGCCTGATAGCCGGATGAGGTCAGTCCGCTACGGACGGAAGCGGCAGGGGTCGCCGCAGCGGCGGGGAATGCGATGGCTCCGGAGAGCGACACGCACACGATTCCCACCGCTGCCACTGTCGCGCTGAATGGCTTGTTCATTCCTGAGATCCCCCGTTTCATTCGCGTCGGTCTGGTTCGCGGATCTCGTCGAGCCACTCAACGCGCGCGCCCATGCTATTGGACGCGATCGCCGGGCGGTCGGAGATCGGCGTGGCTAGCCTGGGCAGCATGACCGCCACCTTCACCGAGGTCACTCGGGCGTCCTGCACGCCCGAGGAGCTGTTCGAGCTGTCGCTGTCGATCGACACGCACCTGGAGTCGATGGGGCGGTCGGGCGAGCGTGCGGTCGGGGGTGTCACGAGCGGCACGATCGGCCTGGGTGAGAGCGTCACCTGGCGGGCGCGCCACTTCGGGATCGTCTGGACCATGACGTCCCGGATCACGGCGCTCGAACGACCCCACCTCTTCGTGGACGAGCAGGTACGCGGGCCGTTCCGGTCGTTCCGGCACGAGCACCGATTCGAGCGCGAGGGCGACGGGACGGTCATGACCGACACGATCACCCTGCGCTCGCCATTGCTCGGGTGGATCGTCGAGCCGCTGCTCCTGCGGCCCTATCTGCAGCGGCTCATCCGCTCACGCAACCGCGTCCTCGTCTCGTCGCTGGGACGATCGAGTCCGGATCAGGTGTCCTGAGGTCGTGTTCCTGCCCGTCGACCGGGGATTTCAGCGCCGCTCGCGATAGCGTGGGAGCGGTCCGCCCCCGCGGTCGGACCGTCGAAAGGAACCCATGAGCATTGGCAGCGACCCGGCACGCGCGACTGCGCACGTCACCGGCGGAACCGCACGGTTCACGGCGACCGACGGTGCGGAGGAGATGTTCGAGGCCGCTGACGCGGACGCAGTGCGTCGCCTCGTCGTCGATCGTGTCCGAGCGGATGCCGCGGCGACCGGCACGCCCATCGAACTGCTCACGAGCGGGGACCGCGGCGACCACCGACTCGTCGTCGATCCTGCCGGCGACATAGACGTCGAGCTGGACGACCGCACCGTGACCCGCGCCGAGCTCCGACAGCAGGCGTGGTGGACGACTGATCCGGAGCCGGCGGACCAAGCCGAGCCCGAGGCGGAGCTCGAGGCAGAGCCCGGGTCCGAGGCGGACCCGGAGCCCGAGGCGGACCCGAAGCCCGAGGCGGACCCCGAGCCCGAGGCGGACTCGGAGCCGCACGTCGAACCCGTCCTCGTCGCAGAGGTACCCGCGTTCTTCCCGCCCTCGGCCGGCGACGACGGCGATGACGATGACCTCGACGATCCGACTCCCGCCGGGTGGGAACCCGCCCGCGTGACCGAGATCCCTGCTGCGGCCCCCGTAACGGCACCCGCTCCGGACGATGCGGCGAGCGGTGGGCCGACCACCGGGACCGACCCGGTCGAGGTCGCTCGGGCGTCCTTCGCCGCGGAGGATCAGCCCGCCCCCGTCGAGGTCGCCGCGACCGAGCCCGCTGCACCCGAGGCGTTCACGCCCGAGGTCACGACACCCGACGCTACGCCCGCAGCCGACACTGCGTTCGAGGCATCCGCTGCTCAGGGTCCGCGCCCGTCGTTCATCGAGCCGCCGAGCGATCACCCCGCCACCGTGACCGGCTGGCGCGCGTTCTTCGTGCGCATCGGCCTTCCCGTGAAGCCGTCGAAGGCGGAGATCGAGCGCGCGGAGCGCGAGAAGGCGGTGTCGCGCCAGTGGGCGGGATGCCGCGCGATCGCGGTCGCGAACGGCAAGGGCGGCGTCGGCAAGACGATGACCACGGCGGTCCTGTCCGCGGTGTTCGCGCGGCACGGCGGCGGCAACGTCCTCGCCTGGGACAACAACGACACCCGCGGAACGCTCGGCTGGCGCACCGAACAAGGCGATTACGACACGACGATCCGCGACCTGCTGCCCGAAGCCCCGCGGCTGCTCGAGGCGACGGCATCCGTCTCGGACATCGCCCGGTTCGTCCATCACCAGTCGGTGGACCGCTACGACGTGCTGCGCTCCAACCCCGAATTGCTCGCCGCGGACCAGCGCATCACGACGGCCGACTTCGATCTGCTCGCGCAGGTCGCGGCCCGGTACTACCGCATGGTGATCTTCGATTCCGGCAACGACGAGTCGGCCGATCGCTGGCTGCGGATGATCGATTCGGCGCACCAGCTCGTCGTTCCGACGCTCGCCGCGCCCGAGTCGGCGGAATCGGCTGCGCTCCTCCTCGACGCTCTCCGCAAGCGCGACGAGCACTCCCGCCGGCTCGCCGACGGCGCCGTCGTCGTCGTCGGGCAGTCCGAGCGTGCGGGAATCGGCGCCGCGCAGCGGATCGCCGCGGGCTTCGAGGGTCACGTCCGTGCGGTCGAGATCATCCCCTTCGACGACTCCCTGAAGGCGGGTCGCATCCGCTACGACGCGCTCCAGCCCCGGACGAAGGACGCCTGGATGCGTGCCGCGGCCGCGGTGGCTCGAGGATTGTAGGTTCCGCGTGCGCGCGGCCACGGGGGTGATGCTCGTCCTCTCCGTGCTGGCCGGACTCGTGCTCGTCGCAGGCCTCTTCCTCGACACGCGCGAGAGCGCTGAGGGGCGGTGCTGGAAAGACGACCACCCGCCGGGTGTCTCGGTATCCGAAGTGGCGCTCCTCTCCGCGGAGGCGACGGCGTGGCCCGTGGGACGCCGGTGCACCTGGGCGGCGGAGTCGGGTGACGGCACCGTCGTGACGCAGACGGGGTGGGACAGGACGATCGGCTTCCTGGTCGTGAGTGCGGTTTCGGTGGGCCTGGCGGCCGTTGGCGCGATACGGCGTCGCGCCGGCGCTGTCATCCCCCTCGTCGTCTGCGTCGTCGCGCTCGGGGCCGCTGCGTTCTGGGCGAGATGATCAGGCGCGCATCGATCGAGTCGGCCGGCGCTGGAGGTCGCCGCCGCAGTTCGGGCAGGCGGCATCTGTGAATCCGGCGACGCATGACGCGCACCACGTGCACTCGTACGAGCAGATGAAAGCCTCGCCGCCCGCCGGCAGGGCTCGGTCGCAGGATTCGCAAGCGGGTCGCATCTCGAGCATCCTCCGACGATACGAGCGCCGGCACCGCGGGCAGGATCGAACGGATGCCGAAGGTCGGAGGAATCCTGCCGCTCCGAGGCGACGGGCGTGAGAGAGGATGAGCAGATGACCGCTCCGGATAACGACACGCGGCTGATCGAGGTCGCCGCGCGGCTCAGTGTCGCCCCGGCCGGTCATTTCGTCGCCCTCCGCAAAGCCGCTGCGGAGGAGGCGGGCGATCGGGAGCTCGCCGCCGCCATCGGCCGGCTCCGCAAGCCCGTGCTCGCCGCTTGGGTGGTGAACCTCCTCGCGGCGGGCGACCCGCAGGCGCTCGCGCCGGCCGCCGACCTGGCCGACTCCTTCCGCGAAGCGGTGGATGCCGCGGACGGGCGCGCGCTCGCCGAGCTCGCGACCCGGCGGCGCGGCATCCTCCGAGACCTCGTCGACCGTGCCGTCGCTCTCGCCGAGGACAGCGGTACGGACGTCGGCGCGTCCGTCCGTGCGTCGGTCGAGCAGACCCTCGACGCCGCGTTGCGGGATCCGGATGCCGCCGCTGCCGTCGCGAGCGCGCGGCTGCTGCGTCCCATCGAGGCGACTGGCATGGACGCGCCCGACCTGACGGACGCGGTGTCGGGTCCGTTCGACGCCGGCTCCGCCGCACCCGACCGTGGAGACGAACTCGCCGAACGGCGGGCGGCGCGCGAGGCGGAGCGAGCAGCCGCGGAGGCACGTCGTCACGCCGAGAGCGCGGAGAAGGATCTCGCTCGGGCGGAGGAACGCGTCCGGGTGGCACACGCCCGGATCTCGGAACTCGAGGAACGTTTCGCCGAGCTGGAGCGCGAACGTGCGCGCACCTCGAACGATCTCGACGCCGCTCGGGCCGAGGCGGAGCAGCTCACCGAGACGCGTGCCGCAGCCCGTGACGCTGCGCGTCGGGCGAGGAAGGTCGCCGACCGGGCGGCGACGTGATCAGCCGCGCGCGCGGAGCTGATCGAGAGCAGTGGTCGCCGTCGACCAGACGAGAGTCTGAGCGACCTCTTCGGCGCGATCGTAGCGAGGGCCGGTGAGGACGACGTACACGGCCCCGACGACGTCGATGAAACCCGCGACCTCGCCACCGATCCGCACCTCGTAACGACCGTCGGCGATCAGGTCCCACTGGATGCGGGAGGCCCGAGGCGAGGCATCCGCCGGGCGACGGGTCGGCAGCGCACGCAGCGTCTCTGAATCCACATACATGTTCCGCACCTCGTCCCTCGCACCCAGCCGACACTGATCCCAGGTGACCACCATCGCCCGGGCGGTGGCCTCGGCAGAGGGGATTGACGAGGTGCTGTCGGGCGGCTACACGAGGACGGGGGATGCCGCCGCGATGCGCCGGACGGCGTCCGTCACGGTGTCGAGCAGGCCGGAGGAGAGGTTCCACCTCTGCCAGTAGAGCGGCACCTCGACGGTGTCCGCGGTGAGGATCGTCAGCGACCCGTCGGCGACGCCCGAGTCGAACTGGCCCGGAAGGAGCATCCCCCACCCGAGTCCGAGGGTGATCGCCTCCGCGAACTCGGCGGACGCGCTGATGATGTGCCGGGGCGGCTCGCGCCGTGCGCCGTGCCGACGCGCGAAGGAGCTCTGCAGGGTGTCGTGCCGGTCGAAATCGACCCGCGGCGCCGCCTCGAGCCCGGCGCGGTCCACCCCGTCCGGGAACCACCGGTCGGCGAACGTCCGAGTCGCCACCGCCGTGTACCGCATGCGGCCGAGAGGGGAGGAGACGCACCCCGGCACGGCTTCGCGCTGCGACGTCACCGCTGCCATCACCGTGCCCGCGGCGAGCAGCTGCGCGGTCCGCTCCTGGTCCTCGCGGTGCAGTTCGAACGTCACGTCCTGCGCGTCGGTCACTGCGGCCAGGGCAGGCAGGAACCAGGTGATGAGCGAATCCGCGTTGACTGCGAGAGGGACGTGCGCAGGCCCGCCATCGTCGCCGAGGGCACTGCGGGTCTCGTGCTCGAGAAGATCGAGCTGACGGGCCAGGCGGACGAGCGGTTCACCGGCCGGCGTCGCGGTCACGGGTTTCGTTCTGCGGAGGACCACTCGTCCGACGCGCTGCTCGATGACGCGGATCCGCTGGCTGACGGCGCTCGGCGTGATGCCCAGCTGTGCGGCTGCACGGTCCAGCGTCCCGGCGTCGACGGCGGCGGCCAGGGTCCGCAGGTGCTCCACCGGAATGTCCACGCAGCCGAGTTTACTGAAGCACCCCTTCATATCGTGAAGAATCATTCGCTGTACTGCATGTCGCATCTTCCGTACGTTCGCTGATGTGCCTCCTGAACTCGTCGCCCTCCTCTCCGGCCTCGGCCTCTGCCTCGGACTCATCGTCTCGATCGGGGCGCAGAACGCGGTCGTCCTCCGGCAGGGACTGCGACGCGAGCACGTCGGCATCGTCGTCCTGGTCTGCGTCGTCAGCGACGCGATCCTGCAGACGATCGGTGTCGCCGGTATCGCCACCGTCGTCGCGGCGCACCCGTGGCTCGAGACCGCGGCGCGGTGGGCTGGCGCGATCTTCATCGTCGGGTTCGCGATCGTGAGTGCGCGTCGGGCTCTGCGCGGCGGCGGGAGCCTCGAGGCGGCCGCGGACGAGAAGACGACGGATGCCGCGCACCCCGGCACGCTGCTGACCCGTCCCCGCACGGCGACGCGGGCGGCCACGCTTCTGACGATCCTCGCCGTCACCTGGCTGAATCCGCACGCCATCGTGGAGACGACGGTGGTGCTCGGGTCCGTCGCCGCGACCCACGGCGACGCCCGCTGGTTCTTCCTCGCCGGCGGGATCGCCGCGAGCACCCTGTGGTTCGTACTCTTCGGCTACGGCGCGCGCTACCTGGCGCCGCTCCTGCGCACCGAACGTGCGTGGCGGATCCTCGACGGCGGCATCGCCGTCATCATGGTGATCATCGCCGTGACGCTCGTCCTCGGCTAGCGCCGGGGGAGGAGCGTCGCTTGGTCAGTGCGCAGCGTCGTAGGCGTCGAGTACCTGCGCGGGAACGCGCCCGCGCTCCGACACCTGGTAGCCGTTCTTCGCGGCCCACTCCCGGATCGGGGCGTAGTCGCGCTGGCCGGAGCGCTTCTGCGTGCGGCTTCCGCCCGAGGACGCCGCGGGGCGGCCCGAGCTCGCGCGGTTCGACACGCGACGGGCGGCCTCGACGTACGGCGCCAGCGCATCGCGGAGCGCGTTCGCGTTGTCGTGAGTGAGATCGATCTCATAAGCGGTGCCGTCGACGGAGAAGAGGACGGTCTCGCCGTCGCCGACCTCGAGGACGGTGCCGTCCAGGTCATCGACGAGCTGGTGCACGATTTTGCGGGCCATGCGCTGAGCCTAGTGGTGCAGGCCGCCGCTACGGCAGCAAGCCGGCACGGCGCGCCTTCGCCACGGCAGCGTGGCGGGTGGAGGCATCCAGCTTCGCCATCGCCGCCTGCAGGTACGACTTGACCGTCCCCTCGCGCAGCGACAGCGAGGCGGCGATCTCCGCATTCGTCGCCCCGAGGGCGCAGCACGCCAGGACATCGAGCTCCCTCGGCGAGAGGGCGACGTCGAGCGTCGCGTCGCCGGCGGCCGGACGGCTCATCCCCGTCAGCCTCTTCTCGACGGCGGCGATCCGGTCGCGGAGTGCGGGGTCCGAGACGGATGCCGCGATGCTCCGCAGCTCCGCGTAGCTCTCGCGCAGATCCTCCTGTGCGGCCGCGGGCAGTGCGGGCTCGCTGGGAAGGAGCGCGGCGACCCGTCGGTCGACCTCTTCGCGGACGCGCAACTCAGTCGCGAGCATGTCGGCGGCTTTGAAGGCGGGTCGGCTGACGAGGTCGCCGACGGGGCCGGGGGTCCAGGACCCGCAGTAGACGATGCCGCGGGGACGCCCCGTCACGACGACGGGAACCGCCAGCAGCGTCGAGATGCCTTCGCCGAGAATGGCTCGGTCGTAGTCGTGGGTGATGGTGCGGGCCGTGCGGTAGTCGAGCGCCAGGCGCGGGCGCTTCTCGAGCATCGCGGCTCCGCCGAGCCCGCGACCGGCTTCGACGACGAGTCCCTCGATGCTGCGGGTCCGGGTTCCGGCGATCGCGGTCACATGAACGCGGCCGCCTCGTTCGAGGCCGCCGAAGACGACGGGAAAGCGGGTCTGACGGGCCAGGTCGGACACGGCTCGGGAGACGAGCCGCGTGTCCGCGTCGCTCTCTGCCGACGATCCCACGCGTACCTACTTCCGGGGGTGACGGCACCTCTGCCGCCTTCGTACGGTCGAACCTACCACGCGGCTGATTCCCAGGAACGGCCGGTGAGAGCACCGTCGCTCACCCCATGAGGCAAGGAGGCCACATGTCGTCCCAGTCCCCGCACGGAGGCGTGGAAGGGAGTGCCATCGACTATGTCGCGGTCGAAGAATCGCCGCGCTTCGTCGAACTGAAGAAGAAGCATCGCAGCGTCGTCTTCCCGCTCGCTCTGCTCTTCCTCGTCTGGTACTTCGTCTACGTCCTGCTCTCCTCCTTCGCGCCCGACTTCATGGCGCAGGAGGTCTTCGGTCACATCACCATCGGCCTGCTGCTCGGCCTCGGCCAGTTCGTCACGACGTTCGCGATCACGATGGGCTACGTCGCCTTCGCGAACCGCACGCTCGACCCGATCTCGTCCGAGATCCGCGCCGACCTCGAGAGGCAGGAAGCCCGATGAGTCCGATCCTGCTCGCCGCTGCGCCCGCGGCCGCAGCCGAGAACAACCCCGTCCTCAACATCTCGATCTTCGGCGCCTTCGTCGCGGTGACGCTGTTCATCGTCATCCGGGCGAGCCGCAACAACAAGACCGCCGCCGACTACTACGCGGCCGGTCGCTCGTTCACCGGCCCGCAGAACGGCTTCGCCATCGCCGGCGACTATCTGTCGGCGGCATCCTTCCTCGGCATCGTCGGCGCCATCGCGATCAACGGCTACGACGGCTTCCTGTACTCGATCGGCTTCCTCGTCGCGTGGCTGGTCGCGCTGCTGCTGGTCGCCGAACTCATGCGCAACACGGGCAAGTTCACGATGGCCGACGTGCTCTCGTTCCGCCTGAAGCAGCGCCCGGTGCGCCTGGCGGCTGCGATCACGACCCTCGCGGTCTGCTTCTTCTACCTGCTCGCGCAGATGGCCGGCGCGGGCGGGCTCGTCTCGCTGCTGCTCGGCATCACCGAGCAGATCGGACAGTCGATCGTCGTCGCCGTCGTCGGCGTGCTGATGATCGTCTACGTGCTGATCGGCGGCATGAAGGGCACGACGTGGGTGCAGATCGTCAAGGCGTTCCTGCTCATCGGCGGCGCCATCGTCATGACGATCTGGGTGCTCGCGATCAACGGCTTCAGCCTCGACTCCCTGCTCGAGGCCGCGGTCCAGAAGTCGACGACCGACCCGCAGGAGGCGATCCTCGGTCCGGGCCTCCAGTACGGCGCCAACCCGTGGGACTTCATCTCCCTCGCGATCGCGCTGGTCCTCGGAACGGCGGGCCTGCCGCACGTGCTGATGCGCTTCTACACGGTCCCGACGGCGAAGGAAGCACGTCGTTCGGTCGTCTGGGCGATCTGGCTGATCGGTCTCTTCTACCTGCTGACGCTCGTCCTCGGCTACGGCGCCGGCGCGATCGTCGGGTCGGAGACGATCAAGGCGGCTCCCGGTGGCGTGAACTCCGCCGCCCCGCTGCTGGCGGCGGCTCTCGGAGGGCCGGTCCTACTCGGCTTCATCTCGGCGGTCGCCTTCGCGACGATCCTCGCGGTGGTCGCGGGGCTGACGATCACGGCGGCGGCATCCTTTGCCCACGACATCTACGCGAACGTCGTGAAGAAGGGCAACGTCCCGCCGGACGGCGAGGTCAAGGTCGCCCGTCGCACGGTGATCGTGATCGGTGTTCTCGCGATCCTCGGCGGCATCGGCGTGCAGGGGCAGAACGTGGCGTTCCTCGTCGCGCTGGCCTTCGCCGTCGCAGCATCCGCGAACCTGCCGACGATTCTCTACTCGCTCTTCTGGCGGAAGTTCACGACCCGCGGTGCGGTGTGGAGCATGTACGGCGGTCTCGCGACCGCGATCGTCCTGATCGTCCTGTCGCCGGTGTTCTGGGGCACGGAGACGAGTGTCTTCAAGAACGTCGGCACGGCGATCTGGCCGCTCAACAACCCGGGCATCATCTCAATCCCGGTGGGCTTCTTCCTCGGCTGGTTGGGGTCCGTGACCTCGCGCAAGGCGGAGGACGCGAAGAAGGCCGCGGAGATGGAGGTCCGCTCCCTCACGGGATACGGCGCCGAGAAGGCGGTCGACCACTAAGAGGGCGGATGCCGCGACGAGGCGGGCAGGGACGGCCTACACGTCCCTGCCCGCCTCCGTCATGCGCGGCCCGTCGAACCGGCGACCGACTCCTCGAGATCGAGGAGGAATCGCTTGTGTTCCGGCCGGCCGCCGTACTCGCCGATGGACCCGTCGCTGCGGATCACTCGGTGGGCCGGCAGCACGATCGACCAGGGAGTGCGAGCGCACGCGGTCCCCACCGCGCGATGCGCCCGCGGCGCGCCGGCCGCGATCGCCACCTCGGCGTACGACGCCGTCTGGCCGTACGGCACGTCGACGATCGCCTCGAGAGCCCGTCGGGTGAAGCCCGCCGTCAGTCCCCAGTCCAACGGAACGGTGAACTCCCGACGCTCACCCGCGAAGTACTCGTCCAGTTCCGCTGCCACAGCGGCGGACGGGCCCTCGTCCTCGATGGGAACGGCGTGCAGCAGCATGCTGAGCCGCGCCACCTCGGCATACGCGGGGCCGTCGAGAACCGACAGCGCGGCGAGGCCCGCCTCGGTCGTCACCAGGAGGGCCTCGCCGATCGGTGTCGGGTGCACCGCGTAGGTTGCGTTCGTCATGTCCTCATCTTGGCGCGGCGGCGTCGATCGGGACCGGGGGAGCGAGGAGGCGGGGAGAACCGGCGTCCGGCGTCGGTTGTGGAGGAAACGGGGCGCGTGTGACAGCCGATCTGCGAAACTCGGCCGTCGATCCCGATTTCCCAGCCCGACGCGCCTAATGTTTCTCGTGTGTGGCGAGCAGAGAGCGGTGCTGTGCGCGGCGAGACGGCCGAGCAGGCTCACGCGGTGACCCCGGCGGACGTGACGCTGTCCGACCCCGAGGTCCTCGTCATGCACGCCGCCGTGCCCGAGCGGAAGCGGCTGCGCGAAGAAGCGGCGCAGCTCGGCGGCGCCTCGACGCTGCTGCACTACCGCGACGACGGCGACGCCGGCATCGACATCACCAAGGCGCACCCGGGAAGCCTGCCGCAGTTCATCACCGGGCGTCCGACGCTCCTGTCGAACATGTTCCGGGACGAGGTGGCCCTCCGCACCGCGCGACTGGCCGCCGAGCGCATCACGTCCAAGGACGTCGAGCTCCGCACCGCCCGTGGCCTCGACACCGTCCACCTCGCGATCGGCATGGCGTCCTGGCGCATCGGCGGGGTTAGCTGCACCGCTCCCGTTCTGCTCCGCCCCCTCTCGATCCGGCGGCACCACGCGGACTTCGACCTGCGGCTCCACGGCACGTTCCACATCAACCCCGAACTCGTCACGGCGGCACGCATCCACTTCGGCGTCGACATCGACGGCGACGCCCTCGCCGCGCTCGCCTACGACGGCGGCGTGTTCCAGCCGCAGCCGGTCATCGATCGCCTCCGTGCCCTCACGGCGCACGTGCAGACCTTCACGGTGCTGCCGCGTCTGGTCGTCTCGACCTTCGCCGACGTGGCCTCCGACATGGAGCGGGATGCCGTCGACCTCGACCACCCCGTCCTCAACGCGCTCGCGGGGCACCCCGCCGATCGAGAGCGCCTCTCGTTCGTCCGTCCGCAGCCCGCAGCCGTCGGCCCCGACGACCGGACTCCCGCCGCGGATCGCCTCCTTCTCGACGCGGACGCCGAGCAGGAGGCCGTGCTCGCCCGCATCACCGAGGGGCAGTCGCTCGCCGTCCACACCCTGCCCGGCACGGGCGGCACGCAGACGGTCATCAACGCGGTCGGCGAACTCGTCCGCTCGGGGAAGCGCGTCCTCGTCGTCAGTGCCCGACGCTCGACGCTCGACGGCGTGCGGCACCGGCTCGCCGGCATCGGCCTCCCGGGCCTCGCCGTGTCGCCGACTCGCCTGCACCGCGACCTGATCCGTGCGATCGGTCGGAACGAGAAGGCCGAGCAGCCCAAGGTCGCCGAGGTCGACGACGCTCTCGTGCGGCTCCGCACCGTCCTCCGCGACTACCGCTCGGCGCTCACGCAGCGGCACGCGTCGGTCGGGGTATCTCCCCTCGAAGCGCTCCGCGAACTCACCCGCATCGCCGAACACGAACCGCAGCCGACCGCGACCACGCGGTTCGACCTCGCGACCGTCCAGCGACTCGCGACCCGTCGCGTCGAGGCTGCGGAGGCCCTCGCGGCATCCGCTCGCCTCGGCGAATTCCGCATCGGACCGGACGACTCGCCCTGGTACGGCGTCGCGTTCTCGACGACCGACGAGGCCCGCGCCGCGCACGCTCTGGCCGGCCGCCTGCACCGCACCGAGGTGCCGGGGCTGCTGGAGCGCGGGTACGAGCTCATCGGACAGACCCGCATGCGCCCGTTCTCGTCGATCGCCGAGATGGGCTCGTACGTCCAGCTGCTGCAGGGCATCCGCGCGTCGCTCGACCGCTTCAGCCCCACGATCTTCGAACGGCCGCTGACCGACCTGATCGCAGCGCACTCGTCGCGGCGCGATTCGGCGCAGATGACCCCCGCCAACCGTCGGCGCCTTCGCCGGCTGTCGAAGGAGTACGTGCGCCCCGGCATGCACGTCACCGACATGCACGAAGCACTGCTGCGGGTGCAGCAGCAGCGCACCTCCTGGCAGCAGCTGGTCGACGCCGGCGTGACACCCGAGATCCCCATCGGTCTCGACGACGTCGCGGCGGCGTGGCAGCGCGCCAACGCGGACCTGGGCGAGCTCGACACGGCGCTCGGTCGCACCGAGAGCCTCGCGTCCCTCCCGATTCCGCAGCTGCTCCGCACGCTCGCGGGGCTGGCCGCGGCATCCGACGTTTTCGACAACCTCGTCGAGCGGGCTGCGCTGCGCAGCGAACTCGCCCAGCTGGGGCTCGAGCCGCTCCTCATGGAACTCTCGACGCGCCACGTGCCCGAATCAGAGGTCGCGAGCGAGTTCGAGTACGCCTGGTGGCGCTCCGCTCTCGAGGCCATGCTGCGGTCGGACCGCGCCCTGCTCGGCGCGAACACGCAGGTGCTGGACCGGCTCGAGCGCGACTTCCGTCTCGTCGACGAAGCGCACGCCTCATCGGCCGGGCCGCTCCTGTCGTCGGAGCTCGCGAAGCGGTGGCGGATCGCCATCGTCGACGAGCCGCGCGAAGCGGCCTCCCTGAAGTCAGCCCTGCGCGGCGGAACCGCCTCGGCCGCAGAGCTCGTCGCCTCGGCCCCCACGCTCATGCGCGTGCTCGCCCCCGTGTGGCTCGCATCGCCCTACGAGGTCCCCAACGTCCCCGACCACCCTGATTTCGACGTCGTGATCATCGCGGATGCCGCGGCCCTCTGCCTCGCCGAGGCGACGCCCGCCCTCCGCCGCGCTCGCCAGATCGTCGTCTTCGGCGACCCCGTCACGCAGAAGCCGACCCCGTTCCGGCTCTGGTCGGGACGCGGCGACGATCTCGAGGCGCCCGAGGTGCCCTTCGACGACGCGAGCGTGTTCGGCCGGCTCAGCGAGCTGATCCCGGTCGAGACCCTCACCCGCAGCTACCGGGCGGGCGGCGAGGATCTCGCCGAGCTCGTCAACGACGCCTTCTACGGGGGAGCGATCAGCTCATTGCCGTGGGCGGGTTCGTACCTCGGTCGCGGCAGCCTGAGCGTGGACTACGTCGAGGGCGGCACCGGTGCGCCGGACCCCGACACGGGAGCCGTGGAGAGTCCGGATGCCGAGGTCGCCCGCGTCGTGACCCTCGTCGTCGAACATGCGATCAACCGCCCGGCGGAATCGCTCATGGTGGTCACCGCCTCGTCGCGTCACGCCGATCGCATCCGCGCGGCCGTCGCCAGCGCTTTCGCGGGACGCTCGGACGTCGCGGACTTCGTGGGGCGCGAGACGGCCGAGCCGTTCGCCGTGCTCGGCCTCGAGGAATCCGTGGCGGAGAGCCGCGACCGCGTCATCTTCTCGCTCGGATTCGGCCTGACCAAGCACGGCCGCGTCCTCAGCGACTTCGGCGATCTCTCGACGCCCGACGGTGAGCGGCTGCTGACGGTCGGCATGACGCGTGCGCGCCGCTCCATGGTCATCGTGTCGTCGATCCGTCCCTCCGCGTTCGATGAGGGACGCCTCACGCACGGCGCGGCGACCCTCATGTCGATCCTCGGGCGCATCGCCGCCCGCGGTCGCGACGCGCGTCTCGAGGACCTCGCCGACCCGCTCACGCTCACTCTCGCTCAGCATCTGCGAAGCCTCGGTGTGTCCGTCGACGTCCACTATCGCGGCGGGCAGCTGCCGCTCGTCGCCCAGTACAAGGGCAAGGCCGTCGTCGCCGACCTCGACGGGGAGAGCACTCACGACAGCCTCCGCGAGACCCTCCGCCGCCGTCCGCAGCTGCTGCGACGCCTGGGCTGGCACTACGTCCGCGTGCACGCGTTCGACGTCTACAACGATCCTTCCGCTGTCGCGCTGCGCATCGCCGGCGTCATCGGCGTGCAGCCCGAGACGCCTGCGGCGCCCGGGTCGACTCAGCCGATCGATGTCGACTGAGCGCCAGCGCGTCGAGCGGGTCCCGGGCTCCCGGCGAGCCAGGCTGACGCCCGCGCCCGGGACGGACACGACCCCCGAGACGACGAACGGGCCGGACGCGGGGAAAACCCCGGCATCCGGCCCGAACGATGATCGCCTCCGCAGCGACGTCCCGCCGCACTACTGACGCGTCAGATGGACGGCGACGGCGGTTCGGTCGACCGCGTCGGGGCCGCCGTCGCGCCGCGCTGCTGCTCGAGCAGATCGCGGATCTGGATGAGCAGCTCGGCCTCGGTGGGGAGCTTCGCCGCCTCTTCGACGACCCCGGCCTTCGCCGCCTGACGCTCCTTCCACTTGTTCATCGGGACGACGAATACGAGGTAAACGACGAGGGCGACCGCGAAGAAGCTGATGATGGCGCTGATCAGGCCTCCGATCGGGAAGGTCACGACGTCGTAGAGGCCCTGCACCTGGATGCCGAAAGCGCCGGTCTTGGGGTCGGCCTTGAAGAACAGGCTGATGAGTGGGGTGATGATGCTGGCGACGATCGCGGTCACCACCGCGCTGAACGCCGCGCCGATGACGACCGCGACCGCGAGGTCGATGACATTGCCGCGCATGATGAAGTCTTTGAAGCCTTTGATCATGGCTGCTCCTTCCTCTGCCGGCGCAGGGGCCGGGTATTACGAACCCGCGGGGGCGGGCGAAGCGGACGCTCCGGATGATGTCGATGATGTCGAAGAACCCGAGCTCTCGCCAGAGGTCTTCGTCCCGCTCGACGAACGCGAGTCGGTCCGGTAGAAGCCCGAGCCGTTGAAGGTCACGCCGATCGAGCCGTACTGCTTGCGAAGTGCGCCGCCGCATTCGGGGCATTCGGTGAGTGCGGCATCGGAGAACGACTGGACGGCGTCGAAGCGGTGACCGCACGAGGTGCAGGCATAGGCGTAGGTGGGCATGAGACCTCGGTGGATCAGCGGGTGGGAAGGAGAACGGTGCGGGTGGGGGTGACGACCCCTGAGACGGGCTGGTCGTGGACGTCGCGGGGGACGTCGTCGACGAGCTCGGAGTCGAAGATGACGGCGTAGACGGGCGGGCACTTCTCCATCGAACCGATGGTCTTGTCGAAGTAGCCGCGCCCCCAGCCGAGGCGCATCCCGTGGCGGTCGACGGCGGCCGCCGGGATGACGAGCAGATCGACGTCGTTCACGGCGACGGGGCTGAGAAGCTCGCCCACCGGTTCGGGGAGTCCGAACATGCCCTCGGCCGTGTCGCCTTCTTCTTCGGCGACGGCCCAGTCGAGCAGACCATCCGCGCGGGTGACGGGCAGGAGGACGCGGATGCCGCGGGCCACGGCCGCGGCGATGAACTCGCGCGTGCCGGGCTCGGTCGGGGTGGAGAGGAAGCAGGACATGGACCGGACGTGGTGCTCGGTGACCAGGGCGTCGAGCTGGGCGCGGACACCGGCCGCGGCCTCGTCGAGGGCGGCGGCGGAGCGCTGCTGGCGACGCTCGCGGAGCTCCGCGCGCAGCGCGCGCTTCTCGGTGTCCAACGGCCCGGTCATGGTCCGATTCTAAAGGGACACGCCCGCTGCCCCGACGTGTGTCCCGCGGGCTCGCGGCATCTGTAGGGTGAGGGGCATGTCTGCTGAGCGCATCAAGGCCGTGATCCCTGCCGCAGGGCTCGGGACCCGCTTCCTGCCCGCCACCAAAGCCATGCCGAAGGAGATGCTGCCGGTCGTCGACAAGCCGGCCATCCAGTACGTGGTCGAGGAGGCCGTCTCGGCCGGGATCGACGACGTCCTCATCATCCTGGGACGCAACAAGAACAACATCTCGAACCACTTCGATTCGGTCCCCGAGCTCGAGTCGAACCTCACCAAGAAGGGCGACCACGAGAAGCTCAAGCGGGTGCAGGACTCCTCGGAGCTCGCCGACATCCACTTCGTCCGTCAGGGTGAGCCGAAGGGCCTCGGCCACGCCGTGCTCCGCGCGCGCTCTCACGTCGGTGACAGCACCTTCGCCGTGCTTCTCGGCGACGACCTGATCGACGCGCGCGACGTCCTCCTCGAGAAGATGCTCGAGCAGAACAAGAAGACGGGCCTCACGGTCGTCGCGCTCATGGAGGTCTCGCCCGACCAGATCCACATGTACGGCGCCGCGGCCGTCGAGGAGACGGACGAGCCCGATGTCGTCAAGGTGACCGGTCTGGTCGAGAAGCCGAAGAAGGAGGATGCGCCCTCCAACTACGCGATCATCGGTCGCTACGTGCTGACCCCGGGTGTCTTCGACGTCCTCGAGCGGACCGAACCCGGCAAGGGTGGCGAGATCCAGCTGACCGACGCGCTCGAAGAGCTCGCGTCGACCGAAGGTGTCCTCGGCGTCGTGTTCCGCGGGCGTCGGTACGACACGGGTGACCGCGCCGACTACATCAAGGCCATCGTCCAGCTCGCCGTCGACCGGGATGATCTGGGAGCGGAGCTGCGTCCGTGGCTGAAGGACTTCGCATCGGGCCTCTGAGCCCGGCGGGACGCTGATGGGCATGGACGGGCCGGTCGTGCGCGCGCACGGTCCGATCTCGATCCGGCTCGTACGGCCCCGTGATGCGAAGCCTTTGCAGACCGAGCTCGAGCAGAATCGTTCGTGGCTGCGGCAGTGGGAGGCGACGAGCCCGGACGGGCCGATCTCGCTCGACATGCGCAGCGGCGTGCGGCGGTTGCTGCAGCAGTACCGTGACGGCTCCGGCGTGCCGTTCGTCATGGAGTACGACGGCGAGGTCGCCGGGCAGCTGAACGTCTGGGGGATCGCCCGCGGGTCGCTGTCGTCGGCAACGATCGGCTACTGGGTGAGCGAGCGCTTCGCAGGTCGCGGCATCACGCCGACGTCGGTGGCGCTCGCGACCGACGTCTGCTTCGAAGACCTGCGCCTCCACCGCATGGAGATCTGCATTCGGCCCGAGAACGCGAAGAGCCTCCGCGTCGTCGAGAAGCTGGGCTTCCGGTACGAGGGGCTTCGCCGCAAGTACATCCACATCGACGGGGACTGGCGCGATCACTACGCGTTCGCTCTCGTCCGCGACGACGTCCGCGAGGGCGTGTTGAACCGCTGGTTGGCGGGGCGCGCGCCGGCGGATGCGGCATCCATCCCTCCCGCCGACCGTTAACCCTCAACCAGAAGTTCAGACACGCCCACCGGATGCCGGTTCTCACCGCTCCGGGAACATACGGTGAGCGACATGGGTGAGCAGGTGATGGGTGGCGGGGTGATCATGCTCGTCGCCGTCCTCTTGTGGCTGGTGTACCTCCTGCCGTCGTGGCACAGCCGGCATCAGTATCAGGCCGCTGAGCGGAACGCCGTGCGCCTGAACCAGGCGCTGCGCGTACTCGCCGAGACGAGCGAGACTCCCGGTGAGGTTCGCCTCGAACTGAACGCCCGCACCGCCCTCGCCCAGCAGAAGCTCGCGCGTCGCGTGCAGGCCGAGAAGGAGAGCGTCGGCCTCGAAGCTGCGCGCGCCGAACTCGCCGCCGCGAAGGTGCAAGCCGCCGTCGACCGCGAACTCGCCAGGGCCGAGCGGCGTCAGACTGCCGCCGACGCCGCTGCTCAGCGCGAGAAGGCGCGAGCGGATGCCGCCCTCGCCCGAGAGCGGGCGATCGCCGAAGCCGCCGCAGCTCGAGCCACCCCCGCCGTACGCCGCGCGCGGGCGCGCCGCCGCGTGCGCCTCACCGCCTCGATCCTCGGTGTCGTGGCCCTTGGTGTCGCCGGTTTCGGCGGCTACCTCGGCGCCGTGGGCGCAGGCTGGAGCCTGCTCGCCGTCGGCGGTGTCGTAGCCGTCTCGAGCCTGCTCGTGCTCGGCCGGATGAACACGATTGCCCGACGCGCGGCATCCCGTTCCGTCGCGGTCGAGATCGTCCGCGAGGCGCGCGCGCTGCAGGACGTGGCGCTCGAATCCGACCGCGCCGAATGGACGCCTCGTACCCTCCCGCGTCCGCTCACGGCCTCTGCGGGGTCGCGCGCCGCGGCGGTGCTCGACGCCTCCGATGCCCGTGATGCGCTCCGCCAGGCGGCCGTCGAGGAGGCTCTCCGCGAGCGGGTCGCGCAGGCCGCACCGCCGTCGATCGACACCGCCCGCCGCACTCGTGCGGCCGAGGTCGCTTTCGCGGGACCGGCCGACGATGAGCGCATCGAGGCGCACGTGCGAGACCTCCTCGCACGCCGCGCATCGGGGCAGTAGGAGCCCGCCTCGCGTTCGAGCGGCCCGATCGGTCGTGGTAATGTTGAGGCTTCCGGGCCTGTGGCGCAGTTGGTAGCGCGCTTCGTTCGCAATGAAGAGGTCAGGGGTTCGAATCCCCTCAGGTCCACCACCGGAAAGACCCCCGCTCGCGGGGGTCTTTCGCTGTCAGCGGGGGAGTGATCTGGTCCTCACGAGCGACTCCGTCAGGGAACCCGCCGCGGCCAACACTCCCAGGGTGACCGCGCCGGCTGCAGCGACGGCCGGGACGCCCGCCTCCAACGTGATGTAGCCGAGCATCGCGCACCCTGCGGCGGCCACGACCGCGGCCGCGGCGGTCCAGACAGTCCGAGCTCCCCATCGCCGGGCGAGCGCGTGCGCTTCGCGCGTCAGCAGCCAGACCACGACTCCGGCCACCGCGCCGATGCCGGCTCCGATCGGGCCGCCGTAGATCATCAGTCCCCACGGCGTCTCGACCCCAGCGTTGAGACTGGCGACCGCCGTCGCGGCGAGGCCGATTCCCGCTGCCGCGCCGATCGCGCCGCTGAACGCCATGCGTCGAACGAATCCCCCAGTCATCGCTTCACCGTAGCGGGCCTCGTGCTTCTCAGCGGGGGAGTGCGACGGCCGCGCGCGCCGCGTCGAGCTCGGTCGCACGACGTTCGGGAGACCAGTCGAGCTCTGTGCCCGCGATGTCCGCCGCCGCCGACAGGACGTCGTCGCCGGGGTCACCGCGGCGTCCGATGCCGGTGCGGTTCAGCAGGATGTCGGCGAGGTGCACGGCCGCCTCGTGGCGGGCCGCGAACGCGACACCGGCGAGCAGTTCCCCGTCGTCCGTCGCCGGGCGCGAGAGGACGTCGGACTCGGATGCCACGGCCCGGAGGGCACCGGCATCCGATCCGTACAGCCGGGCGATCAGGTCGGTCGTCCCCGTGTCGGCCAGGTCCGTGCCGTCGAGTGGGACGTCGGCTGTGCGGCTCGGCGCGGCGACGCGGCCGATCGAGCGTGCGAGAGCGGGGACGACCTTCTCGGCGAACGCCCGCGCCGTCGTGTACTTGCCTCCGGTCGCGGTCACGATGCCGGGGACGCCGTCCTTCGCGTGGTCGACGAGTTCCGACGCGCGCGAGGCGCGATAAGTGTCGGTCCCGCTCGTCTCCGTCAGAGGGCGCAATCCCCCGTACGCGGCGACGACGTCTGCCGTCGAGAGCTCCACGGGCAGGCGACCGGCGGCGTTGATCTCGGCGAGGAAACGCTCGATCGACTCCCGCGTCAGCCGCCAATCCGAGACGTCTCCGGTGTAGGGCGTCTCGGTCGGACCGATGAGCGTCCGCCCGCGCCACGGCGCGAAGCTGAAGTGGCCGCCCGACGACACGGTGAGCACCATCGTCTCGGTGATCGGCCTGGTGATGAGGTAGATGCCTTCCGAGCGCACCTCGGGGCGCGGGCCGGCGGCGCGCTGCAACACGCCCTCGGCCGCGAGCACGTCGTACGCCCACGGGCCGCTCGCGTTCACCGTGACGCGCGAACGAACCTCGTGCTCGCTGCCGGTCACGAGGTCCGTCACCCGCGCTCCGCGGACGCGTCCGGCCGCGGAGATCAGCCCGTCGGCCCGCACGTAGTTCGCCACCCTCGCGCCGTGCGCGACGGCGGACCGCACGAACGCGAACGTCAACCGCTCGGGCGAGAGCATCATCGCGTCGTGGAAGAGGATTCCGTGCTCGAGGTGGCCCAGCCCTCGCAGCCGCAGTTCCTCGCGACTGAGGCTCCGATGACGCGGGATGCGGTGGCTCGCGGGCACGCGGTTGCGGTCGAACGACAGCACGTCGTACGCCGTGAGGCCGACGTGCTCGACGATCCCGGGGTCGGGGAGCACCATGGCGATGGGGGAGACGAGCCCCGGAGCGATGCGCGACAGGGTCCGCCGCTCCGCGAGCGACTCGCGGACGAGACCCACTTCGAGGTTTTTCAGGTAGCGGAGCCCGCCGTGGATGAGCTTGCCCGTCGCGGCCGAGGTCGCCGCACCGAAGTCGTCCTTCTCGACGAGCGCGACCGACAGGCCACGGCTCGCCGCCTCGTACGCGATCGCCGCCCCCGTGATGCCGCCCCCGACGACGAGGACGTCGACGACCTCACCGTCGGCGGGAAGGGAGCGGTGGACAGTCGTGGTCATCGGGTGAGCTCCGACCGGATGCCGCGCACCAGGCGCTCGCGCTCGCTCGGGATGTCGAGCATTCCCAGGCGCAGCACGCGCGCCGCGGTCGCCCAGCGGTCGAGGCTCGCCGTCGTCATACCCGTCGCCCGCAGATACTCGGTCAGATACATGCGTCCCATCGCGCCGCGCGCGGCTCCGTAGACGAGCAGTTGCGCCTTCGTCGCGCCCGGGAAGAGTTCGGCCTCGGTGAAGAGCAGTCGCGTCATCGCGACGTCCGCTGCGGGATCGCCGGATGCCGTCGACTGCCAGTCGATCGTCGCGATGCCGCCGCCGTGTCGGAACACGTTCATCGGGTGGAAGTCGAGGTGCAACACGCTGTCGCCGCCAGGAAGGGACGCCAGATGGTCGAGCAACGCCGCCCGCTCGCGAGCGGTGAAGCCTGCGAACGGGGCCGTGCCGACCAGGTCGGCGGCGACATCGCGGACGTCGGGGAAGCGGTCGCTCGCGACCCGATGAACGCGCGCATGCTCCTGCGCGAGCGTGCGGGCGACGCGCCCCATGCGCAGCGGGTTCTTCTCGGCGACCGTCGTCAGGGCGACCCCGTCGATGCGGTCGAAGACGACGGCGCGGCGGCCGTCGGCATCCGTCCTCCCGTGACAGCGGATCGGGGTGAGGCCGAGGTCGAACGCGGCGGTGGCGTCCTCGACTTCGCGGTCGATCGCCTCATTGGGCCAGTCGTCGTGGAAGACCTTCGCGACCGTCGATGTCGTCAGGGAGTGGACGTCTGCCGACCGCCCGTGGGCGACGAGTCCGCCGACGGCGGTCACACCGACACCGGTTTCGTGGTGCCGTACCCGAGACGCATCGCGTGGGCGACGACCTCCTGCTGCTGGGCGGCGTCGAGCGCCCGAGGCGTGCCGACGGTTGCGGCACGCAGGTAGAGCTCCGCGAGCCACTCGACGAGGAGGGCGTTCTCGACGGCGGTCCTCAGGTCGGCGCCGAGGGCGACCGCGCCGTGGTTGGCCATGAGTGCGGCGAGACGGCCGTCGAGGGCCGTGCCGACGGCGGCGGCGAGGTCGGGCGTCCCGAACGCGTGGAACGGGGCGACGCGCAGCGACCCGCCCAGGACGAGCTGCTGGTAGTGCACGACGGGCAGCTCGTCGAGGACGAGGGAGAGCGCCGTTGCGCTCGGTGCATGCGTGTGGACGACTGCCGACACCTTCTCGGCCGGCGCGGAGCGCAGGACCCCGAGGTGCAGGGCGAGCTCGGACGTCGGGGCGAGTGCGCCCTCGACCACGGCGCCGCCCAGATCGACGACGATCACATCGTCGGCGGTCGCCTCGCCGAGGACGACGCCGGTCGCCGTGACGGCCACCACGTCGCCCGCGCGAGCACTGACGTTGCCGGCGGTGCCGATGAGCAGACCGTGGCCGGCCAGGGTGCGGGATGCCTCGGCCACGGACGCGCGGAGATCGTGATGGTGCGACGTCGTCGTCATGCTGCTAACGTTGCCGCCGCCCCTAACCAAAGTCAAGTTTGATTCCATGCACACGACGGACGACACCTCTCAGGACTGGACGGACCTCGGCCTGCGCCGGACCCCGACGCAGCAGCGCTCGAGGCAGAAGGTCGTGCAGGCGATCGCGGCCGCCGAGGATCTCGTCGTCCGTGAGGGAGTCGACGTCATCACGCTGCCGCGCGTCGCCGCTGCGGCGGGGGTGAGCGTGGGGGCGTTGTACCAGTACTTGCCCGACCGCGAGGCGATCCTCGCCGCTATCGTCTCGCGGTATCACGACCGCCTCGAGCGCCTGCTCGACGACGCGATCGAGCGACTGCGCGCCGACCCGCGCAGCGAGGACCCTGTCGGAAGCGTCCTGCGCGCTGTCGCCGCCGTCTATCAGGATGAGCAGTCCGCGCGGTCGCTCGGCACGGTTGCGATCTCGGCTGACGCGGATGCCGCACGTCGCCGTCACAAGCGGGCGATGGCCGATCGCGTCCACACGCTGCTCCGCGAAGCGGGAGTGCTCGACGGCGTCGACGACGAGCGGGGCGCCGCCGTCGCTCGGGTCGCGTTCGCGTCGGCTGACGCCGTGCTGCACGACGCCTTCGCCGCGCCCGAACCGGAGCGGGCCGTCCTGCTCACCGAGCTCGAGCGCGCGCTGCGTGCCTCGCTGCGTGTGTGAAGAGCTGGGCGCCTGAAGACGTCGGCGCTCGAAGACCTCGGCGCTTGAAGACCGCGGCGCCAGAGAACCCGTCGCCTGAGCGTGTCAGCCGGCGGTCCGCCGCCACGCCGGGACGGCGGCGACCAGCAGCAGCGCAGGCAGGAGGAAGGCCAGCCCCGAGCCCGTGACGTCGGTGAGCACCCCGACCCCGACGGCCCCGAGGACGGCGCCCGCGTAGTTGAAGAGGTTGACCCGCGCGATCACCTCGTCGCTGCGCGCGGGATCGATGGACCCGGCGAGGCCGAACGCGATGGGGACGAGAGCTCCGACGGCGAGACCGCTCACGGCGAAGGCGATGATGGTGACGACCGGCACCGGGACCGCCGCCACGACGAGGGCTCCGGCGACCCCGAGGATGAGGCCGATCGCGAGCAGTCGCGCCCTGCCGAGGCGGCGGACGACGGCATCCGTCACCATCCTCGCGATGAGCACGCCGCCCTGGTACGCCGCGAGCCCGACGGGTGCGAGCGCCGCAGCGGCACCGATCGCCTCGAGGTGGATCGACCCCCATGAGCTCACCGCCGAGTCGACCGTGTAGGCGGCCAGAATGACGAGCCCGACGACCGTGATGGCGCGTCCATCGAGGCGCGGGCCCCTCGGTACGCCGTCCGTCGAGGGGCGGGCCGCACGTTCCCGGCTGAGCAGGCGCGCGCCGGAGAGGACGAAGGCGACCTGCAGGATCGCGGCAGCCACGAGGGCGGCGAACGCGGGAGCGCCGGATGCGATGATCCCCGCCATCCCGAGCGCGCCGATGATCGAGCCGGCGGTCAGGGTCGCGAAGAGGCGCCCGAGGAGCGGCGTCGCGCGGCCGCGCTGAGCGAGCACGCCCTGCATGTTCGACGACGCGTCGATGAGACCCAGCCCGAGGCCGTAGACGAGGACGGATGCCGCGAGCATCGCGGTCCCCGGCGAGAAAGCCGTCGCGACCAGTCCCAGCGCCTGCAGCGACAAGCCCGTGATGACGCCGTGCCGGCTGCTCGCCCGCCGGGCGATCGCGTCGGCGGCGAGCGAGCCGAGCGCTGCCGTCACGCAGACGCCCAGCAGGATCGCGGCGATCCCCGTCGAATCGAGCCCGGTCCGCTCCTGGAAAGCGGGAAGCGCCGTCACGATGACGGCGTATCCGAGCCCCTGCAGCCCGTAGACGGCCCCGGTGGCGACGACGGTGCGTGTGGTCGTTGCGGGTGATGCCGTCGTGCCGGTCACGTCACACCACCGCGGGGTGGCGCGTCCGGAGGGCGGCGAAGGCGTCCGCCGCGATCTCGACCGTCCGGTCGACGTCCGCTTCGGTGACCGCGGCGTTCAGGAAATGGTTGTGGTGGGACGTGAGGTACGCGCCGCGGCGCACGCACTCGGCGATCCAGTCCTGGTGCAGCATGAGCGAGTCCGCCGGATCCGCCACGCGCAGGTAGAAGAGCGCGGGGGCGCCCGAGGCGACGAGGGTGTAGCCCGCGTCCGATGCGACCTCGGTGAGCCCGTCGGTCAGTCGCCGTCCCAGCCGGTCGAACAACGCGGGGGCGTCGAGCTCGCGGAGCTTCCGCTGCGTCGCGATCCCGGCCGCGAAGGGGACGGCGCTCATCCAGTAGCTGCCCGTGTAGGTGATCGAGCTCACCGCTTCCTTCAGCGAGTCCTTGCCGAGGAGCGCCGACACGTTGTACCCGTTCGCGAGGGCTTTGCAGAAGCAGATGAGGTCGGCCTCGAAGCCGAAGTAGTGGTCGCTGCCGGCGAGGTCGAGGCGGAAGCCCGCGCGCACGTCGTCGATGATCAGCACGACGCCGTGCTCGTCGCAGAGCTTCCGCACCGCCTGCCAGTACCCGTCGGCGGGCAGCTGGTTGTCCACGAAGTTGCCGTGCATGTACGGCGTCGAGATGAGGGCGGCGACCTGTCCGCGGTTCTCGGACAGCAGGGTCCGGAGGGCGTCGAGATCGTTCCACGGGACGTAGAGGTTGTTCGCGACGTCCTCCTCGAGGACACCGGGGTAGTCGAGCTTCTGCGTCCACGGCGCGACCCCGTGATAGAAGCCCTTCACGAAGATCACCTTCTTGCGCAGCGTCGCCGCGCGGGCGGTCATGATCGCGAGCGTCGTCGTGTCGCCGCCGTTCTTAGCGAACATCGCCCAGTCGGCGCTGGCGACCTGGTCGACCAACAGTTCGGCGAAGTCGATCATGACGGTGGAGGGCAGCGAGACGACGTCCTCCTTCTTCGCCTGCGCCTGAGCGGCGGCGACGACGTCGGGGTCGTTGTAGCCGAGGACGTTGGGCCCGTAGGCGCACATCCAGTCGATGAACTCGTTGCCGTCGAGGTCCCAGAAGCGGGTGCCCTCGGCTCGGGTCGCGAATTTCGGGAACCCCTCGTTCGGCAGGTGCAGGCCCTCGGTGGGGCCGAGGTGACCCGGGATGCCACCGGGGATCACCTGTTGAGCGCGGCGGAACGCACCGAGGCTCTTGTCGAAGGTGTACACGGAGGAGCTCACTTTCCGAGGTAGTGGCCGACGCGGTCGAGGATGCGGCTCGTGTTGTCGACGAGCGGGATGTAGCCGCGGATGGCGATGCGCCCGTCGCCGACGCACGCCAGCGCACTCTCCCGGCCCGCGAGGACGTCGCCGGCGGTCTGCAGGTCGGCGAACCGGAAGACGGCTCGGGGCGAGGCATCCGTCACCGGAACGCGCGAGAGCCGGTGCTCGCGTACGCGCAGTCGGTGGCGGAGCGCGTCGCCGACGGCGATGTCGAGGTCGCCGTCGGACATCTGCGCGGCGCTGAAACGGCCCGACCGGTCGCGGTTCGCGACGATCGCGATCGCCCCCACCGCGACCTCGAGGAGCAGGACGCGGTGCGCGTCGGTGAAGGCCGGATCGGCGAGGTCTTCGTCGCTCGGGCGCAGGTACCGGCCGAGCAGGTCGCTGACCGGGGTGAACACCTGCGTCAGGAACCGGATGCCTGCCGGTCCCGCGATCGGAAGGGGCGACCCCGTGCCGTCGAGGACGGCGTTCAGGTGCGCGGGGGAGCGGAACACGAGCGTCGCTCGGGTCGTTCCGCCGTGCTCGCCCTCGGCGGGACGGATGCCGTCGCGCGCGAACACGAGGCTCATCGACTCGCCGCCGATCACCCGCGCGGTGAGCCGCACGGGCTGCGTCAGTCCCGCGAGCAGTCGCGTTGCGTCGGGCGCGACCTCCGACAGCTTCGGCAGCGCGCCGAGGACGGCGTGCAGGTTCACCGCCGCGAGAACGCGCTCATCGATCTCCGTCAGCATGGGGGCTCCCTTCGGTCGGTGCCTCGAGTGGGGCGGATGCCGCGGCCAGCGCTGCGGCGGCGAACGACGCCGTGCGACGCGCGGCATCCGAATCCCCGTCTGCGAGCCACGTCGTCGTGATTCCGTCGGCGATGACGACGAGGTGACGTGCGAGGTCGGACAGGGGAGCGGTCCACCGGTTGCCGGTGATCTCGGCGGCGTAGGCGAGCATCTGCTCGGCGGCGTCGTAGTAGGTCCGCCACTGCGCGCGCATCTGCCCCTGCGGGTCGCGCCGGCGGGCGACGAGGGCGAGTTCGAGCAGGGCGATCTCGTCGGCGGGGTCCTGCTCGAGCATGTCGATGTAACCCTCGAGGCCCGATCGGATGGCCGCCGTCAACGAGGTCGGATCGATCGCCCGCGATTCGGCGGCGAAGCGCTCCTGCGCGATCACCGTGTCGATGACGGCCGTCATCAGCTCGTCCTGCGTGCCGAAGATGTACGTGAAGGCGCCGAGGGGCATGCCGGCTTCGGCGGTGATCGCGCGCGTGGTCGCGGCGGCCACGCCACGCCGGGCGATGACCCGGATCGCGGCGGCGATCAGCTCGTCCCGTCGCTCTTCGGGCGGCATCCGGCGCATCAGGAGTCCCCCACGGCGCGGGCGGCGACGTGCAGGCGGAGTCGCCGGGGCGACACGCGCGCCACCCAGCCCTGCACGCGGTTGGCGGCGCCGACCGTGCGGACGGGGGAGGGGCGGGACGAGTCCAGCGCGTCGAAGGCCTCGTCGAGCACGTCGTCGACGGTCTTCGTCGCGCCGACCTTGAAGGTCTCGGAGCCCGCCGCGGCGAAGAACTCCGTCTCGGTGGGGCCGGGGCACAGGGCGAGGACCCGCAAGCCCGAGCCGCGGGTCTCCTGCCAGATGGCCTCGGTGAGCGAGGTGACGTAGGCCTTCGTCGCGGCGTACACCGCCAGTCCCGGCAGCGGCTGGTGTCCGGCGTTGCTCGACACGTTGACCAGTACCCCGCGGGCGGCGATCAGGTCGGGGAGCAGCTCGCGCGTCAGCAGCGTGAGCGCCGCGACGTTGACCTGCACCTCGGCGGCGACGCGTGCGGAATCCTCGTCGAC